>NZ_CP121327.1:0-1650000 GCF_043584775.1 Hyphobacterium sp.
ACCCAAACGGTTTTACGGTCTCCGCCCGAGAGTTTATCGCCCCGACTCGTCGCAGCTCCCGACACCGTGGCGGAAATTTCCGTCGTGACGGCGGATGAAAGCTTCCAGCTCCGCCGGACCCTCGAAGGCTGGGCGCTGGTGTCTCATGATGGATACGCGGCCGATGCCGAACTCGCAGACCGGCTGATTACGGGCATCGCTTCGCTGGAACCGGTCGGAGAGCGGACGCGGACGCTGAGCGGTTATGCGCGATTGTCGCTGGGCGCGCCGGAAAGCGGCGGCAATGCCACACATATTGTTATGCTCGACAATAATGACCGGGAGCTGGCCAATCTCCTTATCGGCGATAGCCGTGCCGATGGGCATGTCTATGTCCGGCGTTATGACGAAGTGACAAGCTGGCTGACGCGCGGCTATCTGCCGGATTTTGCCGATGTCACACAGTGGATGCAGCTGGATTTTCTGTCGCAGGAGAGATCGGCCATTCGCGAGGCCTGCGTCCTTCCCGAGGACGGGGCCGGGTATTGCCTGCTACGCCCGTCCCTGAGCTCCGAGGCCTTCAATCTCGTGTCGCCGCGGGGATGGGAACTGGTCTCTCCGGGGGCTGGAGATGGCGTTGCGACCGTTCTCGGGCGGATACGTTTTCGCGATGTTCGTCCGATCGCTGCAATGCGCGGTCCGCATGTTGCGGAACATCGTATCTCGACGGTGAATGGTCTCGAAATCACGCTTTTCATCTATGAGACCGAGGGACAGTATTGGGCGCGGATACTTGCGGTGGCCCACAGCGATTCAGCCCGCCAGGCGGCTGTGGCATTGAACGAGCGCGCGGACGGTTGGGCTTTTGCATTGAGCGATCTGACGGTGGACCGCTTGATCCGGCCCTTGTCGGGGCTGGCTGTACAGGTCAGCGAATTACCGGATAACTGAATCGTGACTCTTCTAACCGGACCGCAAGTTGAGCACTGATCGTGCTCCCGGTAAGGCTGATCTCCCTGCGAATTGGAGACGGATCACATGAAATACGCCATTCTCGCCTGCCTGACCGCCTTGTGCCTGACGGTCACGCCCGGTGCCAGTGCACAGAATTCCAGCGCAGCTCTGGATTTTCTTGATAACCATGAAGGCGACTGGACGGTGTCCGGCCGGATGATGACCCCGGACGGCTGGGTCGAGACGTCCGATCAACCGGCGACAATCGAAAGTCTTTATGATGGCCGCGCCTATATCGAACGCTCCACCGTCGATTTCGGCAGTGAAGTGTCCGGGCTGACGACCCTTATCAGCTGGGACGTTTTCCGCGAGGTCTATCGCGTCGCGGCGGTGGATGAATCCTATGGCCTTCTGGATGTCTATGAGGGGCATTTGGATGATGTCGGCCGGTTGTCCGTCACCAATTTGCGCGCCGATACCTATTTTCCGGCCGGGCCGACAGGCGAAATGCACTTTCGTTTGAGCTGGACATTTGTCGATGAGGACCGTTTCGTTTTTGAGGTTGATCTGACCACGGATCGCGGCGAGACATGGTCGCCCTATTTCGAACTGACCTATAACCGGGCCGAATAGTCATGCAGCTGAACCAGGTCACGCTTGATGTCACGGACATCGAAGTTTCCAGGGCTTTTTATCTGAAGCTGGGTTTCCGGCTCCTCGTCGATAGCCCGCACTACACCCGCTTCCTTGCGCCGGATGGTGACACCACGTTTTCATTGCACATTGCCGACGATATCGCCGGTTCGGGCGCGACGCTCTATCTGGAGACCGATGATGTCGACGCTGACAAGGTACGATTGGAAGCGGCGGGCATCATTTTCGACACCGAGGCAATAGATCAGAGCTATTTGTGGCGCGAGGCTGAATTCCGCGACCCGGACGGGCATCGCTGGAAGCTCTATCATGCCGGAGAAAACCGGATCAATCCGCCGTGGTGCGTGAAACCGGAAGATCGCTGAACGGAAAATCGATCAATTCGTCATTGAACGGCGGAAATCCGCAGCTCCATAGATCGGGCCGCCATTACCGCCCTGAACAAAGAAGACACCAGCCAGGCCCTCGGGCAAAGCGGCTCCGTAGCTATCTTCGCCCTGCTGCCATTGTCCCAGTTCAAAAATGGCCGTAACGGGATTGTAGACCCGGATTTCACGTCCGGCATTGTTGCCGCCTTCCACATTCACTGTTCGCCAGCCCGGCACGTAGGCCGCCAGGTAAATCGTGGCCGGGTCTTGCGAGGGCACCGAGCCATCAATATCGATGGTGAAATTGCCTTCGCCATGATGCTGAACGTTGATTTCTACCGATCCGGTCATGGTGAGCTGCCGGTTCGCAATTTGAGCAAGAATGCCCTCGGGCTGGGAGCCACCCGCTTCCGTGGTGCCGTCGATCACGAATTGCGGCGTGTAGATGCGCGCCAGATCCATCCGGGTCTTGTAGTCGCGTTGACGCTCAACAAATTCCGGGCGGGCATATGTGTCCTGCCAACCATAGATATCCCAGTAATCCACGCTGAAGCTGAGGGCGATAACATCCGCGCGCTCATCCAGCCGCCCGAGATATTCGTTGGCGGCGGGGCAAAGCGGGCAGCCCTGGCTGGTATAGAGTTCGATCAGTACCGGACGCGGCGGCGCACTCGTCGGCTCATGAGCCGGGCCGGCAAGCAGGCCGGCAAATACGAGACTGATCAGCGCGTTGAACATAGGTTTCTAGATAGTGCTCCCGTCGGCGGGCGGCGAATCACAACCCTGTGACGCGCGAGGCGTTTGACGGGGCGCGACCATGGCCGCGCCCCGAACGATATCAGGCGACGGCCAGGCGCCGCAGCACGTAGTGGAGAATGCCGCCATTGCGGTAGTATTCCAGCTCATTCTCGGTATCGATCCGGGCGCGCGCCTTTACCGTCTCGCTCCGGCCATCCGGGAAAGTGATGGTGACGACCAGTATCTGGCGAGGCGTCAGCGTTTCAATGCCCGCAATCGAGACCTGCTCGTCGCCCGTCATGCCCAGCTCTTCCCAGCCCGTGCTTTCGAACTGCAGGGGCAACACCCCCATGCCGATCAGATTGGAGCGGTGAATACGTTCGAAACTTTGCGCAATCACCGCCTGAACGCCCAGCAGACGCGTGCCTTTGGCCGCCCAGTCGCGCGATGAGCCCGTGCCATATTCCTTGCCGCCAATGACGACGAGCGGTGTGTCGTCCTTTTTGTAATCCATGGCTGCCGAATAGATGTCGGCCTTTTCGCCTTCCGGCCATTTCTTCGTGTAGCCGCCTTCAAGCCCGTCAAACATCCGGTTCTTGATCCGGATATTGGCAAAGGTGCCGCGCATCATGACCTGATGGTTGCCCCGGCGAGAACCATAGGAGTTGAAGTCCCGTGGCGCGACCTGATGCTCCTGCAGATAGGTGCCGGCGGGGCTTTCGGCTTTGATCGAGCCGGCGGGTGAAATGTGGTCGGTGGTGATGGAGTCACCGAACAAACCGAGGATGCGGGCATTAGACACGCTTTTCGGCGCGGTGGCATCCATGGACATGCCTTCGAAATAGGGCGGGTTCTGGATATAGGTCGAGCCCATATCCCAGTCATAGGTCTGTCCGCCCGTGACTTCGATATTCGCCCAGATTTCATCGCCCTTGAAGACGTCGGCATAGCGCTTGGCGAACATGTCCGGGGTCACGGCAGAGCGAACCGCGTCACTGATCTCGGCCGTTGTCGGCCAGATTTCCTTCAGGAAAACGGGCTCGTTTTCCTCATCATAGCCGATGGGGTCGTTCAGAAGATCGACATTCATCGACCCCGCAATAGCATAGGCCACAACCAAAGGCGGTGAAGCCAGATAGTTGGCGCGCACGTCCGGGCTGATCCGGCCTTCAAAATTGCGATTGCCGGACAGAACGGATGTGGCGACCAGATCGGCTTCCTTGATGGCTTTGGAAATCGGCTCCGGCAGCGGCCCCGAATTGCCGATACAGGTGGTGCAGCCATACCCAACCAGCTGGAAACCGAGGGCATCGAGATCATCCTGCAAACCGGCCTTGGCAAGGTAGTCCGTGACAACCTGAGACCCCGGCGCCAGGGAGGTTTTGACCCACGGCTTCACCTTCAGGCCACGCTTTACGGCGTTGCGGGCCAGAAGCCCCGCGCCGAGCATGACGGACGGGTTGGACGTATTGGTGCAGGATGTGATGGCCGCAATCACGACATCGCCATGGCCGATGGAATATTCGGTGCCTTCGACCTTGGCGCGCTTGTGGCCTTCCGACAATTTGTCGAATTCCTCATGCAGCACTTGTGCGAACGCATCTGATGCGCCGTCCAGTGCGACGCGGTCCTGAGGCCGCTTCGGCCCGGCGAGTGATGGCACAACTTCGGAAAGATCCAGCTCCAGCGTGTCGGTGAAAACAGGGTCTTCTGTGTATTCCGGACGGAAGAGGCCCTGGGCCTTTGCATAGGCTTCAACCAGCTTGACTCGCTCCGGGTCGCGACCGGTATCGGCGAGATAGGTCAGCCATGCCGTTGACCATGGTAGTGTGACTGTCAGTGCCGACCAGTGTGTCTGGATAGGCGATGGTTTCACCGCCTTCTTCCTTGGTCCAGACGGTCTGTGCCAGATACTCCAGATTGACCTGATGGCAGATACCGGTGCCCGGCGGGACGACGCGGAAATTGTCAAACGCGCTGGAGCCCCATTTCAGGAATTCATAGCGCTCGCCATTGCGCTCGTATTCGCGCTCCACATTGTTCTTGAACGCGCCTGCCGTGCCAAACGAATCCACCATCAGCGAGTGATCGATCACGAGATCGACCGGCACCAGCGGATTGATATTCTCGGGATCGCCACCGAGTTCCTTCACAGCATCGCGCATGGCGGCCAGATCAACGACAGCCGGCACACCTGTGAAATCCTGCATCAGGACCCGCGCGGGGCGATAGGCAATCTCCGTTGTGGATTTGCGCTCCTTGATCCAGTTGGCCATCGCCTCGATGTCAGACTTTGTGACCGTCGTTCCGTCTTCGTTGCGCAAAAGGTTTTCCAGCAACACCTTCAACGAAGCGGGCAGTCTCGACGCACCTTCCAGTCCATTGCGCTCGGCTTCTTTCAGATCGAAATACACATAGGTCTTTCCGTCTACGTCGAGTTCGCGGCGGCAATTGAAGCTGTCGAGTGAAGCCATGGAGAGCATCCTTATCGGTTGGAACGCGAGCGATATTCGCGAACGGGAGCATTTGTGTTTGCGGGCGTTTTAGACCTCGCCGCGTCCCGCTGCAATGCGGTCTGTTAGCCAATCTGCCTTGACCCCGAGGTCAGGTCGGGTGAAATCGCAGCGAATGACATGGCCCGCCTTTGATCCAATTCCGCTTTCCGTGACGGATGTAACGCTCGAACGCGGGGGTATCCGGTTGATTTCCGGCCTGTCCTTGAATGTCGAACCCGGCGAGGCACTGGTTCTGCTCGGGCGAAATGGTGTGGGTAAAACCACATTTCTGCGCGCGTTATCGGGCGTGCTTCGGCCCGCATCCGGGCAGATATTCTATGGTGGCCAGACCGCAATCAAAGCCGCTCCGGCTGTCTGCGCATTTCTGGGACATGACAATGCGCTCAAGCCGGATGAAAGTCCGCGGCAATCCCTTCAATTCTGGTCGGCCTTGTCCGGTCTTGAAGACGCGGTACCGGCGGCCATGGAGCAGATGGGCCTGAAGGCTCTGGCCGACCGGCCCGCGCGCCGCCTGTCTCAGGGACAGAAGCGCCGCTCTGCGCTGGCGCGTATTCAGGTTCAAAACCGGTCGGTCTGGTTGCTGGATGAACCGGCGGCTCCGCTCGATTCTGATGGACGGGACAGATTATCTGCTGCCGTTACATCGCATCGAAATCGCGGCGGCCTCGTGATTGCGGCGACGCATCAGGCGCTCGATTGGCCCGGCGCGCGCGTTCAGGAGCTGACGCGATGAGAGCGGGGGCTGTCTTTTTGCGTGAAGCCCGTCTGGCATTTGCCGGCGGGGGCGGTCCGGCCGCGCCTGCGGCGTTCTTCATTGCCAGCCTGACGCTGGCACCGCTCGCGATTGGCCAGTCTCCAGCAACCTTGCAGGCGGCCGGACCGGGCGTGATCTGTTTTGCGGCCCTTTTGGCAGTGCTTCAGGGTGCCGAGAAACTGTTCGGGGAAGATGTGGCGGACGGTACGCTTGAGGCTTATGGCCTCTCTGGCCTGCCCATGTCCGTTATCGCGGTTGCGAAGGTTCTGGGATCGGCGATTGCGACGCTCTGGCCGTTGCCGCTTGTCGGACTGGGCGGAGGCATCGCCTTTGGATTGCCCGCGGAAGGCGCGGGCCTGCTGGCATTGGCGCTGGCAGCGGCCATTCCGGGGCTGGCCTTTCTTGTGGCAATTGCCGCGGCGCTGTCGGCGGGTGCACGGCGTGGTGGGCTGGTGATCGCGCTGATCGCAGCACCCCTGGCCATTCCCCTGATGGTGTTTACCGCCAGCGCCGGACGCGCGGCAGCGATTGGCGATGCGGCGGCTGGCGCCAACTTGCTCCTGACCTGCGCGGTCAGCCTGTTTTTAACCGCGCTTTCGCCCTTTGCGATTTCGGCTGCTTTGAAGGCGCGTCTGGAATAGACGGCTCGCCTGTGCTTCTATTGATGTCATGAGATATTCGCTCGCCCTTGCCCTGTTGCTTGCCGCCGCGTCCGCCGGGTTGGCGCAGACTGAAGGCTCGGGCGTTGAGCCGGAAGCAGCGGAAACGCAAGAGCCGGATGAGGTCATCGAAGATACGCTTCCCGGCGTCTATTCCGTGACGATCCGGCTGGATCACCGCCTGGAAGACCATCCCGCCATCATGAATGCGCTGCGAGACGCAGAATTGTCGGGCCTGGCAGAGTTTGCGGCGCTGGCGGTCAATGATCATCGCCGCTGGATCGAGGACGCTCCGGACTGGAGCTGGAACGAGTATTTCAGCGACACTGAAATATCGATCAGCTTTGCCAACGACCAGGTTGTCAGCCTTGATCGTCAGTCTTCCTTCTACACTGGCGGCGCGCATCCCAATCAGGGCCGAAGCCCGATAGTGACACGGGCTGGCGAGCTGGACCCGGCCGGACTGGACGATCTGTTTGCGGAGACAACACCGGATTCACCCGCCCTGACCGCCCTGTTCTATGCCGTCTATCGCGAATTGATGGCGCTCAAACGTGAGCGCCTGGGCGCGGATTTTGACGAAATGATGGAGCGGGACACCTGGCTGGCCCCGCTGGCTGCAGAAATTGACGCCTTTCCGGGATTTACCCTGATTCCCAACCAATCCGGAGACGCGGCGGGTGGTTTGATGTTTCATTTCGAACCCTATGCCGTTGGGTCCTATGCCGAAGGCGGTTATGACGTCCCGGTACCCCTGTCCGTATTTGATGCCTATCTGACAGAGGATTGGGCAGAGATTTTCGATGGCGCGCCCGCGGAAGTCGTTTTGACGGAAGCGGGAGATGCGCTTGAACCGATCATTCCTGAAACCGGAGACTAGTGCGGCCATCTGGCGCTTGCCCGCAGGTTCAGGGCAGGCTAACGCGTTTCATCAATATGTTCAGCTATCTCGCCAACCCGCAACGTTTCGAGAAATTTGCCTGCATCGCCATCCCGGTGTGTGGGGGCCTGGCTTTGATCCTGATCGTCGCCGGTCTCTGGTTTGGCCTGTTTTCGTCTCCGGTTGACCGTTTTCAGGGCGACACGATCCGGATCATGTATGTGCATGTGCCATCAGCCTGGTTGGGGCTGGCACTCTATTTTGCCATGGGCGGAGCCAGCTTTGTCTATTTCATCTGGCGGCATAATCTGGCCGATGTGGCGGCGGCGTCCATTGCGCCTATCGGGGCGGTCTTTGCGGGGCTCTGTCTGATAACCGGATCGCTCTGGGGCAAGACAACGTGGGGGACGTGGTGGGTCTGGGATGCCCGGCTGACGTCGATGCTGATCCAGTTCCTGCTCTTTCTGGGATATATTGCGCTGCGTGCAGCGATAGAGGAAGAACGTCTTGCAGCCCGCTCGGCGGCCATTCTCGCCATGGTAGGGCTCGTCAATCTGCCCATCGTCCGGTTTTCGGTGGAATGGTGGGATGGCATATTGCATCAGGGCGCGACGGTGTTTCGCGCGGATGGACCGGCCATCCACGGCAGCCAGTTATTACCGCTGGCGCTCATGGCGATCGGTTTCACTTTCCTGGCGGGGTGGATGGTGTTCTATCGGATGCGCAGCGCGATCATGGCGCGCAAAGCTGCCAATCTGCAGCGAATCCGGGAGGCGCGCGCATGAGCGGTGTGATCGAACCGGGCGCCTATATCGAATTTGTTTGGGCCTCCTATGCGCTGACAGCGCTGGGCGTGGCCGGGCTTGTTCTTTTTATCTTCAATGAGCGCGCTTCGGCGCGGCGTCATCTTCAGCGCGAGCAAGACGAGGCCGAGGAATGAACTGGCTGAGAGTGGTGCCGGTCGTCATTCTGTTCGGCCTGGCGGGCGCCTTGGCCTTTGCCCTCCTGACCCGGACAGAGGGCTATCAGACAGATCGCTTTGTCGGCGAACCTGTTCCGGACTTCGCTCTGGAGGCGGTGGAGGGCCGCGCCGGATTTGCGCCGTCTGACCTGTTGGGGCAGGCCTATCTGCTCAATGTCTGGGGATCGTGGTGTCCACCATGCGAGATCGAACACCCGGTATTGGTGGATCTGGCAGAGGCGGGCGTGCCGATTTACGGCATTGCCTGGCGCGATACTGATGAGAATGCCAACGCTTTTCTGGCGCGATTGGGCAATCCTTTTTCAGGCGTTGTCATGGATCCGTTCGGATCGGCTGTGATTGATCTGGGCGTGACCGGCGCGCCGGAGACCTTTGTTGTGGGTTCGGACGGTATTATACGGGCGCGCTGGGCCGGCCCCCTGACAGACGATGTCGTGAGACGGGTCATTTTGCCCGCACTCGAGGACGCCAACTAGTCGTCCTTGTCCTTCGTTTTCTTTTTGGCCTTTTTCTTCTTGGCTTTTTTCTTGGCCTTCTTCTTGGCTTTCTTGGCCGCCTCCTTGAGTTTTTTCAGCTCGGCTTTTGCCTTGGCCTCATCCTCTTCAATTGTCATCGCGATACGACGAAGAGTGACCAGAAAGCTGGCGCGTTTGTTTTTCGGCAAGGAGGACAAGATCGCCTCGTCGGCGAGGCGGGCGCCTGCAAGCGCACGCTCATACATGCCGCGTCCATCCTCTGTCAGAAAAATGGCATTGGCGCGGGCATCGGCGGCCACGGATTCGCGGCGGATCATCCCCTTGATGGCCATTCGCGCCACCAGTTCGGCCAGGGTCGAGCGATCAATACCGGTCTCGCGGACAAGATCGGTCTGGGTCAGGCCTTCATTGGCCGCCGTGGAGGCCAGAACCGCGAACTGACGCTGTGTGAGCTTGTCTCCCGCAGACAGATTTCTGGAAAAGCGCTCTGCCGCAAATTGTTGGGCGCGATGCAGCAAGTGACCGGGGGATTCGGACAAATCGAATGTCTTGTCGTTTCCCATGAATGCCTCCCCGCTGCTTCAAGGCGGAGCCAACTTAGCGCAAGTGTGTCACGGATCAATGACAATGATCCGGATACGGAATGAGAGCGGATCAGGCTTTATCCGGGGTGGCGTCATCGGCATTCAAGTCGTCATCGTCAGGCTGGTGCTTCAGCGCAATCGGAATATTCGCCAGCGCAAAGACAAATGTCAGCGCCATGATTCCCAGCTTCCCATTCGCCCAGACGCTTTCGCTCCAGGCAAGCTGCGGGAACCACCGTGCGCTTTCCACGACGACGGAATCATTGATGTGCCGCCAGAGGAATTCATTGATCAGGGCGAGGATCTGGAAAAACAGGGCCCAGCGCACAGCCAGAATCCACCAGACCCGGTCCGGCAAGGTAAAGACCGAACCAAAGAGTGCCTTCCAGACATTGAATCCGAAGGCAAAGCTTCCAAGAATCGCGAAAGAGTAGAGGAGGTTGATGATCGTGGGTTTGATATAGACGAAAATTGGATCCTGCAGATAGATGGTCATTCCGCCAAAAGACATCACGATCACTGCCGATACAACAAGCATGGGCGGGAAGCGTTTTTGAACGATCGCTGCGTATCCCAGCGCCATGGCCACACCCACCATGAAGACACCGGTGGCCCAGTAGATGGCCTGATCGCCGGCAAAATTCCGGCCGACATTATAGACCAGAATGAAGGCAATCACCGGACCCACATCGGTCAGCAATTGTGCGCCTTGTCCAGCGGTTTTCTTGACCTGACTCATGCTTGGCAACTCCGTTTCGATCTAACCAACTTGAAGTAATACGAGGCCAGCGGCCAGAAGGATTGCCAGAAGGGTGCGTTTCTGTCCGAAAGGCTCCTTGAGGATGAGGGCGGCCAGTATCGCTCCGAAAACGACCGAGGTCTCGCGCATTGCGGCCATGGGGGCAATTGCGGCGATCGAAAATGCGAAGAGCGCAAAACCGTAGGAGGCGGCACCGAGAATGGCAGATGGAGCTGCAGCGACAACTTCCTTCCGGGCAATCATTGGCCAGTTCCGGCCTCTTCGCAAAATGGCCATGCCGGTAATCGGCAAAGATGTCATGACGAAGAACCATGCGAGATAGGTGATCGGATTGCCGGTTGCCCGGACCCCGGAAGCATCGTTGACCGAATACAATGCCGTCATTACTGCCGCGAGAATGGCAAAGGCCAAAGCGGTGACCTTGGGCGCTGTTCCCTTGTCCGGCCAAGCAAAGCCGATAAGCGTCGCGGAGGCCAGCGCCAGGCCGGCCATCTGAAGCACAGAAAGCGTTTCGCCGAGGATGGTAAACGCAAAAAAGGCTGCCATGGCGGGCGCGGCCCCACGCATGACGGGATAGACGAGATTCATGTCGCCGCGATCAAAGGCCGAAATCATCGCCATCTGAAACACGAAATGCAGACCCATGCCCATGATCAGGAAGGGCCAGGCATCGTCAGGTGGCGGCGGCAGCAGGAACAGAATGGGGGAAAACAGGAGCGCGCTGGTCAGCATCATCACCGAGCGGAAGACCAGCTTGTCACCGGAGGATTTGGTCAACATCCCCATGACAGCGTGGGTCATGGCCGAGCCCAGCATTGCGGCCGCCCCCAGAATTTCGGGCGTCACTATGCGTCGAGTCCGGCCAAGGCACGCGCAAAGGCGCGTGCATCGAAGGGCTGCAGGTCCTCTATGCCTTCCCCGATTCCGATGGCATGGATGGGAAGTGCGAATTTTTCTGCGACCTGAACGAGCGCACCGCCTTTGGCGGTTCCGTCGAGCTTGGTCATGATCAGGCCGGTGACGTGGGCTGCTTCGAGGAAGGCCTCTGCCTGAGACATGGCATTCGAACCGACAGTGCCATCAAGTACGAGGATGACCTTGTGCGGCGCTGTCTCGTCCACCTTGCCCAGAACACGGACGATCTTGCGCAATTCATCCATCAATTCGGTGCGGTTCTGAAGGCGTCCGGCCGTGTCCATCAGGACGGCGTCCAGACCCTCGCGGGTGGCGCGTTGCACGGCGTCAAAGGCCAGTCCGGCAGCATCTGCCCCGAGATCGCGGCGTTCGACAGGTGCGTTGGCGCGCTCGCCCCATACGGCTATCTGTTCGACGGCTGCGGCACGGAATGTATCCCCCGCCACAAGGAGGGGTGTTTGGCCGCCGCGCGTCATACCCGCTGCAATCTTGCCCAGCGTTGTTGTTTTCCCGGAGCCGTTGACGCCGACGAAGAGCACGATTTCGGGCTTTGTTTCCCGCCCGATTTCCAGCGGCGCTTCGAGGGGCAAAAGCGTTTCGGCGATCGTGTCTGCGAGCGCGGTTCGGACTTCTTCGTCGGTGACTTCCTTGTCAAAACGGTCTTTTGCCAGCCGTTCGGTGACCCGAAGGGCCATGGGCGCGCCGAGATCCGCCGCAATCAGGGCCTCTTCCAGAGCTTCGAGCGTTTCGGCATCGAGCTTTTTCTTGGTGAAGACGGCTGTAACGCTTTCCGTGATGCCACTCGAAGACCGGCGCAATCCTGCAGCCAGCCGGGAGAAGAAGCCCTTTTTCTTTTCAGGGGTTTCGCCGTCACTCATACCGGTTCTCCTTCCAGCACCTTGCCATCATGACCGGTGATGCGGATCGGCAGTATCGCGCCATTCCGGGGCGTTGTGTCCGCCAGCTTTATGCCCGCAAAGTTCGGGGCCCGCGCAAAGCCGGGCTTTTCCACCAACCCGTTCTGGACCGATCCCACCATGTTGCTCAGGTGTTTGGTCAGGACAAAATCGGCTTTCTCGCGGAGCCGGGCGGCGCGGGATTTGATGATCGCGCGATCAAGTTGCGGCATCCGCGCGGCCGGTGTGCCCGGACGCGGCGAATAGGGAAAGACATGCAAATAAGCGAGATCGCATTCATCCACGAGACGCAGGGAGTCCTCGAACATCTCATCGGTTTCGGTCGGAAAGCCGGCGATGATGTCCGCTCCGAAGGCCATGTCGGGCCGGGCCGTTTTCAGGCGTTGGCATAGATCGATGGCATCCGCGCGAAGATGGCGGCGCTTCATGCGCTTCAGAATCATGTCGGCCCCGGCTTGCAGCGACAGATGCAGATGCGGCGCAATTCGCGCTTCAGAGGTCACGGCCTCGAAGAGCTGATCGTCAATCTCGATCGCATCGATGGAGGAGAGACGAAGTTGAGGCAGGTCGGGCACGTTTTTCAGAATGGCCTGAACCAGTCGTCCCAGTTTCGGATCGCCCGGCAAATCGCCGCCCCAGCTGGTCAGATCAACGCCAGTCAGAACGATCTCCTGATGTCCGGTGCCCACCAGCGCCTTGACCTGTTCAACCACATCTCCCGTCGGCACAGAACGGCTATCGCCGCGGCCATAAGGGATGATGCAGAAAGTGCAGCGGTGATCGCATCCGGTCTGAATCTGGACGTAGGCGCGCGCGCGGCCGTCGAGCCCATCTACCAGATGCCCGGCGACCTCCTTCACCTTCATGATGTCCGAGACGGACTTTTTCTCTGCCCCGCCGAGCAGGATATGGGGCTGAAAAGTCTCTGCTTTCATCTTGTCTGCATTGCCGATAACGCGTGTCACTTCCGGCATGCTGGCGAATTCGTCAGGATTTACCTGTGCGGCGCAACCGGTGACGATGATCGGGGCATCCGGGTTGGCGCGCCGCGCCTTGCGAATGGCCTGACGCGCGCTGCGAACCGCTTCATTGGTGACGGCGCAGGTGTTGACGATGATCGCACCATTGAGGCCCGCTGCGGTGGCGTGGCCGCGCATGACCTCGCTCTCCCAGCTATTCAGCCGGCAGCCAAAGGTGAGAATTTCATTCCCGCCTGCGTTCGCCGGCGTGTCCGGCGATGAGGTATGTACATCCTGATCAGACATGAGCCTGCCTAAGTGGTGGAAAGGCGGGTTGCGGTCAAGCGATCCGCATCAGACAGCCCCTGTAACTGACGATCTCGCCTATCAGCGGCAGGGCCGAGGCCACATCAAAGATATGGGCGTTTCCGTCCGCACGCTCGCTGGCCCGCATGCGAGGCGCAAGCCAGCCCGGCAGTGGCAGGCCCCAGAGGTGAGCCCGCACCAGGTGAAAGTCGATGCCGTCTTCATGCCCGGTCAATCGGAAGTGGAACCGAAACGGCCCGATGGTTTCGATCAGCACAATCTGCGCGCCGTCCTGCCGGACTTGCTGATGCGTTTCAAAGACCCGGCCGCCATAGTCGCGTTTCAAGGTTTCGCCATTGGCAGAGCGCGTGACCGTGATGCGTGCCGGGACGTCCCTTCCGGCCCTGGGGAGCCCCATAAGGTCCGCTGCGAGCCCGGCCAGCGGGTTTCGCGATCGCGAAATGTCGGCCCGGCCTTCAACGACAACCACCGGATCGGGTGAATGCAGCTGGCGCGTGACGTCCGGAATGACGGCCCAGCTTTTGCCCAGTGCACGTTGGTACGCGAATTGGCGTGCGTCGCTCACCGCGGTAGTTGGCCAGCAATGACGTAAGCCAGAATGGCGGCGACCTGACCCGGTTGGGTACAGGTCGCAAGGGCTGCCCCGTCCACCTCCTTCATGGCATGGGTCAACGCGTCATCGCGCAAGGTGATCAGCGGACGGCCAAGAGCTGCGGCATAGCCGGCATCAAAGGCGGCATTCCATTGCCGATATTTGTCACCAAAGCGAACGACAACGATGTCCGCGCTTTCCAGCAGGGTGCGGGTGCGTATGGCGTTTATTTTTGCGCCCTTATGGTCGCGCCAGAACGGAGAATCCTCCTCGCCGAGTATAACCGCGCCACAATCATCGGAATCGGCGTGGACCGTAACCGGCGAGACAAACTCGACCGGCAGATCCTTTTCCCTGGCGGCGGCCATGATCTGCTCGCGCCAGTCCGTGTGAATTTCACCCGACAGGTAAACCGTCCAAACAGCTTTGCTCATAGGTCCAGTTCCACTTCACCTTCCAGTTCGACCGGCCCTTCGAGCCAGACATGATTATCGTCTTTCCAGTCGCTGACGAGTTCGCCGCCATCCACAGAGACATGACATTGGCGGTTCAGGAACCCCTTTCGATGGCCCGCGACGATGGCGGCCGCTGCGCCCGTGCCGCACGCCTTTGTCAGTCCAGCTCCGCGCTCCCAGACGCGCAAACGAATGTGAGATCGATCAAGAACCTGCATAAAGCCGGCATTGACGCGCTCGGGAAACAGGGCGTCGTGTTCGGCCAATCGCCCCAGCTTTTCGATCGGGAATCCTTTCAAGTCCGGCACATCAAAGACAATGTGGGGATTTCCCATTGAAACGGCTCCTGGCTGCGAGACGGTCAAGTCGCCGATGGTGAGCGTGTAGTCGAGTGCCCGCGTATCCATTTCGCGGGCCAGCGGGATATCCCGCCAGTCTGTTCTCGCGGGGCCGAGATCGACAGACACGCGAAAATCAGCGACCCGCCGCGCCTGCGTCAATCCATAGGCCGTATCCAGTAACGCTGTTGTCTCGCCGGACTCACGCATCAGGAACCAGGCCGCGCATCTGGCACCATTTCCGCAGGCGCCGACCTCGCTGGCATCACAATTCCAGATCCGGTAACGGGCATCGCCAATCTCGCTGGGGGCCAGAAGCAAGACCTGATCGAAATTGCATTCCTGCCGCCAGCGCGAAATGGTCTCCGCCCTGATCTCGACCGGCCCCTGACGGGCGTCGATCAGGAGAAAGGCATTTCCCGTTCCGTTCATTTTCAAGGCGCGCATAGCAGTATCCTTGCAGGGTTTAACTTGAATCCGCGGCCCCAAACGCTAGGGATTACTCCAACATTATCTGGGGAGCGATCCACATGCTGCAACGATTTTTGACTGCTACCGCCGCCGGAGCCCTTCTGGTGGCCTGTTCTGCACCGGCACCTGACACCAATATGACGGACACCGAAACCGATATGACGGATACCGCAGACACGATGGAATCCGGCGATACCACCGAGACCCGCAATATTGTCCAGATTGACCCGGAGAACGATCCGCGCGTCTGGCTGGAAGAGGTCGAAGGTGAGCGAGCCCTGGAATGGGTGGAAGGCCAGAATGAGCGGACCTTTGACCGTCTGCAGGGCGATCCGCGCTATGACGAGCTCTATGAAGCGGCGCTGGAAGTCTATCAGAGCAATGACCGCATTCCGTATGGTTCCTACCAGAATGGCTATATCTGGAACTTCTGGCGCGATGCGACCAACACACATGGCCTCTGGCGGCGGACGAGTCTGGAAAGCTATCTCTCCGACAATACCGAATGGGACGTTGTTCTCGATCTGGATGCGGTCGCTGAAGAAGAGGGCATCAATTGGGTCTGGCAGGGCTCCAATTGCCTGAGCCCTGACTATAACCGCTGTATCATCACGCTGTCGGATGGTGGTCAGGATGCCTCCGTTCGCCGTGAATTCGATATGGAAAGCCGTTCCTTTGTCGAAGACGGCTTTGTTTCACCGGAAGCCAAGGGCGGCATGAGCTGGGTCGATGAAGACACGGTCGTTTTCGGTTTTGCGACCAATGAAGAGAACTCGACGACGTCCGGTTATCCGTCCGTTGTGTATCGCTGGGAACGCGGCACGCCGATGGAAGAGGCGACCGAGATCCTGCGCGGTGATCGCGAAGATGTCGGCCTGTTCGCGTTCCGGACCGAGGATAATGCCGGCAACACCTATATCATGGCGTCGGAAGCCGACACTTTCTTCGAGACGACCTGGTGGTATTTGCCAGAGGGCGCCGATCCGGTTTCCTTGCCGATCCCCGCGAAGTCTTCACTGTCGGGCCTTTATAACAATCAACTTCTATTCACGCTGGAAGAAGACTGGAACCGGGAAAATGGTGACAGCTTCCCGCAGGGTGCGCTGCTGTCGTTCGACATGGGCGAGTTTGCCGCGACCGGTGAAATCGGTGATGTCGCCACGGTCTTTGTGCCGGGGCCGCGCCAATCCATTGGAAGCGTCGGGATTTCCCAAAATACGGTCCTGATCCAGATCGATGACAATGTGACCGGGCAGCTCTGGCGTTTTGATTTTGACGGCAGTGACTGGACTTCCTCGCAGATCGAGACCCCGGAGAATCTGACGCTAGGCCTGTTTGGTACGAGCGTGCATCATGATCTCGCCTTCCTGAACGCTCAGGGCTTCCTGACGCCGGACTCCATGTATCTGGTGGACGTTGAAGCAGGCACGGTCGAAGTCGCGGATTCCACGCCGAGCTGGTTTGATGCCGAAGATCTGGTCGTCGAACAGCTGGAAGCGGAGTCCACCGACGGAACCATGATCCCCTACTTCGTGGTTCGCCACCGTGATACGGTCATGGACGGCTCTACGCCGACCCTTTTGTATGCCTATGGCGGTTTCCAGGTCTCGATCCAGCCCAGCTATTCGGGCGTTCGTGGACGCCTCTGGCTGGATCGTGGCGGCGCCTATGTGGTCGCCAATATCCGCGGCGGCGGCGAGTTTGGTCCGGCCTGGCACCAGGCGGGTCTGAAAATGGATCGTCAGCGCATCTATGATGATCTCATTTCGGTCGCGGAAAACCTGATCGATACCGGCCTGACCACGCCGCGCCATCTGGGCGTCTATGGCGGTTCGAATGGCGGCTTGCTGACCGGCGTCATGTTTACGCAGCGCCCGGATCTCTGGAATGCAGTCGTCTCTGCGGTGCCGCTGCTCGATATGTTGCGCTTCAACCAGCTACTGGCAGGTGCATCCTGGATGGGCGAATATGGTGATCCGAGCGATCCGGACGAGGGCGGGTTCCTGCGCTCGATCTCGCCCTATCACAATGTCGATGCGGATGGCGATTATCCGGAAATCTATCTCTATACTTCGACCAAGGATGATCGGGTTCACCCCGGCCATGCCCGCAAGATGGCGCATCTTCTTGAAGAATTGGGCCACCCCTATCTCTATTATGAGAACACAGAAGGCGGCCATTCTTCGGCGGCCAATCTGGCCGAAAGCGCGCGCCGCGATGCATTGCTCTACACTTTCCTCAGCCAGCAATTGATGGATGAGGAAGAGCCGACGATGGAATAGTCGCTGTTGGCCTGAAAGTCTGAAGCCCCGGAAGCAATTCCGGGGTTTCTTCTATATGAGGCCATCCAAGGACTGGGCAATCAGCTTGGCCTCGGCTTCGCGCGCCGAACCCTTGCGCCAGGCGATTCCTATTTCGCGCCCGATGATCGCCGGTGTGAAAGGTTTGACCACAAGGTCGAGCTCGTCTGTAACGCCGCCCTCGACGGCCAGCCGCGGGAGCAGGGTCGCGCCGAGACCGGATTTTACCATTTGCGCCAGCGTGTGGAGACTGGTGGCGGCAAAATCTGACCGCGACGCTGCGGCGGAACAGACCGCAAGGGCGTGATCGCGAAGGCAATGCCCGTCTTCGAGCATGAGAAGCTTCTCATCTTTCAGATCACTGGCCGAAAGGGTGGCTTGCCGCGCCAGAGGATGATCGGGTGGGGCAGCAAACAGGAACTCGTCCGATCCGACGGCGATGGCCTCGATACCAACAGCATCATAAGGCAAGGCGATGAGGGCGGCATCCAGATTGCGCGACCGTAGCCCATCGAGCAGGCGATCTGTCAGGTCTTCGCGCAAATATAGCTGCAGTTTGGGATGGGCGCTCGACAAGCGGGGTAACAATTTTGGCAACAGGAAAGGCGCAATCGTCGGAATGACACCCAGGCGGAAGGGCCCGCACAAGGGCTCGCCGGCCGCCCGGGCGGCCTGCACCAGGTCTTCCGCTTCGGCGAGGGTGGAGCGGGCGCGATCCAGTGCGGCTTCGCCTGCGGGCGTCAACGTTGCGCCTCTGGCGCCACGTTCCACCAAAGTGACGCCGAGCGTGGTCTCCAGCTCCTTGATCGCTGCGGATAACGTCGGCTGGGTGACGTGACAGATTTCAGCGGCACGGGAGAAGTTTCCTTCATCCGCGAGTGTCACCAGAAAGCGAAGCTGGCGCAGGGTGGGGAGCGGTATCGACATAGCGATATCGATATAAGCTATATCAAACCAAAAAACAATTCATTGGATTTATATCACGCCCTCCCGCATATCTGGCTCATCGAACGGGCGGAAAGCCCGACACTTTGAACACAAATATGAGGTCAGTCATCATGATGGGAATTGGCGAGAAGCTCCCCGAATTCGAAATCACCGGCGTGAAGCCCCGCTTCATGGAGCATGAAGAGAACGGTGAAAGCGCATTCGAAGCGGTCAATCAGGACAGCTTTGAAGGCAAGTGGAAGGTCATTTTCTTCTACCCGAAGGATTTCACCTTCGTCTGCCCGACCGAGATCAAGGCATTTGCCGATCTGAACGAGGACTTTGCTGATCGTGATGCGGTCGTTCTTGGCGGCTCCGCTGACAATGAGTTCTGCAAGCTGGCCTGGCGCCGCGATCACCCGGACCTCGAAAAATTGCCGATCTGGCAATTCGCCGACACGACCGGTTCGCTGATCGATGCTCTGGGGGTTCGTTCGGACGAGGGTGTGCCATTGCGCGCGACCTTCATCGTCGATCCGGACAATGTCATCCAGCACGTCTATGTGACCAATCTGAATGTCGGCCGGAATCCGGAAGACACTCTGCGCGTTCTCGACGCGCTTCAGACCGACGAGCTGTGCCCCTGTAACCGCGCCGTCGGCGGCGACACTCTGGCCGCGTAGTCCATCGCGACCTGACCCGGGACGCGCCTGCTCTCCTCCCCCGAGGCAGGCGCGTCTTTGTTTCCAACAAGGAGAATTCCTATGAGCCTCGAAACGCTCAAGACTGAAATTCCCGACTATGCCAAGGATCTGAAGCTCAACCTGTCCAGCCTGGCGCGGGAAACCGTTCTGGATGATCAGAAAAAATGGGGCACGTTTCTGGCCTCAGCCCATGCTCTTGGCGTGCCGGCAGTGGTTCGTGCCATTGAGGCGGAAGTCGGCGACAAGCTTTCTGCGGAAGCCAAATCCGGTGCCAAGTCCGCGGCTGCGATTATGGGCATGAACAATGTCTATTACCGCTTTGTACACCTGTCTTCCGCAAAGGATTACAAAACTTTGCCTGCCAAATTGCGGATGAATGTCATCGCCAATCCCGGTGTTGACAAGGCTGATTTCGAACTCTGGTCGCTCGCGGTCTCGGCGATTAATGGGTGCGGTATGTGTATCGACAGCCACGAGGCCGAGTTGCGCAAGCATGGCGTCACCGCCGAACAGATTCAGGCTGCTGTTCGCATTGCGTCGACCATCAATGCCATCGCTGCGGTTCTGGATGCCGAAAGCGCCATTGCGGCTTAAACTCCGTATTCTGAATTACAACATTTTCTCCTTCAAGGCGGCCTTCGGGCCGCCTTTTCACTTTTCATTAGCATTTAGAGTCATGCGGGCCGGCCCGTTTACCTTATGTATCCCTTGTTCTTTTTCGAGTTATCAAGAGCCCTTTGACTTTCAATAAAAACTCCGTATAGTCACTTTTATGGCAATGTTCCAAAACCCATATGAAGTGGTCGTTTCGCACGATCGTGATGGCCATGACGGCGGTGAAGCCGCGCGTTCGAGCCATTATTTCTCTGCCAATACGATGCAGAGTGCGAATGGCTATCGGGATGTGAGCTGGACGCGACTGGGCGTACAGATGCTCGTTGCATTGCCTTTGATGTCGGCCCCGCTGATCGAGGTGCTGGGCGATCTGGGATTGTTTGCCATGATTGCCGGTGCCGGTCTGGCCGGTGTGACGGCCTATGTGGGCCTTGCAAAGCTTCTCGACGCAACACGCCGCCGTTGACGCAGCCCTGAACCGGCCTAGTCTGCCGCCATCATAATGGCCGGGCGGGAGGCGGTTTTCATGTTCAAATTATGGTTTGGAATCACGCTGTGGAAGCGCGTTCTTGGCGCCCTTGTTTTGGGGATTGTGTTTGGCCTGGCTGTTCAACAGCTTATGGGCGATCAGGCTGAATCCTTCCTGGATGGATATATCCGCCCCTATGGCGAGATTTTTATCGCCCTGATCCGGATGATGATCGTACCGCTGATCTTCACCACCCTGGTGGCTGGCGTTGTGGCCATGAAGGAACCCGCCAAGCTGGGGACGCTGGGTCTGATGACGGTCGGTCTCTACCTGGTCACGACATTCTTCGCGAATGTGATTGGCTTGATCTTCGGCACCATCATGCGCCCGGGCGCGGGTGCTGCCGAGGCGCTGGCGGGCGCGACGCCCGAAGCAATATCCCAGGCGCGGCCCTCGGGTTGGGACCAGATCCTCGAGATTATCCAGAACCCGGCTGCGGCGATGGCGGATGCGAACATTCTGGCGATCATTTTCTTCGCCCTGCTTTTTGGAATCGGTATTCTTCTGGCGGGCTCCAAGGGTGAGCTGGTTGGAAAATTCTTTGAGAGTGCTTCCGAAGCGGTTCTGAAAGTCACGACCCTTGTGATGGAATTTGCACCATTTGGCGTTTTTGCCCTGATTTCCTATACGACGGTGGCCTATGGCATTGAGGCGTTCCAGTCGATTTTCTGGCTGATTCTGACGGTCTATCTCGGTCTCTTCACACACATGCTCCTTGTCTATGGCGGCCTGATCAAGGTGATCCTGCGTCTCCCTGCCATCCGCTTCTTCCGCGGTGTTGTCGATGCTCAGGCGGTGGCCTTTTCCACCTCGTCGAGCTCGGCCACGCTGCCGGTCACCATCACCAATGCGCGCCGCAATCTGGGTGTGCCCAAGGGTGTGGCGGGCTCGGTTCTGCCGCTGGGCGCAACGATCAATATGGATGGCACAGCGCTCTATCTCGGCATTCTGGCGCTGTTTGCCTCGCAGGCCTTCGGCATTGAGTTGACGCTGATGAATTACTTCATGATCGCGCTCACCGCTGCGGTGGTTTCGATCGGTGCGGCCGGTATTCCGTCGGCTTCGCTCTTCCTTCTGGCGACGGTTCTCAGCACCTTCGGGGCCAGCCCGGAACAGATTGCGCTGGTGGTCGGATTCATCCTGCCGGTTGACCGGATCATGGATATGGCGCGGACGGTGGTGAATGTAACCGGCGATGCGGCGGTCGCCACGACGGTGGCCAAATGGGAAGGCGAGCTGGACGAGGAGACCTTCCGCGATCCGGCGACGATCTAGCCGATGCGGATTACCGTCACCCGCGCGATCGAACTGACCGTTGCGGTCAGCGTGGTGATCATATCCGTCGCCTCCCTGTTTGTGGCGGTCGAGCAGAGCAATGTGCAACGGCGCACCTTGCAGGCCAGCGTGCTGCCCGTGATCCAGTACAGCACCGGGAATTATAACCTTCCGCTGGAGGAATGGCGCCTGACCGTCCGGTTTACCAATACCGGGATCGGGCCGGCGGAAGTCCGCTATATGCAGCTGAGCTGGGATGGAGAGCCGATCAACGATACGTCCGAATTCATCGCGCGATGCTGTGTACCCGACACGATCCCGGAAGCGGAACGCCTCTCCTTTGTCCATAATGCTTTCCGCGACGGCCAGATGGCGTTCCTCTTTGATTCCGTCGAGGGCCGTTTTTTCGCGCCGCAGGAAGATGTCGAGTATATTGTCTTCCGCCAGCCGGATCCGGACACCCAGCCGATTGGCTATGGGGTCTGGCAGGAACTGGACCGGACCCGGCATGATATGTCGGTCGAGGTCTGTTATTGCTCGGTCTTCGAGGATTGCTGGATGGCGCGTTTTCCAGAGCAGACGCGGGAACCGGTCGCGATGTGCCCGGTCAGAGCCCCCGAAAACGAATAAGCCGCCACGATCTGGCCTCATTCCCGCTGCAATCTGACGTTCATGGGATGGGTGCGGTTTCTCCTTGCCGCTGCGGCACTGCCTGCGATCTTTGCAGGCGTCTGGCTGGTGATTCACTGGCAGAGCCAGTCCGATATGGATCCCGCCATGCCTATTCTCACCACCGCGCCGCTGGAGGCCTGTGAGGCGTTTCAGGCGGCGGCCATCTCCAACACCTTGTCGGCGGAACGCCAGCTGGATCAGGCGCCGGCCCGCGCCTATGCGGCGGCGGCCGATGCCTTTGTGACGTCCGAGCTCGCGGCTGCAGTGTGTGATCCGGCGGACTGGGCGGATGCCAAATTGCGCACCCGGCCGCCCGAGCTCCAGAATGCGGCGTATAGCCGGCTGGCAGAGGGCGCGATCAGCGGTTTTGAAACCGCCTGTGCGGCGCTGGAGGACAGCGTGCTGACCGAAGAGGCGTATCGCAATCTGCTGACAGAGACGGGCCAGGCGGAATATGCGCACTGGCTGAAGGACAGTGCTGCGGCCTTTGTCTGTATTGACCGCCCGCGCCACCGGATTGGCCCGGCCGCCGGTCCCGATCCGCTGTTCCAATCCAATCTGATAACGGCGTCGGCACGGCAATAAGACCAGTTCCCGCGGGCGATTTTGCGCCGCCGTGGATAAGTGGGCGTGGATAGCGATTTCGTCTCCTACTACTACTACTACTACTACGACTACAATTCCGGCGATGGCTCCCGGGCGGGCGGCGATGGCGCGCAGGTCTGAAGGGCGGATGCAGATCATGGCGGCAGTCTAGGCGCAATCCGCCGTGCGGGGAGAAGCCGCGCCGCCCAATCCCGCAAGACAAGTGCTACACGCTTTGCTAGAGTGCGGCATGGGCATCATCGCGATTCTGTTTCGAACGGCCTTGCGGCTCACGGTCTGGGTATTGGCGCTGGTCGGAGCTCTGGTGGTGGCCGGAGGGTTGCTCTGGGTCTTTGTGATCTGGCCCGGTGTGGAGTCGGCTTATCCTGACCATGCGCGCGCGATGCAATATGCAGAGAGCGAGGTCAATCGGATTCTCGGTTCCGCGGAGCCGGGGCCTCCCGATTGCGACACATCGCTCGACCGATTGAATGCCCTTGCAGAAATGAGAACGCCGGCGGCCTTCATCGCGGCAGAGGAACTGAACCGTACGAGGCGTTGCGGCGGGATTGAAGGCGGCGATGTTTTGCGCGGACTTTCGATGATCAGCTATGCGCCGCCTTTGACGTTTGGAGAGCGCACCTCTGGTTATTTTAATGAGCTGGTTCACTGGTCAGGCCTGAGCTATCGCTCCGACTTTTTCTGGTATGGCCATCCGGAAACCCGCGAGTGTTTCAGTGAAGAGGTGTTCGATCTTTCCGGATGGCGGGCTTGGAGGTCTGACAATGCCGACTATCGAGAAATACGAATGGCCCAAATTCAGAAAAGTTATCAATGCGGCCAGATACTCAGTGCGCTCGGACATGATTATCTGAACGATTCCGATATTCAGATCCGTGCGAATGCCGCGTGGCTGATTAGCCGGGCCGGCAGTTATCACAATCCCGATGCCCGATGGTGGTATGAGTTTGTTTTCCCCACTCTGGATCAGGAACGCTTCGGTTACTTCGCAGAAGAAGCTGAACCCTATCGTTTTTCGGGCCCATGTTCGGAGTTGATGCGCGATCCCACCGATGCAGATCAAAATGGCCGATCCTTGCGGGAGATGGCCGCGATGGGACAGGCGGAGGCGACAGAGCTATGGCTCTCCTATGGTCCTTTTGAGACAGATGAACCATTCCGGTCCTGCACGGAAGAGGAATACCCGGACCTGTTTCGCCACTCCCAGGCTTGGAATGGCGGCTATGATACGCCCTTCTGGTATGCTGTGCACGCCATCCGGACGGAGCATGAGGCGGGGCTGAGCAATCTGCCCGAAATCGAGGCGGATATCGGCGCAGACTGCATCGGCCTGGCGGGCGAGATTGCCGTTGGGCTTCGCCCGATCATTCCCAGCCCTCCGGTGGATGATCCGGAATTACGAACGCTGATCCTGAGTTCCCTTACTTGCCAGCCGGAAGGGCTGCGGGATCCGGCGGAATACTGGAACGAGTATTATTCCATTCCGGACAGTACGGGGTATTTGCCGCCAGAAGCGGTTTATGTCTTACCCTCCTTCGAGCCGATCTTCCGGCGGGTCGCCGACTCCAGCGTCACCGAAAACTGAATCGCCGCTTGCGTGAGCGGGATATTGCGCCCACGCCATGGTCATGACGCTGCCTCTACCCAGTTTGCGGGTGGCCGCTTTTCGCGGCTTTCGTCTGCTCTGCCCGCACTGCGGGCAGGCGCGGCTGTTCACACGCTATCTCAAACCGGTTGAGACCTGTGGCCATTGCGGGGCGGATTATTCGGACATCCGCGCCGATGATGGTCCCGCCTGGCTGACCGTCCTGTGTCTGGGGCCATTTCTGGCGCCGCTGGCCTTTGGTGTGGCGGTGTCCGGCTGGCCCGCGATGATCACCTATCCGGTTCTGGCGGTGGCGATTATCGGCGCCGTCCTGCTCCTCCTGCCCCGCATGAAGGGTGTGGTGATCGGCGTGCTGCATGTCAGCCGGCTGGGGAAGTAGCCCCTGTTTTGCGCCATCCCGGAAAGGCGGAGCCTTATCCGGGACCCATGCCGCGACCGTGAGCCATCCGGAATGGGTTCCGGGTTCTCGCTTCGCTCGCCCCGGAATGACGGACACTGGATATGCAACGGCCCCGGAATGACAGGGGCTATCCGTTGAGTTCAAACCACAAATCGCGCCAGTCCGGATTCGTGGCCTCGATCAGGTCAATCTTCCACTGGCGCCGCCATATCTTGATGACTTTCTCGCGCAGGATAGCTTCGGAAATCAGTTCATGCGCCTCATACCAGACCAGCCGCTTGCAGCCATATCGCTGGCAAAAGCGGCTGCCCCTGCCTTCTCTGTGAGACAGGATCCGGGCCCCGAGATCACTCGTTATACCGCAATACAGCGTCCCGTTTTTCTGGTTCGCCATCATGTAAACGGCAATGGTTGACCCGCGCCGGCGCATAATTGCAATTTAAAAGATTATTATACTCCCGTCATCCCGGAAAGGCGAAGCCTTATCCGGGACCCATGCCGGTGCGTCGCCGATTCAGCATGGGTTCCGGGTTCCCGCCTGCGGCGGTCCCCGGAATGACGGAGGTGGGGCGTCTGCTATTTTGCGTCATCCCGGACGGCCCGTAGGGACGATCCGGGACCCATGCAGTAACCTTGAAACAACCGGAATGGGTTCCGGGTTCATGCTACGCATGCCCCGGAATGACGGACACTGGATATGCAACGGCCCCGGAATGACGGAGTGGAGGGCCGGGCCTTGAAAACAAAAAAGCCCGCCGGTGAGGGCGGGCTTTTTCAATTCAGGATGCGATGAAGGCCTAGTCGGCTTTCTTCTCGCGGCCGTTTTCCATGTTGCGGCCGGTGGTGCGCTCGGAAATCCGGGCCGACTTGCCGCGGCGATCGCGCAGATAATAGAGCTTGGCGCGGCGGACATTACCACGGCGCACGATCTCGATTTTCTCGACATTCGGCGAGTAGACCGGGAAAACCCGCTCGACACCTTCACCGAAGGAGATCTTGCGGACCGTGAAGCTCTCCTGCAGGCCGGCCCCATTGCGGCCGAGGCAGACGCCTTCAAAGATCTGGATCCGCTCGCGCTCGCCCTCTTTGATGCGGACGTGCACTTTCAGCGTATCGCCCTGATCGAAATCCGGGTGGGATTTTTCGCCGATCACACGGACAGCTTCGTCTTTTTCAATCTTCTCGATGAGGTTCATCGGTTGTCTCCTTGCCGGCGGATGTGGCGCTCCCACAAATCCGGACGTCGTTCCTGCGTCACTTTCTTCGCCATTTCCCGGCGCCATTCGGCCACTCGGCCATGATCACCAGACAACAGCACTTCCGGGATCTCCTCCCCCTCCCACTCGCGCGGACGCGTGTATTGGGGGTATTCGAGGAGATCACCCTCGAAACTCTCTTCCTCGGCCGAGGCCGGATCCCCCAGCACTCCGGGGATCAGACGCACGCACGCCTCTATGAGGCAGAGCGCGGCCGCTTCGCCGCCGGCGAGAACCGCGTCACCGACGCTGATCTCCTCCAGCTGCCGCGTCTTGATGACCCTTTCGTCAAGGCCTTCAAAACGCCCGCAAAACACCACAACGCCGGGGCCCGCGGCCAGCTCCCTTGCGCGGGATTGGCTGAACGGACGGCCCCGTGGCGTCAGATAAATCCGCGGCCGTTCCTCATCGGATGAGGCGTCCACCGCATCAATTGCCGCCGCCGCCACATCCGGGCGCAAGACCATTCCGGCCCCGCCGCCAGCAGGCGTGTCGTCAACGGAGGCGTGCTTATGACGGGAAAATTCCCGGATGTCCACCGTTTCTAGCGCCCATAAACCCTTCTTTTGCGCAGTCCCGATCAGGGACACGCCCAAAGGCCCCGGAAAGGCCTCCGGAAAGAGGGTGAGAACACTGGCGGTAAACATGACGGGCGGCGTTTAGCAGAGCGGGATGCGCTTGGCGAGTCGGGGGTTAGAAAGGCTCCGACTAATAGTGCATCAGCGTAATGTTGCGTTCCGCAATCTGCCATGTGTTTGTATCATCTCTGCCCAACAGGACGTGGCCCCTTATAACGATATCAGTGTTATCCTGTGACCAACCATTGGTGTATTGCAGCAATGTATTGGTATGACGTATGCGGAATTCGGCGACCGCCCATTGCCCATCATCGGAAAAGCCGGGACGGCTCATTTCCAACAAGGCAATGTTCTCGGAAGTGGTGTGTGCGTTGCCTTCGACACCATGCCAGAAATCCGCCTGTATGTAACGGGCGTTCCGAAGCAGGCAGTCCCAACTCTGCTGACGACTGGAGGCTTGCACAAAATCTGAAAGTAGCCCCGGTATTTCGTTCATCTCCTGATCCCTGAAATTGAATGTGAACCTTTCCGGACGGCTATTTTCCAGCCTTTGCGACGGTGACATCCCGTCATATTGCCGCATGGTTTCGAACAGGCAGGCTTCGAACGCTTCGCCTGATTGAAATTCGTCATGCAAACAGGGCGCGTCCAGCCATGAACGCGGCGGACGCACGGCCACAAAACGTTCATCGGGACCGGAGAGGATGGGTTGCATATACCGCTCTTCATCCCAGTTGGCAGACGATACCGCCTCCAGCACGACGCAATCCTCGGCATCGCTGAGTAAAAGCGCCCCGGCCAACAGAAGTTCGATCATCTGGTCACCTCCCCGAAATCGCGGTCAGGTTGCGCCGGTTCGGGGGCGGGGGCAAGCGCCTGGCGAGCCGGGGGTTAGTTGAATTGCTCCATGTGGGCGGCGTCATGCTCAACCCAGCCATTTTCTGTCTGCCGCAGAAGAAGGTAACCGAAGCCGCCGGACGCCCAGGGCTCCGGCATATCCGGCTCATCAAGGCGGGGTGGCTGTTGCCGCTGGGAATAATAGACCAACGCCCATTGGCCGTCGCTGGAATAGCCGGGACGGCTGAGGCCGTGTGCGGACAAACCGGTCCCGTATGGCAATTCGGCGAGAACATCGAGGAGGGTGCGGTCGGTGGGAATATATGCCCACCCGTGAGGTGGGCAATCCCATGCCGTTTGCGCGGCAGCCGTCTGGATGAAGTTGCTGGCCAGGCCCTCGGGCAATTCTCCGAACTCCCGAACCAGATAATCGTGAACCTCGGCGAATAGCTCTGCGGCCAATTCTCGGCGCTCGCTTTCGGGCAATGCCGGATAGATCACGTCATGCCAGTGCACGACCTCGTCATACCGCTACGCCGGAACCGTGCGGTCCGCGCCTATCTCAGGCCAGTCAGCATAAACCGGCGTGTCCCGCATCATGTAGACGGCGCGGCCCACACCCGTCCATTCGACGCTATTGTCTTCAGGTCGCTCGATTCTCACGAGGTTGGTTTCCACCGGCTCCGGCAGGATTGCCGCCAGCACGGCGCAATCCTCGGCGGAGGATTGAAGGGCGAAGGCCAGAAGAAGTTCGATCATCCGCTAGTCCTCCGCCTCGCAAGGGGGCGTGGCCGGCCAGTCCGGATCGTCGCCACCATCCATCATATAGTTGATGCCGAGGATGAGGCAGTCGACGTCGCGGCCGCGGCTGTAGATATACCGGCGCACCGTATTGCGCGCGGACCGGCCAAAGGATTCGGCCTGCTCGCGCGCATTGCAGCTGGAATCGACCACGCGCGTAAAGCCATTTCGGACATTATAGACCACCATACAGGTCGCGCGTGCCTCGGCGAAATTGGCGCGGATGGGATATTGGGTACGCAGACGCACGAGCAGCTGGCTCTCGCCCCACCAGTCAATGCCGTCATCGGTGCGGTCGCCATAAAGCGTCAGCGTGGTTTCGATGCGGTCGCCATTGCGCTCGATCAGATACTCCGAATAGTCGCGCTCCCAGCTGACCTGGCGAAGCGCTTCGGCTTCGGCACCGGCAATGTCGTCGGTGTCGGTGCAGCTCACCTCGATATCATCGGCAAAGGTGCGGTTGATGGTGAAGGCCACATCGCAGGTGGCGATGAATTCCGACGATTGCAGGGTCAGGGCGACGAGGGCGGCGGCGATCATTACTCGTCTCCCGTACTACAAAGGCCGGAACGTTCTGGCTCCTCGCGAGCCGGCATTTCTGGTGCAGGTCTTTCTCCGACAACCTGCGCCGTGACGGACGTGCCATCGGTGAAGCAATATCCATAATCGAGCGGTAGAAAACGCGAATTCTCGAGCGCTTCATTCATCGCCCGCGCAGCAAGCTGCCGATCGTGATCTGTATCGGGACCATCCAGCCAACAAGTCGAGTTGATGTTGACAGCTTGACCCAACGCATTCGGCCAGAGCGCATAATCACACGCCATATGGCGATTCCCGCGTTCTACGGACCGTGTGGGGAATTGCGGGACCGTCAATACAAGGACCTGCCCCGGAAGGGGTTGCCAGACACCGCTTTCATCCATCTCAAACACAATCGAAGAAGCGTACTGGCCGACACGGTCCCATCTCAAATCGAGATCAACCCGGGAGAGAACCTCGTTGGCTCGCGCGTGCAAGCCCGGGTCGGAATTCGCGTTCGAGCAATCCGCATGAAGCGATGTGATTTCGCGCCCGCCAAAGCGGCGGCTTACATCCGCGACGACATCACACTGGGCTTCCGGCGTGGCGCTCTGGAGAAGCAGGGCCGCGAAGAGTTCGATCACGCCCCGCTCCTATCCGCATAATTGCGGCAGAGGCCGCATGTCCGGTTCGATGTCATTGTCATTGTTATAGCGTCCACCGGTGACATCGATGGCGGTCGACACGGCGCGGACCTCGTCCTGAAAGCAATACTCCGCCGTGGTCGGCATGAAGCGGGTGTGGCGCAGGAGGTCGGAGATCATGTCATCGGCGGTGCGAATGGCGCTGGCGGGGCGCACGCTGCCATCCACATAGCAGCTGTTCTGCGGCAGGCGCGGGCGTCCGCGATAATCCGGCTGCACCGCCCAGGAACAGGAGACGGTCCGATAGCCGTCCATCATCATGCGCACGGGCATGGTGGCCGGGATGGAGATGATGACCTGCCCCGGCACGGCCTGCCAGCTGCCGTCGGCGGCGCGCTGGAACCAGACCTCGCTTGCGGTCAGCAATTGGGCATGGCGCAGGCGGCTGGTGTCCAGCGTGCCCGCGGCGGCCTCGGCGGCGGCCTGCAGCGCGGCTGCATCGGCGATATCGGGCGGACAGCCGATATCCACCTCGACGATGCGCTGCTCTCCGCCGCGTATGCGGGTCTTGATATCCAGATCACAGGCCACTTCAGCCGGCGCTGCGGTCTGCAGCAAGAGGGCGAATGTCAGTTCGATCATCATTAATTGGCCTCCAGCGGGATTTCGCACGGCGGGGCGGGCGGGGCCGGGATGTTGATGCGCTGCTGGAACCAGAAGGAGAGGCTGGTTTCCTGGCAATAGATGTCCTCGTCGCCGACAAAGACATAGCGCTCCACCACGCTGCCGGAGACCCGCTCGAAGGCCTCTTCCAGACCCGGCGTCAGACAGGTGACGCCTTGTGTTTCGGCCTGATTGTCGATGACGTGAAAACTGATCGTACAGATCGCCGGGGCACCGCGCCGGGCCTGCGAATTGGGATAGCTGGGCACCGCGCCCAGAACCATGGTCGTCTCCGCCAGCCAGTCGGGCCGGTCCGGCTCGTTCAGATTGCGCCGCATCAACAGGCGTCCGCGCACCGTGTCGCGGCGCATCTGGCTGTCGGTATTGCGGCGGGTTTCAAAATTCATCACCTCATAGGCGCGGGCCTCGACCTCCGCGGTCAGATCTCCGGCCGGGCAGCTGACTTCCAGATCCCGCGGACGCCGCCGTCCGGCCTGAAACGACCAGGTGCAGACCACATTGCGCGGCCCCGAATAGCGTTCGGGTTCGACAAAGCTGGCATCCAGCTCGCCCTGTCCGGCAAAGCCATCCTCGCCCAGCGCGTCACCCGCCAGTTCCGGCATATTGGCCAGGTCGGTTGGCGCGGCATCGGGATCCTTGACGTCCTGCACGAGAAGCACAGTGGCCAGCAACAGCTCTATCATTGGTCTCTCTCCCCTTCACAAAAATCAGGCAGCTCATCCGGATTGGTTCCGGGTGTGCCGCGCGACTGGATCGCGTTCGGATTCTCGTAGAGAAAATCCCGCTCGATACAGTATCGGGTCCCCGTTGGCAGCCAGATTGTGTTCTCGATCAGCGAACGCAAATCGTTGTTCAGAAAGGCGACAACCGACGGGTTGCGCCCCGGATTCACCGAGGTCACGCAGGCAATATTGTCGCCGGAGGCGCGGCCCGTTGGCCCCTGCGATATGCCGGCGCGGCAATGGCCGGATGCGCGGCGACGCTGCATGTCTTCGTCCGCTGCGGGCAAGCGCGTCAGAATGATCTGGCCCTCTGGCAATTGCCAGCCACCCGACGGGGAATAATCAGCCATCAGAATATCTTCGAGATAATAGCCATTGTGGGATTCAACGCCCAGATCGACCTGGCCGAGGGCCTGCCCCATCAGGGCTTGCAAGGCGCCGAGGTCGGGTGCGTTCTGCGGACAGCGCAGCTGCAAACCCGCCCCGCCGCCTTCCATCGCTGCGAGTTCCAGTTCGCAATACGCCCGTCCGGATTGCGGGTCGTAAAATGCGTCAGTGGCAACGGAATCAAATCGGGAAACGAGATCGATATAGGGACGAAGCGGCTCGGGAAAATGTGCCTCATAGCCGTCCGGATATTCGCACGAAGGCGGTTCAACCTCGGGGACTGGCGGCATGTCATCCGTGACATTGTATTGATAGGCGATCCAGCCGCACAGAACTGGCAGGCCGCGGGTATAGGTCCGGCCTTCGACAGCCTCCGCATTGCTGCGTTCGAAATAGCGGTCATGGGCCGGATCAAGGCATCGCGACCCAGCCGCCTGAACCTCACCTTCAATCACGTGAAAGCGGACGGCGCATTCCCCGTGAATGTCGGCGTTCAGCGCCGCCGAGGGTGTCTGGGGAAAGACCGTGTCGAGCACAATACTGGTCACATACCATTGTGTATTTCCCGCATCGGTAACGCCGAAAGTAAGGACATCGGTCATGACCGGCAAATTTGATCGGGGCAGGTCCGCAGTCTCTATCTGGCGCCGGATTTCCGCTTCGGCACCGGCCCGGTCCGGCATCCCATGCGGGCAGTTGATGGAGAGATTCCGGGCATTGCGGCGCTGTGTGTCAAAACTGACCTGGCATTCATAGGGGCCCGCAACGGCCGTTGATTGAAGCGCAGCTGCGAGAATGGCCCCGATCATCGCCTAGTCCTCGTTATCGGAACAATCCGGGACGTCCGGGAAGCCGGGAGAGGGATTTTCCGGATGCGGGAAATCCACGCTGAAGGTCTGGGAGAAAGGGGTGTCGGTGTCGACGAAATAGGAGCGGCGAATGGCGCGGCGCATTTCGCGGATGAACTCGCCCCGGAAATCCTCGGCGCGGCAACGAATGCAGATATTTTCCGGCGTGCCTTCGATAATGTCATAGGTCGCCCGGCAGGCGCCGCTGATGCCGCTTTCATAGGCGTTCAGCGGATAATAGGCATTGATCCGCGAAATCACGCCCGGCTGGATGCGCCAATAGGCCCCGTCTTCATGCTCCTCGCGAACGAAGAAGATCCGGCCGGACATGTCGCGAATGCTGAGATCACGCAGGGTGGGCAGGGCGGACCGCATTTGCTGGCGGACCTGCTCTTCCATCACTTCGCGGTTTTCAACATCCGGGCGGATGCGGATCGCCCGACCGCTGCGCGTCTGATAGGTAACATCACAATAGATGGCGTCGACCGGGGGGCATTTGCCGCATCCTCCGGCGGCACCATCAGGCTGGCGAACAGGACGCCGAAAATCCATTCCATGACACATACTCCCCAAGATTGATTGCAACCCTAGCAACCATTTCAGGGAGGTGTCAGCCTTTTTCAGTATTATCGTCTTCGTCGTCTTCGGGAAGGATCACCGTCACCTTGCGGTCACTCAGCGAGATGTCGGGCACGGCGTCGCGGGTAAAGGCGACAAAGACGCGCCCTGACGGTGTCTCGACCTCGAGCAGATCGCCGGCGCCGAAATTCTGGACGGCGGCAATCTTGCCAACGGGTGAGCCGTCCGGAGCGATGGCTTCCAGGCCCAGAAGATCGGTGATGTAAAACTCGTCCTCATCCGGCGCCGGCAGGGCTTCGCGCGGAGCAAAGAGCTTTGTGCCGCGCAAGGCGGCGACGGCTTCACGTTGCAGGCTTTCCCTGAAGGTGACGACAAAGCCATCCTTCACCGGCCGCCATTTGACCGGCGTCAGGATAGGCTTGCCCGCCTCGTCCAGAAACGGCCCATAGGTAAAACAGGCCGCCGGGTCTGCGGTGAAGGACCGCAAACGGGCTTCACCCTTCACGCCGTGCGCGCCCTTGATCTGGGCGATGGTGATGAGTCTGGAGGTCATGGCCAAGTCCTGCCGGGTGCTTCGAGGCTCGCTATCGCTCGCACCTCAGCATGAGGTAAATCATATTTCACCATCTACCTCACCCTGAGGTGCTGACGCAGTCAGCCTCGAAGGGCCTCGGCGAAAAGACCGCTCCCTCCCCACAGGGGGGAGGGGAAGAATGGCGTCGACGAAAACTAGCCTTCTTTCTTGTCGTCTTCGGCAGCTTCGGCCGGAGCCTCTTCAGCAGCAGCCTCTTCGGCCGGTGCTTCTTCAGCCGGTGCTTCTTCAGCCGGAGCAGCCGCGGCTTCAGCGGCAGCGGCCTTGGCTTCTTCCTCGGCGGCTTTCAGCTCGGCTTCTTTTTCAGCTTTCTCGGCGATGCGTTCCTGTGCCTTCTGGCCCGGCTTGCCCTTGTTCGGGTTGTCGCCATGCTTCCAGGCATAGGTCTCGGGCGCAGCTTCGTGCATGAAGCGGGCGACGCGGTCGGTCGGGCGGGCGCCCTTGGCATACCATTCCGCGATCTTTTCCATGTTGAGCTTCACGCGCTCGGCATCTTTCGGCAGCATCGGGTTGTAGGAACCGACGCGATCGATGAAGCGGCCATCACGCGGGGAGCGCGAGTCAGCAATCACGATGCGGTAGAAGGGGCGTTTCTTGGAGCCCGCGCGGGACATGCGAATTTTCAGTGCCATGGTTCAGTTTCCTTGAGTGTTGTTCGTTGGATATTCAGGTGATTATTTCTTGCCAAATCCGATCGGGAGGCCATCAGGGCCCAGCGGCGTTCCGCCGCCAAGGCCCGGCAGGGTGGAGCCGCCGGAGGCCGGTTTGTCCGCGCCGGGAAGACCGGGCAGACCGCCGCTTTTCGCGCCGCCCTTCATGCGTTCAATCAGTGCCGGATCGGGACCGCCGCCGCCCGGAGGCGTCAGACCGGCCATCATGCCGCGCGGGCCTTTCTTGCCGGCCTTCTTCATCATGTCGGCCATCTGGCGGTGCATCTTGAGAAGCTTGTTGACTTCCGGCACGCCGACGCCGGCGCCTGCGGCAATCCGCTTGCGGCGCGAGGCCTTGATCAGTTCCGGCTTCTTGCGCTCCTGCTTCGTCATCGAGGAGATGATTGCGCCCTGCTTTTTCAGAAGGCTGTCATCCATGCCGGCGGCTGCGGCCTGGGCCTGCATCTTCTTGTTCATGCCGGGCAGGAGACCCATGATTCCGCCCAGCCCGCCCATTTTCTGCAATTGCTTCAATTGCTCGGCGAGGTCGTCCATGTCGAACTTGCCCTTCGCCATCTTGCGGGCGAGGCGTTCGGCCTTTTCCTGATCAACGTCTTCAGCGGCGCGTTCAACCAGCGCGACGATATCGCCGCGTCCCAGAATGCGGCCGGCCATGCGCTTGGCATCGAAGCCGTCGAGGCCGTCCACCTTTTCCGATGTGCCGACGAATTTGATCGGCAGACCGGTGACATGGCGCATGGAGAGGGCGGCACCGCCGCGGCCATCGCCATCCATCCGGGTCAGGACAAGACCGGTCAGCGGCAAGCGTTCATGGAAGCGCCGCGCGGTTTCAACGGCATCCTGACCGGTCAGCGCATCGGCGACCAGAAGGGTTTCGCGCGGGCGGGCAACATCGGAAATCGCTTTTGCTTCCGCCATCATGTCTTCATCGATGGAGGTGCGGCCGGCGGTATCGAGGATAATAACGTCATAGCCCTGCAGGCGGCCCGATTGCAGGGCGCGCTTGGCAATGTCGACGGCACCCTGTCCGGCCACGATGGGCAGGAAGCCGGCCTCGGCCTGCTTTGCCATCTGCTGCAATTGCTCCATCGCCGCCGGGCGGCGCGTATCGAGCGAGGCGAGGAGGACCTTCTTCTTGTCGCGGGTCTGGATGCGGCGCGCCAGCTTGGCGGAAGTCGTGGTCTTGCCCGAGCCCTGCAGACCGGCCATGAGGATGACGATGGGCGGTTCCCCGTCCAGCGACAGACCTTCCGGTTCGCCTGTCCCGCCCAGCAATTCCACCAGACCGTCATGGACGATCTTGATGACCTGCTGGCCCGGGGCGACGGCACGGATGACATCCTCGCCAATCGCGCGTTCCTTGATGCCGGCGATGAAACTCTTGACGACGGGCAGGGCAACGTCGGCTTCCAGAAGCGCGGTGCGAATTTCGCGCAGGGCCTTGTCGACGTCTTTCTCTGAAAGCGCGCCGCGTCCGGTCAGGCTGTCAAAAACCCCGGAAAGCCGTTCTGTTAAAGCGTCGAACATGTGTTCGCCCGTCTCCATTGCCGCATTATGCAGACACAGGAAATACCACCCCGGTGAGCGAAAACTTCGCCGACCGCGGGACCTCGCCGACATCGCGTGCCGGTCAAGGCAAGCATCCCTGCTTGCATGTGAGCGGCGGGAGTTACGCGCCTGCAGCAGGAATGTCAAGAAATGCGGCCATCCGCCACTTGGAAGAAGGCGATGATCGCGTCTAAAGTCGCTTTGCGGGGAGGGTGCGCATGGGGCAGGAAGTAAATGATCGCGACTATGTCGATGCGCCGGCCTTTCTGAAACGCCTGCGCGCCGAGACACGGCTTGTCTCCGATTGTTTCCGGGATCAACGCTTCGAGACGTTTGATCCGCCCATGATCGGAGCGGAAGTCGAGGCCTGGCTGATTGATGACAACTGGTTGCCGGCGCCGGAGAACGAGGCTTTTCTTGAAAAGCTGGACGAGCCTCTGGCGACGCATGAGCTGGCCCGCTTCAATTTCGAGCTCAATCTCGATCCCCACGCCCTGCCCGGCGGGCTGCCGAAGCTGAAGGACCAGATCGAGAAACTCTGGGACGATTGCACGCAAGCGGCGGACACGCTGGGCCTGAAACCCTTGATGATCGGCATGCCGCCCACCCTGATCCAGGACATGCTGTCGCTGGACACGATGACGCCGTCCAACCGCTACAAGGCGCTGAACGAGCAGGTCATGAAGGTGCGCGGCAAGCCGACCGAGATCGAGATCGCGCGGCGCGAGCAATTGCAGCTCGCCCAGAACCATCTGATGATCGAGGCGGCTTGCACCTCCCTGCAAACCCATCTGACGGTCAATCCCGGTGAGGAAGAAGCGCGGATGTTCAATGCCGCGCAGATCGCCGCCGGTCCGGTCACCGCCATTTCCGCCAATTCGCCTTTCCTTTATGGCCGCCGCCTGTGGGAGGAAACGCGCATTCCCGCCTTTGAACAGGCGATTGGCATTCCTTCTTTCCGGGGCCGCGATGGTGCGAAGGTCGGGCGGGTCACCTTCGGGGCGGGCTGGCTGCGCAAGAGCCTGATGGAGCTCTTCCTTGAAAACCTCGACGGGCATGAGGCCCTGCTGCCGCTGATCGAGGACGCGCCGCCGGAAAAATTGCGGCATTTCAAGCTGCAGAACGGCACGCTTTGGCGCTGGAACCGGCCCATTGTCGGCGGCGATTGTTCCGGCACGCCGCATCTGCGTATTGAAAACCGGGTGACACCTGCCGGGCCGACGGCGATCGATATGGTCGCCAATGCCGCCTTCTTCATCGGCCTGACCCGGCATCTGGCGGCGCTGGACGTGCCACCGGAAAAAGACATGGATTTTGCGGCGGCGCGGGGGAATTTCTATGCCTGTGCGCGGCGCGGCCTGGGGGCGTCGGTGCAATGGACGGACGGCGTGTTGCATGATGTCCAGCGCCTGATCCACGATCAGCTGGTCGAGGCGGCACGCGACGGGCTGATGGCTTCGGGTGTTCCTGAGCATGAGGCTTCGGCGGTTCTGAATCCCATTCGCGAGCGCGCGAAGTCGGGTCAGAATGGCGCGGCCTGGCAGCGCGGATGGGTGAATTGTCATGGCCGGGATTTCCAGGGTCTGGTCGCGGCCTATTATGAGCACCAGCAAAAGGGACGGCCCGTTCATACATGGCGCATCTAGAGTTTCCGATTGACCGGCTTGAGGCCCTGCCTGACCTGTCGGGCATTGCCGCGCGCGATGTGCGCAGCGTCTTTCCCGAAAGCGCTCTGATCTCGCTGGAGGGACGCCACAAGCAAGCCCTGTTTGTCTCCGTGCTGATCCATGGCAATGAGACGGTCGGCTGGGAGGCGCTGAAACGGTTGCAGGCCTGGATGGCGGATCACCCCTTGCCGCGCTCTCTTCTGATCTTCATCGGCAATGTCCGCGCCGCCGAACAGGGCGTGCGCATGGTCCCTGGCCGGCCGGACTATAATCGTATCTGGCGCGAGGGTGATACGCCCGAGCATGATCTTGCGGCGCGCGTGACGGAGATTGTCCGCGCGGCCAAACCTTTCGCCGCCATTGATCTGCACAATAATACCGGGGCCAATCCCTTCTATGCGCTGGTCCATCATGAGCGCCCGGAAGACTTGCAATTGACCAGCCTGTTTTCGCCCAATGCGATGATGACGCACAATCCGCCCGGCACGTGTAGCGAGGCGATGTCGGCCTTTTGCCCGGCAATCACCGCGGAGTGCGGGCATTCCGGTGTGGCTGCCAATGAAGAGGCCGCCTTCAACCTCGTGCTGGATACGCTGCATCTTGATCACTGGCGCGGCGCGCCGGATTTGCCGCTTGATCTTTATACCGTCACGGGGCGCATCCTGATCGATCCGGCCGCGCGCATGGTCTTTGAACATGGCGTAGAGGGCGATGTGGAATTTCCCGCCAGTCTGGAGAAATGGAATTTCTACGACCGCCCGGCGGGCTCGGCCTTTGCGCGTATCCTGACGGGTGGGGATCCGGTGCGCGTCACCACCGAGACCGGGGCGGATGTGACCGATTTGTGCTTTGCCCGCGAGGGCGACCGCCTGATCCTGAAGCGGGATTTTACCCCCGCCATGCTGACGACGAATGAAGCCGCGATCCGCGCGGATTGCCTGGGCTATCTGATGGAGAAGTCGAGCTAGGCTCTAAGCCGCCGGGCGAGTTCCGGCAGGGCCAGCACCAGCCAGAGCGCCGCCCAGATATTGCCGAGGAAGGGCAGGGGTGCGATCCACAAGACCGCCCGCAAGGGGTGTTTTTCAAAGAATGCGATGATCACGGCCAGAAAGAAAAAGCCGAGATAGAGATCAAACAGTGTCACCCTTCCCCATGGGTCGGACATCAGCCATGCACCCGCCGCACCGAAATCGCCGGTCGTGAACGCCAGCCAGATCAGCCCGCCGAGGGCGAGGCCGCCAAGAGCAGTCAGTAACCGTAAAATGATCATGGTGCGGGTTCCTTGTTTGCAGAACCTTACGTGAAGGCGCGGCTACCGGATCAGTGCGCCGGCGGCCCGTGCGACGGTTTGCGGCATTCTCTCGCGGGCGTGAGCGGTCCAGAATTGGCAGTCTGAGGGAGGGACAAGATCATGCGCACACTTCTATCCGCCACGCTGGCCGGTGGCCTGTTATTGACGGCCTGCTCGGAACCGGACCAAGGGGCCGCCAACAATGATGGCGCGCAGGAGACTTCCGGCGCCGCCACTTCGACGCCCGGTACCTTTCCCTCGGACGGTCCGGTTGGCGATCGGGTGCAGTACTATGTGACCCATCTGCGTCCCCAACTGCCCATGCCCATCAACAATTCGACGGTGATGGACGGAGTGCGCCGGAACGGGCTTGAAATCGAGTTGCATTACGAAGTGATCGACGCGTCGGTGACGCGCGCGCAATTGCAGGCCTGGCTGGCGGATAATGCGCCTCCCCATACGTGCGATAATGCCATGACCGCGCAAATGGTGCGGGACGGGGCCAGTTTTCGCTACACCTATTCCGGTGGGTCTCTGTCCCAGCCGGTCAGCCTGGCCGTGACCCGTTGCTGAAGATGCCACCGCCGGTTGGCGTGTGAGGCAGGAGGCGGCACACTGCGGCCATGACGACACCCCGCCTCCTCATTCTGACCGGCGCCGGTATTTCCGCGGAATCGGGTCTGGGCACGTTTCGCGACACGGATGGCATCTGGTCGAAATTCGACTGGCAGAAGCTGGCATCGCCAGAAGGCTTTGCCGAAGACCCGGTCGCGGTGCACGCTTTTTACAATGCGCGGCGGGCCGGATTGCTGGAGGCTGAGCCCAATGCGGCACATGCCGCGCTCGCCCTGCTGGAAGCGGCCTGGGTGAGATCGGGCGGCGAGTTTCTTCTGGTGACGCAGAATATCGATGATCTGCATGAACGGGCGGGCTCTGAACGCCTCATCCATATGCATGGCGAATTGCTGCGCTCGCGGTGTGAGGCGTGCGGCGACCTCAAACCCTGCCGCAGTGAGCTGACGATTGCGATGAGTTGTTCCGCCTGTGGCCGCGAGGGCTGCTTGCGTCCGCATGTCGTCTGGTTCGGCGAAATTCCGCTGGGTATGGACGAGATTTTCGAGCGCCTGTCTTCGGTCACGCATTTTGCCGCCATCGGCACGTCCGGTTCGGTCTGGCCCGCGGCCGGGTTTGCCGCAGAAGCTGCGCGCGCCGGGGCCGCGACCTGGGAGTTGTCCATGGAGGCCGGTGACAGCGGGCATGACCTTCACCATGCCGTCTATGGTCCGGCAACACAGACCGTTCCGGATTGGTGTGAGGCGTTGATTGCTGGGGCTTTCGGCACATGAGCGCCCTGCTTCAACAGGCCCAGGCGGCGCTGAATGCGGGCGATGCGGCCTTGGCCTTGCAGGCCAGTCAGGCGGCTGTGAAGGCCAATCCCAATGACGCCAATGCGCATTATCTCAATGCCTGTGCCTTGCGCCTTTCCGGCCGCGCCGGGGATGCGCTGCGTATCCTCGATTTCCTCAATCAGCGCATCGCGAACCAGCCGGACCTGATCAACATGGCCGGTCTGTGCCGCCGTGATATGGGCGATGTGGCCGGTGCACGGCGGGATTTCGAACGGGTCATGGCGCTGGCACCGCAGCATGCGCCAGCGCTGGGCAATCTGGCCGGGCTGCTGGCCGAGACCGATCCCGAGGCGGCCCTGAGCGCCTACGAAAAGCTTGCGGCGCTGCAACCGCAAAACGCCGAACCGCCGGCCCTGTCCGCCTCGCTCTGCCTGACGCTGCGCGACCATGATCGCGCGCGGGACTTTCTCGCCCGGGCATCCGTCATTGATGAGAACGCTCTTCTGGTTCGTTCCGCCAAGGCGGGTCTGGCGCTTGCGACCGGTGAAGCGAAGGACGCCCGCGATTGTCTCGATGGCTTTCTTGAACAGGCCAGAGGCGTTCCGGCGCAACTTGCCGTCGCCTGGGGGCGGCTGGGGGAGGCCTGTCACAAGCTGGACGATTATCCGGCGGCGTTCGAGGCCTGGTCGCGCGCCAACCGGATCCAGAGACAAAGCTGGGACGGCCGGTTTGCCGGATATGATGGTCCGCGTTCGCTGGCATCGGCGGAGCGTCTGGCGGACTGGTTTGTTGCGCATGATCCGGCACCTCTGTCGGCGGAGCATCTGACCGGGCCTGCACCGGTGTTTCAGGTCGGTTTCCCGCGATCTGGCACGACGCTGCTGGAGCAGATGCTGGATGCCCATCCCGGCATAGAGACACTGGAAGAACAGGATGCGATCGGGCCGATCATTCAGGCGGTTGGCGATACGCCGGATCGTCTGGCGCGGCTGTCCTCGCTCGGCGCAGAGGAGATCAACGCCTTGCGCGCGGCCTACTGGCGCGCGGCGCGGCCAGCCGGCCCGCCGGACGGCGCGCATGTCTTTATCGACAAGTATCCGATGAATCTCGTCTGGCTGGGGCCGCTGATGCGGGTTTTCCCGGATGCAAAGATCATTCTGTGTCTTCGCGATCCGCGTGATTGCGTCTTTTCGGCCTTCCAGCAACGCTTTGCCGTTAATCCGGAAATGTATCGCACGTTGGAGATCGGTGAGTGCGCCCGGCTCTATGATACGGCCATGCGGGCCGGTCAGGCGGCGCTGGCGTCCGATCATGCCGTGCCGGTCCACACAGTGCGCTATGAAGATGTCGTTGCCGATTATCGCGGTGTGATGGCGCCCCTGATCGCCTTTCTTGGCCTCGACTGGGACGAGGCGGTCGCGGGTTATCGCGAAAAAGCGGAGACCAAGCGGATCAAGACGCCGTCGGCGCCGCAAGTGGTCAAACCGCTCTATGCATCCTCCATCGGTAAATGGCGGAAATATGATTTTGCCCTGGAACCGGCGCGCTCCGTGCTCGATCCGTGGGTGGAAAAATGGGGGTATGAGGCCTGATCCGCGCCTAGCCGGCGGCCTCCTCGATCGCATGCATGTCCTCGTCCGAAAGGCCGAAATGATGGCCGATTTCGTGGACCAGAACATGGGCGATCAGGAATTTCAGGCTGACATCGCCGCGCTGTGCCCATTCCCTCAGGATCGGCTTGCGGTAGAGCCAGACCTGGTCGGGGAAGGCTATCGGGTCGCTCACCGATTTCTGCGTCAGATCGACCCCGTGATAGAGACCCGAGAGCTGATACGGATTGGTCATGCCGAAATGATCAAGGGTCTCCTTGTCGGCAAAATCCGCGACACGGATGGAAACATTGCCGCACATGCGGCGGAAACCGTCGGGTAATTCGTTGAAGGCCGCTTCGGCAAGATCGGCGAACTGGTCGATATCGGGAGGCTGTTGCATCTCTCTTTAATGGGGTGGCGGGCGCGGCTTTGCCAGCCCGTGTCTTGATTTTGGAACACAAGTGGAACATTGTGTCGGTCATGAATGTGTCGCCCCTCGCATCCGAAGCCAATCCGGCCATTGATGATGCCCGCCTTCTGGCGCGCGGCGCGGCGCGCCTGCTCTATGACATGGGCTATACGGCGATCCCGGAATTTTCCTTCAAGACCGGCCGGCGCGCGGATCTGTTCGCGCTGGGCCCGAAGGGCGAGATGACCGTGGTCGAGGTCAAATCGGGAATGGCCGATTTTCGCGCCGATACGAAATGGATGGAATACTGGGGCTGGTGTGACCGGCTCTATTTTGCCGTTTCGGACCGCTTTCCACATGAGGTCTTGCCAGAACAGGCCGGTCTGATCATTGCCGACGGGTTTGGCGCAGCCATTGTGCGTGAAAGTCCGCATGATCCGATCAATGCGGCGCGCCGCAAGTCGGTGATGCTGCGCTTCGCGCGCTGCGCGGCAGAGCGTCTGGGACGGCTGGATTGAACGGCTCCCCTGTTCAGGGGATACGCATGAAGGAGAAAATGTGGAATTTCTGAACATGGCCGGGCTGGTCTGACGACCAGAACATGCTCGCACCGGAATCCAGTTCAGGAGAATTTTCATGTTCGTCTTGCGTTTTGTCGCTTTCGCTTGCCTGACCACAACACTATTTTCCTCGCCTGTACTGGCACAAGTGGTGTTGCGGTCATCGGTTTTACCAAATTCGAGAGCTGCAACCGTCAATCAGGCGACGACAGTGTTTGCGACCATGCTGAACTCCGGCGACAGCGAGTTGGCAAACTGTTCAGTCAGTCTGGCGGGCAGTGACCCCTACACGTTTTCCTATCAGCGAACGGATGCCGCCAATGCTCCCGTGGGAACCGCAGATACGCCCTTCTCCATCCCGGCCAACACTGCGCAATCCCTGCTTCTGGCCTTCACACCCAGTCAGGCTGCCCCTGGCACAGAGGTTCAGTTGACCTATCGCTGTGACGAGGCGACCGCGTCGATCATACCGGGCGTGAATACAGTCTTTCTAACGGCTTCCGATACCGCGACGCCTGATATCATTCCGATACTGGCGACACCGAGCAGCGATGGAGTCTTGCGATTTGACACGCAAGGTCAGGTTCGCGCGATGTCGGCTGCTGCCATCAATATCGGAGAAGCGGCAGATATTGATGTATCAGCGCAAGCGCCTTTCCTTCCAAACAATGTCAGCCTGCAAGTTTGCGAAACCAATCCGGTAAATGGCACATGCCTCACTGCGCGGGCATCTTCGGTCCGCGTCAATTTTGCTCGGAATCAGACACGCACCTTCGCCGTTTTCGCGGATGCTGCCGATAATGCGGGTATTCCCAATCTGCCGGCCGTCTCGCGCCTGTATCTTGTTTTCAACGGCGTTCCGGCACCTGAGCGCGACGTTGATACAGCATCTGCACTCTTCCCCGCGACACCTCCGGTCTATGGTGCGACGTCATCGGCTGCTATCGCGCCGGGACCCGGCGGCGATGAAGTTCTGGGCATCTATCGCGGCATTCTGAACGGCGAGCCGGGCGTTTTGCTGGTTCACGGTTTCAACCAGGTTATCATGGGCGGTGGAGGCACCCTGATTGATGGCATCAGTTCAGGGGTGGGATTTCCCAATGCCGGAAGCTATTCCGCAACCACCACGGGGATTGGGGATAGCGAATACCTGCCACGTGTTGGTATCGGATCGACGTCAGCAACATACCAGTCGCGATCTTTCTTCCGTGGCAGCTATCGGCATATCAGCGGGAGTCCGATCTATGACTTTCAGGCCGCCTGGGATCCTGAGTCCCTGAACGTCTTCTACGCCGATGACACTCCGGTTGGCAGCTGGTCGATTATGTATGAATCTGCATCTATCGGCACTGTGACGGTGGATGCCGGCGGAAATATCGACGGAGCGATCACCTGGCCAGCCGCCGATGGTGCCGCCGCCGAGCAATGCGATGTCGCCGGCATCACGGGTGGGGGCGGAAGGGCCGGCTTCAATCTGGGAACCTTCATTGTCAATGCAGACGGTTGTGGTCCAAGTTTCTATTTTCATGGATATTATGCAGACCGTGGAAACCAGCGGGTCATGGCAGGATATGCAGTCAAACAGGCTTCACGTTCCGGTACGCTGGACATGTTCCCAGTTGAACTCATACGACAATGACCGCCTCCGGCGAGGACTCTTGACCGGCGGCTCCATCGGGCGGTCAATGCCCTCATCATGATCCAAACACCATTCTTCCGTTTGGCCGTTCTGCTCTCGCTCGCGTTTTGCGCGACGGGAGGAATGGTGTTCCTTGCCTACCAGATTTCAGGGCCCGGCATTGCTTTCCCGCTTGTGTTCTGGTGGCAGGCTGGTGTTGGCAACGGAGCTTTAGCAATCTCCGGGTGGGTGTGGAGTCTGCGACCCGGAGATCTCGCGGCGCGCCTTTTCTTCGTGAGCGGTATTGCCACGTTCTTTTTCACGCTGTCGCCGGCTTATGCCTCAATCGACAATGTGGCCTATATTGATGGCCTCCGCACGACGATCAGTCTCCTGAACGGCGGCGGCGCCTCACTGTTCGGCATGTCGATGATTGCGCTGTTTTTAGTCTATCCGGTGAAGCTGCCTCATTGGCGATTCTGGGCTCTGACGGCTTTTGCATTTTTCGGATTGGCGACAATCTTTGTGCTCAGAGGCTCGATCATTCCCTTTGCCAGCATGGATGCTGTCACGCTTTCAGAAATGCTGGTGATTTTCGCTGCTCTCATAGCCCAGTATGTGTTGTCACGCGGTGATCCGAAGGCCCGCGCGGTGCTGATCTGGCTGGGAGGAGCCGTCATCATCGGTGCTGGAGCTTTTATCTCGCTTGTCTCGGCGCCTCGAACGCTCGGCTTCCCGCCAATACTCGACCCACGGCTCGCCTTCGGATTCTTCCTGATCATCTACATCGGTTGCGCGGCCGGTCTGGTTCGGTACAGGCTGTTTGAACTTGGGGAGTGGGCTTACCGGGCGCTCTTCTACGTGCTGGCCGCTGCGTTATTGCTGGTGCTAGATGCTTTCCTGATACTGACACTGCCACTCGATCCGGGGCCTGCGCTCGCCGTTTCGGTCATCATCCTGTCATTGGTCTATCTGCCATTCCGGGACCGGATCGGACGCATGTTGCTGCGGCGTGGCAACCTGGATGATCAACAGCTTTTCCGGGAAGTGACTCATACGGCCTTTGCACCAAAGGGGCGGCGCGCCGAGCAATGGCAGCGGAGTCTGGCCACCGTTTTCAAGCCACTGGAAATCGTTGAGATTGAAAACGCCGGATCGGACCCGGTCATCAGAGACGAGGGGCTTGCGCTTTATATGCCAAAACTTGCCGAGGGATCGGCTCTGGAGCTTCGCTATCCCTGGAATGGTCAGGGATTGTTCGGGCCTGCACAGGTGCGCACGGCAAGGCTTCTGGTAGATCTCATGCAGCGCGCCGAGGAAAGCCGTGCGGCCTATGAGCGTGGCGCGAGTGAGGAACGCAGCCGGATTGCGCAGGACATGCACGACAATATCGGTGCTCAGCTGATGGGCGCGCTCCACAGCCGCGATGCCAGGCGCAAGGATGCAATGATTCGGGAATCGCTGACAGATTTGCGTAACATCATAAACAACACGCCCGCTGAGGGCGGTCAGCTGGCCGATGTGCTGGCGGATTTGCGCGCGGAAACGTCAGAACGCATGGCCGCTGCCGATATTCAGCTGGATTGGCCGGTCGATCTCGAGGCGTGCGCTACCCTTTCGCCCGAAGCCGGTCATGCCTTGCGGTCACTGATCCGCGAGGCCGTCAGCAATACAATCCGGCACTCGCGCGCACAGAGCTTCGCTTTTGCGCTGACAGCTACAGACGGGCGGATTGATATTGTCGTGATCGATGATGGGGTCGGGTTTGACCCCGGAAAATCCCACGCCGGACACGGGCTCGAGCATATGCAAAATCGCGCCAGGGCGCTGGGGGGCGATATTCAGATTCAAAGTGACAAGGGCACACGGATCACGATGTCGCTGCCCGGATTGACGGGGGAAGGATGATAGGGCGGGCCCTGATTGTGGAGGATGTAGCAGAAACCGGCGATTGGCTGTCGGGCATTGTTGTTGCCGCCTATCCCGATTGCGAAGTTGCCGTGGCCAGAAATATGCGCGACGGTCTCGCGCGGGTCGCGGCGACAGACTTTGATCTCGCGCTGATAGATTTGCGATTGCCGGATGGCTCGGGGCTGGAAGTGCTCCGCAACATGAAACTGCTTCAACCAAAGGCCGTGACTATCGTGACCACCGTCATGAGCGAGGATTCCCACATCGTCTCGGCATTGTCTGCAGGAGCCAGTGGATATTTGCTCAAGGAAACTGACACGGAATTGCTGACCCGACAGCTTGTTCAGCTGACCCAGGGTGTTCCCGCGATTTCTCCGGCAATCGCCCGGCGTATTATGGAGCATTTTCGTCGCACGGGGCCGGTGGAGGATGATGAACCGGCATTGACCCCACGCGAATCCGAAGTGCTGGGTCTGATTGGGCGCGGCATGCGAAATGCCGAAGTCGCAAAGGCTCTGGCCCTGGCGGACAGCACCGTCGCCAGCCATATCAAATCCATCTACCGGAAGCTCGGTATCAGTTCACGTGCGGAGGCGGCGTTGCTGGCCAACCGGCTCGGCCTTTCCGATCGGAAACATTTATAATTGCCAGGCTTTCTAATGTTGGCATGGGGCGGGATGGTCGGCAAAGCCTGATCCCAGAGTGGCAACAGCCGTCGCAATGTTTCCGCATTGGCGGAGAATGACGGCGCGCCGCAAGTCGGTGATGCTGCGCACTGCGCGGTCGAGCGTCTGGGACGGCTGAAGCTGTAAAAGTTTTGACTCCCCCCATTCCGGATCACCCGCTAGGGTAGGCAAGCGGGTTCTGTGGGGGGTGTATTGTGTTAGCGCGGATTTTCCTGGCCATTGTGTTTGCAGTGCCATCGGCCGTGGGGGCGATGTGGGCCTATTATGAGGTCGAGGGCCTCTATCGGGATGCCCAGTCGCTCCGTTCGGGCGCGTATGATGTTGCGGCATCGCAGGCGGAAACGCCCGCCGTGCCGCGCACCACAACCCGGGCGGCCGAGCCGCAAGTCTCCTTTGCGCCCACGCCCGGTTTTGTCGAGACCATCGCGCCGCTCGGACCGGATTCCTATGACGAGGCGCCGGCCAGCGGGGCCCAGATCCTTCTGATCGACCAGCAAACCGATGCACGCGGCGACACCATGCTGATGTATTCGCGGCTGGTGGCGCGGGCGGCCAATTCCTATGCGCTCGCCGATATCAGCCAGATCCGCATCCCGCTGGATCCGGCCCTGCAATCGCTTGAAATCCATGCCATTCACGTGATCCGCGGGGAGGAGGAGCTGGACGTCACGCAGGATATCAGCGTGGATTTCCTGCGCCAGGAAAACGCGCTGGAGCAAGGCTATTTTCTGGGCCAGGTTGTGGCGCTTCTGCGCATTCCGGGCTTGCGGTCGCGGGATATTGTCGATGTCTCCTATTCTGTCCGGCACGACAATCCGGTGATTGGCAATCGCCACTCCGAAAGCCGCTATTTCACATCCGCAGTGGAAATCCCGCATTATCATTTCCGCTCGCTCTGGCCGCGCCGCGGCTTCGAAGCGGTCGTGCTGCCGGAGGATTTCGGGATCGAACGGCGCGATGAGGGCCGCACAACGGAATTCCGCTATGGCCCGGCGGCCTTGCCGCAACAATCTCCGCCGCAACTTGTGCCGCCCTGGCGGGTGTCGGTGCCCTTCTTTGTCGCGACCCGGTTTTCCGACTGGAATGATGTGGCGCGCTGGGCGGCGCCTTATTACGAGCCCGAGATCACCGACGCGATCCAGGCGATTGCCGACGATATTCGCGCCGAGCATCCGACCCGGCCGGAGCAGATTGCCGCTGCGCTGCGCCATGTTCAGCGCGAAATCAATTATTTCGCCATCCTCCTCGGAGAGGGCGGCTATGTCCCGCTCGGACCGGATGAAACGCTGCGCTATGCCGAAGGCGACTGCAAGGCCGTGACCCTGCTCTTGCTGTCCATTCTGGCGGCGCTCGATATCGAGGCGGATGCGGCGCTGGTCTCAACGGAATCCGGCCGCGGGATTGATGTCCTGCCGCCCAGCCCGCTCTCCTTTGACCATGTGATTGTGCGGGTAAGGTTTAACGGTCAGTCCTACTGGCTGGATGCGACCCGTCCCGAGCAGGCCGGGCGTCTGACGACGCTGACCCAGCCGGATTTCGGGTTTGCGCTCATCGTGGATGAGGAGACAGACGGCCTCGTTGAAATGGGCGAGGCAGACATTGACCAGCCCCTGATCGAACTGACTGAACGCTTCCGCATCCTGTCGGCCGGGCGCAATGCCGAGGCCGAGGCCGAAATGGTGCTCGAGCTGCGCGGCGAGATGGCGGACAATAGCCGCTATGTGCTCGAGGAGGGCGGTGAGGCAGCGGTCCGCGACAGTTTCGTCAACACCTATATCAACCGCTTCGAGGGCGAGTTCGATATCGCCGCCCTGGAAATCATGGATGATCGCGAGCGCAATATCCTGACCTATCGCTGGCAGGGCAATGTGCAGCTCATCGATTACGGCGATGATGATCAGGCCATCCCGACCTATGCCTTCGGGGTTCACGGCGCGGCGCCCATTGTGGTGCTGGCGCCGATCGGCGATCGCGAATTGCCGCTATTGATGCCCTATCCCTATTTCGCCCGGCAGACGACGATGGTGGAATGGCCGGAAGATGCCGGCTTTCTGCGTCCGGCGGATGCGCAATATGATATCTGGTCGCCCACTTTCCGGATCTCCAGCGATATCCGTCCGGATTTTAACACCGCGACGCTGACGGCGGAAACGCGCGTGCTGGCGCCGGAATTGATGCCGGACGAGTTCGAGCGCGCCGATACCGCCATGCAGTCGGAAGAGCTGAATTACCGCGTCATGGTGCTGGGCGGGGAGATCAGCCAGTCGGACCGCGACCGGTTGATGGCCGGCAGCTTCCTGTCGACGCGCTAGCGTGACGTTCGGATCACCCTTCAGGGTGGAAGCAAGATGAAAGTGGGAACAGATATGAAGATTGCGTTCGGGTCTGGCAGGCTGTGGCTGATTGCCGCTTTTCTTCTGTGTAGTGTTTCCACCGCTTCCGCATTGCAGTCCGGGCGACTGCCGGGCGGCTTACCGGATGTTCCCCGGACTACAACACGTCAGATTGAGCCGGATGTGCGTTTTGCGCCCACGCCTGCCTTTGTCAGGGAAGTCGCGCCTCTTGGTCCGGAACGATATGAGGACGACCCGGTCGGCGAAGGTCAGGTTCTGCTGATCGACCAGCAGTATGACGGCCGCGGCGAAACGCTGATTCAGTATTTTCGCCTCGTGGCCCGCGGCACAAGCCAGCCCGCGGCCGGGGCCATCAGCCAATTTCAATTACCCATGGATCCGGCGCTCAGTTCGCTGGAAATTCATCACGCAAGATTCATCCGGGACGGACGCACGATAGATATGACACGCGATGTCAGTGTTGATTTTCTCCGGCAGGAAGAAGCGCTCTCTCAGGGGCTGTTTACCGGGCGGGTCAATGCGCTGGTTCGGATTCCGGGAGCGCGTGCCGAGGATGTCATCGATATTGCTTACTCTTTGCATCATCGAAACGAGGCCGTCGGCAATCGCCATTCGCTTATGGCGCGCTTCGATTTCGCCGAAACCGTCGATCATTTTCATTTCCGGGCGCTTTGGCCGGCTGAGGAATTACGCGAACGGGAATTTGGACCGCCCTTGAGTTTTCAGCGTCGCGTCTACGGGAATGATGTAGAATTTACCTATGGACCCGCCGAGCTGGTTGCGACGAAAACCGAACTGCTTGTGCCGCCATGGCGCTTTACGCAGCCGACCGTCATCCTGACACGTTTTGAAAGCTGGGCCGATCTGGCTGGTTGGGCAGCGCCTTTATACCAGCCGCGGATTACGGCGTCTGTTCGGGACGTCGCCGACACTATCCGCCGTGACCATCTTTCGGCCGAAGACCAGATTGCCGCTGCGCTTCGGTATGTTCAGCGGGAAATCAATTATTTCGCCATCCTCCTCGGAGACGGCGGCTATGTCCCCCTTAGTCCCGAAGATACGCTCCGCTATTCCGAAGGAGACTGTAAGGCCAAGACCTTGCTATTGCTGTCGATTCTTGCTGCGCTGGGTATTGATGCCGACGCTGCGCTGGTTTCCGTCAGCATGGGTCCGGGACTCCTGGAGTTACCAGCAACGCCGATTCTGTTCGATCACGTGATTGTAACGCTGACACAGGGCGGTCAGCGATACTGGCTGGACCCCACTTCGCCGGAACAATTCGGGAGTTTGCGCTCACTGACGCCCGCCGATTACGGCTACGCTCTCGTGCTGGATTCGCAGACCCGGGGATTGATGGACATGTCTCTTCCCGACCGTCCGCCCATGCTGGTTGTGACGGAAAACATCGATCTGATTTCGCTAGCCGACAGCCGGGCCGAAATGACGCTGGAGTGGGTTTTCAGTGGCGAAGCCGCGGATCAAATGCGGATGGCCCATGACCATCTCGGCAATGACGTGGCTCTTCAGCAATTTTCCGATTTCTATTCCCAGCGGTTTGATGAACGTCTGGACTTTGCCAATGGCGATATCGTTGATGACCGGGAGAATAATCAATTTATCTTTCGCTGGTCCGGACTGGTGCGTCTGATCAATTACGTCAACAGCCGCAGGCGGCCGGTTTTCGCTTTGGCGGCACATGCGCCAACGATGGGTATTTTTCTTGCTCCGACCGAGCAGCGTGAACACCCGCTGATCTTGCCGCACGGGTATCATGCCCGGCAGGAAACACGGCTCACATGGCCGGAGCATGCAGACTTCCTGACCACCGAGCCCCATGACAATCGTATTCAAGCGCCCGAATTCCTGATCGAGACACGTGTTGTCGCCGGCGAGCATTCTGCGACTCTGACGGCTGAAACACATGTTTCCGGTTATGAATTCGATACCGATGCTCTGGAACCGGTTGCCGGCGCTCTACAGCAGATTACGCCCTATGACCGATTGATGATCGTCGGAACCGAGCGAAACGTCACGGGGCGCCGGAGGGATGAATCCATCAACCCGCAGGAGGCAATGAGACTGACGGTCGGCACATTTCTTCCTGCCATTACCGAAGTGCGCCGCTAGCGCTAGCGCGGGGCGCGTTTCGCCAGAATCCGTTGCAGTGTGCGGCGGTGCATGTTCAGGCGGCGCGCCGTCTCGGAGACATTGTGATTGCACAATTCGAAGACGCGCTGGATGTGCTCCCACCGGATCCGGTCGGCTGACATCGGGTTTTCGGGCGGGGCCGGCTTGTCGCCCGGCGACAAAAGCGCCTTGACCACATCATCGGCATCGGCCGGCTTGGCCAGATAATCAATCGCACCGGATTTTACAGCCGCCACAGCGGTCGCGATATTGCCATATCCCGTCAGCATGACCGCACGGCAGTCATCGCGGGAGGCGTGCAGGGCGCGCACCACATCCAGCCCGTCTCCATCTTCCAGACGCAAGTCGACGACCGCGAAGGCAGGCGGATTGCCGCGCGCGATTTCCATCGCTTCCGAGACTGTCCCGACCGCCGAGACGATAAAGCCACGGCTGGTCATGGCCCGGCCGAGGCGCGTGCGAAACGGCGCATCGTCATCCACGATCAGGAGGGATTTGTCCTCGGGCAGGTCAAGCGGTGTATCGGTCATTTGCGTCACTCATTTCCGTCTATGGGGTTATCTAGACCGCTTCCTCGTGCGCTTCCACCCGGTTGCGCGGCCACTGGATCATGACATTCGCCCCGCCGAGCTCGCCGCCATTGGCAAAAACCGCCTTGCCGCCGAGGCGTTCGATCATGGTGATGGCGATGAAGGTCCCCAATCCCATACCGCCGCCGACCTCGCCGGAGCGCCGGGAGATATAGGGCTCGCCAATGCGGCCAAGGACTTCGGGCGCAATGCCCTTTCCATCATCATTGATCGAAATGCGGATGGTGTCGGCATCCCATTCGCCTTCAATGATGACGGTGCCGGTGGCAAATTCGACGGCATTCTCGACCAGATTGCCCAGCCCGTAGAGGAATTCCGGCTGGCGGGCGAGATAGGGGGCGGTGCCTTCCCCTTGCGTGCGCAGGGTGATGGAGGCGCCAAGGCCGCGCAAGGGCGCGGCGATTTCATCCAGCGCATCGCGAAAGGCCATGCGATCATGCATCTTGTCATGTGCCTCGCGCTGGGCGGAGAGACGCTGGAGAATGTCGCGGCAGCGTTTGGCCTGCGAGACCAGAAGCTCGGCATCCTCGCGCAAGACTGCATCCTGGGCCTCGCGGGCGATTTCCTTGGCGGTGAGCTGGATGGTGGCGAGCGGGGTGCCGAGCTCATGCGCCGCGGCGGCTGCCAGCGAGCCGACGGCGGAGAGTTTCTGTTCGCGCGCGAGAATGGCCTGGGTAGCGGCCAGCGCTGCGCCCATGCGCTTGGCTTCATGGCCGATCCGCCAGGCATAGGCGGCAGTGAAGGCGACCGCGATGATGAAGGCGGTCCCCAGCCCGGCGACATAGAGCGGCGGCAGATGCAGGGTCTCGCCCCTTATCCACGGCAGCGGCAGTGCAAACAGGGACATGGCGCCGAGGCCGGACAGGCCAATCGCGGCCAGACCCAGCGCATAGCGTGGTGGCAGGGCGGCGACGCCAATTGTCACCGGTGCCACCAGCATGACAACGAAGGGGTTTTGCAGTCCGCCAGTCAGAAGCAGCAGAATGGTCAGTTGCAGGACGTCGAAGCCCAACTGGACGAAGGCCTCGTGATGCGAGGTCAGGCGCTGGATATCGCGCGTGATGATGAGGCCGAGATTGAGTGTGGCGCTGGCGGCGACAACGGCCCCACACAGGGCCAGCGGCAGGTCAAAACCCAGAACGAGACTGACAAAGAGCAGGGTGGCGGCCTGCCCGAAAATGGCCAGCCAGCGCAGAACAATCAGCGTGCGCAGGCGAACCCGGCCGAAGAAGGGCGCGACGCCGGGTGGCGGCGCATCCTGGGTGAGATCATAGGCATCCAGCATTGTGGGCCTATATATCCCGTCTCCTGCAAAAGTGACCAGATGGATTACACCTTGCTGCATTGCACAATTTTCCAGACGGGTTCATCTTCCCGATCCCGAATTCAGGAGGACACGTGAAGTCGTTTTCTGGTCTCCCGATCTGGCTGATCCCGCTGATGGCGGGCATAGCCGCACTGGTGCTGGTCTTCAGCCTGTTGGTGCTGTTCGATTCGCGCCCCCAACAACAGGCGGGCGAGGTCGTCTCGTCAGGCCGTGCCGATATTGGCGGCCCGTTCACTCTGGTCGATCATACCGGCGCGACCGTCACCAAGGCGGATTTTGCCGGCCGGCCCATGCTGATCTATTTCGGATTTACCTATTGTCCGGATATCTGCCCGTTCTCGCTGCAGGTGATGGCGGCCGCGCTGTCCGCCTTGCCGGAAGACCAGCGGGCCGAGTTCCAGCCCATCCTGATCACCGTGGATCCGGAACGCGATACGCCCGAGCAATTGGCGCAATATGTCTCCAGCCCGGCCTTCCCGGACAATCTGGTGGGGCTGACCGGTACGCCGGAGCAGATCGCCGCCGTGGCCGCTGAATACCGGGTAATCTATCGCCGCGCTCTGGAAGAGGGGGCGCCTGAAGATACCTACACGATGGATCATACATCCCTGATCTATCTGATGGACCGGCAGGGCGAGTTCCACAGCGTCTATGCCCATGGCACGCCGCCGGCCCAGCTGGCCGAAGGACTACAAGACTTCCTTGAGGAAAGCCCGCGATAATCCCGCGCGGCATTAAAGAGGTATCCCATGCTCTACAGCATGTTCGAGTTAAGCAGACTGGCGATGGCACCCTGGCGGGTTGCCGCAAACGCCACGCGCAAATCCCTTCGCGCGCCCTGGAATCCGATGGGCGATACGCTGGCGGGCCGTACCATGGCGGCCAGTGCGGACCTGTTTGAATCCATGACGCGGAATTACGGCAAGCCGGACTGGGACCTGCCGACCACCACGATCAAGGGCAAGGCGGTCGCGGTCACGCCGGAAACCGTGTGGTCGTCTCCGTTTTGCAATCTGGTACATTTCAAGCGCGCAGGTGCGCCCAAGGGGCAACCGAAAGTCCTCTTCGTGGCACCGATGTCGGGCCATTATGCAACGCTCTTGCGCGGCACGGTGAGGACCTTCCTGCCCGATTGCGAGGTTTACATTACTGACTGGGTCGATGCCTCCATGGTGCCGATCACGGAAGGCCGGTTCGATCTCAATGATTATGTCGACCATGTCGCCGATATGATCCGCGCGGCCGGAGAAGGCGTGCATGTTGTGGCGGTTTGCCAGCCGGGTCCGCCCACGCTTGCCGCGATTGCGCTGATGGCCGAGGACGAGGACCCCCTGCGTCCGGCGTCCATGACCTTCATGGGCTCGCCCATTGATGCGCGCCTGTCGCCGACCGTGCCGAACAAGCTGGCGGAGGAAAAACCCTTCGACTGGTTCGAGAAGAATGCCATTCACACCGTGCCCGCGCCCTATCCCGGGGCGATGCGCCGGGTCTATCCGGGCTTTTTGCAGCTGTCCGGCTTCATGCAGATGAACTGGGAACGCCATGTCGATGCGCACTGGCAATTCTTCAATCACCTGGTCGAGGAAGATGGCGACAGCGCCGATAAACACCGTCAATTCTATGACGAATACCTGTCCGTGATGGACCTGACCGAGGAATTCTACCTTCAGACCATTACGGATGTTTTCCAGGAGCACAAATTGCCACGCGGTGAATTCGAGCATCGCGGCCGCATCGTCGATCCGTCAAAAATCACCGACATCGCGCTGATGACGGTCGAGGGCGAGAACGACGATATTTCCGGCATCGGCCAGACCCAGGCCGCGCATGACCTCTGCTCCAACATTCCTGAATCGATCCGGATTGACTGGGTGCAGCCAAAGGTCGGCCATTATGGCGTGTTCAATGGCAGCCGGTTTGAAAAGGAAATCGCGCCGCGCATGAAGGTTTTCATGAAAGAGAAGGGCCGCAAGGCCTAGCGGCCGGGCTTTGCCAGAAGCGCAAACACCCACCCGCCCAACGCGCCGCCAATGCCGATAATCAGCAGGCCCCAGAGATCGCGGCCCGAGCCGATGGGCGTGATCGTGGAGGCGAGGACGGTCTGGTAGAAGAGCTCGATGGCGTAGATCATCACCATGATGGTGACAAAGCCGGACAGGACGTAGCCGAAGGTTCGAAGCGCACCGAGTTGCCGCGAGATCAGGCGGGCCACCGGAAAGGCGATCAGATAGCCGATGGCGGTCAGAAGGATCAGCGTCGGCGCAAAACCCGCAAGGTCGGTCAGGGTGGCGTCCAGCCGGACATTCAGGGGCATGCCGGCCCCGGCATTGACCAGATATTGCAGCACGACCTGCGTCGACAGAATGGTGGTGGCGATGCCGCCGATGAGAACGGCAATCCCGTAGGCGATGACAAGTCGGGTCCATCCGGGCATGTTCAAATCCGATCCGAGCACTAGTTTGATAGCTAATCTAACCCAAGACACGACAGGTGACACGATGTGGTTTCGATCCTCGCTGATGTTTCTGGCACTTTCCAGCCCGGTTCTGGCTCAGGAGACAATCCCCAACACGGCCTTTGAGGGCGAAACGGACGTGGTGGCCACGGGGCTGGTTCATCCATGGTCGCTGGCTTTTCTGCCCGATGGCGACCTGCTGGTCACCGAGCGCGGTGGCCGCTTGCGCCTGATCACCGAAGACGGGCTGGTGGCTGAACCGGTTTCCGGCGCGCCCGAGCCTTATGTCGCCGGGCAGGGCGGCATGCTGGATGTCGTCCTGCATCCGGACTTTGCGGAGAATGGCTGGGTCTATCTCACCTACGCCGCCGGCAATCGCCGCGCCAACCGTCTGGCCATTGCCCGCGGACGCTATACGGAAGGCGCGTTGAGCGATGTCGAAACGATCTTTGAAGCCAATATCTCCAAGGATACGGATGCCCATTATGCCGGACGCATGACCTTCCTGCCCGATGGCACCTTCATCGTCACCATTGGCGAAGGGTTTGACTATCGCGAAGAAGCGCAGAACCCGTCCAACCATTTCGGAACGACCGTCCGCCTCAATGATGATGGATCGATCTCGGCGGATAATCCCGATATCAAGGATGGCGCGCCCGGCGTCTATTCCTGGGGGCACCGTAATGCCCAGGCCATTCTGTATGATGCGGAATCCGGCCGCATCATCTCGCACGAGCATGGCCCGCGCGGCGGTGATGAAGTCAATTTCATCGAGCCGGGCGTCAATTATGGCTGGCCGATCGCGACCTTCGGGATTGATTATTCCGGGGCGATCATCAGCCCCTATGAAACCTATCCCGGTATGCGCGATCCGATTGTCGTCTGGGACCCCTCCATCGCGCCGGCGGGCATGACGCTTTATCGCGGCGACATGTTCCCCGAATGGGATGGCGATCTGCTCATTGCCACGCTCCAGCCAGGAAATGGCGAGACGCGCTCTGGCCATATCCGGATCGTGGATCTCAACGAAAACGGCCTGCCACAAGGGCAGACCGTGATCCTTGGAGAGCTGGAGGCCCGGATGCGCGATATTCGCACCGCACCGGACGGCAGTCTCTATGTGCTAACCGATGCCTATGACGGCTCGGTCCTGCGCCTCTCGCGCTAGCCTATTCTTCGCCTTCCGGCGGGATGGCGGTGATGGAAATGCCCATCGCCTCGTAATCCAGATTTCCGGCTTCGGCCTGGGCGACCAGATCAGCGACGCTGACCGGCGTATCAGGCGTCATGCGGATTTCGACAGAGCCGCCATTGGCAATGAAATCGGTCATGGCGGTGGAGAATTCCGTCAACAGGGGCCGCGGAATCTCTGCCGGGGCGCCCATTGTGCCGAGCGCGATCATGGCACCGGCCTGGTTGCGCAATTGCTCCTTCGACATGCCCTGCATGGCCGAGGCTGCCGTGAGGGCGCGATCCATCAGGGACTGGTCCTCGAGGCGGAAGACGAAGCTGTTGAGCACCAGCGGTTCGAGCAGGCTCATGATCTGCTCTGAAGACGGCTCATCCATCGTGTAGCCCAACTCCATGGCCGCGAGGGAATAGGCCATCAGGCCGGTCATGTCGCTTTCGATCTCGACCCGGAAACCATCGGTCATGGCGAAGTAGTTTTCACCATCCGTATAGGCCCGGTCCGTATCCCGCTCATAGACAGATGTGCCTTCGGAGACGAATTCGAGCTGGCTGTAATTCAGCATGCCAAGCCCCATCGCCATCTGCGCGCCGAGGGCATAATCGGTGTCCGGCGCAATGATCAGCGGAGTCATCTCCGAGACATAGCGAACTTCATTGCCATCATCCTCGACATTGGCGGTCAGCGAGTCGAGCTGCACGGTGATGCCGCCGACATTGGCGCTCAGGCCGCGAATGGTGGCGTTCTCATAAGCGTCCAGCGGATCGAAATCCTCCGGCATTTCCGGAATATCGTCGACGTCGTCATTCGGCGTCTCGTCCGACAGGACCGCATTCATCATCGCGAACTGGGCGACGAAGGGATAGGTGACGGCCTGACCAATGCCGTCGGCGGACATTTCTTCCAGACGGAAATCGATAATGCCGATCTCGTCGTCCGTGCCTTCAATGACAAAGTTCATCAGCTCGAAACGGCCAATCGTATATTCGGCCAGATCGTCGATGGCGAGGCGGCCAAGCGATACGGCAAAGGTGTTGCCGTCTTCAGAGCCGGAAACATTCAGCCCTTCAACCGCGAACAGGCCATAGGTCCAGTTGTCCTGGTCCATTTCAACGTCGATATCCGACTCGCCGGAAAAACCGAGCGCGACCGCAGAGGCCATGGCGGCATTGGGTTGTTCGATTACAAAGCGGTCGAGCGTGCCGTCAAAGTCCTCGTCATTTGCACCGACCAGAATGTCGTCGATGGAGAGCCGGTCGAAGATCACATTGCCGGCCTCGTCAAAACGGGGTCCGGCCAAAGTCATGGTCGCCGCTGTCAGCGTGTTATTACCGCCGCCACCGTTTTCATCGTCCATGAACCCGGTGTCATCCGTATCCTGGCTCTTGGTGCCATCCTCTCCGGCGTCTTCCATGTCGTCGCTGTCATCGGGGAAGGTGAAGGTCAGGCCGGTAAAGGTATAGGTGCCGTCGTCGAATGTGCGGCTGTCCCAGCTGACCGCGCCATCGCCGGAATTGGCAAGATGCAGCGCTTCCAGCGCGCTCGAAGCGGTCGTCTCGTCGACCTGGGTGATCTGGATATCGTCGCTTTCGGTCGCAGTCTCATTGCTGCACGCGACCAGCGCCAGTGCAGATACAGAAATAATCAATGCCGTTTTCATGAAGGGTCCCCGGATAAAATGTGACAAGGCAAACAGAATTGCCGCTCATCGGCAGTTCTGCAGCCAAAAATGACTTTGTTAAGGCTAGCCGCCAACGCCGATGCGAGACAAGAGGGAAGAGATCGGGTCGCGTTCCTCTTCCTCCTCCGGAATCTCCGGCGCCGTCCAGTTGGCCGGGACGCCGGCTTCGGGCGGCGCGGCGGTCATGAAGGCGCGGAAGATGGCGGCGGGCGGCCCGGATCCGGCGGCGCGGTCGGTGGGCGAAGAATCGTCATTGCCGACCCAGACCGCAGCCGTCAGTCCGCCGGTATATCCGGCAATCCAGGCATCGCGATTATCATTCGTGGTGCCGGTCTTGGCACCGGTCACCGTGCCGGGCGGCGCTGCAAAACGCGCGGTGCCGGAGCGGGCCGTGGTTTCCAGAAGACGCCGCATCCAGGACAGGGTGCGCTGGTCCAGCACCGTCTCGATCTCCGGGATATCCCTTTGCCAGAGGAGTTCGCCATCGACGGTCTCGATCCGATCGATCATGTGGGAATGGGCGCGCTGGCCGCCATTGGCAAAGGCGGTATAGGCCGTGGCGAGCTCGACGGGCGTGACCTCGAAGGATCCCAGCGCCATGGAGCGGTCGACGCGAATTTCGCTCTCGATGCCGAGGCGATGCGCCAGCTCGGCGATGAAGCCATGGCCGGTTTCTTCGGCCACGCGGGCGGCGACCACATTGGAGGAGCGCGAAAAGGCGGTTTCCAGCGTCATCGGGCCGGAATACTGGCCGTTATAATTGGTCGGGGACCAATTGCCCCAGGAGACCGGCATGTCATCGCGGACATCCTCGGGCCGCAAACCGCTTTCAAACGCTGCGGCATAGACAAAGGCCTTGAAGGCCGAGCCGGGCTGACGCCTTGCATTGAGGGCGCGATTATAGGGGCTTGTGGCATAGTCTATGCCGCCGACCATGGCGCGGATGGCGCCGTTGCCGGACATGGCCACCAGCGCAGCCTGATCGGCACCGCGCGCGGTTTCCGGGTCGGTCATGACACTGCGGACCGCCGCTTCGGCGGCGCGCTGGGCCTGAATGTCCAGCGTGGTGTAAACGACGATGTCGGCCTCGCGGTCACCGGCGAGCTCGCGGGCCAGGGATTCGATGGTGTCGATGAAATAGCCGGCCCCCGGCGTCGAAGCGGCGCGCGCGACGCGAATGGGCGTCTGGGCGGCTTCAATGCGCTCTTCCTCGGTGATGCGGCCGGTCTCGTACATCAGATCGAGAACGACGGTGGCCCGGGCCGCGGCGCGCTCCATGTCATTGGCGGGTGAATAGCGCGACGGGGCTTTCAACAACCCGGCCAGAAGCGCTGCCTCTCCGAGGCTCACATCCCGCGCCGAGCGGCCGAAATAGCGCTGGGCGGCGGCTTCAACACCATAGGCACCCGCACCGAAATAGACGCGGTCGAGATAGAGCGCGATGATTTCATCCTTGGAAAAGCGCTGCTCCAATTGCCAGGCCAGCACCATTTCCTGGATTTTGCGGACAAAGGTCCGGTCAGAGGTCAGAAAGAGATTCTTGGCCAGCTGCTGGGTGATGGTCGAGCCGCCCTGCACAACGCGTCCGGCCCGGATATTGGCCAGCATGGCGCGCGCCACGCCGCGAAAATCGACCCCGCCATGCTCATAGAAGCGCCGGTCCTCGACGCTGAGGACGGCATTGACCAGATAGTCCGGCAATTCATCGACCGAGAGCGAAGCGCCGCGGCTGGCCCCACGCCGCGAGATGACCTGGCCATTGCGATCGAGATAGACTTCGCCGCCGAGCCGGGGCTGCGCCAGTTCGATGTCCGAGACATTGGGCAGGTCGCGCGTGATCGCGACCAGAAAGGCGGCCGCCGCCAGAAAGCCGATGACGGCAATCGACAGAATGAAGCGAAACCAGCCAAAGCGCTGCCCGCCGCGCGGCGCGGACCGGCGCTGCGGGCTTTGACGCCGCCTCCAGGGGGCGGGGGGTTTACGGGTCTGGCTCAAAGAAGGCGTCGCTCCGGCAGGAATCAGTATTCTCTAGTCTGCAAGCTTGATCGCCTGACGGCGTTAAGGCGGCGTGAATGTGGCGATTCATCATATTGCGCCCTTGCGCCGCGCTTTTCCCTGCCGCACCATGATTCCGGCCTCTTTTGCAGGGGTTGAGAGGGGAATCCATGTTGAAGCGTCTCAGCGTATTTATTCTGGCCGCCGCCGGCGCGCTCGCCCTGTCGGGCTGCATCACGCCCTATGAGGGCCGCCCGTCGGTGTGCGAAGGCAATGGCCCAAGCGATCCGAACTGGCCGTATTGCTCGGGCGATCAGCCCGGTGGCAGCGAACCGTCCGACTGGCCCTAGGCGGCCCGCATGAACACCGGATGAGCAAGGCTTTCAGGCTTTGCTCAATCGGGCTTGTGTTGTCTTCCCTGACCTACAGGGGAGATGATCATGGAATTCTTGCCAGACTATCTTGATATCATTCCGGTCGCGGCGCTTTGCGCCCTGCTGATCGGTGGCGCTGTCCGGGCCTTTGGCTCGAAATGGCTGTTTACCGCGCTGCGCCATGTCGCGGGCTTCGCGATGCGCCGACGTGGTGTGTCGACGGCCCTGCTTGGCGCGACGGCGTCTGCCGGGCTGGCGGCAGCCAGTGCACTGGGCGTTCAGCCGGTGGAAATGGGCGATGCGGTCGGCTGGTTCCAGTCGCAATTCCTGGACATGGCCCAGGCGGCTGAATTGATGGACGCCTTGCCGGACTAGGGCCTCGCTATTCGCCCTCTTCGGAATGCAGGAATTCAAAGCCCATGGCCCCGCCGCCATAGACGCCATTGGCATAATGATCGGCCTGATCATTGAACCAGTCCGTCAGATGCTCAAACAGGATGACGAAGAATTCCTGCAACCGTTCTTCTGTGATCGGCAGGCGGAAGGCAAAATTGCGGCCGCCGACAATGCCGACATCCAGATCCGGACCTTCCTTTTCCGCTGACAGGACGATGCGGATCCAGTCGCCTGTGTGGGAGACTCGTACGGCGAGGCCGAACTTGATCTCGCCCAGTGGCAGAAAGCCCTGACCGGACACGGAGAACGCGCCCGAGCCATGATCCATTGGGGCAAACGGCCCATCGGGCGGCACCAGATAGACGCATTTCTTCCGGTAGCCGAGATATCTGCAAAACCCCGTCGAGATTTGTTCGGCAAGGGATCGTACCAGCGCATAATTCTCGAGACTGGCCTCGCCATAGCGGCTGGCGGCGGCGGCCAGGGTGTCAAAACGGGTGGGCGCGCTCATCTCTGTCTCCCAATCATCATGAAGACAGGCTAGCCTGTTGCCGAGTGATTGGGGAGTGGTGTCATGCGCACAGCAATATTACTGGCCGGACTGGGTTTGATGGCGTGTTCGCCCGCCGCCGATTCGCCGTCATCGGAGACGGTGATGTGGAATACGCGCAGCGGCGCGCCGCCGCTGGTCATCGCCCATCGCGGGGCCAGCGGGGATTTGCCGGAACACACGCTGGAAGCCTATGCGCTGGCCATCGAACAGGGGGCCGATGTCATCGAGCCTGATCTTGTGGTCACGGCAGATGGTGTGCTGGTGGCGCGTCACGATGGGTATCTTTCGACCACAACAAATGTCGCCGATCATCCCGAATTTGCGGATCGCCGAAGAGAGTATCTCGGTCATACCGACTGGTGGGTGCATGATTTCACGCTGGAGGAATTGCGCACACTGCGCGCCGTCCAGCCCCAGCCCAATCGTGATCAGTCGTATAACGGGCTCTATAATATCCCGACCTTTGAAGAGGTTCTGGCGCTGGTTGATACGGCGGAAGCCGAGTGTGACTGCGTCATCGGGATCGAACCGGAAGTGAAGCACCCGGAAGAATTTGCGGAGGCGGGCCTTGATCCCTTGCCCATCCTCAATCAGGTCCTGCTCGATCATGGCCTCTATTCCGAAGACGCGCCGATTGTGGTGCAATCCTTTGATGCCGGTTTTCTGATCCGCATGAGTGCGGTCGCGCCGGTCCGCCTGGCCATGCTGTATTCGTCTCCGGACGAGCCGGGCGGGGATATGAATGGCTATCCGCTGGAAGCGGTCGCGCAATTTGCCGACGGTCTGGGCGCGAACAAGGCCCTGCTGCTCAATCCGGATGGCACGTCGACCGGCTTGCTGGAGGAGGCGCATGCGCTGGGCCTCGACATTCATGTCTGGACGGTGCGCGATGACCGTGAACCGCTGGTCGGCGAAACGGTCGAGGATGAATTGCGGGCGCTCTATGCGCTGGGCGTGGATGCGGTCTTCACCGATTTCCCGGCCACGGCGGTGCGCGTGCGGGCCGAGATGGCGGGAGAATAGGCGGCAAAAGAAAACGGCCGCCGGTTGAACCGACGGCCGCTTGCCTGTCCTGAAATCAGAACGAAGGTGTGACTATTCTGCGTATTGCAGGTTCACAGCCTTTGGACCCTTGCCACGGCGATCCGGCTCGGTGTCGAAGGTGACACGCTGGCCGTCTTCGAGGCCTGGCAGACCCGACGCGTTGACTGCAGAGATGTGAACGAACACATCTGCGCCGCCTTCGTCAGGAGTGACAAAGCCGAAGCCTTTGCTGTGGTTGAAGAATTTGACTGTACCTTGAGCCATAGTGAAGAACTTTCCTCGTGCGATGCGTCCACCGCTTAAGCAATCATAGCCCGGCCAGCGTCCCAGCGGGGCGACGAGCAAGCTATTTCGGGGAAAGTCTGAAGTCTTACGTGCCTGATGACTCAGGAAATCAAATAGGACAGTCTTGTATTTCCGCCGGGCCTGTAAACAAGGCCGCCCGTGCAAGGCGGTATATGCCTGAAAGCGGGAGAGAAAGCAATCAAAGTCTTTGTGATGCTTGATTTGACGCTATCTGCCGCCAGGAATGATATTGTATTCACGATGAGAATGACGTCCGGGACCGACACATGAATCGCCGCAGAGACTTCCTCGACCGCACCTATCGGGCCCGCCAGCGCAAGGCGAAGCAATCGCGCGACCTGATCAATCCGGCCGCCATGATGCGATTTGCCGGGCTGGTGGCGGCGATCCTGATCGGCATTGCGGTCTTTATCGGATTTGATTCCGAGCGGATGGAATCGGGCTGGATGCAGAATTTCGCCAGCCTCGATGCCATTACCCGGCCGGTCTTTCTCGGCGGATCGCTTCTGGAATATGCGATCATTCTGTCGATTGGCGCTTATGCCGCCTGGGCGTTGTGGCGGTCGTCGCGTTCGCGGCCTCAGGATGATGAGGATGAAGATGACGACGCTGCATCGTCATCGCGATGACGCTTGTGGCGGGGCTTTGCGGGCCTCGGACGAATATCGATCGACCACAGGCCAAGGAATATGGCTGCGTTGAAGATGATGGTGAAAATGGTCCAACCGCTCATCCGGAAAAGAATAGAGCAGGCGGGCGCTGCACCAAAGGGGGATTATCGCCGCCGGCATTTTGCAGGGGGATAAGGGCGGCCGGACCGAAACGCAGGCGCTTGCCCCTGATATTCATCTGGCCTCTCCCCATATCGGCATAAACGGTATAAGCCGCGCATCCATCATTGACGTTAAGGGATTTCACCATGGGTTTGAAAGTTGCGGTACTGGGCGCCACGGGAGCGGTCGGCAAGGAAATGCTGACGATTCTGGCCGAGCGCCTCTTTCCGGCAGACGAAATTCATGCACTCGCCACGCGCAAGTCGATGGGTGTGGAAGTCTCCTATGGCGACCGCGACCTGAAAGTGAAAGATGCCGCGCAATTCGATTTCTCGACCGTTGACCTGGTGCTGGTTTCCGCCGGTGCGGATGTCGCGCGGGAAATGGCCCCGAAAATTGCGACGGCCGGCGCAATCGTGATTGATAACTCCTCGGCCTTCCGCATGGACCCGGACGTGCCGCTCGTTGTGCCGGAGGTCAATCCGGACGCGCTGGAAGGCGTGAAGGCGAAGCGGATTGTGGCCAATCCCAATTGTTCGACTATCCAGATGGTGGTGGCGCTCAAGCCGCTGCATAACCTCGCCGATATAAGCCGGATTTCTGTCTCGACCTATCAGTCCGTTTCCGGGGCGGGCAATGCGGCCATGGACGAGCTCTGGCGGCAAACGCGCGGCATCTTCGTCAATGACGGGGTGGAGAAGCACGAATTTACCAAGCAGATCGCCTTCAATGTGATCCCGCGCATCGGGGACCTGGTGAAGGGCGGCACGACCACCGAAGAGCAGAAAATGGTCGATGAGACCCATAAAATGCTCGATCCGGATATCCGCGTCATCGCCTCCTGCGTGCGGGTGCCGGTCTTTGTGGGCCATGGCATGACCCTGCATGTCGAATTCAACAAGCCCGTTTCAGCCAAGGATGCGCGGGACCTGCTGCGCGAATCGCCGGGCCTGATGCTGGTGGATAATCGCGAGGATGACGGCTTCGTCACGCCGGTGGAATGCGTCGGCGAATTTGCCGTCTTTGTTTCGCGCGTGCGCGAGGATCCGACGGTCGAGCATGGTCTCGCCATGTGGGTGGTCTCGGATAATCTGCGAAAAGGCGCGGCCCTGAATGCGGTGCAGATCGCCGAAGCGCTGAACAATCGCGGCCTGTTCGGCTGATCACGCCTTACACAGACGGCAGTGAAACACGGGGCGGATAATCGTGACCGTCCTGGTGCAATAATCGGGTCGCGCATCGTTTCCGGATAATCTAGAGACACGCTCTCTTCGAGGAGCGTTGTGGATGTCTGAATCCGGTCATGCCAGCCCCGTTCGCGCCGCCAGCGCGGCGATCGCGAGCTATACGATCTGGGGCTTGTCGCCGATCTTCTACAAGCTTCTGGGCTTTGCGGGCGCCGCCGAGATCGTCCTGCACCGGGCGGTGTGGTCGGTGCCGACGCTGGCGCTGGTGATCTGGCTGGCCAGGAGCTGGACCCAGGTCATCTCCGTACTGACCCGGCCGAAAACGCTCGGCCTGCTGGTCTTTTCCGGCATTCTGATTGCGGCCAACTGGTGGCTCTTCATCTTCGCCGTCCAGACCGATCAGGTGCTGGAAGTCTCGCTCGGCTATTACATCAATCCGTTGATGAATGTGGCGGTGGGCATTTTCATCTTCCGGGAAAGCTTTGGCTGGTGGCGCGCGGCCGCCATTCTTCTGGCGGCCATCGGGGTGATCAATCAGATCCTGACCGTGGGCAGTCTGCCCCTGATTGCGCTGGCGCTGGCGGGGTCTTTCACCGTCTATGCCTATATCCGCAAGACGATTGCCGTTGATGGCCGGGTCGGCCTTTTTATCGAGACGCTGGTGATCTTCCTGCCCTCGCTGATCGTTCTGTCTTTCATCGAAACCTCGCCGGCCGGGCATTTCACGGATGGCCCGCTGCAGGCCTTTCTTCTGATCATGGCGGGGCCGATGACGGTGGCGCCGCTCCTCCTGTTTATCATCGGGGCGCGGGGGCTGCACTTTGCCACGGTGGGCATACTGCAATTTCTGGCACCGACGCTCCAATTTGCCGTCGCAGTGGCCTATGGTGAACCGTTCACGGCGGCGCATGCGCTGACCTTCGCCTTCATCTGGGCGGGGCTGGCCTGTTTCACCGTCTCCATGCTGCGCCGACGAAAGGTTCAATCTACATGACGACATTCCCCAATCCGGTCCGGGTCAAGAGCGGTGATATCGAGATGTCCGTCCACATTGGCGGGCCGGGCGAGGGCATTCCCCTGCTGCTTCTGCATGGCTGGCCAGAGCTGGGGTATTCCTGGAAGCCGATCTGGGATCCGCTGGTGAATGCCGGCTTCCGCGTGATTGCGCCGGATCTCAAGGGCTTTGGTGCCTCGGATGCGCCGGATGATGTGGACCAGTATGGCATTGACGAAATGACGGCAGACCTGACGGGCCTGCTGGATACGCTGGGCATAGAGAAAGCCGTCTGGTGCGGACATGACTGGGGCGGCATTATCATGTGGCAGGCGGCCTGCCTCGTGCCGGAACGGTTTCTCGGTGCGATTGGCGTGAATACGCCGCATCTGCCGCGCCCCTCCACCCCGCCCTCGGAGGCTTTCATGGGCATGGGCGGCGAGGACCATTACATCCTGCAATTCCAGAATGCCGATACGGTAAGTGAGGCGTTTGAAGGCCAGGAAGAGGCTTTCTTCAACTACATCTTCGCCGCGCCGCCACCCGCTGACATGCTGGATCAGCTCTTCCCGGGTGTGACCCACATCATCAAGAATTTCAAAAAGCATCCGGGCCGGTCAGAGGACGAGCTGGTCGTTCCGAAGGCTGACCGCGATGTCTATGCCCGCGCCTATGCGCAGACCGGGGCTGTCACGCCGACGCATATCTATCGCAATTTTGACCGCAACTGGGAGCGTATGGGCGGGGTGGATCATCGCCTCTCCATGCCCTGCCTGATGATCGGGGCCGATGCCGACTTCATGCTGCCGCCCGTGCTGATGCAATGGATGCCGGCGCTGTGTTCGGATCTGGAGACCCATGTGCTGGAGGGCTGCGGCCACTGGACGATGTGGGAGCGGCCCCATGATCTGGCAGGCTTTATTGAAGACTGGGTGAAGCGCCGGTTCTGAGCGGGCTAGGGCGCGCCATCACCGGCAAGCGCAACTGCGTGCGATGGGCGGCTGGTCCGTTGCCGGGTGAGAGCGCTCATGCAAAAGTTGCGGTCCTGACCAAGCGGATGTGTGCGATGCGATTTCTTGTTATTCCCTCTCTTCTGGCGTTGACGGCCTGTGCCACGGCCAGCGCGGATCAATCCGAATGCCCCCTTGATTATGCGGCGATCAAGGCGGAAGAGATGGCGATCATTGATCGCGGCATTCAGGTTTATGCCCGTGTCCATCCCGACGAGCGGACAGAAGAGCAGCTTGGCTGGGTGGCCGCCGCTTTCGACTTGCTGTCCGATCGCGAACGCCCGGTCGATGCGGCCGATGCCGCCATTCTGGAGCGGGCGCTGGAATTGTTCAGCTCGGAGGCAGCCTGGAATCGCGAGGATGATCGCGATTGTGGTCCGGATGGCGATCTCTATTCCATTTTCTGCGCGCTGCAGCAGGCCTCAATCGATGTGATCGGTGAATACCAGCATCGCCGCACGGCCTTGCAGGAAGTTCGCTTTATCATCGGCGAGCGGTCGGAAGGCCGCGATTACGCGCATCGCATGCAGGATTATAACAATGATCCGCGCACCAGTTTTGCCGAGGCGCGCTCGACCATGGAAGCGGCTCTGAACGTGGTGCGTGAGCGGCTGGAAATGCAGGCGCGGTGCGAGCTCCCGGCTTAGCAGGGCCGGCTACAAACACCCATAGCCGGCATTGATCAGCGACACGGCGCGGGGGTCGCCTGCAAGATGGAAACTGAGCTGGCACGGCGTGTAGCTGCCGGAAAGGTGGCGCACCGGATCGGCAAAGCCGCACGACCCGCCCATGCCGTAATGACCGATACTGGCGCTCTCCGGGCCGTAAAACCCGTTGGTCGTATTGCGCATCACGCCCATGCCCAGCGACAGGTCAAAGGGCAGAACCCGGTCGGGTCCGCGCACCTGTTCGGCCATGAGCTCGGCAATCGTTGCGGGTGCGATGAGCGCGTCATCGCCCAGCCGGCCCTCATTGGCATAAAGCCCCATCAGCGCCGCGATGGACCGGGCATTGCCGTGGCCGTTGGCGGCGGGAAACTCCGCCTTGCGCCATTCTGATGCGCCGCGGCGGCCCGGGCTGGACCAGGGTTTGAGGAAGGCGAGCTTTGTGATCTCGTTGATCTCGCCCAGATCGGGCGCTTTGGGCGGCAGGCGGTGCTCGGCGGTGCGGGCGTGCTCGCTCTCCGGCGTGCCGATGAAGAAATCAATGCCGTGTGAACCTGTGATTTCGGCCTTCAATATCTGCCCGATGGAGCGGCCATCTGTCCGCAGGGCAATGGCATCGGCGATGAAACCATAGACGAGCGGACTGTAGCCCGAGCCCTGCCCGAGCGGCCAGAGTGGGGCTTGCGCCGCGATGCGCGCTTCGATGAAGTCGCGGTCAAACCAGTCGCTGGCTTCCATCGGTTCGGAAAGGCCCGACAAGCCGGCCTGATGGGACAGGGCCTGTGCGATGGTGACCTCGCCTTTGCCATTGTTTGCAAAGTCCGGCCAGTAATCCGCGACCCGGTCGGTAAAGGCGAAATGGCCCTGGTCCTTCAGCCAGCCCATGACCAGCGCCGTGATCGCCTTGCCGGTGGAGAAGACGGGCACGATTGTATCCCGGGCCCATTCGGCCTCGCGCTTTTTGCCGGTCCATCCACCCCAGAGGTCGACGATAGGCTCGCCATCGATCTCGATGGCAAAGGCCGCGCCGATTTCATCGTTGCCGTCCCAGAGAGACGCGAAGGCGTCGCGGACGGGTTCAAAGCCGGGCGCGGTAAATCCGTGGATGTCGGGTGTGTCGGTCATGGAGCGGAGCTAGAACTTTGGCTTCACGTAATCAAGCATGAATGGCCATCTCGATCCCGTCGGAATCCACTGGCGGGTGAGTTGGCAAAGTGATGTGCTGTCCATTCGCGATGCGTTGGGCGGTGACGGCGCAAATCGCCGCATCGACAAGATCATCCGGCGCGACTTTCGAATTTGGGTAGGTATGCGGGTCGATAAGACCAATGGGAAATCCGAGTTTTCGAAGCGCTGTCAGGCGAGCCGCGCGTCCTTCGACCGCTTTCTTTGCCTCGAGAATAGGTGCTCGCTCGAATATGGCCAATGCGACTTCCGGGTGAGTTTCAAAAACGATCGAACCCATTTCCGATTTCTTGAAAGCATCAACCTCACGCATTTTCGGAAAGAGCATATAGCTCTGTTTTGAAAGCCTCGGGCCGCCTTCGAGACTATTCAGTTCGCAAGCCTCTTGGTAAGTGCTTGCGGCAAGGGCTTTGCGGCTGGGCGACGAAAAAACGGACGACGATTTTCGTCCGAGCAACGCTCGGGCTTCACGCTCGCAGATGCGTCCGCCGTGTTCGCTGAGCTCCGGGAAACCAACCGGCATGTCGATGGCGATAATCTCAGGGTTGATCTCGGCATCGGCGACTTCTGACAAGCTCGAAAACAGTTGGTGACGCGGTGACGCATGACCGTGAATATCATACCACACGCCGATCCATCCGGCCTTACAACCATCCAGACCCAACACCCATAGCGGGCCGTCTCCAATACCTCGCCGCGCGAGTTCGCCGCCTTCGATCCGGAGATTGGGATGCAATCCGTTCTGGCGTCCCTGAAGGTCCGCAAGCTCGCTAAGGCGCCACCCCTTCGTTTTCAATATTGTATCGAATGTCCGGTGGATGGCGCGGTCCAACGCCGCTTCGTTGGAGTTCTGAACAAGACGGGACGCCAAAAACTCTGCCGCCAGCAAGTCCCCCGTACCATTCGGCACGTCTTCGATTATTTTGTGTTTGCGAATCCAGTTCTCGCCATCGTGTGCATAAAGCACAGCCAGGTTGTCGCCATCCGGTATCGAAGAGATGAGTGCCGGTCGTCCGAGATGCAAAGCCGCATTTCGGGCGGAACCCAAATCTGTCACCGATTCACCACTCAGCCATCCCAGCTCGAATGCATTCGGGGTGATGATGTCGGCGAGCGGCAGAAGCTGATCGCGGATGGCAATGGCAACGTCTTCCGCGACATAGAGCGCGCCATGATCGCCAATGATCGGGTCGACGACGATGAGCGGGTGCGGCGAGGCCTTGCGGATTTCGCCGATGGCGGCTGCGGCAATCTCTACCTGTTCGGCGCTGGCGAAATAGCCGGTCAGGACGGCGTCGAATTGCGCGAATAATCCTTGTGCCGCGACCCCTTCCAGCATGGAGCCGAATTGCTCGGGTATTACCGCCCCGCCGCCCGGCGCGCCATGACCCGGATGCCGCCCCAGAAGGACGGTCGGGCAGAAGACGGTGTCGATGCCGCGTGCCTCCATGGCCGACACGGCGACGCGCCCGCCGACACGGCTGGCTGCAACATGAGAGGAGAGAATCAGGACGCGCGTCATGCCCACATGTTATAGGGATGGACATGACTGACCAGAGCTCGATTCGCCTCATCCGGTCGGCGCTGTTTGTGCCGGGATCGCGTCCGCGTGCGATTGAAAAAGCCGCCGGTCTGGGCGCGGACATGCTCATCCTTGATCTTGAAGACGCCGCCGGGCCGGAGGAGAAATCCGCCGCCCGCGGCCGTGTGGATGACGCGCTGGCCCAGTGGGCAGGGTGTGGCGCGATCCGCGCTGTGCGCGTCAATGGTATCGGCTCCGGCCTTGAGGGCGGTGACATCGCCGCGGCGCGCGGAGCCGATGCGATTGTCCTGCCCAAGGTGGAAAGCGTGACCGATCTGCAGGCCGCGCGCCTGTTGATCCCTGAAGGCCCGCCGCTGTGGGCGATGATCGAGACACCGGGAGCCTTGTTCCATCTGCGCGAAATCGGCGAGGCCTCTGCGGCGCTGGGGCTGGCCGGGCTGATCGCCGGGACGAATGATCTCGCCAAGGCATTGAAGACGACGGGCCGGGCGGCGCTGGTGCCGCACCTCGCATTGATCGTGGCCGCCGCGCGGGGCTGGGGGCTGGTGCCGCTGGATGGCGTTTACAATGCCTATCAGGATGGAGACGGGTTTGCCGCCGAAGCCGCAGAGGGCAAGGCGCTGGGCTATACCGGCAAGACGCTGATCCACCCTTCACAGGTCGCGGGCGCGAATGACGCTTTCGGCCCGTCGCAAGACGAGATCGCCCGCGCGAAGCGGCTTGTGGCCGCCTTTGCTCTGCCGGAGCATGCGGAAAAGGGGGCGATACCCTTTGAAGGCACAATGGCGGAGCGGCTGCATCTGGCCGAGGCCGTAGCGATACTGAAACAGGTAAAGGACGCAAAATGAGTGTTGTGATCTGGCATAATCCCCGCTGCACGAAGTCGCGCGAGACGCTGAAATATCTCGAAGACCACGGCCATAAGCCCGAAGTGCGCGAATATCTGGTGGATGTGCCCAGCGTGGCGGAACTGAAAACCGTGCTGGAACAGCTCGGCTTCAGCTCGGCGCGGGAATGGATTCGCACCAATGAGGTCGATTACAAGACGCTGAACCTCAAGGGCGAGGACAAGGACGACAAGTTGCTGGAAGCCATGGCCGCCCATCCCAAGCTGATCGAGCGCCCGGTGGTGATCGCCAATGGCAAGGCCGCGCTCGGCCGCCCGCCGGAGAATGTGCTGGGGATATTGTAGGCGTTTTGCGTGGTTCGAGGCCGCCTGCGGCGGTACCTCACCATGAGGCAAGTATTTACACGTCACCCTCCGACCGATCCCGCCCGATCCGCTTGATAGGAGAGCCGGAGAACAGGCTGCGGAAACCGGCATCATCCAGCACGAGCAGATCGGCGAGTGGCGGGGACTTCAGATCGTCGCGGGCGACGAGTTTGGCCTCGGAGGCGGTCGCGGCAAATTTGTTCCAGGGGCAGACGGCCAGACAATCATCGCAGCCATAAATCCGGTTGCCCATCGGTTTGCGAAATTCTTCCGGGATGGGGCCGGCATGTTCGATGGTGAGATAGGAGATACAGCGCCGCGCATCGAGTTGATAGGGCGCGGGAAAGGCATCGGTCGGGCAGATGTCGAGGCAGGCGGTACAGGAGCCGCAATGATCGGCCTCGGGCGTATCCGGGTCCAGCCTGGCCGTGGTCAGCATGACGCCGAGGAAGAGCCATGAGCCATGTTCCCGGCTGACCAGATTGGTGTGTTTACCCTGCCAGCCGAGCCCGGATTTTTGCGCCAGCGGTTTTTCCATCAAGGGCGCGGTGTCGACGAAAACCTTCACCTCTTCGCCGGTCTCGCGCGCAAATGTCTGGGCCAGCTGTTTCAGCTTGCCCTTCATGATGTCGTGATAATCGCGGTGGCGGGCATAGACGGAGATATTGCCGGTGGAGGCCGCTTTCAGGCCTTCGAGCGGGTCGGTGTCCGGCCCGTAATTCATGGCGACGACCAGCGCGGATTTCGCTTCCGGCCACATATTCGTCGGCTGCTTGCGCCGCTCCAGCGTCTCTTCCATCCAGCCCATCGAGCCATGACGGCCTTGCGCGACGAATTCCTGCAGCCGCCCCGCCGCCGCCCAGGCTTCATCCGCGCGGCAGATGCGGACGGCATCGAAGCCGAGCGAGGTGGCGATTTCTCCGAGTGAGGCTCTAGAAGTCGAGGTCATCATAATGTTTTGCCGGGGGCACGCCGGGCAAGCGGTCGGCCAGAAGTCCGCGGAAGGCTGGGCGGCATTTGATGCGGGTATACCAGGTCTTTACAGCCGGAAACTCCTCGAACGGGGCATCGCCGAGATAATCCGCGCAGGACAAGTGAGCTGCCCCGACAATATCGGCGAGGGTGAAACGCGGTCCGGCCAGACCGTCGCGTTCATCGAGAAGCCCGGTGAGATAATCCATGTGCCAGCGTAGATGGTCGCGCCCTTCGCGTATGGCCTGCGGGTCCGGCGCGCCGAGCGATTGCGCGCGTTTTTCCAGCTTTTCATGCAGGAGATAGGCGTTGACCTCGCCATCATATTTCAGCTCGAACCAGCCCATCAGACGGCGCACTTCGGCGCGCTCAACCGCGCCGCGCGGCATGAGCGGCTGTCCGGGATAGGCGTCTTCGAGATATTCGAGGATGGGGCGCATCTCGGCGATAGTCGCGCCATTGTCCTGCAGGACGGGCAGACTGCCCGCCGGATTCAGACGAAAGAGCGGTTCCGGCCTGAGCCAGGGGCGCTCTTCCTCGAGATCAAAATCCAGCCCCTTTTCCGCAAGCGCGAAACGCGCTGCGCGGGATCCAGGATCAAGAGGCCAGTGGTGAAGACGTCGCATGGGCGCACGCTAGGGTGATTTTTCGCCGCGTTTAAGTGTCTTTGGCTGTTTCCGCCTCATTTTCCGACCGGAAGAAGTCCAGTCCGTGCGGCTCGGCTTTGCCGTGCGGATCGGCGTGGATGAGGATATCGGCGGCCGGATAGCGCTCCAGCAGGCGTTTTTCCGCCGCGACGACGATTTCGTGCGCGGCTTCCAGCGTCAGCTTGGCATCCAGATCCATATGCATCTGGATATGGATGAGGGGGCCGGCGGCGCGTGTGCGCACCTGATGGACGTCAATGACGCGCGGATCATCTTCGGCGATTTCGATAATCCGGCAGCGTTCGCGATCCGGCAATTCCTGATCGAGCAGGTGTGCCAGCGCCCCGCGCCCGACCTCGATAGCCGACCAGGCCAGCCAGATGGCCACGCCCGCGCCAATGGTCGGATCGGCCAGCGGAATGGACAGAAAGGCCGCGGCCCCGATGCCGGCAATCACGGCAAAGTTGGAGGCAAGGTCCGCCACATAATGCGCCCGGTCGCCGGAAACAGCGACGGAGCCGGTTTTCTGCACGGCCTTTGTCTGCGCCCAGACCAGACCCACGGTCAGGATGATGGACAATACCATGACGCCAATGGCCCAGCCTCCATTCAGAACGGGCCGCGGATCCATGGCATGCAACCAGGCTTCCCGCAGCAGAAGAACGGCCGAGAGGGCAATGAACAGGGCTTGCAGGAAGCTGGCAAAGGCCTCCGCCTTGCCATGGCCATAGCGGTGATCGTCATCGGCGGGTGCCGCCGCATAGCGGACCGCCAGAAAAGTCGTGATGGAGGCGGCCAGATCCAGCGCGCTATCGGCCAGCGAGGCCAGGAGCGCGACAGAGCCGGAGGCGATCCAGGCGGCGAGCTTGGTGATGACCAGTGTCGACGCCACCAGAACCGAAAGCGTCGTGGCGCGGCTGGTAATCTTGCGCGCTTCGCCCGGGTCCATCCGGCCCGGTCCTGCGTCGTGATGGGTATGATCATGTGGCATGTCCTGCTTATGACGTAATGCGGATTGCAGCGTCAAATCCCGAGTTTGCGACAAAGAATGATTGTCAGGCCGGGCCGACGGATTGGCGATTACAGCACGTTGGTCTTGCGCCGACCCGCTTTGCTGCGCGATGATGCCGGAATGAGATATTCGCTTCCTGTCCTCGCTCTCGCTCTGGGCCTCGCGGCCTGTGGTTCCACCAACGACCGGGCCCCGACATTCCGTGGCGGAGCGGGCGGCGACGCCGCCTATGGCCGCGGTCTTCGCGCGCTGGAAGCCGGCCGGATCGATCAGGCGAATGAGTATTTTGCCTGCGCGGCGCAATTTGGCGGCGGGTATGAAGTCGCCTGGTATTATGCCGGCACCACGGCGCTGGAGCTGGCCGAGGCGGGCGGCGAGGATGCTGAAGGCTATCGCGAGGATGGCGAATATTATCTGACCACGTCCGGCCTGGCCGGCTGGGGTGCCTCACAGGCGGCGCTGGCAGAATATTATCATGCACAGGGCAATGCCGATGAGGCTGTCTACTGGACGATGCTCTACACGAATAATGTGCGGGAAATGTCGCTGGGCCTGACCCGGATGGACACCGAGACGATCACCGAAATCCGTGACAGCGTGTCTGCCGAGCAATTCGCGGAAACCCAGCTGCGCGCACAACAATTTGTACCGCAGCGCATTCCGCCCGGCCGTCCGAGTGAGGAATGCAATGCCGCGATCCAGGGCGACCGGGCGCGGGATGAAAGCGACCGGCCCCAACGTGCCGTGCGTCCGCAACGCACCTCACCGCCAAATCAGCGGCGCGGCCAGCCCGGCTCGCCTTACTGAGGCAAGGGATCAGGCCAGGCGGCGAAAGGCGGCGACCTGACCGGCAATCGTCTCGTCCAGACGCCAGTCCAGATCGTGCGAGAGCTGTTTGAACAGCGTCTTGCCGAACTCGGTATCAATGCCCTCAACCAGCAGCAGACCGCCGGTTTTCAGGCGGCTCATGGCATGACGGAAATGCGCGGCCAGCACGGCCAGTGATGTGGTGCGCGACAGCCAGACGGTGTCGACTTCTCCGGCCGATCCGGAATGGCCGATATTGGCAAAGACCCGCAGGCGCGATGCGCTGCAACCGCGCAACTGGCAGATGGCTTCAACCGTGTCCGCCGAGGCTGCCGGGGCGACCAGATGATGAAATACGCCGCGTTCCAGAAATGCCGCCGAGATGCCGTCCGAAGCGCCCAGTTGCAAGACCTTGTCTCCGGCATGGGCAATCTCGCCCAGATAATCCTCCAGCGCGGCATCCAGCGGGCCGCGGCGGCGCAGGGCGGTGCGCTGCATCTTGCGCAGCGGAGAGGCGATGCGGTTCAGGAATGACGGAGCAAATGCGGTATCGACAACAGCCATGATCGTCCCAATCGTGTACAGTGTGTTAACGTTGGAACATTCCCTCGCAAGGCGAAGGCCAAGTCTTGCCAAGAGGTTAATGCCGTTCCTGCTTGCAGGTATTGTTGGTCGTGCGATGAATGCGACATGGAATATGCCTATGCTCCGCCGAATGACGATATGACCCGCCATGTCGTGGACCGTCTGATTGAAGAGCGCGCGCCGCGTCTCATCTCGCGCCCGCGCCTCTGGACGGCCATTCGCAATATCGCTTACCCGATGCTGGGCTACAGGAAAGCCGTGGCCATCGCCGATGCGATTGCCGACAAGTCCGGCGATGAGACGCTGCACTGGGTGAGCGAGTATCTACACCTGCAGCCGGAACCGGAAAATCTGGATATCGTGCCGGACAAGGGCGGCGTCGTGGTGATTGCCAATCATCCCGGCGGGATTGCCGATGGGGTGGCGGTCTGGGATGCATTGCGGGCCAAACGTCCGGATGTGTGTTTCTTCGCCAATCGCGATGCCTTGCGGGTCAGTCCGGGTCTGGCCGATCTGATCATTCCGGTCGAATGGCGACAGAATCTGCGCAGCCGCGAGAATGCGCGCGAGACGCTGCGCTCGGCGCTGGAGGCCTTCAAGTCAGACCGGTGCGTGGTGATTTTCCCGGCGGGCCGGATGGCCGAATGGAACTGGAAGCGCTTTACGCTGGATGAAAAGCCCTGGGCGCCAACCGCCGTAAGCTTTGCCCGCCGGTTCAAACAACCCATCATTCCGCTGGGCGTGCGCCAGCGCATGCCCATCCTCTATTATGCACTCGCCCAGGTGCATACCGAGCTGAAGGACATGACCGTGTTTCACGGCTTCATGGGCAAGAAGGGCGCGCGCTATCCCTTGCGGTTTGGCGCGCCGATTGATCCGGCCACCCTGCCCGAGAGCGAGGCCGAGGCGACGGCCATCGTCAAGGCCGCTTGCGAGCAGCTGGCCTGGCAGCGCTAACGATGCTGGTCGATCAGCACCGGATTGCCATCCGGATCGGTCAGGGTGAAATGGGCCGGGCCTTCGCTTGAGGCATCAATCAGCTCGCCGACCTCCAGACCTGCGGCGGCGAGGCGCTTTTGCAGGGCGCGGACATCCTCGAATTCGTCCACATTCTTTGCGTCCTGATCCCAGCCGGGATTGAAGGTGAGGCAGTTCTTCTCGAACATGCCCTGGAACAGGCCGATAATGGTCGGGCCATTCTTCAGGATCAGCCAGCCCTGTGCCTGATCTCCGCCCATGGTTGAAAAGCCGAGCGTTTCATAGAACGTCTTCGACGCCTCAATGTCCTTCACGGCGAGGCTGATGGAAAAGGCGCCCAGAGAGCTTTGCGTCATGATGTGTCCTTTCGCGTTTGTGCGATCACGCTAGCGCAAAAAGCGCGCAGGACATCACCCGATCGGGTGGAATCGACATTTCAACGTGAATCAGGCTGCGAATAATCTGACAGTCTAATCGCCGTCCGGGTCGATCCGGTTCAATGCGACGAAATTGACATTCTCGGAGACCGCAAAAACGAGATCCGGTCGGCCATCCATGTCGAGATCGCCAATCGCGACGCCATAAGCTGCGACGGCCTCGTCATAAAGCGTGATCCGCTCGAAGCCGTCTCCATCGCGCAGCCAGACGGCACTCGGCGTGCCGGTATGGGCCGTGACGATGTCTGTCTGGCCATCATTGTCGAAATCGGCCAGCGCGATGCCGTAAACGCCGTCCTCTGCCGTTCCAAATCGCTCGCCGAGTGTGAAACCGCCTGCGCCATCGCCGTGATAGATCGCATTCGCGCCGCCAATGACGGCAACGACCAGATCGGCATGGCCATCGTCATTCAGGTCGCCCACGGCAAGGGAACGGGTTTCCAGCCGGTCCTCGGCGCCGATGAAGACCGGTTCGCCAAAGCCTGCCGCGCCATCATTGACGTAGACCAGAAGACCCTGACCGCCCCGATTGGAGAAGACGAGGTCAAGATCGCCGTCCTCATCAATATCGGCCATCGTGCCGCCAATGGTCTGGTATTCGCCGTCCAATGTAACGGGGTCGCCGAAACCGTTCTCATTCAGGAAAAGAAAATTGACATCGCCGCGCTGGGAAATGACGAGATCGGCATCCCCGTCGCCATCCAGATCACCGGCAATGGATGAGCGGGCCTGGGTGACCGGCCCGAAGGCCTCGCCATCGGAGAAGCGGCCCGTCCCGTCATTTTCCAGATAGAGGCTGGGCAGAAGATCGCGCGCGACGACGGCATCAAGATCGCCATCACCGTCAAAATCGGCCAGCGCCGCAGTATAGCCCGTGCCTTCAACCGTGCCGGCTGGACGCGACGTGCGGAAGAAACCCATTCCATTATTGAAGTAGACGCGGTCCTGCTGGATCCAGTGGCGGCCATTCACGGCAAAGCCGTCGAGATTGCCATCATTATCGAGATCGCCCAGATTGACCGAGGCGGTAAATTCGTCTTCGGAGCCGAACAGATTGTAAGGGTGAATCAGGAAGGGCGAGGCGAAGGCGGCGGCGGGCCAACCGGCAATGGCGAGGGCGATCAGAACAGTGCGCATTGAATTTCCCCGAAACCAGAACGGGCGCATCTTCGCACAGCCGGGCCTTCGGACAACTGACAAGCCTGTTATTCCGGCGTGAGCCTAGCCTTCGCGCTCGACCATCAATTGCTTGATCTTGCCGATGGCTTCGGCCGGGTTCAGCCCTTTCGGGCAGACCTGTGCGCAATTCATGATGGTGTGGCAGCGATAGAGCTTGAACGGATCTTCCAGATCATCAAGGCGCTCGCCCGTCATCTCATCACGGCTGTCGGCAATCCAGCGATAGGCCTGCAGCAGGGCGGCCGGGCCGAGATACTTGTCGCCATTCCACCAATAGGACGGGCAGGCCGTCGAACAGGAGGCGCACATGATGCACTCATACAGGCCATCGACCTGAGCACGGTCTTCTTCCGATTGCTTCCACTCTTTTTCCGGCGCGGCCGTCTTGGTCTGCAGATAGGGCTGCACGAAGGCGTGCTGGGCGTAGAAATCGGTGAGGTCGGGAATAAGGTCGCGAACCACGGGCTGGTGCGGCAGCGGCGCGACGGTGATGTCGCCCTTCACCTCGTCCATGCCCTTTGTACAGGCAATCGTGTTGCGGCCGCCGATATTCATGGCGCAGGAGCCGCATACACCCTCCCGGCAGGAGCGGCGGAAGGCCAGGGAGGAGTCGACATTGTTCTTGATCCACAACAGGGCGTCGAGCACCATCGGCCCGCAATCGTCGAGATCGACGTGGTAGGTGTCCCAGCTGGGATTGCCGCCCGCTTCCGGATCATAGCGGTAGACCTTGAAGGTGCGGGTGTTGGTCGCGCCTTCCGGCTTGTCCCATGTCTTGCCTTTTTTGGGCTTTGATCCGCGTGGCAGGGCCAGCTCAACCATTTGAGACTCCACAAATGTTCATTTCAGACTGGTGCTGAATGTATACCCCGCGGCGGGGAAGTCGACCCGCAAGCGGCAGACGTTTCAGCCTATTCCTGCGCGGCGAGCCACAGCTCGGTGACCGTGACAGCATCGCGCACCAGAATGGCCGCTTCTGCGGGCGGCATGCCGCTGGATTCTCCGGTGGCGAGGATGTCGGCAATGGACAGGGCAGCAGCATCGACCCGGGCCTGATGCGTGGCCCAGTCGCCGCCTCCTTCCGGGGTGATGCCGGCGTCGGCCAGGCGCGCAATCTCGGCATCAATCCGGGCCAGAGCCAGTTCCTGGTCGGCATCGGCTTCGGATGTGAAAATGGCGGGCGGTGTGTCCAGACGGGCAAAGGCACGATAGGCGACAAGAAATTGCGGCAGGAATTCGCGCGCAATGCCCGGCTCTATGCCGTCGATCCACGCTGTCATTTGCGGATCGTCACAGGCGACTGTTGGCACACGCGCGGCGATTTCGGTCTCGAACAGATCCTGAGAGGCAATGTCATAGCCGCGCAAGGCCTGCGCCGTCTGGGTACGGATGGCGGCGGATTGCCAGTCTTCCAGCAGTTCGCATTGCGGGGCGCGGCGGGCCACGATCTCCAGAAACAGGATGGATTGCACTTCCTGTGGTGCAGCTTCGGTCTGCGCCACGGTCAGGGAGAGGAGGGCGGTCAGCAACATGGCAGTCTCCATCGGATCAGGACGTTGAGACTGACGCAGCCGGAAGCTTGCGGCAAGGGAGCCGCCTAGCCGAAGAACATGTCATGCATGATGCGGCCCGGCATGAAGGCGAGTCCGCCGGCGATCAGAATGCCGCCAATATAGAGGCCGATCATGGCGCCGCGATGGGCGCGGATATTCCCCTTTCGCGCGTTATAAAGCGCCAGCGGGACCGAGACATAGGTCAGCGGGACGAATAGATGGATGAAGCCGAAATGGCCGAATACCCGTCCGCTTTCCATGAAGCTGGGGATGAAGATGGCCGCTGTTGCCGTGATCATCATCAGCGCCATGTAGACATAGCCATTCCAGCGATGCAGCGGCGTGCCCTTGGGCAGGGCCATCTGTACGGTTCCGAGCACAAAAGCCGGGACAACGGTATAGAAATGCAGTTGAATGGCCAGCGAGGCCGCCTGCATTGGCTCGAAATCCATGGTCTTCCCCTCATTGCCCAGAATTTGATAATACAATTACTCTGTTATTCAAAGTAAATAATGGCCGGTGCGGGTTGCGGTCCATCATCAAGGAGCTGAACGGTTAAGGGTCCGACGGCAGGAGGCGGCGTCAGGCTTTGCGGATCCGGTGCGGCCAGAAAGGCGCTGGCCGGGATCAGATCGAGGTCGTCGACTTCCATGATATGGTCCGCGCGTCCGGCCAGGGTGCGGGTGTCCAGATTGATGGCCTGCACGGCATTCTCCCTCGGCAGGCTGACATAGAGCCGCCGGTTCCGGGCATCGAGGGCAAGGTTTAACGGGATGGATGGCAGGTCGATGCTGGCGCGGAAGTCGCCGGTGTCTGCGTCAAATGCCGCTATGTCGGAAGCCCCCAGCCGGGCGACCCAGACGTCTCCCGCGATGGCGTGGAACGCGACCGCAATCGGAAACACGCCCTCCACGGGCTGGCACCAGCGGATGGTCAATGCTTCGAGATCAATCCGGCAGAGGGTGCGGTCGCCGGCATTGGCGATGAATACCGCCTCGCCATCGGTAGAGAGGGTCAGACCTTCGGCCTGCGCGCCGGTGGACAAGGTTTGGACCGTGCCGGTCTCCAGATCGATCAGGCCCAGTTCGCCGCGATCGGGATTGGACGTGATGAGGCTTGTGCCGTCCGGATGGAGAATGACTTTGTGGACGCCGTTCCCGACGTCGAACCGGCGGAGAATCTCTCCGCTCTCGCCGTCGATTTCGATAACCTCTCCCACATCCTCACAAGTCACCCAGAAGCGATGGGCTTGCGGGTGGGCTGCAGCACCGTGCGGCCGGTCACAGCCGGGAAGGGCCATGGTGCGCGTCTCTCCGGTGGCCAGATCGATCAGGGCAGCGCCTTCGCTGGGTTCGGTCAGGAAGGGCGGACGCGCAGTGACCGGTTCTGTATGGGGCTCGGGGTAGATGCCTAAAAGCGGCACCAGAGCGCGGCGGCCATCATCCGAGGCGGCGATTTCATGCGGTCCGGTTCCGGCGTGGAAGCGGTCGCGTTCCGCAAGGGTTTCCGGATCGAGCAACACGACCTCTCCGGTGGAGCGCGAGACCGCCGCCAGCACGGGCGGCAGGGGCGCAAATGATTGCCTCGCGACGGTTGGCGATGCCGCGCGTTCGGCGTCCAGCGCGGCACTGGTGAAGCGCCAGAGGCCATTTCCAAAATCGCGCGCATAAAGATCGCTGCCGCCGGTATTCAGCCGCGACAGGGCGACCGCCGGTTGCCAAACGCCATCGACCTGCTGCGAGAGATAAAGGTCGCCGGGCGCGGAAAAGCTCTCCGGACGTCCGGAGGCCTCGAAGATCAGCGTCTCGCCGTCCTGGCTGATACCCACATTCCATTCGCCGCCCGGCGTGTTGATGGCCGGCCCGGCATTGTCTGCCTGCCAGAGGCCGTTTTCATCCTCGACCGCGCGATAGATGTCGCCCGCGCCCATACCTCCCGCCCGCGCGGAAGCAAAATAGAGATGGCCTGCATCATCAAAGGACGGGCTCCATTCCGGCCCCTCCGAATTGACCGGTGCAGGTAATCGCCGGGGCTCGCTCCAGCCGCCTTGTGTGCGGGCGGCGCACCAGATATCGGCATTCTCGTAGGATGAGGCCGGCGCCGTCTCCGTGCGGGTGGAGACAAAGCAGATTTCCTGCCGCACCGGATTCCATGCCGGGTCGGAATTATCGGATGGATCGTCCGGGAAGAGAGGCCGCACGGTTTCAAGTCCGGCGTCATCCATGGCGATGAGGACCAATTCCGAGGGTCCGCTCGCGCCCCAGCGCATGTGCTGGCGCGCGGCCAGAACCGCATCCTCATAAGGCGTATGGGCATAGATCAGACCGGGGTCAGCCTCTTGCTGAGCCAGTGTCGTTGCCATCACGATCAGCCCCAGCCCACTTGCATTCATCAGCATGAGCTCTCTCCCCGAAAACAATCAAGAATGAATGATATTGCGCCAAGCCGTGTCTGACCAGTGCGTTCACGTCGATGTGTTGGCGCCGCCGTTCAGCGCCTCTTTTCCTTGCGGATGACCAGTTTCAGGCCCGACCAGATCTCGTCGACCGCGCACACCTTTATGTCGACGAGGTCCATGGGAAAGGCGGACTCACGCACCGCGTCTTCGGTCATGTCGGTTTCCACCTTGGAGGCCTTCTTGGGCCAGCTCACCCAGATCATGCCGTTCTGCGCGATGGCGAGCCGGGTTTGCGGGAGAAGCGCATTGAGCTGGTCGCGCGACATGACGAAGAGGTGGACAACGTCCAGCTCGCCACCCGGTTCGGGTGTGTCGGTCAGGTCGATGAACTGTGCGGCATCGGTCAGCCAGCGCAGGGTCTCGGGCAGGTTGATGAAACAGATCGCCTGACCGTCTTTCAGGCCGAGCTTCTTTGGTAGGGGGGTGGTGGTGTAGCCTGCGTCAGGCACCGCCGACCTCGCATAATCGTCGCCCAAGCGGCTCGCTTCTGTAGGAGTATTCTGGCCATTGCTCCGGCGAGGTCATTCGCCGCTCAACCCGCTCCGCCGTCTCGATGGGGCCAATCGCCAAAAAACGGTCGGAGGTCGTGTAGTCGCGCTCGACCGAGTAGTGCTGAATGCCGTCCGGGCCGCATGTCTGTAAGCCGATATGCGTATTGCTGTAACCTGCTGCCACCACGGAGGCACTGGAAAACATAGATCTGGCGCGATCATCGGTGGCGCGGCAGAGCCGTGTATCTTCAGGGAGATCGATCCAGCAGATTGAGTATTCGCCGACTAGCGGCGTCTGATCGGAATCACAGGCAGCGCAGGTGAAGGCGAGCAATAGAACGACGAAGATTCGGACGATCATGATTGCAAGTTAGCCGCAATCCGTAGCGGTTTAAAGGCGCCCGCCCAATCGACGTCATTCCCCTCCTTCTTTGTGGGGAGGCCCTGAACCTATGCTCTTTTTTCGTCATCCCTGCGGAAGCAGGGACCCAGAGCGGCGGTGAAGCGACCATTCCATGCGCGCAATATGCGCATCGGCGAAGCGGGCGGCTGGTTGGCGCAAGTCCTGCCAGCGAAAAAGGCGCAACTGGGTCCCGTCTTTCGACGGGATGACGTCCTAATCGGGGACAACGAAACTCCCATCTTCGCCATTTACTCGTCATCACCCGGTTTATCCGGGTGATCCTGGAAACGAGATGCCCCGCACAAGGCGGGGCATGACGATGTCATTGGTGAAACCGGGCCTAATAAACCCGGGCTTTCGGCTCGATATAGGCGATGTCGTTGGACAGGGTGAAATTATGCACGCCGCGATATTTGAGGCTGACCTCGCCGGTCTCGTCGATCCAGGCGAGGGTGTGGGTCATCCAGTTCTTGTCGTCGCGATCCGGGAAATCCTCACGGGCATGGGCGCCGCGGCTTTCCTCGCGGGCGACCGCGCCATTCACCGTGACGGCAGCCTGGGCGACGAGATTGTCGAGCTCCAGCGTTTCCATCAGATCGGTATTCCAGATCATGGTCCGGTCGGAGACATGGATGTCCGGCAGGCCGGCATAGACCTGCTTGATCCGCTCCACGCCCTCATTCATCACCTCGCCGGTGCGGAAGACCGCGCAGTTTTCCTGCATGGCGGCCTGCATGTCATCGCGCAGGCGCGCTGTCGGCGTCTTGCCCTTGGCATTGCGGTATTTGTCGAGACGGGCGAGCGAATTATCGCCTGCGCCTTTCGGCAATTCCGGCTGGCTGGCCGCGGCGTCGACGGTTTCGCCAACGCGCAGGCCGGCGGCGCGGCCAAAGACGACGAGGTCGATCAGCGAGTTCGAACCGAGGCGGTTGGCGCCGTGAACCGAGACGCAAGCCGCTTCACCCACGGCCATCAGGCCCGGCACGGTGATCTCTTCACCCTTGCCGTTCACGGTCAGAACCTCGCCATGATAATTGGTCGGGATACCGCCCATATTATAGTGGACGGTCGGCAGAACCGGGATGGGTTCCTTGGTCACATCGACGCCGGAGAAGACGCGCGCGCTTTCGGAAATGCCTGGCAAGCGCTTGTGAATGATCTCCGGATCAAGGTGATCGAGATGGAGATAGATATGGTCTTTCTTCGGACCCACGCCGCGGCCTTCGCGGATCTCGATCGTCATCGAACGTGACACCACATCGCGGCTGGCGAGGTCCTTGGCGGATGGGGCGTAGCGTTCCATGAAGCGCTCGCCCTCGGAATTGGTCAGATAGCCACCCTCGCCGCGCACGCCTTCGGTGATGAGGACGCCCGCGCCATAAATGCCGGTCGGGTGAAACTGGACAAATTCCATATCCTGAAGCGGCAGGCCGGCGCGCAGCACCATGGCATTGCCATCACCCGTGCAGGTGTGGGCCGAGGTGCAGGAGAAATAGGCCCGGCCATAGCCGCCGGTTGCGAGGATCACATTCTTGGCGCGGAAGCGGTGCAGCGTGCCATCGTCCAGCTTCCAGGCGGTGATGCCACGGCAGACGCCATCATCATCCATGATCAGATCGAGGGCGAAATATTCGATGAAGAATTCGGTCTCTTCCTTCACGCACTGCCCATAAAGCGTGTGCAGAATGGCGTGACCGGTGCGGTCGGCGGCGGCGCAAGTGCGCTGGACCGAGCCTTCGCCATAATTGCGGGTCATGCCGCCAAAGGCGCGCTGATAGATCTTGCCGTCTTCGGTGCGGGAGAAGGGCACGCCCCAATGCTCCAGCTCGTAAACCGCGGCGGGTGCATTGCGGCACAGATATTCGATGGAATCCTGATCGCCCAGCCAGTCTGACCCCTTGACGGTGTCGTACATGTGCCAGCGCCAGTCATCCTCACCCATATTGCCGAGCGAGGCGGAGATGCCGCCTTGCGCGGCCACGGTGTGGGAGCGCGTCGGGAAGACTTTCGAGATACAGGCGGTTTTCAGCCCGGATTGAGCCGCGCCAAGCGCCGCCCGCAGACCGGCGCCGCCAGCCCCGACCACCACAACATCATAGGTGTGATCAATCCACTTATAGTCAGACATGTGTCTCTCTTTTCCCGTATCAGCCAGCCAGGGCGAGGCGGATCAGCGCATAGGCGCCAGCCAGCATCAGCCCGTAAGTGATCAGCGTATTTGCGATCAGCAGGGTGAATTTCAGCCCTGCTCCGTGGATGTAGTCCTCGATCACGACCTGCAAACCCAGCCGCATGTGATAAAGCGTCGCAATCATTGTGATCAGCGTGATCAGCGCGCCAAAGGCCGAGCCGAAAAAGGCGCGCGAAGCGTCCGCATCGGGTGCACCGGAAAAGGTGAAGGCGATCACGAAGATTGGCAGGGCAATCACCAGAGCAATGGCGCTGACGCGCTGGGTGATGAAATGGTGCACGCCGGATTTGGCCGAGCCGAGGCGGTTGGTGCGCTTGGCGGGGGTCATCATCGATTTCATGATGCGCCTCCCGTCAGGGCAAAGCCCCACAGAATGGCCGGCAGGACAAAGGAAAAGACAATGATCCCGACCGAGCGCATGTTCGAGGCTTTCGGATCAAACCCCATGCCCGCATCCCAGAAGAGGTGCCGGATACCATTGAGGAAGTGAAAGCTGACCGACCAGGTCAGAAGGATCAGGCCGAGCCGCGTGATCCACAGCATCGGGCCGTCAAACAGGAAGGCGACACTGCCTTCTGTGCCCGTCGCCAGCATGACCAGCCAGATCGTCAGCGCCAGCGCGCCGAGATAATTTCCGATGCCGGAGACGCGGTGAAAGATGGAAGACAGCATGGTCGGATGCCAACGCCACACCTGAAGATGCGGCGAAAGCGGCCGTGTATCGGTATTTCCGCTGGCCATTTGGATTTCCCTGATCAGACAAAGCCCGTTTCGCGGCAGACAATAAGCCGCGTCGTGGTGGAATCAATGCGCGGGTGCGGTGAGGCGGAACTCGTTGCCGCCACTACTTGCTTGTCTGCGACCGCAGATTGCCATTAGTGTTCGAGAGAGGCCGGAGTTGAACTTCATGTTGAGCGGCATGCTAGTGGCGACTTTACTATCGGCGAGCGAACCCGTTCCGCTGGTTGCATCGATCTTGCCGTCAATTCGGCATGCTGAAGTCGGTGGTGACCCCGTCACCTATTTCGCAACGATTTCCAATGCGGGCACTAATCCGGCAGAGAATTGCCGGATCGAAGTGGACGTTCCGGGAGCAGACTTCGTCTACCGCGCGTACGATGTTGGCGGCGACAGATTTGTTGCAGATGCAAATACGCCAGTCGATATTCCTGCAAATAGCGCCCAGGTATTCGTACTGGGCGTGACGGTTGCAACGGCGCTTGCTCGCACTGATTTTGAACCGCTCTACGCGTGCGATAATGGGGAAGCACTGCCTGTTCATGGCGTCACATCTTTGTCGATTGCCGCGTCAGCGATTAGCGAGCCAGATGTGCTTGTACTTGCCAGCACGAGCTTTGCGCCCGGAATCAACAGGGGCCAGGGCAATTCGGTTTTTGCGGTTGCCATAACCAACTTGAATGGCGTTGAAGGTATTGATGTGCCAATTGAAATTGGCGCTGACTTGCTGGACCGCCGCTATCATGTCCGGTTGGAAATTTGCGAGATTGACGCGCAAGCGCAATGCATTTCGCCACGACAGGAGAGTATTCAAACAACGCTATCGGGTCGTGAAAACAGAGCTTTCGCTGTGTGGGTCGGAGGGCATTTTTCCTACACGCCACCCTATTACGACATCGTTCGCATTCGCACATTGGTTCGCGAAAGGGATAGTCGGGAAATAGTGGGTTCGACAAGCGTTGCGCATGACGGATTCGTTTTCCGGGAGGCGTGTGTCGGAGACGTGGCGGCGTCACCGTGGTCCGGCACGATCCAGCACCAATCTGTTGAACAGGACGGTTCCGGATTTTCGTTCAACAATCTGGTTTTCGACCTGAATTTTTATAGCGACGGGCTTGGTGTTATTTATGCAGTGCCGATTGATGGAACGGGCACCCGCTTTTCCGGGAGCATTGCAAACCCTGTCCCCGATCCGGATTCCAATTGTTTTGATGTGCGCGGAGGCTCCTTCACTCTTGATGCCACAAGCAGTGGGCCGGGCCTGCAAGAGGATTCAATAAGCTTCAGTGGTCCGATACGTCGAACACGGGGGGCTATTTTCGGACGGGATGCGAGCCGGGACGAAAGCGTGACGATCAGCAATTCCTTTCGCGCCTTTTACACCCATACAGATGTTCGTGTGTTCCCGATTTCCTTTCAGCCTGTGAATGATCCGGTCACGACACCCGCGCAGGGGTTAAGCGGCACGTATTCCCCGACGATCATTGCGGCGGCAGGCCCGCATCCAACGGCGAATGAATGGATTGTTTCCGATGATATTGTGACGGGGCGACTGTCCTATCGACCCGGGTCCGGCGAAAGTGAGTTTGACGCAGAGTGTGATGTAATGCTTGGCCATAGCGGCGTGATCATCCCTTCGTCTCTTGGAGATCAACCGCCCAATCCGCATTACCGTGTTCTGGACGGAACCTTTTCCAATTGTACCGGTGGAGCGAATGCGACGGCCCTTGAAGGCAACTATCACGGCGTGATGATCTACCAGCCGTTGACCAGCATTGGCGAGCCGCTGGAAAACGGATTGGAAATCGTCCTTTCGCGAGTTGATGCTACCGAGGACTACCTGCTCTGGTTCGTGTTGCGCACACCCGGGCTTTAAGCCGTGTCGGCTTCCGGCTGTTCGCGGCGTTCGACGCGCAGGATCTCGCCGTCGATATATGAGATGCGCAAATTCATTCCGGTGCGCACAATACCGCCGTCAGTGAAACGTCCGGCGAAATTGAATGCACCTTCATGGACCGAATATTCGAAGCTTTCGCCGCCGACCTCCAATACCTGCTCCGCGGAAACAGGCGACGGGTTGATGACCGTGGCCATCCCTTCCGAGACGGCATAATCGCCGTTTGCGAAAGCCGAGCGCTGACCAAGATAATGGGTTGTTCCGAAATAGGTTGCAGCGATGCCGACAAAAAGGCCCAAAACGAATGTCGGATAGCAGAATACCCGTCCCGTCCAAAGCCAAAACGGGCCGAATACATCAGACAGCCAAAACAGGAAACCGCGGGCGTAGAAAGCGAAAATTAGAATCGACATGATCGAGAGTGCTGGCGCAATCGCCAGATCCCACGGAAAGGCATCCCGGAAATCCCAGACAGTGATCCAGTCACCTTCCAATTTGCATCACTCCACCCGCAGGCTTTCCGGCAGGATCGCCTCGTTGACATTGCCGTCTTCAACGTAAACCACGCCGCCCTTCATGACGAAATCGACATTCTGGAGGAGGCTGGGATAGGTGAGGAGATCGCCATCCACGGCGATGATATCGGCATACATGCCTTCCTGGATACGGCCCCATTCATCCTGAACGCCCATCAGAACGGACGGCCAGTAGCTGGCCGAGCGGATGACATCCATCACCGGCACGTCCAGTTCGCGGGTCCAGATATCGATTTCATTCCAGGTCGACTGGCAATGGAATTTCGTCGGGATGCCGCTATCCGTGCCGACCAGCATGACGACGCCGGCTTCGCGCAATTGCTCGAACTTGCGGCGCAATGTCGGGCGGCGCAGTGGGGTGAGCTGCATGTATTCCAGCTGGTCGACATGCTGCAGCGAGGCTTCGATGTCGGCAATCGTGTCGGGCTGGAGCCCGCGATGCCAGCAGGTATCGTCCAGACGTTCGGGATTGTCGCGCGTGCGCTCGTAATTCCACAGACCCTCAATCGTTGGCGTCCAGTAGAGCGGACCGCCACGCACCCGTCCCTGCGAGGTGCGGCGGCGCAGCGCCTCGATCACTTCGGGTGGATATTCCGGCGCGGTCGTCAGGCCGGTGTGTTCAAAATTGTCCACGCCGACCTCGAGGCCGACGATGATTTCATCCGCCCGGTGCGAGTGACCGACGACGCGAAGCCCGTGGGCATGGGCTTCCTCGACCAGGGCGCGGACGGTTTCCAGCTCCATCTCGTCCTGATCGACCAGCTTGATGACATCGACGCCCGCTTCGGCCAGTTCGCGCACGCGCGCACGCGCCTCGCGCACCGAGGAGATGCCCCAGCGATAATTCTCCGTGCCGGGATAGGGCTCGTTCTGCAGGAAAGGTCCGGAAACAAAGAGGCGCGGGCCGGGCAGTTCGCCCGAATTGATGCGGTCGCGGATGGAGAGGCTTTCTTCCAGCGGCGCGCCCAGATCGCGGGCGGTCGTAACCCCCGCCAGCAATAGCTGCACGGCGGTGGCTGGCATGATCTCGTCTTCCAGACGATCCGCATAGGTGGGGTGCCAGTGGGAGTAATCGGCATGGCCGGTCAGCATCAGATGGGCGTGCATCTCCCACAACCCGGGCAGGACCGTCATGCCTTCGGTGGAGATGATCTCATAGCCCTCCGGCACGATCAGCGAATCCTGATTGCCGACAGCGGTGATGCGGTCATCCTCAACCAGGATGACGGAGTTATAGACGGGCGGGCCGCCATTGCCGTCCAGCAAGGTGCCGCCGACCAGTGCCTGGCGCTCCTGCGCCATCGCCGTTCCGGTGAGCGTCAGGCTGGCGGCAAGTGTGAGCGTACGAATCATCATGATGGCCCCTCCCAAAGCGTTTCAAAAACGATAGGGTGAGCGCGGGGCGGCGTCAAAGAGGATTGCGGAGATGTGGCAGGGATTAATGATCGCCGTTCTGCAAAGCGCGGCACCCGACGGCCTTGTGGTGGAAGGCGCGGTGTTGACCGAGTATATGGTAGAATTGATCGCGGGCGACAATGCGTTGCGGCTGGACGTAACGGTCTCAAACCTGACCGACGAAACACGGTGTATTCAGCAAGTTTCACTCGATCCGTCGCGTTGGTCGGTGGTCAATCTAGATTCCGAGTCCCAGCCGGTTCAGGGCCTGTCAACGGTTCGGTACGATAACCGCGCCGCGATCTTGCTGCCGGCGGGCGCAAGCCGACTCATAAAAATCGAATTGTATCGCGTGCATTCCATTGACGTGAATGGGCGCTACGCTGTCTCCGGATGGCTGAATTATGCGCCATGCGGCCAAGACAATTCCGCGCATCCTCGCCGGGTAGCCGAAAACGCGCCCATTCGCTCCACGCGTGTTAGTTACATCACACCATCCGAAACCGCACCGGCGGCTCTTTCATACGGCTTGCTCGAATTCGTGAACTCAAGTTTCGATGGGAATGATCTGTTCGTCACTTTACGAAACGTTGGAGATGAGCCAGCGTGCATACCCTATCATGAGCTGGAAGCTAACTACGTTCAGGTTTTTGACGTACAGACTGGACGAAGGGCCGAGAGTCGAGGTCATGCTCATCAGTCGCGATCGATGATGCACAGGATTGTTCCGGGCGAGACGAAAGATATCCGTTTTCAAATCAGCCACCTATTTGAACTGGATTCCATGTTTGGATACCGGCTCGGTGGATCATTCGAATATGCGCAGTGTAACGCATTTCAAATGAATGATTTGGGCTTTGCTATCCCGATAGATGGACAGGCGTCTGTGCTGACCTACACTTATGATCCCACGACCGATTAATTGGAGCCCACGCCATGACCACCCTCACCAAACCCGCCGCTGTTGTGACCGGCGCTTCGACCGGGATCGGTCATGCGACGACGCAGGTGCTGATCGAGAACGGCTTTCATGTCTTTGCCGGGGTGCGCAAGGATGAGGATGCCGCGCGTCTGAGCCAGGAGTTTGGCGACAGCGTGAGCCCTCTGAAAATGGAAGTGACGGATTCCGCTTCCATGAATGCGGCCGGGGAAAAGGTGCGCGAGGCGCTGGGCGGCAAGACCTTGCAGGGTCTGGTCTGCAATGCCGGTGTCGCCGTGACGGGGCCGATCTTGCACATTCCGGTCGAGGAATTTGAAAACCAGCTGAACATCAATGTGCTGGGCGTGGTGCGCACCGTGCAGGCCTTCGGGCCGCTGCTGGGCGCGGACCAGTCCCTCACCGGCAAGCCGGGCCGGGTGGTGACGATGTCGTCTGTCGCCGGGAAAATGGGTATGCCCTTTGTCGGTCCCTATGCGGCGTCCAAGCACGCGCTGGAAGGCCTGTCGAAATCCCTGCGCAAGGAATTGGCGCTTTATGGTATCGGCGTTCACATCATCGGGCCGGGCGCGGTCGCAACCCCGATCTGGGACAAGGCGGATGATACCAGCGAGCTCGATAAATACCGCCACACCGATTACATCAAATCCATGGAGCGGGTGTTTAACTGGATGCTGGATCGCGGCCCGAAAGGCCTGCCGCCGCGCCAGATCGGCGAGCGTGTGCATTTCTGCCTGACGGCGCCGAAGCCGAAGAACCGTTATGCGGAAGTGCCGCAGCGGTTTGAAAACTGGACCATGCCGCGCCTCCTGCCGGAAGAATTCGTCGACAAGCAGGTCATCAAGCGCCTGGCCCTGCGTCCGGAAGACCTGAAGCGCGACTAAGGCCCTGACCCACAGGGCTGACATCTGAAGAATCTGGTCTAGTCTCTCCGGCGAACACTCGGGGAGAGAGACATGCTGCGCGCGCTTCTGATTTCAGGCCTTTTGTTTTCGGCACCTGTTCTGGCCGATGATGCCGAGGATTTCCAATCGCTGATTGATGATTTCGAGGCGTTTGAAAACCGCGATGATCCGGAAGAAAACCCGGACGCTGCCGGGCGCTGGGGTGATCTTTCGCCAGAGCGGTTTGCCGAGGACCGGGCGGCGGATGAAGCCTTCCTCGAACGCCTCGAAGCGATAGACGAGAACAATCTGCCGGCGGACGAGATCGTCAATTTCGCGACGCTGGACTATCTCCTGCGCTTCCGCGTTGAGCTGGCGCAATATGACATGCAGCGCGCGCCCTTCTCCAATGATAGCGGCTTCTTCTCGACACCGCTCTATACGGCATCCTCCACCCGTCCGCGGAATGTCGAGGCGGCGGAGAACTGGATTGCCCGGCTGGAAGACTTGCCCCGCTATCTGGATGAAAACATCTACTGGATGCGGGAAGGCATAGAGGCCGGCTACACCCAGCCTGCCAATATCATCGGCGGGGTCCGTGACCAGATCGCGGCCATTGCGGCGATGAGCGTTGAAGAAACGGGGATGGTGGCACCGATCGACGCCTTGCCCGCCAGCGTGCCGGAGGCCGAGCGGGCGCGTCTGCGCGCCGAAGCCGAGGCCGCGGTGACCGATCATGTCCTGCCGGCCTATCAGGCATTGCTGGACTTCATGGACAATGAATATGTGCCGGCAGCGCGGGAAGAACTGGGCATTTCCTCGGTGCCGAATGGCCGTGCGCAATACCAGGCACTGGTGCGCTATCACACCACGCTGGATACCTCGCCCGAGGAAGTCCATCAGCGCGGCCTCGCCGAAGTCGCGCGGATCCGCGCCGAGATGGAAGCCATCATTGAAGAGGTGGAATTCGAGGGCACATTCGCCGAATTCCTCAACTTCATGCGCACCGATCCGCAATTCTATGCGGAGAGCGAAGAAGAGCTGATGATGTATGCGTCATGGCTGGCCAAGCGGGCCGATGATGCCATGCCGCGTTTCTTTGGCCGCCTGCCGCGCCTGTCCTATGGCGTACGTCCGGTGCCGGCCTCCATGGCGCCGACCTACACGACGGGCCGCTACTGGCCGGGGTCGCTGGAGAATGGGGTGGCCGGTGGATATATGGTCAATACGTATGACCTGTCCCAGCGTCCTCTCTATAATCTGCCGGCCCTGACCGTGCACGAGGCCGTGCCGGGCCACCACCACCAGATCGCGCTCGCACAGGAGCTGGAAGATGTGCCGGAGTTCCGCCGCAACACCTATATCACCGCATTTGGTGAAGGCTGGGGCCTCTATACCGAGTTTCTGGCCGAAGAAATGGGCATGTATTCTACGCCCTATGACCAGTTCGGCCGTCTGACCTACGAGATGTGGCGCGCCTGCCGCCTCGTGGTGGATACCGGCATTCACTATATGGGCTGGACCCGCGAACAGGCCGAAGCCTGCTTCCTCGAAAACTCGGCCCTGGCCCCGCACAATATCCGCACGGAAGTCTCGCGCTATATCTCATGGCCGGGACAGGCGCTGGCCTACAAGACCGGCGAATTGCTGATGCGGGATCTGCGCACGCGCGCCGAGACCCGGCTGGGACAGCATTTCGACATTCGCGATTTCCATGACGAGTTGCTGCGTGAAGGCGCGGTACCGCTCGGCTATCTGGAAGACCGCACCATGGCGTGGATTGAAGCTACGCTGGAAGAGGTCGAGGAAGCCGGAATGATGGAAGAGTAGTCTGCGGACTAGCCCCCCGTCCGGCGCGCCTCGTTGATGTGGCCCCGGATGAGGAGGACAGAGACCGTCTCTTCATCCGTTGTGGTCAGAGACAAGGCGCGCTGCATGTCGGCTTCGGCCGCATCAAGGTCGCCGAGCTCCAGACGCGCCTGAGCACGGATGCGCCAGGCCTCGAAATTTTGAGGCTCATGGGAAATGGCCTGTGCGGCATCGGCCTCGACCGCTGCCCATTCACCCATTTCAGCGGCGGCACGGGCGCGGCCCAGCCAGAGCGGAGCTGATTGCGGGGAGAATTCGACGGCGCGGGAATAGACGCGGCGGGCTTCTTCGGGATGACCGCTGGACATCCAGGCTTCACCGGCCTCGGCCAGATAGAGGACTTTCATCGCTGCGGGCCCCCCATCGGGGGCTTCGGCCAGCGCCTGCAGGCGGAATGCGCCTTCGGCTTCTTCGCCCAGAGCGATCAGGGCGCGGGCGACGCAATGGCGGGCGGGCCAGCCGCCGCCTTCAAACCGCCAGGCGAGCGCTTCCTCATAGGCGGCGTCCGGATTGGCCTCGATACCGTTGAGACAGGCTTCATAGCGGTCATGATCGCGCGCCTGCGCAAATGCCATAGAGGTAAAGGCCACGCTCGCCGCAGCTGCAAAAAGAAGACGCTTCATGTCGATAAGCTCCCGTATGCCCACTGGACCCAGCATAGGCGGGGGGTAGATTGGCGTCCATGACACACACCCGCTCAGCCTTGCTATTGGGTTTCGGCTATGTCGCAAAAGCCACGGCTCCTCATCTTCGGGCGGCCGGCTTTCAGCTGACCGGGACCAGCCGATCCATTGAAAAGTCACGTGAAATGCGCGCGCTGGGCGTCGCGCCCCTGATTGATCCGGCCACCGGGGATCTGCGCGAGGCAATGGCTGGCGCGTCGCATATTCTGGTGTCCGTACCGCCCGGCGAGACAGGAGACCCCGTGCTGGAAGCGCTGGGCGGTGATGTCGATCTCTCCGGTCTCGACTGGCTCGGATATCTGTCGACCACGGGTATTTACGGCGATGCAGACGGCGGCTGGGTGAGCGAAGCGACACCGCCCGCGCCGGTTGAAGCGCGCTCCGTCCGGCGGCTGGAGGCGGAACGGGCCTGGCAGGCCCTGTCGGATAAAACCCGGATTTTCCGCCTGGCCGGAATTTACGGGCCGGGCCGTTCGGCACTGGAGAAGGTGCAGGCCGGCACGGCGCGGCGCATCGTCAAGCCGGGGCAGGTCTTCTCTCGTATTCATGTCGACGATATCGCAGCGGCCCTGATGGCCTCCATTGCCCGTCCCGAGGCTGCCGGGCCGTTCAATCTGGCGGATGAAATGCCTGCGCCTCAGGCCGATGTCACAGCTTTTGCGGCGGAATTGCTGGGTGTCGATCCGCCGCCGGTCGAGGATTTCGATACGGCGGAGATGAGCGCGATGATGCGCAGCTTTTTCTCGTCCTCGCGGCGCGTCTCCAGCGAAGCGACGCGCGCGGCGCTGGGCTGGACCTTGCAATATCCGACCTATCGCGATGGCCTGCAGGCGATTTATGCGGCCTCGATCTGAGCGGCGAGGGCTTCGGCAGTCGAGATCAGGCGCGCGAGCTCCGGTCCGGATGACAGGCGGTGATCGCCATTCTTGATCAGGGTGAAGACAATGTCTTCGCTGGTCAGGACATCGACGCATTTGCGCGCATGATCCCACGGCACGCTGTCATCCAGCATGCCCTGGAGAATGCGAACCGGGCCGTCAAAGGGGATGGGCTTGCCCAGCACTGACCAGTTCTTGCCATCCTCGATCAGCTTTCTCGTGACGATGAAGACCTCGTCGTCATAGGGCGAAGGCTCCTCGAACTTGCCGATCTCGAGGATTTGCTGGCGGACGTCTTCGGAAAAGGAGGGCCACATCAGGTCCGAGGTGAAATCCGGTGCCGGGGCAATCAGCAGCATTCCAGCAAGCCGTTCGGCGCGTTCCTTTGCCGTCAGCAGGCTGATCCAGCCGCCCATGGAGGAGCCGACGAGAATTTGCGGGCCTTCGGTGAGCGTATCGATGACGGCCAGCGCATCCTCGCGCCAGCGGCCTATCGTGCCCTCCTCGAAATCCCCCGAGGAAGCGCCATGCCCGTAATAATCAAATCGCAAAAGACCGCGCCCGGTGGCCCTGGCCCAGGCTTCCAGCGCCAATGCCTTCGTGCCGTCCATGTCGGACTTGAAGCCGCCAAGCCAGACCAGGCTGGCCTTGCCCGGCCGCGCGTCCTGCCGGACATAGGCGATTTTTTCGCCATCCGGGCGATCAAGAAACTGGATGTCCGGCGCATTTGTCATGGTTTAAGTCCTGTGAAACAAGATGGTGGCATCTTTCCCGCAATCCGGATGCACGGGTCAAGACCGCCAACAGGAGAGCGACGCCTCGATGAAAGTGCTGCAAGTCATTCCCGGACTGGAAACCGGCGGGGCGGAACGCACCACGATCGAGATTGCCGAGGCGCTTGTCCGAGACGGGCATGAAGCTTTGGTGGCCAGCGAAGGCGGCGCGATGGAGGCGGAGCTGGCGGCGGCCGGTGGCGAGCTGATCCGCTTGCCGCTCGCTTCGAAAAACCTCTTTACCCTGCTGGACAATGCGGCGCGTCTGAAGGCGCTGATCAAGGCAAGGGATATCGATATCGTCCATGCGCGCTCGCGTGCCCCGGCCTGGTCCGCCCTGCGGGCTGTGAAACAGACGAATGCGAAATTCGTCACGACCTATCACGGCACCTATAATGCCCAATCCGCCCTGAAACGGTTCTACAACTCGGTCATGGCGCGCGGTGACCGGGTTATCGCCAACTCCGAATTCATTTGCGACTACATTGTCGCCGAGCATGGGCTCGCCATCGAGGCCATCACAGTCATTCCGCGCGGTGTCGATGTCGACCGTTTCGAAATGACAGACGCGGTCAAGCAACGCGGGCGGGACCTTGCCGCCGAATGGGCCCTGCCCGAGCGGCGCTTCATTGCCGTCCTGCCCGCCCGGCTCACACGCTGGAAAGGCCAGTTGGTCGCCATCGAGGCATTGGGCCGTTTGAAAGCCGAAGGTCAGGACGTTCCGGTCCTTGTTCTGGTCGGCGGGGACCAGGGCCGAACCGCCTATCGTGAAGAGATCGAATGGCTGATCGGCCGTCATGGCCTGGAAAAAAATGTCTGGCTGGTGGGGCATTGCGATGACATGCCGGCTGCCTTGGCCCTCGCCGATATTGCGCTCAACCCGTCCACCGATCCGGAAGCCTTCGGGCGGACGGCTGCTGAAGCCAGCGCGGCGGGCCTGCCGGTGATCGTCGCCGATCATGGCGGCGCGCGGGAAGTTGTGGAAGAGGGTGTGACCGGATGGCGAACGCCGCCCGGCGATGCCGGAGCGCTGGCAAAAACATTGCAAGTCGCGATGGAGCTTGATATCGCCGCGCGTCAGGCCATGGGGCGGGCCGGACGCCAACGGGTGATGGAGCGCTTTACGGTGTCCGCCTTGCAGACTTCCACCTTGCGGGTCTATCGCGAGCTTCTAGAGTGAGTGCATGAACGAAGCGGTCAAAGATATCATCTACGTCCTGTTGTGGGGCGATCTGCCGTCGACCGTGCGCGGGCTGGCCTCGTGTCAGCGAATCCGCGAAGCGCATCCGCGCGCCAAGCTGATCCTTCTGACCGCGCCTGATTATGAAGCACTGTTGAAGCATTGCCCGCATTTCAGCCAGATCGAGACCGATGCCACGGCCACGGGACCGGCCGGGAAGCTGACCTCGAAGCGGATCAAGGTGACCAAGCCCAAATACGTTTATGATCTTGTGGGCGATGGCGATGCACGGCGGATCAAGGGCGGGCTGCGCTTCTCGCGGATCAAATGGATTGATGCCGCCCCGCGGCCCATGGACGGGGTTCACCCTGTCGAAGCGGCGGCTGCAGCGCTGGGTCGTTCAGGGCTGGGACGGGAGGATTACCGTCTGGGTGAAGCGCCGGCGCCGGATGTATCCTGGGTGGATTATCTGGCCCGCACTTCGCGCATGCTGGAACCTGAATATTTCGGCCTCAATGGTCCCTACGCCATGCTGGCACCGGCTGGCGAGGAAGTGAAAGCCAATCTGCGTTGGCCGCGGGAACGCTGGGCGGCATTGGCCGCGGCCTTGCTGGAGCAGGGCATTACACCCGCCATTGTGGGTGGGCCGTCGGCGCGCGATGTGGGGCGCTTTGTGTCCGAGAATGTTCCAAACGCGCGCGATGTGACTGGCAAGGCCAAGCTGGTCCAGCTGGCCGGGCTGGCGCGCCGGACGCGTTTTGTCTTTGGTGAGGATACCGACCTTATCCATCTTCTCGTTGCAGCGGGCCCGCCTGCGGCGGCACTTTACCCGGATGGAGAAGATCCGGCGCTCAAGGCCCCGCGCGGCGCGTCTCCCGTCGTGTTGTTGCACGCCCCGGTTCTGGCGCAGGTCACAGCCGACGAGGCCTTGCAGGCCATGCGCGTGGCGGGCGGGTTCGAGGAATCACCGCGTGCGGCTTGATTTTCTGCCCGTGACCCTCATAACACTGCACCGCTGCCTTGCAGGCGAGAGGGCTGTCTCTTGACCGTCGCCTTTTCCTGCAATTGTGGTATTTTTCGAATTCTGGCTGATAGTGGAGAAGTTACATAGCTCGCCGACCTGTTGCTGCGACGCCCCCCAAAAAAGAGGGCCCACGCATAAATCAAGATATTCGCGTTCCGCGCGTCCTGCTCATCGATGAAAACGGTGAAAAGCAGGGAATCATGCCAACCGAAGCTGCGATCGAAGCGGCCGTGGAGGCGGGGCTGGATCTCGTCGAGGTCTCGCCGAATGGTGATCCGCCGGTCTGCAAGATCCTCGATTACGGCAAGCTGAGATACGCTGAACAGAAAAAGAAGGCGGAAGCTCGCCGCAAGCAGAAGACGCAGGATATCAAAGAGATAAAAATGCGTCCGAACATTGATACGCATGATTACGAGGTCAAGACCCGGGCCATGACGCGCTTCTTTGAAGACGGCGACAAGGTCAAAGTGACTTTGCGGTTCCGCGGGCGTGAAATGGCGCACCAGGAACGCGGCATGGATGTGATGAATCGCGTCAAGGAAGACTTCGCCTCGATCGCAAAAGTCGAATTCGAGCCGAAGCTTGAAGGCCGTCAGATGACGATGGTGCTCGCTCCGCGCTAGTTCGGTAGCCTCAAAAGGCCTGAAACTCCCGTCACACGCGAATTGTGGCGGGAGTTTGCCGTTTTTCTGCCGGTGCGACGATTTTTTCGTTCAAGCGGGGTTCACCTATTACCGGGTTTTAATGCTAGTCTCTATCGCGAGAATGGAGGGGAGGACCTTTCCGTTCCGTGCCGCCCCCGATGGTCGGGGTCGGGCGAAAACAGGGGACAGTTATATGCTTCGTAAACTCACACTTTCAGCCGCTGCTTCCGCTTTGGCCATCGTTGCGATGGCCGGCGCCGCCGAGGCGCAGGATTGGCGGCTCAATCCATCCTATGGCACGGTTTCGCTGGTGTCCGGCTTCTCTCCGGATCCATATCTGGTCAGCCTGCAATCGGGCGGTTCGATCAATGCGTCGCAATCGATTGGCGGTTCCTGCCGCGGTTATATCGCGAACGCACCGGATTTCCGCCTGCAGTACAGCGCCGGCAATGTGCTTCCGCTGATCATTTCGGTCAGCTCGAACGCTGATACGACGCTGGTGATCAACGGGCCGGATGCCCGCTGGTATTGCGATGATGACAGCGGCCAGGGCCTCAACCCGTCCCTGCGCTGGAACAGCCCGCCATCGGGTCAGTATGACATTTATGTGGGCACATACGGCAATGCGTCGTATCAGAATGCGACCCTGTCGATTTCGGAACTGCGTTCCTATTAATCGACACGATTGACGATCAACGGACCGGGGAGGCCCATCATGAAATACATCCTTCCGGCTCTCGGCGTGGCGGCTCTTGCCGCCGCGTCGGTCGCCGCCCAAGACATCTCTGCACCACCCAGCTACGGCTCGATCACGCTGGATTCCGGTTATCTGCCGGATCCGCATAGCGTCCAGATCCGCGCGGGCGGCGCCGTGCCCGTCACGGTGGATGGAAACGGCGTGTGCCGTGGCAATATCGCCAGCGCGCCCGATTTCAATGTCTATTACACGGCCGGTTCGTTTGATCTCTTTTTCTCTGCCATGTCGCAGACCGATACCACGATCGTCGTCAATGACGCCCGGGGGAACTGGTATTGCGATGATGATGGCGGCGAAGGCGCGTTCAATCCGGGGGTCCGGATCGAACGGCCGGCTTCCGGCCTCTACAATGTCTGGGTCGGCACCTATTCAAGCAGCGGCGGAACGCCTCCGGCAACGCTGTTCATCTCCGAAATCGGCTTTGGTCCGCGCCCCATGGCGTCGGGCAGTGGCCTCGATTACACGCTTCCGGCCAATTATGGCGGTCAGACGCTGCAAACCGGCTTCATTCCGGATCCCGTAAATATCGAGATCGCGGCGGGCGGCAATGTCGATGTGGAAGCAACCGGCATCGACGATATGTGCTGGGGCTATGCCTCGGCCGCGCCCGATTACGAACTGACTTATGAGGCCGGCAATACATTTGACCTCTACCTGTCGGCCACGTCGGACAGCGACACGGTGATCATCGTCAACGGGCCTGATGGCCAATGGGCGTGTAATGATGATGGCTCGACCGGTCTCAATCCGGGCCTGATGTTCGAAAACCCGCAATCGGGTGTCTATGACATCTGGGTCGGGACCTATTCTTCCGGTGCCGGTACGCCGCCGGCGACCCTCCACATCTCGGAGCTGGGCTTCGGGCCGGAGGGCACCGATACGGACGATGTCTACGAGGATTATGAAGGTGCGGGTTCATCCGCCGAACTCGATTTCTCACTGCCTGCCAATTATGGTGGCCAGTCCCTGCAGTCGGGCTTCATTCCGGACCCGGTGGATATCCAGATCGCTGCTGGCGGAGACATTGATGTCTCTTCAACATCCATCGGCGATATGTGCTGGGGTTACACCACGGCGGCACCCGATTACGAGCTGACCTATCAGGCGGGCAATTCTTTTGACCTCTATCTCTCGGCTACGTCGGATCGTGACACGGTGATCATCGTCAACGGACCCGATGGCAGCTGGTGGTGTAATGATGACGGCGCCGAAGGCCTCAATCCGGGTCTGACGTTCGAAAACCCGCAATCGGGTGTCTATGACATCTGGGTCGGGACGTATTCCTCAGCTGCCGGCACACCGCCTGCCACACTCCACATTTCGGAGATCGGCTATGGCGGAACACCTGTTCCCGACGTCAACCTGCTCGATTATACGCTGAATGCGAATTATGGATCGACATCGCTGACCTCGGGATTCGTCCCGGATCCGTATAACGTCCAGATCGCCGCGGGCGGCGATGTTGATGTCCGCGAGAACGGGCCGGATGGCTGCTGGGGCTATGCAACGGCCGCGCCGGATTTCGAACTGACCTATGAAGCAAGTGATGCGTTCGACCTGTTTGTCTCGGCGACGTCAGACACCGATACCGTGTTGATCGTCAATGCGCCGGATGGAAGCTGGTGGTGTAATGATGACGGGGCTGAAGGCCTCAATCCCGGCATTGAATTCTCCAATCCGGATTCCGGTGTCTATGATATCTGGGTGGGGACGTATTCCTCTTCCGCCGGCACACCGCCGGCCACACTGCATATCTCGGAGCTGGCATTCGGCGACAACTAATTCCGATCCCAAATCTGACAGAGAAGGGCGGTTCTTCGGAGCCGCCCTTTTTTGATCCACAGTCTTTCGGCAAACAGCGCTTTGAATTTTTCCAATGTTACATTATATCATTTCCAGAATTCACAAGAGCGCCGCTTCCATGACCCACCACACAAAATCCCTGCTGGACGTTTCCGGCGCCGGGCTATCGGTGATTTGCCTCCTGCACTGCCTCGCCTTGCCGACGGCGGCGGTTGCGGCACCGGCGCTCGCACCGGAACTCGCCGAGCGCCTGTCTCTGGTGGACGGTCAGGCGCATCTTTATCTTTTCCTGATTGCCGCGCCGATCACGCTTCTGGCGTTTTTCTGGGGCGAACGGACAATGCGGGCCGGACGCTGGACGATGCTCTTTGCCGGGCTCGGCCTGGTGCTGATGCTGACGGGCGCGTCGCACATTGTGGCCCAGCCGGTTGAGTCAATTCTGACGGTTGCCGGTGTCAGCCTGCTGATCGGCGCGCACATCGCCAACTGGCGCCGTCGTCAGGCCGCCGGTCACAATCATGAACGCGAATGCGGGATGTGCGAGGACTAGCCGCGCTTCCGCCGGGCGATCATTCGTCCCAGCCATGGAAACAGCAGGACAAAGCCGAACAGGCTCATCCCCAGCGCAAACAGGCTGGCAAGGATCAATAGCGGGTGGTTGAAGTGCGACCGGTCGCCATAATCCATGATGTGCAGCATCCAGAAGAAGTCATAAAACCGCCAGACATCATTGCGCCGGGCGACGACTTCACCGGTCGCCGTGCTGACATAGATCCGCGTGCCGTTCCCGTCGGAAAAGTCGACGCGCCAGGTCGGCATGTCGCGGCGGGATTCCCAGGTGGCTTCGGCGAAGAAGGTGACGGAATCGATCTCCGGCTCTCCGGCATAGTCGGCCAGCGCGACCGCTCGGGCGGTGTCGGCATCAATCGGTGACAGGATCTCGCCGGAGACGGCATCGACAATCAGCGACGCCCCGCTCTCGCGGCCGAATTCATATACGGTCCGGCCCAGCCAGGCGCGGAGCTCGACGCTGGTCGGCGTGATATCCGCCGAGGCTGCAGCGTCTGCAGGGGACATGACGCCAGACAGATCCAGCTCTGCTGTCTGTTCGGCGATATTATGTTCGCCGCGCACCTGCTGGATGGGAATGGCACTCATCACAAGACCGCCGCCGACCCAGGCCAGCACCTGCAGGCCGATAATCAGGGCGGCCCATTTGTGCAGCGTGATCAGCCATCTCCACATTTCAATCGTCCCCAGCTTGATTTGATGGGCTATATTCCCGAACAGGGCCGCCAAGTCGAGGGCCGGAAGGGTGCAGAATCGCGCCGCATGCCTGACTTGCAATCGCGCAGCTTTTCCCATATGACGCCCGCTCTTTGAAACACCGGCCACCCGGGCCAGATCGACATGCCCGGCAGCCGACGAACGCAAGGCGGAGTCCATCCCGCCGGAAATGGAGCGAAAATGTCGAAGTTGAAGACCAAGAGCGGCGCCAAAAAGCGCTTCAAGCTTACGGCCACGGGCAAGGTGAAAGCCGGCCAGGCCGGAAAACGTCACGGCATGATCAAGCGGACGAATAAGCAAATCCGCAACAAGCGCGGCACCACCGTCATGGCGGAAGCCGACCAGAAGATCGTGAAGAAGAATTACATTCCCTACGGCCTTTAAGGCGTACTGGAATCACCCGTTACGGAGCTTGAATCATGGCACGAGTTAAACGCGGTACTGTCTCCCGCGCCCGCCACAAAAAAGTTATTTCCCAGGCCAAAGGTTATTATGGCCGCCGGAAAAATGTTTACCGCGTTGCCGTACAGGCCGTCGAAAAAGCCGGCCAGTACGCCTATCGCGACCGTCGCGCCAAGAAGCGCACCTTCCGCGCGCTGTGGATCCAGCGGATCAATGCCGGTGCCCGTCTGCACGGCACGACCTATTCGCGATTTATGGCCGGCCTCACGAAGGCGGGTATCGAAGTCGACCGCAAGGTCCTCTCCGATCTGGCCATTCGGGAACCCGAGGCCTTCAAAGCCCTGGTCGACCAGGCACAGGCCGCACTGGACTAACGTCTGATGGCCCTCGAGATGAAGCCCGCTTGCCAGACCTGCGAGCGGGCCATTCTCCCCGATGGCCCGGCCTATATCTGCAGCTTTGAATGCTCCTTCTGTGCGCCCTGCACCGAGGATGTTCACAAACATGTCTGCCCGAATTGCGGCGGCGAGCTTGTGGCCCGGCCCAAACGCATAAAGCGGTCCTGATCCCCTCGCCAATTCCGTTTCCGGGCGGTAGACCAGTGCACGTGCGCTGTGCAATGCGAGGACGAAATCCATGGCCGGACTTGGCGATATCGAAGCCCTGAAATCCGAACTCCTGAACGCGGTGAATGCTGCCGCGGACGAAGGCGCGCTGGAGGCCTTGCGCGTCGAGGCGCTGGGCAAGAAGGGCCAGATCTCGCTGATGATGCGGGGCATGGGCCAGATGAGCCCGGATGAGCGTCAGGTGATGGGCCCGGCCCTGAACGGGCTGAAAAACACGATCGGCGAAGCGATCAGCGTCAAAAAGGCGACGCTGGCCGATGCGGCCCTCGATGCGCGCCTGGCGACCGAGCGGGCCGATGTCACCCTGCCCATCCGCCCGGAACCGCGCGGCAAGCTGCATCCTGTGACCCAGGTGATGGAAGAGCTCGCCGTGATCTTTTCCGACATGGGCTTCACCGTCGCGGAAGGGCCCGATGTCGAGGATGACTGGCATAATTTCACGGCGCTGAATTTCCCCGAAGGCCACCCGGCACGGGAAATGCACGACACATTCTTCATGAAGCCCCGCGCGGACGGTTCGCAAATGGTGCTGCGCACGCACACCTCTCCGGTCCAGATCCGCACCATGATGAATACGAAACCGCCGATCCGCATCATCGCGCCGGGTCGGGTCTATCGCTGTGACTGGGACCAGACCCATACGCCGATGTTTCACCAGGTCGAGGGCCTCGTCATCGACAAGGGCGCGCATATGGGTCACCTGAAAGGCGTGCTGATGGATTTCCTCACCGCCTTCTTCGAGACCGATACGGTCGAAGCGCAATTCCGCCCACATCATTTCCCTTTCACCGAACCCTCCGCCGAGATGGACGTGAAATACTCCCGTGTTGGCGATGCCGTGAAGATCGGCGAGGGCGATAGCTGGATGGAGATTCTCGGCTGCGGCATGGTGCATCCGAATGTCATCCGCTCCTGCGGGCTCGATCCGGATGAATATCAGGGCTTTGCCTGGGGGATGGGCGTGGACCGCCTCGCCATGCTGAAATATGGCGCACCGGATCTGCGCGATTATTTCTCCAATGATACGCGCTGGCTGGCGCATTACGGCTTCTCGCCGCTCTTGCAGGCCAATCTCGCGACCGGGCTGAGCTAGTGTGGTGGTTCGGTTATGGTCGATGGACGCGCATTCCAAAAGCATTCTGGTTTGGTTGGATGTTCATCAGCTGGAGTATGTTTTTTGTAATCGGTGGCTTCGTGATCATGCCGAGATTTCTGGAGAACAATCTTTATCGTGTCGCCGTGAGAGTACTGCCGGGATGCTGGCAGCAGGACGGTCAGCATGACATGGCTATCTTCTATGGGTCCCGTGGCAGCCGAACCGGCAATGAACTCTATCTCTATCGGGCGCGAAGCGATGAAGACCGGCAGTTTCTTGAAAGGCGCGGCATTACAAGTTTTTCGCCCCGTCTTGTGCCCATGATTCCTGACCAGAAATATGCGCCCTGGACAATGTCTTTTGATGGTCGTGAGCCGATCATTATAGATCGCCTCGATGATGGCCGAATTAATGTGACGGGAAATGCGATGATGGCATCAGGCGTATGGGAGCCGTGTGATCCGCCCGTTGATCGTTCGTGGCAGGTAAGAGGGCGAAATGCTTAAGTGGTTCAAATCCAATCATCAGGCGCTGACCGCCATCGGCGCGATGGTCGTGGGTCTCGCGGCCCTCTATGTGGCGTGGGACCAAGCGCGGGTGATGCGCGCCCAGCAACATGGCGCTGTCGTGCCGGCCCTGCAGGTGGATGCCTTTACGCGAACCGTTGAGGACCAGCTCACGCTGGGCCTGCGCGTGGCGAATAATGGCGTCGGTCCGGCCTTTATCCGGAGCGTTATGCCACTGCAGGATGGTGAACCCGTCGATCGTATTGATGCCATGTTCAGCGCCATGCCCGAAGGACAGGTCGACCGGTCGTGGGTGACGCTGACCGGCCGCGTGATCGCGCCGGGCGAGCTGGTCACGCCGATCTCGGCTGCCTGGCCCTCTGATAGTGTCGATACGGACCACATTTCTGCGCTGTTCGCGGAATGGGAACGCTGGGATGTCGAGGTCTGCTACTGCTCGGTCTTTGACCGCTGCTGGGTCGCCACCGTTCAGGTGCAGGACCGGAGACTTGTCAGTGCATGTCCCGATCCCGGGATCGATGTCTTCGAACGTTATGGTTCGGAAGCCTTCATTCCGCCAACGCCCCTTGAAGACGACACACAAGAAACGGCAGGAGCCGACCAATGAAGTTCACCCTCTCCTGGCTGAAAGAACATCTGGAAACCGATGCCTCCGTCGACGCGATCGTCGAGGCCATGACCATGGCCGGTCTGGAAGTCGAGCATGTCGACAATCCGGCAGAAGCCCTGTCGGCCTTTACAGTGGCGCACGTCACCCATGCGGAAAAGCATCCCGACGCCGACAAACTGAAAGTCTGCACGGTCGAGACGTTTGAAGGCATCAAGCAGATCGTCTGCGGCGCGCCCAATGCGCATGCCGGGATGAAGGCGATCTATGCCCCGCTCGGCACCTATATTCCCGGCGCGGATTTCGCGCTGGATAAAAAACCCCGCAAGATTCGCGGCATTGAGTCTTACGGCATGTTGTGTTCGGCCAAGGAGCTGAATGCCGGTGAGGATCATGACGGCATTATCGACCTGAAGGGCGAGTGGAAGGTCGGTGACCCCGCTGCCGAAGCGCTGGGCGCGAATGATCCGGTGATCGATTTTGAAGTCACGCCGAACCGCCCGGACTGGCTGGGCGTGGACGGGATTGCCCGCGATCTTGCCGCTGCCGGGCTGGGCAGGTTGAAAACGCCAGCGCCGAAATCCATCAAGGGTGCCTTCCCGTGCCCGATCGAGATCCGGCTGGACTATCCGGAAGCCTGCCCGGTCTTTGCCGGACGCTTTGTACGCGGCGTAAAGAATGGCCCGTCGCCGGACTGGCTGAAGCGCAAGCTGGAAGCGATCGGTCTGCGCTCGATCAATATCCTCGCTGACATCACCAATCTGGTGTCCTATGACCGTTGCCGGCCGCTGCACGTCTATGACGCCGACAAGATCGGTCCGACCATTATTGCGCGCCGGGGCAAGGGAGAGGCGGATACATTCGAGGCGCTGGACGGCAAGACCTATACGCCGACGGCCGAGCAATGCGTCATTGCCGATGAAGAAAACTGCCTCGGTTTTGGCGGGATCATGGGCGGGGAGGAGTCCGGCGTGTCGGATGACACCCACAATGTCTTTATCGAGTGCGCCTGGTTTGAACCGGAAATTACCCGCGCTACGGGCCGCGCGACCGGCATTGAATCCGATGCGCGCTATCGCTTCGAGCGCGGGGTGGATACCGCGTCGCTGGAGCCTGGCATTGATCTCGCCACCCAGCTCGTCGTTGAGCTGTGCGGTGGGGAAGTCTCGGAAGTGACGATTGCCGGTGAAGCACCCTCTGCGCCCGCGCCCATCGCGTTTCCGGTGTCGGAAGTCAAACGCCTGACCGGTCTGGATTTGCCGGGCGGTATTGTCGCGAATATGCTTCGAGACCTCGGTTTCGGCGTTGCCGGTACCGGCGATACGCTGCATGTGGAAGTGCCGACTTTCCGGCGGGATTGCACGATGAAAGCCGACCTCGTTGAAGAGGTGGCCCGCATTCACGGCTATAACCGCATCGAGGCGGTCTCCCTGCCGAAGCTGCCGGGACGGCGCGAACCCACTGCCACGACCGGGCAGAACCGGGCGCGGCATGCGCGCCGGGCTCTGGCGGTGCGCGGCTATAATGAGGCCGTCACCTGGTCCTTCTGCCACCGCGACCAGGCCGCCCTGTTTGGTGGTCATGGCGAGGGGCTGGAGCTGGCCAATCCGATCAGTTCAGAGCTGGATGTGATGCGGCCGACCGCGCTCATTCACCTGCTGACCGCCTTGCAGGAAAATGCCGACAAGGGTGTTGATGATCCCCGCCTGTTTGAGGCCGGGCCGATCTATCTGACCGATCAACCCGATGGACAGCGCATGGCGGTTTCCGGCGTGCGCTTTGTCGCCGCTGGCCGGCACTGGGCCGGGACGCGCGAAGCCGATCTGTTTGATGCCAAGGCCGATGCCATGGCGGCGCTGGACGCCGCCGGCGCGCCGGTCGACTCGCTGCAGGTCGTGGCGGAAGCACGTGACTGGTGGCATCCGGGGCGGTCAGGTGTGATGCGTCTGGGACCGAAGAATGTGCTGGCCGAGTTTGGCGAAATTCATCCGCGGGTTTTGAAAGCCCTCGGCATTGATGGCCGCGTCATCGGATTTGAAATCATTCTCGATGGTATTCCCGATCCGAAGAAGAAGGCCGCCACCAAGGCCCGTCCGGCGCTGGACCGCGCCGAGCTGACGCCGGTCAAGCGTGACTTTGCCTTCCTCGTCGACGCATCGGTGGCCGCCGATGCGCTGATCCGGGCTGCCAAGGGCGCGGACAAGGCGATGATCGCCGACGTGTCCGTGTTTGACGTCTATGCCGGAAAGGGTGTGCCCGAAGGGCAGGTCTCGCTGGCCATCGAGGCGGTCATCCAGCCGCGCGAAAAAACTCTCACGGACAAGGAAATCGATGCGGTGGCGGCGAAGATTGTCGCCTCGGTGGAAAAAGCCACGGGCGCCAGTCTCAGAGGGTAGAATGGATCAGGACCCGCGCAGACTGGCGAATGCCCCGGAAGCCGAGCAAAGGGAATTCGTCATCGCTTCGGTCCTGTCCAATCCAACAGCGAAGGCAGTTCTGGCAATCGCGCATCAGCTGGATTTGCCCGACTGGGCGCTGATGGCCGGAGCGGTCTATCAGGCCGTGTGGAACCGGCTGACCGGACGGCCAGCGGATCATGGCGTAAATGATTATGATCTTGCCTATTGCGATCCGGAAGATCTGAGCGAAGCCGGGGAGGCGGCGGTCATTGCCCGCGCCGCTGAAGCCTTTGCTGGAGTCGATGCCGAGGTTGAAGTGTGCAATCAGGCACGGGTTCCGCTCTGGTTCGGCGTGAAATACGGGGTTGAACGCCAACCCATCCATTGCACCGAAGATGCGGTAAAAGAGTTCGCGTCGGTCACGCACTCGGTCGCTATCCGGCTGGACGCAGATGGCCAGCCGGAACTGATCGCGCCTTACGGGCTGGGTGAATTGTTCTCGCTGGTCGTGAAGCCCGTGCCGGACATTTCCACGCCGGAATTGTGGAATGCCAAGATCGCCCGCCAGAAACAGCTCTGGCCGGAGATCGAGTTTGTTCCGGCGGTGGAGTAGCTTGCGGCTACCCTCTCACCCTCGAATACCGGCTTCACTGACCTTCTTCGTCATCCCGGACGGGCTTCGGCCCGATCCGGGACCCATGCCGGAATAGTGACGCAACGGAAGGGTTTCCGGGTGCGCGCCTGGGCGCGCCCCGGAATGACGATCAAATTGTTCCCGTGATCAGGCCGAACGGCGGTTCGGACCGCCCGAGTGAGGGCGCCGCGACTGGGCCGGCTTTCCGCCGCCCTGAGCCGGTTTGAACTTGCTCTTCCCGAAACGGTTCGGTGCAGCATTGTCATTGCCCGGCTTGTCGGACCGCTTTTGACCGGCCGGCTTGGCAGAGCGATTTTCGCCCTGACCGTCCGGACGGGGTCCGCGATTGCGGTTGCGTCCGCCACGCGGACGCGATTTCTTCACCGGTGCCGGACCGCGCGCTTCTTCGGTGAAGGGCTTTGAGGGGTGTTGTTCAACACCGTCCTCATTGGTTACGGCGAGGCGATAGCCGATCAGGCGTTCGATATCCTTCAGGAGCGGCTTTTCCTCGTCATCACAGAAGGCGACGGCGATACCGGTATTGCCGGCCCGTGCGGTCCGCCCGATGCGGTGGACATAGGATTCCGGCACGTTCGGCAGTTCGAAGTTCACAACGTGCGAGACGCCGTCGATATCAATGCCGCGCGCGGCAATATCGGTGGCCACCAGAATATTGACCTTGCCCTTCTTGAAGGCATCGAGGGCGCGCTGGCGCTGGTTCTGGCTCTTGTTGCCGTGAATCGCGTCGGCGGCGAGATTGGCTTTCACCAGACGCTGGGCAACACGGTCTGCGCCGCGCTTGGTGCGCGTGAAGACAATTCCGCTGGTCATTTCCGGAACGCTGAGTACGCGGACAAGACGTTCGAGTTTCTGGGACCGATCCAGGAATTGAACCGTCTGGGTGATCTGTTCGATCGGACGGGCGACCGGCGCGACCGAAATCTGGACCGGATTGGTCAGGAAGTCATGCGCCAGGGCCCGGATCGGCTTGGGCATTGTGGCGGACAGAAGGGCCGTCTGACGGTTTGACGGTGTGGCTGCCAGAATGCGGCGAATGGCCGGCATGAAGCCGAGATCCATCATCTGGTCGGCTTCGTCGAGAATGACGGTTTTCAGGCTGCCGAGATTGATGGCACCGGTTTGCATATGGTCCAGCAAACGGCCAGGTGTGGCGATAAGCACATCCACGCCGGGGCGCATGGCGCGGATTTGTCCGCCGGGCTTCACACCGCCCATGACGACGGCCACATTCGGACGCATATTGCGGCCATAGGTCTTGACGGATTCCGCGATCTGCAGGGCAAGTTCGCGCGTCGGTGCGAGGATCAGGGCGATGCAGGACTTGCCTTGCGCGCGGCCCTTCGATTTCGCAATCGCGTCGAGAATCGGCAGGGTGAAGCCGGCGGTCTTGCCGGTGCCGGTCTGGGCGGTGCCCAGAAGGTCGCGGCCGGCCATCAAAGCCGGAATGGCTTCGGCCTGGATCGGGGTGGGGGTGGTATAGCCTTCCGACTGGAGGGCTTTGAGAATCGGTTCGGCAAGGCCGAAATCGGTAAACTGGGTCAAAATTCAACTTTCACAGACACACCGCGCCGGAACGGCCAGGGCCGGTCCCGCGCATTGCGGTTTTTCAAAATAGGGAGCTTGCGTAGACCAGCCGCCTGATGGCCCCTCATCAAATGTGAGGGTGGGGCTTACGGCGATCCGTCAACATGAGGGATGGCTCGGCCTATGGCGTACCGCCTGACCGGAAGACCGGACATCTACGCGCGGCACGAAGACGGGCGCTCTGTCACACGGATTTGCGGCAATAGCAAACGAATTCGTGTCAAAGGCCGAAGGCCGGGTGGTAATGAATGACGCCCGCACCCGCTGGCAGCGGCCGCGGAAGCCGGATCTGGAAAGCTTGCTGCATCTCTGGAATGGAGCCGTCATCGGCGGCCCATCGCCAGCCGCGCTCGATGGCCGGCGTAAAGCCGAAACGGGCATAGTAATCCGGGGCGCCGAGCACGCAGAAGAAGGCGACCGGATAGGGCGCAAAATGCTCCAGCCCCGCTTCGATCAGGGCGGCACCAATGCCTTTGGATTGCTGAGCGGGTGTCACGGCGACCGGGCCAAGGCCGAGCCCTCGCAAAATGTCTCCGGAGGCCAGTTCACAACTGGCCGGGGAGAACATCACCGTGCCGATGATATCGCCATGATGATCGGCGACGAGTTCGAGACTGTCGGCGTCATCGCTGCGCAAGCGCTCGACGATACGGCTCTCGTCCGGCTGGTCGAAGGCGGTATCCAGCACCGCCTTTATGCCAAAGTAATCGGCGCGATCAGCGGTGCGGATCTGCATGAAGTCAGCCTAGAAGGGCAGCCAGTTGCGGCGGCGGGAATAGGCCAGATAGCCGACATTGGCACCGGCGCGCAGGCCGACACCAGAGCGGATCGGCGCGAGCGTGATGCCATCTGCGCGCTGATAATTCACGCCCATGCCGCCCACAAAATAGGCCGATCCTTCCACGCCCGGAAAGCGGCGGAAGATGCGGTCCGGATCATCCATGCGGTAGACCAGAACGAAGACGCGGCTGGCATTGCCGCCTGTGTCAAAACCGATGGAGGGGCCCTGCCAGTAGACATGTTCCTGACGGCCATCGCGCATGGTCAGATAACCTTCGCCATAGCGCAGGCCGACGCCCACAGCTCCGGCGACTTCCTCACCGGCGACATAGCCGACGGGGCGGCCGAGATCGGAGAAGACCCGTTCCACCACGGCGGCGGCGGCCTCTGCGGTGACGCCGAAGAAATCGGACACGGCATCGACGACTTCTTCCTGGGAATAACCGTCAACGTCCTCGGAATAGCGGCTGGGCTGGCCGTAATCGGTCTCATCCTGGGCGGCAGCCGGCAGGCTGAGCCCGAAGGCCGCGATCAATGCAAAACCAAACTGGCGTATGGACATGGCGATCTGTCTCCTGACAATCAGCGCGAATTCGGTTTCGAATCTGCACATCAATTCAGGCAAGACAATGACGATCCGGTTAGGGTGTCGTTAATATCAGGCGGCGCGCGCTACGCTGAGGAAGCTGGTGAACAGCATCCGCACGGCGGGATCGACCTTTGAAGGCAGGGCGGCCTGAAGCGATCCATTGGTCAGTGGAAACCAGCCTTTCCCCTCGGGCAGGCGATCCCCGGGGGCAAAGGCATAGCCCATCGACCAGCCTGGAAATTGCCGCTGGACGCCGGTTTCCGAGACAATCCGGACGACATCGCTGTGGCGATCATCGGCAATGATGGCATTGAAAACCGCCTCAACATCCGGGGTCGGTCCTTCCAGCAATTGCATGAAATTCAAGCCGTCAAACAGCAGGAGTCCCGAGACATTCCGTTCTGCATTCTTCGTCCGCGCGGTTTCCAGAATGGCCTCGACCATGCCGTCCGCGACCGGTTGGCGCGCGCGGGAAATATATACCAGTCGTGATACGGTCACCCGCTCCCCCATAACCTTATATTTCTTATGGGAATAATAGCCGCGATTCCGGCGCTCGCAAGGGTCCGGTCATCATGCGCACAGGACGCTTGGCGGACGCCCTTGCCAGTGCTACGTCCCGCCCCATGAGCATTGATCAATCCCTTATCCGGAACTTCTCCATCGTGGCGCATATTGACCACGGTAAATCGACCCTTGCTGACCGGCTGATTCAGCTCACCGGCGGGTTGGAAAATCGTGAGATGAAGGCGCAAGTTCTCGACAGTATGGATATTGAGCGCGAGCGCGGTATTACCATCAAGGCGCAGACCGTGCGTCTGAGCTATACCGCCAAGGATGGCCAGACCTACGCGCTGAACCTGATCGACACGCCCGGCCACGTTGACTTCGCCTATGAAGTCTCGCGCTCGCTCTATGCCTGCGAAGGTGCGCTGCTGGTCGTGGATGCCGCCCAGGGCGTGGAAGCGCAAACGCTGGCCAATGTCTATCAGGCGATTGATGCGGATCATGAGATCGTGCCGGTGCTGAACAAGGTCGACCTGCCCGCCGCCGAGCCGGAACGCATCAAGCAGCAGATCGAGGATGTGATCGGGATCGAGGCCCATGATGCGGTGGAGATTTCCGCCAAGACCGGCCTCAATGTCGATCAGGTGCTGGAGACCATTGTCACCAAGCTGCCGCCGCCAAAGCATGGCGACCCCAATGCGCCGCTCAAGGCGCTGCTGGTGGACAGCTGGTATGATCCGTATCTGGGCGTGATCTGTCTGGTGCGCATCATCGAAGGCACGCTGAAAAAGGGCATGCGCGTGCGCCTGATGGGCACGGGCGGCACCTATGGCGTGGACGGCGTCGGTGTGTTCACGCCGGCCAAGACCAATGTCGATGCGCTCGGCCCCGGCGAGATCGGCTTCCTCAACGCTTCGATCAAACAGGTCCGCGATGCGCGCGTCGGTGACACGATCACCGATGAAAAGCGCCCGACCGATTCCATGCTGCCGGGCTCTGACCTATGCAGGCAGCCGCGCGATGGTGGTCTATGATCTGCCGCTCAACGAGGTGGTGTTTGATTTCTACGACCGGCTGAAATCGGTGACCAAGGGCTATGCATCGTTCGATTATCAGTGGAAGGATTATCGCGAGAATGACCTCGTGAAGATGACGCTTCTGGTCAATGACGAGCCGGTGGATGCGCTCTCCATGATCGTGCACCGCAGCCGCGCCGAAGCGCGCGGGCGTTCCATGTGCGAGAAGCTGAAGGATCTGATCCCGCGGCACATGTTCAAAATTCCGATCCAGGCGGCCATTGGCGGCCGGATCGTGGCGCGCGAAACCCTGTCTGCCCTGCGCAAGGACGTGACCGCGAAATGCTATGGCGGCGATGCCAGCCGCAAGCGCAAGCTTCTGGAAAAGCAGAAGAAGGGTAAGAAAAAGATGCGCCAGTTCGGCCGCGTCGACATCCCGCAGGAAGCCTTCATCGCGGCCCTGAAGATGGATAGTGATTAGGCGAAGCTGGCGCGAAAAGTGTCAGTTTCCAACCGAACATGCTCGCTCAGCGGTGGATCGATTCTAAAAGCACTCGGCTTTCGCGAAAAATCATAAATCCGCAGGATCTGAAAAGCTTCGGGTCGTTCGCGCGAAAGAGATTCTTCGTTTCGTGACAGGAAAAATGGAGTTCTTTGGCTCCCATTGGTTGTCTTCACCTCGAGCAATCGTTTACGGCCATCGGGTTCAAATGACAGAATGTCATAACCCGCACCGTCGCCCTCCTCCTGTGCAACCCAAAATACCTTTTCTGCCAAGTCCTTTCGTCCGGCATCTGAGAGCCGGCGCTTCTCGTTCTCAAGCGCCATCTCCTCTCCGGCAAATCCGAGCGCCCGATTTGCCGCGTCGCGCTTGACCGGGTCAAATTTCCGAATGAGGCGAGTCATGCCTTCCTGAGGCGCTTTCGCCCTTGCAAGTGAAGGAGCTTCTTCTTCAAATAACGCTGGCCGTTCGCCCACACCGATAGTGGAGCCAACTCCAACGGCGTGGAGCCAATCGTGTTGTGGCAAGGCTCTTTCAATGGCATCGAAAATAGCGCGCTGGATATTCTGCATCGGCCGATAGCCCTTGATTGTCGGGAAACTGAGCTCTCTGAGAACTGCCGAGATATTCATATGCTTGAATTCTACAGAACGATGGGAACGCCCGGTCAGCTCCATAATCGCTTTGGCGCGATGAAGCTTTACAAATGGCACCCCTGTCAGCTCGTCGCGCAACATTGCCAGATAGTCGGCTACAATGAGGTCGAGCTCGTCATCGGTCCATTGATTGCCATGGATGCTGCTTTGCGCCATGGAAATGATCTCATTCGGTCTTGGGTCATTGGTCAACCAGTATTCCGAATGGTTCACAGCCGTAGCACAAACCTCACACCGCCGGATCGAGCACACCGCCGACGCCGGGATTGATCCGGAACCAGCCGGCGAGGCCAAGGCGCGGGGCGAGGGTTTCGCGCACGGCATGCGGGATGCGTTCCGACAGCATCAGCAGCATGTCCCCGCCGCGCGGGGCGAGTGTGGCGACGGGCAGTCCGATATCATCCGGTCCGGACCAGAGATCGAACTCGCCGCCATCGCCCGGCTGCCAGTTTTCGTTCAGCCAGAGGACGAGCGAGACGACGCGGTCGCGCGGCCGGTCGGCGAAGGCATCCAGATGGCGGGCATAGTGGCCGCCTGGCGGGTAGTGGGCAAAATGCGCTTCGAATTCAAACAGGCCGGCAAAGAGGGCCCGGTTGATCTCGCGGCGCAAGGCTTCGCACCCGTCCAGAAATTGCCGCTCAGCCGGGTCGGTGCCGTCCAGCCAGCGGATCTGCGTCTTGCGGATGGCGGTCGCCTTCATCTCATTCCCGCCACGGCCAATGGCGGCGAGCCGGAGCGCATCGGCTGCGTCCAGCTCTGACAGGCGCGTGCGCAAGGCCTGCGTCAACGCCGATGGCAGGGCGTCCGGCAGATGCGCCCAGCCCTTCACGGCCAGATCCTCGATCAGGGCCGTGGTGCGATTGTCACCGAAGAAGGGGGCGGGCGTAGGGCGCGCCGGACGGAGAAGGGTCAAAGGGTGTGGCCTTGAAAAAGCGTGGCGCGCTCTAGGGCCAATGGGCCGGCAAGGCAAGCCAAATGTGATCGGCTTTTTTCTTGAGTGCCGGCCTTCGGGTGCTAGGGTTGTGCCTCAGGGGAGATGCTCATGACCGAAACCGGAACTGTTCGGGCCGTTGCCGCGATATCGCTGGCGATCTGGCTGACGGCCTGTGGCGGAGGTGGCGACGCCCCGGATGCCGAAACGCCGGAGATTGCCGAGGTCATCGAGCCGGAAGTGCCGCCGGCGTCCGAGCCCGAGCCGGTTCCCGTCAAATTGCCACAGGGCGATGTCCAGCCTGCCACAGAGGCCGAGCGCCCGGCCGCTATCCCCAATCCCCCGATTGAGTTGCGCCCGCCGTGTGGCGGATCCGATACCTGTGTCCATGCGGGCACGATCTCCGGCGGTCATGGCGAGCCCGGGATCGAGCTTTACTATGATCCCGAACGCAATGACGCGATCGTTCGCTGGGGCAATGCGTTGGGGAGCATCATGAATTGTGCAGATGGCGGCGAGACGATTGCCGCCTGTGTCGCGGTCGCGGACGTTGAGCAGGTCTGCAAGGACGAGTTCGACCGCCTGACGGGTCTGGCCAATGAAATGGCGGCCTTTGATGCGGTCTTTCTGACCGCGGGCAGTCCATGCCGCCCCGAGGAGGGTCAGCCATGAACCGAAAGTTTTCGACCCTGGCATTTGTTGCCGCTGGCTGGCTGGCGCTGGCCGCTTGGGATACGCGCGTCATTACCAATAATGCCTGGCAGGCGATTTATCAGGAGGCGCCGTCAACAACTCTGCCGGAACACACCCATGTTTCGGATACCACATTCGACTATCTTGACTCGTCTGGCCAATTACGCGGCTTGTTTGGCCGCGGCGGCAGCGCGACGCTGGATGTGGTGGACCTCAATGCCAGTTTTTTCCGGGTGGATGAATTGCTGGGCGTGGCGCCGGTGGGCGATGATCCGGCGACCGACGTTGAAGAGCGACGTATTCCGCCACCGGGGCTTTTCGCGGGGCTGCCGGATTACAGCTATGGTCTTTATGACTGGCTGAACAAGAACACGACCTGCCCGGCGTTTTCTGACGGAAATTATGCCTGGCGTTGTCACGAGTTTCTGGGCTGGTTGGGCGCAATGAATTCCGTTCATTTCGGATCACAGGCGACCGACATGTATGCGCATCATCACCGCAATGCGCTGGCGCTGGCACGACGGGCGCGCGAAATGCGCGCCTCCATGACGGATGTCGAGCGGGAGGCTTATGAGGATGAATTGCGCGAAGCCGAATTGCTGGCTCTGGCTTATGAAGGCTATGCCCAGCATTTCCTGCAGGACCGCTGGGCGATGGGCCATATGTGGGAGCGCTGGGGTGCGCCGGATCCGCAGCAGGAGCCTGACAATCTGCCCGATTATATCGCCATTGGCGGCTTGTCCGGACTCATCCACGGCGCCGAGGCGCTGATAAATGACTATCCCGTGCTGGAAGTTTTACTGACGCGCGCCGATTCCATGTCTTCGCCTGTGGCGGGGCCGGGGAACACCGCCATTCCGATGAATTATCGTCATGTCCGGGATGGCGAAGACGGGCCGGTCACGCCGGGCATTGGCGATGAGCGATTTCAGGATGCGCTCAATGGTCGCTTCAGCCTCAATCGCTATGAACCTGATCGCCGGGATCAAAATTTGAATGTGCAAACCCAGATGGATGGCCTGATGGAATGCGCCGGTGCCGGATGGTCAGAAGTTATTCGCGAGTTGGGCCCCGGCGAAAACGGTGGCTATGGCATTTATGGTGCCAATCTCGATGAGTCTGCGCCTGACTTTGCGATCATCGATCAGGATGATTGCTGGAATATGTGGGCGACGAATGAATCGATGATGATCGGTCTTCTGGGCCCCAATGCCGGGCAATCACTTGCGATGATAGCAGCAACAGATTTCGCCGTATCCGATCTGGGGCCGGATGTTGGAATTAATACCGATGGCGTTGTGGTAGGCCCCAGGTCGGAGTTTGTGGCCCTTGCCGGGCGGCTCTGGCTCTATGGGCGCGATGACCCGAACGGGACTCAGGTTGCGCGCGGGGAAATGACCTCTTTTGCGCAAAGCCTTGGCAGTCTGTTTGGTCAGGAAGAGCAGCTTAATCCCAATACGATCTGGGGCTTTCAGGAAGGCGGTGCCTATTCCCTGCCGGACTATGCCGAACCGATCGGGCTGATCACCGAAGGCAATGGCGGACAGGTCGCCGTTCTGGCAGAGATTGATGCGCGCGGCCGCGATATCCAGACGCTCTATGGCGCCTTTACGGGCGCACAATCGGATTACTGGTGTGAACATCGCGACGTGCTGGAAGAGCTGCGAATGGAACCGACGGCGCGCAATCGCGAGCTGTGCGAACGCCTCGCGGGCCGCATGTATCAGGGCATTCATCCCGATTATGGCGGACCGAATACGGAAAGCCGGGAATATGAAGGCCAGCCGGTGCGCTCCATGTGCCAGATCCGCAATGCGGGTGTGGAATCGGACAATAGCGATGATGTGAACAATCCCTACTGGCTGGATCAGGGCTACCTGCCGATGGAGCCGGACCGTCAGAGCTATGAGGGCACATTCACCGATATTGATGCCGTGGTGAACTGGTGCGCCCGTGTGCCGGTGATCACCCTGTCGAGCACGCCGGAATTGCGCGACGAGAATGTCGCGGCCGTCCTCTTCACCGACGAGGACGAGCTGGTGCTGGAAGGGTATGATTTCGGCGTGGAGCCGGGGCAGGTGACGGCCATCCCGGTCGGGCCGGGGCGCAATCGTGTCCTGACCAATGTTATCAGCTGGCGGCCAACGCAGGTGAGGCTGGATGTCTCCAATTATGATTGGGAGGCGGGGGACGAATTTGCGCTCACCCTGACTCCGGCGGAAACCGATGCGCGCTGGACGCGCGGGCCGAGCGTGGGTGAATTCTATCTTCAGGTCCGCGAACCGCCGGAAATCCGTACCGTGACGCTTGATCTAGGCGGCGTGGGGCCGTGCATGGATGCGGTTCAGACATTCGATATCGTGAATCCCGGTGCCTCGTTCACCGCCGGCATTACGCCGGAGGATTTCCAGACTCTGACAGAACAGTTTTCTGACGATATCGATGAGGTGAATGCCTACTTCAACGAACAGCTGGCGTGTATGCGCCAATTGCGATCTGAACGGATCGGCGCGCTGAATGATGCGCGGATACTGGCCTCCACGGCGGTCGTTGCGCGGCAGGGCCCGTTTTACTCGATCTCCCCTGTCGCGTTATTCCCGGCGATTGAGCGACTGGCGCCGGAAGCGCCTCTGGATCAGTCGGATATCGCGCTTTGGCAGGATTATTACACGACCTATATCGAGCTGCTCGACGGTACGATGCGGTTTCTGGAAGGCCAATCCTATGTGATGTCGGCCTGGGCCCGGGCCTGGGATCCGGATCAGCCCATGCAGCGAAACTCTGTCGCCCTGCATGATCTCGTTCGCACCTCCGTCTCGGCCGAGGACGCCTTTGCCCGTGGCTTCGTGCCGAGCAGCTTCCAGATGCCCGACAATCTGCCGCGCGAAATGCGTGCCTCCCTGTTGCAGGCGAGCGCCATCAATCTCCAGTTCGAACTTGAGACCCTTTCGGATGCGTCACAGGAATTGATTGCTGAAACACTGCGGGGCTTGCGAACCTGGACCCAGACCCAGCACGCCATTACCCAGCGCGCCCTGCCGCAATTGCAGGTCGAGAATTCACGGATACACGCCGAAGCCAACCAGAATTTGCAAGCGGCGCTGAGTGTGTATGCCCCCGACTGCTCGCAGCCATCCGGTGACGGTTGTGTTGTGGTCCCGCCCGAAACGCCGGATATCGATGCTTATGCCGAGCTCTCCAACTGGATAGCCGATATGATGGACGGACATATTGTTGTTGCACAGCCAGTGCTGGGGCTGCTGGGCTCGACCTTCCTGACCGCGGACGGCCATGAGCGCATGTTGCGCACCTGGCCCACAGAAGACGCGTATCAGGCGGCTCTGACCGGCCCCGGAAGCGGCGAAACCCGCCTGGTCGGCCCCGCTGATAGCAGTCCGAAATAGGGCGGGCTCGCCAAGCCTGAATTTTCGCCTATATCAAGACGTGAACAATACGGAGTTTCACCATGTTCCGCACGCTTCTTGCTACCGCTGCTGCCGCGCTTGTTTCCACTGCCGCTCTGGCCGATCTCGAGCCGGGCGAAAGCGCGCCGGATTTCACCGTTGAGGGATTTCAGGCCGGTGAGCCCGCCAGCTTCACCTTGTCCGAGGCGTTGAATGATGGACCGGTCGTGGTCTTCTTTTTCCCGGCCGCTTTCACCGGGGGCTGTGAAGCCCAGGCCGCCAGCTTTGCCGAAAGCATCGGCGAATTCGAGGCGCTGGGTGCGCAGGTGATCGGCATTACGGGCGGCAATACGGACCGCCTCGCGGATTTCTCCACTCAGCACTGCGCGTCGGCCTTTCCGGTCTTTGCCATCGCTGACGGCATGATGGGTGAGTATGAAGTGCGGCTGTTGGCCCGCCCCGGCTGGACCGAGCGGACCACCTATGTGATCGACCAGACATCGCATGTGGTTATGACCCACAATGCGATGAGCCCCTATGAGCACGTGGATCGTTCCCTGGAAGCGCTGCGTTCGATCGCCGCGGCCGAGTAAAGACGGCTTCACCCCGGGCCGGAATCGGATTTTGCTGCCGTGCAGTGAAACAGGTCCGGCCCGATGAAAGCTCTGCTTCTTGAAAATGTGCACCCTGACGCGGATGAGGTTCTGCGCCGCATTCCCGGTGTGGAGATCGAACGCGTCGGCCATGCGCTGGACCCTGATGAGTTGAAAGCCCGGCTTGAGGGCGTGTCTCTTCTGGGCATTCGGTCCCGCACCAAAATCACCGCTGATATACTCGACGCCGCGCCGGACCTTCTGGCGATTGGCTGCTTTTGCATCGGCACCAATCAGGTGGATCTGGACGCGGCGGTCCAACGCGGTGTCGCGGTCTTCAATGCGCCCTTTGCCAATACACGCTCGGTGGCCGAACTGACTTTGGCCTCGACCGTCATGCTGATGCGGGGCATCCCGCAAAAGCTGGCGGCGATCCGGCGGGGTGAGTGGCAGAAATCGGCGGCCGGTTCGCACGAAGTGCGGTCGAAAAAGCTGGGCATTATCGGATACGGGAATATCGGCTCGCAATTATCCGTGCTCGCCTCCGGTCATGGCATGCACGTCTATTTCTACGACACCGAGCCAAAGCTCGCCCATGGCAATGCGCGGCCCGTCGCCTCGCTCGATGAATTGCTGGCCATCAGCGATGTCGTCACCCTGCATGTGCCGTCCACACCGCAAACGCGGATGATGATGGACGCCGCTGCGATAGCGAAAATGAAAACCGGCGCCTTCCTGATCAATCATGCGCGCGGGGACCTTGTGGACGTCGAGGCGCTGGCAGACGCGCTAAAGTCCGGGCATCTCGCGGGCGCGGCAGTGGATGTCTTTCCGGTCGAACCGGCCTCGAAGGAGGAGGAATTCACCAGCCCCTTACGGGCGTGCGACACCGCGCTTCTGACCCCGCATATCGGCGGCTCGACGGAAGAGGCGCAGGCGGCCATCGGCATGGATGCCGGGATGAAGCTGGCGCGATTTGCCAGCTCGGGCGGATCTGCCAAATCGGTGAATTTTCCGGAACTGGAGGCGGGCGACCTGGCCGCCGGGCGGACGCGCATCCTCGCCCTGCATGGCAATGCGCCGGGTTATCTCTCGGCCTTGACCCGGGTAGTCAGCGAGGCCGGGCTGAATATTGCTGCGCAATATCTCAATACGTCCGGCGGCATTGGCTATGTGTCGACCGATGTGGAGGGGGACGTGCCAAGCGGTTTGCTCGACAAGTTGCGCGCCGCGACGGGCACGATCCGGATCCGGACGATTGCCGGCTAGCCCAGCAGGAAATGCCGCAAGGCGCTGACATCTTCTGCAAAATCAGGTGCTTTCTCTGCCACCGCTTCGCGGCGGGCAATGCCGCCAAATCCGATGAAATGATCTGCTGCGCCATGGGTCAGGGTTTCCAGATCAGTAACGCCGTCCCCGACCATCCAGATCGCTGAATACTGACCCTTGGCGCGCAGATCGGAGAGGAGTTTCGGCTTGCCGCCATTATCGGAAAGCGGATTCGTGGTATCAATGCCGGCCACCGTCTCACCCTCCCACAGGAAGCGATTGGCAAAAGCTTCGCCGACGCCAAAACCCAGATCGCGCAAGGCGAGCCGCAGGACATCCTCGAACCCGCCGGAAACCGCGCGCACCTGATCGCCGCGCGCGCGCAGATCGGTAAGGAGGTCTGCCATGCCGGGCGTCAGATGATGGCGGAGTTCGACGGCTGCGGCGGCAATATCGCTGCGCTTGAGCGAGGTCAGGTCCAGCCGCGCCATCAGGGACTGGCGAAACGACATCGTGCCGTTCATCCCGCCCGAGGTCAGCGCCCCTATCTGTTCCGCAGCTGCCGGGCCGAGCTTGCGGGTCAGAACAAAGTCGAGGCTTTCCACGGCGAGCAGCGTTGAATCGACATCGAAACAGACAAGGCGCGGCGCGTTGAACATAACAGGTTTACCTTCCCGGGCGGATGGCCGAAGAGTGAGACTGACCATTCAGCCTGTCATTGCTTTCGGATTTACAAATGCCCCAACCTCTTGCCTCAGCACTCACCCTGCCATGCGGCCTCACTCTGCCCAATCGCCTGGTCAAGGCGGCGATGACTGAGCGCCTTGCTGATGTCCGCAATGGTGTGACGGACCGGCTCATCACGCTCTATCGGCGCTGGGGTGAGGGCGGGATCGGGCTGATGATTGCCGGCAATGTCATGATCGACCGGTATAATCTTGAAGCCGCCGGAAATGTCGTGATCGATGGGCTGCCATCGGATGCCCAATCGGCAAAGCTTGCGGAATGGTCGGCGGCCGCCAGGGCACAAGGTGCCAGAATCATGGTGCAATTATCCCATGCCGGGCGTCAGACGCCAAAGGCGGTCAATCCGAACCCGCTTTCGGCTAGCGATGTCGCACTGGACCTGCCGGGCGGGCTGAGCGGAACGCCGCGGGCCATGACGGGTGAAGAGATTGCGGCTACGATCGCGCGCTTCGCGCAAGCGACGCGGATTTGCCGCGAGCACGGTTTCGACGGCGTCCAGATTCATGGCGCGCATGGCTATCTGATCAATCAGTTTCTGTCGCCGCGGTCCAACCTCAGAACCGATGAGTGGGGTGGCCCCCTGGAAAATCGCGCGCGCCTGCTGCTGGAAGTGGTCCGGGCCTGCAAGGCGGAAGCCGGGCCGGGCTTTGCGGTGGCGGTGAAGCTGAATTCGGCGGATTTCCAGAAAGGCGGGTTTTCATCAGGGGAGTCGATGGCGGTCATCGAGATGCTGAATGGCGAAGGGCTGGATTTTGTCGAGATTTCCGGTGGCACGTATGAACAGCCCCGCATGTTCGACACGGAAGGCCTGAAGGATGGCGAGGAGCCGCCGCTCAAAGCCAGCACGCGGGCGCGCGAAGCCTATTTTCTCGACTATGCGCGTGAGGTTCAAAACCTTGCGCAGATGCCGCTCATGGTGACGGGCGGGTTTCGCACCGCCGTCGCGATGAATGATGCGCTGGAAGCCGGCGAGGCGGACCTTATTGGCCTCGCGCGACCCCTCTGTGTGGCGCTGGATGGCCCGGCGCGGCTGATCTCCGGCGAGATAGATCATCTGCCGAGCTATGAAAAATCCATCCGCATCGGGCCTGGCCTCCTGGGCCCGGCCTCATCCATTCCCATGCTGCGCGTGGTCAATGCGCTGGCCAGCGTGCACTGGTTCTACCACCAGATTCACGAAGTCGCGGATGGCAGGCCGGTGGACCTCGATGCCAGTGGCCTCAGGGTCTTCCTGAAATTCTACGGGCTGGATGCGAAAATGGCGAAAGCCTATCGCAAACAGCTGGCCGCGGACGGGCGGCCGATCTAGCGGCCCCAGCGCGCCCGCCAGCCCCGCTCATCGACATGAACGAAAGGACCATGAACGGCGTTGGCGTCGTACTCGCCGAGGCCGCCCAACAGATCTCCGAATTCATCATTCTGTGAGAGCGATTCAACGAGATCGTAGAGCGCCGCTGCATCATTGCGATCAATCCGGCCATCGCCATTGAGGTCATCCATCCGTCCGTCGCCGTCTGTGTCGATGAAGATATCGGCGGCACCGCCATAGATATGGCGCGAATAACGGCCATTGCCGATCCCGGCATTATAGGATGGCGTACGATATCCACTCATCACCACAAAACTGTCGGTTCGCCAGCCATTCTCATTCGCGGCAGCCAGAATGATTTCGAGCTTGATCAGCAGCCGTTCGCTGAGCACCAGAAAAGGCTCGCCCGATGTTTCCTGCTTGCACAGGAATTGACCGAGTGTGAAGTGCGGCGAAATCTGCAGTGATCTCAGCCCTTCGGGCACTTCGGCAAAATGGGTGGGTGCGATATAGGCCTCTTCGCCGCGATAGGGCTCGTCGGGGTAAGCGCCGAGGCGGTAATTTCCGACATGCTCGCCAACAGCCTCATGCATAACGATGAGGTTCAGACGCATGACCTGACCATCGTCCGAGGTCAGCGTTGCGACGGTCAGACCGGGGGATATCGGCGTGGTCCAGTCGAATCGATCACCATAGAATGTTTCTCCTCGGTCTGTGGCCCAGCGAACCGCCTGATCTGTGCTCAAAGGCAAGGTTTCGCCGGGATGGGCGAAGAGCGTGAAAATCCGCAGATTGACGTCGATATCGCCGCGTGCGGTCAGGGTGAAACCCACCGTTCCGGGATCGAAAGCCGTTTGATCGACTCGCCCGCCTGCCGGGGGCGGCGTTTCAGGCGAAAGGAAATTGCTGTCTGCCAGCGCAGGCGCGGCGGCGAGAAGACACAGGGGCATGAATGCCCGGCCAATCATCTTGATCAACTAACGTGACTCCAGGGCCGGCGGCGGCGCATCCATTGCGTCCATCACGGCCTGATCGCGCTCATATATATCGTTCAGAAAGCGGACGCCAGCGACATCATCCGGCACGACCGTCGAATAGAGAATATGCACCGGTATGTGGCGCGCGAGCGTCACGCGCGTCTCAGTATTTCCGCTCGCCACCGACATCAGTCTTTCCGGCGTCCAGCCTTCGGCGTCCGCCGCCACCCATTGCGCCAGTTCCAGAGGATCACGCACCCGCACACAGCCCGACGAAAAATTGCGCTGCCGCTGGGCAAAGAGGCCCCGCGTCAGCGTGTCGTGCAGATAGACGTTATGCTGATTGGGAAACATGAATTTCACTTCTCCCAGCGCATTCAGCGGGCCGGGGGCCTGCCGCAGGCGATAGGGGAAGTTGCGGGCCGGAATTTCGGCCCAGTTGATTGTATCCGGGTCGACCAGATTGCCGGAGCGGTCAATCACCTGGAACCCCAACCGGCTCACCGCAGACGGATCCCGCCGGAAGGCGGGCAGCTTGTCGCGAACCGCCAGACTTGGCGGTGTCTCCCACCACGGATTCAGAACCATATAGCTCATATTGCCGGAGAAAACGGGCGTGCGCCGAAAGAGCTGACCGACAATGACATCATGCGTGCGTTCGACCGTGCCGTTATTCCAGGCTTCCAGCCGGTAATCGGCAATATTCACGCGGATATGGCGGCGGCCCAGATCGTCCGGCAACCAGCGCCAGCGTTCCAGGTTGGCCTCGATCTGGCGGACCCGGTCGGTGACCGGTGTGTTCAGCTGGGCCAGTGTCTGGCTACCGACAATTCCGTCCGCATCGAGGCTGGCGCGGTGTTGAAACGCCCGCACGGCCGCCGCAAGGGCCTCATCGAAAAATTCGGGATCGTCACTGGCGGCGTCAATGTCACCGGTGGCGGCCAGACGGGCGCGCAACTGCGCCACGCGAGGATCGCGGTCGCCGGGGCGGAAGGTCGGACCAGCGTCCACTGTGGGCCAGTTTCCCTCTTCGGAGAGGGTGCGATAATGCGCCAGCGCCTCCCGCAAGGCCTGATAGCCCGGCTGAACCGGCGCGAGAGCGTCGAGACTTTCATGAATGGCACCGCTGCTCACCGCACCCTGCAGATAGGCGGCAAGGTCACGTCCGCGACGGGCGGCGGTCCAATCCGGTTCAATCGACACCGGATTGATCCGGCCACTCAACAGATGTGCGGCGAGGGTCAGATAGGCATCCGTGGCCAATTCGTCGGCATCGCGATTGGCGGTTTGCGGGTCCAGCGCTTCCAGCGCAGCCAGATGATAATCCTCAGGATCCAGACCATGCGTTGACGCACTGCGAACCGCTTCGACCAGATCTTCCAGCAAATGCGCGTTGGCCGGTCCGGTCCAGGCCAGTGCCTCTTCACGGGTTTCATAAAACCGCTCGGCCGTCTCGCAGGCGCGGCAGTCAAATGACGCCGCCGCACTCTCGGGCGCAGACAGCAGCAAAAACACTGCAATTGTGCTCGCCGTTATCTTCAGGACTTGCTGCATCATGTCTGATCTCCGCCAAAGGTTTCAGGCAGGATACATGAATTCGGCCCTCACCTGAGAGAAATCATTTGCCCCTCGGCGCATTGCTGGCCGGCTCGTTCTGCGCCTCCCATTTCTTCCGGTTGAGGCCGATGACAATCAGCCAGCCGGCGAAGACGAATTCCGGCAAGGCGGCGGGCAGAAGCAGCAGCCCCCTGACACCGCTGAGCGCCGGTATTCCGAAATGAACGACGCCCAGCGCCAGATAGCTGATACCGGACAGACCCATGAGTAGACCCAGAAAGGCCGGAAAATAGCTGGAGCGGACGAGCAGGATGCCCAGCGCGCCACAATGAAGCCCGAACAGCATCAGGCCGAGAATATAGCCTTCATTGTGCAGTCCCAGAAAAAACAGGCTGACCGTATTCGCGGTCTCGGCGTCAAGCTGGCCTGCTATCAGCGAATCGCCCAGCAGCAGGAGCGGGGCTGTCTGGGCCAGCAGCGCTGTGACCATCACCGCGCTCATCACCAGCCGCGCGGACAAGGCGAAGAGCGCGACCCCCCGATCCACGGGGGCGAGCAGGCGATAGAAGGTCACCGCCAGCAGGATATCTAGTGCGAAGACCACAAAATCGGCCAGCAGGCCGAGCCGGAACAGTGTGTCTTGCGCCACGATGGATAACGCCGTCGTCTGGGCGTCCTGCCAGTCGATCAGACTGCCACGGACAGCGATCTGGGCGAAAATGCCACAGAGTATGATGGCGAGATAGGCGAGTCCCGACAGACGAGCGATCGTTACGGGATGGCGGGGGAGGGATGAGAGGGTCAAGCGAGCTCCATTCGGAATTGAATTCGGCTATCCTCTCTGTCCCATGCTCCGGCGTCTTGCCGATTTGGAAATCGGCGAATTGTTTTCGAACCTCTTGCAGATGAGCGCACCGCGCCGGTCAATGCCGCGCGGCGGCATTGCGGGGATTCACATTTCCAGGGCAGCTAGTCGGTCAGGCGCTGATCGGGCAAGCGACGCCGGTACCGCCCAGTCCGCAATAGCCACCGGGATTCTTGGCGAGATATTGCTGGTGGTCATCCTCGGCGTAATAGAAGGGCGGGGCCGGGGCGAGCTCGGTCGTGATGTCCCTCCGGCCGGCCTGATCCAGCGCCTCGGCATACATTTTTGCGCTGGCGCGGACGACCGCTTCCTGTGCGTCCGTCGTCCAGTAGACGGCGGAACGGTATTGCGTGCCGACATCATTGCCCTGGCGCATGCATTGCGTCGGGTCATGGCCTTCCCAGAAGCGCTTCAGCAGGTCTTCAAGCGAGATGCGGGCCGGGTTATAGACGACGCGCACAGATTCGGTATGACCTGTGCCGCCGGAACAGACTTCCTGATAGGTCGGGTTCTTCGTATGCCCGCCCTGATAGCCAACGGCGGTGGAGACCACGCCCGGCGTTTCCCAGAAAATACGCTCCGCGCCCCAGAAACAGCCCATTGCAAAGAAGATGACTTCCTCGCCCGGATTGATATCGGTCAGCGATGCCCCGGACACATAATGCGGAAGCGGCGCGATAATTGGCGCATCCCGTCCCGGCAGCGCCTGATCGGCGGGGATGGTTTCGGTTTTCCAACGACTATTCCACCAGGCCATGGCGGCCTCCTGTGATCAAGATTGAGCTCCTTAGATAAGCCGTCCGCTTCCGACTGCCAGACCGGGTCTGATCACAAAATGCGGCGGAATACGTGATGGGATGAGGTGTATCCAAGGCGCGAGATCCGGGTCTCCGGCGTCTATTGTGACCGCATGATATGGCGCGTCTTCTTTTTCTCTCTGGTCCTGACCTGTCTGGCGCCGGCCACGGCCGGGGCGCAGGGCGGCAATGTCTTCAGTCCCGAAGTCGAGGCCGGTGACCGGTCCTGGGAGTGGCGTGCGGGCGGTGTGCTGGAGGCAGAGTCGCAATGGGGGCTCTCAACCCGCCTGCATTATCAGCACGCCTTTGATGACCGTTTCCGCTTGCGCGGTGTAGTCCAGCTTGCGTCCGAGACCGGTGAGCGCAACCGGTTTGATTTCGCCCGGGCGGAATTGCTCTGGCAATATCGCGAGGAAACACAATCCGGCTATGCCGCCGGGTTGCGTTTTGATGCGCGGCTGAATGAAGGCAACGGCCCGCACCGGCTGGGGGTGAACTGGGCGCATCAATGGAATTTCGAGAGTGGCTGGCGGGGGCGCGCCATTCTGATTGCCGATCGGGATGCCGGAAGCAATGCCGGAGACGGCTTGCGTTTCAGCTCGCGGTCTCAACTCACCTACCGTCTGGATAACGGCCTTCGCATCGGCGCGGAGGCCTTCAGCCGGTATGGCAATCTCTCGGACGGCCTGCCCGGATTTGACCGCCAGCGCCATACGGTCGGACCGGTGGCCAGTGGCGCTTTCAATGATCAGTGGCGCTGGTATGCGGGGGCGCAAATGGCCGTCTCGGACGCGGCGCGGGATCAATATCTGCGCTTGCGCATTTACCGGCGCTTCTAGCGGCCTGTTGCGCTTGACCCGCAAGGCCGCTTGGCTATTGTGCGCGCCTTCCAGCGGAGAGGTGGCCGAGTGGTCGAAGGCGCACGCCTGGAAAGTGTGTAGGCTCGGAAGAGTCTCGAGGGTTCGAATCCCTCTCTCTCCGCCATAAACCCTTAAATACAAAGATAAAAACATCCACACTGGGAATCCCCCCGTGTTTGCGGCGCTTAGCGTGCAGTGAAAATCCAGAGACCGGATGATCTGCACCATTGCCTGCGAAATTCGCGCCTGGTCTCTGCCCGCCTGTATTGGCGAAGCGGTTTGGGCTGTTTACAGGGAATTTACAGGGAAATTCTTCGATTTTCGGACATGTTTCGGACGCTGAATCTCGCGATTTCTCAGCCAGCATTGGGTGACCCATTCGTTGGGTGTCTAAATTAACAGGGAAATGAGCAGGGAAATGCAGTACTGTCAGGAGGGTGTTTTCAGGCCAAACAGCCGCTCCTGGTCGGCCCAATCATGTGGAATCGGTGTTCGCAGGAGCCGCTCAAGGGTCAGGTCGGCGGGCTGGCGACCTTCAAGAACGGCTTCAACGATGCGCGGCGAGATGAAAGCCACCTTCAATCTGTGCCGAATTGGGGGCTGTGTCCCCCCATTGGAGCGAGCGATACTCGAGACCAGTTCTCCGTCTCGAACCCGCTTCAAATAGTGATGGGATTGCGCCAGCCCCCGTACAAACACTTCATCAACGTTCGCACTTGTCGTCCCGCAGACGATTTTGGCTTCGATGCCGCGCCGCTTGATGGTGAAGGGGGCGGTGAAGGTGAGGCTATTGGCGTCGATTCTGGATGGCTCGACACTGAGTGCATCGCTGAGTGCCTTGATTGGGATGTGCCCCCTAAATAGTCCGGTTTCGATGTCGATACGGCCTACCAGAGCCCGGAGCGTGTCAGCCTTTCCCGCCTCCAGCCTTGCGATCAGGGGTGTGAGGCGAGATCCGATTGCGCGAAGCTGTGCCACATCGGGCGTTGTCAGCAGGCGATGACTGCGTTGCAAGTGTTCGAGATGGTTTGCTATGGCGCGGCCCACTGCCTTTTCCAGCGGCAAGGCAGGCAATCGCCAACCTGGGCTTTGTGGGGATGTGTCCCCCATTTTGGTGATCAGCCGCCGCGAGACATAGTAGCGAAGTCGTTTGCCGCGTGCGTTGGCATGGCTGGGTGTGAGCCTGTCGCCTGTCTCATCAAAAAGCCTTCCAGCCAGCGGTGAAGCATGGCGGATGGGCGTGCGCTTGGTATCGCCAGGCTGGCGCCGCAATCGGCCACCGGCATTGGCTTCGAGGCGCGCTTGCATATCGGCCCAGTCATCGTCTGGGATGATGGCCTCATGCAGGCCCTCGAAAACCTCGTCCTTGTGGGCGATGCGCCCGGCATAGAGCGGCGAGGTCAGGATGCGGTGGATCTGCCCCCTTGAAAACCATGTTCCACCGGTCACCCGTCCATTTGAATAGGTCCGGGTCGGTGTGCAGATGTCATCTGACCTGAGTTCCAGCTCGACCTCACGCAGACAGTCATGCTTGCGGTAGAGCTCGTAGATCAGGCGGATGATACGGGCTTCTTCCTCATGGAGGATGAGTGATCGTCCTTCTGAGCGATAGCCAATGGGGACACGTCCCCCCATCCACATGCCCTTCTTTTTCGAAGCGGCGATCTTGTCGCGAATGCGCTCGCCGGTGACCTCGCGTTCAAACTGGGCAAAGGAGAGAAGGACATTCAAGGTCAGCCGCCCCATCGAGGTGGAGGTATTGAAGGCTTGCGTCACTGAGACGAAGGAGCAGTTGCGGGCATCGAGCCGATCCACCAGACGGGCGAAGTCCGAGAGTGACCGGGTGAGCCGGTCGATCTTGTAGACGACGATCATGTCGACACGCCCGGCATCAACGTCGTCCATCAAGCGTTGAAGGCCGGGGCGTTCGAGCGTCCCGCCCGAGATGCCGCCATCATCATATCGGGAATTTACGAGCTTCCAGCCCTCACCGCGCTGACTGGCGATATAGGCGCAGCACGCTTCATATTGAGCATCGAGCGAATTGAAATCCTGATCGAGACCCTCTTCGGAGGATTTGCGGGTATAGACCGCGCATCGGATGAGGCGTTTCTCCCTCATGGGTGGCCGTCCCCATTTTGAACGCTGCCGGAAGCATGGTCCCCCTTTCTTGCCACCAGCCCAAAGAAGCGCGGGCCTGACCAGCGCGCGCCTGTGATGGCGCGCGCGACAGCCGAGAGGGAGGCGTAGCGCGTCTCCTTCCAGACAAAGTGGCCATCTTCGCCGGCATCAACGACATGGGTCTCGCCATTCCATTCGCGCACCAGACGCGCGCCGGGCGTTACGGCTGGGGCGGGCGTTCGAAGACTTGCTCCCGATGCGATGCGTTCCAGTCTTTTGCGGGTAGCCGCGTTGAGACCACCGAAGATGGCAGCCTGCATCTCCCAGGCCAGGATGCGCACCATCATCTCGCGGCTCATTTTGCGCGGAGGATGGTCTTTGAGCTCGCGCCGCCAGAGCGTGATCAGATTCTCGCGTGAGCGGGCCGGGAGGTCCGCGATAATGGCGCGAACCTCTTCGGCGCTGCGTCGGAACGTTGTACGAGTCGCCATCAGGCCGCGCTCTTGTGGTTATCCGCCACCGCGCCATGCGGCAGGGACTTGGCGGCATTGCCCGCTTCGCCTGAGCCGGACTCGATGCGGTAGAAAGTCCGCAGCGGCGAACCGTCCGAGAATTTATCCAGCGTATAGCCGGCCTGTTTGAGGCGGGAGAGGGCGGCGCGGACCGTGTGGGCCTGCCAGCCGAGGGCCTTGCTCAAAGTCGCGATATCCACGCCGTCCTTGCGCTTGAGCAAGGCAATGAATTGGGCCTGCTTGGTCTGGCGTCTGGGTGGGCTGGATGCCTTGGCCTTGGCAGCCTTGGTCACTGGTTTTGGTGCCTTGGCGGCAGTTTTGGTCTTCGCCTGTGCAGAGCGCTTGGGCGTCGTTTGTGCTTGGGTTGCTGTCTTGGTCATGGGTGTATGCCTTTTCCTGTTGTCAGGGCAGGCGGTGCGCCTGCCCCTACTGACATGAGACCCGCTTGGGGCCTGGCATGGATGTGACCAACGCTTGGTGTGGCCGCGAAGTCCAGCGCAAACATTGGCTTTGATCAGTCGTTCGGTGGGTTGGCCTCGAGAACGCATCGGGCCGCACGGGCGAGCGCGCCAGCGTCAGCCGCCAGGCGCTCAATGTCATGGGTCAGTTTTGTGCGGGCGCCAGTATCAAGGCCGCGCGCCTGACCATCAGCAGCAATCGTGGCGGCGTCTTCGAGCTTGCCGGTCGCGTCTGCCATCAAGCGGCGAAATGTCTCGTCGGACTCCATGGGCCGCACCCATGCTTGGCGCGGCCAACAAGTCGAGCGTGATGGTCAGTTGGCGATAGGTAGGCCTTCTGATCGGGCTATTTGGGAAGTCGATGGCTAAGCCTCAACCAATTTAGTCATCGCCGGTGACCGTGATGGGAGCGACTGGAATGCCCGTGTCCGGCTTTCTTTGCTCGCGGCCCAGATACTGGCTCATGGCATCAACCTGATCATCATTTCGACCACCCGGAAAGACGCGTACTTCGTCCTCGAAATCTTTGACCCAGGGTGCATCCGCAGGGATGTGGACGCGACCTGATTCAACTATGTCAATGCAGGCCAAAGCCCGGGAAAATTTATCGCCCTTGGGCCGTACTGAAATAAGATCAGCACCTTTGAGATTGCCGCGAAGCGTCTGGATGAGCGGCGATCCATTAGCCGCATCCTCGACGAGCAACTCGCAATAGCTGTGTTTGAGGCATTGGTCGCGCACCAATTTGACCAGGCCGGGCATCTCCACTTTCACGCGGATCACATCCATGAGGTAAAACCTGTTCTTATGGCTTTTCCAAACCTGGAGCACGGTGAAATCATTTTCAGGCCCGGTTTTCACGCCCGCGTCGATCGAAATGGTGATTTGCCCCTGAGTTGGGATGCGCTTGCGGCGCTTGAACCATTCTGGTTTGAAAATGGCTAATCCGTCAGCTGTTGGGCGCTGCTGGCATTGGGCCAGAAAGTGATAGCTACCCATTTCGGCCTTGCGCAGCTCGACCCAGTCATCCGTCATGCGCTCCGGGTCCAGAACATCACCGGGCTGACGCTCGATGATATGGCCGTCGAGAAGTTCGTAGCTTTCCTGAACGTCAGCCGTCAGCGACAGGCTGAGCTCCGACCAACGCCCCGTGTCGCGCAGCTCGGCGGTGAGGTCCTGCTCATGCAGACGCTGCATGACCAGGAGGATGGCGCCAGTCTTGGGATCATCGAGCCGTGTCGCAACCGTTGACCGAAACCAGGAAAGCGTTTTGGCGCGGGCCTCGGGGCGAAGCGCGTCGTCAGCCTTGATGATGTCGTCCATGATGATGAGATCGCCGCCCGTTCCCGTCAAAAGACCATCAACCGATGTGGCACGCGCATATCCGCCCAGCTGGGTCGAGATAAGTCCGTCTGTCAGACCGATGCCAGCAATGGTGTAGGGAAAAGCCTGGCGATACCATTTGGCTTCCATGATCCGGCGAACGCGCTTGAGCTGTTCGATCGCGAGGTCCATTGAGTAGGAGGCCAGAATGATACGCGTGCGTGGATTGCGGCCCAGACGCCAGGCTATGTGGGCCGCCGTCAACGTAATCGACTTGCCGCAGCGCGGCGGTGCGTTGACATAGCTACGTGCCATTTGCCCACGCTCGATACGCTCGACATGATCGGCCAGAATGTGCAGATAGGGTGCATCGCTGAATGTCCGGCCTGGATCCAGCGTCTTAAACGTCGCTGCCAAGAAGGCGCGAAACTTCAAATGGACCAGAGCGCCAAACAGTCGCGGCGTCGGCTGTGATAGCGGCAGATCATCCCTCATGACCGGCCTCCTTCTTCGACTTGCGAGATTTGCGAACTGCCGGTGCGTCTTGTTCGTCGGCACCCAACTGGACGACATAGCGATCAAGGATTTCGCGGTATTCGGCTTCAAGCTGGGCGGGGTCATGCAACGCGTCGCGCGCCTCTTCTGCGATGTCGAATTTGAGGTCGAGATTGAGGACCAGACCAATGGCGCGAAAATCGTCGTTTGCCGCTTTCTGGACCAGCCTGTGAACGATGATTTCGCGCTTGGTCATCGTCACGTCCTTTCCGCCCGCGATGAGATCGACTTCATTAGCTAGCGCTGTGCGGACCACCTGCTTCAGCCCACGCGAGCCTTTCGGCCGGCCATTGGGATTGCCTGACTGTCCGGGCTTGAACTGATGGGCTTTGGGTGGGTTTGCGTATCCGATTGCTCGGTTGTTTCCGGTCGTACTCATTTCGCCGTCTCCTGTTGGTTTTGCGCTTTAGCGCGCGTTTCAAAAGTGTCATTCGTGGCGGAATGAATGGGCGGAAGGCCGGTGGTCTGCGACAAACGCCGAAGCGCCACATCGCAGTAGTGAGGATCGATTTCTACGCCGATCCCGATGCGGTCAGTCTGATGGGCTGCGACCAGGCTTGAACCCGATCCGGCAAAACCATCGAGAATAATGTCTGAGCGATGCGTTACATCCTGAATTGCGTCGGCCAGGAGTTTGACCGGCTTGACGGTGGGGTGATCCTTCAAGGCATCATCGCGCTCTGCCCCAAAACTCGTCATGCCAGCATGGTCCCAGACGTTCGAGCGATTGCGGCCGTGCTTTCCCAGTTCGACATTGTTGATGTGCGGTTGGTTGCCCCACTTAAAGACGACGCAAAGCTCGTGCTGACTGCGATAAAGCGAGCCCATGCCCGCATTGGTTTTGCACCAGACACACAGATTGATCTGGTCCATTCCAAGACAAAACGCGGCACGGTTCAGTTCAGGCAGATGGCGCCAGTCCATCCAGGAATAAAACAGGCCACCGTCGACAAGATGGTTACGCATTGGCTTGAAGGTGTCGGACAGGAAGCTCGCAAATTCCTCTGACGACATCTCGCCAGAGGCAAAGGCAAATTCGGCGTGATCGGTTTTCGGCTTAACCTGCACATGGCTCGCGATTTTCACATTGTAGGGCGGATCAACTAGCACCATCCGTGCTTCGCGACCGTCCATGAGAGCGTTCAGAAGGCTCTCATCACGGATATCTCCGACACCAAGCCGGTGAGGCCCAATTTGCCAGATGTCGCCGGGCTGGGAGATCGCCTTTGTGGCGCGATCAACCATCTGCGGAGGATCATCATCATCCTCGACATTATCAGCAAACAGGATGTCCAATTCGGGCGCCTCAAATCCAAGATCACCCAAATCAAAGTCCAGATCAGCGATGGCGGACAACTCGATACGCAAGAGATCGCTGTCCCAGTCGCTGCGCTCAGCCAGCTTGTTGTCAGCAATCACATAAGCACGGATTTGAGCTTCTGAGAGGTGGGCCAGGCGAACGACGGGCACAGCCTCCATGCCAATCGATTTGGCCGCTTCGATGCGAGCATGACCCGCAACGATGCCATTGGCTTCATCAATCAGAACCGGAGCCGTAAATCCGAAATTCTGGATCGATTTAGCGATCAATTCGATCTGCTTTTGAGGGTGTTTGCGAGGGTTCGATCCACGCGCCCGCAGGTCTCCGAGCGGCACCATGTCGATTTGCGGAATGTTTGATACAGGCATGAAAGGCTCCTTTTGAAACGAAAAAGAAGCCTTCCACTCATACGACTATTGCGAGTTGGCGATCACAAAATTCAAATTATCTGACCACGCTTGCGACAATCACGGCGTATTTCCAGCCGTTTTCGAACTAGCCCGGCTGCTTTTTGTGGGGTCAACTTCCTGGTCGATACATCCAGTCCAATCTCGAAATCCATCATCAAACCGGCGACAAAAACTGCCGCAGCCGAATGCGGGCCACCGTCATATTTAGTGCCCGACCGCGGTGTATGAGTCGCTGGTAGCCCAGTTATCACTTCATAGGCAGCGATCAGATAGCTTGCCGTTTCCTCTCGCGCCAAAGGCGGGTGTGGTCCGCTAGATGAAATGCAAACCAATGCGGATGCCGCCGCATCATGATAGCGCTCAATAAATATAATCAGACTTGCTAGACCATTCTCGCGGCAGCCAGTCGATGGTCTTGTCTTGAGCCACGACCTAAAAATGCGATCAGATTGAAGTTGATCCAGCGCGTTTGTGGCGCCTACAAAATTCATTGCTTCAGATGCGATTGCTAGCAATTGTTCAGAACGGCTCTCGGCGGTGCAGGGCTGTGAGCGTGCCAGATTTTCAGCAGCAAAACTCAAAACCTCGACGCCATCTTCAACTGAACTAATCGTGCCGTCATTGGTCCAGTCAGCGGCTAAGTGGCGTGAGAGATTGGCAATTGTTTCTGGTTCTAGGCCGCTGAAAGTCTCGACGAGGTTTTGTGAGGCGCTAACGATTGATTTGATGATGTGACGAGCGCTTGCATAACTGGCGACCATATCCATCGAAATCACATTTCGGCGATGACGTTGTCGTATCTCAAGAATGTCAGCCACATGGCATTCAAGCTCTTGCGAACTCAGATTCACAAGCTCTCCGATTTCGTTGGCTATTAGTTTTTTGGACGCCGCTTCTAGGGAGTTTTGCGCCTCGAGTTTCGATTCGGCCTGTTCATGAACCGAGGCGCTGGTATAGCGCGGGCGCATTTTTCGCAGGCCATCAATAGCGGTAGCTGGGAAGCTTGGCATAGTTCTAGTTCCAACAGATTCGACTCGTTGATAATTTGTACCACGAAAACCAATTATCTCATAGAGAACAGCAATATAGGGGGCGTGTCCCCCTACATTGGATTTCGCGAAAACAAACGGTCTATGGCCAAAACTAACAGATCAATTGTAGATCGCATCGACGTTCAGGGACTGGAGTTCACCGGCCTGCCAATCGGTCAATATCTGGCGTAACCGGCCGACATTGACCGAATCAAAGCCTAGTGATTCGTCATCCAGACAGGTGCCAACTGCGCAGAATGAGACCAAAAGATAGTGGCGCTGCGCGTTACCTGAATGGAACTCAAATTTGAGTTCGCCATTCCAGGCCGGTGCCCGACCCATCTCGCGTGTGATGGCGTCGCCGCGATCAATAGCGGTCTCACGCCAGCGATCATATTGATCGAGCAATGTGAGATATTCAGGCACAGCTGAGGGCAGCATCCGGAATTGATGATGGACATCAATTCCATACTCGTACCGCGTGTTGCCGACTTGATCCATTTGGATGGCGAGGGCTTCCTGGCCATCACTCATCATTTCGAGCGATACGAAGGTTGGTCGCGGCAGATAGCCTGATGCGATTGAATTGAACTCGACGGCCTCAAGTCCGGTGGAAAGCCGCGTTGATTGCGAAACGCTGGTACAGGCGGTCAGAGTAAAAGCAAGAACCGGTATAAGAATGCGCATATTGATCTCCAATCATTGTATTCTATGAGTCTCAATGCAATCCTTAACCGCCGACAAAGGTCAAGCGAAAATGAGACTTATAGTCTGTAGATCAATCGGCTGCATCGCGGTCCGCTTGCAGGCATGGATATTCGCCAACGCCTCGCCGCCAACATCGTACGCCTTCGAAAAGAGAAAAGCTGGTCTCAAGAGGAGCTGGCCGACCGCACCGGGCTACACCGCACATATATCTCAGCCGTCGAGCGGTGCGTGCGAAACCCGACGATCACCGTGGTTGAGAAGATAGCGAAGGCGTTGGAGGTTTCGGCAGGGGAGTTGTTGGGCTGACTTTTGGGGCCATATTCGTAACCACTTCAATGGTTCGAATGCCGACCTCACCGCCGTGCGTATGTGGGGCGGGTCGTCATGGCCACCACACAAGGCGTAGCCATGGGTCAAAGTCAACGAGAAAAACAGACTCATAATCTGTGGTGCTGTCAGAGGAAACTCGCCGTTATCGGTTCGCCGGTAAAAATGCATGGATGAAAAGCCCATTTCGCTACTTCAAAACATCGCCGGAGGTCATTCGACTAGCGGTTATGATGTATGTCCGTTTTCCATTGTCGTTGCGCAACGTCGAGGACCTGCTCCATGAGCGCGGCATCGATATTTGCCATGAGACGGTGCGGTTCTGGTGGAATAGGTTTGGGCCGATGTTCGCAGGTGAAATCCGCCGGAAGCGGACGGATCGCCTTCGCGCCTGGCCCCAGTGGCAATGGCATCTGGACGAAGTCTTCGTGAAGATAAATGGGGTCACTCACTACCTCTGGCGCGCCGTCGATCACGAAGGTGAGGTCCTCGAAGCCTATGTCACAAAGCGCCGCGATCGCCATGCTGCGTTGAAGTTTCTGCGCAAGGCGATGAAGCGATATGGCAATCCAGAGGTCGTCGTGACTGATCGACTAAAGTCGTATCGGGCGGCCATGAAAGTGATTGGCAATGAGGGCAAACAGGATGTCGGGAGGTGGCTCAACAACAGGGCTGAGAACAGCCACTTACCGTTCCGTAGAAGAGAGCGGGCCATGCTCAGATTCAGGCGAATGCGAAGTCTTCAAAAGTTCGTCGCCGTCCATTCTTCCGTCCACAATCACTTCAATCTCGAGCGTCATCTCAACGACAGAAACTGGTTCAAGGAGAACCGGGAAAACGCGTTGGTCGAATGGCGGCAACTTGCGGCCTAATTCACCGAATTACCGTCAATCCGAGACCAGTTCGCTTTAGTCTGACAGCACCCTCATCTGTTCTGATTATCGAGGACGAACCGCTGATTGCGCAGCGCCTTGGACGCATGTGTGAGGACATCCTGCCGCCGGGCTGCCGGATTGAATTTGCTGCCGATACTGTCGCGGCGCTGGGCTGGCTGGACACACATACCGCCGATGTCATTTTCCTCGATCTCAACCTCAAGGGCGAAGATGGTTTCGACTTGATCCGCCATCTTTCGAGCTATGCTGCGCAAACGATCGTGGTATCGGCGAATACCGACCGGGCCATTGAGGCTTTCGAATTCGGGGTGGTGGATTTCGTTCCAAAGCCGTTTAGCAAACAGCGCCTGTCTACCGCCATCGACCGCTTGTCCCAGACGTCGCCACCGGGTCAAACGGCTCTCAAATATGTCTCTTTCCGGGTCGCGGGCAAAGTCCGCACCTACCCGGTCGAGGACATCCTCTCGATATCGGCCGATGACAAATACAGCCAGATCGCGATGGTGGATGGCGAAACCCTGTTTCATGACAAATCGCTGGGCGCTTTCGAGCAACGGCTGTCAGATCGCTTCATGCGGGTGCATAAATCCCATATCGTCAATTTGGACCGTATCGCCGCGTTCAGATCGACGCCGGGCAGCCGCTATGAAATCGAGCTCGAGGACGGGGGCAGCGTTCCGGTCAGCCGGCTTCAAGCGCCGGTATTACGCAAAATTATCGCCTGACCTCGTTTTTTGAGACCCTGACGCTCGCTTTGAGCACTTCGCGAAGTGTAGCTTGAAGGCATGCTCCGGTCCGGGCACCTCTCCATCTGAACCTGAAGATACGCCGCCCTCGCGGTATGGAGAGTCCGATGAAAAAACTTCTTTCAATGACCTGTGCATTTGGTTGCTTTGCCTTCTCAACGGCAATCGCCGCTCAGGATATGACCACAGGCGGCGGCGCTCTGATGATGAATACGCCGCTGCATCCGGCGCATGATGATACGGCGCTTGGTCTGGAAGTTAACCGCGCAATTTCAGAGCTTGGATTGCAAGAGCAGGCAGAGACTGCCGCCGCCGCCTTTACCCGGGAAAACGCTGCTCCGCTCGGATTTCCGTTGCGGGCTGCCGCCGGCGCTGAAGATTCGCAGATCCACGCCACTGTCAATTTTGTCGATCTCAATACTGCGGGCGGAGCCACACGCGATTATGATTGCGGTGCCCGCACATATGATGGCCATAACGGCATTGATTATCTTGCCGCTCCGTTCTGGTGGGACCGGATGGATCAGCAGGACGCCGAGGTCGTCGCGGCAGCTCCAGGCATAATTCTGTTCGAGATCGACGGCAATTTCGACCGCCAGTGCCGTACCAATGCAAATCAGGACAATCTGGTCGTCATCCTGCACGACGATGGCCTGGTCGGAGTTTACCGGCATTTGAAATCCGGGTCTCTAACGAATGCGGAAGTTGGCACTCGGATCGAGGAAGGCGACTTCATCGGCATTGTCGGGAGTTCCGGCTCGTCAACAGCGCCGCATCTGCATTTCGAAACGCAGATCTATGATGCCAACAATCCGGGTGGCGGCCAGGTTATCGACCCTAACGCGGGGGCTTGCGGTGGAGGAACGTCGCTATGGCGTCACCAGCCCGCCTATTTTGACCCGGACGTCCTGTCCATTCGTACCCATGCCTTGCCGCCGGTTGTATCGTCCTTCTCATCGGCCTGCGTCGCCGACCAGCCGAATTTTGCCGACCGGTTCCAGCCCGGACAGCAAGCCTATTGGGCTGTCTATCTGCGCAATCAGCGCCCGGGCGAACTGGTTGAACTCGAGGTGTTCCGGCCCGATGGCACCAGCTTCCAGAGCTGGACGCTGGGCACGACGCTGACCGGCTTTCAGCCATTTACTTACTGGTATGCCGGAGCCCAATTGCCGACGAATGCGCCGACCGGTCGTTGGCGGTTCCGGGCAAGATTCGAAGACCGGACGCTGGAACGTATGTTTATTGTTGGCGATGAAACAGTGACGGGGGATGTCAGAGTCCGCTCATCGGTCCTTCCAGCCAGCCGGTCAGTTCGTTCCGGAACGCCTGCCACGGCCTTTGCAACGGTTCTGAATGCCGGCGCTCAGGATGCGCTTGGTTGCTCCATTAGAACCGCTCAGCCTTTCGACGGCGGGTTTGAATATACCGAGACGGATCCGGCCACCAATGCCGTCACCGGCACGGCGAATGCCCTGTTTGATCTTGCATCCGGCACCTCGCGATCCTTCATCATCGCCGCCAGTCCTGCTGCGGGTGCCGTCGGAGAATCGCTGGACCTGACCCTTCGATACGATTGCGCGAATAGCGACGCCGCTCCGGTGATTGTCGGCGTCAACTCTCTGCGCCTGTCCTTCGAGGCTGCGGATCAGCCGGACATGATCGCTATCGCGATCACGCCGGACCAGAATGGCATCCTCACGCTGAATGGAACCAACCAACCTGGAGCGTTTGCGGTGGCGACGGCAAATGTCGGAAGCGCTGGCACACTGACCGTCAGGCCGCGGATTGCCGGGCTTGAGGCTTCAGACATGACGCTGACGATCTGCGAAACAAATCCGGCAACAGGCCAGTGCCTTGCCCCGCGTGCCGCTTCGGTGCAGCGCAACTTTGGCGACAATGAAACTTCCAGCTTTGCGGTCTTTGCGGTCTCGGCCAATCCGATCAGCTTCAGCCCGGCCACACGACGGATTTTTGTAGAGGTGACCGATAACGGGAGCGTTTCGCGCGGCTCGACCAGCATTGCAGTGCGTACAGCGGTCAACTGACCCAAAACCGTTCAGAAGAAATGGAGTGTCTCAATGTTGGCATTGTTTATAATACTGGCGGCTTTACAGGAACCCGACGGGGACCACGGTGACGTGCGGCGGACATTGGTCGAAGCCACCGTGGATGTGGATTATCAGCCAGAATTTCCTGCTCTGGACAATGGACACAACACAACTGTCCTGATCGATCGTTATCACGATACAATCTACAGGATTAATGGGATCGCGTCCGGAACCGCGACCATGCTCGAAATTCTCGCGGCGGATGGCTTTCAGACTGACTATCTCGATGAAGCCATTTCTGCAGAACGTCTTGCAGAATCGGATGTTCTGTTCATTCACGGTCTTCCGAACGATGACGTCCAGCTTCCAAATGGCGGCATATTCTGGCGCTCGCCATTGGCCGCTGAGGAAGTGGACTCAATTGTTCGCTGGGTGGACGGAGGCGGGGGGCTTTTTCTAAGCCTCAGCCATTTTCCCAATGGCAGTGGTGCCTTGCCACTACTTGAGGCGTTTGCAGTCCGGTTTCGCGATGGCTACATCTATTCTGACAGCTATCCGAGCTTTACCGATCCGGTAAACGGAAACTGTTCGCACTATTTCGGCCTTTCCGCGCACGATAATACGTTGAACCAGGATCACCCGCTTCTACAGGATGGACTTCCGGTGTCGCGTGTTGACCTTCATTGCGGCGCCGGCGTTTTCCGCGAAGCAGAGGACGTCGTGTTACGCTTTCCTGCGGGATCGGCTAATTATGATGCGACAGGGCAGATTTCAGAAACGTCAGATTTTTATGCCGGCATGATTGCCTTCAACTACGGTACCGGGCGGGTCGTCATTGCGACCGACCAAGGGTTGTTCCGCGACTTCATATTTGAATTCGACTCCGGGGACCGGGTCTTCGTTACGATAACCGGGCCCGAAAACGACAATGCGAACCTGTTTGTGAATACCGTGCGGTGGCTTTCGCCAGTTCTGCGGTGATTGTCGGGCGGGCTTTGTCGGAAGAAGCTCCGTGTTAGCGGATTAGCCGATATTTGCAGCCGACATCAGGAAAAAGGGCAGTGTCAGAAGAAACTCGGTGTTAGCGGGTTAGGCGATATTTTCGCCAAATGAAAAACCCATTTCGCTATTTCAAAACATCACCCGAGGTGATCCGTCTCGCGGTGATGATGTACGTTCGGTTCCCGCTTTCGCTTCGGAATGTCGAAGACCTTCTGCACGAGGGCGGGATCGATCTGAGCCACGAGACGGTGCGGTTCTGGTGGAATCGTTTCGGCCCCATGATCGCCGCGGAAATCCGGAGAAAGCGGGCCGACCGGATGCGTGCCTGGGCTCAATGGCAAAGGCATCTGGACGAAGTGTTCGTGAAGATAAATGGCCAGACGCACTATCTCTGGCGCGCGGTCGATCACGAGGGCGAGGTGCTGGAAGCCTATGTCACCAAACGCCGGGATCGCCATGCAGCATTGAAGTTTTTGCGCAAGGCGATGAAGCGATACGGCAATCCTGAAGTGATCGTGACAGACCGGTTAAAGTCGTATCGCGCCGCCATGAAGACTATCGGAAATGAAGGTTCTCAGGATGTCGGGAGGTGGCTCAACAATCGGGCCGAGAACTCACATCTACCATTCCGAAGACGAGAGCGGGCCATGCTCAGATTCAGGCGAATGCGAAGTCTACAGAAGTTTGCCGCCGTCCATTCCTCCGTCCACAATCACTTCAATCTCAAGCGCCACATCAACGACCGGAACTGGTTCAAGGAGAACCGAAAAATCGCGCTGGCCGAATGGCGGCAACTTGCCGCCTAAATTCGCTAAGTCCTAGCAAACAGAGACCAGTTCGCTTTTGTCCGACACCACCCGCTGGCCGAATGGCGGCAGCTTGCCGCCTAAACCGGCGAAAGCCTGGCAAACTGAGACCAGTTCGGTTTCGTCTGACAGCACCCGCTCGTTTAGTTCAGCTTCCCCGGAACAGGCCAAGTATCAACTACGCCACATTCTGAGTTCCTTTCGCCGGACTTGGCTGCCCAACCGAAAACAGCTAGATTTTATCGGACATCCTCACAGATGGAGTCCGGGATCATCTGGCCGCATTGTCACAAATTCTACGCAGCCCTATCGTTAATCTGTCAGTCAAGAATATGGGTGAGGTGTGCGATGAACCTTCAATCACTTTTTTTTGTCGGTATCAGCTTGTTCATTTTTGTCGTTAGTGCACAGGCGCAATCACAAGATTCACCGGTGCAATCCGATGCGGGTGTTTGGGAGCAACTCCAGGCGCTGTCAGGTACACAGACGGAAGACTCGCTATGGAACGCTGCCGAAACCGCGACGGAACGAGTCTTTGGGCGGGCTCTGGATCGCGACACAGGGGAAACAGTTTTTCAAGCGCTTGAAGCCGCCACGGATCGCGATTGGCGAAGCGCTCTGGAAACTGCAGGACCTGCCGCACTGAGCGCCTACCTGCCCGGAATTGGCCAGTATATCGAGACTATACAGGGAGCCGCCAACCAGATTGATCGCGCGACGGATCGCTGGGCTGTACAACTTTATGATCATGACTCTTACCGCTGGATCGTCGCTCAGGTCGATGCCCGCGAGGCTCGGATGAATCGTCCCATGATGGACGATTATGGCGATCCCTATTTTGGCCGAATCAACGACCATGATGAAGCCTTTATGCCCAGCTATGCCCTGCCAGATGGCTCTGCAGCCAAGGAGCGTGCCCGCCAGTTTGAAGCTGAACTGTTCGAGCGCTTTCAGTCCCAGTCCTTTTATGCAGAGTTGATTGCGACCGATTATACCGACAATGGTGGCGGCGCTTCAGGCTTGTACGAAAATTCCTATGCCGCGATGATCCGTGAAGAACTGGGCTATCAGCCCGAGCCACGCCGGTTATTCAGTCATTTCTATCACCGCTATACACGCGACCGACTCGACCGCTATTTCGAGGTTCATGAATATGTACAGGCGGAACACATGCGTCGCGCGGCTCGGCGCACACGCCAGGACCTGATCGACGCCTACCGTGCAGCAAGGGATGCTGAACCAGTCGATTTCAACACCATGCTGGAAGCGCTGCAGAATAATGATAACGACGGCTTACGCGCCGGAATTGATGCCGGATTTGATATCAATGCAATCGTCGGGGAGCCGGGCGCATCACAATTACCCTTCATGTATTATGCCGGGCTCGTCTTGGCTGAAAACCCGAACATTCAGTCGACTTTTGACATTTTGATTGCGGCGGGTGGAAATGTCCGGCCTCGCGTCGCGGCCAATACGCCTGAACCCTTGCTGATTGCATTGCGCAATTATGGTGAAACCAGCGCTCTGGCCCTGATCGACGCCGGATACAGAACGGAAACCGGCCCCAACAGCCAGATGCTGAGGGCCGCTGTGGAACAGAATTACGCCCAGATTGTGGGTCGCTTACTTGCTGCGGGTCATGATCCGAACGTAGCGACTGAGAATGGCGTTACACCTCTTCACGCTGCGGTGATGAACGACAGAACTGAAATTGTTACAATGCTTCTGGCGGCGGGAGCAGACCCTTCCATGGTCAGACACGAGGGAGGGAACGCCCTTCATTTCGCCGCCTTGCACAATCGTGCCGCACTCATCGCGCCGCTGGTCTCGGCGGGAGCCCCGATCAACGCGCTCTTGAACCCGGAAAACCGTCCCCTCACGGCATTAATGATAGCAGCAATGCAGGGGCATATGAGCACGGTTCAGGCCCTTGTTTCAGCCGGTGCCGACGCCCGCATTGAGACAGACCGGGGCAGCGCTGCCGACCTTGCCCGAGCGAACGGCCATATAGACATCGCGGACTACCTTGATGAGCTAGCCGATCCGCTGGCGTCGATGGACTCCCTTCAAATCCGTGAGATGTATCTTCCGCAGGTTCTGGAGGCGGTACGTAATTTCGACGGTCGGGAACTAATCAGGATTCTTGATGAGTTGGGCCCGGAACATCAACGCAATCCGCTTTATGCATGTGCCCGCGGCGAAGCCCCATTTTGTGATGGGACGCGAATTGGCGGTTTTGCAGCTTACCATATGGCGTATTCGGGAGACCTGGCGGCCCTATCGCGATTAGCCGAAACCGGTCTCAGTCTTGACTTTGTCAATACCGACGGCACAACCAGCACGCTTATCGCGGCCATGAATGGCGCACAGCATGAGGCTCTGAGGTATCTTCTCGAGCAGGGGCTTGACCCTAATGCCGTCATGTCCAATGGCGCTACGGCTCTCAGCTTCGCAACGGATCGCAACGCAACCCGCATGGTTGAAATTCTGTTGCGCGCAGGCGCGGACCCCAATGTGGGACGGCTGAACGGAATTTCTCCCCTCCATGCGGCGGCGATCCACAACAACAGATCCATGATCAATGTCCTTCGTCAGGCGGGCGCGCAAATTCAGACCGACGACCGGGGTAACCCTCCGGGTTATTATACCTACTGGCTGCATCGGGATGAAAATCTGGCGATTGAACTGGGGTATGAGGATGCGCGCCGCTATGGCGACCGGGAACGCCGCCGGAATCAGCCCGGTTTTGACTGGGCCGAGTTTGCGCGCGAAATGCAGCCGGCCCTTGCGGCAACTGTACAGGAATTACAGGCCGCTCAGGCACAGAATTATCAGGATTGGCAGGACGATGACGAGGATTTTGTCATCGAGGAATTTGAGCGCTGGGATTATGATATTTCCGCGTCGAGCGGTGCCTCGCAAGGTCAAAGCAGCGGGTCTGCGTCGGGCAGCTGTCAACCAGATGGCGTTGTCACACTGAGCCGCACCGGGACGGATGGAATTGATGTGAGGCTAAACGAGCCTTGTGGCTCATTTACTGGACGCGCAAATTATTGTGGCATGAATGTTTACGTTTGGGAGGCCGGGGGAATATCGGAAGCTCCCGGGACACCATCGGGTCCCGGTGGTGATCGTCTGTTTGTGAAAACCCGGTCAGGTGAAATACTGGCGTCATGCGAGTAGGGTCGAAGGCATAAAGGCCGATACCGCGCCTGAATAATGTCTTCAAAGTTAGGATAATTCCATGGTCAAATTAGAGGTAGTGTCTGCCTTGGCTGCGGCCATATTGATTGTATCGCCACAGGCCATGGCGAAAAATGAAACCATTGAGCGTCATGGTAAAACCGGTACCGCAATAGCTGCCAACAGCCTGCAATCCGATCCTGAATCCGCAGCGCTTCTGATGCGGATCGGGATGGGCTCCCTGATACAGGGCGGTGATCCTGGCACATCCGAGGGTATGATTGTCGATGCCTTGGCAGATGGTGCTGACCCCTTGTCAGGTTTTGACTGGGCGCCCGGTGTCTATGGTGAGTATCAGGATCACTTCGCCTATCTCATCCACATGGCCGAAATTCTGTCGGAACGTGAAGCGGCTGCCACGCCATCTGGTCCGGTCCCTGCAAACTGGCGCGAACGCGCCCGGAACTATTACGTGCTGATGGCCGAAGCTTCTGATGCGCCGCCCCAGGCATTCAACTACCTGGAGCTGGCGTTGACACCCGCGGGTGAAACAACCGCGCACAACCCGGAGGGTGTGGCAGACACTTTTGCTCGCCTGATGACAGAAGCTACTGCACCCGATGAAGAAATATCTTCGGTTTGGGAAACCTATCAGCGTGACGTCTATGGCGAAGATGCGGTGATTGACTGGTGATGCTCTATACGCGCTTCATCCGACCAGTTTTCGCTTGGCTCTTGGCCTGCCTGTTGGCGGCCATCATCCTGACCTTGGGAAGCATTGCGGTCATGGTAGGCAGCGGTTTCCAGGGCACAGGCGACGGAGCGTTGACTGGGGCAAGTATTATGGGAGCTGGCCTGGGCTTGGCCGTGTTGCTGACGATTCTGGTTACAACTGCGCTACCGTGGTTCGCGATTTGCTGGATTGTATATTTAACGTCTGTGTCGCGCCGTTGGGTGCTGCCGGTCGCAGGGTTTCTAATGGGGTCAGCTATTTGGCTTCTAATGGTTGTTACCCAATCAGGAACCAGCGCGCTATCGGGTGCCGACTTCGTTGCAATGGCAATTGTCGGTATAGCCGGAATGGCCAGCGCAGGACTCTATAGTCGCATGACGAGACGGCCTTGATGCGGTTCAAACCTTGAGCCAACGATGTTAATCACCGTCATGAACTAAGCAGACTAACTACTAGGTACGGCGCAAGCCGATGTCAGACTTTTTGGTCGCGAGTAGGGATAACATATGTTTCATCGAGTCTCTTTCACCGTCACCGGATTAGTATTGGCGATGTTTGCGGTTTCACCGGCTCAAGCACAGACCGAGCTTCAGACAGAAGTCGCGCCAACACTTGCTGCAGAAGAGCGATCCGACGCGGATTTGTGGAGCGAGCTTCAATCGCTGTCAGGAAGTCAGGCCGAAGACAGCCTTTGGGATGCTGCCGAAATGGCGACGGAACAGGTCTTTGGCTCTGCAATTGAACGCGACACCGGCGAGGCTGTTTTTCAGACACTTGAAGCGGCGGCCGATGGAGACTGGCGCCATGCCGGCCAGACGGCCGGACCGGCACTTCTATCTGTATACCTTCCGGGCGTCGGCCAATATATCGAGTTGATCCAGAGCGCTGCTCAACAGATAGACCGTGCGACAGACACCTGGTCCCGGCAGCTCTACGAGCACGAGTCCTATCGCTGGGTGGCCGAGGAAGTGCAAGCCGAGTATCAACGGCTGCGTATGCCCCTGATCGATGTTATCGGTGATCCGTTTTATGGCTATGTCAACGATGACACTTATGCCTTCGTGCCGAGCTACGCCTTGCCGGTTGGGTCCGAGGCTCAGACGCGCGCAAGGGCATTCGAAGCGCAACTCTTCCATCGATGGAATTCCCAGCCATTCATGGACGCGCTGATTGCAACGGATTATACCGCCAATAGCGGCGGTGTTAGCGGGCTTTATACCCAGTCATTTGCAGCAATGATCCGCGAAGAACTCGGATACGAACCCGAGCCTCGGCGTCTCTTCAACTACTTCTACCATCAGGCCACGCGCCGGAATCTGGAGACCTATGTCGAGCTTCATGAATTTGTTGAGGCGGAACATATGCGTCGGTTCGCGCGTCAACGCCGGCAGGACGTCATCGATGCCTATCGGGCAGCGTTGGCGGAACTCAATCGGCCGCAGCCCTATTTGACAATGGCCTGTCGCACCGCAGCCGCTTTCCAGCCGGGGTTCGACGGCGAATTGCAGGACGATGAGGCCAATCGGCGGGTACGCGAGCTGCGCGAAGAGCTTCGTCAGATAACCGCGGCTGAAGGGTTTGATCTCGTATCTTTCGAGCAGTCTTTCCGGTCCGAGCTGCCCGGTGGCCTGCTGACGGATATATCAACGCAGTTTTCAACCGCCGATCTCGAGGAAAGGGCGGTGAACAGGACCCATTCTGCAAGTGTTGATGTGCTCATCCCGCCGGACGTGCTCGCGATGGTGTGGTCAGGTAGCCCTCAGTCATTCGGTGGCAGCTGGCGTACGGCCCATGTCGCGCTTGGCAAGGCGCTGGCTGACCTCTCGGCCGGCATACTGGACGACCACTTCGGAACAGTGAATCTCATCAGTCGCTATGATGAGGCTCAAAGTCCGCTCATTCTTCATCTCACGGGAATGGATTTCCAGTATCGCAACAGGGCCGGATTGAGGACGCGCTGGTCCGGGACCGGCCGGCTTGGAGTCAGCGCCTGTTTCGAAGGCGAATTCCTCTTCGAAGATAGTTTTTTGAGCGAAGAAACAGAACCCTATTCTCGCGGTTCGAACTTTGCGAATGGCGATTCCATTTCGGTTGTCGCATCCGACGTCATCCGGCAGTTGCTTGATATGGCTTCGATGCGCGTTCCGTCCAATCCGGCCCCGCGTCTCGCCACCTATCTGGCAGGAGAAGCTCCCCGTGAAAGGCTGACGGGTGAGGCCGCCGAGGCCGCCGCTGCCCTGAATCCTCGGCAGGATAGCTCCCCCGCTTCGCCTGCTGTGGCCCAAGATTCGCAAGACTCGACGGTCGACAGGCTACGCCAGGTTTACGAGCTCCGCGATGCTGGTCTGATCAGTGAGTCCGAGTTTGAAGAATTGCGGACCGAGGTTTTGCGTTCATTGACCGAAACGGAATAGGATACCGATTGGCGGAGTTTTCCTGTGACAACACAACGGCTTTAGCTTTGACATGATCGACTTCTGCCGCTTTTCAAGCTTCTCCGAAGAGGTGTTGTCAGAGGAAACTCGGTGTTAGCCGATTAGCCGCAAAATTGGCGGCATGAAGAACCCGTTCCGATATTTCAAAACGTCGCCTGAGGTCATCCGCCTTGCGGTGATGATGTACGTCCGGTTTCCACTATCGCTTCGAAACGTCGAAGACCTGCTCCATGAGTGCGGTATCGATTTGAGCCACGAGACTGTGCGGTAGTAGTGGAATCGATTTGGATCCACGGCTCCTTACTGCAGCGACGGACAAAACTTTGACCGGTGTAGTAACACAAAGCCCAAAACGCTATGGTGCTAATCTATAACGCTGGTAACGGAGATGAGTAATGTTAGATCTAATAACATCGCTATTTTTCATGAACAGTATCGCTAGCAATGGGAGTGCGGCTTCCTGCATTTCCTATGACGAACCCCATCAGCTTTATCACCGTTCTATGGAAGTGACGGATTATATTGCCGCTATTGATCCTGATGACCTCGTTGGGTCTGACGGCGTACCATTTTCGGGTTTTCGCGATGTTCTGCGACAAGACCGTGCCAATGTGCATCGCGGTCAAACTACAGACTCGATCGAGACACCTGACAGTTTTTTTACAACGCCGGAACGCCGCGGTCTGTTTGAGAGTATGAATGTAGTGACGTGGTGCTATGAGCCACTGGAAGAGCTTGCTGGTCGGATCGAGTCTGGAACTGTTGCCGGTTTCCTGGAAGTGACTGTCTTCGAATCTACAGTTCATCCCGGGAATTATTTTATCCATATAGCGACGGTAGGTTGAATGGGTCTTGTCAGAGGAAACGACCGGTCCTGTCAGAGGAACTTCGCCTTGAGCGTGGCGGCGTAGTTCCCTAGCCTCATCGGATGAGTAGTCCGTTCAAATATTTCAAGACATCGCCCGAGGTCATCCGCCTTGCGGTGATGATGTATGTCCGGTTTCCGCTGTCGCTTCGAAACGTCGAAGATCTGCTACACGAGCGCGGTATCGATCTGAGCCATGAGAGTGTGCGGTTTTGGTGGAACAGGTTCGGCCCGATGTTCGCAGCCGAGATTCGAAGAAAACGAGCTGATAAACTTCGCGCCTGGGACCAGTGGCAATGGCATTTGGACGAGGTTTTCGTGAAGATAAACGGGGTCACTCATTATCTCTGGCGCGTCGTCGACCATGAAGGCGAAGTGCTGGAAGCCTATGTCACAAAACGCCGGGATCGCCATGCTGCATTGAAGTTTCTACGCAAGGCCATGAAGCGATATGGCAATCCAGAAATCATCGTCACCGATCATTTGCGGTCCTATCGAGCCGCTATGAAAGTCATCGGCAATGAGGACAAGCAGGAAGTGGGGAGGTGGCTCAACAATCGGGCCGAGAACAGCCACTTACCGTTCCGCAGACGTGAGCGAGCCATGCTCAGATTCAGGCGAATGCGAAGTCTTCAAATGTTCGCCGCCGTCCACTCCTCCGTCCACAATCACTTCAATTTAGAGCGCCATATCAACGATAGAAACTGGTTCAAGGAGAACCGGCAAATCGCGCTGGCCGAATGGCGGCAGCTTGCCGCCTAAATTCGCTAAACCCTGGCAAACAGAGCCCCGTTCGCGTTAGTCTGACAGCACCCTTTCGAGCGATCAGCGGGGTGAATTCCTGCGACTGATCCGAGGAAGAGTGTCGAGCAGCTATACGACAGTTGGATGGGCCGAAGACCCTAATGACGCTGAAAATCGCCGGGCACTGGAACTGCCAGCTCTCCGTTCTTTGCTCAAATCGGGATTTATTAACGCGCAGCGCGGGCTGGATGACGTCACATCCAAAGATTCAGACGTTCTCGGGAAAGTGTTGGAAGACTTGTTCGCCGCTGCCAGTTCCGGGCTTGCCGACGAACAGGATCGTAACATCGTCGAAGCGCTTTCAGAGGCCGTTGAGGAGATCCAGCAAAGCATCGACACGAGTTTTGCCGGTGAGATGGCGAAACTTTTGCCCACGCTTCAGACCTTTGGATATCCCGGTCTGGGAGGGCAGGTATTGCAAACAGAGACGAAATTGGACGTCAGTGGATTGCTCTCTGGATTCACGAAGGTTCGCTACGAGGGGGTTGGAGGGTTGCCACTGCCCGAATCCTACAACGGTCTCGGCGTTCGAAACCTCATTTACATTCTGCTGAAGGTTGTCGGATTCTATAAGGCATATCGCGCGGAGGCGACCTCTCCGGGGGCGCATCTAATTTTCGTTGAAGAGCCTGAAGCTCACTTGCATCCACAAATGCAAGAGGTCTTCATTCGGCAACTAAGCAAGATTGCTGAGCACCTAGTCTCGTCGTCTGAGGGGAAAGAGCCCTGGCCGGTCCAGTTCGTTGTTTCCACGCATGCATCGCACGTGGCCAATGAGGCCGGCTTTGAGACCATCCGCTACTTCTTGAGTGCGAAATGCGATGGCCCCATGGAAGGTGTTCGAGAAACCAAGGTGAAGGATCTCCGACTGGGGCTGGCTGATAAGCCGGAGGAAGATCGAAAATTTCTACATCAGTATCTCACTCTGACGCGATGCGACCTGTTTTTTGCTGACAAGGCGGTGTTGGTAGAAGGTCTGAGCGAGCGCATGTTATTCCCAAAGTTGGTCGAGAAGTATGAGGCTTCCGACGAAGCTGCACCTAAGCTCTCATCGCAGTATGTAACGATAATGGAAGTGGGCGGAGCATACGCTCATCGCTTCTTCGAGTTACTCGATTTCCTGGAGCTGAGAACGCTCATAATCACTGACTTGGATTCGGTTGAAAAAGCCGGTGGCAAAGCGTGTGAGGTTCATAAAGGCACAGCGACCAGCAACGCTTGTATCAAAGCCTGGTTTTCGAATGACGATCCGCTGACCTTGGAAATTCTTGCTGCGAAGTCGGCGGGTGAAAAGCAGCAGGGCAAGTACCGAATAGCATTTCAGTGCCCAGAGGAGGAAGGTGGGCCATGTGGTCGCACATTTGAAGACGCGTTCATTCTTGCCAATCCGGAGAAATTTGGTCTCGCGGAAACGGGTCGGAAGGCTCTGGAGGAGGAAGCGAGGACCAAAGCATCGGGTTTCAAGAAGTCTGATTTCGCTTTGAAATACGCGATCGAAGAAACCGATTGGAATGTCCCACGGTATCTCAATGAAGGCGTGCAGTGGCTTGCTAAGGATGCACCCGTCTCCCTTGACGCAGGTGTGGCAGCGCTCGCTGTTGAGCCTGGTGACGGGGAAGCTCAGTAATGGGGGATACCGAAAATCCGGCCGAAATCGCTAGCAAGAAGGCGCTCGAAGAGGTCTACGCCTGTCTCGACGCGAACCGAAGTTTTCGGCTTGAAGCCGGCGCCGGCGCAGGGAAGACCTATTCCCTCGTCAAAGCTCTTGAGTTTCTCGTTGAGCGCTGCCAGCTCACGTTTCCCAAGCAAAATCAGAAGATTGCTTGCATCACATTTACCAACGTAGCGAAAGATCAGATCATTGACCGGGTCGATGGCAACCCATTGATCCTGTGCGACACAAATCACGCGTTCTGCTGGTCGCTTATTCGTGGTTTCCAGCGGCAATTGCGAGAATTCGTCGATGAAATTCCAAAATGGAACGAACTGCTTGAAGAAGTGGGTGGCATAGGCAGCCGCTTGGTGGAATATAAACTGGGTTTTCGAACCGTTTCCGATGACCGGATCACGCTTCACCATGATGACATTCTTCCGCTGACGATCCGTCTTATGGAGAACGAGAAGTTTCGTCGACTGGTCTCGTCGCTCTTCCCAATTATTTTGATTGACGAATATCAGGATACGGATGCCGATTGGGTTGAGGCAATGAAGACCCATTTTCTTGGTCAAGAAGGTGCGCCGCTTTTCGGCTTTTTCGGCGACCATTGGCAAAAAATCTATGATGAGGGCTGTGGTGCTCTTGAGCATGGTGCGGTTCAGGAAATCGGAAAGGAAGCTAACTTCCGCTCTGTACAGGCGGTTGTAGATGTCCTCAATCGTATGCGCCCTGAACTTCCGCAGTTTGTCGTTGACTCTGAAGCGCCAGGTGAGATCAAGGTTTTTCATTCAAACGACTGGGTGGGTGAAAGGCAAAAGGGAAACCACTGGAAGGGCGACCTTCCCACCAAAATAGGGCATGAAGCGCTAGAGCAGGTGAAAGCGACCCTCATCCAAGCAGGTTGGGATCTCTCGTCCGGAAGCACGAAGATCCTTATGCTCACGCACCGAGTGTTGGCAGATGAACAAGGCTACTCCAGTCTTCGCGATGTATTCCGGTACAACGACGCGTTCACGCGAAAAGAGCATCCGTACATCGCCTATTTTGTTGATGTTCTTGAGCCTGCTTGCGGGGCGTATTCTGACAATAGATACGGGTTGATGTTCGAGTGCCTCGGTGGCGGTCGCCCTCTTTTGCGTAGCGCAAGCGAGAAGGCTGATTGGGCGACCTCAATGGATACGCTTATTCGTTTGCGTCAAACGGGCTCGGTAGGCGATGTGTTGGACCACCTGCTGGCAACGAAGAAGCCCCGTTTGCCTGACAAGTTGGCGGATCGGGAGCGGGAGCTTCGTGACTTCGATCGTGAGGGCGATGAAGCGATGTCCTCATCGCTCGCAGAGATCGCTAAGTTGCGAGAGGTTCGATACGCAGAGATCCAGGCTCTGGCTGAGTATCATACCGGCCACTCACCGTTTGAAACCAAACATGGCGTGAAGGGAGCGCAGTTTGAAAACGTAGTTGTTGTAGTAGGGCGAGGTTGGAACAAATATAACTTCGGCGAAATGCTAGAGTTTTTTGCGAGCGGCGCTATTCCGGCCGCCAAGCAAGAAGCGTTTATTCGCAATCGAAATCTCTTTTATGTGGCCTGTTCTCGGCCCAAGAAGCAACTGGCCGTGCTGTTCACGCAAGAGCTGAATGCTCCCGCCCTTCAAACGTTGAACAGCTGGTTTGGCGAGGATAACGTGACCGCGTTAGCCCTATAGATGGCATTGTCAGATTAAACGGGCCGTTGTCGGTTCGCCCGCCGATCTGGATCCCTCGCGTCCTTCAATTATTTTGAGAATCGGTGCTCGGCTGCCCCGAGGCTGAGCGATGCGACACCGGGAAGCGGGAACTCCGAATGCGCATAATTTTCCTTATGTGACCTGTGAGGCGTGAGTTCGAATCCCGCTCTAACCAAAATTTCCACTCTCCCCTGTTCAGGGGATACCGGCGCGCGCGCCTCTGTGGGATTTTTCAAACCTGTCGCAAGCTGCCGCTAAACCCATGTTATCGCGACCCATGAAAGCGGCGGCTATCGTTTGCAGACGTTCTCGCATCATTGTTTGGAGTCTCCTCATGTCGACCATCCGCCTTGTTTCTACAGCGTTTCTGGCTGCCGTCATGGTCAGTGCGCCATCTCTGGCGCAAGTCGTTTTGCGGTCCTCTGTCCTGCCCAATTCGCGTGCAGCAACAATTGGACAAACCGTGACCGTCTTCAGCTCAATGCTCAATTCCGGCGATAGCGAGCTGACCAATTGCTCTGTCGCATTGGCGGGAACAGATCCCTATACCTTTGCCTACCGACGCACGGATGCCACCAATACACCGGTCGGCACCGCCGATACGCCGTTCAACATTCCGGCAAACAGTTCGCAATCGCTTGTGCTGTCATTCACACCCACTGCCGCCGCTGCCGGTGATGAGGTCCAGTTGACCTATGCCTGTGACGGCAATGTCACCGCGCCCGTCACACCGGGCGTCAATACGGTCTTCCTGACGGCGTCAGCGACCGCCACCCCGGATATCGTACCCATTCTGGCAACACCCACCGCCGACGGCGTTTTGAGATTTGAGACACAGGGCCAGGTTCGCGCCATGTCGGCAGCCGCCATCAATATCGGTGAGGCCGGTGACATTGATGTGTCAGCGACGGCTCCCTTCCTGCCCAATTCGGTTAGGCTGCAGGTTTGTGAAACCAACCCGGCCAATGGCACTTGCCTGGCACCGCGCAGCGCCAGCGTTCGCGTGAATTTTGCGCAGAACGAGACCCGCACATTCGCCATCTTTGCCGATGCCGCTGACAATGCCGGCATCCCAAACCTGCCTGCCGTGTCACGTCTCTATCTGGTCTTTAACGGTGTCGTGGCAACGCCCGATGGTGTGGACGGTGCGTCCGGAATTTTCCCGGCCACCCCACCCGTTTTTGGTGCCACATCATCTGCTGCTATTGCGCCAGGTCCATCGGGAGACGAATTCCTAGGCGTATACCGGGGCATTTTTAACGGCGAACCCAGCGTTCTCTTTGTTCATGGCTTCAATCAATTGATCATGGCCGGTGAAGGCGCTCTGGTTGATGGCTTCAGCTCGGGCGCAGGCTTCCCCAGCAACGGAAACTATCAAGCAACGACAACCGGCATCGCCGACGGTGAATATTTGCCCCGAGTCGGAGTCGGAACCACACGAGCGACCTATCAGTCTCGGTCATTTATTCGCGGCAATTATACGCATATTGACGGAACACCAGTTTACGACTTTCAGGCAGTTTGGGATCCCAATTCGCTCAATCCCATCTATCCTGATGATATCCCGCAAGGCAGCTGGGACGTTCGCTATCAGGGCGCATCCATCGGTACGGTAACTGTAGATGCAGGCGGAAACATTGACGGCTCAATGACCTGGCCAGTGGCTGACGGCGCAGCGTCCGAAACCTGTGACGTTCAAGGCCTGACAGGTGGCGGCGGTCGAGCCGGGTTCAATCTCGGGACGTTCATCGTGAATGCTGATGGATGTGGGCCGAGCTTCTACTTCCATGGCACTTATGAAGATCGCGGCGCTCAGCGCGTCCTGACGGGGTATGCCGTCAAACAGGGCTCTCGCAATGGTACGCTGGATCTGTTCCGCGTCGAACTCCTTCGCCAATAATCTGACAACACGTACCAAAAGGCCGCATCCTGATTGTCAGGGTGCGGCCTTTTTTCTTTGTTGTCGCTGACCCCTAATCAAGGGAGACACTTTTTCTTTCTAGTCGGATAAGATGAAGCACGATTGTCGCCAGCTTGTTGATAGACAAGGCTTGCGCATGAAAGATGCATGAATTCAGCGAGGGAGGCATGCTGCATGTTCATTTCGCCAATGACCCGCCTCGCCGGCGTTCTGATTATTGCTGGGCTGGCTCTGGCTGGCGTTTTCATGGTTGTCTTCAATCATGTCGATGGCCCGGTTCATTTTCCCGTCCTGTTTTGGTGGCAAATCGGTGTTGGGCTCGGCGCCTTCCTGATTTCGGGATGGGTGTGGAGCCTGAAACCCCGTGATATCGCGACGCGCCTGTTTTTGTTGAGTGGCCTGGCGACGCTGACCTTCACCTTCGCGCCCGCACCCTTCAATGTGGAGGGGCTGGCACCAACAGACACCCTGATTTCGATTCTAGTTCTTTTGAATTCTGGCGGTGCAACGGCCTTCGGCATATCGATGATTGCGCTGTTTCTGGTCTATCCCAATCGATTGCCCGGGTGGAAATGGCTGGGCGGTCTGGCGCTTTTGATATTCGGCGTCTGGAGCACAATCGTGATTATCGGAGCTGTGCCGCGCATCAACAATTTGCATCAGGTCACATTGATTGAAATGTTCGCGATTTTTGCGGCCTTGCTGGCGCAGTATTTTGCAGCCCGGCAGGACCCCAAGGCGCGCGCCATTTTGATTTGGCTTGGCGGCGCGGTGCTCATTGGCGCAGGGGCTTTCATCACTACAGTTGCCCTGCCGAGATCGTTCGATTTGCCAAGCCTGATCAATCCGCGATGGGCGTTCGGTTTTTTTCTGATCATCTATATCGGTTGCGCAGCCGGGCTGGTTCGCTATCGGCTTTTCGAGTTGGGCGATTGGACCTATCGCGCCCTGTTTTATGCGAGCGCCGCGGTCTTGCTGATCGCGCTCGATGCCATGCTGATTGTCTTCCTGCCCCTTGATCAGGGGCCGGCATTGGGAATGTCCCTCATCGCGGTGACATTCCTGTACTTGCCTTTTCGCGACAGCATCGCCCGGCTCGTTCTCAAACGTACCAATCTGAGCGATCAGGATCTGTTGCGCGAAGTCATCGATTCAGCTTTCTCTCCAGTTGGAGAGCGCGCCCAATTGTGGCGCGCCAGCCTGCAAAAATTGTTCGAACCTCTGGAATTGCGCGTGGGCGAAACACCGAATTCTGACGTCAGAATCGCAGATGAGGGTCTGTTGCTGTGCGTACCGGCGCTGGCCGACAGCCCGGCTCTGGAACTGCACTATCCGTGGCGTGGGCAGGGCTTGTTTGGGCCGCGCCATGCCCAGACCGCGCAGCAATTGGTCGATCTGATGCGGCAGGCGGAGGAAAGCCGCGCCGCCCATGAGCGCGGTGCCAACGAAGAGCGCGGCCGCATCGCCCGCGATATGCACGACAATATCGGCGCGCAATTACTGGGCGCACTGCACAGCCGTGAGAGTGACCGCAAGGATACCCTGATCCGTGAAACGCTCACCGATCTGCGCAATATCATCAACGATGCGCCTGATACCGGATTGGGGCTTTCAAACATGCTCGCCGATTTGCGCGCCGAAACCGCTGAGCGGCTAGCCAGTGCCGGAATCCGGCTCGACTGGAACGATACATTGGCGGCTGATATCAGCATTCAGCCTCAATCGGTTCATGCCCTGCGTTCGGTCATCCGGGAAGGCGTCAGCAATGTGATCAAGCATTCAGGCGCAAAGACGACCGGTGTCGATTTGGTGTCTGATCATGCCAGCCTGTCCGTCACAATCCGCGATGATGGCGATGGCTTTGATGATCAACAGACCACGCGCGGCAATGGTCTGGACAATATGCGCAGCCGGGTCACAAGCCAGAAGGGTCGCATCGAATTCCAGAGCAATGAGAGCGGAACACAAATCATCGCTTTCCTGCCTGCTGATCACGCCGGAGGTACACCATGAAAACCGCTTTGGTTGTTGAAGATGTTGGAGAAACGCGTCGCTGGCTGGCTGGAATTGTCACATCAGCCTACCCGGACTGCCGCGTCGAGGAAGCCGCGACCATGCGCGCCGGGCTCGCGGCTGTCGCTTCCCGGGATTTTGACATGGCCCTGATTGATCTGGGTTTGCCGGACGGGTCGGGCCTTGAGGTCTTGCGAAGCCTGCGCCTGCTGCGACCAGAAACGATCTCGATCGTCACCACCGTAATGGGCGACGATACCCATATTGTTTCAGCACTTTCTTCTGGGGCAAGCGGCTATTTGCTGAAGGAAACGCCACCTGACATGCTGACACGGCAATTGGTACAACTGGCTGAGGGTATACCGGCGATTTCGCCCTCCATCGCCCGGCGGATCATGAACCATTTTCGCCTGACCGGGCCCGCTGCCGAACCTGATACGGCTCTGACAGCGCGAGAATCCGAAGTGCTGGCATTGATTGGAAAAGGTTTGCGCAATGCCGACGTTGCCGCCGACCTGAAGCTCGCGGAAAGCACCGTCGCCAGCCACATCAAGTCAATCTATCGAAAGTTGGGGATCAGTTCGCGCGCCGAAGCGTCCTGGCATGCGACCCGTTTGGGATTGTCATCCCCTCAGGTCTGAAAGCGATCTATGGTCTATATGGTCCTGTCATGTGTGGACGGCCCCTGTTTAGCAAGGGTTGATTTGGGTGATTATTGATCATTGCGGGTTGCGGTCATGTGTCCGGCCTGTTGACGCGGTTGATATGACCGCTGGCCCTGATGAAGTCCGCGTGCCGGGTCCCTCTCAGAGGTCCTGTCAGAGGAAACTCGGCGTTAGCGAGTTAGCCGCCAGATTTGCGGCATGAACAAGAATCCGTTTCGCTATTTCAAAACATCTCCCGAAGTGATCCGCCTTGCGGTGATGATGTATGTCCGGTTCCCGCTGTCGCTCCGGAATGTTGAAGACCTGCTTCACGAGCGCGGTATCGACGTTTGCCATGAAACAGTGCGCTTCTGGTGGAACCGTTTCGGGCCGATGTTCGCCGCTGAGATCCGAAGGAAGCGCGCTGATCGGATGCGGGCCTGGCACCAATGGCAGTGGCATTTGGACGAGGTGTTCGTGAAGATAAATGGGCAGACCCATTACCTTTGGCGCGCAGTGGACCACGAAGGCGAAGTGCTCGAAGCCTATGTTACGAAGCGCCGTGATCGCCATGCTGCGTTTAAGTTTCTGCGCAAAGCGATGAAGCGATATGGCAACCCCGAGGTCATCGTCACGGACCGGTTGCGATCATACAAAGCTGCGATGAAAGTCATCGGCAATGAGGGCAAACAAGACGTCGGGAGGTGGCTCAATAATCGGGCTGAGAACTCGCACTTACCGTTTCGAAGGCGGGAGCGAGCGATGCTCAGATTTAGACGAATGCGAAGTCTTCAGAAATTCGTCGCCGTCCATTCCTCTATCCACAACCATTTCAATTTAGAACGCCACATCAGCGACAGAAACTGGTTCAAAGAGAACCGGGAAAATGCGCTGGCTAAGTGGCGGCAACTTGCCGCCTAATTTACCGAAAGTCTGGCAATCAGAGACCGGTTCGCTTTTGTCTGACACCACCGCCTGACGGTTTTCGAAGACCTGAGAGATTCCAGCGTCAACCTGCTGCGTGTCTATCAAAGCGGGCTGACATTGCGGAACCGGGCCTATTATTTGCGGCAAGGCGAGCGGTTTGACGCCTATCGCGCAGCCTATCTCGACTACATCCGGACGCTGTTTGCCCTGGCGGAACGCCCGGTCCCAGATGACGCCGCCGACCGTATTCTGGCCTTTGAAACCCGGCTCGCCGAGGTGCACTGGACTCGTGAACAGTCTCGTGATGTCCAGGCGACATACAATGTCATGAGTGTTGAAGAGCTGGACAGGCTTGCGCCGGCGTTTGATTTTCCGGGCGTTTTCTCGTCTCACGGGGTGGAGGTGGATCGCCTGATCCTGGTGCACCCCAGTGCCATATCGGCGTCTTCGCAGATTTTTTCCGAAACCGGCCTCGAGACGCTTCGCCTGTGGATGAGCTTCCGCGTTTTATCCAACAGGGCAGACTGGATGAGCGACCGGTTTGATGCCGCCAAGTTCGACTTCTTCGGACGGACGCTGGCCGGGCTGGACCAACGGCGCGATCGGACGAGCCGCGGTGTGGACCTCGTAAGCCGGGCGCTGGGCGACTCCATCGGCCAGGTTTATGTCGAACGCTATTTCCCGGCAGACGCCGAAAGCCGCATGCAGGAGATGGTGGATCAGATCATGTCCACCTACGCCGAACGTCTGGCGGGTGCCGGCTGGATGGATGAGCCGACGCGAACCGAGGCACTGGCCAAGGTCAACACTCTCTCATCCCGCATCGGATATCCGGAAATCTGGGATGAATATGAAGGCCTGATGCTTCGGCCTGATGACTATTTCGGCAACCGGGAGCGACTGGCCGAGTATATCTGGTCCCGGAATGTGGAAGCGCTGACTCAGGGAGGCGATCCGCGAGAATGGAACCGGGCCCCGCAATCCGTCGATGCCAGTTACAACGTTGTCCAGAATCAGATCACTTTCCCGGCGGGTATTCTCCAGCCGCCTTTCTTTGACCGGAACGCCGACCCGGCCGTGAGTTTTGGCGCCATCGGCGCAATCATTGCGCATGAAATCACACACGGTTTCGACGATCAGGGGCGGCGCTACGATTCCGCCGGTTCTCTCAGGGACTGGTGGACAGCGGAAACCGAACAGCGATTTAGCGAAAGAGCGGCCCGGCTCGGTGCACAATTCGCCACTTACTGCCCGATCGATGATCTGTGTGTGAATCCGGACGCCTCCATGGGCGAGAACATTGCTGATCTCGGCGGTCTGGAAATCGCTTATGCAGCCTGGCGGGCCTATGTCCGCGAGCACCATGATGGTCAGGCCCCGACCATCGACGGGTTTACTGGAGATCAGCGCTTTTTCCTGGGCTGGGCGCAGATCTGGCGCAATCTCTATACCGAGGACGCGCTGAGAGCCCAGCTCGTTGAAGGCCCGCACGCGCCGCCCCGATACCGCATAAATGGCGTGGTCCGGAACATGGAGGCCTGGTACACGGCGTTCGATGTGTCCGCGGACGATGCGCTCTATCTGCCGGCAGATGAACGGGTGAGCTTCTGGGGAGTGGACTAGATGGGTCTGTCAGAAGAAACGCGTCGTTAGCAGGTTGGGCGATATTTTTGCCGGATGAAGAACCCCTCTCGTTATTTCAAAACATCGCCCGAAGTGATCCGCCTGGCCGTGATGAGGTATGTCCGGTTTCCGCTGTCGCTTCGGAATGTGGAAGATCTGCTCCACGAGCGCGGTATTGATCTAAGTCATGAAACGGTGCGGTTCTGGTGGAACCGTTTCGGCCCGATGTTCGCGGCAGAAATTAGGAAGCGCCGCGCCGACCGGATGCGTGCCTGGGCCCAGTGGCAATGGCATCTGGACGAAGTGTTTGTGAGGTCCTGTCAGAGGAAACGGCCTGTTATCGGGTTGACCGATAATTTGGGGGCATGAAGAACCCGTTCGGTGTTGTCAGAAGAAACTCGGTGTTAGCGGGTTAGGCGATATTTTCGCCCGATGAAGAACCCATTTCGTTATTTCAAAACCTCGCCTGAAGTCATCCGCTTGGCGGTGATGATGTATGTCCGCTTTCCGCTCTCGTTACGGAACGTCGAAGACCTGCTCCACGAGCGTGGAATCGATCTGAGCCACGAGACGGTGCGGTTCTGGTGGAACCGTTTCGGGCCAATGTTCGCGTCGGAAATCAGAAAGAAGCGCGCCGACCGGATGCGTGCCTGGCCCCAATGGCAATGGCATTTGGACGAGGTGTTCGTGAAGATAAATCGGCAGACCCATTATCTCTGGCGAGCCGTCGATCACGAAGGCGAAGTGCTGGAAGCCTATGTCACCAAGCGCCGGGATCGCCATGCTGCATTGAAGTTTCTACGAAAAGCGATGAAGCGATATGGCAACCCGGAGGTTATTGTAACCGACCGGTTGCGCTCATACAAAGCGGCGATGAAAGCTATCGGCAATGAGGATAAGCAAGACGTCGGGAGGTGGCTCAACAATCGAGCCGAAAACTCGCATCTACCATTCCGAAGGCGAGAGCGAGCGACGCTCCGGTTCAGGCGAATGCGAAGTCTTCAAAAATTCGCCGCCGTCCATTCCTCCGTCCACAACCACTTCAATTTAGAACGCCACCTCAACGACAGAAACTGGTTCAAGGATAACCGGGAAAACGCGCTGGCCGAATGGCGGCAACTTGCCGCCTAATTCACCCAATTACCGGCAAAATGAGACCAGTTCGTTTTCGTCTGACAGCACCTAAAAAAATAAACGAAATCTTCTACTTGATTTATTGTGTATGAGATCAACTAGGTCAGCTGGTAGGGAAGCTGAATATGTTGGTGTTGGTGGATCTCCATGAGCAATCTAGATGATTGCGGAAAGACGAAGTTGTTGGTTTGCGATGACGTTGAAACAGGATTCGCAACCAACTTTAGAATCCAGTGGGACATGGAGAACCGCTAGCACAGCAGCATGCGCCAACGGGCCCCCAAATTGAGTAAGCAAAAAAATGCACAATATCCGTGTCTTAGTTGCCGTGGTTTTGTCAGCGCTCGTGTCTGATTCGGTGCTTGCGACACGCTCCCAGGATTTTCTCCCGGTTTCGGGGCTCGGTGACGAGGTTCTTGAAAGCACCGCCGACATCGAGGTGATCCGAACAGACGAGTGGATAGGTTTCGAACCATCGCGTGTTGACCACCCATCCATTGTCTGGTTGGCAGGTCGGAATGTGCCAGCTGAGGCCTACGCTGCAACGGCCCGGGAATTGGCCGCATTGGGCTATCCGGTTACGATTCTGCAGTTGCCGAACGGTGTTCTGCGATCGGTCGACGATATTGCTGTGCTTGGCACGTCTGTAGAAGAAATCATCGACGACGGTCGCCCCTTTGTGTTGTTGGGGCATTCGATGGGCGGGGCGGCCGCAACGCTTCTCGCCAACCAATTGGGCCAAATGCCAGATGCGCTGATTCTGGTCGCGACCAGCTTCCCACGTGACGACAGCTTGACAGATTTTGGAGGCCCAATTCTGAAAATCTCTGCCGTCGCGGATCGTGTTGTCGAAATAGATGCGGTGCGTGAGGGGTATAGATTCCTTCCGGATACAACGGCGATCATTGAAATGAACGACGCCCAACATCACTACTTTGGGCACTATGGCCGGGATTTCGAAGACGCGTCGCTATCGCGATCACAGCAGCAATCCGAATTTCTGAGCATTCTGGTGAGCTTTCTTGAAGACATTTAGCGGGTTTCGTCGGCCAGCACCCCAAAATGGGCTGTTGGCCAGCGGTTAGAAAGGAATATATGATGTTGAAATCAACTCTATTGCTATCTTTACTGGCGATTGGTTTGGCGGGCTGCAGTAATTCCCCTGCTCATGGCCAGCAAGTTGAGGATTTCATGATCCAAAGCCCCGCCGGCTACGAGCTTGCCGGACAAATCGACTGGCCTGAGCATCACGATGGCGATGTGCCTGTAGCCATTTTGGTGTCCGGCTCGGGTGCGCAAGACCGGGACGCAGATATGATGCGTGGCGGGTACAGCGCTCACCGGCAATGGCGGGAAATTCTGAACAATATCGGCTTTGCGGTCGTAACGTTTGATGAAACCGGCACAGGCGCAAGCGGCGGGGACTGGTCTGAGATGGGCCTGGCCGAACATCGCGACAATGCCTTGGCTGCGCTCAACTATGCCGAGGCCGCAGTCGGCGCCCAGCCACCTAATACCTATGCTTTTGGCCATTCAGAAGGCAGCATGATCGTTTCGATGATGTCTGCGCAGGACCCGTCCATTGACGGCATTGTCCACCTCGCTGGTCCAGGTGTGAGCGCTCGGGAGGCGATCGAGTACCAGATTGAAGGCATCGCTCAGAATGATCGGCAGGATGGCGAAACCCATGAAGAAGCAAAAGAACGCCTTCGCAACGGTTTCATGGCGCGAATGGCTAACGTTCAGTCTTTCCAGGACGGTTTCGAGATCGATCCGTTGGAAATTGCCAGAAGGATTAATGCTCCGGCCCTGATCCTTCAAGGCGCGGCTGATACACAGGTCTTGCCGGAGCAGGCCCAAGCGCTAGCCCAGGCGACTGCGGGCTCGGGGCAGACTGTCGAAGTCTATGTATACCCTGATGTGAACCACTTGATGGTGAATGACCCTACGCATTCAAGAGACTACCGTGCGCTCGAAGATCTAACTCTCGACGACCGTGTTGTGACTCAGGTCACCGAATGGCTGCTTGCTGTGGAGGCTCGATAGCCAGCTTGGTTCGTTTACGACCAGGGCCCTTGGACTAAAGTCGGCGGAACGGAGATTTGATCATGAGTTGGTTCATAAACAGCCTGGTTGCTCTGCTGTTTTCTGGGGTCGGATACGCCCAGATTGGGGCGGAGCCATGGGACTGGAATCCTTCGGTTTCAAATGACGGACGCTTCATCGTTTTCAATAGTGAGCGAAGCGGAAGCGATGATGATCTCTATGTCTTCGAGCTCGAAACTGGCGCTCTCGTCCACCTGCTGCGGACGCCTGAGCGTCAAGAGCGATTTCCGACTTGGAGCCCGGACGGTGAGTGGGTGATCTACCAATCGGGCGATATCGATGGAGCAAACTGGCAAATCAGGAAAATCCGACGGGATGGTACGGAAGATCAAATGGTCTACGACAGTGAATATGCTGATATTGGGCCAACCTACTCGCCAGATGGGGTCCAGATCGCTTTCATCTCGCAAATCGAGAATGGGCAGCAACATGTTCATGTAATGAATGCCGACGGTACAAACGTTCGGGCGATCACTGTGGGCACCGAACTGGACGACGTCCCTGGCGGCTTTGGGTTTACCCAGATGGCAAGCTGGTCACCAGATGGATCGCGGGTTGCCTTTGTACATGGCGATGGTGAGTCCCTCATCACGGATATATGGACCATCGCAGTTGATGGGACCGATCCAATTCGGATCACCGACACGCCGGATACCGTTGAAATGGGACCTTCGTTCAATCCAAGCGGGACTCTCATCGCCGCGTCCAGCGGAACGGGATTCTATCAGCAGTACATACTCACACTACACCGACCGGATGGATCGGCCAGTTTCGATCTGGATGCGAGCGCAGAGTTTCATGTTCGTCCATCGTGGATGCCCGATGGTACCGGTATTGTTTACCATGAAATCATTCGAAGCGGAGCGGTCATTGCTAAGTTCGACTTCGCTGCGCAGTCCGTTGAGAGCCTCTGCATTCCTGGCGGGTGGGAAGCGCAGGTAATCGCACAGTGCTCGGAAGGGGGAAGGACGGATTAGGAAATACTGAAGGATATTCGCCCTTAGCGGATTGCCGACGCAACTACTGGCATGAAGCAGCCCTTTCTCTATTTCCAGGTCTCGCCAGAAGTGATCGGTCACGAGGTGATGATGTAGATTCAGTTTCCTCTTTGGCTTGGGACTGTCGACGATTTGGTAAACGAGTTCGGTTTCGATCCGATCCAGGAGAGCCTTGTCTCTGATGGAATTGATATGGCCCAGTGTTTTCGTCCGATGATAGAGAGAAACACACTGTGCGCTTCCGCGTATGTTCCAACGGTCCGTGGAATTGGGATCGTGTCTTTACGACAGCCCACAGCCTCTTCAATTCAAAAAGATACATCAATGATCGGAACGGCTTCAGGAGTGTCGGCAAAACGCGCTCTATGAATGACGGCCGCCTTCCTCTTGGATCGCCGAAAGCTAAACAGTCAGAATTCGGTTCGCTCCTATCGGGAAGTTTCAGTATGCTAATCAGCGAAGCGCTTCAAGCTAAGTGCCCGTTAATTGCGCCGATAGAATAAGGAGGCGATAATTTGATACCGAATATATATGCGGATGATTGCTATCATGTCGTCAACAACATTCAGGGTAGGTTGATTTCGAAAGCAACTACCAGACACATTCTTCTTGATCTTGTTGAGGGCCCAAAAAGTGTTTCCGAGTTGGTTGAGGCCACCGGGCTAAAAATGAATGATGTCTATTATAAAATAAGAAAACTTGAAGCGGCCAAACTGATAAAAACATCCTCTGTGATTCCAAGAAAGGGTCGCCCGATAAAGCAGTATACAGCAATATCAAAAAGTTATTTTGTTCCCTCAATTTTCACACCATCACCGTCGGCCTCAACTAGAAAAATGGTGATTGAAAAAATTGAAGAAGCAGAAGCGGTGGATGAAGGGCTTTGGGTTGGATTCGATAACAGCAATCGCAGAAAAATGACCAGGGTTAACGGCTCCTACAGGCATGCCAGAGCGTTCTCCAACACCTTCCAGCTGTACTTATCTGCTGATACCAGAGTGGATTTTAGAAACGAATTGCTTGCACTTCTGAACAAATACCGGGCTCCGAATCAAGGTTTAGGATTGAAGCCGCATTTGTTCTGGAGCGGCGTAGCTGAGGGCTTGCTCAGAGACATTGATAGATGAGGGCGCCCAGTTCACATATAGTAGACTCCCGATTTACTTACGTAGAACAAATCCGAGCACAATTCTATTTAATGTAATAATAAATTTATTCAACTCTCTTGAAATAATCGATTATTATAACCTACTTGAATTTAGATGTTGCTGGATAACAAGCATGTTTGTTAGCAAGTAAGCACCGGATCTTTCTGGATGCAACGTATTTGGTAGATATCGCATGCATTTTTCGTTGACGGCTATCACGGTAATAGTATCGGTTTCGGTTTGGTCGTTGGCCGACGGAGCTGGATTCTCGCTGGGCGCGGATCAAACTGAAGCGCCCTCGTCTGACGACGTGATGGACCCCCAAAGCGTGCAGTGCGTTCTGCGGCTGGTCGATTCGCGCCAGTTTCACGGCGTCGCCCTAATCGGGTCAGCCGACGGGTCGTTCGAGGTTGTTGTGCGCGACCAACAGGCTGGTCATGTTGGTGAAATTGAAGCTGCGACCCGCTTCAACACCGGCTCCATGTTCAAAGTGGTAACGGCCGTGTCGATTGCCCAACTCGTCGAGCGACGTTTGCTTTCCTATGATGATACTTTGGGCATGCATATGCAAGGAATCCCGCTGGCGTATCGGGAGGTTACAATTGCTGAACTGCTCTCCCATACCGGCGGTGCAGGAAATTTCCCTTCTCCGGAAGATATGGAGCTGGTCCTTTCACATGAATCGCTGCCGGAGCTCCGTCATGTTGTGTTCAGCGAGCCTTTGGGGACAAGGGGCGACCATCGGTATTCGAATGCCGGATACATAATTCTTGGTTTGCTCATTGAGGGAGTTTCCGGGCTCGATTACGAATCCTACATACAATCAAACGTTCTCGATGTTGCGGAAATGACGAATACTACGCTTCGACCGGATCGAGGTATGGCCCAGCCATTTACGCGCAGAAGAATGCCGAGCAGTGAGCGACAGCAGCGTGACGGTGAAGAGCGATCACTGACTCGATCACCGATCGGCCAACATCGAGGCACTCCAGCCGGGGGCGTGTTCAGCACGGCTGAAGACATCTTTCGGTTTGCACGAGCCTTTTTGAACAATGAACTGATTTCATCCACTCAAGTCGACACATTATTGGAAGGCCGGGTTGGGAGAGTGACGCGTGCGGGCGTCGATGGTGAATACGGATATGGATTTGCGCTCTATGGCGATGGGAGCGCCGGGCATAGTGGAGGCGGCCCTGGCGTAAATGGCAGTCTAAGATTCTTCCGTGAGACCGGCACCATTGTGGTTGCGCTGACCAATGTAGATCCTCCAATGGCTAGCAATCTCGCTGCCGCGCTCACGCACCAGATTAGCAATGAGGAGTGCCAGTAAATGTCCTGGAACCGGATTATCGCCAGGCCATACGAGGCCGCCAAGACAAGCTTGGTCGCAGTCATGCTAAAGGCGTTGATTTCCATCGCATGGTCATCATCGGCATATGCCCAGTTTGATTATACTCCCGGTTTTGAGCCTGGCCCGCCTGCAGAGATTACCCAGTTTTACGAGTTGCAGGGTGAGTGGGACATTACGTTGTTTGCCCAGACCGGGCGCGACGGTGAAGGAGAATGGCAATGGGTGGAGTGGGCGACAACATCATCGACAATCGTAACGATACTTGGCGGCGCGGCACTGTATGAGCGAAATCAGGGATTTCCGATTGGCGAAAATGCTACCGGAGCCGGACTATTCTCAAACTGGGAATACGAAATGCGTTTGAGTTTCGACCGGTTCAGCCAAACCTATCGCGCCGTGATTATCGACAATCTTTGGGGGTTGGAGGATATATATGAAGGCCAGCATTCAGACGGAAATCTCGTCCTCTCTAACTTTGATACGCAGACGTTTAATCGAACAGGAGAAGGTCGGTCTGTTCAAAAGAACCAGATTGAGATCCGCGAAATCTCTTCTGATGGATTTGTATTGGAGTGGGCGACGCTAGACGCGCCAGAAATGATTGCCGAATCTGGCCGAGCCGACCAACCATGGGAGCCGAGTGTTCGAATGGTATATCGCAGGCGTCAGCAGAATTGATATTACAATTAAAATTATCACCACCGCATTGAAAGTCTCAAATCTCCCAATGGGTTTTGCTTTAACAACCCGCGCTGGTTGGTCCAGCATTTGAGATCGAATTCTGTTTTTATGGCGACAGAACTCATGCAGAAGTGAATTTCAGAGAAACAAATCTCGGGATTTTCGCGGATGCCGAATTTGGAAGGGTCGGTTCAGGCGGCGCCGGTGAAACGCGCTGAGTGCTAGCGTCGATTTACCATCTGGTGCGATTAGTATCATATAAATAGAATTACCTCTATTATAAATTACGCTCATAAGTATATATTTACGGATTTCCGGAAAATATATGTCTATTTCATAGACGAATTATAAATGTTACGATTGAGCCCGTTATACAGCATCAATAACCTGTGTCGTCGTAATATTTAGCTTCATAATGCTTTTAATCAAATGTATGATTAATAATATTATACCTATACTTTATCGAAAAATATTATGCTATCTCCGAATAAACATATAAAATCTATTACTAAAACTCGTGTATTGTTATTATACATTGGCAATTTATATAAGATTGTCTAAACAATGTATATACCTACTTTAATTCGTCGATTGCTCCCCATGTAGTGTGCGCGATAACTATATACTGATCTGCTTTTATATGCTGGTAGATCTGTGCGTCGGTGCGGCGCTAAGAGGGGAAAATAAGGAGTTACACATGAGAAATCAAAAAAAACGCTCATATATATCGTTGAAGTCATTAGCCATGTCGTCCTGCGCGGCGATTGCCATGACTTCGACTTTCGGGGGTGGCGTCGCCTTTGCCCAGGATGGCGCGTCGGATGACCGCATCATTGTGACTGGCTCACGGATTGGCCGTAGCGAACTTACGTCCGTCAGCCCGATCACAGTTGTCAGCCAGGATGACCTGAATGTTCAGGCTGTACGCACGCTGGAAGACTTTGCGGACCAGATCACATTCGCGCCGGGTGGTGAAACCAACTCGCGCGTCAATAACGGTTCCGGGGGACAGGCAACCATTTCGCTTCGCGGCCTCGGCCCGAACCGGACACTGGTTCTCGTCAATGGTCGCCGCGTGACGCCAGCCAATACGGGTGGCACCGCCGACCTCAACTTTATTCCGGTCTCGCTAATCGGTCGTGTGGAAGTTCTGCGCGACGGTGCATCGACCGTGTACGGGTCCGACGCGATTGCCGGTGTGGTCAACATCATCACCCGTGACGATGTCGAAGGCTTTGAAGCCTTCGCTCAATACGATGTGACGTCGGAAGGTGATGGCCAGATCTACCGCTATGGTGCGACGTTTGGCCGGTCTTTCGACGGTGGCCGCTTTACTGCAAATGTTGAATACTTCGACCGTGGCACCATCCTGCAGGGCGATCGTCCGTTCTCCGCCTGTCCATGGGCAGAAGTTGGCGGTCAGTTGATCTGTGGTGGGTCAGGTACAGCCTATCCCGGTCGGATTGTTGGTAATGGTGCAAACTCGCCCAACTTTACCGCTCAATTCGGTAATGGCGGTGCGGTGCTTGATCCGGCGACCAATACGCTTCGCGCATTCACGCCGGCGGATGGCTATAATTTCGCGGCTCGCTCCTACATGGTCACGCCGATGGAAGTGTGGACCGGCTTCTTCGACGCTGAATATGACGTGATGAATTCTGACCGCTTCGGTGAGGCCACCGCTTTTGGTGAATTCATGTATGCTGCCCGGGCGTCGGAGCAGCAATTGGCTCCGGTCGGGACCTTCTGGTCGCCTCTGGTTCCCGCCTTCCATCCGGGTAATCCGACCGGCGAAAGTGTTTTCGTTGCCCGGCGTCTGGCGGAGTTGAGCTCCGGTCGCTTCTTCACGCAGGACGCCTCGTCCTGGCGGTCGATCTTCGGCCTTGAAGGCATGTTGCCGGCTGGCATTTTCTGGGATACGTCTCTGTCTTATGGCCGTTATGTTGACGCTCGTGTCATCGACGGTCAGGTGAACCCGATCCGGGCCGCGCAAGTGCTCTGTAATGACCCGGCCTCTTTGGCAGCCGGTGCCTGTCAGACACCTGCCAATTTGATCTGGGACCCGTTCCGGACCGATACTCTGAGCGATGCAATTGCCAACTATATGTTGGTGCGTCACTCACCGGTTGGCCGGACAACCCGTTTGTCCTTCCAGGCCAATTTGTCGGGTGATCTGGGTGGCTTGCGGCTTCCGGGTGGTGAAATCGGCTGGGCAGTCGGTTACGAGCGCCGCCGTGATACCGGCGAGTTCATTCCCGATGGCGCAGCGCAGATCGGTCAGATCTACTTCGTGTCCGGTAACGCGACGCAGGGTGATATCACGTCGCAGGAATTTTATGGTGAGGTTCGCCTTCCAATCCTGTCTGGTGTCGAGTTTGCTGAAATCCTGGCCGTCGAATTGTCTGCCCGCTCATCTTCATATGATGTGAACGGAACGAATGTCGGCCAATCGTTTGATGCCAATACCTATGCCGTCAAGGCTGAGTGGGCACCAAATGATCAGGTTCGAGTCCGCGGTTCGTTCTCGACTGGCTTCCGCGCGCCGTCGATTGCGGAACTATTTGCGCCTCAATCGCAATCGGCCATTCAGTATACTGACCCGTGTGTGAACTATGGCACGTCTGGCGCTAGCGCGACGACAATCGCCAATTGTCAAACGGATGGTATTGCTAGTCCGAGTTTCACGTTGACCTCGACACAGGCTTCTGCTGTTGCTGGCGGCAATCCGAACCTCACACCTGAAGAGTCTGAGGGCTTTACTTTGGGAGTAGTGTTCACACCGTCCGGCACGCCGATCCTAGAGGACTTCAGCTTCTCGGCTGACTATTTCTCTTTCGAGATCACCAATGCCATCGGGTCAGCTGACGTAAACACGATTGCGTCGCAGTGCTATGCGTCCGCAAACTTCTCGGATCCACTCTGTGGTTTGATTCAGGGGCCGGGTTATCAGATTGGCGGAAACGCACTCTCAGCGCCTTTCCCAGGACCAGGTGGTGCTCGTCGGGGTGCAACAGGGGTTCTGGCCGGTGTTTTGATCACCAATGCGAACCTGTCGACCTATGAGACATCAGGTGTCGATCTTGGCATCAATTATGCCGGTCCGACCTTCGACATCTTTGAATCGACGGCTCAGTTTGTGGCCGGTCTGGATGTCACCTACTTGGAAAGCTTCGCTTACCAGGTGCTGCCCGGCGGACCAGTGTCGGAATACGCTGGTGCCTTTGCGCAGGACCCATTTACGACGAATCCGGCAGCCTTCCCTGAAATCACTGCCCTGCTTCGCCTGGGCGTTGTCGGGGATAACTGGCAGTTCAACTATGTTGGTCGTTTTATGGACGAAGTTGACGCATTTAGCCCGAGTGGCGGCATTTCCGACACGGCCGAGCGCGTGATGTATCACGATGTTCAGGCCGCTTACGAGTTCGTGGACTCAGGTGTTGGCCTGACCTTCGGTGTGCGCAATCTCGCGAATGAGACACCACCTTATGTCACCAATAATGACGACATGAACACGTTGAACCAGACCTATGATACCGCTGGCCGTTACTTCTACGGTCGGGTCACGATAAGCCGCTAGATAGGTCAAGCGAAAAAATACGCGGCATCAAGAAGTCGGCATCCTGGGTTTTTCTGAGTTCTCCGCTCCGGACGCCGGTCTCGCCCTCCGAGTGCAGTGTCACGTATCTGGGGCGGGTCTTCGGGCCCGCCTTTTTTTTTTACGCTCGTCGGCAGGTGCTGTCAGATTAAACGGGCCGTTATCGGTTGACCGATAATTTAGCGGAATGAAAAACCCATTCCGCTGGCAGGGCCTGAAAATCCGGTTCATTGTCGGCGACCGCGACACCTATTGGCTGCGGGGCGCCAGACGAGCGCACCAGCAATTCCTGGATTTGGGCACTGATACGGAGCTCCTGGTCATTGAGGGAGGAGATCACTTCCTTTTCGAGGAGACCGAGAAGGGTCGTGAGCTGTTCAGGTGGATTGATGAATGGTTTTAGAGGGCGGCTCGTCGAGCGCCATGTTGCGGCTTGTGCTCGAAAAGTATTCATCGATCCACCCTTTAGTGAAATGTGTCGCGAAAACTTCGCGACTTCAGTTAGGCAGCGCCTCTCGGCGCGTCGAAGATAGGAATTGGTCAAATGCCACATGAATTTAAGAGGAAAATGCGTGACGTTTGCGGGCGCACGGCTTGCGCCATCGGCCTGTTAGCGGTGTGTGCATCGGTTACGTGGGCCCAATCGGAGACTGTTAACTGGACCGATGTGGCTCCGGCCTGGAGTCACGATGGAGAGACTGTCTATTTTTACTCCTATCGCGATGGCAATGCTGAGCTATATCGGATGGATCCCGACGGCAGCAATCAAACGCGCCTTACCCAAACGCCGTATAGTGAGTGGTGGGTCCAGCCTCTGAATGAGGATGGAAAAGTCCTGATTGCTTCAGATCGAGATTCTGCCGAGCCTTTTGGTGGCTCCAATCTCTATATTCTCGACATCGCTTCGGGTGAGATGGAGCAAGTCACTCAAGAGACGGGCTACTGGTGGGCTGCATTTCCACGGCTTGCACCTGAAGCCAGCCTCGCCGTTTACGTACGTTCAGATGGCTTCGGATTAGATATCCCTGTGGAAATCTGGGTTGCAGATTTGGAGCGGGGTATCCAATTCGAGTACGCAGATGACCCAGATCATCAAAACTATGCAGCGGCAATATCGTCGGACGGCCAATCGGTGTATTATGCCAGCTTCAGGGACGGTGGCGCCGGTATTTTCAAAAATGCTCTTGATGGCGGTCAAGAGCAAAAGCTCTATGATGCTAGCGGGCGAATAGACGCCATTTCGGTTTCGCCAGATGGCGAGTGGATGGCTTTCAGCATTCGGGCTGCGATCACAGTCGTCGAGAGTTGGGAGGGCGATGGCCCAGATCAAAGGGCTGCCCAGAGAGAAATCTACCTGGCCAGAACCGACGGGTCCGAGGTTCGCCGGCTCACCGCATCAGACGGCATGAATATGGATCCCAGCTGGTCGCCAGATGGTCAAACAGTGACCTTTGGCTCAACGCGGGAGGGCTTCATGGACATCTTTGCCATTGGGATTGATCGCTCGAACGAGCGCAATCTTACCCAAACGTCAATCCGACCGTAGCTTAAGGCCTTCGATTTCTATTGCGATTCGAGCCAAGCGCAGTGGGGTAGCCCATGAGCACTGCAATCGAGGGGCTTTGTCAGAGGAAACTCGGTGTTAGCGGGTAAGGCGATATTTTCGCCAGATGAAAAACCCATTTCGCTACTTCAAAACATCGCCGGAGGTCATCCGACTTGCTGTGATGATGTACGTTCGCTTTCCGCTTTCGCTGCGCAACGTCGAAGACCGGCATTGTCAGATTAAACGGCCCGTTAGCGGGTTGGCCGATATTTTGGGCGGATGAAGAACCCATTTCGTTATTTCAAGACATCGCCGGAATTGATCCGCCTCGCTGTGATGATGTATGTCCGGTTTCCGCTTTCGCTTCGGAACGTCGAGGACCTGCTCCACGAGCGCGGGATCGATTTGAGCCACGAGACGGTGCGGTTCTGGTGGAATCGGTTTGGCCCCATGTTTGCCGCAGAGATCCGCAGAAAGCGCGCCGACCGGATGCGTGCCTGGATCCAGTGGCAGTGGCATCTGGACGAGGTGTTTGTGAAGATAAACGGCGTCACACACTACCTGTGGCGGGCCGTCGACCACGAAGGCGAGGTGCTGGAAGCCTATGTCACAAGACGCCGTGATCGCCATGCTGCATTGAAGTTTCTGCGCAAAGCGATGAAGCGATATGGCAACCCGCAAGTCATCGTGACGGACCGATTGCGGTCATACAAAGCGGCCTTGAAAGTGATCGGAAACGAGGGCGCTCAGGAGGTCGGGAGGTGGCTCAACAACAGGGCTGAGAACAGCCACTTACCGTTCCGACGACGGGAACGAGCCATGCTCCGCTTTCGGCGCATGCGAACGTTACAAAAGTTCGCCGCCGTCCATTCTTCCATCCACAATCACTTCAATCTCGAACGACATCTTAGCCAACGCGACCGGTTCAAGGAGAACCGCACCGTAGCGCTCGCGGAGTGGCGGCAACTTGCGGCCTAAACCGGCGAAAACCAGTCAAACAGAGACCCATTCGCTTTAGTCTGACAGCACCCTCGCGCTATATCATCGCATGGAAGCTGTGTTCGACCATGCGCGCCGAGGACGTCACCGACACACTGGACATGGCGCTTGCGGCGTCAGGTTGCGATCATGCCAACGTGGTGCACAAGCCGCGCCTGCTCAGCGACAATGGGCCGAGCTACATCGCGGGCGAGCTGGCAGACTATATCGAGGCCCGGCGCATGAGCCATGTTCGCGGCGCACCGTTCCATCCCCAAACCCAAGGCAAGATCGAGCGCTGGCATCAAACCCTGAAGAACCGCATCCTGTTGGAAAACTACTTCCTGCCAGGAGATCTCGAAGCCCAGATCGAAGCGTTCGTCGACCACTATAATCACCAGCGCTATCACGAGAGCCTGAACAATGTGACGCCTGCAGACGCCTACTTCGGCAGGGCTCCTGCCATCATCAAACAACGAGAAAGGATCAAGCGACAGACACTCGAACATCGACGCTTGCAACACCGCAAGATCGCCGCATAAAATCAACCAACCAGACGAGGCCGATGCTCCACTAATCTACACAGCCATCTGTGCCAAATGTCCTGACGACGGACACCGCAATGATCAAAAATCACTCAAATCAACCCTTGCTAAACGGGGGCCGTCCACACATGACAGCACCCCCCTCTGACAACACCCGACATGTGCCTTTAGTTGGCAAAACCTCGGAGTTCTCGCTAGCCTGATACCTGAAACAGGTCTTGCGCCCGAGCAAGGCGCCAATCCGCCGGGGGGCAGACCATGCGAGACAAGTTGTTCCAAGAGGAAACACGCCAGAAGCCGTTAGGAGCGTTTGGGGGGGTATTTTGCGTTCTGACAGCTATTTTTGTCGCGCTAACCGTAACGGCCCCAAGTTGGGCCAACCATCAGTGCAGGTTGGTGTTTGATAACCGGCTCGACCAGGCATTTGAACTTGTCGACGGGCAAAACAACGTACTCGGCAATATCAGGCCAACCGGACTGACCACGATCGTCGTTACCGCCCTTTCAGGTTTGAACAATATCCAATACAGCGTACGGTTTCCCGGCTCTTTAAACCCAAATGGATTTTCGGGGTATCCGCCACGATATCGTTTCACTTTAGAGGTCTGGGGTGGCGGCATCTATGAGAGGGATGGAACGACTCGCATCTACAGTCGACAAGAGCTCACAAACTGTCTCTATCACGGTCTTTCCGTACCAGGTTATTACAATGGCTACTGGGCGGATGAGCGCAGTCTCGAATTGGAACGCACCGGCATTATGCTTGGTGTCGAAGCGCAATCCTCCGGCATATCGCTCGTTCCAACAGAAGGGAGGGGCCAAGAAAGAGACACCAATAGACTAGGGATCTTAACGTATGTGTTTAGGGGGCCTGTTTTTATTGGTCCGCCTGAGCGCGTCGCCCTGCGACGCCCTGGCGAATGCAGAAACGACATCGAAGGGATCACTTGCCAGGCTCAGCTAAACATCAGCAGAGAAGTTTTCAATTGGTTTGCGGAAACTGCGGAAAATAATCGTATTCACGACGCGAGATGCGAGGCGGCCAACGCCAGTTTTTATGTCGCGGCTCCGCGCGAAAACATGGCGTTTGGTGACATCGTGTTCTGCCGCCCTCCAGCGGAGCTGAACCGGGATATTTTTGCTGGGACGACCGTGCGGGCCAACTTCACAGGCACCAATCTTGAAAGATTCAATTTTGAAGGCGCAGTCCTCGCAGGGTCCAACTTATCGGGTGCGCGCCTGACCGGCACCAATTTTGTCGGCGCGGATCTCTCCGGAGTCGATCTGTCCGGAACAGACCTCCAGGGCGCGAATCTAAGTCGCGCGAACCTCACTGGCGCAAATCTCACCAACACTAATCTCAATCGTGCGATTCTTCACAATGCGACTTTCACCGGTGCCGACATGCGCGAAACCCGGTTGGAAGGCGCTGATCTGACAGGTGCCAACCTCACCAATGTTCAGAACATCGCTTATTTTAACATCAATGAAGAGACCGTGCTGTGCAACACGACCGGCTATAACGGCGAGGTGATAAACTATAACTGCATCACGCCGACGCAGTTCCGCGATGCTGATCAATCCAATCGCAATTATAGCGGCCGGGATCTGGCCGGATATGATTTCACCAATCGAAACCTTCAGGGCGTGAACTTTTCCGGCAGCAATTTGACCGGGGCCAATTTCCAAGGCGCAAATCTCACCAACACCAATTTCAATCGTGCGATTCTTCGCAATGCGACTTTCACCGGTGCCGACATGCGCGAAACCCGGTTGGAAGGCGCTGATCTGACAGGTGCTAACCTCACAAATGTTCAGAACATCGCTTATTTTAACATCAATGAAGAGACCGTGCTGTGCAACACAACCGGCTATAACGGCGAGGTGATAAACTATAACTGCATCACGCCGACGCAGTTCCGCGATACTGATCAATCCAATCGCAATTATAGCGGCCGGGATCTGGCCGGATATGATTTCACCAATCGAAATCTTCAGGGCGTGAACTTTTCCGGCAGCAATTTGACCGGAGCCAATTTCCAGGGCGCGAACCTGACCAATGCCAATTTGGAGAACGCCAATCTGACGAGCGCCGATATATCCCGGGCAAACCTGAACGGTGCTCGCTTCGCCGGCGCGGATCTGACCCGCGCCACCATGCTGCAGTCGCAGTTCGATACAGGAATATTCCAACGTTTTGACGGCACGGTCTTTTGTGAAACCGTTGCCCCTGATGGCCAGGTCTCAAATCACCACTGCCCTCAAGGCGGAAGGTGAACACCGGGCGGACCATTCCTTACGTCGTTTGGGGGCGTTGTCAGATTAAACGACCCATTATCGGTTTCCCGGTGAAATGCCGGGATGAAGAACCCATTTCGCGGTGCTGTCAGAGGAAACCCGCCGTTAGCGGATGAGCCGATAACTTCGGCAAATGAGCAAGAATCCATTTCGCTATTTCAAAACGTCACCCGAGGTGATCCGCCTTGCGGTGATGATGTATGTCCGGTTTCCGCTGTCGCTTCGAAACGTTGAAGATTTGCTCCATGAGCGCTGAATCGATATTTGCCACGAGACGGTCCGGTTCTGGTGGAACCGTTTCGGGCCAATGTTAGCCGCGGAAATCCGGAGAAAGCGGGCCGACCGGATGCGTGCTTGGGCTCAATGGCAATGGCATTTGGACGAGGTATTTGTGAAGATAAACGGCCAGACGCATTATCTCTGGCGAGCCGTCGATCACGAAGGCGAAGTGCTGGAATCCTATGTCACCAAGCGCCGGGATCGCCATGCGGCATTGAAGTTTTTGCGCAAGGCGATGAAGCGATATGGCAATCCAAAAGTCATCGTGACGGACCGATTGCGGTCATACAAAGCGGCCATGAAAGTGATCGGAAACGAGGGCGTTCAGGAGGTCGGGAGGTGGCTCAACAACAGGGCTGAGAACAGCCACTTACCGTTCCGAAGACGGGAACGCGCGATGCTCCGATTCAGGCGAATGCGAAGTCTTCAAAAGTTCGCCGCCGTCCATTCCTCCGTCCACAACCACTTCAATCTAGAACGCCACATCAACGACAGAGGCCGGTTCAAGGAGAACCGGCAGGTCGCGCTGGCCGAATGGCGGCAACTTGCAGCCTAAACCGGTGAAATCCTGGCAAACAGAGACCCGTTCGCTTTAGTCTGACAGCACCGCCACCTATCCCTGTCTCGTTCGATTGTTCGCGAAGGCGCGCCAAATAGCGCCGCGTTTCCGCGGGTTAGCGGCCTGCAGTGGAACTGTAGACGGTCGCAATTCCGGCCATTCCAGCCATTTTCTGCGCGTGTCTCTGTCCAGTGCATCTGGCGCTTCGGGTAGGGGTAATTCCCTGCTGTCAGGGAAATTTACAGGGAATTTGAGCTAAAATACGGCGCGTGGACCGACGTCGGCACGTAAAATCAATGACTTGTGGCGTTTCATCTGCAATCAGAGCAGGGAATTTTTTCAAGCCAGCAGGGAAAATGCACACAGGAGCAGGGAATTTTTGTGGCTTATAGTCTGTTTACCGGAAACCGAATTTTCGTTCCTGTTGGTCCCAATCAAAGGGGATTCCGGACCGCACGATGCATTCAAGGCTGAGATCGGGCGGCTGGGTTCCAGCCAGGATCGCCTCCTGAATTCGCGGTGACAGGAAGGCGAGATTGGCCCGCACGCGTATGAAGGCGTCAGAGGGTCCTGTCAGAAGAAACCGCCCGTTAGCGTGTTAGGCGATATTTTCGCCAGATGAAAAACCCATTTCGCTATTTCAAAACGTCACCCGAGGTCATTCGCCTTGCGGTGATGATGTACGTTCGCTTTCCGCTCTCGTTGCGGAATGTCGAAGACCTGCTCCACGAACGTGGGATCGATCTGAGCCATGAGACGGTGCGTTTCTGGTGGAACCGCTTCGGTCCAATGTTCGCGGCCGAGATCAGGAAGAAACGTGCCGACCGCATGCGCGCTTGGGCCCAATGGCAATGGCATCTAGACGAGGTCTTCGTGAAGATAAACGGCGTCACTCACTATTTGTGGCGAGCGGTCGATCACGAGGGTGAGGTGTTGGAAGCCTATGTCACGAAACGCCGGGATCGCCATGCAGCATTGAAGTTTCTGCGCAAAGCGATGAAGCGATATGGCAACCCCGAGGTCCTCGTCACCGACCGGCTGCGCTTATACAAAGCTGCGATGAAAGTCATTGGTAACGAGGACAAGCAGGATGTGGGGAGGTGGCTCAACAACAGGGCCGAAAACTCACATCTTCCGTTTCGTAGACGCGAGCGCGCCATGCTCAGATTCAGGCGAATGCGAAGTCTCCAGAAATTCGCCGCAGTCCATTCTTCCGTCCACAATCACTTCAATCTCGAACGCCACATCAACGAAAGAAGCTGGTTCAAGGAGAACCGGGAAAATGCGCTGACCGAATGGCGGCAACTTGCCGCCTAAATTACCGAATTACTGGTAAACTGAGACCAGTTCGCTTTCGTCTGACACCACCGGTTTCCTCCCTGGCCAGAGATATCCCGGAATGCAACGACATACGCAGGGGCAACCGGATCCGAAACAATTTCACGTTCGGCACCGAGGATATCGTCTGCAAGCAGTCCGATAATCGACGGCAGATCCTGTTCGTTTGCGTCTCGAAATTTCATTCATCAACCCCTGTATTCAATTGCGGATCGACGAACAGCCTGCTGTCGCTTGCGATAAGCCGATGGGCTGATGCCTTCTTCGTCAGCGAATAGTCGGCGCAGCGAGCTGCTGGACGCGTAACCGCAAGCGTCCGCAATAAGTTCAATCGACAGATCGGTTTCCCTGAGCAACCCTTTTGCTCTGTCTAGCCTTTGCAATGCCATCCAGCTCCCGAACGTCACGCCGGTAACTTTTTCAAACTGCCGCATGAATGTTCGCGGGCTCAGTCCGGCAATCTCGGCAGCGTCCTCAATGGTGTGACCCGCCGCCAGGTCAGCTTTCAGGGTATTAAGGACACTGGCAAAGCGATAGTGCTTACCTTGTGGGAGAACCGGCTGGTCCACAGTTTGGGGCTGTTGGCCAGCGCGCAAAGGCGTGGTGACGAGACGTCGTGCGACACTATTCGCTTTTTCAAGGCCGTAGTCCTGACGAACAACATGCAAACAAAGATCAATACCTGCTGCACTCCCTGCCGAGGTGTACAAATTATCCTCTTCGCAGAACAAAGGTGCCTTCTCCAACTTAATCTCGGGATATTCACGCACGAAGTGGTCGATGAACCGCCAATGGGTTGTCGCGTTGCGTCCTTTCAATAGGCCGGTCGCAGCTAGCACGTAAGCACCTCCGCAGATGGCAACGATACGTGCCTTGCGCGCATAGGCATCCGTAATGGCCGCAATCAGATCATTTGGCACGTCGACGAACGGATCGCGCCACCCTGGCAAAACAATTATGTCGGCATCCTCAAGTGCCTCCAGCCCTTGTGAGACGACGACCTGAACGCCACCGGTAGCATTGACTGTAAAACCGTCAGCGCTGGCGACATTGAAGCGATACCAGTTCAGACCAAACTCGGGTCTTGGCAATCCGAACACCTCGACAGCAACTCCGAACTCGAAGGTCGACAACGCGTCGTAAACCAACGCAACCACCTTCGGACCTACAAGCGAATTATTGCCAGAATCAATCATAATCGCAGTTATATTACCATAATTGTCAACATTTGCGCGATCATTGACACAAATCCTAATAGCATGTGCAGGCTTCTCACCCTAGTTTTCTCACAAAAGGAGAATGTCGTGGCGCAAACCCATAATAGTGTTTTCGAAGCAGCCTATTTTGCCAGTCGTGAATATCGGACCCAGCTAGAAGACCGGCCCGTGATGCCGCGGCATGAGGATCTGATTCGGCTAAGGCACTTGCACGAGCCTTTACCTGGGGAGGGAACGGACGAGACGGCGGTTATCGAAAAGCTGCACGAGATTGGCTCGCCAAACACCGTCGCATCTACTGGCGGCCGATTCTTTGGATTTGTTGTTGGTGGCGCGTTGCCGGTTTCAGTTGCGGCCAACTGGCTATCTTCGACCTGGGATCAAAATGCGGGCAGCTGGCTTTTGTCACCCATCGCTGGCGAATTGGAGGTTATAGCAGGAGGGTGGTTGCTTGAGCTTCTAGATCTTCCGCGCGATGCGGCGTTTGGATTTGTGACCGGTGCAACAATGGCGACTTTCTCGTCCGTCGCCGCTGCGCGTTCAAGCCTGTTGAAGCGCCAAGGCTACGATATCAAGAAGCTTGGCCTCGTTGATACGCCTCGATTGCGTGTCGTAATGAGCGAAGAAATCCACCCGACGAATATCGCGTCCTTGGGCTATGCCGGTATCGGGACAGATCAGATCGAATACTGTCCTGTCGATGATCAGGGCCGAATAATACCGGACCAGATGCCTGAACTGGATTCGCTCACGATTGTGATGCTTCAGGCGGGCAATATTAATTCAGGATCGTTTGACGACTTCAAAACGGTCTGCGCGATTGCAAAGGAAGCAGGGGCGTGGGTCCATGTCGATGGCGCATTCGGGCTTTGGGCCCGCACCAGCCAATCCAAAGCTCATCTGACCGATGGGATTGAGATGGCAGATTCTTGGAGCGTTGATGGGCACAAATGGCCGAACCTCACCCAAGACTCAGCCGTCTATTTTTGCCGAGACAAAGATGCTGTCCACGACGTATTCGGTGTGGACGCGACCTATTTGATGAAAGACGCAAATCGGCAACCCAATAATTATACGCCTGAGCTCAGCCGACGGGCGCGAGGTATCGAATTTTGGGCAGTCCTGAAAACTCTCGGAGCCTCCGGCGTTGCCTCTATCATCGATCGTTGTTGTGACCACGCTCAGCTGATCGCTCAAGGCTTGGAAAGCGCGGGGTACAAAATCCTCAACGATGTCGTTCTGAACCAGATCGTATTTGTTGGAGACGACGAAGCGCACACACGTCGGGCGCTGAAGTTCATTCAGGACTCGGGGCGCCTTTGGTTGGGACCAACGACGTGGAAAAACCATCACGCTATGCGAATTAGCGTTTCGTCCGCAGCGACCACTGGTGATGAAGTGCTCGAGTGTATCTCAATAATGACCGCAGCCTTCAACGAGACAAAAAAATGACCCATACGAAACCGAAAACAGACAGGGCGCGGCTGCGACGAGGTCACCATTTGGGCAGCTATGACCGAGAAACGGTGAACGCCATTTTGGACAGCGGATATCTCGCCCATATTGGACATCAGCATGAAGGCTCAGCGATCGTGACACCGATGCTTTACTGGCGAGAGGGTGGCTATGTCTACTGGCACGGTTCCCAAGCAAGTCGCGCAATGAAATCTGTTGTTGGGAACGAGGTTTGTTTGGCCGTCACTCATTTTGACGGTTTGGTGCTTGCCAAGTCGGCGTTTCATCATTCCGCGAATTATAGATCAGTCATGCTATATGGCAGACCCGAGGTCGTGCTCGATCCCGATGCTAAATTAGAGAGTTTACGGACGTTCATGGAGCAGCTATTTCCTGGGCGTTGGGATAAACTTCGCCCGGTCAAGGATCAGGAGTTGAAAGGTACGCTGATTGTCCGAATGGCAATCGATGAGTGTGCTGCGAAGATTCGGACCGGGCCGCCAACAGTTGCGGACGAAGATCAGAATGTCCCGGTCTGGGTGGGCGTCATACCTCTTCGCCATCAGTTTGGAACAGCTGTAACTCATTCGGTAGGCGGCGAGGATTTCGACATTCCACAGAGCGTCCAACGACATATCGGCCGTTCAATTTGAGCAGGGCGCATTCTGCGTACAGCCGCTCAGGGACACTGTGGACGTTGTCAGAGGAAACCCGGCGTTAGCCGGATTGCGGCCTTGTCAGAGGAAACTCGGTGTTAGCGGGTTGGCCGATATTTTGGGCGCATGAAGAACCCATTTCGCTACTTCAAAACATCGTCTGAGGTCATTCGCCTTGCGGTGATGATGTATGTCCGATTCCCGTTGTCGCTTCGAAACGTCGAGGATCTGCTGCACGAACGCGGGATTGATCTGAGCCATGAGAGTGTGCGGTTCTGGTGGAACCGGTTCGGCCCGATGTTCGCCGCCGAGATTCGAAGAAAACGAGCTGATAAGCTTCGCGCCTGGGACCAGTGGCAATGGCATCTGGACGAGGTGTTCGTGAAGATAAATGGCGTCACGCACTATCTCTGGCGCGCCGTCGATCATGAAGGTGAAGTGCTCGAAGCCTACGTCACCAAACGCCGGGATCGCCATGCTGCATTGAAGTTTCTGCGCAAAGCGATGAAGCGATATGGCAACCCCGAGGTCATTGTGACGGACCGCTTGAAATCATACCGCACCGCCATGAAAGTCATCGGCAATGAGGACAAGCAGGACGTCGGGAGGTGGCTCAACAACAGGGTCGAAAACTCCCATCAGCCCTTACGAAGACGCGAGCGAGCCATGCTCAGATTCAGGCGAATGCGAAGTCTACAAAAGTTCGCCGCCATCCATTCTTCCGTCCACAATCACTTCAATCTCGAGCGCCACATCAACGAGCGGAACTGGTTCAAGGAGAACCGGCAAATCGCGCTGGCCGAATGGCGGCAACTTGCCGCCTAAACTGGCGAAAACCTGGCAAACTGAGACCAGTTCGCTTTTGTCTGACACCACCAACTCGCCTACTCTCAGGCAGGCTAACGCTATTCCAGCGCAACGTAACTGACTTCGACAACCGGCTCGATGTTGTGTCTCTCACTTCGGTAAATCACCTCACCGAAATACCGAACTTCAAGCCAATCGATATCTGCCGGTTGTATTGGCAGATGGATTAAGGGGTCAGATTGGCTCCTCAACCCCTCGTTCGCGCTCAATTCGCGATAGAACAATTGGCCTTGAGCGCTGGCATGGATTTGGCTGCCGAAAAGCGGCGCACCGTTCTGCGTCCAAGCCGAAATCGACACACCCGAAACGGTGTGGTTAAGATTGTTCCTGATAAAAATGTTTGGAAAACCATCCCAAATGGCCGCCATGAGGTCTGGATCATGGTCACCATCCGCGTCAAAAACTGCCAATCCCGATGCACGGCTTTCTGCCGTGACGTGATTGAATTCGGATATCCGCTGAACAACCCTTAGCTCACCACCGGAGTTTTCATAGACGAGGATGGGACCATTATATTGAGCGACGGCCAGGTCCAAATCACCGTCGCCGTCCGGGTCGAACCAGACAGCCGACCAAGACTGAAAAGTCTCTTGAGCTAAAGCAGGAGAATCAATTCTCGTAAAACACCCCCCCTCATTTCTGAAAAGGCGGTCTGCGCCGTCAAGGCGCGCAATGAACAGATCGGCGTCACCATCTGCGTCCAAATCACCCAGGCTGGCGCCAGCCGACATACCGGCCTCGGCACCCAGATCACAACCGCCGGCGCTATGCTCCTGAAAGTACCCGCCGGTATTGATGTACAAACGATCCACACCGACAGGACTAGTCACAATCAAGTCCGGGTCGCCATCAAGGTCGACATCGGCGAAGCTGCCGCCGCCCGCGGGTAGCCCGTCTTGGGTCCAGGGAAACCGGCTGGAAGGTGGAAGAACACCAAATACGTTACCCTCAAGCTCTATAACGACGGATTGGCCGGCGACATCAAACAGGAAGCCTTCATGGAGGCCGTCGCCATCGATATCCGCCCAGACACAGTGATAATTGTCTCCACCTGGAATGGTAAGAACCGGATCCGCCTTCCCCATTTGGAATAGATGATTGTCTTCACCATGCTGATTGGCCGTAATGAATTCCAAAATACCATCGCCGTCGCCGTCGCCAAAACAAATGTCCGATGTGCTCTCGTCCGCGCTGTAAGGCATCTCATTAAGCGGGACATAGAATCCATCAGGAGCCACTTCATAAAACAAATTGCTGCTGGTCTGCGCTTGGGCGAAGGCAAGTCCTGCCACATTCTCGCCGCGCACGCGGAAGAAGCTTACTCCTGCTCCGACACCATCGCTGCCAGGGAGCGTGGTTATTTCAAATGCCGTTTCCATCTCGATGTTGGCAGGTTCAGGCACATCGGGAACGACGACAATAATTGCACACCCCGAAACGGCCAGTAACGATACCATCGAAACCACGAATTCATTTTTTGACATGGACCAACTCCTTTGCCAGAAAATTAGTGCAGTCCTGAATGTTTTTGGAGTTAAATCAGTGTAACCAAATGGTAGGCTTCAGTTAACTGGAAATAGGCTTGCGGGACGCACACCAAAACAAGCCGGTCGCAAAGATCAGGCCTGTCGAAGCGACAAGCGAAATGGCATTCGCCAGTCCGATACCGGAATCGCTCACCAACCCCACTAAAGCCGGGCCGAATGCCGACCCGATAAGCGTATAGCTGATCAAATAGAGAGCAGAATACCGAGCGCGCTGATCAGAGGGCGCAATGACCTGGACGAAGGTGGGTCCCAAGACGGCCGGGGCAGCGGTCAACGTCACAGCGGGGAAAAGTACTAAAACTGTCATCCAGGCCTTCGGCCATAAAGCGGCAAGGCCCAAAACCGGTATGGCGACCAGCGCCGCGATTGCCATGAAAATCAGCAAGATTGCGGGCGCACCCTTTTTGGCCAAATGGCGATCACCGATCCATCCGCTTCCAAACATCCCGGCGAGCCCGCCAATAGCGACAATAATCGAAAAGGTCGTCCCGACATCGCCGATGGACCAATTAAAGGCCCTGACAAAATGGGCAGGCAGCCACGTATTGAAGGCATGAATGGCCGTGCTGAAACAGCCAATTCCTGCAAACAATAGAATCAGGGGCCCGTTGCCAATTGGATGCCTGGCCGGCAATTGGTTGGATGGTGTGGATTCGTCAGTCGACTTGGCTGGTGATTTAAGGCGCGATAACCAAACCCCGAGGACGAGGCCAGGAAAAGCGAACGAAATGAATACCCATTGCCATGGCGCCAGACCCAAAACGTCAGGGTCACCAATACCCGCAAACAGAGTGTATATTTGACCGCCGAGCAGGTAGGCTAGACCCAAGCCTAAAGCCGAGCCGGCGCCAAATAACGCCATGGCTCGCGAAAGGTCATTGGGCTTTGTAACACTGCGAATAAGCGAGTGAGCGGCAGGTGTCAGCGCCGCCTCGCCTGCACCTACCCCCATGCGAGCGGCAAACAATGTTGCAAATCCGCGCGCAAGGCCGGAAATGGCCATCATCAGGCTCCAAAAAAGCAATCCGCCGACAATGACGCCTTTGCGGCAGAAACGATCAGCCAACCAAGCCAAAGGGAAGCTGAACAGCGAGAACACCAAAGCAAACGCCAAACCGCCAATCAATCCCAAATGAAAGTCGCTCAACGCGATATCCGCCTGAATCGCCGGTATCATAAGCGCGAAGACCTGCCGGTCCATAAAGGCCAGTAAGTTGATAGTCGCTAGAAATAGAATGAATGCCCAGCGGGTGGGCCGTTCGGTACGCCCGTTGTTCATGTTCCGAACGTCCTACGAAATTCTGAGCTTGGCTATGCGCGTCAGTTCAGCATCAAAAAGCCGGCCGATAGATTTAATCACAGCTCGGCTTTCTTCTTCGGTGCGCACCACTTCCATGACTTTCATGCCGCGGAAGAAATCCGCAACTGCCTCGAGAAATGGGTAGGCTTCGTTGACGGCAACATCGGCGGGAAACAGATTCATCAACACTTCTTTGCGGCGAATGGCAAAGCGTTTGGATTGATATAGCCATTCCCGCTTCAACTCAGGGTCATGGCGCGCGAGTAACATCATTTCATAGCCAGCAAAAAAGGTGTCCGGATAGGCCTTTTTCCAGATGTCGATAAAGACCGTACTTGAGCGTTCCGTTTGAAAAAGCGCTTTGATTCCAGTCTCGATTTGCCCCATGGCATCTTCAACCATGAGCGCCACAGCCGCTGCAACTAGCTTGAAATGGTGCAAATACGCTCCGCGCGTCACGCCAGCGGCTTCTGAAATTATGGTTGTATTCGTCGCGCCTACGCCAAATTTTGAAAAACAATCTATTGCCGCCCGCAGTAATCGTTCACGCGTATCGACGCTTCGATCCTGTTTGGCAGGCAAAAGCTGATTGCTCGGATGTTGTTTGGCGGACGAACCCATGAACCCAATTGTCACACCAACGGCATGCTTGTCCAGCCCGACTCTCTTGCCAATCAGCCAAGCCAGACAGGATTATTGCTCTTGCTGGTCGAACCTCGCCAGCGCTGTTTGAAGCGCTAGAGAAGCAGTCACAGCTTCGTCCGGCTCTACACCCATGCCCTCGAGACGGTCGCCATTTGGCAATTGGACGTCAGCAATTGGAACGATAAGCGATAGACTGTCAGACACATTAATCAGCTGCGCATTCAATACTTCGCCAGCCGTTCGTTCCCCGAATAATCTGGCACGTCCTGATGACTGCAAAACGGCGGCGACGAGTTCACTGGTACTGGCTGTATCAGAATCGATGAGTACGCTTACGGATCCTGAATATTGAGGAAGCTCGGGCATAACCTCTAATACGATCAAGCCATCGTCCATCAGGTCCGACATTAATGATGCCCGGTCCGGCGAACGGGTTGTGGTATAGGTTTGCAAAGTCTCGGCATCGGGCAATGTGCCGTTCGCATGAATCCATTGCGCCGTTGATATTGCCGCAATCTGCGTCGGCGTACCGATCAGCCGTGCGCCGATTGGCCAAGCGCTGAAATCGCCGCCGGGATTTCCCCGAAGATCAATCACGAGGTGGTCGACATCCTGCTCTATGATTGCGTTCAACGCATCTGTCAGCGCCGCTGAAACGCCATCACCCATAAAACGGTCAATTCTCAGCACAGATGTTCGCTCGTCGATCCGCTCAAGAAAGACAGATTGGGCTTGTTGCACACCTGATTCCGAAGAAGTGCCTGAGAGGCGGAGCTCGAAATGGGAAAAATCAAGGTAGTCGCCGCGTATACTCTCAAAACCTTCAACGAGGCCGGCATCGGACGTGATCGTTGCGCTGGCGGCAAGAAGGTCCTGACGAAAGCTCACCCATGCGTCGGAACTTATTATCCGAGGGTCAAACAAACTAGCTTCTGCGATCTCAATGATTCGGTTGGTGATCTCTCCATACTGCTGAGCAGGGTTTGGTGTAAGGCGCTCACCATTGGCGATCTGCATAGCGACAACAAGCGCATTGTCGGCCTCAACGGCGACGTCCGGTATTATGCCCGTGCGGTTGTCACCATCACCAACGAGATCAAATCGTTTATGGGATACGACCGCCTGAATTCTCGAATTGGGTAAGTCGAATATATAATTCTCACCATAGAAAACCATGGGCTCGCCGGTTTCTTCACCCACGAATGTCGCTTGATCGTAATGACTCAGCGGCGCGGCAAAAATTGCGGCGCTCGAATACGTCGCTGGCCCGATCAAAACAAAGAGATTTCCGGTGAAGGCGTTGTCTGGCCGCCGCTCCCAATCAAGCGGTGTTTCGCCGTCTGGGAAGACAGAGAATATTGAGCCGGGTTCCGCGGTTTCAATCTGCCGCAATATCGGTACAAACCGGTTCAATGGCAGCCAACGAAAAGCAGGCGGTAGCAGCGTCCGATAGTAGTCCTTGATGCGGGCGGTAACCCGAACGTCAACGCTTTCCAAACCAGGGTAGTCTTGATCAGCGATATATCTCATCAGCAGATCGCCGGCTCTGGAATCGCCACCGCCATTTGTACGAATATCGAGAATAAGCGTCTCAACCCCCTGCTCTGCAAATGCAGCGAACGCCGCATCCACGAAACGGCGAAACTCATTCATTTGGGACGGCATTTCAGCGAACGTCAGAAGCGCTATGCCATCGCCAAGAATCTCATACGCATTTCCCGGCCCGCCGGAGGTTTCACGCCTTTCAACGTAGGCGGGGCGCGTTACGCCATCAAAGCTGACCTGCCGGGCTTCTCCATCGCGGACATATTCAACGATGAACGGTGATTGGACGCCCAATATTGGCAAATTGCGATAAAAACTCCGCTCCGCATACACTTGTCGAAGCGCTATATTCTCTCCGCTTTGATGCGCAAGCGCCTGCTGCGAAAGGGTCTCGGATGAAATCCCATTAATGGCCGTAACGAGATCACCCGGGATTAACGGGTGACCCGGCGCAAATTCTCGCGACACGGCGATCTGATTGCCCCGAATTTGCACCAGAAGCGGCAGGTAGAGGCCGCCAGACCGTTCGTATGAGGCCAATTCTTCAGCAGGGCGCATCACGTCGGTATGACCGTCGCTGATCAGCCCGTTGAGGGGGGCGAGTACACGATAGAATTCTAGCCGCGACATCGGCCGATCAATCGAATCGCGCAGTGCAGTTACGGCCTGGATATACGCAGTGCCGTTGACCGCGGCGAAATCAATGTGCGTTTCTTCAAAAACCAGAATCAGGGTTGAAAGGTCCTCGCGAAGTTGCTCTGGAGGAATTGGTCGCTCCAATTCGTTGCCTGGAACGACGACGTGTCCATCCCGCAAATAGATATTATTGGCCAAGTAGAAGCCTGTCCCGGCCAGCAACGTGATTATCCCGACCAGCGTTATACCGATTATTCGTAGCACTAATGGTCTCCAGACTTAGTTGGCGGGTGACCTCATCGGTTAACACAGCATTTTTTGGATCTTGTATATATGGGACGAAACGTGCTGTTTCAGATGCGAATTGTTCAATTTATCGGCGCAAGCGCCAATCTGATTTGATCGAAACGATTTCGACCGACAGGCAGGCGAGTCCCATCGTTCAATTCTATTTCTGGCCGACGTGAATCCGTATTGTAAAGCGCGGCGATTGCCGCCTTACGGACGACAAAGCTTCTATGAATGCGAATGAACATTGCTTCGGGTAAAACGCATTCAAGAGACCCAAGCGAACGCCGCGCGGTTATACATCGGCTCTTGCAAGCGATCTCCACGTAATTACCCTGAGCTCTCAGAAAGCTGATGTCATCGAGCGGCACGCTGTAAATACGTCGGTCCGCCTTTATCGTTAATCGACCAGAGTCACCCGCATTACTCGGATTGTCCTCGCCGCCGCGATTAATGCGGAGCATCAGCAAGACGCACGCGCTATAAACTGCCGCCCATACAGGCAAACAGGTCAGAGCAATTTCCCGGTAATAGACAAAATAGCCCTGTCCGAATTGATTGGGCATTCGGAACAGCGTCGTTGCGAATGCCAATGCCGCAAAAACAACAACGCTTGTCGTTAAAAAATACGCGGCCTGAACAAGCAAACTGACCCCGACGCGCCCTGGCGCCAGGTGTTTGTGATCCAATATCCGATAGCCGACAAAAATCGCCAGAGAGCCCACAAGAAAACAAACGACAAAGATTGCGGGCCCTGCCAACATCAAAAACAGATTTTCAAATGGCGGGTCGATGACGGCATTTTGCACATAGTTCGACAATCCGAATCCTACACCTGGAATTGCCGCGAGCGCGATTGAGCGGGTACGTTTATCGAAGCTTCGAAGTGATGACTTCATTTCCATCGACCCTTTTCGTATTCAATTGTTTGACTGGCATGTGGGGCGGAAGGACATGTCCGCCTTTCCTTTCCAGGCGTATTGGATTCCCGATCATCGGTGGTGTCAGACTAAAACGGACAAGTCTCGAAAGCTACAGGTCGCGCGTCCGTTAGGTCGCAAGCTGAAGCCATTCGGCGAGGGCGGCGGAGCGGTTTTCCTTGAAATCGTCGCGGCGATAAAAGTGGCGTTCGAGATTAAAGTGGTTGTGAACAGTGTCCGTCGTCAGAACATTTGGCACAGAAGGTGTCGTAGATTAGCGAAGCATCGGCCTCGTCTGGTTGGTTGATATTAGGCGGCGATCTTGCGGTGTTGCAAGCGTCGATGTTCGATGGTCTGTCGCTTGGTCCTTTCTCGTCGTTTGATGATGGCTGGAGCCTTGCCGAAGTAGGCGTCTGCAGGCGTCACATTGTTCAGGCTCTCGTGGTAGCGTTGATGATTGTAGTGCTCGACGAAGGCCTTGATCTGGGCTTCGAGGTCGCCGGGCAGGAAGTAGTTCTCCAGTAGAATGCGGTTCTTCAAGGTCTGGTGCCAACGCTCGATCTTGCCTTGCGTCTGCGGATGGAAGGGCGCGCCACGCACATGATCCATGCCGTTCTTGCCAAGGTAGTCAGCCAGTTCCTCAGCGATGTAGCTGGGACCGTTGTCGCTCAGCTGACGCGGCCTGTGCTTGACGTGAGCGTGCTCACAACCCGAGGCTTCTAGAGCCATATCCAGTGTGTCGGTGACGTCCTCGGCCTTCATGGTCGAACACAGCTTCCAGGCGATGATGTAGCGCGAGTAATCGTCGAGCACGGTCGACAGATACATCCAGCCCCAACCAATGATCTTGAAGTAGGTAAAATCGGTCTGCCACATCTCGTTCACCCGGGTCGTCTGGGTATGGAAGCGATCAGCAGCCTTGATCACCACATAGGCCGGGCTGGTAATCAGATCATGGGCCTTCAGCAAGCGGTAGACCGTGGCCTCAGACACGAAGTAGCGCTTTTCGTCGGTGAACCGCACAGCCAGTTCCCGTGGGCTCAGCTCGGACTGCTCCAGCGCCAGTTCGATAATCTGACCGTGGATGTCGGGCGGGATGCGGTTCCAGACCCGGCTCGGCGTCGATGGCCGGTCAGCCAGCGCTTCGGGTCCGCCTTCCAGATACCGGTCATACCAGCGATAGAAGGTTCGCCGCGCTATACCCAGCCTCTCAAGCGTGACCTTGGTAGGCAAGTGGGACTGCTCGACGAGCCTGATGATCTCGAGCTTCTCAGCTGCAGGATATCTCATACGCCGTCTCCCCCATCCGCAATCATGCTTTTTTTGAGCAGACGGTTCTCCAATGTCAGATCAGCCACGCATTCTTTCAGATCACGCGCCTGATGGCGCAGATCCTTGACCTCGGCGCTGGTGGCTGCACGCGCAGTGTCACCGGCAAGCCGGCGTTTGCCAGCCTCCATGAACTCCTTCGACCATGTGTAATACAGGCTCTGCGCAATGCCTTCCTTGCGGCATAGCTCGGCGATGCTGTCGTCGCCGCGCAGGCCTTCCAGGACGATCCTGATCTTGTCTTCAGCCGAGAAGTGCCGCCGCGTCGCCCGGCGGATGTCCTTTACCACACGATCTGCAGGCTTTTTGGACTTTGTATATTTGGCTCTCATCTTCATTCCTTCGTCATTACGACGAGAACCAAATCCTCCTTAAATCACAACCCCAATTCTGTGCCATAGGCGCTGACGGGGAACAGTCAGAAGAAACTCGGCATGAGTTGGTTAGCCGATAATTTTGGCGGATGAAAAACCCCTTTCGCTACTTCAAAACGTCGCCTGTGGTGATCCGCCTAGCGGTGATGATGTATGTCCGCTTTCCGCTGTCACTGAGAAACGTCGAAGACCTGCTGCAAGAGCGCGGCATCGATCTGAGCCACGAGACGGTGCGGTTCTGGTGGAATCGGTTCGGTCCGATGTTCGCCGCCGAGATCAGAAAGCGGCGGGCTGATCGGATGCGTGCCCGGTCTCAGTGGCTGTGGCATTTGGACGAGGTTTTAGTGAAGATAAACGGCGTCACTCACTATCTCTGGCGGGTTGTCGATCACGGGGTTGAAGTGTTGGAAGCCTACGTCACAAAACGCTGGGATCGACATGCTGCATTGAAGTTTATACGCAAAGCGATGAAACGATACGGCAACCCAAAGGTCAATGTGACTAACCGGTTGCGATCATACAAAGCCACGAAAAAAGCCATCGCAAACGAGGACAAACAAGACATCGGGAGGTGGCTAAACAACAAGGCCGAAAACAGCCACTTGCCGTTACGCAGACGTGAGCGGGCCATGCTAAGATTCAGGCGAATGTGAAGTCTTCAGAAGCTCGTCGCCATCCATTCTTCCGTTCACAATCACTTCGATTTAGAGCGCGACATCAACGACAGAGGCTGGTTCAAAAAGAACCGGCAAATCGCGCTGGCCGAATGGCGGCAACTTGCCGCCTGAATTCGCGAAAACCTGGCGAACTGAGACGCGTGCGCTTTCGTCTGACACCAACCCTGAGGGTGTTCGTCTTCAAACATTCAACCCTGCCTGCCACGCATTCACGGCGAAGCCCCGCAGGCAGAAAGAGCTAAATGCCCTGGCCATGTATAGATTCGGGATACGGCCCCGGTTTCAGGGGGCCGGGCTGACCAGATCAGCTGTCCATTAACGATCGACGCACCATCCTCATAGCCTCGCTGATTGACCGGCTCTGGCAACAGGCAGGGGCGGTTCCAGCCCTCGCGTCCCAGCTGGCTGACGTAGATATCGTCTCCGCCAACTCCGTTCGGACGGATTGAGCTGAACAACAGGAGTGTGCCGTCCGGAGAAACATAGCTTGGCCATTCTCCATGTTCGGAATTAACCGATCCGGCCAGAGGACGTACTTCATATCCGTCCGTCACAATGACCGCTTCATAGATCGACCAGTCACCGCCGCGGTCAGAAGAAAACAGAAAATTGCCGTCCGGCAGGACAACAGAACAGCATTCAGAGGCTGGCGAATTCACCGGCTCTGGCAGGCGTGACAGTTCGCCGTTATCATCGGCAAACCAGAGGTCCCAACCTCCCTGACGGGTAGATGTGAAAAGGACGCCGCGATTCCAATGCGCTGGAGCGGCGTCGTAGCCACCGTTTGAAATCGCAGCGCGGGTCGCCTCACCGTCGGACACGATAAAAATCTCCGAGAAAGAGAAATCGGGACTTGCCCGCGTCAGCCACCAGATCGCATCGAAGCCGTCCGGCACTGAAGCCGAAATGTGTGCGGGTTCCGGGAAATCCGGAACGCCCTGCAAAACCGATGGACCGGTCGTGGCACAAGCCGCCAGACTCAGCGACAGAACCAGAAATATTGCCTCGCGCATACCGACCTCCAGACCTCGATACACCTATTTATTGAAAGTATATGGATATGTTGAGTTAAAGTGCGGACAGTCGTGTCAGAAGAAGTTCGGCTTGAGCTGGGCGGAGCGCAGTGTCAGAGGAAACCCAGCGTGTCCGTCGTCAGATAAATTGAGACATGCTTGGATTTTGGCTTAGCGAGTGTTTGGTCTCATCTGGTTTGTTTGTTTTAGGCGGCTAGCTTGCGGTGTTGCAAGCGGCGATGTTCAAGTGTTTGTCGTTTGATCCTTTGTCTTCGTTGGATGATGGCTGTGGCTCTGCCGAAGTAGGCGTCGGCAGGTGTGACGTTGTCGAGGCTTTCGTGGTAGCGCCGGTGGTTGTAATGCTCGACGAAGGCCTTGATCTGGCGCTCCAGATCGCTGGGCAGGAAGTAGTTCTCCAGCAGCACGCGGTTCTTGAGCGTTTGGTGCCAGCGCTCGATCTTGCCTTGTGTCTGCGGATGGAAGGGCGCGCCACGCACATGATCCATGCCGTTCTTGCCAAGGTAGTCAGCCAGTTCCTCAGCGATGTAGCTGGGACCGTTGTCGCTCAGCAGACGCGGCCTGTGCTTGACGTGGGCGTGCTCACAACCCGAGGCTTCTAGAGCCATATCCAGCGTGTCGGTGACGTCTTCGGCCTTCATGGTCGAACACAGCTTCCATGCGATGATGTAGCGCGAGTAATCGTCGAGCAGGCAGTGTCAGAGGAAACTCAGTGTTAGCAGGTTAGCCGATATTTTCGCCCGATGACCAATCCATTTCGTTACTTCAAAACGTCGCCTGAGGTGATCCGCCTTGCGGTGATGATGTATGTCCGGTTTCCGCTGTCGCTTCGGAATGTCGAAGACTTGCTCCACGAGCGTGGCATCGATCTGAGTCACGAAACGGTGCGGTTCTGGTGGAACCGGTTTGGGCCAAAGTTTGCGGCGGAGATCAGAAAAAAGCGAGCCGATCGGATGCGCGCCTGGACTCAATGGCAGTGGCATTTGGACGAAGTTTTCGTGAAGATAAACGGCGTGACGCACTATCTTTGGCGGGCAGTGGATCACGAAGGTGAGGTGCTCGAGGCGTATGTCACAAAGCGCCGGAATCGACATGCTGCATTGAAGTTTCTGCGCAAGGCGATGAAGCGATATGGCAACCCCGAGGTCGTCGTCACCGACCGGTTGCGGTCATACAAAGCCGCTATGAAAGTCATCGGCAATGAGGACAAGCAGGACGTGGGGAGGTGGCTCAACAACAGGGCCGAAAACTCACATCAACCCCTACGAAGACGCGAACGGGCCATGCTTAGATTCAGACGAATGCGAAGTCTCCAAAAGTTCGTCGCCGTCCACTCTTCCGTCCACAACCACTTCAATCTAGAGCGCCACGTCAACGACCGGAACTGGTTCAAGGAGAACCGGCAAATCGCGCTGGCAGAATGGCGGCAACTTGCCGCCTAAACCGGCGAAACCCTGACAAACTGAGACCGGTTCGCTTTGGTCTGACAACACCCGGCAATGGGTTGAACGGGCTTTCTTCACTGGCAACTACATCGCCGGTTTCGCCATAGAGCCAGCAGCCACCGGTATAGATGAACCTCGGTCTGGAGCCGGCCGTTTCCGCTGCTTGCATCAATGCTGCCAGAACGCACCAGTCGACCGAGCCCATATCATCTTCGAAAGTCGCGGCGGTCTGGATAATGCCGTCAATTGTCGCCACTACCCCTGCCCAGGGGGCCGGATCCTCCAGGTCGCCGCGGAGTGGTGTTGCCCCGAGACGCTCGAGGTGCGCCGCCGACCGCTCGGTGCGGCAGAGCCCTGTGACCTCGTGACCAGTTTGAAGCAGCTCTTTCGTGACGGCGGTTCCGATCAAGCCGGTTGCACCGAGGACAAGGACCTTCATTGTCAGTTTCCCTGTTTCAATCCGTGTAGGTCATGGCAGCGGTATCTTTGCGCCAGCCCGGCCGTCGCAGTTGGAGGTTCTGGCCTATGCGATGCGCAGTCGCCGCGACGCCCAGCCCGCTAACAGGAGCCAAAGGCAGAAAGCCGTTTCAGCCAGAACGGTCAGGCCATAGGCCGGGGCGAACGCGGTTGAAAGCTCAGGAGCGAAGAACCGTAAAGTAGAACCGATCAGGTAGACCAGGCCAGCCGCAGCAATTCCGCCACCTAAGATCTTCGGCATGAAACCAGAGCGCCAGATCAGGACACCGGTCATCAGGCTGTTGAGGCCGAAGAACACCAGCCCCAAGTCATAGCCATGCCCGTGCATGTTTAGAAACAGTGCTGCTATTGCGTCGGCCTGACCGGGAGCGAGCGCCGAGATGTCTTGCCCGCCGTTGATGAGCAGGACAGCGGCCTGCAGGTTCATCAGGTTGGCGCCGATGAGCACCGACTGCACAAGCCGGAAAACCATCGCGGCCAGCGCCAGCGTTGGCGCGACGGGCCGGAACAGCACGAAGAGCAGCACCGCAAGCCCGGCATCGGCGAGCGCCATTATCAGATCTGCGGCAAGCGAAGCCCGAAAGCTGCCCGTGGCGGCACGGATAGACTCGGCCGTTCCTTGCGCGTTCGACAGGTTGATCAGGGGAGCACGCAGCACAAGTTCAGAGCTGATGCCGAGGACGATAATGACAAGGTAGAGCAGTCCGGCAAAACGCGCCGTGGACAGCTCGGATTGGGAAAGGTGGTGTCTCATGGAAAGATTCCGTTGATTGAGTTCTGTTGGTCGCGCCGGAAACCGGTGCCTGGTTCGCGATACGTCGGTGTGAGGGGGGCGGAGAGGCCATCGGCCTGGCCAGCGTCAGCTTTCAGGGCCAAACGCTTGCGGCCTTGTCCGCCAGTTTGCCTGACAGAAATCGGAGTTTGTCTCCGAAAACCATATCCAGTGAGAACGCGATCGGCAGTGCAATCAGAATGCTCTGCCCCCAGGCTTGCAGCCACGTCCACGAGATTCCGAACTCCAGGAGGCTAAACACCCCCGACAGAGCCATGGACATGAAAGACGACATGACCAATGAGCCTGAGAGCCGCTGTAGACGCCCACGATGTATCATATCAAGCGGCCTCTCTGAGGGCCAAGGTCTCGGCCGCGGCGGTCAGGTCTGCCAACGCGTTCGGCTCATTGATGCGCCCGGTTTCGGCATCAAAGACATCGTAAAAGCTGGGAACGGAAACAGCCGCCTTCAGGTCCACCCCGAAAAACTGGGCCGAACCTTTTGCGGAAGCCAGCACGCTTGCCGCGCCCCCGGGCCCCGGTGAGGTCGCAAGGTAGACCGTTGGCTTGTCCTGGAACACTTTCTGGTCAATCCGGCTCGCCCAGTCGAAGAGGTTCTTGTAGGCGGCGGTATAGGATCCATTGTGTTCCGCGAAGGATACGATCACCCCGTCGGCTGCGCCGATCTTTTCGAAGAACGCCTTGGCCGTCGGATGTTGACCGATCTCTTTTTCCAGATCTTCGCTAAAGATCGGCAGATCGTAGTCACTCAGGTCCAGGACCTCGACCTCAGCGCCGGGGACCAGCGTCGCGGTAAACCGCGCGAGTGCTTTGTTGATGGAGTTCTTGGTGTTGCTTGCACCGAACGTTAGGATTCTCATGGGTTTCTCCAGTTTCCGTTTCACAGGTTTTCCAAGTCTTCCTGCCCTTGGACCGCATCGGCATCGGTCGGGGATCAAGGCAGGCCAATTCCTGTTTTCTTGACCGAAGCGGTTGTCTGGCGTTTCAGGCCAGAGCGACTCGCGGACGGTGGCTCAGTCGATGGTGCCCAATTCGCCAGCCGCATGGGTGGCAATCACCGCGGCCAGTTGGTCGACGTCGCGCATCGCGAAAGGGCCCTTTTGCACGAAAGGCTCGTGCAGGGGGGCGCCGCTCAGGAGCACAGCCTGTCCTCCTTCACCGCTCACCAACCGGATCTCGTCGGCGCCGTGGGCGGCCAGCGCTGCGTCATTGCTGAGCCGGTGGTGGACGCCGTCGATTTCGACCTCGATTTCACCGCGGATAACATGCAACCAAGCGGCGTCTCCGGGATCAGTGCGATGGATGAAGCTGCCGTTCGCCTGCAGGGTAATATCGAGGATGGTAAAGGGCATCGCGGGCGAGGTTGCACCGACAACACCATTGCTTTTGCCCGTCATCACCCGCGCCCGATGGCCCGGACTTTCGATCACTGGCATCTCTGTTGCGGGCACATGTCGCGCATTAGGCATGTCCTGTTTCTGTGCTGCCGGCAGGTTGACAAAGATCTGCAGAGCATGGGTGCGCGACCCGGGGGTCGGAGCCTCGTCATGCACCGCGCCCCGGGCGGCCTTCAACCAATAGAGATCGCCCGGTGCGAGTTCGATGTCGTTGCCCAGAGAGTCCCTGTTGCGGAAGCTGCCGGTGCTGTCCTCGAAGAGCACGCTGACCGCCGAGATCCCAGCATGGGCATGGGGTGCGAAGGTCGGTTCTGTCATGGTGAAGTGATCGACCATGATCAGCGGGTCCATCAGCCCGTCAAGCTGGTGTTGGACGAAGCTGAGCGCTTCGAAGCCTGTGCCCCTGCTCATCTTTTCGCCTTGCTGGGATCTTGTGATTGCTGCTTGGGGCTTGTGGGTCTGATCTGCGTATTGAACGGTCATATTCGTCTCCTGTGTTGAATGTGAACCTACAATTGGGACGTTGACCGGAAAATCCGTTGATTTCAGAACTCTTCGTTCTATATTTGGAACGGTATCAAATGAGGAAGACCAGACCTTGGACCTCAATCAAGCCTACTATCTAGTGCATGTCGTTGATAAGCGCGGGTTCTCGGCGGCAGCGCGAACGCTGGGTATTCCCAAATCGCGGATCAGCCGGCAGGTGAAGGCCCTGGAAGAAACCCTTGGCACACGGCTCTTGAACCGGGATTCAAGACGCATGTCCCTGACGGAGGCGGGCGAGGCCTACTATCGTCACGCCAAGATGGCGCTGGAATGCATGGCGGCGGCAAAAACGGCGGTGCGCAGAGACAAGGACGCGCTAGAGGGCACCGTCACACTGTCCTGTTCAGTCGGGGTTGCGCAGTTCGCGCTTGGCCGGATTCTACCGCGTTTCCTGGCTGAGAACCCTCGCGTCATTCTGCAAATACAGGCGTCCAATGACTTCTCCGACCTGATCAGTGATGGCATCGATCTCGCCATCCGGGGGCATTTCAAGTTGCTCCCCGACTCGGGACTGATCCACCGGCGGCTTACCGAAGTTCCCTGGCACCTGTTCGGCTCACCCAGCATTGCGAAACAAATCGGTCCATCGGGTTCACCTGCTGATCTCGACGGTCTGCCCGGGCTAACACTTGGCTGGCGGCCCGGCGGCAACAGTTGGTCGTTACAGGGGCCGGACGGGGCCAATGCCTCGGTTCCCTTTGCAACGCGCATGCGCAGCGATGACATGGTCACGTTGAAACTGGCGGCAGCGGCCGGGCTCGGTGTGGTGGCCCTGCCAGTTTACACCTGTACCGAGGACGTCGCCGCAGGGCGGCTGAGCCGTCTCTTGCCGGAATGGAATGCCGGTTTGCCGGAGATCAGCCTCTTGATGCACGGGCGGAGGGGTAACCCACCACAGGTCGACGCCCTTGCCGCGTTTCTACGCCGCGAGCTGCCGGATGTCATGAGCTGTGTCGGCGGGTCGTAGCGATCATTCCTTCAACTGATTGCAGGTTTGGGCCGGCTCTGCCAAGCTTCAAATCTCCATTCCCGAAAACGGACTTTGGCTGCGGTACAAAATTGCGGGACAGAGGGCTCTCACGTGGCATTCGCTGCATGCGGCACGAACGTTCGCGCTCCCCTAAGTGGCACTGTTCAGGCTTCTTTGAAGGCTAGAGTTCATACTTCAATCGAACACGCTCTTTTCCTGCTCACCCCAAGCCGCTCCCGCCAGAAAGCACAGATCGTACAGGCTGACTGATGACACCTCTCGCCCGCAGGTCAGTCGCTTCAGCACCTCCGGTGCCAAGTACGCCAGCCGCAAGTGGCGGCTGACATGGCGTTCGGCCAGACCGACGGCTTCGGCCAGTTCCTGGATCGTGCTGAACTCGCCAGCGGGCGTTGTCAGATAAAACGACCCATTATCGGTTTCCCGGTGAAATGCCGGGATGAAGAACCCATTTCGCTATTTCAAGGGCAGTGTCAGATTAAACGCGCCGTTATCGGTTCGCCGGTAAAAATGCATGGATGAACAGCCCATTTCGCTACTTCAAGACGTCGCCTGAGGTGATCCGCCTTGCGGTTATGATGTATGTCCGTTTTCCATTGTCGTTGCGAAACGTCGAGGACCTGCTCCATGAGCGCGGCATCGATATTTGCCATGAGACGGTGCGGTTCTGGTGGAATAGGTTTGGGCCAATGTTCGCAGGTGAAATCCGCCGGAAGCGGGCGGATCGCCTTCGCGCCTGGCCCCAGTGGCAATGGCATCTGGACGAAGTCTTCGTGAAGATAAATGGGGTCACTCACTACCTCTGGCGCGCCGTCGATCACGAAGGCGAGGTCCTCGAAGCCTATGTCACAAAGCGCCGCGATCGCCATGCTGCGTTGAAGTTTCTGCGCAGGGCGATGAAGCGATATGGCAATCCAGAGGTCGTCGTGACTGATCGACTAAAGTCGTATCGGGCGGCCATGAAAGTGATTGGCAATGAGGGCAAACAGGATGTCGGGAGGTGGCTCAACAACAGAGCCGAGAACAGCCACTTACCCTTACGAAGACGAGAGCGAGCCATGCTTCGTTTCCGACGAATGCGAAGTCTACAACTCTTCGCTTCCGTTCATTCCTCAATCCACAATCACTTCAATCTCGAACGACATCTCAACAACAGAAACTGGTTCAAGGAGCACCGGCAAAACGCGCTGGCAGAGTGGCGGCAACTTGCCGCCTAAACTCCGATTTTCCTGGATAGGCGAGACCACTTCGCTTTAGTCTGACACCACCCTTTGGCTTGTCGTGCCGACGGTGCAGCGCGGACTCATTTCCTGGTCGCCAACTGAGCAATGGCGCAGAAGTGCAAACACGAGAAGAAAGGAATTGCGAAGGACGGAAATATGGAAAGTGGCGGATGAACAAGGGTTGCCTGCGGAGTGTTGACAAACGCGGGATCAAACGACAGCGGTATGAAGGCAAACAGCGCCAAAGCGATGGTTATCCAGAAGTCTGCGAATCCCCACAAATTCAGAACCCAAGCCTTGACCCGCCACATTGATGAACGGCGGACAATGACGATCACAACATAGACCGCAAGTATGCCGACGGACATGTCGAGCACGGACATGGGCACAGCAAAGCCCCCCGGCACCAGCCCGTATCCCCACAATACAAAAATTGCTCCGCCCATCATGCGCCAGGTTTGCATCAGGTTCAGGAACAGAAAATCGAGGCCAAGCACATAGCGCCGGAATGGCGGTGCGAATGCGAACAATGTCCAGAACAGGACCATTGGTATGACAATCGCCAGCTGGAGGTTGGAGACCGGCAGACCGTTGGGTGTCGCGAATACGCCCGCCAGCCCCAGCCACAGCATGGCCCCAAACCAGACGGCAACAAACATCAATGTAAGGGGGCCGGGCAGCGTTCCATTATCGAGAATGTTTTGCATGTCTTGCTCCACTTTCAGGGGATGGCCGGACCGGGGCCGTGATTCACAGATTCCGCAAGGGCTTGATCGGTCTGTTCCGCGGTCCATAGAATGTCCTGATGGGTCCGGATCACAGGTTGGCCTGTCAGCCCGAACCGCTCCGCAAGAACGTTGACGCGCCGGACGCGGGCTTTCACGCGGGTCCCAGCTGCCAATTCGACAATCTCGCGAGCTTCGCTTCGCTTTACGATCTGGCCAAGTATGCCCAGCAGCCATGCGTCATCCAACACGCCGGATTCTCCGGCATGCAGGGAAGCCAGTACCGCGAGGCAGAAATCGATGCCGACATGACGTTCAAAAGCGGCGTGGGCGATATGCGTCAATCGGCCGGAATCCGATAGCCAATTACAGCGGCAGGGCTCGGGCAATTCCCACTGCGCTGCGAAGCCTTCGATCGTGGCAATATTCACGCCTTGCCGACGGGGGACGCCATTCTTCTGAGTTGGATTAATCGGAATCCAGACCGAGGAAGCCCCGTGCAGCCGTGCTGTAGCAGCAATCCGATGGGCAGCGAGGAACGTCCAAGGGTGACCTAGATCAAACCAGAACTGAATTTCTCCCGGCACCGGAGGAGGAATGAAGTCGTTGGGCGACCAACCAAAGAAACGGGAGGCTCTATGAAATGAGCGATTTCGCGACAATTTCTGTAAGTTCATGATATTCCGTCCCGGATGCCGGCTAGATTTCCAGTGGAGGCGCCAGAGTCTGTCACGATTGCTTCAGGCGCCATGACGTCGTTATCGAGATGATCAGACAGCAGGCGTTTCAACCGGCGTTTATAGGTTCGTCCGATCGGCAGGCGGTCGCCGTTTCTCAACCTGACCTCAAGGCTCTGTTGGCCGCGATGGCAAATCTGCTCGATAGCGTCGCGTGCCACGATGTGGGTCCGGTGAATGCGAACAAATTGTTGCGGATCAAGTGTAAGCATGATGCGTGACAGGGACGTCCGCAGTACAAAAGATGACCCGCTCGACCGGATGACCGCATAATCACCCTCGGCATGAATGGCCTCGACTTCGTTGACCGGAATTCGGATAGGCAGCCGGGTAGCGTTGGTCCGAACGATGATTTCATTTTCGCCGGCCGACATTTCCTGCCCAAGCCAGCTTACAAAGCGGGACAAGCGTTTGCGTATATGGTCATCGGGTGCATCCAGAAAGATGACGTCTTCTGGTGTCATGGACCGCAATCCCAAAGGGGTTACGCCACCGGACAATGCGAGAAGATAGGGAATTTTCGCTTTCTGGATTTTCTCTGCAGCCGTCGCCAGGTCCGGGTTTTGCGGGTCGGCTGACAATATGGCTGACAGGTTTTCGCGTTCCCAACCCAGCTTTCCCAGCTGTGCGATCGCGCGCCGTAACGGCAGCGCCTCAGCACGCAAAGGCAAACCGGCCAGGTGCGCTTGCAGGCATGATTTCAGCTCTTCCTCGGTAATCAAAAGCAACTTCATTACCAGCATTCCATTAACGTACAAAAGCGTATCTTTTAAGCCACAATGGATGGGCGATATCAATTGCATCGCCGATCACAAGTGTGTCATCCGACGAGCTGCGGTGTCCTTAAATCATTATTATATAATTGTTTTGAGCGCTCATCGTGTCTTTCTTGACGTTCATCGCATAAGGCTTCTTTCCACAACACACGTCCATTAATTGGTTTTATTCGTACTTTTAACTGAGGGGAATAGACTATGAAATCCTGCATTCATAAAGGTGGAGCATTGCTCCGGACGACCGCCATGGCGACGACCGCCCTGGTGGCGTTGGGCACAGCGCTGGGCTCGGCAAGTGTCGCCCATGCCCAGGATGGCGCTTCCGATGATCGCATCATCGTGACCGGTTCACGCATCGGCCGTAGCGAGCTGACGTCCGTCAGCCCGATCACGGTTGTGGGCCAGGATGACCTGAACGTTCAGGCCGTTCGTACGCTTGAAGACTTTGCTGACCAGATCACATTCGCGCCAGGTGGTGAAACCAACAGCCGGACCAATAACGGCTCTGGCGGTCAGGCCACGATTTCGCTTCGTGGCCTTGGCCCGAACCGGACGCTGGTTCTGGTCAATGGCCGTCGCACCACTCAGGCAAATACCGGCGGTACGGCCGATCTCAACATGATTCCGGTCTCGCTGATCGGCCGCGTTGAAGTCCTGCGCGATGGCGCGTCGACCGTTTACGGTTCTGACGCAATTGCCGGCGTGGTCAACATCATCACACGTGACGATGTCGAAGGCTTTGAAGCTTTCGGCCAGTATGACGTGACGTCTGAGGGCGATGGCCAGATCTACCGTTATGGCATGACCTTTGGTCGTTCTTTCGACGGTGGCCGGTTTACCGCCAATATCGAGTATTTCGACCGTGGCACCATCCTTCAGGGTGATCGTCCGTTCTCTGCCTGCCCGCTTCGTGAAACGGGTGGTCAATTGGTGTGTGGTGGTTCGGGCACTGCCTATCCCGGCCAGATTTCACCTTCCAACAACACTGGTCCAACTTTTCAGATCAACAACGGTGGCGGCGTCGTTTTTGACCCAACCACCAACTCACTCCGCCCGTTTGTAACTGCCGATGGTTATAACTTCGCAGAGCGCTCCTACATGGTTACGCCTCAGGAAGTGTGGTCCGGTTTCTTCGACGCCGAGTATGACGTGATGAATTCTGACCGTTTCGGTGAGGTCACCGCTTTTGGTGAGTTCATGTTCGCTCAGCGGGCATCGCAACAGCAGCTTGCACCGGTCGGCACTTTCTGGTCACCGCTGGTTCCGGCTTTCCACCCGAACAACCCGACCGGCGAAGACGTTTTCGTTTCACGTCGTCTGGCCGAACTGGAATCGGGTCGTTTCTTCACCCAGGACGCGTCGTCCTGGCGGTCGATCTTCGGCCTTGAAGGCATGCTGCCAGCCGGCATATTCTGGGATACGTCGCTGTCATATGGCCGTTATGTTGACGCTCGCGTCATCGACGGTCAGGTGAACCCGATCCGTGCCGCAGAAGTACTCTGTAATGACCCGGCCTCGATCGCTGCCGGTGCTTGTGTCACGCCTGCCAATCTGATCTGGGATCCGTTCCGCGTTAATACGCTGTCGGACACAATCGCCAACTACATGCTGGTGCGTCACTCACCGGTTTCCCGTCAGACCCGTTTGTCCTTCCAGGCAAACCTGTCGGGTGATCTGGGTGGATTGCAGCTTCCAGGTGGTGAAATCGGCTGGGCAGTCGGTTATGAGCGTCGCCGTGACACCGGTGAGTTCATTCCGGATGGTGCAGCTCAGATCGGTCAGATCTACTTTGTATCCGGTAACGCCACGCAGGGTGAGCAGACCTCGTCAGAATTCTACGGCGAAGTGCGTCTGCCGATCCTGTCGGGTGTCGAATTTGCCGAAATTCTGGCTGTCGAACTTTCGGCTCGCTCGTCCAGCTATGATGTGACCGGCACCAATGTGAATAACAGCTTTGATGCCAATACCTGGGCGATCAAGGGTGAGTGGGCACCGAATGATCAGGTTCGCGTCCGTGCATCGTTCTCGACCGGCTTCCGGGCCCCGTCGATCGGCGAATTGTTCTCGCCTCAAGCTCAGAGCGCGACACAGTACACTGACCCGTGTGTAGGTTACGGCACTTCCGGAGCAAGCGCGACGGTTATTGCCAACTGTCAGGCAGATGGTTTGGGTCCAAACTTTACGTTGGCATCCACCCAAGCAAATGCCGTTACGGGTGGTAACCCAACGCTCAATCCGGAGGAATCTGAAGGGATGACCTTTGGTGTTGTATTTACGCCGTCGGGTACGCCAATCCTGGAAGACTTCACCTTCTCGGCGGATTACTTCTCTTTCGAAGTGACCAATGCAATTGGCACCGCCGACGTCAACACAATTGTTTCTCAGTGTTACGGCTCGGCAAACTTCTCTGATCCACTTTGTGCTCTGATTGCTGGCCCTGGCTATACAGGCGTGGGGGGAGTCCCGCTTGCCTCGCCATTTCCTGGCCCAGGCGGTGCTCGTCGGTCAGGTCTTGGCGTAATATCCGGTGTTCTTCAGACTAACGCCAATTTGTCGACCTATGAGACGTCGGGTGTGGATATCGGCATTGATTATGCCGGTCCGACCTTCGATATCTTCGAATCGACCGCACAGTTCGTGGCCGGTCTCGATATCACCTATCTGGAAAGTTTCGCCTATCAGGTGCTGCCAGGTGGCCCGGTGTCTGAATATGCGGGCGCATTTGCTCAAGACCCGTTCACGGGTACGCCTGCAGCCTTCCCTGAAATCTCTGCCCTGTTTCGTCTGGGCGTGGTCGGGGATAACTGGCAGTTCAACTATGTTGGCCGTTACATCGACGAAGTCGATGCCGCGAACCCGACGGGTGGTTTGTCCGACACGGCTGAGCGCGTGATGTATCACGACGTTCAGGCAGCCTATGACTTCGTGGACTCAGGTGTTGGCCTGACCTTCGGCGTGCGTAACCTCGCAAATGAGACGCCGCCTTATGTCACCGGCAATGACGACATGAACACACTGCAGCAGACCTACGACACGGCTGGCCGCTACTTCTACGGCCGGATCACCATCCGTCGCTAGTTCAACGAGGTAATACGCAACGCTTATAAGTCTGGCGGTCGGGGCAATGAGTTCTCGTCCCGGCCGTCAACTTTCCCTCCGAGTCAAGGTTAAGCGTATTGCGTATGCTGGGCGGGCCTTCGGGCCCGCCTTTTTTTGATCACAAAAACGAGAGCGTGCTATTCATAAGTACAATGGCGTACTAAAAAGATGACGCATCACCGACGTGCATCGCCAAGCCGATCTGATTTTGGGGCGTGGGTGTTTTGAAGAGGAGTTTTGAGTTGAAACGTTCATTTCTTGCCGGACTCGCTTCGGTGACCATTGGTTCTATTGTGTTCGCGGATGCTGATAACGGAATTGTAGAAGTCAGCCAGGCCTGTGAAACAGCCCTCGCTCTGTCGGCAGGGACCCCATATCTTCAGGAGAATGCCGGCGTCTATGTCCTTGGTGTGGAGGGGTATGAACTGGTACGTGAAGGTACAAATGGTTATGTTTGTATGGCCGTTCGTGAAGCGCCCAATGCCATTGTCCCGCAATGTTTTGACCGGCCGGCACAGCGCACTCAGGTCCAGATATTCCTTGGAGAGGGTCAGCGCCTGCGCGCTGGTGAAAATTTTGCCGACATCAGGGCCAGCCGTCTGGAGCCATTTGAAACCGGAGACGTCTCGCCGGTAACGGAACCGGGCATTGTCTACATGCTGTCCGAGTTCAATCTGATCAATGCTGGAGGCAATTATCTAAGGGTCGCGCCGCACATCATGTTTCATGCGCCCTTCTTGACCATGGAAGATATCGCCTCGACACAGACCATTGCCATGCAAAACCGCGGCATGCCGATAATCGCCAACCCGGGACCTATGTCCTATCTGGTGTCATTCGTGGAACATGGCACTGGCCAGGAGGCTGTGTTGGCGGCGTGCGATGGCGAGTTGCCGGATCTGGACCGATACCAGCCTTTTCCGCCGGGCGGTTAGCGCGCAGCTTTGGACAGCAAACTCTTGTTCCGGGCCAGGAATGTCGCGACGTGCTCGTCAACAATCGCATCGAAATCAAGCTTGGAAAAATCGTCAAACCCCAACAAAGATCGTCCGACGATGACGCCGCTGATATCCAGCACGAATTGATTTCCCAGCTCGAATGCCGGTGCGGATGGATTCTTGCGATCTATGGATTCCGCGATGATCCGTGCGCCGCGCCCGGGTCCGGCATCCCAGAACAATCGGCTGGTTGTCGGGTCCGTCCGGCTGGCTTCAGCAATTCCAAAAAGTATGGCTTGCATCGTTGGCAGCGAAAAGCGAGCCAATACGTCATGCCCGACCATTGTCAGGGTACCCGGCAAATCATCAAGGTCGGGGATAGCGTCCGGCGTGCGTGATCCAGCTTCAGCGCAGGCGTCCTGGATAACGGCCTTGAAAAGTTCGGTCTTGGACGAAAAACGGGAATATACCGTTGTCTTGGAGACTTTGGCGTCGCGAACCAGCACGTCGAGCCCCATACGTCCGTAGCCGAACTCCACGAAAAGACGAGTTGCCACGTCGATCAGGTACTTCGTTTTAGCGGCGCCTCGAGCGCTCGATCGTCCGATGTTTACGTTCATCCCGCCTCCATATTAACAATAATACATATTCGACCTTATGAGCCAATCGTCGGAATCTATGATACGCACTACTCCAATGACATATTCCGTCCTGATGTCCAAACCGGATGGAATGCGACCAAAGCCTGGATCCCGACCATGACTGCGTCGCTTTTCCATTCTGAGATATTCGACTCACCTTTTGGCGAGTGGTCTCTGGCAAGCGCTCCACCGGCCGCGGAACTCTCGGCGAGTGTGCTGCAATACTGGGAGTCGCGCGGCAGTGTCGCCTATGGCTTCGAGAGGATGCCACCTCGCGGCAGTGCCGAGTTGATCTTCAACCTTGGCGGCCCTCAACGGATGTATTCCGGCGAAACGCTCGAAACGCCGAGAACTTTCCGGAAGGCTTGGATCTCGGGGTTGTTCAACAGGCCGCTTTTTGTCGGCCCCGCTTATGATGCGGGAGTAAATGGCACCCATCTTGTGGGCGTCTCGATAACGCCCTGGGGCATTTATGACCTGTTCGGCATCGCCGCATCTGAATTGGCCAACAGAGTGGTTGAGGCGGAAGAAATTTTCGGATCCACAGTGAACACAATATGGGATCAGATCGCGAATGCCGACGGTCCAATGGCCCGCTACAAGGCCCTCATGGCTTTTTTGCAGTCTTGCCGTAATCGAATGTCGAGGCCAACGCCTTTCTCGGTTCAGTGGGCGGTCTCGGAAATATCCAGAGCGCGTGGTGGGGCCAGTATCCAGACCATGTGCGCGGATCTGGATATCAGCCGGAAACATCTCGCTGACCTTTTCAAACGGTCGATCGGATTTACGCCAAAGACCTATTCAAAAATCGTACGTTTTCGGTCAATTATGTCGATCATTGACCGCAGACAAGCCCATGAATTTGCCGGCCTTGCAGCGGATTTCGGCTTTGCGGATCAATCGCATTTTATCCACGAATTCAGATCGTTCGCAGGTGAGAGCCCAGCCAACTATCTCCGCAATGTGTCTGCTGACGGGGAAAGCGTTCTGTTCGAGACGGCCGGGTAACAAATCTACAATCCCGAGACCAGACCCGCTGGTAAGGAGTTCCGACTGGCCGGTTTTCGGCGATCAATGGAGGATTCGATGGAGATATCCACTCTAATTGCCGCCTTGGCGGGTTCGGTAGCTGCCATGGTCCTTGGCGGTATCTGGTATTCGCCAGTCTTCTTCGGATCGGCATGGCAAAGGCTGGCCAGCGTGCCCGACAGCGCCCAAGCCAATCCACTCCTGACCTACGGTGGCGCTTTTGCCTTGATATTTGTCGGGGCGATTGTTTTTGGTGCCTTTATCGGCACTTCGCCAGATATCGGATTTGCTGTTAGCGCCGGACTGGGGGCGGGAGTAGCATGGGCGGCCGGCAGCTTATGGATCAGTTATATTTTCGAAGGTCGTCCCCTGCGCCTCGCGTTGATCAATGGCGGTTTTCATATTCTTCAGTATGGCCTTATCGGTCTTGCTTTCGGCTTTTTGGGATAGGAGAAGGCTATGGCCCTGAAATATCTGATTTCTTCACTAACAATACTCGGGCTTTCGGCCTGCGCGAGTGCCGCACAGAATGCGGCGCCGTCCGAGTTGGATGACGCGTTGGGGTTTCTGACAGGCGCCTGCTGGAATGGCGAATTCTCGGACGGTCAGAGTACTGACACACAGTGTTTCCGCCCGGTCTATGGCGGTCTGTTCGTGCGTTCCAATCACCTGGTTGAAGGGGCACTTGGCCCATATGGCGGCGAAACCCTGTTCAGCTGGAACGATGAAACCGGCCGCGTTGAATACACCTATTGGGATACCAGCGGCGGAATAAGCCGGGGAACGATGATCCCGACCGACTGGGGGCTACAGGCGCCCGATGAAACCTATGAGAGTCCAGACGGCAGTTCGGTTGTGATTTCGAGCCGATGGGAAATTCTGTCAGCGGAAAGCTGGCGGCAATCCGTTGAGGAGGTGTCGGGCGACAACCGGCGGACGCTCTGGGAAATCACTTATACACGGGCAGAGCTCAGGGACTGGCCAGCGCCTTCAAGCGCCGATTAGTCAGGCGCTGGGCGCATTGCCCAGGCGAGACAAATCTACCAATCGGAGAATGCAAACATGATCGAATTACTTGCCCTGGCGATGTCGCCCTCGGTGCAGGCTGACGAAACGGCTCCGGTGCTGGAAGCAATCGCGCGATTGTCCGAAAGTTCCGAAACTGATGGCGGGGGACCGGATGTTTATGCCGGATCGCTCTGCCCCGGATTTACCCGTTGGACGCCTGGATCCGATGAGACATCAGACAAGAATTCCTGGCTGGACGGTGTTCGGGGTTGGTGGGATGAAGGCTGGCGGGTCTCGGAAAGAGAAACCGAATGGATTCAGGTGACGCTTTCGGGCAAGCATGCTTTCGTACGGCGCAATGTAGCCGAAACCTACACAGGGCCGGACGGTGAGGAATCCAGTTCGAGGTCTGCACTGGTCGAAACCTGGTCCTTGCAATCCGGCGGGTGGTGTCTCCTGCACGCCAACGGGCTCGCACTCCCCGCCGAATAGGAATTGGGCTCGGACATGTCGCCGATCCGACCGCCGCGTTATCCATGTCACTTCTGACGGGCGCGCGGTTCGATTCGTGTTGTCTATCCACCGCCACTCTTTCTCACGGCGTTTCGTCACCGCGACCGGTTCAAGGAGAGCCGGCAGACCGCGCTGGAAGAATGGCGGGATCTCGCCGCCTAAAGTTCGCTTATGCTAGAATACCGAGACCCCTTCGCTTTTGTCTGACAACACCCGTCGAATCGTTCATGGTCGAACAAGGGGGCGACATGGCTGATAATCTGGCACTTGATCCGTTACAGGTTGGAATTTTCGCGGCACTGACGCTGGCAATTGGCGTGCTCACCTGGTGGCGCGTTTCCGCGATGAAGAAAACGACCACCGACGACGAAAGCGAGTACTTCCTCGCCGGGCGCAGCTTGGGCTGGATCCTGGTGGCCGGCTCCATCACGCTGACCAATCTTTCAACGGATCAGCTGGTGGGCATGAATGGAAACCAGATGGCTCTGCTGGCCTGGTGGGAGCTGGCAGCCGTTGTCGGGCTGATCATCCTCGCCTTTGTTTTCCTGCCGATCTACTACAAGAATAATTGCCGCACCACGACCGAGCTGCTGGGCCAGCGCTATAATGACAAGAATATCAGAGCGTTGATCGCGGCGCTTTTCCTGCTCGGCAATATCATCGTGTTCCTGCCGGTCATGCTTTATACCGGCTCGCTTTTCCTGAAATCCATGTTCGGGGTCGAATGGCCGATCCTGGCCTTTGCCATTCCACTGGCGTTGATCGGATCGGCTTATGCCATTTTCGGGGGCTTAAGAGCGGTTGCGGTCTCTGATGCCATTTCGGGCGTCGGCGTGCTGGGTGTCGCCGTTCTGGTTGTCATCCTGGCCCTGCTGGCCATTGATTTTGATCTGTCGGGTATTCCGGCCGAGCGCCTGACCATGATCGGCGATAATGACTCGCCCATCCCCTGGCACACCCTGCTGACCGGCATGATTTTCATCCAGATTTTTTACTGGAGCACCAATCAGACCATTACCCAACGTGCCATGGCGGCGAAGAGTCTACGCGAAGCCCAGAAAGGCGTTCTGGCAGCGGCCGGGATCCGCCTGTTGATCGTCCCGGCCATTGTCGTAATTCCCGGCATTGTCGCTTACAAGCTGTTCGGGGATGTCGGTGATGCCGCCTATGGCCAGATCGTCGGCGCGGTTCTGCCGCCCTGGTTGTCCGGTGCGTTTGCAGCGATGATCGCAGCCGCCGTGCTGACCAGTTTCAACTCGGTGCTGAACTCTTCCACCACGCTTTATGTGCTGGATATTCACGAAACCTATTTCGATTCCACGCCGAATGTCGGCCGGATGAATCTGGTCATCACCCTGATCTTCGTCGGCCTCGCCATCTTTCTTGTGCCGGTCTATCAAAGCGCTGAAAGCATCATCAACCTGGTCCAGCAACTCTTCGGACTGTTGTCGATGCCGATCCTGTCAGCCTTCATTGTCGGGCTGGTTTTCCGCAATGTGGGCGCCGGTGCGGCAATGACGGGCGTTTTGTCCGGCACAATGATCTATGCCGGCTTCACCTTCGTCTGGACGCCGCTGCACTACATCCATCTGATGCTGATCACACTGATCGCCTCGATCGCAATCTCGCTAATCTACAATCGGCTGATCCTGGGCAACCGGGCGGAATTCTTGGGCTTGCCGCGCTAGGTTTTCCAGGCCGCAACGCCAGCCGGAGGCAGATCCATTCCGCCGATCAGGAACTCGGCATTATCCGGGACAAAGCCTTCCAATGTCTCTGCGTCGAGCCCGTAATTGAAGGCAAATTCGAGGTGGCCCAATCGGCGCAAGCGCAAGCTAAGGCCAAGGAGTCTGGGTTCAAGTCCGGCTCGCTTGGCGATGACACCGAAAATGTTCACCGCAGCCTCATTGTCTGGCCAGCCCGCCAGATAATGGACCTGCCCCGCCTCGATCCAGAACGGTGACCCGTCCGCGAAACACGCTTCAACATGCACGCCCAGTTCACTGTCGGGGGCAGGCAATTCAACATGTTCACGCCAGTTGATAACTCTGCGCTCGCTATCCACCCAGATCGCGGTCTCGGTCACTGACGGTCGCAGGCTCTCCACCCGGGTCACCTGGATTGGCATAAGCGGTTGCAGCGCGCCCGGCGCGAGCGTTTCGGGAATGTGGAAATTGTCGGTTTTGGACCCGGTGCGCGGCAAAGCCAGAATCGTTCCGGGCGTTTCTTTCAACTGCTTGATCAATACCGGATTCAGGATTGGAAGGCCGGGCAGAATGATGAGCTTATAGCCTGTCAGGTCAGCTGACTGCGGCAGAATATCGATGGAAAGCCCGAGCTGCCGCAGCGCGGAATAGGTTTCAAACGCTTGCCGCAACAAATCCATGCCCTGTCCTTGCGGCTGGATCATATGCGCCCATTGGCCTTCATAATCGAAGATCAGGGCGACATCGCTGCGGGTTGTTTGGCCTGACTTGATCTCCTCCAAATCTGCCGCGACCTGACGGGCTTCATCATAGGCCGGGGCGGGTGCGCCATCCGGGCGCTGGAGCCCGGCGTGCATGTGTTCCTGCGCAAAAGGCACCTGCCGCCATCGAAACCAGCTGACCAGATCGGCACCATGGGCGATCGCTTCCAGCGACCAGAGCCGGACCATGCCGGGCAGTGGTGCAGGATTATAGGGCGCCCAGTTCACCGGGCCGGGTTGTTGTTCCATCACCCCCCATTTGGGTGAACATCCGCGATAAAGATCGTGATGGAAGGCTTGGAAATCCGGATGGCCCTGACGCAGCCAGTATCGTTTGAGATCTTCGGGCAGCGGCATGAGATCCAGGAATCCCAGCGGATAGCTGTCCCAGGTCGCAATATGGAGATCGGCCCCGACCTTGTGGTGATCAAATGCCGTGAACGCGCCCATAAAGTTATGTGTGATCTCGCGTCCCGGTGAAAACTCACGGATGATCTTGACCTGTTCGCTATTAAAGCTGGCAACCTGATCGGAAGAAAAACGCTGGAAATCCAGCCGATGAGACGGATTTGCCTCGGTAACCGTTGCGCCAGGCGGATCTACCTCTTCAAACGACCGATAGGTCTGGCTCCAGAAAACCGCGCCCCAGGCGTCATTCAGGGTCTCGATTGTGCCGTAGCGGTTTTCCAGCCAGACCCGGAAAGAGGCTTGCGCAGCAGGTGAATAGCTTTCCACCGTATCGTGACAGCCATATTCGTTATCAGTCTGCCACATCGCCACGCCGGGATGTTCGCCATAGCGCCGGACCATCTCGGTTACGATTCCACGGCATTCCCGGCGATAGGTTTCGCTGGAGAAGCAATAATGGCGGCGCGAACCAAAGCGGCGCGGGCGACCGTGTTCATCTTGCGCCAGAATGTCCGGATGCCGGTCGATCAGCCATTTCGGAGGTGTGGCCGTCGGCGTTCCGAGGATTATCCCAAGACCTTCCGCGTGGAGCGTCTCGATGGCGCGGTCAAACCAGTCCCAATCATACTGGCCCGGTTCGGGTTCGAATTTCGCCCAGGCAAATTCCCCGATCCGGACGCAAGACAAACCAAGCTCGGCCATCTGGCGTGCATCATCGGCCCATTTTTCTTCCGGCCAGTGTTCCGGATAATAACAAACGCCCAACCGCATCAGGTGATCCTTTTCAGATGGATAAGACGGCCCATCAGCGCTTTGCCAGGATCAAGCGCCAGGCCCTTTGCCATCAGGCCTGCGCCCGAATACTGGCCAACTGGCCAGAGGTCTGGTTCGCCTTCGAGGGCGATTTCATTGAGCTCGTATTTCGCTGCTCTTTCCAGTCCCGCCAGTTGGATGCGCGACTGAAGCGGGCGCTCCGGCGTGTTGAGACGCAGGATACGCAAGAGCGCCTGATCGCCTGTTTCGGACGCCAGAATCTGGACATCCGGATCATCACCCGCTTCACCGATCCGGACCAGCCGTCCTTCACTCATCCAGTCACGGTGACGTTTGTAGAGATCAATACCTCGCATCAAGACCGCACGATCCTGACCGCCCAGCATTGCTGGATCCGCCTCCAGTCCCAGATGTCCAAAAAATGCGGTCAGCACCCGGAAAGCCATTGGAATCTGCCGGCCGGTCATGGGGTTGGGGCTGGGGCCAATGTGGGCGCCGAGCATTTCCGGCGGGACAATCAGGCTGGCCGCACGCTGGATACGAATGCGGTCGATGGCATCGGTCGCATCGCTCGTCCAGAATCGCTGGGCATAGCGCGCGATGCCGGCGTCAATCCGGCCGCCCCCACTGGCGCAGCTTTCAATTTCGACATTCGGGTGGGCGTCCCGCAATCGGTTCAGCAGGGCGTAGAGCCCATCTGTTTGCAATCCGGCGCGCGCAACACCATTGCGTGTGGCCGGATAGAGGTCGCGATTGCAATCCCATTTCAGATAGACGATCGGCCACAGATCCAGCAGTCCACTGATCGATGAAAAGAGAAAGCATTGAACTTTCGGAAGGGCGAGGTCGAGGACGAGCTGGTTGCGGCCAGTCGGCAATCCGGTTTCGGGATAACCCAGCACCCAGTCCGGGTGCGCGCGATAGAGGTCGCTGTCCGGGCTGACCATTTCGGGTTCAACCCAGAGGCCAAAATCCATACCGGCCGCATGGACTGCGTCGATCAGAGGGCTAAGGCCATCGGGGAATTTTTCTTCATCAACCACCCAGTCACCGAGGCTGGTGGCGTCGTCATTCCGGCCGTTGAACCAGCCATCATCGAGTACGAAGCGCTCAATACCGAGTTCGGCGGCTTGTTGCGCCAACTCAATGCAATCGCCTTCATTGACCTCGAAATATCGCGCTTCCCAGGTGTTGAAGTGAACACGGCGTTTGAGGGGCTCAGAGCGCCGACGGAATTCCTGATGGAAAATGTCCGAAACACCCTGCAGGCCGGAATGTGAAAGCGCCAGAATAGCCGGAGGGAGATCGAGGTGCTCTCCGGGCTCGAGAGTACATTCGCCCGGCGCGAAGAGTTGTTCGGCCAGAATTTGTCCGGTGCCATCCACCGCCCGCTCTGCCGCCAGACGAAAGGGGCCACTCCATGCCAGATGAGCTGTCAGGGCCTTGCCTGAATGTTCATTGGCGCGGTCGTCCAGAAGCGTCAGCGTTGGCCCGCCATCAAAGCCGGGCCGTCCCCCGCGGCCGAGCTGTTCAACCCGCCCGGTTTCAAAAGCCCGCAGTGCCACATGACCCTCACGGCCCCAGGCCCCCGCATGGGTCAGGACTTCCTTGGCCCAATGGGGTGCAGGCAAAAGGGCCGAGGCCAGTCGGGTGATACACGTGGGCTCGATTCCGCCATTTACCGCATTGGTTTCAATAATCAGGGCATCGCCTTCGAACCTGATCCCGCACTGCACGGACAAACCGGCAGATTCATCCTTGCTAACGAGGCAGATCAGTTCTGAGTTGGCCTCGATGACAGGCGAAGCCAGCCGGATACGACGATTGGATGAAACACCATGGGCTTCGATCTGCGGATTGCCGTGAAACCCGTTGCCGTGCTCCGGCATCAGCACCGGGCCGACGGGAAAATCCGGACTGGCCGGGAGCCGCTGAAACGCTGGAACGCCCGCCATTTCCTCAAACTCTTTGGGTCCAAACCAGACAAGATGTGCGCAGCCATCTTCGCCCTGCTCGACCATCAGGGAGAGCGTTTCACCTTCCAGCCGCGCCTTCACAGTGCCCAATCCCTTTGATGAAAACGCCAGGCGTCCTCGACAATCGTCTGAATGTCGGAGCGGGCTGGATTGAAGCCCAGCAGGTCGCGCGCCTTTCCGTTATCAGCATAGAGCTTTGCGGCATCCCCCGGTCTCCTTGGGTGAATGTCCAACGGCACTGGCTTGCCGGTTATTGTTTCGACAGCTGAGATGATCTCTTTCACGGTCGTACCCTGACCGGTGCCCAGATTGCAGGCGAAGCTCTGATGGCCAGCAACCAGCCGATCCAGCGCTGCCAGATGACCCGCTGCCAGATCCTCGACATGGATAAAGTCCCGCACGCAGGTGCCGTCTCGCGTTTGATAGTCATCACCGAACAGGTGAAAGCGCTCGATAACACCGGCTGCCGCTTTCAGCGCGTTGGGAATAAGGTGGGTTTCCGGGTCATGCTTCTCACCGATCTCGGCCTCCGGGCTGGCCCCGGCCGCATTGAAATAACGAAGCGCCGCAAACCGTAAGGGCGAGGCGGCGGAGACATCTTCCAGAATGCGTTCTACCGCCAGCTTGGTGCGTCCATAGACATTGCCCGCCTTTCGCGGTTCTTCTTCTCTTATCGGCAAACGATCCGGCTGGCCATAGACCGCGCAGGTCGATGAAAACACAAAGTGTACGCAGTCATGCCGGGCCATGGACTCCAGAACATTCAGCGTGCCGGCGACATTATTCTGCCAGAATGCCAAGGGTTCCCGCTCGCCAATGCCGACTTCAATGGAAGCGGCAAAATGCATGGCGGCATCGGGTTTATGCAGCGCAAAGGCGTCGTCGAGCGAGGACGCATCGCGAATATCGCCTTCCGCAAGGTCGCCCCACTGCACGAATGTGCGGTGCCCAGTGGACAGATTATCGAACACGACAGGTGTATCGCCGCGCGCGGCAAGGGCTTTGCAAACATGCGAGCCGATATAGCCGGCCCCGCCGAGCACGAGAATTTTCATCACGCTCTCCCTTCCGACACGCTAACCGGCTTTGACATCGCAAATCCAGCGGGAAGCGGGGTGGGCTGCATGAAGATTTGTCCACCACTGTGCGGGTTTGTTGTCCTCCAGCAGCGCGACAATGCAGCCTCCGAAACCGGCGCCCGTGATGCGCGCGCCGCGGGCACCCAGCTTCACGGCATCATCGACGAGAGCATCTATTTCCGGCGTTGAGACCTTGAAGTCATCCCGCAGGGAGGCATGGCTGGCCGTCATCTGATCACCGAAAGCGCGAGCGTCTGAGTCGCGCAAAGCGATGATTGCGGCTCTGGAACGGGCACCCTCGCTTAGCACGTGTTGGCCGATGGGATGAAGGTCTGGTGGCAAGGCGGACAGGTCTTCGGCATCGCACAAATAATCGACGCCGAGAAGCTTTGCCGCCGCCAGACAGTCATCGCGCCGTTCTTTATAGCGTCCATCCGCCAGCTTGCGTTCAATACCGGAATGAATGACGGCAAACGTCCAGCCTTCCGGGATCGCCAGCTGTTCAATGTTCAATGTGCGGGTGTTCAGTGCGAGCGCTTCGCCGGGTCGGGCATGGGCGACCGCCATCTGGTCCATGATCCCGCAAGGAACGCCGATGAAATCATTCTCTACCGATTGAGCGAGAAGCGCGATCCTTGTTGGATCGACGCCGTTCGGAGCACAGGCCTTAAGCACGCCTACGGTAACCGCGGCGGATGAAGACACACCTGCCCCCGCCGGAATTATGCTGTCGAGATGAACCGCCTGCGCGCCTTTGATCCAGCGCTGTTTGCGGGCCGCCTTAAGGGCGCCAAAAACATAATCCGCCCAGTGCTTCTGCGCTGGCGCATTCTGCTCCGCTGAAGCCGTTCCAGGAAACTGGGCCGAGGTCACATGATCAAAGCGATCCGGGCTTGACTCTAAGGTGATCTCAACGCCGAGCGGCAGGGATGCCGGCAGGACGGTTCCGCCATTGAAATCGATCCATTCGCCGATCAGATTCACCCGGCCCGGTGTCCAGCTTTGCAAGTTCATCAGGTGTCCCGCAGCGCCTTCGCCGCCGCCTTTGGATCCACATCGACGGTAAAAATGCCCGTCGCTTGCTCAACACTGGCGAGATATTTCAAACGTCCCGCCGAACGCATGATGGGATAGAATTGAACGGTGAACTGGAAGGCGCCGGACGTATCCGCCGGAGCCGCCTGAAAACTCATCATATACGGCATCGGCAGTTCAAACAGGCGATCGTATCGCGCCACCGTATCGCCGAGCAGGGTGGCAAGACCTTCGACCTCCTCCGCTGAAAACTCCCAGGGTCCCGCGCGCCGAGCCTGTGTCGAGATCCAGACTTCATTAGGAAACCGCGCAAAAGGCGGGCACCAGGATTGCAAACTGCCCGCCTCGGCTATCGCGAAATCTTTGCCCCAGGAACGGCGATCTGCCTCCAGATCATAGCCAGCGGCAAAGGCGGCTTCGGCTTTCGCCTGCGGCTCTGGAACCACAGGAAAGGCATAAATCTGGCCATGCGGATGAGAGAGCGTTACGCCCACGGCTTCGCCTCGATTTTCAAAGGGTAGAACACAAGCAGCACCGGCCTCAAAATGATGCTGATAACGGTCGATCATCGCTTCGATCAGAAGGATACGCCTGTCCTGCCCTATGGTCGCGAGCGAGCCGGTATCTTCGGGTGAATAGACCACGACTTCCGCATCGCCTCTGGCGGGTTGGGTTTTCCAGATCGCCGCTATTGGATCGGGCGCCTCGGGATGCAGGCTGGGAAAGCGATTGCCGAACACCGCCAGTTCAAAGTCAAAAAACGGGATCTCGGTGATCGCGCCGCCCGGTGTGGCCGGGGCGAGCGGATTGGCCGCCTTGGAGGGCTGGAAAGTCCGATTCTGCCGATGCGGCGAGTATAACGCCCATTCCTGCCGCAAGGGGTGGAACCGCATCTCTGAGGCGGAAGAAACCGGGTCTTCGAACTCCTGGCCCGGCTCGCCAGAATGGGGTTCATAGCCATAGAGATAAAGCGAGCGGCCGTCTGGCTTATCATGCCGGCGGCGATAGAACTGAATTGCCCGGCCCTTCAAACTCTCAGCTTGCATGATCGTCCCCTGCGTTCGCAAAGCATGAAACGATTACCCTCGAGACGCAACGCTTGCTGTCGCTCGGAAAACGGGGAGCCGGTAAAAGCAGCCGGTGCTGTGGGCATTGTCAGATTAAACGGCTCGTTACCGGATTGCCGGTGAAATGCCGGTATGGAAATCGACTCTATTCGGGATTTCCGGCGGTTTTTTCGAGACCGCTTCGCTTTGTTCTGACAGCACCTTGGGAAGGATTCGTCATGATATTCACGCCAACAACGGAAAGCGAGCTTGAAGTCGTCGCCCAGCTTGTAGAGAGCTCCTATAATTTCGTCACAGGGCGGCCCTCGACCAATTGACGCCTGCAGAAACGACGGCTTACATCGAAAGATCTCAACATGACAAAATCCATACCAATCATTGCCGCGAAACACCCTGCCAAAGTCGATTTGGAAAAGGGAAAGGACTATTATTGGTGTCAGTGCGGCATGTCCAAAAGTCAGCCGTTTTGTGACGGGTCCCATGCTGGAACTGACATAACACCACTCAATTTTACCGCCGAAACCACGGGCGGAGCAGCACTATGCCAGTGCAAGGCGACCGGATCTGGCCCTTTTTGTGATGGAACCCACGCCAGCCTCGGCGATCTGGCCGTCGGTGACCCATCCCCAAAGCCGAAAACGGACGTTCCAACAGCGAATCCTACTCCGGAAGAACCGACCGTTGCACGCATCCATGCACTGGCCCGTGACGGGCTTTCAAAACTGGGTCACCACGGAGAAATGGGTGCGATGGGTGTGCCGCGCAAAGATTTACCGCACTGGGACGACATTCAGGTTTTGCCCGCTCAGATGGCCCGTAAACCATTGTTAGATCACGTCCCCGTAGCTACATCCGTGACCATTGGCCCGCGTGCCGCGAAACCGTTGCAATTGGATATACCCCTTTTCGTTTCAGACATGAGTTATGGCGCATTGTCTGAAGAAGCAAAGACCGCACTATCACGTGGTGCGCAGATGGCAGGTACCGGAATTTGTTCAGGCGAAGGCGGTATGCTGCCCGAAGAACAAGCCGAGAATACCCGCTATCTATATGAATTGGCATCCGCCAAATTTGGTTGGGATCTAGACCTCGCCGCCCGTGTTCAAGCGTTCCACTTCAAAGGCGGCCAAGGCGCCAAAACCGGCACTGGCGGGCATCTACCCGGCGACAAAGTGCAAGGCAAGATCGCCGAAGTTCGGGGGTTGAAGCCCGGTCAAGCGGCGATTTCCCCGGCGACGTTCCCGGATTTGCACACGCCTGCGGATTTCAAACGCATTGCCGATCAGGTGCGCGAACGGTCCGGCGGCATCCCCATTGGCTTTAAACTGTCAGCCAATCACATCGAAGACGACATCGACTTTGCCTTGGAAGCAAGCGCTGACTACATCATCCTTGATGGGCGTGGCGGTGGAACGGGGGCAGCCCCGTTGATTTTCCGTGATCATATTTCTGTTCCGACAATTCCTGCGCTTGCGCGGGCACGCGCGCACCTTGACGCCAAAACAGGCCGCGAAGTGACTCTTGTTATCACGGGTGGTTTGCGCGTCGCCGAAGACTTCGTAAAAGCGATGGCGATGGGTGCTGATGCAATCGCGGTTAGCAACTCTGCCATGCAGGCAGTTGGGTGCATAGCTGCGCGGATGTGCAATTCCAACAATTGTCCGGTTGGTGTTGCGACGCAAAAACCAGAGCTTCGCAAGCGGCTTGATGTGCAGGTTGGGGCGGAACGTCTGTCGCGGTATTTCGGAGCCAGCGTGGAGCTGATGCAAGTGTTGGCTCGAGCCTGTGGTCATGCATCTCTGAGCGACCTTAACCTGCGTGATGTCACCACCTGGAAAAGGGATATGGCTGACCTGAGCGGCGTACGTTTTGCGGGCGTCAAACGGTGACTCCTTTTGGATAGCAGCCGCCTACCGGATCCTCTCAGAGGAAGCGGCGGGCATTGTCAAATTAAACGGGCCGTTATCGGTTCCGCCGCCTAATTCACCAAATTGCTGGCAAACAGAGACCAGCTCGCTTTTGTCTGACACCACCCATGTGAATGTTCCGCGCGCCAATTTTACGCCCGCTTACTCGTAGATCGAGACGATGTTGCCAACCAGCTTGTAGATGGGTGGAGAACCGCCAGGATGATCGGGCGAATCCGTTGAGCAATAGCCTTCCTCGCCCGCCGTTGGCCTGCCCCAAATGACAAAGCCCGTCGTACCGGCCTCGCTGCAAATATGCATATCCCGGTTCATATATGTACTGTGACCGCCCACCAGGGCATCGCCATCGAACGTGTGATACGGCGACGTGCTGGCCATCTCGACCCAGCGCGTTGTATGCCCCGGTGTCGGTACCAGAAACTGTAAATCTGTTGTCTGCGCGCCTTCGACAGTTCCTGCATACCAGGCATTGCATCGCGTGCCATCAAACCAGCCGATCCACAAAGAGCCAAAACTGCCAGAGATTTCCCGACTATCAGTCACACGGCAAAGCGGGCGCTGCGGCGCGCCGACAGCGTGCACGTAGTCGACCGGCGGCGTATCCTGACGCACCCAGATATATTCGTCTTGAGCGTCGGCGGCAGCGCTGAAGGCGGCGGTCCCGACGGCTATTGCCCCAAGCGACAGGGCTCCGGTGCCCAGGCGGGCCATCCAGGACAGGGTCGATTTCATGGAATTTCCTGACTTCGGTAAAAACCGGGGCGCGTGACGCCCAGTCTGCAGCGCGGACCTTCCCCTGCAGTAGGCCTAAAAAGAGACTATGGCCAATGAATTCGAAGGGCGTTGTCAGATTAAACGGGCCGTTAGCGGGTTGGTCGATAATTTTGGCGGATGAGCAAGAGCCCATTTCGCTACTTCAAGACATCACCTGAGGTCATCCGTCTCGCGGTGATGTCGTCCGGTGGCCGCCACCTCAACCAGCAGAACTGATTCAAGGAGAGCCGCACCGCCGCGCTGGTAGCATGGCGGCAACTCGCGGCCCAATTTCAGCTCACCTGGATATGTGAGACCGCTTCGCTTTCGTCTGACCGCGCCATTGCACGAGCGCGGCATCGATATTTGCCATGAGACGGTGCGGTTCTGGTGGAACCGGTTCGGTCCAGTGTTCGCCTCGAGAATGCGGTGAAAGCGGGCCGAATGGCGTGAACTCGCCGCCTAAACTCCGATTTCCCTGGAAAACTGAAACCAGTTCGCTTTAGTCTGACAGCACCCGAGATGGTATTGTTACGAGATCACTCGAGGCTGTCATGACCAAGCGAAGCCAAACCAAATCGCCTGAAACAAACCCACCAAGATCAAAAGAAAGGCTCCCGTCGCAGCCAACCCCCGATTTTCAGCTACCGCCTCTTTTGTGGTCCAAACCACCAGTGCCATAACAGCTTTCGCCAGCGTATAGGTGACCACATAAATGAGATAGATTATCGTGGGAATGAATGCGGTGTGCATCACCCAGAACAACGGTCCGAATTCTGTTCCTTGGCCGCCAAGACCGACACCAACCAGCAACCACAGGTAGTCGGTTAAGTTCGGCAAAGCTGCCTCTGTGCCCAGAAGTCCAAAATATGCGCTACAAACCGCTAGAAGCGCCGCGACAATCAAGTCCGCAATGACGAGTCCAGCCAGTATCAGGATCGTTTTCGAATTGTCGCTATCCCAAACGGGCAGATAGCCGAGCAGAAAGAGGGTGACCGAGAAAGTCAGGCCATCAAAAATCGCGTTCGCCGCCACCATCTGAAAGGTTTGGGGAACGTAGGCTTCGGGGTCGATTAAATGACCGATAACGAATGCTGAATATGTGAGCATTAAGCTCACCGTTATTCCAAAAAGAAACAGAAAAACGCGGCTGGTGCCTAGCGGGTCGTTGAGTTTCGATCTGTTATGCCCTGCCTGCAACTCAAGCCGACGCTGCAAACTCTCTGGGTTGAGTAAAATAATGAATGCTGGAACCAGCATTTGAAGCAGCAAGAACACAACAACTAAAGGAGCCAATATGTAAAATACGTTTATAAAGGCGTCCAGTGGTCCAACACCAAATAGAGCGTTATAATAATCTTGGAAAATATATGACAAATTGAAATACACATAGAAAAATAACGCCAACGTAGATATCAAGAAAATTCGGAACAGAGATCCGATCGCCTTTTCAATAAGATTTGACTTAAAAATAGAACTGATTTCTTCGCTAACTGTTTCAATCCGAGTAGTTATTTCTTGACGAAGACCTTGTAGGTTGTGAATCTCCCACTCGAGTCTATCGATACGGGCTTTGCGAGATCGTTGAGCCCGTCCATTTTCGGGCTCGTCCTGTTCTTCAAACTCTTTTATGCGGTCCTTACGCCACTTAATCATTCCAGTGAAACTGCGGCGACTTGCATAAAGATTGACGCGTTCGGATGAGAGCTTCACAAATCTAGCAACGACAACCAGTGGTCCTTCAAAATATCGGAAAATAAGCACCGCGGCCAAAGCGACACCCGCAGCGGCCCACGCGGCCGGGTGAGTCCGAGGGTCCAGTAAGCTGACAAGGCTCCAATCGTTAGAGACAGCCCCTTCTGGTTGGTCGATGATGAACAGAACAATCGCAAGTGATCCGATTATGACCGGGATCACAACAAAAAGATTTCGAGCAGATTGGGTGGTTAGGTAAGCTGCCCGCTCGCCACTTTCAACAAAAAATCGAACTGACTGAACCGGGACATCGGCCCAGTTATCTTCGGCCACCTTATTCCAAAACTCATTAATTTTCGTAGAAATTGCGCCGCTCATTTGCGGCCGAAGGTAACCGATTGCTCCAAGCACGGTTCCGACGACGAACAGCGTAGTGAGTATTAGTGCAACCATGATCGTTCCTTACCGGCTGGCCCATCCAAGCCGCATGCCGCCCTCAGGCTCGTCGTTGGGCGTAGGCGGCGGGGTTGCTGGGCCAAACAGCGCTTGAAGCTCCTGCTCGATTTTTGTGTCGATCATTTTTATCCGTGCATCCACGTACTTTCGCATGGCTTTGGGAATCTTGGGGTCAACGTTCAGGCCTATTCGCTTGGCCTCCTCAAAGTAAATCGAGTGGGAATGTGAGTACTTACCAGAGGAGAGCAATTGCCCAACGTTCTCGCTATCTCCCCGATTATGATTTGGGTGGGTCACCTTTGTGACTTGCTCGACTGCATGCTTATCGTATTTCTCCGCGGCAAAGGTCGCCAATCTCAACGCTGCTGGCAAATCTGTACGCTTATCGTCATCGGTCACACGTTGAAGATCAACATAGGAATGTCCATAGAATTGCGTGTCGGTTGGGCCTAGTACGCCGGTGTTGCCCAAATGAATTTTCTCACAAGCCAGCGCAATTTTAGTACCTCCAGACATTGCTATGTATGGTACAAAACAGACTTTTGGTCCGGGATAGGAGGCAACGGCTGAGGCAATCAGTTGGGCCGGTTGAGAGTAGCCGCCCAGCGTGTGCATAAGAACAACTAGAGTAGGGTGCCGTCGCTTTATCCCGATCCAAGCATCAATCAACTGCTGGGCTTGGACGGCTTGCTGGTATGAGATGAATTTTGGGGCGTCGCGATCAATTGCGCCATCATTTATATCGCAGATCAAGTCAACGATGATGACGCCATTGCCGTATGATTTTTCTATTTCCTTTTGCGCCTTCTCAAGGTCCTTTTTGGCCGCATCATAGTCCCGTTGCCGGGACGCCCGCTGGCGACTGAGTATGTCTTCAACGTCCGCTCGGGATTTTTGACTAGCCCAAGACCTCGCCGCGCCAATTGCAGTTAGCACAACGAGTATAACAGCGATGCCAATATAAACCCATGATTCCATCAGCGTTCCTTCCCCCCATCGTCAAAAACACGAAACGCAAGAACTCTTGTTTTAATGCTGCCGCCCTCAACGCATTAACCATACATTAATGCCAAGGGGTGTGAGGGAAAGACAAAAAAGGTTGAAGGCAATCATATTTTGAAAGCTGTATCCCGTCGGCAACCATGAAACAGGCTAGGGGTTGTGATTTAGGAAGCGTTTGGTTCTCGTCGTAATGACGAAGAAATGACGATGTGACCTACAACAACCAGGTCCAAAAAGCCTACAGATGGTTCTGTCAGAGGAACTTCGCCTTGAGCACGGCGGCGTAGTTCCCTAGCCTCCCCGGATGCGTAATCCGTTCAAATATTTCAAAACTTCGCCCGAGATCATCCGCTTGGCCGTGATGATGTACATCCACTTTCCGCTCTCGCTGCGAAACGTCGAGGATCTGCTCCACGAACGGGGCATCGATATCACGCATGAAACGATCCGTTTCTGGTGGAACCGGTTCGGGCCGATGTTCGCTGTGGAGATAAGGCGAAAGCATGCCGATCGGATGCGCGACTGGCCGCCTGAATCCGCGAATGCCATTGAAACGGAGACCGGTTCGCTTTCGTCTGACAGCACCGCCAGGAATATTCTTTCATTACATCAACGCTTTAGATATTTTTCGCCGCCGTCATTGGCGGCCAACAGGGATATTGGCGCAAAAGGCATGCTGTCACAGGATATCCGGCGCTGGCGGCTGGCTGCCAGATGGGCGGCATGAACAAGGACCGGTTTGCCCTTGTCTGACGACGGCCATTAATCGAAGCCAGCTCATTCGCCGAGCGGAGCCCCGGCCGATCAGGGTTCGGCGGCTGCATTCCGGGCGGGCGCACGCTCCATATAAATCCGGAGTGCCCGTGCGGCGGTTTGCGCCAACATTGTGACCCGGTCGCGGTCGGTCTCGTCGCCGAATTCTACCGTTATTCCCGGCGCGCCATAGCGCGTCGCAAACCAGGTCTTTGATGTGGGGAGGTCCGGATTATGTCCCGGCCCGCGCTCAAAGACATCGCCCTCTCCCGGCCAGATATGGTCGAGAATCGCGATCCAGTCCGCGGCGAAATTCTCGGGTGACAGACCCAGATCATCAGGCGGCGTGTAGAGCACGTCGCGATGTGTGCTGTGAAAATCCAGCATCAGGAACGGCGTTTGCCCTTCTGACACGCGCGCTTCGAGCTCGGCGCGCACGGCAGCGGTTTCGGGCTGGGTAAAGGGTCCCCAATCGCGATTCAAATCCATCCGGCCGAGATTCTGGCGCCAGTGTCCGTGATGGACGCCGTCCGGGTTGAGATCGGGCACGATCAGCCATTCATAGTGATCCAGCGGATTCTCGCCGGACGGAGTTTCAAACAGGGTTTCCAGAAAGGCGCGCAGGCCCAGGACGCCCGTGACTTCCGGCGGATGCTGGCCACCCAGTATGACGATGAGGGGCGCGCCTTGCCGCGTGGCGGGCCGCGACAGGGCCTCGATCGCCCGGCCCTCGATACTCTGGCCGATCATTTGGCGAGAGAGCCCGTGACGCTCGGCGAAATCTGTTCGCCAACGCGCCCGGTCTTCCACGCCGAAAACTTCCTGTCCCGCGATCCGCGCGCCGCCCGGCCCGACATCCACCCGTATCACGGCCACGCTGTCGCCGGCTTCAAGCCGGACAGCGGTATCGGGCAAGGCCTCCCAGATACCGTTGCCCCGATCGATCTCCGGCCGGTAGCGATGTTCGTACTCGCCATAGTCGAGCTGGATGCTGACCGCCGTCTCGCGCTCGGCTTCAAGGTCAAAAGCAAACCAGGGGCTGGGATTGATGGGCGTGCTTTCCGGTCTCACCGTCAGTTCAAAGGCGGCCGGGCCTGTTCGCGTGCAGTCATAAGCAGGGGAACCGGAAAAATCCTGTGTGAGGCGGACATCGCCCCGCGCGCATCCGCCTAGTTCCGAAGGTGAAGTGGTGCAGGCCGTTAGCGTCATCACGGCGCCAAGAAGGGCCATGATGAAAAGGTGTGAGCGCGAACTCATCGGACGGGGTCCTCCAGCCGGGCAGAGCGGGCCTCGGCGATGACCGCATCCACCAGCGCGGCATCGAGGCCCAGATAGGTATTCGGATCGAGCAGGGCATCCAGCTCTTCCGCGGACAGGAGCGCCGACAATTCAGCGTCGCGGCTGATGGCATCGCGTAGCGAGACGCCTGTGCCGGTGGCCGCGGCGGCCAGATCGCGCAGGCGGTTTTCTGCGGCTTCGCGCCCGAGATCATCCTGCACGGCAAACACGATGCGCTGGGTCAAGATCCAGCCCTGGCTGCGTTGCAGATTTTCGGCCATGCGGGCTTCGTCCACCCGTATGCGCGACAGCAATCGGCTGGCATCGCCGAGCATTTCCTCGGTGGCCAGGGCCACGTCCTCGATGGCGCGGTTGGGCCGCGAAGTGTTGTCGCGTTCAAAGAAGTTGACCATGTCGTCCAGCACGATCTCGGCAAGACGGGGAATCGTCCGGCCATGCTGGATCAGCGCCTCGGACAGCGACGGGTTGACCTTGTGCGGCATCGTGCTGGATCCGACCGAACCTGCTGGCACGGCTTCCATGACCGAGCCGATATCTGTCATCTGGAGCAGAAAAATCTCCTGGCCCAGCCGGTCCCAGGTGCGCGACATCATCGCTTGCACCAGGGCAAATTCGGCGAACACGTCGCGGCTGGCATGCCAGTCATCCGGGTAGGGCGGTGGCAAGCCGAGCTCGACCGCCATCCGCGCTTCTATATCTTGTCCTTCCGGCCCCAGGCCCAGATAGCTGCCGACGGCGCCTTTCATGATGATCGAGCGCTCGATCCGGCCGAGCAGATCCACCAGGCGATCAATGTGCCGGCGATTCTCTCCGATAAAACCGCTGAGCTTTTTGCCAAAGGTGATGGGCAGGGCATGCTGGCCCAAAGTTCGCCCGATCATGGGTGTGTGTTTATAGTGATCGGCGAGTTCGATGAGCTGAAGCTCGATCGTTCGCAAGTCCGCGATCATTTCGAGGACGGAAGCGCGCATCTGGAGCATGGCAGCGCTGTCGTAAAGATCGACGGTTGTCGCCCCGAAATGAAGATAATTGGCGCTCTCTTCGTCCAGCGATCTGCGGAAAACATTGAGGAAGGCCACCATGCGGTGGCGGACGACCGCATATTCGGCATCAATCTCGGCCTGCGGGATATTCTCCGGCACGGCGGCGGCGGAGATCGCATCTGCGGCGGATTGCGGGATGACACCATGAAAAGCCTGCGCACGTGCCAATGCGGCCTCCAGCCGGAGCACTTCGGCATTCAAGGATGCGGTCGAGAAAATATCCGCGATTTCGCTATTGCGCGTCAGGGGCGCCGTCTGGGGTATGAAAGCCGGCTCCCGAGGTGCCGTCATGACTTCGGCCTCGATCGCTGCGGCCGCAACATTTTGTGTCTCGGTCTCGCCGCCTTCGGGCTGTGAGCAGCCGGCGAATGCCAGTACGGCCATCAGGATGGCGGCCCGTCTCACGCGTCACCCGCCGTCAATCCGAAGAGCAGGCTGTAGAGGTAATCATTCGTCGCCGACTGCGGATTTTCGGATATGCGCCAGTCGTTGAAACTGTTGGCGGCGGCCAGCGTGTAGCCGTCATTGAGAAACATGATGCTGGCCAGAATGGCTTCGACGGCCGCGGTATCATGCTGGCGCGCCGTGCCATCGGCGATGGCGGCATCGTGGGCATCGCCCAGACGGCGTGAAATATTTCGCAGCCGTCCGCGAAAGCGGTTCTGGCGGGTCGAGGGCAGGGCAGACATCAGGCCGGGGCGGATGATGGGTGTTACGCCGCTGGCCTGCATGTAGATCAGGTCGAACAATGCCCGCTGAATAAAGCCGAGACCGCTGTGGGTCTTGTCTGCAGCATCAAGGGTGGCCTCCACCGTATCGAGGGAATGATCAAGACACTGGTCAAGAAAACTCTCCTTGTCCGGAATGTGGTAGTAGAATGCGCCGCGTGTCACCCCCAGCGATCCGGCGACGTCCGCGAGCGAGACGCCCTCAAAACCATACAGGTTGAAGAACCTTATTCCGGCTTTGAGAAATGCCTCCCGCTTGATCTGGTTGCGGGCCTCGCGGTCAAAGATCTGCGGAACTTCATCCTGAGTATTGAATTGGGGGTTGATCTGGCCGGACAGGGTGCCGCTCTCGGCCAGCCCCCCGCTGAGGATATCCAGCAAGACGCCAGAGTCCTTTCTGAAGTCTTCGGCGGACAATTCATTGGCGCTGATTTTCAACCAGTCGAGCAAGGCAAACAGGCAGAAGGTGACCGGCTCGCTGCGTCCCAGAGTCTGGTCTGTCTGATCGAGCCAATCCTGAACCATCGCGTTGACGCGTCCGACGGCCGCACTCAGGCGTTTGACGATCCGCGCCTGAATGTCCCCGGGCAGTGTATCCAGCTCCTGCAGCTGAGCCGGATGGCTGCGCTGGCCATCCACCGCTTCGGTAAGCTGATCAACATAGGCCTGGAACAGGCCCAGTATCCGGCGATCCGCCGTTACCGGCGTTTCTTCCGCCTGCGCTATGGCCTCCTCCAGAAACTCCGCGGCGGTCAGAAAGACGGCCTCCACCAAGTCATCCTTCGAGGGGTAGTAATAAGCGATGCTGGTCTTGGTCAGGCCGAGATCGGCCGCGATATCTTCCAGCCGGGTCCCCTGAACGCCAAAAGTGCTGAAGCGCTGGGCTGCTGCTGCCCGGATGGCGGCCGTCTTGCGGGCCCGCTCCTGCTGCCTGGAGAAAGGCGATCTGTGGTCCGGAAACTTGGGTCTGAGAACGGTCATTCTGGTTTTCGCCATTGCTTCCATCGCCGAAACGAAACTGCACCGGCGGGCGCATCATGGAAAATGCTTGCCGGAAATCCAAGCTAACTGACTGTATTCAATTTGAACCGAGTGTATAATTTTTGTTGACACTGTCCAGCAGCGTTGCTTTCGTCACCCTCAAATCGTGTAGGGGAGTACACAATGACGTATCGGGGTTTCTTGAATTCGGGGATCGCTCTCAGCGTTCTGGCCTTTGGCGGTAGCGCGTTTGCGCAAGATGCGCCAGCTGAGCGAACGCCGGAGGCCCGGCCCGCCCAGGTTGAACCGGCTGACATTATTGTCGTGACCGGAACCAATATTCAGGGCGCTCGGATCAACGAATCCCTGCCCGTCACCATTATCGGCCAGAACGAGATCGACTCCATCGGCGGCGTCGATGGTGAAGACCTGATCCGTTCCCTGCCCTCACAGGGTGGCGTGCAGTTCCGGACCGACAACAACACCACGAACAACAATGCACGTGGTGATGTGGCGTCTATCAACCTGCGTTCGATCGGCTCCAGTGGTACGCTCGTCCTGCTCAATGGCCGCCGCGTCGTCAATCACCCCTCCACCCAGGCGGAATTGTCGACTCCGGTCACCACGATTAACGTCAATTCGCTTCCAGTCGCGGGTATTGCGCGCGTCGAAGTGCTGAATGACGGAGCCTCGGCCATTTACGGCTCCGATGCTGTTGCGGGCGTGTTCAACACAATTCTCGACGACGATGTCGATGGTCTCTACGCGCGCGCCCGTCATCTGTTTGCCACCGGTAGCGGACTCAATGAGCAAACGCTGACGATCAGGGCCGGCGATGATTTCAACAATGGCCGGACCAATATCTCGCTCGCGGCAGAGTATTCACGGCGCGACGGCATGTTTGCATCAGAGCATCCTTTCTCGGCGACCGAGGACAGACGCCCGTTTCTGATCGGCACGAGCTTCGAGGGCGATGTTTCATTTGACAACCGGGCCACGCAAACGCCCTGGGGGCAATGGACGTTGCGGACAACGTCTGGCACGCGTGTCCGGCAAAATGGCACGACGCTGACGACGGCGTCCGGTGTCTTCCATATCCAGCCGGACAGCTTTGCCGGTTGCCGCGCCAATACGGCTGGTGCGCTTTCGGCGGCCAATATTTGTATTGATGATGGCAGTCAGGATCGCGATCTGCGTTTTGACGGAGCCTATGAGCGCTCGATCATCTCCGATCGAGAGCGCGTCAACCTCTTTGGTTTCGTCAATCACGACATGGATATCGGTATCCGTCTCTATGGTGAGTTCGGCTATTACTACGCCGAGACACAATCGACCAACGAACCCCGCAACGGCATTGGCGCGACAAATATCTCCATTCCGGCCAATTATTATTACAATCCGTTCGGCCCGGTCACCTTCTCCGATGGCTCTCCCAACCCGAACCGTTTGCCCGGCCTGACGAACGTTCCCGTGGGCGGTTTGCCGGTCTTTACAGATGCCGGCCGCTATCGTTTCGTTGATGTCGGATTCCGCGATATCGAGGTCGTGAACACGCAATGGCGCCTGCTCGGTGGTGCGCGCGGCGAGTTTGGCACGTCCGGGTGGGATTGGGATACGGCGATGCTGTATAACCGTGCTTATGCAGAAGACACGGTCAATAACTCTATTTCCCGGACGCTGTTGCAACAGACTCTCTCGAACGAGACACCGAATGTTTACAACATTTTCAACGGCGGCGATCCGAACAATCCATCCATCGGCGATGCCACGCCAAACGCGCGCAATCTGATCGAGCCCTTCCTCGTCGATGTGGTCCGTAAGAGTACGACAGAGCTTTCCCTGATCGATTTCAGGGCCAGCAATGGCAGCGTCTTCAGCATTTCCGGGGGCGATATCGGTATCGCGACCGGTGTTGAATTCCGCAATGAGCGGTATGAGGAAGATCGCGACGCCCGCGTCGATGGCACGATTACCTTCACGGATTCCGTCACCGGTGAAACCAGCGAAACCGACATTTATGGCACCAGCCCGACGCCGGATTCACGCGGGGCACGCGATGTTTTCGCGGCCTTTGTCGAGACGTCGATCCCGCTCGTCAGCCCGGACATGAATATTCCGCTGATTGATACATTCGACATCCAGATCGCCGCACGGGCAGAACACTATTCGGATTTCGGCAGCAGTGGGGTGACGCCGCGTGTAGCAGCCGCCTGGACGCCTTTTGAAGGTCTGATGTTCCGCGGCGCCTATTCGGAGGGCTTCCGGGCACCGAACCTGCTCGTCGTCAATGAAGGCGTTGATCGCTCCAATTCCCGCGAAGACAGCTATTTCTGCGAAGCCGGCGTTCGAAATGGAACCTTCGCCAACTTTGCGGCCTGTAACGGCTTCACGGAAGGCCGTACCGAGCGCCGTTCCGTCGCAGACGATATCGGTCCGGAAGACGATATCAACGTCACCTATGGATTCGTTTTCGAACCGCGGGGCCTGCAAGGGCCGCTCAGCGTGTTGAACCCACTGACAATCACGGTCGATCGCTGGGAGATCCAGCGCCGCGGCGTGGTGGGTGTGTTTGGTGCGGAAAACCATATCAGCCTGGATTACCTGCTGCGATTGCAGGGGTCGTCGAACCCCAATGTGGTTCGCGCGGCACCCAATCAGGACCAGATCAACTTTTTCACCGCCGCAGGCCTGACCCCGGTGGGTGAAATCCAGTTCGTCCGCGATACGTACGACAATAATGAAGACATCGATGTCGATGGAATCGATTACGGGATTTATTATGAGCTCGAGGATACGCCGCTCGGCGATTTTGACCTCAGCCTGAATGCGTCCTTCCTCGATACCTATTTCATCGCATTGTCGCCCGGTGCCCAGCAGATCCGGGATGCTGTGAATAGCGGCCTGATCTCCAATGAAATCACCGTTTCGCAGGAAGGGGACATCATCCGCCAGGACGGTCAGCCGGAATGGCGTGTCGCAGGAAGCCTGACCTGGCGTCACCCCAGCGGTTTTGGCGGTGGTGTGCGCGCCGACTATACCAGCGAGTTTATTGATACAGGCGCAGGCCTGGATCCGAATGGCGATCCGTTCATCGTCAATGAGTGGACCCAGGTAAACGCCTATATGGAATATGACATCGACAGCAATGGATCCCTCGATGGCCTGCGCATTCGCGTTGGCGCCAACAATATCTTCGATGAAGATCCGCCGCTGGCCGATGAAACCAACGGCTATGATGCGGCCTATCACAGCATTCGCGGACGTCAGATCTATCTCGACATTCGCAAATTCTTCTAGTGCGGGATTGCAGGGGCGCCGTTTTCCAGCGGCACCCCGATTGTTTCATGCTGCGCCGTCTGGCTGCCTTCCTTTTGATTGCGATATTTCCCGCCGGGCCGGCGCTCGCCGGTGACGTTCGTACGGGAAGTTTTGTCTTTTCCGCCTGGTCCGGTCCGGCGATGAACGTCTTCTTTGTCGAGCCCCTGCCGGATGCCATGGACGGTGCGCCCGTGGTAATCGTCCTGCACGGCGTGAACCGGAATGCGGACGATTACGCCGCGAACTGGGTGACGTTGGCCCGGGAATACGGGTTGCGGATTTATGCGCCGGAATTTTCGGTCGACTCCTTTCCCGGAGCCGCTTTGTACAATCTGGGCGGAATCGGCACTGACGGTCCCTATGCCTACTCGGCAATCGAACCGCTCTTCGATGCGATTATGCAGCGCGGTGGCGAAGCGGAGGGATATGTTCTTTTTGGCCATTCTGCGGGTGCGCAATTTGTTCACCGCGCCCTTCTGTTCGAGGACTTGCCGCGCCTGAATACGGCCTATCCTGCAAATGCCGGCTGGTACACATTACCGGATGCCGGGACGCCCTGGCCCTATGGGCTTCAGGGCACACCGGCAGATCAGAGCGATGTACGCCGCTGGCTGGGCCGGCCGATGGTGCTGCTATTGGGCGATCAGGACACGGATGCGGAAGATGTAAATCTGCGCCGTACGCCAGAGGCGATGGTGCAGGGGCCGCATCGATACGCCCGCGGCGAATACTTCTTCGCGGTCGCACAGGCGCAGGCCAACCAGTCCGGTGCGCCCTTTTCATGGCATATTGTCAGTGTTCCCGGGATTGCCCACGACAATGCGGGAATGGCCGAAGCGGCCGCAGCCTTGATCGCGGCGCAGCCGGACCGGATAAGAGCAGTTCCATGACGACAGGCAGCGCCCGGCGCAATCTGTCTTGCCATCTTCCAGCAGCAATGATCCAGAACAGGTGACCCGATGACCGCAAAAGAGGATTCCAGCCCCGCACTGTATCAGCGGATCGGCCTGCTGCTCGGACCATTGGCGGCCCTGCTCATCGGGCTGACCTTTGCGCCTGAAGGCTTGCCGCGGGAGGGCGTGATCGTCGCGGCTATCGGAACATGGATGGCGATCTGGTGGGCGACTGAAGCCATTCCGGTCGCCGTCACCGCATTCCTGCCGCTTGTGGCTCTGCCTCTGCTCGACGTGATGTCCACACGCGATATTGCGGCGCCGTATGCCAATCCCATCATCTACCTGTTTTTCGGGGGCTTTGTTGTTGCGCTGGCGATCGAGCGCTGCGGTCTGCATCGGCGGATTGCGCTGGCCGTGTTCGCGCTCGCCGGGGCGGATGCCCGGGCCCTTGTCGGCGGCTTCATGATGGCGGCGGCTTTTGTCAGCATGTGGATATCCAACACCTCGACCACATTGATGTTGTTGCCGATCGCCATGTCGGTCGTGACCGTGATCTATGAGACCATGCCGACGCTGGATGAGCGGCAGCGGACGAATTTCGGGGTTTCCCTGCTGTTGGGCCTTGCCTATGGCGCAACACTTGGCGGGCTGGCGACGCTGGTCGGGACGCCGCCCAATGCCTTCATGGTCGGATTCATGTCCGACAATTATGATGTTCAGATAGACTTTGCCCGATGGATGCTGGTCGGGTTGCCGGTTTCCCTGATCATGTTGCCCATCGCCTGGCTGGTGCTCACGCGGATGGTCTTTCCCATCAATTTCAAGGCATCTGACGAAGCGGTCCGGCACATCCTTTCCATGCGCGCCGGGCTTGGAAAAATGAGCAAGGCTGAAGTACGCACGGCACTTTTGTTCGGCTTCCTCGTTGTCGGCTGGCTGTCCCGTGGCTGGCTGAATGATATTCCCTATCTCGGCGAAGTTTCAGATACGGGCGTGGCCATGGCGGCGGCCGTCGCCGCCTTCCTGATACCGTCGGGAAACAAGGGTCAGGCCTTGATGACGTGGGACGCTGTCACCAAGCTGCCCTGGGGCGTTCTGGTGCTGTTTGGCGGAGGCTTGGCCCTCGCAACGGCAGTTTCCGCGTCCGGTCTGGCCTTGTGGCTCGGACAACAATTGGTCGCTGTCGGCGGATTGAATGCGATTCTTTTGATCGTTGCCGCGACCGCTCTGGTCATTTTCATTACCGAGCTGACCAGCAATCTGGCAACGACGGCCACTTTCCTGCCGGTGATTGCCGCCATCGGAGTCGAGACCGGTCAGGACCCTCTTGTCTATGTCATTCCGGTTACCCTGGCAGCAAGCTGCGCCTTTATGCTCCCGGTCGCGACGCCGCCCAATGCGGTCGTGTTCAGCTCCGGCATGGTGGCCATTCCGCACATGGTCCGCGTCGGCCTGATCCTGAACATTGTCGCCGTCGCCGTTCTGAGCACCGTCGCCTTGCTGATTGCGCCACGTGTGTTTTGAAAAAGCCGCCCGAGCATGCTTTCGGTCAGGCGCTGTCTCCGGAAATCTGGCGTTACGGGGTAGCTGCCAAGCTCGAATCCACTTCGGCGTCGTCCCTTCCTCCGCCCACAACCACGTCAATCGAGACCGATGTCTGAACGACCGACGCGTGTTCAGGCTGACCCGGAAAACCGAGCGGGCTCAGCCGCGCCCGATCTGGAGCGCCAGCCTGACGAGCTGGGAGGTAATTATATCGGGGTAATCGACTTGCCCGCGAATGACACTGCCAACCCGGCCTTCCTGATCGCCAATGATGATCGCGGATGGCGGTTAGCCAGAACCGGCACCCGGTAAAACCGGGGGAGTGCCTGGCTGCCTGAATGCCGGCAATTCTGCTCAACCGAGACGGGTTCGCATTCGTCTGGCAGCACGGTCTGAGGCGGTCGGCGCGCTATACCTCACCAGAATCATCGTCTAGCTTTCTGTCCTACCAGTTTCGCGGGGGGTAATATGAAAGCCGTAATTGCCAGCGTCATGTTGATCATTGTTGTCGCCATGGCGAGCGCAGAAGATGCGCCGGCCAGCTATGACGAGACCATAGCCGGACTTGATCTACGCGATGGTTTCATTCCGATCTATGTCGATGATGGCGATGGCCGGATTCTGGCGCGGCTGAGCGCGGATGCGGCCGGCGATTATGGCCGTATGATCTATACGTCACGCCTGACGTCGGGCATGGGCTCCAATCCCATCGGAATTGATCGCGGACTGGGCGGCTCCTCCGAAATCCTGCGCTTCTTCCGGGTCAATGATCGTATTTTTGCCGAGTTTGAAAACACACGTTATCGCGCGGATGGCGCGGGCATTGATGAAACCAATGCCACCCGCCAGTCCTTTGCGCGATCCGTTGTCTGGAGCACGGAAATCGTCGCCGAGCAGGGCGGCGATGTTCTGATCGATCTGGCCGGTTTTCTGACGCGTGATCCGGTTGGCACGATCAGTATTCTGTCCAATGCGGATCAGGGAGATTATTCGATCGATGAGGATCGTTCGGCGCCGCTGAGCGACAGCACGCTGGTTTTTCCGCAGAATGTCGAGATTGACGCTCTGATCACGCTGGCAGGGGATTCTCCAGGATCTGAAGTACGGGCGGTGACGCCATCCCCCCAATCGATCACATTGACGGTCCATCATTCTTTTGTGGCCTTGCCGGATGACGGCTATCAGGTCCGCATTGCGGATGAGCGGTCCGCAGCGATCAATCTGGAAATTTTCGATATGGCGGCGCCGCTGGATCAATCTGTCCGCCGGCAGCTGGCCCTTCGGCACCGGTTGCAGCGCGTGGATCCGTCGGTAGCGTCCGGACCCGTGGTGGAGCCGATTGTCTATTATGTGGATCGCGGCACGCCGGATGTGATCCGCGACGCGCTGATCGAAGGGGGAAGCTGGTGGGCGGACGCATTTGCGGCCGCGGGTTTCGAGAATGCCTTCCGTGTGGAGGTTCTGCCCGAAGGGGCCCACCCGCTGGACGTTCGATACAATGTCATCCAGTGGGTTCACCGGCAGACGCGGGGCTGGTCCTACGGGGGATCGGTGATTGACCCGCGTACAGGCGAAATCATCAAGGGACATGTTCTTCTGGGCAGTCAGCGCGTGCGTCAGGATCGCATGATTTTTGAAGGCCTGTTGGGGCGCGCCGGTACAGGCTCAGGTGCCGCCGATGATCCGCTGGAGCTGGCGCTGGACCGGGTGCGGCAATTGTCGGCCCACGAGATCGGGCATACGATCGGCCTGATGCATAATTTCGCGGCCAGCGTCACAGACCGCGCTTCGGTGATGGATTACCCGGCTCCCCTGGTCACGGTGTCGCCAGACGGCCGACTGGATACGTCAGCCGCCTATGATACCGGTATCGGGGAATGGGATATCGCCTCTGTGAGATGGCTCTATGCGCAGTATTCCGATCCGGCGGAAGAAGTGGAGGGGCAGGAGCAGATATTGCGCGAAGCGCGGGAAGCGGGGCTACTCTACATCTCGGACCGGCATGCGCGCGGCAATGATTCCGGCCACCCGCTGGCCAATCTCTGGGATAATGGAGCCAACCCGACGGATGCCCTGATAGAGGCTCTGGCCGTGCGGCGCGTGGCTCTGGAGCGCTTTGGCACCGGAAGTCTGGAGCAAGGCGTCGCCTTGTCGACGATTCGCGACGCATTTTCACCGATCTATCTCTACCATCGTTATCAGGTCGAGGCGGCGGCCTCCGCTCTGGGCGGTGTGATTTTCGCCTATGAAAACAATCCGTCCGGGGTGGGCGGATTGTCGCCCTATGAGGCTGACGAGCAACGCCGCGCGCTGTCCGTTCTGGTGGAGACTCTCGATCCTGCCCTGCTTGATATTGATGAGGACATTCTGTCTCTGCTCATCCCGTCGCCCTATACAGATTATGATCCCATCGCGCAGCGTGAGCATTTTGAAAGCGATCAATACCCGGCTTTCAGCCGTCCCAATGCCGCCGCGGCCGCGGCCCGGATAACGCTGGCGGCGGTGTTATCGCCGGCGCGCATGGCCCGTATGGCGGATCAGAGTGCGCGGGATTCCCGGCAGCATTCGCCAGATGAGGTTCTGGATGCGCTGGACCGGGCCGTCCTTCGATCTTCCCGCGGTGAAGCGGATCGGCTGGTGGCGCTGCGGGAGGCTATTCAGACCGAATACGTGATGCAGCTATTGCGGCTCGCAGCGTCCGATACACCCACAGCCGCCAGCCCGGCCCGCGCCCGGCTGGAGGACTATGCCGGACAATGGAATCGCACCTCCCGCGACGCTCATTCTTTTTGGCTGGCCCGGCAAATCGAAGCCGGTCTTTCGCGTCTGGATGCAGGAGAGGATCTGAACGTGAGGGATACAGATATTCCGCCCGGAAGCCCGATCGGTGCGGACACTTGCTGGCATTGCGACAGTGGCGCGAGGCTGGGATTGTATGAATAGGCCGCGCAGCAATGGAACGGCATAGGTTGAAATAGCTGCAAACCGGCTGTTTCATCTGTGATCCAGACGAATTAGGAACAGGCGATGCACCGCCTTCTTGTCGTCGACGATCATGAGCTGATGCGAACCGTGCTGATACGGTTGTTAAGCCCGCATTGCGAGGTGGAGGCCGTGAGCAGTGGTGAGGCCGCAATTCACGCCACAGAAGCCCGAACTTTCGATGGAATCCTTCTGGACATCCGGATGCCGGGTATTGATGGGGTCGCGGCGTGCCGCGCGATCCGGGCTGCGGGATTTGACGGGCCGATTATCGCTCTGACGGCGGACGAAAGCGTGCGAAACGATCCGGATTTCGCAAGTGCCGGTTTTACGGATCTGATCGAGAAACCCTTTGCGGCGGACACTCTCCTGAACCGGACTCTGCCGCATCTGGACGGCGGTCAGACCGGGCCCTGAATCCTGCGTCAGGCTTGCGCGGCGGCAAATGCGCTGGCCCAGGCCCATTGGAAGTTATAGCCGCCCAGCCAACCGGTCACGTCGACACATTCGCCGATGAAATAGAGTCCCGGGACAAGGCGGCTCTCCATCGTGCTGGAGAACAGACCGGCCGTATCCACACCCCCGGCCGTGACCTCGGCGGTGCGCCAGCCTTCGGTGCCGGCGGGCTTGATCTTCCAGTTCGAGAGGCCATCCACCACGCTGTCGATGGCCGCATGGGACATATCGGCCATTCGCGGTATCCCGGGAATGTCGCCGCGCATGGCCAGCAAGTTGACCAGCCGGTTGGGCAGAAGCATTTCCAGTGAGCTGGCGAAACTCTTTTTCGGGTGTTGCGTCTTGAACGCTTTCAGTTGCGCGCCGGCGTCCAGCCCGGCCAGAAGATCAATCCGGATCGGCTCGCCTTCTGCCCAATAGGACGATATCTGCAGAATGGCCGGGCCCGACAGGCCGCGATGGGTAAACAGCATCGCCTCTTCAAAGGCGGCGCGTTCCGAGCACGCCACGACCGGGCAGGCGAGACCCGTTATGGAGGCAAAGTCGCTTTTGTCGCGTCCTTCAAATACGAAAGGCACCAGAGCCGGCCGCGGGTCCATAATCGTGTGACCGAACTGGCGCGCGACATCATAGGCAAAGCCGGTCGCGCCCATTTTGGGGATGGACAGCCCGCCACTGGCGATCACCAGACGCCTTGCGCCGACAACACCCCCCGATGTTTCAACCCGGAAACCGTCTGCGGTTCTGGAAACATCGCCGACGGTTGTGCCCAGCCGCAATTCGCCGCCCGCCTCTCTCATCTCGCCGACCAGCATGTCGATAATGGCCGCCGACCGGCCATCGCAAAAGAGCTGCCCGAGGGTCTTTTCGTGCCATGTGATGTCGTGGCGGGTCAGCCGGTCAATGAAATCCTGCGGGGTAAAACGCGCCAGCGCGGACTTCGCAAAATGCGGATTGTCAGAAATGAAGTTTTCGGGGCGGGTGTGAATATTGGTGAAATTGCACCGGCCACCGCCGGATATCCGCACTTTCTCGGCCGGCTTGGCGGCGTGATCGATAACCAGAACCCGAAGGCCGCATTCGCCGGCGCGCGCGGCATAAAACAGTCCGGCCGCTCCGGCGCCAATGACCAGTGCATCGAAGGATTGGGTTGGAATACCATTCATCGCCCTGCTTTTGGGTTTCGCGCGCGATGCGTCAAGCGCCGGGCGCGGTCGAACGGCGGGTTCATGACGGGCCGGGCCAATACGGGCGGCCCTAGAAACCGGATGCCCGCCATAAAAGCCGTACTGCCACAAAGAGCACCAGCAAGGCCGTGAGGCGGATGAGCCAAACCTCCGATGTGCGGGTGCGGCCCAGCCAGACGCCGATCTGGCCCCCGATCAATACCGCTGGAAGAAGCGGCCAATAGTCGATGATCGCGCCGATATCACCCGATCCGGACAGGCGCTGGAATTGCCCGGCCAGTCCGGCGAGGGAATTGACCAGGATGAAAACCGAGGCTGCCGCCGCGATCTCGCGCGCCTTGCCCCAGCGGAGAAAATGCAGGATCGGCGCGAGAAATATCCCGCCGCCAATACCAACGAGGCCAGCGAGAAATCCGATGCCGCCACCGAGTGCGGGACCGGACCAGGGCGGCAGGCTTTTCCGGGGGCCTGCCGGAGCTGGCTGCCGGATCATCAGTGCCGCGGCCGAAGCCAGAAGGGCCAGTCCCAGAATGGTGATGAAGAGGCGTTCGGGAATTTCCATCAGCCCGCCCAGCCACGCCATGGGAATGGACAGGGCCACCAGTGGTACAAGCTGCTTCCAGCGCACCAGTCCGGCAGATGAATATTGCAGGACCGATCCGGTCACGACGGTGATGTTGCAGGCAAGGGAGATAGCGGGGAGGATGCGGTAATCCGTATCGGCCAGAACCAGAAGGGCCGTGTAGGTGGATCCGCCGCCAAAGCCGACCATGGCATAGGCCAGAGCCGTCGCCAGAAACAGACCGGCCAGCCCGAGCAGCGCCGTCATTCTGACTCCAGAGGCAGAAATTCAACCGTCTCGCCGCTCTCTGCCGCTACCGCGTGGGCGGGCTGGCGGATCAGGGCATTGGCGGCGGCCAATGCCGACAGGACGGAGGAATCCTGATTGGCAAGCGGCCGGATCTGGCCGGTCGGGCCGTCATATTGAGCGCGGATCATGTTTTCGCGCGGGCCGTTGGCGGGAAGAGCGCTTTTCAATCTCGCCGTTTGAAAGACTGTAGGGATTTCAATGCCGAGCATTCGGTGAAGGGTGGGCTTCAGGCAAAGCTGCGCCATGACCAGCGCCGAGACCGGATTGCCCGGCAGTCCGATGACAGGCGTTTTTGCAAGCTGACCGAACCAGGTTGGTTTTCCCGGCTTGATCGCGATTTTCTCAAAGAACAGCGTGCCGCCAAGCTCGCCGAAGACCCGGCGAAGATGATCATGGTCGCCGACAGAAGCGCCGCCGATCGTTACAAGAAGGTCCAGCGCGCCGGTTTGAGAGAGCTTGCCGCGAACCTGGGCGGGATCGTCCCGCGCAATCCCCAGATAGCGCGGTTGTCCGCCACATGCCTCTATCAAGGCGCTTAATCCCGGAGCGATCGAATTGATGATCTGATCCGGCGCAGCATCCTCGCCTGCCTCTACCAATTCATCGCCCGTCGACAGAATGCCGACAACGGGCTGGCGGGAGACCAGAAGCGTTGAATGTCCCGCGCTGGTCGCGAGCGATATCGCCGCTGGCGTCAGGCGCTGGCCTGCTTCCAGCAATGTATCGCCGGTCATGAAGTCGATCCCGGCGCGGCGGATATTGGCACCCGGGCGAGGGGGCTCGGCGGTTGTCATGCGGCCATCTGCTGTCTGGCAGTTTTCCTGAATGACGACCTGGTCCGCTCCGGCGGGCAGAGGCGCGCCGGTTGAAATCCGAATGGCTTCCCCGGCACCTAGCGGGCGATGACTGGCATGGCCTGCGGCGGATTCACCGGCGAGGGTGAGTGTGACCTCCACGCCTGTCAGATCCCCGGACCGGACCGCATAGCCATCCATGGCGGAGGCATCAAAGGGGGGCTGGGTCCGCCGGGCCACCAGAGGCGCTGCGAGCCAGCGTCTGTGGCCGTCGCCCAGCGGAATCGTTTCCGCGCCGAGTGGCTGAATTCGATCCCGGATGCAGGCGAGGGCGTCGTCCAGCGTGATCATGTATCCGGCAAAGCTCGCTTGTAATCGCCGGAACGTCCCCCGCTTTTCTCAAGCAGCTGGATGGCGCTGACCGTCATGGATTTATCGAGCGCCTTTGTCATGTCGTAGAGCGTCAGGGCGGCTATGGACGCCGCCGTCAGGGCTTCCATTTCAACCCCGGTTTTCCCATCGCATATGACTTCGGCGCGAATATCATAGCCATTGCCATCGTTGTCGGGCTCGATGCTCACCTTCACCGATGTCAGCGGCAAGGGGTGGCAGAGCGGGATCAGATCGGCGGTCCGCTTGGCCGCCATGATGCCCGCCAGTTCTGCGGTATGAAGGGCATTGCCCTTGGGCCCCTGACCGTCGCGAATGGCGTTGAAGGCGTCTGCGGACATGGCGATATGGGCCCCGGCCAGAGCGCGGCGTGAGGTGACGGATTTCCCGCCAACGCCGACCATGCGAATGCGGCCTTCTTTGTCCTGATGCGTCAGGGATTTACTCATCCGGTTACTCCGTCAGCCGGGGGATCAGTTCAACCAGATTACACGGGCGATGGGTGCGGTCGAATTCATCGCGCAGAACATGGTTCCAGGCATCCTTGCATCCGCCCGAGGATCCCGGAATGGCAAACAGATAGGTGCCGCCGGAAATACCTGCGACAGCTCGCGACTGGATGGTGGAAACACCGACCGATCTGAAACTGACCTGATGAAAAACAGCCGCAAACCCGTCCATTTCCTTGTCGAAAAGGGGCCGGAGGGCCTCCGGCGTGACATCGCGGCCGGTCAGGCCGGTGCCGCCCGTGGCGATGATCGCGTGAATATCCGGATGCGCGATCCAGCGTTTCATCGTGGTCTGAATGGCCGTGATATCGTCGGGGATAATGGCGTGATCGATCACCGCATGACCTTCCGCGGTTATCTGTTCACGTAGCCAAGGTCCGGTCTTGTCGGTGGCGGCATCGCGCGTGTCCGAAACGGTCATCACCGCAAAGCCGACGGTTTCAGGAATGCCTGTCATTCGTCTCTCCCAGCCATTGTGCGGCCTTGTCATGATCGTCCGGCGTGGGCTCGATCCATTGATAGGTGTCGCCGCGCCATTCGCGTTTCCAGAAGGGGGCGCCGGTTTTCAGAACGTCGATCACAAAACTGACGGCCTCCAGTGCAGCGCGGCGATGCGCGGCGGCGGCGATGATGTGCACAATCGGCTCGCCGACCTGCATGCGGCCATGGCGGTGCGCAATCAACAGCCCGGTCAGCTCAAAGCGCCTTGTCGCATCCTCCGCGATTTGAGTCAGCGCCGCTTGTGTCAGTACGGGATGTGCCAGCAATTCGAGCCCGGAGAGACCGTTTTCGCCACGCACATAACCGGTAAAGCTTGCGGTTGCGCCAGTTTGGCGCGCGATGGGCAGGCGCGTATTCAGTCCCGCCAGATCGAGCGGGTCCGGGGTCAGGAGGGCGTCGAATCGGGACATCATCCGCCGGAAAAGGGTGAGAGAACAGCGATGCGATCCCCGTCCTTCAGCGTAAGCGTCTCACCCTTCCCGCATATCTGATCATTGATCGCAATGCGCAAATGAGGATCATGAAGGGCGTCGCCGGCCGTCAGTTTGCTCGCCAAGAAATTCACCAGCGCCTCGAGCGTTGGCGGTACGGTGTCGACTTCGAGAGTGCCGGGAGGCGTGCCCACCCGGTCGCGGACCGGACCATAGAATTCGAGCAAGATTTTCATATTCACCCTCCGGTCCGGGCCATATTGCGGGCGACAGCCGTTTTCGCGCCGGGCGTAACATCGAATTCATGCTGCAGGGGCTTGGTGGCCATCGCGAGGTCCAGCAAGCGGTCAACCTCGCCCGGACCGCCCTCGCGAAGGGCGCGCCGCAAATCGACCGATCCATTCTGGCCCAGACACATGAAGAGTTCACCCGTACACGTCATTCGGACCCGGTTGCACCCGGCGCAGAAATTCCCGGTCAGCGGCGAGATGAATCCCAGACGCCCGCCGGTTTCCTTGACCTGTACATAGCGGGACGGGCCGCCGGTATCGTCGGCCAGATCGGTCAAAGTCCAGAAGGCCTCGAATTGCCGCCGCATATCGAGAAGTGACACAAACTGGGTGGAGCGGTCCGCGCCGACGTCGCCGACCGGCATGACCTCGATCAGGGAGACATCATGGCCCTCACCATGGGCCCAGCGGATGAGATCGGGCAGGTGGGTGTCATTGCGGTTTTTCATCGCGACGGCATTGATTTTGACGTGAAGGCCGGCGGCCTTGGCAGCGGCAATCCCGGCCAGTGTCTGTTCGACCTTGCCCCCGCGTGTGAGCAGGCTGAAGACCTCTGGATCGAGCGTGTCCAGCGAGACATTCAGACGTTTGATGCCCGCTTCGGCCAGCCGCATCGCGTATCTCGGCAATTGCGTCGCATTGGTGGTCAGGCACAACTCTTTCAGGCCGGCGCAACCGATGCGGGCACCGAGATTGTCGATGAGGGTCAGAATATCCTTGCGGACGAGCGGTTCGCCGCCCGTGAGGCGGATTTTGGTGACGCCGCGCGCAATGAAGGCGTCACACAGGACGGTCAATTCCTCCAGCGACAGCAAGTCGGCCTTGGGCAGGAATTCCGGGCGCGCCTTCATGCAATACACGCAACGCAAATCGCAGCGGTCGGTGACGGACAGGCGCAGATAGGTGATCTGCCGTCCGAACTGGTCGATCAGTTTCGGCTTTTCACCAATGTGACTTGTGCGATCCAAAACAACTCCGTCGGGTCAGCTCATGGCCTGCCATATATCCAGTCTGCGTTGGGTATCCAGTCACGACAAGGTGTCTGGCGCGCACAATGCCGCGATCCGGCCTGAAGCAGCCCGCAATGTTGGCAGTTGAAGGGGCCAGCCAGAGCCTGCCTCGCGAGGATGACAGGCTTGCGGCACTCGGTTTTGATGGTGACCACATTCTTCCCGTTTCAGGAGCTTTGATTATATCCCCGGTTCCGCCGCGCCCGTTTGTCTATTCACCGCCAGAAGAGGGCCCCTTGCCGGTCCTGTTTTCGGACGATCATATTCTGGTGCTCGACAAGCCCAGCGGTTTGTTGACCGTGCCGGGCAACCGGCCCGAACGGGCGGATTGCCTGGAAAAGCGGGCACGGGTCACGTTTCCGACCGCCCGCATCATCCACCGGCTGGATATGGATACATCGGGCGTGATCGTCCTGGGTTTGACGTTGGAGGCGCAGGCCCGCGTCAGCCGCCAGTTCGAGCGTCGCGAAACCCGCAAATCCTACATTGCGCTGGTCTGGGGCCAGGTTTCCGGCACGGAAGGGCGGGTTGATCAGCCCTTGATGACGGATTGGCCGAACCGGCCCAAACAGCATATCGACCCGGTCCATGGCCGTCAGGCAATTACGGACTGGACCGTGCTGGAGGCCGGAGCCAGGTCGACGCGGATGCGTCTGACGCCGCTGACCGGACGGAGCCATCAATTACGCGTGCATATGGCGTATCTCGGCCACCCCATTCTCGGTGATAATCTCTATGCGCCGGAAGCGGCTCTGGCGGCGAGCGACCGGCTCTGTTTGCACGCGCACTCGCTGGAATTCGCGCATCCCGTCACGCACGAACAGATGTGTTTTGAAAGCCCGGTGCCATTTTAGGCTATGGGAGCTTTGTCCGGCGGTAGACGAAATCCGGAATCAAGCTATCCAGCGATCATGTCGAAGCTCTATTTTACCTATAGCGCCATGAATGCCGGGAAATCGGCGATATTGCTCCAAGCCGCGCACAATTACGGCGAATGCGGCATGTCCGTCATGCTGTGGACGTCTGGCCATCATGCCAGCGATCCGGACGCTGAAATGGGCGAGATTGAATCCCGTATCGGCCTGCGCGCCCCCGCCCATATTTTCCGCGACGAGACCAATATGTTCGATGCCATTGCGCGCCGGAAAGTGGCCGGACCCTTGAATGCGGTCTTTGTCGACGAGGCGCAATTTCTGTCGAAAGATCATGTCTGGCAATTGGCGCGGGTCGGAGATAATCTGGGCATTCCGGTTTTGTGCTACGGGTTGCGAACCGATTTTCAGGGCGAATTGTTTGAGGGTGCCGCCGAACTTCTGGCCATTGCCGATGATCTGCGCGAAGCGCGCACCATCTGTCATTGCGGGCGCAAGGCGACCATGAATTTGCGGCAGGATTCCACCGGCGGTGCCGTGTCTGAAGGCGATCAGGTCGGGGTGGCGAAATCGGACTATGTCTCGCTCTGCCGGGTCCATTGGCGCGAGCGGCTCGACCAATCCCGGAAGGTTTGATTTTCAAGACTGAACATTGACCTGCCCGTCGGGAATCGATCCGGCCGAACTTCCCGTCTATAGCGGTGCGATGACAATGGATGAGCGCTTTGAAATTTTCCTGACGGTCCCGCCCGGGCTCGAGCCGGTTCTGGCGGATGAGTTGCGCGAGAAAGGCTTTCCGGATTCGACCATCACGATGGGCGGTGTCACCTTTGAGGGCGGATGGCCGGATGTCTGGCGCGCCAATCTGGAAGTCCGGGGCGCGAGCCGTGTTCTGGCCCGCATTGCGCAATTTCGTGTGGTCCATCTGGCGCAACTGGACAAACGCGCCCGCGCCATCGACTGGGGCCGCTTTTTACGGTCCGACGTGTCGGTAAGGGTCGAGGCCTCTGCGCGCAAATCGAAGCTCTATCATGCAGGCGCGATTGCCCAACGAGTTGAGACCGCGATTACCGAGGGTTTTGGCGCACTGCTTTCCAAGGAATCCGAGCTCCGGATCCTGGCGCGAATTGACGACAATGTCTGTACGATCAGCATCGACACTTCGGGCGATTTACTACATCGCCGGGGCTTCAAGGAAGCCGTGGCCAAAGCGCCGATCCGGGAAACTCTGGCGGCGCTCTTCCTGCGTCAGTGCGGCTATACAGGTCGCGAGCCGGTTTATGATCCGATGTGCGGGTCGGGCACATTCGTGATCGAGGCGGCGGAGATCGCCGCCGGCCTTCAGCCGGGCCGCGAGCGCGCCTTTGCCTTTGAACATCTTGCCGGTTTTGATGCGGCGCAATGGCGGGAAATGAAACAGGGCGCTCGGGATTTGGCTTCGAGTATTCGCTTTTCCGGCTCGGACCGTGATGCGGGCGCGATAAGCGCGAGCGCGGCCAATGCGGCGCGTGCGGGCGTCGCCGGGTGGACGGCATTCCAGCAAAAAAGCGTCGCTGATATTAAGCCGCCGGAGGGGCCGCCGGGCCTTGTGATCGTCAATCCGCCCTATGGCGCGCGGATCGGTAATCTGAAGGCGCTATACAGCGTCTATCATGATCTGGGTCAGAGCCTGCGATCACGGTTTTCAGGTTGGCGCGTCGCGCTGATTACCAGCGAGGACAAGCTGGCGCGGGCCACGCGCCTGCCCTTTGCCAAGCCGTCACGCCCGGTGGATCATGGCGGCATCAAGGTCCGGCTGTATCAGGCCAGAATTCCTGAACATTGACGGCCTGTGTCAGCCGGACCGGGCGGCCTGGCGTCGTGTCTGACCGCGAAATCGGCGTCGGACCCGTGGCCAATAGGTTTTTCCAACCGGAAAAGCTTCTCCGTCATCAAGCAAAACCTGGTGGCTGTGCCGGGTAACATTCTTCACTTCCTGAATGCGATGGGCCGGAATGATGTGGGATCGATGGATGCGGATGAAATCCTGCGCGCCCAGCTCATCTTCAAGCGTCGATAATGTGGCGCGCACCAGAAGTGAGGCATTCGGCAGCTCGATGACGGCATAGTCCTTGTCTGCCGAAATCGAACGGATCTCGTTGAGTGGAATTTTGCGATCAGCATAGCCCTGGCGTACCCAGATATCCCCGGGCAATTCCGCGGCGCGGGGCGCGGGGTTGCGGTAATTCTGCGCGGGATTGGTCAGGTAGGACAGGAAGCGGGTGATTGTTGCTTCGATCTGAGCACGTTCTTGAGAAATCAGAATAAATTCACGCGATGCGAGTTCAAACAGGACCTGGGCGGACGCGCATTTTTCCAGTGCCAGCATGTAGGGAATGCCTCGCGTATCCACCTGTTTCGCGAGTGCGATGGTTTCGAAGTCAGCATCAGCTGCGAATATGACAACGCCATCTATGCGGCTGGTCTCGACCATCGTCGCAACGAGCTGGCCGGTAAGATGGAGTGGCGCTGTCGTTACATCGCAGGCGCGTCCCAGAAACGACCTGAACATTTCCCGGTTATCGGCATCTGATGATAAAACCAGACTCAATCGAGGCGTCGACATGGCTTGAACCCATTCAGACGCCGCACCCCCGCACCGAAATTGCCGAATTCGATGAGCCGGGGAAACTCAAAATTCCGCCATTAAAATCACAATCCCGTAATCTCGAGCGCTATTTGAGCTAGGAAACCGCCATTCAACTCATAATTCGCTGCGTTTGTCGCTTCATTGGCGGAGTCGGTCGCTGGCGTCTGTCGACTGCCTTTCTGTCTCATTAGGAATCGTCGCTCGAACGCCTTTTTGGGCGTCGGAGGGGAAATAATGGAGACTAAAATGAAAACGACAGAAAGACGCACTTGCGCCTCAATCAAGGGGCTTGCGCTCTCATCGTGCGCCGCTATTGCGATGACGGCCTTTATGGGGGGCAGTGTTGCCTTTGCTCAGGATGGTGCTGCGGATGACCGCATCATCGTGACCGGTTCACGGATCGGCCGCAGCGAGCTGACCTCGGTCAGCCCGATCACAGTTGTTGGTGCCGACGACCTGAATGTTCAGGCTGTTCGTACGCTGGAAGACTTTGCTGACCAGATCACATTTGCGCCGGGCGGTGAAACGAACTCGCGCGTGAACAACGGTTCGGGCGGTCAGGCCACCATATCGCTTCGCGGCCTCGGCCCGAACCGGACGCTGGTCCTGGTCAATGGCCGCCGCGTGACGCCGGCCAATACGGGCGGTACCGCTGACCTCAACATGATCCCGGTTTCCTTGATCGGCCGTGTTGAAGTTCTGCGCGATGGCGCATCGACCGTTTACGGTTCGGACGCGATCGCCGGCGTGGTCAACATCATCACACGTGACGATGTCGAAGGCTTTGAAGCATTCGGTCAGTATGACGTGACGTCCGAAGGCGATGGTCAGATCTACCGTTACGGTCTGACTTTCGGTCGTTCCTTCGACGGTGGCCGGTTTACCGCCAACCTCGAATATTTCGATCGTGGCACCATCCTTCAGGGGGATCGTCCGTTCTCCGCCTGCCCTTGGGCCGAACAGGGCGGTCAGCTGATCTGCTCGGGTTCAACCACGGCCTATCCCGGGCGTATCATTCCCAGCGGTAACTCGCCCAATACAACGGCCTTGAATACGCTCGGGTCTGGTCTTGTTTTAGATCCTGCGACCAACACATTACGCCCATTCACACCCGCCGATGGCTATAACTTTGCTGCGCGCTCCTACATGGTCACGCCGCAGGAAGTATTCTCGGGCTTCTTCGACGCCGAATATGACGTGCTGAACTCTGACCGCTTCGGTCAGGCGACCGCTTACGGTGAATTCATGTTTGCCGCCCGTGCGTCCGAACAGCAACTGGCGCCTGTGGGGACTTTCTGGTCGCCGCTGGTTCCGGCCTTCCACCCGAACAACCCGACCGGTGAGGCTGTCTTTGTGGCCCGTCGTCTGGCCGAGCTGGATTCCGGTCGTTTCTTCACCCAGGACGCGTCGTCCTGGCGGTCGATCTTCGGCCTTGAAGGCATGCTGCCAGCCGGCATATTCTGGGATACGTCGCTGTCCTATGGCCGTTATGTTGACGCCCGCGTCATCGACGGTCAGGTGAACCCTGTTCGCGCGGCACAAGTGCTCTGTAATGACCCTGCGTCTCTGGCAGCCGGTGCGTGTCAGACACCTGCCAATCTGATCTGGGACCCGTTCCGCGTGAACACGCTGACGGATGCCATTGCCAATTTCATGCTGGTGCGCCACTCGCCTGTGCAACGGGCTACACGCTTGTCCTACCAGGCCAACCTTTCGGGTGATCTGGGTGGCCTGCAGTTGCCAGGTGGTGAAATCGGCTGGGCAGTCGGTTATGAGCGCCGCCGCGATACTGCGGAGTTCATTCCCGATGGTGCGGCACAGATCGGTCAGATCTACTTCGTGTCCGGTAATGCCACGCAAGGTGAGCAGACCTCGTCCGAATTCTACGGCGAAGTTCGCTTGCCGATCCTGTCGGGTGTTGAATTCGCCGAATTGCTGGCGGTTGAGCTTTCGGCCCGTGCGTCCAGCTATGACGTGACCGGTACGAATGTGAACAACAGCTTCGATGCCAACACCTACGCCATCAAGGCTGAGTGGGCTCCGAATGATCAGGTCCGGGTTCGCGGTTCATTCTCGACCGGTTTCCGGGCGCCGTCGATCGGCGAATTGTTTGCGCCGCAGGCTCAGTCGGCGACGACCTATACCGACCCTTGCCTGCAGTGGGATACGACCACTACCGGAAACCGGAATGTGAATTGTGCGGCGGACGGACTGCCTTTGGGCTTCAACCTCGCTGGTACGTCCCAGGCTGCTGCTGTCACCGGTGGTAACCCGAATCTGACACCGGAAGAGTCAGAAGGTTATACTTTCGGTGTTGTATTCACGCCGTCCGGTACGCCGATCCTCGAGGACTTCACCTTCTCGGCTGACTATTTCTCGTTCGAAATCACGAATGCGATCGGTACGGCTGATGTGAATACTATTGCCAATCAGTGCTATGACTCTCCGAACTTCTCCGATCCGTTGTGCGCCTTGATCGTGGGGCCGGGATATACGGGAGTGGGTGGTCGGCCGCTGGCCAGCCCGTTCCCGGGCGCGGGTGGAGCGCGTCGTTCAGCAACAGGTGTTCTGGCCGGTGTTCTGACAACAAACGCCAATTTGTCGACCTATGAGACATCGGGTGTTGATATCGGTATTGATTATGCTGGCCCGACCTTCGACATCTTCGAATCGACGGCTCAGTTTGTGGCCGGTCTCGATATTACCTATCTGGAAAGCTTCGCCTATCAGGTGCTGCCAGGTGGTCCGGTTCAGGACTATTCGGGCTTCTTTGCTCAGGATCCGTTTACGGGCAACCCTGCGGCTTTCCCGGAAATCACGGCCCTGCTTCGCTTGGGCGTGGTTTCGGATAGCTGGCAGTTCAACTATGTCGGCCGGTATCTTGATGAAGTCAGCGACTTCTCCGGAATCGCAAGCAATCTGTCCAATGACGCTGAGCGTGTGATGTATCACGACGTTCAGGCCGCTTATGACTTCGTGGACTCCGGTGTTGGTCTGACCTTCGGTGTGCGCAATCTCGCAAATGAGACGCCGCCCTATGTCACCAACAATCACGACATGAACACGCTCAACCAGACCTATGACACGGCCGGCCGTTACTTCTACGGCCGGGTTACGATCCGCCGCTAAGCAGGTCGCTACAGGGTAGTACGCAACACTCAGGTGTCGATATCCGGAACTTTTCTGAGTTCTCCGTTCCGGATGTCGGCTCCGCCCTCCGAGTACAGTGTTGGCGTATGCTGGGCGGGCCTTCGGGTCCGCCCTTTTTTATCGGGCGTTTGAGAATTTGTTTCGCAATTCGCGCTTGAGGACCTTGCCGTTTGCGTTTCGCGGGAGCTCGTCAATGAAGTGAGCACCTCGAATGCGTTGCTGTTTGCCCAGACGCGTATTGGCCCAGTCGATCAGAGCTGTGGGATCGGGCTTGGTATCAGAGCTCGCAACGATGATGGCGACCGGCGTTTCGCCCCAGGTTTCATCGGGCATGCCGATAACAGCGACATCCTCGACGTCGTCATGGGCGATCAGAACCTGTTCAATGTCTTTCGGATAGATATTCTGACCGCCGGAGACGATCATGTCCTTCTTGCGATCGACGATATAGAGGAAGCCGTCGGCATCCAGCTTGCCGATATCGCCCGTTCTGAGCCAGGCATCGCCATGCGCGTCTATCCAGGTGATGTCTGCCGTCGCTTCCGGGCGATCGTGATAGCCCGGCATGGCAATGCGTCCGCGACCGACAATTTCGCCCGCCACGCCGGGCGCGCAGTCTTCGTCGTTTTCATCGAGAATTCTGATATCGGTTCCGGGCAAGGGTTTGCCGACAGATGCCAGACGACCGGGCGCATCCTCCGGATCGAGCGTCGTGATCAGGCCTTCGGTCAGACCATAGAGCTCGATTATGCCGGGGCAGATTTCCAGCCAGGCCGACTTGGTGTGGGCGAGAAGGGGTGATCCGCAGGACATGACGTATTGCAGGGTGGCCAGTTTATCGGGGCTGAAAGCCGGGTCGTCCAGAATGCGCTGATACTGGATGGGCACCATCGCTGTGTGCGTGATGCGATGGCGGGAGACCTGATCGAGCACATCGCCTGCGGAAAAGATGCCGCGAATGAAGAGCGTGCCGCCGCACAGCCAGGTACACAGCATCATGACCCAGCTGATATTCGAATAGAGGCCGAGCGTAACCAGTGTGCGTGCGCCGGAATGATAGCGCAGCGCCAGTGCCAGATCATAGGCCCAGTCGAGCCGCGTTCCATGGGTATGGAGAATGCCCTTGGGCTGTCCGGTCGTTCCGGAGGAATAGATGATATTGAGCGGATGCTCGCGCGTTGCCCGAACAGCTGGCGGCGAGGCGTCTGCATGTGCGCGAAAGCCCCCGAGATCTTGCCAGCCGTCTGCCGCCCCGCCCTGAATGATCCGGATGGCGGGCAAGGACGTGGCGTTAGAGGCTTCAGCTGCTTCGAGCGCATTGCAGAATTGCGCGGATGCAATGATCGCTTTGGCACCGGAATCTGTGATCATGGCCAGCATGGCGTCCGGCAGGATGCTGGTATTCAGAGGGGCGGTCACCAGCCCGGCTTTCATCGCCGCAGCGATAACCAGCGCCATATCAATGCTATTTGACATGACCAACGCGACTGCGTCACCTGACTTCAGGCCGGTTTTTAACAGGCCGTTCGCCAGCGCATTCGTCTGCTTGTCAAAATCAGCCCAGCTCAGCGTCTCATCGCCTGCCACCAGAGCCGGAGCGTTGCCGCGCCACTTTGCGTTCAGCTGCAATATTTCCGGAAAAAGCGGAGGCGGAGAGGTCAGGCCGCGCTGCATTTGCACCCTCGGGTCAGTCTCGGAAGACCGCAAGCTGAGCCGAGGATAACGCTTTCGTCAACCAAAATTCGACAAGCGTTGAAATTGGGCCGGTCAGTTCTCAGTTGCCTTGGGTTCGCACAAGCGCCGGAAACCCGCCGCAATAAAGGGCGGCATCCGCAGCTGGACCGCGTCAAGATCGCTGGAATGGACCTTGCCGTCCGACAGGTTGTCGATCCGGCCGGTCTCGGCATAGGTGAGCACGAGTGCGCCCGAGAAGAAGTGATAGCTCCAGTAGAGGTCTTCCTCGCGCGCATCCGGAAGCGCGCGTTGCAAAGCCGCGATAAAGCGGCGGACCAGCGGATCGAAATACTCCGTCATCAGCTTCCCGCCCCAGTCCGGCGAGTTGTTGATCTGGGCAATCAGGGCGAAATAGCTCTTCCATCCGGGGCCGCCGCGTTCAGACCGGTCGAGCAGGGGGTGAGAGAAAGCGTCGATGATGTCTTCGAGGCTGGCGACACCGTTTTCGGCAGCGGATTCGATCTCTTCCAGCTTTTCGAGGCGCACCTTGTTCAGCTCTTCGGCGCGTCGCAGCAATACGGCGTCGAACAGATTGCGCTTGGTTCCGAAATGGTAGTTTGCGAGTGCGGTGTCGACGCCGGCCTCCTTGGTGATCTGACGTATCGTCACCCCGTGATACCCTCGCCTTGCGAAGAGTTTTTCAGCCGAATCAAGGATTTTCTTCCGGGTTTTCTCGCCGCGTGTCACCCCGATTGTCTCCCCGTACGGTTGTTGATGGCAAAATCCATACACAGTTTGAGGTCAACCGCAAACCGGTGGCCAGTGTTGCAAAGATGACCAAGATTGGAAACTAATTTCAACGTTCATTTAATTTCATTTGACATTTCAACTAGCGTTGAATTTGTTGTGCACCATCACAAAGGAACCGACCTTTAAAAAAGAGGCGCGTTGGATTGCCGGACACTCCGGCAGCGGCGGGTCCGCAAGGTCAAAGGGAGAGCATTATGATTTTACGTAACCGTTCCGCACGGCTGGCCGCCCTGTTGGCCAGCGCGTCCATGCTGCCGGTCCTGGCCGCCCCTATGGCGGTGGCACAGGATGATTCCGCTGATGCACCGATGACGCAGGACGTCATCACGGTGACAGCGCGCCGCCGCGAAGAAACCATCATGGATGTTCCGTTGTCCGTGACGGCCATATCCGGTGAACAGCTGGAACGTCAGGGCTCTCCCGACATCACTTATGTCGGCCAGACCACGCCGAACGTGACGCTGGAAGTGTCCCGCGGCACCAACACCACGCTGTCGGCGTTTATTCGCGGCGTTGGCCAGCAGGATCCGGTCTCCGGTTTTGAATCCGGCGTGGGCCTCTATCTGGACGATGTCTATCTCAATCGTCCGCAGGCGGCTGTGCTGGATATCTACGACGTTGAACGCATCGAGGTTTTGCGCGGACCACAGGGAACGCTCTACGGCCGCAACACGATTGGTGGCGCTGTAAAATACGTGACCCGTCGTCTGGACACCGAAAACCCGACGCTGAATGCGCGTTTGAATGTTGGCAGCTATGAGCAGGTCGATGCCATCGTCTCCGGCTCGGTGCCGCTCAGCGACACCTTCCGTGTGGGCGGCGCTGTCGCCAGCCTCAATCGCGGCGGGTACGGCACCAACCTCACGACCGGCGAAGACAATTACAACAAGCAGGTTCTGGCCTTCCGGGCTTCGGCTGAATTCGAGCCGAATGACCAGTGGTTCTTCCGCCTTTCGGCCGACACGTTGACCGATGATTCCGCGCCGCGCCAGGGTCACCGCCTGATTCCGGGGGCTCTCTCCGGTGCTCCGGTTCTGAACAATGTCTATGATACGCGCGCCGGGCTGAATGTCGTCAGCCAGAACGTTGAAGCGTCGGGCGGCTCGCTTCTGGCAGAATATCGACATGATGATCGCTGGACCTTCCGGAACATCCTGTCCTATCGCGAAGACGACTCGATCACTCCCATCGATTTCGACAGCTTGCCCAGCGGTGACCTCGACGTTCCGGCCATCTATACCAACGAGCAGTTCTCCGAAGAATTCCAGGTGCTCTATGAAGGGGACCGGATCAGCGGTGTGGCCGGGTTCTACTACCTTGATGCCAATTCCAGCACGGTGTTTGACGTGCTGCTCGCCAATACGGGTGCACTGATCAATCTGCCGGGCCTCAACGCCCAGACCTTCGGTGATGTCTCGACCGAAACCTGGTCCATTTTCGCCGATGTCAGCTTTGACCTGAATGACTGGGTGAGCGCGTCTATCGGCGGCCGCTATACCAATGACCAGCGTAACTCTACCGTTCTGCGCCGGACCTATATCGGCGGTTTCTCGCAGTATTTCGGCGGCACGCCGACGCTGATCGCGACGACGTCGAACTTCACCGGGTCAAATGAGTGGACCGACTTCAGCCCACGTGCCTCGCTGAACTTCACGGTTAATGATCAGAACAGCGTCTATTTCGCTTACAGCCAGGGCTTCAAGGGCGGCTCTTTTGACCCGCGCGGACAAACAACGGCGGCCCCTGACTTTGACAATAGCGGTGCGGTCACGGCCGATGAAGTCTTCCGCTTCATGAGCTTTGATCCGGAAGAGGTCGATTCCTACGAAGTCGGCTGGCGCTTCGACAATGGCCGGTATCGTCATGCCATTGCGGCCTTCTTCATGGACTACCAGGATGTCCAGATCCCGGGCTCGGTTGGCGTCGATACCAATGGTGACGGCATCAATGATACCTTCACCGGCGTGACCACCAATGCGGCGGCGGCGACCATCCAGGGTATTGAGTATGAAGGTTCGGCCCTCATTTCCGATGACATGTCTGGTCGTGGCGACACGCTGGCCCTGAACTGGGCGGTCGGTTTGCTGGATGGCGAATATGACAGTTTCATCAACGCTTTTGGTGTCGATATCTCCAATCAGGTCCAGATCCAGAATACGCCGGATATGACGGCATCTGCGACGCTGGCCTATACAACGCCGGTACGTCAGGGCGAGTTGACCATTCTCAATACGCTCTCCTATCGCGGTGACTCCAGCCAGTTCGAAATCCCGTTTGCGGCAATCGATCAGGAAGCCTTCACGCTCTGGAATGCCAGCGTCGTCTGGGATTCAGATGATGGCCGCTGGCAGTTCGGCGTTCATGGCCGGAACCTGTCCGATGAACGCTACAAAGTGGCGGGATATGACTTCGTCAACAATGCCACCAACGCGCCCGAGCTCGGGCTGGAAGGCACGCTGACCGCTTTCTATGGCGATCCTCGCACGGTAACCGGCACAATCGCCTTCCGTTACTGATGCAGCACCTCGCGGCTCTGGTCTCCGGACCAGAGCCGTGTAGGGTATTGTGATGCGCACGATTCTCATCATTGCCGGCTTGGTGCTGGCCCTTCTCGTCCTCGCTATTGGAGCGGGGGTTCTCTGGTATCAAGATCAGGCGAGCGGTGAACCGGCATCGGCGCTCGAAGCCCGGTATATGGCCGACAATGATCGGTTCATTGATGTTGCGGGCGCCCGGATGCGCGTACGCGAAGAGGGGCCCTCGGGCGGTGATGTCATCATCCTGATTCACGGCTTCAGTTTCTCGCTGGAAAGCTGGGATGGCTGGGCCGAACGCCTGTCCGAGGACTATCGCGTCATTCGCTATGACCTTCTGGGTCACGGGCTGACGGGGCCGGACCCGCAGCAACGCTATGCCCCACAAGCCCGGGCCGAGTTTCTGGCCGAGTTGATGGATGCGCTCGATGTCGAGCGGGCTTCGCTGGCCGGGAATTCGCTGGGCGGGACGATCGCCTGGCGGTTTGCCGCCGCCTATCCGGATCGAATCGACAAGCTCATCCTTGTGGATGCGGGAGTCTTCCAGTTCAACGAAGTCGGTGATGAGCCTGTCGAGCCGCCTGCGGCCATTCAGGCCTTCCTGCAACTGGCCCCGGAGGCGGGTGTGCGCCAGAGCCTCGCCTTTACCTATGCCGACCCGGCCTCGGTCAGCGATGAGCGGGTGCAAACCATTATCGACATGATGCGCCGCGAAGGAAATGGCGAGGCATTCATCGAACATATCCGTCAGTTCACCATGCCCGATCCCAGCGGACTGCTGTCGCAGATCACCGCGCCGACGCTCGTTATGTGGGGTGGCCGTGATTTTCTGATACCCGCCAGTCATGGCCCGCGTGTTGCCGAGGCCATCGCCAATTCACAGCTCATTGTTTATGACGATCTCGCCCATGCGCCGCATGAAGACGATCCCGAGCGCACCGTTGCGGATGTGCTGAATTTTCTGGAGACTTCCGAATGAGTGAATCAACGGCTCCGGCCACATCCGCTGCCAGCGAGACCACGGCGAGCTATCGCGCCTGGGTGCTGGTTATGCTGTTTGTCGTCTATGCGTTCAATTTTCTGGACCGGCAGATCATCTCCATTCTGGCCATCCCGATCCAGGACGAGCTGGGCCTGTCGGACCGGCAACTCGGTCTGCTCGGCGGTATCGCCTTTGCTGCCCTTTATTCCACGCTGGGGGTTCCAATCGCCTGGCTGGCGGATCGCAAGAGCCGGACCTCGATCATCACGGTTTCGCTGGTGGTCTGGAGCGGGTTCACGGCGGTCTGCGGCATGGCGCAGAATTTCTGGCAACTGTTCCTGGCCCGTGTCGGGGTTGGCGTGGGCGAAGCGGGCGGCGTGGCGCCGTCCTATTCGCTGATTGCTGACTATTTTCCGCCTGATAAACGGGCTCGCGCGCTGGCGCTCTATTCGCTGGGCATACCCATTGGCTCGGCCTTCGGAGTGATTGCCGGGGCGCAGATCGCCGGCGGCAATCTGGGTGAAAGCCTCGACTGGCGCGCCGCCTTCATCATCGTCGGGATCGCCGGCATCGCGATCGCGCCGGTCTTCAAGCTCACCCTGCGTGAACCCAAGCGCGGCGGTCTCGACGTGAAACCGCAGACGCAGGCGGCAAAGCTCCAGCCCGAACCCGGGGAAGCGACGAGCGCCGCAGCGCCGGCCGAGGCGGCTGACGAGAAAAAACCCGGCTTTTTCAGTGTGTTTGCGGTTCTGGCAAAGAAGCCAAGCTTCTGGTTCCTCGTATTCGGCGCGTCCTGTTCATCCATGATGGGCTATGGCGTGTTTTTCTGGGTCCCCAGCTTCTTCGCGCGCAGCTTCGAGCTGGATATCATCACGACTGGCTGGCTGTTCGGCGGCGTCCTGTTCGTGGGTGGTTCGCTCGGAATTATCCTGGGCGGCGTGCTTGGCGATCTCATGGGCAAGGGGTCGAAGAAGATGTACGCCATCGTTCCCGCGATCGCGTTCCTGCTTACCTTCCCGATGTATATCGCCGGCACGATGGCCACGACGCCGCTGATTGCGGCGTTGTTGTTCGTCATTCCCACCGGTCTGGGCCTGGCCTGGCTTGGCCCGACGCTCTCGGCCTTCCAGCATCTGGCGCCGGCGAATATGCGCGCCATGGCGTCCGCCGTCTTCCTCCTGATCAACAACCTCCTGGGGATCGGGGTCGGAGTGTACGTGCTGGGCGAATTGTCGACCTTGCTTACGCCGACATTTGGCGCCGACGCGCTGCGCTATTCGATCATGATCGGCGCGTCGCTCTATCTTGTTGCGGGCTTTCTGTTCCTATTGGCCTCACGGACCTTGGCCAATGATTGGGAGAAATAGCCGATGGCGGGTGGATACACGGATCACATGTTTGAAACATCAGACGGTCTGAAGCTGCACTATCGGGTTTATCCGGCAACGGCAGAAGAGACCGGCCCGCCCGTGCTCTGCCTGCACGGGCTGACCCGGAATCTGAAAGATTTCGAGGATTTTGCGCCAAAGATTGCAGGTCTGGGCCGGAAGGTGATCACGGCGACGCAGCGTGGCCGCGGCGGCTCGGATCATGATCCGGAGCATGCGCGCTATAACCCCGGCGTTTATACACAGGACATGCTGGCCCTTCTCGATCATCTCGGGATCGACAGGGCGGTCTTTATCGGCACCTCCATGGGCGGGCTGATGACCATGGTCGCAGCCACGATGGCACCGCAGCGCATCGCAAAGGCGGTTCTGAATGATATCGGACCCGAACTGGATCCCGTCGGCATTGCGCGCATCCGGTCCTATGCCGGAAAGACGGATGGCCGCTTTGACAGCTGGCAAGCGGCAGCAGATGCGATACGCGCCATTAATGGCGTCGCTTTCCCCAAGGAAACCGAAAACGCTTTCTGGCTGGATTTTGCGCACAAGACGTGCCGCGAAGACGAGGGCATGATTGTGCTGGACTATGATCCGGCGATTGCCAAATCCGTCGCCGAGGGCGGGGATACCGATGTCGATCTATGGCCGCTGTTTGATGCCATGAAAGATATTCCCACGCTGGTGGTGCGGGGAGAGATTACCAATCTCCTGATGATGTCGACCGTCGAGGAAATGCAACGCCGCAAGCCGGACCTGGAATTTGTGAATGTGCCGGATGTCGGCCACGCACCCTTTCTGACGGAAGAGGCGGCCTGGTCCGCAATCCGGCACTTTCTGGACTAGGTATCGCCCAGCACAACACCTTGCTTGATCCGCATCTGGAGGCTTTGCAGCCCGTCCAGGCTTACGCCGGGGTTTGAAGCGAAGACGAGGATATCGGCTTCGCAACTGGCCTGAAGACAGCCGATCGCCCGATCCGGGAAGATCTGCCGTCCTGTCGCGATCCAGGCCTCATAGGCCTCTTGAGGCGACATCATATTCTGTTCGACGAGGAAACGAACTTCCTCGAACGACATGATATTCCAGCGATCCGTGCCGATCAGAACCGGTACGCCGCCCTCCAGAAGTGCGCGAATATTCTGCCTCTGCATATCGTAGACGGTATCGGCCGTTTCCGGACGCACGAATTCCGGCCGCACATTTGCGGTGGCAATGACGGTCAGTCCGCGCTCGGCCGCCTCAGCGATGATTTCGGGCGAGAGTTCGACATCCTCAATGCGTTCACCTTCTGCGAGATAGGGGCCGGGCAGATGCGCCATGGCATCGACGCCCGCCCTGACCGCAACTTCGAAGTCAAAAGCGCTGCCGACATGCGCCATAACCCGCAGCCCGCGCGCATGAGCGGCCTCGACGATGGGGGCCACCAGATCCGGATTGAGGCCCGTGCCGATTTCGGTCAACCGATCCACCAGCGCATCGCCTTCCAACTCGCCGGATTGGATCTGATTCACGAGCATTTCCCAGTTCGCGTCATCGGCCAGCCAGGCATTGTTGGCGGCAAAGCGCTCCGAATTTTCGAGAAAGACTTTCACAAAATCGGCGCCGTCAGCCTCCAGCCGGTCCAGGGCCGGGCCGATATCGTCTACTGATTCCACTGTATGAAAGGCGTCTTCAACCAGAGCGCTGCGGTCTGCGCCGCCATAGAGCAGGCTGGACAGAAACAATGTGTAGGACAGATCGGGATGACCGCGGAAGGATGTCAGTCCGCCCATGGCAAAGCTGACATCAATCGTGTCGGGTTGGTCCGGTTGAGCGCCGAGCTGCGCCACCGTGCTGGCTCGCGCATTCATGTTCTGGACGTAGTAAACACCCTCCTCGAGATGGCGCTGATTGACTGATGGAAAAAGCCAGGCCGTCTCGACATTATGCGAATGCCCTTCACCAAAGGCGGGACTTAGAAACTGACCCGCTGCGTCAATCACGGTGGTGCATTCGGCCTCCGGAAGGTCGACGATCATCGCACCGGAAACCTCAAGGTTGGCGGCTTCAAAAGCCTCGCCATTCCAGACCTGCCCGTTTTCAATCCGTAGATCACAGACCGCTCCCGGTTGGAGGCCCGCAAGAGCCAACGCCAGAATTGTGAACATGCGTTATTCTCCGATCATAAACATTCAATACTGAAGGATATAAATGTGCCGAATGCCGTGTCCAATTAAATCGCGGTCAGCGTGCTGGACAATTCGCGCCTGCTGGCGTGAATTGGGGGCATGGTTGCCAAAACTGCCTCCCATCCGACGACGTCGATTGCGCCGGCCAAACAGGACCGCAGCGTGGAGACACGCGAACGTTTGCTGAGAGCCGCGATTGCGTGCTTTTCGGAACGCGGTGTGGGCGCGACCAATACCACCATGATCTCGGATGCCGCCGGTGTGACCCGGGGGGCTTATCTCCACCACTTCAAATCGCGCGAAATGCTGGTCGCCGCGGCGGTGGCGCTCATGGTGGAAGACGCGATGGCCAATATCGAAGCGGGCATTCTCGGCCTGTTCGCACCGAAGCGGCCAGACGGATTATTCTATACAATCTGGAAGCAGGCCTATCCGGACACATTCTTCGCCGGATATGAAATGATGTTATTGGCCCGGCATGACGATCATCTCTCCCGCGAGTGGAATTACCAGTCGAAGCGATTTGCCATACGGCGCAAGGAAGTCCTGATGCAGATCTTTCCGGCTGATATCGCTGTGGGGCAGGCTTATCCCCTGCTTGAGGCGATCGCCGATTTTTTCCGCGGCGTAAAGGTCATGGAAGTCGTCCGGACCGAGGCAGAAAGCCGGGCCGTGATTGACGCGGTCGCGCCACTTTTCTCAGCAGAACTGGACAGAATTTCCGCTTTGCGGACCGGCTGAGTCGCCACTGGTCTCTCCGTCTCACGAAAATTTCACTCTGTAAACATTCACGTCTGAACTATTATGGCGGGGGAGGATTTTCCATGCGCAATAATAGCTTGTCTGCCATTCTACTGGCCGGAGTCGCCGCTTGTGCCGTGACGCCGGAGGTAACTGATCAAACCCAACCGATTTCTTTCGATGTCCACGCCATTCCGGCCTCGGAAGGCGTCGCGGGTGGTGTGAATGTCGTGCGGCCAGGCGGTAATGCCTCGACGGCCATTCATTTTGCCCAGGCCCAATCGAGCCCGAATCTGGCCTTCCGCGTAGAAGAACCGGAGCTTGTTGCCGCTGGTCATCCGGCCGGCTCACCGGCGAGTACGTCCGGATTATGCTATGGCGACGGTGATGGCGACGGCCTGCTGGATGAACTGGAGGCCAATCAGCATGGCGAAGCCAGCATTTTGCGTCCCGGCGATGGCAGTTCCGGGCTCAGCCTTCCGGGTGGCGATAATTATCATTGCAGCTGGGCCGATACCGACGGAGACGGTCTTCAGGAAGCCTATCTGTTCGATGTGCAGGGAAATGCGCGCGTTATCGCCTTTAGCGCGGACGGTTTTGTGGTCGTGGAGGATCATGCCCGGTTTCCCTGGACGCGTGAGGCCTGGTCCAGTGGCGGCGGCAGTTTTGCTGATGTCGATCGCGACGGCGATCCAGATCTTCTGATTACCAGCCCTGCGGGCGCTGACCGGCTCTATCTGAACACCGCTGGGGTGTTCACGCGTCCTACCGCCGAGTGCGACCTGCTGACAGATGCCGGTATGTCGGGCGGGGCGAGCTTTGGCGATCTTGACAATGACGGAGATCCGGACCTGTTCGTCGCCCGGCTGGATGGGCCGGACCGCCTGTACCGGAATGATGATGGGTGTTTCCTTCGTGTCGAAAACGAAGCTCTCGCCGAACGCGCTTTCCAGTCCTGGTCGGCGGTCTGGACGGATATGGACCGCGACGGAGATCTGGACCTGATTGTCAGCCAGTATGATGGTCCGATCCAGATTTACGAAAACCGCCACGGCCAGCTGATCGCCGGGCCAGAATATGCCGGATTTGCTGAAAACAACGCGGAAAGCCGGGCTTCAGGCCTCGCCGCTCTGGATATCGATTTTGACGGTGATGAGGACATCATTGCCGCAATGTGGGACGGCTTGCCCAACGCCGTTCTGACCAATACGACGGATACAAACTTGCCGAGTGTTATGGTCTTGGCCATTACCGAGGCCGGCGCGCCGCTTCTCGGGGCACAGATACATGCCGGCGCCGAGGGGCGGTATTTTTACCGGGAGTTGGAGGGCACGACCGGCCTGAGAAGCCAGTCTGCGCCCGCCATCCTGTTGCATTCTGGACTTGATCAGCCGCTCGACTGGCTGGAAGTCCGCTACCATGGAGAGGTTTTGACACGCATCGAAAACGTGTCGCTTCCTTCCATTGTGGTGGCCGAATATCCGCGGGATTAGAGCAGCGTATTCATCAACCCGATGAAGAAGCCATACAGCGTGAACTGGAGGGTGTGATAGCCGCCATTCACCAGGAGCAAGGCAAGCGGGCGTTGTTCGAAAGTGTAGTTGATGCCGAAGGAGGCACTGACCCAGAACAGGCCGGCTGCGAGCCCTGCGGCCGTTCCAAAACCGATTCCCGTTTCCGGCCCCAGGAAGCCGGCAAAAACAATCGCAGCGATCAGTGAAAGCGGAATCGTCATGGCCAGCATGCGTCCGACATTGGCTGATTTCACCTGGGCCTCCGTCAGGCCGGCCGCCGGCATCCAGATTTTGCCGAAAGCCGCCGGCGAATACCAGAAACCGCCCAGCAGAAAGGCTGCGATTCCGCCAATGCCGGCGCCCAAAAGATTGCTCAATTCCATCAGTTTTGCTCCCGTGCTCGGCGTTCATAGAGATTGTCGCCGGATTCAAAGAAAAGGACGTATTGATCTGCGCGCAGCAGTCCGGCGGAAATCAGCGGATCGCCGGCCAGCATGCTTTCGGCCTGTGCGATCATCTCCGGATCGGCGCTTGCAAAAACGAGAATGCCGGCCGCCGGCGTCGATTCAACCGCGAGGGGGCGGGTGGGGCCGGCAAGCAGCAAAATGCCAGCCTCTGCCATGGCGCGAATATTGGCCAGATGGCCGGCCTGAAGGCGCTGCATTTCCTCGGCGCCGGGCCGCTCGGCTTCGGCGGGACTCAAGACAACGAAAAGCCGCTCCTCGATCTCGGGCGTCTGCGCCAGTGACGGGCTGAATCCCGCGACCCAAAAGGCGACCAATAAGAACACGTATTTCAATGTCATCCCCCAATATCTGATGATGCAAGGAAGTCGTGCTTTTCAAAAAGAGTCAATACTGAATGTTATTGTGAAGCTGCCTCGTGTCTCCGGCAGGAAAGCCGTACCGAGTCTTGCAAGGCCGGGAGCGTCCCAATAGGACAGGGATTGTTACGCCAGTTGCCGGACGGACCGCCGAGTCATGCCTGAATATCGTATTGTCGCCTTTTACAAATTCACGCCCTTGGTTGCGGACAAGCCGCTTCAACAGGCGCTTTTTGAGGTGTGTTCACGGAATGATGTGGTTGGCACCATTCTGATTGCGCCGGAAGGCATCAACGGAACGATTGGCGGCCCGGAAGCGGGTGTCGAGCAGGTCTTGACCGCCTTGCGTGGCCTGCCGGGCTGCGCGGATCTGGAGCACAAGGAAAGCTATTCAGACGAGCAGCCTTTCTTCCGGCTCAAGGTTCGCTTGAAAAAGGAGATCGTCACGCTCGGCGTGCCGGGTGTTGATCCCAACAAGGCGGTGGGCACCTATGTCGCGCCAGAAGACTGGAATGATCTGATTTCATCGCCGGATGTCGTGACCATTGATACGCGCAATGATTACGAAGTGCGGATCGGCCAGTTCAAGGGGGCGATCAATCCCGAAACGGTCAGCTTTCGCGAATTTCCGGAGTGGTATCGGAAGTTCCGTGAGACGCGGCCGAATGCCCGCATTGCCATGTATTGCACTGGCGGAATTCGTTGCGAGAAATCCACGGCTTTTGCGCTCGCCGAAGGTGAAGACGAGGTTTTCCATCTCAAGGGCGGCATCCTGAAATATCTGGAAACCATCCCGGAGACCGAAAGCCTGTGGGAAGGCGAATGCTTTGTCTTTGACCGCCGCGTGGCTGTGAAGCACGGGCTGGAGGTTGGTGAGTTCGTGTCCTGCCATGCCTGCCGCGAACCACTGGCGCCCGAGGATCTGAAATCCCCGCTTTTTGTGAAGGGAGAGTCCTGTCCGCATTGTCACGGGCTGACCAGTGACGAGCAACGCGCCCGTTTTGCCGAACGTCAGAAGCAGCAGGAGCTGGCAGCGTTGCGGGGCGAGAAGCACCTTGGTGCAAAGTATGAGGACGAGGCGCAAACGTGAGTGCCGCGCTCCCCATCCTCTACTCATTTCGCCGCTGCCCCTATGCCATGCGCGGCCGGATGGCGCTGAAGGTAGCGGGGATTCATCTGGAACATCGCGAAACCCTCCTCCGCGACAAGCCGCCATCCATGCTGGAAGCGTCGCCCAAAGGCACCGTGCCGGTCGTTGTTCTGCCCGATGGCGCGGTCATTGAGGAAAGCCTTGATGTGATGCGCTGGGCCCTGTCGCAGCAGGACCCGCAGAACTGGCTCTCACCGGGCTCTACCATGTTTGATCTGATCGCGGAGAATGACGGTCCGTTCAAACATCATCTGGACCGCTATAAATATCCCAATCGCTATGACGATGTGGACGCGATTGCGCACCGGACGGCGGGGCGGTCCTTTCTGGAGACGCTGGACCAGCGCCTTTCGGAACAGGCCCAGCTATTTGGCGACACCATCAGTCTGGCGGATATCGCGATATTCCCCTTCATCCGGCAATTCGCCAATCACGACCGCGACTGGTTTGACGCTCAGGATTTGCCGAATTTGCAGACCTGGCTGGCAGGGCATCTGGAGTCTGCCCTGTTTGCCGACATCATGGTCAAGCATGAGCTCTGGGTTGATCCTGCCGGTCCTTCTGGCGACTAGCCCAGCAGCGCCGCCATGTTGCGCGCGCGGCGAAAATCCCCACACTGGCAAGGATTGAGGTCGAGGACGCACCTGCCGTGAGCCGGAATGCCTTCAGCACCAGGGGATTGACCAAGGTCTATGGCGAGGGCGAGACCGCTGTTCATGCCTTGCGCGGTGTGGATCTCGACATTCCCGAAGGTGAATTTGTCGTCTTGCTGGGCCCGTCGGGTAGCGGGAAATCCACCCTGTTGAATATTATCGGCGGACTGGATCGGGCCACGGCGGGCGATGCCTGGTTTCTGGACCAGGAGCTGACGGCGATGACGGACCGTCAACTGACGCGCTATCGCCGGGATCATGTCGGCTTTGTGTTCCAGTTCTATAATCTGATGCCCAGCCTGACGGCTCATGAAAACGTCGAACTCGTCACGGAGATTGCCGAAGATCCGATGACGGCAGAGGCGGCGCTTGATCTTGTCGGGTTGGCCAATCGTGCCGGGCATTTTCCTTCCGAATTATCGGGCGGTGAACAGCAGCGCGTCGCAATCGCCCGCGCGATCGCCAAGAATCCGACCGTTCTGTTCTGCGACGAGCCGACGGGGGCGCTGGACTCGGCAACAGGCCGGGCTGTTCTGACCGCCTTGAAGGATGTGAATGAGCGGCTCGGCGCTACCGTGATGATCGTTACCCATGCGGCCGCCACCGCGAAGATGGCGGACCGGGTCATTCATTTTTCCGATGGCGCGATCCGCGAGGTCGTGTCCAACGCCACCAAGCTGGCGCCGGAGGACATTGAATGGTGAGCCCTCTGGATCGGAAGCTGCTGCGCGATCTGTGGCGGATGAAGACACAGGCGCTTGCGATCGGTCTGGTGGTCGCCGTCGGCGTCATGTTGCTGGTGATGATGTCCGGTCTGGTCGAGTCACTCGATGAGACACGGCGCGCTTACTATGAACGTTACCGGCTCGCCGACGTATTTGCACCTGTGGTACGCGCGCCGGATCAGGCACTGGATCAGCTGGCTGCCATAGAGGGAGTTTCGGCGGTTGAAGGGCGGATTGCCGGGAGTGCGCTGATCGACATGCCGGACACGGATTTGCCGGTACAGGCCCGGGCCGTTTCCCTGCCGGATTTTGGCGAGCCGCGTCTGAACGCCGTCTTTCTGACTTCCGGCCGTCAGATTGATCGCCGGCGATCGAATGAAATCCTGCTTTTAAAGAGTTTTGCGGATGCGCACGGGCTGGAGGCTGGCGACCGGTTGTCGGCCACGATGCACGGCGCGCGGCGGTCCTTTGAAATTGTCGGTATCGCCCAGTCGCCAGAGTTTCTCTATACAACCGCGCCCGGCGAACTGGTGCCGGATGACTCCCGTTTCGGCGTAATCTGGATGAGCCGCACGGCCATGGAAGCGGCCTATGATCTGGACGGCGCCTTCAATGAAGCCTTGCTGGATATCGGCCGGGCGGAAGACTTGCCGGCGGTTCTGGCCGCCGCAGACCGTATTCTGGATGATTATGGCGCGATTGGCGCCTATGGGCTGGAAGACCAGTTTTCCAATCGTTTCATCTCCGAAGAAATCTCCGGGCTGCGCGCTTCGAGCGCCGGTGTGCCGCCGATCTTTCTCGCCGTGGCGGCCTTCCTGTTGAACATCGTGATTTCCCGTCTGCTGCAGGCCGAGCGACAGCAAATCGGCCTCATCAAGGCCTTCGGATACACGAATCTGGAAGTCACAACGCATTACTTCAAACTGATCCTGATCATCGCCGTTGGCGGCGCTTTGCTTGGCTGTCTTTTGGGACTGGCGGCCGGTGCCGGTCTGATCGGGGTCTATGTGCAATACTACAAATTCCCGTTTCTGGTTTTCGAGATTGATCCGGCGTCTTTCATTATCGCGGTGGCGGCCAGTGTCGCCGCCGCCGCCTTTGGCGGCCTGTTTGCCCTGCGAAAGATTTTTGCACTGGCACCGGCCGTTGCCATGCGCCCGCCAACGCCGCCGGATTATCGCGGCACGGGCCGCTTTGGCGGCGTTCTGCGGCAGGTTCTGGATCAACCCACCCGCATGGTGCTGCGCCGGTTTATCCGCCATCCGGGCCGGAGTCTTGGCGCGATTGCGGGGGTGTCCGCCGGTATGGCGCTGTCGGCCGGAATGCTGTCGGTCATGGCCGGGTTTGACGAAACGGTCGACACCACTTTCAGCGTCATTGATCGCAGCGATGTGACCGTCACCTTTATCGAGCCACTCTCGGACCGGACCTTACATGCGCTCGCCCAGCTTGATGGTGTGATCGAGGTGGAAGCGGCCCGAAATGTGGCCGTGATTCTCCACCATGGCGTGAATTCCTATCGCGGCGGTATTTTCGGCGTTCCGCCAGAGGCGCGCCTATTCCGGGCGATCGACTCTGACGGCCAGTCCTTACCTTTGCGCGGGGAGGGGATCGTGCTCTCGCCTGGCCTTGCTGATATTCTGGGTGTTGGCGTGGGGGATCGCGTCCGTGTCGATGTGCGGCAGGGCCGCCGGCCCCAGTTGGAGCTCGTCGTCACCGGCATTGCGGAATCGCTGATGGGCTCTCCCGCCTATATGGAGCTTGGCGCGCTCAACCGGTCAATGGGTGAGCCGAACCGAACATCCGGTGCCTATTTGCGGATCGATTCGCGTTATCGCGATGACATTTATGCGGCGCTGGACGCGATGCCGGTCGTGGCCGGGATTTCGGTCAAGCAGGATGCGCGGGAGGCTTTCCAGCGAATGATGGATCAGGGTGCCGGCGCGATGCGCTTCATCATGGCAGCGATTGCGGGTCTCATCGCGTTCGGCATCGTCTTCAACACGGCGCGGATCGCCTATGCGGAGAGCGCGCACGATCTGGCGAGTCTGAGAGTGATCGGGTTCACCAAGGGCGAGGCGGCCTTCGTTCTGCTGGGCGAGCTGGGCCTGATCGTCCTGATCGCGCTGCCGGTCGGCGCGATATTGGGCTATGGTCTGAGTTATGCCATTGCAGAGGGCTTCAGTACGGACCTTTATCAGATACCGGCCGGGTTCTCGTCGGCCAGTCTCGGTCTGGCCGGTCTGGCGGTGCTCGCCGCATCGGTCTTTTCCGGCTGGATGGTCAAACGTGACAGCGACCGTGCGGATCTCGTCTCCGCTCTGAAATCGAGGGAATAAGGGGAAGATGATCAAGAAATATTCGCGCACCCTGCTCATCGGGATCGCCGTCATCTTTCTGGCAGCGGCTCTGGTCTATGCTTTCTGGCCCCGGCCCATTCCCGTCGATATCGGCGTTGTCGTCCGTGAGCCGATGATCGATTCCGTAACCGAGGAAGGCCGTACGCGCGTTCACGATGCCTATGTCGTTTCGACACCGGTTGCCGGACGGCTGCGCCGGGTGGAGGTCGAGCCCGGCGATCCCGTTTTGCGCGGCGAAGACATTGTCGCCTATATGGCCCCGTCCAATCCGGCCGTTCTGGATGTCCGCACGCGTGAGCAGGCGCGTGCCAATGTCAGCGCGGCCGAAGCGGCGCTTCGCCTGGCGCAGGCGGAACGCAATCGCGCCGTCGCGGATCTGGAACTGGCGGAGGCGGACCTCGAACGCCAGCGCTTCCTTCGCGAGAGCGAAGTTGCCAGCCAGGCGGCGCTGGATCGCGCGATCCGCGAAGCGCGGTCTGCCAGTGCTGCAATGGATACGGCTGAAGCGGCCGTGTCTGTCCGGCAGGCGGAGCTCGCCAATGCCCGCGCCATGCTGGACGGGATGGAGGGCGATACGGGCGATACCCCGCAGCTGATTGCCGATATTCCGATTCACGCGCCGGCGTCGGGCCGGGTCTTGCGACTCATCCAGCAGAGCGAAACGACATTGCCGGCTGGGTCTCCCATTCTGGAAATCGGCAATGTTGAACATGACCTGGAAGTGCTGGTGGAGCTCTTGTCCACGGACGCGGTTCAGGTTGTTCCGGGCCAGCGCGTGCTGATCGAGGATTGGGGAGGCGACCAAGACATCGAAGGTATTGTTGACCGGGTCGACCCCTGGGGCTTCACAAAATTTTCGGCGCTGGGCGTCGAGGAGCAACGCGTGAATACCGTCATCCGTTTTGCCAATCCCGAAGACCGACCCGCAGGGCTGGGCCATGGTTATCGCGTGGTGACCCGGATTGTGATCTGGGAGGATGACGACGCGCTGGTGGTGCCTTCCAGTGCGCTCTATCGCGATGGCGAGCATTGGGCCGTGTTTGCGGTCAGAGGCGGCCGGGCCCGCCCGGTGCGGGTCGAGATCGACCGCAATAACGGACTGCAGGCGCATATTCTCTCCGGTCTCGAGGCCGGGGACCGGGTGGTGCTGTATCCATCTTCTGCTGTTACAGACGGAGCTGCCGTCACCGCGCGGAACACGGTGGAGCGGTAGCGCATAGATCACGCCCGGCTCGCGGCACCTCACGGCCGATCACAATTCGGGAAGGCGGGGAGACGTGGGGCCTGATCGTGCTATGTCCCTCACAAGTACTGCGCGACACAAGGGACCGACATGCTGATCAAGAGACCACCGCTCGCTGGCGTCACCGAAAACGATGTGACGCCCAAGCACCTTTATCTCAATCGCCGCAAGATCATGGCGGCGGGTGGCGCGCTCGCCCTGACCGGCCTGACGTCGGCCTGTTCGGCGCAAGAGCCGGCCGGGACGCCCGCCGCCCCGCGTGTTTCAAATGGGTCGCTGGATTTTTCCGAGACCGCCTATCGGGTCACGGATGGTGATCTCACGCCGTATGACGCCGTCACCGGCTATAACAATTTCTATGAATTCGGCACTGGCAAGGATGATCCGGCGCGCTATGCGGATGCGATGACCACCGACCCCTGGTCGGTTCAGGTTGACGGTCATGCCGAGCGGACCGGCACATTCAGCGTCGAGGATCTGGTAGATTTCAACGCGCTGGAAGAACGGATTTACCGTCTGCGTTGCGTCGAAGCCTGGTCGATGGTCATTCCCTGGATCGGTGTGCCCCTGAGCTCGGTGCTGGAGCGTTTTCGGCCGACATCCGATGCCCGCTATGTGGCGTTTGAAACCTATCTGAACCGTTCGGAAATGCGCGGCACGCGCTTTCCGGTGCTGGACTGGCCCTATAAGGAAGGTCTGCGGATGGATGAAGCCATGCATCCGCTGACGCTGATGGCCGTTGGTCTTTATGGCGAGGTCTTGCCGAACCAGAATGGCGCGCCGATGCGTCTGGTGGTGCCGTGGAAATACGGCTTCAAGTCGATCAAGTCGATTTCGCGGATCAGCTTTGTGTCCGAACAACCGCCAACCAGCTGGAAACAGTCGGCACCGCGTGAGTACGGCTTCTATTCGAACGTCAATCCCAACCGGTCGCATCCGCGCTGGAGCCAGGCGAGCGAACGGATCATCGGCGCCGGTCCCTTTGCCCGGCGCGATACGGAGATGTTCAATGGCTATGACGAGGTCGCCTCGCTCTATGCCGGCATGGATCTGGAAGAAAACTACTAAAGCCGATGGCCCAACGTTCCGCCTTCCTGCGCAGCTTCGCCAGACACTGGCTGAAGCCGGTAACGCTGCTTTTGCTGGTCCTGCCCTTTGTCTGGATTGCCAGCCAGTGGGGTCTGCTATTGGCCGGAATGGATAATGACCTCGGTTTCGAGCCGGTGGCCGCGACACATCATTTACTGGGTCAGACGGCGCTACGCATCCTTCTGATTTCGCTGGCCGTGACACCTTTCAGGGACATCACGCGCTGGGCACCGATCCTGCAGGTGAGGCGGCGGATCGGGCTGGCTGCCTTCTGGTATGCGCTCTTGCATTTGCTGGCCTATTTTGGCGCGGACCTCTTCTTTTCCCTGTCGGCATTGTGGGAAGACATTGTCGAGCGCACCTATATCACCTTCGGCATGGCGGCTTTGGCCTTGCTGGTGCCGCTGGCGGTGACCTCGTTCAATTCCATGATCAGGCGTCTGGGCGCGCAACGCTGGCAACGCCTTCACATGCTGGTCTATCCGCTGGCAATCCTTGCCGTAACTCACCATTTCTTTGCGGAAAAAGGCTTGCAGCCCGGCCCGCTGGTGCATGCGGGCATCCTTGCGCTGCTGCTGGGATGGCGGCTCTGGACGCGGTGGATTCCGGCGCTCACTTCACGTTTCACGGCGATCGCAAAGGGCTAGGTATCGTTTGCATCGCCTGGACGTTTGCCGTCCCATATGTCGAAGCAGATCGTGAAAACCAGCAGGTCACCGGCCCGGATTTCCTTCTGATCGATCCGCGAGTCGTATGAGGTGCGGAAATGGTATCCGAAATCGCCGGCCCGGTTTCGCAGTTCGCCGCGTTTGGAAACCGGAAGCCAGCCCACGAGGTGAAGCCCCGGATGGCGGGTGCGGACAAGGCTGGCATAGGTCTCGCCGATCAGGGCGTCCGCTTCACCGATTTCGTGCATGAACAGATGCGTGCCATCGCGCATGTTCATGACGGCGATCAGGAAGTCGAGCATGGCGTTGCCATCGAACACGTCCTTGACGAGGAAGCGCTCAACCAGGGTGGCGCTGGGCACAATGGCGGTGGCTCCGGCGCCCTGATCGGTGGATGCGGACGGACGCCGCAAAGAGATCTCTTCCGAGGCTTCGATTGAATGTTTTCCGGAGAAGGCGTCGCGGTCTTCGCGCGCCAATACCTCGGACACGATCTCGCACTCCCAGCCACGGGCCCGGGCGTGTTCGCGCAGCAGCTTGGTGGCCAGCAAGGTGGCCGCGTCCACAGACCGGACGGCGGTATCGCTATCGGCCCGCCGCTTGGTCTCCGAATTTGCCAGAATGAGGATATGGTCGAAGGCCACATCCGGTGGCAGTGCCGCGGCGAGTGAGCCGGCGGTGAGAAACGGCGTGTCCTCAATCGCGATGGAATGGAAATCCGCGTCCAGATGGAAAGCCCGAAGATTGGCTTCCAGCCGTCTCAGGTGTGATCGCGACGCATAGAGCAATATCCGTTTGCCGACGCTTCGCTCGAAAACGAATTTGTCCTTCGCGATGGGCGGAGCATCGAGAACGTCGCGATAGCCGCGTGTCTTGAACACGGAATCTCTTTTATGGGCGCTGTAGATAATACGGTCGTGCGGCGCCAGAACATGCGCGTATCCGGCGCGCCGGGTGAATGAAATGATCGGCCCGCCATCGATAACTTCCGCGTCGAAGACGGCATCGCGCTGCAAATCTCCCTGAACCAATCCGACCAGATTGGCCCCGGAGGACCAGAGGCATTCCTCCAGCTCGCTTGTCGTCATGCCGGCCTTGATGTCGCTATTCCTTTCGCAAAGGTCGGCGAAATCAATCGAGAACAATTCGTCGAAACTGTCATAGGTCAGGACTTCGAGAAGGTAGTCGATCATCAGCGGATGAACGGTGCAGAGCGAGGCCGCCTTGGCGATGAAGATGTCCGGCGTGATCAGGGTCGAGCAGCCGAATGCGGCGAAGTGGTCAGCATTCTGATCGAAGGCCAGCTCCGCAGAAATGCGGATGTCCGGATTCTGGCGTTTCAGATTCATGGCCGTCAGAACCGCACCGATATTGCGCGATGAGCGGCGGGCATAATCGGCCAGGATGATGGCGTGACTGGCCTGCTTGGCGTTGGCGTATTCGAGTGTTTCGCGATCAGCGCTATCGCCGCGCCGGAAGCGGACCTTGCCGGGATCGAATTTGTGGTCCTGAAGCGGCGTTGCGTCACCGGACTCGCCGATAATACAGACCTTTTTGGCGGTTTCTGCATCATTTCCGGTGAGGGCAAAGACGACGCCGTCGAGATGCTCGTTCCAGCCGCAAACCAGAATGTGATCCTTCCAGCCAATTGTGGTCAGCCCCGCGACCTTTTCTGCGCGCCGTTTGCCCCAGAGATTGACGACGATGATGATCGCGGCAATCGGTCCACTGACGCCGATAAAGGCCAGAACCGCCACCAGAATCCGGCCCGGAATACTCAGGGGGTAGGCATTGTTCTCGGTGAAGCCGCTGGCCACGAAGGTCAGCATCCAGATAAAGCCCTCGGTCAGGGTGAGGTCCGCAAAGGGGTTGTCCAGATTGAAGGCGCGGGCATGCGCCGCTTCGGCTGATCTCAGGCCCACGAGCGCGATCAGCAGCGTCAGAACAAACAGGCTGATGCCGATGACCCAGGGGCTGGGCCTGGCCCAGATATCGGCGGCCATTTGCAGATAGGCATATCGTCCCCGCCGCTCACGTTTGGTGCCCGTGCGGTCATATGTCGTCTGGAAGGAAACGGCCAGAAAACTGGAAAGCAGGATGGTCGCCCAGATCGCGATCCAGAGCGCATAGGCCGGGGGCGGATTGGCGAAACCCTGACGGACGAGCTCCGATCTTGCTGCGGCATTGTAGGGCAGCGGGGTTCGCAGCAGAAAATTCTCCGGACTATGCAGGCCCGGAAACTCTCCGGAAAGTGTTTCCCAGCGGTCCAGCAGGCTCCGTGTCAGAGCGCGAATGTCGCTGCGCGGCGTATCATTGCGCGTCAGGAGAAAGGCCCGGACGGCAAGGGCGTCGGCCTGTTGCCCCTCAATGAGAAATTCCGACGCTTCGTAATAGACGTTTGTGCTGGCCAGATCCGCGATGATGCCGGGCGGAAGCGACAGCTGGCGAAAGGCCTGCTGATCGTATTCATATCCTGCATTCGCGGTCAGGAAGACCGCATCCACCGTCCCGTCTGCCAGAGCGTCCAACGCGTCGGCTGCCGGTAGATTGTGGGGCAGAAAATCAACGCCTTCTCTTAGGCCCGCAGTCGCGAGCACGTCACGCGCATTGATGAAACCGCCCGAGCCCGGCACACCGATATTGATGGTCTGGCCGCGCAGATCCCCCAGCAGGAAAATGCCGTTTTCATCCCGACGCACCAGCACCTGGACAAATTCCGGAAAGAGCGGCGCGATCACGGAGAAATCCCGCCAGCGATCAAAACCGTGATCGCCGTTGAATGCGTGATAGGTCAGATCACTCTGCGCTATGGCCAAACCGAAACGGCCGGCCTGCAGACCGCGGAGGTTTTCAACGCTTCCATCCGTTTCGATGATGCAGGGAAGAGAATCGGGCGACAATTCCTGCAGTCTTTCCGCGAAGGCGAGATAGCGACCGCCGGGCTGCCCGGTTGCGAGGCAGGACGGGTCCGCTGACCATGCCCGCCCTGAAGCGGGGACCAAGACAATCGCGGCCAGCAACATCAGGAAAAATCTTGGCATTTCGTCCCCACGCCCCACAGAATGATGCGTGTGACTATAGATTGCGTGCGCGAGGGGTCGTCAAGAGAACGGCTAGGCAGGTCCTGCAATTCATGGCCTAATATCGCCATGACCCATGACACAAATCCCGTTTCCATGAGCTTTGAAGCGGCCGAGTCATTGTATGACAGGCTGGAGCCCATCCCGACTGACTTCATGATTGGCGAATGGTGGGGCCGGGAAGTGTCGACCGGGCACAATATGGACGGATCGCTGGCGCTGGCCCGCTGGTATGGCAAGACTTTTCTTGACGAAGAGAATGTCCATCCGCTGGTCCATCTCGACGGGCAGGGCCGAAAATATTTCGCTGACCCCGGCAAGATGCCGATGGGACCGCGAATGAAAACCCCGCACTATCCGGACTGGATGCTGCCGTCCCTGCGCTGGGGGATGAAAGCCTATATGCAGACCACAAGAAGCCGCGCGCGTCTGCGCACGACCGAGTATCGCGGCAAGCTGTCGGCCACAATGTGCTATGATCAGCTGCCCATTCACGACGTTTTCCGCAAGCTGGACGACGACAATGTGCTGGGCTTCATGGATATGAAGCGCATGGCGCGGCCCTATGTTTTCACGCTGACGCGCGAGGGCAAGGCAGGCTTTGATTTTCCGGCCTGACTTTTGCGTCTCCGCGACCGCGACAGCGCCAGATCAGCCTGCTAGTCTCCCGGCAGGATTTCGGGGGAGAATGACATGAATGCGATCAGATTAAGCCTGTTGGCGAGCGCAGGCCTTGTGCTTGCCGCCTGTTCACCAGCGGCAGAAGAAGCAACGGCACCGGCGCCAGCGACCGGCACGCAAACGGCTGAGATAGACTCCGGGACCGCACAAATCGCGGAAGCTGATGTCTTCACCATTATGGTCGGCGGCACGGTGATCGGTGCGCTGGAAATCAGCGAGATCGAGAACGGCTATTCGGTCGAATACGAATTCCGCAATAATGGCCGGGGTCCGACGATCAGCGAGCGCGTGCTGCTGGATGAAAACGGCTTGCCGGTCAGCTGGACGGTTGAGGGCAATACGACGTTCGGCAATGCCGTCAACGAGACCTATGGCTATACCGACAGCCAGGCGAGCTGGACGGATGCGACAGGGTCTGACGAGGCGGTGATGGAGTCGCCAGGCTTCTATGTGCCGCAAGATGGCAGCCCGTACTGGCTGGCGATTGCCGCGCGCGCCCTGATCGCCGACGAGGACGGTGTCTTGCCCGCTATTCCGGGCGGTGAGTTGCGGATGGCACCGATCGAGACGCTGACGCTTTCGAATGGCGAAGAAACCGTCGACGCCATGACTTATGCTATGTCGGGAACCAGTGTGAACCCGACCTATTTCCTGATGTCGGGCGAGGCCTTCATGGGGCTGATAACGCCGCGCTTTTCCATTCTGGCGGAAGGGTTTGAAGGCGAGGATGAGCGCTTGCGCAATCTGTCGGCAGACTATGGCGCGCGGCGGTTTGAAGAAATCCAGTCCCGCGTGGTCCGCGATTATGACGCGCCGGTCCTGATCCGGAATGTCCATATTTTCGATGCCGAGACAGAAACCCGCGGCGAGGCCGCATCGGTTCTGGTCGAGGGCAACCGGATTGCCGCGATCGGGGCAGCTGACATGGCGGCCCCAGCCAATGCGGTCGAGATTGACGGGGCGGGCGGAACATTGCTGCCCGGCTTTTTCGAAATGCACGGCCATATGGGCGAAACCGCCGCTTTCCTGAATATCGCGGCGGGCGTCACCTCCCTGCGCGATATGGGAAATGATAATGAAGTCCTGGGCGCCCTGGTCGATCGGATTGAATCCGGCGAGCTGGCCGGACCGCGCATCCACCGGTCGGGTTTTATCGAGGGGCAGAGTGATTACAGCTCCAACAATGGCATTATCGTTTCCAGTGAAGAAGAAGCTGTTGCGGCGGTCGATTTCTATGCCGATGCCGGCGTCTATCACCAGATCAAGATATATAATTCGATGACGCCGGAATGGGTGCCGGCGATGATTGCACGGGCCCATGAGCGCGGTCTGCGGGTGTCCGGGCACGTACCCGCCTTCACCAATGCGGATGCGATGATTGCGGCGGGTTATGATGAGATGACCCACATCAATCAGGTCATGCTGGGCTGGGTGCTGGAAGAGGGCGAGGACACGCGCCAGCTCTTGCGTTTGACGGCCCTGCGCCGCCTTCCTGCGCTGGATCTCGACAGTGCGCCAGTTCAGGCCACGCTGGATGCGATGGTCGAAAATGGTGTGGCGATTGATCCGACCTTCGCGATTCATGAAGCCCTGCTCCTGTCGCGCAATGGCGAGATTTCGCCGGGGACAGTCGATTATATCGATCATCTGCCGGTCGATGCACAGCGTCAGGCCCGTTCGGCCTGGGCGGCGATCGAGTCCGAAGAGGATGACATCAATTACCGCGGCGCGTTCGAGCAGATCACCGAGACGCTACGGCGGATGCGTGATCGTGGCATCTTCATCGTGCCTGGCACGGATCTGGGGGGCTCCTTTACCTATCATCGCGAGCTGGAGCTTTATCAGCGGATTGGCATGACGCCGCCGGAAATTCTCGCCTGGGCCAGCCATGGCATGGCGGAATATCTGGGTGTCGGGGACGAGGTCGGCCTGATCGAGGAAGGGTATCTGGCAGACTTCCTGCTGGTGCCGGGTGATCCGACACAGGATTTGCGCGAGATCAAGACGATCTCCATGGTGATGGCGGATGGCCGGGTCTATTTCCCGACCGAAATCTATCCCGAATTCGGTATCGTGCCCTTCACCGACACGCCAAATGTGACCGAACCAACCGAGTAAAGAGGCCATGATGAAAACACGCGCTGCTGTCGCCTTCGAAGCGGGCAAACCGCTGGAAATTTGCGAGGTCGATCTGGAAGGCCCAAAAGCCGGAGAGGTGCTGGTCGAGATCAAGGCGACCGGCATCTGCCATACCGACGAGTTCACCCTGTCCGGCGCGGACCCGGAGGGCGCCTTCCCGGCTATTCTCGGCCATGAAGGCGCGGGTGTGGTGCTGGAAGTCGGGCCGGGCGTCACCAGCCTGGAACCCGGCGATCATGTCATTCCGCTCTACACGGCCGAGTGCCGGGAGTGCGAATACTGCCTCAATCCCAAGACCAATCTCTGTCAGAAGGTTCGAGCGACCCAGGGTCAGGGTGTGATGCCGGACGGGACCAGCCGGTTTTCCTACAAGGGCGAGAAGCTGTTGCATTATATGGGCTGTTCGACCTTCTCGAACCACACCGTCCTGCCCGAGGTCTCGCTGGCCAAGGTCCGCAAGGACGCGCCCTTTGACAAGATCTGCTATATCGGCTGCGGCGTGACCACGGGCATTGGCGCGGTGATGTTCACCGCAAAAGTGGAGCCCAATTCCACCGCCGTTGTCTTCGGGCTCGGCGGGATCGGGCTCAATGTCATCCAGGGGCTGAGGCTGATCGGCGCGCGGCAGATCGTCGGTGTCGATCTTAACCCGGCCCGCGAGAGCATGGCGCGCCAGTTCGGCATGACGGATTTCGTCAATCCGAAAGAAATTCCGGGCGGCCATGACGGACTGGTCGGCCATCTCGTCGAGCTGACCGGCGGTGGGGCGGATTATTCCTTTGAATGCATCGGCAATGTCGATGTCATGCGCGCGGCGCTGGAATGTTGTCACAAAGGCTGGGGCGAGAGTGTCATCATCGGCGTCGCTCCGGCGGGTGCGGAGATCTCGACACGGCCCTTCCAATTGGTCACCGGCCGGGTCTGGCGCGGCTCGGCCTTTGGCGGTGCGAGAGGGCGCACGGATGTGCCGAAAATCGTCGACATGTATATGGACGGACGCATCGATATCGACTCGCTGATCAACAAAGGCTTCGACCTAATGCATGCAGGCGAGAGCATCCGCAGCGTGGTGGTTTATTGATGGAGCGCGTCTCCACCTTCCGCACCTTCAACGGCACGCTGTCCGTCCATGATCACGACTCCGCCGTGACCGGCACGGTGATGCGGTTTGCCGTCTATCTGCCGTCGCAGGCAGAAAAAGGCCCGGTGCCGGTGCTTTGGTTTCTGTCCGGCCTCACTTGCAACTGGTCGAATGTGATGGAGAAGGGAAATCTGCAAGCCGCTGCTGCGCGTTATGGTGTGATCGTGGTGGCACCCGATACGAGCCCGCGCGGCGAGGGTGTTCCGGACGATGAGTCTTATGATCTGGGGCAGGGAGCGGGCTTCTACCTGACGGCGACGCAATCGCCCTGGGCCAAGCATTTCGCGATGGACCGCTACATCACTGAAGAACTCTCGGAGATTATCGCCGAGCATTTCCCGGCGGATATGGCCCGGCAGGGCATTTTCGGTCATTCCATGGGCGGACATGGCGCGCTGACCCTGCATCTGAAACACCCGGAGGCTTACCGGACCTGCTCCGCCTTCGCGCCGATCGTGGCTCCAACTCAGGTGCCGTGGGGTGAGAAGGCCTTCTCGACTTATCTGGGCGCGGATCGGTCTGCATGGGCAGAATATGATGCCTGCGAGCTGGTCCGGAAACAGGCGTCAGACGCGCATATCCTGATTGATCAGGGGATGGCGGACAATTTCCTGGAAGAACAGCTGAAGCCGGAATTGTTCGAAGCCGCCTGCTCAGAAGCCGGTCAGAAACTGACCCTGCGCCGGCAGGCTGGTTATGATCATTCCTATTATTTCATCTCGACCTTCATGGATGACCACATCGCGCATCACGCCAGGGCGCTGGGCTAGTCTTCGATCCGCTCGAACCGGTTGTCGTTGAATTGTTGCCAGCCGCTCTCATTGAGGATCCAGTCAGTCACCTGAATCGCACCATCCTCTGTCAGCGTGTAGCGAGAGCGGCCGAGTTGTGCATCGGGTTCTCCCCAATAGACGATGAGTTCGGTCTCTGTCGCTGACCCCCGGAGGCTGTGCATTGCCCCCCAATTGTCGACCCAGTGACCGGTAATCTCGCTACCCTCATGATGGTGTGTGCCCATGCCGTGGAAGGTGTTGGCCTGCTCTGTCCCGGGATTGGTGTCGATGACATATTCCAGGCGCCAGAAGCAGCCATCCATGATCGGCGCCCAGCTCATCCGGCTTTCAGCAGGCTGTCCGAAGGCATTGCCATCCGACTGCCAGTCGCCTTCGAAATCCGCGAGGACACCGGGATCGCGATCTGCGCAAGCCTCCTGTGACAGTGCCGGTGTGCTGCAAAGCCCGATGAGGGCCAATGAAATACAGGCAAGTTTCATAGTCTATCCTCCAGCCGTTTCGTCGATCAACCTACACTTGTGTGACGCCTGACCGGAGAATTATTTTTATACGGTCGCGTCTATCCGTGCTGCAAACGCGATGTAACCTTCCGACTTTGCCCGCGCAGCAGGGCTCTGATGCGCGGCCAATAGGTTCTCCCAACAAGGAAGGACCGCCCATTGCGCAGCGTGACCTCGTGCCGGTTGGGTCCGAGTGTACGGACCTCGCGGATATCGTTCACCGGCACGATGTGCGAGCGGTGAATGCGCAGGAAAGCGTCGCTCTCGAGTTCTGCTTCCAGCGCGGTCATTGTGCTGCGCACCAGTAGCGATGTGTTGTCTGTCTCAATCACGGCATAATCCCTATCGGCTGAGATAGAACGGATTGCGGAGTGCAAGATCTTTCGTTCGGCATGGCCGGTCCGGACCCATATGGCGGGAGGCGCGGACGGCGAATTGTCTTGCGGCTGAGCGCCCGCGCCTGAGGTTTGCCTTTGAAGGCTGTCCAGAAACCGGTCAAGGCAGGCCGCAACATAGCCGTCCGGCATGGTCAGGAGGACATAATCGCGCGCTGACAACTCGAACATGAGGTGCGCCTGGTGGGTGGATTCGACGGCCAGAAGGTAGGGCGTCTCCGTCCGGTCAGCGCTCGCGGCAAACTCCCGGACTTCGCGATCAACCTGATGGGCACCGAGAATGATACCCCCAGCACCGCTATCGTCGACCAGCTTGTCGAACTGGCCATGGGCCCGTTCACGCGTGACGCGCACCAGCTCACAGCGGTCCGCAATATGTGATTGCAGACCGTCGCCGATTTCATCGGGCGCGCACATCAGAATGACGGGCCGGTTTTCCTGCGCGTGCATCAGATTAAAACAATGTCCTCCCAGTGTTGCCAATCGTTGGCACTTCGCCGGGCTAAGGATACTCACGATCAGCTAAACTCCCATCACAGAATCGTGAACTCTAACCGGCATTTAATGTTAAAAATCATAAATATAGCGTCCAGAATATACGCTTCGTCGTGATTAGTTTTCGTTTTATCGCTCCGCCCTTTTGAACACTGTTCCGCTCGTCTAGTGGAACAGGTTCCTGCGTCGTCATGGCGTTCGGAGGGGAAAAATATGGAGACTCAGATGAAAGTGTTTGAACGGCGCTCAGGCGTCTCGTTGAAGACATTGGCCTTGTCGTCCTGTGCGGCGGTCGCAATGGCTTCAACTTTCGGGGGCAGTGTTGCCTTTGCTCAGGATGGTGCAACGGATGACCGCATCATCGTGACCGGCTCACGGATTGGCCGTAGTGAGCTGACGTCCGTCAGCCCGATCACGGTTGTGGGTGCGGATGACCTGAATGTTCAGGCCGTGCGCACGCTGGAAGATTTTGCGGACCAGATCACGTTTGCGCCGGGTGGTGAAACCAATTCGCGCGTGAACAACGGTTCTGGCGGTCAGGCCACGATTTCGCTTCGCGGCCTCGGTCCGAACCGGACCCTGGTTCTGGTCAATGGTCGTCGCGTCACGCCGGCAAACACCGGTGGCACCGCCGACCTTAACTTTATTCCGGTGTCGCTCATTGGCCGTGTTGAGGTTCTGCGCGATGGCGCTTCGACCGTTTATGGTTCGGATGCCATTGCCGGTGTGGTCAACATCATCACGCGTGACGATGTCGAAGGCTTTGAAGCCTTTGCTCAATACGATGTCACGTCTGAAGGCGATGGTCAGATTTATCGTTATGGCGCGACCTTTGGTCGGTCATTTGACGGTGGCCGCTTTACCGCAAATGTTGAATATTTCGACCGTGGCACCATCCTTCAGGGTGATCGTCCGTTCTCCGCCTGTCCTTGGGCAGAGCAGGGTGGTCAGCTGATCTGCGGTGGTTCAGGTACCGCCTACCCGGGTCAGATTTTCGGCAATGGCGCCAATTCGCCCAACTTCACCGCTCAATTCGGTAATGGCGGAGCAGTGCTGGATCCGGCGACGAATACGCTCCGCGCTTTTACACCGGCGGACGGCTTCAATTTTGCCGAACGTTCCTACATGGTCACGCCAATGGAGGTGTGGACCGGCTTCTTCGATGCCGAATATGATGTCATGAATTCTGATCGCTTCGGTCAGGCCACCGCTTTCGGTGAATTCATGTACGCAGCTCGGGCATCCGAGCAGCAATTGGCACCTGTCGGCACCTTCTGGTCGCCACTGGTTCCAGCTTTCCACCCTGGCAATCCGACCGGCGAATCCGTTTTCGTCGCCCGGCGTCTGGCGGAGCTGGATAGCGGTCGCTTCTTCACGCAGGACGCCTCGTCCTGGCGGTCGATTTTCGGCCTTGAAGGCATGCTGCCAGCGGGCATTTTCTGGGATACGTCCCTGTCTTATGGCCGCTATGTTGACGCGCGCGTCATTGACGGTCAGGTGAACCCGGTTCGCGCAGCGCAGGTGCTCTGTAATGACCCGGCCTCTTTGGCTGCCGGTGCTTGTCAGACGCCTGCCAACCTGATCTGGGACCCGTTCCGCCGCGATACGCTGACGGATGCCATTGCCAATTACATGCTGGTCCGGCACTCGCCAGTTGGCCGTACGACTCGCCTGTCTTACCAAGCCAACCTGTCAGGTGATCTCGGTGGTCTTCAGCTGCCAGGTGGTGAAATCGGCTGGGCTGTGGGTTATGAGCGCCGCCGTGATACCGGCGAGTTCATTCCGGATGGTGCGGCGCAGATCGGTCAGATTTACTTCGTGTCCGGGAACGCCACACAGGGCGACATCACGTCTCAGGAATTCTACGGCGAAGTACGCCTGCCAATTCTGTCGGGCGTCGAGTTCGCTGAAATCCTGGCCGTCGAGCTTTCCGCTCGTTCATCCAGCTATGACGTGAATGGCACGAATGTTTCCAACAGCTTCGACTCGAATACCTATTCGATCAAAGCCGAGTGGGCACCGAATGACCAGGTGCGGATCCGTGGCTCTTACTCGACCGGCTTCCGGGCTCCGTCGATTGCTGAGCTCTTTTCGCCTCAGGCACAATCGGCTGTTCAGTACACGGATCCATGCGTGAACTATGGCACGTCGGGCGTTAGTGCGACGACGATTGCCAACTGTCAGGCTGACGGTATCGCCAGCCCGAGCTTCACGTTGACCTCGACACAGGCTTCGGGTGTGACGGGTGGTAACCCGAACCTGACGCCGGAAGAATCGACGGGTTATACCTTCGGTGTGGTCTTCACGCCGTCAGGCACGCCAATCCTCGAGGACTTCACCTTCTCGGCCGACTACTTCTCGTTCGAGATCACGGACGCTATCGGGTCAGCTGACGTCAACACGATTGCGTCGCAGTGCTATGCATCCGCGAACTTCTCGGATCCGCTCTGCGCTCTGATTGCTGGTCCGGGTTTCCAGATTGGTGGCACGCCATTGTCTGCTCCCTTCCCGGGACCGGGTGGTGCGCGGCGCGGCGCAACGGGTGTTCTGGCCGGTGTCTTGATCACCAATGCCAATTTGTCGACCTATGAGACATCGGGTGTTGATATCGGAATCGATTATTCGGGTCCGACCTTCGACATCTTTGAATCGACGGCTCAGTTCGTTGCCGGTCTCGATGTCACCTATCTGGAAAGCTTCGCCTATCAGGTGCTGCCAGGTGGTGCCGTGTCTGAATATGCCGGTGCCTTTGCACAGGATCCGTTCACAACGAACCCTGCGGCTTTCCCTGAAATCACCGCCCTGCTTCGTCTGGGTGTTGTCGGGGATAACTGGCAGTTCAACTATGTCGGCCGGTATCTTGACGAAGTTACGGCATTCAGCCCGAGTGGTGGCTTGTCGGATACCGCTGAGCGCGTGATGTACCACGATGTTCAGGCGGCATATAACTTCGTCGACGCAGGCGTTGGCCTGACCTTCGGTGTGCGTAACCTCGCGAATGAGACGCCGCCTTATGTCACCAACAATGACGATATGAACACACTCAATCAGACCTATGACACGGCTGGCCGTTACTTCTACGGCCGGATCACGATCAGCCGCTAGGCAGGTCAAACGAGGTAATACGCAGCACTTAGAGGCGGGCATCCGGAACTTTGGTGAGTTCTCGGTTCCGGATGTCGGCTTCGCCCTCCGAAAACAGTGTTATGCGTATGCTGGGCGGGCCTTCGGGCCCGCCTTTTTTCTAGGCTTGATACAGCTCTCTCAGAATGTCTGCGCGATGCTCGTCCAGCTTCGGGGACGGCTTTCCAAGCGCCAGTGTGCCGTCAGTAAAAGTAATGGGTGTACGGACACCCGGCACGCCATCGACAAGAATAGCCATTTCCCGCGCAATGGTCTGCGGGTCGCTGAAGACGTCGGCGAGCGTGTTGATCGGCCCGGCCGGTATCGTGTGGTCCTCGCAGGCCAGCAACAACTCATCCCGAGACCAGTTCCGGGTCCGGGCCGAAATCAGGGGCACCAGCTCCTCGCGGTGCTCGACCCGGCCCGAATTGGTGGCATATTTCGCATCTCTGCCTTCGGGAAGGTCCAGCAGTTCGACAAGGCGCCGATACTGCCCGTCATTTCCCACGGCGATGATCAGATAGCCATCTTTCACCGGGAAGGCCTGATAGGGCACGATATTCGGGTGCGCCGGCCCCATGCGATGGGGGCTTTCTTTCGTCACCAGATAATTCAGGGCCTGATTGGCCAGCACGCCGGTCATGCAGTCCATCAATGCCATATCGATATGGCGGCCTTCGCCGGAATTCTGGCGGGCTGAAAGCGCCGCCTGAATCGCAATGACGCCGTACAATCCGGTTAACAGGTCGGCGATGGCAATGCCCACCTTTTGAGGTGGACCGCCGGCATCGCCCGTCAGATCCATCAGGCCGGACATGCCCTGGATGATGAAATCATAGCCGGCAAAGTCGGCATAAGGGCCGGTATGGCCAAAGCCCGTCACAGAACAATAGACGAGCCGGGGATTGATCGATCTGAGCGAGTCGTAGTCCAGCCCGTATTTGGCGAGCCCGCCATGTTTGAAATTCTCGACCAGAACATCCGATTGCGCGGCGAGCCTGCGCACCAGATCCCGGCCTTCTTCGGTCTTGAAGTCGGCAACAATGGAGCGCTTGCCGCGATTGCAGGCATGATAATAGGCCGCCGAGCGTTCACCATCATGATCGACCCAGGGCGGTCCCCACCGCCGTGTGTCATCCCCGCCCGGCGCCTCGACCTTGATGACATCCGCCCCGAGATCGGCCAGCGTTTGTCCAATCCATGGTCCCGCGAGTACACGGGCCAGCTCCAGTACCTTGAGGCCTTTCAGAGGCGCATCCGCCATGGGGAATTATCCGTTGTTCTGCCGTGCTTTTCGCGCGACCGCCGTTTGCCAGATGATGATCAATGGAAGGGCGATCTCGATGGCAATTCCGGCGACCAGTTCCGGTCCCGGCGCGCCGACCGTCAGGTAGGAGTATAGCCGAGACAGGCCTCCAAGAAACACAGCCAGCGTCATGAGACGGAACAGCCAGACATGGCGGTCGACATTGGGAATGAACCACCAGATGAGAGCGGCAAAGCCGATATACAGGCCGGAGAGATAGCGAAACTGGCTGTCGAGGTCGGGCGTTACCGCTTCGGCCGACATATGTCCCGCTGCGCCGAAGAGGACGCCTGTAACACCGAAATAGAGCGGAGCGAGGCTGAAGACGGCGAGGAAAATCTGAAGTCCGCGTTTCATGTCTTGTCCTTGTCTGGGCCGGAAAAATCCGGAGGGCGCTTTTCAAGAAAAGCACGATAGCCTTCGGAAAAATCATCACTGTCAAATGCCTGGCGGAAAAGTGCGCGCGTTTCCGCCGTGTCATTGTGGACCCCGTCGGCAATGAGGTCGAGGATGGATTTGAGTCCGCGCAGACTGTCTCTGGACCGTGACGCAATGAGCCGGGCCATTTCGCGGGTTCGGACTTCGAGATCGGTTGCAGGCAAACAGGCGTTGATCAGTCCTGTAGCTGCCGCCTCGCGGGCATCCAGATGGCGGGCCGAGAACAGAATATCGCGCGCTATCGATTGCCCGACGGCATCCACCAGCCTTCGCGTATCGTTCAGCGGATAGAGCAGGCCGAGCTTTGCGGGCGTGATCCCGAATTTCGCTTCCGCACTGGCATAGCGAATATCGCAAGCGAGCGCGATCCCGCATCCGGCCCCGATACAGGCACCGTCAATCTGCGCCAGCGTCGGGAGCGGGAAGCTGGCGAGCGCATCCAGTGCGGTCGCCACTTCAGCCGAAAACGCATCGGCACTTTCCGGCGTGGCATAGACGTCTTCAAACTCGCCTATATCCGCGCCTGCTGCAAAAGCGCCGCCTTCTCCGCGCACGATCAGCACCCGCAGATCCGGCTCTGCCATGGCCTCGTCAAGGAGGCGCGGGAGTGTCTGCCACATGGCGCGGGTCAACGCATTCCGCTTGTGCGGCCGGTTGAGCACCAATTCCCCGATGGGGCCGTTTCGGACGAAGAAAAGCGGCGCGTCGGGCATAGTCTGATCAGTACTCGCCGCTGGGCGGTGTGATCAGGCGCGAGAAGAAAATGGCATTCATGAACATGCGCTCATTGCCGCGGAAGGTAGCCCTGAAATTGGGATTATCCGCAAACAGAATGACCGCGCCCCGGCCCATGCGTTGGGCAATAACTGCGGGCGTTCCCCCGATTTCTTCCTGCCGCCGCTCGGAGGCATATCCCGACAGAAGCGGTTCATCCGCGTACTGGACTACCACAGCGAAGGGATCCTCTTCCGGCCATTCCAGTGTCTCGACCATATTGCGGTGAAGCGCGATGAATCGATCGGAATATCCAAATCCGATAGGGTGGGTGGGGTCGAGATCGCCTTCGAAAATGGCACCGCCGATAATATGCTCGGCATCGTCGACGGACAGGTCGGCATAATTACGGCGATCCGGTCTGCCATCTTCCTCTTCGCCGTCTTCCTCGCTGTCGTCCTCATCCGGTTCAACGCCAAGGAAGACGTCCTGTGCCATCAACGCCGCCTGCCGGCTGGCGATGATGACTCCGCCGTCTTCACGGACCCATTGCCGGACCCGGTTGGCCGCGCTTTCAGACAGGCGCGTATTCCCGCCGCCGACGATGACGAGATGCGTATAGCGGGACCAGTCGAGGCCGCCGAGCTCGTCCTTGCGGCGCAAGGTCACCGGGATATGCATCCGGTAGTCCAGCTGATGCCAGACCTCGCCGGCATCATAGGAGGCGAGACCATCGTCAAACAGGACCAGAACGCGCGGTTGATCAACCGAGCGAAAGCCGCGGCTGTCACCCAGATCGGGCGTGTTACCGGGTGTGGAACCCGAAACGACTGCATGGGCAGACACGCCATCCTCGCGCGCGGCTTCGGAGACAAGCTCGTAAATCCGGTCATTGGACACATCCTGCCCGACCAGCGGGATGAAGACGCTACCCGGCCCGAACTGGCGCGGTCCGCCGGTCACGGGAATGGTCACGTCTTCGGTCGCGATGCGGACGCGAATATCATTATCGAGCAGACGATAGAGGCTGCGCGGCGCAAAATAATCCGACCAGCGAACCACATAGCCATAGGAAGATCGTTGCGGCGGAGTGGCACCCACGGCGCGCGGCGAAATCTCATCACCCAGAAGGTCGGCCGCAAAGGCACGGCCCAGCGGGGCGTATTCGAGATCGTAAGCCAGAGGCAGCGTCCAACCGGACACATCGTAAAAAATGTTCTCGTCAAACTCGGAGACGCGATCAAACAGGCTGCGGATCATGGTGTATTGCGGTTGATCCAGCCGGACGACCAGGGCTTCTCCGGCCCGAAAGTCCTGGCCGTCAACCCGCACATTCCGCGCCAGGGCATGGACCGTAATGTCATGGCGATCGAGCAGATCGACAAACAGGTTCAGGCGTTCCGGATCTCCATTGGCGGAAAACACAAAAGCGCGATCTGAATCGCGCGCGGCTTGTGCGGCGGCGTCAGCAAAGAATTGCCGTTGATAATCGGCAATGGCATCGCGTTGAGCGAGTGCGCCCTCAACCGTTGTCAGGCTCGTGCGGAAGTGCGTGCGGACATTCTCCCCGTGTCGGACAAGCCCGCGATCGGCCTCGATGAGGCCACCGCGCGCGGCACCGATTTCGAACAATATGCCCAGAGATCCATTGACCTGCGGATAGGTTGAGCCCTTGCCGACATAGAAATTGTCGAAACCCTCGGCCGAAGTGTAGAGGCGCGCTTCGCTATCGAGAAAGCGGACATGGTATTGCGCAATGCCTTCGGTCAGTTCGCGAGCGCGTTCCGGAATCAGCGGATTGCGGCGCAGCGGCTCGCCCGGGTGAAAATAGAAGGTCGCCTCGGTCTGCATTTCGTGGAAATCGGCAGAGACCTGTGGTTTCCAGCGATGCCATTGCTCCAGCCAGGCTTGGGATTCCGGCTGGGTCTGAAGCAGCCACTGACGGTTGAGGTCGAACCAGTAATGGTTGGTCCGGGCCTCGGTCCAGAGATTGTGTTGTTCGTGATCGGGATCGGTCACCGCGATTTCCGCGCCGAAGGCCTCGACATGATTGACGCGCCGGGAATGGCCATCCGGATTGAAAATGGCCGTGATCAGAATGACGCTGTTGGCCAGTGTCTCTTCGATCTCCGCGCCTTGCGCGGCGGCGAAGTGATAAAGCGTGGGAATGGCGGCATCCATGCCCGCGCTTTCCGCGCCGTGAACTCCATAATTGAGCCAGATGATGGCAGGGCCATTTCCGGGTGCGCTGCCGGGCTCTAATTGGGCCAGGTGTTGCTGGCGGATATCGTCAATCTGCCCGTGATTGCCGGGCGAGGTGACGGTGAAGAAAAGAATGGGGCGGTGTTCGTGAGAATAGCCAATCGTCTCGACAGATATCCTGTCGGACAGGTCAGCAAGCTCTGTGAGATAGGCCACCATGGCATCATGCCGGATGGGGCGGTCGCCGACGCCAAAGCCCAGCCGGTCTTCGGGCGCCGGGATGGACTCGTCATAGGTGATGCCGTCAACCTGAAAATATTCTATCGGATCGGCGATGGCGGTCGTCGCGGCACCGATGAAGAGGCTCAAGGCGAGCAAAATGCGTTGCATGATTATCCCCAATTTCATTTCCTGCTGACTTAGCGCGGTGTCAGCGCGATGCCAATTCGTTGATATAATATCGTTCTGTGCGCCCGCCGATTCGGGTGAGTAATTCATAAGCGCTCAATCCCGCAGCCGCCGCCTGCGCGTCAATGGTCAGGTCCGGACCATAAATCTGGGCGCTCGCGTGAAGCTGGCTTTCCGGATCCGGCAGGGCCGAAATGTCCGCGGTAAACGAGTCCATCGAGACGCGCCCGATGATGGGCGCTTTGATACCGCTCAGCCATACATGCCCGCGATTGGACAGGCAGCGGGGAATTCCGTCCGCATAGCCCGCGCCGATGGTCGCGGAAAATCCGTCTGATTCGGCCGTATGCGTGCCGCCATAGCCGAATGTCTCACGCCGGGAAAAACGCCGGACCTGTAGCACGGGCGCTTCGAACCGGTAGGGCAGGCTTAACGGTACAATTCTCCCGGTGAGGGGCTGTGCGCCGTAGAGGGCGAGGCCAGGCCGTGAAAGATCAAACTGAAACGCGCTGCCCAGAAAGCATCCGGCCGAATTTGACAAGGATCTGGGGAGGTCACCGAAAGCCGCCGCGCGCTCACGGAAACGCTCCAGTTGAGCCTGATTTGCCGGATGGTTGGCTTCATCGGCGCAGGCAAGGTGGCTCATGACGTGGATCAGGTTGAGGCCGGCTTCCTGTAATTTGACAACCGCCGCGTCATCTCGTGGCGGCAGGCCCAGACGATTCATGCCGGTGTCCAGATGAAGGGCGGCCGGCGCGTTGCCGGCTTCTTCTGACCATTGGCGTGCTTCTTCAAGCGTATTCAGGACCGGAATGGTATGGGCGTTCAGGAAGTCAGCGACCGGATAGAGGCCCAACCCGTTCAGGATAAACGCCTTGCCGCCTGCGGATTGAACGGCTGGACCGATATCATTCGCTTCCGGCAAGTGGGCGAAAAAGAAGGTGCGGCAATCCTCTGCCAGCAGGCGGCGGCCGATGGCGCCGGCACCCAGACCGTAGGCATCGGCCTTGATAACAGCCGCACACTCCGCCGGCGCAACGGTCTCTTGCAACAAGCGATAATTGGCCGAAATGGCGTCGAGGTCGACGGTGAGGCGGGGGCGCGCGGACATGGCACAAGTGTTTCAGGCAGCGCCGCGTCTAGCAATTGGGAAATCCACATTGGCCGCGATTTTCGCGAAGAATCATACACCGGACTTGCCCTCGCTATTACCGCTATCTACGGTCGTTCCCCAGGGGGTGGCGTTGGTGATGAGGGGTGTTCAACTGTGAGTGTGAGTTCGGCCCGAACCGGATTGTCACGACCCGTTTTGCTGGTCTGTCTCGCGGTAATTGCGGGCCTTCTTCTGGTCGGCAGCTTCAGCCTTTTTGCGCGCCAGACTGACGAAGTAGCTATCGCTGGCGCTGCGCCGGATTTTTCCGAGATTTCGGACCGGCTGGATTTGCAGCCTGAACCCGAGATCTACCCGGCAGAGGATGACTGGCGGGACCGCGCGGGCGTGCAAGAGTCTGACCGCGATGGCTCAAACTGGTTCACTAACTTTTTGAGAAACCTCAACCCAATCAGCGTGATCCAGATCCTTTTGTGGACGATTGGCGCGGCCATCCTTGGCGTGATCATCTATCTGATCTGGCGGTACGGATCGGTCATCCAGGTCGGGACAAGGGGTGAGGCCGACGCCGGTGTAACGGGTGCCGGGACTGTTGAGGCGGGGCCGGCACTGGCAAATGAAGAAAAGACAACGACGCTTGAAGCAGTGCTTGCCATCGAAGACGAAAGTGTTGCGATCGGTGCCTTGCAAAGGCTGGTGCTCGAGACGGCTTTGGCGTCCATTAACGCAACACTTCGAAAGAGCGAGACGGCGCGAGCTGTGCTGTTCCGGCTGCCGCGGGACTGGCGGCACTATGCGCCCGTCGCGGCGCTTGTGCGTTTGGCCGAGCGCGTGCGTTTTGCGGGCGAAACGCTGGACCGGGCCGGACTGGTCGCCGCAGTCGAGGACGCGCGCCCGATTTTACATGACGTGAGAGGTCGAGCGTAGTGGCGGGCCGTACCAAACCCGGTTTCCCCTTTATCACCGGGGGCATTCTATTTCTGCTGGTCGCGGCCTGCATCGCCTGGTTACTCACGCTTGAGCGCGCGCCGCGCATTTCGCGCAGTGTGATCGGTCTGGACGGGCTGGTGGCTCTTTTGGATGCACATGGCCTCGAAACCCGCGCCTTTCATGGCGGCGATGCGCTGGATCCCGAGGGCATTGGCCTTCGGATATTGCCACTCTACGACAATAACACGGCGGGCATCGATTCAACGAGTCCGGGCGGGGAGGGGCGATATCTCCGGCCGGAAATACAGCGCATTTTCAATGGTGTGATTTCGACCAAGATCGAGACGCTTCCCACGCTCGTCGTGATGTCCAAATGGCGCGACGGCATCCGGCAAGCTGGCTTCATTCATCCGGACTTTCTGCTTTCGAGCGACATTCCGGCGTCTGCGGAGCCGGCTGATGTTGTTGAGGATGACGGCAATGCCGACATCGCGCCCGAAGATTCCACAACGGACGACGATTGGGACGTCGAGGGCTTTGCCGGTGATGGAGATGTCGTGGAACTCCAGCCGGAGAATGAATACCTGCCGCCGAAAACGCCGGGCGAGATCGTCGTGGACGAGCCGGCTGACGATTATCAGCAGGCCGATTTCGGCACTTTCTACAGACTGGCCACCGAACAACCGGAACAGGTCGAGCCAGTGTCACTCTCACCACGTCTGGCGGGAAGCGCGTCAGTCTATGCGCCGCAATATGCGGTTGCTCCGCTTGGCTGTGAGGCTCTGATCGGCGAGGGTGAGCGCGGTCTCCTGTTCGAGTGTGTCACCAATGACGTAACCTACTGGCTGCTGAGTGATCCCGATCTCCTGAACAATCATGGTCTGGCGCGCGGCGAGAATGCGCGTCTGGCGGTCGAGTTGATCCGCGGCCTCGCGGGTGAAGGGGTGGTAATCGTCGATTATACTGCGGTGCCCTGGCTTCTGCGCGATGTCTCGGAGCATGCGCGATCCCTGTCGGATTTGCTGCGCTATTTCGAGCCGCCTTTCCGCTGGCTCTGGCTGGCCGGGCTCGGCTTCCTGATCATTCTGTTATGGCGAGGGGGCGTTCGCGGGGTTCCGCTGGTGCGGCGCTTTACCGAAGGACATGGTGCGGCGCGGCGCACGTCCCTGATCGCGCAGGCCCGGTTGATGCGCCGTGCGCGCGCCGATGGCGCGCTCCTCAAAACCTTGTTGTCGACGCATATCACAACACTGGCAGAACGCATTCTCGGCCGCGATGCCCGCATTGCAGATCGCGAAGCGCGTGTTCTCCGGCGGCTGGATCACGCTGATGCAGAGGTCGGAAAATCCTTCCGCGATGTTATCGCCGAAATTCGCAATCTGCCCGATACCGCTGGTCTGGATCAGACCGTTCCCGCACTTTCCCGGTTGGAAACCGCTTACAAAAAGGCGCTGAAGCTGACATGACGGATTTTACGCTCGAAGATTTCGCCACACGCGCCGAGGCGCTGCGACAGGAAATCCGCAAGACCGTTCACGGTCAGGACGCGGTGATCAACCAGCTGCTGGTTTCGGTTTTTTCACGCGGGCATTGCCTGCTGGAGGGGCCGCCCGGAACCGCAAAGACGCTACTGGCGCGCAGCTTTGCAGCCGCCATGGCGCTTGATTTCGGACGTATCCAGTTCACGCCGGATCTGATGCCGGGCGATGTGCTTGGCGCCAACCTCTTTGATTTTGGTGCGAACGCCTTTCGCCTGGTGAAAGGGCCGGTGTTCACTGACATCCTGCTGGCTGACGAGATCAACCGTGCACCGCCCAAGACCCAGGCGGCGCTCCTGCAGGCCATGCAGGAAGGCATTGTAACCATTGATGGACAGGACTTGTCGCTGGGCCAGCATTTCCATGTGATCGCGACCCAGAACCCCATTGAACAGCAGGGCACCTATCCGCTGCCGGAGGCCCAGAATGATCGCTTCCTGTTCAAAATTGTCCTGAACTTTCCTGACCGGGATGCGGAGCTGGAAATCCTGCGCCGTCACGCCGCTCAATCGCTGAACAAATCCGGCCAGACCGACCGTATCGAACCGGTCATGTCGGGCGAGCAGCTGACGGCGGCGCAAGGGCTGATCGACAGCATCCGGCTCGATGAGAAAATCCTGACCTATATCGTCGATCTGGTTCGCGAGACTCGCTCCGACCCGGATATCCGCGAAGGCGCATCCACGCGGGCGGCTGATGCGATCGCAGGGGCGGTGCGCGTGACGGCCGCACTGGATGGCCGCGACTATGCCATTCCGGACGATGTCCGGGATCTTTTCCTGCCGTCCTTGCGTCACCGAATCGTGCTCGGGCCGTCGGCTGAAATCGAGGGCCGCACGGCCGATGATGTTCTAACGTCTGTGCTGGGGCGGATCGAGGTGCCGCGCTAGTGCGTCCAACAACTCGCCTTCTGTGGCTGTCTCTGGGCGCTTTGCTGGTGACCGGGTTGATGCTGCCGGTTTCGACCGGCAATGGCACATTTCTGGCCTTGCCCTGGGCCGTCCTCGGGCTTGTGATCCTGTTTGATCTGCTTTCCAGTTTCCGGCTCCGCCCGCAATTCGAGATATCCGGCCCGCTGCAGCTCTTCTGCAATGAGACCGGCCGGTATGAGTTGGCCTTCCGGCGTTCCTTGCCGACTGATTTCCGTCTCCGGTTTGACTGGCCGGAGGGGCTCACGGGGCCGCGCGAGCATCAGGATCCTGATGCCGAGCGGGTTCTGTCTTTCGAGGTGCGCGCCACGAGCCGTGGCAGCTGGACGTTCAGCGATATCTGGATGTGCTGGCCCAGCCGACTGGGTCTGTTTGAATTTGTCCCGAAGGCCCGGATGCCGCAGCCAATTGCGGTCATGCCGGACATCCGTCCCGTGCTGAATGGTGAAATCGATCTGCAGGTCCGCACCAGCCTGATGGGGCAGAAGAACACATTCAATGAAGGCGAAGGGTCCGAATTCCACCAATTGCGCGATTATGTGCCCGGCGAGAGCCTGCGCCGGATTGACTGGAAACGCTCGGCGCGGCAACGGCGCATGCTTTCCAAGGAAACACGGGCGGAACGCAATCACTCGGTCATTATCGCGCTGGATAACGGATATCTGATGCGCGAGGAAATCCTTGGCCTGCCGAAGATCGACCACGCGATCAATGCGGCACTGGCCACGGCCTGGGCTGCGGCAGCAGGCGGGGATCAGGTCGGGCTCTATACCTATGATTCCCGGCCGCGCGTCTGGCTGCCGCCATCGCCCGGGCGTCAGGCCTTTCCGAAAATGCGCCGAACCCTTGCGGACCTGGCCTATGAAAGCCGCGAGAGCAATCACACGCTCGCGCTGGCGACGTTGAAAGGTCAGTTGAAGCGCCGCAGCCTGGTGATCGTCTTCTCCGATTTTGTGGATACGACGACAGCGGAGTTGATGGTCGAACAGGTCGGCCATCTGGCGCGTGAACATCTGGTGATTTTCATCGCTTTGCGGGATCCCGAAACGGAAGCGCTGGTCAGTAATCCGGTGATTTCAATCGAAGAGGCGGCCGCCAGTGTCGCCGCCGCAGATTTTGTGCGCGAGCGCCGGATCGTGTTTGAACGCCTGAACCGCCTGGGCGTGATGTGTCTCGACGTCGAGCCCGACAAGCTGACGCCGCGTCTGGTGTCGACCTATCTCGACCTGAAAGCGCGGGAGGTCGCATGACCGATATTGCCCGTATCCGCTCCACCCGTTTCCGCGAACAGCGCGAAGCCGACTGGCGGGCGCTGGAGGAACTGGTCAGGAAGGCTGAACGCGGCGCTGCGGCGAAGCTCACCTTTCAGGAGGCGCAGGATCTCGCGCGGCTTTATCGCTCCACGGCGACGAGCCTGTCAGTGGCTCGCGACATCTCTCTGGACAAGGCACTTCTGGCTTATCTCGAAGCGCTGGTCGCACGGGCCTATATTGCGGTCTATGCGCCGCAGGAAAGTCTCTCCGGCGTGGTCACGCGCTTCTTTGCCTCATCCGCTCCTCAGGCCATGCGGCGCAGCTGGATCGGCCTGGTCCTCGGCTTTCTGGCCATGGCGCTGGGGGCGGTCATTGCCTATGCGCTCTTCATGCAGGACACGGCCTGGTTCTACACATTTGTGCCAGCCGGACTGGCTGGCGACCGCGGCCCGGGCGCCAGTACCGAATCGCTTCGTGCGGCGCTGTTTGATGATGGTGGCGGGTATCTGGCCGGTCTCGGCGCTTTCGCGGCCTATCTGTTTTCCAACAATACTCGGGTGGCCTTCTTTGCTTTTGCGCTCGGCATTTTTGCCTGCGTGCCCAGCTTCCTGCTGACGCTCTATAACGGGCTGATGCTGGGGGCGTTCTATGCCCTCTATGACAGCCGCGATCTCGGCTATGAACTGTTTGGCTGGCTCAGCATTCACGGCGTGACCGAGCTGGCGGCGATCATGATTGCGGCCGGTGGCGGGTTCATGCTGGGGCTGGCCTTCCTCTTTCCCGGCGACATGCCCCGAAAGGATGCGCTGCGGGCGGCCTCGAAGGATGCTGTGAAGCTGGCCCTGATCTCTGCGCTGATGCTGTTTGTGGCGGGGCTTCTGGAAGGCTTCGGACGCCAGTTGATACAGGATACCGAAGTGCGCATCGTCATTGGCTGGGGAATAGGCGCGCTCTGGGCGGCCTGGTTCCTGCTGGCCGGGTGGAGGCGCAATTAATGGCCCGCGCAAAGACACCTGCCGAAGCGGCGCGCCAGTATGAGAAGGCGCAGCGGTTTTCCATTCTGACACCGCCGGAAGGGGTCCCGATCCATTTCGAGGTCGCCAGCCTGATGGCGCGGATGGGGGCCCAGATTGCCGATATCCTGATTACCGCGTTCGGCGCACTGGCGCTGACGCTGGTGATCGCCCTCCTGCCGTTCAATCTGGGCGGCAGTGCTGCAGGTATTTTGTTTGCCCTGCTCACACTTTTTATTCGCGCGCCCTATTACATCATGGCCGAGTTGTTCTGGAATGGTCAGACGCTGGGAAAGCGCCTGACCGGGCTGCGGGTCCTGTCTGCGGACGGGCGCGGCCTGACCACTCATGGCGTTGTGGCACGCAATATCATGAAGGAAGTCGAGGTCTTTATTCCAGGGACGATGGTGCTGGCCGCCAGTCAGATGGGGCTTTTCTGGAATATTGTGCTGCTGGCCTGGATCGCGATCCTGCTGATCGTGCCGCTCACCAATAAACGGCGTCAGCGACTCGGGGACATTCTCGCCAACACCTATGTCGCGCGTCAGCCCAAGACCTTGTTGATGCCGGACCTTTCCAGCGCCGGGCCGGATGAGGAATTTGTCTTTTCAGCGTCTCACCTTGAACATTATGGCCGGTTCGAATTGCAGACGCTGGAAACATTGTTGCGTGCCAATCCTCTCGACAAGCCGGTGAAGGCCGACATGCGCAAGACACTGGTCGAAGTGGCGGCGCAGATTCGCAAGAAAATCGGCTTTGACGAGCCCGTGCCGGATGAGCGCGTGCTGGCCTTTCTGCACGCCTTCTATACCGCTCAACGCGCCTATCTGGAGCAGAGGCAGCTCTTCGGCGATGTGCGGGATGACAAGCATCACCGGGATGAAAGCGGGCAGAAAACGAAAAATAATCATTGATTGTGCCGGCGCGCCCGGCAGACTGAAGAATCTGATTCAACAATCCCGGGGAGGGGAATATGGCGGATACAACAGACACACCGACACCAGAAGGCGGCAAGATTCCGCTTGATGTCGGCCGGATGCTCTCTCAAAGCTTCAGCATCTATTTCAAGAACCTGCCGCTTTTTTTCCTGATTGTCTTCATTCCAACTCTGCTTTTCGAATTCTTCTACAATCGTTTGATTTCCAGCAGTCTCGAGAACGACCCGAACAATATCGGCGCCATGCTGCTATCCGGTCTCGTGTCCCTCATCCTCTATCTGGTGTTGATGGTTCTGGCGCAGGCGGTGATTGTGCGCATGGCCGTGAGCGTGCAGGTTGGTCAGGGAACAGCGGTGGGCAAAGCGATCAGCGCGGCACTGGCCGGGTTTTTTCCCATTCTGATTCTCGGCATTCTGGTCGGGATCATGTCGGGCATTGGTTTTCTTTTGCTGATTGTTCCGGGCCTCTACATCATGGCGATGTTCTATGTGATGGTTCCGACCATCGTGTTCGAAAATGCCGGTTTCGGGGCTTTCGAGCGGAGCCTGAAGCTGACCGAAAATTATCGTTGGGCGATTGTGGGAACGGTCGTTGTTCTCGCCATCATTATCTGGATCGTCGCTGCGATCGGCGGTGCCATACTGATCGGCGCCTTTATGGCGACCGGAGGTGGTGACGTCTTCCTGCAGGACGCAACTCCCTCCTATCCGATCTGGTACAGCGTCGTGAATGCAGCCGTGTCCTCACTTGCAGCTCCACTGTCTCTGATTGCCAGCGGCGTGGTCTATGCGCGTCTGAAGGAGATCAAGGAAGGCGGGCAGGCCGCGGACCTTCTGAAAGTCTTCGAGTAAGCGTGACCGGGCCCCGCTGTTTTCACCCTGAAACCGGGGCCCAACGCCGGTGACGGACGCTGCGCCGCCTATGGTTCCGGCACGTCCGTCGCTGAACGTTATTGATATCGTTACATCGACTTTCAGCGTCTACTGGCGTGGGCTCTTTTATTTCCTGCCGGCCATATTGCTGTTTACGGTCGCCTTCGAGGCGGTCAGCGCCGAGATATCAGGCGTTATTGCACGTTCACTGACGCCGACGATCTGGCTCAATCTGGCCCTGAGTTTCGGTGAAGCGATGGTCAATCTGCTGTATGGCCTCTGCGTCCAGGCACTGGTCGTATTGCCTGCCATTCATCTTTTCCGGGATGGCCGAATAGGTGTTTTGCGATCCACCCGGCGATTATTGCTGTTGCTGGCGCCAATGGTTGCGCTCTGTCTGATCATTCCTGTTGTGACGATGCTCGGATTTATCCTGCTGTTTGTTCCCGGGGTGATCATTTCGCTGATGTTGTTCGTGGCCATGCCGGTATTGCTTGATGAGCAGGTTGGACTTCGCGCTATACCCCGGAGCATGAATCTGACGCGGGATTATCGCTGGGCCCTTTTAGGCCTCTCGATTCTCACGACGCTGATTGTTTTCATACTGGCTTTTCTGGCATCGTTTATCATGACGCCCGGCGCGCTGTGGCTCGACTCGTTGGAAATCGGCAATCCGGCAATTCGGGGCCTGCTCCGCGTGAGCGTGACGGCGTTCGGTTTGGCCATCATAGCCCCGGTTGGCGGTATCAGCGCGGCGATCGCCTATGTGCGTCTCAAGGAGATCAAGGAAGGCGGCGCATCGGAAACGCTTCGCAAGGTTTTTGAATAAAAAAGGGCGGCTCGCAAGCCGCCCTTTATTCATCCGGCATCCGGTAGATCAGGCAAAAGCCTGAATGCCGGTCTGGGCGCGCCCGAGGATGAGGGCGTGAATATCGTGTGTGCCCTCATAGGTGTTCACGGTTTCCAGATTCACCGCATGGCGCAGCACATGATATTCCTCGGCGATGCCATTGCCGCCGTGAATGTCGCGGGCCTCGCGGGCAATGGCGAGTGCCTTGCCGCAATTATTCCGCTTCATCAGCGAGATGGTTTCCGGGATCCAGGCGCCTTCATCAAGCTGACGCCCGAGCCGCCAGGCCCCCATCAGGCCGAGCGAGATTTCGGTCTGCATGTCAGCGAGCTTTTTCTGGACCAGCTGCGTGCCGGCAATCGGCTTGCCGAAGACGACACGCTCCAGCGCATATTCGCGGGCGGCATGCCAGCAGAAGGTGGCGGCGCCCATCGCACCCCAGGCAATGCCGTAGCGCGCCTTGTTGAGGCAGGAGAAGGGTCCGCGCAGGCCCTTCACATTCGGCATCAGCGCGTCTTCGCCGACCTTGCAATCGCTCAGCGTGATCGAGCCGGTGATGGAGGCGCGCAGGCTCATCTTGCCCTCGATCTTCGGCGTTTCGAAACCGGGCGTGCCGCGCTCGACGATGAAGCCGCGGATCGCGCCATCCAGCTTGGCCCAGACCACGGCGAGATCCGCGATCGGCGAATTCGTGATCCACATCTTCGAGCCATTGAGGATGTAGCCATCGGCGACTTTGGTCGCCGTGGTGCGCATGGCACCCGGATCCGACCCGCCGTCCGGCTCGGTCAGACCAAAACAACCCACCCATTCGCCGGTTGCGAGCCTGGGTAGATATTTCTGCTTCTGCTCCTCGGAACCGAACGCATAGATCGGATACATGACGAGTGAGGACTGGACGCTCATCGCGGAGCGATAGCCGGAGTCCACTTTTTCCACTTCATGCGCGATCAGGCCGTAGGCGACATGGTTCAGGCCGGCCCCGCCATATTCTTCCGGCAGGGTCGCGCCGAGGAGGCCCAGCTCGCCCATCTCCGTCATGATGTTGCGGTCGAAACTTTCCTCGCGCGCCGCAGCGATGACACGTGGCATCAGCTTTTCCTGCGCATAGCCGCGCGCGGTTTCCTGAACCATGCGCTCTTCTTCGGACAAGAGGCCGGTCAGATCGAGCGGGTCTTCCCAGTTGAAGTTTTTGGCGTCGACATTGGTGTGGCTATTCATGACGGTCGTCCTGTAATCGGTCGGAATGTTGGGTGTCTGATGACATTTTAGCGCGCAGGCGTCTATTGGCGAGGGCACTATTCGCATCGGAATTGCCGGGCTAGGGTCGATGCAGGGGAGATGTCATGGACACCAATACGCTGATCATTATCGCGACGCTCATCGTCTACAAGCTGGCGCTGATCGGCATTGGCCTCTGGGCCTCCCGCCGCAACAAAACCGAGGATGATTTCTTCCTCGGCGGGCGCGGGCTGGGCGCCTGGGTGGCGGGGCTCTCCTATGCCGCGTCCACCTCCTCGGCCTGGGTGCTGCTTGGATTTACCGGCTTTGTGTATGCCAATGGCCTGAGTGCGCTCTGGATGGTGCCGGGCATATTGGGCGGCTATGTCGTTGTCTGGCAGGTCTTTGGCAAACGGTTGCGCGAGGAAACCGCCACACGCGGTCATGTCACGCTCACCGATTTCATGACGGCTGAAGCTGGTCGCGGAATGAAGACGATGATCGCCATGACCAGCGCTGTGCTGATCATTTTCTGCTTCATCTTCTATATCGCCGCCCAGTTCGGCGCGGCCGGGGCGGCCTTTGAAACCCAGCTCAATCTGCCGCATGTCGAAAGCCTTCTGATCGGCGCGCTTGTTATCCTGATCTATGCGCTGCTGGGCGGGTTCTGGGCGGTCAGCGTGACCGATATGCTGCAGGGCGGGCTCATGGCACTGGTTGCCATTCTTCTGCCGGCCGCGGCCCTGATCGCAGCGGGCGGGCCCGGCGGGGTGTGGGAGACCCTTAATGCCTCAGCGCCCGAAGGCTATCTGTCCTGGACGGGACCACATGCGGGGTTCATTTTTATCGGCTTCGTTCTCGGTATCGCTGCCATTGGACTCGGCCCGTTTGGGCAGCCGCATCTGATCGCGCGGCTGATGGCCGTGAAGGACGAGAAATCCCGCCAACAGGGATTCCGGATCGCGATGGGCTGGGCGGTGATCGTCTATACCGGCATGATCACGCTGGCCCTGTCCGGCCGGGCGCTGACCGGCGGCGCGGCGGATGGCGAAAGCCTGCTTTATCTGCTCGCTGGCGACCTTTTCCCTGCGATGATCGCCGGGTTGATCATTGCTGCCGTCCTGTCGGCCGTGATGTCGACCGTGGATTCGCTCCTGATCGCCACTTCGGCTGCTGTCGCGCATGATATGGGGGTGGCGCGCCGATTTCCCGGAAAGGAAGTTCTGATTTCGCGCATTGTGATGGCGGTGCTGGTGGCTCTGGCCGTGGCACTGGCGCTCGCTTTGCCTGCCACCATTTTCAGCCGGGTTTTGTTCGCCTGGTCGGCGCTCGGCGCGGCATTTGGTCCGGTCGTCCTGGTCCGGGTATTCCGGCGAGAGTCGGCGGGATGGGCCATTCTGGCCGCAATCCTGTCCGGCTTTGCCATGACTGTGTTTTTCTATCTGGCCGGTCAAATCGGCGGGGACAGCTGGGCGGGATCACTGGCGCGCCTGCCCGGCGATCCGTTCGAGCGGATCGTGCCGTGGGTATTGCCCCTCATTCTTTTGATCGCTGCCTCGCGACCTTCGACATCGTCAAAGGCGTGAGTTGCGAGCAATTCGCGATTGACCTAAACAAGGCCCATGACTGATCCCGTTGCCCTCCTTGAATCCGCCGGCCTGCGCGTCACACGGCCGCGCGTGCAGATTGCCCGCCTGTTGTTTGCCGATGGCCGGGACCGGCATGTCACGGCGGAACAGATTCACGGGCAGTTGTCGCGGAATGGTGCGCCGATGGCGCTGGCGACGGTTTATAATACGCTCGGGCATTTTGTGTCGGCAGGTCTGTTGCGGCCGATTGCGGCCCGGGGATCAGACGCGACCCGGTTCGATACCAATACCAGTTCCCATCATCATTTCCTGAACGAGACGACGGGTGAACTGACGGATATTCCGGAAGGCGCCATCCCGTTGAACCTTCTGCCGCAACCGGTGGATGGCAGCGAGATCGTTGCCTGCGAGCTGGTGATCCGCACCCGCTCCAAATGAGAATAATTCTCATTTTTTAGAACGATTCTAAAATGTTGACTTCGCCTGTCGCGCGATTAGGTTCGTCCTCATATTCACGCCGGATGTCCGGCTCAATGGGAGGAAGATAATGTCGCTCAAGGGTTCGAAAACCGAAGAAAATCTGAAGGAAGCGTTTGCCGGTGAAAGCCAGGCGAACCGCCGCTATCTGTATTTCGCGCAAAAAGCCGACATTGAAGGCTATAACGATGTGGCATCGGTTTTCCGTTCCACCGCCGAAGGTGAAACCGGCCACGCGCACGGTCACCTCGAATACCTCGAGGAAGTCGGCGATCCGGCGACGGGCGAGCCGATCGGTAATACCGAAGCCAATCTGAAATCGGCCATCGCCGGCGAAACCCACGAATACACGGATATGTATCCGGGCATGGCGCGCACCGCTCGCGAAGAAGGCTTTGACGAGATTGCCGACTGGTTCGAAACGCTGGCCAAGGCCGAGCGCTCTCACGCCGGCAAGTTCCAGAAGACACTGGACGAAATGGCGGGCTAGAGCCTTTCGTTGCAGATGACTTTTTGCGCCCGGGCTGGCCATAAGGCGGGCTCGGGCGTTTCTGTTACGGCAGGCCCGGGGGAGGCAATATCATGAGTGACACACCGACACAGCCGCGCGAAGGTTCGCTCGATGCGCCGATGCGCCATCCGATCGACTGGCAGAATCCCGATTATTATGACGAGGAAAAGTTTGACGAGGAATTCCGCCGTCAGGCCGAAGTCTGCCATTCCTGCCGCCGCTGCTTCAATCTGTGTGACAGCTTCCCGACCCTGTTTGACGCGGTGGATGAAAGCGAGAATTTCTCTGTCGATGATCTGACCAAAAAAGACATAAAGGCCACGGTCGATGGCTGCACGCTGTGCGATATGTGCTTCCTGACCAAATGCCCCTATGTCCCGCCGCACGAATTCAACATCGACTTTCCGCATCTGATGCTGCGCTACCGCGCCATCCAGCAGAAAAAGGGCGAGATTCCCTTTGCCGACAATCAGCTGGTCAAGACCGACCGCAATGGCACGCTGGCCCGGCCTGTGGCCGGCGTGATCAACTGGGCGACAGACAAGAAGAACTCGGGCGTTCGAACGCTGATCAATACGCTCGGAGATATCAGTCCGGATGCCGAACTGCCGAAATTCAATACCCGCACGCTGACCAGCCGGGCGAAAGCCAAGCGCGAGATAAACGCCGACGCGCCCGCTTATGGCAAGCGCAAGGTCGCCGTCTATGCGACCTGTTTCGGCGAATACAACAAGCCGGAGATCGGCGAGGCCACGCTGCATGTATTGGCCAAAAACAGGATTGATGCCGAGGTGGTCTATCCGGGATGCTGCGGCATGCCGGAGCTGGAACAGGGCAATCTCGACAAGGTTGCCGCCAATGCCCGAAAAGTCGCCAAGGCGCTGCGCCCGCTGGTCGATGACGGTTATACCATTATGGGTCTGGTGCCGTCCTGCTCGTTGATGCTGAAATTCGAATGGCCACTCATCCTGCCGGATGATGAAGACGTGAAAGCGTTGTCGGCCGCGACTATGGATTTTGACCAGCTGGTCGTGGATATCGCCAGGAATGAGGGGCTGGCCGAGGGCCTGAAGCCGCTCAAGGGGGGCATCACGCTTCACCTGTCCTGTCACTCCCGCGCCCAGAATATCGGGCAGAAATCGACAGAGCTATTGAAGATGATCCCGAACACGGAGGTGAATGTCATCGAGCGGTGCTCCGGGCATGGCGGAACGTGGGGCATCAAGAAGGCCAATCACGACACGGCCATCAAGGTCGGGACGCCGGTCTTCCGCAAGGCGCTGGAGCACCACAATACATTTGTTTCCTCGACCTGCCCCTTGTCCTGCGATCACATCAAGACAGGTATCAATGCCATCCAGTCTGAATCCGCTCCGGCCCGGACCTGGCACCCGATTGAAATTTTTGCGAAAGCCTACGGACTTTAAAGGACCAGTTTTATGGGAAATGTCGTCAATCTCTCCGAAGCCCGGCACAAGACCGAGGTCAAGGCCACGGACCTGATGGACCTTGCCGAATACGGGAAGGTTCGAAAGCAGAAGCGCGCCGAGCTGGTGCCGCTCAAGAAGGCACGCCGCGTGCCGATCGGTCCGCATGCGACTTTCTATTTCGAGAGTTATGAGACGATGTGGCTCCAGATCCACGAAATGCTTTTCATCGAGAAGGGCGGACCCGAACAGATTCCTGACGAGCTGAACGCGTACAATCCGCTTATCCCGAAAGGCCGGGACTTGTCGGCGACCCTGATGTTCGAGATCGATGATGAGAAGCTGCGGAAAAGCGTGCTCGGGCGACTGGGCGGTGTGGAGGAAACCATTTTCCTCAAATTCGGCGATCACGAAATTCAGGCGCGCGCCGAAACCGATGTCGACCGGACCACGGCTGACGGCAAAGCGTCGTCCGTGCAATTCATTCATTTCGACTTCAGCGATGAGCAGGCGGCGGTTTTCAAGAATTTCGATGGCGATGTGATGCTTGGCATTCGCCATGAAAACTACCCCCACATGACCTTGTTGTCGGCTGAGACCAAGGCGACGCTGGCTGCCGATCTCGTCTAGCGTTGCCGGCGGCTAAAACCAGTTCAGACCTCCCCATTTTCCGCGTTGTGTGATTGTCTGACGCGGACACATTCGGGGAGGCCTTTTCATATGAAAATCGCATGCATCGGTGGCGGCCCGGCAGGCCTTTATTTTGCGATCGCGATGAAGCTTCGCGACCCCCATTGCGAAATCGATATCTATGAGCGCAACAAGGCGGGCGATACGTTTGGCTGGGGCGTGGTTTTCTCTGACCAGACCATGGCCAATCTCGCGGCGACTGATCCGCAAAGCGCGCAACTGATCGCCGACTCTCTGGCCCATTGGGACGATATCGATGTCCATTTCAAGGGCACGGTGGAAAGTTCGGGCGGGCACGGCTTTTGCGGAATTGGCCGCAAACGTCTTCTGGCCATCCTTCAGGACCGTGCGGCCGCGCTGGGCGTCAATCTGCATTTCGAGGTCGAAACGGACCCGGCCAACCTGCCCGATGCGGATCTGGTGATTGCGGCTGACGGCATCAATTCGCGCATCCGCGAGCAGTATGCAGATGTTTTCAAGCCGGACATTGATGTGCGGGCCAACAAGTTTGTCTGGCTGGGCACGCACAAGGTATTCGACGCCTTTACCTTTGCCTTCAAGGAGACCCCGCACGGCTGGGTCTGGGCGCATGCCTACCGGTTCGACAATGACCTCTCGACCTTCATCGTCGAGTGTTCCGAGGAGACCTGGCGGGGTCTTGGTTTTGACCAGATGGATCAGGACGAAACCTGCCGCGCATGCGAGGCATTATTCGCCGACCAGCTCGACGGTCATGCGCTGATGAGCAATGCCCGGCATTTGCGGGGCTCGGCCTGGCTGAATTTCCGTCGGGTATTATGTGAAAACTGGACGCACAAGAATATCATTCTCCTGGGCGACGCCGCTCATACGGCGCACTTTTCCATCGGGTCCGGTACCAAGCTGGCCTTTGAAGACGCGATCATGCTGGCCGAGGTTCTGACCTCGAAGACCCAGCCCATCGAGGAAGGCCTGAAGGAGTATCAGGACGTCCGGACGATCGAGGTTCTGAAACTCCAGTCTGCGGCGCGAAACTCCACGGAATGGTTTGAAACGCTGGACCGCTATCTCGACTTTGAACCCAAGCAATTTGCTTATTCGCTTCTCACCCGTTCGCAGCGGATCAGCCATGACAACCTGCGGGAGCGGGACGAGAAATGGATGGCGGAGATGGAAGGATGGTTTGCCGGCCAGCACGGGGTGTCGGTTCGCCCGCCCATGTTCGTGCCGTATTCGCTGCGGGGTATGGAGCTTAAAAACCGTGTCGTCGTATCGCCCATGTGCATGTATTCCAGTGATGACGGGCTGATCAATGATTTCCACTTCGTCCATTACGGCTCACGCGCCATGGGTGGTGCGGGGCTGATTTATACCGAGATGACCAATGTGGCCGCAGATGCCCGGATTTCTCCGGGGTGTGCCGGTATCTATACGGACGAACATGTCGCTGCGTGGAAACGCGTTGTCGATCACGTGCATGCGAATAATGCGAAAATGGCGATCCAGATCGGTCATGCCGGTCGAAAGGGTGCGACCAAGCTCTCCTGGGAAGGCAATAACGAGCCGCTGGAGGCGGGGGGCTGGGAGCTGATCGGTCCGTCGCCGATTCCCTGGTCAGAGAAGAACCAAGTCCCGCGCGAGATGACGCGGGAAGATATGGACCGGGTGAAGGATCAGTTTGTGATGGCCACGAAGCGGGCGCTTGAGGCCGGATTCGATATGGTCGAAATGCACGGTGCGCATGGCTATCTTTTCTCCTCTTTCATCACGCCGGTCTCCAATCAGCGAACGGATGAATATGGTGGCAGTCTGGAAAACCGTTTGCGCTTTCCATTGGAAGTCTTCACTGCGATGCGGGCTGTCTGGCCCGCCGACCGGCCTATGGCCGTGCGCCTGTCGGCGACAGACTGGGTGGGTGAAGGCGGCATTACGCCGGATGATACGGTGCTGGTGGCAGAGGCCTTTGCCAAGGTCGGGGCGGATCTGATCGATGTGTCTGCCGGACAGACAACGCCGGCGGGCGAGCCCGTTTACGGCCGCATGTTCCAGACGCCGTTCTCCGACCAGATCCGCAATACGCTGCATTGCTCCACCATGGCGGTGGGTAATATCTACGAAGTCGATCACGTCAATTCGATCCTCGCCGCTGGCCGGGCGGATCTGGTGGCACTTGCGCGGCCGCATCTGGCCGATCCCTACTGGACACTGCGCGCCGCAGCGGAGCTGGGCTATCGTGATGCGGGTGTGCCCAACCAGTATATTGCCGGTCATGTTCAGCTGAAACGCAATCTGGAGAAAGCGGCCCTGATGCAGGAGTTCAAGGCATGAATTTTACAACTCACACGCGCGAACATTTTCTCTGGGCGCTTGAAGGGGGTGTCGGCACGGTCACGCTGAACCGCCCCGACAAGAAGAACCCGCTGACCTTTGAAAGCTATGCCGAGCTGCGCGATTTCTTTCGGGCACTGGTTTATGCGCCCGAGGTGAAAGCGATTATCCTGACCGGCGCCGGTGGGAATTTCTGTTCTGGAGGCGATGTGCGCGAAATCATCGGTCCGCTGACCGAAATGGATATGCCGCAACTCCTCGAATTCACCCGTATGACAGGTGATCTGGTAAAGGCCATCCGTGCGTGCCCGCAGCCCGTGATCGCGGCGGTGGACGGCGTTTGTGTCGGCGCCGGGGCCATCCTCGCCATGGCGTCCGATCTGCGGATAGCGACACCAGACGCGAAGACAGCCTTCCTGTTCAATCGCGTCGGGCTGGCCGGTTGCGATATGGGTGCGTGCGCCATCCTGCCTCGCATCATCGGGCAGGGCAGGGCGAGCGAACTCCTCTTTTTTGGCCGCTCGATGAGCGCGGACGAAGGCGAGCGCTGGGGGTTCTGGAATGCGATCGTGTCTGCCGATGACTTGCTGGCCGAAGCCGGCAAATGGGGTGCGCGCATCGCCGCCGGCCCGACCTTCGCAAACGGCATCACCAAGACCCAGCTGAATGCGGAATGGGATATGGGCATTGATCAGGCGATCGAGGCCGAAGCCCAGGCGCAGGCCATCTGCATGCAGACCGAGGATTTCCGCCGCGCCTATCGCGCCTTCATTGCGAAGGAAAAGCCCGTCTTCGAGGGGAATTGAAATGGCGGACAGAAGCTTTCTTGCATGGCCGTTTTTTGAGGACCGGCACCGCGCGCTGGCCGATGCCGCGCGTGACTGGTGTACAGCAGAGATCGGAACCAATGGCTTTGCGGTTCATGCCGATATTGATGAGGACTGCCGCCAGATAGCACGAAAAATGGGATTGGCCGGTTGGCTGAAAAACTGCGTGCCCGCTGCTTATGGCGGGGCAAACGAGACACTCGATGTTCGCTCGCTCTGCCTCATGCGCGAGACGCTGGGCTATCATTCCGGCCTTGCTGATTTTGTTTTTGCCATGCAGGGTTTGGGCTCGGGCACCATCTCGCTGTTCGGGTCCGATGCGCAGAAATCAGAGTGGCTGCCGAAAGTCGCATCCGGCGAAACCCTCGCCGCGTTTGCCCTGACCGAACCGGCGGCGGGGTCGGACGTGGCCTCGCTGGCCCTGAGCGCAGTCCGCGATGGCGAGGATTACGTTCTGAACGGTGAGAAGACCTATATCTCCAATGGCGGGATTGCCGGTTTCTACGTTGTTTTCGCACGCACGGGCGAGGCGGGCGCGCAGGGAATCTCCGCTTTTATCGTTCCGGCAGATACGCCCGGCCTTTCGGTCGCCGAACGCATCGAAGTGATTGCGCCGCATCCGCTGGCGCGCTTGAAGTTTGAAAATTGCCGCATCCCGGCGTCGTCGCTGATCGGCGAGGAGAATGCCGGTTTCAAATACGCGATGGGCACGCTGGATGTCTTTCGTTCCACCGTTGCGGCGGCGGCTCTGGGCTTTGCGCGGCGGGCGATGGATGAAGCGCGTTCACGGGCACAAACGCGCGAATTGTTTGGCGACAAGCTGGCCGATCTGCCGGTCGTGCAGTCGCAGCTCGCCGAGATGGCGATCGATATCGATGCCAGTGCCTTGCTGATCTATCGCGGTGCCTGGATGAAGGATTCCGGCGTTGGCCGGATCTCCCGCGAGGCGGCGATGTCGAAATTCCATGCGACCGAAACCGCTCAGCAGACCATCGATAAAGCGGTCCAGATTTTCGGCGGGCTGGGCGTGACAAAAGGTTCGGTGCCCGAAGCGCTCTATCGCGATATTCGTGCGCTTCGGATCTATGAAGGCGCATCGGAAGTGCAAAAGCTGATCATTGCGCGCCACCTCTTGTCGGAGACCGGATCATGAAAGTGCTCAATCCTCCCGGCTGGCCGCGCCCGAAGGGTTATTCCAACGGAATAGTGGCGAAGGGCCGTCAGATATTCGTGGCCGGCCAGATCGGCTGGGATGAGACGGAAACCATTGTCTCGGATGACTTCGCCGATCAGTTCGAACAGGTATTGAAGAACACACTCTCCGTTCTGGCCGAAGCGGATGCCGGGCCGGAGCATGTCGTGCGCATGACCGGCTATATCACCGATCGTCAGGCCTATCTGGAGGCTGGTCCCAAACTGGGTGCAATCTGGAAAAAGCTGATGGGCAAGAACTATCCCGTCATGGCCTTTGTGATTGTCGCCGGACTGATCGAGGAACGCGCGCAGATCGAGATTGAAACCACGGCTGTGGTGGGAGAGTAGAATTATGCCCGAACCGTCTCGATTGGAATTGCAATCCAGCTTTGTTAGAGGGAGCGATGTGCTGCGCGATGGAATGTTTCTGGAAGTTGCCAGTAAGGGCAAAGAGGCCACGCCGCTTTTTGAAATTTTCTACAGCGATGAAACCCATGAAATGAGCTTTATGGCTCTCGCGGATTCTATACCGCTAGACATTGTCGAATTTTCGATCGCCCGCGCGAAACGCAATCTGCCACCAATCGATCGCCGCTAAACTCGCTCCAGCACCATCGCCGCGCCCTGACCGACGCCAACACAAAGGGTGACCAGCGCATAACGTCCGCCCGTTGCTTTCATGCGATGGGCAGCGGTCAGGGCGAGGCGCGCTCCGCTCATGCCAAGCGGGTGACCCAGAGCAATCGCGCCGCCCCAGGCGTTCAGACGCTCATCATCATCGCTGATCTGCCAGCTGCGCGTGCAGGCCAGGACTTGAGCGGCAAAGGCCTCGTTGAGTTCGATCACGTCGATATCGTTCATCGTCAGCCCCGCCTGTGCGAGCGCCTTTGCCGAAGCCGGAACGGGGCCAATGCCCATGGTGCGCGGTGGCACACCGGCGGTGGCATAGGAGACAATCCGGGCCATTGGCTCGACGCCAAGTGCTTCGCCTGTCGCCTTGTCTCCCACGATCAGGGCCGCCGCCCCGTCATTGACGCCGGAGGCATTTCCCGCGGTGACGCTGCCGCTCTTGCGGAAGGCGGCGGGAAGTTTGGCGAGTTTATCCACCGTGACGTCCGGACGCGGATGCTCGTCGGTATCAAAGACAACCGGGTCGCCTTTCCGCTGGGGCAGACTGACCGGTGTGATCTGCGATTGCAGCTGTGAGACAGCAGCGCCTGCCAATCCTTGTGAGCGGGCGGCAAACGCGTCCTGATCGTCTCGGGATATTGCAAATTCCTCTGCGAGGTTTTCAGCGGTTTCGCCCATGGAGTCGACGCCGTAGAGCTGCTCGATTTCCGGATTCACAAACCGCCAGCCTATCGTCGTATCCTCGATTTTCGCCGCGCGCGAAAACCCGGTCTCGGCCTTGGCCATGACGAAGGGCGCGCGCGACATGCTTTCGACGCCGCCAGCGATGGCGGCTTTCACACTGCCAGCCTTGATCCGGAACGCGGCCTGCGCGACGGCTTCCAGACCGCTGGCGCACAGGCGATTGACGGTGACGGCGGGAATCGTGTCGCCCAGTCCGGAGAGCAAAACGGCCATGCGCGCGACATTACGGTTGTCTTCGCCGGCCTGATTGGCGCAACCCAGAACGACTTCTTCCACCACGTCTGGCAATCCGGGATGGCGCTCGGCGAGTGCCCGGATCGGCAAGGCTGCAAGGTCATCTGCCCGTACCGCCGACAGCGAACCGGCATAGCGGCCAATGGGTGTGCGCAGGCCGGTGTAGAGAAAAGCTTCCGTCATAGGGGTATCCTCGTGCACAATAACCGCAATAACAGCGCGGCGATTCATGACCAGACTAAACAGCTGCGCGGCAAATGGGGAGATGTGCCATGCCGATGGAGCCTTCAGGCTATGCGGATGGTTTTGCGCGAGACAGCCTGCCGGATGAATCCGACTGGCCGGACTTCCGGTTTGAAATTCCGTCTGTTCAATATCCAAAACGCCTGAATGCCGCCGCCGAATTGCTGGATGGGGCGATCGAAAAGGGCTGGGGTGACCGGGTGGCCGTCCATTCTGAAGCGCGGAGCCTCACCTACGCCGAGCTCAATGCCGAAGTGAACCGGCTGGCCCATGTGCTGGTAGATGATCTCGGCCTGATCAGCGGCGAGCGAGTTCTGATCCACGGGCCAAATTCCATCGATATGATGGTAGCCTGGTATGGTGTCCTGAAAGCGGGTGGCATTGCGGTGATGACCATGCCGCTGCTGCGTGAACCTGAAATCACAAAAATTGTCCGCAAAGCCAGAATCCGCCTCGCACTATGTGCCGCCCCGCTGAAAGAAGCGGTTGAAAACTCGATGGCGCAGCAATCGGGGCTAAGCCGTATTGCGCTCACGGGCGACGAGGAGGAAATGGCGCGCCTTATGGCCGGCAAGCCGGATGTGTTTGAGGCCTGCGATACGGCAGCTGATGACGTTGCGATGCTGGCCTTCACGTCGGGCACCACGGGAGACCCCAAGGCTTGCGCACATTTCCATCGCAGCATTCTGGCAATGGCCGATACGTTTGGTGCGATGCTCGATCCGCAAGACGGCGACATCTATGCCGGTACGCCGCCCTTCGCCTTCACCTTCGGGCTGGGGGCTTTTGTCGTGTTTCCGGCTCGGGCGGGGATTGCCGTCGCGCTGGCATCGAAGCCGGGCTTTGAGGCGTTGTGCGAGACAATCCAGCGCTTTGGCGTGACGCATACCTTCACCGCCCCGACCGGTTACCGCGCGATGATCGCTATGAAGGATGCTTACGACCTGTCCTCGCTTAAAGGCGGGGTTTCGGCGGGAGAGCATTTGCCGGAGGCCACCTGGCGGGCGTGGAAAGAGGCGACAGGTGTCAGCCTTGTGGACGGAATCGGTGCCACGGAAATGATCCATATCTTCATTTCGGCAACGGGCCGAAAAATCCGCCCGGGCGCGACGGGACAGGCTGTGCCGGGCTATGAGGCGAAAGTCATGGGCGAGGATGGCCAGGCTGTGCCGGATGGTGAAATCGGCAAGCTGGCTGTCCGGGGGCCGACCGGTTGTCTCTATCTCGCGGATGACCGGCAGAAGGTCTATGTCAAGGATGGCTGGAATATAACCGGAGATCTCTACCGCCGCGATCCGGATGGCTATTTCTGGTATGTCAGCCGGGCCGATGATCTGATTGTCGCGTCGGGCTACAACATCGCTGGCCCCGAAGTGGAGCAAGCCCTTCTGATGCATGACGCGGTGGCGGAATGCGCGGTCGTGGGTCAGCCATGCGCAGATCGCGGGACGATTGTCGCCGCCCACATTGTCCTGAAACAGCCGCTTCTGGCGGGCGAGGAGATGGCGAAGGAATTGCAGGATTTCGTCAAATTGACGATTGCGCCTTACAAATATCCGCGCGCCATTCACTTCACCGATGCCCTGCCCAAGACCCAGACCGGGAAAATCCAGCGTTTCCGGCTGAAAACGGGCGACTAGTCGTATTCGGTGCGCCAGCGCAGGGCGATTGAGGCTTCGGTGTCGCCGGTCAGGCGCGAGAGCAGGGTGAAGTCCGGCGTCAGCGTCCATTCCAGCCGGGCAGATGAGAGCGCCGTGCCCCGGCTTTCCAGCTCCAGATAGACATCGTCTGTCAGCTGGCGGCCGCCGGTCACGACGACTTCGCCATTCTCACCTGCGGCAAAGTCCAGACGATCCAGCCCGGCCGCGCGGCGTAATCCGCCGACGATGCCAAACAGGTTCTGTCCGGACAGTTGCGCGGCAATGGTCGCGGTTTCCAGCGGGCTGAGCTGTCCCGAATTCCGGTCAAACAGCAGACGGGCCAGAATTTCGTCCTCCGGCAAGGCCGGTTGGCTGGAAAGCGTCAGTTCCGGTGATGAGACCGGGCCGGAAATTCGTGCCTCGACGGTCAGGCCTTCGCGTTGATGCCGGGCGAGCAGATCGACCTCGGCGCTTCGTACATCGCCTGAGAGGGAGACAATGCCCTCTTCGATACGGAAAGCGCGATTGAGCAGGAAAGCGCGACCGTAAACCAGCACCGCATCGCCATCGATATTGAGCTCAGACGGACTGCCGGTGACGTGCCAATCACCGCGCCATTCGGTCGAGAATGGTTCGCCCGACACAAAAATGCTGTCGTCAGCGCGGATCTGGACATCCAGGGAAACGGGAATTCGCGCGGTCGATTGCCCATTATTGCCTTGTGGGTGATTGACTTCGGTCACGTCGATTTCAGCGAAGGACGGCGCCGAGGCTTCCGGAGGGCGTGCCTCGATACGTTCGATTGTGATGTCGCCCGTTATATCGATGCCCTGCACGGAAATATCTGCGTCTGATTGCCCCGAGACAATGACGGACAGGTCCGGCCGGCGAACGGCGTTGAAGCTGCTGAACTCTGACCGAACGGAGGCCTCCCAGCCATTCTCACCCAGTCCGCCTTCGCCCGAGACGTTCAGTTCGCCGCCGCGTGGCCCGGTCGCCGTGAAGCGCTCGATACGCAAGCGGTTATTCTCCCACATTGCGGTGGCATTCACGTTGTCCACCGAGACACCCAACTCCTCGGAGACATAGCGGCCGTTGGAAAATTGCGTTTCGCCGCGCAATTCTGGACGGAACACATTGCCCGAGATCGCCAGGTCCGCATTCAGTTGACCCGCGAGCTGGCGCGAATCCGGCAAGACGAGCGCGAGCAAGGGTTCGATTGCACCGGCCATTTCGATGCGGCCTGACAGCGGCGCGTTATCTGTGAGCTGGCGGAGGTCTGTGATTATGCCCTCCCGTTGCGCTGTTGCCCGCCCCGACAGATCATCGCCCGTCACTGTCAATGTTATTTCGAGATTGTCGTCCAGCTCTCCCGAGACGGCGATCTCCACCGCGCTGCCAAGACGAATTTCGCGAACCTGAAGCTGGCGCGCGTCGGCCTCTATCGATCCGCTCCAGCGGTTTTCCGAATAGCGAAGACCGAGGTCCGCATTGATCGAACCATCCATCTCCGGCAGATCCGTAGCGGTTGCCAGAATGTTGGCTGGCAAATCGCTGATGCGAAGTTGCAATTGCCCTCCGGCCGTCCAGTTGATCCGGGTTTCGCCGCCACCCGTATTCAGGCGCCCGGTGAGCGACGGAGTCTCTCGGCCAAACCGATAGACAACTGGATCGGTTGTGGAAACCGGAATGCCGGCCCAGTCGGCAGTCAGCTCCGTGGATACCTCTCCGCGGTCAACGACCGTCTGCGCTGTCAGGCTGAACGGATCGCGGAACTCTCCGTCGGCCTGGGTGGTGATCGCGAGCGTGCCGGTGCGATTTGAGGCTGAGACGTCCAGGCGGGTCAGAGTGCCATTCGGCAGGAGCCAGTCGCGCGCATGTAATTCGGCCGAGAATCCTTCTGCCTGACTGTTGGCGCGGCCTTCAAACGTATAGGAATCGATCTGCCCCTGATTGACAACGATATCTATCTCTCCCGGAGTGCGTTCGAGCGTGCCTGTAGCCTGCACCTGTCCATAGTCCGACAGTGTTTCCAGCTGCCAGTCGGCGGTTTGCTGTTCGGGCGCATAGGTGAAGTCGAGACCGACCCGCGGCTCGGAAAGCGATTGCCCGGAGATTTCGAGCCGCGGCGTCGAGATGACCGCTTCGCCCGCCCCGTTAAGGCCCTCACCCTGAGCCTCCATCGCGATCACGGCGCCGCCGCCGATCCTCACGTCGCTGACCGGCAGGTCGGTATTGACCGCTGCATCCAGTGTGGCGGACCAGTTCCGGCTTTCACCCGCCGCCTCACCGCGAAGTGCCACAGCATTGCTATCCAGCGTCAGGCCGTCGATGCGCCAGCTGGAATAATCGCTTTCCAGCCGGGCAGAGGCACTGGCCCCGGTCAGGAGCGTTGCGAGCGTTTCGTCACGCCATTGAATACCACCACCATCGACGTCGGCCTGCAAAATGATGCCATCGCCGGACAGGCTTTGAATGCGCAGGTCCGCATTCGCTTGGCCTGATGCCATATCGGTCAGAGCGCTCATATCGAGCAGGGTCATCCGGGCATCGCCGTTGAGCACGTAGCCGTCGCTGTCGAGCTGAACATCGCCCGTCAGTTCTGCAATGTCGGATGTCAGGCTGAGGGCCTCGAAACGGTAGACGCCATTTTCCTGGCGCGCTTCGACCGTGAGCCCGGCCCAGGGCAATATGGACACAGGTGTACTGCCGGGCAGGCGGAGGTCCGTTGCGGTCAGATCCGCAAATATCGCATTCTGGCCCTCAATCCGCGTGAAGAGCAGCGAACCGCCAAGAGCATCGATTTCAGCCTCTCCCGCCCGTATGGCATTCATATGCAAAACACCGTCGGCGGTGATGCCGGTTGAATAGTCAATCGTTCCGGACCATCGGGCCTGCCCCACCCTCACATTATCACCTGCAAGCGCTTGCCAGACCGGTTGCGAGAGCGCGATATCAGCAGAAACGCGCTGTGGCCCGTCCGGGGTGATATCGAGCTCCCAGCCCCGGCCATCGGCATCGACCCGAACGGGCCGAAGCGGCGACAGTGTGCCTTCTGCCTCGATTTGGGCGCGGGGATCAAAGGGCAAGGCGCGGATAGCCTCCAGAACGCTTCCATCGGCGTCGATGCGGGCCGTCCAGCGACGGGCCTGCCAGTCGAATTCGGCGTCGGCGGCGTTTTGTCCGGCCAGACTGAATGAGAGTTCGCCAGCTCCGGACTCGACTGTTCCGCTGAGGGTGCCGGAGATTTCTGCATCGCGACCGTCGAGCCTCAGCATGGCCCCGATGGGGCCGGAGCCGGCAATGAAGGCCGAGGCCTGCCCGTCAAGGGCGCCTGTTTCCGACCAGATCACTTCGCCGGAAATATGATCGCCAGTGACGTCCGTTCGGGCAATGTCGAGCGCCAGCCGGCCATTCTCGCGGACGCGGCCCTGTCCTTCGACCGAGAAGGTCGCGGCCTCGCCCAATACGTCTTCGCCGAGCAAGAGTTGGGGGAGATTGATCGCGCCAATTCGCAGCGATGGCAGGGATCCGCCGCCACCCAATGATGGTGCCAGAACCGGCCTGCGTGAGACATCCATGCGAGCCGCTTCAATCCTGGCAATATCAATTTCGCCACCCAAGAGCGCCAGCCCGTTCCAATCCACGGCGACATTCTCGAACACCAGAAATACGCCTTCGGTATCGCGAATTGCCAGGCGCTGGATGCGGGGCCGATGCAGGACATTGCCGCTCAATCCGTCAATTTCGAGTGTAAGACCGCGGGCCAGGGCGCGATCATCGCCAAAGTGCATGACGGCCCAGCGGCCAGCTGGCCCTGTCGCGGCCCAGAGCACGCCCAGGACGAGCACGGCTATGACGCCGAACGTGATGATCAAACGGATCAACCAGCGCCGTAGGAGAGGACGTTCGGACAGGATCAAAAGGCTTGTCCTATACTGATATAGACATGGACCGGGTCTTCGCCCGAGCGTCGATCCAAAGGTGTTGCGACATCAAAACGTACCGGCGCGAAATCGAAATAATACCGCAACCCCATGCCGACGCCGGTTCTAAGATTGTCGAATTCCGGCGTGCGGCTGGCACCGGCAAACGCAGTGTCAACAAAGGCGACAGCGCCCCACCGCCCTTCGCCGCGCCAGCGCAATTCGGCATTCAGTTCTGATACGGAAAGGCCGCCCGCCGGCGCGCCGTCCGGGCCGATGGGTGACAGGGACTGGTATTCAAAGCCGCGCGCCGAGCCGCCCCCGCCCGCGTAAAAGCGCTGGTCGGCTGCCAGGTCGATGGCGCTTGCGCCGACAATTGTACCGAGGCGGATGCGGGCGGCGGCAGTGAAATGGTTCGATATCGGATAGTAAGCGCTGGTCCGGATCTCGGTCTGCAGATAGGTGGCATCGGCATCGCCAAAGCTGAATCCCGGATTGACGATCAGCGCAGCCTGAACGCCGGATTGCGGATCGAGCGGATCATCGCGCTGATCCAGTGCGATCGCGGAGGTGAGGCGAAGCGAATGAATGTCCCGCTCGCCCGAGGCGTCGGTCACGCGTGATATATCGACCAGTCCGCCCACACGCACATCCAGATCTTCGCGCAATTCCCGGAACAGTGTGACGCCCGCCGTAAATTCGTTCTGCTGGAAGGCATCCGTATCTTCAGATTTCACACCGGTATTGAGGGACAGGCGCTGATCAATGCGCTGCCAGTAGGGCAGGCTCATTTCCGCTCCCAGCGACTGAACCAGAGATGCCAGCTCGGCCGTGAGCGTCAGTGTTTCGTCACCGCCGAACAGATTGCGCCGCGACCAGGACAGGCTGGTTCCTGCGCCTTCTGTGGTCGACAGGCTGATCGTAGTCTCAATCGCATGGCGGGGCGCTGGTGTCAGGCTGACATCCAATGCGCGGGTCGTCTCGCCATCGGCCATGTCAGCAAGATCGATGCGGGCCTCCCGGACGCTGGATAGCCCTTCAAGGCGGCGTTCAAACGCCTGTATTGCCGAAAGGCGCACCGGCGCCCCTTCTTCCAATGCGGTTAGCCGATGGATGAAGTCCGGCCGCCAGCCTTCGGTCTGAAGCCGCGTTCCGCCATAGCGCGTGAACGGTCCAGGCTCGATCAGAAAGCGGACATCGCCGCTTGTACTGGCATGATCGATGACCACTTCGCGCGGCAGGGTGTCCGCTTCCGGCCACCCGGCATTTTCGAGCGCGGCCTGAGCCTCTGCCTCGGCCGCGAGCACCCATGCGGCGGAGAGGATATTGTCCTCGGGCGGCTCGACAGCCATGCGCGCGGTCATGTCTGCTTCCCGGTTGCCGGTTTCTATCGCGATATTTCGGATCGAGAATGCGGGCCCGGAGTCGATGGTGAGTACGGGCCGGCCATCATCGCCGATTTCAGCATCGATGCTGGCGGCATAATAGCCTTGAGCGCGAAGATAGCGGTCGACCCGATCCTCTGCGGTGCGCAGGTCGCGGCGTATGGCGATTTCGTCTTCCGGATTTGCTTTGCTGGTGCCGAGGATTTCATAAATACCCGCTTCCAGTCCGGCGTTCTCGATGCCTTGCACACGTGCCAGAGGCCCCTCGCCATGAGCTGAAGGTGCCAATGCCAAAAGAGCTATCACTGCCAGTTTGTACATTCGTTTCCCGGATTGGCCGTCGGTTGCAGTTAAACACTTTCAACTGCGGAAGTCGCCGCCGTTCGATGAGCTGCGGTCAGTAAAACGTATGTGTGGCCAGAATTTGATGGAAACGGGCAACGCCTCACAAGAAAACACCCGGCGCGGGGCCGGGTGTTTGTACAAGATATCGAGTTGTACAGATTCAGACGAACCGCTCCATCGGGCGGGCTTACCTGCTGGCGCGGCTATCGGACGCCATTATCGCGCGCGGCCAGTTCAATAGTACCGGAGGCTTGCGTTGCGCGTTCATGCCGGGCCAGAAGATCCGGACTGTCGAATTGTGCGACCACCGCGTCGAGTACCTGAATGTGGCAGGTTTCCAGCTGCGGTTCATCGACCAGGTCTGCGCAATATTCCATTACGGCCGCATCCAGACGCTCGTAGAGCTGAGCGACGCTTTGCGTGTTGTCGAGATCCGACGTTTCCGCAGCGAACTGGAAGATTTCGCCAGCGCTGAAAGCCGGCGCAACCAATGCGCCCGTTGCGGCCAGAGCAAGAAGTGTCTTTTTCATTTTGTTCTCCCCGAATGTGTCAGATTCGTTATTTAACCGTCACGTGTTTGTCACATATTTGTAAACGATTTGAATACGGACTAAAAGCGGATTTTTGTGACAATTGCAGAAAGAGGTTATATCCGATTTATATCAATATATTAGAATGTCGCGGTCGATCATTCTCTGGTGCGCCCGGATGCAGGTAAAGCGGCCTTTCTTGCCCGGAAAATGACAAAGCATCGCTTGGCGACGGAATGATTTGCCTCGGCGGAGGCTTGGTCTAAGGTCCCAAACATAACCACGCTCCGGGAAAGGGGCGGGTCAGGGGAGAGCTGATGACAGATCAAGCGGCGGCGGGGGCAGCGCGCCCGCAGGGTTCGGGCTATGCCAATTACGTCATTCTGGCATTGTTCGTGGTTTACACGTTCAATTTCATCGACCGGCAAATCGTTGCGGTCATGCAGGAGCCGATCAAGGCCCATTTCGACCTTTCGGACTTGCAACTCGGACTGTTGACCGGGCCGGCTTTCGCCTTGCTCTATGCGGTTCTGGGTCTGCCGATCGCCTATCTGGCAGATCGATGGAACCGGGTTTCGATTATCTCCATTGCGCTGGCGGTCTGGAGTGCGTTCACCGCGCTCTTCGGCCTGGTGAATTCCTACTGGATGCTCTTCCTGATGCGGGTCGGTGTCGGGATTGGCGAAGCGGGATGTTCCCCGCCGGCTCACTCCCTGATTTCCGACTATGTCCCACCGCGCAAACGCGCCGGCGCCATGTCCGTCTATTCTCTGGGGATCCCGATCGGATCGGTTCTCGGAATTCTGATTACGGCCATCGTCTATCGCTGGATCGCTGATTATTACGCCGAAAACGGCGCGCCGGAATTCCTCGCCGCCATTGGCGCGGATGTGGCCTGGCGCGTGACCTTTCTTCTGATCGGCATTCCGGGCGTGCTGCTGGCCATTCTTGTCAAACTGACAGTCAAGGAGCCGGTCCGCGGGCGATTTGATGGCGCCGCGCAGGATGGATCGCGGGCCTCGCTTGGTGATGTCGTGCGGGCCTTGTCGAAAAAATCCTCTTTCTGGTACCTGGCGTTCGCGGCTGCCATAGCCTCTCTGGTCGGATATGGCCTGTTTCCCTGGTTGCTCAGCTATTTCATCCGCGAGGCCTTTATCCATGACCCGACGCTGTCGCTTCAAGATGCTTTGGCTAACGCCGCTATTCCCTATTCCTTCGTAATCGGCGGAGGGGGATTTGTCGGGACGCTGGCCGGCGGATATCTGACGGACAGATTTTCGGGCAAATGGCTCGGGGCCTATGTGGCCATTCCCGGCGCGGCACTGCTGATTTCGCTGCCCATCTATTTTGTGTCGCTTTCCATTCCGCCAACCTGGATCGCCTTCCTGTTATTGGGCATCGCCAGTGCATTGGGATCGATGTGGTACGGGCCGGTCTGGGCGGTCGCGCAGAATCTGGTGAAACCGTCCATGCGCGCCATGGCGCCCGCTGTCCTGCTCTTCATCATCAATGTCATCGGTCTGGGCATGGGCCCGCCCGCGGTGGGGGCGCTGAGCGATTATCTGCGCGAGGCCTATGGCGATGCCGCTTTGCGCTATGCCATCCTGACGATTGCCGCGATGATCATTCCTGCGGCAGGGCTGTTCCTGCTGGCATCGCGATCAATTGCGAAGGATTGGGAGGCTGGAGAATGAAATATCCAAAAGCTGTTATGACTAGCCTGATCAGTGGATTATTGCTGGCCGGCGCCTCCCCGATATTCGCTCAAGAGGTCTTTACGACGGGGCCGGTGATCGAGGGCTTCGGGCCGAATGCAGCAATCCCCGGTGCAGAAGCTATTCCGGCCGATGCCGAATTTCACGTGGCGTTCAACACGTCAACGCCAGCGGAGGAAGGCGAGTTGAACCGGACCCTCGTCTCCGCGGCGCGCTTTATCAACATGCATGGCAGAGCGGGCGTGGATCCGGACAATATTCATATCGGGGTCGTGATCCATGGCCGTGCCGTGCGTGATGTCGCGGATGTCGAGGGCGGCCAGTCTGCCGCCAATGCGGAACTCATCGCCGCACTTCTCGCACATAATGTCGATATCTATGTTTGCGGCCAATCAGCGGCCTATTACGAGGTCGCGACAGAAGACCTGCTGCCAGGCGTTACAATGGCACTTTCGGCCATGACCGCACACGCGCAATTACAACAGGCGGGCTATACGCTAAATCCGTTCTGACGGGCTGCAAAAATTCGCGCATGCCAGCGCCACAATCCGTATAAGATGATCTCCTCATTCAATTCGCAGGAGCGGGGGCTCTTTTGCTGACCATAACCACCAAGTTGCTGATTGATGTCCTGATCGCGCTGGGGGCATTCGCGGGCGGCTGGTTTCTCGCATCAGCGAATGGTCTGCCGGCCGGCGGCCTCTGGGCGTGGTTGGCCAACGGTTTTCTCTATGCCGCCCTTATCGCAATCGCCCAATTGCCGGCACGGGTCTACCGGCACTCCTGGCGCTATGTCTCCCCTCCGGATCTGTTGCGCATCGTGCAGGTGGCCCTGTTTGCTACGCTTGGTCTCGCAGCCATTAACTATTTGCTGTTCCGGCAAGCGATGGGTCCGGGAGAGTTTTACGGCTTTACATGGATGCTGGCGACCGGTGGCATGATGCTGGTGAGAACAGCTGTACGGGCGGCCCGCGAACAGCGATTGTCCGAATTACTGTCGCCCTTTCCGGTCAAGCCGATGCATGCGGGCAAACCCCGCATGATCCTGATCGGAACGCCGTCGGACGTCGATGCCACGCTGCGTGAAGTGATCGCCCGCGCGGATTTCGGCTATGAGCCGGTGGGTATTGTCCTGGACGAGGATAGCCTGTCCGGGCAGGGCATACGCGGCATAAGAGTGCTTGGCAGTACAAAGGTGCTGGAGGCTATTGCCGACGCGCAGACAGATGGTAGCGAGAGCGATCTGGCGCTCGTTTTTACCGCGTCACCGACCTCTTTGAAAGGTATTGATCGGGCCGCCATTGCGCGGCTTCGAAAGCGCGACTTCCGGATTTTGACACTGCCGCGAACGGCAGAATTGTCGGAGAGCGATCATCGCCGCTTCCGGTTGCGCAAATTGAAACTGGAAGACTTGTTGTCACGGCCGCAGGTCAATTTGCCAGTGCAACCCCTTCGAGACGGTTTTCGTGGCCGCCGCGTCATGGTGACGGGGGCCGGCGGGACAATCGGCGCTGAACTTTGCCGTCAGGCGGCGGCACTCGGATGTTCCGAACTGGTCATGCTCGATCTCGCAGAGACACCGCTCTTCGATATCGATCGTGAAATTTCGGAACGTTTCACCTCGGTGAAGCGCCGGACCATGCTGCGGGACATTCGCGATGGAGCAGCCATTCGCGAGGCTGTGGAAATGACGCGGCCGGAAGTGATTTTTCATGCTGCAGCGCTCAAACATGTTTCGCTGATGGAGGATCATCCTCGGCAGGCCGTGGAAACCAATGTGCTCGGAACGGCAAATGTTGCGCGGGCCGCGCGCGAATTTGATGTGGCGCAGATGGTACTCATATCGACCGACAAGGCCGTCGAGCCCGTCAATGTCATGGGCGGAGCCAAACGTCTGGCCGAAGCCGTCGTTCACAAAATGGCGGACGAAGCCGAAGGCCTGACGCGGTTTGGCGTCGTCCGGTTTGGCAATGTGCTGGGGTCCAATGGCTCGGTCGTGCCCATTTTCCGCTCGCAGATCGAGGCCGGGGGACCGGTAACAATCACCCATCCGGATATGGAGCGGTATTTCATGACCGTTCCCGAAGCGGTCCAGCTGGTGCTGCATGCGACGCTGGAAGCGGCCAAGAATGGCGGAGATCCGGCGGTCTATGTTCTGGATATGGGCGAGCCCGTCAAAATCATGGACATGGCGCAACGATTGATCGAGCTGTGTGCGCCCGCGGGCATGGAATCCGAGATTGAAATCGAAGTAACCGGTCTTCGGCCGGGTGAGAAGATTCGTGAAGCCCTGATCGATTCTGGCGAAAAGCTGATTTCGGCCATGGACGGGCTGCAAAAAGTGAAGCCGAATGCAGGTAGCCGCTTGGCATGGCCGGAAATTGAAAACCTGATCGAGTTTTCACAAAAACACAGCGCTGTAGAGGTTTCTGACCGTATTCGTTCCGAGGTCGGACGAATTCGTAAAAATTGAAGCTCTAAAATAGACAATCAGAGGCGGTATTTTTGACGGGTAGTGCGTTTACGGACAGTTCAGGTGCACTTGTCAGATTGTTTGAACTTATCTCATTCTGCACCACATCACTGAACGGCGTGACACCCACGCGACACATGTCTGGAAGGTAAAGTGCATGACACCTGATGAATCCATCATCGCGCGTTCCGAAGCGATCCTTAAGAACTGGCGCACGCTGGACTGGGCCAGCGTCTTTTCCGCTATTATCTATCCGGCGCTGGGCATCACGGCACTGTTGACCGCCGTGATTGTCGGGCTCGCTCTGGAGAGCGTCGCCATTCACTGGTGGTATGCGCCGCTGGCGATTGTGACGATCGCCGCCGCAGTATTCATCTGCAATATGGGTATCGGCCCGCTCCACCGGGTTCTCCAGCACAGGGCGGGGCAGCTCGCTGTGCCGGCACAAATCATGGTGATGATCAATTGCATCATCGCGATGCAGGGACGCATGAAGGATTGGGTGAATTATCACACCCAGCACCACCACTGGGCCGACCGCGCCGGTGACCCGCACAATCCGCATGAAAGCAAGCTCTGGGCTTGGGTGGGCTGGCTGATGTGGCGTGATGAAGCGGATCTGGAACGCCCGACAGCGCGCTGGCTGGAGCGCTATTCAGTTGTACGTTTTCACGACAAGCATTTTCTGTGGCTCTATCTCATCGCGCACCTGCTGGTGCCGCTCGCTGCCTATGCAATCACCTGGGCGCTGGGTGGTCCGCTGATCCTGATCGCGATTCTTCATGCGTCGCTGGTGATCGGGCGCGGCCTGCAATTCCATGCGACCACGCTTGGCGTGAATGTGTTCGGGCATCTGAATACACCCAAATGGTTCGATTATGTGCTGGCTTTCCTGACCGGTGGCGAAGCCCTCCACGGTCACCATCACGACTTCCCGCGCAGCGCCTTGCATTTGCCAAAGCGGGGCATCTGGAACCGCATTGTCGATTATAACGGCACAGCATTGTTGATCATGAACAAGCTGAAGCTGGCAAAAGACTTGAAAATTGCGCCGCAATTTCTGCCCGCGCCAGTGCCGGTGAGAAGCTAGGCGACGCTTTGCTGCGCTGAATGGCGCGGCAAGAATATTGTGAATGTCGTTCCTTTTTGCGGCCGGGTATCCACGGATATCCGGCCGTTTTGCCGATCCACAGCCTGTCGGACGATGGCGAGCCCGATGCCGGCGCCCTCGTATTCGCCTCGCGGATGCAAGCGCCGGAAGGGCTCAAACACCTGATTGGTGAATTTGGGATCAAACCCGATGCCATTGTCGGAGAGTGTTACCGTCCAGCCGCCCGGCTCATCCACCATCCGGATTCGAATGTCGGGGGCCTGCTCGGAGTGATACTTGATACTGTTGGAAATCAGGTTCTGCAGGATCTGGTTTAACAAAAACCGATCGGCATGAATTGTATCGCTTCCAGAGATTGTGATGGTTGTGCCGCTCTGGGTTATGGACGTGGACAAACGCGCCTTGATGTCCGTGATGAGCGCGACAAGAGACAGGCGCTCCGGCTTCATGGGCCGGATTTCGAGTTGCGAATATTCCAGCACGTCATCAATCAGTTTCTGCATCCGCGCGGCGGCATCCGACAGAAGGTCAAGATACTGAACGCCGTCAGAATCGAGCTGCCCGGCATGCCGGCTGGCCAGAATTCCCGCAAAAGCGGTGACCTTTCGCAACGGTTCCTGCAAATCATGTGACGCAATGGTCGCAAACCGGTCGAGTTCCCGATTGGATCGTTCAAGGTCCCGATAGGCCCGCCGCAACTGGGTAACATCGGTAATCACACCATAGCCAACACGCTCGCCTGTGCCCGAGCGGGTTTCAAGATAGGCGTTCATCAGCCCGTCTATGACCTCGCCATTTTTCTTCTTGAACTCCAGCGCCACATTTCTGGCCTGTCCATTTTTCATGAAGTCCGGCAAGGCGAAATTCTCGGCATAAATTCTTGATTCATCTGTTAGAAATGTGCTGAACGGCTTTCCAACAACCTCGTCACGCACATAGCCCATATGGCTAAGCCAATAGGCGCTTACGTCTCTGACAATGCCGTTCTCATCGATCTGATGCAGCATGGCCGGCGTGTTCCGGAAGATGGTTTCGAAGCGGTTTCTCTCAGCTTCAAGATTTTTGCGCAGGGCAACGGTCTCGGTCTCATCCTTGATGATTCCGTTCGCCACAAGCCCAAGGCCGTCTTCCGATTGCCGTGTTACGCCGCCGATGGATCGTATCCATCGCCATTGTCCGGCTTTGTCCCTGAGGCGATAGAGCACGTCCACTGAATTCGAACGGCCTTCAGCCATCGCCGCGGTTTGCCGAATGACTTCGCCGACGTCAGCCCGGTGCAGCAAGGAGCACCAATAGGCGCCGGTGAATTCTTCATTCTCCGTTTCAAGATTGACCAGCCGTGCGAGTGGGCCGCTCAAACGGCACGTATTCTCGACCAGATCAAACCGCCAGGCCGCCAGGTCGGCGGCTTCCAAAGCGGAATCGAGATATTGTTCGGTCTCGGTCGTCCTTTCTTCCAGCGCCTTGCGCTCGGTGATATCGGCAAAGGTTCCGGCGGCGACGAGCGGCGTTCCATCGGGTGCCCGTCTGATCACGCGTCCGGTATCCTTTGCAAAAATCAAAGTCCCGTCCGGTCGCTCGAATGTCAGAAACGTCTGTGCCTGTCCCGAATCCAGGAGGTCCTGCACAAACTGATTGCAGGCAGTGACACCTGCCTCTGTGAGGCGCTGTTTCCATTCGTTGAGGGAAAGCCGCCCCTTTTTTTCCTTGATACCGAAAATGTTGTGTGCGGCTGGGCCGGCCAGTTCAATCTCGTTTGTCACGAGGTCCATCCGCCAGGCGGTATCATGGACGGATTCCAGTGCGTCCCGGAATAACTGTTCCGTTTCTTCCGCCAGCCCGGTGCGATTCACCGTTTCGGTGATGTCCCTGATAATGCCAATGAAACCAGCATAGCCACCTTGGTTGTCTGCGAAAACGGCCGCCTTGGTTTCGCCGATGATTTCCTGCCCGGATTTTGATCTGTAGATTGCATAATAGATATCGTCGGGTGGCTGTCCGCTCAACCGGGTGAGTTCAGCGGCAATTTCCTCAAATTGCGCGCTATCTCGGTACAGGCCTTCTGTGGTGTGCCCGATGACCTCGCCGGGCTCATAGCCGAACATTTTCGTAAAGCCAGGATTGACGAACTGGACGTGCCTGTCCTTGTCGACGACAATGACGGCATTGGTCGTGTGCCGATAAAGAGCCTCGAGAACGGCCGTGTGAAAATCCTGATCTTGCGGCATTCAGCCTCCCGAATCACAGCTCAGGATACGAAATCCCCACCAATTCGTAACCATATTCGCATTGCTGTTACCCGCCTGATGTGAAGGCTGGCCAAAACAGTCGTGGGCTCTATCCTCACTTTGTTGGCCAAACCAAGGATGACCCCGCGTGACACAACAGCCCAGCACTGGTTCCAGCCCCATTCTTTCGGTTGAAGATCTGGCAATTACTTTCTCTACGCCCGACGGTGCCGTCGAGGCCGTGAAAGGGATCAATCTTCACATCAATCCGGGTGAATGCCTCGCCGTTGTGGGCGAATCCGGATCGGGCAAGAGTCAGACGTTTTTGTCGGCGATGGGCTTGCTGGCCTCGAACGGCCGGGCAACCGGGTCGATCAAGTATCGCGGGACAGAGATTCTCAATCTGCGGCCCGGGAAGCTCAACAATATCCGCGGAAAGTCGATGACGATGATTTTTCAGGACCCGCTGACATCGCTGACGCCGCATATGCGCGTCGGCGACCAGATGCGCGAAGTTCTGAAAAAGCACATGCGCCTTCAGGGTGAAGCTGCGGACAAGCGCGCGCTCGATTGGCTCGAACGGGTCCGGATTCCAGAAGCTAAAAGCCGCCTCAAGCAATACCCGCATGAATTGTCCGGTGGCATGCGCCAACGCGTCATGATCGCCATGTCCATGCTCTGCGAGCCTGACCTTCTGATCGCGGACGAACCGACAACGGCGCTGGATGTGACGGTTCAGGCCCAGGTTTTGGACATCATGGACGATCTGAAACGCGAAACCGGAGCCGCGATCGCCCTTATCACCCACGATATGGGTGTGGTGGCGCGGATGGCGGATCGCGTCGAAGTGATGCGACATGGCGTTTATGTTGAAAGTGGATCCGTCGATCAGATCTTCAACAAGCCGGAAAACGAATACACACAGATGTTGCTGGATGCGATGCCGCGCATCGACCAGCCTGACAAGCTGGGCCATGTCGCCCTGCCTTCCTATACAGAGATCAAGGGTTCCGAGCCCCTGCTCGCCATTGATGACGTCAAGGTGCATTTTCCGATCACGGTCGGGGGCGGCCTGTTTCCCAAACGCAAGCCGTTGAAAGCAGTCGATGGCGTGAGCTTCGACCTTCGCAAGGGTGAAACGCTGGGTGTTGTGGGCGAATCCGGTTGCGGAAAATCGACGCTGGCCCGTGCCGTTTTGCAACTGGTGCCAACGACAGCGGGTTCCGTGGCCTGGCTGGGCCGCGACCTGACGTCGATCAGCAAAGGCAGCCTGCGCAAGACACGCCGGGATTTGCAGATCGTTTTTCAGGACCCGCTGGCATCGCTTGATCCGCGCATGACGATTGGCGCGTCAATTGCCGAGCCGCTTCTGACCTATGAGACGCGCCTCAATCGATCTCAAAGACAGGACCGCGTGCGCGCCATGATGGAGAAGGTCGGTCTCGACCCCGACATGATCAATCGCTATCCGCATGAATTGTCCGGTGGGCAGAACCAGCGGGTGGGCATTGCCCGCGCCATGATCCTGAGCCCGAAACTGGTTATTTGCGACGAAGCCGTGTCTGCGCTGGACGTGTCCATCCAGGCCCAGATCATCAAATTGCTGATCGATCTTCAAAAAGAGATGGATTTGTCGATGATCTTCATCTCACACGATCTCTCTGTCGTGCGGGAAGTTTCGCATCGCGTGATGGTGCTTTATCTCGGGCGTGTGGTGGAGCTGGCCGATCGCGAAGCGATTTATGATGATGCTCGCCATCCCTATACACAGGCTCTGATTTCTGCCGTCCCGATCCCGGACCCCGCCGTTGAAAAGTCGCGCGAGCGGCTGAAACTTGAGGGCGATTTGCCGTCTCCGATGGACCCGCGGGCCCAATTGCGCTTCCTCAAGTCGAAGCTGGTGGATGAGGCAGGGGTCGAGCAATATCGACCGCAGCTGGAAGAAGTTTCGCCCGGACATTTTGTGGCGGAACACGATCCAATCGAGACTGTCCTCGCGAGCGATTAGGCGCGCCGTCAATCTGACCTATTGTTCACTAAGTGATTTGGCGCCGGACCTGTAGGGTGCGGCGCTCAAAGTCTGTTTTCAAGAAGGATCGACCATGTTTCCAGATATTCGCGTTCTGCGCAGACCGGTAACGGCACTTGCTGTCGGCTTCGCCATGGCCCTGGCCCCGCTTGCGGTTGCCCATGCCGTGCAAGGTGAAGGGTTCGCGCAGGATCGAAGCGATATCCCGGCGGACCCGGCGATCCGCTATGGCCAGCTGGACAATGGTCTGCGCTATGCCATTTTGCAAAATGACACACCGCCCAATACCGCCTCCATTCGCATGGCCTTCAATGTCGGCTCCATGGTAGAAGACGACGACCAGCGCGGTTTGGCGCACTTCATCGAGCACATGGCCTTCAACGGGTCTGAAAATGTCCCGGAAGGTGAAATGGTCGCCTTGCTGGAGCGATACGGCTTGCAGTTCGGGCCGGACACAAATGCGGGCACCAATCGCGAATACGTCGTCTATCAGCTCGACATGCCCGAAGTCGATGATGAGACCATCGACACCGGTCTTTTCATCATGCGGGAAACCGCGTCGAATCTGACGCTGGATATCGGGGCGATTGATCGCGAGCGCGATGTCATCCTGTCCGAAGAACGCGTGCGGAATACGCCGGTGCGCCGCTGGAGCAATGCTCTGATGGAGTTCCGCTATCCGGGCTCTCTCGTGGCGCAACGCGATGCCATTGGCATTCCCGAAGTGATCCGGACCGCACCGCGGGAAGCTTTCGCCCGCTATTACGATGAATTCTACCGGCCAGACCGGGCAATGCTCGTCATTGTCGGTGATATTGATGTCGACAGGGTCGAAGCTGAAATCGCGTCGGTCTATTCAGATTGGACTGCATCGGAAGATCCGGCAGAGCCGCCCGTGGCAGGCTCGGTTGATCCTGAACGTGGTTTTGATACCGGGTATTTCCATGACCCGGACTTTTTCACTGTCCTGACCGTTGAATCGGTTCAGCCTGATACAATTGAAGACGATACAACAGCCCGTCGTTTTGACGGCCTTCTGGATTCGCTTGCGACCGGCATTGTGTCGCGCCGCATGTCGACCATCATCAGCTCGGGAACCTCACCGCTATTGCAAGGCGGTGCCAGTTACTCGACCGCAGAATACGGCTTTGCGGCGCGCGCCAATATTCTGGCAGTCGCGCAGCCGGAACGCTGGGAAGAGGGGCTGGCCGTCGTCGAACAGGAATTGCGCCGTGCCCTCGAGCATGGCTTTACGCAATCGGAACTTGATGAACAGCTGACCAATCTGCGCACCGCGCTGGAAACGTCTGTGGAGCAGGCCGATACGCGGGCCTCATCTTCCCTTTCCGACGCGATATGGAGCAGTTGGCGGTTCAATCAGGTTTTCGGACACCCGTCTGACGCCCTCGCGCGTTTCAATGGCTATGAGGACGACATCACACTCGAGGCGGTGAATGCCGCTTTCCGCGAGCAGTGGTCCGGCAATGGTCCGTTGGTGTTTCTCGCAACCTCCCTTGAAATCGACGACGCCGAAAGCCGTATCGCGGAGGTCTGGAATGAAAGTGCCCAAATCGCTGTTGACGCCATGGAGGATGTCGAAATTGCGGCCTGGGCTTATGAAGACTTCGGAACGCCCGGGGAGGTCGTCGAGCGGACAGAAATCGAAGATCTGGGCGTGACCCGTCTGGTGTTCGACAATGGCGTTCGCGTCTCTCTCAAGCAGACCGATTTCGAGAATGATGTCATCCGGATGAACATGACCTTTGGCCGGGGCGACCTTGAACCCCGCAATGAAGCAGTTGTCGATACGGTGGCCAGCAGTGTCTTCACGTCCGGTGGACTTGAAGCGCATTCATTCGATGATCTTGGACGTATTCTGGCGGGACGGAATGTCGGTGGAAACTTCAGCGTCAGTGCGGGCTCTTTCAGCATGTCCGGCTCAACCACGCCCGACGATTTGCTGCTGCAATTCCAGTTGTTTGCCGCCTATATGACGGCCCCGGGCTATCGCTCGGAAAGCTTGGCCCAATTCCGGGCCAGCCTGCCGGAGTTGCGTCGCAATCTCGGCTCGACCCCGGGCGGCGTTCGCACACGGGATATTTCACGCATGCTGCGGTCCGGTGATCAACGCTTCGGATTCCCGACCCAGGCGGAAGCGGACGAGGTCGATCTTGATGATGTCCGGGCATTCCTGACGCCGGCACTTGAAAGCGCACCCATTGAAATCACGGTCGTTGGTGATTTTGAGGAGCAGGCTGTCATTGACGCCATAGCTGCCACCATTGGTGCCCTGCCGGAGCGTGCGGATGACTGGCCGGACTACGACGAGAACCGTATTCTGGAATTCCCGGAGCCAACAGAGACCCCGATTGTCCTGACCCATAATGGCGGTGACGATCAGGCTCTGGTGAATGTCTATTGGCCCACGACAGATGACAGCGATGTTCACGTGTCGCGCACCATTCGTCTGATGCGTGCGGTTCTTGCCTTGAAGCTGACGGAGCGGCTGCGCGAAGGCGAAGCTTTCACCTATTCGGCATCATCCTCGAATGTCGAAAGCTTCTATCACCCGGATTACGGCTATCTCTATGTCGGTGCCGACATCCGGGTCGAAAACATTGACCCGGTTTACGAAGCGATCGGTCTGATTGCCGCCGACATGGCCAATGGCGAGATTACGGATGACGAGATGCTGCGCGCACGCCGTCCGCTTCTCGAACAGATCCAGAATGCTTTTGAAAGCAATGGCGTCTGGTTGGGCTGGCTGTCGCAGTCGTTTGAATACCCCGAGCGCCTCGACCGGATCCGGACCATCACGGATGATTATTCCGACATTACGCTGGAAGAGATCATCGAGGTCGCCCGGACCTATCTGTCCGACGACACGGCCTATCGGGTCACCGTTGTGCCGGCGAGCGCCGAATAGCGCAGTGGTCCGGTTCGGATCGTTTTCCGCGGAACAAGAAATACCTCGCCGCCAATTCAGGAATGTCCTAGCGTTGGCGGCGAGGATTTTGGCACGGAGGACTTCCATGAACCGGATTTGGCTGGTTGCGATCTTTTGCTGCGCTTTGTCATTTGGCACCGCGCAGGCAACGGACCGGATCATCGTTTCGTCTGTCGAGGTGGAAGCCAGTCCAGCGGATATTTGGGACTTGTGGACTACGGAAGAGGGGCTCACCTTTTTCGCACCCGCTTCCAACATCGAATTGCGGCCCGGTGGCAGCTATGAGGTCTATTTCCTGCCGGAAGCGCCTGCGGGGCAACGCGGGTCCGAAGGCACGACTATCCTCGGTTTTCAGACCGAACGCATGCTGAACGTGACGTGGGCCTTGCCGCCCTACATGCCCGAGGTTCGGCCGCATCTGACTTCGCTGACCATCGAGATCATTCCTGTGTCAGACAGGCTGACCAATGTGACGATTACCCACATTGGATGGGGCGAGGGCGGTCAGTGGGATGACGCCTTTGCCTATTTTCAGCAGAATTGGCCGATGGTGCTGACGGCCATGTCGGAAGCATTGACCCCCGTCGCCGAATAGGTTGGCATGACGCCAAATCATTTTCATTTCTGACCGGGAGTTTGTCATGCGTCTTGCTGCTCTTTCATCGATTGCCCTTCTGGCGGCCTGTACCAGCGCCCCGGCGGAGCCGCCAGTTCCGGCAGATTCATCCGATGCGCTATCGGTCGTGGCGGCCGCGCGCCAGTGTGATCCAGCCGATTTTGAAGGCATGGATATGCCGGATATCGGCCGCCCTCAATTTGAGGGCAATCCGTCGCTAGCTGACCGCAATCAGCTGGAAGGCGAACTCTATATCGAGCGCATGAATTTGCAGCCTTGTGTATACGCCTTGCCGTCGGGGCTCCACTTCCGGATTTTGCGGGCGATGACGGATGAAACCTTGCCTAGCCCGGAAGCGAGCGAAATGGTGATCGCCAATTACGAGATTCGGCCTGCCGAAGGCGAGATCATGCAGTCGTCCTTCGCGACAGGCGAGCCATTACGAGGAAGTGTGGGACGTTTCATCCCGGCTTGGAACGAGGCTTTGACCTTGATGCGGCCCGGTGAAGAGTGGGAATTATTTGTTCCATCCGCGCTCGGCTACGGCGCAAGGGGAATTCCGGGCAGCCCGATCGGTCCCAATCAGGCGCTCTATTTTCGGATGGAACTGATTTGCCTGCCCGGACGTGACGACGGCGGATGCGAGGCCTAGCGCGAGAGCCGTAGATTGGTGAGATCACCGGCGATCAGTTCGAATGCATTGCGCAGAGCCTCATTCGACGGGCTGTCGAAATAGAGGCTGGGATGTGAGGCGCAATCGCGCATCATGTCCCGCGTCGATGTTGAATTGACCTGGAAGGTAATCGTGTAGACGCGGATGCCCTGTTCGCGCGCGTACGCACACGCCGCTGCGGTCCTCTCGTCGAGCGCATTGCCAAGCGCCCATGAGCTGGAGGTGACAAGTCCGAGACGTCCTTCGCGGATATAGCCATATCCGGAATAGTCCGAGTAATTGATATTGCCGCGTCCGTTGATGACGTTTTCACCGTCCGTCAGGATGACCATGGCCTTGATGTTTTCGTCATCATCGTAGGCATTGCCCTCGGTGAAGGGCTCCTGTGGTGACAGGACACGCACGCCCCAACTGATGCCGATAGGAATATTCGTCGTCCCGCTGGCGATCATATCGTCCACTGCGGCGTCAATAACGGACCGGCTCTGGGTCAATGGTGTGATCGGGCGCGCCGTGCAGCCCCAGTTCGAGGCCGCGCCGGACGGGTTCACTCCGGCATATTTGTAGGCGTTCATCAGTCGGAAAAGCTGGTTGGAGCTGCCAGTCCCGTCTGACATGTAACTATTGCTGTAGCCGGAATAATAGGACGGTTCATCGGGCGCGAAATACGGCAGGAAGAGCGTATCCGGATCGGACGGCGATGGCGGGACGTCCTCGATGTCGAGCGGGATGTCCCGAGCCTCCACGCACCCGTCCCAGCTTTCATACTGCATGGAGTCAATAACATCCCAGCGATTGGCATCGGGATAGAAATTGTTCGAATGATTAGGGGCAATCCCGTCGGGATCGAGCCACCAGGCGCGCTCATGCTCCGTGCCCACATTGACGGTGGAGGAGAATGGTACGAGTCCGATTTCCAGCATGTCAGGATCATCGGCATTATCATGCAGGATATCGGTCAACATGTGAGCAGCGTCGCGCAAGGCGCTGATCTTGGAGCCTGACATGGAGCCGGTATTGTCCAGCACCATGACGAGCTCGAGTGCTGTGCGCGCACGCCTTACCTCGGTTTCCCATTCTACCGTCAAATGCTCGATACCGACCAGGCCCAGAAAAGCGGTTTGAACCTGAGACGTGCCAGTGACGGTTACAATATTGCTGGTCTCGTCGATATTGACACTGATCGGCCCGAGGTCTCCGAATTCATATTCAGGATAATTTGCAGCGACCATCGCCTGAGCCAGAGCAATGGCATCTTCTGCGAGAAGGTTCGGAGAGGAACCAACGGCCAATGCGGCGGCATCGAGCGATTCCGCCAGTCTTGCTCGCGCATTAATCGCCATGTTGAAGTCGACAGCACCGCCGCCCATGACGACAATCGGTACCAGCATCAGCGAAAAGAGCATGGCCACATTGCCATGGTTATCTTGTGCAAAGGATCGAAGCCAAGTGCGGCGCATTCCGGCATTTCCTCATTCCAGCCGGGGAGAGGAATCCGCAAAAATGAACCCCGTGCACGGACTTCCGGTGCACGAGGTTAAAAATGGGTCGCGGGATCGCTTCTGATTTAGCGCGAAATGCGCAGGTTTGCGAGATCGCCAGCTATAACTTCAAAGGCGCTCTCGAGGGCTTCATTCGACGGGCTGTCGAAATAAAGGCTCGGATGAGACGCGCAGTCTTCCATCATCCGGCGGGTCGAGGACGAGTTGACCTGAAAGGTTATGGTATAGACCCGAATGCCCTGATCGCGCGCATAGCGGCAAGCGGCCAGCGTGCGCTCATCAAGCGCCTCGGAGAGCCTGTTGCTCGAAGAGGTCCGGATGCCGAGGCGGCCGTCTGCGATATAGCCGTAGGCATTATAGCGCGACATGAATGCTGAATTATGGCCGCTGAGTACATTCTCGCCATCAGTCAGGATGACCATCGCCTTAATCGTTTCCCGGTCACCGTATTCGGTGCCTTCCGTGAACGGCTCTTGCGGTGACAGCAGGCGAATGCCCCAGCCGATTCCATTTGGAATATTCGTATTGCCGCTGGCCCCCATGGCGGAGATGGCATCGTCGACCGTGCGGCGATTACTGGTCATCGGCGTTACCGGGGTCGTGGTGCAGCCATTATTTGGCCCGCCTCCAGAAGGACGCCCATCATCGTATTTCGTCAAATTCATCAGCCGTTCGTGAATCCCACCGCCCGTGTCATCATCGAGATAGTCATTCCGGAAATTCGAGATATCCGGTTCGTCCGGTGCGAAAAAGGGTAGAAACAGCGTTTCAGGGTTGGACCGGTTGGGCGCCACATCCTCAATGTCGAGAGGAACGGCGCGGGCTTCGACACAGCCCGCCCAGCTGGTATTGCGCAGCTGGTCAAAGAGTTCCCATGCATTCGGTGTGATGGTTTCCGTGGTGCACGTCCGCCGACGGCGCCGGCCCGTACAGGTTTCGATTTCCTGGGTGCCGCCTGCCCATTGCGCATGCAGCGGACTTTCGGCGTTCGGATCCAGCCACCAGGCCCGTTCATATTGGGTGCCGACATTCACCGTCGCGGCGAACGGGACCAGTCCGATCCGGACATCTTCCGGCTCTTGCGCGCCGCTATAAAGAATATCGGTCAGCAAATGCGCGGCGTCGCGCAGCGACCGGATTTTTGATCCGCCCATGGAGCCGGTATTGTCGAGAACCATGACGAGCTCGAGATTCTGCTGGGCGCGGCGAACTTCGCTGGTCCAGTCGACAGTGATGTAGTCCATGCCCATCAGGCCGAGGAGCGTTGTTTCAACGCGCGATTGACCGGAAATCCGGACTATGCCGTTTTCATCATCAATGCTGATAGCGACGGAGTGAACGTTGCCTATCTCGCGTGCCGGATAGTTGGCAGCAATGTAATCCATGGCCATCTGTTCGGCGGCTTGCCGGGAAATATTGGGTTGGGAGCCGACGGCGAGCGCGGCGGCATCCAGTGCTTCCGCAAGGCGTCCACGCGCATTCATGGCTTGCGCAAAATCGACAGCACCCCCGCCCATGACCGATATCGGCATCAGGGCAATCGCGAATATCGTCGCAACATTCCCGCTCGTTGACCGAAGAAAGCGCCGCAGCTTTGAATAAATTCCACCCATCGGAACAGGCCTTTGTTTACCATTCAAGAGCGAAGAATGGCCGAAATCTCTTAAAATCGCGTGGAAAGAGAGGGTTTCCCGGACGTTAATGCCGGGCTAGTCAGACATTCCCTGAAGGAAAAGCCCGTGACCGACCCAGTTCTCGATTCCGTTAAAGCCTGCCTGGCCGATCTGATCGGCATTGCCACGGTGTCCCGCGATAGCAATCTGAAGCTCATCGACTATGTCGAATCACGCCTCGGCGCGCTTGGCGCGAGGTGCGAGCGCACCGCCGATGCTTCTGGCACAAAGGCGAATTTACATGCCATTCTCGGGCCAGCAGTCGATGGCGGCGTCGTGCTTTCCGGCCATACCGATGTTGTGCCCGTGGATGGGCAGGACTGGTCGACCGACCCCTTCGTGATGACTGAAGCTGATGGCCGCCTTTTCGGCCGCGGCACCTGCGATATGAAGGGCTTTATCGCCTGCTGTCTGGTGATGGCGGAACGTTATGCCCTGATGGAGCTCAAGCGCCCGGTCCATTTTGCATTTTCCTATGATGAGGAAGTGGGGTGTCTGGGGGCGCCGGACATGATCCGCGAAATGACGGCAGGCGGGCCACAGCCGCGCATCGCCATCATCGGAGAGCCGACGGGCATGAAAGTCGTGACCGGTCATAAGGGGCTCTATTCCGTACGCGTGGACATCGAAGGGCTTGAGGCGCACTCGTCCAAGGTCGAGGACGGGGCCTGCGCGGTGACCCATGCTGTCCCGCTGATGCAATATCTGGTCGATCAGGCTGAGATCTGGCGATCCAATGCGCCTGCGGACAGCCCGTTTGACCCGCCTTATGGCACGATCACAATTGGTCAGATGGAAGGCGGGACGGCGACGAACATTCTCGCCCGCCGCGCCTGGTTTGAAAGTCTGATGCGTCCGGCGCCCTGGGACGATGCGCGTGCCGTCGGGGAAGGTTTGCGCGCGCACGCCGCTCAGGTGCAGGCTCAGATGCGTCGCTACGCCCCCGATGCGCGCATCGATGTGATCCAGCGCTCGGATGCGCCGCCGCTTCGGCCCGAGGAGAATGGCCCGGCAGAAGAGCTGGCGCGACGCCTGACAGGTGATAATGCCAAGCGCTATGTGTCTTTCGGGACGGAAGCCGGGCAATTCCAGTCGGCCGGGCTGTCGACGGTGGTCTGTGGGCCGGGATTTATTGAACAGGCCCATAAGCCGGACGAATTTGTCGATATCAGCCAGCTCGAAGCCTGTATCGTTTTTCTGAACCGCCTGTCTGACTGGCTGACCGAGTAATACGCCATGTATGAACGCTCTGAACCGCTACATGTCCTCAATCCGCCGCAACAAGGCGAAGGGAGGGGCATATTTGTTTTCGGTGCGCCGCGCGGCGGCACGTCCATGGTGGCGGGTGCCTTGCGCATTCTCGGCGTGGATATGGGGGCGCGCCAAGGCGTCGGAAATAACGAGGATCTCGATATTCAGGAGGCCCGGGGCGGGGTGGCGGAGCTTGGCGACCCGGCGTCAGACGTTTTTCAGGCCGCCGTCTCCCGAATGCGCCCGGTGATAGAGAAGCGCGCGGCGTCCGGCTCATCATGGGGCTGGAAGGACCCGCATGGTGCGCTCTATGCGGCGCAGGTTCAGGACTTGCTGCCGAAACCGCGCATTATCTGCGTCCTGCGTGACCCACAGGCGGCCGCCCAACGTGTGAGCCTGCTGACGGAAAAGCCGGTTTTGACGGCACTTGAGGAAACCCTGACGCTGTATCAGCGCGGCCTGACATATTTGACCGGGTGTGACTTGCCAGCGGCATTGGTCAGTTACGAAAAGTCTCTGGTGCGGCCTGAACGGTTTGTCGAGCAAGTGATCGACTTTTGCGGGCTAACGCCGTCGCAATCGGTCGTCGATGAAGCGATTGCGTTCTGCTATCCGGAGCGCGGCCATGGCAGCCCGAATGATCCGGGCTGGCCGCGGCAAGGTGCGCTTTAGGAAACCGCCTTCAGAGTCGTATCGGTCTGAGCGGCTTCGCGGTCCTTGTTCCAATAGGAAACAGAGGGCACTTTCGAGCGATCACAACGGTCGGCGTATTTACGCGCAATCTCGGTGACCTCATCCATTAAGCCCTCTTCCAGCGTGATCGGGTTCAGGCCGAGCTTCAGGAAGGTTTCATTCTCGACGTGCAGCTCGTTCTCGTCTGCTTCGTTGCGCGGATTAGGCATATTGGCGATTTCGGCGCCGGTTTTGCTGGCAATCATGTCGGCCAGCTCGCGTACGCGGTGCGTTTCCGTCATCTGGTTCATGATATGCACACGCTCGCCCGGCTTCGGACGATTGGTCAGGGCCAGTTCGATACAATGCACTGTGTCCTGAATATGAATGAAGGCGCGGGTCTGTCCGCCTGTGCCATGCACTGTCAGCGGGTGGCCGATCGCCGCCTGCATCAGAAAGCGATTGAGCACGGTGCCGTAATCACCATCATAATCGAACCGGTTGATCAGGCGCTCATCCTTGCGGGTTTCTTCGGTCTGAGTGCCCCATACGATCCCCTGGTGGAGATCGGTAATCTTCATTCCGTCATTCTTGTTGTAGAAATGGAAGAAGAGCGCATCCTGCGTCTTGGTCATGTGATAGATGGAGCCGGGATTGGCCGGATACAGGATTTCCGTGTCGATCAGGCCGAGCGGCGTTTCCACTTTCACGTTGAGATAGCCTTCCGGAATTTTCATTCCGGCCGTGCCGTATCCATATACGCCCATCGTGCCGAGGTGGACGAGGTGAATGTCGAGGCCGGAATCCACGATGGCTGCGAGAACATCATTGGTGGCGTTCAGATTATTGTCGACCGTATAGCGTTTGTGACGCGCGGATTTCATTGAGTAGGGTGCCGCGCGCTGTTCGGCGAAATGCACGATGGAGTCCGGCTTCTCGGACAGGATCAGATCGAGCAATTCCTGATAATCCTTGCCGACATTCAGATCGACAAAGCGGATATCCTTGCCGGAGACTTCTTTCCATGCGGCCAGGCGAACGCTCATGGGCTGGATAGGCGTCAGCGAGTCGACTTCCAGTTCGATGTCGATCTTGCGACGCGAAAGATTGTCGACGATGACAACCTCATGGCCTTTGTTGGAAAGGTGTAGGGCTGTAGGCCAACCGCAAAAACCGTCGCCGCCGAGAACGATCACCTTCATAATGGACACCTGCGCTGTATTAATAATTCCGGATTGGCGAGCCTTCTCGCAAGGGATGCGCCTGATGACAAGGCTTTGCTGCTCTAAACAAGCAGGTAGAATAATGTCAGTCGCGCACCAACAGGAGCCGCAATTGCCAGAAATAGAACGCTTCGGGCCGTTTGACGACGCCTTTCTGATCGAGCCCAAGCGGTTTGGAGACGAGCGTGGCTGGTTTGAAGAAGCCTGGAATGAAGCACGCTTTCAGGCACTTGTAGGGACTGCGCCGCGGTTTGTTCAGGACAATGCCTCGCGGTCAAAGGCTCCTGGAACGGTGCGGGGCTTGCATTTTCAGTCTCCGCCCATGGCGCAGGGCAAGCTGGTTCGCTGTCCGCGCGGCGCGATTTATGATGTCGTTGTCGATATTCGCCATGGCTCGCCGACCTTTGGGCAATGGGCGGGGGCAACCTTGACCGAAGAAAATGGCCGCCAGCTCTGGGTTCCACGGGGCTTTGCGCACGGTTTTGTAACGATGGAGGCGGATAGCGAGATCGCTTACAAAGTCGACAATCCGTATTCGGCCGAACATGACGGCGGGATATTCTGGAACGACCCCGCGATTGGAATCCGCTGGCCGTTTGATACGGATGCCGCAGTGACATCTGACAAAGACCGTATTGCGCCAAGGCTCGCGGACCTTCCCGAACTTTTCCGGTTTGAATCATGAAAGTCCTTGTGATCGGCTCCAGCGGTCAGGTGGCGACGGCGCTTGCCCGGCAGGCGGGTTCGCATGAAGTGATCCGGCTGGGCCGACCGCAGTTTGATCTGGCCGACCCGAAAGGGATCGCGGACCTGGTCGGGCAGATCGCACCTGATGCCATCATCAATGCGGCCGCTTACACTGCCGTCGACAAGGCCGAGGCGGAGATCGCAGCGGCCCGCGCCCTCAACGAGACCGGGCCGGCAGCATTGGCGCGGTCTGCCGCGGTGCTGGGTGTGCCCTTCATTCATATCTCCACCGACTATGTCTTCAACGGACTGGGTGGCGCGCCCTATTTGGAAGCGGCCGAGGTGTCTCCCCTCAATGTTTACGGCCAGACCAAGGCCGATGGTGAGCAGGCCGTGCTCGCGATAAATCCCTCGGCGCTGATCGTACGCACCAGCTGGGTGTATGCGCCAGGGGGCAGAAATTTCGTCCGCACGATGCTGCGTCTGGCTGCCGAGCGCGATGCGTTGAAAGTGGTGGATGACCAGATTGGCCGCCCCACGGAAGCCAATGCTTTGGCGGCTGCCTTGCTGACGCTGGGCGAACATTTGCGAAGCGGCGCGCCCGGCGGATTATTGCATGTCGCCAATACCGGCGAAGCCAGCTGGAAGGATCTGGCGCAGGCCGCCATCTCCGGAGCCGGGCTTTCATCGCGCGTGTCCGGCATACCGACCAGCGAATACCCAACCCCGGCCAGACGTCCGGGAGATACGCGTCTCGATCTGACGCGAGCGAAATCGGACTATGGCATTATCCTGCCCGACTGGCAGGAATCGCTGGAAAGATGCCTTGAAATGATGGGTGTGAGTGGACGCCGCGCGTAAGAGCGGGTAAACGGCGCGCGACTCTGTTTCAGGCGGGCCTGCGGGGCCCGCGCCTATCCGCATCGAGAGGAATTTCGCATGGCTGTTCGGGTTGCTATTACGGGTTTTGGCCGCATTGGTCGTCTGGCTTTGCGCGCGGTTCTTGAGGAGCAGCGCTGGGGCGAGATCGAAGTTGTCGCCATCAACGATTCGTCCACACCGGAAACCAACGCTCACCTTCTGACCTATGACAGCGTGCATGGCCGCTATCCGGGCAAGATCACGGTCGGGGATGACTGGATTGATGCCGGTTTTGGCAAGATCCAGAAGGTCTCCAACCGCGACCCGTCGCAATTGCCCTGGGGTGATATGGGTGTTGATCTGGTGCTGGAATGCACGGGCAAGTTCAATTCCAAGGAAGCTTCGATGGCGCACATCGAGGGTTCGGGCGCAAAAAAAGTGCTGTGCTCGGCACCTGCCAAGAATGCGGACAAGACCATCGTCTATGGTGTGAACCACGATCAATTGTCTGCCGATGATCTGGTGGTTTCGAATGCCTCCTGCACCACGAATGGCCTCGCGCCGGTCGCCAAGGTGCTGAACGACGCCGTCGGTATCGAGCGCGGTCACGTCACCACGATCCACGCCTATACCGGCGATCAGCCTACACTGGATCGCAATCACAAGGATCTGCACCGCGCGCGTGCGGCGGCCATGTCCATGGTGCCGACCTCGACGGGTGCAGCGAAAGCTGTGGGCCTCGTCCTGCCGGAACTGGCGGGCAAGCTGGACGGTGCGGCGGTGCGCGTTCCGACGCCGAATGTTTCCCTGATCGACATGGTCTTCGCGCCGTCGAAGGAAACCAGCGCCGAAGAGATCAACGCTGCGATCCGCGCGGCAGCCGACGGCCCGATGAAGGGCATTCTTGGCTATGACGACATTCCGCTCGTCTCGATCGACTATAATCACGACAGCCGCTCTTCCATTGTGGCCATCGACAAGACCAATGTCATCGATGGCCGTCTGGCGCGAGTCATGACCTGGTATGATAATGAGTGGGGCTTTGCCTGCCGTATGATCGATACGGCAGTTGCCATGGGCAAGTTTATCTAATCGGCAGTGACGGGACACGTTATGAGATTGCGCCGGATTGAAGACGCGGATGTGAACGGCAAGCGGGTTCTGGTCCGCGTCGATTTCAACGTGCCGATGAAGGATGGCATTGTCACCGATGCCACCCGCCTGATGTCGGCCATGCCGACCATCACCCATCTGAAATCGGCCGGAGCGAAAATCATTCTGCTGGCGCATTTCGGCCGGCCGAAAGGCCAGCGCGTGGCAGATGCGTCTCTGATGCCGGTGGTTGCGCCGCTGGCGGACATGATCGCGGCACCGGTCGAGTTTGCCGGGGACTGCATCGGTCCGGCGGCCGAAGTTGCGGTTTCGGCGCTGAAACGGGGCCGCGTCCTTTTGCTGGAAAACACGCGGTTTCACGCCGGCGAGGAAAAGAATGATCCCGCCTTTGCCGCCGAGCTGGCGAAGCTGGGCGATATCTATGTGAATGATGCCTTTTCGGCGGCGCATCGTGCGCACGGCTCCACGGCCGGTGTGGCGGAATTGCTGCCCGCCTATGCGGGGCTCGCCATGCAGCGGGAGCTGGATCATCTGGGCCAGGCCCTGCGCGATCCCAAACGCCCGGTCATTGCGATTGTGGGCGGGGCGAAAGTCTCGACCAAGATTGCGCTTCTGGAAAACCTGGTCACCAAGGTCGACAAGCTGTTTGTCGGCGGGGCGATGGCGAATACGTTTCTGGCGGCCCAGGGCCATGATGTTGGCAAGAGCCTCTTCGAAGCCGATTTTGCCGACACGGCCCGCGCGATCATGGAGGCTGCCCGCAAGCATGGCTGCGAGATGATCCTGCCGGTCGATCTGGTCTGCGCGCGCGAATTTGCGCCCCATCCGGACACGCTGACCGTGCCGGTCGATGCGATCCCTGCCGACATGATGGCGCTGGATTGCGGCCCGGCGACGGTGGATGCGCTGGCCGATACCATTGATGCCTGCAAGACGCTGATCTGGAATGGTCCGCTGGGCGCGTTCGAAACGCCGCCGTTTGACACCTCCACGGTGGAAGCGGCCAAATATGCGGGACAGCGCGCGCGGGAAAACAATCTGATTGCGGTCGCCGGTGGCGGCGATACCGTCGCGGCGCTCAACCAGGCCGGGGCGTCGGGCGATTTCACCTTCATTTCCACTGCGGGCGGCGCGTTCCTGGAATGGATGGAAGGCAAAACACTTCCGGGCGTGGAAGCCGTTACCGATTAACGCTAGACTTCGAAAAATTTCTGATCTGCTGGGGACAAGACGATGGATCTCGAACAACTCAACGAAATCGCCAACCAGATGGTGGCACATGGCAAGGGCATTCTGGCGGCGGACGAATCCACCGGCACGATCAAAAAGCGCTTTGACACGATCGGGCTGACCTCGACCGAGGACAGCCGCCGCGACTGGCGCGAAATGCTGTTCCGCACCCAGCCGGCGATGAATGAGTATATCTCCGGCGTCATCCTCTATGATGAAACCCTGCGCCAGAAAGCCGCCGATGGCACGCCGCTGGCCAAGCTGATTTCCGATGCCGGCGCGGTGCCGGGCATCAAGGTTGATCTGGGCGCCAAGGATCTGGCCGGTGCGCCGGGCGAGAAAATCACCGAAGGCCTCGATGGTCTGCGCGACCGCCTGAACGAGTATTACGAACTCGGCGCCCGCTTTGCGAAATGGCGCGCCGTGATCGAGATGGGCCGCGATGGTGATGACAGCATTCCCTCGCCCTATTGCGTGGATGTGAACATGCACGCCCTCGCGCGCTATGCCGCCCTGTGTCAGGAAGCGGGCATTGTGCCGATTGTCGAGCCGGAAGTCCTGATGGATGGCGATCACACGATCGAGCGCTGTTATGAAGTCACCGAATATGCGCTGAAGAAGCTCTTCGATGAACTCTATGCGCAAGGTGTTCAGCTCGAAGGCATTATCCTCAAGCCGAATATGATCATCGCCGGCAAGAAGTGCCCCGAACAGGCGAGCGTCGAGGACGTGGCCGATCTGACGGTCCAGTGCCTGTCCAATTGCGTACCGTCGGCGGTGCCGGGCATTGCCTTCCTGTCGGGCGGGCAGTCGGACGAGGAAGCCACCGCGCATCTCAACGCCATGAATGCGGCGTATGATCTGCCCTGGGCGCTGACCTTTTCCTATGGCCGCGCGCTGCAGGCTGCGCCGCTGAAAGCCTGGAATGGCAAGGATGCCGAGGCTGGACAAAAGGCATTCAATCACCGCGCCCGCATGAATGGCCTGGCCTCCATCGGGGAGTGGACACCGGAGCTGGAACAGCAGGGCTGATATCCATGGCGCTGGCCGGAGGCATGAAATCCATGCCCTCCGGCTGGCGTGGATAGTTTTGCGGGGATAGCGATTTTCGTCTCCTACTACTACGACTGCGGCAAATCCGGCCTGTGCCGGGCGTAAAGCCCTGTGCGGCAAGGCGTGGCCGGTCAACGGCATGCCTCCGGCGAGCCTCCAGTTTGTCTCCAGTTCATCTCCGGTTTTCTCCGATTGTCTCCGACTGTCTCCGACCGCTTTAGGGGCATAAGGCGCGCCGCACCGGTCAGGATGGCGGCGCGGCGGCACGGTCTCCGGCGGCGAGTCTAGGCGGTGAGGGCAGGCCGGGGATAAGGCCGCGCGGCGCTTTGGCGCTCATCGGTAGAGAATGCTGCCGCGCTCTGGCCTTGCAGTCCCGAGACTCCGCCCCACTCTTCGATTTATCATTTTAACACAATGAAACAAAGTAGCGGGTGGAGTCAGGGGCGTCATCAGACGTGTAGGGGTTCGCGGAGCCGGTCGAGCGCTGGAGGCAGTGGTAGTCGGCGGAGTCAGGAGTGGCATCGGACATGGGCAGGAACGACCCGGGAGCCCTGTCTTGTGAACGTGCTTTGGCACGCTATGGTTCGATCAATGCGGTTCGTAGCGCGTCATGTCCGAGCCGTCGTGTCGCTGCCGCTCCGCCTCCGGACTTGATATCGTGTCCCGACGCTCACGAGTGAGAGAGAGCTATGAAAAATCGTAATTGGTGGGGTTGGGTTAAAATCGTTGTCCTATCGTCCTGGGTGGCGTCTGCTTTTTTTCTATACCTCCCCAATCTGGCGAGTGGATTTTCTATTGTCCCGTTTCAATGGGCGATTTGGTGGTTTGTTGCCAGCAATGTTGCCATGGTCGCCTTTGTGATAATCACATTCATTCGTATTTGGCTTTATCGCCGAACCCACAAAGTTGTCATTGATCCCCGCGAAGCGATATGGGCCCGCTATCTGACAATTTTTTCTCTCATTTTGTGGGTGCCCCTGGTCGTCCTGGTTATCGTGATGGTCTTTTTCATCGTTTTCTGACGGAGAAAACGGGCACACACCAATGTCTGGTGAGTCCTTTGAATAGTGCCTTGGCGTGTTTTGCGTATGGATGCCCCGCTGGCGCATTATGACATGACCCAGCCCCCTGAATTCCGGCCACGGGATGGTAGAGTCCATCGAGAAGAGGATGGACGATGCGCAAGAGCCGTTATTCGGAAGAACAGATTATCGGGATGCTCCGCGAGCACGAAGCGGGTGTCACGACGAAGGAGCTATGCCGCAAGTACGGCATCTCGGACGCGACCTTTTACAAGTACAAGGCCAAGTTCGGCGGCATGACGGTGTCGGATGCTCAGCGTCTACGGACGCTGGAAGCAGAGAATGCCAAGCTGAAGCGGTTACTGGCCGAGCAGATGCTGGACAATGCGGCGCTGAAGGATCTCGCCTCAAAAAACTTCTAACGCCCGATGTGAAGCGGCGGGTCGCGCGTCACCTGGTGGAGGCGCACGGGCTGAGCGAGCGTCGGGCGTGCCGGTTGGTCCGGCTGGACCGCTCGACCTTCCAGTATCGCAAGCGCGATGCGGGCGATGAGCGTCTACGTGAGCGGTTGCGCGACCTGGCTGGCGAACGTCGCCGCTTCGGCTATCGCCGTCTGGGCATTCTTCTGGCCCGGGAGGGGCTGAATGCGAACCACAAGAAGCTTTACCGTATCTACCGCGAGGAAGGTCTGGCGGTACGCCGACGCCGGGGCCGCAAGCGGGCCACGGGAACGCGCCGTCCCATGCTGCTGCCGAGCGGCGCCAACCAGCGCTGGAGCCTGGACTTCGTGGCGGATGCGCTTACCGACGGGCGTCGCTTCCGCACCCTGTGCGTGGTGGACGACTTCACCCGTGAAGCACTGGCGATCACGGTCGACACCTCGCTCTCGGGCGTGCGCGTGGGCCGGGAACTGGACCGGATCATCGCCCGGCGCGGCAAGCCGGCCATGATCGTCTCGGACAATGGCACGGAGCTGACAAGCCACGCCATCCTACGCTGGCAGAAAGAGCGCGGTGTCGAATGGCATTACATCGCCCCGGGAAAGCCCCAGCAGAATGGCTTCGTGGAGAGCTTCAATGGCCGCCTGCGGGACGAGTGCCTGAACGAGCACCTGTTCTCGTCACTCTCCGAAGCGCGAACCCTGATCGAGGCTTGGCGGATCGACTACAATACCTGCCGGCCCCACACCTCGCTGGGAGGGCTGGCCCCGGTCATCTACGCCCAGCAAACCCGCAAACACCGGCCCGGTTCGCCTGAGCTACGCATGGGCTCCGCTCACCGGGCCTTGAACCTTGAACCAAAACCAGAAAGAAAGGCGAACAGACTCTACTAACGATCAGCCCGGATCAGGGGGCTGGGTCAGACAGCACCTCGGCCTCTACCGGCACATTCGGGTGCGATACGGGTTCTGCCATCACCTGGTATATCGCGGATGGGCGCGGCTCGGTGCTGGCGCTGATCCTCGGGCGCGCGCCGAGGGGGTGTGAGGGTCCAGCTTTCGCACGCCCCAGGCATTCGGCCGCTTGACCCGCCCCGTCAGTGGTAGGGCAGTTGTTGTCCCTGACCGAAGACGATCCGCTCGACGCGGCCATTGGCATGGAAGCATTCGAACGGTCGATGATACTCGAACTGGCTGATCATCGTACCTGTTACGCGCCAATTTTGGCTTTGTTCAATATAAACGCTCTCGACGTCCTGGACCCTGGCGAATGAACTCTGGAAGTTACGAAGCCTGTCGATGCATTCGTATTGTTGGTTCATTCCGGGCCGATTATCGTTATAGCCCGTATCCACCTCCGGTTCATCGCCGGCTACACTGGTAACCGGCGAGTAGTGGTGGAATGTCATGATGAACTCCTGAGGATACCCGTCCGCACCGCGCGGCCCCTCGCAGTAGCCGCGAGCCAATTCAAAGCCCGAAGGAAAGGATGGCGAATAAAAGCGGATGGCGGCGCTCGCATAAACCAGAGAACCGTCATTTCCGGTCCGGCATGCCTGCTCCCTGTTATCGGATTGGCCATTCTCGACAAACCAATAGCCGGTGAATACACCTTGCCTGTTCGAATAGTTTCCAGCCAGCCCGTCAAAATAATACAAGACATTACCCGGACCGCGGAAGACGGCGTAGCTGGCTTCGTCGCGTTCATAGATAATCCGGCTTCCATCCTCGCCTTCCCAAACCTCATCGGCCGCCGCAAGTCCGCCGATCAATGCAGATAGCGCCGACACCAATAGAGAACGCAACATGTAAGACCCCCCGGTTGATATACGGGATACTAATCACACCGAATACGTATTGGCGAGTCTGGCCCAAGAGCGTCCATGCGCCCCCGGGGCAAAATCAGAACAATGCCGATAATGGACGTTCCAGGCCGGTTTCCCTTTTCCTGTTGTCGGTGCTAAGCTGATAGAAAGTCGGGGGGAAATTATGAAGTTACTTATGTTGAAAGCTTGCGCATTGGCGGGCCTCATGCTCGCAATTCCGGCCTCCATTGCGGGAGCCCAATCGCCGCAAGCCAGCCGGATTGCATCCATCATCCTGTGGGATGGTCCCAACTTCACGGGCCGCGCCGTGACTGTCCGTGTCGATCAGGATGGCTCCAATCTTGTCAACCTCAACTTCAACGACCGCGCCTCGTCCATCCAGGTGGCCGGCGACTGGCAGGTTTGCGAACATGTAAATTACGGCGGTGAGTGCCGGCGCTTCAGCGGCGATGCGGCGAGTCTGGGCAGTTTCGACAATCGTATCAGTTCGGTGCGTTTTCTTCAGGCTTCTGCGCCGCCCCAACGTCCAACTGTTCCGCCGAGCGGGACCCGGCCTGTGGATGCTCCACGCACCGGAATCCGGTTGTTCGATTCGGTGGGCTATTTCGGTGACCGGTATGACGCGCCGACCGATGTCAGCAATCTCCGCTCCTCCGGATTCAATGATCGCGCGAGTTCGCTGGCCATTGCCGCAGGCGAGGTCTGGGAAGTTTGCGTAGATGCCAATTACGGGAGCCGGTGCCAGAGACTCGGATCCTCTATTCCCGACCTGTCCATATTCAGTCTGGACAACACAATTTCTTCGATGAGACGGGTTGGCGGTGGACCCACCACGCCTCAACGACCGCAAGTTCCGGGCAATGGCTTTGACCCGCAGCGCCCCGCTTTTCTGAATGTGACCGGCGAAAGCCGCGGCGAGGGCGGCGTGCTGTTTTTTGCGGTTCCCCGCGTGAATGGCAGCGCAGTTGATCACTGTGCGAACGCCTCCATGCGCACCTGCGGTGACTCCGGTGCGGACCTGATCTGCGAAATTGCCGGCGCGCGTGAAGCGGCGGGCTACACGGTCGCGGATCCCCGCCAGTATGGCGGAACCGTCCATGTCGAAAGCGGCACTCAATGCCGCGGCGGCAATTGCGGAGCGATTGTCAATCTGCTGTGTAGTGCGAACTAGGTTTCAGCCCCGAAGCCAGACCGTCGGCACGCCGAATTGACCCGCAGCAATCCCGGCGCAGGGTAAAAACGGGGACACACACCAATGTCTGGTGAGTTCTTTGAATTGTGCTTTGGCGTGTTTTGCGTATGGATGCGCCGCTGGTGCTTTATGACAGCACCTCGGCCTCTACCGGCACATTCGGGTGCGACACGGGCTAGGCCATCTCCGGGCATATCGCGGATGAGCGCGGCTCGGTGCTAGCCGAGACCGGTCCAATCCAGACATCTTTTTGATGCCATAACATAAAATGACGCGGCAAAGCCGGAGGCGCGGCAAGCGGAGCCGCCGGGCGAGGTTACATTGGTCCGTATTTCTGCCCGTGCCGGCCTATTTGCCGATGCGTGCGATCAGGGGGCGGTCGTTTAAAGCGTCGACGGCCTTCACCGCCATGTCGGCCAGATTGCAGCCCAGCTCTTCATACAATGCGTCCATGGCCGCCCGGATATGGCCGAGCATGTCCATTATCCGGGCATATTGCGCCTGACCCTCTGCGGTGAGCTCCAGAACCTTTCTGCGGCTGTCGGTAGCATGGGGCCGCTTTGTGACAAGGCCCAGTTCGATCAACAGGGCCACGCGCTGGGTGGCGAGCTGGTGCGGCTGATCCAGCGCGCCGGCAATGTCTGCCGCGGTGACGTCTTTCGTCTCGCCGATCATCAGCACGGTGGAGATGGCGCGCGGCGGGATCTGGATGCCATCCGAGGCCAGCAAGACCTCGCCCTGGTCCGCAATCGTCTCAACCAGCCGTAACAGCTTGTTCGACAGGAAGGCTCCACTTAGCGGGTGGGTGTCCATGATGTTGCTGTTCTGCATGCCTTGATTATTCCACAATTAATTGCACAATTGATTGTGTAATTATAGATATCGCGACCGGTCCGGTCAATCCGGAACAGAGATGCAGGAGGAATAAGGCCATGGACACACACGCGACGGACAAGCGATCGACCATCGCCACGCTCGGCCTGTTTCTGGTGATCCTGACGATCGGGAGCGGCGTTGCCCATTTTGCAATCGTGCGTCTGGTGCCGACCTCGCTCTATGTCGGGACGCTGATGATGATGCCCGCCCTGTCGGCTTTTGTGACGCTGAAGCTCAGGGGCCGGACAATAACCGGCCTGCCCTGGCGCTGGGGTGGATTCGGGCCCAACTGGGCCGGATATCTGGTGCCGGTGGTCTATGTCTCGGCCGCCTATGGCCTCGCCTGGTTCTTCGGCTTTGGCGGCATGGGCAATCCGGAGACGTTCGCCGAATGGCGCGCGCAGCTGGGCCTGTCCGAAGCGTCCACCTGGATCGTGATCGCCGTGATGGTGGTCCTCATGGCGGTGGTTCAATTCGTGAAATCGTTGGGCACGATTGCGGGTGAGGAAATCGGCTGGCGCGGCTTTCTGGTCTGGGAGCTCCGCAAGCTGATGCCGTTCGAGGCGACCTGTCTGGTCAGCGGCCTGTTATGGGCGGTCTGGCACTTTCCGGTCATCATCGCCTATGGCGGCGGCAACACGCTGTTCCAGCTGGCCTGCTTCACTTTGATGATCGTCGCCATGTCGGTGATCATGACCTATTACACCTTCCGTTCGGGCTCCCTATGGCCCGCCGTCATGTTCCACGGGGCGCATAATATCTTTATCCAGAAAATCTACACGCCGCTGACGCTCGAAACGGAACAGACCGAGTTCTGGATCGACGAATATGGCCTGATGGTGCCGCTGGTCGTCACCGTTCTGGCATTGATCTACTGGCGAAAGGCGCGCGCCGAAGGCCTGTGAGGGCGGGCCATTTTTGACAGTGCGGGTTTAAGCCCTAGTCTTGATGACCATGACCCGAATGATCTTGCAGACATGGGCGGGACTGGCCATTGCGGCCAGTGCGCTGGTTCTCGTCCAGTGTTCTGCGCCAACCCGCGAGGACGCGACCTTCGATGCCATTCTTGAAGGCGGGGAGCTGGTCGTGCTGACCCTGGAAGGTCCGACCATCTACGAGCAGCGCAATGGCGCGCCGGACGGCTTCGAGGTGGACCTCGTGTCCGCCTTTGCCGACGAATACGGGCTCAGCGTGCGCTTCCGCGAAATGCGCGATATCGGCGCGCTGATCGATGCGCTGGAGAATGGCGAAGGCCATCTGGCCGCCGCCAATCTGACGATCAATGAGGTGCGTTCCGAGCGCATCACATTCGGTCCGGCCTATAAGAATGTGCGTGAGCGTCTGGTCTGCCGCCGGGGCGGGGAGAGCGCCAGCTCGGTCGAGGAGCTGGCGGGTTTGCGCCTCGCCGTGGTCGCGGACTCCTCCTATGCGGAAACCTTGCGGGCCCTGCAGGCGGATTATCCCGGCATTGAATTTGACGAGCGTCCGGCGGGCTCGGCCCTGCCCCTGCTGGAGGCGGTGGATCGCGGGCGCATCGATTGCACGGTCGCGGATTCGCACATTGTCACTTTCGCGCGCCGCCGGCATCCCGAACTGATCACCCCGCTCGACCTGTCGGAAGACGCCGCGCTCGCCTGGGCGCATTCCGGCCGGGTGGAGGGGCTCGCCGAAGCGCTCGATCAATGGTTTGCCGAGGCGCATGCCTTTGGTCTGATCGAGGAGATCGAGGCGGGCTGGTTCGGCGATTATGGCGTGTTCGACTATGTCGAGACCGCGCGTTTTGTGCGGCGTCTGGAAGAGCGCCTGCCGCGCTATATGGGCTATTTCCGGGCCGCATCGGATCGTCGGCCCTTCGACTGGGAATTGCTGGCCGCGCAGGCCTATCAGGAATCGCACTGGGACCCGGAGGCCGTCAGCCCGACGGGCGTGCGGGGTCTGATGATGCTCACCCTGCCCACAGCGGAACGCGTCGGCGTCTCCGACCGGCTTGATCCGCGCCAGTCGGTCGAGGGCGGGGCGGAATATCTCGCCGATCTCTATGATCGCCTGCCCGACGCCATTGAGGGCGAAGACCGGCTCTGGTTCGCGCTGGCGGCCTACAATATCGGCATGGGCCATATCTATGATGCGCGGGCGCTGGCCGAACGTCTCGGGCGCGACAAGAATTCCTGGGCGGTGATGGAAGAGGTGCTGCCGCTCCTCACCCGGCCGGAATACTACCAGACTGTCCGTTATGGCTATGCCCGCGGGCATGAACCAGTGCGCTATGTCGAACGCATCCGCACCTATCGCGCCATGCTGGAGGCGAATCTGCGGTGAGGGGCGATGGCGCGAGACTGCCGATGACGTGTTGAACAATGTGGAGACGGGTGTGGACCAGACCTGCCACTCTTGTCACCGGGCTGAGCTCCTGGTCGTCATTGTGTTGGCGCCGTGAAACATGAAGACTTTTTTCAAACGGGCGGACGGCGCGCCATATCCGGTCAGTCGATGATATTCGTCAGGCGCATTGCCGATATCGAGAATTCGTGAGGCTCTGAAAGCCCGTGGCTGATCAGAGCGTCATCCTGACGTTCGCGTTGCTTATCTGTCAGATCAAGTATCGAACAATCTATGTATAGATAGCGAACCGCAATACTGCGCCACCGGTGCAATGACGGATGCGCGACCCGCTCGATAATTCTTTGCGTGACATTTGCCGACTGCCCGGGCGCAAGGGAAACCCAATCAATTGCGTCGAAATCGATAGCGCCCCCCGCATCGTATTCCCGAACCTCCAGGCTTCCGTCTTCAAGGACCATCTGGAAGGCGTTCGCCACAATTGTTCTGGTTAGCAAATCCGACGGTATGCAAACAGGTTCGTCTTCGTTGTTGGTGATGGAAAACTCATAGACCAGATCGACGAAAATTGTGTCCGGTGCGCCGTCGTCTGTTTGCGATGCAAGGCCCAAAGCCAGGAATAGAGCAGGATTGAATATGACGTTTCCGCCTGTTGAAAGCTGAGGGAGCTCAACCTTGCCGGATTTTCAGCGCCTTTGGAAGACGGTCGCGGTTGATCCATAGCGTCTCAATCGCTGGACCATGCACTGCGTGCTGGCTTCTCTGTAGCTCTGCCTTCAGCTCTCGCACGCCTCCGGCATACGGCCGCCATCTTCCAGCAATGACTTGCCCGTGGCATCGCACAAGGCATCAATGCGGTAACTGACCGCGTGTTCGCGCGGACCGCCAGCATAGCGCGCGACCAGCAGGACTTCGCCCGCCTGCGGCACGATGCCGGTACAGGCATAGACCTCGTCATAATCCTCGCGCGCTTCAGCCGCGCCTGCGGTCACCGGACCGAAACCGGGCATGGCCGCCCAGGCGGCGGTGCAGGCCTCTTTGGCAAAGGCGGCTCTTTCTTCCATGGTCAATGTGGTTGTTCCCGCGCTGGAGGCCGGGCCGCTCAAGAAGAACGAGGCCGCCCAGATCGCCAATCCGCTTAGGATCAGCATATTGAGAATACGCATCATTTTCGCATGTCCTCCCCACCCGGTCCGGACGCTGTGTGAAATATGACGGTTTCGCAACATCATTCTCGTGGAAGGCGAGCGGGTTCGCGCGGCAGGACATGGCGACAGATTTAAACGCTCTACTTGTGAGGTGTGACGGTTGTCCGTTAGAGTTCAAAGCGTATCAGGAGTGACAGGATGATGGGGCTGGAATGGATGATTGCGGCGGTGCTGCTCCAGTCGGAGGCGGTCGAGCCAGAAACCGCGCCACCGCTGGTGACGATTGAGCAATTGCATCGTGATCCAGACAGTTGGGATGCTCAGCGGATCCGCGTGGCCGGGTACTTCAACGAGTGCATCGGGCCTAATTGTCGGGTTTGCGATGAGCCCGAAACTCACTCCGAAACTGATGACGACGGTGATCCGGCATCATGGTCATCACCATACTGCGCTGGCGTTGAGAGCTTTTCTACCGGGCGGAACGCAGATCACGCCGTCCGAAATAGCCTCGCCCTGATCGAAGCGACATATAGCACGCGATGTGTTGGCGATGTCGATTACGACTTTGAATATGCGACCATCACGCGCCACACGGTAGCACTTTGCACTGACCGGGCAGGAGAGCTGACAGAGCCCTCGCTTTTACAGGTCTGGGAACGGGATGTAGGGCTGCCGCCTCTGGTGACGATTGAAGAAATCCATCAGGACCCCTGGGCGTGGGATGGGCGACGGGTCCGAGCGATTGTTCGCGCCAATGAATGTTTTGATCTCAATTGTGCGATTTGTGATGAGCCCGGCGAAGGCGAGCCCTGGCCCAGTCCACGGAGCATGCATGGCGGGAGCCATAATTGCGCCGGAGTGAGTTTTGTAGGCGGCCGCGCGGGAGACGCCACTGCGCGATACAATACGATCCTGATCGAGGGCGAATACTCGGCCTTTTGTTCTGGAACGCCTCAGCCCGGTGTCGACCGTTTTGTTGTTTGTGGCGACCGTTCTACAGAATTCTACGACACCGCTATCGTTGATATACTTCGGGAACATTCAGCCCTTGAGATGCAATTGCCTGACGAACGCCCGCGGCTAGTGGAGCCTACCGGTGATCTGCTGGACCAACTTCGTGTGGCCTATTCCGACGTTGCCGTTGGCGGGTGGTATACGCGGCAGCCACCGGACACATTCTTCTGGATTTCGGAATACCATGATCCAGACGAACGCGTTGAATGGCATTGGGAGGCGGGCGCTTGCGAATGTGTTGCGGCTAGCTGCTTTGCCGAACACCGGCCGCGTACACGTGATCAGCTGTTCGATAGCGTTTATGATAGTTACCGCTGCTTCAGCGCCGTCCAGCGCGAGGACGGCAACTGGGTGTTCCCGCTTCAATAGCCGCTTCGCGTGAACGCCGTTCCGCGCTAAGAGCACGTCATGACTTGCCAGCTCTATCTGATCACGCCGCCGCGCCTTGAGGCCGGATTTGAAGACACGCTCGCCGAGGCCCTGTCGGCCGGTGAGGTGGCGGCCCTGCAGCTGCGGCTGAAGGATCATCCGGTCGAGGAGATCAAACGCCTCGCCCCGCCGCTGATCAAACTCGCGCAATCGATGGGCGTGGCGGTCATCCTGAATGATGATCCGGAATTGGCTGTGGCGCTGGGCTGTGATGGTGTGCATGTCGGGCAGGGCGATGTCCCGGCCAAGGCGGCGCGCGCGGCGATCGGGCCCAACCGCATGCTGGGTGTGACCTGTCACAACAGCCGCCATCTGGCGATGGAGGCGGGCGAGGCCGGGGCCGATTATGTCGCTTTCGGGGCCTTTTATCCGACCACGACCAAGGACGCGCCGACCACGGCGGATCCGGAGATACTGGAGTGGTGGTCGGACCTGTTTGAATTACCCTGTGTCGCCATTGGCGGGATCACGGTGGACAACTCCAAACCGCTGATCGAGGCGGGCGCGGACTTCCTCGCCGTGTCTTCGGGTGTGTGGTCGCATGTGGACGGACCGGCAGCAGCCGTTATAGCGTTCCATTCATTGATGCGGGGCGAGTAGACGAGGTTGACCATGGTCTGTCGCGTATTGGCCGCGCTGTTTCTTTTCCTTCTTCTGATCACCGGACAGGCATCCGCACAGGACGATGCACCATCTGTTGATGCACCATCTGTTGATGCACCGACTGTCGATGCACCGGCCGAAGAGGCGGCGTCCGACGATGATACGCCGGCACCGCTCTTGCGCGGTCTGCAGCTGATTGATGCGGAACGTCAGAACGATGCCCTGTCGCTGGAGGATGAAGATGCGCCGGTGACCACGGCGCCATCGAGCACAGCGAACCTGGCCGAGATCTTTGACCGGGCGCAGCTGGCCTATGCGACGGAGGATTTTGAAACCGCCTATGTGCATGCGCGCAATGCGGCCTCCGGCGGGCATGCGCGGGCGGCGACGCTGGCGGGCCTGCTGCATGAAAACGGTCAGATCGAAGAAGCCAGTGATGCGCAGGCCGTGCGCTGGTATCGCCGGGCGGCGGACCAGACCGAACCCGTGGCGCTCTATCGGCTGGGCCGGATGGCACAGGCGGCCCGGGCCAGCCTTCTGCCGACCGAGGCGCGGGGCTATTTCCAGCGCGCCGCGCAGGCGGGAAATATCGACGCCATGCTGGCCTATGCCCTGATCCTGAAAGCCTCACCCGTGCCGCAGGATGCGCCCTTTGCGCTGGAATGGGCCGAGCGGGCGGCCAGTCAGGGCAATGCCGAGGCCATGTTCCAGCTGGCCCAGATGTATGATGTCTGGGAACGCGGACCGAACAATCCACAAGCCGCGCGCGAATGGTATGTCCGCGCCGCAGAGGCCAATCATGCCGAGGCGGCCTTGCAGGCCGGCCTGATGGCAAGCGCTGGCGAGGGCGGGCCGGAAGATGCCGAGCTCGCTATTGCCATGGTCCGGCAATCGGCCGAAGCCGGGTTTGCGCCCGCCATGGGGCAATACGGTCTGATGCTGCTCAACGGGACTGGCGGCGGCGAAGCCGATGCGGCGACGGCGGCGGAATGGTTTGCACAGGGCGCAGTCGGCGGGGATGCGGAATCGCGCTTCCTTTATGCCGTCGCGCTGGCGGGCGGTTATGGCGTGCCGCGTGATCCGGTGCGGGCCTATTACTGGGCGCTGATGGCCGAATACGAAATGGACGGTTCCCGGTCTGTGAATGTCGATCGCGCCCGTCTGGCCGCGGCACTGGAAACCGACCTGGCCAATGTGTTTTCCGAAGCCGTGGTTGAGGATGTCCAGTCCGAGGTCGAAGCCTATCGCAACCGCATTTCTCGTTAGACCGGCGAGCGCCAACCCCAATCGAAGATGAACAGATCGGGTCCGAAATCGCCCCATATCGGGCGTGAAAACCCTGATTGGGCCTATTTGAAGCCTTGACCCTCGGCCAGCTTTCATCCGTCAGACAGAACAGGGGAGATTGTCATGGCGGTTGTTTTTGATACGGCTCTGGAACACGTCCTGTCCTTCGAGGGCGGATATGTGGATCATCCCAGCGATCCCGGCGGTGCCACCAATATGGGCATCACCATCGGCACGCTGGCCGAATGGCGCGGTACGCCGGTCACCAAGAGCGATGTGGAGCATCTGACACTTCAGGAAGCGGGCCAGATCTACAAGGATCGCTATTGGGATGTCTGCCGCTGTGGCGAGATGCCCGATGGCATTGCCTTCATGCTGTTCGATGCGGCGGTAAATCACGGGCCGCACCGGGCGAAACGCTTCCTGCAACAGGCGGCGGGTGTGGCGGATGATGGCATTATCGGTCCGCAGACGATGGGCGCGGTCAATGCCGCTGATCCGGATGCGCTGGTCGAGGAATATGCCGCGCGGCGCATGCATTTCTATGGTCAGCTTTCGACCTTCTCCGTGTTTGGAATGGGGTGGTCCCGGCGTTTGATGAGCGCCTATGCCCTGTCCCAGCCAAAGCCGGTGGCCGGTTATTCCGACCCGCCTCCGGTCGTCAGCCCGCAGGATATTCCGGGCGATCAGAATTACGGGAGCTGGGTATGATACATCAACGACGCAATCAGGCGCGCGAGCTCTTGCTGCTGGCCGGTTTCGATGACGCCATGGCGCGCCGGGTCCGCTCGGGCGGGCAGGGTGCGCAAGTCCTCTCGCTGGCCGCTACGGCGACCGGCGAACGCGAACCGCAACAGATCCGTGCGCGGCTTCTGGAAAGCCCCGAACTTCGCGAAGCGGTCCGGTCGGTGATGTCGGACGCCGACAGAAGCGACCGCTTTGGCACCGCCCGGCGGCGGGGCCGCCGAAAGGGTTTCATTCTCGCGCTGGCCTGGGTGGGGGCGGCCGTTCTGGCGGTCATGTTCCTTGGCCAGTTCTTCCCGGAGCTGGAAGCGCAATTGCCGGCCTTCCTGCAAGGCGGTGCCAGCCGCGATGCCGCCATTGCGGCGCTCGGCGGGGCCAGCTTTATCGTGAAGGATGTCTTCAACTGGCTGTTCGGTGGATATCGCCTGCCGCGGCAGGAGGACATATAGCGCCTTCGCGCTTGCCGCCCGCCGCGCTGCCTGATAGGACGCGCGCAACTTTCCGGCCCTCGCCCTTGCGTGCGGGGGCCGGGTTTCATCGTGAAGACAGCGAACGGGATGGTCGTCCATGAAGATCAACGGGAATGAAGTGAAGCCGGGCATGGTGCTGCAGCATCAGGACACGCTCTGGACGGTGGTAAAAACCCTCGCGGTCAAGCCCGGCAAGGGCGGTGCCTTTGCCCAGGTCGAGATGAAAAATATCCTCGATGGCCGCAAGCTGAATGAACGCTTCCGCGCGGCGGACAAGGTCGAGCGCGTGCGTCTGGAACAGAAGGACTTCCAGTTCCTGTTCAAGGACGATGCGATGGCGACCTTCATGGATCAGGAAAATTACGAGCAGATCGAATTGCAGATGGATTTCATCGGCGAGGAGACGGCGTCCTTCCTGACCGATGGCATGGTGGTGGTGCTGGAATTCTATGAAGACCGGCCGATCGGCCTGACCCTGCCGCAATTTGTCGAGCTGGAAATTGCCGATACCGAGCCGGTCGTCAAAGGCCAGACGGCGGCCAATTCCTACAAGCCGGCCGTGCTGAGCAATGGTGTGCGCACGGCCGTGCCGCCCTTCGTCGGTGTCGGCGAGCGCGTTATCATCTCGACCGAAGACGGCAGCTATCAGAAGCGGGCCGAATAGTGGGACGCGTCACCGCCCTCATGGAAGTCATGCAGAATGCGGCCCGCAAGGCGGGGCGTGGTCTGGCGCGTGATTTTGGCGAAGTTGAACACCTTCAGGTCTCCCGCAAGGGCCCGGCAGACTTTGTGTCCGCTGCGGACCGCAAGGCCGAGGACGTCATTTATGAAGCGCTGGATGCGGCCCGGCCGGGCTATGGCTTCCTGATGGAAGAGCGCGGCGAGGTCGAAGGGACGGACAAGACCCACCGCTGGATCGTCGATCCGCTGGATGGGACGACGAATTTCCTGCACAGCCAGCCGCATTTTGCCGTGTCGATCGCGCTGGAACGTCTGGGCGAGATCGTCGCCGGGGTGATCTACAACCCGGTCAATGGCGACATGTTCCATGCCGAAAAAGGCTATGGGGCCTGGCTGGATGACCGGCGTCTGCGCGTCTCCGGCCGCAAGGAACTCATGGATTGCGTGATTGCCACCGGCACGCCGTATTTCGGCAAGAAGGGGCATGCGCGCTTCCTGAAAGAGCTGCACCAGATCATGCCGAGCGTGGCGGGTATCCGCCGCTACGGCGCGGCCTCGCTGGATCTGGCGTGGACCGCCGCCGGACGCTTTGATGCGTTCTGGGAGCGGGATCTGAAGGCGTGGGATATTGCCGCCGGGATCATCATGATCCGCGAGGCGGGTGGCTATCACATCGAAGCCGATGGTCAGGGCGATCCTCTGGAGACCGGCGCGATTGTTGCCGGCAATGAGAATATTTCGCGTCAGATCGCCGAGAAGCTGAAAGCGGCGGCCTGATCCGTCAGCCTGCATTCATGTAATGTGTGCTGTCCTGCGATGCGGGGAGAAACACCATGCTTGAATTACTGGCCTTGGCGGCGTCCGACATTGGCGAAGACTGCACCTGGAACGGCATCCCGCTTTATGGCGAGGTGCAGGTCGTTGAAAGTTTTGCCGATATTGATGTCGAGGTGGTGAGCAGCTTTCCCGACCTCAATGTGAAAGTCGTCGAGAGCTTTCCCGATGACTGCGGTGAATGGGAGTTTGTCGAGAGTTTTCCCGATTTTACCATCCGCTTTGTGGACAGCTTTGGCGACATCACAATCAAGTTTGTTGAGAGTTTTCCCGGCGTCGACTAGCGTTGGCCCGACGAGGTTGGGCCAACGCCAATGTCATTCGTGCGGCTACCTAGCGGCAGCGACGTCCGCGTCCGGCCGGATCGGCTGATGATCCGCTGTCCCGGTCGGTGACGTTGGTGCGGTTGGTGTTGGATGGGCTGTTGCGTCCGTAATTGGCCGGGTCGGCATTGGAGCCAGTGTCATTGTCGGAATATCCCGTTCGCTGCCCCCGGCCATAGCCGGTCCGGTCCGCGTATGCGCCGCTGTCAGCATCCGAGCGTCCGGTATAGGTCTAGGCGACAGCGCTTCCTGTCACCGCGCCGATCGCCCCGATTGCCGCTACACTGCCTGCGACGCTGGTCAGGAATGATCGGCGGCTGAGTTTTCCCTTCTTGGCCATTCTGGTCCCTTCCCTATGTATAACCATACTAGTAATAAGGAATTAGGTCAGAAATTTTCTCTTTGTCAAACAAGGAATTAGTGAGAAAGAAGTTGATCCGCATTCGCAGCAATGTCAGGAATTCTCCCATGGCTTTCTATAACCGTTTTATCCTGCCCAATCTGATCGATACCTCCTGCAAGCAGGGGCCGATCATGAAACAGCGCTCGAAAATCGTGCCCGAAGCGGACGGCGTGGTCGCCGAGATCGGCATGGGCGCTGCGCCCAATCTCCAATTCTATGATCCCGGCAAGGTGAAGGCGCTGATCGGCATCGAGCCCAATCCCGGGATGCGCAAGAAAGCCGGCCGGGCGATTGCAGGCCTGCCCTTTCCGATCGAGCTGGTGGAAGGGGTGGCCGAGAATCTGCCTCTGGAGACCGGGCAGGCGGATACGGTGGTGTTGACCTATACGCTGTGCTCACTGCCGGATGTGCCGGGTGCCTTTTCCGAGATCCGGCGCATCCTGAAGCCCGGCGGCAAATTGCTGGTTCTGGAACATGGCGCGGCACCGGATGCCGATGTCTTCAAATGGCAGAGGCGGCTGGAGCCGGTCTGGAAGATGATCGGCGGCGGCTGTCACCTGACGCGCCCCATCGACAAAATGGTGGAGGCGGGCGGATTCCGCTTCGATCATCTGGTCACCGAATATGTGAAGAAGACGCCGAAATTTGTCGGCTATGACTATACGGGTGTGGCCCGCATCGCCTAGGCGCAGGCCGCGCAGCGCGGGGCGGCCGGATCACTCTCCAGCCGTTTGGGCGCGATGGCCTCGCCGCATTCCACGCACCAGCCATACTCACCTGCCTCGATCCGTTTCAACGCCGCGTCTATGCGCCGGATTTCCATGGCGCGGCGGGATTCGGCGGCCTTGGCCATGGCCTGGACCTGCATGGAATCGAGGCGTGATAATCGCCCGACCGATTGCTGATCAAGCGTCACAGGCTTGCGGTCCTCGCCGCCGCCTTCAGACAGGGCAATCAACTCATCCTTGAGGTCCAGCAGGCGCTGGCGGGCGGTGGCCATATCCATTGACATGGCCGAAGCCTAACACCTGCTGGCTAACAGGCGCTACTCTTCCGCGCGCAGATGTCCGAGCGCTTCGATGCGGATGCCGATCTCGGACCCTACGAGCGCCGCGGCTGTCTGATGACCCCAATCGGCGCGATTGATGGTGCCGGTGATGGTGAAGCCGGCCGCCTGCCGCCGCGTGGCGGGATCGGTGCCGAGCTGATTGAGCGTGACATCAAAGGTCACATCGCGGGCTTCGCCCCAGAGGGTGAGCTGTCCCGTAACCTCAGCCGTATTCTCGCCGGTGCGGGTGACGCCGGTGGAGGTGAAGGTCAGTTGCGGATTGGTTTCGGCATTGAGCCAGTGTTGCCCGGCCACATGTTCGTCGCGGGTCGGGTGACCGAGAAAGACGGATGCGGTCTCGACATGGGCCGTCACGCTGGAGTTCTCCGGGTTCTCGGCATCGAGCAGGATCGTGCCGCCCGCGTCCATGAAGCTGCCGAAAATCGTCGTGAAACCGAAACGGTCGACTGAAAACACGACCTGGGTGTGGGACGGGTCCAGATCATAAGCGTCCTGTGCAAGTGCGGGCGTACCCGCCATCACCAGAGCTGCGATTGAGATAAGTGTGCGCATGAAAGCCTCCCCCTTTTCTTCGCAACGAGACTGGCGGATGATACGATCGGATTCAAATGACGGATGGGAAGGGTAAAGCACGAATGCGTGATCACTTCCGGCGAATGGCGGCCTATAATATCTGGGCCAATGAACGACTGTACGACGCCGTCAACGAATTGCCGGGCGACCGCCTGATGGCGGAAAACGGGGCTTATTTCGGCAGCGTCTTCGGCACGCTGACGCATATTCTCATTGCCGACCGCATCTGGATGCATCGCCTGACGGGGGCGGGGCCGACCCACACCGATCTGCGGGACCGGCCTTTTGAAACGCTGGGCGAATTGTGGATGGAACGTGAAACCATGGACCGGCGCATCGAGGCCTTTATCGATGCCTTGCCGGAGTCCGATTATGCCGGAGAGGCCCATTATACCAATACGCGCGGCGAACCCCATCATCTGGCGCGGCAGATCATCCTGACGCATGTCTTCAATCACCAGACCGATCATCGCGGACAGGTGCATCACATGCTGTCGGTGGAAGGCGTTGATCCGCCGCCTCTGGATCTGTTGTATTTTGCCCTGCCGGCTGCATAGGAGAGACCGACTGGCCGCTTGTCCCGCTTTCCTTGACCTGTCGCGGGGCTATGGTGCGGCCCAAATCGGGTAGACAGGGACAGTCATGACCGAAACCATTCTCTCGCTGGAGGGCGTCACCAAGCGCTATTCTGGCCATACCGCCGTTTCCGGCTTCGACCTTGCGGTTAATCGCGGACAGATTACCGGCTTTCTGGGGCCCAACGGCGCGGGGAAGACCACCTCCCTGCGCATGGCGCTGGGCATCATCAAACCCGATGCCGGCAGAGTCAGCCTGTTTGGAAAGACGCCGAATGCCACGACGCTGCAGCGCGTCGGCTTTCTTCCGGAAGAGCGCGGCATCTACAAGAAAATGAAGGCGGAAGACGTCATCATCTTCTTTGGCCGGATGAAGGGCATGTCGATGTCGGCCGCCCGCAAGGCGGCGCGCGAGGGGCTGGAACGGTTCGGCCTGGGCGGCGAAGTGAAAAAGAAGATCAAGGACATGTCCAAGGGCATGGCGCAGAAGGTGCAGATTATCGCCACCCTCGCCCATGATCCGGAATTCATTATTCTGGACGAGCCGTTCTCCGGGCTCGATCCGGTCAATCAGAAAATGCTCGAGGAAATGATCCGCGACGAAGCCCGGCGCGGAAAGACGATATTGTTCTCCACCCATGTCATGGAACATGCCGAACGCCTTTGCGACCAGATCGTGCTGATTTCCAAGGGCCGGAAAGTTTTTGACGGCGATGTGCCGGCGGCTCTGTCGCAGGTGCCGCGCCGGGTGATCATCGAGACCTCTTCCGAACATGATTTGAGGCAGGTTCTGTCCGCTCAGGGCGCGGTCGAGCCTCAAGAAGCGCCCGATGGGCTGTCGGGATGGACGGTCGAGCTTGCGCCCGGCAAGGACGCGCAGGACGTGTTGAAAGCCTGCGTCGAGGCCGGTGTCAGGCTTGCCCGGTTCGAGCCGATGCGTGCGCACCTGCACGATGTCTTTGTTGAACTTGTCGAGAATTCCAACCGGGAGGCCGTGTGATGCGCGCAATCTATCTCATGGCCCGCCGCGAATACCTCTCCTATGTCGCCACCTGGGGCTTCTGGTTGTCACTGGCGTCCGTTCCGATGTTCATGCTGATTGGCGGTCTGTTGCCGGTCCTGATCGAAAGCTCGGAGCCGACGCGGTATTACGCGCTGATCGATGAAACGGGTGCCGGCTATGAAACGGCCGTTATCCGCGAGATGGAAGACAATCGGCGAGACGATGCGCTGCGACTGCTGTCAGCGGCGGCGGGATCGCTGGGCTTGTCGGACAACATGCCGGCGGCCCAGACCGCTCTGGAGGCCCAGCCCGGCCTGGAAGGGTTGGACGCGGCAATCGAGGCCATTGGCGCCCCTATCGACCTGCCGCTCGACCAGGTCTTCGGGCGTTTCGTCAGGGTCGAGCCGCCAGCGCGGACCATAGACGAATTGCGTCCCTATCTGCTTGGCGAACAGCTCATGTCGGTGGGAGGGGAGGACGTGCCATTGTTTGCGGCCGTTTTCTTCCGGCCGGGCGGTGAGTATGGCGTCGAGATCGATTACTGGAGTGCCAATCTCAATTCCAGCCGCCTGCGGTCGGACGTCGAGGACGCTGTCCAGGCGCGCTTGAGAGACGCACGCTTGTCGGAACTTGGCATCCCCGGCGCGGCGCTGGCCGAGATCAATTCCATCGATCCGGAAGCTCGCGAGCTGAATCCGGAGCGTTCGGGCGCGACGGCTGAAGTGTCGGATGCCGAACGCGTGCCCTTTTTTGTCGGCATCGCCTTTGCCTTCGGGCTCTGGGTGGTGGTCTTTTCAGTCACAAACATGCTTTTGACCGCCATGATCGAGGAAAAGGGCAACAAGATTCTGGAAACCCTGCTCGCCTCGGCCCGCTATCATGAGATCCTGATCGGCAAGCTGCTCGGCCTTGCCGCGGTGTCCGGCACGCTGCTTCTGGTCTGGGGGGCTCTGGGCTCCGGCGGATTGATTGCCCTGCAGCAATTTGCTCAGGCGACCAATCTTCCAGTGGCGGAGATCATCGGCGCGATCTTCGATCCGGGCCTGCTCTTGCCGGCCGTAGGATACTTCGTGGTCGGCTATCTGATGTTCGGCACGGTTTACCTGGCGATCGGGTCGCTGTGTGACACGCTACAGGAAGCCCAGTCATTGCTGAGCCCGATTTTCCTGATCATGTTCATCCCGCTCTTCATCATCATGAGCACGATCGATAGCCCCGATAGCGGTTTCGTCCAGATTGCGTCCTGGATTCCCTTCTGGACGCCGTTTCTCATGATGGCGCGGCTTCAGACGGATCCGAGCACATTTGAACTGATTGGCACGACTATCGTGATGGTGACCACCGCGATCACCGTTATCTTTCTGGCCAGCTATGTCTTCCGGCAGGGCTCGATGGGACGGGCGAATGCCTCGTCCATCAAGAAACTCCTGAGTTTTAAGAAGACCAAATCCGCATAAGAAAACGCCGCGCTGGTGACAGCGCGGCGTTTGATCTTAAACCTGTATCGGCTTGAACCTGCGGCTATGGGCGCCGTGGCTTCGGTCCTGCAATGAGACCTTCGCGCTGAGCGCGCTTGCGGGCCAGTTTACGGGCGCGGCGAATGGCCTCTGCCTTCTGGCGCGCGCGCTTCTCCGAGGGCTTCTCGAAGTGATTGCGACGCTTCATTTCGCGGAAAGTACCTTCCCGCTGCATCTTCTTTTTCAGCGCGCGGAGCGCTTGCTCCACATTATTCTCGCGCACAATAATCTGAACGATGGTCCGCTCTCCTGGGTTCGTTGTTATCTGTTGCGCAGTCGCACCAGATTCGTACGACCGCAGGTCTCTTGCCGAGAGGCGGGGCTATTAGCAGAGCTAACGCACCCTGTCCACACCCATAAACGCCTGTGACGACATGCACATCGACGTCGCGGTCAAGCTGATCTACATAGTCCTCATGACCCATAACACGACTCCTTCCGATCTTGACCGCCTGACACAGTCGGCTTTGCCTCATGCGGGCTTTGATGGCTGGTCCGACGAGACGCTCCGTCTGGCCCGCGCCGATGCCGGTCTCAGCGCGGAGGCCGCGCTACTGGCTGCGCCGCGCGGGGCTCTGGACCTCATCGCCCACTGGTCGGCGCAGATGGACAGCGAAGTGCTGGCGCGCATGGAAGCGGCAGATATGGGATCGATGAAGATTCGCGAGCGCGTGACCTTTGCCGTGCAGGCGCGGCTGGAGGCCATCGGACCTCATGAGGAGACCGCGCGCCGTGCCCGCGCCCGCCTGTTGCTGCATGATGCGGCAACGCTGGGGGCAGAGCTCATCTGGGCAACGTCCGATGCGATCTGGCGCGGACTGAACGACACGTCGACGGATTTCAACTGGTATTCCAAGCGGACGATATTGTCGGCCGTCTATACCTCCAGCCTGGCCGTCTGGCTGAATGATGAAACGCCGGAGAAAGACAAGGCCAGGGCCTTTCTGGACCGGCGCATCGAAAACGTCATGGAATTTGAAAAGGCCAAGGCGAACTGGCGGAAACTGACCAAGGATCTACCGGATCCGGCTAAACTTCTGGCCGGCTTGCGATATGGCGGGCGCCGACGTGTCTAGCTGAATCTTGGGTGAGGGAACCAGTCGCATTTGGCCCTGACCTGGACGATTTCCGCCTCCGGCCAGCGCAGTGCCGTCAGCTTGTGGCCGTAGACACAGCCGGTATCGAGACACCACACATTATTGACATGGCGGACTTTCTTTTCCGCGACATGGCCATGCACAACCGTAGCGTCTCCGCGGTAATTGCGGGCCCAGTCGCGGCGGATCGGGAGGCCGAGATCATCGGTCTGGCCCGTGGTTTCGCCATACATGGCAAAGACACGCGAGGCGCGGCTTTCAATCCCGTGATATTTTTGCGGCAGGCCGGCATGGGCGACGATCAGCCGGCCTTTATCGAGGATCAGATGGCTGGGCAGGTGTTCCAGATAGTGCCGGACATCATCCAGGAATTTCGGCTTTTCCTTTTCCGCCTCGTCAATCGTGGTCTGGAGGCTTTTCGTGACGCGCACATCGCGGCCCTTCAGCCAGCGCAGGAATTTGTCGTCATGATTGCCGATAACGCAGCGGATCGTGCCGTCGATCTCGCCGCACATGGCCATCCGCAGAACATCCATGGAGGCAGGTCCGCGATCAACGAGATCGCCGACGAGAATTACTTTCCGGTTTTCGGGATGCTGGACATGGGTCGTCCGGCGGCCTCTAGGCCCCCGCGATTTCAGCTCATAGCCCAGTTTTTCAAGGAGCTTTTCGAGCTCTTTGGCACAGCCGTGGACGTCCCCGATGATGTCAAAGGGGCCGGTCTCCTCTTGCCAGATATCGGGGCGCTGAACCGTCATGGCTTTCCCATAACGGCGGCAGCGCAGAGTGCAAGGGTGGACTAGACGGAAAGTTTAGAAAGCCGGTTGATATGCCCCATTTTCCGGCCGGGGCGGGCCTCGCGCTTGCCGTAGAGATGCAGACAGGCGTCCGATTCGCTGGCAAGGGCGTGCCAGGGCGCCACATCATCGCCGATCAGATTCGTCATCTCACAGGCGGAATGGGGCCGGGTTGCGCCCAGCGGCCAGCCGGCCACGGCGCGGATATGATTTTCAAACTGGCTGCAGGTGCAGGCATCCATCGTCCAATGCCCGGTATTGTGCACGCGCGGCGCGATCTCGTTGATGATCAACGCGCCATCGACCTCGAACAATTCCACGGCAAATATGCCGACATGATCCAGCCCGTCGCCGATGGCGCGCGCGATCTCGATCGCCCGGGATTCGATTTCCGGAGAGACGTTTGCCGGGGCGGTCGAGACCCGCAGAATGCCGCCGGAATGGGAATTCTCGGCCAGCGGATAGATCGCCATGTCGCCATTGGCGGCCCGCGCCGCGACGACCGACAATTCGCGGCTGAAGGGCGCGAAGGCTTCCAGAATGGCGGGCTGCTGGCCGATGGCGGTCCAGGCTTCGGTCAGATCCGTATCCTCGCGGATCACGGCCTGTCCCTTGCCGTCATAGCCAAAGCGCCGCGTTTTCAGGATGGCTGGCCGTCCGAGCTTTGACACAGCGGTTTCGAGATCGCCCACCGAATTGACTTCGGCGAAATCCACCGTGGCGCATCCTGCCTCGCGGATGAAAGTCTTTTCGATCAGGCGGTCCTGCGTCAATTCCAGGGATTTTCGGCCGGGGCGGACCGGCGCGGCGCTCTCGGCGGCGGCGAGGGCAGAGGCGGGAATGTTTTCAAACTCGAAGGTGAGGACATCGCATTTGGCGGCAAAGGTCTGGACGGCGCCATCATCTTCCCACGGGGCCGCCCAGCTGCGGGCGGCCACTCGCGCGGCGGGGCCGTTTGCGGAGGTATCGAAAATATGGATATCAAATCCCAGACGCGATCCGGCCTGCGCCAGCATGCGGCCCAGTTGTCCGCCGCCGAGAATGCCGATCACAGAGCCGGGCGCGAGGGCGTCAGTCATGCCGGATCAGTCTTCCACCGTTTCGGGAACCGAGGCTTCGAGCGTTGCCCGGTAGTCTTCAAGACGGCCGGCGAGCGCCGGGTCCTGCAAGGCGATGATGGCGGCGGCCATCAGACCGGCATTTTTCGCGCCGGGCTCGCCGATGGCGAGTGTGCCGACGGGAATGCCGCCCGGCATCTGGACAATCGACAACAGGCTGTCCATGCCCTTCAGAGCTTTGGATTGCACCGGCACGCCGATCACCGGCAGGGTGGTGAGCGAGGCCACCATGCCGGGCAGGTGGGCGGCGCCGCCGGCGCCGGCGATGATCACCTGAACGCCGTTTGATTTTGCGGATTTCGCGAAGTCGGCCATGCGGTCCGGCGTGCGATGTGCGGACACAACGCGCGTCTCATAGTCCGCATCGAGGGCGTCGAGAATATCGGCAGCGGCTTTCATGGTCGGCCAGTCGGACCGGGACCCCATGATGATGGCAATGCGGGGCGCTTTGGCGCTCACGGTCAGCCTCCTCGGCTTTCAGGAAGCGCGGGAACATACGCAGATGCCAGCGCGCGTCAAGGAAAAGGGAAAAACCCTCCATTAACCTTGACCCTTTCTTAACTGCCCTTCGCCAAGATTTGAGTCAGATCAGATACTTCGGGCTGAACATATGCGAATTCGTCCTTTTGATGCGCTGAATAAAATGAAGTCGACCGGCGAGGCCAGTAAGGCGTCTGCCGCCAGCGGTACGTCTTCGACGGCCTCAATGTCGGCCCCGCGCGATGCGGCCCAGATCATGGGCGTTCCGGAGAATGAACTGACCCCGAATGTCCAGCGCGCCCTGCTGGGCCTGATGGGCGAGGTGGACCAGCTCCGCAAGGATACCGAGCGTTTGCGCAGCCGCGTGCGCGAACTGGAATCGCTCGCCGATCATGACGTATTGTTGCCGGTGCTCAATCGCCGGGCCTTTGTCCGTGAAGTCTCGCGCGCGCTGGCTCTGGCGGAACGCCATGAAGCGCCGTCCGCGCTGGTCTATTTTGACCTGAATGGCTTCAAGGACATCAATGACAATTATGGCCATGCGGCAGGCGATGCGGCCCTGCATCATGTGGCTGCGACGCTGACGGCCAATCTGCGCGAGACCGATTCGGTCGGGCGATTGGGCGGGGATGAATTTGGCGTGGTGCTGACCCTGACCACGGTCAGCCAGGCCGAATACAAAGCCAGTGATCTGGCCGATGCGATCGAGAATACCGCTTTCATGCATGATGGGCGCGAGCTGCACATCAATGCGGCCTGGGGCGTTCACCCGCTGCAACCCGGTGTGAATGTCGATGCGGCCATGGCCCAGGCGGATGCCGCCATGTATGCCCGCAAACAGGAATTGAAGACAGCCGTAACCGGCTGAAATCAGGCGATAATATCGGGTGTCATGCGGTCTTCGAGCTCGGCGATGCGGTCCTTGAGCTGAAGCTTTTCCTTTTTCAGACGCGCGACTTTCAACTGATCGGCCACGCCCATCTCCTGAAGCGCTAACACTTCGGAATCCAGCGCGCGGTGCCGGAATTTCAGCTCGTCAATCTTCGCCCGAATGGTGGATTGCTCGAGGAATTCGTCTTCGCTCATCGCCGGTCGCGTTTCTTCATTGTTGCCAGAAACCGCCCCCTTATCCCGGGGCGGGCTTCGTGTCTTACACTTTTTTGACGGGAGATAAAACGGCTTTCAATAGGGAAGTAAAATCAATGTGAAGGCCCTTCAAACGGGCATATTCGGCAAGTGCTTGTGCCGCCGTCATTCTCGCCTCCGTCCCGCTTTCCGGCGCGCTGGCGGCGAGTTCGAACAATATGTCCTGCTCGACATGTTCGGCATCCAGCTCACAAGCCAGTACGGATTTATAGAGCGTCTCGGCACGGGGCCGGTCTTTCAGCTTGCGCCGTGTCTCGCGCAGGGCGGACGTGACCTCGCCAGACCAGTTTTCCAGCGCATCCATTGCCGCCTCGATGTGCAGTGCGGCATTGCGGCCTTCGGTCGCCAGCCACAGACACCAGAGGCAGATATTGACGTTGAGACCGTGACGATCCTGCAAATCCAGACAGGCGGCTGCGACACCGGGCTGCTCATAAACCTGCAGAGACCAATCCCAGAAAGCCTGGCTCATGTGCGCGCGGCGGGGCGTTTGCCGCCGTCCAGATCTTCACCCCAGCGGCGGGTCGGCTTCCAGTTCAAACCGAATAGGTCGAGCGCCCGCCCGACGGATTGGTTGACGATGTCATCGATGGTTTCGGGATTGGTATAGAAGGCCGGCAGGGGCGGCTGGATGACGGCCCCCATCTCGGTCAGCTGCGTCATGGTACGCAAATGGCCAAGGTGAAACGGGGTTTCCCGCACCATCAGCACCAGACGGCGCCGCTCTTTCAGCGTGACATCTGCCGCGCGGGCAATCAGGCCGGACGTGACGCCGGTGGCGATTTCAGACATCGACCGGACCGAGCAGGGCGCAACCAGCATGCCCATATTGCCGAACGAACCGGACGCAATCGACGCGCCGATATCCGAGGGCTTGTAGGCATAATCGGCGAGGGCTTTCAGCTCTGCCGGCGTGGTATTGGTCTCGTATCCGAGGGTCATTTCCGCGGCTTTGGAGGCCACAAGATGGGTTTCGATGCCGAGTTCACGAAGCGCCTGCAAGGCGCGGATGCCGTAAATGACGCCCGAGGCGCCTGAAATTCCGACAATAATCCGTCCGCGTTCAGACATTTTTTGCTCCGTTACGAATTGTGAAGTGACACATAGGCCGGACGGTGTTTCAATTCCCTATTCCGTTGTAGTTATCGCAAGGAGGCGACTTATGACGATTGAAGCGCACATCCGTGAACTGGACGCTCGACACAATCAACTGGACCACAAAATTGAAAACGAATGCAAGCGCCCCGGGTCTGACACGCTTCAAATTGCCTCACTCAAGAAAGAAAAACTTCGACTTAAGGAACAGATAGAGCTCCTTCGACGAAGTCACTGACGTCAAATTGATCACGCTTACAGTAGGGCGGCCTTGCGAAAGGCCGCCCTTATTGCATGATCGCACCGGAATATTCTGGAGCCCACGCATGTTTCGACTCCCTTTCCTTCTGGCCATCGGCGCGATGGTGATGGCTTGCACCCCGGCAGATTCCGGCGCGGTGGCCCATAGCGATCCCTGTCAGGCCGGCGAAGACGCGCTGACGGAAGGCGATGCCGGTGCCGCCATTTCGGCCTTTGAAACCTGTCTCAATTCGGCAGACCTCGATCCGGGCGAAGAAGCCATCATTCATACCCGCCTGGGCGGTGCCTATCTCTATGAACAACGCTTTGAAGAAGCGCTGCAGGCGTTCAATCTGGCCTATGCCATTGCCGAAACGCGCGGCGTTGCATTCGACGATGCCTATGTCCGCCGCAATCGCGGCATTGCCCGGCTGATGACGGGGGATTCAGAAGGGGCGTTGGTCGATCTGGAAGTCGCGGCCGGTGAAATGCCCGACGATATTTCCACCCAGCTCAATCTGGGCCGGACCTATGATCGTCTCGGCCGGCAAGCCGAGGCGGTTGTCGCCTATCAGAATGTCACCCGGCTGGAGCCGGAATGGCCCAGTGGCTGGATCAATCTGTCGGCCGCCTTTCTGGAGTTGGGTATGAATGAGCCTGCCATTGATCAGGCGCGCCGGGCCGTCGAGCTGAATCCGGAGAGCGGGTATTCCCTGAATGCGCTGTGCTGGGCGCTGATCGTGGATGAGCAGTATGCGACGGCCTTGCCGCTTTGCGAGCAGGCGGTTGCGGCCGAGCCGGAGAGTGGCGCGATCGTGCATTCGCTGGCCTCGGCTCTGGAAGGGGTCGGACGCATGGATGAAGCGCGCGACCTCTTTGCCGAGGCCTATGAGCTGATGCCGGACAATGAAACCCTTGAAAATGATTATCTGCGCACCCGCGCCGACACCGAATAGAGCGGAAAACAGTCATGGCCCAATCTGACCGCGTTGCCATCATCACCGGCGGAGCCAATGGAATCGGCCGCGCCTGCGCCCGCCGCTTTGCCGATGACGGGCTGAAAGTCGTCATAGCGGACCGCGACCGGGACTCCGGCAAATCGCTGGCGGAAGAACTCGGTGCCGACAAGGAACGGGCGCTGTTTGTCGATTGCGACGTGTCCGACAAGCTGTCCGTCGCCAATCTGATGGCCGAAACGCGGTCGGCGTTTGGCCGTCTGGATGTGCTGGTCAACAATGCCGGTATTATCGCCAAGGGCGATGTCCTGTCGCTGGAAACCGATGATTTTGACAAGGTGATCGCCGTGAATCTGCGCGGTGCCTTTCTGGTGGCGCGCGCCGCCGCCCGGCAAATGATCGACCAGATCGAGCATGATGACGAGCGTCCGGACGATTGCCGGAAGCGCTATGCCATCATCAACATGTCATCGGTGAATGCGGTGGTCGCCATTCCGGAACAGCTGGCCTATTGCGCCACCAAGGGCGCGATCAACCAGATGACCAAGTCCATGGCGCTGGCGCTGGCGGCGCAAGGCGTGCGTGTGAATGCCGTCGGGCCGGGCAGCATCAATACGGATGTGCTGAAAGCCGTGCTGGAAGACCGCAAGGCGATGGGGAAAGTCCTGTCGCGTACGCCGGTCGGAAAAATAGGCGACCCCGACGAGATCGCCGGGGTCGTGGCATTTCTGGCATCGAAGGATGCGAGCTATATCACCGGCGAATGCATCTACGCCGATGGAGGCCGTCTGGCCCTCAACTATCTGTCGTCGTCGTCCGACTGAGTCTTCTTGCCACCGAACAAAGTCTCGAGATTGACCTCGTCCATGCTGGTTGCGGATTCCTGCTCTTCGGCTTCCTGCTCGGCGGGGCCGGCAATCGGGTCCTGACCGGCAGCGCGGCGTTCCTCTTCCAGCTTCTCGCGGCGGGCCGACGCCTTGCGCACCTGTTCGTCCAGATCAATCTGCGTCGTCAGGCCCAGCGTGACCGGGTCTGTCGGCTTGATGTTGGAGGAGTTCCAGTGCGTGCGCTCGCGGACGGCTTCAATCGTCGTCTTGGTCGTGCCGATGAGCTTGGAAATCTGCGGGTCGGTCAGCTCCGGGTGATTGCGGACAAGCCAGGCAATGGCGTCCGGGCGGGACTGACGGCGCGACAGCGGCGTGTAGCGCGGGCCGCGTTTCTTGCGCGGCTGGTGCAGATCGTCATAGCGATGCTTGATGGCCGTCATGCGATAGTCCGCATCGGCTTCGGCCTTGCTGATTTCCTCACGGGACAACTGGCCATTGGAGACGGGGTCAGAGCCGCGTACACCGACGGCGACATCGCCATCGGCAATGCCTTTGACTTCGAGGCGGTGAAGGCCACAGAAATCGGCGATCTGCTCGAAGGTCAGCGCGGTGTTGTCGACCAGCCAGACAGCCGTGGCTTTCGGCATCAGAATTTCGGTCATTTTCAGCGTCTCCAGACGTAATGTGTTTCGGCCATAGAAAAACCCGGCACGGATGCCGGGTTGGATGGCCTTCCGACGCTGGCTCAGAACTTCACGCAAGCCAGCGATTTGCGCGTTGTATAGCGCGTCCGCCTGCACCTGAAAAGGGAGGAGGTTCAGGGGGTGAGCAGGATTTTCCCGGCATGGTCCCCGGCATCCATCAGGCGGTGCGCTTCGCCCGCTTTCTCCAGCGGGAAGGTTGCGTGGATTTCCGGCTTGAACCGTCCGCTTTCAATCCACGGCCAGACCGTGTTTTCAATCGCATTCGCCAGTTCCGTCTTTTCCGCATCGGGCCGGGCGCGAAGCGTCGAGCCGGTGAGGGTCAACTGCTTGAGCATGAGCCGCATCAGATCGGCCTCGATCCGGGAGCCCTGCAGGAAGGCGATCTGTATGATGCGCCCCCGGAAGGCGGCGCAATCGATATTCTTCTGCAAATAGGGCCCGCCGACCATGTCGAGAATGACATTGGCGCCGCCCGCTTCATTGAGGATGGCCACAAAGTCCTCCTCCCGGTAGTTGATGGCGCGCGTGGCGCCCAGACGTTCACACAGCGCGCATTTTTCCGGTGACCCGGCGGTGGCAAAGACGCGCGCTCCGGCGGCCTTGCCCATCTGGATGGCCGTTGTGCCAATGCCGCCCGCCCCGCCATGGACCAGCAGCGTGTCGCCGGCTTTCAGCTGCCCGGCCTGAAACACATTCGCCCAGACGGTGAATACGGTTTCCGGCAATCCCGCCGCCGCCGTCAGATCGATGCCTGTCGGTGCCGGCAATGTGCTGCCCGCCTTGGCGATGACGTAATCGGAATAGCCCCCGCCGGTCACGAGCGCACAGACGGCGTCTCCGGCCTTGAAGCGATCAACTGAGGCGCCAACGGCTACGATCGTCCCGGCGGCTTCCAGCCCGAGCCCCTCCGGTGCGCCGGGCGGGGGGGGATAGAAACCCATGCGCTCGAAGGTGTCCGGCTTGTTGACGCCGCAAGCGGCGGTGCGGATCAGGACTTCATTGTCGGCCAGCGCCGGCAGCGGCCGCTCGACAATCTGAATCGCCTCCGGGCCGCCGGGTTCGGGCGTGATGGCGATGCGGTGTGTGGTCGGAAGCGGCATGAAGGACCTTTCAGGCGAAGGGGCGACAAGCGCGATGGTGGGCGTTAGTGTGGGGGATCGCAAGAGAGGGAGGTGGATATGTTTGATGATGATGCACCCCTGAAGACACATTCGAATGCCATCATTCCGGGCGAAGATCTGTCGGAATTTTCAATCGAGGGATTGAAGGAGCGGCGCGATACCATTGAAGGCGAAATTGCGCGGATCGATGCGATGATCGCGTCCAAGGAATCCGGGCGGGAAGCCGCCGAGTCGATCTTCAAGCAGGGTTGATTGGGCTGGCCCGGCGATTGCAGTCATTATGGCACGTGGATCAAAGTAGGCATGTATGAGTGATGTTGTGAGTGATACGGGCTTTCAGTCGGGCAATCCGGCGGAACGCGTGGCCGAGTTTGCGGGCAGCGAGCATTTTTCGCGCCTGTTCCGGGACGGCATGGATATGGTGGAGGAAACCGCCGCCTATCTTGATGGTCCGGGCCGCGAGGATGCCAAATCGCTCGGGCGAGGCGGGGCTCTGGCCTATGCGGCGGAAAGCATGAAGCTGACCACCCGCCTGATGCAGGCCGCGTCCTGGCTTCTGGCGCAGCGTCAGGTGGCGGAAGGCGATCTGTCGGCTGATCAGCTGGTCACGGGCCAGTATCGCTTGCCCGATGATGATGATGTCGAGGATTTGTGGCCCGCCGACGGGGACCCGGTTCCGGGCGTTCTGGCCGATCTCGCCGCGCGGTCCCGGCAGCTTTATGCGCGGCTGAAGCGCATTGATGATTCCCTGTTTGAAAACACACGCGGCACGACAGGCAGCAGCCCGGTCGAGGATCAGATGAACCGTCTCAAGAACGCGTTCAGCTAGCGTCGCACAACCGGCAAAGAAAAAGGCGCGGGACCGAAGTCTCGCGCCTCTTTGATTCCGATATCCTTGAAAGGATCAGGCGAAACCCTTGAACTTGTCCTTGAAGCGGGACACGCGGCCACCGCGGTCCATCAGCTTCTGGTCGCCACCGGTCCAGGCCGGGTGGGTCGTTGGGTCGATATCCAGATTCAGCGTATCGCCTTCCTTGCCCCAGGTAGAGCGTGTCTGGAAAACCGTCCCGTTGGTCATGGTCACATTGATCATGTGATAATCGGGATGAATATCTTTTTGCATCGTAGCGCTCCGGCACGTCAGGCTGTGTTGCGGATATCTCCGCCAAATGAGCCGCGGCTTATAGCGGAGCGGTATTTAAAGGGCAAGCGGCTTTACCGCTACCGGCTGGTCAGTTTCAGTTCGATCCGCCGATTGCGGGCATAGGCTTCCTCGCTGGTGCCTTCGGCGATGGGCTGGAACTCGCCAAAACCGGCGGCCACAAGGTGTTCGGATGGCACGCCAAGGTCCTCAAACCAGTTCACCACCGAAATCGCCCGCGCCGCCGAAAGGTGCCAGTTGGACGGGTAGGTCGTACGGATCGGCCGCGGATCGGTATGTCCGTCAATCCGGATGATCCATTCAAGATCATCGGGAATTTCGGTCGTCAGCTGGATGATGGCGTCGGCAATGGGGCGCAGGCTTTCGCGGCCATCATTCGACAAGGCTGCCGAGCCAGACGCAAAAAGCACATCGGTTTCAAACACAAAGCGGTCGCCGACAACACTGACGCCCGAGCGGTTGCCGAGAATCTCGCGCAAACGCCCGAAAAAGTCCGAGCGATAGCGGGCGAGTTCCGCCGCGCGGCTGGCGAGGGCTGCATTGAGGCGTTCGCCGAGATTGAAGATCTGGCTTTCGAGCTCTTCCTCGCGCGCTTCGGCGGCATCCAGCAGTCCGGTGAGCTGCGAGATCTGATCGCGCAGGGCCTGCATCTGCAAATTCAGGGCGGTCAGCTGATCGACCTGGTTTGCGGTGACTTCCTCTTCGAGAATCAGGCGGGACTGGACGTCTTCCATCTGGCCCATGACGATGACGAGCTGGTCGGAAAGGTCGTCCCGTTCGGCTTGAACATCCGACAGGGTGGCGCGCAATGTCGTCATTTCCTGTTCGAGACGGGTGTTTTCACCTTCGGCCAGGGCCAGTTCATCGGTCAGCGTTGCCAGTTGCTGGTTCAGCGCGGCCAGTTGTTCATCGCGTCCGGTCAAGGCGCGGCTCAGCGCGAATTGTCCAGCAACGAAGATCGACAAAAGGAAGACGATAACCAGCAACAGCGTCGCCAGCGCATCGACAAATCCCGGCCAGTAATCGCCGGAATCTGTTTCGGTAAACCGCGAAAGACGTGGCGCGAAACTCATGGACTAGTTGCCCCGTGACCGGTTTTGCGCCTCGATGGCGCGGACCATGACGCGGATTTCCTCTCGCAGGGCGCGCGCGGCTTCCTGCTGACCCGTGGCGCTGTCCTCGGCGATCCGGCGCAAGGCACCATCAAGGTCCCGCGTATGCTTTTCCAGCGTGTGGGAAAGGCGGTCGAGCGTTTCGGCGGTCTGTTCGAGCAAGGCCCCGACATAGGCGGGCGACATCTCGCCATCCGCCGTGGTTGACGGACCGGCCGCTGCGACGCGGGAGATGGAGGACAGCCATTCCTCGATCTCGTTGAAGAAGCGGTTATGGGCGCGGCTGGCCTGCAGATCGAGAAAGCCGATGATTAGCGATCCGGCCAGACCAAAGAGCGAGGAGGCAAAGGCGGTGCCCATGCCCTGGATGGGATTTTCAATCGCCGCCATCAGCCGCAACACATCGGCTTCACCACCGGTCGAGGAGGCTGTCACGGCGCGGACGGCTTCGCCCACTTCGGACACAACGGCGAGCAGGCCCCAGAAGGTGCCCAGCAGGCCGAGGAAGATGAGCAAGCGCCCGAAATAGCGTGTGAAAGCGCCGGATTCCGCCATGCGTGCGCCGACCGAGTCGAGCACGGTGCGGACAGAATTGGTCGAGATCCGCACGCGGGAGCCGGCATCGCCCATCATCGAGGCCATCGGCGCGATCATGCTGGGCGGGTTGGGCAGGCTGGAAGAGTCCTCCGAGGTCCGGAAGCGGACCAGCCAGCGGGCCGCCGGCGCAATCGAAAGCGCCTGAAGATAGGTGTAGAGAATGCCGATCAGCAGCACCACCACGATCAGCCCGTTGATCGCCATATTGGCCATGAAGGCTTCTTCCAGCGGTCCGATCAGCAGGACGGCGATGACGCCGACTGCGGCCAGAAAAACCGTCATCCAGAAGAGATAGCGTCCCGGTCCGGTGAACTTCACCGTGGGGATGGTCTCGTTTCCAGAGTCTTCAAAACGTGAGGGCATGCCCGAAGTCCTTCCCGTCGGTCTGACATGAAAAAGCGTGATGCCTGCCTATCATGACGATTTGAGGGCGACCAGTTACAGCTTGTGCAACAATTTCAAAGCGGAATCGGAATCTCATTCCGAATCGAAAAACATGAATCGATTCAGTTGTTTGAATTGAATCAGGAAATTCGCCGTCAGATCGTGTCGATTTCCAGCCCGTTCGGCCCGCGCGTGACCCGCCAGCGGCTGTCACTGCCAGCCGTATAACCACGCCGCCTTATGGTGGAGACGGTCACGAACTCCGCCTCCATCGCATCAGGTGTCAGCGTGACGCGGATAAAGCCCTTGTCGCGATCATTATGCCGGAGGACGTCAGGATTTTTCTCCTCGATCAGGCGGGAAAAGGACACACCCGGCGCAGGGACGCGCTCGAAGGGTGAGGGCGAGGTGATCGAGGTGGTTCCGAATTCATAGCCGATGCGATGGCCTTCATCGTCCATCAGCTGATTGGTCCAGAAATTATGGCTGTCACCGGCAAAGGCGATCATGTCGCCACCAGCGTCGCGGACGGCATCATAGAGGCGTTCGCGTTCGGCGACATAACCGTCCCAGGCGTCCAGATTATAGGGGATGTCGAACTGGGAGCGCTGGATATAGCCCCAGGCCAGCTCATCGGATCTCGAGACAATAAATTTCAGCCAGCCCGGCAGGGCCTCGATCATGTCGGGCGTTTCCACCCGGCCCATCACAACCTGACCCCCGAGCAAGCGCCAGGGCTTGCCGGCCGCCGCCCGGAAGGCATCGGCAATCTGCGCGATCTGTGCCGCCCCCAGCATTTCGCGATCCTCACGTCCGACCTCATTGGCGCGCCAGTCGGCAATCGCCTGCTGGTTGGCCGGATCATCGGGGTCGGCATCGTCGGGTATCGGGAAGGTGGAGAAATCCATGGGCTGGTCGCGGGCCACATGGCGGGACTCGGTGACGGCCAGCGTTGCCAGATCACCGATTTCCGCAATCCGGGCCATGCCGATCTGGTCGCCCGGTTCCCGCGTCGGATTCCAGTCATGATAGGCGAGCATGGCGTTATAGACGCGCTCGTCATAGCTGCCTTCGCCTTCATTGTGATTTTCAGCGCCCGTGGCCCAGGCGTCATTGGCGACTTCATGGTCGTCCCACATCATCAACCAGGGGGCGGCTGCGTGGGCGGCCTGCAGATCCGGATCGGTCTTGTAGAGGGCGTGGCGGCGCGCATAGTCGCCATAGGAGATCAGCTCGTGACGCGGATCGACAACCCGATCCATCCGCTCGGCCTCCTCGGAGGCATAGCCGTCGGCGCTGTATTCATAGAGGTAATCGCCCAGATGCAGCACCAGATCGAGATCGGGCGTATTGGCCAGCTCGCGATAGGCGTTGAAATATCCCGCCGGGTAATTCGAGCAGGAGCAAACCGCCATGTTGAAGCGGTCGACGGCACCGGCGGGCAGGGTCCGGGTGCGGCCGACCGGCGAGGAAATGCCGTTGAACAGCATGCGATAGAAATAGGTGGTGGCAGGTTCCAGCCCGGTGGCGATGACCTTGAAGGTCGAGATCGCATTGCTGGTGACATAGGTGCGCTCTTCGCGATCCTCGAAGACAATGTTTTCGAAGCCTTCGTCGGTCGCGACCTGGAAGACGTACTCCCCGCCCGCATCATCTGTAATCGCCGTCCACAAGACAACGCTGGACTGATCCGGCTCGCCCGAGGCGACGCCATGCCGGAAGGGGCCGGTTTGCGGTTCCGGCTCGGGCCGTCGTGGTCCTGAGGAGCAGGCCGCCGCGGCAAAGGCGAGGCCGGAGGCGCCGAAAAGCGCGCCGCGTCGTGTGATGCGTATCGACATGGTGAGCGTCCTAGTTGGCGGGAGTCAGGGTGAGCGTGCGGGCGCCGTCCGGTGCCGATTCCGGCGCCCAGTCAGTGCGCATTTCAAAGGTTTCTCCGGCGGCCCACATCGGGGCGAGGTCGCGGTAGTGGTCCGACCAGGGGTGTCCGGATTGCCCCGGCGCATGCATGAAGCGGGAGGCGTCCAGATCCGACAAATCATAGATGGCGCGCAATGACGGGCCATGGAAGACGTCGAAATTCCCGGCGCGCACCGAATAGACCGCGACATTCACGGTCGAGCTGTCACCGCCAACGGGCTGGCGCACGGTGAACCAGTCCTCCAGCAATGGCAGGCCGGAGCCGGTGAAGACGGGGTGGTCGAAGACGGCCTGATGGGCTTCACCCCAGGTCCAGTTGTCGATGTCCGGGCCGTAGGTTTCGATGCCGCGCTCCATGGCGGTATCGAGGGCCGCACCGAGAATGTCAGGGCAGGTCTCGACGGCATCCGTTGTGACGTTGTCGCACCAATGGCCATCATCGCCGATCAGCACGTTTTCGGTGAAGACACGCCGCGTGGAAAGATGCCGCAGGAAGTCCTCGCCCAATTCGTCGGCATAGATGCCTTCCTGGATATCGCGATACCAGAGCGAATAGATGAGCGGTTCGGCCAGCAGCGCATCCATATCGCCATCCCAGTTCCGGAGCCGGTTCAGCGCTTGCTGGCCGCGTTCGGTCTGCGGCGTTGCGGCCAGAAGGGCCGGCAGGATGCGCTGGATCTGGGCCGAAACCTGATCCATCTGGATGTCGTGGAAGGTATCGGGCGTGTGGGCGTCTGTTTCGTCGAGCCGCTCCTCGATCCGTTCGGCGCGATAGGCGGCATAGCTGCCCGGCGTGTCATAGCCGTAATTGTCCGGGACAATGCGGTTATTGCCCGAGGCGATACGGCCAGAGACGGGGTTTTCAACCCGCGGCAGGTCCTCGTAGGGGACATATCCCGTCCAGTTGCCGTCCTCATCGCGGATGGGCAGCAGGCCGGGCGTTGTATAGCCGATCGTGCCATCGATATGGGCGTAATGCATGTTCTGCATCGGCGCTGTAAAGCCCCGGCCTGCCTCGACAAATTCGTCGAAGGATTGCGACAGCATCAGATTGTAGGAGACGCTGGCGACCTGATTGGAGCGGTCCAGTGCGGTCGAGACCAAAACAACGTCCTGATTGCCGAAGACATCCAGATTGAAATAATCCGGGTCCAGCACCGGCCCCTCGGGGGCATCGCGCAATGTGAGGGTGACAGCCTCACCGCCGCGCACCTCGATCACTTCGGTGCGTTCGGTGGTAGTCAGGCTTCCCGGCGCATGGGGCACCATGTCGATGACGTCGAAGCCGGTATTGGTGAAGCCCCAGGCCGAGACCTGATTGCGGCCCAGAACCACGAGGGGCGAGCCGGCAATGGTTGCGCCGACGACGGCCCCCTGTGGCAGGTTCAGACGGGCAAAATACCAGATGCCCGGTGCGCCGAGCGCCAGATGCGGATCATTGGCCAGAAGCGGTTCGCCGGTTGCGGTATGCTCGCCCGACAGGACCCAGGCGTTCGATCCATCATCAAAGTCCGGCTGGGCTTCGGTGGTGGGCTCAACCGGTTCCGGGGCGGGCGCGAAATCCTCGGCCTGCAACATGTTCGGTGCCCAGTCCGGATATCCCGGCAGGAATTCGGACAATTGCGTTTCGGAGAGGATTTCAGCCAGTTCGCGGCGCGCGACCTCCTCGCCTTCACCGGCGGCGAGGCTGTCGGCCATATAGACGACGACGGCCATGGAATCATGGAGCTCCCACGGTTCGGGCGTGGCTTGCAGGATCAGATATTCCGGCGGGTAATGGCCTTCGGCGAGACGCGCATTCACACCGGCGACATAGGCTTCGGCGGCGGTGCGGAATTCCGGAGACAGGTTTTCTGCCGCGGCATTGGCAACAAGGTGATAGCCGCGATTGCGGCTGCGGGCATCGGCGGTGACGGTGGCCGGATTGAGGTGGCCGAGCAGGGCAGACAATTCGCCGTGCACATAGCGGCGCATCATATCCATCTGGAAGAAGCGGTCCTGCGCGTGGGCGTAGCCAATGGCGAAATAGATGTCCTCGTCAGTCTCGCCGAAAATATGCGGGACGCCGTATTCGTCGCGGACAATCTGCACATCGCCGGATATGCCGGCGACCTCGACCGTGCCCTCCGTGCGCGGCAGGGAGGAGGAAAAGCGCCAATACCCGTAACCGAGGCCCACAGCCACAACCAGAATGCCAAGGCCGAGAATGGCCGCAATACCGCGAATTACCCAACGCATGAAAATTCCCCCTAATGATGCCCGCCCGCTTCGTGAACGGCGTTCACGGCAAATCTAGCAGGGTTTGCGCCGATGGGGAGTCGGGTCAGCGCATAAAGCTCGCGCCATTGATGTCGATCACCGACCCTGTGGCCGATCCGCACTGGCCTGACAACAGGAAGGCCGCCATGGCAGCGACTTCCTGCGGCTGGGCGACACGGCCGAGCGGAATATCTTTTACCGCTTCGGCGCGCGCCTCGACGCGGGAGGGGGCCATATCGGTTTCGATCCAGCCGGGGGTCAGCGTGTAGATCAGGACATTGTTGTGCGCGTGCGCGCGGGCGAGGGTTTTTGCTGCAGCGACCAGCGCGCCCTTGGACGCCGCATAACCGGCATGATCCGGCCCGTCGCCGCGATAGGCGGCACGGCTGGCGAGATTGACGATAGCGCCGCCTTTTGTGCTCCACTCATTGATGGCATTGCGCATCAATTCGCAGGGGGCGATGACGTTGACCTGCAATTGCTCGGTCCAGCCGGCTTCCCAGTTTTGTGCATTGTGCAGCGGGGTCTCGCGATAGACGCCGGCATTGTTGACGAGCGCATCGACACCACCGGCCATGGTTTTGGCTTTCAGCCAGATCCGGTCAGCTGCGCCCTTTTGCGACAGATCGGCGGCGATACAGCCGACCGCGTCAATCTCTTTTGCAAGCGCTACGGCTTCGTCCTGATTGACGTTGAAATGCAGGATGACTTTTGCGCCCGCAGCGGCGCAGGCGCGGGCGGTTTCCTTGCCGACGCCGCGCGAGGCGCCGGTCACCAATACGGTCTTGTCTTTCAGCATGGTCTATTTGTTCGCAATCATGTCGAAGAGTTTGCCATAGGGCGGAGCGATGAGGCGGGAGGGGTGCCAGACCGGCGCTTCAAACACGCTGCGGGCATGGGTGAAGGTCTCGAACCCGGCTTCGCCGTGATAGGCCCCATAGCCGGACGCGCCGACGCCGCCAAAGGGCAGATCCTCGACCGAATAGTGCAGCATGGTATTGTTCACCACGGCCCCGCCCGAAATCGTGCCGGCCAGTACGCGGCGGGCCGCTTTTTTGTCTTTCGAATAGACGTAAAGGGCGAGCGGGCGGTCTTTTGCATTCACCCGCTTCATGGCGTCGTCGAGTCCGTTATGCGCGATAATCGGCAGGACCGGACCGAAGATTTCCTCCTGCATCAGTTTGGAATCCTCGGGCGGATTGAGCACCACGGTCGGCGCGATCTTGCGGGCATTGCCGGGATCGCCGCCTTTGGCCTGAAGGATTTCAGCGCCGCCGGCTTTTGCCTCCTGGATCATCGCATTGAGGCGGTCATAATGGCGGTCGGACACGATGGCGGTGTAGTCTTCGTCCGTAGCCCAGTCCGGGTAGGATTTCTCGGCCTTGGCGATAATGGCTTCGGCAATCGGGCGGGTCTGGTCGGCCGGCGCCATGACATAGTCGGGCGCGATACAGGTCTGACCGGCATTCATGTATTTGCCGAAAGTCAGGGAGGCCGCGGCCGCTTCCGGCTTGAAGCCGGAATCGACAATGACGGGTGATTTCCCGCCCAGTTCCAGCGTCACCGGTGTCAGGTTTTCCGCCGCGGCTTTTGCGACCATCCGGCCGACATGGGTCGAGCCGGTATACAGCAGGTGATCAAACGGGATTTTCGTGAAGGCTTCGCCGACGGCCGGTCCGCCGAGCAGGACGGCGATATGGGTTTCGTCAAATTCCTCGGCCAGCATGTTGCGCATCAATTCGGACATGTTCGGCGTCAGCTCGGAGGGTTTGAGCATGATGCGGCAACCGGAAGCCAGTGCGGCGAGAATGGGTGAAAAGGCGAGCTGGAAGGGATAATTCCAGGGCGAGATGATGCCGACGACGCCCTTGGGTTCGCGGCGGATATAGGCCTTGCCCGGTGCCAGATTTCCGGGGATGGAGACCTTCCTGTTTTTCATCCAGCTCCAGAGATGGCGGCGCGTATGTTTCACCGCCGTCGTCATATAGGTGACTTCGGTCAGCTGGGTTTCGCAGCGCGAACGCACGCCGAAATCAGCCGCCGCGGCGTCCTTGATGGCGTCTCCATGCTTCTTCGTCAGCGCCCCGATGGCATCAATATCGCGCAGGCGATCCTTGTAGCTGCGATGGCGTTCGGCCTCGAAGGCGGCTTTCTGCGCCCGAAAAACGGCGTCCATCCGCTCGATCTGCTTGTTGTCCAAATCACTCATAATTCGAGCCTCCCTCAGGCGCTTTCGCGGATCATTTCGCCGGCCTTGTCAGCCAGCATCATGGTCGGCGCATTTGTATTGCCGCCGACCAGGCGCGGCATGGCAGAGGCATCCACCACACGCAGGCCTTTGACACCTTTCACGCTGCAATCGGCATTCAGAACGGCCAGCTCTCCCGATCCCATCGCGCAGGTCGATGTGGGATGGTAAAGCGTTTCGGCGCGCTGTCGAATGTCGGTGACCAGATCATCGCGCGTCCCGGATTTTTCCGGATGAACCCATTCAACAAACTCGTCCTTGAAGGCAGGCGCTTTCAGGATTTCGATGACTTTCTCATAGCCATCGGTCAGGGCCGTCAGATCAAAATCGGTGGCCAGATAATTCGGATCGATCGCCGGGTATTCGGCCGGATCGGCACTCTTGATCCGGATCTCGCCGCGGCTTTCCGGATAGAGATGGCAGACATGCAGCGTCATGCCGTGACCCATCTTGGTTTCCTTGCCGTGATTGAGGGAATAGCCGGGAATGAAGACGAGTTGCAGGTCCGGTATATCGCCGGCCACTGACGAGTTGATGAAAGCCCCGCCCTGGACCGGATTGATGGTAAAATCGCCATCGCCGCGGATCATCCAGCGCAGTACGTCATACATATTTTTCGGGAAGCGCTGGAGAGAGAGGCCGATGGCCTCGGCGGTCTTAACCTGCGCCACGGCGGCGACATCGAGATGGTCCTGCAAATTCCGGCCCACGCCCGGCAGATCGACTTCGACCGATACGCCGGCGGCTTTCAGCCAGTCCGCATCGCCAATGCCGGAGAGTTGCAGCAATTGCGGCGAATTGATCGCGCCGCCGGACAGGATGACTTCCTTGCGGGCGGTCAGTTCGGTGAGCTCGCCCTTGATATCCACCAGCATGCCGGTGGCCTTGCCGATTTCCAGCCGGACCTTGTGGCCGAGCGCCTCGGTGATGACGGTGATATTGCCGCGCTCCAGTGCCGGACGCAGAAAGGCATCGGCGGCACTCCAGCGGCGCGGACCATTCATGGTCACCTGATAGGGGCCGAAGCCGAATTGCTTCTCGCCGTTGAAGTCATTGTTTTCCGGGTATTGCAGCTCGCCCCCGGCTTCGAGGAAAAGTTTTGTCAGCGGGTTGAGCTTCGGAATGGACTGAACATGAAGCGGCCCGTCCGTGCCATGCAGCGGACCGGAATAGGTATTATTGTTCTCATGGCGTCTGAAGCGCTTTAGCGCGTCCGTCCAGCTCCAGCCCGGATCGCCGATCATCTCGCCCCATTCGTTGAAATTTTCCGGTGCGCCGCGCATATAATGCATGGCGTTGATGGAGGAGGAACCGCCAATCGTCTTGCCGCGCGGCCAGAACATGCGCCGGTTGTTGAGGCGTTCCTGCGGCTCGGTCTCATAATTCCAGTTGAAGGGGCCGCCGGACACGACCTCCTTCAGGAGCATGGGCGTGCGGATATTCGGGTGATCGTCCGACTTGCCGGCTTCGAGCACACAAATGGTCACGTCGCGATCCCGCGAGAGTTGCTCGGCAACGACGCAGCCGGCCGACCCGGCGCCAACGATGATGTAGTCGTATTCGGTTGCGTGTCCGGCCATCACTCTTCTCCCGCGGCTTCAGCGGCGATGGCGCGGAAGGCGGCAAAAGTCTCCGCCGTATGTGCGCCCCATTGTGGGTCAGCCGCAAAACGGGAGATCACCAGATTGCGCGAGGGGTCGACCCAGATGTACTGGCCATAAATGCCGGCGGCGAAAAACTCGTCCCGGTCGGTTTCCGGAAACCAGAAATGCAGGCCATAGCCGCGCAGCGGGTAGGTCGCATCGGCTTCCTGGAAGGGCGCATTGGCGTGGGTGGCCATCTCGACCCAGCCTTCGGGCAGGAGGCGCTCGCCATTCCAGACACCGTCATTGAGATAAAGCAGGCCGAGGCGGGCATAATCCACCGGGCGCGCATTCAGACAGCAATAGCCGAGCGCGATGCCGCCCTCGCCCATGACATTCTGGTTCCAGTAGGCATCGCTTTCCATGCCGAGCGGGGTCCAGATTTTTTCCTGCACGATTTCATGCAGCGGCTGGTCATAGATGCCGCGCAGTACGGCTGACAAAACGTGTGATGCCGAGGAGATATAGTCGAGCTCGGTCCCGGCTTCGGTGACGCGCTCGAACTGCAGCAGGGATTGGTCGATATTGCTGCCCCAGACGAAGGGATCGGCAAACAGAACGCCGATGTCAGACTCCGTGTCGCTGTAATCCTCGACGAAATCGATACCGGTGGACATCATCAGCAAATGCCGCAGCGAGGTTTCGCCGAATGCGGAGCCGGCATATTGCGGCGCAAAGTCCTGCGCGAGCTGGTCGAGATTGTCGATCCGGCCTTCCTGCATCGCCATGGCAATCAGCGTGGCGACAAAACTTTTTGCGACCGACCAGGAGGTCGGCAGACTCATTTCATCCGCGCCATTGAGATATTGTTCGTGCACGACCACGCCATCGACAATGACGGCCAGGCCCAGGGATTGTGTCATTTCCAGATATTGCTGCAGCGACCGGCTTTCGCCATCGAAGTCATAGGACACATCCAGCGGACGAATATCGCGCGGGAAAGGGGCGGGTTGCGTCGCTACCAGGCCAGCATACGGGAAATAGTCCGACATGTGCAGTGACACATCGATAATATTCTCCGGCTCGAATGCCTGTTGCACGAGTGCCGGTGAATAATCCGACCATGGACGATAGAACCAGCCCGCTGCAGCCGTTGCCAGTAATACGATCAGCAGCACCAGGCCGCCCAATATTCTCATAAGCATGACAGTTGTATTTCCCCCCTGTTAACCCCGATCAGGCACACGTCTTGCACGTGATGATGCATTCTGATGCTCGCCTGTTGCGCGTTCGCTACTGACAAGAGCATCGAAGTTTGATCTAGTAGGCGCAATAAAAGCTCACGCCGCAAGAGAAACGCGGTGATCCAGGGGGAAAAATATGCAGAAATCCATTCGCAAGATGGCACTCGGTTCGACCGCTTTGGCCATTGCCGTAATCGCGGCGGCACCCGTCTATTCGCAAGGCATGGACACGATCACCGTGACCGCGCAACGACGTGAAACAACGCTTCAGGACACCCCGGTCGCCGTGACCGCTGTCTCCGGCGACATTCTCGAACAGTCGCAATTGCGCGATGTCCGTGACCTCCAGACACTGGTTCCGTCACTGTCTGTTTCGCAGAACTCCTCATCCTCCAATGCGAGCTTCTCCATTCGCGCGATCGGGTCCTCGACCTTCAACTTCGGTATCGAGCCGTCGGTTGGCGTCTTCGTTGACGGTGTGTACCGGTCCCGGAATGGTGCATCCATCGGTGACTTCCTCGGCCTGCAGCGGGTTGAAGTCCTGCGTGGCCCGCAATCGACCCTGTTCGGCAAGAACACGTCTGCCGGCGTGATCAACTTCGTCACCGAAACTCCGGCTGATACATTCGGCTATGAGGGTGAAGTGACGCTGGGCTCCTTCAATCAGCGCACCTTCCGCGGTATGATTGAAAATGGTCTGGGCAATGGCATTTCCGGCCGCCTCGACGTCAATATCAACCAGCGCGGCGGTTTCATCACCAATGTGACGGATGGCCGGGATGTGAATGAGCGCAATCGCTGGGGCTGGCGTGGTCAGCTGTTCTTCGAACCGAATGACCGCCTGTCGCTGCGCATCATCGGTGACATGCAGCAGATCGACGAAAATTGCTGCGCCGCACCGTTCACACGCGTGTCTCCGGGCAATGCCGGCGCCTTCACCATTCTGGGTGTGACCCAATTGCCGGTAAATCCGTATTCCGGTCAGATCGCCATTGATGGCAGCATTGCGTCGCTGATCAATAGTGGCGGTTTGTCGGCAGAACTGAATTACGAGTTCGACGGCTTCACCTTCACCTCGATCACGGCCTACCGCGCCTATGACGAAGATCAGGACATCGATCCGGATTGGGTGGACCAGCCGTTCAACCAGCGCCGTTTCCTGGATCAGGACTATCAGACCACGACTCAGGAATTCCGGATGACCTCGACCGGTGACCGCCGCGTCGACTATCTGTTCGGTGCCTATTTCTTCCACCAGAACCTGAACACGACAAACATCACCCGCCAGGGCCCGCTTCTGCGCCCGTTTGCGGACCTGTTCTCGGATCTGGACGGCAACCCGTTCACGCCCGGAAGCGGTGTGAGCCTCGTTGAGGGTTTGTGTAACGGCCCTCAGGGTCCGTTCATCGGTGGCTGTGTGCCGGGCCAGTATCTGGCAGCCGGTTCCGGTCAGTCGTCCACCTTCTGGCAGAATAATGACAGTATGGCCTTCTTCGGTCAGCTGGACTGGCATGTGACGGACCGGTTCACCCTGACCGGTGGTCTGCGCTACACGAATGACGACAAGGATGCGCGTTCCGACATCTCCATTCAGGACCCGTTCGCGGCTCTGGATTTTGTGCAGATCGGCTTCAATGCGCTGATCTTCCCGGGTGCCTTCACGCAAGCGACCGGCCTGCCTTTCACGCCTGCAAACGTCAATTTCGTGCAGACCAACAACCCGGCCGGCTTCGCACAGATTGTTGCTGGCGCTCAAGCGGCAGCGGCGGACCCGACGATCAATACGCTGCTCGGCCTTGGTGCTCTCCAATTCTTCCCGCCGGCACCGGATTTCAACTCCTCGCGGTCTGACTCCAACCTGTCCGGCACGATCATTGCCAGCTATGACGCCACGGACGATCTCAACCTGTATGCGTCCTATACGCAGGGCTATAAGGGCGGTGGTTTTGCGCTCGACTCGGCTGCGGCGCGTGTCGGCAGCTTTACCTTCGATCCGGAAACCGTGACCGCATGGGAAGCCGGTATCAAGACGACGATCGGCGATGTGTTGATGATCAACGCAGCGGTCTTCCGTCAGAATGTCGAGGACTTCCAGACCAACGTGTTTACCGGCTCGTCCTTCGTGCCGGATAATGCGGGCGAGATCCAGATTTCGGGTATCGAACTTGAAACCCTGTTCCAGCCAACCGAATACCTCACCCTTTCCGGTGGCGTGATCTGGCTGTGGGAAGACAAGTATGTGACCTTCACCGATGGTCCGTGCCCGGTCTCCGATACGTCCAATTGTCAGTTCCGCCCGAGTGCGACCTCTCCGGCTCTTGTGCCGGTGCAGGATCTGTCCGGCCGCGAGCGCGGCAGCGCAGAGTTCACTGGGAATATCACAGCGCTCTATCAGCGTCCGGTTTCGGACAATATGGAGTTCTTCCTTCGCGGTGAAATGTTCTTCCGGTCGGAAGCCTTCCTGACCACGCAGCTCGATCCGCTGCAGGTTCAGGACAGCTTCCAGCTCTTCAACGGCAGTGTCGGCCTTACGGCTGAAGATGGCCGCTGGGAAGTTCAGGTCTGGGGCCGCAATCTGGCAGATGAAGAATATCTGCAGGGCTCCTTCGACTCGACCCTGCCGGGCAATATCAACGGCTATCCGGGCGATCCGCGCACCTATGGTGTGACGTTCCGTCTGCGTAACTAGTCGTTACCTGCGACAACAGGGATAGGGCGGGGGCCTTGCCTCCGCCCTTTTTCTTGGCAAACATTCCAGAATGACGACCCTGATCATTATTGCGGTTTCGGCCGTGCTCATTCTGGGGCTGATCGGCCTCAATGCCTGGCTGGGCGGATGGACGCCGTCCACAATCGATTCTCTGGACAGTGCTGCGGCCCGATTGCGGCAGGACCTTCTGGCCTTCGAGCCGGATGAAGGCGTTCTCGCCAAAGACAAGCGCGCCGCCCTGGTCATGGAAAAAGCAACGGGCCGCATCGGGCTGGTTGTCGCGCAGGGCGACATTCTCGTCTCCCGATTGATGTCCTCCATCGATATTGCGCGCATCACGGAAAACGGCACCGCGCTTGATCTGCGCTTTCGCGATTTCACATTTCCGAATACAATTTTCGAGTTCGACAACGCAGATGTGGCCGCGCAGTGGCGCGCGCGTCTGACGGGGGAAAGCTGACCGCCATGCCTGATCTTCCTGATCCCATACAGATTGCGATCCCGTTTTTCGTGCTCCTGATTGTCGCCGAGCTGATCTATGCGCAGCGAACGGGCAAGGCGAAGTTCGAGCCCCGCGATTCCGGCGCGAGCCTCGCCATGGGGCTCGGCAATACGATTGCGGGCGTGGTCTTTGCGGCCGTAGGGGCCAGCTGGTTTGCCTTTATCGGCCAGTATGCCGTCTTTAATTTTGGCTGGGCCTGGTATGTCTGGATCATCTGCTTTGTGCTGGATGATTTCGTCTATTACTGGTCACATCGGTTTGCGCATACGATCCGCTGGTTCTGGGCCGATCATGTCACGCACCATTCCTCGCAGCATTACAATCTGACGACCGCCTTGCGGCAGCCCTGGTTCAATGTCTTCACGCTGAAATTCATCTGGTTCGGATCGTGGATGATATTGATGGGTTTCCCGCCGGCCATGGTCGCCTTCTGTGGCGGGCTGAACCTGATCTACCAGTTCTGGATCCATACCGAAGTGATCAAGCGTCTGCCGGCGCCGATCGAGGCGATCATGAATACGCCCTCGCATCACCGGGTTCACCATGCGACCAACCCGCTCTATCTCGACCGGAATTATGCCGGCGTTTTCATTATCTGGGACCGCATGTTCGGGACGTTTCAGGCCGAGCTGGACGACGAGCCTTGCCGGTATGGCATCATCCGCAATTTGGGCACCTATAATCCCCTGCGCATTTCCATCCATGAATGGTGGGGCATTGTGAAAGACGTGGCCTCGGCGAAATCCGTCAAGCATGCGCTGGCCTATGTGTTTGCGCCGCCGGGATGGTCGCCAGACGGATCGCGCCTGACCAGCAAGGCCATCAAGCAAAAGGCCGGCTGCGAAAAGCCGGTGCCGGCGCCGGTCGCGGCGCAGCGCGAAATTTCGCCTGCGGAATAGGCGCCCCCCTTGCGTTTCCCGTAAATTTCGCTCACTCTCCCGGAAGTGAACAGCGTTTACTTTTAGAAAAATGCTGCACCGACCGGGGAGAGACTGATGAGCTTGCGTGACCTTTATCCGCTGCCGGACATTGATCCGAGCTGGACCATTCCGCAGGAATTTGATGCTGTTTTTGACTGGGAGTTTGATGAGGGTCGCCAGACGCTCATGCACCTCTATCAAAAAGGCAAGGATATGCAGTGGGATGCGGTCAATCGCATCGACTGGACGCAAGAGCTCGATCCGGAAAACCCGATGGAATTGCCGGTGGAAGTCGGCGGGCTTTATGGCTCACCGCTCTGGGAGCGGATGAGCGAGAAAGACCGGACGGAGCTGACGCGCCATTCGCAATCCTGGAATATCTCGCAGTTTCTGCAGGGCGAGCAGGCCGCGCTTTTATGCGCCGCAAAAATTGTCCAACAGGTCCCCGATCTCGATGCCAAATTCTACGCCGCTACGCAGGTGATGGACGAGGCGCGCCATGTTGAAGCCTATGCCAAGCTTCTGAAGAAATTCGAAGTCGCCTATCCCATGACCCACCCCTTGCAGGAGCTGGTCAATCAGGCCCTGCGCGACAGCCGCTGGGACATGACCTATCTGGCGATGCAGGTTGTCATTGAAGGTCTGGCGCTTGCCGCTTTCGGTGCCATTCGCGATATGGCGCAAAACCCGCTGGCCCGGATGGTCAATGCCTATGTCATGGAAGACGAGGCCCGCCACGTCGCATTTGGCCGGATTTCCCTGAAGGATTACTATCCGCAACTGACCCAGGCCGAACGCGATGAGCGCGAGGAATTCCTGGTTGAAGCCTGCTGGTTGATGCGCGGCCGGATGACGGATGCCCGCGAAGTCTATCGGGCGCTCGATCTGCCGGAACAGGAATGCGTCGATTATTCCGAAAATTCCGAAATTGTGCAGCTTTACCGCCAGATGCTGTTCCAGCGCATTGTGCCGATCGTCAAGGATATCGGCATCTGGGGCAAGGACATCCAGAAGACCTATGAAGAGATGGGCGTGCTCCAATACGCCAATCTCGATCCGGAAGAATTGCAACGCGATGACGAGGCCAAGGCCAAGGAATTCGACGCGCGGCGCGCCTATGTCGAAGCCGTTGCCAAGGCCGGCGGCGAGGGTAATGTCTCCGCAGTGGGACACGCTGAATAAGGGATCTGCTCATGCCCGAGTTTCAGCCGATGTGGCTGACCTCATCTGACGGGCTTCGCCTCTTTGGCCGCTATAATGCCGGCGATGGGGCGAAGCCTCTTTGTTTGTGCCTGCATGGCCTGACGCGCAATTCGCGGGACTTCGAGGATTTCGCGCCGGCTCTGGCCGAACAGGGCTTTCCGGTGCTCGCCCTCGACATGCGCGGGCGCGGGGAGAGCGAATTCGCGAAAGACACCGCCACCTATTCCATGGACACCTATGTCCGGGACTGCCTGGCCTGGCTCGATCAGCTCGTCGCCAAATCGGCCATCTGGATCGGCTCGTCCATGGGAGGCGGTATCGCCATGTATGCCGCAGCCGTCGCGCCGGACCGGGTGCGGGGTCTGATCCTGAATGATATTGCGCCTGAAATTGACCCCAGGGGCGTGGAGAATATCCGCAAGATTGCAGGCAAGGGCGGGCCCATTCGCTCCTGGAGCGATGCGGCGCAGCGGTGCCGGGACGTGAATGGTCATGTCCATCCCGATGAGGAATCAGAGGACTTCTGGCTGACATTTGCCCGGCGAACCCATCGTCAGACGGGCCCGGAAAGTTTCCGCTCGGACTATGATCCGGCGATTCTGGCGTCTCTGGGTGGCGGTCCCTCGTCCGAAGATCGATGGAAAGCCTTCGACCTGTTGCGGGAAATCCCCACACTTCTGGTTCGCGGCGCGCTTTCAGAACTCGTGACACGCGAAGTCGCGGACCGGATGATGCGGCGAAAGCCGGATATGGGCTATATCGAGGTCCCGAATACGGGTCATACGCCCCTTCTGACAGAATCAGTCGCGCTAGACGCGATTTTTGACTGGCTGGCGCCGCGATAATTCGCCTCACGCGAGAGTCGCCTGAGTATTCCACGTCAAATTTGGCGAAAATATTAATTTTCGCTTAACTCCGGCCTGACCCCGGTATACGATTGGTCATCGAAATTCTTTTTGGGGGAATGTATCCAATGCTTCGACGTCTTCTTCTTCTCAGCGGCACCGCCGCGTTGATCGCCGGACCGACTGCAGGTGTTGCAGCAGCCGACGACATGTCCTGGTTCCCGTCCGAGCCACCCGCGAATGCGACCCCGGGCGAGTGCTATGCCCGTGTCCGTGTTGAGCCGGTTTACGAGCCTTATACGGAAACCATCACGTCGTCTGACGCCTACGAGACCTATGACGTGGCTCCGCCGCGCATTGAAGAGCGTGTCGAGGAATATGTCCGCCGTGACGCCGGTGTGCGTTATGTCGTGCATCAGCCGGTCTATGAAACGGTCACCGAGAATGTGCTCGTGCGTCCAGCCTACACCGAATACGTCGTGCGTCCGGCCGTCCACGAAACCGTGACCGAGCAGGTTATGGTTCGCGAGCCCCGCATGGCCTGGCAACGTGGCCGCGTGCCGGGTGCCCAGATTACCCGCTATGATCCGGAAACCGGTGAAGTCTGGTGTCTGGTTGAAGAGCCGGGCGAATACCGCACGGTCACCCGCAATGTGGTTGTCCAGCCTGCCCGCATTGATGAAATCGAGACCCCGGCCGAATACGCCATGGTGTCGCGTGAAGTGCTCGTAGAGCGTGGCCGCGTTGAGGAAATTCCGATCCCGGCCGAATATGACACCTATACGGTTCAGGTTCTGACCCAGCCGGCAACGGTTGAGAGCCGCACCGTTCAGGGCCGCTCGGAAACCATTACGCGCTATCGCCTCGTTTCCAGCGAGCGCTATGAGTGGCGGATGATGGATTGCGAAGAAATCGAATTGCCGAATTTCGACGCACCGACCGTTGAACGTTCGCGCACGCCGATGTCCTATCAGGACCATTCCGGTGGCGTGGATTTCGACAGCCACAATGACGACTATGATGGTGCTGCCCAGAGCCGCATCCTCGGCCGTCAATAAGGTCTGATCCGGGCTCCGGCCCGGCAGATGAAGCGCCCCGTCCGGGAAACCGGGCGGGGCGTTTTCTTTTGCATGTCAGGTTTACCCGGCGGGGGTGATGATCCGGACCCGGGAAACGGTAGAGCGCCCGTCCGCATCGACGGCGCGAACGGCATAGAAGCCCGGACCCTGCGGCGTCCAGACCGGCTCTCCGGCAGCGTTAAGCGCGACGGGGGTCCCATCGACATACCAGCGCAAGGCGCTTTCGGCCCGGCCGGCGAGGACATAATCGCGCCCGCTGGCCTCCATCCAGACTTCGGCCTCGTCGGGCGGAAACAGGATTTCCGGCTGCGGATCGCGATTATACCGGGCCAGGGGTTCGGGCGTGTCCTGCTCAAGACGCCAGGGCTCGCGGTCCTCGCGCGGGGTTTCGCGTTGCGGCAGCAAATCGAAGATATCAAACAGGACCGGCAGGGCCGCTTCGCGCCCGGTCTGTCCGGTGCGCGGGCGGGCATCGGCGCGGCCGACCCAGACCACCACCGTATAACCACCCGCAATTCCGGCGGCCCAGGCATCGCGATACCCCCAGCTCGTGCCGGTCTTGAAGGCAATCGCCGGCGCATTGCTGGTCAGGCTGGCGGGCGCACGGCCGGACGGTTGCGGTGCGCCGCGCAGAATGGCCAGGATTTCACCGGCGGATTCGGCGCTCATGATCTGCATGCCGGGTGCCTCATCGGCCAGCGCATCGGCCTGCCAGACCAGCGGCCGCACTTCCCCGCCATTGGCCAGGCCCGTATAGAGCGTCGCCAGATCCCGTACGGTCAGCCCGGCGCCACCGAGCGCAATGGCAAGACCGGTATCGGTATCCGCGCCGTCGGTGATGCTGGGAGCCGCCCCGGCAAAACGAAGCCCGGCGGCAAAGCGGCTGGCACCGACCGCATCCAGCGTTTCCACGGCCGGCACGTTCAGTGAGTGTTGCAGGGCTTCCGCGACGGTCACATCACCGCGGAACATGCGGTCGAAATTTTCCGGCATATAGCTGTCGAAGCGCCGCGGCGCATCGGTGATACGCGTATGCGGCATCGCCAGCCCGTCGTCGAAGGCCATGCCGTAGATAAAGGGTTTCAGCGTCGAGCCGGGTGAACGCGGCCGGTCGGACAGATCAATCCATCCGCCATCGCGGGCGCGGCTGGCCGACCCGATGGCCGCCCGCACGGCGCGGCTTTCATTCTCGACCACCAGAACAGACAGCTGCACATCCGGTCCGGCGGCCTCGGCCGCGTCGAGGGCGAGACGCTCGATATCCTGCTGGAGAGCATAATCCAGTGTCGAGCGGATATGGACGGTTTCACCGGCGTTTGCGGACCGCAAATACCGGCTGGCATGCCAGGCGAGGCCCGGAAAATCATGGCGGACCGGTACCGGATCGGTTGCGGATTCGGCCGCGATATCCGGCGCGATGATGTCATAGCTGGCGAGACGGTCGAGGATCCGCGCGCGACCGGCGCGGGCATTCTCCGGCCGCAAATCCGGGCGGCGCGCCTCGGGCGCTTGTGGCAGGGCAATGAGCATGGCGATCTGACCGGGCGTCAGCCGGTCGGGCGCGTGGCCAAACCAGGCCCAGCTGGCGGCGGTGACGCCTTCAATATTTCCGCCATAGGGCGTCAGCGTGAGATAGGTTTCGAGAATCTCGTCTTTTGAATACCGGGCTTCCAGTTGCAGCGCCCGCAAGACTTCCATCAGTTTGGAGCCGAGATTGCGCTCGGGGCGTGGCTCCAGAAGCCGGGCGGTCTGCATGGTCAGGGTGGAGGCGCCGGAGACGATTTCGCCCGCGCGAAGCGAATTGACACCAGCGCGGACAACCGCCCACGGATCGACACCCCGATGCCCGTAAAAACGGGCATCCTCGACCGCAATCAATGCTGTGACAAAGGCCGGATCGATCGATTCCAGATCGGCGGCCAATCGCCAGCGCCCTCCCTCAACCGGAAAGGCGCGAAACATCTGACCCCGCTCATCGGTGACGACTATGGAGCGCTCCGCCAGAGGAGGCGGCGGAAAGACCCGGTCCAGCCCGACCGCCAGAACCATCAAGGGCAGGGCGGCGAGGCTGGTCCAGCGCCAGGCGGTCAGAATGCGTGACATCAGCGGGCCCGGATGACGACCTCACCAGCTTCGGTGCGGGCGAAGACATCGGTGCGATACATGTCCTCGACGACGACACCCGGAATAGTGAACCGGCCGGGCGTGACGGCACGCACCGTGTACGCGTAGCGTTCCGTGCGCCGGCCATAGACCTCGATGGCCGCTACATAGCGATCATCCCGCGCTTCCTGGATGCGGGCCGAATCGATGGAACCCAGCCAGCTATAGACGCCATTGGGTCCGCCCTCATTGGTCTGAACGACAGCCTCGATTTCAAAACCGGCCGGCAAGAGATCCGCGAGGATCAATGGTGCGCGGCGCGATTCCGGATTGACGATTTCAAACGAGACCACCAGCCGGTCGCCTTGCGAAATATTGGCAAGGTCGGCTTCGCTGCCATCCGTATTGTGGATACGCTTGCTGACGATGAGGCGCGACGAATCGGCCGCCGGTGGCTCGCTGGGTGTGCCGCGCGCCACGCGGGTCAACCAGACCGGATTATCTCCGGCATTGGTGAAACTCGCCCCTTGCGCCAGATCATCCGGCGACATCGCGAAACTGCGGTTTTCCGCCCGCACGGTGACGGCACCATCCGGAGCGATGTCCACCTCGTCGCCCTCCTGTGTGAGGGCGTTGGCGGCCAGCAGCAGATACGCCATTTCCTGCGTGGTCAGGCTGTCTACCGCCGGGAGCTCAACGGCCACACGGCTGCCAAGACGCTCGACGCGGTCCGTATCGCCGGCCTCTGCGGCCAGTGCCAACACGCCCGCCAGATCGCGGCGCGGCGTCTGGTAATAGTCGCCAGGATTGTTGTAGCCGAGGACGCGTTCGGCGAGGTCAAACGCATTCTGGCTGCGCGAGCGATCTCCCACCATGGCCAGTGCGGCGGCGACATGGGCGCGGGCCAGCGGGCTGGAAATCTGGTCGATCCGCTCGTCATGGAAATAACGCAACCGGCCAACGTCTGCGCGGCCGGAACGGGCCAGCACGTAGAAGGCATAGGCCTGACTGCGATCATTCAGGCGTTGCTGCGTATCGCGCTGCCAGGGGCCGCGGCGGATGTCCGTGTCATACCCGCCAGCGCGGTAGAAATCCCCGCGGGCGATATGGCCGAGCACCGTATAGGCGCGATCAAGGGCGGCGTCCGGCACGTCGTAGCCGGCTGCATCGGCCCGTGCGAGGAAGTCGGTGGCATAGGCCCCCAGCCATCCATCGGCATAGCGGTCGCCCATGCGCCATTGACCAATGGCACCGTCCGAGCTTTGCCGGTTGAGGATGGTTTCAACCGCCTCGCGAATGCGCAGATGGATATCGCTATCCGCCTCCAGCCCGCCCAATGCGGCCATCTGTCCGGCATAGAGCAGCGGCATGGCGCGGCTGGTCTGCTGTTCGGTGCAGCCGAAGGGATAGCGGCTGAGATGCTGATAGATGGCGGCCGCATCCATGGGAATGGCCGAGAAGCTGAGGGCCAGCTCGGCATCGCCCGGATTGAATTCCGACAGAAGCGCCGGATCGGGCGACCAGTTTTCACCGGAGGCCAGCGTGATGCGCTGGTAATCGGCTTGCGGCCGGAAGGCGGAGCGCACCTGAATCGGATAGCTCGACTCCAGTTCGATATCCGGGCCGATCACATCCATGGACAGTCGCGCGATACCGATATCGCTGGCCGTGACGCCGACCGTATCGTCGCGGCGTTCGCCCGGTTCCATGGCCGCACCATTCTGCGGCTGGTCGAAACTGACCGGCCCGGTGCTGGAGAACATGGCGATGTAATCGCCAGCATCGCCTTCGACATTATCAATGGTCAGCGTTGCCTGTGCCTGATCTCCCGGTGACAGGAAGCGTGGCAGGATCAGCTCGGCCGGAACCGGATCGCGGACGGTCAGAGCCTGTGAGGCCGAACCCAGCGCTGTGTTCGACCAGGCCACCGCCATCAGGCGCAATTCGCCATTGAAGTCCGGCACCTCGATATCGACCGAGGCATTGCCATCGCGATCAAATTCGACCGGGCCGGAGAAGAGGGCGACGGTTTGCGTGGGGACGACCGTCAGGCCGGCGCCGCCGATCTGGTCGCCACCGGAGCGCACCGGCGCGGCTGCGCCCTGATTGGGGTCAAGCAGACGGCCATAATCATCATAGAGCGACACATCGAGCGCGCGTTGTCCGAAATACCAGTCGATGGGATCCGGCGATTCAAAGCGTGTGAGCAAGAGAATGCCTTCATCAACTGCGGCCACCGTGACATAGGCATTGCGCGTATTCCGGCTGGCTTCGAGATCCACGCTGACGATCTGACGCGGGCGCACCAGTTCGGGCATGTCGAAGGCCAGATCGATTGTGCGCTCCTCGGCGCTGACCGGAATATAGGCGACCCCGACAGCGCGGCGCGGGCGCGGTTGTTCGGCGGCATCGCGCGGCGTGTAGACCGTGGCCATGACATAGGCGCCCGTGCCCCACTCATCGGTGACGGGCAGGGTGAAGCCGGTCCCGCCTTCGGGCAGGCTGATACTGTAGCTTGCGATCACGCGGTCGGTGGCCACCACGATTTCGGCTTCGCCGGCATAGGGAGCTTGCAGCGTGATCTGTGCCGTATCTCCCACAGCAGGCGCGTCTTCCGGCGTTGCAATCCGGACGCGGTCCGGCGCTTCCACGCCATCCTGCGCCACACTGCCCCAGCCGACCCAGAAGCCATAGCTGCTGGCCGCGCCATCAGGGCCGGAAACTTCGAGGCGATAATTGCCCCAGTCGAGCGGCGGCGTGTTGATCGCCGTGATCTCAGCCCCGGTCTGGATCACACCGTCTTCAATCGGAACGGTGAAGGTGGTCCGGCGCCAGCGCCAGGCCCCGCCACTGGTACGATACCAGTCATAGCGGCTGTCCTGACGGGTCAGGCGCCATTCCAGACGGGCATCGGTCTGATCACCATCGGAATCGAGCGCGACGACATTGAAGGCGGTTGCCGAATCGCGTTCGGCCCGGCCGTCAAAATCCGGTTCCATCCCGATATAGAGGTCGCGCGGACGATAGGGGATGCGGACATCATCCCGCACCGGGCGGCCGCCCGGCTCAATAGCCGAGACGACGACGCGGGCGCGCAAGGGCTGGGTGGCCTCGGCACCGCGGCGTCCGGCATCGAGCCCGAGCACGGCGCGGCCGGCACCATCGGTCACGGCATCCGGCAAATCATAGGCGATCTGCTGGAAGGCCCGGTCATGTAGGCCGAAACGGTAGCCGGAAAAATCGTCAAAGGGTGAGGGATCGACCTCGATGCGCACTTCACCCTCGACCGGCAGACCGGCTCCGGGGGCGCCATAGAGGAAGCGAACATTGGCTTCGATGCCGCGGCTCTCTTCGGCTTTCAGCGGTGTCGTATCATCCGCGTCGATGTCGAGTTCAATGCGTTGGGGAACAAAGTCCTCGACCGAGAAGCTGGTGCGGCCCACGACGCCAACGCCATCGAGCTCCAGCGACAGGCGCCAGATACCGCGCGCGGCGGCCGTGGAAACTTCGAAATCATGCTGCAGGCCACCCGCCATATCAGCGTCATCAAAACGCAGGCGGTCGGATTCAATGCCATTGGGCGCATAGAGAATGAAGCTGCCCGGACGGTCGTCAATCGCATTGGCTTCCCGGTCGCGGATCAGCGCGGTGGCGTGAACCGTCTCACCCGGACGGTAAATGCCGCGGTCCAGATAGAGATAGGCATCCGCGCCATCGGGCGTGCGGCGGCCATTGATATTGTGCTCGGAGAGATCCACCGGTGCGCGGTCAAAGTCGAGCAGGGCGAAATCACCGTCCGGACCGTAGGCAGCCAGCAAGCGCGGCGAATTGGCCCCCGTGCCATTGGTCAGGGGATCATCAAAACGGACGCGGCCATCCTCATCGCTTTCGACGGTGGCCAGAATTTCGTTGGACTGGGCGAGGAGTTGGATCTCGACGCCTTCCACGGACCGGCCGGTCTGAAGCGACCTCACCGTGACGTCGATGCCGTCCTGTCCGACATAGGAGGTCAGGGCCAGATCGGTGATGATGAACCAGCGTTCCGACCGGGCGGGTTGGTTTTCCGACTCATCAACCGTGCCGTCGCGAACGCGCACGAAATAGGCGCCTGGCTCCAGAACACCGATCGTTTCGGCGAGCGGCATGACGGTAATCACCGGGGCATTGGGCTCGCCCGATGTATCCATCGTGCCTTGCCAGATCGTCCGCCCGACATCATTCGGACTTTCCTCGCCATAGAGATAGCCCCATTCATTTTCCGAGGCGGTATAGCCTTGCGTGATTTCGCGGAAGACGAGGGCGCGATCCGTGATCCGCAAGACCTCGATGTCGACTTCATCGACATTCACCGTTTCGATGGGAATCCCGTCGGCATCAATGCGCGGCAGGATGACACCATCACCGGAGAAGCCGACATAGGCCGGGCGTTCGCCAAATTCGATGGTCGTTGTTTCGGAGTCCGCCAGTGTGTCGCCGTCGGCGGCGGGCAGGCCTTCCAGCAATGTGATGTCGGGGGACTGGCCGAAGGTCAGGCCACCTACACAGAGCGATGATCCATCCACCTGCAGGGCGATATTCGCCGGCGGGTCGAGCTCGACATAGGGCGCATAATCAACGGCGGGATCGAGCGCCTGTGAGAATACAAAGCAGGCCGCGGGCTGGGCGGCCGAGACGTCAATCCGGTAGCGAAGATAGTCAAACTGGTCCGGATATTCCGGTTCGGGCCGGGGGGCGGAAGCGGATCGATCCGAGAGCTGAATGCCGTCGCGGTCTGTCTCTGGCGCATTGGTCTGTCGTTCCTGACAAGCCGTCAGTGCCAATGCCAATGCTACGGCGCCGAGGCCGATGCGTGTCAAACCGGTCGTCATCATGGAATCTCCCTGTCCCTTCCCCGAATGTGCAGTCTCTCACGAGTAGCACGAAACTTCATCCCCCTGATTTGTGTCGATCTGCGGGCACAAAACGGGTCTTTCGATGCCGATCGGGTTGCAGCCGGAATTTCCCGCGCTAGTGTCCGGCTCAATCACGAGGGAGATCGACATGTCAGACAAGGTGATCGCGATTTCGGGCGGCTTCGGCATTCTGGGAGAGGCGGCCGTCAAGGCTGCGCTGTCAAAGGGCTGGACGGTGGTGGCCATTGACCGGGCCGATGCGCCCCGCGAGACCTTTCCCGATGGCGTGGACCAGCGCGGCGGTGTCGACCTGACGAATGCCGAAGCCACGGCCGATCTTTTCAACGCCATCGTTGAAAAGCACGGACGCCTCGATGCGCTCCTCAATATTGCGGGCGGATTCCGCTGGGAGACGCTGGAAGACGGATCCATCGAGAGCTGGGATTTTCTCTACGAGATCAATGTGAAAACCGCTGTAACCGCGTGCAAGATGGCGCTGCCCTATCTGAAAGCCGCGCCCGCTGGCCGGATTGTCAATGTGGGGGCTGCGGGGGCCCTGAAAGCCGGTATGGGCATGGGCGCCTATGGGGCGTCCAAATCCGGTGTGATGCGCCTGACCGAAGCGCTGGCGGAAGAATTGAAGTCTACAAATGTCACGGTGAATGCTGTGCTGCCGTCGATCATCGACACGCCGCAAAACCGTCAGGACATGCCGGATGCCGATCCGGAAATCTGGGTGAAACCGGCCGATCTGGCATCGGTCATGTTGTTTCTGGCCTCTGACGAGGCGCGTGCCATTACCGGCGCGCTTGTGCCGGTGACCGGCAAGGTCTAGCCGCTTCGAGACTCTTTTTCAGTTTCAACTCGCCATTCCTATTGCAAGCGCGGCCAGCTTTCCCACGTATGCGCTATCCGCCCCGTGTCGGGACTGATCTTGGTGGAGAGAACAGGCACATGACGTCTCACAATCAGGCTTCGCAGAATCCTGTCCAGAAATCTGCGCGCATTCGAACCTATTCCATTACCGCACTTGCATCGGTGATCGCCGTTACCCTGCTGGTCGGCTCGGAAGCCCTTGTCGTGGCTTTCGCCTCTGTCTGGGCGATGGCCGGCATGTTCCATCCGGCCGAAGTGGTCATGTGGGTCCTGTATGGCCTTGCCTTTATCGGCGCGATGCTGGCGGCGGGCTGGTTTGCCCGGCTGGCGTGGAGCGCAGAGATGCAGCCCGCCCGCGTGGTTCACACCGAGTCTGACGCCGCCTAGAAGGCGAGCTTCAGGTCAAACGCCGGGTCGGCGGCTTCCTGCGGTGTCAAGGAGCGATGGTCCTGCGCGAGGATACGGCGCGCCGCCATGTGATCGGCGGGGGCGTTGATCGAGTCGACCGCCATCAGGACGCCGTCCTTGAAGTAGAAAATCGAGAAGCTGTTTGCCGCCGGATCGCCGCGGGTCACCGCCTGATCGGTGTCCATGGACAGCCCGGCCATCTGCAGTTTGATATCAAACTGGTCGGACCAGAACCAGGGCACAGCCTTGTAGGCGTCCTGCTTTCCGGTGAGCGTTTTTGCGGCGATCTTGGCCTGATCGATCGCATTCTGAACGGATTCCAGCCGCAAGACCTGTCCGGTCAGATGATTGGGATGCGCGGCGCAATCACCGACCGCGACGATGTCCGGATCGGATGTGCGCGTGAACTCATCCACAAGAATGCCATTCTCACAGCGTAGACCGGCCGACAGGGCCAGCTCATGACAGGGTGAGACGCCGGTGCCCATGACCACAAGATCCGCAGCAACCTCCTGTCCATCCTTGAGGCGGACCCCGCCGGGCGTGATCGCTTCGGTCAAGGTGTTCAGCAAAAGCGTGCTGCCGTGGGATCGATGCAAGTCCTCAAAGAAGCGGGACACTGTTTCGCTGACGGCGCGCTTCATGACCCGATCCAGCGCTTCGATAATGGTGACATCCTTGCCCATTTTGCGAGCCGAGGCCGCGACCTCGAGGCCGATAAAGCCGCCGCCGATGACGGCGACCGAGCTGGCTCTGGCCAGTGCGGATTTGAGCGCCAGCGAATCGTCCAGCGTGCGGAGCGCGAGAACGTGCGGCAGGTCAGCGCCCGGAATGGGCGGAATACGTACATTCGCGCCGAGACACAGGGCGAGCTGGTCATAGGCCAGGATTTCGCCTGTATCGAGCTCGACGGTTTTGTTGGCCCGGTCGATGGCGGTGGCGCGCGTTGCGAAGCGGGTGATGATATTGCGCTGTTCGAAGAAGCTGTAGGGCCGCAGGGGCAGGCGGTCTTCCTCCAGCTGATCGAGCAGGAAGGCCTTGGACAGGGGCGGGCGCTGATAGGGCGGCTGGCTTTCCTCGCCGATCAGGGTGATCGGGCCATCATGGCCTTCGCGCCGCAGGCTGTCAGCGAGCTGAAGGCCGGCCTGTCCGGCCCCGAGAATGACAATGTGGTTCATCATTGGGCGAGCTGAACCTTTCCATCGCGGATCAAAGCATCGATTTCATCGTCGGAATATCCGGCGCCTGCCAGTATTTCACTTGTGTGCTCCCCCTGGAAGAAGGCGCTTTCCGGATGGCCGGTCGCGGTTTCAGAGAAGCGCGGGGCCGGGGCTGGCTGTGGAAAGCCGTCGATTTCGACAAAAGTCTGCCGGGCGACATTGTGCGGATGGGCGGGCGCTTCGGCCATGTCCAGAACCGGCGAGACGCAGGCATCGGTGGGTTCGAAGATGCCTGTCCATTCCTCGCGGGTTCGCGTGGCAAAGACGCGTTCGAAGGCGGCCTTCATGTCGGGCCAGCCGGCGGCATCATATTGGCGGGCGCACCAGCTTTCATCGAGGCCGAGCCCGTTGATGAGCTCGGCGAAAAATTGCGGTTCGATCGCGCCAACCGCCATGAATTTCCCGTCGGCGGTTTTATAACAGCGATAAAAGGGTGTGCCGCCGTCGATGATGTTGGCTTCGCGCTTGTCCTGCCAGATGCCGGAGGCGCGCAAGGAGTGGATCAGGCTCATGATCGCGGCCGAGCCGTCGGTCATGGCGGTATCTACGACCTGACCTTTACTGGTGCTCTTTGCGGATACCAGTGCTGCCATGACGCCATAGACCAGCATCAGGGAGCCGCCGGCATAATCGCCGACGAGATTGAGTGGCGGGACGGGCCGGCCCGCTTCGCCGATGGCGGCGAGCGCGCCGGTAATGGAGATGTAGTTGATGTCATGGCCAGCGCGGTCGGCCAGAGGTCCGGTCTGTCCCCAGCCCGTCAGCCTGCCATAGACGAGCGCCGGATTGACGGCGTGCACGGCATCCGGGCCGAGGCCCAGCCGCTCGGCAACGCCCGGGCGGAATCCCTCGATCAGAATGTCGGCGGTTTCGCAAAGCTTCAGGATGACGTCTTTGGCGCCGTCTGCTTTCAGATTGACCGCGATGGAGCGCTTGCCGCGGCGATTGGCATCCTTGGGTCTCGCCATGCCGACGGGTTCGGCCTTGCGATCGACGGAAATTACCTCGGCGCCGAGATCCGCCAGCAATTGTCCGGCCAGTGGGCCCGGTCCGATGCCTGCCAGCTCGATGACTTTAATGCCGTTCAAGGGACCGCTCATGTCAGCTCCGGAAGATCTTCGGGGTGGGCATTCCAGAACAGGGGCTGCCAGCCCTGCGCCGTCTTCCGGGCCGCACAAACATGGCCGGTTTTCACCTTGGCATCGCCGTCAAACCCGATGGCGGCGTGGAAATATCGCAGAATACCGTTGGAGGTGATGACGAGCCCCGGAAATGCGACTGTCTCCATATCTGCCAGCACGCCCAGCGCATTGGATTTCAGTGTCTGGTCATCAGGAGACCAACCGGCATTGTCCGGGCGTTTATGATGCTCGCGCCAGTCGGAAATGGCGCTGGGGCCGAATGCGGCGGTGATCTCATCATCCGTCTTGCCGCCCCATTGGCCATAATCAATCTCGGTCAGACGGGCATCAATCCCGATATCGGCATCCGACATGGTGATGGCCTTGACGATGTCCGCTGCGCGCCGTGTGCGTTTGAGCGGTCCGGAGACAAGGCGCGCGGGCGCGATGCTCTGTTCGCGCAGGGCTTCGCCCAGGGCCGCCGCTTGCGCCTCGCCGGATTTGACGAGCGGCAGGTCTTCCCTGGCGCCAACCCAGACGATCCTGTCACCGGGGCCGAACGTATTGCCGTGCCGTGCGAGGAGAAGCAGGCTCACGAAACCAGCTCGCCTTCGCGCGCAATGATGGCCACGACTTCAGCGACATCGGAGGGGGCGTCCACCGACCAGGCGGAGCGGCCGCGATAATCGACCTCCACGATGCGGATCGGGATGCCATTCTCGAGGGCGCGCAATTGTTCCAGGCTTTCGGCCTGTTCCAGCGGGCTGGGATCCAGCGCGACCAGCCGGCGCAGGGTCTCGGCCCGATAGCCATAAAGGCCGATATGCTGCCAGGTCGGTGTGCCGGCGTCCGGATTACGCTGAAACGGGATGACGGTTTTGGAAAAATAGAGCGCCTTCATATTCCCGTCGAAGACAACCGTCGTACCGCCCACTTCGCCTGCGGCCTTGGCGGCCCGGAATTTGGCTTCGGTGTCGGGCGGCATTTTCACGGCCGGCGTCGCCATTTCGATGGAGGCATCCGCGCGCATCACGACCGGCACGGCGCCGATCACCCAGGGCGGCGTCAGCACGGCATCGCCCTGAACATTGATGATGATCTCGGCGGTAGAGTTCAGCTCGTCCAGCGCCGCCAGCGCGCGCTCGGTGCCATTGCGGCAGGTCTCGGGCGTCATGACAGCCTGACCGCCAAAGGCGGCGACAGCATCGGCGATCCGGGCATCGTCGGTGGCAACCACAACCTGATCGACACCCTCTGCGGCGGAGGTATGACGCCAGACCCGCTCGATCATTTTTCGTCCGGCAATGTCGGTCAGGGGTTTGCCGGGAAAGCGGGTGGAAGCATAGCGGGCGGGAATAACGGCTAGAACGGACATGGAGACCTATCGGATTTCGAGCCGCTGTTTTGCGGCAATCCGGCCAGCTGATCAACTATTGTTGATTTGAGTGAGCCGAACGCCTGCGCGACACTGATTCCATTCAAGAAAAGGGGAAGAATATGCGGTTTTTGATCATCATGGGCGCAGCATGCTTTGCCACGGCTTGCGCAACGACATCTGAATCCGACGATATGGCGATGGCAGCGAGGCCCGCGCCTCAGGTCGTTGAGCAGGGGCCGGGTGTGCGGCCGGAGAATGATGACCTTGTCTGCCGCATTGAATCCCCGACCGGCACTCGCATGCGTGAGCGCGTCTGCCGGACACAGGCCGAGTGGGAGGCGATCCAGGAAGCCGGCCGTGAAACCATCGGGCATCGGCAATCAACCGGTTACCGCAACTACTAGTCCTAAAGCCGGCTGATCGCTGAAATCACGCCGCGCCTGAGAAACTTACAGTTTTGTATTTTGACAGGGCCGAGTGCATACAGCAGGTTGTTTCCAGTAATTGCGGATCGCAGAGTGTTTCGCGGTATTTTTTTCTAACAAAGCGTGTGTACGCAGGAGGGGACTGATGAGAACGTTTTTGATTTTGATTGCTGGATTGGCTTTGGCATCGTGCGCCACGACATCCGAAGATGGCGATATGGCAAGCAATGATACGCCTGCGCCGGTTGAAGCTCCTGCCGAGATCGCGCCTGCGGCGACCAATACAGCGTCGAACGAAGACGACCCCAACCGGATGATCTGCCGCGCAGAGCGCGTCACGGGTCAGTTGCGCCGTCAACGTATCTGCCGCACGGCGGCCCAGTGGGACGCCATGCAGGAAGCTGGCCGGGATGCGCTCAGCCGCAATCAGTCGACCGGTTATCAGTCGAGCCCGCAATAGAGGCTTGCGCCGCCAGCGTGAAATCGCTGGCTTTCAAGCACGCAGTCAGATGTTATGAAAGCCCGGCTCCACGAGCCGGGCTTTTTGCTATGGGATCAAAACGATGCGCCATTTTCTGACGACCGAAGACTGGGAACAGGACGAGCTGCAATCCATTCTGGATCGCGCGAAAGCCCTGAAGGCGGGCGCGTCAAGCTCTGCCCTGGCCGGAAAATCGGTGGCATTGGTCTTTTTCAACCCGTCCCTGCGAACCCGGACCTCATTTGATATCGGCATTGCCCAGCTGGGCGGGCAGGGTGTGGTGCTGGATGCCCGTGCTGGAACCTGGCCGATGGAGTTCGAGGACGGTGTGGTCATGAATGGCGATGCCGAGGAGCACGTCGTCGAGGCGGCCAGAGTGTTGTCGCGCTATGTCGACATGATCGCCATTCGCTGCTTCCCGAAATTCGAGAACTGGCAAACCGAACGCGAAGATCCGCTGATATCGACCTTCGCGCGTCATGCCAGTGTTCCGATCGTCAATATGGAAACCATCGTCCATCCCTGTCAGGAGCTGGCCATGATGATGGCCCTGCAGGAACAGCATGGCCGCGTTGAAAACAAGACCTTCCTTCTGACCTGGGTGCCCCACCCCAAGCCGCTCAATACGGCGGTTGCCAATTCGGCCATTCTGATGGCGTCCAAATTCGGGATGAATGTCCGGATGCTGGTGCCGGACGAGGTCTATCGCCTCGACGAGCGTTATATGGCCGCGGCGCAGGCCAGCTGTCAGGCGCATGGGACATCGTTTGACCTGATGACCGATGTGGAAGCCGCCTATTCCGGCGTGGATGCCGTCTATGCCAAAAGCTGGGGCGCCTTGCCCTTTTATGGCCAGTGGGCGGACGAAGCGCCCTATCGCGCCAAGGGCCGGGATTTCATGGTCGATGACGCCAAGATGGCGCTGACCAATGCGGCGACCATCAGCCACTGCCTGCCGATGCGGCGCAATGTCAAAATTGCCGACAGCGTTGTGGATTCTCCGGCTTTCCTGGGCATTGAAGAGGCCGAGAACCGCCTACACGTTCAAAAGGCGATGCTGGAAGCCCTGGCGCGCGATATGGACACGCACTCATGAGTCAGACGGCGACGCGTTCCACCATTATTCGCCTGCTATCGCATATGCGCGACGGCAAGGAAGTGCGTGATTACCTCAACCGGTTTTCGCGTCTGGACCAATCGCGCTTTGCCGTTGTCAAAGTGGGTGGCGCTGTCATTCGCGATGATCTGGACGGGCTGGCGGCGGCACTGGCCTTTCTGCAGACGGTGGGGCTGTCACCCATCATTGTTCATGGCGGCGGACCGCAGCTGGATGCGGCGCTTGAAGAGGCCCGGATCACGAGCGAGCGGGTGGACGGGCTTCGCGTCACGCCGCCGGAGGCCATTCCGGTTATCCGAAAAGCCCTGAGTGCGGCGAATATCGCCATTGTCGATGCCATCCGCGAAAGCGGCGGCCGGGCCGCCAGCATACCGACGGGCGTGTTTTCGGCGCGGCTTCTGGATGAAGCCGTCTATGGCCGCGTGGGAGAACCGGCGGAGATCAATCTGGACCTGGTCGATGCGGCTGTCCGGGGTGGAGAGATTCCGGTTCTGGCCTGTCTGGGCGAAACCGGGGACGGGCGTCTGGTCAATATCAATGCGGATCACGCGGTTGCGGCACTGGTGAAGACGCTGCAGCCCTACAAGATCATCTTCCTTACCGAGACCGGCGGATTGCTGGATGACAAGGGCGAGGTGATCTCGACCCTGAACCTTGCCAGTGACCGGGATCGCCTGATGACGGCGGGCTGGATTACTGGCGGCATGCGGGTGAAAATCGATCAGATCCAGAGCCTGCTGGATGATCTTCCCTTGACGAGTTCGGTGTCGATCACCTCACCGGAGGGGTTGAGCCAGGAATTGTTCACTCATGCCGGGGCCGGCACATTGATCCGCCGCGGCGAGAAATTGCTGACCCTGACCGAAAAAGCCGAGGTCGATGGTCCGCGGCTTGACGCGCTGATTGCCGCCTCCTTCGGGCGCAAGCCGGTGGCCGGATACTGGGACGCTCTGGCTTTCGACCGATTGTTTGTGACCGAGAATTATCGCGCAGCCGCGGTCATTACCCGCATGAAGGGGGTCGCCTATCTCGACAAATTCGCGGTGCTGGAAGAAGCGCGCGGCGAAGGGCTGGCGCGCGCCGTCTGGCAGGAAATGGTGGACTATGCGCCCTATCTCTACTGGCGGTCCAAAACCAGCAATCCTGTGAACAGCTTCTACTTTCATGAGAGTGACGGATCGATCAAGTCGGGCCCATGGACCATATTCTGGAAGGGCGAGACGGACCTTTCACGCATTCCCGGCATGGTCAGCGACATCGCCAGCCTGCCGGAGACACTGGAGCCACATCGGTGACCGCCCGGATCGGGCTTATCGGCGGGCGCGGCTATACCGGCCGCGAGATTTTGCGCCTGTTGTCGCGGCGGCGGGATATGGAGCTGGTGCTTGCGAGCTCTCGCGAGCTCGCCGGACAGAAGGTGCAGGACACGGCACCGGAACTGGATACCGGCCTTCGCTTTGAAAGCGTCGATCCGGGCGATATCGCCTCGCGCGGTCTCGACGGAATTATTCTGGCTCTACCCAATGGTGCCGGTGCACCCTTTGTGGCAGAGACGCTGGCCGAGACCGTCATTGTCGATCTGTCGGCGGATCAGCGCTTCAGCGATGACTGGGTCTATGGTCTGCCGGAAATCTACGGGCGGGACCAGCTGAAAGGCGCTAAACGTATTGCCAATCCTGGCTGCTATGCGACGTGCGGGCAGCTGGCCATTGCGCCGATCCGCGAGATGGTATCCGGGGCGGTTCATGTCTTCGGCGTATCGGGCTATTCGGGCGCCGGCACGACACCATCGCGAAAGAATGACACGAAGGCGCTGAAGGACAATCTCATGCCCTATGCGCTGACGGGGCATATCCATGAGCGCGAAATGGCCGCGCATACCGGCGTGGACATTCATTTCACCCCGCACGTGGCGTCCTTTTTCAGCGGGCTGGTGACCACCGTCCATATTCCGATCACCGGCATGATGACGGCAAAAGGATGCCTGGAGACCTATCGGGCCTTTTATGAGGGTGAGCCCCTGATCGAGGTGGTCGAGGACATTCCCGAACCGGCGATGATATCCGGCCGACCCGGAGCCATGGTCGGGGGGGTCGGCCTTTCCGGAGATGGCCGGCATCTGACGGTCGTTTCGGTGCTCGACAATCTGCAGAAAGGCGCGGCGGTTCAGGCCATGCAGAATCTGGCGCTGGCGCTGGGCTTGCCTGAATAAAAAAGGCCCCGACGGATCGTCGGGGCCTGATTTCCAGATCATCTGGCTGTCTAGTTGCCGTTGTCTTCGGCAGCCTGAAGCGCATTGACCAGGGCTTGCAGGTCCTGCTGCGCCCGCCGGGTGGCTTCCGCCAGTGCCGCCTGTGTTTCCGGATCCAGCTCGTAATCATCGCCGCTAGTCGTGGGTGTTTCAGACGCGGAAGATGAACCCGCTGACGTCAAGGGGCTTGTCTCGGCTTCCGCCGTGGTTGTCGTCCCGGATTCTGCATCGATCAGCGGCTGAACCTGACGGGCCAGAAGATCGCTCACCCGCTCGCCATCTTCCTCGCTCAATTCTGCGGGAAGTCGTTCGACCGTCAGCCGTTGCGTTTCATCGGGTGCATCGCCTGCGCGCCCTGACAAAAGGACAACGCGTTGAAGCTGATCGGTGGTTTCCGGTGTCTCGCCGTAAACCAGCGCGTAGTCAAAGCCGGAAAGCAAACGCGCCAATACGTCATCGAGCGAGCCGTTCATATCAGCAGAAACGGGATTGTCATCGATCAGGCGGTCTGCCCCGACAAGGCGAAATCCGGCTTCGGCCTGAATGGCGGACAGCACCTCGGACAGGGGCTCGCCCGTGGCCGAAACAGTCCAGACGCCGTCATTGTCCTCGACGTTGATATCCGCCGATGCCGAAGTGGCCGTTGCCAGAGCAAAAGCCGCCGCCATCAGGATTTTGGAAGGAGTACGCATATTTCCTCCTATTGGGTGCGAACAGCAACGCTGGTAGCACCCCGTGGGGCGCTGCCCTCGTTAAACCGGATAAAGACGCGGTTTCGCGCGGGATCGTCGGCGATTGCAGCGCCGGTGCCGCGGACGAACACAGCGAAGGTGGCGGTCGCATTGGTGTTCAGGGCCAATGTCGCGGTCGGTCCCCGTGTCGTAATGCAGGCCCCGGCCGCATCGGTCGCGCAGACTTCAATTTCCGAGATGGCCATGGACCGTCCGCCGGTATCGGCGGAGGCCGTTATGACAGCGCCCGCTCCCACGTTCGAAACGGCCACGGACGCAATGCCCACCCGATTGCCGGTCGTTGGAACATTGATGCGGCCGTCATTGTTCACCGTTGCGGCCAGCGCGATCACATCGGCCGGTGCATTGGTCAGCGACAGGAAGGTCAGAGAGTTGAGCCCCAGCGTGTATTCTGCAGAGCGGCGGTTGGAACAGAACGCTTCAATGAAAAGGTCTGTTTCAACATTGCTGCTCGGTACGGTCGCACCAATCTGGTTGCTGTTGTCAGAGAAATCCGAAGCCGATGTGACGGAGAAGATAAAGTTCTGCGCGGCACCGGCTGCGATATCGACCGGCGTGTTGGCCGTGCCTGACAGGGCATTCGCTGCCGTCGTCGTCTGATACGAGAAGCTCGAGGCATCGGATCCCGCCAGACGCAGACCGCAGGCGGTCGCGGTTGAGCCGGTTGCCGCCGGATTGATGATGGTCGCGAAGGCGGTGGCGGCCGAGCCATTCTGGACAGAACGGGTTATGGGCAAGACCGAGGAAACAACCCGCGGTGCTTCGCTGCGGAAGATGACAACATTCTTGCCTTCTTCGCGTGCGGCACGGGCATTGTCCGCCGGATCCTGATTGTCTGCCAGAGGCGCGGACAAATCGGTCGCCGGGGCCGCAATACCGCATGCTGCGCCGCCCGGGCAAAGATTCAGATCCGGATTTGAAAAGTAAGCTACTTGAGTTTCATTGCGGCCTGTACCCGGGCAGGTCACATCGCCGTCTGAGCCATAGGCCATGATGGTTCTGAATTCGCAATCGACCCGGTGACCGTGGGCAAAGCTGCGCACGCCCGATCCGAGCGTGGTGTCTTCGACATTGTGCGAGAAACCGAGATTGTGGCCGGTCTCGTGCGCGAAGGTGAAGTCGGAGCAGAGACTATACCCGTCGAGAAGATTGGTGTCGTTGCCATTCACCCAGTCGCTGACAACCCCCACGCCATTGACGGCGTTGGCTGCGCCAATGGTCTTGGCGCTGCCGCCGTTTACAAAGGCGACACCGCAAGAACTTCCGGACCGGTTGACGGCCCCGGAGCCGCTATAGTGGCGGCGGATAATGGAGACCAGATCCGCACCAACGGCATCGCGAATGGCGAGCAGTGCGCTGAAGTCCTGACCAGCACCCTGAGGAGAATTGTCCGATGCCAGCCCCCGGCCGGCACCGTCCTGCAGATCGTAGAGTGTATCCGTATTGCTCGCCGTTTCACTTGCGGACAGCTTGTCCAGGTAGACGAGGCGGGCACGCAGGCCGGTGTCGCTGTCGATCAGCGCCTGGTCGAGTAAGGCTACCAGATACTGAACCCGGCCACCGACGGCGAGACCCCATGTGTCTTCCATGCTCTGCGTGTAGAGCACCATCAGATCGACCGTGCCATTCGAGCCGACGGCTACGGCATCGGTCGATGACAGCTCGCCGCTTTCCGCGGCCGATTCCTGGAATTCTGCAATTACGCTGTCCGGCGTTGGGACGATTTCGTCGTCTCCCCACCCTTCCAGAACGGCATTTTCCGGGTGCTGGAAGATGCGATGGCCGCCATTTTCGCCCGGAATGATCGTCCAGATGCCGTCATCGGTCGAGATTGAACCGAAGGTGAAGCCGTTCAGCTCAGAAATGATCACGCGGTCATGGATATCGCCGCCTTCAATGCGGCCGATCCAGGTGCGCGCGCCCATGGCTTGCTGGTCAATCCGGTCGAGCTCGGCGACATATCCCGGGCCGAAATTCAGATCGATCCGGTCGCCAACGCGCATTTCCATGACATCAGGAGCGAGGGATGTGAACCGGACTTCGTCTCCGGCTCCGCCCGAAAAGCCAAGGGTTTCAACACCCTGAAACATGTCATCTGCGAAGGCTGCCGGGCTTGAAATAGCCGTCAGCGCCAAGGCCGAAATAAGGAACTTTTGCATGCTGAACTCCCTGAACGCCACACTTGGGGCGGAAACTTCCTCGCCTGGTTGATACCATAGCGCGAAACCGCAAGCCTGCAATGCCGCTCGCTCCGTGGTAACTGGGATTTTACTGCCCGAACAGTGGGCCATTGCGGCCTATTCGGGTTCGCCGATCGACAGGCGAAACCGGTCCGCGTTCCGGGAGACTTCAACGCCCGTGCCGTTGATGGCGTCAATCCGCCAGCCTTCGACCGTATCGCCAACATAGGCCCGGCGGGTTTCATTCTGGCTGCGGATGGTGGCGACACCGCCATTGGGGCCGGTCACCGTACCGATCACGACAAATTCCGGTGCGTCATCCGATGTCTGCACCGGCACGTCCACTGGCGTTTCGATCACAACCGCCGGCTCCGGCCGACGATCCGGACGAAATAACGGGCGATCGGAAATGGCGGGAAAAGCCGAATAGGGCGGCAGGAAATCGCCGCTTTCCTCGCGAATGGCGGCTGTGGTGGTGGGCGGCGGAGAGGGCGCTATGACACGGGATTCGCCGCCATCGCTCCAGACCGTGTAGCGCAATATGACGATTACGGTCAGAATCGCCGCAATGCCGGCGAGGATGAGGGTGCGCTGGTTCATGATCTGCCTCCGGGTTCCCGGCGGGCACGAATGCTGGCTGTCATTTGCAGGCGGCTGGAATTGCGGATCGGGGTCAGGCGGACGTCCTCGACAATCAGTGCCGGCAATGACGCCTCGATCGTATGCAGGAGGCGGGCAAGGTTATCCATTTCGCCTTCGGCCTGAAAGTCCACAACAATGGCGAGCGGATCGGCTGCATCCACCGGTGAAATATTCACGCGCCCCGTGGTCAGGCCGGCATTGCGCGCCGCCTCATTGAGCCGGGTCTGGAGATTGGACCCTGCGACCGCATGGCTTTCTCCCGGCGACAGATAGCGCGCCGGATCGGCTGCAGGTGGCACGGCCTGATCCGCAATCGCCTGTTCGATATCCGACTGCACGCCGAGCCAACCGGCCAGCGTGACGCCAAAGCCGGTCAAGCTAATAATCAGGACGAGGCCGATGGCGATCAGTGAAACAAGACGGCGAATATCGGGTGTCATGATCCGCCTCCCGATCCGATCATGCGGTGCCGCGCCGTCAGTTCAAATCGTTCGCGTCCGGAGTCCTCGTCGCGAACGGTCGCGCCATCAAAGGCGGCGCCGGTAAATTCTTCGGCCGAATCCAGCGCCCGGAGCGCGGCGGCGGCATCCCAGGCGAGGCCGGAAATGCGCACATTGCCATTCTCATAGGCGAAGCTGGTGATGTAAGCGCCATCGGGCAGGCGCCGGCTCAAATCCGCAAGCGCCGCAACGGCAGACCCGGACTGCGCCTTGTCTTCGGCATGGGCGATGGCCGCTTCCAGACGGGCTTCGAGGCTCGCCGGGCGGCGCGCGGTGGCGTACTCCGGATCAAGCCGCACAGCCCGGTCAATCAGAAATCCGCCGGTGGCGGCAATCAGGAGCGCGCTGATGATGCCGATAAAGGCAAAGGCGGATCGACCGCCGGAGGGGGCTGCACGTCCCTCCCGTAAATCCAGGCCGGGCGCAGCGTCCGCATCTCCGTTTTCCAGATCAATGGCCGCGATCTCGAGTCCCAGCGCCGTGGCCCGTTTCACGGCCTCGTCCAGCGTGGAGCGACGCACAATGGAGACGGGCAGGCTGATCCGGCCGTCGCTTTCCTCCAGGCGCGAGCGATCCGCTGCGAAGACAATGTCGGATGCTGGCAATGGCGACAGGCGCGGCAGGGCCAGCTCTATGGCTTCGTCCAGATGTTTGCGTGCGGCTTCGGGAAAGCTGGCGGAGCGGCGAAACCCGAGTGAGGCTGCAATACGCAGAACCAGAGGCCCCTTTTTGCCGAGGCGGGCAATCTCGGCGCTGGCAATGGCGGCTTCCTCGCTGGCCGGGATTTCGAGGCTTTCGCCGCTGGCGGTTGTGTAAACGACCTTGCCCGCATCGTAACGCAGCACGCGCCAATTGCGCGCAAACAGGCCGCCGATCACCGGAAGTTCTGCTGCCGCACTGTCGACATCGTCCCGCCAGGTGTTCAGCCCGCGTCCAATGGCCTCAAGGAATGTCGTCACGCATCGGGCTCCGGATCAAGAAAGTCAGCATATCCGAATACATGGCTATGACGGGACAGCGTCTCATACAAGCCTTCCTCGCCGGGAAGACTGATGATGATCTCGCGCGAGAGGCGCGCCCCTGATGCCGCTTCGGCCTCGACAAAGATGGCATAGGCCGCCGGTTGGGCAGGATCAAACTGGGCCGATCCGTTGACCTCGGGGATGTCGCGTCCGCCCGCGCGGGCCGACAGAATACGGCGCGCATCGCCGGCGGATACGCCTGTCGTCCCGATCAGGCGGGGCGGGGCATAGCGGCCCGTCACGGCTTCGCCGCCATAAAGAGTCAGGTAGGGCGCAGCAGCTGCATAGAGGGTGGCGTCGACGCCTAAAACCTGACGAAATTCCTCAACGGCAATGAATGGCCGGTTGCCGGGCGGGGGGCGTCCATCGGCGCGATAGGCGCTGGCTTCGGCGCCGTCATCGCCGACATCATCATCCTCGTCGCGCCAGTCAGACACCGCCCCGGCAATGCGCCTTGCGGTCAGGGTCGGGACGTCCAGCTCCTCCAGAAGGGCGGTGAGGGTCTCGACATTGCCCTGATTGAGATCATAGCGGCCGGGTTCGGCGAGGGCGCGAATGCGCAGATCAACATCGCCGATTTCCATTTCATACAGACGACCATCGGCGATCCAGCGATCCTCTTCGTCCGACAGGCGGACGGCGGTGCGGGCAACGGCACTGTCGATGGCGGTGCGCAGCTCCAGCCGCTCCAGGCTTGCGAAAGCGGCGGAGGTCGAGACGCGGGCCGCGAGCGCCGTCATGCCGGCGGCCATGGCGAGAACGGCCAGAAGCCCGATCACGATCAACAGGGCAATGCCGCGGCGGGACGTCATTGCGTCGTCTCCTGCGCGGGCGTTTCCTCATTCTCCTCGGGCCGTTGGCGGGGCAGCAAGACCGTCAGGGCGGCATAGTCCGCATCGCCGGACTGCAATGTGACCAGCGCCGGAAAGGCCGCCGTATCCTGCCAGCCCGGCGAGGGCGTGCTTCCTGCTGCAGCATATCCAAAGCTCAGGGGCTGGCTCAGCGGGAGTTCCCAGAAGGCGATTTCCGCGCGGGAGGGCCGGTCGAACTCATCAAGATCGGTCAGCAGGCGGCGATGCAGGATCAATTGAGGGGAGACGATTTCGTCGTCCTGCGCCGCGTCATCGCTGCTGCCGACAAGCTCCAGCGTGTATTCATAGACGCCTGCTGCGGACGGATAGCCCGGGTCGGCGGCGAGAAAAACGAGACGCTGCGCCTGTCCATTGAACAGGATCTCGGCCTCGTCATTGCCATCGCCCGGCCGGGTCGCCGGAACAAGGTGTTCGAGGCGGCTGCGGATCGCTTCGAGCGTTACCGCCTCGGTCTCGCGTTCCCCGCGCACAGACTGGAGCTGGCGCTGAAAATTCAGCGTCTGCCGTACGCCTTCGGAAATGATCGTGATTGCGACCGCGGTCAGCGCCAGCGCAATCAGCATTTCGGTCAGGGTGAAGCCGCGTTTCATCCGGGCGTCTCCGCCTGATCCTGGCGATCGAGCATCAGTTCAAATTCCCGGCCCGACGGAGAGGTCAGGCGAAGAATGAGTGTTTCGAGGCCTTCCCATTCCGCGTTTTCAGACCGCTGGATCGACCATGCAAAGCCATCGGTTTCGCCGCTCGCCTCTGCATCTGCCGTCAGCAAGAGGAATTCTGCAATGCGGGCCGCCGTTTCGGTCTCATCGGCGGCCTGTTCGGCGCGGGCGGAGGACGCATAGACCTGATAGACCGCTGCCAGTCCGGCACTGGCCAGGGCAATGGCGATGACTGTTTCCAGCAGGGTGAAACCACTCTTACTCGATGTCATCGGGATCCAGCCTCTCGGTTGCGCCGGTTATCCAGCTGATCCGGATGGCACGCTGCGTGTCGTCCAGTTCCAGCAGGAAAGTTCCGCCCGTCGTGGCCCCTTCCGGGAAGAAACGCACCGAGGCGATATCTCCGTCGAGTTCCTGATCGGCAACGGTAGCGCGCAGATCAATGTTCCGGCCGAGCTGGAAACCGCGTTCGCTGGGCAAGACGGTCAGCGTCCGGGCGTCCAGATCGAGACTCAACAGGGTATCGCGTCCGGACAGGCGGGCCTCGGTCCGGGCCATTCGCGCGGCCGTCTCGATCAATTCGACAGAGCGCCGCAATTCGCTGGCCGGCGAATTGCGAAACAGCATGGGCGCGACCAGCGCGATCGCCAGCCCGACGACAACCAGTACGACAAGGAGTTCAGTGAGCGTAAAGCCGCGGCGACTACTGGAGATTTCGGAAGATGTCTTCATCTTCACCTTCACCGCCTTCTTGTCCATCGCGTCCGTACGTCCCGACCCGTGCCCGGCCCGGACCCAGATACTCATACACATACGCATTGCCCCAGGGATCATCCGGCACGGATTGTCCGCCCTCGAGGACAAGCGCGGTCAGCCCCTGTGCGCTATCCGGATAATCTCCGTTTTCCAGACGATAGAAATCGAGTTGGGTAGAGATGCTCTCGACCTGGGCTGCTGCGGTGTCGCTATTGGCCCGGCCGACAAAGCGGAAGAGCTGGGGACCGACAAGCGCAATGAGCAATCCGATAATGACCAGTACGACCATGATTTCGGTGAGTGAATAACCGGCGCGATGGTCGGAGGTTCTGATTGAATTGCGGTGCATGGCTAACCTCTAGAAATCGATTTCATTGATGCTGACCAGTGCCGACAGGATCGAGACAACGACACCACCAATGGCAAGACCGGCAAAGACGATAACAGCTGGTTCGATAATGCGCGAGATCAGCCGCGCATTTTGTTCGAACTGTGTTTCATAGAATGTGGCCAGGCGTTCGGCGGCCGCGCCGAGATCGCCGGTTTCCTCGCCAACAGACAGCAATTCCGCCGCCAGTGGCGGCAGCACGTCCGAGGCTTCTACCCGCTCTGAAAACCCCTTGCCGGTCCGGACTTCGGCCAAGGCCTCGCTGAGGCGGCGGATGGCCCAGCGATTGCCCGCTGCACGTGAGGCCAGCCTCAGCGCCGGAACCGCTGACAGGCCGTTCTTCAGGAGCAGCGAGAGCACGCGGCAAAAGCGCGCCGCAATCATCGTTCGCAAAGCGGTGCCGATGAGCGGCAGACCCAATAACCATCGATCATAAGCTTCGCGAAAGCCCGGCCGGTTCAACGCGGCGCGCCAGATCAGCACCATCACCGCGATGAGAATGATGATCCACGGTCCATAGGTGCCAATGGCATCGGCGGCGCCGAAAACGAAAGCCGCCTGAGACGGAATTTCCCGACCGATCTGGTCAAAGAGACCACGAAATCTGGGAATGACAAAAACCAGAAGACCCGAAACGGCGCCAATGGCCATCAGCATGAGGAAGGCGGGGTAGGCCAAAGCGCCCTGTATCGTCGCCTCGACCGCTTCCCGGCGCTCGCGGGTGTCGGCGAGTTCGCCCAGTGCTTTGCCGAGCGCCCCGCCGGCTTCTCCGGCCTCGGCGATCTCGGGGAAGGGCGAAGGAAAGATTTCAGGCCGCTTGGCAAAGGCTTCCGACAAGGAGGCACCATTGCGGACATCGGCCAGCAACATGTCTGCGGCTTCTTTGAGCTTCTTTTCAGCGGCATGACGCGACAGAGCGGCCAGCGCGGGCTCAATGCTGAGGCCGGCTGCGGTCAGGACGGACAATTCGCGCGCCAGGCGCGTTGCCATTTTCTTGGCCCGGCCGGAGGCCTGCTTTTGCGGGGCTTCGCGGGCGGGCTGAACCCGGATCGGAGTCAGACCGCGCGCGGTAATGGCGGCCGCGGCCGCCGCCTTGTCGGCGGCGTCGATGCGAATGGTTTCTGCACCGCCATCGGGACGTATGGCCGATACGGCAAACAGCGCCATCAGATCACTCCGAGGACGCGGTCGACTTCTTCAGCGCTGGTGATGCCGGCTTCGATTTTCTCCAGCGCATCCTGCCGGATCGAGACCATTTTCTTCTTGCGCGCCAGCTTCTCGATTTCCGATGACGAGACGCCGGGCTTCAGCGCATCGGACAATTCATCCTTCATATCGACGAATTCAAACACGCCGATCCGGCCGCGATAGCCGGTTCCAGAGCACTGATCACATCCAACCGCTTTCCAGGCTGAGGCCAACCCGGCGGGAGGGGCCGTCGGTTCGCGGCAGTCGGGGCATAATTGCCGCACCAGCCGCTGGGCGACCGACAAACGCAGGGTCGAACGGAGCAGGGCAGGATCGACGCCCATATCAATCAGGCGCGGCGCGGCCCCCGAGGCGGTATTGGTGTGAACCGTGGCCAGAACGAGGTGGCCGGTCAGTGCGGCATTGACGGCAATCTCTGCGGTCTCGCCGTCGCGCAATTCGCCGACGACAATGACGTCGGGGTCATGGCGCAAAACCGAACGCAACACGCTGGCGAAGGTCAGGCCGATGGGCGCATTCACCGCGATCTGATTGACGCCTTCGATCTGGTATTCGATGGGGTCTTCAATCGAGATCAGCTTGCGATCAGTTGTATTCAACTGATCCAGCGCGCCGGCCAGCGTTGTGGTTTTACCCGAACCGGTCGGACCCGTGACCAGGATCAACCCGTAGGGCGCGGATAAATGCCCCGTCAGGTGATCGCGTTGTTTTTGCGAGAGGCCCAGATCATCGAGTTTTACTTGTGTATCGCGATCCTCGAGCAGGCGAATGGTGACGCTTTCACCATGGGCGGTCGGCGCCGTCGCGACCCGTAAATCCAGCGCACTGCCGGCAATGGTGACGCGCGCCCGGCCATCCTGCGGCCGGCGGCGTTCGGCAATATCAAGGCTGGCGAGAATCTTGATCCGGCTGGTGATGAGGCGCGCGAGGCCGGGCTTCGGCGATGGGCGATTGTGCAGGACACCATCAATGCGAAAGCGAATGCGCAGCCGGTCCCGGAAGGGCTCGACATGGATGTCAGAGGCCCGCGATTTCAGCGCATCGGCGAACAGATCGTTCACCAGGCGGACGACCGGCGCTTCGCTGGCGAGGTCCTTGAGGTCCTCGCCATCGCCGAAGTCGTCGCCCGGCATATCCCCGATGCCGGTATCGGCGCCGTAAAGCCGGGCATGGGCTTCTTCAATGTCGGAAAAGGCGGCCACTTTCAGCGTTACTGATTTACCCGTCGCAAGGCGCACACCTTCTTCCGGCGCGGGATCGGTCGGGTCGGCCACGGCAAGTACGATCAGATCGTCGTCCTCGACGAGCGGCAGGGCGGCCGATTCCTGCAGGAATTGAGGCGAAATCCCGCCGGCCTCTGCGGCGTGTGCCGGAAAGGCGGAGGGCGGGATGCGCTCCAGCCCGCAAGCCGCGGCGAGAGCGTCGGCAATCGCGATATCCGACGCCGCGCCAAGGCGTTTCAGCGAGCGGGCGAGGCGCTCCCCGGTCTCAACGGACAAGCGCCGCGCGCGACTGATATCGGCATCTGACAAGCCGGCAATCGTTTCGATCCAGTCGATATCGGCGCTGTCTGTCATCAAACCACCCGGTTCTTCGAAATCGTGCGGAGATGGCGGACAATCAGGTCCGGATCGTATTTTCCGGCATTGGCGACAACATCGCTCCACTCATACAGGCGCGGCATGCCGATGGGATTGGCCGTCAGCACTTCCCGTTTCAGATAAGGGAAACCCTCGGCAATCAGCTGATCCCAGAAAAAATGGCACGGATTCATGGGCGCGCCAGCATCGGCCAGATGGAGCATTCGCTCCAGCAGGTCGCGGTGCGGTTTGGCGAGGCTTTCATCGGCGAGCAATTCATTGCTGCGAACCGTATGGGCAAACCGGGTGACTTCGTCGCGATAGGGAAAGAGGGCGGCGCAGGTCAGGCCGGCCCGCTCGAATTGTCCTGTCAGGCCGATTTCCAGCTTGTTGATGACCCAGGATTTGGACTGGACGTGCTTCCATCTGGACCAGAGACCCCGGATTTTTTGGTTTTGAAGCGCATTTCGGTGCAGCAGCATGAAATAGCTCTGCAGGTGCCAGCGCGTATCCCAGCTATCGGTCATGCCCCAGACATCGGCCCTGGCGGCGCTGGCTTTCCTGAGCAGGGGGGCGAGCGGCTGAAACGGCCCGTAAATGCTGTCGTTTATGATGATGGCTGACTCCAGCGCATCATAGTCCGGCACCAGCATGAGACCGTCGCGATAGGCGCCGAAATCATAGCCGCGATTGCGGCGCCAGGCGATCAGCGCGCAATGCGGCCTTGCGCGCTCGATCTGGCTTTCAGGAAATTCGGGGCTGTTGGAGACGAGAATGACGGCGCGGCCTGCCTTCTTCAGCGCGCGCATGTGTTCGATCAGGAAATCATGCACCCGGCCCTTGGCGTCCCAGGTGACCAGCACGGCGACGTCTTTTGCGCCCTCCAGCGTTTCGGCACCGGCCCAGCTTTCGCGGACCATGGACTTCGAGCCGATCAAGGTTGCGACGCTCCAGGAGAACGCCTGGGCGATATAGTCTTTGCGCTCGCGCTGGTCGAAAACCCAGCGCCACGGCCATTTGATCCATCGAATGTAACGCCGCCAGCTCACGCGGTTTCCTCCCTCGCACCGGATTGCGTTCTATACCTATCGGTTAACTCCTTGATCCGCGACCCCAAATTTCCGTCCTGAGGATGCGCGGTTTCAAGCTGATGAAGGAGGCCAGGCAGAATTCTGGCCTTTTGACCGTCTGGCAGGCGTTCGGCTGCGAGGGCAATATGAAGCTCGGCATCCAGCCGGGCATCGCCCTCCGCCAGCTCTGCGGATCGGGCAAACCATTTGATCGCGGCATTCGCATCGGGCGCAATGTTCAGATGATAAATGCCCAGCGCATACGCTACCGACGCGTCAATCTCGTCGGCGCTGACCGGCAAGAGGCTCATGGCGTGGCCGATCTGTTGCGCGGTGTGCCGGTCATCCGCATTCAACGCATCGATCAATTGCCGGCCGCGGCTGACGGCTCTGGGCGTGTGCTCTGCCGCCTTGCGCCGGAAAACGTCTGCCTCCGACGGGTCGCTCATGGCGTTCGCCGCGCGGTCAAACCATAGCGCGGCCTGGTCCGGGCGCGCGTCGGCGAGATGGTGTTCGCCAATACCGCCTGCGGCATAGCCCTCGGCCGGTGTCAGGGCGCGGCCGTCATCGCGGGCCATTTCCAGCCAGCCGCGGACATGGGGTTCAATGCCGGAGACGGTGGCATGCCGGCCGGACAGGGCACTGGATGCGTAGACATGACAGGCCACGCGCCACCATTCGTCCTGAACGAGATCCTCGACCCTGTCGGCGATGGCGAGCAGGTCATCGCATGCGGACACAGGGTCGGAGGACGCAACGATTTCCGCTGCGGCCAGCCTTGCCCTCAGCCCGGCCTCCTGGGTTTCCCGGCACGCCGCATACATGGCGCTGAAGACCGTCTGGAGCGTGGTGGCGATGCGCGCGCATGCGCGGAACGCGCCGAGCGCCTGTTTCCGGTCTCCGTCCTGCTGATCAATCCGGGCGGAATAATAAAGGGCAATCGCGAGCGAAAAGGGATGGTTGGCCGCGAATTTCCGAAGCTGGCGGCGCTGGCCTTTCTCACCGAGGCGGAAATCCGGTTTCAAACCGTCCGCCATCCGCAAATTGATGCCGTAATCGTCCAGCCAGCGCCGTGCGATACGGTCGCGGACGTTTCGCGCCTCATCCCACTGGCCGGTATGGACCAATTCTTTCAGCAGGCGCACCGCGAAAGCCGCAAAAAGGGTGTGATCCTTTCCCAGCGCCTCCAGGCGTCCGGCGAGATAGGATTGCAGCCGGGCGCGGTCGGGGCGGGCGTCAAAGTCGACCTCGAACGGGTCACGGGAGGCGGCCGCCTGAAGCGTCGGGCCGCTTTCCGCGATACGGATGTGGGCATACCCCGCGCGCCGCAGCACGGCTTCCAGCCCCGCTTTTGAATAGATGACGAGATGGTGGCCGGCCGTGATCACAGGGAGAAGTTCGTCGAGGCTGGCGTCCTTTTTCACGACCGCCGCATTGGGCGTGGTCAGCAATAAAACGCCATCCGGGGCGAGCGCCGCCGTCAGGGCGTGGATGAAGTCATCGGGTGTCTTGACGTGTTCAATGACTTCCGACGACAGGACACGGTCGAAGGACTGATCGGCCAGTTTGTGATCGGGACTGAGATAGGCCGCAACATGGTCATGTCCGAGATCGGCAGCGCCGGTGCGGGCGAGGAAAGACGGGTCAATATTGGCGGCTTTCCATCCCAGTTCCCGGCTCGCGAAATCGACCGAAAATCCGTAGCCACCGCCGACTTCCAGAAAAGAGCCGACATCGCTGCGCGCCGACCAGGCGAGTGGTGCGATCATGGCATCCAGACCGGCCCCGACTTCCAGATAGAATTTGCGCGCGAGATCCGCATCCCGGCGGCTTTCATATTCAAAAACCTCGGCGTCCGGATAGTGCAGCGTGCCGCATGTCTCGCACGCGAAAAGATTATAGCGCTCGCGCGGCTTGTAGGGCGGATTGGCATCAATGCGCTTGGGCATCAGGCCCGTCGTCTCACACGCCGGACAGGTCAGCTCGCGCCAGGCATTCTCCCGCCAGACCATCCACGGCTCCGCCCACAAGGTTTTCGGCTTGCGATACAGGGCGCGGCTGGGACCGATCTGGAGGGCATGCTTTTTGAACACGCGATCGTCTTTCTAGATTTGAGGCAGGATCAGCGGAGGCAAAGAATAGGCCAGATAACAGCCCGCTGCGAGACCCGGGCCCAGCGGCACGGCGGTATCGGCAGACGCCTTGCGGCCCAGAACGTGCCCGATCAGTACAATCAGGAGCGTTGCGCCAGCGCCTGTCATCACGATCCAGGGCAGGGCAAATGGCCCGGCAAAGGCCCCGCCCGCCGCCAGCAGCTTGGCATCGCCGAGACCCAGCCCCTCGCGGCCGCGCAGGCGCTTATAGGTTTCGCTGATCAGGGCCAGGCTGGCAAATCCGATGAGGGCCGCCAGGGCATTGAGCCCGACGGTATTGAGGCCTCCGTTCAGAAACGCCACCACCAACCCGGCCGGGATCAGACCCAGCGTGGCCACATCCGGCAAGAGAAAGGTGCGCAGATCGACCAGTGCGGCGAAGAGCAGGACCCAGCCGAACATCATGGCCACAGGGCTCATCCAGCCATCAAATGCCAGAACCGCCAGAATGGCGATCAGGAGGGCCAGGGCTTCGCCGACCGGATGCGTCCAGGAGACCGTTGCGCCGCAGGACCGGCATTTCCCGCGCTGGATCAGAAAGCTGAGGACGGGGATCAGCTCGGCCGGTGACAATGTCCGTCCGCAGGCATCGCAGGCCGACCGGCCGGTGACGATTTTGCCCCAATCGGGCCAGCTGCGCGCCGAAGCGGTCACAAAGCTTCCGATAAAGGGGCTGGCCGCCAGAAGGAAGACGTCGAGATAGAGGCTGATCAATTCGTTTCCGGGCGAAGGAGTTCCATGCGCTGGCGGATCTCATTGGTGATGGCGGCGGCGTCCTCATCGGAGTCGATGACGCGCGGCGTCAGGAAAATCAGCAATTCGGTGCGCGTCGTCGTGATATTGGTCTGGCTGAGCAGGTCGCCAATAAAGGGGATGCTGGCGACGCCGGGAATACGATCGCGGCCGCTATCACGGCTTTCGTCGATCAACCCGCCCAGAATCACGGTCTGTCCGGAGCGGATGGAGACGGTTGTCGAAAGCGATCGCGTGGAAATGGTCGGTGTCAGCGTGCTGGCCGATCCACTGGCGACGTTCGAGACTTCCTGCTCGATTTCCATGGTGACCATGCCGGTGGACGACACGCGCGGCGTCACGGTGAGCAGAACGCCGGTATCACGGAATTCGACATTGTTCACGACCGGAGAGTCCGGGTTGATCACCGAGTTGGACTGGCGGGTGACAATCGGCACTTCATCACCGACCTGGAAGTTGGCGGTGTGATTGTCGCGGACCAGAACCGTCGGGGATGAGACCACGGTCAGGTCGGTTACGCGGGACAGGGCGTCGAGTGCGACCCGGGCATTGTCACCGGATTCCAGCAGCATGTTGAAGCCGGGGAAATTGCCGTTGGCATCAAAGGCATCGACACCAAATCCGCCGCGGCCACTATCGGCGACATTGGCAATGCCGTCGCCTTCAAAGAAAAACTGGACGCCATAGCGAAGCGTATCGTTCAGCGTCACTTCGGCGATCACGGCTTCGATGACGACCTGGACCGGCGTCCGGTCGATCGATTCCAGTGCGCGGCCGACAAGGGCCTGTCCCGGCTGATCGGCGAGGACGAGGATGGCATTGTTGATGGTGTCGGCAATGACACGAATCTCGCCGCTGGCCCGGCTGCCGGATGATCCGGAGCCCGAAGACGAGGCGGTGCCGGATTCCAGATCCGGCGCGACGCCGTTCAGCGCGCCGTCCCCCAGCAATTCGTTGAGCAGGGCGGCGGTTTCTTCGGCTTCGCCGTTTTCAAGGAAATAGACGCGCAAGGTTGAGCCGTCCGCACCGCCCACATCCAGCGTTGCGATCCATTCGCGCGCCTGATCCAGCAATTCCCGGCTGGGGGCGATCACCAGAACCGCATTGAGGCGTTCGATGCTTTGCAGCCGCAAGGCCCCGGAGCTGCCTTCCGTGCCGGACGAATAGATCGTCCGGATTTCCTGGATCACGTCGTCGGCGCTGGCATTGACCAGTGGCACCATGGCAACCGACATGCCGGCCATCCAGTCAACATCGAAGGCCTCTGCGGCAGCCGCCATGTTCCTGCGTTCCGGGGCGGAGCCGAGGATCAGCAGCAGGTTGCGCGCGGGATCGGCGCGCAAGGCGCCGGGCCGTGTGACGACCGACTCCATCAGGGTGCGGATTTCATTCGCGGACACAAAGCGGAGCGGAATGGCCGTGACCCCCCAGCCGGGCTGGCTGGTCGTGGCAAAGCGGGCCAGACCGGAGGTCTGAGCTTCGCCTGCGGGCATGACCCGGTAAGCGCCATCGGCATAAACGAGGGCCGCATTGTTGATCGAGAGGCTGGCCTCAAACAGCGAGAGCAGGCCCTCGCGGGAGACCGGGCGCGGCGTGTTGACGGTGACGCGGCCCTGAACCCGTGGGTCGATATTGTAGGATTCATCCAGCAGATCGCCGAAAATCGTCTGTGCGGCTTCATCGACGCGCGCATCCACGAAATTGACGGTGTAGGCCCCGCTGGGGAGCGAATTTGAACTGACCCGGCTGGGCCGGATTTGAACGCCATCGCCATAGCGAACGGTTTCGCCAACGGTATCCGAATTGCGGGCGTCCTGAATCGTTTCGCTGGATTCGGTACGGCGCGTGCCCTGATTGGTGGCCGGGTTGGTATCAGGCAGGCGGGTCAGTGGCCCGCCGCCGACATCAATGGCGGGTCGCGTGGCGGTCGTGGCGCAAGCCGTCAGAATGGCCAGCAGAGCGATCAAGCCCATTCCACGGACAAATCGAATCCCAGACATACACGCAACCCTTCAAGACACAGTCGGACTAGTTAAACCGTTGATAGCACATCGGCCAAGCGTTTCCTGTCAGTTGGACGCCTGAGGCGCAGCATCTGTTTCTGCCGGAGCGGCTTCATATTCTGCGGTTCGCGGAATGCGCTGATAGTCATATCCTGCATAGAGGATCAAACGGCGTTCGCGATGCCCACCCGTCGGAATGCTGATGTCATCCAGCTGTTCCACGCGCTCGAAATCGGCCAGCAACCGGTCGCGATCCCATTCCCTCTCGGATATGATCAGAACCGGTCCTTCAGCGCCGTCTTCCAGCGCCCAGACATTTTCCGCGTGATTATGCGGCGCATTGTAGCGCTGCCACATGCGCAAGGGCGTTTCCAGCTGGCCGCCATAGCGTTGCATCTGGTGAAAGATATTCCGGTCATCAAAGACCAGAGCCGAAAATTCGGCCCGTGTTTCGGCTGCATGCAGGGCTTCGGCCGTTTCCGGCCAGGATTGCAAATGGCGCAAACCGCGAAACGCATTCATGCCGCCGACAAGTGACGGATTGACGGCCAGGACCGCCATCACCACGGAGGCTGCAAAACCGATCGCAATGGACGCGGTCAGGATGTGGCGCCGCCATTTTTCGCCCCGCGTCAGGAAGAACAGGACCAGAAGCGTTCCCGCAACATAGGCCGACGCGGCCCAGTTGGCGTGGGCGCGGCTGATGAAAGACTGGACGAGAACAACCATCAGGGCCGGGGCGATGAACAGTGTCAGGAAGCGGTCGATCTGCCGGTCCGGGTCTCGCCAGTGCCGCCAGGCCTGAATTATGGCCACGATCAATACCGGGAATAGCAGGAGTCCGAAGACGCCGAACTGGCCGGCCAGAAAATCGAGCAATTCCTCCGGGTTGAATAATTGCCCCTGCCAGTTGGCATTGGCGGCCGTGTGCTGAACGGTCGCGAAATCATGGGAGGCATTCCACAGGATGTTCGGCGCCCAGATCGCCGCCAGGATGACCGCTGCCAGCACGCCCTGCGGCGACAGGAGGGCGCGGCGCGTGGGCGGATCCAGAATGATCGCCAGGCCCGTCCCGACAAGGAAATAGATGGCCGCATACTTGGCCAAAAAGGCGAGCCCGGTCAGCCCGCCGAGCCCTGCGGCCGCGGTCCAGCCGCCCGAACCGTCTCGGAGGCGCAGCAACAGGTAGAGCGCGCCGGCCCAGAGCGGCAGCAAGAGGGCGTCGGTCGAGATGACGCCCGCCGACAAGCCGATGCCCGGCATGGACAGATAGATGAGCGCGGCGAGCAGACCGGCCCAGCCCTGTTTCAGATGATGGGCGCTGAATAGCAGGAAGCCGGCCCCCATGGCATGAAAAAGAAGGGAGGGCAGACGCACGGCGAAATCGGTATCGCCGAGCAGGGTCGTGGAGGCCGCAATCATCCAGGCGATGAGGGGCGGTTTGGAAAAATATCCCCAGTCAAAGGTCTGTGACCAGACCCAGTATTGCGACTCGTCCGGATAGAGTTGCAACTGGGTGTTGGCGAGCACAATCAGGCGGGCCAGCGTCACTCCGATAATGACCGCCAAACCCCATTGCAGAGGCGAGAGAGAATCGGTCAGGTTCTGACGCTGGGACATGAGGGCTTCCTGCCTGAGTGAGGTGTAACATACAAGCCGCACTTTTAGGGAAATGTTCGTGCCCCGTCATCCGCGTCTGGCCGCTGATGGCTGACATTGTGGAAATCCTGACCGCCATCGTCGTGGAGAATTTTCGTTATGTTTTCAGGTGATTTCACAATTTGTTTACCGGGACTCAAAATGTCGATTGTGCGCCGCAGCAATCTGACCGTGAGTTTCGTCACATAAGCGTCACAAATTAGTCATTGATCCTTTTCGTCAGAGGCGTAATGCCCGCCCCGTGTTTCACCGGGGACCGCGACAGTCCCCATTCCGTCGACTCGTGGGGATTGGAAGAACCATGTCATTCTCAAGAAAACTCTCCTACAGCGCAGCGGCTGCTGCTCTGTTCGCACTTGCAGCGCCTGCCGCTGTTTATGCCCAGAATACGTCATCGCAAGTTCGCGGTTCTGTGGTAGCCGAAGATGGCTCCGCCATTAACGGTGCGACCGTTACGATTATCCATATTCCTTCGGGCACGGTCTCCACGACCGTAACGTCAGGGAATGGCAACTTCTTCCAGTCCGGTCTGCGGGTCGGCGGACCATACCGTATCGCTGTTCAGGCTGAAGGGTATCAGGCTGATATCATCGAGGATCTGAACCTGGTGCCGGGCTCGAACACGCCGCTTCGTGTTTCGCTGCAAGGCGGTCAGGCAGATACGATTGTGGTTCTTGGTCAACGCATTGAATCGCTCGACATCAACAATGGTGTCGGTTCGACATTCTCTGCCCGCGACATTGCCAACCAGCCCTCTGCCAATCGTGACGTTATTGGCACGCTGCTTCGTGACCCGCTCGCAACGTCGCAAGGCGAAGGCAATCTCTCGGTCGCCGGTATCAACCCGCGTTTCAACGCTCTGGCCATTGATGGTGCTCTGCAGCAAGACAACTTCGGTCTCGGCTCGAACACCTACGCCACAAGCCGCTCTCCGATCAACCTCGATGCCATTGCATCGGCGTCGATCGTTGCTTCCGATTACTCGGTGACGGCCGGTAACTTCACGGGCGGTCTGGTGAACGTCGTGACTCGCTCCGGTTCGAACGAGTTCGATGGCTCGCTCTTCTACTACCGCGCTGACGAAGATTTCCGCGGTAATGTTTCGGACGGCGTGCTGATCCCGCAACCGGCCTTCACTGAAGAAGAATATGGTATCACGCTGGGTGGTCCGATCATTGAAGACCAGCTCTTCTTCTTCGTGTCGTATGACGAGTTCGAATCCGGTTCGGGCCAGAACTTCTCCAGCAGTGATGCGCAAAACGGCATCAATCCGGGCTTCTTTGCGGCCCTGAACACGTTGTTCCAGAACACCTATGGTGTTGATCTGGGCGGCCGGCCCTTGACGACAGCCACACCGGTTACCTCCGAGCGTTTCCTTGGCCGGATTGACTGGAACATCAACGAAGACCACCGCGCGGCGTTCACCTATCAGAGCACGAAAGAAACCGGCACGAGCACGAGCTCAACCGGCTTTGTTTCGTCCTGGTATGACACGCCGACAGAAGTGACGGCCTATACCGGTCAGCTTTTCTCCGACTGGAACCAGAACTTCTCGACAACCTTCCGCATCAACTACACGGAATTCCTGCGCGGTCAGAACTGCCGCGCCGGCTCAAACCAGCCGCACTTCGAATTCCGCCTTGACGATACCGATGTTGCCGGAACGGCCCTTGATGGTCTTCTGACCAGCTCAAATACGATTGTCGGCGGTTGCGACCGTTTCCGTCACGCCAACGAGTATGACGATACGCGCCTGACGGTTTTCGGCTCGGGTGACTATATCTGGGGCGACCATGTCTTCACCTTTGGTGGTGAGTATGAAGACTTTGAACTGCGTAACCTGTTCATTTCGTCGGCCAACGGACGCTTCATCTTTAATGACGTCAACGACATCATTAATGGCAATGCCCGGATCGAATATCAGAATGTTCCGTCGAATGACAAATCGTCCGGTGCCTCCCAGTGGTCGGTATCGCGCTATACCGTTTTCGCTCAGGACACGGTTCAGGTCCTGCCGGAACTGGAAATCTCTGGTGGTTTCCGCTGGGAATTCTTTGGTCAGGACGACCTGCCGCCGAACGATCCTGCAGCACAGACCAATTACGGTCAGTCCTCACAGGAAAACCTCGATGGCCTCGACCTGTTCATGCCACGCTTCAGCGCACGCTGGACGCCGCTTGACCGCACCACGGTTTCCGGTGGTTTCGGCCTCTATTCCGGTGGTAACCCGCTGGTGTGGATTTCGAACGCCTTCCAGCAATCGACCGGTTTTGCTTCCGCCAACAACGTGAACGTTTCGGGCAGCTTTGATATTCCGCAAAACCTGCTCACCAGCGTTGCTAATGGCACGCCAAGCGTCATTGATGCGATTGATCCGAACTTCGAGATCCCGTCCGACTGGCGCGCCTCTGTTCGCCTCGATCAGGAATTCGATGCGGAACTGGGCGACATGTTCGGCCTGCCGGAATTCTTCAATCTCGGCACCGACTATCGCTTCACCTTCCAGTATCTGTATAACCGGACCAATCAGGGCTTCATGTGGGAAAACCTGGCCCAGACGCAACTGGCGGCGACCCAGCCGACCGGCGTGTCGCCTGACGGCCGTCCGATCTATGCCAACCTGCAATCGCTGGGCATCCGTAACTTCACTCAACTGACCAACCACGACGAAGGTGAAAACCACATCTTCACCGTGACCCTGGCCAAAGAGTTCGAAAACGGCCTCGGCTTCCAGTGGTCCTATGCCTATCAGGACGTCCAGATCGGTTCCGAGGGTTCGTCTTCCCGCGGCATCTCGAACTGGCGTAGCCTGATCGCGACCGACCGTAACAATCCGTCGGCTCGCACGTCGCCATATCAGGTCGAAGATCGTTTCGCTCTGAGCTTCTGGTATGAGCGTGAGTTCTTCGGTGATCTGACGACACGGTTTGACCTCTTCGGTGAGATCCAGTCGGGCGATCCGTTTACCTACACGTTCGATTACGACTTCGGTCGGGATAACCATTTGTTCGGCCGTGCCGGTGATGGTGAAGCTCCTTATGACAACGACCCGCTCTACATTCCGACCATGAATGATGCGCGTGTTGTGTATGCCTCGAGCTTCGACGCTGCCGACCAGGCTGCGTTCAATGCCTTCATTGATCGCGAAGGTCTGACGCGTGGCCAGATCGCTCCGGTCAATGGCAGCTTCTCGTCCTGGAACCAGACCTGGGATCTCCGGATCCAGCAGGAACTGGGCAGCCTGCCCTTCGTTGAAGAGTTTGTCGGTGACAACCGCTTCAACCTGGTGGTCGACATCGAGAACTTCCTGAACATGCTCAATGACGAATGGGGCACTCAGTACAACGGACCCGGGTTCGACGCCCAAGCTCTCGTGCGTGCTGATCTCGTCTCCGCCGCTGATGTTGCCGCGAATGGCGTCGACGGCGCGACGGCTCTGACCGGCGATCAACCGCGCACGGTGTGTGTCGTGGCCAGCGACTGTGTCTATCGCTACAATCGCTACAACGATTTCCGTGAGAACGGTTCCTCGTTGAGCACGGGCCGTTCGGTCTACAACATCCGCGTCGGTCTGCGTTACGAGTTCTAATTCCTCGTAACCGAATCAACCGGACACAGGATCGGGGCGGCCTCAGGGCCGCCCCTTTTCTTTTGCGTTGATGCCGCTGGAAGGGACGCTGTCTTCATGCTAGCGGAGCATCATGAAAAACGAATTTTCCATCCCCCACGAATTTGCGTCCCAGGACCGTATTTTTACCTGCTGGCCCGCCGATCCCGACCTCTGGGAAGCTGATCTCGAGCCGGCTCAGGACGAGTTTGCCCAATTCGTCAGCCTGCTGGCCGGTGAGGGCAAGACCGCGCAGGCAATCACCATTCTGGCGGCAACCGATCAGGCCGAGGCGTCAGCCAAGGCGGCATTAGGCGATCGCGCAACGATTGTTCGTGCGGACTATGGAGATGTCTGGGCGCGCGATACCGGACCGGTATTCCGTCTGCGGAAGGGGCGCATGGAGGCGGTCCAGTTCCGCTTCAATGGCTGGGGCGGGAAGTATGAATTGCCCGGCGATGATGAAGTGGGCGGTGTGATCGCAAACCTCGCCGGCGTGCCTTTGAAAAAGGTGGATCTGACCTGTGAGGGCGGGGCGCTGGAATTTGATGGAGTGGGCGGCGTTCTGACCACGCGGCAATGCGTGATGAGCCAGTTCCGTAATCCCAACCGGACGGAAGCCGATGTCGAGGACCTGTTTCGGGAAACACTGGGCGTGGATACGGTTTACTGGATCGATCGCGGTCTGCATTTCGATCATACGGACGGCCATATCGATAATATCGCCCGCTTTGTTGCGCCCGGCGTCGTGGTCTGCCAGTCGCCCAATGGCGCCGATGATCCGCAGGCCGACGTCCTGCAGGAAATTTCCGCGCAACTCCGGCGCATGAAAACGCCGGACGGGACACGGTTCAAGGTGATCGAAATACCATCGCCCGGTAAAGTCGAGGATGAAGACGGCAAGCCCATGCCCGCCTCGCACATGAACTGGGTGTCGGCCTTCGACCGTCTCATTATGCCAGTCTATGACGACTCTGCAGGAAAATCGGCGGCGCAGGCCTTGCAAGATGCTCTGCCAGATAAGAAAGTGTTAACGAGTCCGGCACGGGCGATCCTTTCAGGCGGCGGCGCCTTTCATTGCGTAACCTGCAATTTGCCGCGCATGATCTGAGAGCTATCTCCCGGCTGTAGACGTGGGGGAAAAGGGCATGCGCGCCCTGGGTTTGATATTTGTGTTATTGACCGCCTGGACCGGCTCTGCCGCTGCGTCCAGCCCGGCCTTTATCGTTCAGGTTTCTCCCGCCATTTTTTATGCGCTTGAGCCGGTTTTCATGCCGCACACGCCGCGGCCGCCAAACGAGCTGGATTATCTCACCCCCTTTCGCGAGCGTGTCGAAGATGTCGCCGGGCGCGATTATATGGCGGGGCTGGCGATTGCCGTTCTCGAGCATGGCGAGCCGGTCTTCGTCTATACGTCCGGTGAAGAGGCGGTGGGGTCGGGACGGCCGATCACCGACCGGACGCTCTTCCGGGCCGCTTCCGTCTCCAAGGGTATGACCGGAACGCTGATGGCGCTGCTGGAATATGAGGGGCGTTTGAATCTGGTTGACGATGTGCCGCGCGAATTACTGCCCCTGCCCAATGGCCGCGCGGCAACGGTGGAACAGGTGCTGGCGCAACGCACCGGGCTAACGCCGCATGCGCTGGATCGGCAGATGGAGGCCGGGGTCGCGCTTTATGATCTGCGCAACCGCTTCCGGGCGCAGAGAACCGTCTGCCGGCCCGGTCAATGCTACAGCTATCAGAATGTCACCTATACCAGCCTCGAAACGCTGGGTGCGCAAGCCGCCGGACTTCCGTTTGAAATGGCCATGCGGGCCTGGCTGTTCGAGCGGATTGGCATGGAAGACGCGACGATTGGTGTGGATGACCTGATTACCGCTGAAAGTTGGGCGCGTCCGCATCGCCGCCGCGAGCGGGTGGGCGGTCTGCCCGTCGCGGGTGATCCACAATCGGCCTATGACACGACCGTATCGGCGGCCGGTGTGAATGTGTCGCTTCGCGACATGATTGCCTATGCCCGGGCGCATCTGGGAGCGAGCCAGCGCATCCCGCCGGAAGTTCTGGCCCGGGTTCAGACCAGTCAGGGCGATACGCCCGAGCAAACCCGGCGCTTGTACCGGCTTGCCGATCGAATTGACTCCACCGGATATGGCCTCGGCTGGCGCACCTATGACTGGAATGGCCGTCAATTATTGACCCACTCCGGATACCTTTCAGGTTATGGTGCACAAATCTATCTGGAACCCGCGACCGGTTTTGCTTATGTGGGTCTGTGGAATGCGGACGGTGATGCCCCGTGGTGGCTGTTTCCGACGCTGATGGATTTGCGGACGGGCGATGGCCCGGGCGACTGGATAGACCAGCTCGACGAATAGAACGGACATTTTCATGCCGGATCAAAAGCTTTCCGTCGCGGCGCTACAAGCGCCCTTCGGTGATGATATCAACGCGAATATCGAGACCGTGGCGGGCCTTGTCCGTCAGGCAGCGGCTGCGGGCGCGAACGTCATTCTGCCGCCCGAATTGTTCCAGGGTCCGTATTTCTGCAAGACGCAGGAAGAGCACTGGTTTGCGACGGCCTACCCGGCGCTGGAGCATCCGTGCGTGACCGCTTTGCAGCCTCTGGCAAAGGAGCTGGGCGTGGTGATACCGGTCTCGATCTTCGAGAAAGACGGGCCGTGCTATTACAATTCGCTGGTCATGATCGATGCGGATGGCGCGGCGCTGGGCGTCTACCGCAAAAGCCATATTCCCGATGGCCCGGGATATATGGAGAAATACTATTTCCGGCCGGGTGATACCGGCTTCAAGGTCTGGCATACGCGGCACGGAAAAATCGGTGTCGGGATCTGCTGGGATCAATGGTTCCCGGAAAGCGCCCGCGCCATGGCGCTCATGGGGGCGGATATCCTTATGTATCCGACCGCCATCGGCTCCGAGCCGCATGATGACAGCCTGGATACGGCAGCGCGCTGGCGCCGGGCGATGCAAGGCCATGCCGTCTCCAATGTCATGCCGGTCGTGGCGTCCAACCGCGTCGGGAATGAAGACGGACAGGTCTTCTATGGCACGTCCTTCATTGCCGATCATACCGGCGGCGTCGTGACCGAGCTGGACCGGACGGAAACCGGTTTCATTACGGCGGAATTCGATCTGGAATTCCTCAACCGCCACCGTGCGGCGTGGGGCTTTTTCCGCGACCGCCGTCCCGAATTCTACAAATAGGATATTTGATGCCCGCTGCTGACAATGCACAAACCAAATCTGCCCGCCTGCTGATCCGCAATGCGGAGGCCGGGGATATCGAGCAGATCATTGCGCTGCAAAAGCGGGCCTTTCCCAAGCTGGAGCCGGACACGGCCGGTATGATCAAGGGCCGCCTTGAACGCTTTCCCGAAGGTCAGTTCGTTATCGAGCTGGACGGCAAGCTCGCCGGATGGGCCTCGACCTTCATTGTCGACGAGGCACTGGCGTTTGATGACCATACGCTCGACAGCATTACCGGTCATGGCTATGGCACGCTGCATAATCCGGATGGGGACTGGCTCTACGGAGCTGAAGTGGCCGTCGACCCGGACGTTCGCCGGATCCGCCTCGGCCAGCGCCTGTATGACGCCCGCCGCGGTCTGGTCGAGGACTGGGGGCTGAAAGGCATCGTCTACGGCGCGCGAATTCCGTCATTGCGCCGCAAGGTCAAGGAATACGGCACACCGGAAGCCTATATTGAAGCAGTCAAATCCAAGAAAGCCCGCGACCCCGTTTATGCCTTCCAGACGCGTCAGGGCTTCGAGCCTGTCCGCTTGATGAAGGGTTATTATGACGAGGACCGGGATTCCCTTGGCTATGCCTTGCTGATGGCGTGGCACAACCCGTCCTATGCCGCAGAAGAGAAGGCGCCGGTGCGGCCGGAACCGCGCACGGTCCGCGTGGCGGCGGTTCAATTTCAGGCGCGGGCCGAGGAAAGCCTTGAGGCGTTCGAGCGCAATGTCGAATACTTCGTCGATGTCTGTTCGGATTACCGGGCAGATTTCTGCGTCTTTCCCGAAATGTTCACCGTGGCGCTTCTGGCGATGGAAAAGCGCAAGCTGAGCCCGGAAGAATCCATCAACGCCCTGTCGCGGCATACGCCGCGATTCATCGAATTCATGCGCGGGCTCGCCGTGGGCTATAACATCAATATCATCGGCGGGTCGCACCCCACGAAAACCGATGATGGTGACATCCAGAATGTCGCTTACGTCTTCCTGCGGGATGGATCTGTCCATGCGCAGGAGAAGATCCACCCGACGCCGAACGAGAAATTCTGGTGGGGGATCAAGGGCGGGGACGAGGTGCGGACCATCCAGACCGATTGCGGGCCGATCGGCGTGCTGATCTGTTATGATGCGGAATTCCCGGAACTGGCGCGAAAGCTGGCCGATGAAGGGGCGGGTATATTGTTCGCGCCCTATGCAACGGATGACCGGACCGGGCATTTGCGGGTGCGCTACTGCGCCCATGCGCGGGCGATCGAGAACCAGGTCTATGTGGTGACGGCGGGCAATGTCGGCAATCTGCCGGATGTTGAGAATATGGACGTCAACTATGCCGAGAGCGCCATTATCACGCCGTGCGATTTCCCGTTTGCGCGCGACGGTCTGGCGGCAGTGGCGGCGGAGAATGTCGAGACCATCGTGGTGGCGGATGTCCGGCTGGATGATCTGACCTCGGCGCGGCATTCCGGCACGGTGCGCAATCTGCGCGACCGGCGGTTTGATCTCTACCGTGTGGTCTGGAACAAGCGCTAGGCATTTTTTCGGCCGGGCATGGCAAGGCCGAGCACCAGCGCGATGGCAAGGGCAGGCCAGAGGAAGGCGATGCCGGCATCGACATTTCCGCGGGTAAAGGCAACCGCGCTGGCGGTCATGCCGGTCAGAACCAGCATCAGGACTGTCAGGAATACTGCGTGCCTTATCATGGCGACACCCTTTCCTATGCGGCTGTTACCCTACACCCGAGTCTTTAAAAAACGCTTGCGGCGGAATTTTGACGCCGGCGTGGCATTAGCCGCCCAGGAGCGCGCCGGAGATTCCGTCGAAGATGAATTGCGCCGCCAGTGCCGCCAGAATGACGCCGAGAATGCGGGTAATCATGGCGGCAAGGGTCTCGCCCATCAGCTTCATCAGCGGGCCGACAGCGAGGAAGATCACCAGACAGGCGAGGAGGTTCGCGCCCAGTCCGGCGAAGATGGCGGCCTGGCCCATCACGGTGTCGCCATTGCCGGACATGAACAGCATGATGGAGGCAATCGCCCCCGGCCCGGCCAGCATGGGGATCGCCATGGGGAAGACTGAAATGTCTTCATTCGTGCCGGGAATGCTCTCATCCTCATGGGCCATCTTGTCGGCCCGTTCCTCGCGGCGTTCCGTGCGCTTTTCGAAAATCATGTCGAGCGCGATGAGGAAGAGGAGCACGCCCCCGGCGGCGCGGAAAGCATCGAGGCTGATATGCAAAGCGCCCAGCAGCCATTCCCCGCCATAGGCAAAGCCGACCAGAACGGCGGTGGCGATGGCGACGGACTTGATCGCCATGGCGCGCCGGTGCGCCGCGGTGGAGCCCTCGGTCAGCGCACCGAAAATCGGGGCAACGCCGATCGGGTCGATGACGACAAAGAAGGTGACGAAGCTGGCGGTCAGAAGGGCGAGGTCAAACATGGCGGCGTTCCGGCGTTTCTGGGACTGGTCCGGCGCATATCACAGGCCCGCCGCAATTGCGATGCCAGTCTCGTGCATGGCTGGTATGAAAGAGGGTGTGGATAATTTACGGGGATACGTTTTTTTCGTCTCCTACTACGACTCCTGCAGTTTTAAGGGCCGCTGACGCCGTGATTTCCTTTATGTGTCTGGCGAATCCGCTCAAATCCCTGTCTCCAGTTCTGTCTCCAACCGGTCTCCGATGAATCTCCGATTGGTCTCCGGTTTTTGGCCCCTGTCTCCAGGTCGATGCGGGAATAGCGACGCGACGCGCCCGCGCTCACACCCGGACGTCAGGCGGCGAGTGTAAGGGCGGCAGGAGAAGTGGGGATAAGGGGGAAGGCCTCCGCTTTCGCGCTGGCGCTTCTTTGAAGATAGAAAGGGCGGCGGCACGACATTTGATCGGCTGCGGCCATGGATTTATGGCCTCGCAGACGCTTGAAGAACATTACAGCCAATTAACTTCCGCATCTTCACTCCCTGAATATGTTATAGTATAACATAACACATTGAGGGTCGGCATGAAGCCGTTGAAATATTCTCTTTCGCTATTGGCGCTGATATCGGCCAGTAATGCCGCGATGGCGCAAGACGCCGCAAATCCTGTTGATGATGCCCAACTCAATCGTGGAGATATTATTGTCGTCACCGGGACGCGGCTGGAACAGTCGCTACTGGACACACCGGTGGCTGTAACGGTCCAGGATTTCGATGAGCTGAACGCTCAGGGCTTCACCTATGGAACCGATGAATTCCGCGGCGTTCCAGGCGTGTTTTTCCGCCGCGGCGAGGGCGATGGAGAAGAATTCCCCTTCATCTCGATCCGTGGCGTTACCGGCAATCATGGCAATGACACCTTCCTGGCGATGGTCGATGGCATACCGTTTGTCGGTCCGGACGAGGAAGTCCTGTTGTTCGAGATTCCCTATGCGGCCGTTGACCGTGTGGAAGTGGTGCGTGGGCCGGTTTCCGCGCTTTATGGCCGCGGCGCGATCGCCGGGGCGATCAATTACATCACCCGCGTGCCGGAAGATGACGAGACGCGGATTTCTGTCTCTGCTGGCAGTGACGGTTTCTACCGCGTGAGCGGAAGCGTCGCCAATATCGGTGAAAGCGGCAGTTTGCTCGCGTCGGTTTCCGCAGAATCCTTCGAAGGCTGGCGGGCGAATAGTGCGCGAGACACGCTGAATGTCTTTTTGCGCGGCGAGACAGAGATGTCACCGCAAACCACGCTCACCGGCTATCTGAACTACTTTGACCGTCAGGCCGAGGTGCCCAGCACAATCCCGACCATGGCTGACGGTACGGTTATTGATGTTCTGGGCGGGCCGGAGGCCTTTCTCGGCTTTGGCAACCCGACCAATAATCTCTCCGGCTGGATGCTGGCAGGTCATATGAACCACCGGGTCAGCGATGCCCTCGAATTTGATGTCCGTCTGCAATTCCGGAATTATGACGGCGAGGCAGACCTGAATTTCTACGATTATTTCGAGTTTGATCCCGCCAACAACATCATGGGGATTAACGGCTTCCGATCGCCCAATGATGCCAGCGTATTCTTTGGTGAGGCGACCGCTACCTATCGGTCGGGCCGTCATACCCTGCTGGCCGGTGTCAGTGCCGAACGCGCGACCCAGACCGAACAGGATATCTGGACCGGCCAGAACGGATTTACCTTCGCTTGCGGATTCAAATTCTATGCGGTGCTGATCGACTATTCGACGGGGCAGGTTACCAATGCGAATCATCCCTGCTTTGCAAGCGAGGTGCGATCTGCCGCGGAAACCACCAACCAGTTCTATGGGGTCTTTGTTCAGGACGAAATCGCCCTCAACGACAACTGGACGCTGACGTTGGGCGGCCGATATGACCGGTTCGAGCGGGAGTCGACATTTTCCATCGTCGGCGCCGCGCCGTCCAATCTTGTCGCGACCGGCGATACAGGGGCCTTCGCTCCGAAAGCGACGTTGTCATACGATTACGGGCCGGGCCTCGTCTATGTCAGTTATGGCCGCGGCTTCAATTCGAATTTCGGCCCCATCTGGCAGTGGGAGCCGTCTCAATACCAGCGTGAGGAACGTCCGACCACGATCGACAGTATCGAACTGGGCTGGAAAGGCGCGACCGCAGACAATCGTTTCGTCTGGGAAACCGCCATATTCTATCTGGAGCAGCAAGATCGCCGGGCCTTCGTCTCCAATCCTGATCCCAACGGTCCGCCCAATCTGGCGACCACGGGGCAGCTCTATTCCAGCCGCGGTCTGGAAGCGTCGCTCCGCTGGAATTTCACTGACCGCACCTCAGCGATGGTCAATTACACCTATCTCGACCCGGAATGGGACGAGTTTATCGTAAGCTCCTTTGGCGGGCCGATCGATCTGTCCGGGACCACGCCGCAAGGGGTGGCCGAGAATATCATCTATGCCGAGCTGAACCATGCGGCGACAGACTGGCTGGATCTGACCGCGTCCTTCGAGTGGTATGACGACTATTTCGTGACCGCCGACAACAGTGTCAGCGGCGGGGCCTTCAGCCTGCTGAATGCGTCGGCGCGGATCCAATTGCCGGCTGACGGTGTCGGTATTGATCTTTCCGTCACCAACCTTCTTGACGAGGACTATTTCTACCTGTTCGGCGGGTCGCGCACCGCGGCCACAAACGCCACGCCCGGAACGCCCCGTCAGATTCGCGCCACGCTTCGCGCGACCTTCTAGGAAAGGAAATCCAGACCATGCTGATCGCAAAGTCTGCACGAAAAACCTTCGGCCCTGTTGTGGCGCTTGAAGGTCTCGATCTGGACGTGAGAGCCGGCGAGATCGTCTGCCTGCTGGGTGCCAACGGTGCCGGCAAGACCACAACGCTCAATCTGTTCATGGGATTCATCGAGCCGGATTCGGGAGAGGTGACGGTCGGGGGGATATCACCGGGGCCAAGCAAGGCGGCTGCCCGCAAACAGATCGCCTATATCCCGGAAAACGTAGCACTCTATCCGGCGCTGACTGCGGTCGAAAACCTGGCCTATTTTGATCGGCTGGCTGGCCACAAGCGCAATTCGTCCGAACTTGAATCCATCCTGATCGAAGCGGGCCTCGACACAGACCAGATCCGCCGGCCGGTTTCCGGCTTCTCGAAAGGGATGCGCCAGAAAGTCGGTCTTGCGATCGGGTTTGCAAAAAATGCCAAGGCCCTGCTTCTGGACGAACCGATGTCCGGCCTCGACCCGAAAGCGGCCAGCGAATTCACGTCACGTCTCGAAAAGTTCCGGGATTCGGGATGCGCCGTCCTGATCGCTACCCATGATATTTTCCGGGCCAAGGAATGCGCCTCACGCATTGGAATTATGAGGGGCGGCCAGCTGGTGGAGATGATTAATGCGGCCAGCGTCGATGCCTCGGAAATCGAGCGGATATATCTCAACCACATGCAGGCGGAACGGGCAGCATGACCGGGATCATCTTTGGCAAGGAGCTGACAGAGTTTCTTCGCGACCGGCGGTTTATCGGCATCATCGCCATTCTCGTTCTGCTGCTGGCTGCTGCTTCGCTGGACGGCTGGAACCGGGCTGCGTCCGACATGCAGGCCCGGCAAGCGGCCGTCGCCACTGACCGCGAAGTATGGGTCGAACAGGGCGAAAACAATCCGCATGGCGCGGCACATTTTGCGCGCTATGCCTTCCGCGAAACACCGCCACTGGCAGCATTCGATCCCGGCATTTTCGACTTTGCCGGGGCGGCCTTCTGGATGGAAGCCCATACACAGAATCCGACAACTTTGCGCCGGGCCGAGGATGCTGCCGTCCAGGCTCCGTTTCCTGCGCTTTCCCCAGCCTGGATTGTGCAAGTTGTCGGAACCCTGGCCTTGGTGATCCTGCTCTTTCCGTCCATTGCGGGCGAGCGGCAGCAGGGCACGCTCAGGGCTTTGTCCGGAGCTGGAGTTCCGCCGTCTTCCTTCGCCTGGGGCAAGGTCTCGACCGCATTTCTGTTTGTCGGGGCAATGGCCGTGCTGCTGATCCTGCTACCTGTCCTCGTTGGTATCCTGACCGGCGCTGGCGGCTATTCGGCCATGCGGCTGGTGTCATTGATACTGGTATATGCGCTCGGCCTGATCGGGTTTTCGTTCTTCGTGCTGTGGCTGTCTGCGCGATCTGCGACCTTGTCGAAGGCCTTTACGCTGGCGGCTTCCGCCTGGCTGTTTGTGGCCCTGTTATGGCCTGCGCTGGCCGGACAGTTTGCCGTCACGCTTTTCCCTGACATTGATGAGCAACAGCTCAAGAATGACATCCAGATTCACGCCCAGTCGCCATTCTGGTCTGGCGAAACCGAAGAGCGGGCAGCTGCGATCGCGTCACTGGAAGCGCGCGTCGTGGCCGAGTTTGGCGCCGAGTCTTTCGATAGTCTCGGATTTGATCGCGAAGCCCTGATCCTGCAGGCGCATGAAGAGTTCGCCAATGCGGTCTATGACCGGATTTATGGCGAACTTGCCGCGACGCATTCCGGGCAGGATGCCGTGCTGCGCTATGCGTCCGTGGTTTCCCCCGTCCTCGCCCTGCAACGCCTGTCATCGGGTCTGTCGGGCACCGATTTGTTGGCACAGCAACGTTTTGCGACGCAGGCCGAAGCCCATCGCCGATTGATCATCGAACAGTTAAATCATGACATGATGGTCAATGCTGGTGACCAGGCCTTTTCCTACATGGCCGGCCGGGAGCTCTGGGAAAGCATTCCCGAATTCGAGCCGGCTCCACCATCGTTGGGCGATGTGTTTCAATATTATCTTTTCGAGCTGGGCGTTCTGTTTCTCTGGCTTCTGGCGGCCGGGTGGCTGGCGATCGCGGCGATACGTAATTCGCTTCAGCAGGGGGCGCGCTGATGTTCGGGTTTTATATGCAACGTGAATGGGCGGATTTCTGGCGTTCGCCGGTTCGCATTCTGGCCATTGCCATTTACGCTGGCGTCGCATTCTGGGCTTTGATGGACGGTCTGACCTGGCAAAGCCATGTTCAGGAAATCCAGGCGGAAACGCCTGCCGACATGTTCACAGACCGCGAAGCGTGGATGGCGGACTTGCGCCGCGCGGAAGCCGGTGAAGAGGTGTCTCCCTATTCTGCGCGCCCGATGGCGCTGACGCTTCGCGCCGTTCACATGCCCGGCGATCTGGCGGCGCTGGCGCATCGCAATGAGGCCATACATCCCCATTCTGCGCTGATCAGCGGGTGGCGAAGCGAGGCGTCCCTGTTCCGGCGCTACGAGGTTGAAGGGCCGTCTGTGCTCCGGTCCGGGCGCATTGATCTTGCTTTTGTCGTCATTGTTCTCATGCCGCTGTTTCTGTTGATGCTGACGTTCGACGTCGTGAGCCGGGAACGGGTTGCCGGGCGTTTCCGGGTTTTCCTGATGCAGGGCGGGAGCCTTTCAAGGCTGCTTGCCGCCCGTCTGCTGGCCGTTTCGGTGCCGCTTGTCCTCATTCCCGCCGCCTGCGTTCTGATCGCAAGCGCCGTCAAATCGGCCTCGCCCGTCTCCGGTTTGATCTGGCTCGCCGCGATTACCGCCTATGCCCTGTTCTGGGCAGGGGTGTCTGCGATGATTGCGGTGCTGACGGAACGGCCGGCTTCCGGGGCCATAGCGGTGCTCGTCAGCTGGTCGGTTTTCGTGGTTCTCATTCCCTCTGCCTCGCAGTTCCTTGCCCAGTCTCTCCATCCTGTTCCCTCCCGGGTGACCTATCTGAGCGAGGCGCGTGATGCAGAGGGTCAAACCCGCCGAAACCTGGCCCAGCGCGCCGAAATCTACATGGCTGAACATCCCGGTCAGGGCGGGGCCTCCGATGATGCCGTGCCCGGTTTTTACCGCGCCTCCTATCTGGCCAATGTGGATATCAATTCGAGAACGGCGCCGCTTGTCGCCGAGTTTGAAGATCAGCAAAGCGCACAAAGGCAATTCGTCAATGCTGTTGGCTTTCTTTCGCCCTCGATGATGGCGCAGGATCTTCTTTTCCGGGCCTCCGGCACGGGACCGGAGCGGGCCGCCGCCTTCCGGCAACAGGCGCGCGCGCATCTGGCCGTGATTCATGAAGCCATTGGCCCGGCTACGGTGAATCGTTCACGGATTACGGTCGCCCAGGCGGAAGCCATTCCGGAATTCCGGTTTGCACCACCGGGACATGGTCCAATCCTTTGGATTTCGTTCATCTGGCTTGTGGTTGCGGGTGGCCTGCTCGTTGTGGCCACGGCCGGAGTCGCCCGCCGATACTAGGAATATCTTTGCCTCACCCCCTCCGTCGTCCTAGATAAAACACCGGCACGCCGACGGCCAGCAGGACCGCGCCCCAGGCGAGGACTTCAAGGCCCGAGCCGAGGATGGCGAAGGTCGCATAGAGCGCACCGGCAACCGCCACGGCCGCCCAGCCTCTGGCTGTGCGCCAGGAGTGTTTGAATTCGGCGAGGGCGCTGGCCAACATGGGGATGAGGGTGGTGAGCGTGCTCATCATCAACAGGAAGGTGAAGGCGCCGACCAGGCCGCGCGAGAAATTCAGCATCAGCAATATGGACGAGACCGAGGTGGCGAGAATGAGTGCCCAATAGGGCGCATGGCCTCTGTTTCTGGTGGCGAGAAATTTCGGCGCGAGCCGGTCCAGCGCGACGGCCAGCGGCATCTGCCCCGAGGTGAAGACATTGCCATTGAGCGATCCCGCCGTGGAGATCAGTGCACCGAGCGCCACCAGTGGCGGACCCCATGTGCCGAGCACGCGGGCGGCATCGGAAAAGGGTGAGGTGGAGGCCGCGAGCTGATCCGCCGGGACCAGCATCATCACGGCCGCTGTCGAGCCGATATAGACGATGGCAACCGCCACCACGCCGGTTAGAATCGCGCGCGGCATGGTCTTTTGCGGATTGGCGACCTCGCCCGCCGGAATGACGCCGGCCTCCATGCCGGCAAAAGCCCACATGGTGAGCAGCGCCGTGGTGGCGAGAATGGCGAGCGGGTGGCCGCCGGTCGGATTGGCTTCCGGCAGATTGTCGGCCGAGCCAAAGGCCAGACCGGCGAAGATGATCAGGATCAGCGGAATGAGCTTGAGGAAGGTCATGATGAGCTGGACAAGGCCGGCTTCGCGCACGCCGCGGATATTGACGAGGGTGAGCGTCCATAACAGGGCGAGCGCAATCGCGGCCTGCGCCATGGGCGCGCTATTGAGCTGGGGGAAGAAGACGCCGAGATAGCCGACAAAGGCGAGGGCAATGGTCGGCGTCGCGATCCAGACCGAGGCCCAATATCCCCAGGCGATGAGAAAGCCCGGCAGATCGCCAAAGGCATCATGCGCATAGGCGTAAGGCCCGCCGGTGCGGGTGGTGCGCCCGGCCAGGCGCGCCAGAACGAGGGCCAGCAGGATGGAGGCGCCACCCGTCAAGAGCCAGCCGCCGAAACTCATCAGGCCATAGGGCGCGAGCACGGTGGGCAGCATGAAAATGCCCGAACCGATCATCACCCCGACGGTGAGCGACCAGCAGCCCCAGAAGCCGAGGGGCTTTTTCGCGGAAATCATTGTGCCGTCCGGCGGTGTGATGTTGCTCATTCAGTCCCGGGTTTCTGCCGCGGCATAGGCGCGGCGCAAGAGGTTCTGGAAATGCCAGACGGCGGATTCCTGTGAGGGCGAGAGGCGGCCCGGCGTGTAGGACCCGGATTCAAGGCCTTGCTGGACGCGCTCGCAAATCATGCGGTCCTCGTCCTGTACTTCTTCGGAGAAGGCATCATCGCGGTCGGCCTTGGCCTCCTCGCCGGGGCGGTAATAGAAGGAAAACTCGACCACGCATTTGCGGTCCGAGATGGCGACCACGCGATTGGTCTGCACGCGTCCGGGCAGGATGTTCAGCATGGTGTTGGGGTAGAGGAAGACATAGCGCGCCTCGCCCGTGCCATAGAGGTCCGGGTCGGTCATGGGCGAGCTTTGCACCGAGGCCCATTGGGTCAGCGCGATATCGTAGACGTCATATTCGATCAGCGCGTTCAGTCCGGCATGAACGACCGGCACGTGATAGCCTTCCAGATAATTATCGACATAGGTCTTCCAGTTGGCATCGACCTCGTAGATCCGGGTATGGTGATAGACCATGCCGTCGAGGCAATCCGGCGGCGCGACACGGTCGAGATCAGCGCGGATATCGGCAAAGTCCGGACCTTCGCCTGCGCGGGCGAAGACCATGCCGGACCATTCGGCAACCTCGATCGGTGCGAGGCGAATGCCGGAAATGTCGAAACCCTCTGCGCGGTCCATTTGCGGCGTGACTTTCAGCTGGCCATCGAGATCATAGATCCAGCCATGATAGGCGCAGCGCAGGCGTTTCGCGCCCGTGCCATCGCAGAGCGCGATCGGTCCGGCGCGGTGGCGGCAGACATTGTAGAAACCGTTGAGCTTGCCTTGCGTATTGCGCACGATCAGGATCGGCTTGCCGCCGATCTCGCGGACGATGTGATCACCGCTATTTGCGACCTGCGCGGATGGGCCGACAATCTGCCAGCCTGCAGCAAGGATGTGGCGCTGGTCGAAGCGGTGCCAGCTGTCGCCAGAATAGTAATCCGGCGACAGGGCGTGCGCGTCTTCCAGCCGTGTCGGTGTGTCTGCCATCTGTGCCGCCCCTTCTCCCCGGCGCAAAGCGTAGGCCAAGCCGGGGGCAAGGCCAACAGATCTCATGCCACGGTCTGACAAAACCGGACCGGTGACAGCCTGACCGGGAACCGGAAGCGGGACCGGACCGTTCATTTGCCATGATCATGCGAAAACCAGTCTGGCCAGCGCGGGCAGTTCTTATCGCCTGCGCGCTGCTATTTGCCGGTCCTGCGGCGCTGTTTGCCCAATCGAATGACAATGTTCCGGCCATTTCCCAGGCCGCTGATGCGGAGCAGGACGCGGCGATTGCCCGCCGCATCAACGGGATATTTGCCGAGGTGTCCGGACTGTCCGGTATCGATGTGGAGGTGCGCGAAGGCGTTGTCGTGCTGGAAGGTGAGGTGGCCAGCGAGGCGGCGGTCTCCCAAGCCGTGGCGATCGCCGGACGGGTCGAAGGCGTGGTTCTGGTAGATGACCGGCTGGACCGGACACTCGATATTGAAACCAATGTTTCCCCCTTCATCGCCGATGTCGAAGCCGGACTGACGCGATTGTCCCGGTCGTGGCCGGTCTATCTGATTGTCGCCGTGGTATTTGTCCTGATTGTCTGGTCCGGCTTCCGCTTGTCCGCCTGGTCCGGCTTCTGGAACCGGGTCGCGCCCAATCGATTCCTTGCCGAAATGATGGCGCAGGCCTTCCGGATGGTTGCGATTGCAATAGCCGTGCTGGTGTCCTTTGCCCTTCTGGGGGCCACGGCCATGCTCGGCGCGCTGGCGGGGGCGTTGGGCATTATCGGGCTGGCGCTCGGATTCGCCGTGCGGGATACGATCGAGAACTACATTGCCAGCATTCTGCTCAGCATCCGTCAGCCTTTCCGCGCCGGCGAGCATGTGATCATCAACACGCATGAAGGCGTTGTGGCGCGGCTGACATCGCGGGCGACCGTGCTGATGACGCTCGATGGCAATCATTTGCGAATTCCCAATGCGGATGTCTTCAAGGGGATCATTCTCAACTATACCCGCAATCCGGAACGCCGGTTTTCATTCGATCTGGGTGTGGACGCCGAAGATGACCCGGTGGATGCCATGGATACGGGGCTGAAAGCGCTGTCCGGGCTCGATTTCGTGCTCGCCGAACCCGAAGCGGATGCCGCCATCGTCGAGGTCGGAGATTCCTCGATTGTCGTGAGATTCACCGGCTGGGTGGATCAGACGCAGGCGGATTTCCTCAAGGCGCTCAGTCTTGCGATTCGCGCGGTCAAATCGGTTCTGGAGGCTCAAGGCTTCACCCTGCCGGAACCCATTTACCGCCTGCGCTTCGATCAGGGCGCGGATTTGCCCCAGCGGGTCGCGCCATCCTCCCGCACGCAAGGCCCGCAAAAAGCTGCGAGGCAGCCCGGCCCGGTCCAGACGACCGCCTCGACCGATGTCACGCCCGACCGGCATCTTGAACGGAAAGTGGCCGAGGAACGCTCGGAGACGGCGGGAGAGGATTTACTGAGCGATGCCAGTCCTGTTGAGTAGGAGTCGCGGGCAAATCGCCGCGGTGGGGCCGGGGCCAGGAAACTTGCGCCTTCTCTCCGGCGCAAGGCGTCGGCTAAGCTGGGCGGCAAGGCCAACAGATTTCCAAAGCGCCGGACGGAGCTGCCCATGACCCATGACGATCTCTCCCAAGCCGAACAGGACGCGCTGGATGCGGCGGCCTTCCGCCGCTTGCTGGCGCATCTGGATGATCGCAAGGATGTGCAGAATATCGATCTGATGATTCTCGCCGATTTCTGCCGTAATTGCCTGTCGAAATGGTATCGCGCCGCCGCCGAGGAGCGCGGGCTGGAGATCAGCGATGCCGAGGCACGGACGCGCATTTACGGCATGGCGTATGAGGACTGGAAAGCGAATTTCCAGACCCCGGCGACGCCAGAACAACAGGCGGCCTTTGCGGCGCGGGGGAAGGGCTAGGCGAGTGAATCCCAACCCGCCGTCATCCTCCGGCCCCGCTTTTGCGGGGTCCGGGGGATCTCTGAAAGTGATCGAGATGCCCCGAATAAATCGGGGCATGACGCGGTGTGTGGTGGCCTTGGGCTTGCGGCCAGCACGGCCCGGTTTCTAGTCTTCGAACATGTCCGCGAAGCGGCGCTTCTTGCGGGTTTTCCAGGCGCCGCGGTGATAGACGTCCGAGACGATGACCGGCGCCACGGTGGTGGCTTCGGCGAACACCATCTGCTCCAGCGCCACATCCACCTTGCCCCAGGAGCAGGCCTCTTTCAGCGTAGAGGAGGAACAGGCGCCATCGCGCACATCGGCGACGGTAATCTGCACCGCATAGGCGTGCATCGGCACTTCATGGCCGAGGATTTCCGCACAGACGACGGTGTCCTGCGCGAAGTTTTTCGGCACGCCGCCACCGATCATGAACAGGCCGGTCGTGCCTGCCTTGATCTTGATGTCGGTCAGCTCGCGGAAATCGGCGACCGCGTCGATGGAGAGATAAGGCTTGCCCTCCTTCATACGCTCGACCTGGTGCTTCACCAGACCGAAGCCGGCGGAACAGTCGGCAAAGGCCGGCACGAAGATCGGCACGCCATGCTCATAGCATTCCTGGATCAGCGAGCTTTCCTTCTTGGCCCCGCCCTCGGCGAGATACTTGCCCATGGCGTGGATGAAGGCGCGCGAAGAGATCGGCTTGGGATCGAGGCTGTCAGCAATGTCGCCCAGAATATGGTCGCAGGCCTGCAGCTCTTCCTCATCGATATAGGTGTCGTAGATGCGGTCGATATAGAGATCGCGCAGGATGCGGTCGTCCGGAATGTCGCGCGCCTGATAATGCTTGAAGCCGATGGCCTCGAAGAAATCCATGTCGACGATGGAGGCGCCGGTCGCAACGATGGCATCGACCATGTTGTTGCGGACCATGTCGCGCCAGACATGCATGCAGCCGCCGGCCGATGTGGAACCGGCAAGGGTCAGGATGACCGAACAATCGGGATCGGCGACGGCGGCCCCGAGAATGCGGGCTGCGCGCGCGGCATCGCGCGAGGTAAAGGACATCTTCTCCCAGGCATCAATGACCGGGCGGGCGTCGAACTGCGTGATGTCAAAATGCTCGACGGGGGAAGACAGAAGCTCTGCCTTCCGGTTGGTTTTCTCTGTCATGTAAAACTCTTGCTTCTTCTAGCGACGGCGCATCCGCTCGCGGCGGCGTTTGGTGCGCGGAAAGGCGACGATTTCGGCGCCCTCGGAGACCCGGCGGGCCGGTCGGGCAACATACAGGCTTTCCCACGGAAAATCACGCATGTGCGAATACGTATATTCGCCAAAGCCGTTGAACCGTGTGGCCATGGCTTCGCCATAGGCGCCCAGCATGCCGACCTCGATGACATCGCCTTCGCGGATATCCGCCGGCAGATCATACGGTCCCGGCATGGAATCGATCGAATCGCAGGTCGGCCCGAACAGGCGGAAGGGTGAGACCTCGCCCGTCAGCTCGCCGCTGTCGCGGAAAACGCGCATCGGGAAGGGCCATTTGGCGTGGGTGGCGTCAAACAGGCCGCCATAGGCGCCATCATTGAGATAGAGGGCATCACCCTTGCGCAGCTCGACCCGGGTCAGCATGGAGGAGGCTTCCGCCACCAGGGCGCGGCCGGGCTCACACCACAGATCGGCGTTTTCAAGGACCATCATTTCCTCGAAGGCGTCTTCGATGGCGTCGATATAATCATAGAGCGGCGGCGGGGTGAGACCCGGATAGATGGACGGGAAGCCCCCGCCGACATCGACGATATCCACCGTCACACCGGCTCGGGCAATCAGGCGGCTCGCTTCCAGCATGGCGGCGCGATAGGCCATCGGGTCCATGCACTGGCTGCCGACATGGAAGCTGACGCCGAGTTCCCCGGCGACGTGGCGGGCTTTCTCGATCAGGGCCGGGGCCTCGAACGTGCTGGCGCCGAACTTGCCGGCCAGCGGCAGGACCGCGCCGGCATTGGAAACGCCGAGACGCACAATCAGGGTCAGATCTTCGGCATGATCGGTCGACTCAACAATCTTGTTGAGCTCGTCCTCGCAATCGAGTGCGAAAATTCGGACGCCATAATCGAAATAGGCGGTGCGAATCGCATGACGGCTTTTCACGGGGTGCAGGAAGGCCATCGTGGCCTCCGGGCAGCGCTCCGCGATCAGCTTCACCTCGTTGAGAGAAGCGACATCGAACCAGCGTTGTCCGGACGCATAGAGGCCATCAATCACCCATGCGGATGGATTGGCCTTCACCGCGTACAGAACTTCGCCGCTAAAATTGTCCTGGAACCAGCGTACCGCTACGGAGAGTCGATCTTGCCGAACGCAAATGTTCGGGACCTCGACGGGCCGAGTGCGGACCAGGTCCAGGGGCGTATTGAACGTGTCCAACGCACGAAACCCCCTGACTGCTATTAACCCAATCCGGCATCGTCACCTCCGCCGGGAAGACGCATTTATGTCCAAACTTTCCGGCTGTAAAGCGGAAAATGAGATGCGCTCTTCGGGTGCAAACGGGCCTAACACGCAAACGCGCTGTCACACAAATTTAATACCTCGATCCGGGGAGCGGGGACTTCCGGTCACACCCGAAAATATACCAATTAAAACAACAAAATATGCCTGATAAAATCAGGCGGATAGCGGCTTTCACAAAGCGGTCGCAGTCCTGATAAAAAACCGATGCACAACCGTCATCGCTTTGTTGCAACTCTCCGATTTGTTCCGGCCCGATCACGTACGTGGGCAATGAGGCCTGCGTGCGACCTGTCTGTTCCGCGCTCTTCATTGGGGGTCATTCATGTCCTTGGACATTTCATTCAAAAAGCTGTTGCTGATTGCAGCCGCCGGCACACTCGCCGCCTGTTCACAGGGTTCCAACATTGCGTCTCCGGGCGTGACCAACCCCGGCACGCCTCCCGGCGGCACCGGTGGCGGTGGCGGCGGCGGTGGCGGCGGTGGTGCCGCCTGTCCGGCCGGTTTCACCTGCGCTGCGACCCCCGTGGCCGGTCGTACGGTTGCCGTTCTGTCCGGTGCCGTTCTGGCCAACCTCACCATTCCGGCCGCCAATGGCGTGGCTTACCGCATTGATGGCCGCCTCGACATCGGTTCCGACACCGGCGCTGACGGCAATGCCGGCGGAACGGCCGCCCGCCTGACGATCGAGCCGGGTGCCGTGCTCTTCGGAAACAGCGGTGCCGACTATATCGTCGTCAATCGCGGCTCCCAGATTGAAGCCAATGGTACGGCCGCCAATCCGATCATCATGACCAGCCAGGCTGACCTTCTCCGTCAGGCCGACACCGACCCGTCCAATGATGATGGCGGATCGAACATCTCCGAATGGGGTGGTCTGGTCATCCTCGGCCGTGCGCCGATCAATCGCTGCCGCGATGCGGCCACGCCGGGCACGGTCCAGTGCGAGAACGTCGTCGAAGGCGTGACCAATCCGGATGCGCTTTATGGCGGTGCCTCGCCGAACGACAATTCCGGTATCCTGCGTTATGTCCGCGTCCAGTTCGCCGGTTTCGCGATCAACACGGCCGGTAACGAGCTGAACGGCATCACCTTCGGCGGTGTTGGCGACGGCACGACGCTGGAGAATATCCAGGTTCACAACAACTCCGATGATGGCGTCGAATTCTTCGGCGGCACGGCCAATGTCGGCAATCTGGTCCTGACCGGTAATGACGATGACTCGGTCGATACCGATAATGGCTATCAGGGCGGCATTCAGAACCTGATCGTGGTTCAGCGCGCTGATGGCGGCGACAATATCGTTGAGGCCTCCTCCTCGGCACCGGGTGTGACCCCGCTGTCGAATGCCTCGATCTCCAACTTCACCTTCGTCGGCAATCGTTCGAACGCCTTCCGCCTGAATACGGGTACGGTCGGCCGTTACATGAATGGTGTGGTCGATTACGGTCAGGAATGCTTCCGCTGGCAGACCAGCGCCGGTGACGGCAATCCGGGCTATGGCGGCGTCAATGTCGATCCGAGCTTTGACTCGGTGCTGTTCGATTGCGATGGCGGCATTGAAACCGGCAATTCCGATCCGGGCGTGGCCGCTGCGGCGATTGCCGGCGGCACGAATAACGTAATTGGCGCCAGCTCGCTGGCCGCCCGTCTCTTCCCGGGACCGAATGAAGGCAATATCACTCCGTTCGATCCGACCGGCGTTGACGGCTTCCTGCAAAACCTCGGTTATGCAGGCGCCTTTGGCCCGGCCGACACCGAAACCCAGAACTGGGCTGCAGGCTGGACCTTCGCTCTCTTCCCGGACCCGACCTGCCCGACCGGCACGACGGATTCCGGCTTCCAGATCAATGGCACAACGGTTTGCCGGATCAGCGGTGTCATCACCGACGATATCCGCCTGACCCGCGGCAATATCTACGAACTTGATGGCCGCGTTGATGTGGGCATCGATACCGGTGCTGACGGCAATGCTGCCGGCGGCGATCCGGCTTCCCTGACCATCGAATCGGGTGTCTCGATCTTCGGTGACAGCGGCGCTGACTACCTCGTCGTGAACCGCGGTTCGCAGCTCTTCTCCAACGGTACGGCTGCCAATCCGGTCATCTTCACCTCCGAGAATGACATCACCAATGCTGCGGGCGACCGCATCGATGCCATTTCCGAATGGGGTGGTCTGGTGATCCTGGGCCGTGCACCGATCAATCGTTGCCGCGATGCGGCGACGCCGGGCACGGTGGCCTGTGAAAACGTCGTCGAAGGCGTGACCAATCCGGATGCGCTCTATGGCGGTGCCACAGCCAATGACTCCTCGGGTTCACTGACCTATACGCGGGTCCAGTTTGCCGGCTTCGCCATCAATACGGCGGGCAACGAGCTGAACGGCATCACCTTTGCCGGTGTCGGCAATGGCACGACGGTCAACAACATCCAGGTCCACAACAACTCCGATGACGGCGTCGAATTCTTCGGCGGCGGCGTCAATGTCCGGAATCTGGTTCTGACCGGCAATGACGATGACTCGATCGACACCGACAATGGCTATCAGGGCAACATCCAGTTCGCGATTGTTGTCCAGCGCGCCAATGGCGGTGACAATGTGGTCGAGGCTTCCTCTTCGGCTCCGGGTGTGGTGCCACTGTCCAATGCGACCGTGTCGAACTTCACCTTCGTGGCCCGTGCCGGCGGCGGCAATGGCTTCCGCCTGAATACGGGGACGGTTGGCCGCTATCTCAACGGCGTGCTCAACGAGCAGGGCGATGAGTGCTTCCGCTTCCAGAGCTCGGCCGGTAACGGCACGGCTGGATACCAGGGCATCGGTGTGGATCCGAGCTTTGACTCGGTGCTGTTCGATTGCGCAGCAGGCCTGGAAACGGCGAACTCCGAAGCCGGTCTTGCGGCAGCGGCGATTGCAGGTGGCACGAATAATGTCATCGGCACCAATTCGCTGAGCGGCACCTTCATCAACGGCGCCAACGAGACCGCTGTGACCGCGATCAACCCCAACACGGTCGATCCGTGGTTCACAGCCGCGACCTATGCCGGCGCTGTTCAGAACAACAGCGACCGCTGGTGGGCCGGCTGGAGCTGCGGCCTCGAGGCCACAACGCCTTGCTAGGGCGAAACGGTGCGCCGGCCTCCGGGCTGGCGCTCCCCGCCTTCTGCCCCCAAGAGCTCTCGAAATTCAAAGGTTGAAGCCATGAATACCTTAACAAAATTTGGCGGTGCCATGCTCGCAAGCACAATGTTCCTCGCGCCTTCGGCCGCGATGGCACAGCAAGCAGAAGCCGCTGCGGATACGTCCGAAAGCGACACGATTGTCGTTCGCGGGCAGTTTATCCCCGAACCTCAACGCCAAACGGCGCAGGTTGCCAGCTTTGTGACCAATGAAGACCTGCAACGGTCCGGTGACAGCTCGGCCGCCATCGCGCTGACCCGCGTTTCTGGACTGTCGATCGTCGGCGGCCGATTTGCCTATGTCCGCGGACTGGGTGACCGGTATTCTTCCGCCCTGCTCAACGGCTCGCCCCTGCCCAGCCCGGAGCCCCTCCGCCGGACTGTGCCGCTGGATCTTTTCCCGTCTGGCGTCCTCGACCGGATTGCGGTCCAGAAAACCTATTCTGCCAACTATCAGGGTGAATTTGGTGGTGGTCTGATCGATCTGCGCACGCTGCGCCGCCCGATCGACAACTTTGCCAATATCTCGGCCAGCTTCAGCTACAATACCGAGACCACCCACGAACAGGGCATCTTCCATTATGGATCCGATGAAGACTGGACGGGTTATGACAACGGTGTGCGCCGTCTCCCGAGCGGTCTGCGCAACCTGATTGTCACCGGACAGACCCTGTCCTCGCAGCATCCGGATCTCGTCGAGCAGATTGGTGAGTCGCTGACCAATACACCGGTCACCGTGATCCAGTCCGGACGTCTGCATCCGAACTCGTCCTTCTCCTTTGATGCGGGCCGTGCCTTTTCGCTGGGCGATTGGGAAGTCGGCGTCATTGCAGCGGGCGGTTACAGCCAGGGCTGGGAAACACAGCGCGCGACGCGCCAGTTTGTCCAGGGTGATGTTCTGGGGAATAATTTCTCCACGCTGGAATCGACCCTGAACATCCAGACCAATGCGCTGGGCTCTGTCAGCTTCGACAATGGCGATCACCTGATTCAGGCCACCGGTTTCTATGTGCATTCCACGACCAAGGAATCGCAGATCGACACCGGCGTGGACTTCAACGCCCCCGGCCAGACGGGCCAGATTCATGACGAATCGACCGGCTGGTACGAGCGTAATCTGGTCATGGGCCAACTGGCCGGTGAGCATCTGATCGGTGATTTCGAGATCAACTGGCGCGGTTCACTGTCCCAGGCGACACGCGATGCGCCATACGAACGCACGCTGCGCCGCTTCCCGGATGCCACGACCGGTGTCCCGTCCTATGATGTGGCCAACAACTACGCCATCCGGTTCTCGGATCTGACCGATGATCTGGCCAATATCGGCGTCGATATCCAGCGGACCTTCGATATGGCCGGTGGCCGCGAGCTGGTGCTCATGGCCGGTGTGGACAGCTCCCGCACGGATCGCGAATACAACTTCTATGCCTACCGGTTTGCGGGCGGTAACTCCCTGCCGGATGATGTGAAAGTAGCGCGTCCGGACTTCCTGTTCGGGCCGGACAATATCGATCCGAACCGGTTTGTTCTGACCGAAATCACCACACCGAATGACTCCTATTCGGCCAGCCTCGACGTGGATGCGGTCTATCTTCAGGCCGATTTCGACGTCACCAACTTCATCCGGGCGACTTTGGGCGCGCGTTATGAAGAGGGCACGCAAAGCGTTCAGACCTTTGACCGCTTTGGCAATCTCGGTGCCGGGGCTGTCGGTCTGTCGGAAGAGTATCTGCTTCCGGCGCTGACCATTACCTGGAACTTCGCCGACGATCTGCAATTGCGGGCCGGTTATTCGGAAACGATTGCCCGTCCCCAGTTCCGTGAACTGGCTCTGTCCTCCTTCTTCGATCCGGAATCAGAGCGGCTCTATCGCGGTAACTCCGGCCTTGTGGACTCCACCATCCAGAACTTCGATGCCCGTCTGGAATACTATCTGGGCCGCGACCAGTTCATCACCGGCGCAGTGTTCTACAAAGAGCTGACCAACCCGATTGAAGAAGTGCAGTTCTCGACCTCGACCTTCGTGTTCGAAACCACCTTCATCAACTCGCCAGAGGCCGTGGTACAGGGTGCGGAACTGGAATTCCGCCGGTATTTCAACATTCCGGTGAATTCGGGTTATTTCGAACCCTTCTTCTCGGATCGTGATTTCCGGGTTTCGGTGAACTATACCTACACCGATTCAGAGGTTCAGGCCGGCGCCAATGATACGGTGTTCGACCCGATCACCCGCACCCAGCGGGCCGCATCCCTGTTCAATCTGGACGGATCGGTTCTGCAGGGCACGCCGGAAAACATCGTCAATGCCCAGATCGGCTGGGAAAGCGATGTGGAACAGCTGACCCTGCTTCTGAACTGGGTGGATGAGCGCGTGCTTCAGCGCGGCCTCAGCCAGCCGGGTGCCGAGCTTCCGGACGTGCTCGAGGATCCGGGCTTCCAGCTCGATCTCAGCTACAGCCGTGATTTCGACCTCTTCGAACAGCCGGTCACTTTCGGGCTCAATGCCCGCAACCTGCTGAATGAAGATCATGTCGAATTCCAGCGCAATGCGACCATTGGTGTGACCGATTTCAACACCTATGAGCGCGGTACCACAGTCTCCATGAGCCTCACCGCTCGCTTCTAGAGACTGACGCATTAATGAGACGGCCCGCCTGCCAAAGGCGGGTCGTCACATTAATGAATCAAAACTGACGCAAAGCCTGAAAAATTCCGTCGTAAACGCGGGGTCAGTCCGGGCCTGACCGGTGGTTTCAGGCGCTGCTAACCCCGTCGTGGATGGTGATGCTGACAGCTTCCAGAACAATGCCGGTAAAAGCCAGCCCCGTGCCGCGGGTGGTGGTGATCGCTGTCGAGATTCTGGTTCTTTCCCTTCTTGCCTTTCTACTGGCCAGGGCCATCTGGTTCATCGCCTATGGCGCCTATGCCGAGCCCTTCGACTTTGCCGAACCGGAGGCGGCTCCGGCAGCTAGCGAAGCGCGGCTGACGGTTTCCGCCCATTCCTTTGCCGGCCTGTTCTCCGGGCGGCGAGATGCCCAGCCGGATGACGATCTGGACGCACTGCCGGAAACCAATCTGGGCCTGCGCCTGTTCGGTGTCCGCACCGGGGCGGATCCGGAAACCGGCACCGCCATCATCGAGGCCGGTGCCAATGGCCAGCGCACCTATGCCGTGGGGCAGGCGATTACAAATGATGCCGAGCTGGCCGCCGTCCATGCCGACCGCATTGTGATCCGGCGGGCGGGCGTTCGTGAAGTTCTCTTCCTGCGCGAAGAGGCCGAACGCGCGACGGCGACGCGCCCGGCGGCGTCCGTCAATCCGGAGACGCTGATCACCGATCTGGCGCTTCAACCCTATTTCGAGGCCGGCAATCTCCTCGGATTCCGCGTGAACGCTGACAGCGCTGCCGCCACCGCTCTGGGACTGGAGCGCGGCGATGTCATCCTGGAAATCAATGGCCGTGCCTTGCCGCAGAACGCCGAGGCGGCGGCGCGCTTACTGCCCGCCCTTCAACAATCGTCTTCCCTTCAACTGACCGTGCGCCGCGATGGTGAACGGGTCACCCTGGATGCTTCCCGATGATCATAAAGCCGATCCGCATACTGGCCGCCGCGGCTGCCCTGTTCCTGATGTGGCCCGGCCCGTCCGGCGCTCAGCAGGAGAGCACGCTGAACTTCGTCAATGCGGATATCCGCGCCTTCATCGACGATGTCTCCATCCTCACCGGCTATACCTTCATCGTCGATCCGGATGTCCGCGGCGTGGTCAATGTCACCTCGCAAACGCCGCTGTCGGATGAGGGCGTGTTCGAGGTCTTTCTTTCGGTGATGCGGGTGCAGGGCTATGCGGTGATCCGCTCGACCAGTGGCGCCTATCAGATCGTCCCCGAACAGGAAGGGACGCGGACGGGTGGATCCGGGGCGACGTCGGGCGACCAGATCATCACCAGCGTGATCCGCCTTCAGCATACAAGTGCGCGCGAAGCGCAGGATATTCTGCGTCCGCTGACCAGTACGCAGGGCATCGTCAATGCGATTGATTCCGGCAATGCCGTGGTGATCGTCGACTATGCCACCAATGTGCAGCGCGCGCGCTCCGTGCTCTCCAATCTGGATCGCGACACCTCGGTGTTTGAAATGGTGGCGCTGGAGAATGTGTCGGCTGCGGATATGGCCCGCATCCTTGAATCCTCGCAGTCCAGCACGCGTTCCGGCGAAGAGGGCCGCCGCTATGCGATGACGATCGTGCCGGTGGCCTCCTCGAACTCGCTGCTGCTGCGGGGCGATGAGGCACAGATTGCGGACATGATGCGGCTGGCCCGGCAGATCGATGCGGTCAGCCAGTCCAATCAGGATTATCGCGTCATCTATCTCAGCCATACGGATGGCGAATCCATCCTGCCGATTCTGGAAGACGTTGCCGCCTCGCTGGCGCCAACGGGTGAAGGCGCGACGGGCGGGGCAATCTCGATCTCCCACCATGCGCCCACCAACTCGCTGATCATCAATGCGCCGGCCGATGCACAGCGTCAGATCGAACAGGTGGTGCGTCAGCTCGATATCCGCCGGCCGCAGGTTCTGGTCGAAGCGATCATCGTGGAGATTTCCGACACGGTGGCCGAAGAGCTGGGCGTGCAATTCCTGTTCTCGGGCGATCAGGATGGCGATGCGCCTCTGGTGATGAGCCGGTTCAACCGGGCCAATCCGGATATTCTCGCCCTGACCGGCGCAATCGCCGAGGTCGATGATGGCAGCGGCGATGGCGGCAATGCCAATTTGCGGTCGCTCGCCCTCAATTCGCTGCTCGGCGCAACCGGGATTACCGCCGGATTTGGCGGTCAGGATTCCAGCGGCAATCTCTTCGGCCTCGTCCTCAATGCGGTCGAGCAGGACCAGAATTCCAACGTCCTCTCCACGCCGCAATTGATGACGCTGGATAATGAGGAAGCCTATATTCTGGTAGGACAGCAAATCCCGGTGACCACCGGCGAGGCGCTGGGGTCGAACAATGTGAATCCCTTCCGTACGATCGAGCGCCGCGATGTCGGCGTGCGTCTGGAAGTCCGCCCGCAAATCAATGAAGGCGATACCATCCGTCTGGCGATCCGGCAGGAAGTTTCCAGCGTCGCCGGTACGGTCAGCGCGTCCTCGGACGAGCTCATCACCAATCAGCGCGAAATCTCGACGACTGTTCTCGCCGATAATGGCGAGATCATCGTGCTCGGCGGCCTGATCGAACAGGACCGCCAAACCACGGCCAGCGCCGTGCCGGGACTGGGCCGGATTCCCGGCGTCGGGCGGCTGTTCCGCTCGGAAGGCGAATCCGTTGTCCAGCGCAATCTGATGGTGTTCATCCGCCCGACCATCATCCGCAGCGAGGCGGATATGCGCGATGTCACCGGCCGCTCCTATGGCCGCATCCGTGGGCCGCGCGGCGATGCGCATAGCGGCGTCAATGATCTGGACGCCATTGCCGACCTTCTGACCGGCTCAGCGGGAGCACCGGCCCCGCAATGACCGCTGCGCTCGACCGGCTCTCCTACGGCTTTGCCAAATCCCGCGGAATCCTGTTTCGCGGCGGCGAGCAACCTGCCTTCCTGCTGAAGCGTGGCGGGGACAGGCTGGCGCTGATCGAAGCGCGGCGGGCAGTGGGCCAGACATTCCCGGTCGAAGAGATCGACGCGTCCCAATTCGAGCGCGCCCTGTCCGACATCTATGCCTTCTCGGAGGCCGAGGCGGGCAGTCTGGGCGATCAGGCCGAGGGCGAGAGCCTGTCGAGCATTATTGATGAGATTCCGCCGACGGCGGACTTGCTGGATTCAGCCTCCGATGCGCCGATTATTCGCCTGATCAACGGGCTGATTGCCGAAGCCATCCGCACGGCAGCATCGGATATCCACGTCGAGCCCTATGAGGATCGGGTTTCGGTGCGCTACCGGATTGATGGCGTTCTGTCAGAGCGCGCCAGCCTCGCTCCGGCGTTGGCCTCGCCGCTGGTGTCCCGGATCAAGGTGATGTCGCGGCTCGATATAGCCGAAAAGCGTGTGCCGCAGGATGGCCGCCTGTCGCTCAATCTGGGCGGCAAGGGGGTGGATGTCCGTGTGGCCACCCTGCCATCGCGCTTTGGCGAGCGGGTGGTCCTGCGTCTGCTGGACAAGGATCAGGCGCGCTTCACGCTCGATCAGCTGGGCATGGGCCCGGCCAATCTGACCGCCATGAAGACGGCGCTGGCCCAGCCCAACGGCATCGTGCTCGTCACCGGCCCGACCGGCTCGGGCAAGACGACCACGCTCTATTGGATATTCGGGCCGGATCGGCCTCTATGAGGTGGTGACGGTGGATGAGGGCTTGCGCGCGTTGATCCACGATAATGCCTCGGAAAAAGCGCTGTCCGATCAGGCTTTCCGGAATCGCAAACATCTCTTCCAGGATGGTGTGTCAGCCGCTCTGAACGGCGAGACCAGCCTGTCGGAAGTTCTGCGCGTCTGCCGCGAGGAGGGCGAGCGTCATGCCGGCGTTTGAATATGTGGCTCTCGACACTGGCGGAAAGCGCAGCCGCGGCTATCTGAATGCCGAATCCGAAGTTGCGGCCCGGCGCGAATTGCGCCGCCGCAATCTGGCGCCCCTGAAAGTCGGGCGCGCCGGAGACAAGCGTACTCAGAGTGCCGGGACCCAGCTCACCGTGTTTCAGAAACGCGGGCTGAGCCGCCGCGATCTGATGATTTTCACACGCCAGCTGGCCAGCCTGATCGAGGCGGGAATTCCCGTCGAGGAGGCGCTGGACCTGTTATCGCGGCAGGCCGATACGCCGGTGATGCGCCGTGTGCTGTCCTCCGCGCGCTCGCGGGTGCAGGAGGGCGGGCGTCTGGCCGAAGCGCTGGGCGATCATCCGGACTCCTTTCCGGCCGTTTATCGCGCCATGGTCGCGGCCGGCGAAAGCGCGGGCGGGCTGGGCCGTGTTCTCAATCGGCTCGCCGATTATCTCGAGAAAGCCGATGTCATCCGCCGCAAGATCCAGGCGGCGCTGATCTATCCGAGCGCGCTGGCCGTAGTGGCTATTGCCGTGGTTTCGGCCTTGCTGGTTTTCATCGTGCCGCGCATTGCCGAGCAGTTCGAGGGCACGGGCGTCTCCCTGCCGCTGCCGACGCGGATACTGATCGGCCTGTCCGGCTTTTTGCAGGACTATGGCCTTGTGCTTCTGGCGGGGCTGGGTGTGGCCGTGATCCTCGGCATTGTCCTGATGCGCACTGAAGCGGCGAAGTCGCAACGCGACCGGCTCCTGCGCCGACTGCCGCTGATCGGCAGCTGGATCCGCGATATGGAAGCGGCGCGTTTTGCCCGCACGATGGCAATTCTGGTTCAGTCCGGCGCGGTCCTGCCCGATGCCTTGCGCGCTTCCGGCCGGGCGGCGGGCAATAGGGCGTTTGCAGAAACCATCCAGTCGGTGCTCCGCGATGTCGAGACCGGAACGGGTCTGTCGGATGCCTTGCGCAAGAGCGACTGGTTTCCGGGTCTTCTGGTTCACATGGTTGCCGCCGGAGAGCGGTCCGGTGCGCTGGGCGATCTGTTCGACCGGGCGGCGCACCAACTGGAGCAGGATGTCGATGGCCGCACCTCGACGGCCATGAATCTGCTCGAACCCCTCATCATCATCACCATGGGCGCGATTGTGACCGGGATCATTCTGTCGATCCTGTTGCCGATCCTGCGCCTTAATACACTCGCCCTCGGATAGGAGGCCCGATCATGAACACCCCACCCAGAAAATCATCCGCCAAGGCCGGTTTCTCGCTTCTCGAACTGATGGTGGTCATCGTCATCATGGGCATTCTGGCGACGGTGGTTGTCCTCAACGTCCTGCCCAGTCAGGACCGCGCCATGGTCGAGAAGGCGCGCACCGATATCAGCACGCTGGAACAGGCGGTCGAACTGTATCGCCTTGAATTGCAGACCTATCCGACCACCGAAGATGGCCTCGCCGCACTGGTCGAGGGCCCTTCCGACGCCGCCCGGGCGGCGCGCTTTCCGGCCAATGGCTTCATTCGCCGCCTGCCGACGGATCCGTGGGGCAATGACTATCAATATCTCTATCCCGGCGCGAATGGCGAGTTTGATATATTCACTCTCGGTGCCGATGGCCGTGCCGGCGGTGACGGGCTCGATGCCGATATCGGCAATTGGGAGAATTGATCCGGCCAAAAGATACGGGCCGCGCCGGATTCTCGCTGGTCGAGATTCTCGTCGTGCTGGCCATTGTCGGTCTGATGACCGGGGCGGCGTATCTGACGATGCGCCCGGCCAGCAATCCTGCGCGGGCCATGGCCGAACAGATGCAGCTCGACCTGATGCGGGCCGAGACAATGGCGGTAACGCGCGGGACCTTCATCGGATTGCGGACCTCGCCGGAGGGTTATGACTTTCTCATCTATCAGGCGGGTGAATGGGTGCCGGTGGAGCGCCGTTCCGCGCTGGCGGCGCGCCGTTTGCCGGACAGTGTGGTGCTGGTCTCCAGCCTGATGCCGGCGGATTCATCGCGCACTTCTGCTCCGGTGCCGGATTACTGGTTTGACCCGACGGGTGCCAATGAGGCAGCGGCCTTCGCGCTGGAAACGGGTGAGGCGCGCTGGCGGATTTCCATTGGCGGGCCGGACGGTATCCTGTTGACGGGAGGCGATCTCTGATGCGCCGCTCCGACGCCGGATTCTCCCTGATTGAAATGCTCGTCGCCCTGTCGATTCTGGCGATTGCGGGCATGGCACTGATGACAGCGACACAGCAATCCACGCGTGGCTCGCAGATCATCGCTTCGCGCAGCGTGCTGGCGCTGGCGGGCGAGAATGTCCTGAATGCCACGCTGATCGAGCAGGCCGGATACCGGCCGTCATCCGATCAGGGCCGCTATGAAATGGCGGGGCAGTCCTTTGACTGGACGCTGTCGGTTCTACCGACGTCGGATGCCGGTCTGGTTCGCCTGCAGCTGGATATCCGTGAAGCCGACGGCAGCCGCTCGCATCAGATCGTGACCTTCCGGAGAGCGTCATGAACCCTTCGCGCGCCGGATTTTCGCTGGTCGAGGTGCTCGTCTCGGTGATGCTGTTTTCCATTATCGGCGTGATATCGACCGGTATGCTGACCGCTTCCCTGACCGCGCGCGATATCAATCAGGCCAGTGCCGACCGGGCCGAAATGATTGATCGCGCCCGTCTTCTGATGCGCGAGGATTTCGGCCAATTGGTCAATCGTCCCGTGCGCCTGTCCGATGGCCGCAATGGCGAGATCGGATTTGCCGGCTCCACATCCGGGCTGGCGGGATCGACGGGCCGGGCCTCCGATCTCACTCTTATCGCCTTTACCCGCGCCGGACGCCCGAATCCCGGCGCGCTTCAGCCCCGCGGTTCCTTGCAATATGTCGAATATGTGCGGACGGGTGACCGCCTGATCCGCCGTAGCTGGGCCTATCCGGACCGGCAGTTCGAGACGCCGGCCAGTGAATTTGCCCTGTTGTCGAATGTTGATTCACTCGACGTCGACTTTCTCAATCTCAACAGCTGGGTGACGGCGATGGCGTCCGGTTCCGATCAGGGGCAGGCGACAAGCCTGCCGCGCGCCGTCCGGCTCCGTGCGGAAATGACGGATGAGACCGATCTGGAATTCGTGCTGCTGACACCGGAGTTTCCGTCATGAGGGGCGTCGCCCGCAAACGCGGCACGGCGCTGATTACGGCGCTGATGATCACCGCGGTGATGTCGACCGTGGCGGTCGGCCTGTCGCAGGCCCTGTTTTTTGGCATCGACCGCAGCGGTCATATCGAGGCCCGCGATCAGGCCTATTGGTATGCGGTTGGTGCACGGGACTTCGCCGAGAGCGCCTTGTTGCGATCCTTGCCGCCCACCGGTGAACCGATGCGGGCCAGCGATGCCTGGGCACAGGGGCCCCGCCAGTTCGAGATCGAGAATGGCGCGCTGATCGGCGAGGTGCGCGATGCCAATAACTGCTTCAATCTGAATGCGCTGGTGAGCGCGGCCGGGCGCGGGGGCTATGCAGCGGACGAAGCGGCCGCCGAACGGTTTATTGCCCTGATTCAGGCGCTCAATATTCCGGCGGGTGATGCGCAGGCCATTGCCGCACAGGCCACGGACTGGATTGACAGCGATACGCGGCCGGAAGCGCGCGGCGCGGAAGACATGCAGTATGCGCAGCGACGCGTACCGCACCGGACTGCCAATACGTTGTTTGTCGAGACAGAGGAAATACTGGTCCTGCCGGTGATGACGCCGCTCTATTTTTCCCGCCTCGCGCCCCTCGTTTGCGCCCATCCGGTGACGGAAGAGATACCGCTCAATCTCAACACGCTGCGCCCGGAGCAGGCGGCTCTGCTGGCGGCGGCACTGGATAATCAGGTCTCCCGATCAGAAGCCGCGCTGCTGATTTCGCGGCGGCCGACCACGGGCTATCTGGAGGTTGAGGATTTCTGGCGCGATCCGCTGGTTGCCGAGCTGGAGATATCGCCGGAGAATCGCCCGGTCTTTACGCTCAACAGCCGCTATTTCGAGATTCATGTGGACGTGCAGCAAGGTGACAGCCGTTATCGTCTGACAGAGCGTGTGGAGCTGGAAAGTTCCCGGCGCCTGACCCGGCACAGCCAGCGCTTCGGAGTATTTCTATGAGCCGCGATCTGGTCCTGTTTGCGCCGGTACATGGCGGTCCACCGCTCCGATGGGTGCGGGTGGAAGAAGGCCGCCGCAAGCGCTCGGGCGAGGGTTTGCCGCCCGCCGCTGACGCGGCCTATGACCGTCTGATCATTGTCCTGCCGTCGAGCGATATCTTCGTATCCCGGCTAGCGCTGGCCGCCCGGTCGGATCGCGAAGCCCGGCAGGCTGCACCCTTTGTGATCGAGGACGAGCTGGCCGCCCCTCTGGTAGAGACCGAATTTGCCATCGGTCCGGCCGGGGAAGATGGCCAGCGCTTCGTTTATGCGGCGCGCAAGACTCTGGTCGAGGACTGGCGGGCCATGGCCGAAGCGGTGCCGGCGCGCCGCGTCCATTTCGTGCCGGATGCCTTCGCTGCGCTGGACCACGGTGAGGATGCTATTCTGTTCAGGGATGGCCGAGATATCCTCTTGTGCCGACCCCGCCATGCACGGCCCGCCGTGCGCCTTGATCCGGACATGCTGGCGGAAACCCTGCCGGCCCTGCTGGTGGCTTCCGCGCCGGACACGCTGGCGGTCAGCGATAATGTCGAATGGACGGAGATTGCGGGTGTCCCTCTGCCGCAGCCGCGCCGGTTTGCAGCGGTTGACCCTGCGCTGGCCATTGCCGGTCTGACGCCCGAGCGGCTGGCCCGCTTGCCGGGATTCCTGACGCGCACTGCGTCGTCTGCGGGCTGGCTGATGTGGGTCACGCCGTTTCGCCGCGCCGGCCTTATCGCCCTGGCGGGCGTGATGATTGCGGCTGCCCTGATGGCCGGAGAAGGGGCGTATTACGGCTATCAGCGCAATGCGATTGATGATGCCGGTACGGCGCTGTTCACCTCGACCTTCCCGGGCACGCCGGCCGTGAATCCGCAATTCCAGTTGCGGCAGGCCCTTGCGGCACAGGATGGTTCGGGCGGATCGGATTTCCTTCTGCTCGCGCGGGCGGTGGCGGAGCTGGGGCGTCAGGTCGAGACGGTCGAGATCGACAGTCTGCGCTTTGATCGCGGCCTTAACGTGCTGAACGTCTCGGCGACCTATTCCCAGTTTTCGGACTTCGAGGCGCTAAATGCCGCGGCTGCGGCACAGGGCGTGACGCTGGAAGATGGTGGCGTCCGTCAGAATGGCGATACGCTCAATGGTGATTTCTCGGTGAGGCTGCGATGATGTCGGTTCTGAATACGCTGGGCGCGGCCTGGGCGGAACGCAGTGCGCGCGAGCAGCTCCTTCTCGGCGGGCTGGCGGCAATCTTGCTGGCCTTGAGCCTCTGGTATGGGGTGGCGGCCCCGTTGATGGAATTCCGGAATGCATCGCGGGCAGCCTATATCGACTCGGTGGATCGCTATCGCGAATTAAGCCTTGGCATTGCGCGGTATCAGGCGCAGGCCAACAGCGATGGCGGTCCGGCTGCTGCCGACAACCGCCCCTTGCGGACGCTGGTCTCGGAACGCGCCGCGGCGATGGAATTGCCCCTGTCGCGCATGGTGCCGGACGAGGCGGGCCGTCTGAATGTCTGGACGGAAAATGCCGATGCCGAACGGTTGATGAACTGGCTGGCCGATCTTGAACAGCGTCACGGGATTATAACGGTCCGCGCCAATATTGATCGCGAAGGCGATGGTCGTGCGCGGGCCCAGATCGTGCTTGAGCAAAGGGGCGGCTGATGTCTCTGCGCACGCTGTCCCTTCTGGCTTCAGGCCTGCTTCTGGTGGCGCTGATTGCGATGATGCCGCTGGCCTTTCTCCATGGCATGGCGGGTCAGCCATTGGGTGCCCAAGCCAGCGTCTATGGCCGGGTGTGGGATGGCCGTCTTTACAATGTCGCGGCCGGTAGCGCCCGGTTTTCGCAGGTGAATGCGGCCTTGCGCCCGGCCTCTCTTATTACAGGCCGCGCAGGGTTTGACTGGCAAATCGTCGATCCGAATGCGCGGGGCAGCGGACAGGGCTTTGTCGGCTTTACCGGTTTCGGCCTGCGCGAGGCGCAGCTGACCAGCCGGTTCCGCTCGCTCGGCCTGCCCGTACCTGCGGCCATGATGGACGAATCCCTGTCGCTCGATCTGGCCGAGCTGGCGTTTGACGATACGGGCTGTGTGGCGGCGGATGCCGTCATCCGGACCTCGGCGTTGATGGGTCTGGCGGCCCGCTATGACGTTGCCGCGCCGATGCTGGAAGGCGCGCTCTCCTGCCGGGATAGGGTGTTGTTTGCCGACCTCTCGGGTCAGAGTGCGGACATGGAGATCGTGCTCACCCTGTCGCTCTCATCCTCGGGGCTTTACCGGTGGACGGCGGAGGCGCAGATTCTGGACGCCTCCCTGACGCCGGTCTTTTCGGCTCTGGGATTCACACAGGATGGCGCGATCTGGCGCCAGCGCGGCGAGGGGCAATTATGAGGTCACGGACTCAATATGCCGGATGCCTGGCCCTGATGCTCTCCATCTGCGTCAGCGCTATGGCCAGCGGGTTGCAAGATGGCGATGCCAGCCCAGCCGTGCCGGGTCTGCCCGCTCAGGAACTGGCCGCCGGGGAATGCGGGGCGTTTTTCTGGGACCGGGCCGACCCCAATCCGCTGCGGCTGTTCGAGAATCAGAGCCGTGGCACGGCGCGCCTGTGGCAGGACGGCGAGATCCTGGAGCTGGGCACGGCGCCGCGTGGCGAATCCCATGCGACCGGACAGCGCATCTTGCGGACCTATCGTCTGCCCTCTGACGAAATCATTTCGGTTGAGGGGGAAATTACCGCGACAAGAGACGGCGAGGCCGTCATCGGCCGGGCGGTCTTGCGGCGGACTCTGCCGGGTGGTGCGATGGAAGTTTCTCCGCTAATGGGGTTGATCAGTTGCCGTGATGCTGACGACAGGTGAGGGGATTTCACAAAACTGTCACGCAAGACCGGCAAGTGGGACTGAACCACTAACAGGGGCTTTGCCTTCATGTCTGAAACGGCACCGGCATTTCTGGCCGAAAACATCAATGTCACCTTCGGGACAACCCAGGCGCTGAAAGGCGTATCCATTACCGTCGAGGAAGGCGAGATGGTCGCGCTGATCGGGCCATCGGGGTCGGGTAAATCGACCCTGCTGCGCGTCGGTGCCGGGCTGCAGCTGGCGGATTCCACGTCCGGCGTGACGCGTCTGTTCGGCGACCGGGTGCAGGAAGCGGGCAAGCTGTCGCGCGGCGTGCGCCGGGCGCGCGCGCAGATCGGTTTCATTTTCCAGCAATTCAATCTGGTCAAACGGATCAGCCTCTATTCCAACGTTTTGCTCGGCGCGCTGGGCCGCATGCCGGAATGGAAAGGCGTTCTCGGGCGCTTTTCGCAGGCCGACCGCAAGAAGGCGATGGATTCGCTCGAGCGTGTTGGCATTGCGCAATATGCAGGAAACCGCGCGGCCAATCTCTCCGGGGGTCAACAGCAGCGCGGCGCCATTGCCCGGACCATGGTGCAGGGCGCGAAAGCGATTTTTGCCGATGAGCCGATTGCCTCGCTGGACCCGGTATCGGCCCGCAATGTGATGAAGCTTCTCGCAGAGCTGAATGAGGAAGACGGGATCACCGTCGTCGTCACGCTGCACCAGGTTGATTATGCCCTGAAATATTGCCGCCGGGCGGTCGCGCTGAAGGCCGGCGAAATCATTTATGACGGCCCGACACGGGGGCTGACGCGGGAACGCCTGATCGAAATCTATGGCGATGAATATATCGACGTCATGGATGAAGAAGGAGAGCTGGCATGATGATGCGCTGTCTGGCCCGCCTTCTGACCGGGCTCGCCTTTCTCGGACTGGCCGCGACGGCGTCCGCGCAGGAGCAGGGCGATACGATCGTCTTTGGCGTGGTGGCTACCGAGCAGTCGGAAAATGTGCTGGCCCTCTGGGAGCCCTTCGTTGAAGACATGCGCCGGGATACCGGTTTCGACGTTCAACTGGTGTCGGCGGGTGATTATACCGGCGTGGTCGAGGCGATGCGCGCCGATCAGGTGCAGATCGCCTGGCTGACCAATCGCTCCGGCCTGGAAGCCTCGCGCCGGGCCAATGCCGAAGTCTTTGCCAAATTCATCTATCCGGACGGGCAGCTGGGCTATCGCTCCATCATCATCGTTCCGGTCAACAGCCCGCTGCAAAGTCTGGATGATCTTCTGGTCTGTGATGGCAGTGTCGATTTCGGCTTCGGCGATCCCTTGTCGACCTCGGGCACGCTGGTGCCCAACGCCTATATCTTCTCGCCGCGCGGGATTGATGCCCAGCAATGCTTCAATCAGGTCACACGGGCCAGCCATGAAGCCAATCTGCTGACGGTGGCGAATGAGCAGCTGGATGCGGCGACCAATAATACCACCAATATCGAACGCCTGGAGCGCACGCGCCCGGAAGTGATCGAGGATATCCGGATCATCTGGCGCTCGCCGCTGATCCAGACCGACCCGATCATGTGGCGCCGTGACCTGTCTTCCGAAGCCCGTTCCCGGATCCAGGAATTTTTCCTGACCTATGGCTGGCGCGGCGATGAAGCCCAGCGTTCCCGCGAACAGGGCATTCTGCGCGAACTGGAAATGGGCGGCTTTCTGCCGGCGACGAATGACCATTTCCTGCCCATCCAGCGGCTGGAACTGATTGACCGGCGCGGCGCGACGCTGGCGGAAATCTCCGCGGTCGAAGCCGATGAAACGCTGAATGACGTTTTGCGCGATGAGCGCCTCGCCGAGCTGAATGCGACCTTTGCCGAGATTGAAGCCGAACTGGCGGAAGTCGCGCGGCAGGAACGCGAGATCGCCACCCAGCAGGTTTCCATCGAGATCGAGGCCGCGCGGGCGCGCATGCTCGCCAATCCGGATGAAACCCGCGATGAAGTCAGCTCGCTGGTCGAGACCTTCCTGCAGGACCAGGGCGCGCCACCGCCGCAATCGGTATCGCAGAACATCTCGCATCGCGATGATAGCGATCCGACGCTGTTCCGGGCGAGCATCGGCCTGATCGCCGGCCTGCTGGTCTTTGGCCTCGTCCTGTTTGTCTCACAGCCGCCGAAATATGCGCCGACGCGTCTGATGACCGACCGGCTGATTGATGCCGTGATCTGGGGCGGATTCTTCGGCCTCCTGATCTGGAGCTTCTGGCCGGCGGAAGTGTTCAAATTCCCGCTTCTGAGCGCGAATTCCGACCGCATGGGCGAGTATCTGGCGGGCTTTGCGCGGCCGGACTTCTCCGAATGGCGCAATTATATGGAGCAGATTCTGGTCACCATCCAGATTGCGCTCTGGGGCACGTTCTTTGCCGTTGTGCTGGCGATCCCGCTGGGCCTTCTGGGCGCGTCCAATATCGCACCCTTCTGGATCCGGCGTCCGGTCCGGATCGTCATGGACGGGTTGCGCGCCATCAACGAGCTGGTGGTTGCGGCGGTCTTTGTCGCGGCGGTGGGCCTGGGCCCGTTCGCCGGTGTGCTGGCGCTGGCTTTCCATACGGCGGGCGTGCTCGGCAAGCTGTTCTCCGAAGCGGTTGAATCCATCGATGAAGGCCCGGTTGAAGGCGTGCGCGCCACCGGGGCCGGACCGATGAATGAAGTGACCTGGGCCGTCGTGCCGCAAGTCATTCCGCTATGGGCATCCTATGCGCTCTACCGGTTCGAATCGAATACGCGCTCCGCGACCATTCTGGGTCTCATCGGCGCGGGCGGTATCGGTCAGGTTCTGATCGAGAACATCCGCTCTTTCGAATACGGAAAGACGGCGGTCATTATCGGCATCATCATCATTGCGGTGACGCTGGTCGACATGCTGTCGCAAGTGTTGCGCAAGCGCCTGATGTAGCTTTTCCAGCGTTTTGAACCACCTGAAGGCCGGGCCGATTTTAATCGGTCCGGTCTCTGGCGCTGTCACAAAAGCTTCGCTCAACCTTCAAAAAAGCGCAGTCGAACCTTCATAGATCGGCGTCGAATTTGTCGTCGTATTGATATCAAAATGTCATGCGGCGTCCGGTCAGAAGGATTGCCCCATGTTCCGCCTTGTTTCCCTGCTTTCGCTCGTGGCATTTGCCAGCCCGGCATTCGCGCAAAACGCCTTCAATATCGAAGCGCGCGGCCGGCTGTTTGTGGATGTCGCCAGCTATGAAGAGGACTTCGCCACGCTGCAGGAAAGCGTCGAGGATTCGACGCTGCGGGCGGCGCGCATGGGCCTTCAGGGGGGCTGGGATGATTTCAGCTTTGTGACCGAGCTGGACTTTGGTGGCGACAGGGTCTCGTTCAAGGATTTCCGCCTGCGCTGGAGCGGGGAGAATGTCCGGATCACGGTCGGGAATCAGAAAACCCCCAACTCGATCGAGTATATCACCTCCTCGACGGTCAACACTTTCATGGAACGCGCCCAGCCGGCACAGGCTTTCCGCTATGACCGCCGGATTGGCATTCTGGTCGATCATTCCGGCGAGAATTATTCCGTTGCCGTCGGCGTCTTCGGCGGCGCCATTGGCGACAGCAATGCGGATTTCAGGGTTTCGGACTCCACCGTGATCGCCGGCCGGGCGACATTCGCGCCCATCAATGAGACGGGCCGCGTCCTTCATCTGGGCGTTCACGCCCGCCAGTATAATCGCGATGCCGGTGAGCCGGAATCGGTGCGTTTCCGGGCGCGCCTCGGTGCCAGCCTGGCCGATCGCTATGTCGATCAGCGCACCACAGCAGAGAGCTCAACGCTGATCGGCGTTGAAGCGCTCTATATCAATGGCCCCTTCCATGTCCTGACCGAGATCGCCACCGAGGATGCCGAAGGCGCTGCGGATGCCACGGCGTGGGGCATTTCGGGCGGCTGGATGCTGACGGGTGAGAGCCGTGTGTACCGGGCTTCGGACGGCATCATGCGCGGTGTTTCGCCGGCGCAAGCCCTGAGCAATGGTGGCTGGGGCGCGTGGGAGATCGTCGGCCGTATTGACCAGCTCGATACCGATAACGCCGGACGCCAGACCTCCTATACGGCGGGGCTCAACTGGCAGGTCGAACGCAATGTCCGGGTCATGGCCAATGTGATCATGGCCGATGTGGACGGGCCGGCGCGGTTTGGCGAAGGCGACTTCCAGGGCGTGCAGATGCGCTTTCAGGTGACCTGGCCATAAAAAATTCACACAACGCCGCGCGGCGGACAGGCTAAACAACGCTCAATTTCGATCCCATACAGACAAACGGACCCACTCAGAAAAACGGGAATGTACATCATGAACAAGTTTCTTCTCTCGACAGTGATCGCTACCGGCCTTCTGGGCGTCGCGGCCTGCTCTGATTCGAGCAGCACCGCGTCTTCCGGCGGCACGGCGGCGTCCAGCGGCGGTGCCGGTTCCGGCTCGCGCAATGTGGTGCGGATCGTCGGCTCCTCGACGGTCTTCCCCTTCACGACGGCGGTGGCGGAAAGCTTTGGTGCGCGCACCAATTTCCCGACCCCCGTGGTTGAATCAACGGGCACGGGCGGCGGCATGCGCCTCTTCTGCAGCGGTGTGGATGTCGATACGCCGGATCTGACCGGTGCGTCCCGCCGGATGACGCCGAGCGAATACGAGCTGTGCCAGACCAATGGCGTGCGCGACATCGTCGAGCTTCCCATCGGGTTTGACGGCATCGTCATTTCCAATGTCGCGACCGGTCCGCAACTGGATATTTCCCGCGGTCAGATCTGGCGCGCCCTGGCGGCCCAGGTGCCGGCAGAAGACTGCACCATGGTCGATAATCCGAATGAAAGCTGGTCGGACATTGATGCGTCGCTTCCGGATCTGCGGATTGAAGTCTTCGGCCCGCCGCCGACCTCCGGCACGCGCGATGCCTTTGTCGAACTCGGCATGGAAGCCGGGGCGGAAGAAGTGGCGGCTGAAACAGGATGCGACATTCCCGACGATGCCATGGCCCGCATCCGCGAGGACGGCGCCTGGATCGACTCCGGTGAGAATGACAACGCCATTGTCCAGACGCTGGTGAATACGCCGACCGCCTATGGCGTGTTCGGATATTCCTTCCTGGCGCAGAATGGCGACCGCATTCAGGCGGCCCGCGTTGACGGTGTGGCCCCGGAATTTGATGCGATTGCCTCGGGCGAATATCCGATTTCGCGCTCCATGTTCGTCTATGCCAAGGCCCAGCATGTCGGCGTGGTGCCGGGCATTCAGGAATATCTGCAGGAGTTTGCCTCGGATGAAGCTTGGGGCGATTTCGGCTATCTGACCGATCGCGGCCTGATCCCGCTGCCGGAAGCGCGCCGGGCCGAGCTGGTCGAGCGCGTCAATTCGCTGGAAACCATGACGGAAGCCCCTGAGCACCACTAGGGTTCAATACGTTGGTCATTCCGGGTTCGCGCCATCGCGCGCCCCGGGATGACGGACGTGTTCCGATTTTATGGCGAGTTGGAAAGTGGCGGCAACGATACGTCTGCCGATCTACGCATATATTCGGACAAGTTCCGCACTGTCCTGGAGACTTTCCTTCAGGCGTTTCCGGAGCCAGTAGCGCGTCAGGAGTCCGGACCCGACGCCGACCGCGGCGTTGAAAAACGCGAACGCCATGAGTGCGATCAGTGCGGCGTTTCTGTCCTCCGAGGCGAACAGCACAAACCAGCCGAATAAAATCAGGGTCGACAGAAAGCCTGTCGCGAAACCGGCAAAGGCATAGATAACGGAAAAGCGATGGGTCCGGCCCTTCAAAGTCAGAAGGACCGGCAAAAAAATGACCAGCGCGCAAATCGCGGTGGTGATCAGATAGGCGAGGCTGATGAGGATAATGGCGCCCAAGGCCTGAATCTGCAGTGTGGCGACGCCGACAACACAAATAATCACCACGCACTGGATGACGAAAAGCAGATAGGACAGGCCGGCCGAGATGCTGCGTTGGGTGAGAATCCGGTTTTGCGCCATGCTTTCGAACCGCTCTCCCTGCAATATCAAAACAAGCCGACCCGTGGCCGCTCTCTAGAATAGCGGTTTGCGTTCCTTGCGGCCCAGACGGCGGAGGCGTTTCCAGAAACGGCGGCCTTCCGGCTTGGGTTGCGGTTTGAGGTTTTTGACAAACTCTTCCGCGCAGGATTTCCACGAAAAGCCTTCGGCATATTCGCGGCAGCGTTCGCGGCTCATCGTCAGCGCTTCCAGGCAGGCTTCCTGCAGGTTTTCGGACACCGCGCCCGCACCCGTTCCCGGGATCAGATCAATCGGGCCCGGGGCCGGGAAGGCGGCGACCGGCGTGCCACACGCCATGGATTCCAGGATCACCAGGCCGAAGGTGTCGGTCAGGCTCGGGAAGACGAAGACATCGGCATCGGCAAAATAGCGCGCCAGCTCGTCACCATAGCGCGGGCCGAGGAATTGAATATCCGGGTATTCCTTGCGCAATTCATCCAGCTGCGGGCCGGGTCCGATGACGACCTTGGTGCCGGGCAGTTCGCAATCGAGGAAGGCCTCGATATTCTTTTCCACCGAAACGCGGCCGACATAAACAAAGATCGGGCCTTCAAGGTCCTTGAAGACGCCGCCATCAATGCCGCGCTTGTACGGGTTGAAGAGCACGGTATCAACCCCGCGCGCCCAAGGCGTAATGTTCTTGAATCCCCGTGCGGCGAGATCATCTCGCATGGAGGGCGTGGCCACCATCAGGCGGCCGCCCGAATTGTGGAAATTGCGCATGAAGGCATAGCCCGCTGCCAGCGGGACAAAGGGCAGGCGTGCATTCACATATTCGGGAAACTTGGTGTGATAGCTGGTGGTGAAGGGCAGTTTCCATTTCAGACAGACCGCACGGGCCGCCATGCCCAGAGGGCCTTCGGTGGAAATGTGAATCGCTTCCGGCTCGAATTCCTTGAAGCGCCGCTCGATGTCCTTGCGCGCCCCGAAGGCGAGCTTGATTTCCGGATAAGTCGGCAGCGGCATGGTCTTGTAGCCGAGGCCGGGGTGGATGACTTCCACCTCATGGCCCATGGCCCGGCATTCTTCCGTGGTCCGGGTGAGGGTGCGGACGACGCCATTGACCTGCGGCTCCCATGCGTCGGTGACGAGCATGATGCGTTTGGGCTTGTCTTCGAAGCCCTCTTCATAGCCGTCCTCGAAGTCCTCGTCCGGCTCGATATCGTTCAGATCTTCACTCATGCTGTTCTCCATAAACCATATTGCGCACATGGCGAAGAGGCGTTTCAGCCTCTTGCCAGCGGGCAACTGGCATGATCAATGGACCGCGTTTGTGGTCTGGCCGCCGCGGAGATTTGCCATGCCTGATACCGCCTCCATCCGTCTCGACTGGGACAAGATCGACGCGCAGAAATTTGCCGATGAATCAGAGGCGGCGCGCGCGCTGGCCGGCAAGATCGGTTTCAGCGAAGAGGACCGTGCCGAAGCCCGCCGCGAGGCGATTGACCTTGTAAAACGCGCCCGCGCTTCCACCAAGGTGGCCGGGCTGATGGAATCCTTCCTCCAGGAATTTGGTCTCTCCAACAAGGAGGGGCTGGCCCTGATGTGTCTGGCGGAAGCCCTGCTGCGCGTGCCGGATGCGGAAACCGTCGACAAGCTGATTGCCGAGCGGATCAGTTCGGGCGAATGGGGTGGTCATATCGGCAAGTCGGAACACTGGCTGGTCAATGCCTCCACGCTGGGCCTGATGCTGACCGGATCGGTCGTGAGCGTCGACCGCGAGGCGAAGAAGAATCCCGGCATCTATATGAAGCGCCTGACCCAGCGCATGGGCGAGCCGGTGATCCGGGCCGCTACCATGCAGGCGATGAAAATCCTCGGCGAACAATTCGTTCTGGGCCGGACGATCAAGGAAGCGATCAAGCGTGGTCACAAGACGGCTGGCCGCTTGCATTCCTTCGACATGCTGGGCGAGGGCGCCCGCACCCATGCCGATGCCGCCCGCTATCATTCCCGCTATCTGGAAGCGATTGCCACGGTCGGGAAAAATCGCGGCGAGGGCCCGATCGAGCTGGTGGATGGCGTGTCGGTGAAGCTGTCCGCCCTGCACCCGCGCTATCATGCCGTGAAGGCCAAATCGGTCTTTGAAGAGCTCTATTCGCTGGTTCTGGAACAGGCCGAAGCGGCCAAGGCCCAGAATATCGGCCTGTGTCTGGATGCCGAGGAATCCGACCGTCTGGTGATTTCGCTGAAAATCCTGGAACGGCTGGCCCGCGAACCGTCTCTGGCTGGCTGGGACGGGCTGGGGCTGGCCATTCAGGCCTATCAGAAGCGCTGCGCGGCAGTGATCGACATGATCATTGCGCTGGGCCGGGAAACCGGGCGGCGTTTCCTCGTCCGCCTCGTAAAGGGAGCGTATTGGGACACGGAAATCAAATTCGCCCAGCAAATGGGCTGGCCGGACTTTCCAGTCTGGACGACCAAGCCGGCGACCGATCTCAACTATCTGGCCTGCGCGAAGCTGATGCTGACCGCGCCGGATGTGATTTACAGCCAGTTTGCCACCCATAACGCCTTCACGCTGTGCGCCGTGCGCCTGCTGGCGCAGAAGGCGGGCGTGGAGCAATATGAATTCCAGCGCCTGCACGGCATGGGCGAGCCGCTCTACAAGGCCGCGCAGGATGCCTATGGCGGCCATCCGGTGCGGATTTACGCGCCCGTGGGCAGTCATGAAGACCTGTTGCCCTATCTGGTGCGGCGCCTTCTGGAGAATGGGGCCAATACCTCTTTCGTGCATTCCTTCCTCGACAAGGACGTGCCGGCCGAAGATGTCGCCAGCGGTCCGTTTGACCAGGCCGATATCATTGACCGCCATCCCTTCATTCCGACGCCGCCGCGCCTGTATGGCGAACACCGCGCCAATTCCGCCGGGGTGGATCTGAGCCAGGTTCTGGTGCGCGGCCGCCTGGCGCGTGTTCAGGCCGAGCTGGATGAAAAACTGCCGCTGGCCGCCGGGCCGATCATCAACGGCAAGATGTATGAGAACGAGCCGTTCAAACATGCCAGACCGATCAATCAGCACGAGATCGTCTCCATCATCAGCAATGCCGATGACGAGATGATCGAGACCGCGTTCGAGGCAGCCGAGGAGGCGCATCTACGCTGGGACAAGCTGGGCGGACCCAAGCGCGCGGAAATCCTGCGCGCCATGGGTGACGCGCTGGAAGCGGATACCGATCGTCTGATCGCCATCATGACGCGTGAAGGCGGCAAGACGCTGGCCGATGGCGTGGCGGAAGTGCGCGAGGCGGTCGATTTCTGCCGCTATTACGCCAATGAGGCCGAGACCAAATTTGTCGGACCCGTCCGCCTGCCCGGACCGGCGGGTGAGACGAATCATCTGGAATTGCGCGGGCGCGGTGTGTTTGTCTGCATCAGCCCGTGGAATTTCCCGCTGGCAATCTTCACCGGTCAGGTGGCCGCCGCGCTGGCAGCCGGCAATGCCGTTGTCGCCAAGCCGGCCGAGCAGACGCCGCTCATTGCCTGCGAGGCGGTCAAGCTGTTCCAGAAGGCGGGTCTGCCCAAGGACGTCCTGCACCTGATCACCGGCGATGGCCGTGCCGGCGCGGCGCTGGTCAATGATCCGCGCACGGGCGGGGTGTGTTTTACCGGCTCGACCGAGGTAGCGCGCATCATCAACAAGTCGCTGTCGGAAAAAGACGGTCCGATCGTTCCGTTTATCGCCGAGACGGGCGGTCTTAATGGCATGTTCGTCGATACCTCCGCGCTCAAGGAGCAGGTGATCGACGATGCGATCATCTCCGCCTTCGGCTCGGCCGGGCAACGCTGTTCGGCGCTGCGCATATTATTCCTGCCAGAAGATACGGCGGACAAATTCATCGACGGCCTGATGGGGGCGATGGATGCCCTCGCGCTGGGCGATCCGGCGGATGCCTTCACCGATGTCGGTCCGGTGATCGACGAGGAGGCCAAGGGCATCCTCGACCAGCACATGACCCGGATGCGGGTGAATGCGAAAGTGCTCAAACAGGCCAATCCGGGCCCGCTGGCGGCGGACGGTTTCTATTTTGCGCCGGCCCTGATCGAATTGCCCTCGTTGGACCTGATGGAGCGGGAGGTCTTCGGACCGATTCTCCATATCGTGCGCTACAAGCGCAAAGAGGTCGGCAAGATGGCGCGGGAACTGGCGGCCAAGGGCTATGGGCTGACGCTGGGCATTCATTCGCGCCTGTCGCGCTTCCATGAGGAAATCATGGAGGCGGTACCCGCCGGCAATGTCTATGTGAACCGGAATATCACCGGCGCCGTTGTGGGTGTGCAGCCCTTCGGCGGTGAGGGGCTGTCCGGCACCGGACCCAAGGCCGGCGGTCCGAATTATGTGACCCGGTTCGCCGCAGAGCGGACCGTCACCGTTAACATTTCGGCGCAGGGCGGTGATCCGGAATTGCTAAGTCTTTGACGTTTCAGGGGGGTGAAAAACCCTACTGCAAAAAGCATTACCGGAGTTTGTCAGTGACGACAGGGCATTAGGCGTTCGTTAACCAAAAAATCCGTTTTCGGACCAATTCCCCCGTTGACCCTGACGCCTGTCTTGCGCACTATATGTTGCGTCGGCTGAGACAGCGGACACACCATCATGGGATTTTCAGAGCAGCGGCGCAAAAGCGTGCGTTTTGCGCGACAGGCAAGCTGCGCTCTGATTTCCGGGGGGAGACGAGTAGAAAATGACGCCTTACGACGCTGCAGCATTGGCCAAAAGCACCATGGACACGCAACCGCAAGAGACGCTGCGCCCGGGCAAGCCGCGCGCGCAAAAACCGGATCTGAAACTGGTCAAGCAGGTTCAGACGGATCCGTCGCGCGATGCGCTTCTGACCGATTTCGGCAAGAAGACCATGGTCGACCGATATCTCCTGCAAGGCGAATCCTATCAGGACATGTTCGCGCGTGTGGCGAAGGCCTATGCCGACGATACCGACCATGCCCAGCGCATCTATGACTATATCTCGAATCTCTGGTTCATGCCGGCGACGCCCGTCTTGTCCAATGGCGGTGCGATGCGGGGCCTGCCGATTTCGTGCTTCCTGAACACGGTCGGCGATTCGCTGAATGACATCGTCAACACCTGGACCGAGAATGTCTGGCTCGCTTCCAATGGCGGCGGCATCGGCACCTATTGGGGCAGCGTGCGCTCGATCGGCGAGAAGGTCGGTCAGAACGGCCAGACGTCCGGCATCATTCCTTTCATCCGTGTGATGGATTCGCTGACGCTCGCCATCTCCCAGGGCTCGCTGCGCCGTGGTTCGGCGGCGGTGTATCTGGACATCCACCACCCGGAAATCGAGGAATTCCTCGAAATCCGCAAACCCTCGGGCGACTTCAACCGCAAGAGTCTCAACCTTCACCATGGCCTCAATGTCACCGATGCCTTCATGGAAGCGGTCAAGAATGATGGCGAATACGAGCTGAAATCACCGCGCACCGGCGAAGTTGTCCGCTCGGTATCCGCGCGCAAGATCTGGCAGAAAATCCTCGATCTGCGCCTGCAGACGGGTGAGCCCTATATCGTCTTCTCCGACACGGTGAATGACGCCCTGCCATCCCACCAGAAGAAGCAGGGCCTGAAAGTCCGCCAGTCGAATCTGTGCGCTGAAATCATGCTTCCGACGGGTGTCGACAAGCATGGCCGCGACCGGACGGCGGTGTGCTGCCTGTCCTCGCTCAATGCCGAGAAATTCCTCGAATGGAAGGATGATCCGCGTTTCATCGAGGACATTTTCCGTTTCCTCGACAATGTGCTGGAGGACTTCATCGAGCGCGCACCGGACGAGATGGCCCGCGCGGTCTATTCGGCCCAGCGGGAGCGTTCGGTCGGGCTGGGCCTGATGGGCTTCCATTCCTTCCTGCAGAAGATGAATGCGCCGTTTGAATCACCGATGGCAAAATCCTGGAACATGAAAATGTTCAAGCATATCCGTCAGGAAGCCGACAAGGCGTCGGTCAAGCTGGCCGAAGAGCGCGGTGCCTGCCCGGATGCCGAGGAAGCGGGCGTGAAAGCGCGCTTCTCGCACAAGCTGGCGATTGCCCCGACCGCGTCGATCTCGATCATCTGCGGTGGCACATCGGCGGGTATCGAGCCGATCCCGGCCAATTTCTACGTCCACAAGACCCTGTCCGGGTCCTTCTCGGTCAAGAATCCGGAACTCAAGCGGGTGCTGGAGGAAAAAGGTCAGGACACGCAAGAAGTCTGGAATTCCATTCTCGAGCATGAGGGGTCGGTCCAGCATCTCGATTGCCTCGACCAGAACGAGAAAGATCTGTTCAAGACGGCGTTCGAGATTGATCAGCGCTGGGTGATCGAGCATGCCGCCGATCGCACGCCTTATGTCTGCCAGTCGCAATCCCTGAACATTTTCCTGCCGGGCGATGTCGATAAATGGGATTTGCACATGCTGCACTGGACGGCCTGGGAGAAGGGCGTGAAATCGCTCTATTACTGCCGGTCGAAATCCATCCAGCGCGCCTCCTATGCCGGGGCCGCCGACAAGACGGATGCGGAAGCCTCGATGATGGAGGCCGCAAAGACGGATTACGAGGAATGCCTCGCCTGTCAGTAGGTAAAATCAATAGCGAAACGGGCGGCCATTGAGCCGCCCTTTTTGTTGCGCTGCACCATGTGCGTTTCGAGTCACGCTTTCAAAAATATCTTTACCATAGCTGTCAGATTCATGTTTTTCCGGCTGAATTCAGGCGAAATTCACAAACAGCCATGATATCCTGATCAACGAATTGAGTTTGGGGAGTGAAGTCGTGCGCCGTCCGGGTCGGCATATTGCGATGGTATCGCTGGTGGTTTTCGGAACCGCCGCGCTGGCCCATGCGCAGGATGCGCCGCGGCAGCCGCTCGCTTTCGATGTTGACGATGCGATCATGGCGCCATTTCTGCTGGCTCAGCCTGAATCCACGTCATTTATTGATAATAACGCTGCTGCTGTGGCAACCGGCGTTCTGGGCGAGACCGGAACCGACAATGCCTCTCTGGCGGCCTTTTCCGGCTATTCGGCGGCGATCAGCCAGCTCGACGAGCTGACCCGGATCGAGGTTCGCGTGCATGAGCCGAATCTCCTGTCCCGGTCAGACCGGCTGTTTGACCCGGAGTCCGGCGTTGATTCGGCGATTATCCGTCCGATGCGGGAAACCCGGTCGTCGGTCGCGGTCGATTATGTCACGCGCTTTGATTCTCATGGTGGGGAAACGGGTCTGGACCTGTCCTTTGAACCGCGCGCCGGTGTGAGCATCGGTCCGGAAGGATCGGGCGCCGGGGCCGGTGCGGAAGTGCGCGTTGGCCGCTATCTGCAGCACGATGATGACCGGTCCAGCTGGTATCTGTTTGCCGGCGCGGAACGCCGCGCGCTTTTGTATGATCCCTCCGAGGGCTGGAATATGCGCGGTGCCATGACGCTGGAGCCTTATGCCGTGGTGGGCGATGCCCAGGCCGGTGTGGCCATGCGCTTTGGCGATAATGATCTGTCCTTTGCCTATGTCCGGCGCGAACGCACGGCGCGGATCGGCATTGATGATTACGATGCGGCGGATGATTTTGCGGCCTTTTCGCTCAGCCGCCGCTGGTAGTTATCCACAAAACGCGATTTTCTTGTGAAGAGTGTGCCTACAAGGTCTGGACCTTTAGAGGCGATTAACCCCAATATGTAGTGATTAAGGGCACGCCGTCAGGCGAGTCGCTTTCATAGAATTACCGGGGTTTTCCATGTCCGATACCGCTCAGCGTCCAGGCCTTCTGACCGTCAGCCACTCCTACAAGCCGTTCCGCTATCCGTGGGCGTATGAGTTCTGGAAAAAGCAGCAGCAGGTTCACTGGCTTCCCGAGGAAGTGCCGCTGGGCGAAGATTGCAAGGACTGGGCGACGAATCTGTCGGATCGCGAACGCAATTTGCTGACGCAGATTTTCCGCTTCTTCACGCAGTCCGATGTCGAGGTCGGCGCGAACTACATGGAAAACTACATGCCGCTCTTCAAACCGGTTGAAGTGCGCATGATGCTCGCGGCCTTCTCGAATATGGAGACGGTCCATATCGCAGCCTATGCCTTGCTGCTGGAAACCATCGGCATGCCGGATTCGGAATTCTCGGCCTTCACCGAGTATGAGGAAATGGTCGCCAAGCACGACTATCTCGGCCAGTTCGGAGTGGAGACGGACGAGGATGTGCTGACCTCGATGGCGGTGTTCGGTGCGTTCACGGAAGGCCTGCAGCTCTTTGCCTCTTTCGCGATGCTGATGAATTTCCCGCGCTTCAACAAGATGAAGGGGATGGGGCAGATCGTATCCTGGTCGGTGCGCGATGAATCGCTGCACTGCGAGGGCATGATGAAGATGTTCCACACCTTTGCGGAAGAAACCGGTGCCTATACGCAAGCGGTCAAGGACAAGATCGTGGAATGCTGCCGCACGGTCGTTGCGCTGGAAGACAAATTCATCGAGCTGGCGTTTGAAGCCGGCGATGTGGAAGGCATGACGCCCGACGATATCAAGCGCTATATCCGCTACATTGCCGACTGGCGCCTGCGCCAGCTGAAGCTGGAGCCGATTTTCGGGATCGAGAAACACCCGCTGCCTTGGCTGACCGAGATTCTGAACGGGGTTGAGCACGCCAATTTCTTCGAGGCGCGCGCCACGGAATATTCCAAGGGCGCGACCAAGGGTGAATGGCATGGCGATGATGGTGTCTGGGCGAGTTTCGACAAATTCCAGAAGAGCAAGCCGCTGAACGACCTGCCGGCGGAGTAGGGTTTTCGACTTGCCGCCTGCGCCTGTTTCCGGCATTAGCTGGCCATGAAAACGTTTGAAATCGCAAAAACACCGGAGGCGGCCGTTGACCGGCTAGTGGACCTCCATTCCGCTTCGGTTGAAAATCTCCGCCTTGCGCTGAAAGCCTATCTGGATGGCGGCATTGCGCCGGATCCGAAAGCCCGCGAGGCCGGCGCCTTCGCCTATCCCGAATTGCGCGTGCGCTATGAACCGGAAGGCTCGCCGCCGCCGGTCAGCCGGGCCTTCGGCAAGTTCTCCGAGCCGGGGCTCTACGCCTCCTCGATCACGCATCCCGAATTGTTTCGCGACTATCTGGTCGAGCAGCTGACCCTGCTGAATGATCAGTATGACATCACGATCGAAACCGGCCCGTCCGCAGACGAGATCGCCTTTTCGACGGTGCTCGACGGGGCAGAGGATCTCGATCTGGACGCGGCCTCTGTGGCCGATCTGGTGCGCAATTTTCCCTATGCCGATCTGGCGAAGATCGATGATGCCCTGCCTAATGGCGAGCGCACGCCGCCGCCGGGCGCGCCGCGTCCGCTGACGCTGTTTGATGCGCCGCGGGTGGATTACTCGCTGCAACGGCTGAAGCATTATACCGGCAGCCCGTATGAAGACTTCCAGCAATTCATCCTCTTCACCAATTATCATCGCTATGTGGACGCCTTTGCGGCCTGGGCGATCGGGCAGCTGAAAGAGGATAATGAGTATGAGAGCTTCTCGGCGGCCGGCTTTGTCGAGGTAGATGCCAAAACGCCCAATCCGCGCGCCGATGTCGAGGCCGCGCCCTGGCGGCGTTTCCAGATGCCCGCCTATCACCTGAAAGCGCCCGGCGGACGCGGGATTACGCTCGTGAATATCGGGGTCGGACCGTCGAACGCCAAGAACATCACCGACCATCTGGCCGTGCTGCGGCCTGAATGCTGGATGATGATCGGCCATTGCGGCGGTCTGCGTCATTCCCAGCGTCTGGGCGATTACGTGCTGGCGCACGCCTATCTGCGTTATGACAGCGTGCTGGACCGCGAATTGCCGGTGGAGATCCCGATCCCGCCGATCGCGGAAATCCAGATTGCGTTGGCCGATGCGGTGAAACGCGTCTCCGGTGATAGCCGCGAGGACATCAAGCGCCGCCTGCGCACCGGGACGGTGGCCACCTATGCCGATAGAAACTGGGAGCTGCGCTATCATGCCGAGGCACGGCGCATCAACCAGAGCCGGGCGATTGCGGTGGACATGGAATCGGCGACGATCGCCGCCAATGGTTTCCGCCTGCGCGTGCCGTATGGAACGCTTCTGTGCGTGTCCGACAAGCCCTTGCATGGCGAGTTGAAACTGCCCGGCGCGGCCAATCTCTTCTATCAGAAATCGGTCTCCGAACACCTGATGGCGGGTATTGAAACCGTCGAGATACTACGCAGCAATGAGGCGAATGCGCTGCATTCCCGCAAACTGCGCAGCTTCGACGAGCCGCCGTTCCGGTAGGTGTTTCTGCGGCTTTTCCGCCTTGTGCATTTCCGATGTTTTTTCACCCGAATGGGCGATTGTTTTTTGGTGTGTCTTGCCCTTTTCGGCCCGGTCCAGTAGCAGACCAGCATGAGCCGTGTTCTTGATTTTGAAGGTATTCGCAATTTCCGCCATTTCGGTGATTACACCGGACGGGACGGGACGCGCGTGCGCTCGGGGCTCTACCGCTCCGGGCATTTTCACAATGTCACCGAGGCGGACCGGGCCAAGCTCGACGCTTTGAATATTTCGGTCATCGCCGATCTGCGCCGCCCGCGCGAGAGGGATAATGAACCTTCCAGCTGGGGCGAAGGCTATCGCATTTTGCAATCAGATGTCGCCGGACATGCCGAACCGCCGCATATGCGCTTTTTGCGGACGGGGGATATGAGCCCGGAAGGTGTGGCCGATTTCATGCGCTCGACCTATCGCCGCCTGCCGAACGAGAAGGGCAATCAGGAGGTGTTTACCGCCGGATTGCGCGAGCTGGCCACGCATGGCCCCGATGAAGGCTTCGTCGTGCATTGTGCGGCCGGAAAGGACCGGACCGGTCTGTTCTGTGCGTTGGCCCTGTCTCTGGCCGGGGCTTCGAAGGACGATATCTACGACGATTATCTGATGACCAATACGGCGGTCGATTATGATTTGCTGGTGCCGTTGATCCACAAGCGGATCGAGGAAACCTATGAGCGCAAGGTGCCCGAAGAATCGATGCGCGTCTTCCTTGGTGTGAAGGGCGAATATCTCGACGAGGCGTTTGACGAGATCGGTTCGGCGGAAAGCTATGTCACCGAGGTGCTCGGCCTGACGGAAGATGAAGTCGCGGCGGTCCGGGCCAATCTGATAGCCAGGTGAGCGCAAACGGTTCGGAACCACTGGACTGGATCGCGCCGGAGCGGGCCTTTGCGCCCTTTCGCATACAGGATGGTTCCTTGCTGCTTCAGGGCGGGCAGGGCTCGCAATCGCGGCTTTATGCCTTGCCGATCGAATTCCTGACATTCTGGCCGGGGGATGATCTGGCGGCATTCCTGGACCGTGCGCGGACGATTTTGGCCGAAGGATATCAGCTGGCCGGATTGTTCGACTATGAGTTCGCGGCGGTGCTGGAGGCGAAGCTGGCGCCCCCGCACAAATGGTTTCCGCTGGTCCGCCTCGGCGTCTATCCGGCCTGGGCGGTATTCGATCCGGCCAGGCAGAGCCTGACGCTGGAGGGCAGTGAAGAGGGCCGCGCGCGCCTGAAAACCGGGCTGCATATCGGGCAGCCTCCGGCCAAACCCGCCCGCGGAGAGGTCCAGCCCGCCTGGTCCCGCGATGCCTATTTGGCCGCCTGCCGGACATTGATCGCGCATATCCGCGCCGGGGATATCTATCAGGCCAATCTGTCGCAAGGGTTTTCCGGACGCCTGCAGGGAGATCCCTGGGCGGTCTTTCTTCGCCTGATCGCGCAAAGCGATGCGCCCCATGCCGCCTGGTTCCGGCCGACACGCGAACATGTGGTGATTACAAATTCGCCGGAACGGTTTTTGAAACTGGAGGCTGGCCGCGTCGAGAGCCGCCCGATCAAGGGCACGCGGCCGCGCCGCGCCGATCCTGATGCGGACCGGGCGGAAGCAGACGCCTTGTCCGCCAGCGGCAAGGACCGGGCGGAGAATCTGATGATTGTCGATCTGGTGCGCAATGACCTCTCCCGTGTCTGCACGCCGGGCAGTATCAAAGTGCCGCGCCTGAATGCGGTGGAAAGCTATGCCAATGTCCATCATCTGGTCTCGACCGTGGAAGGCCGCTTGCAGGCGGACAAGGATGCGTTCGATCTGATCTGTGCGGCTTTTCCGCCCGGTTCGATCACCGGCGCACCGAAAATCCGGGCGATGAAGCTGATTGCGGAGGCCGAGCAGGCGCGGCGCGGTGCCTATTGCGGTGCGCTGGGCTGGATCGGGGAGGGCGGTCAGGCGATGGACCTCAATGTCATGATCCGGACGCTGGACCTTCTCCGCACCGATAGCGACTGGCAGATTGCGGCGCGATCGGGCGGAGCGATCACCATCGAATCGGAACCCGAAGCCGAGTATGAAGAGACGTTGCACAAGCTGAGCGCGCTTCAGGCGGCTCTGGAGACTGATTGATGTGGGCGTTGACAGACGGAAAAGCCCGGCCGATTGACGGTCTGCCGGTGGAGGATCGCGGATTTCTGCTCGGCGATGGCGTGTTCGAGACCTTTCGTATCGCACGCGGACGCATCCGTCATTCTGATCCGCATGCGGCATCTCTGGCGTCCGCGTGTGCGGCGCTGGACTTGCCAGTGCCGGACTGGGCCGGCATTGAGCGCGCAATCGCCGGCGTGACAGGCGCGGACGGTGAACGTGTTGGCAAGCTGATCCTGACGCGGGGAGGCGGAGGACGGGGGCTCGCACCAATCCCTGATCCCGATGTCCGTCTGTTTTTCGAGCACTTCCCCGTGCCGCCGCGGCCGGAGGCGATCCGTCTGGCATTGGTCGATCTGCGCCGCTCGGCCAGCAGTCTGGCGGTGCGGTTCAAGACGCTCAGCTATGCCGATAATCTGGCCGCCCGCCGGGAGGCTGTTGCGCGCGGCGGCGATGTGGCCCTGCTGCTGACGGAATCGGGCCTCGTATCCGGGGCCGATAGCGCCAATTTGTTCTGGGAGCAGGACGGTCAGGTCTTCACGCCCTCCACCGGGTGCGGCATTCGCAATGGCGTCATGCGTCAGTGCGTCATGCGCTGGCTGGAAGACGCCGGCTGGCCCGCCGAAGAAATCGAGGCCGGGCCTGACACGTTGATGGCGGCGCGATCGGTATGGATCACAAATTCCGTGGGCGGGGTGATGCCGGTATCTGCGATCGATGGACAGGTGTTTGAGGCCGCGTCGGACGTCCTTGACCGCTTGCGAGCCGCTGATCTCTGATCAGTCGCGGCTGACCACGAGGGACTGGCGCGGACGCAGGAAGAATTCTTCTTCTATGTCGAAATCGCCGGTGACTTCGCGGAAGGGGGCTTCATAGGCATAGCCGACTTCCACCCAGATGATCGACCGGCCCGGCGTCAGCACGCCGGCGGGGAGGGTTGGTTGCGAGCCTTCGGCCCGGGCCAGCGTGCCGCGGGCATCGCTCCAGTCGACGGCGACATCACCGGTCAGATCCATGGAGACGCTGGAGATCCGGGCCGAGAAATTGGCCGGATCATAAGGGGCGATAATGGCGGCGCCGGCGTTGAGAATATCGACCATCTCGCCATTCGTGATGACGTCATCCTGAGCGACCAGGTCGGCGAGGGCGCTGGCGGCATTGGTGACTTTCCGGTCGACCGACAGAGCCAGCGAGATTTCCACCATGCCGAGATACAAGAGCACCATGACCGGGGCGATCAGGGCGAATTCAACCGCTGAAACGCCGTCCCGGTTGCCGCCCAGGCGGCGAAGAAATTTGCGCGCGGACCTAATCATCGAAGGGCTCGTTCCGGAAGACGGTGGAGGACTGGATCAGGCGGCGATTGTCCGGAAGATTGCTGGCGGCGCCGAACATGTTCGGCAGGATCAGCGGATAGCTGTAATAGACCCGGACAAGCACGATATCGCCGGCATCACCGGGGTTGAACCCCATGTTTCCACCATTCAGCGTGCCGTCATCGGCAATGGGCGGGGTCGGATTGATATCGTCAAAGTCGTCAAAGACAGCGACTTCAAACACCATCTGATCGCAATCGGCGATCACTTCAATCCGGTCGCAGACCTCCGTCCGGAAGCTGGCCGCATCACCGCCGCCGCCCTGCAATTGTCCGGTACGGATCAGGCGGGCCGATTCCAGAACGGCATTTTCAATAACGGTTTCGGCAAAGAAGACGGCCGCAACCTCGATCAACGCCATCAGAAAAAAGAAAAACGGGCCGGCAATCAGCGCAAATTCGACAGCGGTCGCGCCGTCGCGATTTTTGCGGAAGGATCTGAAAAAACCTGTCCTGTGCATGTTCCGGCTCCGGAAATCAGCACGCTTTCTATACATGAAGCACTTAAACCCGCGTGAAGAGGCAGGGTTAATGGCGCGCTAAGCCGCTTTACTCATTGCCGCCTTCAAGGCTGCGCGGGCTCTGGGAGTCTTCTGTGATCGCCGTGGCCTCTGCTGCCAGACCGATCCGCGCGCTTTGTTGATCGGTCGCCGTATCAAATGCATCGGAATCATCACCGACGGTCGGGCTAGCGACGCAATGCGGCGTGCAGGTCATGGTGGTGCGGGCTGCGCCGCGTTGCAGGACAAGCTGTCCGGAGGTCGACGGGCCAACGACAAAGTCTTCCGAATAAATCACCCGGCCCTGACGATCCAGCGCGATGATATTCGTCCGGCCAAACAGGCGGCCGGTGACGATCAATGTCCGCCGGTCATGAATAACCGCATCGGCGATGGCCGGATTGCCTATAATAACGGTGGAGGCTGAGGCCTGGAGGCGGACAACATCGGCGTGCTCGACTTCCAGCATCTGGTCGGCTGCGGCCATGGCCGGGACAAACAGAAGGCAGGCAAGGGCGGTCAGGGCTTTACGCATGGCGTGCTCCACGGGTGTCGCTGTTCTCTCTTATATGAGCGCAGCCGCGTGAAGACTTTCTAAACGGAAAGGTTCGAAGATCACATTCGATTTACACTTGTTTTGTTTAGCCCATGTTAACTATAAATCACGGTCTGAAATATTAGTACATAATTAAGTATGAGTATTCACCTCTTTTAAACGGTCCTGTGTTTTATTGTTTGCACACGACAAGAGAGGTCGGGACAAAAAGCCTCCTTGAAGTGGATGTGTGGCTAGCAACACGGGAGTAGACCCAATGCAAATCGTAACTCGCTTTTTCAAAGATGAATCTGGTGCAACGGCTATCGAATATGGCCTGATCGCTGCTCTAATCGCTGTGGTTATTATCGGTGCCGTGACGGCGCTCGGTACCGGCGTTCGTGACAACATGCAGACGGTTGCCGACGCGATCTAGTTCGCGAGACAATCCAAAGCGTTCAAGGGGCTGCCCATCGGGCGGCCCCTTTTGCTATCCGGATAGGGCCCGGATCGGAGCCAACCGATTGTTAAGCCTGTTGCTCTATAGACAATACGAAATCATCCGGAGAAAAGAGATGGCGGGTCAGTTCGTTTTATTGGTCTTTGTATTCCTCATGGTGCTCGCCGCAGCGCGCGATGCCATGAGTTACACGATTCCGAACTGGCTCTGCGGGATACTGGCCCTGAGTTTTCCCGTCGCGGCACTGTTTCTCGGGCTGAGCTGGATGGATTTCGGTCTTCATCTCCTGGTCGGCTTTGTAGCCCTGCTCATCGGCATGGCCCTGTTTGCCCCCGGCTGGATCGGCGGCGGAGATGCTAAACTCGTGGCCGCGGCCGCGCTCTGGTTCGGCTGGCCGGATGCCCTGATGTTCCTCGGAAAGGCCGCCTTGATGGGCGGTTTGCTGGCGGTGACGCTGATCATGCTGCGCCGGGCCGCTCCGGCAACAGGATTACCGCAGCGCTGGATGACCAACACTTTGCTCGCCGATGGCGCGCCTGCGCCCTACGGGATTGCCCTTGCTGCAGGCGCTTTGTGGACTCTTCCGGACAGCCAGATTTTCCTTCTGGCGGCGATGTGATTTTCCGATTTGTGAAGAAACCTTCCCAATAGATTGCAATCACATTCGAATCTTAACTCCCCTTTTGGAATTTACAGGTGAGATGAGCGCGTAACCCGAGGGGATTCGCGCTGATGAATGCCGCCAGAATCATAGTTTTGATCGCCGCTGCGCTGGCTGCGGCTGCCGCTGCCTACTTTGTGTACCAGTCGTCTTCCACGCCGGAACCGGCTACGGCTCAGCCGCAAGTCGTGCAGGCCAGCACGGTGGATGTGCTGGCGGCGCGCCGCGATTTGCCTGTCGGTTCCCGCGTTCAGGCCAGCGACCTTTACTGGCAGGCCTGGCCGGAAGATGCGGTCAGCCCGTCGCAGATCCGCCGGGATCGCGAGCCGGATGCGGCCGAAGAATTTGCCGGTGCCGTGGTTCGCAGTGAAATTTCCGAGGGCGAGCCTGTCTCCCCCCGCTTTTTATTGCAGGCCGGCGAGGCCGGTTTCATGTCGGCGGTGCTCGGGCCGGGCATGCGCGCCACCTCTGTACCAATCAGCGCCGAGACCGGGGCTGGCGGTTTCATCCTTCCCGGCGACCGGGTTGACGTCATCGTTTCCTACGAAGCCGAGGAAGAGGGGAATGCCCGCCGCCGCTTCTTTGTGGCCGAGACCGTCGTCGAGAATGCCCGCATCCTGGCTATCGACCAGACATTCGGCGGGGAAGAGGATGCCGAAAGCGTCGTCGTGGGAGAAACCGCGACCCTTGAATTGACGCCGGAACAGGCCAATGCCGTTGTTCTGGCCGTGGCGCGCGGAGATATCTCGCTGTCGCTGCGCAGCCTTGCCGATGGCGAAGGCGGCCCGCGTCTCGTCTCGCGCCAACCCAACCCCAATCTGAATCGCCCGGACCCGGAAGATTTCGAGCCGCTGCGCGATGAGGATCAGATGGTTGTCTATCGCTATGGTCAGGCCCGTGTGGTTTCGGCCGGTGACAACTAGGAGGCCGGAAATGTTACGCGCCCTCATACTCGCGCTGGTCATGACGCTTCCCGCCGGGACGGCCATGGCGCAATCGAGCTCCGGTTCGACGACCATGCAGGTCTATATCACCCGCACAGGTGACGGGCCGACATCGGAAGTCCTCGATTTGCCGCTCAGCAAGGCTGCCATCATCCATTTGCCGGTGGATGCCGTGGATGTGCTGGTGACCAATCCGGAAGTCGCCGACGCGGTTATCCGCACGCCGACCCGCGCCTATCTTTTGGGTCAGGCGATTGGCCAGACCAATGCCTTCTTCTTTGATGCGGACGGCAATCTCATCCTCGATCTGGATATCCGCGTGGAGCGCGACATGCGCGCCCTTCAGGAAGCGCTGGACCGTTTCCTTCCGGACCGCGTGGTGATGGCCGAGGCGATGAATAATCATATCGTCCTGTCCGGTTCCGTGCGCAGCGCTGCCGAGGCGGATACGGCCCTGCGTCTGGCGCAACGCTGGACCGACAATCCGGAAAACGTTCTGTCCATGCTGTCGATCGAGGGCCGCGAACAGGTCATGTTGTCGGTGCGGATCGTGGAGATGCAGCGCACGATTGTTCGCCAGCTGGGGATCAATCTCTCTGCCGCGGGCCAGCTGGATGATGTGGCCTTCAATGTGGCGACCGAGCAGGAATTCTCGCTGGTGGGCCGGGCCCTCAGCGGTGTCAGCGGGCAGTTTGATTATACCAATACCGGCGGCGGCGATATTCGCTCTGCCGGGGCCTTGATCCAGGCGCTGGAACGCGTCGGTCTGGTGCGGACGCTGGCGGAACCCAATCTGACGGCGATTTCCGGCGAAGCGGCCAATTTCCTTGCCGGGGGCGAGTTCCCCGTGCCGGTCGGCCGCGACCGCGACGGCAATATTACTGTCGAATACAAGCAATTCGGTGTCGGCCTGGGCTTCACGCCGGTCGTCCTGTCCGAAGGCCGTATTTCGCTGCGCATCTCGACCGAGATTTCCGAGCTGACCAATCAGGGTTCGCTGGAGCTCGGTTCGCAGAATGTCACCGATGATCAGGGCAATGTGATCGGCACTGTGCCGGGCCTGACCATTCCGGGCCTGAACGTCAATCGCGCCGAAACCACGGTCGAGCTGCCGTCTGGCGGCAGCCTTGTTCTGGCCGGTCTGATCCAGGAAGAAACGCGCCAGAATCTCGATGGCGTGCCGGGCGTCCAGAATCTGCCGGTTCTGGGTGCGCTGTTCCGTTCGCGCGACTTTGAAAACCAGGAAACCGAGCTGGTGGTGATCGTCACGCCCTATCTGGTGGATCCGATCAATCAGAATGAAGCGGCCACGCCTCTGGACGGCTTCCGTCAAGCCAGCGAAGTGGAAACCCTTGTCTTCGGCAATATCAACCGCGCCTACGCCGTGCCGGGCGCACAGACAGAAGGCCGGTCGTGGACCGGTCCTGTCGGGTTCCTGATCGATTAGGGGAGAAGGCAAATGAAGATGATAAAAGCTCTCACCGCCCTCATTCCCGCCGCGTTTCTGGCTGCTTGCGGGACCACGGGAACGTCAACGACCAATCTGATCGGCTTTCCGGAAGCCCGTCCTGTGCAGGAAGCGGCGCGGATGGACTTGCTGGTTGATCCGGAGGCCAATGGCCTTCTGTGGTCCCAGCTGGGCACGTTTCAGGCCTTTGTCGACCATTACAAATCCAATGGCCACGGCCCGCTTGTTGTCTCCTATCCGCATGGCGGAAGCGAAGATGCGGCGGCGCATTCGGCCTTGAGCGAATTGCGCGCCTTCCTCGATGCGCAAGGCGTCACCGCCCGCTATACCGAAGAAGGCCCCTACAATGCGTCGGGCCTAGGCAATGCGCCGCTGATTGTCAGCTATCTACACTATGTCGCGGAAATGCCGGCGGAATGTGAAAACCGGCAATGGGACGATCTGGTCCGCGAGCGCGACAATCAGGCCTATGCCGGATTTGGCTGCTTTATGGCCCAGAACCGCGCCGCCATGGTGGGCGATCCCTATCATCTGGTCGGGCCGACCGATTCCGATGCGCCTGATGGCAGCCGCCGTCAGACCGTCCTTGATACCTATCGCCGGGGTGAACCCACCGGTACGCAGCGCCGCGATGATGAAAGCGGCGCCGTTTCCTCTGCGGTCGAATAAAGCTGGATAAGAAGAATGGCTGAGCCACAGACATATGATGACGACTTCCTGGACGAGGATGACTTTCTGGATCCGGCAGAGGTGGAACGCCGCCTTCTGAGCGACAGTGCCGATGACGGCTATGAGGAATTCGGCGATCTGGACGGCTTCAGCGATGGCGGTGAAGCGCCGCGTCCGTTCGGATCGCGCGCTGCGGCCTCACCGCAAGAGCCAGTGGCGGCGCCCGAAGACGATTGGGCCGAAGCCGACGATTATGCGGCAGATCCGGTTGCCGATGCCGGCTCGGATTTTGACGCCTATGCGCCAGACGCCTATGCGCCCGAGCTTATCGACCCGCTGGTCGGCGAGATTGATGATGACATCCCGGATCAGCCGATTCCGCGGATCACCATCCACGCCTTTTGCGAGCGTCCGGAAAGCGGTGCCCTTGTGCACAATGCCGCCAATGACCGCCGCCTGTCCAAGGCGCATGTCGAGGTGGAACTGGGCGGTCTGCCCGCGGCCATCAACCGCTTCTCCACCCAGTCGACGCCGGATCTCCTGATCATCGAATCAGGGATGCGCGGACAGGGCCTGTTTGATCAGCTGGAAGAACTGGCCGGCTCGTGTGATCCGGGAACGAAAGTCATCATCATCGGCGCGGCCAATGATATTTCGCTCTATCGCGAGCTGATGAAGCGCGGCGTGAGCGAATATCTCGTACCGCCCATGTCGCCCCTGCATCTGATCCGTACGATTTCCGGCCTCTATCTTGATCCGGAAGCGCCGTTTGCGGGCAAGACGATTGCCTTCATCGGCGCCAAGGGCGGTGTCGGGGCCTCCACGGTGGCGCACAATACGGCCTGGTGTATTTCCGAGAATTCGCAAGCCGATTGCGTACTGGTCGATATGGATTTGTCGTTCGGTACGGCGGGACTGGATTTCAATCAGGACCCGGCGCAGACGCTGGGCGATGCGCTGAATGATCCCGACCGGCTGGATGAAGCGCTGCTGGACCGGCTTCTGGTGCGCTGCACGGAACGCCTCTCGCTATTCTCTGCTCCGGCGACGCTCGACAAAGATTGGGATTTCGGTCCCGAAGCCTATGAGACGGTGCTCGACAAGATCCGCCGGCAGGCGCCGTTTATCACGCTGGACCTGCCGCATACCTGGTCGCCTTGGGTGAAGCATACGATTCTCGGTGCTGATCAGGTGGTGGTGACGGTCACGCCGGAACTGGCCTCCCTGCGGAATGCCAAGAATCTGTTCGATCTCATCCATGCCTCGCGCCCGAATGATGAACCGCCGAAAGTGGTGATCAATATGGCCGGGATTGCCAAGCGCCCGGAAATTCCGGTGAAGGATTTCGCCGAGGCGCTGGGCGTGCAGCCCGCCCTGGTTCTGCCCTTCGAGCCGCAACTCTTCGGCAAGGCCGCAAATGACGGGCAGATGATTGCCGAGATCGACCCGAAATCGAAAGCCGCAGAGGGCTTCTCGCATCTTGCCGCCATGTTGTCCGGCCGTGTGGCCGCCCCTCAAAAGAAAGGTCTTTTCAAAGGCCTGTTTGGAAAGTGATCTGAGCCATGTTCGGTAAGCGCGACGCTACAGCGCCCAGACCTGACCCGAAGCCGGCCCCCGCGCCGGCTTCTGCTGCACCTGCCAGCCGCCCGGCTGCGCGTGCAGAGGCTCCTGCGCAACCGGCCCCCAAGCCCGCGCCCAAACCGGCTGCTGCGCCCGGGCCGAAGCCCGCGCCGAAAGTCAAACCAGTGGCAACGACCGCCGATACGCAACGGACGGACGAGTATTACGCGACCAAGACGACGATCTTCAACGCGCTGATCGATACGATTGATCTGGGCGCACTGGCCCAGCTCGACAATGAGACGGCGGCCGAGGAAATCCGCGATATCGTCACCGAGATCATCTCGATCAAGAATGTGGCGATGTCGATTGCCGAGCAGGAACGCCTGCTGCAGGACATCTGCAATGACGTGCTGGGCTATGGCCCGCTCGAGCCCTTGCTGGCACGCGATGACATCGCCGACATCATGGTCAATGGCGCGGGCGATGTGTTCATCGAAGTCGCGGGCCGGGTGGAAAAAACCAATATCCGCTTCCGGGATAATGGCCAGCTGATGAATATCTGTCAGCGGATTGTGAGCCAGGTCGGCCGCCGGGTGGATGAAGCCAGCCCGATCTGTGACGCCCGCCTTGCCGACGGTTCGCGGGTGAATGTGATCGCGCCGCCTCTGGCGCTGGACGGGCCGACGCTCACCATCCGGAAGTTCAAAAAAGACAAGCTGCGCATGCAGGATCTGGTCGATTTCAACTCGATCACACCGGAAGGCGCGCGGGTTCTGGAAATCATCGGCACATCCCGTTGTAACGTTCTGATCTCTGGCGGTACCGGTTCCGGTAAAACGACGCTACTCAACTGCCTGACCGCATTCATCGGCCCAGAAGAACGTATCATCACCTGCGAAGACGCCGCCGAACTGCAATTGCAGCAGCCGCACGTCGTGCGGCTGGAGACGCGCCCCAAGAATCTCGAAGGCTCCGGCGAAGTCACCATGCGGGACCTGGTAAAGAACTGCCTTCGGATGCGCCCCGAACGGATCATCGTCGGTGAGGTGCGGGGGCCTGAAGCGTTCGATCTTTTGTCGGCTATGAATACAGGCCATGACGGTTCGATGGGCACGGTGCACGCCAACAATCCGCGCGAAGGCCTGTCCCGGATTGAATCGATGATCACGATGGGCGGCTACAGCCTGCCCTCCAAAACCATACGGGAAATGATTGCCGGCTCCATCGATGTCGTTATCCAGGCGTCGCGGATGCGCGATGGCTCCCGGAAAATCACGCACATCACGGAAGTGATGGGCATGGAAGGCGATGTCATCGTGACCCAGGACCTCTTCGTCTACGAGATGGAAGGCGAGGATGCGGATGGCAAGATTATCGGCAAGCACAAATCCACCGGCATTGCGCGTCCGCGTTTCTGGGACCGCGCCCGCTATTATGGCCTCGAACGCGAGCTCGCCGCCGCGCTCGATACGTCGGAGGACTAGTGATGCAGGGACAAATGCCGCTTCTGTTTGCCGCCGTCGCCGCCTTCATCGCCGTGGGTGGTGTTGGCTGGGTTGTGGCGGGCGCACTGGGTGAGAGCCAGAAATCGGCTCGCCGCAAGGCGGTCGTGTCCAGCTCTGGTCCGCGAAAGGCGCGCGCCCAACAGGCGGACAATACCGTTCAGCGCCGCAAGCAGGTCCAGGATTCCCTGAAGGAAATCGAGGATAAGCAGAAGAGCGCGAAGAAAAAATCCCTGACCCTGAAATCCCAGATCGAGCAGGCGGGTTTCAGCTTCTCGCCGCGCACCTTCTGGATAGCTTCGGGCGTGCTGGCGATACTGGGCTTTCTTGGCGCCATTCTGACCGGGCAGAGCCTGTTGATCTCGGCGGGTTTGTCGGTCGCAGCCGGGCTGGGCCTGCCGCGCTGGTTTCTCGGCATGCGGCGCTCCGGACGGCAGAAGAAGTTTACGGCCGAGTTTGCCAATGCGCTCGATATCATCGTGCGCGGCATCAAGTCCGGCCTGCCGCTGAATGAATGCATCAAGGTGATTGCGCGCGAATCGGCTGAGCCGGTGGCCTCCGAATTCAAGAAACTGGTGGAAGCCCAGGCTGTGGGTGTCACCCTTGAAGATGGCATCAAGAAAATGGTCACGCGGATGCCGCTGCCGGAGCTGAATTTCTTCGCGACCGTGCTGACTATTCAGGCCAAGACCGGCGGCAATCTGGCTGAAGCGCTGGGCAATCTGTCGGCCGTTCTGCGCGCGCGGAAGATGATGCGCGAGAAGATCGGCGCGCTGTCATCGGAAGCCAAGGCCTCCTCAATGATCATTGGCGCCTTGCCGCCGGGCGTGCTCGCCATCGTTTATTTCACGACGCCGTCCTACATGACGGCCATGTTCGTCGAACCCAAGGGCCAGCTCATGTTGCTGGGCGGCGGGATATGGATGGGCCTCGGCATTCTGATGATGCGCGGCATGATCAACTTCAAGCATTAGGGGGCGGCCATGAACATGCAGGACATTGCCGAACTCGTCACCAACCCGCAATTTCTGTGGTCGGTGATTGCCGCTATTGCCGTCTTTGCGACCGTGGTCACGCTGACCTCTCCCATGATGGGGCAGAACAAGCTGGAAAACCGCATCAAGGGTGTCCAGAACCGCAAGGAAGAGCTGCGCCGCAAATCGCGCGAAGCGCTGGAGGAGGCGCATGCCTCCAAGCTGCGCGGCAAGGAAGACAAGAGCCTGGCCAAGACGATTGTGCAGAGCCTGAATCTGCAAAAGCTGTTTGAAGACCCGGACCTCAAGGACAAGCTGACCCAGGCGGGTTTCCGCGGCAACGGGCCGGTGATGACCTTCTATTTCTTCCGGCTGGCAGCGCCGATACTGCTCTTTGGCGGGGCGGCTTTCTATGTCTTCTTTATCAATGATTTCGGGTTGCCCACCATTACGCGCTGGTGCGTGGCGGCCGGTATCGGCATGGCCGGTTATTATGCGCCGAATCTCTATTTGACCAATGCTGCGGCCAAGCGTCAGCAATCCATCATGATGGCCTTTCCCGACGGTCTGGACCTTCTGCTGATCTGTGTGGAAGCGGGCATGTCGATTGAAGCGGCCTTCCAGAAGGTCTCCGGCGAGGTGGGCGCACAATCCATTGAACTGGCCGAGGAATTATCGCTGACAACGGCGGAATTGTCCTACCTTCAGGACCGGCGGACGGCCTATGAAAATCTGGCCAAGCGTACCAATCATCCGGGCGTGAAGTCCGTTGCCACCGCGCTGATCCAGGCCGAACGCTACGGGACTCCGCTGGGTCAGGCCTTGCGCGTCATGGCGAAGGAAAACCGGGATATGCGCCTCGCGAATGCGGAGAAGAAAGCCGCCGCCCTGCCAGCCAAGCTGACTGTGCCGATGATTGTCTTCTTTCTGCCGGTGCTTTTTGTGGTCATTCTGGGCCCGGCCATCATGCGCTACCAGGCGATGTAGGATTCGCCTGTCTGGCGTTCACCCTCGCCAAGGCCGTGTCCTGCCGCTAAAACCTTCCCATGTTAGGCCGCAGAAACAGCGAAGACCGGGCGCAATCGAATGTGATTGCCAGCCGCGCCAGCGAGGCCGCGCTCAAGGCGCTGGTCGGCGGTGATGTGGCGCGTGCGCGTGACGAGCTGACAGCGGTGCCCAAACGCGTCGAATTTGCCGAAACCGGCTGGAAGGTGGCGCTGGTCATGGCGCTGACAGACCTGTCCGCAGGCAAGCGCAAGACGGGCCTCAACCAGTTGATCAAGGTGTTCGAGCGCCTGGACGACACCAGTCTTTCCAAAGACGACAAGGGTTATCTGCGGCTTTATGCGCTCTATCGTGCGATCGAGAATACGCGCGATGGGCGTCCGCCGTCCGCCCTGCGCGATCATGCCGAGAATTTCCGCTTTGATACGACGCTGGTGGATCCGGCCCTGAAAGGGCTTTTCCCGCTCAAGCGCGTGGAGGAAAAGCCGGACGATGTGCCACCGCCGCCGTATCCGGCGGGTATGGGGTCAACTGAAGTCTGAACTCAATCAGCGGGCGCCGCTGTCGTCGCGGATGGCATCCCAGCGGCGGCCACTGGTCAGCATGGCGCGGACATAGGCCATATTCGCCTCTGCCGTTTGCGGGCTGACATCCACACGGGCCATGGCTTCGGCCTCATCGAACCGGCCCTGCAGGGCGATCACCAGAGCCAGATTCTGCCGGACCGTCGCGGCGGCTGTCGGACGCGCCATGGCTTCCCGCAGCAGACGTTCGGCCTGCGCGGCATCGCCATCGAACGCATAGGACAGGGCGAGATTGGACATGATGGAGGGTTCGCCGGGCGCGATCTGCAGGGCTTCGATATATTTCTGCCGCGATTGCTGACGCAGGCCGGCCTGTTCGTAGGCGACGCCTAGAATATTCATCACCTGCCAGTCATCGGGACGCGCAGCGCTCACCCGGGTCAATGATTCAATGGCCGCTGCCCCGCGTCCGGCCTCGGTCAAGGCCGTACCGTAGGCCAGCTGAAGGTCGATATCCTGCGGGAAGAGGGCCATGGATTGACGCGCCACGGCGGCGGCGCGCTGGGTCTGTCCCAGGCTGCGCAGAACGCGGGATAGTTCAACCGCCGCTTCCCGGTCGCCCGGATTGAGCTCATGGGCTTCGGCCCAGAAGGCGGCCTGAGTCAGCAAGTCCTGGCTGCGAATGGCTTCGCGCTCGGCGGCGCTGGCGGGAACAATGGAGGCACGCTGCGTGAGATCGTCGGCGAGCGCCTGCTCCTGATCTGTCCGCGCTGTGGCGCAAGCCGTGAGCAGCGAGATGGAGGCCATCAGGGTGATTTTCGTCAGGGTCCGCATGGGCGAAGTCCTTTACCGTCAGAATCAGAGGTTTACTCTTCCCTGCGCCGGTCAAGATTGCGTTAATCTGTTCCGGCGGTTTGTTTGCACATAGAGATTTTCCGGAGCCCTGCCCGTGACCGACATATTCCCGCCCGCCTCGTCCTCCACCCGCCGCCTTCTGGCCGTGACCGCCAGCCTGGCCGGAGATTTGCCCGCACCGCTGACAGATGAAGGCCGTGCAATTGCGAAGGCGAACGCGTTCAAGGGGGATGCCGGACACATCGTCCTGATGCCGGAAAGCGCCGGTGTCGATGCGATTATCGGCTTGGGTAACGGGACGGACGCGTTTGCGTTTGGCGATGCGGCCAAGACGCTGTCGGAAGGCGACTGGTCGCTGACGGGGGATATCGGTGAAATTGATCCGACGTTGGCGATGATTGCGTTCGGGGCCGGGGCGTATCAGTTCACGCGCTATAAAAAGCCGACGCGCCAGCCCGCCCGTCTGGCGCCGATCGAGGGCGCGGATGCGGATGAGGCGACGCGCGTTGTGCGCTCCATCTGGCTGGCGCGGGATCTGGTGAATACGCCGGCGGGCGATATGGACCCGGACGGTTTGCAGGCCGAGGCCGAGACGCTGGCGGCGGCTTTCGGAGCGGAGGTGCGCGTCACGTCGGGCGATGATCTCCTGAAGGAGCGCTATGGCATGCTGCACGCTGTCGGCCGGGCAGCGCACAGCGCGCCGCGCCTGATCGAGCTGGAGTGGGGCGATCCTTCCCATCCGCGCCTGGCGATTGTCGGCAAGGGTATCACGTTTGATTCCGGCGGGCTGGACATCAAGCCGGCCGCCGGCATGCGCCTCATGAAGAAGGATATGGGCGGTGCCGCCAATGCGATGGCGCTGGCGCGCCTGATCATGGATGCGAAACTGCCTGTGCGGCTGCATCTGCTGGTCGCCGCTGCCGAGAATGCGATCAGCGCCGGGGCTTTCCGTCCGGGCGATATATTGACCTCGCGCCTGGGGCTGACGGTCGAGATCGACAATACCGATGCCGAAGGCCGTCTGGTGCTGGGCGATGCTCTGGCCAAGGCGGTTGAGGACAAACCCGACCTGATCCTCGATTTTGCGACTCTGACCGGTGCGGCGCGTGTCGCGTTGGGGCCGGATCTCGCGCCTTTCTATACCGATGACGAGACGCTGGCCGACGCGCTGAGCAAGGGCGGGGCGAAAGTGGCCGACCCGCTCTGGCGGATGCCGCTGTGGGATGGCTATGACAATCAGCTCGACGGGGCGATTTCCGACCTCAAGAATACGGGAGATGGCGGGTTTGCCGGATCGATTACCGCTGCCCTCTTCCTGCGCCGTTTTACCGGCGGTCTCCGCTGGTGCCATTTCGACATTTTCGCCTGGAATCCGAAAGATCGGCCGGGCCGTCCGGCGGGGGGTGAAATGCTCGGCTCGCGCGCGGCGTGGGAAGCGCTGAAAACGCTGTACGGGAAATAGATGACGCACAAGAATCTGCTTCCTGCGCGTGGCGATCTCGCCGCGGCCCATCTGAAAGGTCGGGTTCAGGCGGATCGCTTTGCCGAGCCGGTCGATATGCAGGTGTCGGCCTGTGTGACGGCAATCCGGCGCGACCCGCGCGATGACGGTGCGATGGAAACGCAGACCCTGTTCGGTGAAGTCTTTGCGGTGCTGGAAGAAAAAGACGGCTGGGCCTGGGGGTTTTCCCGGCATGACGGCTATGTCGGCTTTGTCGACATGGCGGCCCTGTCGGCTCCGGTGACGCCGCCGACCCATCGCGTATCCGCCTTGCGGACCTATCTGTTTTCAGAGCCCGACCTCAAATCCGCCACCCATGGCCTGTTGTCGATGAATGCGAAGATTGCGGCCGGCGAGACCAGGGGCCGGTTCGTTTCGGCGAATGGCCGGGGCTGGGTGTTTGACGGCCATCTTGTGCCACTGGACCATGCGGCGCCCGACTTTGTGGCGGTGGCCGAGCGTTTCCTCGGAGCACCTTACCAATGGGGCGGCAAGGAAAGCCTGGGGCTGGATTGTTCGGGGCTGGTTCAGACTTCCCTCGAAGCGGCCGGTATTGCCGTACTGCGCGATACCAGCATGCAGGAAGGCGAATTTGCCGAACGCTTCACGGTCATCGACGCCGACGCGCCGCTTCAGCGCGGGGACATCGTTTTCTGGGCGGGGCATGTGGGCATCATGTTGGACGCCGCCCGCATCCTCCACGCCAATGCGCATTTCATGGAGACGGTGATCGAGCCGCTGTCAGAAACGACAAGGCGAGCCGTGGGTCACGACTCGCCTGTCACATCCGTTATCCGGATCAGCGGCTAGTTGCCGCCTTCTTCCGGAGCGTCCTCCGGCATGGCGCCGTCACCGGCCTGATCGTCGATTACCGCTTCGCCGGCCTCTTCCAGAGCCTGCATCTGATCTTCGATGTCGCCGGCCGTTTCGGTCATTTCGCCTTCCGCGCCTTCCATCATTTCGTCGCCCGCCATCTCCTCTTCGGCTTCCGGCGCAGCAGGGGCCGGGAAGGCAACAGGATTGTCAGACAGGGTCTGCAGATAGGCCAGCAGGTCCGCACGATCTTCCTCATTGCGGATACCCGCAAAGGACATGGCCGTGCCCGGAACATCGGCGCGCGGATTCTCGATGAAGGAGTCGAGGGCCTCATAGGTCCAGGGACCATGTGCGCTCATCTCGGCGGTGTAGGCAAAGCCGGGATAGGTGCCGGCTTCGCGGCCCACAACGTCCCAGAGATTCGGCCCCTGCAGATTGCCGGCGCCGGGCGCGGCATTGTGGCAGGAGACGCAACGACGGAAGGTGCGCTCGCCAGACGATGCATTCGCGTTTGCCAGAAGTGTACCGAGATCGATCACTTCTTCCTCGACGGGGCCGGTACCACCGGTGCCGCCCATGACCGCTTCAAGATCAATCGGATAGGCCAGCGACGCATGCTCGTCGCCACCATGTTGTTCCTCAGGGAAAACAATGTCCCCGACGACGCCGATCACCATGACCATCAAAACGAGGCCGATAACGGCGGCGGCTACTTTGTTCCAGAAGAGATCACCCATGCTGGTCCCCAAAAGTCTGACAAGTCGGCGGTGTTTGACACGCAGAAAGCGGCCAATCAACCAATTGATGTTGTCCGTCACTTACCGGTCTGATGCGGTCTCGTCCAGTGGCGCATCGTCGCGGGGTGCACGTTCTGCAGGAAAGCTGGATATTTGCCATTATTCAGCCTACATTCCCGGCTTAACAACGCTTTCGCAGTTCTGATGGCATCAGGCTTGCAAAAGATTATGAGGGCTCACATTGCATTCGGCCAACATGTGGCCGGCCAGCAATCGAATATCCAGTTTCCCATGAAAGGGCATAACATGTTGCGTACTCTTGTTTCTGCTTCCGCACTGGCACTTGCCGCGGCTTCAGCTTCCTTCGCCGGTCAGGGCGATTTTACCTATGGCATCGGCTATGCGGCTGCCAACCTCACCGATTCCAGCGCCAGCGTTGATGTTGGCGCGGTTACGCTGCGCGGTGATTATCAGTTCACCCAGCATTTCGGTTTCGAAGGCCAGCTGGACTTTGGTGTCAGCGATGACACGCTCATCGTGGCAAACACGCCGGTTGATGTTGAACTGAATTACGCTCTCGCCGGTTTTGTGATTGCGCGCGCTCCGGTCTCTGAAAACGCTAACCTGTTTGCCCGTGTCGGCTATGCGACGGCGGATGTGGGTGCGTCGGTGCCGGGTGTGTCCATCACCGACAGCCTTGACGGCTTTGCCTTCGGCGTAGGCGGCGAGTATTTCTTCGACGAGCGCAATGGTTTCCGCGTCGATTACACGAATTACGATTTCGGCAATTCGGATGGCAATGTCTACGCCATCACCTATGTGCGCCGCTTCGGCGGTGGCCGGTAATCTGGCCTGATCGCCAATTACTGACGATTGAAGGACGGCCGCGCTGGTTTAGCGCGGCCGTTTTCATATTCAACTGCGAGAGGCCCAGACCTCCAGCAGACGCCGGGCAATGGCGATTTTCGGGGGGATATCCGCTTCCGGATGAGCCCCAGACAGCATGGCGCGGATTTCGTCCCTGGAGAACCAGCGTGCGTCTTCCAGCTCGTGCGCGTCGACGGTAATTCCAACGGTCACGGCTTCTATAATCAGTCCGATCATCAGGGATGAGGGGAAGGGCCAGGGCTGATTGTCGACGATTTCTGCCGTTGACGGATCACACTGAATGCCGGCCTCCTCCCAGATCTCGCGCGCAGTGGCATCGGCGATGGTCTCGCCCGGCTCCATGAAGCCCGCGAGCGCGGACCACATCCGCTCCGGCCAGGATTCCTGACGGCCCAGAAGGCACCAGTCATCCTTGACGACCAGCATGATGGCGACCGGATCAATGCGCGGAAAATGTTCGGTCCCACAGTCGGGACAGATTCGCTTGCGGCCCGCCTCGGCCTGGTGCGTTTCTGCCCCGCAATTGGAACAGAAACGATGCTTGCGCCGCCATTCGATCAACGACCGGGCCTGCGCCAGTATTCCGCTTTCCTCGATAGAGACCCGCATGCCGGCAGTGCGCGTGTCGGTGAATTCCGGCAGGCCGGGTGTTTCCGCATCCGGCAACAGATCCACCGCGTAAAGCGGTGCGCCGTCCTGCAGTCCGAGCAATATCGGCTCGGCGACCTGGCTCATCCTGACGGCTTTGGAGAAAGGCCAGCGTAAAAGTGTATTGTCGGCGAGCGCAGGGTCGCCTCTGAGGAACAATACGGCCTGTGCATCCGTTTGCTTTTCGAGTGCTTTCAGCGCGGCGGCGTCGCGGCGGACGACTTCTGCGCGGTCGAGCGGCGACAGACAAAAGGCCAATGGCGGCAGATGATTCATGTAATGTCCCCCGGTTCGGACTGAGTGCGTGTATGAGACAGACCCGGCGCCGCGTAAACCGTTGAACGAGTGCAACCAGAAACGAAGGACCCCGAATATGGACCGACAACGGCTCCACCTCATTTACAATGCCATGTCCGGCGCTTTTGTCCGGGGTCTGGACATTACCGAGCTGCGGGACTCAATCCGCGCTGCGGGCTGGACGATTTCCGGCGAGACCAATCTGGAAACGGACGAATTGATCGATCTTGCCGCGCTCAAAGGATCCGGCGTGGATGTGATCGCAATTGCCGGAGGCGATGGCACGCTGATATCGGTTCTGAACGAGCTGGCCGGGCTGGATGATGTGCCCCCCGCATTGATCCTGCCCTGCGGCACGGCCAATCTTCTGGCCCGCTATGTCCACGATACCATCGACATTGACGCTATTCTGGACGGCGCGCTTCGCGCCGAGACAAGGTGGCTGCCACTGGGCGAGGCCAATGGTCATCTGTTTGCCGTGTCGCCGGCACTGGTGAAATTCAGGGAAGATATTCGCCGGATCGGATTTTTTGGCCGGGCGCGACGTTCCCTCGCTTATCTGAGAGTGGGGTGGCGATCCTTCTTCCGGCAGCCTTTTCTGACCGATATCGAGGGCGAAAGTGGTCCGCGGCGCGCCACGGCGATTTATGTGACCTGCCCGGACGCCATCGTGGAAGACGGCAAGTTCCTGGTCTTTGGCGGCCGCATGAAAACCGTTGCCGACCTGATCAGCGGCCTGGCAATGGCAGCGCTGCCGGGCGTGGACGAGGCGGGCCGTAACTGGACGGTCGAGACCCGGCGGCTGACCGTGCGCTCTCCGCGCGCCATTCCGCTCATTCTGGATGGCGAACCGGCGATCATGAGCAGTCCTGTCACCCTTGAATTCGGACACAAGCGGGTACAGGTCCTGTCTGTATGACCCGTATAGCCCATATCGCTGACCTTCATTTCGGCGACGAGTCGCCGGATCTCGTCGCTGACTTTCTGAAGCAATTGCCGGACATTGGTGTCGATATTGTTGTCGTGGCCGGTGATCTGACGCAGACCGGTTCGCGTCAGGAGTTTGCGCAAGCAGCCGAATTTCTGGCCGCGATTGAAGCCCCCGTCGTTTTGACGCCCGGCAATCACGACACACCGCTTTTGAACATCGGGTCGCGTCTGACGCGGCCCTGGCGGCGCTTGCAGAAGGCGGTCGAGGCGCATTCCGCACCGCGTTTCTCCAATGATCGGGTTCAGATCGAGAGCTTCAATTCGGCTCGTGGTGCCCAATTCCGCTTTGACTGGTCGCTGGGCGTTGTCTCCTCGCGGCATCTGCAAGCGCCGCTCAAGGCACTGGCGGATGGGCAGGCCCCGACACGCATTCTGACCGCGCACCATCCCATTCTCTCGCCGCTGGAGAATCGGGGCCGTGCCCGGACGCGGCGCGCGCCGCGTTTTGCGCAGAAAATCGCAGACAGTGCCGATCTCGTTCTGACCGGGCATCTGCACCAGCATTTTGCCTGCCCCGTCCGCTCGGGTGATTCCACCAGCTGGTTCGTCGGCGCATCGACCGCATTTTCCTCGCGAACGCGGGAGGAGGCGGCCGGCTTCAATCTGATCGATATCGGCGCGACCCATTTCGATCTACTGCAATATCGCGCCATTGAAAGTGACACGGGGCTGCGATTTGAACCCTCAGACCAGACACGTCTTGACCGCAGCTAGGCTTTCGACCGCGTCAACATGCCCGTAGCCAGAATGCCCTTATAGGGCGTATGGTTTTGGGATGAGGCTGGTTTTCATTCTTCTCGTCATCTGCCTGCCGTCATCGGCATGGGCGCAGTCCGGTCAATGGACGGGGCCTGATCGCTCCGGCGCGCTGGAAAGCCTTGTCGAAGTGATCGCCGATGCCGGACGGCATGGCCTGAGGCCGCAAGACTATCACCTGAACACGCTCGCCAGTGCGGATGCAGCTGTGGCGTCGGCGGCAATTGACCGGCTCGCCGAAGAGGCGTTCCGGAGTTTCGCGCAGGATTTGCTGACCGGACGTCTCGACCCGCATGTCATCGAACAGCAATGGCCATTTGCCGCGCGCCGGGGAGATGTTGATGCGGCGCTGGCCCGGGCCCTCGAAACGGGCGATGTTGCGGCGGTTCTGGCCGGATTCGAGCCACAGACACCGGCCTATCAGGCGCTGATACGCGAGCGACTATTCTGGCTGAAACAATCGGATGATGACTGGCCGCCCGTGATCACCTCGCGTGATCATCTGGAGCTGGGCGATAGCGGCGCCGATGTGGACGCCTTACGCGCAAGATTGATTCAGATGGGGCGGTTACAGCCGATATCCCCGGTCGTGCCGATTGAAGCGATTTCCACGGACTTCGAGACGATCGACGCTACTCCCGGGTTTGATGCGGAGGTGCAGACCGCGGTCCGGAATGTCCAGATGCTGGCACGGATACATCCTGACGGCATTGCGGGTCCGGCGACGCTGGCCTGGATCAACCGGACGCCCAGCCAGAGAGCCGAGACCCTCCGCGCCAATCTTGAACGTCTGCGTTGGTTGCCGGATGATTTCGGCGCGCGCCATATCGCGGTCAATGTCCCCGACTTCACGCTGCAGGTCGTGGAGGAAGGGCAGGTTGTCCGGCGCCATGATGTGATCGTGGGCCGGGTCTCGCGCCCCACGCCGGTCTTGTCGGCAACTCTGGCCTATATGGTGGTCAATCCCTGGTGGGAAACGCCGCACCGTCTGGCCGTGAATGATGAATTGCCGCTCTTCCGGCGTGATCCGGATGCGGTAGCGCGGCTCGGATTCCAGATCCTGGATCGGGACGGTCAGGTGGTGGACGCCGCCACGATTGACTGGACGACGGTCAGCGCTGCCACCTTTCCCTATCGGCTGCGGCAGGCGCCCGGACCGCTCAATGCGCTGGGTGTGGTGAAGCTGATCTTCCCCAATCCGCACAGCACCTTCCTGCATGACACGCCCGGCCGGCAGAGATTTGATGAAATGCCGCGCGCTCTGTCTTCCGGATGTGTGCGGGTGCGCGATGCGGTCGAATTGGCGCAATGGGTGGCCGATGCCAGCCTGACCGAACCGGCGGACATTGCGGCGCTTGTCGAGACCCGGCAGGAGACGCGCCTCGATGTCGATACGGAAATTCGTGTTCATTTTCTGTATTTTACCGCTTTTCTAGACGCAGATGCTTCCGTTCGCATGGTGCACGACCTATATGATAAAGACCCTACAATTCTTATGGCCATGGATCGGTCCCATGAAAATGATCAAACTCGCCACTCTCGGCCTCGCCCTGACGGTCTCCACTCTGCCCGCGCGGGCGTCGGATCTGGCGGCGACTGCGCCCCCTGATCCGGCGGCCCGGGAGACCGCAGGCTTTGATGCCGGTCGGGTGGGGTTTTCGGTTCGTATCAATAATGAGATCGAGGCCGATTACCGCACCTTTGCCACGCTGGTCATGCCGGGCGATCTCGTGAGCTTGTCCTCTGCCGAGGCGGTGACTTATTCTGCGGAATACGGGCTGGACACGCTGTCGCCGACCGAGGCCAGCTGGCGGGCGCCGGACACGCCGGGCCATCACGTCATCGAAATCCGCAATTCTTCGGGCGAGCTGATCCGGCTGAATGCGTTTGTGCTGCGGCCGGCCACGGAAATCGAGGCAGGCGTGCTGCAGGGCTATGCCATCGGTCAGTACCCGCAGGAGCCTTATCGCGGGCATGATGCCTATCTGCCGCCAGCGGGCTTCATTGAAGTACCGCCGGAATTGCACGATTTGCCGATCTCTCCCCATTTCACGCTCGGCCAGTTCCTGTGCAAGCAGGAGGGCGGTCCGGTGCGCTATGCCGTTGTCCGCGAACGCCTGCTTCTGAAGCTGGAACGCTTGCTGGAGGAAGTGAATGCCCATGGCTGGCGGACGGACGGCTTTGTCGTGATGAGCGGCTACCGGACGCCGGTCTATAATGCCGGCATCGGCAATGGCCGCTATTCGCGCCACGTCTATGGCGGGGCGGCGGATATCTATATCGACGAGGATGGCGACGGGATTATGGACGATCTCAACCGGGATGGCGTCATCGACCGGCAGGATGCGGCGGCGCTGTATGACTTTATCGACCGCACGCTGGCGCGACCGGACTGGACGGATTTCCATGGCGGGCTGGGCGAATACGGCTCGACGTCGGCGCATGGCCCGTTCGTGCATGTCGATGAGCGTGGCTGGAATGCGCGCTGGGGCCGATCCTGATGGCAACTCTGCAGTTGCGACGCATTCGCAAATAGGTTAGTTTGCTCTCGCTCAATTCAATCGAGCCGGGAGGAAAACGTGTCAGGTCAGATTCAAGTGGATGGAGTGTCAGCGGCGGTCGACAATCGGGCGCAAGCCGCAACCGAGCTGGCGGTTCGCGACTGGCTGGAAACGCAGGCGCGTATCGCCAGCTATTGGCGTGATCTGCTGGTCGATCGCAATGGCGATATCGATCTGATCGAAGCCCTGGATGCGCATGAGACCTTCCTGCGCTCGGCGGCGGGCTGATACCGCTCCGGCTTTTGCGGCCTTTGGCCGGCTTGTGATAGGATTCCCCCGAAATGGGGGAGGCGCCTATGAGATCGGTTCATTCAGCCCTGCTTGCTACTGTCATGACGACCAGTGCGGCGATGGCGCAAACATTTGTCTCGCAAGTAGAAAACGGCGTCGACGCCTGTCCGGCCTTTGATGTCATCCAGCAACGCCTTCTGGAAGTCGTGCGCGGGGTCTCCTTTGAAGGCAGCGAAGATGTTGCGCCGGAAGGGGAAGGGCCGGTGGCGGTGCAGTTCATTCTGGATGCCTCCGGCTCGATGGCCGGCGATGCCGGTGGCCGTTCGAAGATGGAGGCCGCCCGCACCGCCTTCATCAACGCATTGGAGGTGATCGAGGACGCGAATATCGCAGCGTCGCTTCGTGCCTATGGCTTTGATGCCAGCGTCGAACATACCGCCGAAGCCTCCTGCCCGAACACGCAGCAACTGACGGATTTTCTAAGCGATGATCTCGGCCCTTTGCGCGATGCGGCGTCCGGCCTGTCACCCTATGGATATACACCGATTGCCGCGAGCCTGGAGGCGGCGGCCGCAGACCTTGAAGCCATTGAAGCGCGGGAGCGATTGATCGTTCTCCTCTCTGACGGGGAGGAGACCTGCCATGGCGACCCGGTGGCCGCGGCCGCCGCCTTGCGCGCCGAGAATATCAATGTGTCGGCCTATGTGGTCGGCTTTGATCTGGATGCCGATCAGGAGGCGCAAATGCGCGCCGTCGCGGAAGCTGCGGGAGGCCGGTATATTCCTGCGCCTGATGGCGAGGCGCTGGCCAGGGCGATGCGGGAAGTGGCGGGTATGACGGTCAGCCGGTCGTCGCGGGAACTGATCCGCTGTGAAAACCCGGTGCGGGGCGGCCTAACGCCGGAGGATGCCGTGCCTCTGCAGCCCGGTATCTACACGATTGGCGAACTCGTTCCTGAGGGCGAGTATCGTTATTACCGCGTGGACACCGATGAAGGCGAAATGGGTGTCGTGCGCGGCCTTTTACAAAGCTATGCGTATTCCGGCGACGGTGAGGATGCGTTGGAAACGCAAGCTTCGCTGGGCGCGATGACGATCCGGATGCTGGGGCCGGACGGGGAGCGGGCCGGGTCCGGCTTCCCTCGCGAACGCAACCTGCCGGGTGAAAGCCTGGTGGGCTATTATATCGATACGACGGGTGAGGGTTTCATCTTCGGCGTGGGCGATAATTATGAAACCGTGACGCCCTTGAGCCTGTTTGAAATCGCCATCGAGGATGTGTCCGACAATGGCGAAGGCGATGCGGATTCCGAGCGCGACGGCGATTATCCCGCGCTGGCCGCCGGTGAAACCGGAACAGGTCTGGTCGGGCATGATGATCTGAGTGATCTCTGGCGCATTGATGCGACCGGCAATGTGGCGCTGACCGTCGCATTCGAGAGCGAAGACATGCGCTACGGGATTATCGTCTATGACGCGGAATCCGGGCGGCGTATCCAGCGGGAGCGTCCGGAGCCCGGAAGCCATGAATTCACGGTCGAGGCGTCTGCCCCCTTCATCGTTGAAATCTCCACCCAGGAGCCCCGTCTGGCCTCGCGCCACAGCCGATATGAAATCCGTGTGACTCCGGGCTGATTTCAATTCCACGCAAGGGCCCGCAACAGGGACCAAGCAAGAAATCCTGCGCGCTCAGATGTAAAAACTTAGCGAATTAGCGAAGTTTTGGCTTGCGTCATCCGCATCCGTCATAATAGTTAGCAATATGACTAAGCATGAACCGCAACTCTCGCTTCTCTTTCACGCGCTTTCCGACCCGACCCGGCGGGCCATTCTGACCCAGCTGGCGAAAACGCCGACACGGGTTACCGATCTGGCGGAGCCCACGGGCCTCAAATTGCCGACCGTCATGCGGCACCTCTCCGTACTGGAAGAGGCCGGCTTGCTGGTGTCGTCCAAGGACGGGCGGGTGCGTACCTGCGCCCTCGTTCCTGAGGCGCTCACGCCGGCGCAGACATGGCTCGAGGATCAACGCGTGATGTGGGAAGGCCGACTCGACCGGTTTGATGCGTTTGTGACGGCATTGAACAAGGAAAACCGAAATGACACTCAAACTCGATCCGAAGACTGACCTGAGCTTTACCCGCACACTCGCCGTGCCCCGGCAGCTGGTCTGGGAGTGCTGGACACAGCCCGAACATATTCCGCATTTCTTTGTTCCCGCGCCGCACAAGGTCACGTCGGTAGATATCGACTTGCGGGTTGGTGGGCGCTTCAACACGACGTTTGATGTCGACGGCAATATTATGGAGAATGTGGGCGTCTATCTGGAGGTGGTGCCCGGCAAAAAGTTGGTCTTTACCGATGCTTATAGCGAAGGCTGGAAACCTGCGCCCGAGCCTTTCATGACGGCCATCCTGCAGTTGGAAGACGCAGCTGACGGCGGCACCATCTACACGGCCACCGCGCGCCACCGTAGTCCGGAAACCCGCGAACAGCATGAACAGATGGGCTGGGGCACGGCGGCGACGCAGCTTGAGGCCTATGCGCGGAGCCTGCCGAAATGAGTGGCCGTTTCGCTACCCTGACCTTCGAGCGGGAGATTGCCGCGCCGGTCACAACCCTCTGGGAGGCGTGGACGGCCCCGGCAGCACGTGCGATCTGGGCTGCGCCTGCCCCTTCGGTCGCAGTGGAGTTTCTGGAGGCCGATACGAGGGTTGGCGGCCGGGAGGTGTCGCTCTGCAAAGTGGACGGACAGCCCGATGTGCGCAGCGAAGGCGTCTGGCTAGCGCTCGTGCCCCTGAAGTACAGCGTAAATTCCGAGGTGATTTCCTGTCAGGGAGAAACCCACTCGGTCTCGCTGGTCACCGCCGAAATCTCGGGTGACGAGACGCGTAGCCGCCTTGTCGTCACGGTGCAATTGTCCTCGCTCGCTGAAGACATGGAGTCCGGTTATCGCGCCGGCTTTGGCGCGGGACTGGACAATCTCGCAAGTGTCGCGGAACGCACTATGACCCTGCAGCGGACGATTCACGCCCCGCGATCCACCGTGTGGAATGCCTGGGTCAATCCCGTCACCCTGCCGCAATGGTGGGGCCCGGACGGCTTCACCTGTCAAACCGAACGCATAGATTTACGTACGGGCGGTGAATGGCTTTTTGATATGATCGGGCCGGATGGAACGGTTTATCCAAACCATCATCGCTATTCCGACGTCCGGCCTGAAGAAGGGCTTCAGTATTCGCTGCTTCAGGGCGAGAACGGGCCAAAGCATGCCGACGCCTGGGTGGCTTTTACGGATCAGGACGGGGCGACGAAAGTGACGCTGGGGATGGTGTTCAGCACAGCGGCAGAATATCTCGACGCAAAAGGCTTTGGTGCGATCGAACTTGGCCATCAGACGCTGGGCAAGCTGGATCGCTTCGTCATGGCCACGTATTACACGGCGCTCCGATCCCGGCCGGATGCGCCCTGGATGCAGAGCTGAGTCCGAAGCCTTGCACATCAGCGCCCAACGTCCGATATTAGTCAGTGGAAGATCGGCGCGGACGGACGCCTCGCCAACCCGGTCAGGTCCGGAAGGAAGCAGCCGTAACGAGTTTCGGTTCGGGTCGCCGTCCGGTCTTCCACTTATCTCCGGAATCAGCCCAACAAGGTGATATGGACGACGCGCCCGAACCCATGACGGACACCGATCCGGGCCCGTCTCTGGGGCTCGATGTCGCGGAGACCGATGCTGGCTATCAGGTGCTGGCCCGCAAATACCGCCCGCTGCGCTTTGAAGAGCTGATCGGCCAGGAAGCCATGGTGCGGACGCTGACCAATGCGTTCGCGTCTGGCCGGATCGCCCACGCCTATATGATGACGGGCGTGCGCGGGGTAGGCAAAACCACCACGGCGCGCCTGATCGCCCGCGCGCTCAACTATCTCACGGATGCGGCCGAGGGGCCGTCCATCACGCTGGATCCGCCCGGTGTGCATTGCGATGCCATCCAGAAGGGCAGCCATGTCGACGTGATGGAGATGGATGCGGCCTCCCGGACCGGCGTCGGCGATATCCGTGAAATTCTTGAAGGCGTGCGCTATGCGCCGGTGTCGGCGCGCTACAAGGTCTATGTGATCGACGAAGTGCACATGCTGTCGAATGCGGCGTTCAATGCGCTTCTGAAAACGCTGGAAGAGCCGCCGCCCCACGTCAAATTCATTTTCGCGACGACCGAAATCCGCAAGGTGCCGGTGACGATCCTGTCGCGCTGTCAGCGGTTTGACCTCAAACGCGTCGACCGCGATGTCCTGGCCAACCACCTGTCAGGCATTTGCGGCAAGGAAGGCTCATCGGTTGCCGAGGACGGGCTGGCCCTGATTGCGCGCGCCGCCGAAGGCTCTGTGCGCGATGCGCTGTCCCTGCTGGATCAGGCGATTGTGCAGGGTGAGGGCTCGGACGGCCCGGTCACGGCGCTGCAAATCCGCGACATGCTGGGTCTGGCGGACCGCGCCCGCGTGCTTGATCTGCTCGAAGCGGCATTGCAAGGCGACCATGCCAAGGCATTGGCCGAGATGGCCTCGCTTTATGAAGCCGGCGGTGATCCGGCCATCATCACCCGTGACTGTCTGGACTATGTGCACGCGCTGACCCGCGTGAAGGCCGCCGGGCCTGATGCCGATCTGGCCGAGGCGAAGGAGACGAGCCAGCGCCTCGTGACAATTTCGGAAACGCTCTCGATCGCGCAGCTGACCCGCTTGTGGAAAATCCTGCTGGTCGGTCTCGATGATGTGCGCCGTGCTCCCGATCCCCTGACCGCCGCGGAGATGACGCTGCTGCGTCTGGGATCTGCGGCATCACTGCCCTCGCCGGAAGATGCGGCCAGGTTACTGCGCGGCGATGAGGGGGCCGCGCCGTCCGCCCCAAAGTCTGAACCGGCAGCGCCGGTTGATACGCCGCCCGCTGCGCCTGTTGCGGAAGCTGAAACATCGCTGCCGCCGCCTCCGCCGGCCATTGAAACGGCCGATGACGTGCCGGGGGAGGATGCAGCGCCGGTGCTGGAGATAAAGGACGCGCCGGCCTCTCTGGACGCCATGATCGAGGCGATGACGGAACGCGCCGATGCGGCGCTGCGCTCGGATATGATGCGCTTTATCCGTCCGGTCTCGTTCAAGCCGGGGCGGATTGTGTTTGAACCCGCCGAGCATGCGCCGCCGGATCTGGCACAGCGTGTCGCCAAACGCCTGCAGGACTGGACCGGCGTCACCTGGGCGGTGATGGCCACGCATGACAGCCGGGGTGGCGAGACGATTCGCGAACGTCAGAAGCGGGAAGAGCGCGAACACGCCCAGCAAGTGGCGCGTGATCCCGTCGTGCAGCAGGCTTTACGGATTTTTCCCGGCGCTGAAATTGTCGAAGTGCGGCGACCGGCCATATCTGAGCCGGACGAAACCGCTGAAACCGCAAAGGGCCAGTCATGAAAGACCTGATGGGATTGATGAAGCAGGCGCAGGAATTACAGGCCCGCATGCAGGAAGCGCAGGAAAAGCTGGCCGAAGAATCGGTGACCGGTGAATCGGGTGCCGGGCTGGTGCGTGTCACCTTGTCGGGCAAAGGCGATATCAAGGATATCGAGCTGGACCCCTCCATTCTCGTCGCAAGCGAAAAGGAAGTTGTGGAGGATCTGATCAAGGCGGCCTTCACCGATGCGCGCGGCAAGATCGAAGCGGTGCAGGCGCGCGTGATGAAAGAGGCGGCAGGCGGACTGCCCCTGCCGCCCGGCTTCTCGATTCCGGGATAAGCCGACGTGTCGACCCATTCCGCCGGACCTGAAATCGAACGTCTCATCGCTCTGCTGGCCAAACTGCCGGGGCTCGGCCCGCGCTCGGCGCGGCGCGCGGCGTTGCACCTGTTGAAGAAACGCGACGCGCTGATGAGCCCGCTGGCCGAAGCACTGGCCGATGCGGCTGACAAGATCACCGCCTGTTCGACTTGCGGGAATATGGATGTGACCGATCCGTGCGCCATTTGCGCCGCACCGGGGCGTGATCCGTCGGTGATCTGCGTGGTCGAGACGGTCGGCGATATCTGGGCGCTGGAGCGAGCGGCGGCCTTCAAGGGCCGCTATCATGTGCTGGGCGGGGTGTTGTCACCGCTGGACGGGGTGCGGCCCGATGATCTCAATATTGGCGGCTTGCTGGAACGGGCTGGAAATCCGGTCGTGAAGGAAATCGTACTGGCGCTGAATGCGACAGTCGATGGTCAGACCACGGCGCATTATCTCTCCGATCGGCTGGAGGGCCTCTCTGTTGATATCACCAGCCTCGCGCGCGGCGTCCCCGTCGGCGGGGAGCTCGATTACCTTGATGACGGGACGCTGACCGCCGCGTTCAAATCGCGCCGGCCGGCCTGATTACGCGGCTTTTGGCGGATTCCGGAAGAATTTCGAGAAAGTGCGCAAGCGCGCGGCCAGATCCGGTTCGAAAGCGCTGACCTGCGACCAGCGGCGGCGGGCCCGAACGGGTAGTTCTGACAGTTTGCCGGGCAGGATTTTGGCGCAGTGCTCGGCGACATCCCAGGACCGCAGACCCAGCGCCGCAAAGCTGGGCGCGATGATCCGGCCGGTATCGAGCGGCACTTCGTAGGACGCATAATAGGTCTTGTAGTGAGCCCCGCCCTTGCCGAGATCGACGCGGTTGAGACCAAGGTCCGGTGCGGCCTTGAAGATTTCATGCAGCAAGAGCAAGCCCGGTGAGACTTTGGCGAAGCGGTCATCATAGGCCGGGAACCAGGAATGGTAGACATCGCCCGCCCGCAGGCCGAATTCCACCGCGGCCAGTTCATCGCCAAAATAGAGCGCGAAGGTCAGACCCTGAAAACAGGCATCGTCCGCGGCGTTCAGATTCACCAGCAATTGCCGCGCCCAGTCGATATCGAACACATCCAGTTTGCCGGTCGCATTGTATTGGTCCGACTTCCAGCGGTTCAGCGTGGCAAAGAGCTGTCCGTCGGGATCGCCAACCACGAGGCGCGCCGGGCCGAAATCACGCTCGGCATTGCGCAGGCGGCGATCCATCTTCTTGAACTGGGACTTGTGCGCGGCCTTGCGCTCGGCGAAATAGGCGTCCGGGCCGTTCGAGAGATCGACCACGACCGAGCCATCGCGCTCGCGCGCCTTTTCGAGAGCGCAGCCCGCGCCATTCCACCAGTTTTCATACGCCATGAATCCGGCGCCCAGCTGGGTCAGGAATTCGTTGGGGCAGATGCTCACGCCGGGTTTGGCGACAACGCCCTGATAATCCGACATGGGCGCGCCGACCGGGCGCAGGCCGAAATGACGGGGCGCATGAAAGGCGAAAAAGCCGACGGTCTGATCATTCTGTTCGATCACGGCGACGCGGACATCAGAGCGGACCCGATCGACGGCCTGTGCGAAATCCGGCAAGAGATAGGGGCTGACCAATTGCCCATCCTGATACGCCCAATCGCGCCACTGGCTGATTTCGGCGTCGTTCAAGTCCCGTATCGAAACGCTTTTTACGCGCATTCTGCCCGCTCCTCTTTCTCGTGAGAGGAGAAAGCAAGAAGAGTGCCGGTTTCAGGCCGGGCGGGGAGGGATTAGACTGGCCCCCAATATGACGGGATGATTCGATGCTGGATACGCTGACGCTTGAAACTGTTCTGATTGTGGCTGCGCCCGTGATCACGCTGGGCCTGTTTGCGCTCTGGCTGGTGACCAGCCGTGCCAAGTCCCGGCTGGAGGCGGAGGTGTCGGATTTGCGCAGCAAGGCGGCGATTGCCGACCGTCTGGATCAGGATCTGGCGGAAACTGAAGCAGCGCTGAAACGGGCGAATGAGGCCCGCGAGGCCGCGGAAACCCGCTTTGCGCGGCTGGAGAGCGAACTGAAATCGGCCGAACGGCATCATGCCGAGAAGCTGGCCGATCTGGAAAAAGCGCGCGAGCAGCTGAAAGAGACGTTCAAGGTCACGGCGAGTGAAATCCTGAAATCGAGCGGCGAGGAGTTGAGCAAATCCAGCAAGGAATCGCTGGACAAGATGCTCAACCCGCTGCGCGATCAGCTGAAGGAGTTCCGCGAGAAGGTCGAGATCGATTCCCACAAGCGCGTGGAGCAGACGTCCTCGCTCGATCGCATGGTGCAGATCCTTCACAAGGATGCGCAGCAAATGTCCGAGGATGCGACCAATCTGGCCAATGCGCTGCGGTCTTCGTCGAAGATGCAGGGCGATTGGGGCGAATTGATCCTGACCAGTATTCTGGAAAAGGCCGGCCTGCGCGAAGGGCAGGAATTTCATACCCAGCAAAGCGAGACCGATTCCGAAGGTGCGCGCCTGCGGCCCGACGTCGTGGTGGACATGCCGGGCAATCAGCGACTTGTCATTGATTCCAAGGTCAGCCTGAAAGCCTTCGAGGTGTGCGTGAACGCCGAGAGCGACGAGGACCGCGATGCCGCGCTGAAACAGCACCTCGTCTCGATCCGCAATCATATCAAGAGCCTGCACGAGAAGGATTATCCCAAGCTCTATGAAGGCGTCAGCTTCACCCTGATGTTCATTCCGCTCGAGGGCGCGGCGAGCCTTGCCTTCCAGAGCGACCCCGATCTTGCGGGGTATGCCTGGGAGCGCGACATCATGATCGCGACGCCGACCAATCTGATGATGGCCATGCGCACGGTGCAGAATCTCTGGACGATTGACCGCCAGAACCAGAATGCGCGCGAGATCGCCGACCGGGCGGGGCAGCTCTATGACAAGCTGGTCGGCTTTGTGGAGGAGCTGGACATGGTGGGGCAGCGCCTCGATCAGGCTCATGATGCCTGGTCGACAGCGAAGGGGCGCCTGTCCTCCGGGCGCGGCAATGTCATCCGCCAGACCGAAATGCTGAAGGCGCTGGGTGCCCAGACGAAGAAATCCCTGCCGGCAGGGTATCTCGATGCGGCAGATGGTGACGACGATCTGCCTGCACTGGAAGCCAGATCCGAAAACGAGACTTGAAGATTTTCACCCTCTCGCATACTTAAGCCTCATGGCCGTACGCGAAATACTCACCGTTCCGAACCCGATGCTGAAAGAAGTGTCGAAGCCTGTCGACAAGGTCGATGAGGAGCTTCGCTCGCTGATGGATGACATGCTGGATTCCATGTATGCGGCGGACGGTATCGGTCTTGCTGCGATCCAGATCGGCGTGCCCAAGCGGGTCATCGTCATGGATCTCGACTGGGGCAAGGGTGAGCGCAATCCGCGCTATTTCGTCAATCCGGTGCTGTCGGATCCGTCCGAAAATACCTTGCCCTATGAAGAGGGCTGTCTTTCCGTGCCGACCTATTTTGATGAGGTCGAACGCCCGGACCGGATCCAGATTGATTATCTCGATTATGACGGCAAGCCGAAGACCGAGATTGCCGAGGGCATGTTTGCGGTCTGCATCCAGCACGAGATGGACCATCTGGAGGGTGTGCTCTTCATTGACCACCTTTCCCGCCTCAAGCGTCAGCGCGCGGTCCAGAAGGTGAAGAAGCTGGTCAAACAGCGCGAGCAGGACGACGCGGCGTGATCTTGCGGCCGGCGACGCTGGATGATGTCGCCCGGCTGGAGAGATGGGACAACAAGCCTCATGTGAAATGGTGTACGGGCTTTGACCCGGACCTGCCCTTGCCCGACGAGGAGCGCGAGGACTGGGCCGGATTGATCGCGCGGAATGTCGGCTGGTTTGATATCCTGATCGGCGAAGAAGATGGCCGCGCCATCGGCGTGGTTCAGATCATCGATCCGCATCTGGAAGAGACCCATTACTGGGGCCATTGCGCCCCCAATCAGCGGGCGATCGATATCTGGATTGGGGAGGAAACGGATCTCGGCCGGGGTTACGGCACGCAGATGATGGCGCAGGCCATTGACCTCTGCTTTGCCGACCCCGCGGTGACAAATATCATCATTGACCCGCTGATCATCAATGAAAAAGCGATCCGCTTTTACCGGCGGCTGGGATTTGTTGATGTGTGCGAGCGCAACTTCGACGATGATGCGTGTCTGGTGATGGAATTGCGGCGCACGCAATGGGAGAAAGTTTGAGATATGATGATCCGGATTGGAATTTTGGCTGGCGCAGCCGCTTTTGTGTCGGCCTGCTCGATGGAAGCCTCACCCGGTTACAGGGCCGATGAGGCCGCTGTAGAACCGCAAAACCTGTTTGAAGCCTTGACCGCTCATTGCGGGCAGGCCTTCGCAGGTGGGGTTGCGAGCGAGGATGAGCGCGATGCCGACTGGGCCGGCCAGACCCTCATCATGCATGTGCGCGAATGTTCCGAGGATGAAATCCGCATCCCGCTGCATGTCGGCGAAGACCGCTCGCGGACCTGGGTGTTGACGCGCACTGAAGACGGTTATCGCCTGAAGCATGACCATCGCCATGAAGACGGCTCCGAGGACGTGCTCACCCAGTATGGCGGTGACAGCTCGGTGGTCTTTCCATTCCACATATTCTTCCCGGCGGATGAATTCAGCCGCGACCTTTTTGAGCGTGAGGACATCCCCGCTTCTGCAGACAATATCTGGCAAATGAGGATCGAAGGGCAGATCTTCACCTACGGGCTGGACCGGCCGGACCGGACTTTCCGCGCCGTCTTCGACCTCTCCAATCCGGTAGACGCGCCGCCGGCGCCGTGGGGATTTGAGGACTGATTGCGGATAAGTCTTGATCTTGGCGGCGGGATTGGTTGAAACGCCGCCATGACACTTCGCCTCGCCTTTATGGGTACGCCCGATTTTGCCGCCGCCTCTCTGGTTGAGATTGCCGCTGCCGGACACGAGATTGTCCGCGTCTATACCCAGCCGCCGCGCCGGAGAGGCCGGGGCAAGGCCGAACAGAAAACGCCGGTCCATGCACTGGCCGAGACTCTGGGGCTGGAGGTCCATACGCCTGACAGCTTCCGCGATCCCGATGTGCTGGCGGACTTCGCGGCACTCGATCTCGATCTGGCCGCCGTCGTCGCCTATGGCCAGATCCTGCCGCAGGCGGCACTGGATGCGCCGCGTCTGGGCTGTCTCAATCTTCATGCCTCGCTTTTGCCGCGCTGGCGCGGGGCGGCACCGATCCAGCGTGCCATCATGGCCGGGGATGAGTTGACCGGTGTGCAGATCATGCAGATGGAGGCCGGGCTCGATACCGGGCCGATCCTTCTGTCGGAAACGGTGCGCATCTTCCCGCACGATACCGCGGGCAGCCTGCATGACCGGCTGATGGGCGCGGGCGCGCAGATGTGGCCGCGCGCGCTGGCGGCGCTGGAGCGCGGTTCGCTGGAAGCTGTTGCCCAGTCGGAAGACGGCGCGACCTACGCGAAGAAAATCACCAATGAAGAAGCGCGCATCGACTGGACCCAGCCGGCACAGCATGTCGCCAACCAGATTCGCGGCCTGTCGCCCTTTCCGGGCGCGTGGTTCGAGCTTCCCACCGCCAAAGGCCCGGTCCGGGTCAAAGCCCATCTGGCGAAATCCGAGGAAGGCGATGGCGCGCCCGGAACCGCGCTGGATGATGAGTTGTTGATCGCCTGTGGCGAGGGCGCTGTGCGCCTGACGCGGTTACAACGCGAGGGCAAGGCGGCGATGGACGCCGAGGATTTTCTGCGCGGCAATACGTTGCCCGCCGGAACGGTGCTGGGCTGATGCCGCGTTACAAGCTGACGCTGGAATATGATGGCGGGCCCTTCATGGGCTGGCAGAGGCAGGATCACGGTCCGAGCGTGCAGGGCAGTCTGGAGCGTGCCGCGACAAAGCTGAACGGATCATCCGTGGAGGTTCACGGGGCCGGACGCACTGATAGCGGCGTTCATGCGCTAGGGCAGGTGGCCCATCTCGATCTCGACAAGGATTTGCCGACCGATACGGTGCGCGATGCCATCAATCAGCATTTGCGGCCCGAGCCGATCGCGGTCCTGTCGTGCGAGGCCGTGGACGAGAGCTTTCACGCCCGGCATTCCGCCACCAAGCGCCATTATATCTATCGCATGATTGATCGCCGTCCGCCGCTGACGCTGGACAAGGGCAAGATCTGGCGGGTGACGCAAAAGCTCGATGTCGATGTCATGCATGCCGCGGCGCAATGTCTCGTCGGGACGCATGATTTCTCGACCTTCCGCGATATCCAGTGCCAGGCGAAATCACCGGTCAAAACACTGGAAAAGATTGCGGTCCGGCGCGTGGCGGATGAGGTCGAGCTGACCTGTTCCGCCATCTCCTTCCTGCATCGGCAGGTGCGGTCGATCACCGGCTCGCTGGTGGAAATCGGCCGCGGTAAATGGGCGCCGGAGGATATGAAAGCGGCACTGGAGGCGCGTGATCGCGCGGCCTGCGGTCCGGTCGCGCCCGCAGACGGTCTCTATCTGGAGCGGGTGGATTACTAGCGTTTTGGCGTTTCAGCGCGCTTCTGTCCTCTGATGTCCCGCCAATATTCCTCAGCCACATCGTCGTCGACATCGACTGGCTGCGTGCTTTCGGAATAGAGCCGGTCCTTACCGTCTTTGCGGGGGCCGGATATCCAGAATTCTTCTCCGGTCTCGACATCAAAATAATTGGCTTTGTAGCCCCTGCCCCGGAGCGTCTGGAAGGTGCGGCCATCATAATGGATGGATTTACCCGTTTTCGAAAATGTCACACGCCCGATCCGGGCCTGACCATTTAGCGAACCGGCTTTATTTTCGATGTACATGATGCGCGGTTTGAACATCCACCGATAATGGTGGAATGCAACTGTTCTGACAATATCGACCCGGAATAGGGGCGGCTTCTATCTGGAACGTGTAGATTTGCGGCGCGTCAGTTGAGCCCGTAGGCGAGGACCATGTTCACGATCACCGGGATCATGGCGATGGGGATGGTCCAGACGAGGGGCAGGCCGAGCGCCAGTTGCGCGACGCGGAAATGTATGAAATAGCGAAAGCCCTCATAGAGAAAGCCGATCGAGAAGGCGACACCGGCGGCGCTGGTCAGGCCGAGAAGGTAGAAGGCGACCGGAAAGACCGGCACCATCAGCAGCACCAAAACCGCCCAGTTGTGCAGGACCACCCAGTGCACGAAGCGGTGTTTGGTTCCGGTCAGCCGGGTCAGGAAAATCGACAGAACCGGGAAGACCAGCCAGATGCGCGCCAGCGTTCCGATCATGTCGAGCGCGGTGAGGCGATTCTCGTAGCCCTCGATATTGTCGATATTCAATTGCTGGAGGCCAAGCAGAACAAAGACCAGAATGGGCAGGGATACGATTGCCGCAAAGAAGCTGCGGACCAGTCCGCTGGCGGACAGATCGAGCGTTTCGGCCCAGTCCTCGCGAAAAGACAGGGCGCGCCCGACGGCTTTCACACCCTGCATCGTATCGGTCAGAAGGCGGATCATGGTGTCAGCCCGAAATAGGATTTGATCAGCCGCGCATAGATCTGCGTCAGCGTTTCGATATCCGCCACGTCCACCCGCTCATCGACCTGATGCATGGTTGCGCCGACCAGGCCGAACTCGGCCACCTGCGCATAGTAGCGAATGAAGCGGGCATCCGATGTGCCACCTCCGGTCGTCAGTGCCGGCACGCGGCCGGTTTCGGCTTCGACGGCGGCTTTCAGCGCCTCGGTGAAATGGTCGGGTGTAGAGAGGAAAGCCTCGCCGGTGACTTTCAGGTCGAGCTCGATCTTGCCGCCAAATCCGAGGCCAGCGGAACGGGCTTCATCCTCGATCCAGCGTTTGAGATCGTCGCCCTTGTGGGCGGTGTTGAAGCGGATATTGAATTTCGCGCGCGCCTCGCCGGGAATGACATTGTGCGGCTCATTGCCGACGTCGATGGAGGTCACTTCCAGATTGCTTTTCTGGAAATGCGGCGCGCCGTCATCCAGCGTGTGCGACAATAAGCGGTTCAAAAGCTCGATCAGTTTCGGGACGGGATTATCGGCGAGTTCGGGATAGGCGACATGGCCTTGCCGGCCGATAACGCGGATCACGCCATTCAAACTACCGCGGCGGCCGACCTTGATGGTCTCGCCCATCTTGTGTGGATTGGTCGGCTCTCCGACGAGGACATGGTCAAAGCGTTCGCCCTCTTCGTGCAGGGCTTCCATCAGGCGTTTGGTACCGTTGACGGCCGGGCCTTCTTCATCCCCCGTAATCAGGAAAACGATGGAACCGGGAATATCGTGTCCGGCCTTTACCTGCGAGACGGCTGCGACCATGGCCGCCAATGCGCCCTTCATATCGGACGCGCCGCGTCCCCAGAGGACGCCATCTTCTATGCGCGCTTCGAACGGGCCATTGGTCCAGCTGGCTTCATCGCCCGGCGGCACAACATCGACGTGACCGGCAAAACCCAGCACCGGGCCATCCTTGCCAAGGCGGGCATAGAGATTGTCGACCTCTTCGAAAGGATAGCGTCTCGCCACAAAACCAACGTCTTCAAGCGCGCCCTGCAAGACATCCATCACGCCTTCATCCTTCGGCGTCACAGACGGCGCGCGGATCAGGGCCTGGGCGAGGTCGAGTGGGTCGGTCATTCAGTCCCGCAGAAGCTCGTTGATGGCGGTCTTGGCGCGGGTGCGCTCATCGACCGTCTTGACGATGACGGCGCAGGCCAGCGACGGTCCGCCCTTCGGATCGGGTAGCGTTCCCGGTGCCACGACGGCATAGGGCGGGACTTCGCCATAGGTGATTTTGCCGGTGGCGCGATCGACAATCTTGGTCGAGCCGGAGATGAAAACGCCCATAGCCAGCACCGCGCCTTCGCGGACGATGACGCCTTCGACGACTTCGGAACGCGCGCCGATGAAGGCGCCATCCTCGATGATGGTTGGATTGGCTTGCAAGGGTTCCAGCACGCCGCCAATGCCCGCACCGGCGGAGACATGGACATTCTTCCCGATCTGGGCGCAGGAGCCGATACTGGCCCAGGTATCCACCATGGCCCCTTCACCGACATAGGCGCCGATATTGACATAGGACGGCATCAGCACGGCACCGGGTGCAATGAAAGCCCCACGGCGGACGGCGCAGGGCGGCACGGCGCGGAAACCGGCGGCCTTGAATTCAGCCTCGCCCCAGCCCTCGAATTTGGATGGGACCTTGTCCCACCATTTCGCGCCACCAATGCCGCCGTCGATCAGGCCCATCGGATTGAGGCGGAAAGAAAGGAGCACGGCCTTTTTCAGCCATTGATTGACGATCCATTCGCCGCCGGTTTTTTCCGCCACACGCGCCTTGCCGGAATCCAGAAGCGATATGGCCTGTGCGACGGCTGAAACGACTGTATCGTTCAAAGCGCCAGCCTGATCGCGGCGGTTCCAGGCGTCGTCAATAATTGTGGCGATATCCAGATCGGTCATGCGGCTTTGTCTTTCGTCTTGGCGGTCGCAAGGAAGGTCTTGAGGCAATCCACGGCGAAATGGACATGATCGGGATGATCGTCCGGCCCGGCGCTTTCTTCATCGCGCGGGCCCGGCCGGGCGCGAACCAGGATCGTGGTCCAGCCCATTTCGTGGGCGGTTTTCAGATTTCGGATTGAATCTTCAAAGAAGGCGCTTTCCGGCGCCTTGATGTCAAAGCGCGAGGAAAACAGATCATAGCCCGAGCGATGCGGCTTCGGTTTGAAGTCGGCGGCCTCGACATCGAACATGTCATCAAAACAATCGGTCAGGCCGAGGTGATGGCAGATATCCTCGGCATGCTTCATCGAGCCATTGGTGTAGACATAGCGGCGGCCCGGCAAGGCCCGGATATGTTCGGCCAGCTGCGGGTCCGGCGTGATGACGCTGTGATCAATGTCATGCACGAAATCCAGAAATTCACGGCCATTTCGCACTTGCCCATTGGCCATCAGCCCGTTCAGCGTGGTGCCGTATTCGCGCCAGTAATCCTTTTGCACCTTGCGGGCGTCGGCATGCGAAAGGTTCAGCTCACGCGCGACATATTCCGTCATCCTGCGGTCGACCTGCGACATGACGTCGGCGTCCGAAGGGTAGAGCGTATTGTCGAGGTCGAAGACCCAGTTGGAGACGTGGGACAGATCGGGCGGTGTCATGGCTGTTCAGCCTCCGGCGTTGCCTGTTGTGCCGGAATTCTGAAATCGGCAATGGTCAGCTCTATACGGCTGGTTCCCTCGACCGGTTCAGGTATCTGACGGAAAGCCGCGCTGGAATATCCGCGGCCGGCGCAATCGTCGCGGCCTTCGGCGACAAAGCGCGAGGGGGAAAAGCAGAAAGTCTCGGTGCCGCCTTGCAGCTGCCCGCCGGACTCGCCGGTGCGTTCGGCATAGTAGAACGCATTGGCTTCGGTCAGATGATCGGCGATCAGGCGCGCACAACCGCCCGCATCCAGCCGCCACCAGCCGCGCGCTTCCCATATCTCCTCGCGCTCGCGCCCGAGCGCCACGGCAATCCGGCCTTCGGTTTCGTTACACAGGATCAGGCCGGCCTCGGCATTGCGGCGCAAGGCAGCGGCCTCCAGCGCATCGATCAATTCGGGCCGGGGCGGCGTGCGCGGCAGGGCTTCCGCCTGCACGAAGGCGGAAATTGCCCGCGTCGTGCGTCGGCCTTCCAGCCCGTCGATGGAGCGGATGTCGTAACCGGCATCGCGCAGCAGGCGCTGTGTGCCGGCTTCCTGAGCATCATCCCCGAAATCCGCCGGTTCGATCAGGACGGTGCGGAAGCGGTGCTCGCCGCGCAGAATGTCAAAGCCCCGGCGGTCCAGCCCCAGGGCATCGCAATCGCTGACGCCTTCCACAGCAAAGTCCGAGGCGCCAACGCAGAGATCAAGCTGGCCGCCCCATTCGCGGACGCCGCCCAGATAGGCGGCGGTCGAACGCGCGTAGAATAGAAGGGGGTCGTCGCTGTCGGGATCGATATCGGGGCCGGCCTCGACGCATTCGCCGGGGCGAATCCGGGTCCAGCCCTCGACCGCGATGTCGCGCTCGGGCGTGGCCCAGCCCAGAGCGGCCTCAACGATGAAGCTGGTTTCATTGCAGATATCCGCGGCCTGCGCGGGCATGGCCGGGATCAGCAAGCTCAGAAAAAGAAAAGCGCGAAACATCATCGCTTCACCTTATCCGGAAAATTCCGGCGTAAACGCGGCAATCGCATCGCGAAGATCATCAAGGCCGGATTTCTTGGTCGATGAGGTCGGGATCAGCTCCGGGAAGGCCGCAGCGCGCTTGGCGATCTGCCTGAGCGTCTCGGCTTCCATTTTCGCCAGCTCGCCCGGCTTCAGCTTGTCGGCCTTGGTCAGAATGATCTGATAGCTGACAGCGGCTTCATCCAGTCCGTCCATCATCGTCTCGTCCGTGGGCTTCAGCCCGTGGCGGGCATCGACCAGAAGATAGACACGCTTGAGATTGGGGCGGCCCTTGAGGAAGGCTTCGGTCAGCTTGGTCCAGACCTGCGCCGTTTTCTTCGGCGCCTTGGCAAAGCCATAACCCGGCAAATCGACGAGGCGGATTGCGCCGCCGAGATCGAAGAAATTCAGTTCGCGCGTGCGGCCCGGCTCGCCCGAAGAGCGGGCCAGTTGCTTGCGATTGGTCAGCGCGTTGATCAGGCTCGACTTGCCGACATTCGACCGGCCCCAGAAAGCAATTTCGGGCATGTCGGTCGGGGGCAGACCGGCGAGGTCGACGGCCCCCTTGATAAACTCACAGGGGCGGACGAACAGGGCGCGGCCGCGCCCGGAGGAGGAGCGGGCCGGCTCGGCGGTCAGCTTGCTTCTCCACTGCGATTGGCGAGCTTCTTGATCAGCTTGTCGAGCTGGGTCTCGACGCCTTGCCGCCGCATGATGATGTATTGCTGAACCACGGACAGGAAGTTGTTCCATGCCCAGTAAATCACCAGCCCGACTGCAAAGTTGGCGAGGATGAAGGTGAAGACAATTGGCAGGAAGGCGAAGATCCGTGCCTGCATCTTGTCCGGCGGGGGCGGGTTGAGCGATTGCTGCGCCCACATGGTGATGCCCATGAGGATCGGCCAGGCCCCGATGGCGAGCGTCGTGCCGATGAGTGGCAGGCCGGACGGGTCATAGGGCAGCAGGCCAAACAGGTTCCAGACGCTGGTCGGATCGGGCGCGGCCAGATCCTGAATCCATCCCGGGAAGGGTTCGTGGCGCATTTCCAGCGTCACAAACAGCGTTTTATAGAGCGCATAGAAAACCGGGATCTGGAATAATATCGGCAAACAACCGGCCAGCGGATTGACCTTCTCGCGCTGATAGAGCGCGATGGTTTCCTGCTGCTGCTTCTGTTTGTCGTCGGCGTATTTCTCGCGGATTTCCTGCATTTTCGGCTGCAGGTTTTTCATCTTCGCCATCGAGACATAGGCCCGGTTGGCGAGCGGGAAGAAGATGATCTTGACCAGAACGGTCACGGCCAGAATGGCAAAGCCGATGCCGCCAAGGAAGCCGGACAGTGTGTGCAGCAGCCAGAAATACGGACGGGTGAGGAACCAGAACATGCCCCAGTCGACCGCCATGTCGAAACGGGAAATGCCCAGGTCTTCTTCATAGGCTTGCAGGAGATCGACCCGCTTGGCACCGGCAAAGATACGCGCCGTTGTCGCGAGGGTCGCGCCCGGTGCCAGCTCTACCGGCTGGGTGACATAGCCGGACTGGTAGGTGTCATCGCCCTGACGGCCGATCAGGCGGATGGAGCCTTCAAATTCCATGGACTGGTCGGGGATCACGGCGGCCATCCAGTATTTGTCAGTGATGCCCATCCAGCCGCCCGTGCCGGAGCGGTCGGTTTCATCGCCGGCATCCAGGGAGCGGTATTTTTCATCAAGAATGGTCGTGCCGACCACGCCGATCGGGCCTTCGTGCAGAATGAAGAAGGGCGACCAGGGTTCGGGCGGTTCGCCATCGCGCCGCACGCGTGCAAACCGAGACAGGCTGGCGGTTTGGCCCGATGTGTTCTCGATCTCGTCGGCGAAGGTGAACATGTAATCGTTGTCGAGCGATATCGTGCGGCGGAAGACGAGACCGTCACTGCCGCGATATTCCAGCACGACCGGGGTTTCCGGGGTCAGCTGATTGCCGGAAACGAGCGTCCAGTTGGCGTTGAAGCCCGGCGCATCGGTCGGGCCGGAGCCCAGTCCCTGCCAGCCATCCTGAGCGTAGAAGGCATTGGCCCCTTCACGGCGGCGCAGGAATTCCACCGGCGTTTCATCATCGACCTCGGTATCATAACGCTGCAGCCGCAATTCATCGATTCGCGTTCCGGTCAGGGAGAGGGAGCCGGTGACGGCTTCGCTGACGATTTCGATGCGTTGTTCTTCGGCGGCGGCGCTGCCATCGGGCGCTGTGGCATTCGAGTTCGCGGCGAGCTCTGTCAGCTCGGCCTGCACAGCAGCGGATTGTTCGGCGGCGCGGGCGGCCTGCTGGCGCTCATTCATCGGCCCCAGAACGAAGATCTGATAAGGAATAAGAATGGCCGCCGAGATCACGATGGCGAGGATGATATTTCGATTGTCGCCCATGAGGGGGTGTCCCGATCCGCTTTAGTCGTCTGTATCGCCCGTGGCCGGGCGGGCGAGGGTTTGCAGCGCTGATTGCATATCGTCAAGTAAGCGCGTCCATGCCGTTGCGCCAGTGGTCACGCGGGCGATGAACACATAGTCGGTTCCGGCCTGTCCGTGGAGGGGCAATAGCAGCCTCGCAGCTTCTTTCAGGCGGCGCTTGGCCCGGTTGCGCGCCACGGCGTTCCCGATCTTGCGGGTTGCGGTAAATCCGGCGCGGATTTCATCGGCGGGGCAATGGCCTTCGCGGGCCTGAACCACAAGGCTGGAACGCACGGCTTTCCGGCCCTGGGCCACAAACAGAAAATCCCGCCTGACGCGCAGGCGGGATATCTTCATTTTCGTATCGCCTGAAAGGATCAGGCTGACAGCCGCTTACGGCCTTTGGCGCGACGGCGAGCCAGAACCTGACGGCCGGCTTTGGTGGCCATACGCGCGCGGAATCCGTGCCGGCGGCTGCGGACGAGCTGGGACGGTTGGAATGTACGTTTCACGGGCGCGCTCCATTACATGGGCAAATCTCAAGAGGCGCGGTCATTACGCGAGCAAATAAGGGTCGTCAAGGGTATAAGCCTTGCTTGTTCAGCGGGCCGGTGTGGGCTATCGCCTAGAGCGACGAAGGATATGAACGAACAGCCACCTCCTCCCCGAACCGCTCAACGTATAATGAACGTTGTGATCGGTGTCTGCCGGGCGACAGTCGAAAGTCTGCCGGGGCGGCTTCTATTGTTCACACTCGGCTTTGTCATGCTGGCGCAGTTACTGATTTTTCTGCCGCTGGCGGCGCAATTCCGTACCAACTGGCTGTCCGATCAGGCCGAGACGGCGTTTATCGCGGCGCTGGCGGCCGATGTCGCCGAAGGCGGCACGCTGGGTGATATGGAGGTGAGCCAGCTTCTGGAAGCGTCCGATGCGGTCGCGGTGGCGCGCGTTACCGAAGGCCGTAACGAGTTGGTGCTTTATGGCGGTCCGATTGATGCGCGTCTGATCGAGGCGGATCTGCGGCGCGAAACCTGGTGGGGCAGTATTACCAGCGCCGCGCGCACCTTCACCATCACCGAGGAGCGCTATATCCGCATTATCGCCAATCCACAGGCGCGGCCCGCCGACATCATTGATGTCATCGTGCCGGAAGCCCCGTTGAAAGCGGCCCTGCTGTCCTATTCGGTGGAGCTGATCCAGCTCTCGCTTTTCATCGCGATTGTCACCGGAGCCTTGCTCTATGTGACGCTGCTTTATGCCTTTGTGCGGCCGATGCGACAGCTGGCGGCGGCCATGGCGCGTTTCCAGAAGGATCCGCTGGACCCCAAGCGCGCGATCGTGCCGGAAAACCGCAAGGATGAAATCGGGCAGGCGCAACGCGCTCTGGCGGAGATGCAGGAAGATGTCCGCGCCTCGCTGAAACAGCGCGAGCGGCTGGCAGCGCTGGGCGCGGCGATGGCCAAGATCAATCACGATCTGCGCAATGTGCTGGCGGCCGCACAACTGGTCTCGGACCGGCTCGTCTCTTTCGAGGATGAGCGTGTGCGCAAGATGGGCGCGCGCATGGTGCGCGCGGTCGGCCGGGGGATCCGCCTGACCGAGGCGACATTGCAATACGGCAAGGCCGAGGAAAGTCCGCCGCAGACGATGCGCCTGAATTTGCGCGTAGCGCTGGATGAGGCGGCCGCCGATGCCATGGCGACAGAGGGCGAGGGCGTCTGGATCAACGAGATCGCGGAGGGCACGGGCATCGAGGCCGACCCGGACCATGTTCACCGGATATTCCTCAACCTCTTCCGCAATGCGATCCAGGCGATGACGCTGGTGGAGCGGGAAATTCACCTGTCGGTCACGAGCCGCGAGGCGGACGGTTTCATCCGGATCGAGGTGACCGATGCCGGGCCGGGCCTGCCAGCCAAGGCGCAGGAAAATCTCTTCCAGCCGTTCACGTCCTCCACCCGCCGCGAAGGCACGGGGCTGGGTCTGACCACGGCGCGGGAACTCGCCCGTGCGCATGGCGGCGATATCGTTCTGGTCCGGACGGGGCCGGACGGAACGGTGTTCGCGGTTACGCTTCCGAAGGCGGAGTGAGACCGAGGCGGATCGCAACCCGTTCGCGCAGCCACCTGGCTTCGCGCTGTCGCCAATATTCCAGTATCGCAATAACGATTCCGGCCACAGGAAAAGCGGCAACGAACGCAATTCTACCGGACAAAGCTGCAAAAATCGAAAGCGAGGAATCATTTGCCAGCGCCGCATAAATTGCCGCTGCAAAAAGTAGCGTCAGAAAGCCGAACGTGGCTCCCCCGCTTGCCAAGACCCAACCGTAATAACGGGTTATGATGTAGAAATGGGTGTCGGATATTTCTGACTCCGAGCGCCAGAGCCAGTGTTGGTCTCGCGTTGCAAGCTGTTTGGCTGCCCGAAGAACCGCAAGATCGGTCATCAAAGCAGATGACAGTCGAAATCGCCGGACAATCGGGCCAAAGAAATCTCCCAACTACGGCTCTCCCACTACGCCTTCCCGCCGCGGATCAGCGCCACCCATAAGCGTGCCATCCTCCAGACGCCTTATGATGTGGAGGCCGGAATTTTCGGTGCGGTTGGCATCCAGCGTAAAGCCCATGGCGCGCAATTCATCGGCGAGCTCTGCCGGGAAGCTGTCCTCGATCCGGATGACGTCACCGCGTCCGACGACATTCGGCAAGTCTATCGCTTCCTGCGGCGTCAGCCCCCAATCCAGCATGCCGACCAGTGTCTTCGAGACATAGGCGATAATGGAGGCACCGCCGGGTGAACCGGTCGCCAGTTCAAATTCGCCGTCCGCGTTGAAAACGATCGTTGGCGACATGGAGGAACGCGGGCGCTTGCCGCCGGCGGGCGCATTGGCGGCCGGGCTGCCATCGGCATTCAGCGGATTGAAATTGAAATCGGTGAGCTGATTGTTCAGGAAAAACCCGCCCGCCATGCGGTTGGAGCCGAAGAGGAATTCCACCGTGGTCGTCATGGAGACGACATTGCCGGCACTATCGACGACCACGAAATGGCTGGTGCCGGGCACATCCGGTTCGCCCGCCGGGATGGTGGGAATGGCCGCGTCGCGCTCGATCAGGGCAGAGCGCGCGGTGATGTAATCGTCGGATAATAAGGCCTCGACCGGGACGTCCACAAAGGCGGTGTCGGCGATGAAGGCATCGCGATCGGAATAGGCGAGGCGGCTGGCCTCGATGAAACGGCGCCAGCCCTCGGCTGTTTCGGGGCCGGTTTCCGCCATGTCGAAGGGTTCGAGCATGCCCATGATCTCATTGACGATCACGCCGCCGGAAGCGGGTGGCGGGGCCGAGCAGATATCATAGCTCCGGTATTCCCGGCAGACAGGGGCGCGAACTTCGGCGCGATAATTGGCCAGATCCTCCAGCGTCATCTGGCCGGGCACCGGCCCGGCGGCCACGGCGGCTACGATTTCTTCGGCCAACGGGCCTTCATAGAAATTGCGCCAGTCCTGCGCGATCAGGCGCAGGCTGTCGGCATAGTCCGGATTGGTCAGCACATGACCGACGGGCCAGGCCTCGCCGTTTTCGTCGAAGAAATAGTCCTGCATGACGGGCGTGGTCGAGACATCGCGGATCTGGGCTGTCCGCAGGATCAGGGAATGGAGGCGCGGGCTGATTTCAAATCCGTCCTCGGCGAGGGCTTCGGCGAAGGTGAAATTATCGGACCATTCCCGTGCGCCATGATCTTCATGCGCGGCTGCCAGCATGGCGATAACGCCGGGCACGCCAACCGCGCGGCCGCTCGTCCAGGCGGTCAGGAAGGGCAGGGGCTCGCCGTTTTCATCCAGCCAGTGTTCCGGTGTCGTCGCCGCCGGGGCCATTTCGCGGCCATCATAGATGGTGGTTTCGCCCGTCGCGGCATCATAATAGACCATGAAGGCCCCGCCGCCGATCCCGCTCGATTGCGGTTCGACCAGCGACAGCGTGGTCTGGATGGCGATCGCCGCATCAATGGCGCTGCCACCGTCGCGCAAGGCTTCAAGGCCCGCCTCGACGGCATGCGGGTTGGCGGCGGCCACCATGGACGGGCCCGTCTCGGCCTCCTGCGCAGAACAGGCAGCGGTCGCAAGGCCAAACAGAGTGAGGCTTAATAAACGGATCAACACACTTGCTCCCGGTCCAGTCGATGGCACCATAGCGCGAAGCGGAAACAGCGAAAGTCCCGAATATGGCAAAACCCGGTTCGACGAACACGATTACCGATGTGCCCGGCCTGAAAGTCGGGCAGGCGCAGGATGAGACGGTCCGGACGGGCGTTACGGTGATCCTGCCCGACGACCGCGCCGTTTGTAGCGTGGACGTGCGCGGCGGCGGGCCGGGGACCCGTGAAACCGATGCGCTGCAACCGCATACGCTGGTCGATGCCGTCGATGCGCTCGTCCTGTCCGGCGGGTCGTCCTACGGGCTGGCAGCGGCGGATGGAGTGGCCGGAGTGCTGGGCGCACAGCGGCGCGGGTTCGAGCTGATGCCCAATCCGGATGTGCCGGTCTCGCCCATCGTGCCCACGGCGATTCTTTATGACCTCGCGAATGGTGGCGCGAAAAGCTGGGGCGAGATACCGCCCTATGCGGCGCTGGGGCGCGAGGCGGTTCAGGCGGCGAGCGAGACGTTTGCGCTGGGCCGGGCCGGCGCCGGCTTTGGTGCAGGGGCCGGGACGCTGCCGGGCGGGATCGGCTCGGCCAGCATCCGCACCGATGATGGCTATACGATTGGCGCGATTGTTGCCGTCAATTGCTTTGGCGCGGTGAAAGTGCCGGGCACGGACGCTTTCTGGGCCGCACCATTCGAGATCGATGACGAGTTTGGCGGCCAATCCCTTCCGGCGGATATGGCCTTTGATGCCGAAGACTGGGGCGCGGCCAAAATCAACCCGGCGCCGGGCACGAATACGACGATTGCGGTCATCGCCACCGATGCGGTTCTGACCCCGGCGGAGGCGAAACGGTTGGCGCAGATGGCGTCGGCGGGGTTTGCACGCGCCATTCGCCCGGTCTTCACGCCCTTTGATGGCGATGTTGTCTTTGCCCTGTCCACCGGGCAGCGCGCGCTGGCAGAGCCGCCCGCCTTTACCCTGTCCCGGCTGGGCTCGATGGCCGCGGATTGCCTGACGCGGGCGATCGCGCGCGGCGTATTCGAAGCCGCAAAGGGCTGATTTTTATATCTTTCGGACCTTTAACGCGTTAGCCTTCTGCCTTGGGCGCATCTTATTTCGCGCCAAGGGGGAGATTCATGAAATCAGTTTTCGTCGGCCTTGCCGCATCTTTTGCTGTGTCCTTTTCGGCCTTTGGTCAGGACATGTTCACCAATGTTCAGACCATTTCAGCCTCCGAAGGCGGCCCGGATATCATCCGTTTCGATACGCTGTCACCTGAGGTGATGCGGATGTCTCCCGGCGAGACAATCGAATTGAATTTCGGGTCTGGCTATGTGGCCGAGCTTGATCGCATGTCCACCCAGGCCATGGGTGCGCAGGTCTGGGTCGGACGCCTAGAGGGCGGAAGTCTTCTGGACCGGATTCTGATTACCCAAACCAACGGATATACGTTTGGCCGGATCGTCACGGACGACGGTATCTGGCACATCATTCCGGAAAACGGCGGCCACCGAATCATGCAGATGCCGGCCGGTGCCCGGTCGCTCATGAGCGCAAACGACATGATGATTCCCGATCCGATGGTATTGGCGTCTCTCGCCGAGGCTGGCGAACTGGACTTTTCTGAAGAGATTGCCGAAGCCGTGCCGGTCGGGTCAAACGGCATCATTGATATTGCTGTTTTCTATTCCCAAAGCTTTTCAGCGCATTGGGGGCTTGCGTCAGGTGGCCGGGTTCAATACCTGATGGCCGTTCTGGATCAGGCACTGGTGGATAGCGACACCGGCCTTCGGGCGCGTCTGGTTCATCTGGACGCTGTCAATCTGACAACCGATAATGCCGATCAGGCCGTGACACTCAACAATCTGTCCGGAAATCCGAACGGCAATCAGCCAGAAACCCAGGACCTCAGTGCCTTGCGCGCGGCGGGCGTGACTTACGGTGCCGACCTTGTTGGCATTCTCCAGCGCCTGTTGCCCGGGCAGGGGTCCTGCGGCGTGGCGTGGACCAATGGCCCCAACGGGACAATCGGCCCACAGGATGTGCCCTTTGGATATTCCGTGTCAGCTGACTGGTTCACACCCGATCAGTCGTCCATTTGTGACCCCGCAACTTTTGCGCACGAAATCGGGCACAATATGGGCTTCGTTCATAACGTGGAAGAGTCAGGCCAGGTTGGCGGCGGCGTTCGAACCTATGCCCATGGTCACCGGATTGATTGTAATTTCGGGACCATCATGTCCTACACTTCGACAAATCAGGAAATCCAGCAATGCCCGCCGAATTCGCCGAATGGTATTGGCGGTGAAACCACTGTGTTTTTCTTTTCGAATCCGGAATTGTTGCGCTGCCCGCCAAACGGTAATTCCGCCTGCGGCCGCCCGTTCAACGATCCAGATCCGGCCGACGTTGCCCGTGCCGCGCGGGAGGAAAGCCTGAATGTGGTGAATTTCCGCCCTGAGGCGCCGCGCGTTGTGTCTTCGGTTCTGCCGATCACGCGTTCGGTACAGAACGGAACAGCGGCGACAGCCTTTGCCACGATCATCAATCCGGCAGCAGGTGGAAATACGGCGACGCAATGCGGATTGCGGCTGGCCGGGGCGACGCCCGCGCAGTTCTCCTATCAGACGACAACCCCTGCGAATGCCTTGTCCGGCACCGCAAATACGCCCGTTGATATCGCCTCCGGTGCCGCTCAGAATTTTGTATTCTCGGTAACCAGTGCGGCGGATTTCGCTGATAATCAGGGACTGCCCCAGGCCTCGACCAACAACGAAACGGACCTGTTCATTGAGGTGTTCTGTACCAACCGCCGTTCTGCCGAATTTTTCCTTGGCCTGAATTCGCTGACCTTCACGTCTTCAACCACGGCCGTTCCGGATATTGTGGCGCTTGCAACCTCCGGCGATCCCGGCCGGGTCAATGTTCCGACAACCGGGGCCTTTGTGGGCGTTTTTGCCGTTGCGATTTCGAATGTTGGCGCTGCCGGCACCATTACGGCATCTGCGGATACGGGCGGCCGGGCCATCGCGGTCCAGAACATTGAAATCTGTCCGACGGACGCCTTGGGCGCCTGCACCTCTCCCCGCGCTGCAACGGCCCAGTTGAACGTGGGCGCCAATGGTACGGCTACATTCGGCGTTTTCGTTCGCGGCAATGGTCAGGCGATTGCCAATGATCCGGCGCAGAACCGTATCTTCGTGCGTTTCAATGAGGGGGCGAATGCGCGCGGGGCCACCAGTGTGGCGGTCCGGACCCAGTAGCCGCCATCCTGATGCGTTGCATTGATAAGTGAGCGATAGCGCGGTGTTCTCACCGCGCTATTTGCTTGCGTCCGGCCTCGCATTAGCGGATTAAGACCATTGCGAGGGGAAGGGTATTTCGTGCGGGCTTCAAACGCCCGGAATGCCAGCCGGGACGGACATTTTTGAGATGACACATGGATCGCCCATCAAGGGCGTGATGATTTGCGGTGCGGGGCATTCCGGATCGACCCTTCTGGGACTGATTCTGGGCCGGGCCGATGGCGCTTTCTATGTCGGGGAAGGCGCGAAAATCCGCTATCTTCATGATCTGAACAAGCCGTTGCGCAAGCGCGCCTGCAAGGTGTGCGGCGAAGACTGTCCGGTCTGGTCGGATTTTCACTGGGATCAGGACCAGCCATTATACCGGCAGGTGGCGGCCCATACCGGCGCTCATATCATTGTCGATTCGACCAAGAATGCGGCCTGGATCAGAGCCCGCTCTGACGAGCTGACGGCCGCCGGGGATCAGGGCACGCTGATCTTCCTGCAGCGTGATGGCCGCGCCGTCCTGAATTCCCGTTTCCGCAAATATCCCGACCGCGATGCGGCGGAGCAGATCAGGTCATGGATGGATCAGATCACGGATAGCCGGGAGGTCTTCGCGGCCTATCCGGGCCCGAAAATTGCCGTCCACTATGAGGAACTGGCCACGCAACCCGACACGATTGTCCGCCAGATATGCGCGCTGGCCGGTATCGATTTCCGGCCCGAAATGCTGGCCTTCAGTGAAGGCGAATCCCACCCGATGGGAGGTAATACCGGCACACAATTTGTCGCGGCGCGCGACAAGGTGGAAGGTGATCCCGATGCGATCCTGAAACTGACCCCGCGAACGCATGATTATTACGCGAAGCAATCCGGCGACATCAAACTGGACCTTCGCTGGAAAACCGAAATGTCCGCGCCGCATCTGGCGCTGTTCAATGACATGGCCAGTGCATTCAATGCCGATATGGCCTGGGAGCAGGATAGCAAATGACGAAGATTGATCTGGTCTTCCGCCAAATCGACGAGCGCACGCGGGATGTGTCGCTGGAGCTGGCGAAGAAACATATCCGTCCGGATGCGGTGCACATCATTGATGATGTCCGGCCGTTTACCGAATGCGTGAACCAGATGCTGCGCATCGAGCATGATTGCGACTATGTCGTCTATCTGGATGCCGACTGCCTGATCCTGGAGGACATGCGCGAGTTCATCGAGCAGACGGATGCGGCCTATGTCGACGCCTATGTCACTGACCGGTTCCGCGGGCGTCTGCATTGCGGCGTGCATATCACGCGGATTGATCTGGTCCGCGCCATGGCCGCCATCGAACCGCCGCTGGATGATCTGAAATACGTGCTGCGGCCGGAATCGCGCCTGCGCAATCTGGCCATGAAGCCCTTGCGGATGAGCAAGCAATTCCGCAATTTCGACATCCTGCACGACTATTTCCAGTATTACCGCCATGTCTTCATGAAATACGCGTTGCGCGAGTTGCGCAGCCGCACGCAGGTCCAACTGAAACGCCTGTCCTCGGCCATGAAACACTGGCCGGACGTGTCCGGTCCGGTGGATGATTATGTCATTGCCCAGCATGCCGTCCGCTATGCGCGCGAACACGTCTCAAAAAATGCCAGCGCGGCCGAGACCCATGCTTTCATCGAAAACCTGCCGCAGCATGCCGAACGCGAGCTGACCCGTCTGGGCATTGAGGAAAAAGACGCGTTCACCATGGCGGATCTGGAGGCCTGGCTGGCAGCCAATGATCAGCGCCATGTCTATGGATCGTCCGGCGACAAGCCGAAAGTCTTCGGTCTGGGCCTGTCGCGCACCGGCACGCGCTCGCTGACCGCCGGGCTCCAGATGCTCGGCTGGGATACGTCGCATTATCCGATCGACGAGGATACCTATACCGAGCTGGCCTATGGGCAGTATGATCTGACCCTGCTGAAATATCATGACGGGCTGACCGACATCACGACGGCGCCGTATTACCAGCAGCTGGATCAACAATATCCGGGTTCGAAATTCGTGCTGACCGTGCGCGACCGGGAGGGCTGGCTGCGCTCCTGTCAGAATCACTGGTTCAACCGGCCGGCCTTCAAGCACACGGACGATCCTGATGAAGAGACCCATCTGCTGATGCGCCAATTGTTACGGGCGGCGGTCTATGGCTGTTACAATTATCAGCCGGAACGCTTTGCCTGGGTCTATGACAAGCACGTTGCCGAGGTGAAGGCGTATTTCAAGGACCGGCCGGATGACCTTCTGATCCTCAATATCTGCGAGGGCGAAGGGTTTGAAAAACTGGCACCCTTCATGGGCGTGCCGAAACCCGCCGAGCCTTTCCCGCACAAGGGCAATATCATGTCGCAGCGGGTGGAAGCAGCCCGCATGGCCGCAAAAGTGGCGGAGTAGGCAAACCCCGTCATGGCCGAGCCGGAGAGCCCATTCAGCGACATCGAAGCCCCCGGCTTCCGGCAGTCGCTGGGCTTTGCCGGGCGGACGCTGGCACTGGTCTGGCAGACCGCGCCGCGCCTGACGCTGGTGATTGCGGTTACAACGGCAATGCTGGCGCTGGTGCCGGCGCTCGCCGCCTATATCGCCAAGCTGATCGTCGATACGGTGCTGGCAGCGATCGATAGCCAGGCCGCTGCGGACCGCCAGCAAGCGCTGATCTGGGTGGCGGCCGAGGCGGGCGTGCTTGGCGCAGGCATGGCACTGCGGCGCATTCTGGTGCATCTCAAACGCCTGCTGCACGCCGAGCTGGGCTTTGCGGTAAGCACAAAAATCTTCGACAAGACCAGCCGGTTTGATCTGGAAACCATTGAACGTCCGGATGTGCAGCAACAAATCCTGCTGGCGCGCCAGCATGCCAGTGCGCGGCCCTATAATCTCGCCAATCGCGTGATTGAGAGTGGCCAGCATACGCTGACGCTGGTGTCGCTGGCCGTGGTGCTCTGGACCTTCTCGCCGCTGGCGGTCGCAATCATTCTCTTTGGCGGTGTGCCGCTATTCCTGGCCGAATTGCGCTTTTCCGGTACGGCGTTCCGGTTCTACACAGGCCGCACGCCGGAAATGCGCCAACGCAATTATCTCGAAGGCCTGATGACAAGTGACAGCGCGGCGGTCGAGCGTCTGCATTCGGATTCCAGCCCGGCGATTCGCGACCGCTATGCCGGCCTGTTCCGCTGGCTCTTTGGTGAGGATATGCGGCTGCAAGCCCGGCGCACGACATTCGGCGTGATCCTGCTGCTGGTCAGTTCAGCTTTCTTTCTGGGTGGCAAGGCCTGGGTGGTGTGGGCGACGGTGATGGGCGCGATCTCGCTGGGTCAGATGACGATGTATGCCGCCGTCCTCAAACAGGGTCAGAATACGGTCACCACGCTGCTCGCGACGCTGGGCGGCGGATATGAGGATTTGCTCTATGTCTCTAATCTCTATGCGCTTCTGGGCCGGGAGAGCGGCGTTGCGCGCGGCGGGGCCCGATCGGGGCCCGAGGCGGGAAGGGGCTATGAGCTGACCGATGTCAGCTATCATTATCCCAATGGCAACAAGGCGGCCCTGACAGAGGTGACGCTTTCCATTCCGGCGGGACAGAAGCTGGGCATTGTCGGGGCCAATGGCTCGGGCAAATCCACCCTGGTCAAACTCCTGACCGGGCTTTACCTGCCGCAATCGGGGCAGGTCACGCTCGATGGTCTTGATACCCGCAACTGGGATCCGGCCGCCCTGTTTGCGCGCACCTCGGCCGTCTTCCAGCCCTCCCAGCGCTACAGCCTGACGGCGGGCGAGAATATCGCCATGGGCGAGGGGCTGCGCAATGAGGACCGCGAAAGCTGGACGACAGCCGCCGAGGCCGGGCTCGCAGCGCCGGTTCTGGCCGATCTGCCGGACGGGCTCGACACAAAACTCTCGCGGCAATTTCTCGACGGGCGGGAATTGTCCGGTGGCCAGTGGCAGAGGCTGGCGCTGGCGCGGGCCATGCTGCGCGACAAGGCCGATATTCTCATTCTCGACGAACCGACCGCGGCGCTCGATCCGGCTGCCGAGGCCGCATTCGTCCGCGGATTGCGGGAGAAGGCGGGCACGCTCATCGTCATCAGCCACCGGCTCTCCACCCTGCGCTGGTGTGACCGGATAGTGGTGTTGGAGAAGGGCCGCATCGTTCAATCGGGTACGCCGGCAGCACTATCAGAAGCCCCCGGCGCCTATCGCGAACTGTTCCGGGAACAGGCCGAATTCTATGGCGGAAAGAGCGCTGCGGCACCGCCTGCAAAAGACGTGTAACGCCTCTTGCTATTACAAAATCGCGCGGCTAGTTTCCGCGCCTTCCCGGGGGCTGGTGATCAGCTCTGACGGGTCCGCACCGGTAGCTCAGCTGGATAGAGCACCAGACTACGAATCTGGGGGTCGGGAGTTCGAATCTTCCCCGGTGCGCCATTACTTTCAATGATTTAACTGTCGTTCTCGTTTCGTTTTTCGACGCGGTTTACACCCCGGTTTACAGTTTCTGTTCGATCTTTGTTTTCCTCATATTGGTCAATCCACCCTTGGATGATGACATCACGGTGAACATATCGAGCGCGGATTTCCGCCACGCGGTTCGGTTTCCATCCAATGATGGCGGCGACCTCGTTGTCATTTAGACCGGCAAGGCAGAACTTTGTGGCAGCGGTGCCTCGCAAATCATGGAAATGTTTTCCTTCAATGCCAGATGCCGTCACTGCTCGGCCCCACATGGTCTTCAATCCATCTTCGGTCCACGGTCTGCCTTTCGTGTTGGTAACAATCGTTGTCGCGACCTTCGGAATTTCAGCGAGCAAGGATCGAATATCTTTTGTCATTGGGATGAAAACGTCGACGTCGTTCTTTGATGTTTTCCAGTCGAGGCTTTTTTGCTGAACCGCGGACCATGGAATTCTGACCAAATCCCCAGTTCGCATCCCGGTCAGTGATTCCAGCCGAATGGTCCACGCCAGTTGATCGGATGCTTGTTCGCAGACTTTCTCAATTTCGTCGTTGGTCCAAATCGTTGCAGATCGGTTCGAAACATGGAGTTTATCCATACCTCTGACGATGTTTCGGTCGAGGCGGGATTGATCAACAAGATATGTAAGAATAGCCGAAAGCACCGCGATCAGGTGATCCGCTTTTCGTGTTGTGTCCGCAAAACCATCTCGCCATTTATAGACAATCTGGCGAGTTCTACGATCGTTAAAATAGGAAAGCTTTGCGCTGCCAAACTTGCGTCGAATGATATCTATCAATGAACGATACTCGATCTTTGTTCTTGGTCTCAGCGAGTTGAATTTGGCGGAAGCCAGATAATCCGTAATTGCTTCGTCGAATGTTCCCTTTTCCGGTCTCGATTTCCGCCGATGAGCCTCGGCGAATTCAGAAACGAATGCCGCGGTGCCATAATCTGATGTCAGGCGCGGGCCCCCACGCCATGCATAGTAATAAGTTGTCAGCTTGCCCGAGGAGAGGCGCTTCCGGACACGGTGAAGGCCTTTGAACGGAGGTTTCATTCAACCTCCTCCGCGATTCTCTCTGCGAACCAGTCTTCGTATTCATCAGTTTGAACGTTCGGCTCGGGATGCAGCCGCAGCTCGAAACCACCCTCCGGGTCAAACCATAACGCATGGGGTGTTATCCCGGTCTCAGCCAAGTCTTTCAGGCGTGCTTTCAATCGCACAGACTCCGACGGCTTCCGCTTCCGCTTCTGGTTGGCATTCGGTTTTGCATCGGCCTCATCAGTTAATGACAGGTTGGCCGCGTTCAAGATTTCGATTTTGATTTTATTCAACTAATCCTCGTGGCCATCAGCGCTGATGCTGCAGCCACAGTTCATTATATTACATAAAAACCAACCTCTGCAGTGCGGGAATAAATAAAAAACATTAAAAACTCAGTCTGGAATTCAGGTAAACCTACCTATAATAGGACATTCCAGCCCGCTTTCGTAAAAAATACTGGATACCGCTCCTGACGCACCTAAAATGCTCATGTCTGTGTAAATAATCGTAGGGCGACATGCGAATCTCATCGGCATTTGTCCTACGGTATACACAAAGGACATGAAGCATGCAGATGGACGTCATCGATAAACGCACGAGGTTGGAAAAGGCGCTGCGAGCCTTACCCCGAGAGATTGAGTTCATAGGGCTCGCCGCAATTCGGTCGAAGCTGGGCGGTGTGAATGATCCTGTGATTCAGAATCTCATGCATCATCATGGAATGCCGTTACCTGAAGAGCGAACGCAGATCAGCCATGGCCAGATCATCCGGTCATATGTCTGGGACAAGCATGAATGGGACAGCTGGTTTGTGAATAACCGGAATTGGACTTCAGCAATGAAGGCCGGCGGTTGGACCGGAAACATCAAAGCAACAACTACCCATACAAAACCAAGTTATCGCTGGACCACGCGAAGCTGGATTCATCGTGAAGCCTATAAACGCGGTCGTGTGCTGACCCACGAAATAACCATCGGTTTCAAGGAGCGGGGCAATCCATTCCATCAGTCAGAATGGTTGTCTCGGAAAAATGAAGAAGAGCGGCCAATAGTCAAAGCTCTGGCCAAGAAGCTGGCGACAAGAGCTTGGCGGCAATACGCAAATGTCGCCTATGCGCCGAAAGACATGTTCTTTTTCTGTATTTATCCAGAGAACCACACAAAGCATGGCAGCGAATGCCGATGGCATTTCCATGCGGAATTGTTCCTCTCTGAGTATGAAGGTCAGCTGCTGCAGATCGCCATGCCACAAATAAAGGCGAAACTAGAAGCGTATCTGGATAAATACGCTGACGGTCGAAAGGTCGACGTCAAAATGCAACCCGTTGATTTCGGGTATGCAGGCTATGCCCAGAAGGATGCATTCCACAATCTCGATTTGATTGAATGCAACTTTCTGGAATTGGCTTCTGACCAAGTTTGATTGTCAGCGTGACCGTGGATTCGGGAACCGATGAAGCGTGATTGATGATCAGACTGGTGTAACTGGGCGTGTAATGGGGAGGCACGATCCAGTGTATAATCATGCCTGAAATTATGAAGACCGCTGTTCGCAATCGTATCGATGAGTTTAAAAGAGCAGTTGCAGATGATGGCTGAACAACTGTTCCCACGGCCATGCATTGATCAAAGAACAGGTATCATCTTCACAGCCATTGCTATGTTTTGACGCATCATCTTGCCCACTACGATCATCGTCAGCGGTCCAAATATAATCCCCGGCACAATGTCATATCATCCATACAGAGGATCACTCTTTGAACCACACGCGTCACTGATCAGCCTGATGCGATCAGCCGTGGCGGTCAAAGAATGATCTCGATGTTTGACATTGTGAAGAGTCAGAACCACCGGGCAATTCGGCTTTGAAGGTGGTTTTGAAATGAGTGATCGCCACAGATGATCTGAATTGGCGTTTACAGGGCTGTGTGAGGCTTGGCATCACGCGTTCTTACATCAACCGGCCCTTCTTCATCATCTGGAACAAGACGGCTCTCTGTGGGAGTTTATGGCGTTTTTATTGGATGGCGACCAAATCAGTCGATGTAATGACTTCATTCTATATTGATGGAATGAAGATTGATTGTTCTTCAATTCATCTGATCTGTCACATATATGGGTCGCCCTCACATGGGGGTGCAACTTGTCCCAATCATCTGAAACCATCCTTCAATTACGCGTCAGCGAGAGCCTGAAGCGCCGAATTGCCGTGAAGGCATTCGAAAATGAACAGACACTTCGGTGCTTTGTTTTGTCTGCATTGAAGGACGCCGGTGTTGAAGTTGATGACTGTGATCTGATGGACCGCCGCAAGAACAGGTCGGGAGGTTCAACTGATGGGTAATTCTACAAAGATTATTGGCTCCAAATTGATGGTGGTCATTTCAATGGTTGGAGCACTTGGAGCTCTTTCTGCCTGCGATGTTTCTCCTCGGGCCAATGCCAGTTGGGACTGTAAAACGGAAATACGGGATCGAATGCGAAATCCAAGTGACGTTCAAATTCATTATCTGGAAGGTGAAGAGGTCAGCACCAATACATTTCTGAACCGATATCGCGTTCGTGGCGAAAATGCCTTTGGTGCACAGACAGAAGAAATCTGGATGTGTCGGTGGGAACAAACCTATCAGGGCGATGGAGGATGGTCTGATTATCGCTATCGCATACGGGTCTGGCGAACCAGCCGCTGATCATTATCCCACTGACCGAATTTGATCGATCTGATCGAGGCGGTCATGCAGCTTTTCTGTGGCCTTGTTGGAATCCAATTCATGACCAGCAATGGCGAGGCGGTGCATGCGATTATCAATTGAACGGAAGACTTCCACCGGATCGATATCGCCAAAATCAAAGCCATAATCTTTCAAAACGGATGTGATTTCCGTGATGGTTTCATCGGACGGCGCCTTGTTTTGCGGCAGGTTGATCTCGTCAATAATGTAACGATTTCCGATCCGGGGCTCATAGCAAATGATCGCCGTTTCTTTCCCATGAAAAATCAAGAAACCGCACATTCCCGACAAACATTCAAAGACGTAATTATTCACACAAACCTTGTATTTACGGGAAGTCTGAATGAGCTCGTGGACGTGTCTGATTGTCTGGAAGCGATCATCAGCGATATCCAATACGCCGGAAAATTCACGGAAACCTTCAAAGAAATATTGGCTCGCCTTGCGCCAGAAGGAGGGTCGGTCCTTCTGCGACTTCAGGGATGAAACGATGCGCTTTTTCTCGTGATCACCGCGATGATTAAACAGGCGGTGGAGAAGTGTTGCCTCCCCCTCAGTGAGGAGAAATTGGACAATTTTTTGGTCACGAAATTCGGCCGGCAGATGGGCAATCTTGCGGACCAGTGCCGGTGTCACCTGATCAGCATGCGCCATCAGTTTCAGTGCCCGGTCACAATCAAGAAGCGGCGTGAACAAGCGATATTCTTCACGCGTCCAAAGCGGCAGCGTGAGCTTCTTCAATACGTATACATTGTCGGCGGTGAACCGCGGTGACCCGACAAATGCCGCATCACGCCAATCACGGTGATGATTAAAGACCACCCGGACATTGTTATTTGAGGAAATCGGGTTTGCCAGAACGAGTCCGGCGACATGCATCCACATGGATGAGCGATCGACAAAGTCAGAATGTGGAAACGGAAACAGTTCAGCCAGATGATCCGCCCAAGGCCCCGCCAATTGATCAAGGGCATGGCTAATACGCGGTTTGATCTGAATGTGCTGAACTGGGGAATGAGAATTGATGCGGGATGTGTGGGAGGTGTCGGTCATAAGCGCCTTTCATTACCGACGCCCTCTCATAAGCATTCATTCTGGCGATTATATGGCCAAGACCGATCTTTGACACACAGTTTCGGACAATCGCCGTAAATACATCTGTGGAGGTAATGCAGATGCTATTTTATTCAATGAGCGAACTTGTTGAGATCACGAAACTCAGTGAGGCCACCATCAGGCGCAAGGTTCGCGATGGTTCATTCCCAGCACCATTCAAAATCACCGCTCGAAGAACGGTGTGGAAGCCTGAAGATGTCAGACAATGGGCTGATCAGGTCACGAAAAAAGCCGATAAAACTGATGACAAATCGACCAGCTGGTTATCCCGTTTTGCCTGATTAGGCGCCAGCTGATGCACGGAGGGTCAGTCTCATCAGGGGCTGGCCCTTTCTTGTGTGGAGGTGATTACTCCATACCGCTCATGATCGATGCACACCACTTTTGAGCATTTCGCATAAGTATTTCAAAAGGAATATGTTATGCGTTTATTCAACACAGCAAATATACTCAAAATGATCATCCCTGATACGTTTGAGCTCTTCTTGTTCAAACTCGAATGTCATTTGTTTTTTAACCTCGGCAACATCAAAGCACGAGGCGATCGGTATCTCTACAAAGGTCTGGCTGTTATCGAACTCAAAGGTGATGCGTATCTAATTGAGATTGATCTGTTCAGTCCTCTCATAAAAACCGATGAAGAAACTGATGAAGAGACGCTAACTGTCGAGTTGAGAAATACGCTCTTTGTTGTGCCGGGCGCCAACTGTGCTGAACAGTTGCGGATCATCAACGATCACGTCCGCCGCGTGAATGAATTTCACATATTATTTCGTTCTAATACAATCGGTTAAGCTGCCATGACACTTGGTTTTGTATAACGCTCTAAGCCAATGTCATATGATCCTATTACGGCCACAGGCGGTCGTAAAAGGAGAAGATATGTCTTTCTTTGAAATAAAGAAACAAACGCTCTGGTTGGTTGAGGATCAACTTCGCCGGGGTGTCTCTATTCGCGTTCATTTGCACAATGTTCGCGAACATGATTGGGGGTATTCGCTGAATAATCGTCCAATCGTTCAATACACAACTCTTCTATCAGGCAACGGGATGGTAATCGAATTGATCGATCCCAACCCCCAATTTGAAGAGTGTGGTGAACCCCTTCAAACCATCTGGATGATCGATCTCACAGCAGATGAGTTTGATCTGATCGATGTGATTGAAGCCATTAGCGATCATCTTATTGATCATCAAACCCGGTTCGTTGACCCTTGCGGTTGCCATCCGGACGAACGCTGTGTCGACTGTCACCTGCGGCCAGAGCCGTGCTCAAATCAGTATCTGGCGAATTCTACAAAGAAGGAGCTGGATCATGTTTGATGTGAAGGGATCGATTCAACAACCAGCGGACGATGTCGGAAACGATTTGTCCGGAGTGTCGTCACATACCGAGTATCAGGTGAAGATGCCGGCTCGTGGCAAACCGCTTCCACGTCGGATTTATGAGTTGGTCTGTGACGATCTGGACGCGATGGGTCTGGAGTCGGTGATCAATCACTATAGCCGCTCCCGGCAGTTCTATAGCGATGATGTCGATTTCTGCGTCGTGCAAGAGAACGAATACAGGCACTGTCAGATCGTGTTCTCAGATCACTATATCGAAGAGATGGCCAATCATATCGATGGTGGGGTGATGTCTGCAATAAACCTTTGCAACCGCCGGCAATGGCGAATTGTGAAGCCGCAGTTGCGGTACATAAGCAAGGCTCTCGTCGGCATCGACGATTATCGTTTGTCCATCAAAGCCGCAGAGAACATCTGTGAAGCTGATCCGGCTGACATTGATGAAATGATGCCTGAGGAATACCTCGTTTAACGGGCAATCGATCCGATCGATGCATGACCAAGAAACCCGAGCCGAACAAACACGCTCGGGTTTTCTTCTGAAAAAATTCAGTCGGAACCAGTAACGAAGAAAACAAATCAACATTTGATGAATACATAGATTTCAAATAAAACATAGAATTTAGGGAAGTTTCGAAATAGAACAAATATAAACAAGACAATGTAGAACAAAATATAGAAAAAACCGAAATGAACCCCCTTTTGTATTGACAGCATTATTATAGACGGATATAAACGCCGAGCGACAAAGGGGAGAGAACATTAATTAACTCTGTCGTATGAGTAAATGTAATGAAGAAAGTAAAATACTATTCACAGAATGAAGTTTTGCAGCGTGGATGGACGAAATCAATGATCGGCAAAATTCTTGGTTTGCCTGATCTTTTCAAACAAAGCCCAATGTATAAGGCGGCGCCGCCGATGCGTCTCTTCTTGAAGGCAAGGGTTCATTCGGCTGAGGGGCAACCGGACTATATCGAGATGCGCCAGAAAGCCGACAGACGCCGGAAGCACAGTGTAGGCATATCTGCGTTTAAACTCCCCTGTCGCGTCATCCAACATTGCGCCATCCCCGATCGGGAAGCCGTTTGTTCAGATGCTCGACAAACTACGGTGCTTTCGATGAGATTGCGGAGGGCCGCGTGATGTCGGACCATGAAATGAGATCGAAAACGCAGCAGTTCATCGTCGAGCGCTACTCGCTGCAATCGCTTCGCCAGAATACGTATAATGCGGAATTGATGCAGTCTCTGCCTAATCATGATTGGGGGGAGTGCGTTCATATGCTGACGATCATCAGCGAGAACGGTATTCCATGGTGTGCGAAATGCGGGGCAGAGCCGGTTTTCATTGAGTTCAGCCGCTATGTCGCCAAGGGGGTTCGTGAATTCTACGATATCGGCGACATCAACTCTGTTTTTCTCTGCACAATGGAAGAAGGGCCGGACTTCGTGACATGCGAATGCGATAAACTTGTCTGGCAAGATCAGGCGCTGGCTCAAGAGCTATTGGCTGATGACCTTGCTGAAGCGAAACAACAGCTGCAGCACGAATTGGCCGGAGCTTCTCTGACCGATTGAGTTCTCTTGGCGGTATATCAGATTGAAAGATGCCCGAGCCGAACTAACACGCTCGGGTTTTCTTCTGTGCTCATGATTTGCCGGCTAACATTATGACCCAGCCCCCTGAATTCCGGCCACGGGATGGTAGAGTCCATCGAGAAGAGGATGGACGATGCGCAAGAGCCGTTATTCGGAAGAACAGATTATCGGGATGCTCCGCGAGCACGAAGCGGGTGTCACGACGAAGGAGCTATGCCGCAAGTACGGCATCTCGGACGCGACCTTTTACAAGTACAAGGCCAAGTTCGGCGGCATGACGGTGTCGGATGCTCAGCGTCTACGGACGCTGGAAGCAGAGAATGCCAAGCTGAAGCGGTTACTGGCCGAGCAGATGCTGGACAATGCGGCGCTGAAGGATCTCGCCTCAAAAAACTTCTAACGCCCGATGTGAAGCGGCGGGCCGCGCGTCACCTGGTGGAGGCGCACGGGCTGAGCGAGCGTCGGGCGTGCCGGTTGGTCCGGCTGGACCGCTCGACCTTCCAGTATCGCAAGCGCGATGCGGGCGATGAGCGTCTACGTGAGCGGTTGCGCGACCTGGCTGGCGAACGTCGCCGCTTCGGCTATCGCCGTCTGGGCATTCTTCTGGCCCGGGAGGGGCTGAATGCGAACCACAAGAAGCTTTACCGTATCTACCGCGAGGAAGGTCTGGCGGTACGCCGACGCCGGGGCCGCAAGCGGGCCACGGGAACGCGCCGTCCCATGCTGCTGCCGAGCGGCGCCAACCAGCGCTGGAGCCTGGACTTCGTGGCGGATGCGCTTACCGACGGGCGTCGCTTCCGCACCCTGTGCGTGGTGGACGACTTCACCCGTGAAGCACTGGCGATCACGGTCGACACCTCGCTCTCGGGCGTGCGCGTGGGCCGGGAACTGGACCGGATCATCGCCCGGCGCGGCAAGCCGGCCATGATCGTCTCGGACAATGGCACGGAGCTGACAAGCCACGCCATCCTACGCTGGCAGAAAGAGCGCGGTGTCGAATGGCATTACATCGCCCCGGGAAAGCCCCAGCAGAATGGCTTCGTGGAGAGCTTCAATGGCCGCCTGCGGGACGAGTGCCTGAACGAGCACCTGTTCTCGTCACTCTCCGAAGCGCGAACCCTGATCGAGGCTTGGCGGATCGACTACAATACCTGCCGGCCCCACACCTCGCTGGGAGGGCTGGCCCCGGTCATCTACGCCCAGCAAACCCGCAAACACCGGCCCGGTTCGCCTGAGCTACGCATGGGCTCCGCTCACCGGGCCTTGAACCTTGAACCAAAACCAGAAAGAAAGGCGAACAGACTCTACTAACGATCAGCCCGGATCAGGGGGCTGGGTCAAGGTAAACCAATAGACCAAGCCCTTGTGACGCTTCTTCGGCTAATCATATTCCGGCTTCACTGAAATTGAATTACGCCTTTTGAAGCCGATGCTTCATAGGGTCAGTATCCAGTGAAGCTGTCTTCTCACTGAGAAGTTACAGCGACACTTGTTGCTCCGCGCACGGCCGAGAGGTTTCGGCCGTCCAAAAATTCCAATTGCACTCGATTATGTGCCGGAGCCAATCGTATGTCAGCCTCGTTGAATCGAACGAAGACGGTGTAAGTTCGCACGTCGCCATTCAAAAAGTCAGACAAGACATATTCTGATCGCGATGTCAGACATTGGCCGTTCGCTGGATTCGTCTCACAAACTTCCAAAGCCACGATATCATTGGAAGTCGTAATAGAAGGTGACACTCGGACTTGGCTCAAACTACCAATATTGATGGCTGCTACCGAGAATGCACCAACCCCATTGGGAGACCGCCTGACTACCCCGTCTCCGGTCGCTGTCAGAGCGATTGAAATAATATCTGAAACCGGTTCGTCTTCTACAGAAAGTGCCAAGCTGGAAACGCTGGACGATCGTCCATCGTACCAATATTGATCGCACCTAAACATAGGCCCTACGACCGCATTTCCAACTTCGGGCAATGAAGCTGCAAAAGCAAAACTTTGAGCGCCACCTGACGCAATATCAACCGGTTCGTTTTCTTCCCCGACGGCGACGTTCGTCGCAGGATCAGTCTGCCAGAAAGAAAAAGTGCCTTGAAAGTTGGCCGGTGGAAGCAGGCGGCAATTTCGAGCATCAGAATTTGATCCGGGATTTATGATCGTAGCAAATGCGGTGGCCTGTTCACCAAGATAAATTGACCGCGTGCTTGGCAAAACCGCCGCTCTTAGACTTGTTATTGGGAGTGATTGCCTGCGCCAAGCGAGGTCTGTTTCAAATTCCTCGGATGATCCGGTCGAATAATACGTGGCAATGTAGTACGTCGTCCCAGCCTCGGCATGGATAGTTCCACCAAAATAGGGCTCGTCGAGGACACCATAGTCAATGACCATTGTTTCTTGGGTCGGCGTCATCGACGTAAACGCATAGACCGGAGCATCCATGTTCACTGTATAGAAAACGTAAGATTCTGTTTGCGGTGCCGTCCATCGATACCAAACCGGACTATGTGCAGAATTAAAAAAGTCTTCTTCGACTTCGCTTCGCGTAGCTCCCCAAGGGCTTACTCGAACTATCCCGGTTTCGCCTTCCAGTTCAATCGCATTGGAAATCTCATCGTTGGCTGGTGGCGATGTTGGAATGAAGCGATAGCGAAACTCGCCGCTGCCACCTGATGACGACTGCGGGTTCATAATTGCAATTCGATAAGGCGTTTCTTCCGTCGCCTGAAATTCTACGGGCTCGCCAAAAGTCGAAGCCTCGTTCTCGACACTACTTCCAATCAATGTGAGGCCATCAATGGCATTTCCGGAATAAACCGCGACAACAGCCCCTCTCTCACCTGATGCCGCAATGGAAAACGTGCCAGTGACATCGGGCTGATAGATCCACCAAAGCGACCGACCAGCTCCTTGCGTTCCATGCTCGGGTTCGCCGGGTTCGAAGGTCGCCAAGCTGTTGCGAAAAGAAAGAATGCCGGCTCGACCTTGGAACGTTATTGGATGGTCGAAGTCATCATTTACCGGTTCTGGATCAGTAAACCGGCCGACAACCGATATCGGTATTTCCGATCCGCTACCGCTTTGGCCGACCCATATTGCGCCGCGATATACACCGGGTGACAGCCCCCTATCTAAGATCGTTGGGTCGAGTTGAATTGTTTGTCCCGGCTCAAGAACTGCCTCGATACTTGGTGCATCCAATATATTCGTTGGAGGAGATGCCCTGTCGCCCGTCTGTTGTTGAAAAGCCAGCCACGAAACCGAAGAGCGAACACGCCACTCGATAGTATCAGAGCCAATATTCTCGATTGAAATTGGTACTTCTAGCGAAGAATTCGAGAACAATCGCTGCTCGAATGTAATTGGTTGAAGCGTATTCACACGAAGATCGCCAATTCGACCGCCGCTTGTCGTATCGAGATTGGTCGCTGCCAAATCACCACGCACTGTTGGTGGTATCCTGCTGTGGAAAGCGCCATCCCCCGAAACAACGCCTGCTAATGTGGACTCGATCTGATCTAAACTGGCGGATGGAAACGCTGCCCGTAATACTGCCAACAACCCACTGACGTGAGGCGCAGCCATTGAAGTACCACTACTTGTCGCAGTTTGGGTCTCGGTGTTGTTTGCAGACTGCGGAAAAGCAGCCGTGATACTGACCCCCGGAGCCGACAAATCTACCAGATGGCTTTGATTGGCAAAAGAAGCATCGGTTGTTACCGCTACTGCCTCGGAAACGCATGCCGGTGCTGAAACAGCATCTGAAAACCCATCATTTCCAGCAGAAACTACGACAAAGACGCCGGCGTCTCGCAACATCTCAATGATATGTGTGCGAGGGTCTGCCGGGCAATCGCTTTCAAAACGGCCAGACCCAAGGCTCATATTGATCACAGAAAGTGAAAACGCGTCGCGGTTTTCGAATAGCCATTCCAATGCAGCGATCTGATCGCTCTGATAGCTCAACACACATGGTTGAGCCGAACCACAGTTGTCGCGCCCGTTAAATCGCGAGAACACCTGCACCGGGATCACACCTGCATCGGCGGCGACTCCAATCAGCATGATCTCGTTATTTGAAGGATCAGGTATCTCAGCGCCGGCTGCTATCGAAGCAACGTGGGTGCCGTGTGCACATCCTCTTGCACCATTTGCTGACACCGAAAGCGGGGAAGAACAGTTTCTACCCGCATCGGGTGACGTCGCGTCCTCGTTCAAATCATTCGGGCAAAGCGTCTCCGAAACGCCTTCATCTTCTGTCGAGAAACAGGCAGACGAAACCACCCTTCCAGCCAACATTGGGTGATCGACATCAATGCCAGTATCTAAGATCGCAATCGATGTTCCTTGTCCTCTCATGCCAAGCGCGTGCAATCGATCTGCGCCGATTGAAGGAATGCTACGATCAAGCATTGGCCGGTCTAACCTATCCGGAAATACAGAAATAACTCCAAGGTCTTGGCGCAGTTGACTGGCCTCTGTCGCGTTCAATTCAACGACTATAGCGGGCGTGTAATCGAACTCGCGAACTAGCCGTGGCAGATCGACCGCTGGGGGTTCATTTTCCGAAATTTGACTTTCAAGTTGGATCACCCTCTCCCAGACACGTTGGCTCGTTTGTCGAACGATTTCTTGCCGCTCCTCGACGGCTAGCTCATCAAGGCTGCTTGGCACTGAAAATTGCACGATCATGCGGGTTCGCTGTTCCTCATGGGATTGAGCAGAAACCGTCGCAAAAGCCCCATGGAAATTCGCAATCACAAAAAGGGCCGCAAATATTCTTATCATCAGTTTCCCTTCACACACGCAAAGATAGGTTGCCCTAGCCGTCTATGCCCTTCAATCCGCCAATCGCTGGAACTAGTTTGCCGAACAATATGCCACGTTGAAATCGTGGTTGAAATTCCCATTTGTCAACAACCACAGCGATGGAGACAAGCCAAAAGCGACGGCGGAAACTGGATATACATCATCACAACGAGGCTGATAATCTCCGGTGACGATTGGTAATATCTAAATGGGCCTGTTCATCCCGCTGATTTTGGCGGGTGAACCTATAACTCATGGTTTAATCTGACACGCCCCACGCATTCGCTTAGGTCTAACTGCACCGAAAAATCGAGAGGCAACTATCTGAGGTTTGGCGACAGCCACCGCACGGTATTTACAAACAGATTCGCATTATCGTTTTCAGGGCCGGTTATCGTGACAAAGACCTGATCTCCGGAGTCGAATTCAAATATGAAGTCTCGAAACAATCCTTGGTCAGTCGCAATTACGACCCGCCCGGCACCGTAGTTGAAGGCTATCATGCCGGCATAAAAATCTGACGTTTCTGATATCTGCCCTGTTGCATCATAATTAATCGATCCCGCTGGAAAGCCTAGCACGACGTCCTCTGCTTCGCGGAAAACGCCGGCGCCGCAATGAAGATCAACACGCGACACCGGAAGTCCATCCTGCAGAAGCGGGTGATCTGTGTTCAGCGTATGGTCCTGCGATGAAAGGCCGAAATAGTGCGAACAATGTCCGTTCACCGGATCGGTAAAGCTCGGATAGCTGTCCGAATAAATGTAGCCATCGCGAAACCTGACCGAAAACGCCTCCAGTAGGGGCAGGGCACCACTGCCATTTGGAAAATGGCTGAGGCTCAGAAAAAGCCCCCCGCCGCCGTCCACCCAGCGAACAACAGAGTCAATTTCCCCGGCGGCCAGAGGCGAGCGCCAGAACGTGCCGCCATTTGGAAGCTGGACCTCCTCATTCGGAAGCCCGTGTATGAACAGAACATCTGATTCAGCCAAACGTTCTGCGGAAATGGCCTGATCAAGATAGGCAGTCTGAAATCCATCCGCGGCGAGAATTTCGAGCAAGGTCGAGGTTCCGGAAGCAATCCCATCAATCCTGTAGATTGTATCGTGATAGCGATCGATCAGGACAGTTGTGTTGTGTCCATTGTCCAAAGCAGGAAATTCCGGCTGATAATCCACATCCACGGTGGCTTCGACCATTATGCGCCGCACGTCAGCGTAGTTCCCGTCCGACTCCTGTAAAGCCGCCAGTATGATAAACAATGCCAGCATCACGACTCTCCATTTCTTCTAAAAGGCTTTGGGTCAGTTGGCAGCTGTGCGCACTGCAATGCTGGTCGATCCTCGCGAAACGCTGGCGTTATCCCTTACTTCTACGAATATCCGCCGTGTGGCTGGACTGAAGCTGATCGGACTGGCGGCAGCCGCAAAGATCGCAAAGCTGGCGGTTTCATTGGTCGCAAAGGACCGCTGCACCGAAGCTGCACGAGGAGTGAGACACTGACCTGATGCCGGATTGGTTTCACAGATCGTCAGCGTCACGTTTGAAGCGTCTAGACCGGCAATCCGAGGCCTGACGGTCAACGTGCCAGCGCTGCCGACATTTGCAGTGGCCACCGCAAATGCGCCGGGCCGGTTGGTGCCATTCAGCGTGAGTATGCCATTCTGATCCGGCGTGATTGCAATCGCGATCATGTCGGGCTGATCCGCAGCCTCGAAGGACAGACGTAGAGAATTGACGCCGACAATTACCGGGGCGGCATCGCTATTCGCGCAATCGTATCGAAGAGTCAGGTCCAGTGATTCCCCGACGGATCCGGTTGCAGGTTGAGCGGCGATCACAAAGGATCGTGACGTGCCCGATGGCAGGTCAAACAGGGCATTGGTCGTACCGGTGACTTCATTGGTTGCCGAGTTGGTCTCGTTATATTCAAAACCGCCATCAAAGGGCTGAGCGGTTCGAATAGAGCAGCCAAGCGCATCCTGGGCACCGGCATTAAGCACCGTTGCGAAGGCCGTGGCAGGGGTTCCGGAGCGAACGGACCGGCTGGCCGGGAGGACAGATGCGCGCACTCTCACATCCCCGGTCACGTTTTCATTGCCGACAAGAAACATGCGTTCCAGCGTCCGGTCAGCGAACCTTGCGCTGAAACGCCAGCGTCCTGTCGGGGCATTGGCCGGCAGTTGGGCGCCAGCATACCAGTAGGAAAAGGGTTGAAACCCTGTAAGCGTCGTGCCCAGCGTCCAGTTCTGGAAGCTGGAGCCATCGGGCCGGAAAACCTCAAGCTCAACCAGTTCGCCCGGGCGCTGATTGCGCAGATAGACTGCCCAGTAGGCTTGCTGCCCCGGCTGGAAGCGATCGGCAAAGTTCGGCTGGTCGGCGACGCAGGCCGATGCGAAGGACGAGACAACCGGCGGCAAGGCATGGGTGCGAATGGACAGGACGTCAGGGTCAAAATAGGCAGGTTGGTGGCGCCAAAGCGACGTGCCCCCTCCGCACGAACCGGCATTCGGATCAACGACCTGCCCGCCACCCGGATTATTGGCATCATAAATTTGCGTTTCAAAATGCAGATGCGGGGCGGTTGACGAGCCCGAGCTTCCGACGATACCGATAAAATCACCTTCCTCGATCCGGCTGCCAACTTCTGCGCTGGTCAGCGATCCGGACTTCAGATGCCGATAGACGCCGACCAGGCCATCATCGTGCAGGATGACAACGAGGTTATCCTGGCTGCTATTGGTGCGGCACTGGCGGTCGAAATTGCCATCGATCTTGAAAAGGATCACGCCGGGAGCGGCAGCGACAACCTCGGCATCGCGTTGATCCATCCTGTCCCACCAGAAGGGCGCAGCAAGATAGTCGATGCCGTTATGGCCGTCATAGGTGCGTGCGCCACAATTATAATCGCGCGTGACCCCGCCGACAGTATTGAGATCGACAAAATTGACGGTGGCATGGATCTGCGCGTCCTCAGCACCTGCGGACGCCCTCAGCGGGAAGCCCAGAGGCACGGCGTTGTCCCGCGTAAAGGCGGCGGCGGTGGTCTCTGCCTGCTCCTGCAAGCCCAGTTCCGAAATCGCGCGATTGATTTCCGGACCGAGGGCCGCATCGTCATATGCCGGGTGCAGGCGCGCATTCATAATCAGTGGGCCACCACCCATGGTCATATCCTGGGCGGCAAGGGCTGTTGAAAAGGCAAGGCAGCCAAATGCGCACGTCATTGAAAGAATTTTTTTCATTTGATTCTCCATACCGCGGGCGCGGCGTATCTGCGGTTCAGGTGGAGAAGTGCCCGCGCCGGCGATTAACTTCAAACAACACTTCGCGAAGTGCTCAAAGCGGGCGTCGGGGTCTCAAAAATACGAAGTTAGGCGATAATTTTACGCAAAACCGGCGCTTGCAGCCGGCTGACGGGAACACTGCTTCCGCCATCGAGATCGATCAGATAGCGGCTGCCGGGTGCCGATCTGAACGCGGCAATCCGGTCCAGATTCACGATATGGGATTTATGGACGCGCATGAATCGATCTGGCAGGCGCTGCTCGAACGCGCCTAGCGCCTTGTCGTGGAACAGGGTTTCGCCATCCACCATTGTGATCTGGCTGTATTTGTCATCGGCAGAAATGGAGAGGATATCCTCGACCCGATAGGTGCGAACTTTTCCGGCGACCCGGAAAGAGACGTATTTGAGGGCAGTCTGACCCGGTGGCAATGTCAGTGCCAAGCGGTCGATGGCGGTCGACAGGCGCTGTTTGCTGAAAGGCTTTGGCACGAAATCCACCACCCCGAATTCGAAAGCCTCAATGGCCCGATCAGTATTCGCCGAAACCACGATCGTTTGCGCGGCATAACTGGAAAGGTGGCGGATCAGGTCAAATCCATCTTCGCCCTTGAGGTTGAGGTCGAGAAAAATGACGTCCGCGGTATGTGTATCCAGCCAGCCCAGCGCTGCGACAGTATCGGTAGCAAATTCAATCTGGCAGCCGGGCGGCAGGATTTCCTCGCACATGCGTCCGAGGCGCTGCGCAATCAGCGGTTCGTCCTCGATGATCAGGACAGATGATATATCGGATGGGGTCATGAGTGCGCCTCGATGTGAATGCGCGTTACCCAGTTATTTCCTTCCGGGCCCGCCTTCATGGACCACTGGCTCCCGAACGCTTCGTTAAGCCGGGAGTTTATGTATCGCGTTCCTGTCCCGCTCGAGACATCAGTGTGGCTGGTGCGCTTTCCCATCGGTGCGGTGAAAACATACGCCGTCCCCTTATCGTCACAAGACTGAGCCAGATGAAAGGCAATTTCGGGTCCATCATAGCTGTTATGTGTCAGCGCATTGTCGAGAAGGGTGTGAATCACGCCGGGTGGCAACTTTGCCTGCATGTCCGAGATGTCAACCAGTACCCGGAGGTCCTTTCCCATACGCCGTGACATCAACCCGGCATGAGCGCGGCAAAGGTCGACTTCTCGATCCAGCGTGACCAGGGTCTGGTCTGCCATCCGGGCGAATTGGCGGAATTCTGTGGCCAGATCCTCGATGAAACCGACCGCTTCGTCGGGACGGGTCTCGTAAAGTTCCATCACCGTTGTCAGCGAATTCATGATGAAATGCGGTTGAATGTGACGGCTGAGCACTTCGACCTGAAGGCGGCTGGCCTTGGCGGATAGCCGGGCCATCCGGATTTCCTGATACACCAGATCAAAAACCAGCTCGGCAGAAAGCAGAATGGCTATCGCTACCAGGAAGAGGGAGAGATTCTGCCGGTCCAGGAAAATAGCGATCAGACAAATCCCAAATGCACCGAAAATCACCACGGCATTGCGTCGAGCCGCTCTCATCATGGTCATACCCATAACCATGCCCAAAAGACAGAGCGCCGCGAAAGCGATCAGGTCGGCATCGGCTGCGACCACTTGACCCGCAAACAGGCTTGCCAAGAGTCCGGCGCCTGCAAGAACCGGCCACAGATAAAGTCTTCGAAACTCGAACCGCAGCGCCACGAAAAGTGGAAGCCCCAGATATAGCATCACGGCAGGCAAGGCTGCCAAGCGCTCCAGCCAGTAGGTGTACGAATAGTTGAAAGCGAAAGCCTGTGTGGACAGCTCAAGCGTGATGATCGCCAGCGCTGCAGCGGACAGCCCTGCCGCAAGCAGAAAACGACCGCGATCCGCGGGACGAATAGTGGCGATATAAACAAATAGCACTATCAGTAACAGAGACAGACCTGCTGCGGCACCGGCCAATGCGCTTCGGTGGCGTTCACCTCGGATTAGCGTTCCGGCATCAGCAAAATCTACCGTAAGGAAAAACGCCTGACCCGGTGCCCGGTTCATGGATGAGGCCCGTATCGCTAGAATGTGAGAACCAGCCGTCATGAAAGCCGGCGGCAGGCCAAAAACCGCCCGCGCGAACCCGGGCGTTTCATCCTGCGTAGTTTCTCCGACCTGTCCGGACTGGCCGATCATACGCCCGTCCCAGAAAATCTGGTAAGCCGCATGGGATTCGAGGACGATGACCGGATCATGAAACTGACTGTATCCCGGGGGTAATTCAATTGTCTGGCGTATCCAAAATATTCCCTCGGGCGTCTCGCTCATGGTGTCCATGGGCTGCCAATTTCCTGACTCAATTACTACATCCGCCCAGAGCGGATTATCGCCCATGCGAAAACTCGGTCCATCTTGAGCCAAAGCGGGACTCGCTGCCAAAAAGCAGACACACATGCAGAGCAGCCGAACCGGCAAAGATACGCAACGCCGTTTCGTCCATTGGTTTAACCAGGATTTCGACTCTGCGAACAGTTGTCCGGCCCCCACAACCAAAGTCGATCCAGAATTATAGCAAAGCATAGGCCTGTCCAAACCTTCCGGCGCAAAACGCTCATGTTCAGCGCAAAACCCTTGTTTCTCCTGGGTACCAGACTACAGACCCAAAACTGCACAATTTGATTAGATGGCAGATTTGAAATTCAGACCGTCAAACCGTTCCGAGCGCTGCGAATTAGTTGCACGCATTGGCCAATCTCGGCATGAATAGTATCCGCAACAGTCAGTAACCGGCAGAATCTTAGGGCTCTTTAATCCCTTGAGGAAATCGCCCCTCTAACTAAGCGAGCTTTCGCAATTTGTCGGCCTAAAACAGAAAACGCAGACCGGCACCAAGCGTATATCCATCATATTGGAAGGTTACCGTAGAGGTGCCAAGCGGTGCTACTAGAGTGAACTCGGTGTCCTGTGCCCGAAAATAGCGCAGATCGGCGAAAAGCGTCGCCGAAGACGAAATGTCGTAAGAGAGGCCGCCGATCAATTGAAAGGCTAATGGTGTGGCGTCACCATCAATAGTGCCGCCCGCACCTGAGAAATCGGCCGTAACCCGAGCCACTCCCAAGCCTGCCCCAATGTAGGGGGTCCATTCATGTTCCGGCCGAAAATCATACAGTATGTTTGCCATAACCCCGGTGGCCGCCAGACCGCTCCCGGCGGCCCCGACATCAGTGCCATTGATCGTCAAGGCGTTAAAGTCGCCGCCGCGACGGGAGATCTCGCCTTCAATCCGCACATGATCGAACTGATGACCAAAAACTCCTGAGAAGTACGAAGCATTCGCGAGTTCCAGATCAATGGAGCCGCTCTGCAAGCTGCCGTCAGTTTCCTCGACGGCGCGTATGCCAAATTGACCTGAGACATAGTTATCCTGTGCCGCAGCAGTGCTCGAAAACAAGATGAAAGTGGTGGTTGTGAGTGCTACAAATTTCATTTCGTGTCTCAACCTTTCTGAATTAAGCGCCACCAAACAGCTAGAAATAGCGGCGTTTGTGTAGGTCGATTGCGTAGCGCTACTGCTGATAAGGAAACAGATGGAAAGGCGTGAACTGCTCATTTTAAGAATGAACGGTATTATGGGCGTTCGTGTGATGTTGATGGTCCCGGTTGATAGGGAATAATACTAGTTTTGATTGCTCCGACTGGTCCTATTATAGGAACTTCGCCTTGTGCGCGGATGGCTTTTTTTGGGGCTCATAGGATTCTCGATCCGCACTTTTTGGAACTGACGTCGTTTTGCACGGGATGCAACCCGGCAAGCAGCTGAGCGGATGGCATAGGTCAAGCCTGATGCCGATCGTCCAAATTCGACCCTGGACGAGGCGAGCACCCAACTCATGGTGAAATCGACTTAATCACATGAGTGGTGGGCTACAGTAGAACACAATGGCAGCTCAGCAGGATAATCATGGATATGCTTCCTGAATCCCATCGCAACATTTTGCAGCGCGATATATCGGTGCGCCCATGGTGCGCCCACGGACATTTTCGCCAATTTCACAAAACGTCTAACCCATTGAAAAGAATGGCGCACCGGGGAAGATTCGAACTCCCGACCCCCAGATTCGTAGTTATGCTTTCTGCAAGCTAATTCAGACGGTTACGTGTAAACTGATGCGCTAATGGCGCTAACGTTTTCAATCGGTTGCTTGTGGGCTGTAAACTAACGCCGAATGAGTCATGGAGGGGATCATGTTTTCAGAACGGTGTCAGCTGGAGTCGCCATCAGCCGGGGGCGCGCCGTTGCCGGAATCGTCCATGCCAGTGCGCCGGACATCCCCGACATCCAGAATCGGCGCAGCATCAACATCCTCTGCGCTCATCAGCTCGGCGACGCGTTGCAGAGAGGCGATCAGCATCAGCTGTTCCCAGTCGGCGAGGTCGCCGAAGGATTTGAGAAAGCCGGCCTGAAGGGCTTCCGGCGCATCCGCCAGGCATTGCCGCCCGGAATCGGTAATATCGACCATAACATTGCGCCGATCCGTCTGACTGCGTTGCCGCGTGATCAATCCCCGCTCGCCCAACCGGTCGAGAATCACGGTGACGGTCGCATGACTAAGCGATACATCGCGGGCAATTGTGCCCGGCGTACTCGGCCCGCTCTGTGACAGCGTTTGCAGAACCACACGCTGTGAAGAGGTCAGGCCGCTGGCTTTCATCAGCTTTTTCGAATGCAGATCCACTGCCCGCATAATCCGGCGGACCGCAATCAACACATCATCCTGCCGGCTCATACTAGGTCTCCAGATTCGTCCGAACACGATATTATTAGGCGGTTTGCCAAACCGGAAACATGCTCAAAATAATCATTCGACAACGAAACATATACGGGGCGTGACTTTACACGCAAAACACCGTGAATCCGGACCCGAAGGTGTTGTCGTAATGCAACAAATTACAGAACATGCTGAAAAGATTGAGTATATAGCATGTTGTCGTCTTCGCGATTGCAGCATGTACCTCGGCAATAAAGCTTAGATATCTACGAAAGCCTAGCCAAGGCAAGCGGCTTCGCCTAGACCCCGCTCATCCAAAATAACAAGAGGTATTTGAGAGCCATGCTCAAGAAGCGCGCGCTGACGACCACCATTCTTTCATCTCTCGCTGTGGCGACGGCCGTGACCGGCACTGCTGCCGCACAGGTCGAGACCATCACGGTGACCGCCACCAAACGCGAATCCAGCACCCAGACGATCCCGGTTGCGGTCAACGCGCTGGGGGAGAACACGCTCGATGAACTGCGTGTCGATGTCTTCACCGACTATCTCCAGCAATTGCCGGGTGTGACGGCAGGGGGCTCGGGCCCGGGGCAGAACACGATCTACATTCGCGGTCTGGCATCAACGACGCCGAATCTGACAACGGCAGGTGTGGCCGGCCTGGCCCCGAATGTGGCCTTCTATCTCGATGAGCAGCCGCTCGCCCAGCCGGGCCGTAATCTTGATGTCTATGCCGCTGATATCAATCGCGTCGAGGTTCTGCCGGGACCGCAGGGCACGCTTTATGGTGCCAGCTCGCAGGCCGGTACGGTCCGGATGATCACCAATGAACCGCTGATCGGCGTCTTTGAAGCCTCTGCACGCTTTGGCACTTCCTTCACCGAAAACGGTGAGATGAGCAATAATGTCGAAGCGGTCGTGAACTTCCCCGTATCCGACAATTTTGCCCTTCGCGGCGTCGTCTATGTCGACAGCCAGGGCGGCTATATCGATAATGTCGCGGGAACGCGGACCGCACGGGAAAGTGCCCGCTTCCGCGCCGCCGGGACAGTGCGCGCCAACGGCGTGCCGGTGAATAATAACCGGGCCGGTTTCCAGGCCGCATCCGATCTGTCCGGCGTCACTTTCCTGACGGCCGACAATGCCGGTCTCGTCGAGGAAAACTTCAATGACACCGTCTATCAGGGTTTCCGCGTCAGCGGCCTGTGGGACATCACTCCGGACTTCAGCCTGCGGGTTACGCACAGCCGCCAGAGCCTGGAATCCGACGGGGTCTTCTTCTCCGACCCGACACTCGGCGATCTGGAAATCCAGCGCTATGAACAGGACGAGCTGGAGGATGACTTCCACAATACGTCCTGGACGCTGGAAGGCCGCCTCGGCATGCTGGATGCGGTTTATACCGGTGCCTATACGGATCGGCAGACCGATCAGCGGGTCGACTATTCCGACTATCTCTTCGTCGGCCAATACCTGCCGTATTATATCTGTGACGGCTCGGTGTCCTATCCGGGTGCGGGCAACAACCCGACCGGAACGTGTCAGGCGCCAAACCTGTATGTGAATTCGACGACAGAGACGTCCGTCTTTACCCAGGAATTGCGCTTCACGACGCCGGAAGACCGCCGCGTCCGCGCCACGTTTGGCGGGTTCTACAGCGATCTGGAACTGGCGGAACGCAATGACTTTACCTATCCGGGCTCGGAGAACATCAATCTGTTTGGCCTGAATGGTTTCCCGGACAATTTCCCGCAGCCGGGTGTCTACAACTCCGATCCGGGACCTTTCCCGGCGGGTGTGATTTTCCGGAACGATGTCTTGCGCACTGACGTGCAGCTGGGCCTGTTTGGTGAGGTGACGTTCGATCTGAACGAGCAATTCGCCCTGACGCTTGGGGCGCGCGCCTATGATATCGAAGTGGACCTGGAAGGCAGCGCCAATTCATCCTTCTGTAACTCCAGCGGTGTGGATGAAAACGCCTTCGGTACGAATATTTCCGACCTCTATGATGGCGACGGATCCTTCACTTTCATTGGATCGTGCAATGACGCGGCGCGCATCACCTATACCGATCCGAATGCACCGGGGATTCCCGCTGCTGCCGCAGCGGCGCTGGGCGCGCCCGATACCGCAGCCACGGATGGCGTGATCTACAAGGCGACCGGTCAATGGACGCCGCGTGAGGGCATAATGCTCTATGCGACCTATTCGGAAGGCTTCCGTCCGGGTCTCCTGAACCGTCCAGGCGGTGCCGCCGGACCGAACGGCTTTACCGTTCCGTTCGCGCTGGATACCGACGAAGTGACCAATTACGAGTTTGGCTGGAAGCTGGACCTTCTGGACAATCAGCTGCGCTTCAACGGGAATGCCTTCTTCGTGGATGTGCAGAATTTGCAGACCACGATTTTCGACCCGTCGATCACCAACCTCTTCTTCTCGGATAACGCGGCCAATGCCGAAATCCGCGGTGTAGAAGGCGATGTCACCTGGGCTCCTACTGATATGCCGGGCCTGACCGTGACGGGCGCCTTCTCTTTCCTGGATACGGAAATCACCGAAGTTCTGACCCCGACCAATGATGTGCTGGTCGGCTCCGAACTGGCGTTTGCGCCGAACTTCCAGGGGAATATCCGTGCCCGCTACGAGTGGGAGCTTGAAAACGGTCTGACCGCCCATGTCATGCCACAGCTCATCGTCTCGGGGGATTCGGTCAGTGATGTCATCGAGATCAACAAGATTGATCTGGAAGGCTACACGATGGCCAGCTTCTCGACCGGTCTCACCGGCGATCGCTGGAGCGTCGAAGCCTTCGTCGACAATCTGACGGATGAACGGGCCGAGCTGAGCAATAACTTCGTCTATGACCGTGAGCGGGTGACGATTGCCCGGCCGCGGACCTGGGGCGTGCGCGTCAGCGTTCAATATTGATCCTGCCCTTGGCTGAGTACGGCTGACCAGTAGAGTGGGCGTTCCGCACTTTGGCGGAGCGCCCACTTTTTTCAGACAGGACAGACATTTGCCCGACGGAAACGAGACCCAAACCGACCCGATGCAATCGGCCCAATCGCTCATGTATGCGGGTGATTTCGAAGATGCCGTAGCGCTCCTGAATGATGTTGTCGCCGAGACAGCCGAGCCGGTGGACGCGCTCTATATGCGGGCGGTCTGTTTTCGTTATCTCAAGAAGCCCGAATCGGCGCGGGCCGATCTTGATGCCCTCAAACGGGTCTCCCCGGACTTCGGGCGCGCCTATCAGGAAGAGGGTCATCTTTATCGCGATACGGGAGAAGCGGAGCGCGCTCTGCTCGCCTATCAGCGGGCCTGCCAATTCAATCCGGCGCTGATCGCCAGCTGGAAATCGCAAGCGGACATTCTGCGCGCCATGGGCCGGACGTCAGAAGCCGGCCAGGCCGAAGCACAAGTGAATCGGCTGGAGGCCTTGCCGCGCGATCTCGTTTCGGTCACGCACCTTCTCTATGAGGGCAAGTTACTGAAAGCCGAGCAGCTCTGCCGCAGCTTCATGCAGAAAAACCCGCATGATATCGAGGGTATGCGATTGCTGGCGGAAATCGGCTCGCGCTTTGGTGTGCTGGAAGATGCCGATTTCCTGCTGGAAACCGCGCTCGAGCTCGATCCGGACAATATCCAGGTCCGGCTCGATTTCATCAATGTGTTGCGGAAGCGTCAGAAATTCGAGGCGGCGCTGACTCAGGCGCGGGCGCTCTATGACCGCGACCCTGACAATCCGCTCTTCCAGTCGCATCTGGCAATCGAGTCCATGCAGACCGGGGATTATGAAAAAGCCCTGTCGCTGTTTGAGACCATCCTGAAAACCCTGCCGGAAGATGCCGCCACGCTGACTTCCCGCGGCCATGCGCTGAAAACGCTGGGCGAGCAGGATGAAGCGATTGCCTCTTATCAGTCTGCCGCCCGGATCAAGGCGGATCACGGCGATGCCTGGTATGCGCTCGCCAATCTCAAGACCTATGCTTTCTCCGATGACGAGCTGGCGACCATGCAGGCGCAGGAGGCCGGCACCGATCTCGGGTTCCAGGACCGGATCTATCTCTGTTTCGCGCTCGGAAAGGCCTTCGAGGACCGGAAGGATTATGCCAAGGCGTTTGAATATTACGAGCGCGGGAATGACCTGAAGCGGGTCCAGACGCGCTATAAATCCGATCAGATGGAAGAGGAATTGGCGGCGCAGGCCAGCATTTGTACGCCGGATCTGTTTGAAAAACAGGGCGGCAAGGGATGCCCCGCGCCGGACCCGATCTTCATCGTCGGCCTGCCGCGTGCAGGTTCGACCCTGATTGAACAGATTCTGGCCTCTCACAGTCAGGTCGATGGCACGCTGGAATTGCCCAATATCCTTGCACTGTCGCATCGTCTGCGCGGGCGCAAGCGGGTCAGCGACCGGACCTTCTATCCGCGCGTCCTGCACGATCTGGATGCGGAAAAGCTGCAAGCGTTGGGCGAGGACTATATCGAGAATACGCGTATTCACCGGCAAGGCGCGCCCTTCTTTACCGACAAGATGCCGAACAATTTCCGGCATATCGGCCTGATCAAGCTGATCCTGCCGAATGCGAAAATCATTGATGCCCGCCGCGGTGCTATGGCCTGCTGTTTCTCCGGCTTCAAACAGCTTTTCGCCGAAGGGCAGGAATTCACCTACGGGCTCGAAGAGATTGGCCGCTATTACAAGGACTATGTCGCGCTGATGGACCACTGGGACGCGGTGCTGCCCGGCCAGATTCTGCGCGTGCATCACGAGGATGTCGTCGATGATCTGGAGACCCAGGTCCATCGCATTCTTGAATTCTGCGGTTTGCCCTTCGAGCAGGCCTGCATCGATTTTCACAAGACACGGCGCGCTGTCCGGACGGCGTCTTCCGAACAGGTGCGCCAGCCCATCTACAAGGACGGGGTCGAGCAATGGCGGCATTTCGAGCCGTGGCTTGATCCCCTGAAAGCCGCGCTTGGACCCGATTTGTCAAACCCGTCAGGAGGGGCCTGATTTATGCCCGGAAGACATTACAAGACCACCCATGAAACCGGAGAAAACAACGTCGAAGTTCTCGGACTCGATGTTCATAATCCGGTCTTCTTTATCGCTGCGGTGTTGGTGATCAGTTTTATCAGCCTGACGCTGGTTTTTCCGGATTCAGCCTCGGCCATCCTTTTTGCCTCACGCGATTGGGTGCTGGCGACATTCGACTGGCTGTTTGTTTCAGCGGTGAATATCATCTTTTTGTTTGCACTCTTTGTGATGCTATCGCCGCTCGGGCGACTGAGAATTGGCGGACGGGACGCCAAACCTGAATTTTCGACGATATCCTGGCTTGCCATGCTTTTTTCCGCTGGGATAGGTATTGGCTTGATGTTCTGGGGTGCCGCAGAACCGCTGGCATATTACACAGGCTGGTTCGGCACGCCGCTGGGTGTAGAAGCCGAAACGCCGGCAGCGCATGATCTGGCGCTAAGCTCGACAATGTTCCATTGGGGACTGAATGCCTGGTCGGTCTACGCTATTCTGGGCCTGGCGCTGGCCTATTTCACGTTTTCCAAGGGGCTTCCCCTGACCGTGCGCTCGGCTTTCTATCCGCTGCTGGGTGACCGGATCTGGGGCTGGCCGGGCCATCTGATCGACCTCTTGGCCGTGATCGCCACGCTCTTCGGGCTGGCAACGTCGCTGGGTCTGGGCGCACAACAGATTTCCAGCGGGCTGGGATATATCTTTGGCATTGAAGCCGGAATTGGTCTGCAGGTGGCCATTATTGCCTTTATTACCGCCATCGCCATTGGTTCCGTCGTTCGTGGGCTGGATGGCGGCGTGAAGGTGCTGTCCAATATCAATATGGCGATGGCCGGAATGTTCCTGCTGTTTGTGTTCGCCGTTGGTCCGACACTGCTCATACTGACCGGCTTCTGGGATAATACGCTCAATTATATTCGCGATTTCATTCCGCTCTCAAACTGGATCGGTCGTGACGATACCGAATGGTTCCATGGCTGGACCATTTTCTATTGGGCATGGTGGATATCCTGGTCACCGTTTGTTGGCATGTTTATCGCCCGCATTTCCAAAGGCCGGACGGTTCGGCAGTTTCTTTTTTCGGTGATTTTTGTGCCGCTGATCGTCACGGTCGTCTGGTTTACAACATTCGGCGAAGTGGCGCTTCTGCAAGCTGAGACCGGCGTTGGTGAGCTGGCGAACGGCATAGACGAGGTTTCGCTCGTCCTCTTCCACATGCTCGAAAACCTTCCGCTGACCTCGATCTCCTCCCTGTTTGCCGTGGTTTTGGTGTTGATCTTTTTTGTGACCTCATCGGATTCCGGGTCTCTGGTCGTTGATAGCATTACCGCTGGCGGCAAGCTCAATGCTCCGGTTCCGCAGCGCATTTTCTGGGCATCAATTGAAGGGCTGATCGCTATCGTTCTGTTGTATGGTGGCGGCGCGCAGGCGCTTCAGGCCTTGCAGGCTGGCACAATTGCCGTCGGCCTGCCTTTCACCATTGTCCTGATGGTATGCTGCTTCAGTCTCTGGAAGGGATTGTCGGCGGATTCCAGAGCGCTTCGCGTTCTGGAGCGCGACGAGGCCGCGTCTGTCAAAGCCTGATCAGGCGAGACGGGCACCCAAGGGGACATCGCCATCCGGCTGGGCCAGCCGGATGGCGCCCGTCTCGTCCGCAAAGCCGAGCACCAGCACTTCGGAACGCATGGGCCCGATCTGGCGTGGCGGGAAGTTGACCACGGCCATGATGCGGCGACCCACAAGATCGTCCGGTGTGTAATTCACGGTGATCTGGGCCGCGCTCTTGCGCTCCCCGATCGTCGGCCCAAAATCGATCCAGAGCCGGTAGGAGGGATTGCGGGCTTCGGGAAATGCCTCGGCACGGACAATCCGGCCGACGCGAATATCCACTTTCAGATAATCGGCAAATCCGATCTCGGCTTCCGGGGGCGTGTCGGGCTGGAAATCCTTGTGCATGAGTCACCTGACATTTGCTTCATCGGGGGGGCGAAGCGGGCGTTATTCCGCGTCCGGTCCAGCGGCACGGGTGAAGCGCTGTTCGGAGACGACGACCCATTCGCCATCGACAAGTTGTTCGGTCTGGCTGGAATAGCCCGCATCTGACATGTCGTAATAGCGCCCGCGGAAGGTCTGTTCCTGGCCGTCCGGGGATGTGTAGGTTTCCTCGCCAAATTCAATTCCATTGTCCGTAAGGGTCGCAGAGCCGATCGAGTGGCCACCGATGGAATTCACGTAGCGAAAGACAAGTCCGCCCGATTCCCGGTCATAGTGAAAGACGGTCTCGCCGGAATAATCCGGCGTGCCGGGCACGACGTGGCGGTCCCTCACATAGCGGCCGAGCAGATCGGTGAAGCAGTGCGTATCGACCGCCGCTGAGTCGTCGAAGGAGGCCGACCAGCAGGCTCCCATCAAAGGGCTGAAGGCCTCTATCGCTTCGCCAAATGTGGCGTTGCCGGAAAGGGTGCTGGCCAGCTCCTCGCCTGTGGCGGCGGGCTGGCGCGTGAACACACGCTCGTCTTCTGTAATCCAGCCGCCGTAATCCTCGCCGAGATATTGCTCGCGGATGAAGCTGGCGGACTCGCCGGTGACCGGACCCCAGTGCATGCGCAGAAACAATTCGCCGGTTTCCTCGCGATAGCCAAAGAGGGTGACACGATCCTCGCCAAGCGCGCCATCGCTCTCGATCACATGTCCGCCGGATGTGTACATGACGGAATGGATACGCGCGTCCTGAGCATCCCAGAACAGATGCTCCTCATTATAGAACATGCCGTGCGGACCCGGATTCTGCCGAAGAATGCGCACGAAATCATTTTCCAGATGCTCAAAGCAATAGATCTCGTCGGCATATTGCTGTGGCTGCCGGTTGGCCCAGCAGGTGCCGAGATAGTCGGACAGGGCGTCGGTCAGCGGTGAGTTGGCCAGCGCGCCTGCGCTGCCAAGGCCCGAGGCCAGCATGGCGATGGATAGCATTGATTTCATGATAATCCCCTGAGCCCGGCGGCCCTCAGTCTCTGTGCGCCGTCCGGCAAAGCCTAGCAGAGAAACGACCGCACCAAAGGGAATTCTTATGCCGTCGAAACCGGGAGAAAGCTGGAGCGGGTGAAGGGAATCGAACCCTCGTCGTAAGCTTGGGAAGCTTCTGCTCTACCATTGAGCTACACCCGCATCGCGGATGATTTTACGGCTGCCGGCATCCCGCTCGCAAGCGTTTTCCCTAGCTTGAAAAATATTTCGCCAATTTCAGCTTCTGCGCCTGATAGTTGGAGCCCATCGTGCCATAGGGCCGGGCCGGTCGGGCGGCCATGGGTTCATAGACAAGGCGCGCGGCGGCCTGTCCGTGTTCGAGGAAGAAGGGCACATCGCGGCCCCGGACTTCCAGAACGGCCCGCCCGCCCGTGCCGCCCGCTTCGGCGACGCCGAAACCGGGATCGAAAAAGCCGGCGTAATGGGCGCGGAACTCGCCAATTTCGGGCGCGATGGGCGCCATTTCAGCCGCTTCGTCCAGCGGGATGATAACAGGTTCGCGTGAGGCCAGAATGTAGAATTCACCCGGATCGAGGATCATGCGGCCTTGCCGAACGTCGATCTCTTCCCAGAAATCGCGCGGATCATGCTGGCCGATTTTCGCCAGATCAATCAGGCCGGAATGACGCCGGGCGCGGTAGCCGACCTTGCCATCAAAGCCTTCCAGATCCACCGAGACGGTGATTTCGCGCGTGGCCTGCCGCAAGCCGCGACGGAAGCGCGCCTGCACCAGACGATCGCCCGGACGGGCGAGGATGGAGAAGGTACGCGGTGAAATTTCGACATAGAGTGGCCCGACATAGCCGGCAGGCGCATGATCAAATGTTGTGGCCTGATCAGCGATGACGCGGGTGAAAACATCAATCCGACCGGTCGAGCTCTTGGGATTCATGGCGGCGCTGACATTTTCGGGAAGCGTCAGCGTCTCCATCAGCGGGACCAGATAGACGCAGCCGGTTTCCAGAACGGCCCCGCCATTGAGATCCAGCTCATGCATGACCAGACCGCTGTCCAGCACGTCCTGAACGGTCCGGCTCTGGCCCGGCAGAAAGCTGGCGCGCAGGCGATAGGCGGTATGGCCGAGGCGGAGGTCGAGGCTGGCGGGCTGGACCTGATTGTCGACGAAAGGCAGGTTGCAGCGGATTCCGCCTTCGGCCGCCAGTTCGGTGATTTCGGTATCGGGCAGAATGCCAGCAATGCTCATGAGGGCGTCCATTACCGCAAAAGAGTCGGTTCCTTGGTTACGGGATTATACGCTTGCGAGAAAGTGCAGAATGCGGGACTTGAAGCCTCCGGCATTCGAGGGGATCATCCGTCCATGGTCAAGGCACATGAAATCGCCCGTTATGAATGCGAAACCCGCGGCGTGGCCGTGCGGGTGACGCCGGAATTTCTGGACGATCAATCCGACCCTGACCGGCAGCTCTTCATGTGGGCCTATACGATCGAGATCGAAAACAATGGCCATGAGACGGTCCAGCTTGTCTCCCGATACTGGCTGGTCACGGACGCGACCGGCAAGGTCGAGACGGTACGGGGTCCCGGCGTGGTCGGTGAGCAGCCCATTCTGGAGCCGGGCCAGCGCTATTCCTACACATCCGGATCGTCGCTGAAGACTCCATCGGGTTTCATGCGCGGCAGTTTTGAAATGTCGCTGGCATCCGGCGGGCGGTTTGACGCGGCGATACCGGCCTTTTCGCTCGACAGCCCGTATGACCGGACATCCGTCCATTAATCGGCTAGACGATATCTGATGAGCGCATCGGTCCGATCCGTCCTGTTTGTGCTGGGCATCATGGTGGCCAGTATATCGGCGGCCATGCTGATTCCGGCTTTCATGGATATGAATGCCGGCGCGATGGACAGCGCCTCGGCCTTTTTCTGGTCGTCTGCCGTTGGTGGCTTCCTGGGCATGGCCGTGGCGCTGGGCGTTCGCACGGAGGACCGCAATCTGACGACGCGCTCGGCCTTTCTGGTGACGGCGGGGTCTTGGCTGGTGCTGGCGATTTTTGCGGCCTTGCCGATGCGGTTCGGCGGACATGAGCTGAGCTGGACGGATGCGCTGTTCGAGGCGATCTCCGGGCTGACCACGACGGGCGCGACGGTTGTGACGGGGCTGGATGCGCGCCCGCCCGGCTTCCTGATGTGGCGGGCCATTCTGCAATGGATTGGCGGGATCGGTATTATCGTCACGGCGATGGCGATCTGGCCGCTGCTGGGCGTGGGCGGGATGCAGCTTTTCCGCCTGGAATCCTCGGATTCCTCGTCGGAAAAGGTTTTGCCGCGCGCCGCCCAGATTGCGACCGCGATATCGCTGATCTATCTGGCGCTGACGCTCATCTGCGCCATGGCCTATGCCGCCACCGGCATGAACGGATTTGATGCCATGGCCCATGCCATGACGACGGTGGCCACCGGCGGATATTCCACCCGCGATGCGTCCATGGGCGCCTTTACCGAGGGCGGCGCGGATTATGTCGCCATGGTCTTCATGCTGATGGCGGCCCTGCCATTCGCGGCCTATCTGATGCTGGTGCGGGGACACCCGGCGGCCTTGTGGCGCGACCCTCAGGTCCAGGGCTTTTTCACGCTTGTCATTGCCGCCATTGTGGCAATGTCGATCTTCGTTATTGCCGCCGACGTCTATGCGCCGGAAGCGGGGATACGCACAGCCGCCTTCAACACGATTTCGGTGATCACCGGCACCGGTTATGCGACAGCCGATTTCGGGGTCTGGGGCGCGCCGGCAACGGCGGCCTTCTTCGTCCTGATGTTTGCCGGGGGGTGTGCCGGATCGACGACGTGTTCGGTCAAGATTTTCCGCTATCAGATCGCGATATTGGCGATCCGACAGCACGTGGTCTCGCTGGCGCATCCGCGTGCCATCACGCCGCTGCGCTATGGCGGGCGGCCGGTTTCGCCGGAAACCGTCTATTCCGTGCTGGGATTTCTGTTCGCCTTTATCGCCATTTTCACGCTGTCAGCGGCGATTCTGGGAGCAATCGGGCTGGATACGACCACAGCATTGTCAGGGGCGGCGGCGACGCTGGCGAATGTCGGTCCGGGCCTCGGCGAAATCATCGGCCCGGCCGGAACCTTCCAGCCCTTGCCGGATGCGGCCAAATGGGTGATGTCGGCCAATATGCTGATCGGGCGGCTGGAAGTCCTGACCGTGTTGATCCTGTTCACGCCGCGCTTCTGGCAGTCATGAGGCCTTGGCGGCGTCGACATCGTCCGGCGTGAATTCAAACAGCTGGTTGCAGTATTCGCAGGTCATGCCGATCTTGCCGTCCTTTTCCATCTCCGCCTGCTCGTCTTCGGAAAATCGGGCGAGGATTTCCACCAGCCGGTCCCGATTGCACGGGCAGTGCTTGGTCAGCGACCGGGGTTCAAACAGGCGGGCCCCATCTTCATGGAAGAGACGATAGATCAGCGTGGCCGCTGAAATATCCGGATCGATCAATTCATCATCTGCAATGGTTTCAAACAGGGCCCGGCAATGGTCCCAGTCGGCAGAGGCATCGCCGCGCGCATCGTCTGCGGCAATCTGCTGGAGGATGGCCCCGCCACCGCGCCATTTGGACTTGCCGCCGGTCTGGACGTTTTCCCCCACGGCCAGCTTGATGCGGGTGGGGGTTTGTTCGGATTGCTCGAAATAGCGCTCGGCGCAATGGCTCAGCCGGTCGCCTTCCAGCGCCACCACGCCCTGATAGCGCTCCATGTCGTCGCCCGGATCTATCGTCATCGCAAACGATCCGGTGCCGAGCAATTGGGCGACGCCGGCCTCATCGCTGACCGGCTCGCCGGAATACTGGGCGAAGCCGCGCACGGCTCCGCCGGAATTCCATTCCGCGACGACGAAATTCACCGGTCCATTGCCATTGGCCTGAACGATGAGACGCCCGTCGAATTTGAGCGAGTCGCCAACAAGGGCGGCCAGCAATACCGCTTCGCCGACCAGTCTTTTCACCGCCGGGGGATGATCATGGGAAGAGACGATATCCTCCAGCGCCGCGCCCATGCGGACGATCCGGCCACGCGCCGCGTGACCGTCGACCTGAAAGGCGGCGACCAGATCGTCTGCTTCACCCAGTGGATCCGACATGAGGCCTAGTTTGAAACCTCGCTCAGCGTGTCATCAAGAATACCGATGGCCTCGCTGGCATCGGCTTCATCGATCACCAGTGGCGGGGCCATGCGCGCGACATTGTCGCCCGCAGCACCGATCAACAGGCCGCGATCGCGGACCATGCCAGCGAACTGTTTGGCGACGACGCCATCGACGAGCTTCAGCCCCATCAGCAAGCCCTTGCCGCGCACTTCGGTGACGACGCCGGAATGACGATCGGCGAGGCCGGTCAGCTGTTGCTGCATGAAATTGGCGACCTTGTTGACATTGTCGAGGAAGCCCGGCGCGGTCAGTTCGTCAAAGACGACATTGCCGACGGCCATGGCCAGCGGATTGCCGCCGAATGTCGATCCGTGCGTGCCGACAACCATGCCCTTTCCGACCTCTTCGGTGGTCAGGCAGGCGCCCATCGGGAAGCCGCCACCCACACCCTTGGCCACGGCCATGATGTCGGGACGGGCTTCACCCGCCCATTCATGGGCAAACAGCTTGCCGGTCCGGCCGGCGCCGCACTGCACTTCATCATAAATGAGCAGCAGGCCGTGTTCGTCACAGAGCTCACGCAAGCCGCGCAGGCAGACATCGGGAATGGCGCGCACGCCGCCTTCGCCCTGCACCGGCTCGACCAGAATGGCGGCGGTTTCTTCGGTCACCGCAGCCTTCAGCGCCTCATGGTCCCCGAACTCGACCTGGTCAAAGCCTTCCATCCGGGGGCCGAAGCCTTCCAGATAGGCGGGATTGCCGCCGGCATTGATGGCGCCATAGGTGCGCCCGTGGAAGGCGCCGGTGAAGGTGATGATGCGATAGCGGTGCGGCTCGCCCTTGTCGTAGAAATAGCGGCGCGCCGTCTTCAGCGCGCATTCGACAGCTTCGGCCCCTGAATTGGTGAAGAAGACGCGGTCGGCGAAGGTCGCGTCCGTGTATTTTTTCGCCAGCTCGATCTGGCCCGGCACTTTGAACATGTTGGACAAATGCCAGAGCTTGTCGGCCTGCTCTTTCAGAGCGGCGACGGCCTTGGGGTGGTGGTGACCCAAAGCGTTGACCGCAATGCCGGAAATGAAGTCGAGATAGGATTTTCCTTCAGCCGTATAGAGGCGGACGCCTTCGCCGCGCTCGAAGACAAGATCCGGCGGCGCATAGGTGTCCATAAGCGGTGCAGGCATGAAGTGATCTCCCTTGAATGTGTGGTGTTATTCCAGAAGCCGTCTAGGCCTGTCTCGCTAACTCTTCAAGCGCCAGCCGGAGCGCAATACCAGATATGAGGCGATCATCAGGATGGCATTCAGCGCCAGAATGGTCAGCACGCCAGCCAGAATGCTGCCGTCGGCATGACCAGTGAAGCCATAGCGGAAGCCATCGATCATGTAGAAGAAGGGGTTGATATGGCTGAGCGTATAGAAGGGCTCGGGCAGGACCTCGATGGAATAGAAGGTGCCGGAAAGGAAGGTCAGCGGCGTGATGATGAAATTGGTGATTACGGCAATGTGGTCAAATTTCTCTGCCCAGACACCGCCAATCAGCCCAACCATGCCTAGGAGGGATGCACCGGTAATCGCGTAGAAGACAATCGCCCAGATGTGCGCCGGTGTCAGATCGACGAAGAAAGCCATGACGATGCCGGTCGCGGCCGCCACGACCACGCCGCGCGTAATCGCTCCGGCGATGAAGGCAATCATCAACTCCAGCGCGGACAGGGGCGGCATCAGGAAATCCACCGAATTGCCCTGTACTTTGGCCACGAGGATGGAGGATGAGGAATTGGCAAAGGCGTTCTGCAACAGGCCCATCAGGATGAGGCCGGGGGCCAGAAAATCGGCAAACGGCACGCCGGCAATATCGCCGCGGCGTTCACCGAAGGCGAGATTGATCACCGCGAAGAAGAGCAGGGTGGTCACGACCGGGGCGAAAACCGTCTGGAACATCACTTTCCAGAAGCGCCTTACTTCCTTGAGGTATAGCGTCCACAGGCCAAGCGTGTTGAGCGCCCCGAAGCGGCGCGGTACAGGGGCGGGGCGGGTGCTGTGAGTCTCTGTCATAGCCAGCCACCTAGCACGCGCAGGCCTATCCGGCGAGCCGGATGATGGCGGTCAACTGCATCCGAATCAGCTTTCCACAGGCGAATCAGCAAGCGCATCTTGTGGTGAGAAGCGTTCTGGATACTGTATCTCGGACAAGACACAACATATTGCGGATGACGGAGGCGGGGCTACCGCCCATAGTATCACCGTAAAGCTGGTGGAGCGAAACATGGCCTGGACTGACGATCGCGTTGAAGAATTGAAGAAGCTGTGGGCTGAAGGCCTTTCCGCTAGCCAGATCGCCAAGAAGATTGGCGGCGTGACCCGCAATGCCGTGATCGGCAAGGTGCATCGTCTCGGCCTGTCCGGCCGCGCCGCACCGTCGCGCCCGTCCAGCCGTCCGGCGCGGACTCCGAAGCCGCGCGTCGTCGCACCGGTGAAAGCAAAAGCGCCGGCGCCGCGCAAAGTCATGGAGCCGGCGATTGAAGCGCCTGCGCCCGAACGTCTGCCGAATGGTGAATTCGCCACCGTGCTGACGCTGAAGGATTCGATGTGCAAATGGCCCATCGGTGATCCGGCCAGTGGCGATTTCCGTTTTTGCGGCCACCGCACGAAAGCGGGCGATGCCTATTGCGAGGCCCATGCCCAGATCGCCTACCAGCCGCAACAGAAGCGCAAGCGGAAAGTCTCCGACGCGCAAGCCGCGCTCGATGCACTGCAGGCTACGCGCCGCGTGAATTTCTAGGGCCTATTTCGCATCCAGTGAGTAGCCGGCCGAGCGCACCGTGCGGATGGGGTCGGTCTGGCTGCCGCTGGCGGTGAGGGCTTTTCTCAGACGTCCGATATGCACGTCCACGGTCCGGACCTCGACATAGACGTCCGAGCCCCAGACGGCATCCAGCAATTGTTCGCGCGAGAAAACGCGGCCGGGGTGCTGGATGAGATAGTCCAGCAGCCGGAATTCGGTCGGGCCGAGATGGATTTCCTGATCGCCGCGGCGCACACGATGGGCGACCCGGTCAATCGTGATGTCGCCATGAGTGACCTTGTCGTCGGCCAGGCCGGGACGGATGCGGCGCATGACGGCGCGGATGCGGGCGAAGAGTTCGGTCATCGAGAAGGGTTTGACGACATAATCGTCGGCGCCGGTGTCCAGACCGCGAATACGGTCGGCTTCCTCGCCGCGCGCGGTCAGCATGATGATCGGGACATTGCGGGTTTCCGGGCGATTGCGCAGGCGTCGGCAGACCTCGATGCCGGAGAGTTTCGGCAGCATCCAGTCGACCAGAACCAGGTCCGGCGTCGCCTCGTCAGCCAGTATCAGCGCCTCTTCGCCATCTGCGGCAACGGATACCTGATATCCCTCTTTTTCCAGATTGTACTGGAGCAGGGTGGAGAGAGCATCTTCGTCTTCAACGACCAGAATATGCGGGTCCATTTTGATCTCCGGGCTCAGGCCGCGTCGTTGGAATCGCGGCGGATATCCCGGCGCAGCTCGGCGCCGGTCACGAGGTAGTGGATCATTTCGGCGATATTGGTGGTGTGATCGCCAATACGTTCGAGATTCTTGGCCACGAACAGCAAATGGGCGCTGGCCGTGATGGTGCGCGGGTCCTCGATCATGAAGGAGAGAAGCTCGCGGAACAGGCTGTTATAATGCTCGTCGACTTCTTCATCGGCGCGGCAGACGGCGACGGCCTCCTCTGCGGAGCCGGCGGAAAACGCATCCAGCACACGGTGCAGATTGCTGACGACCATCTTGCCCATGCGTTCGACGCTGCGGGTCAGATCCAGCGGCTCCGACTTGTTCAGCTCGTGGGTTCGCCGGGCGATATTCTTGGCGAGATCGCCAATGCGTTCCAGATCGCCGGAAATCCGGTAGGCGGCGATGGTGGCGCGCAGATCCGAGGCCATGGGCTGACGCAGGGCCAGCATGCGGATAACGCGCTTTTCGGTCGCGGTTTCCAGCTCATCGACCCGGTGATCGCCCTCGACCACCTGTTTGGCCAGCTCCGGATCGCGGCGCATGACCGCTGAAATGCAATCCGTCACCTGGCTTTCGCACAGTCCACCCATGCGCGCGATTTCGTCGGACAGCGCATTGAGTTCGTCGGAGTAGGCGCGAACCGTGTGGGAGGGGAGTTGGTTGTTCATGGCTTTGCTCTTTCAGCGGCCTAGCCGAAGCGTCCGGTGATGTAGTCCTGTGTCCGGGGCTCGTGTGGATTGGTGAAAATCTCTTCCGTGGGGCCGTATTCGACCAGGTCTCCCATGTGGAAGAAGGCGGTCATCTGCGAAACGCGCGCGGCCTGCGCCATGGAGTGGGTGACGATGACAATGCAGTAATTCTCGCGCAGCTCGTCGATCAATTCCTCGATCTTGGCGGTGGCGATCGGATCGAGCGCGGAACAGGGCTCATCCATCAGGATGACTTCCGGACTGACCGCGATGGCGCGGGCAATGACGAGGCGCTGCTGCTGTCCGCCGGACAGGCCGGTGCCGGGCTGATCCAGCCGGTCGGCGACCTCGTCCGGACTTGCCACAGCCGGACGGGCCGATAAAGGCGGTCACGGAGCGATCGGCTATCTCCATGGAGACATCATGAATGGCCTGTTTGGGGCCATAGAAGACGTTCACGCCATCAAGGGTGATCTTGCCCTTAATGTCCTTTGCTGCGTCGTGATAAACCGTTGAGGTCCGGCTACCGGAATCCGCCATACCTACCATCTCCGCTCGAACCGGCGGCGCAGCAGGACCGCGACCGCATTAAACACAATCATCAGGGCCAGCAGCACCAGAATGGCGGCGGCCGTACGGGGTTCGAAAGCGCGCTCGGCGCCGTCGGACCACAGGAAAATCTGGACCGGCATGACCGTGGCCGGTTCGGTCAGCCCGCCGACAGACAGGCTGGGCGCGTCAGCGACGAAGGCCACCATGCCGATCATCAGAAGCGGCGCAGTCTCGCCCATGGCCTGAGCCAGGCCAATGATCGATCCGGTCAGAATGCCCGGCGCAGCCAGTGGCAGCACGTGGTGTACCACGGTTTGCAGGCGCGAGGCGCCAACGCCCAGCGCGGCTTCGCGGATGGAGGGCGGCACGGCTTTCAGCGCGGCGCGCGAGGAAATGATCACGGTCGGCAAGGTCATCAGGGCGAGCACCATACCGCCGACCAGCGGCGCTGATCGTGGCAGGCCGAACAGGCTGATGAACACCGCCAGTCCCAGAAGGCCGAAGACGATGGACGGAACAGCGGCAAGGTTGTTGATATTCACCTCGATGAAGCCGGTGATCCGGTTCTTCGGGGCGAATTCTTCCAGATATACCGCCGTGGCGACACCGATGGGGACGGCCAGCAGCATGGTCACCAGCATGGTGAGGCCGGAGCCGATAACGGCGCCCAGCACGCCGGCCAGTTCCGGCTCGCGGCTGTCGGCATTGGTGAAGAGATAGGAATTGAAGCCCTGCTCCACCCGGCCACGGGCCAGCAGGGTTTCTGCCCAGGCGATCTGTGCGTCGGTGATGCGGCGTTCGGCCTGCGGTACGTCCAGCGTCCAGATGGTCCAGTCACTCCCGGCCTCTGTGCTATCCAGCGCGACGAGGACACGGCCTTCGGCGGTGCGCCCGCCATCACTGATCCGGTCGATATGAACGATCCCGCCATTCATGCGCACCAGACGGCTCGGCAATTCCGGCGACATGTTGATACCATCACCGCCGGGGGCGGCGAGCTCGCGCAGGCTGGCGGCACGGGTGCGGGCCTGTTCCGCCTCGCGGGTCAGGCTTTCAGCGGCTTCATCACCGGCCGAGTTCGCGGCGCGGGCGTCATAGCGCCGGGCCCGATCTTCCAGTTCGTCGGCTTCGGTTGCCAGACGTGCCCGGATATCCGAAACAATCGGCGAAAACACATTGGCATTGGCGAAAATGCTGACATTGCCGGTCGTGCCCGAGGGGGTCGCGACGAGACCGGGCGCGGCTTCGCTGGATGTTGTCGTCAGCCCCTGAAGATAAAGGTCGGCATCGTCGGAAATCGGAAAGGTGAAGTCGATGGTCTGACCGACGAGATCCGGGTGGTCCAGCACATAATTCTGAAGCCGGGCCGAATTGAGCGGCGTATAGAGGCCGAAGAGTTCGCGCAACTCGGCGCGGTCTTCGATATGGGGGAATTCGGCGCGAAGCGCTTCCTGCAACAGGCTGTTATAGGATCCCCGGCGCAACGAGGCTTCGCTGCGATCGCCGGATGGGTCGACGCGCGAGGCTTCAAGCGTCACTGGCAGCGTCAGTTCGTGGACGCGGAAGGCCGGTATCGACTGGCTGGCGATGGAGCCGATCAGCAGGAAGAGCACAGCAATGGCTGCCATGATGGCCAGAATGCCGAACATGCGGAAGCGGCCTTCGGCGCGATAGCGCTTGGCGAGGCGGGCCTGAACAGCGGCCTGAATATCCGTGCGATCAATCATATTTTTCCTGATATCTCTGCACGACGCGCAGCGCGATCACGTTCAGCGCCAGCGTGAAGATGAAAAGTACAAGGCCGAGGGCGAAGGCGGACAGCGTCTTGGCACTGTCGAATTCCTGGTCGCCGGTCAGCAACATGACGATTTGCACGGTAATCGTGGTGACGGATTCCAGCGGGTTGGCCGTCAGATTGGCCCCCTGACCGGCTGCCATGACGACGATCATGGTTTCGCCGACGGCGCGGCTGATCGCCAGCAGGAAGGCCCCGACAATGCCGGGCAAGGCGGCAGGCAGGATGACCTGCTTGACGGTTTCCGACTTGGTGGCGCCCATGGCATAGGCACCGTCGCGCAGGGTTTGCGGGACGGAGTTGATCACATCATCTGACAGGGATGACACGAAGGGGATGATCATCACGCCCATGACCAGACCGGCGGACAGGGCCGACTGGGTAACGGCGCTCTCAAAGCCCACGAATTGCGCCGCGGCGCGAATGGCCGGGCCGACCGTCAGAAGCGCAAAAAAGCCGTACACCACGGTTGGAATACCGGCGAGAATTTCCATGACCGGCTTGACGATGTTGCGGGTGCGCTTTCCGGCATATTCGGAGAGGTAGATGGCGGCAAACAGGCCAATTGGCCCGGCCACCAGAATGGCAATGACGGTAATCATGAAGGTGCCGGCAAAGAGCGGCACGGCCCCGAAGGCGCCCGATTGTCCGACCTGCTCGGCCCGGATGGCGATTTGCGGGCTCCATTGGGTGCCGAACAGGAATTCACCCAGCCGCCAGTTGATGGCCTCAAAGAAGCGAAGCGATTCAAACAGGAGCGAGGCGACGATGCCGATCGTGGTCAGGATGGCGATGCCGGAACACAGCATCAAAAAGCCCATGAAGGCGCTTTCGACGCGGTTGCGGGCACGGAAGCCGGCTTTAACTCTCGATCGCGACCAGGCCAGTCCGGCCAGTGCCAGAATAATCGCCAGAACGGCCCCGCCATATCGAATCGCCTGATCGACCGGGCGGAATGCTGAAGCGGTGGCCTCAATGGCCGGCGTGATTTCGCTGGGTTGGCTGTTGAAGGCGAGCGCCCGCGCATCGCTGATGAAAAGGCCCCGGCGCTCGGGCGGCAAGGTGGCATACTCGAACCCGGCAAGCGCCAGAGGCGATGCGCTGTTCTGCCGAGCGGTTGCCGTGATCTCGGCAGCAATCTCGGTGCGGCGGCTTTGGATCGTGGCACGGGCATCGGTCGCGGCGTTGACGGTCTCCGATGCCTCGAGTGTGCGCTGAGCCGATACGATCTGCGAATCGTCTTCCTGACGGGTTTCAAAGTCCTGAATGAGCGGTGCCGCGGCCTGGTTGAGGCGCGATTCCACGACGGTTTCGGTCAGGGCGGGGCCGAACATGGCGAGCGCCGCCATGAGCAGAAGCGCGGGCATTCCGGTCCACAAGGCGACGAAATAGCCATGGTAATTCGGCAATGAATGCAGGCTGATGGCTTCGCGTCCGGCGGACCGCAAGGCGCGCGTCCGGCCGACATAGAATGCTGCCGAGATGAGCACGAGCATCATCAACAGGATGAGGGCGTTGATCGGCATGTAAGTCCCGTCGGTTTCCGTCATGCGGCGCTGGCCGCCAAAGTTGCGCTTCCGCGACCCCTAGCAGCCGGTTCACGGCGCGCTTATGTCATTTTCATAACAGTTTGATGACGCCGCCCGAGGCCCCGCCGGAAACAGGGTTTTTGTCTGCAGTTGTGGCCGACTGTCAGCCGACGGAAGACGTGACGTCGACGACCTGCCGAGGGATGCTCACCGAAAAGACGCTGCCTTCGCCCGGCAGGCTTTCGACGAAGAATCCGCCGCGATGACGGCTGACAATATGTTTGACGATCGCCAGCCCCAGACCGGTGCCTTCCTTCGGACCGCTTTTCTGACCGTCCACGCGATAAAAGCGCTCCGACAGGCGCGGCAGATGGCGCCGCTCAATGCCCTTGCCGGCATCGCGCACGCGTAACATCGCGAATCGCATTCCCGCCGCCCGGCCCGGTGCAGCAATGGTCAGACGGCCGGCCTCCGGGCCGAGACTGCCAGTTAGGCGATCAATGTCCTCCCGGCCGATATCGGCGTGGATATCGCAGACAATTCGCGAACCGGGTTCGGAATACTTGATCGCATTCTCGATCAGGTTCTGGGCAATTTCGAACAGCTGGTCGCGCTCACCGATGACCGGGGCATTGCGGTCGCCCTCGAAATCAATGCGGATATCTTTCGGTTTCGCCAGCGGACGCACGGAATCGATTGTGTCCTGTGTCATGGCGGCCAGATCGGCCTCGCCGCTGGGCGGTACGTGCTCGTCCATTTCGACGCGGCTCAATGACAACAGATCATTGATCAGGCGCCGCATGCGCTCGGTCTGATCCTGCATGATGGACAGGAATTTGTCCCGCGCCGCGAGATCGTCGCGCGCATGTCCGCGCAGGGTTTCGATGAATCCGGCCAGAGAGGCGAGGGGCGTGCGTAATTCATGGCTGGCATTGGCCAGAAAATCCGCGCGCATGCGCTCGGCGCGTTTGCTGGAGGTTTCATCCGCCAGCACTAGTAGCGCCCGCCAGGGATAGCCGCCCGGCTCTTCGGCTTTCAACGGAATGACGTGGACGCGGACATGGCTTTCGATGGGGGCCAATGTTGAATATTCGACGATCCGCGCCTTGTCGCCCTGCAAGACGGCGCTGACGGCTTCCAGCACTTTGGGCTGGCGAAGCGAGGCCGATAACAGGCCCGATTCATTGCCGAGACCCAGAAATTCATGGGCGGCCGGATTGGCCCGTTCGATACGGCCACCGGGACCGACGAGCAGAACCGGCAAGGGCAGTTGTTCCAGGATTTCACGCGCCGGCGACGCTGCGCCCGCGGCGATGGCTTTGGGGCTGGCGGGGGCGGATTGAACGCGCGGGGCGGATACGGTGGAGACCAGAAGGTAATAGATGAAGGACAAGGCGCCGATTGCGATGGCGGCGGATAGCGCCACCCAAAAAGTCACGGCTCCCGACAGGGCGAGCACGAGCAGGACTGCGAGGGCGATCGCGGTCAGGGTGAACGTGTCGCGCCGCCGAAGACGCCGGCCTTCCTGCTCGGATGGGGAATCCTTGCTCAAAATTCATTCGCCTTCTGCAAAGCCGAGGCTCATAAGGGCCACAATTCCGATGTTAATCAACCGCTTCTGAGACGGGCTGGCGGCGCGCGCAACTTTCGAAATCACCAACTATCATAGTGATATTCGAGAGTATTTTGATGATCATCGCTAAAAAATTACTGTTTTTCGATAAAAGTTTGTTGACTTTCGAAAAGCTGAATCTAGGGTGCATCCAAATTCGCCTCCCCCGGCATCAAGAGTCCAGTATGATCAAACAAAGCCTCCTCCTCTCCGTTACCGCCCTTGCTCTGGCGTCCTGTGCTTCTACAGGTCCGGGTCTGAGCGGTCGCGACGCACTGCCATCCTCGCCCATGATGTGGGCGTCCGGCGGTGATGCCGATACCACCCGGATCGATAACTGGGTGGCGACGTTCAACGATGCCCGGCTGGCCGCTTTGATCGACGAAGCGGTTGTCGAAAATCCCGGAATACTGTCCGCTGAAGCCCGCATCCGGGCGGCACGCGCCAGTGCCCGCGCAGCAAACGCCGGCCGTTTGCCGAGCGTCAATGCCGATCTGGGCGTTACGCAACGCGAAACCGATCCGGGCAGCACGACCAGTTATGGTGCCGGGCTCGGCGTGTCGTGGGAGGCGGACCTCTGGGGCCGTCTGGCCGCTCGCGCACAAGCCGGCGTTCTGGAATATCAGGCGACGGATGCGGATTATGAAGGCGCTCGTCTGTCGGTGGCCGGGCAGGTTGCCCGCGCCTGGTTCCTGCTGATTGAAGCGCGCCTTCAGACCGATCTGGCCGCGCGCGATGTGCAGGCCAAGGAGCGTTCGCTGGCGCTGATTGAACGCCGTTTCGGTGCCGGTGTCTCACGCTCGTCCGATGTGCGGACTTTCCGCTCGGCGCTGGCCTCCAGTCAGGCGGTTCTCGCATCGCGCCAGCGCGCACAGGCCTCCGCCGCTCGCAGCCTGGAAATTCTGCTCGGCCGTTATCCGGCGGGCGCGATCGAGCATGATGCCGATCTGCCTGATTTTGACGGACTGGCCGGCATCGGTGCCCCCGGCGAATTGCTGGTGCGCCGTCCTGATCTGCGGGCTGCCGAAGCCCGGCTTCAATCCGTTGGCCTTCAGGCCGAGATTGCCCGGGATGCGCTTTTGCCCAGCCTGACACTGCGTGGCACTCTGGATACTGGCGGTGCGGATCCGGCGGATATTTTCGACATCGACACCTATGTCGCGACAGCCATCGGCTCGCTGACAGCACCGATCTTCAATGGCGGGGCTCTGCGCGCGGAGCGTGACCGTGCCGAAGCGGCGGCGGAAGCCCAGCTTGCGGCCTATGCGACGACGGTACTGTCGGCCTGGCGAGAGGCGGAAGATGCCATTTATGCCGATGGCATTCTGGCCGCGCGCGTGGAAGCGCTGCGCGATGCCTATGAGCAGGCCGCCGCGGCGGAAGAGCTCGTGATCCGCCAATACGGATCGGGCCTCGCCACTGTTTTTGAACTGCTGGACGCTCAGAGTCGTAGATTTGCCTCAGAAGGCCAGTACATCGCTGCCCGCCGCGAGCGGGCCACCAATCGTGTTGATATTTACCTCGCTATCGGCGGAAGCTTTGACGCTCCCGATCTGCGCGGCGTTGAGGGTTAGGAGACCGTTATGACCAAATCTACAGGCCGTTTGATCTTGTTGCTGCCGCTATTGGTGATAGCAGGATTTATTGCCGTGATCGCGGTAATGATCATGACCGCGCCCCAACCCGAGCGCGCGAGCGCCGAGCCCCGGCCGGTCGCGGTCTTTGCGGCACCGGTTGAGAATACCAATGTGACGTTGACGGTGACCACGCAGGGCGAGGTCCGGCCACTGGTCCAGATCAATCTGGTGCCTCAGGTCTCCGGACGCATCGTTTATGTGAACCCCAACTTCATCGAAGGTGGCTTTTTCGAAGCCGGCGAAACCCTGATCGAGATCGACGATGCCGACTACCGCCTTGCCGTCACCCGCGCTCAGGCGCAAGTGGCTCAGGCCCAACAAACGCTGGTCCGCGAACAGGCCGAAGCCGATCTTGCCGCCCGCGAATGGGAAGAACTGGGCGAAGGCGAAGCCTCCTCGCTGACGCTGCGCGAACCTCAGCTGGCGCAAGCGAGGGCCACTCTGGCCGCCGCCAATGCGCAATTGCAGGAGGCCCGCTTGGGTCTGGAACGCACGCGGATTTCGGCACCGTTTGATGGCCGCGTTCGCGTCAAGAGTGTTGATGTCGGCCAGTTCGTGTCACCCGGCACGCCTCTGGGCGAAGTGTTCGGCACCGAGGCTGTTCAGATCCGCTTGCCGCTGACGGACAATGAATTGTCCATGCTGAATATTCCGGTCGCCTTCCAGGCCACCGAGGCCAATCCGGGTCCCAGTGTGCGGGTTTCGGCAGTTCTGGCGGGCCAGTCTCGCGAATGGGAGGCCCAGCTGGTCCGGACCGACAGCTCGATCGATACCCAGACGCGCGTGCTTTACGCCATTGCCCAAGTCAACGACCCCTATGGTGCTGCCGCGGAAGCGGGCGGTTCACCTCTGCCCGTCGGCCTCTTTGTGGATGCCGAAGTGCAGGGCCGTGAAGTGGCCGATGCCTATGTCCTGCCGCGGTCTGCCTTGCGCGGATCCGATAGCGTTTATGTCGCCCAGGAGGGCGGCACGCTCGGCATCCGTAACGTGAGTGTGATTACGTCTGATCCGGAACGTCTGGTAATTTCAGGCGGTGTTGAAGCCGACGACATGGTGATTACGAGCCCGATCCGTGCTGCCAGCGATGGCATGCGCATCCGGACTTTCGATCAGGATGGCGAGCTGATCGCCGAGCGGTCTGCAGTGATTGAAACCGATCGCGACGACGATGAAGCCGATGACGACGCTGCTGAAAATGGTGGCGAGGATCAGGCCGCTCAAGTCGCCAGTGCTGACTAGTTCAGCCAACAGAACAAGACCAGGGAGACGGTCATGACAGACCCACAACACGAAACAGAGCATAAGGGCATCCTTGCGTGGTGGGCCAGTAATGGCGTGGCCGCAAACCTGCTGATGCTGGTGGCCATTGTCGGCGGCATCATGGGTCTGTGGACCATGAACCGCGAAGTGTTTCCGACGGCCAGTTTTGCCGGAGCAACCGTGCAGGTGACCTGGCCTGGCGCGTCTCCCCAGGAGATGGAAGAACAGATTGTTGTCCGCATCGAGGAGGCCGTTTCCTCCGTCGATGGCATTGAAAACATGACCTCGACGGCACGCGAAGGGGCGGCTTTCATCAATATCGAAGGGTCGCGATCGGTCGATATGCGCACCTTCATCAATGAAATCGAGCAGCAGGTGAATTCCGTCAACAACCTGCCGCCTTCAGCCTATCGTCCGATTGTCAGCCAATGGCGAAATGAGGACCAGGTCGTCGGCTTTGCCGTGCACGGACATGTGCCGCGCCGCGACTTGCAACGAATTGCGCGCGAAATCCGCGATGAAGTCGCGGCTGATGTGCCCGGTGTGTCTCTGGTTCAGATCTGGGCGACGCTGAATGAGGAAGTGGCGATCGAGGTCAATGAAAGCGATCTTCGCCGCTATAATCTGACCTTTGACGAGGTGGCTCGCGCGCTGCGGAGTTCATCGCTGAATGCCTCGGCCGGACAGGTCCGGACGGACATTGGCGATGTCTCTCTGACCGCGCGCCAATTGGGCGATTCCGCAGAGGATTTCGAAAACATTGTTGTCCGCCAGACGTCGGCCGGCGGTACGATCCGGATCAGCGATATTGCCGATGTCACAGACGGGTTTGTCGATGCCAATCTGGTCGGCACGTATAATGGCGAGCCGATGGCGCTGGTGGTCATTGTCTCCAGCCCTGGAATGGATGTCGTCGACGTTTCCGATGGCGTTCAGGAATTCATCGAACGGCGGTCAGCGACCCTGCCAGAAGGCGTTTCCATGTCGCTCTGGTGGAATAACGCCGAAATGTACGAAGCGCGGGTGGATACTGTGGTCGGTAGTGCAACGTGGGGCATGCTGTTTGTGCTGATCGCACTTGTGCTTTTCCTGCGTCCGATTGTGGCCTTCTGGGTAACGGTGGGAATCGGCGTGGCCTTCCTCGGCGCCTTCCTGTTGCTGCCGATGTGGGGGGTGACGCTGAACATGCTGTCGCTGTTCGCCTTCCTGATCGTGATCGGGATCGTGGTCGATGACGCTATTATTGTCGGAGAAAACATACACAACAGGGTGGAGCGCGGGGAAACCGGGCTGACGGCAGCCGTGCTGGGAACCCAGATGGTGGCCAAGCCGGTGATCTTTGCAGTGATCACCACCATATTGATGTTTGCACCCTGGATGATGCTGTCCGGTCCGGAGGTTCAGTTTACACGCCAGATTTCGCTGGTTGTGATTGCGGCCCTGACCTTCTCTCTGATTGAATCGCTTCTGATCTTGCCGGCGCACTTGTCGCACATGAAGCCGGAAAAGATGGACGGGTTTTTCGGCCCGTTGCTGAAGCTGCAGCGCGCAATCGCCGATACGATGATCTGGTTTGCCCGGCATATTTACCGGCATGCGGTCGTCTTTGCGGTGAAGCGCCGGTATTCGACCCTGCTTTTCTTCACAGGCCTGTTTGCGGTCGCGATTGTCCTGCAATCGACCAACCGCGTCGGCAGCGTTTTCATGCCGGAGATCGAGAACGAGACCATTCAGGCGAGCATTCAGCTGGCGGAAGGTACCCCCTGGCAACGGACCGAAGCGGTACGTCAGCAGCTGGAGCGCGCCGAGGAATTGACGCTGGAGCATTATCGCGAGGTCTATCCCGGCGAAAGCGACATGATCGAGAGTCGCTCCACACTGGCCACGGATGGCCGGGTGCGGGCCTGGATCACGCTGGCCGAACCGGAAGTCCGACCCGGCGGCCTGACGACGCGGGAAGTGGCACAGCAGATTCGCGATTTTCTGGGTCCGATCCCGGATGCGGAAGAGGTACGGCTCGATACCACGCTGAATAATGGCGGTAACGGTCTCCGCTTTGCGATTTCCGGTCAGGATCTTGACGAATTGCGTCTGGCGGCTGACGAGCTGAAAGAGCAACTCCGCTCTTATGACACGCTTTATGACGTGGTCGATAATCTCCAGTCTTCTGCCGAGGAGCTGCAATTCTCCTTGCGGCCGGATGCGCAAGCCCTCGGGATCACGCTGGCGGATGTGACCCGTCAGGTGCGGCAGGCCTTCTATGGCGAGGAAGTGGTCCGCCTGCCCCGCAACGGACAGGATGTGCGCGTCATGCTGCGCTTCCCGGAAGATGCCCGCCGGTCTCTGGATACGCTGCGCGATTTCCGCATCCGCACGGCAGATGGACGCGAAGTGCCGCTGTCGGCTGTGGCTGATGTGGAATTCGCCCCGGGCCTCAACCGTATCAATCGCCGCGACCGCATGCGGACGATTACGGTGGCCGCAGAGCTGACGGATCCGACCGCACGCGGTGAGGTCATGGACAGCATGGATGCGGATTTCTGGCCGGCCTGGTCGGAGCGGCACCCCAATGTCAGCCGTCAGGAATTCGGACAGGCGCAGGGTGAGGCCGAGTTCATGGCCGAACTCATGAATCTCGTAATCCTGGTGCTGGGCGGCATCTACATCCTGCTGGCGATTGCCTTCCGGTCCTACGCCCAGCCGGCGCTGATCATGATTGCAATCCCGTTTGCCTATGCCGGCGCTGTGTTCGGGCACTTGCTGTTCGACATGCCGTTCGCGCTCTTCTCCTTCTTCGGGGTGGGTGCGGCTGCGGGCGTCGTGATCAATGACAATCTGGTGCTGGTCGACTTTGTGAACCGCTTGCGCGCCAATGGCGTCGGGGCCTTCCAGGCGCTCGTCGATGCCGGCGTTCAGCGTTTCCGTCCGATCATCCTGACCTCGGTGACGACCTTCCTCGGTATTCTGCCGATGATGGCGGAGACGTCGACGCAGGCGCAATTCCTGAAGCCGATGGTCGTGTCTCTGGGCTTTGCCGTGGTCTTCGCCCTCTTCCTGACCCTGCTTCTGGTGCCGGCGCTCTATGCGATTGGCGTCGATATCAAGCGCGGTGTGGTCGGCATGTGGACGGGCCAGAAACTGCCGGGAATCGGCTCGACCTATCACGAGACGGAAAGCGGCGCGCCGGAAACCGATGTCGGCACGATCCAGCCGGCCGAGTAAACCGGTTCGGGCTGATTGGTCCGCATTGCGGATTGGTCAGCCCGCCCGGCTTGGCGTATAAGGCGCCATCACAATTCATATTGCCGGTGGGGAACCGGTCTCAAAAGGGAAGCTGACGATGAAGAAACTGCTATTGGGTAGCGCATGTCTGGCCCTGCTGGCCGCGTGTAGCGAGCCGCAGACCACGGACACCACCACCGTCGACCAGACGGATGGTTCGACCATGGATGGCGGTCAGACCGAAATGGCGTCTGCCGAAATCGGCGATTGGGGTTTTGACCTCGCGGGTATGGATACGACAGTCGAACCGGGCAATGACTTCTTCCGCTACGCCAATGGCGAGTGGCTGGACACCACCGAGATTCCGGCTGACCTGTCAAACTACGGCATGTTCACCGAACTCGCGCTGGAAGCAGAGCAGCAGGTTCAGGACATCATCGTCGAGCTGGCCGAAACGGGCGGTGAAGCCGGATCGCCGGAACAACAGGTTGGTGATCTCTATGCCAGCTGGATGAATACCGAGGCGCTTGATGCGCGCGGTCTGGAAGCGATCCAGCCGCTGATGGCTGAAATCGATGCGGCGGAAACGCATGACGATTTTGCCGCTCTCTTCTCGTCGCTGCATCATCAGTCGATGTTCGGTGTCGGCATCATTCCGAACCCGGCGAACACGACCGAATACACGGTCTTCGTCGGACAGGGCGGCCTCGGCCTGCCGGATCGCGACTTCTACCTGAATGAGGGTGAGCGCTATCAGGAATACCGCGAAGCCTATGTCGCCTACATCACGCAGATCTTCGAACTGGCCGGTATTGAAGGCGGTGCGGAAAAAGCCGACGCCATTCTGGCGCTGGAAACCCGCATCGCGAATACGCACTGGACCCAGGATCGCAGCCGGATCATTTCCGAGATTCTCAACCCGATGACGCCGGAACAACTGGCCGAACTGGCCCCGGCCTTCAATTTCACGGCGGGCTTTGACTCGCTGGGTATTGGCGGACTTGGCACCTATATCGTGGCGCAGCCGAGCGCGCTCGAGGAATCGGCGGCTGTCTTCGCGGACACGCCGATCGACGTTCTGCGCGATTACATGACCTTCCACCTTCTGAATTCGAACACCAATGCCCTGCCAATGGCTTTTGATGCGGCGAGCTTTGATTTCTTCGGCCGGACGCTGAACGGTACCGAAGAACAGCGCCCGCGCGATCGCCGCGGCGTCAATCTGGTGGGCGGATCCCTCGGTGAGGTGGTCGGCCAGGTCTATGTTGACCGCCACTTCCCGCCGGAATCCAAGGATCAGATGGAAGATCTGGTGGCCAATCTGACGGCGGCCTTTGCCGAGCGTCTGGAAAACCTGGCCTGGATGGACGACGAAACGCGCGAGCAGGCTCTGCTGAAGCTGTCGACCTTCGAGCCCCGCATTGGTTATCCGGATGAGTGGACGGATTATTCCTCGCTGGAAATCGATGCCGATGACCTGTTCGGAAACCTGCACCGGATCAACGAATTCAACTGGAACCAGCAGGTTGAAGACCTGAGTGGTCCGGTCGATCGCAATGCCTGGCCGTATCCGCCGCAAACGGTGAATGCGTCCTACAATCCGTTGATGAACCAGATCACCTTCCCGGCGGGTATTCTGCAGCCGCCATTCTTTGATCCGAATGCGGACGCCGCCATCAATTACGGTGCTATCGGCGCTGTGATCGGTCACGAAATCGGCCACGGTTTTGACGATCAGGGCCGCGAATTCGACGAAGCCGGCCTGTATCGCAACTGGTGGACCGAAGCGACCAATGAAGCGTTCAATGAGCGTGCCGGCCGCCTTGGCACCCAGTATGACGGTTACTCCCCGATCGAGGGCGAGTTCGTGAACGGTACTTTCACCATGGGTGAAAACATTGGTGATCTGGGCGGGCTGCAAATGGCCTACTCCGCCTATCAACGCCATCTCGCCGCCTGCTGCGACGGGGAAGCCGAAGTGCTGGACGGTCTGACCGGCGATCAGCGCTTCTTCCTCGCCTGGGCACAGGTCTGGCGCCGCCTCTATCGTGAGGACAATCTGCGCCAGCGTCTGGTCACCGACCCGCACAGCCCGTCGCAATACCGCACGAATGGTGTCGTCCGTAACCTCGATGCCTGGTATGCGGCGTTTGAAGTGACCGAGGATGATGCGCTTTACCTGCCGCCGGAAGAACGCGTCCGGATCTGGTAAATCAAGACAGACCTTGACTGAATGACGGCTCCGCATTTCGTGCGGAGCCGTTTTCTTTTCCGAAAATGACAGGAAATTCAGTTGAGCCTGTCACGATCTACGCTAGGTATCTCCATCGAATTGACCTTGGGGAGCTTGATTGTGATCAGGAAACTATTGCTGGCATCCAGCGCTTTTGCTCTCGTCGTGGCGTGTAGCCCGGCCGAGATGACCGACGATACCGATACGTCTGCCAATACCGAAACCATGGACGAGACCGCCATGGATGCGTCCGGCGCATCGGATACGTCGGAGGATATGGCCTCGGGTGAAGAAGAAATGGCGTCGGGCGAGGCCATTCTCGGTGATTGGGGCGTGGAGACACAGCACATCTCCGACACGATTGATCCGGGCGATGACTTCTTCCGCTATGTCAATGAAGGCTGGCTGGAAACGGCTGAATTCCCGCCGGGCTTTTCCAGCCTGAACGGCTTTACCGAACTCTACCTCCAGACCGAGGAGCGGATCGAGGGCATCATCCAGGAAGTGTCTGAAGCTGATAATGCCGAAGGCACGCCGGAATACCAGATCGCTACATTGTACAATGATTATCTGGATGCCGACCGGATCGAAGCCCTTGGCCTGGAGCCGCTGGAAGAGGGCATTGATGCCGCGATGACGGCGTCGACGCATGAAGACATTGCTCGCCTGATGGGCGCGCTGAACTATCCGTCCATCATGTCGTTCGGTGTGACCATCGATCCGGGTGACCCGACGCGTTATGTGATCTCGACCGGCCAGTCTGGCCTGGGTCTGCCGAACCGCGACTTCTATCTGCGCGATGAAGACCCCTTCCCCGAGCACCGGGCGGCCTATGTCGATTACATGGCCGGTCTGTTTGACCGCGCCGGAATCGAGAATGGCCGTGAACGCGCCGAAGCCATCCTGGCTTTCGAAACCGCGATCGCCGACATTCACTGGCCGCTGGACCGGGTCCGTGACCGGATCGCAAATTATGATCTGCAGACCGTTGACGCCCTGATGGACTATGCGCCGGGCTTCCCGTGGGAGGCCTTTATCGAGGCTGGTGGCGGTGCCGGACAGGAAGAGATTATCGTCAATCAGAACACGGCCGTTCAAAGCCTGTCGCAGCTCTTCGCGGAAACCCCGGTCGAAACGCTGCAATCCTATCTGACCTTCCATTATATCGACAATCATACGGCCATGCTGCCGCAGGCCTATGATCAGGCTTCCTGGGAATTCTATTCCCGCCAGCTGAACGGTACGGAAGAACAGCGTCCGCGCGAATTGCGGGCGGTCCAGATGGTCAATGGCAGCTTCGGTGAAGCGCTCGGGCAGGTCTATGTCGAGCGGTATTTCCCGGCCGATTACCGCGACCAGATGACCGAGCTGGTGGAATATCTCCGCCGTGCCTTTGCTGATCGCCTCGAAACCCTGGAATGGATGGACGACGAAACGCGGGCTGAAGCGTTCGCCAAGCTTGAAGCCTTCCTGCCGAAAATCGGTTATCCGGAAGTGTGGCGCGATTTCTCCTCGATCGAAATTGTCGAAGGCGATCTGATTGGCAATTCGCACCGGATTGCGGAATGGTATCGCGCCGATTCACGCTCCCGTCTCGGCGGTCCGATCCGCTCATGGGAGTGGTTCATGAGCCCGCAAACGGTGAATGCGTACTATTCCTCGCAGCGTAACGAGATCGTTTTCCCGGCCGCTATCCTGCAGCCGCCCTTCTTTGACCCGAATGCCGATCCGGCCGTCAATTTTGGCGCCATTGGCGGCGTCATCGGCCACGAAATGGGCCACGGCTTCGATGATCAGGGTAGCCGTTCGGACGGCACCGGGCTGCAACGCAACTGGTGGACCGAGTTTGCACGTAGCGAGTTTGAATCGCGGACTTCGGTGCTGGAGGGGCAATATAACGGCTTCTGTCCGGTAGAAGGCGAATGTGTTCGCGGCAACCAGACAATGGGCGAGAATATTGGCGATCTCGGTGGTCTCTCCATCGCCCGCCATGCCTATCACATGTACCTGGCCGATCATTCCAACGGTGAAGCCCCTGTGCTGGACGGCTTTACGGGCGATCAGCGTTTCTTCCTCGCCTGGGCCCAGGTCTGGCGCGGTCTGCGCACGGAAGATTCCATGCGGTCGCGCCTGATCTCCGGCGTTCATAGCCCGAACCAGTATCGGACCAATGGCGTCGTGCGGAACATGGACGCCTGGTATGAGGCGTTCAACATCTCCGAAGATGATGAGCTCTACCTGCCGCCTGAACAGCGGGTCAGCATCTGGTAAGAGCCTGCCAAATCTGAAGAAGGCCCGGCCACTGTGCCGGGTCTTTTTTTGACGTAAATTGTGCCTGTGGCCGTCCTTTGCCCGCTTTCAAAAATGCAGTGGGCGGTTGCCTTTCGGCTGCGGGCCTGTTTTCTGCCTGCAGCAGGTCACGGGGACAGCTATAAATGCGCATTCTTGTTACGGGCGGCTGCGGCTTCATCGGGTCGGCACTGGTTCGCAAACTGGTGGCCGAGGGGCATGATGTCCTGAATCTGGATGCCCTGACCTATGCCGGGGACGAGCGGTCCATCGCGGAGATCGCCAACGCGCAAGGCTATCAATTCCGGAAGGTGGATATTGCCGATGCCGGTGCCGTTGCTTCCGCCTTTGCCGATTTCAATCCCCATCGCGTTTTTCACCTGGCGGCGGAAAGCCATGTCGACCGGTCGATCGATGGGCCCGGGATTTTCATCCGGACCAACCTAGTGGGCACATCGGTCATGCTGGATTCCGCCCGAGAGTATTGGCGCGGTCTCGATGAGCTGGCGCGCGCGGCATTCCGCTTTGTCCACGTCTCGACGGATGAGGTTTACGGGACGCTCGGCTTCGATGATCCGGCCTTTACCGAAGACACGCCCTATGCGCCCAACAGTCCCTATGCCGCCTCGAAGGCGGGCGCGGACCATCTGGCGCGCGCCTGGGTCGAGACCTATGGCCTGCCGGTCATCATCACCAATTGTTCGAATAATTACGGGCCATTCCAGCATCCGGAAAAACTGATCCCGACGGTCATCCGCACCGCTTTGTCCGGCGGCGATATTCCGGTCTATGGCAAGGGCGAGAATATCCGCGACTGGCTTTATGTGAGCGATCATGTCGCCGGCCTGATGGCGGCTGCTGACGCCGGTGAGGTCGGCCGGAAGTATAATTTCGGCGGCGATGCCGAGCGCACGAATATCGATCTGGTGCGCACACTTTGCCGCCTGCTGGATGACAAGCGCCCCTCGCCAAAGCCTTATGAAGACCAGATCCGCTTTGTGGCTGATCGTCCCGGTCATGACATGCGCTATGCCGTCAACAGCGCCCGCGCTCGGGCCGAGCTGGGCTGGGCGCCGTCCGTGACGCTTGACAGCGGGCTGTCGGAAACGGTCGACTGGTATCTGGCGCACCCTGACTGGTTGTCGCGTGATGCGGCAGAAATCGCTCGCCTCGGCCTCGGCCGCTAGAAGGAGATCCGGCATGGCATCCAAATGGAAAGGTCTCATTCTGGCGGGCGGCACGGGCAGCCGCCTCTATCCGCTGACGCTTTCGGTGAACAAGCACCTTCTGCCGGTATTCGACAAGCCGATGATCTATTATCCGCTGACCACGCTGATGCTGGGCGGTGTGCGGGATTTTGTCATCGTTTCGAACCCGGAATCCATTCCGCAAATCCAGGCTTTGCTCGGGGATGGCGAAAAATGGGGCCTGACCTTCGAATATGTGGCGCAGAACAAGCCCGGCGGCATAGCCGAAGGCTTCCGGGTCGCCGCCAATGAACTTCAGGGGCATAATATTGCGCTCATTCTCGGCGATAATATTTTCTACGGCGATGGTTTATCGAAACGCATTCAGGAAGCCGCAAAGCAAGACAAGGGCGCGACGATTTTCGGCTATGAGGTCGCGGACCCCTCTGCCTTCGGCGTGGTCGAGCTGGGCGAGGATGGCCGCGCCATTTCGCTGGAAGAAAAGCCGAAAAAGCCAAAGTCGAAGCTCGCTGTGCCGGGTATCTATTTCTATGATCCCGATGTGCTGGACATTGCCTGGAAATTGAAACCGTCGGGCCGCGGCGAGCTGGAGATCACCGATGTCAATCGTGCCTATATGGAGCGCGGCGATCTGCACGTGAAAACCATTGGCCGCGGCGTGGCCTGGCTCGATGGCGGCACGCATGCCGATCTGTTCGAGGCCGGTCAATTCATCAAGGTGGTTGAAGAACGCACCGGACTGAAAGTGGCCTGTCCTGAAGAAATCGCCTTCCGCATGGGCTTCATTGATCGGGCGGGTCTGGCCGAGCTGGTGGATGACAGCCCGAAAACCGAATACCAGAAATACCTGAAAGACTTGCTGGACCGGACGAAGTAAGGTCCCGGACAGCAACATCCGGGGGGATACATGAAAAAGGCAGGCGGGTTGATCATGCGGGTGGTTTGCGGTGGCTGACCCGCATCTGCTTCAGGATGTCCTGTCGGTTTTTTCCGGCACGCTGGTCGGGTTCATTCTCGGCCTGGTAGGCGGCGGTGGGTCCATTCTGGCCGTGCCGCTCCTGGTCTATGTCGTGCGCATCGGCAGCCCGCACTTGGCGATCGGGACCGGGGCTCTGGCGGTTGCGGCGAGCGCGCTCTTCAATCTTCTCTCCCATGCCCGCGCCGGCAATGTGAAATGGCAATGCGCGCTGGTGTTTGCAGCCGCCGGTGTGTTCGGCGCAGCGGCAGGCGCGTTTCTCGGGCAGCAGGTCGACGGTGAATTGCTGCTGGGCCTGTTTGGACTGTTGATGATCGTCGTCGGCGTATTGATGTTGCGGCCGCGCTCGGGTGGAAACGGGGATGTGCGGCTGACCTGGAAAGTCGCGCCGCGGCTGGCCGGGTCCGGTTTCGTAGTGGGTGGATTGTCGGGATTTTTCGGTATTGGCGGCGGGTTTCTGATCGTGCCCGGCCTGATCGTGGCGACGTCGATGCCGCTCCTGAATGCCATTGGCTCGTCACTCGTTTCGGTCACGGCCTTTGGCTCCGCGACGGCGGCCAGCTATGCGTTTTCCGGGCTCATTGTCTGGAGGATCGCCATCCTGTTTATTCTCGGCGGCGTTCTGGGTGGCATCGCCGGAAGCTGGGCATCAAAAGCGCTCTCCGTGCGCAAGCGGGCCCTGAACTATGTCTTTTCCGGCATCGTCATTTCGGTCGGCGTGATGGTCGCCGTGGACGGGTTGCGTACTCTCTATCACGCCATGCCGCCGGGCTAGCGCGGCGGTTTCACCACGCCGTATTCGATCAGCGACTCTGCGGCGGCCTCGATCGCTTCCCGGGCCGGGCGGAAGGCAATGCCGGTCTTCTCGGTGACATAGGCGGTCTTGGCGATGCGTTTGCGGCCGAGATCAGCCGTGATGGATTTCAGATTCTTGTCGAATATCGCCATGAAGCGAACCAGCCAGGCCGGCAATTCCTTTGTCGGGATCTTCTTGGCAAAGGCCGGGAAGGCGGCAGCGAGGATGAGCGCCATTTCCTGCATGGAGACAGTATCGGCGGCAGCCAGAAGACGCAGCCCGCCGGTATTGGGTGACTCCATCGCCGCCACATGCAGGGCCGCGAGATCGCGCACATCGACCGTCGGGAAGCGCAGGGGCGGGGAGGCCGGATAAGCGCCTTTCAGGAGCATTTCGACAACAGACAGCGAGGTGCCGATCCGCTCGTCCAGAGAGGGCCCCAATACCAGACCCGGATTGATGACACTGGCCCGTTCGCGCTCGCCGCGCTCGTCCAGCAGGGCCCAGAGCGCTTGCTCGGCGCGGGTCTTGGAAATGATATAGGGCGAGATCGCTTTCCATTCGGGGTCGGACCAGGCTTCCGGCCCGGCCTCGAATTCGCCCTTGAAGGCCGGGTTGTACATCACTGCGGCCAACGAGGATGTGACGACGATGCGCTTTGCCCCTGCATCGAGGCCTGCCTTCACAACGCGTAGCATGCCGTCTCGGGCCTCGGGCACCAGAGCTTCGCGATCATCGGGCTGCGCGAGCGGGAAGGGCGAGGCGAGGTGCTGGATATAATCGCAACCGGAGACGGCCTCTGCCCAGCCATCATCGCTGGTCAGATCGGCTTCGACAAAACGGATATTGGTGTGATCGGCGCCATGACGGACCAGCGTTTCCTTGACCGGATCCGCTTTCGAGGTGTCGCGGACTGTGCCGACGACGTCGTGCCCGGCTTGCAATAGCTGAAGCGCCACGTGTTTGGCGATGAAGCCGCTAATGCCTGTAACGAGAACCTGCGCCATTCTAATCCCCCCGATTAGTATCTACTGGCCGAACAGGCCTCTCAAGATATCGCGTGTCCGACCGGCCGGATTGCTACGGATGCCCCGCTCTTCCTCACCGACATAATGGAATACCCCATCGAGGGCTTTTTCAACCGCAAAGTCGGTGACCTCGCCGCGAAAGTCCCGAGCCGTCGACTGGGCATTGCGATTGCGGCCGAAAATGCGGCCAATATCTGACTGGCGATCCACCAGTCCGGCGGCACTGTCCAGCGCACCATAGGCACCCGATGCGGCGAGCGTGGATTCCATGGGCGGATGCAGAAGCCCGTTGAGTGGCGCTTCCGTGCGGGAGCGCAAATATTGTGTCGCGGCGGTATCGCTGCCGCGCAATATGCTGACGCCGTCCGAGATGGTCATGGACCGGATGGCGTTGATCACCAGATCGCGGGCTTGCGGCATGACGGCTTCCGCCGCGCGATTCATCCGCAATTCCAGATCATCCAGTGGTCCGGACAGGCCCAGCGGCTGAAGGCGGCGCTGGGTGGTATTCAGCAGACCCGGCAATGGGATGCGGACCAGGCGGTCGCCGAAAAATCCGTCGCGCTGGCCCAGACGCTGCGTGGCCTGTCGTGTGGCCGTTACCAGCATGGAGCGGATGCCGGACGCGGCGCCCTGTGCCTGCGCTGTAGCCGGCACGATGAGAGCGGCCGCCGCGGCGGTCAGGAAGTGGCGGCGATGGATCATGTTCGGCTCCTTATGGCCGTTATTCGAAGCGCAAGGCCTCGATCGGATCCAGTCTTGATGCCCTATGTGCGGGATAAAAGCCAAAGAAAATCCCGACAAAGGCCGAAGCTCCGATGGCGATGAAGGCCACGGTCGGCTGGATTTCGATGGGGAATTGGTCCAGCGAGTCAATATAGGCGGCCCCACCGATTCCGATCAGGAGACCGAGCAATCCGCCGGTAAAGCACAGAACGACACTCTCGATCAGGAACTGGTTGCGGATATCGGCGCGCTTGGCTCCGACGGCCAGCCGCAGGCCGATTTCCCGCGTCCGTTCGGTCGTGGAGACCAGCATGATATTCATGATGCCGATCCCGCCGACCAGCAGCGAAATGCCGGCCGCGGCGGCGAGCAGAAGACCCAGCTGGCTTTCGGTTTCATTTCGAGCGCGGATGAACTCGCCGAGATTATTGACCGAGAAATCATCTTCGGCGCCCGGCTGGATATTGCGCCGCAAACGCATCAGGTCCTCAAGATCGGCGGTCACCATGTCCGCATTCGCCGACGCGTCGATCTCGGCATAGATGGTAAAAACCGGGTCGCGGACGCCCAGATCATAGCCGAGAATGCGGTCGCGCACGGTGTTGATCGGGGCCAGGGCGACATCGTCCTGATCCTGCCCCCAGCTGGACTGGCCCTTGGCGGACATGACCCCGATAATCTCCATGGGCGTTGTGCCGACCCGGACGATCTGTCCGATTGGATCGGAGGCTCCATAGAGTTCACGCGCGAGGGTCTGGCCAATCAGGACGACGCGGGCGCCGGAATTGACTTCCTCGGGATAGAAGGTGCGGCCGGAGGATGGAAACCAGTCCCGCGTCTCGAAATATTCGGCATGGACGCCCTGTATCCGGGTCGACCAGTTCACGCCATCAGCGACAAAAGTGGATGTGCCGGACATTTCGCCCGAAACAGCCGCAATGCCGTCGATCTCGTTGCGGATCGCTTCCACGTCCTCGTCATTCATGAAGGTGGCTGTGCCAGCACCGCCGCGGCGGCCGCCGAAGGCACTCGAGCCCGGGCGAATGATCAGGAGGTTGGCGCCGAAGGAGGCAATCTGCTCCTCAATGGCGTTGCTGGCGCCTTCTGTCACCGAAACCATGACGATAACGGCGGAGACACCGATCACTACGCCCAGCATGGCGAGGGCGGATCGCAGAGCGTTGACGCGCAGAGCGGTCAGGGCGACGCGGATGGCGGCGAAGATATTCATGTCCGGTCCTCGATGATTTGCCCGTCACGGAAGACGATCTGCCGCCGCGCATGATCGGCGACGTCCTGTTCGTGGGTGACGAGAATGATGGTCATGCCGTCGCGATTCAGCGCGTCGAAGATTTGCAGGATTTCCTCGGACGTCTGGGTGTCGAGCGCGCCCGTGGGTTCATCTGCCAGCAGAATGGTCGGATCGTTGACGAGGGCGCGCGCGATTGCCACGCGCTGTTGCTGACCGCCAGAGAGCTGGGAGGGATGGTGATCCATGCGCTCGCCCAGCCCCACCTGGGTCAGACGCGCTTCGGCACGCTGTTTGCGCTCGGCGGCGGATATGCCCGAATAGACCAACGGCAATGAGGCGTTATCCACGGCGGCGGTGCGGGGCAGAAGGTTGAATTGCTGGAAAACAAAACCGACGCGGCGGCTGCGGAAAGCGGCCAGCTCGTCCGGTTTCATGCCTTCGAGTTTCTCGCCATCAATTTCCAGCGTGCCGGAAGTGGGCCGGTCGAGGGCCCCGATCATGTTCATGAAGGTCGATTTGCCAGACCCGGACGAGCCCATGATAGCGACATATTCGCCGCGCTGGATATCCACGCTGACGCCGCGAAGTGCATGCACTTCGTTATCGCCCATCTTGTAGACGCGGGTCAGATCCCGGCAGTGGATCAGGGCAGAACTCATCCTTCGGACATCCGGGCGCGGGTAACGACGGCTTCGCCTGCTTCCAGTTGTCCGGCGACCACCTCGGTGCGCCGGCCATCACCGACGCCGATGCGCAGGCGACGTTCTTCCAGGAAGCCGTCCTCGGTTTCAATCCAGACGCTCGCCGCGCGGGTTTCGGCGTTTTCTGCCTGCATCTGCGTGAAGCGAGCCATTTGCTCTTCTGTCAGGATCGGACGCAGCGCATTGGCGAAAAGCTGATTCATCGCATTACGATCCGGCGGTTGACCGGTGGACTGGATCTGGGACTGCATCTGCATGAAGGCGGCCCGGACGGCCTGCTGGGCCTCCTCGCGCTGGCTTTCGGTCATCTCCAATTGCTCGGCGATGCGATCCATCATGCCACCACCACTGCGCCCGCCGCGGTCACCGCCGCCGCGCTGACCCTGCTGGGACTCCTCGGCGGGGCGGGCGAGCGCTTCAAGCGCGCCGGACGGGCGGAAGCGCAAGGCGGAGTTGGGAACAGAGAGGACGCCTTCACGTTCGCCGGTCACAATATTCAGATTGGCCGTCATGCCCGGCAGCAATCTCTGACCCGGATTCTGGGCGGTAATCACGACGGTATAGGTGACGACGTTGGATTCATTCGTCGCGGCGAGGCGGACCTGATCGACCGTGCCCTCATAGTCCTGCCCGGGGAAGGCATCGACGGTAAAGGTGGCGGTCTGCCCCTGAAGGATCTGGCCGATATCGCTTTCATCCACCTGGGCGTCGATCTGGATGACGGACAGGTCCTGCGCGATGGTGAAGAGTACGGGTGCCGACATACTGGCGGCGACGGTCTGGCCGACATCGACCGCGCGATTAATGACAACGCCATCAATGGGGGCGCGGATGACGGTGCGTTCCAGATCGATCTGGGCGCCGTTCAGTGTGGCTTCGCGCTGTTGCAGCGTGGCGCGCGCATTGCGGATCTGGGCAAGGGCGACGGCGCGCTCAGAGCGGGAGGATTCCAGTGCGGCTTCTGCAGCTTCAAAGGCGGCGGTGCTGGCAATGCCACGTTCCAGCAGGGATTCAATGCGGCGGAATTCTTCTTCTGCCACACGGAGATTGGCATCGACGCGTTGAAGGCCGGCCTGCTGCAGGGCGATCTGAGCGTTGGCCGTCGCAACAGCGGCTTCTGCTTCACGGACGCGGGTTTCATATGACTGCGGATCAATGCGGGCGATGACCTGGCCTTCTTCAACCGGCGAGTTGAAGTCGACCGTCAGATCGGCAATCTGCCCCGATAGCTGGGAGCCGACCTCGACCGTGACGCGCGCGCGCACAGCCCCGGTGGCGGCGACGGATCGGCGAATATCGGCCAGCTCTGCGGCTTCGGACTCGATGGTCAGCTCGCCATCCGGTGCGCTGCGCCCGAAGAAATACCACGCACCTGCAATAGCGATCAAAACGGCTGCCCCCGCCGCGATCCAGAGTCTGTTCATTTTAATGCCCCGATTGATTCACCGGAAAGCATTCCGGCCCTTTGTTCTTCGTAAATGACGCAGTTGGCCGTATCTTCAAGTGAATTCGTGTTCAGAAAGAGGCCGGTGACTACAGGCCCATGCGATCATTGAAGCGTCCGCCGGTCTCGATCCCGACAAAAGAGACGAGGTGAGCGAGCAGTAGCAGCAGGAAAAACCCGAGCGTTATCGCCAACAAGGTCCAGGGAATCAGCCGTGGGCCTTTTGTCGGATCCGGTTCGTGACGCGTCTGCCAGGCGCAAAACGCAAAGGCGGCGGCGGAGGTGAAGAACAGGATGAGAGTGAGGGTGAGGGACATTCCGGCTCCGGCGCATTGGTGAATCCATGTTCGGTCTTGGCCCAGAAATAGGGGCGGATGCGCAATTCCACCAGAGCGGTCATGGCGGCAAATGTCTGCAACGGCCAATAAAGCGGTATTCGGGCAAAGTCGAGCCAGCGTGTTCGCAACCCTGCGCGACGAATGGCCACCGCGCTGCAGAGTATGGAGGCGGCATAGCCAATCAGCAGAAATCCCGCCGCCGGCAGGTTGGCGGGTACAAGGTTCAATATCCACAAGCTGACCAAGAGCAGGAGGGCGGGACCATGAAGCAGGGCAGACAGGGCGGCGGCGCCAATTGTGAGCGCGAGGCTGAGAGCCGCAAGGGCGGTTAATTGCGATGGTTGGCGAAGCTGGACCGCCAGTGTCTGGATATAGCCTTTGAGCCATCGCGATCGCTGGCGAATCCAGGGGCGAATGCTTTCAGGGGCTTCTTCCATAGTCTGCGGGGCGATCACATCGCTGCGATAGCCCAGCCGGGCCAGACGAAAGCCCAGATCGGCATCTTCGGTGACATTATAGGCATCCCAGCCTCCGGCATCTTCCAGAGCGGCGCGCCGGAAATGCGCCCTTATGTAGCAAGAGCACCAAAGCTACGCGGGCAACGGGAGTGAGCCGTGATTAAGGCGTTAGCTTTGGGGGCTTTGTTCTTTTGGGTTTTCTACAATTATAGCGGGCCAACCAACCTTGAAGACGGTTTCTCCGGTTCCAATTCCGCTCGATTCGGCAACCCATTCATTTTTGAAAACGTCGCGGTATCTGATTTTAACATTAATCACGAACTTGATGTCGCCGGTTTCTATTTGATCAAACAGGTCCTCGGTTCCATGCGGCGTAAGAGCAAATGTTCCCTCTGCGCCCGGAGCAAGCGGCGTGGTTTGCTGTTTGATCTCGATGGGAAGTTCGGGCGTAATCATTTGCCCGGCTTTGTTGCTAAGTCCGTATTCAAGCTCGACTCTTATGTTGTCGGCGAGGGATTGCCCATAGTTTTTGAACGTCAGAACAATGATTACGCGAGTTCTATCTTTTTTGCCGCGCCGGGACCTAAACTCTTGCGCCCCAACATAGGCGCGAACCTGTTTTTGTCCCATTTCGCGGGTTACATCGACAGTATCTTGCGCGGCTTTAGTGGTTTTTCGGGCCTCATCCAGAGTCAAATAGACCAGTCCAACAGCTACGCCGGAAATCAACACACCAGCGCCCGCGAAGATGGCGGTCAGCAGCGTCCACTCAGCCATTTCCTGCTGCGCCTGCAAATCATATTGAGTGGTGCGCTGTTCGCCTTCTGTGTTTGGCGTTTGCCGGATGCATTCAAGGCCCACCGGGTCAATCGTGAGCACGCAGCTGCTGTGAATTTCGTCGTGACTTTGTTCGCTATAGCCTTGAGCGGCTATGTCACGCTGTTGGGCGTGTTCGCTGCGGTAGTTATGGGATACTAGCCCGAGCGCCAAGAGTGCGATTGCGACAGCCGTGAACGCGTTTGCCGCCTGTATCCACGTCAGACGTGAAGGGTTTTTGTCTCGATTGCCGTCAGACATGCCAGCATAAAAGCAGCACTGAACTTACCGCGCGAGAGTTTATTGCGGATATTCACTTCTTTTTCGCTGACGCCAATGTCGGCCAATCGTTCAACAAGCTGGGCGTAGGTTACGCCATGGCGCTTTAATTCGGCTTTCAGGAGGTTAGCCGCACGGGTTTCATAGGTGGATTGCTCTGCCATTTGTATCTCCTATGTATGAAAAAGTAACATAAAAGATACATATGCCCTTGCATTAGATACGTCAACGCACTATATACGTTACATAGGTAACGGAAATAGTGACATGACACAGCATTTTCTCCTCTCCGCAGAAGCCCGCAGCCTCTCCTTGAAAGAGATTTACAAGGCTGGCGAGGAAGCTGCCTATCAGACATTCCGGGCCATGCGCTGGCCTGAGACGAATGGTGAGGCGGTATGCCCGCGCTGTGGCTGCGTAGAGACGTATGACATCACCACCCGCCGCAAGTTCAAATGCGCGGCCTGTGGTCATCAATTCAGCGTCACGTCCGGCACCATATTCGCCAGCCGCAAGATGGAGTTCACGGATCTTCTCGCGGCGATCTGCCTTTTCGTGAATGGCGTAAAGGGCATGAGCGCGCTGCAAATGAGCCGCGATCTGGACGTTCAATACAAGACTGCCTTCGTGATGATGCACAAACTGCGTGAAGCCCTGTCGGCTGAAATGCGTGGACTTGAATTGTCTGGCGAGGTCGAAATCGACGGCTGCTATATCGGCGGCCATATCAAGCCTGCGAACCTGAAAAAGGACCGTATCGACCGCCGCAAGGCACGTCACCAGACCGGCACCCGCCGCGTGGTGGTGGCCCTGCGTCAACGTGGTGGCCGCACACTGCCTTTCGTTACCCGCACCGAAGATGAGGGCGTTTCGATTGCCGGACGCACTGTGAAGGCGGGATCAACGCTCTATGCAGACGAAGCCGCACATTGGGATGCGCTTTACCGTGCCTTCCCGCTTGGCCGGATCAATCACAGCGAGGCGTATAGCCTTGATGGTGCGCACACAAACAACGTCGAAAGCTATTTCTCACGGCTTCGCCGCATGATCCGTGGCCAGCACCACAAGGTCAGCCCGCAATACCTTCACCAGTATGCGAGCGAGGCGGCTTGGAAAGAGGACCATCGCCGGGAAAGCAATGGTGCGTTGGCTGGCCGCATTACGCGCCTTGCGATGGCTTCGCCCGTGAGTCGTGATTGGGCAGGATATTGGCAACGCGCTTGTTAACTCGAAGCGATTTTTACGTTGACAGTTGACAGTTAGCGTTGACCATTTCCTCAGTGAGTTTCGGAGGTTGTTGGATTCGTTGATTGAATCCACAATCAACCGGTGACGATTTCGGTTGACTGTAATAGGTTTTCACATAGGTTGTGAATGTAAGGCAAAAAAGAGGGCCGCACGAAGCGGCCCCCAAGTTAGGCTTTCTTACCTCCTAGGATAAGAACGGAAATGGGAGACAACGTGCTCCCATTTTCCTTTGCGGAAGCGGACGTAGCTGCTGACGAAAACAGCTTTTCGTCCCTTCCACCGTCTGGTGATGTAACTCATGTTACTCTCCATAGACCATCAACAGAAAGGGTCTGTCGCCCTTCGAGCGCACTGCGCACTCAAACCTTTGTTGAGAGCAACAGACGTTGTCGATGGACGTGGAGTCGCAAAGCGAATCACCACTTCCAGTATCTAATAGACGAAACGAATCGCAAGAACCGATTCCGAAAAACCAACGAAAAGAGTCAGTTGTGTGGATAAGCCCAGTCCCACAGCATATTGCCACGCTTGTCTTTGACGCCTTTCACGTCGCCAGACTGGCGCAGGATACGCAGGGCTTTTGATGCACGGCGGGTAACGTCTGTCAGGAACCGCCTGTCGCGCGGATCATCGCCGCGTATGGAGATTATTGCGGCGGCTATCTCACGCGAGCCTAGCGGCCTCTCAGCGTCCCTGAGCGTATCAATGATGGCATTGGTGAGTTCACCCTTGCCGAATACAACATGACGCCTCTGACGGGGCATAATGGCGTCCAGATCGCCTTCATAGCCAAGTATGGCCAGTGTACGGTCTAGGGCTTCTGTATCGTTCTTAATCTCTGCCAGCCTGTCGCGTATGCGTTCGGCTTCATTGAACAGGTCCGAGCGTTTGGTGAGTAGGCCGTTGATAGCGTGTTCTCCGGTATCAGTGCGGGAACGCTTTACGGTGCCGGATGGAGTGAGGGGTGCGATAGCCATGCCGGGAATGTGCCAGTTATCGGGATGGATTGTCAGTCAGATATTTGGTGCTCTTGATACATAAGACCGCGGAAATGATTGCTGGTTCCGCCTAGAGGCAGCGGCATGCCCAGCCGCGCCAAAAGCGGAAGAATGGCATCGAACTGGACCGCGTATTCCAGGGCAAACTGGCGCGTCAGCCAGTTGCGCTCATGGTTATACCAGTTCAGCGGCGCCTGAACGCAGCCCAATTGCGCATCTCCGGCCGCGAAGGCTTCTGCTGCAGCGCGCAGCTGACCCGGATGCGGCACGTCCTCGGCGTCGTAGACGGTGACAATGTCCCCGCGAGCAAAGGTAAGGGCATAGTTCAGCGCGCGCGGCTTGGTCCGGGGTGTGCCGTCCGGGACAATGATGATCTCGAACCGGCTATCGAACACCAGTTGGCGTGCGGTGCGGATGGTATCGCGATCATCGGCTTCCATGATGATCTTGATGTCGAGCCGGTCCGGCGGATAGTCGATCGCTGCGAGGGCGCGTGTGAGCTGTGAGAGGACCGCCGCTTCATTGTAGACCGGCGCGAGAATGGTGACGACGGGCAATTCGCCGTCGGTCAGCGTGGCAGCTTCTGCGCGGTGAACCGGTATTGCGGCGGCGGCGAGACGAAAGACGATTAGACTGAGGAAATACAAGGCGGCAATGGATTGCAGCAAGATCCAGCTGAAGCCGGGATTGAGGGTGACGGCGGTCAGGCCAGCGAGGGTCAAAAAGAGGGCGGCGTGTTTCTGCGCGGGGGTGATGCCGGCCCGCGCCGATAGGGCCGGTGTGCGATGAAACAGGCCGTTTGCAGCCATATCCGCCCATTCATCAGCCAGTCTGTGCGGTGCGAGCCGCTCGACCGCGCGCATATTCCGTCCCGCAGGTCTGCCTGCCGGATACCCCATCCCGTCCATCGTCAACCCCGATGTTTATCGACGCAACCTTAAAGGGAATTGTGGAAAAAAGCGAATCGCCGAGCGATTTCAGGCCTTGGGATTGATCAGAAGGTCCAGCGACACGTCGTTCAGAATATCATCAGTTGTGAAAACCGCCGCCGCGGAAGTGGGAAACCCGTCCGGCATTTCGTCGTCCTGACCAGCGCGTTCGGCCAGTGACAGGGCCAGAGCGCCAATACCCGGATTATGCCCGATAATCATTATGCTGCCGGACCGTTCGAAGGCTTCGATCGCAGCCCGGAACAGCATTTCCGGAGAGGCATGATAGAGCGTCATCGGGTCGTCGAATTTGGGGTTGCCCAGTGTTTCGCGCATGGTAACGAAGGTCTGCATGGCGCGTTGCGCTGGTGAGACGAGCGCCAGACCGGTCTCGATGCCTGCAGCTTTCAGTGCCGATGCGGTCTTTGCGGCATCCTCGCGCCCGCCCGGTGTCAGGCCGCGATCGAAATCATCGTCCGCGTCCATCCGGTCGACGGCTTTGGCATGGCGAACAAGGATCAGTCTTGGCATGGGCGGGCTTTCAGTCTGTCGAAAGGCGAGTTTGCCGCGACTTGCCGCAAAACGCTACCGGCCAGTGCGGTTTTCCACTGTGGCCGTCTAATCCAGCGTCCGGCGATAGCGCGTCAATGCGAGCGTCGCGATCACAACGAAGATGATCATCAGCGGCCAGAGTTCCGGCAGGACATCGGCCAGATTCGCGCCTTTCAGCATGATGGAGCGCACAGCGCGAATGAAATGCGTGGTCGGGATGATCTCGCCGATGAAGCGGGCCCAGGCTGGCATGCCCGCAAAGGGAAACATGAAGCCGGATAAAAGGATGGACGGCAGGAAAACGAAGAAGGTCATCTGCATGGCCTGCATCTGGGTGCGGGCGAGGGTCGAGAACAGAAAGCCGAGCGAGAGATTGACCAGAATAAAAAGCGTGACCGCGATCACAAAGGCAAAGGGCGCGCCCAGAAAGGGCACGCCGAAGAGATAACGCGCCGCCAGCAACATCAGCGCGACCTGAGTGGCGCCGACCAACACATAGGGGGCGATCTTGCCCGCCATCACCTCCAGCGGCCGGGTCGGCGTGGCGAGCAGGGTTTCCAGCGTGCCGCGTTCGGCCTCCTTGGTGAGGGCCATGGAGGTCATCATGGCCATGGTCATGGTCAGGATGATGCCGAGAAGGCCGGGCACAATATTCATGGCGGTTTCGCCCGCCGGATTATATCGCCGGTGAATGACGGGCGTCGCGGCCGGTGCGCCGCCGCCATAATCTGCCGTCGCATTGGCAACGATCTGCGGGAAGGCACCCGCCCCGGCTCCGGCGGCGACCGGATCGGACGCATCCACATCCAGCAGGATGTCAGGGCGCTCGCCGCGCAGCAGGTCGCGCTCGAAATCGGGCGGCACGACGAGGATGAAGGTTGTCTCATTCGTGCGCAGTGCGGCGTCGGCCTCACCGGGGGCGATCATGCCCTGAATATCGAAATATTCCGACGTTTCCATGCCCTCGATGATGGCGCGGACGGCCGGGCCGTCATCGCCCAGTTCCACCAGCGTCGGCAGATGGCGCGGATCGGTATTGATCGCATAGCCAAAGAGCAGGAGCTGAACCAGCGGAATGCCGATCATCATGGCGAAGGTCAGGCGGTCTCGCCGCATCTGGATGAATTCCTTCATCAGAACCGCCAGTACGCGGGATAGGGAGGCCATCATGAGAAATTGTCCTCCGCGCCGGTCATCAGGTAGATGAAGGCCTCTTCCAGCCCGGTTTTGGCGGGGCTGATCGTCAGCCCGGCGCGTCCCTCGAACTGACGGACGGCGCGTTCCAGCTTGTCCTCATTTTTGCCGGAAACATGCATGGCCGAGCCGAAGCGCGCGATCTGATCAACGCCGTCAGCCCCGTCCAGTGCATCCTGCACGGGTTGCAATCCCTTGCCCTCTATCCGCCAGGTATGCAGGCCGACACGGGAAGCAATCTCGTCAGACGGCGCATCGATCAGTTTTCGGCCATAGGCGATGTAGGCGATGAAATCGCACTGTACGGCCTCGTCCATATAATGGGTCGAGACCAGCACGGTAACGCCCGCTTTGGAAAGTTTGCGGATGCGGTCCCAGAAGTCGCGCCGCGCCTTGGGATCAACGCCCGCTGTGGGTTCATCCAGCAGCAAGAGGCCCGGCGAATGCAGGGAGGCGGCGGCGAGGGCGAGGCGCTGCTTCCAGCCGCCGGACAGGGTGTCGGCCATCTGGTTGGCGCGCGGCGAGAGATTGTATTCCTCCAATGCGCCATCGACGACGGATCTTGTGTTCGGCAAGGCATGGAGCCGTGCCATGAAGTCGAGATTCTCGCGCACGGTCAGATCGCCATAGAGCGAGAATTTCTGCGTCATGTATCCGACGCGGGATTTGATATCGCGGGCCTGTTTCAAAATGTCGAACCCGAGCGCCTGTCCGCTGCCGGCGTCCGGCTTCAACAGGCCGCACATCATGCGGATGGTGGTGGTCTTGCCCGAGCCGTTGGGGCCCAGAAAGCCGTAGATCGCGCCCTTGGGCACGGCCATGGAAAAATCGTCGACGACGGTCTTGTCGCCAAAGCGCTTGGTCAGGCCGTCGACTTCAATGGCGATTTCGGTCATGGCGCCATCATTCAGGCTGATAGGTCAGGGGCGTTCCCGGCGGCGGGGGCGGGCCGGAAAAAGCCGCTTCGGCGCGAAACACCAGACGATGACGCTCGTTCTCAGAAAAAATCACGGGCGGGGTGAAGGACGGGGCTGATTCAATCCGCCTGATTTCCGCCTGCAGACCGTCCGCGCAGGAGGCGCAGGAAATATTGAGCGTCGTGCCGACCGGCCAGTTTCCGATTTCCGCTTCGGGAATGAAAATTACGGCGTGAATGGCATCATCCGGCAACAGGCGAAACACGGGCTGACCCGGACCGGACAATTCCCCTTCATAGCGGATCTGCCGTTCGACGAGGGCGTCGGCCGGCGCATCGACCGTACGTCGGCGAATCATATCGCGCAGGCGATCGCGCTCGGCTTCGGCGGCGGTGACCTCTGCGGTCAGCGCCCGCAACTGGTTTTCCCTTGCCGGCAGAGCGGCCAGCGTCAGGCGCTGGCGCAATTCGGCGACGCGGGCATTTGCGGCACTGGCGGCGGATTCTGCCGCGTCGAGACGGGCGCGGGGCACAATGCCGCGTGCGAACAGATCCTGCTGCCGTTCCAGATTTTCCGCCGCCTCGCGCTGGGTGGCGCGGGCCGCCGCGAGTTGATCGCGGGCCGCCTCGATCTCGGGTTCGCGTCCCCCGGCGGCGGCATCGTCAAAGCGCGCTGAGGCCGCTTCAATGCGGGCCTCGGCGGCGGCGAGCTGCTCGGCTTCCTGCTGGCTGTCGAGCTCGAACAGGCGATCACCCGCCGCAACCTGCGCGCCTTCGGCAACATGGATGGTGGCGATCTGTCCGGCGGTTTCCGGAGCGATCAGGCGATAATCGCCCTCGGCATAGCCGAGATAGCGCGGCTCGGATGGCTCGCCGCAGGCGGCCAGCGTCAGGGGCAGAAGAAGGAGAAGCTTACGCATCGACGTCTCCACGCGGTTTGAGGCCATTCAGGACAATGTCCGCAATCGCGTCGGCCATGTCGGCGGGATCAAGGTCGGGGTCTTCGGGCAGGCGAAACACCGTCGACAACATCATGTGGGCCACGGCGGGGCCCATGAAGGCCAGGATGGCGGCTTCGTCGGCAATGTCGCGGAACTGGCCATTCCTTGCGCCGGTGCGGATCAGGTGGCTGATCGCGGCCCGGCCCACCTCGATCACCCTGCGGCGATAGAATTCGGCCAGTTCAGGGAAGCGCCCGGCTTCCGACAGGACCAGACGCGGCGCGGCGGAAATATCGGGGTCGGACAAGGCTGTCAGGGCCATTTTCAATATGGCGCGATAGGCCTTTTCCGGATCGCGCTCTGCGCCCATCAGGGCGAGGGCAGAGGCGGCATTGGCGATCTGCCCGGCCGATTGCTCGACCAGCGCCTTGAGCATTGCTTCCTTGCTATCGAAGTAAAGATAGACGGCGCCCTTGGAGAGGCCGGCGCGCTTGGCGATGTCTTCCACGCGCGCGGCGGCAAAGCCCTTTTCATTGAAGATATCCAGCGCTGCCGAGAGTATCTCGTCCGGGCGGTCTTCGGGGCGGCGGCGGGCGGTTTTCGTCTGGGTCCGGGTCTTCATGTCCGCTTTTTAACTGACCAGTCAGTCAGTTGCAATGGAGCGCGGCAGGAGAAGGGGGTGTGGGGGAGGAGAGAGGTAGGAGAGGCGAAACCGGACACGAAAAAATTCATCTCATTCCGAGCCGAGTTTAAGAGCTCGGCTGTATAAGCCCCTCACCCGCGTGGCTCATCGCTTCGCGATTTCGCCCTTTTTCCCTCTCCCATTTGCAAGGGGAGAGGGTAGAGAAAGCTGGCCATGTTTGTGGCCGGGTTTCGAGGGTGAGGGGTTCAGCACCATAGCTGGAAAAGGATGCCACAGGCCCAACACTGCGCTAACATCGCCGGCAAACCGGGAGGCTGCCATGTTCGAGACCTATTACAACGCCCTACATATTCTCATCGCGCCAGCCTGGCTGTTGCTGGCCATCGCGCCCGGCTGGGTCTGGACGCGGCGGATTGTGCATGCCGCTTTCTATCCGCTCATTCTCGCGGCGATCTATCTGGCCTTCCTGTCGGCCGGGATTTTCTTTGGCCAGTCCGATCCGGAGGCGGGCATGTCGTCGCTCTCGGCGGTGATGGCGCTGTTTTCGCACCCGGTCGGCGTGCTGACCGGCTGGACGCATTATCTCGTCTTTGATCTCTTCGTCGGCGCGTGGATCGCCCGCGATGCCCTGCGTGTCGGCCTCAATAAATGGATCGTCCTGCCGGCGCTGGTCTTCACCCTGATGTTCGGGCCCATCGGCCTAGCCATCTACCTCCTGATCCGCAAGTTCTCCGGCAAGGGCGGCTGGTCATTGGTGGAGGGGGCTCGAGAAAAGTAATACCCGCCATACCCCGACTTGTTCGGGGGATCACCCGGATAAACCGGGTGATGACGAGGTTGGTCGTGGATGACCGTCGCGGTACGCCACCAATTATCCATTCCCACCTGCGACAATCCCCGCTACCTTTGCGGGCATGATCCGGCTTCTCCTGTCCGCCCTCGCTTTTGCGCTCTTCGCCGCGCCAGCGCTCGCGCAAGACGATGAGCTGCCGCCCTTGCCGACGCGCGCCGAGGTGCTGGCGGAGATTGAGGCGGCAATTGACGAAGTGTCAGCTCAAGAAGGCGTTTTATGGGAAGTTGAAGAGGCACGGCGCTCGCTTGATTATATCTGGAGTGGCGCGGGTAATATGGACTCCGCCCTGCAGCAGAATAACCGAGCCGCGATTCAGCTGCGTCTGGAAGATAGGGACGCTACCGAGACTGATACGGAAGCATGGTTCGGCGTGGCGCAACTGATCGCCAGAAACGGCACTGATGATCAGGCGGCGGCTTATCTTGAACGGGCGCGGGTGTGGAGCGAACGCCTTGCGCCGCCGAACGGTGACTATTTTTACGACGCTGAAGAGCGTCTGGCGTTTCTGGAGCAGCTCCGGCAACGCCTGAATGCCAATGTCACTGTGTATGCAAGTTGGGCCGTGCCGAGACATCCTGACTTTGACCGGGAGCGGTCAGCCGCGGACTTGCGTGATGCTCTGTCCGAATATGTCTCACCACGCATTGCGCCGATCGAGCGGTTTGCCCTCAGATTTGCGGAAAATGATGAGTGCCGCCTGGCGTTGGAAATTCTGCGCGTCGGCGAAATCAGGGACGATATGGATCGCGCGCAACACAATCTGCTGGAGCGCGAACTGGGCGGCGACCCGCTGAGTGATCTGATTTCTGTTTCTCATCACGTGCTGCCATTCGAACGGTCCAGCCGGGGATTGCGCGGCGCAACGCTGATCCGGTGCGGGCAGTTTGATGCGCTGTTGAACGAGTATCCCGAATTAGCGCGCGACCCTGTGGCGATGGTGTTCGATAGCGATTTCAGACGGTGGGACTGGATGGTTCAATCCGGTCAGCAAAAACTGGGTTTTCGCCGGGCGCTGGGAGATCACCTTGCGGCGGATGCCGAGCGGCTGGATCAGGCGCTGGCCGAGTGGGATGAAGAATTTGCATATAACGTGCCGCGCGTAGCCGGAATCTCGTCTGTCTATGACGTCGATGTTGTCGCGGCATGCAGCTATCTTGTGATTGTGCTCGACAGCGAGGGGCAAGCTGGCATGGCCAATCAGTTCAGACAGCGATGCTGGTCACACGCGCAGTTGCTGGCAGGCGAGCACAGAGTCGAAGCGCTCGCCTGGCTGGCGCTGGCCCTTCCCGAATAGCGCGCCCTCACACGCGCCCCACCATTGACGAAATCGCGCGCGGGGCCTAGTTGCCGGGGCCCATATCCCTGCAATCACAGAAAGCCTGATCCCATGTCCCTTTCCGCCGCTGCCGCCAACGCCAAAGCCTGGCCGTTCGAGCTCGCGCGGGAGATCCTCAAACGGGTGGAGAAAACCGGCAAGGATGAGGTGATTTTCGAGACCGGTTATGGCCCGTCCGGCCTGCCGCATATGGGCACGTTCGGCGAAGTGGCCCGCACCTCCATGGTGCGCCATGCCTTCCGTGTGCTGACGGATGATAAAATCCCGACGCGGCTGATCTGTTTCTCCGACGATATGGACGGCATGCGCAAAGTGCCGACCAATGTCCCGCAACAGGAATTGCTGCAGCAATATCTGCAAAAGCCGCTGACCGATGTGCCCGATCCGTTCGGCACCCATGACGGCTTTGCTCAGCATAACAATGCGCGCCTGCGCGCCTTCCTCGACAGCTTCGGCTTTGACTATGAATTCCTGTCGGCGACCGAGCAGTACCGCTCCGGCGCGTTTGACGCCGTGCTCCTCAAGGCGCTGGAAAAGTACGACGACATCATGAAGGTGATGCTGCCGACGCTGGGCGCGGAACGTCAGGCGACCTATTCGCCGTTTTTGCCGATCTCGCCGAAGACCGGCCATGTCCTCTATGTGCCGACCAAGGCGCGCAATGTCGCCGACGGCACGATCACCATCACCGACGAGGATGGTGAGGATGTCACGATCCCCGTCACCGGCGGCAATGTGAAACTGCAATGGAAGCCGGATTTCGGCATGCGCTGGGCGGCGCTGGGCGTGGACTTTGAAATGTTCGGCAAGGACCACCAGACCAATGCGCCGATCTATTCGCGCATCTGCCGGATTCTGGGCGTCGAACCGCCGGTTCAATATGTCTATGAGCTGTTTCTGGATGCGGTGGGCGAGAAGATTTCCAAGTCCAAGGGCAATGGCCTCTCGGTCGAGGAATGGCTGCGCTATGGCACGCCGGAAAGCCTGTCTCTGTATAATTTTGCCAAGCCGCGTGTGGCCAAGCGCCTGCACTTTGATGTTATCCCCAAGGCGGTGGACGAGTATTATCAGCACCTCGCCGCCTATCACACGCAGGATGAGGCCAAGCAGCTGGAAAATCCGGTCTGGCACATTCATGATGGCAATCCGCCCGCGGAAGGCACGCCGGTCAGCTATGCCTTGCTCCTGAATCTCGCCTCGGTCTCCGGTGCGCATGACAAGGCCACGCTGTGGGGCTTTATCGCGAAGTATGCGCCGGGCACTTCGCCGGAATCGCATCCCGTCCTGGACGGGCTCGCGGAACGGGCGGTGGCCTATTACGAGGACTTCGTGAAGCCGGAGAAAGTCTATCGCGAGGCGACCGATCTGGAGCGCGCGGCGATGCTGGATCTGATCGAACGCTTCAAGGCACTGGACCCGGATCTGCGCGATGGCGAGACCATTCAGAACGAGGTCTATGCCGCCGGCAAGGCGCAGCCGTTCGAGAATCTGCGTGACTGGTTCAAGGGCCTCTATGAAGTCCTTCTGGGCCAGAGCCAGGGCCCGCGCTTTGGCGGGTTCGTGGCCATTTACGGCATTCCGGAAACGATTGCCCTGATCGAGCGGGGCCTCGCCGGGGAATTGGTGCAGTCATAATCCCGCTCATCGTCAGGTAAGAAATGTTTGACACGACGTCAGCGATGGCTTACATCCCGTCATGTCAAAAATAACTAACACAAGGTCGATGAGGTTTGACATGAGTTTTCAGGAGAAAAGCAATGCGCTGATGCTGGGCGCCATTGTGCTGGTTTACGGCATCTATTTCGCGCTGGTGCTGGGCTCGCCTGTGATGGCGGGTGGTGAACTCAATACGGAGATCGGGCTGCTGATGAGTAACGGTCTTATCATCGTCACCGTGGTCGCTCTGGTTGCGATTGCCATCTTCGGTCACATCGTGATCGCTTTGTTGAACCACAAGGAAGCGGGCAGCGAGGATGAGCGCGACAAGCTCATCGAGATGCGCGGCGACCAACGCGGCGGATTGGTCATGGGATTTTTTGCGGTTGGCGCGATGGGGCTGGCCATGATCGCGACGCCGCATTTCTGGATCGTCAACACGATTCTGGCTGGTCTGGTGGCAGCGGAAATTATCAAGGCGGTATCCAAGATGATCGACTACCGGAAGGGGATATAACCATGAGCTTTCGTGAGAAAAGTACCTGGATCCTGCTCGCAGTGACACTGATTGTTTATGGCTGGTATTTCGCGACAACGCTGGGTGGAGCATTGGGAGCGGGCGTACCGGAGGTATTGGACAATGTCCGTCTGTTCGGAGCGATTGTGACCCTGGTGGTGCTCACCATCATTGCGCATATCGTTATTGCTATCCTGTCTCCCAAGGATGCGGACCAATCAGATGAACGCGATCGGCTGATTGAGCTACGCGGGGATCAGCGCGGTGGTTTCCTGATGGCGATTGCCTTGTTCTCGACGATGGGTCTGGCGATGACAGGCGCTTCCGTTTTCTGGATCGCACATGCAGCGCTGGCGGGGCTGGTCATCAGCGAAATCGTGAAAGCGGTTTCGAAGCTGATTGATTATCGGGGAGGCGTGTAGCCATGAGTGTGATGCAGAAACTCAATCTCGCCGCGCTGGTGCTGGGGCTGGCTGCGTTTGGCTACTATCTGGCGCGGATTGTGCCGCAGATGGGCGGTGATGTGAGTGTTATCGCCTGGCAGATGCCGATGGCGGTCAGCCTGGGCGTGTTCATTGTCCTGATCATTGTGGCGGGGGTCATCATTGCCGCGACCGACACGGATTTGAGGCAGAGCAAGGACCGGATTGATGATGAACGCGACCGGGCATTCGAGCGCCGGGGCGATGCCTGGGCCGGGCATATTGTCCAGGGTTTCGTGTTTGTTGCCCTGATCCTGTTGATGGCCGGACAGCCGGCCTTCTGGGTAGCCAATGCGCTCTATGCCGGAGTCATGCTCAGCGGTGCCGCCGGGCTGGTGATCCGTCTCGCCGGCTGCAGGGGGGCATAGTCATGGGCAAACCTACCCGCATTACCAACCGTCTGCGCGAATTGCGGTTTCACTCACAAGAGATGACGCAGGCCGAACTGGCGCAGCGCGTCGGCGTCACGCGCCAGACCATTATCGCGATCGAGCAGGGCAAGTATTCGCCCTCACTGGAGGTCGCCTTCCAGATTGCGGCCGTCTTCGGCGTGCCTCTGGAAGAGGCGTTTCAATACCCGAAGGCGTGAGCGTCCGGCGGCTCAGGCCGCCGGTCGGTATTCGCCGAAATGATTGTGGATCATGCGCCGCAGGCGCGGATCCGCATCATTGACCGCATGGCGGCTGGGGAAAGCCGGGGCGGCGCGCAGGGTCTCGATCGGCACGTTCAGCACGCAGCGGTCATAGGCGGCATCCAGGGTGAGGGCTTCCCACGGCACAGCGTAGAGCTGTTCGCCGAGTTCGCTGGGCTCATCCAGCAGGATGGTGGCGTGCATGACGCGGCCGGTGGTGACACCGACAATCACATCATCCAGCGTACCCAGCTTGCGGCCGGACGGGCTGACAACGGAAATACCATGCAGGGCAGTGGCGGAGGAAATGCGCGGGAGAATGGACATGGCCTCGCTCCTTTTCATGAAGAGGCATCATCATCGACCGCGCCTGAAGCCGTCGCTTCGCGATTTGCCTTCAGACGCAAGTCTCTTACGCCGGTGATTCGGCGACTTTTCAGTGACATGAACATGTCCGCATTGTGACGAACAATCCTGTCACCGAAAGTAACGCATAACTACATATTGTGTTTCATTGGCTCGCCCACACAATTCTTGCCATCCAGGCGATTTCGGATGTTTTGAGCGTGCGGCCGGGATAATCCGGATTGAGAGAGAGCAATTCAATTCCGTCGCTGGATAATCGGGCGACTTCCTTGGCCATGACTTCGCCGCCGACCGTGCGCACCACAACCCGGTCGCCCTTGCGCGGGGTTTCGCCGGGGGCCACGACGACACGGTCGCCCGCGCGATAGACGGGTGCCATGGAGTCGCCGGAGATCTCCAGCGCATAGGCATGGGCATCCTCAACGCCGGGAAAGATCACCTCTTCCCAGCCCTGACCGACCGGAAAGCCGGCATCGTCGAAATATCCGTCTGCACCGGCCTGGGCAAAGCCGATCAGCGGGACGGAGCGGGTCTGTGCCGTCCCGGCGGCCAGCGCGGCAAACTCCTCGAAATCGACGCGCACTGCGGCCAGCGCCTTGGCGATGCTCTCGGTGGACGGCCAGCGCGGCCGTGTGCCGTCCTGGCTATAACGCTTGGACACGTTGAACGTGGTCGCATCCATGCCGGCCCGCTTGGCCAGAGCAGATGCGGACAGCCCGGCGCGGGCCGCCAGAAGGTCGACGCCCTTCCAGATTTGATTATGTGTGAGCATGGTGTTTATTCCGCTCAAGCTGAGTCGCTCCTTACTACAGGAATATATTCCTTGACCACAACTATAAGTAGATTAACAGAAGGAACTATTTCCGCAACCGTCGAAATCCGGGGATTTGCGCATGACAAACGCCATCTACAAGCTGGTCGATCCGCGGATCTGGGCCGAGGCCATGTCGGCGGGCGTCTTCAAGGGCGTCGGCGTCGACATCAAGGATGGCTATATCCATCTTTCCACCGCGACCCAATTGCCGGGGACACTGGAAAAATGGTTTGCCGATTTCGAGCGCCTCGCCCTGATCGAGATTGATGCCGATCATTTCGGTGCGGAGCTGAAATGGGAAAAATCCCGTGGCGGCGATCTTTTCCCGCATCTCTATGATGAATTGCCGATGGTCGCGGTGCGCACGGTGCGCCTTCTGCGCAAGGGCGATGAGGGCGGCTGGATGCTGCCGGATGATTTGTCGACATGAGCGCCTTTCTCAAAATCGGCACAAAGGCGCTTCATGCCTTCCCGCCAGAAATGGCGCACGGCCTTAGCCTGAAAGCGCTCAAGGCCGGGCTGGTGCCAGTGCCGTCCATCGTGCCCGATCCGATTTTGCGCACGACGCTGGCCGGGCTGGACCTGCCCAATCCGGTCGGGCTGGCCGCCGGCTATGACAAGAATGGCGAGGTCATTGATCCGCTGCTCGGGCTCGGCTTCGGCTTTGTCGAATGCGGGGCGGTGACGCCGCGTCCGCAAGCCGGGAATCCGAAACCGCGTGTCTTCCGTCTCAGCGCGGATCAGGCCGTCATCAACCGCATGGGCTTCAACAATGCCGGGCTGGTGGCGCTCAAGGCAAAGCTCTCTGCGCGTCTGGGCCGTACGGGCATTGTCGGGGTCAATCTGGGCGCCAACAAGGATTCGGTGGATCGCACCGAGGATTATGTCACCTCTCTGACGGCGCTGGAGGGGCTGGCCAGCTTCTTCACCGTCAATATTTCCTCGCCCAACACGCCGGGCCTGCGGGCACTGCAATCGAAAGCGTCGCTGGATGATCTTCTGAGGCAGGTGATGACAGCGAAGCGGGCTGCGCCGGTTTTCCTGAAAGTGGCGCCCGATCTTCGTGATGAAGACCTCGCAGATATTGCCTCCAGCGTGATCGAGAACCGGATTGACGCGTTGATCGTATCGAACACGACGATCGAGCGGCCGGACAGCCTGATGAGCGCGGACCGCGCGCAAGGCGGCGGCTTGTCGGGCCGGCCGCTGTTTGAACGCTCGACGGCGCTGTTGAAAGCCTTTGCCCAAACGCTCGATGGCAAGGTGCCGCTCATTGGCGTGGGCGGGATTGAAGATGCGGCAACCGCCTATGCCAAAATCCGCGCCGGCGCGGCGGCGGTGCAGCTCTATTCGGCCATGGTCTATAAGGGGCCGGGGCTCGTCAGCGATATCAATCGCGGTCTCGCCGAGCGCCTGAAGGCGGACGGGTTTGCGAGTGTGGGTGCCGCTGTGGGGGTGGACGTCTAATCGCTCGTCATCCCCGCGAAAGCGGGGACCCATGCTGTGTTGTTGACTTTCCGGAATGGGTCCCGGATCAGGCTGCGCCTGCCCGGGATGACGTCAGGAAATCAACCGCTCCTCCAGCCTTGGATATTGCACTGCCAGCGTACCCGCGCGGGCGATGTAATAGACCAGGAAGGCCATCCACACCCCGTCATTGGCGTAGAGCGGTGACAGCACGAAATCAGCGGCAAGATAGATCAGCACCGAAGCGATGGCGGAATTGCGCAACATGGCACCGCGCGTCGCGCCGATGAATATGCCGTCGAATATCCACGCCATCGCGCCGAGGAAGGGCACGATCGCGCAATAGGGCAGGTAGCGGATGGCTTCGCGGCGCGCATCCTCATCGCCGATGACCAGCGTCAGCGCTTCATCGCCCCATGCCCAGGTGATAACCGCAAAAATCGCCCCGGCCACCAATGCCTGCTCGGCGGTCAGTATCAGAGCCCGGCGCAGCGTGGCCACGGATTTGCGGCCCACGGCGCGCCCGGATTCGGTTTCCGAAACAAAGGCAAACGCATCCAGCACGAAGGCCCAGACGGTGATGACCTGCAGGAGGACATGATTGCCCGCGAGGACGGCCGCGCCTTGCCGCGCGCCTGCATTGGCAAACCAGGTAAAGCCGATAATCATCGCCCAGGTGCGCATCATCAGATTGAGATTGACGTCGACGAGCTTTTTCAGGGCGACGGGTTCCAGAAGAGCGGTGCGCTTGAAAATGCCGGCCTGCCAGCCGCCGCGCCGGGCGATCACGCGCGCGACGAAGAAGAGCCCGACAATCAACCCGGTCCATTCGGCAATCGCCGAGGCTGCGCCAACGCCGCCTGCCGCATAACCCAGCCCCATGACGAACCAGATATCGAGGCCGATATTCACCGCGCTGATGACAGCGGCGACAATCAGGGTTTCCGTCGAGCGGCCAAGCCCGATCAGCCAGCCGGTGAGGGCAAAGACACCAAAGGCACCGAGCGCGCCCCAGCTGCGTGCGAAGAAATAATAGGCGCCATTGGCCTCGACGGCTTCGCCGCCCTGCAGGATGGAAAAACCGGCCCACGCCACAGGCTGGCGCGTCAGCATGATAACGAGGCCGATCACGCCTGCCAGCAATACCGCACGTACCAGAGAGCGCTGCACCTCGGTTTCATCGCCCGCACCATCAGCCTGCGAGGTCAGGCCGGTCGTGCCCATGCGCAGAAAATAGAAGCTCCAGTAGACGAAGCTGAACAGGGCCGCGCCGAGCGCCACGCCGCCGAGATCGGTCTCATCTCCCGCAATGCCCAGCACAAAGGTGTCCACCACACCGGCCATGGGCACGGCGGCATTGGCAAATACGAGCGGCCAGGCGCGCAGGAGCACATCCTTGCGGGTGAGGGCGACAGGATCCATTCCGGCCCGATATCCGCATACGGGGTGGGACGCAATGAATTCTCACCTATATGCTGATCACAACAATTTGCGGGGAGAGACACGATGATCCGGGCATGGGCAGCGAAAGAACAGGGCGGCGCGCTGGAGCGTCATGATTATGATCCGGGGCCGCTACCGGCCGATGAGGTCGAGATTGCGGTTGAAAGCTGTGGCCTCTGCCATTCCGATGTGTCGCTGGTCGATAATGAGTGGTTTGTCTCGGAATACCCGCTAGTACCGGGCCATGAAGTGATCGGCCGCGTCAGCGAAGTGGGCGCCCATGTCACGCATCTGAAAATCGGTGACCGCGTCGGCGTGGGCTGGTTCGCGCATTCCTGCCTGACTTGCCACACCTGTATGAGCGGCGATCACAATATGTGCGACGATGCCAAGGGCGTTGCCGCAGCCCATCAGGGACGGTTCGGCGGCTTTGCCGACAAGGTGCGCGCGCAAGGCGCCTGGGCGGTGAAGCTGCCCGAAGGCGTCGATGCGGCAAAGGCCGGACCGCTGTTTTGCGGCGGGATTACGGTGTTCAACCCCATCGTTCAGAACAATATCCGGCCGACCGACAAGGTGGGCGTGATCGGGATTGGCGGGCTGGGCCATCTGGCGCTGAAATTTTTAAAAGCCTGGGGTTGTGAAGTGACCGCCTTTACCTCTTCGGAGGCAAAGGCCGCGGAAGCACGTGGCTTTGGCGCACACCGCATCGTCGATAGCCGCGACAAGGAGGCCCTGAAAGCTGAAAAGGGCCGGTATGACATGGTGTTGTCGACCGTGAATGTGCCGCTGAAATGGGCGAGCTATATCAATGCGCTGGCCCCGCGCGGCAAGCTGCATATGGTTGGTGCGGTGATGGATCCGGTGCCGGTTATGGCGGCGACCCTGTTCGGTAATCAGCGCAGCATTACCGGCAGTGCGGTGGGTGCGCCAGCAACCATCGCGACCATGCTGGATTTCTGCGCGCGCCACGATATCGCACCTCAGACACAGCACATGCCGATGTCGAAAGTGAATGAGGCGATTGCGAAGCTGAAGGCCGGTGAGGCGCGCTATCGCATTGTTCTGGAGAATGATTTCGACTGATTTGACGCCGCTGGTTTTCCATCCGCTCTATGTGGCGGCGGACGTGCCGCCGACGCACCGCTTTCCCATGGGCAAGTACCGCGCTGTCGCCGAAGAACTGGTGCGCGGCGGGATGGTGGCCTCGATGGAGGCGTATCACCAACCCATCATGGCGCCGGAAAGCTGGCTGACGCTGGCGCATGAAGCCGATTATGTGTCGGGTGTGCTGGGCCAGACGCTGGATGAGGCGACCCAGCGCACGATCGGCTTCAAGGTGACGACATTCATCGAGCACCGCACGCGCCATTCTGTGGCCGGAACGGTGTTGGCGGCGCGGCTGGCGCTGGAACACGGCGTGGAGGGCAATCTGGCCGGCGGTTCACATCATGCCCTGCCCGAAGGCGGGGCGGGCTTTTGCGTCTTCAATGATGTCGGCGTGGCCGGAAAGCTGCTGTTGATGGAAGGCGCGGTCTCGAAAATCCTGATCGTCGATCTCGATGTGCACCAGGGCGATGGCACGGCGAAAATCTTTGCGCAGGACAAGCGCGCCTTCACCTTTTCCCTGCATTGCGAAAAGAACTGGCCGCGGCGGAAAATCGCCAGCGATCTCGACATCGGGCTGGAGCCCGGCACGGGCGATGATGCCTATCTGCGCGTTCTCGCCGATACGCTGCCGGGCCTGATCACACAGGAGCGGCCGGATCTGGTCTTCTACAATGCCGGGGTCGACCCGCACCGCGAGGACCGGCTCGGCCTGCTGGATCTGTCCGATGACGGGCTGGCGCGGCGTGAGGCTTATGTCATCGACACGGTGAAACGCGCGGGCGTGCCGCTGTGCGTGGTCATGGGCGGCGGCTATTCACGCGATGTGGAGGCGCTGGCGAAACGGCATGCGCTGGCGTTTTCGGAGGTGGTGAAGGCCGGGTAGCGTCTCGTGAACCAAATTCATGGAGAAGAATTATCTGGCTGGACAGTTGGAACTGGGTCTAGCGGATATGCTGGCAATCCATGAGCTCTGCGAATCTGAAGTGTTTCTCGAACCTCATTCTGTAGCATCTCAGTAGCACGTGAATGAACCGGAGAGCCGGGATTATTCTTTGATTCGACGAAATATTTGTCATTCCATGGGAGCCACATTGCACGGTCAAAATCAAACCTCGTAGCTGTTCTCAGTCCCATCGCAGTAAGTTCCTCTGCGTTCATAATAATAGCATCAATCTGATCGCGCTGCTGGAGCTTGAGTTTACTTGTGCCGTAAACGCAGGCGGCCCAATAAAGGTCGTCCTCTTGGGCAACCTGAATAATCAGACATGGATGAAGATCGTTCGCAGGCCTCCCCCCTTCACCATGGAAGGGAAACCTTGCCCAAGCAATGTCAAAGGGATGGGGCCGTACCCCGAATGGTCGGGGCTTGGCCGTCACAGAGCGATGGAATCGATAACCTTAAACCGCTTGGCGTCGATCTTTCCGGATTCTTGGAGCACTTCCATGTACTCAGAATCGCGGAGCTCACGCGAGCAATTCGCCTTAGGCGGTTGAGGACCTCTACGAGGCTTTGAGCGATGATTTGCTTTGGTTGTCATGACGGCCTCTCTATAACAACAGTATTGCCGCTTCAAGCTACAAGATGCTGACAAATTGTGTCTGTAACGTGAACGGGCAAACCATTTGTTGCCAAAATAACACGTAACAATTCAGTTGCGGTTATCAAGTTGCATACATTCTCTCACAAAGTTTGTTCCCTTGGACATGTATTTTTTAACGTCGCCCGGCACACCGCTTCGAGCAGTATTTTACCTCGTCCCAGACGCGTTCCCACTTTTTGCGCCAGGTGAAGGGGCGGCCGCAGGTTGCGCAGATCTTCGTGGGTAAATCAGCTTTTGATTTCGCACGCGCCATCAGCACATTTCCGGCGGGGGCGATAGGGGGCGATGAAGCGATAGAGCTTGTCGAGCGGCCATTTGATGACGGCCGGGCGAGTGATCGCGGCCAGCCAGTCAAAGCCGGGGCTGCGTTCCCAAATAGCGATGAAGGCATCCCAGCCGGTGATCAGTTCCCCATCGCTCTTGCGGACCCAGAGCGCGTCCAGCGCGGCCTGCCGGTCAACATCCTCCGGGATGTCGCCATTCACGTCGTGCAGCAGGACACGGCCCTGACCGCGGCGCTGATAGACCTTCATCTCGTGCACGCAGATCGGGCAGAGGCCGTCATAATAGGCGATGATCGGATCGGTTTTCATGGATGCGAAAGTAGGGCGGCGTTCAAGCAAAACCAATGTGACAGGGTGCCCCGCGACGCCCTGCCGCAGTTCTTGCGTGCTTCGAGGCCAAACTATATCCGGGTCCCTCGGGCTCGACCCGAGGGTCCATCTCTCCATAATTGATGGATCCCCGGATCAAGTCCGGGGACCCCGGTTGATATCTGTTCGCGTCAGCGAGCCTCGAAGGAGGGCTCCAGATGTCACCCGATCACGCCGAAGACGACGAGGGTGACCAGAACGATGGGAATGAAGTTAAAGAGCGCGTGGGCGACAATGCCGGGCGTGGTGCTCTTGAATATCTGGCAGACGGCGGCAAGCGCGATATCGCCCGGCCAGAGCATCAACAACTCCCATGGCTTCCAGGCATGGTAGAGCGTCCATTGCGTGCCGTGGATCAGCCAGGCCCAGCGGCCATGTGCAACTTCCTGCCGGGGCAAAAGCATGCCGCGCCACAGGAATTCCTCGCCCAGAATGTTCAGCACCCACAAGCCCAGCCGCGCCCAGATGATCCAGTAAGCGCCGAGCATGGGCGAATTCACCTCGCCTTCACCGGAATACCAGACTGGAACGGGGATGAACTGCGCGATCCACTCGCGGGTGCCCAGCATCATGAGACCGAGATAGACGGCGGTAATGAAAACGGTGAGGAGGAGGGTAACGATCCATTCCTTCCGGCTCATGCGTTTCAGGCGCAAGCGCTGCTTGAAGGCGCTCCATGTCCAGCGATGACCCTCGGCGATGTAGAGACCGGCCGTGATGAAAAACAGCATGCCAAAGGCGATGCTGCCCATCATCAGGAAGGCGGTACGCGGTTCAAATCCCATGGCAATGACAGCATCGCGGCCGGGGACGAGAAGGAGGAATGTGATAAAGGCGGGGATGAAGAAGATCAGCGACGAGGTTATGAGCCCCATCGGTTTGAGTGGCTTGAATTCGGACATTGCGTGGCTCCATCAGTTGATGAAACCGGTCTTTGGGCATTTTCCGCGCGCAGGCGTCCGGATGCGCGATTCCGGACGTCCGGATTCAGGTTTGCCGGTATTGCGACGGCGTCTGGCCGGTCAGCTTGCGGAAGGCTTCGTTGAAAGTTGATTTCGAATTGAAGCCACAATCATAGGCGATATCGAGGATGGAGCGATCCGGCTCGCTGGTCAGCGCGGTCTTTGCGGCCTCGATTCGCGCTGCATTGACGAAGGCGTGGAAATTGACGCCAGCGCCGGTATTGATCGCCTCGGAGAGGGTACGCTGTGCCACGCCCAGCCGCCTTGCCAGCCGCGCAATCGTGAGATCGGCATCCCGGTACAGCCCGTCCGCCGACAGCAGGGTTTGTGCGCGGCTCAAAAGTTCAATCTGATCGGTGGTCTGTTCGCGCTGCGGTGCTGACATGTTGGCTGCGGCGGCATCGCCGGTATCTCGCGGCGCGGTCAGTGCTCCAAGCGCCAGCGCATTTATCATCAGGAAATGACCGATACCGAGCAGAATTCCGACGCCGCTATTTCCCGTGACCGTCCAGGCAAAGTGGATCGCAATGATTACCAGCATCAGGGCCAGCACGGTGCGTACCCCCGAAAGGGTCCGGTTTTCGATGGTGGAAAACCAGTTGCGCACACGGATATCGTGCTGGCGCAATGCCAGGATCGCGGCGCCGAGAAACCCCAGGCTGACGGCATCGCCGATGAGCGGGATTATCAGCGTGTTGGCGGGCGTGAGAATGTCGCCCGTGACAAAGAGGGCTCGCTGCGCCTCAACATCCAGTCGGTGATAGGTGGCGATGGCATACACCATCAACAGACCGAAGGGCAGGAAGGCCCAGAATTGCCGCCAGCCGAGCCGCGCGGCAGGATTTATGCGGCAGCGGATATGGAAATAGGTCAGCGGCGCGATCAGAGCGCCGAACAGATTACCGGTCATCGCAAATTGCGGGTGATCCAGAACGGCGCCGCTGGCGAGGAAAATCTGATCGGCCTTCTCTATGGCGAAGACCAGCATCAATGCCAGCAGGATCCGATTGGCCTTGCGTTCCGTCCAACCCGGGTGAAACAGGATTCCCGCAAAGACAAGCGCCTGCAAAAGCGTGGCCCAGGAGAGTATCCAGCCCGCTTCCGCCATCCGGTCAGTCGCCCACCGGTTCCGGCTTGATCAGGAAATGGCCGTGCAGCGTGGCGACGGGCGCTTCGCGGCGGCCCTGCCAGGCTTCGACGCGGACATTGGCGACGCGCGCACCCGAGCGCCCGATTATGGCGCGGGCATAAACATCGACCGGCCGGGCCGGGCGCAGATAATCAACCGCCACATCAATCGGCTTGGGCAGGCGCACCAGTTTTTGCGAAGCGAGCAGAGCGCCGGACGCCACGACTTCCATGAAGGCGCCTACCGCGCCGCCGTGCAGCGCCGGAACCAGCGGATTGCCCACCAGATGTTCACCATAAGGCAGGACGCCGGTCAGCTCATCACCCTTGCGTTCGAAATGTATGCCGAACTTGGCGACATAGGGCGCTTCCAGCAGCGTCTGGATGAGATCATCACTCATGCGGCATGCTCCCGGTCTCGATAATCCTCCGGGCTTTCTCCGCGGCTTCCTTGGAGGGCCGGGTGACCATGAAGGCCGCTGATGCCATGGCGACCGGATCGCTCTCATCACCGTCATGCGCCGTGGCACGCACAAAGGCGATCAGGCCGTGGGCGCGAATGCATTCGGCTTCGGCAATGATGTCCTTGCCGGGCTCGGCAGGGCGCATGTAGTCGATGCGCAAATCCAGCGTGGCGGGCGTTTCCTTCGCGCCCAGACCGGAAAAGGCGGCCACGCCGCAGGCATGATCCAGCAGGGCCGTCACCACGCCGCCATGCATGACGCCGGTTTCCGGGTCGCCGATCAAATCATCCTTGTAGGGCGAGCGCATGGTGGCGCGGCCCGGACCAAGGCCATCAAGGGCCAGGCCGAGCGCCTGCGCGTGTGGCGAGCCATCGACGATCAGCGGGGCAAGACGGTTGAGTAATTCCTGAAGAGATTCCGACATGGGGCATCCTGAAAGGGCAGGCCCCTGAGATAGGCGGTATTGGTTCGGGAGGCTAGAGGCGGGAGAGGCGCATCTTCACCACATCCTCGAGGCCCTGGACCACGCTGATGCGGATGGCGTCGTTTGCGTCGCGGGCCTGTTCCAGCTGAACCAGCGCGGCGCGGTGCATTTCCACGATCTCGTTTTCCGTGGGGCCAAATTCCCTTACCGCTCCGAGATAGCGATTGAGCGAGATCGCAACGCGGCGGGCGTGCTGGCAGCCATCGCGGGCGACCTCATGGGCGAGCGCGACGCAAGCATTGCGCGCCGCGGTCAGAGAATCCACCAGACCTTCCTGAACATCGATCTTCCGCTTGAAGGCGGGATCCCGGCCGTCGCGGGGTTTGCGGCGGCGGTCCGGTCCGGCATAGCGGGTCTTCTTGATGAAAAGGCGTGGGACTGCCGCGTATTCAATACGTTTCAGGAAATCCCCCGTGGACAGAGGTTTCTTGAGAAATTCGCTGGCGCCGGAATCCCGGGCGCGCTCAATATCTGTGCGGGACGTGTATTGGCCGGTGAGGACGATGGGGACGTCTCGGATTGCGAGATTGTCGCTGGTACGGACCGATTTGACGAGCGACAGGGCCTGGCGGTGATCCGTCTGATCGGCGCGCCAGTCCGCCACCACCATGCCGGGCATGTCAGAGGCAATGATTGTTTTCGCTTCGGCTTCGCTGCCTGCGGTAATGATGGTACGGGCTCCGGCGTTTTTCAGCGCCCCGGTCAGAAGGCGGCGCATCAAAGCGGCATGCTCCAGCACGAGGACAGGCCTGTCGCGCCAGGTGTCGCCTTGTGACGACCAGTGAGCAAAACTCTCGATGGCAGCAGCTGCGCCCATACACCCCTCCGAAGCCGGTTATCCTTAAGACAACGCTTCGGATTTTTCACGCAAAAACCGGAATCAGGGTGAACGTTTTCCTAATGCGCGGACGATGTGCACGACCAGCCAGATGGGAACAACCAGCACGGCACCGAGGACCAGATATTGGACGGAGCCGCGCGCCAGACGTGTCACGGTTTCAAAGGCTTCGCCCCAGACCTCGGCCAGCGTGCCGAAGAAATCCTGCCACAGATCGCCCGGATTGATATTGAAGGCGGCCAGCACGATGCCGACGATCACGGAAATCAGGGCGACGCGCAGAATGTCTCCCGGCGTTACCGATAACAGACGCTGAATCCGGCTTTTGGGCTCGGACGGCGGCGCCGCATTGGCGGGTTTGTTTTCTGTCTCAGACATCTTCACAATCTTTCCCGCGAATGCGGCATGAATGAGGCCTAGCCCTTCTTCTGGATTTCGACCTGATGCGGGTAGGGAATTTCGATGTCGTTGGCGTCGAAGGCTTCCTTGATCCCCTTCATGGCATCGAAATAGACCGGCCAGTAGTCCGGCGTATTGACCCAGGCGCGGGTGACGATGTCGATTGAAGACGAGTTATGGGCAATAACGCCCAGAAAGAATTCCGGGTCCTTGAGGACGCGCTCATCCGCGTCGTAATGGGCACGGATGACATCCATCGCCTTGTTGATGTCGTCATCATAGGAAATGCCGAAAGTGATATCGACGCGGCGGGTCGGCTTGACCGAGAAATTCGTGATCACATTGCCCCAAGCCTGACCATTGGGAACGATGATCGTCTTGTTGTCCGGCGTGTTGAGTTCGGTGGTGAAAAGATTGATGTCCGCGACCGTGCCGGATACGCCGCCCACCTCGACGAAATCGCCGAGCGAATAGGGACGGAAAAAGACCAGCATGACGCCTGCGGCGACATTGCCGAGTGTGCCTTGCAGAGCGAGGCCGACGGCAAAGGCGGCGGCACCGATGGCGGCGACCAGAGACGTGGTCTCGACGCCAAAGCGGTTCAACACAGCGATGAAGACCACCAGAAGAATGCCGTAGCGCGCCATGGAGGCGAAGAAAGTGGCCAGCGTCCGGTCGATGCGCGGGTTTTTCGACGACATCCGAAGGACGGCGCGCTTCACGCCACCGGCGATCATGTAGCCGACGATAAGAATGCCGAGCGCCAGCACGACGTTCACGCCACCATCCATCACGATTTCGGTGACTTGATCGATCAGCGCCTGATTGTCAGACAATAATTGTTCCATGGTTACGGTCCTGCCCGTTTAATCTCGATTTGCCGTTGATTATCATGTTGGCTTGCCCGCGCAAGTGTTTCACGGCTCCTGCGTTGCCTTTTTGGCGGAGGCTGCTAACCCTTCTCAATCGCAATTTTTCGGGGAGTGATATGGCGTCTGATTCAACACCTGCGCAGCCGGATGCCCAGAAAGGATTTCTGGGTTTCATCGAGCGGACCGGCAATGCCCTGCCGGACCCGGTTTTCATCTTTTTCTATCTGATTGCCGCCCTTGTGGTGATCAGTGTCGTTCTTGCCGCACTCGGCGTTGCCGTGCCGCTGAACGATCAGATTCTGGCGGGACTGGGCGAGTCCGGACGGGCCCGCTTCGGTATCGGCGATGATGGCATTATCTCGGTTTCCAGCCTGCTCAGCCCGGCGAATCTCGAACAATTGCTGACGCAGATGCCAACAACCTTCACCCACTTCCACCCGCTGGGCTATGTGCTGGTGGTGATGCTGGGCGCGGGCGTCGCGGAGCGCGCGGGCCTGTTTGGCACGGCCATGCGCGCCGGTGTGCGCAATGCGCCGAAATTTCTTCTGACCCCCGTGGTCGCCCTGATCGCCATGCTCGGCAATCACGCCGCGGATGCCGGCTATGTCGTGTTGATCCCGCTGGCAGGCGTCCTGTTTGCCGCTGCCGGGCGTCACCCGATTGCCGGCATTGCCGCCGCCTTTGCCGGTGTGTCGGGCGGGTTCTCTGCCAATATCGCGCCGGGACAGCTGGATGCCCTGCTCTTCGGGATTACCCAGGCGGGCGTCGATCTGATCAATCCGGGTTATATCGTGAATATCGCCGGCAATACCTATTTCATCATCGGATTGCTGGTCCTCTATCTGCCGATCATCTGGTTTGTCACCGACCGCATCATCGAACCGCGGCTGGGCAAGTGGACAGGCGGCGTGGCACCGGGCGGTGCTGCCGAGGAGGATGATGATCCGACCAAGCCGCTGACCGACGGACAGAAAAAGGGCCTGATGTGGGCCGGCATTGCGACCCTGGGCGTCATGCTGGTCTGGGCCTTTCTGACCCTCGGGCCGGGTACGCCGCTCTATAACGAGGCTGCGGATACGGTCACGGCGGCACTTTCGCCATTCTTCACCTCTCTGGTGGCGGGCTTCTTCATTCTCTTTCTCGCCGCCGGAACGGCCTATGGCGTGTGTGCGGGAACCATCAAGAACCATCGCGACCTTGTCGACATGATGGCCAAGGCCATGGGCGATATGGCCTACTACCTGGTGCTGGCATTTGCGGCGGCGCATTTCGTGGCCATGTTCGGCTGGTCCAATCTGGGCCTGATCACAGCCGTCACCGGAGCCGGCGCAATTGAATCCTCGCAATTGCCGATCCCGGTCGTTCTGGCCCTGCTGGTTCTGTTGACCGGTTTCATCAATCTGTTCGTGGGTTCGGCGAGCGCGAAATGGGCTCTGCTCGCACCGGTCTTCGTGCCGATGTTCATGCTGCTCGGCGTGTCTCCGGAAGCGACGACGGCGGCCTATCGTGTGGGTGATTCCGCGACCAACATCATCACGCCATTGATGGTGTATTTCCCGCTCATCCTCGTGTTTGCACGGCGCTGGTTGCCGGGCTTCGGTCTGGGCAGTCTCACCGCGATCATGGTGCCGTATTCCGTCATGATGATGGTGGTCGGCTTCCTGATGATGCTGGGCTGGGTCTATCTCGGCTGGCCATTGGGACCGGGCGCCGGTGTTGAATACATCGCGCCGGCTGTTGGCGGATAGTGAAACGGGGCCAGATTTTCGAATCTGGCCCCTTAAACGTCCTTTTGGCACAATATCAGGTCGCGGCGACCACTGCGGCTGTGGTGGCTGCCGTTGTGGCCGCGATCATGGCGGCCTGTGCGGCCAGAATGGCGGCGTAATCGGCAGCGGCTCCGGCCGGGGTGCGCAAGCCGGTCATGGTGGCAGCCAGCCGCACGGCCAGCTTTCCCGCGACCATGCTGGTGATGCGCGGGCGCAGGCTGCGCACAAAGGCATCAGCCTCGATCAGGGCATCGCCGGCATTCGAGCCATCCTCGACCTGCGCGGCAAGCGTCGCCAGCCCGGCCCAGCTCGCCCTCTGCCGCAAGCCCCGGACCTGTTGGACCGCAACATTGAGCGAGGTCCATGCCGAGGTGAAATCATCGGTGCGCGGATGGGCGATTGCCACATCGTATTCGCATTTGCTGCGGGCGCTTTTGGGAACACCGGCGGTGGCGAGTGCATTGCGTGCTTTTTCCAGCCGGTCTTTCGCCGTTGCCGGGGTTTCGTTTCCAGCGGCCATCATTGCGGCATAGGTTTCTTCTGCGGGCGGGTTGCGCCGCCACCAGGGCCCGGCGATTTCCTCGAGAATGTCAAAGAACATGCTGGACTGGGAATAGCTGCCTCCGGCGCACAACATGACCAGTGCGGCTGGAGCGCCCGCAGATGACAGGCTGCGTCCGCCACGGCGTTTTCGCTCGGCGGCCAGCGTATCCATCATTTTGACCAGCCCCCCGCCATCTCGCTTGGAGGCCGCGAGCGCTGCACCGTAAACCAGACGCATGGAGGTTGAGGGGCTGCGCCATCCCGATTTAAGCGCGTTTATTGCGTCCCGCTCTCGCAGCGTGCGGCGTACCAGCGTATCCGGTATCTCTCCTGCGCCCATACACGCCGCAGCGGCAAAGCGCGCGGACATGCGTTCGGATTTTTTTGTGGCATCAAAAAAGGCGGTTTCGAGTGTGCGATATTCTTCAATGGCCGAGTGAGCCATACCTGTCCCTCACATGTTTTCGCTCCCCCGAGCCGCACCCTGTCTAGCAAAATACCCGCACAATAGCAGGGGGAATGCCATTCACATTGTCCCCCATGACGGATTCTGTTCTGTGCGGACAGGGCCGACCGGGCTAGATTTGCATCCGATGAGTGAAGCTCTCCTGCCTTCCCGTTTTGCGGACTGGTTTGCGGCGCGTGGCTGGCAAGCGCGCCCGCATCAGCTGGAAATGATTGCGGCCGCACAGGCCGGCGAGGATGCCTTGCTGATTGCGCCGACGGGCGGAGGCAAGACGCTCGGCGGATTTCTGCCCAGCCTCATTGATCTGGCGGATGTCGCGGCCGAGGGATCAAAGCGCCCGCACCGGCTTCACACCCTCTATATTTCGCCTCTGAAGGCTCTGTCCGTGGATGTGGCGCGCAATCTGATGACGCCGGTGGCGGAGATGGGGCTGGATATCCGAATCGAGACACGTACCGGCGATACGCCCGTCTCCAAGCGCCAGCGCCAGCGCGATAAGCCGCCTGACATTTTGCTGACGACGCCAGAGCAGCTGGCGCTGTTTTGTGCCTCGCCCAATGCGCGGGCTTTCTTCTGCGATCTCAAACAGATCATCATTGACGAGATCCACGCGCTGGCGCCGCAAAAGCGCGGCGATCTATTGTCGCTGGGACTGGCAACGCTGGCACAATGGGCACCGGATGCGCGGCGCGCCGGACTGTCGGCGACGGTTTCCGACGAAGGCGGGCTGGCGCGCTGGCTGACCCCGCAAGGCGAAACGCCGGCATTCGCGCGGATTGTGCGCGGTAGCGAAGGACCGAAGCCCCAAATCGATATTCTCTCCAGCAAGGAACGCATTCCCTGGTCGGGGCATTCCGGCCGCCATGCGATGGGCGAGGTCTATGAGACGATCAGGCAGGCGCGGCTGTCGCTGATCTTCGTGAATACGCGCGCCCAGGCCGAGGCGACGTTTCAGGAACTCTGGCGGCTGAATGATGACGGGCTGGCGATCGCCCTGCATCACGGATCGCTGGCCGTCGAGCAACGCCGCAAGGTGGAAGCGGCGATGGCCGCCGGTCAGCTGAAAGCCGTGGTCTGCACCTCGACGCTCGATCTCGGCATTGACTGGGGCGATGTCGATCTGGTGATCCAGATGGGGGCTCCCAAGGGCTCAGCGCGGCTGATCCAGCGGCTGGGCCGATCCAATCACCGGCTGGACGAACCGTCGCGGGCCTTGCTGGCCCCGGCCAACCGGTTTGAGCATCTGGAATGTGAAGCTGCGCGCCTGGCGGTCTCTGAAGGCGTGCTGGATGGCGAGCCCCTTCGCGCCGGGGCGCTGGACGTGTTGGCCCAACACATGACCGGGCGCGCCTGCGGCGAAGCAATATCCAGCGAGGATCTTTTCGGCGAAGTCACGCAGGCAGCTCCCTTTGCCGGCCTTACCCGCGAGGAGTTCGACCGGGTGCTGGAATTCTGTTCTACGGGTGGATACGCGCTCGATAATTACGAGCGCTTCCGGCGTCTGATCCGCAGCCGGGACGGGTTGTGGCAGGCGCGCAATCCGCGCGTTGCGCAACGTCACAGGATGAATGTCGGTACGATCATTGAAGCAGAAATGCTCACGGTCCGCCTCAAGGGACGCGGCCCGCGCGGCGGCAAATCGCTGGGCGAGGTCGAGGAATGGTTTCTGGAACAATTGGTGCCCGGCGACACCTTCATCTTTGCAGGCCAGATTCTGGAATTTCAGGGCATTTCCGAGAATGCGGCGCTGGTGACGCGTTCGTCTGATCCGGAACCGAAAGTGCCCTCCTATAATGGCGGCAAGTTTCCGCTCTCCACCTATCTGGCGAAACGGGTGCGCGAGATTGCGCATGATCCCGGGCAATGGGCGGTGCTGCCCGAACAGGTGCGCGACTGGCTCACCTTGCAGAAGGAAAAATCGCGTCTGCCGGAACCGGATGATTTGCTGGTCGAAACCTTCCCGCGTGGCGGCAAGCATTATCTGGTCTGTTATCCCTTCGAAGGTCGTCTGGCCCACCAATCACTCGGCATGTTGCTGACACGCCGGCTGGAGCGCCTGCGGATGCGGCCGACCGGCTTTGTCGCCAATGAATATGCGCTGGCCGTGTGGGGGCTGCGCGATCTGGCGGGCGTCGACATGGATGCACTGTTTTCCGAGGACATGCTGGGCGATGATCTCGATGCCTGGCTGGCGGAAAGCCCGTTGATGAAACGCACATTCCGGCAATGCGCGATCATTTCCGGCCTGATCGAACGGCGGCTGCCGGGCCATGAAAAGACCAGCCGGCAAGTCACCTTCTCGGCGGACCTGATCTATGATGTGCTGCGCGAGCACGACCCGGATCATATTCTTCTGCAGGCGGCCTGGCGCGATGCGGCCACCGGGCTGCTCGACATTCGGCGGCTTGGTGATGCGCTGAAGCGCGTAAAGGGAAATATCCACAGCATTGATCTGCCGCGGGTATCGCCACTGGCCGTGCCGGTTATGCTCGAAATCGGGCGCGAACCTGTCTATGGCGAAGCGCAGGAGAGCATATTGGCGGATGCCGCCGATGATCTGGTGAGGGATGCAATGGCGCATGGTTGAGGCCGCAAAGACAATCGAAGAGCCGATGTGCCGCGTCAATGGCGTGATCGTGCAGCCGCATCTGTCGGGCGCCTTGTATGTGCCGGAATTTGCCGCGCTTCTGGTCGCCGATCTGCACTTTGAAAAAGGCTCCGCCTATGCGGCGGGCGGTCAGCTATTGCCGCCCTACGATACGCGCAAGACGATCACCCGCCTGGCTGCGGCCATATCAGAAACGCGAGCCGAAACCGTCATCGCGCTGGGGGACAGTTTTCATGACCTGGGGGCGGATAACCGTATTCATGACCAAGATGCCGGGACGCTGGCAGAGCTTGTGCAGTCTGTCGCTGACTGGATCTGGATCGAGGGTAATCATGACCCGGAACCGCCCGCGCGGTTTGGCGGTCGGACCTTGCCGGAACTCGTTCTGGGCGGATTGACACTGCGCCATGAACCCGTAAATGGCGATGCTCCGGGCGAAATCTGTGGGCACCTCCATCCGGCGGCGAAAGTGGCCGGGCGCGGACGGCGGCTGCGCTGTTTTGCAACCGATGGCCGCCGCATGATCCTGCCGGCCTTCGGGGCCTATGCGGGCGGGCTGTCGGTGCGGGATGCGGCCATCACATCGGTCTTCGGGCGTTGCCCGGATGCCTGGGTGCTGGGCCGCGATGCGGTCTATCCGATCCCGGCGCGGCGGGTGGTGGGTTAGAAGACCGCGGCGGCCAGAAGGCTAAGGACGGCAATTGTTGTCAGCAATATCCGCAAAGGCAGGTACCATTTCGGAAACGTGCAGGCCCGGACCGCCATAAAATCCCAGATGAATTGTAATATCAGTCCGGTAATCAGTACGGCATATGCAAGCGGGCTTGCCATCACGACTTCAATGATGAGCGCTGCCCATCCAGCGAGAGGCGGCGCCATGGCGAGAACGAGCGTCAGGCTGTCAGGCCTTTCCGGATTTCTGTGAATTTCGGCACCCCAGCGCGTGCCGCCGAGAAAGGACAGGATGGCCGCACCGTAGGCCAGCAGGAACACGTTCATCGCTGCGCCGGTTTGGTGAAGTGTCATCTGTGTGAGGATCGCCAATCCCACAAAAGGCACCAACCCGGCGATGCCGAGCACGTAGGGCAGGATAGGGCGTTGGCTCATCGCCTATCTCCTGTTGAAGATGGCTGCGGCGCCCCAGCCGAACAAAAGGGCGAGGGCAATCGAGACCAGCCCGTAGAGCCAGCCATGCTCGTGCGCAAAATTGTAGATGATGCGTTCGATGCCGGCCTTGTGGACTTCCAGCGCGACACTGCCCGAGGCCACTGCGCGCCCGTCGCGGAAGAGATAGACGTCGGCCGTATAGTCACCCACGGGTGTCGCCGGGGGCAGGGCGACCGTCGCCCGGAAAAGGCCGCCTTCAAGAATTTCGAGGCCGGTGGCCGTTTCCGCAAACAGGGCATCGCGCCGGCGGTTGCGGCTGATGGCTTCGCGGTATTCGATGATGTCCTCGGCAATTTCGCTGACCGTGACTTCGACACCGAGGCGGACCTCGGTGCGTTCGCTGTCCGGTGCGCTGAGGCGCAAATGCTCCAGTCCGATCCCCTCGCGGCGCAGGGCGGAGAATCCGCCGACTTCCTGAAGCGGGCGGGTCGAGGCGACGGAATAATAGCTCGGCACGTCTTCAAACCGCACCGGCGCGCGATTGATCCAGATGCCGAAAGTGCGTTCCTTGCGCATGACGCGCAGATCGGTGTGCGGACCCCGCACCACGATAACGATATCATCCTCGTCGGAAAAACCGGTGACGGCACCGAAGAGAATGATCTCTGCGCCCGCAAAGTCGGAGCGGATTTCAACTTCTTCCTGACTGAGGGCGGCGACGATCCGCGGGCCGGTTTCCGGCTCGATATCCATGGCCGGCTGGCCCTGCAGCATCAGAATAGCGGCAGCGAGGGGAGCCATCATGCGCCGACCTCCCTTGCTGGCAGGATGGTGAAGAGATCCGCCGGTGTGGCGACCAGATCCCAGCCCAGCTTGAGGCAGACAATCAGCACCATCAGTGCGAGGGCGACGCGCAATTCCTCGGCCTTGATATGCCGTCCGGCGCGTGCGCCGAACTGGGCCCCGATGACGCCGCCGATGATCAGAAGAAGCGACAGGACGATGTCCACGGTCTGGTTCTGGGCGGCCTGCAGGAAGGTGATCAGTGCCGTCACGAAGAGGATCTGGAACAGGGAGGTGCCGATGACGACATTGGTTGGCATGCGCAGGATATAGATCATGGCCGGAACCATGATGAAGCCGCCGCCAACGCCCATGATCGCCGATAGCAGGCCGACGAAAAAGCCGATCACAATGGGTGGAATAATGGACAGGTACAGCCCGGATTCGGGGAAACGTGTCTTAAAGGGCAGACGGTCAATCATCCGGCGCTTGCGGCGTTTCGAGACCGGCTGTGTGGAATGCCCGGCGCGGGCCCGCCGGCGAATGGCGCCGATGCTTTCAACCAGCATCAGTCCGCCGATCACGCCGAGAAAGCCGACATAGCAAAGTGAAATGATCAGATCGATCTGGCCCAGACTTCGCAGGAAAGAGAAAAGCTGCACGCCGCTGATCGAGCCCGCCGCACCTCCAATCAATAGAAAGATGCCCATCTTCAGATCGAGCGATTGCCGCCGCCAGTGCGCGATGGCGCCGGAGGCCGACGAGGCCACAATCTGATTGGCCTGCGTTGACACGGCGACCGCCGGCGGAATGCCGATGAAGAAGAGGAGCGGTGTCATCAGGAATCCGCCACCGACGCCGAACATGCCGGACAGGAAGCCGACACCCAGGCCGAGGCCGAGCAGGAGGAAAATGTTGACCGAAATTTCGGCGATCGGCAGGTATATCTGCATCGCCCGCAGCCCCTAGCCGGAGCGGGCGTTTTCCAGGCGCCCGATCAAGGCTGGATCGATAATGCCGGTTGGTGGCAATCCCCGATCCGTCTGGAAGGCGCGAACCGCCGTTTCGGTGCGCGGGCCCAACTGGCCGTCCGCCACGCCGGCATCATAGCCAAGACCGTTCAGCAGGGATTGGGCCGAGGCAATCAGGCCGGGATCGAGGGTGATGGTGGCGCCCCAATTGCGATTGTATTGGCCATTGGCTTCGGCATCGAAGGGGCGCGGCGTGAAGCTGGCGACGATGGCATTGGCCTGGGACAGGATGTCGGCGCTCAACGTGCCGGCAATGGCGGCCGCCTGTTGCCCGGCACCCGTGTCGCCACCCGCTGCGGCGATGGAGAACCAGGCATAGGCATCGCCCGGGCTTTGCTCTGTGCCCTGTCCCTGCTGGAACAAGACAGCGAGATTATATTGCGAGTCCGTCAGGCCGCGCAGAGCCGCTTCTTCAAACCAGCGGAAGGCTTCTTCGAGGTTTTCTTCCCCACCGGAGCCGGTGGCATACTTGACGCCGAGATTGTGCATGGCGCGGCGATGGCCGGCATCGGCGGCGCGGCGTGTCCATTGGCGGGCGGCGGCCAGGTCCTGATCCACACCTTCGCCGCGCTCCAGCAATTTGGCATAGCGATACTGCGCGGCGGGGACATTCTGTTCGGCCGCGCGGCGGATGAGCGCGGCGGCCCCTGCCACATCGCCGCTCGACAGACGTTCCTCGCCCAGAAGATAGCGCGCGACCGGGTCACCGGATGCGGCGGCTTGCTGCAGCGTTGGCAGGGTGACGACAACCGGTTCGCTCGCAACGGACGTCTCGGCTTCGGCTGCGGGCGGTGGTGTCGTTTCAACCGGCGCGGCGGTTTGTGGCGCAGCGTTTGGCGTTACGGTCTGCTCTGGCGCAACGCTCGCCGTTTCTGCTGCGGACGCCTCAGCCGCATTTGTGTCGGCCGCCGGCGGGGGTGTGATCGCTGGCTGGCTGGTATCTGCCGCGTCACCCGATGCGATGCCAATGGTCAGGTCCGACGTGCCTTCGCCCAATATGTCTGCTGACAAGGCTTCGGCCGTGCTGGCGGGCTCGCCATCAAGTCTTTCAAAAACCAGAAGTCCTGCGACAGCCGTGATCGCCACGAAACCCAGTACACTGGCCGCAATAAGGACTTTCAGACCATTGCCGCCCTCTTCCTCCTCCGTCACATAGGGATCAAAGCTGGCCGAGCGGTCGCCGCGTGTACGGCTGCGGGCCGCCGCGAGGAAGTCGGCGTCGGCCGTAGCGCCCAGCGGGGCGCGCGGCTTGGGACGCGGTGCTTCGGCCTGCTGTTGGCGCGGGCGCTGCCGACGGACGGGTTCGTCCACCGGCGCCATAGGCTGAAGAATCATCCCCGCATCGGCGGAAGGGCCGCGTTGGCGCTGCTGCCCGGTATCGGCCAGTTCCTGCTCCAGCGCCTGTTCATCGATCAGGAATTCATCCGGCTCTTCCGGTTCCCGCACGGTATTGCGGGAAGGTGGTGTGGCGGCCTCGGCAATGATGAAGGGGTCATCGACTTCATCGTCGTCATATCCCGGCGGTGTTTCTGCGTCCGGCGGCGGTGGCAGGGGCGTGCTGAAATCCGGCTCGGAATAGGCGGTCTGCCGCATGGCGGGGGCCGGCGTGGGCTCAGGCGCGGGCGCTTCCTCCACGGCCGGTTCTTCCGCGACCGCGCGATTTTCGATAGCTTCCAGACGATCCGCGAGCGCATTCATGGCGCGCTGAACCGGAGAGAGGCTTTCCTCGGCCTCCGCGCGTGCCTGTTCCAGCTTGCCGGAAATACCGCTAATGGCTTCTTCGATCCGTTTGGCGGTCCGCTCTTCAGACTGGCGCAAGCGGTCTTCGAGATCGCTTTCCTGGGATTTGGCGGCCTGACGTTCCTCGAGGCGCGCCACTGCTTCCGACATCGATTTTGTTGCGGTTTCGATGGCTTCGGCGGCGCGGGACTCGCTCTTCTCGACGCGTTCGCCCAGTGATCGGCCGAGGGCGGAGACATCTTCGCCCAGTTTCTGGATGGCTTCGCGGTTCTCATTGCGCACGGCATCAAAGCGTTGCGCCAGCTCGCGGTCGGCCTTGTCGGTGTTGTGAAGCGCTTCGGCTTTCTTCTCGCTCTCGCTGATGCGGTCATCCATGACGCGGGCGAGGCGGGTGATTTCAAGACCGATGCGGCTGAGCGATTCAGAATGCGAAGTCTCGGCAGCCGCAATCCGCGTCTCGGCCGATTTCAGCGCGCGCTCCAGTCGCTCGACACGCGGCTCGGAAACGGCATCTTCCAGCTCGCGCGCGACCTGAGCACGGGTGTCGGCAACGACCCGGGCGAGTTCATCGGATAGCAAATCAAACCGCCGGTCGAGATCGCCGTTGTCTGCGGAGAAGGGCCGGGATTCCAGCGAGCGCAAACGGGCATCGATCCGGGCGACGGATTGTTCAAACGCGCTGGCTGCGTCATTGGTCAGGCGTTCGGTGTCCTCCACCCGGCGGCGCAGGCGGTCGGCTGCATTATGAAGCCCGTGCAAAACCTGTCCGGTGTCATGAGACCGGCTGGCGGTCTTGCGCAAATCCTCGCTCAGGCGGCTTTGTCCGGCCTCGATGGATTCGATGCGCTTTTGCAGGGAGACGGTCGCGGCCTCTGTGGCCTGCCCGAATTCATCCAGCGCCGATTGCATGATCTCGGCCGAGCGCAGGCTGTCATTCTCGTTGCGGAAAACGCGCTGGGCGAGTTTGCCGAAAGCAGATTCAAAAGTCTTGAGCGTTTGCGGATCGGCGGTGCCGCCAGCGTCCTCGATCCGCTTCACCCGCAGAGCGAGGGCTTCCGCCGCAGAGCGGGCGGCTTCGGCAAGGTCGCGGGTCTTTTGCTGGTCTTGCCGCCAGGTCTGGTCGGTGGCCTCAACGCGCTCGGCCAGATCGGAGAGCGAGCGGTCGACTTCATTCAGGAAGCTGGCGGAATGCTGTTCGGTGGATTCAATGCGCTCAGTAAGGCGCTCGACCATGCCGCGCAGCAGGGCATCGCCCTCGTCGCTGCGGCTGGCAAATCCGGGATAGCTTTCCAGATTGGATTCCCAGCGCGGCTCGCCATCGCGGTCGGGTCCGCCATCCAGGATTACGGTGTTCAACCATTCGCCCAGCGTCATGCCTTCCCGGCGCGCTGCGGTCTTGGCGCGAGCGCGGGCGCGGGGGTCTATGCCTTTGACACTCCAGGGTCCCGCCGAGGACATAGCGAATCGCTCTCCATTCCGATGCCCTACGCTAGCTGACGGGTTAATCTTGTGTAAACCAGTCAACCGCCCCCCAGATGTGGTATATCCACAAGTCATGCAGGGGCAGCGCGCGCGAAGTCATCCACGTCACTTCGTTAATGACGGCGGTTTGGGTTAATCCCGGGTAAAGATTCCTTAACGGGGCAGGAAGAATTCAGGTGCGAGCGTGCGCAGGCGATCGTCCAGCGCCTCGACCTGAACCAGCAGGCCGGGCCCATCCGGCGGCAGAAGCGCGCGGCCCGTGTCAAAGACCGTCCAGCCGGACAAGGGGTCGCGAGAGACCAGAAGCGCATTGCCGATTTCCCACCAGGCGGCACTGGCCATCGGGTCAATCTCGATGGCTTCGGCCAGAAGTTCGAAGGGCGACAGGTCTTCGGGCGGACCTTCCGGGTCGCGGGCGGCCCAAGCCAGCAGGGCCTTTGCGGTCAGGATGCGCGCTGCTGCGCCCGCCAGATTGTCGTCATCCAGATAAGGCTGGAGTGTGTCCACCATCGCTTCATTGCCGGTGCCGACGGGGCCGGCGATCAGACCGAACAGGTCTTCGAAGGCCGGATCGCCGAGACCTGCAGCAATCAGTCCGCTGACATCGCCGCAGACGGGCCGCGCGGCAGCCTGAGCGGCCGGCGGGCAGGCACCACTATGGTTCTGTTCCTGCAGGCTGACGAGGTAGGCGCGAACATGATCGCCCGCCGCCGCATGCCGCTCGATTTCATCAAGGAAGCGTTGCTGGCCGGCGGTTTGATCGGCCTCCAGCGCGGCCATCGCGGCCGGAACAAGGCGGTCACTGATCAGAGCGCCACCATTGAAGGCAGGCTCAAGCCCCTCTTCCAGGCGAAAGCCGGGCTCGATCGTTTCGATCGATTCGAGGGTCCAGACTTCGCGCCGTCCTTCCGGGCTTTCCGGGCTGACGACAAAGAAGGAGAAGGCGTCCGGAATGTGCGGTGCCCCCTCCAGTGCGCTGAGCGCGTCGGGATGGATGGGCAAGGCGTGACGCATCCAGCGGCGCAGCAATTCGGCTTGCGCCTGTTCGGCCGGATCACCGTCGGGATAGTTCACCGTATTGTCGTTGAGATTCAGATTGATCGGGCTGGCCGCCTGCGAAGGATCAAAGACCACTGATTCACCGGAGGACAGGTCAATGGGCGTGGCCGCCAGATCGATATCTGTCGGGCCGTCTGTCTCTGTCTCGTCGGCTGTGTCTTCGGTGGTGGTGTCATCTGCATTGGACCCGGTCTCATCACCGGTCGAAAATTGCGCAGACAGAATGGTCAGGCCACCGGCGCGCGCCACGGTGAGCGCGCCATTGTCATAGGATTGCGCCAGCGTTTCCGGCGCGCGGCGAATGCCCATGGCAGCTTCCAGCCAGAAACGGTCGAATGACGTGTCCGGACCCAGCGGAATATCATCGAGCCGGCCTCCTTGCGACAGGCCAAGATAGGTATCGAGGCGGCGGCGGACTTCGGCGGCAAAAGCCGTGTTGGTCAGCGAGCCGGCATCGGCATCGATTTCCAGATGACGGCTGGCCAGAAAGTCATAGACCGAGATTTCCGATGGCGATTCATCGCGCACGAAATCCGGTGCGAGGATCAGTGTCCGAGTGACTGGGTCTCCGCTTGCCTCGCCCTCGGCCGTTTGCCGCTGGACAGACCATTCCAGGCGCAAGGCCTCGCCTTCGCTGGACGGGCGCAAGGCGGCGTATTCCGCACTTCCGAGGAAAGGCGTTGCGGGAGACAGCGAATGGGGCGCGATGTCTGCGGACGTTTCTTCGCCTTCGATGTCGGCGGCTACTGTTTCGGCGGCCTCGATATCATTGGAGTCGTCGGACTCAGCGCCGGAATCTGCCGCCGTAGTCTCATCGCTTGCCGTCGGTTCTTCCGCGGCGTCCGCCGCGTCGTCAGGCGCGTTGTCTGGTGTGTCATCCGAGGACGGTGCGGCATCGGCGTCGACATCATCAATGGCGGGATCCTCATCTGTCTGACCGCCATCAGCATCAGCTGCCGGCTCGCTCGACGCTTCATCCGTTTCCGCAGGCACCTCGTTAGGAGCATCGCCGGCCTGTTCTGCGGTGTCCGCCGAATCTTCGGCGTCATCGCTGCCCGCATCGTCACCTGCCGGTGTGTCCGCGTCGCTGGTGGCGCTTTCGTCCGAAGCGTCGACGTCATCTCCATTATCGCCGCGGAGCGACAGGCCGGAGGGTGCGTCCTGCGCCCAGACAGGGGCGGCAAGAAGCAGGGCGAAGAGGGGGGTGAGGAGGCGTTTCATGGCGACGTTATCTTTCCGCTGGCGTCCGGACGCAAGCCCGGACCGCTGATTGCATCAACACAGTCAGAGGGTTAGAAAATGTCACAAAGTTGACGTTGACGTTCGCGTAAGGGTGAGTCACATTCACATCATGAGCACGACCACTCTGACCAAAAGCGAATTCACGATCCGGGATCTGGCCTCCGAGTTCGACGTGACCGCGCGCACTCTGCGGTTCTACGAACAAAAAGGCCTGCTCAATCCGGGGCGAAAAGGCGCATCGCGCGTCTATTCTGTCGCCGATCGCGCCCGGCTGGTTCTTATCCTGCGCGGCAAGCGCGTCGGTTTCTCGCTCGATGAAATCCGCGAAATGCTGGATATGGAAGCCATCACCTCGCAGAACCCGTCGGCGCTGACGGACATGCTGGAGCGCTTCCACGAACGTATTGAGGCGCTGAACAGCCAGCGCGACGATATCGATGCGGCCATTGCCGAACTGGAAGCCGGCCGGACCTGGCTGGAGGACCGGCTCGCCAGACGCGAACCATCTGAAGAGATCAAACACCGCGCCCGCGCGTTCGAAGCGCTGGCTGCGGCCCGCATGAATGTCTGGACGGGCGCGTCGCCCGAACCGGGCTCTCACGAAACACAGACCTGAATTTCAAGGGAGAGGTCCTGATGCCTGTCTACACAGCCCCCACGCGCGATTACAAATTCGTGCTTCATGACGTTCTGAACATGTCCAAATACGGCAATCTGCCGGGCTTTGCCGATGCGGATGCCGATACGGTCGATGCGATCCTCGAAGAGGCCGCGAAAGTCTCCGAACAGGTTCTGGCACCGCTCAATCGCACCGGCGATATCGAGGGCTGCACCCGGCATGATGACGGCTCGGTCACCACGCCGACCGGCTTCATCGACGCTTACAAGCAATTTGCCGAGGCCGGCTGGATGGGGCTTTCGCAGCCGCAGGAATATGGCGGGCAGGGCCTGCCCCAAGTGCTCGGTCTAGCAACCGCGGAAATGACATCCGCCGCCAATATGGCGTTCGGCATGTATCCCGGCCTGACCGGCGGCGCGGTGCGGGCGCTTCTCGCAGGCGGCTCGGAAGAGCAAAAGCAGATGTATCTGCCGAAGATGATTTCCGGTGAATGGACCGGCACGATGAATCTGACCGAGCCGCATTGCGGTACGGATCTCGGCCTGTTGCGTACGAAAGCCGTGCCGAATGGCGATGGCAGCTACAAGATTTCTGGCCAGAAGATCTGGATTTCGTCCGGCGAGCACGACCTGGCGGGCAATATCATCCACCTGGTGCTGGCCCGCATTGAAGGCGCACCGGAAGGCGTGAAAGGCATTTCGCTCTTTGTCGTGCCCAAGCACATCCTGGATGCCGACGGCAATCCGGGCGAGCGCAATTCGCTCCAGTGCGGTGGTCTGGAAGAGAAGATGGGCATTCACGGCAATGCTACCTGCGTCATGAATTATGACGAAGCGACCGGCTGGCTCGTGGGCGAAGAGAATAAGGGCCTCAAGATCATGTTCGTCATGATGAATGAGGCGCGTCTGGGCGTGGGCCTTCAGGGCCTGGCGCTGGGCGAGGTGGCCTATCAGAACTCACTCGCCTTTGCGAAAGACCGCATCCAGGGCCGCTCCCTGACCGGGCCGAAAAACCCCGACGGTCCTGCCGACCCGATCATCGTGCACCCCGATGTGCGCCGCATGCTGATGGACCAGAAAGTGTTTGTCGAAGCGGCGCGCTGCCTCGTCGCCTGGACGGCGTTGCACGGCGATCTGGAAGAGAAGTCCGATGATCCCGCCCAGCGTGAAAAGTCCGGCGATTACATGTCGCTGCTGACGCCGATCGTGAAAGCCTATCTGACGGACAAGGGTTTCCTGTCGGTTTCCAACGGTCTGCAGGTCTTTGGCGGTTCCGGCTATACGGAAGAATGGGGCATGAGCCAGTTCATGCGCGATGCCCGCATCACTCTGATCTATGAAGGCACCAATGGCATTCAGGCACTGGACCTTGTGGGCCGCAAGCTCGCCATGAACGGTATGCGTCCGATCAATTCTTTCTTCGGTGAACTGGACGCTCTGGCCGCCGCCGGTGGATCTGACGCGACCCAGCCCTTCCTTGACGCGCTGGCCGCGACCAAGGCGCAGCTGAAAGAGGCGACCGACTGGCTGGTGGAAAACGGCCTGAAGGACTTCAACAATGCAGGCGCTTCCAGCCACGACTATCTGCAACTCTTCGGCCTGACCTGCCTCACCTATATGTGGGCATTGATGGCGAAGGCGGCGGAGACCGGCGATGCGTCCGATCCCTTCTATGCAACCAAGCTCGCAACCGGCCGCTATTTCCTGGACCGCTGGGTCCCGGAAGGCGGCATGCACCTCGCCAAGGTCAAGGCCGGTGCAGCATCCATGATGGCCCTCGAAGCGGAGGCATTTTAAATGCTGGCAGATCCCCTCAACGTCAAACGTCCCGAATGGCTCGACCAGGAAGACGTCAATATCTTCTATGAAGCGGTCAAGGGCTTCATCGAGAAAGAATGCCTGCCGCATGGCGACCGCTGGGAAAAGGCCGGTGTTGTCGACCGTGAGGTCTGGACCAAGGCCGGTGAGGCCGGGCTGCTCTGTCCCGCCGCGCCAGAAGAATATGGCGGTGCCGGCGGTGACTGGCGTCACGACTATGTCTTCCACATGGCCGTTTCCGAACTTGGCGTGGATGGCTGGGGTGCCTCGCTGCACAATTCCATCGTCGCTCCGTATATCTGGCATTACGGCTCGGAAGAGCAGAAGAAGCGCCTCCTGCCGAAGATGATTTCCGGCGAATATGTCGGCGCGATTGCCATGTCCGAACCGGCGGCCGGCTCTGACCTTCAGGGGATCAAGACGACGGCCAAGAAGGATGGCAATGGCTACCGGATCAACGGTGCCAAGACCTACGACGCGCTGCTGGGTCCGGAAGAGGGCCAGGGCTTCTTCCAGCTGATGGAGCAATTGCCCCAGGAACGCCTTCAGATCGGGGTTCAGGCCGTGGGCATGATGAAGCGCGCGCTGGACGAAACCATCCGCTACGTCAAGGAACGCCACGCCTTTGGCAAGCCGATCCTGGCCTTCCAGAATACGCAATTCAAACTGGCCGAATTGAAGACCAAGGCGACGATTGCCGAAGTCTTCTGCCAGCATTGTTCCGACCTTCTGTTGAAGGGCGAGCTGGATGCGGCCACGGCCTCGATGGCGAAATACTGGGTCTCCGACACACAGTGCGAGCTGATCGACGAATGCGTGCAGCTGCACGGCGGCTACGGCTTCATGAATGAATATCCGGTGGCGCGCATGTGGCGCGATGCCCGCGTGCAGCGCATTTATGGCGGCACGAATGAAATCATGAAGCTCCTGATCTCGCGGACGCTGTAGAATGCTGACAGTTCTCTTTTCCACCCTGGCCCTGTTCGCTGCCGATGATCACGGGGCGGTGGACGATGGCTGTGGCTATTCCACGAACGGCACGATCGAGGAACAATTCGATCGCTGCATGGCCGGGCAATGGGGTTATGAGGAAAACTGCACCGAGGGCGGTGAAGTGACCCATGCGGGCTTCACCAATTCCGAAGGCGATTTCTGCCCGATCGACTATCTGATCCGCGATCCACACACGGCTGGATTCCGCATCGGATACGAATGCCCCGGAGACGAACGCCAGATTACCGTATTGCTGGTCGAGGACGGCGTTGTCAGCGCCGGTGACCAGATTGCCGGATTTGCACCCGCCGCCTGGCGGTGCACTCCATCGATGTCAGACCAATGATTTTCAAGTTCCGAAAGGACATATCGAAATGACCGAAGCCTATATCTACGATGCCATGCGCACGCCGCGCGGCAAGGGAAAGAAAAACGGTTCCCTGCACGAAATCACCGCTCTCCAGCTGGCCACACAGGCGCTGCAGGCCATCCGGGACCGCAATAATCTCGACACCAATCATGTCGATGATGTCGTGCTCGGCTGTGTCTCGCCGGTTGGCGAGCAGGGGGCTGATATCGCCCGCGCCTCGGTGATCAATGCCGGATTCTCCGAGCAGACGGCGGGTGTGCAGATTAACCGCTTCTGCGCCTCGGGCCTGGAAGCGACCAACATGGCGGCGGCGAAAGTCATGTCCGGCGAAGCCGATATGGCGATTGGTGGCGGTGTGGAATCCATGAGCCGTGTACCGATGGGCTCAGATGGCGGCGCGATGGCGGCCGATCCGGAGATGGCGTACGATCATTACTTCGTGCCGCAGGGTGTCGGCGCGGATCTGATCGCCACGCTGGGCGGGTATTCGCGCGATGATGTCGATGCCTATGCGGTCGAGAGCCAGAAGCGCGCAGCCAAGGCCTGGGAAGAAGGCCGGTTCAAGAAATCCGTCGTGCCGGTGAAGAACCAGCTTGGCCTGACGCAGCTCGATCATGACGAGCTGATGCGTCCGCAAACCGACATGCAATCACTCGCATCGCTGAACCCGGCTTTCCGCGACCTGTCGGCCTTTGTCGGGTTTGACGCCGTGGCGATCCAGAAATATCCGCAAGTGGAAAAGGTCAATTTCGTCCACCATGCCGGCAATTCCTCCGGCATCGTCGATGGCGCTGCCGCCATCCTCGTGGGCTCCAAGGAGATGGGCGAGAAGCTGGGCCTGAGGCCGCGCGCGCGCATTGTTTCCATGGCGTCCATCGGCTCGGAACCGACCATCATGCTGACCGGTCCGGCCCCGTCCGCCAAGAAGGCTTTGAAGAAAGCCGGCATGAGCGCGGCCGACATTGATCTCTACGAGATGAACGAGGCGTTCGCCTCCGTGGTCCTGCGCTTCATGGACGATATGGGCATTCCGCACGACAAGACCAACGTCAACGGCGGCGCCATCGCCATGGGCCACCCGCTGGGCGCCACCGGCGCGATGATCCTCGGGACCGTGCTCGACGAGCTGGAACGCACCGGCAAGTCCACCGGCCTCGCCACGCTCTGCGTCGGCGGCGGCATGGGCACAGCGACGATTATCGAACGCGTCTGATGCCGAAGCTCGATCTCGATAACCTGCCGATCAGGACCGGCAGCATCTACCCGGCGCCGTTCGCGGCGCAAATGGCCGGACGGTCTTCCGTTCGCCTGGGTGATGCTGGCGGTCTGACGCAGTTCGGGGTCAATCTGGTGACATTGGAACCCGGCGCCATGTCGTCCTTGCGCCATTGGCACAGGCACGAAGACGAGTTTGTGATGGTGATGAGCGGTGTTTGCACGCTGGTTCAGGACGGTGGGAAAACCGTGCTGATAGCAGGCGAATGTGCAGCATTCCCGGCCGGTGTAGAAGACGGTCATCATCTGATCAACGAGACCGATGAAGTGGCCCGCTTTCTGGTGGTCGGATCAAAAGCTGATCCGGAATTCGCCACCTATTCGGACGTCGATCTGAAGGTCGAAATGTCCGGTGGAAAGGCGACCTTCCTGCACAAGGACGGCACGCCCTACGACCTGGAGACGGGCGCATGAGCGACGACAAGCTGGAACAGGACAAGAAACACGGCGCCAACATGCTGGCGCTGGGCCTGCCGCTCGGCTTGCCGGTCGGCATCGCGCTCGGTGTCTCGCTCGGCGTGGCGCTGGATAGCCTTCCCATCGGAATCGCCATGGGCATAGGCCTCGGCATGGCGCTCAGCGTTGCGTTCGGCTCGGCCCGTCTGGCCGAGGAAAAGAAGAAGGCAGCCAAGTCCGCTGACGAGGATGCCAGCGAATGATCCGGCTGGCGGTCATATGTCTGCCGCTTCTGGCGATGGCCTGCGCGAGTGTGCCGGAGGCTGCCATGCCCATGGAAGGCTTGGCGGCTGAATCTTCTGATGGCCAATCTTCAGTGACTGGCGAATCTTCGTCTTCAGAAGATGATCGCATAATTATTTCCAGCGGCCCGCATCTACCGTTTTTTCCGGAACGTCCTCCGATACGCGGTATTTGTTCCGAGCTTGGCGGATACAGTCAGGCAGCATTCTGGATCCATGAATTGCCGATTGGCCTGACACAAATGCAGGCAGTCGCAACGTTCGCTGACGAAAACGGCCAGTCTTATGACACGCCCTGCACCTTTACGGCTCACGCCAACCGTCAGCGAAACCCTTTTGAATACTGGCTCTACTGCGAGACCGAAGTAGGTGAACCGAATGGCTATTTCACCTTCATTCCTGAAACCAACACGCTGACGCAATGGTCGGATACCGCCGTCATGGATTGCGTTCAGATTCCCGATTACGACCTTCAAGCAAGGGACCAAAACCCATGAACCATTTCAAATTTGAACTCGACGCCGACGGCATTGCGCTGATCACTTTCGACAGCCCGAATGTCTCGATGAATGTCCTGTCTGCGGGCGTCATGTCCGAGCTGGGCGAGTTGGTGGAGAAAATCTCCTCTGACGACGCCATCAAGGGCGCGGTCATCACCTCTGGCAAGAAAGCGTTTTGCGCCGGGGCGGATCTGTCCGAGCTGGGCAGCGGCATGATGGATCTGTCGGGCCTGTCGGAAGATGAAGCCAAGCAGAAACTCTTTGACATGGCCTTCCGCCTGAATGCGCAGCTGCGCCAGCTGGAAACCTGCGGCAAGCCGATTGCAGCCGCCATCAATGGTCTGGCGCTGGGCGGCGGCTTTGAAGTGACGCTCGCCTGCCATTACCGCGTCATGGCGACCGATACGGGCGCCAAGCTGGGCCTGCCGGAAGCCCTCGTCGGCGTTCTGCCGGGCGGCGGCGGCACCCAGCGTCTGCCGCGCCTGATCGGCGTGATGAACGCAGCCCCGATCATGCTGCAGGGCAAACAGCTCGACGCTGAAAAAGCCAAGCAGCAAGGCGTGGTGAACGAGATCGCGCCGGTGGCCGAGATCGTCGCCAAGGCCAAGGAACTGGTCAAAGCCGATCCGATGGGCGGCAAGCAGCCCTGGGATCAGGACAAGTTCAAGATCCCGGGCGGGCAAGTCTATACGCCCGCCGGTATGCAGACCTTTGGCGCGGCCAATCCGATGCTGCTCAAGGAAACCAAGGCCAATTATCCGGCCCAGCGTTATATCCTGTCTTGCGTCTATGAAGGCATCCAGGTGCCGATTGATGCCGGTCTGCGCATTGAAAGCCGGTATTTCACCAAGCTGTTGATGCGCCCGGAAAGCCGCAACATGATCCGCTCCATCTTCCTGTCCAAGCAGGCGCTGGACAAGGGCGGGGCGCGTCCGGCCGGAACCTCGAAGGAAGAGGTCAAGAAGATTGCCGTGATCGGTGCCGGCTTCATGGGCGCAGGGATCGCCACGGTGTCGGCTCAGGCCGGGATCGAGGTCGTGTTGATCGATGTCAATCAGGAAGGCGCCGAAAAGGGCACGCAACACGCGGTTGATCACTTCGCCAAGGGCGTCGCCCGCGGCAAGGTGGCTCAGGAAAAAGCCGATGCCATGGCCGCCCTGATCACGCCGACGACGGATTATGCCCTGCTGAGTGATGTCGATCTCGTCGTCGAGGCGGTGTTTGAAAACTCCGAGCTGAAGCACAAGATCACCAAGGCCGCCGAAGAGCATATGAAGGCGGATGCCATCTTTGGCTCGAACACGTCGACCATTCCGATTTCGTCACTGGCCGAAGCCTCGGGCAAGCCGGACCAGTTTGTCGGCATCCACTTCTTCTCGCCGGTGGAAAAAATGGCGCTGGTGGAAGTCATTGTCGGCGACAAGACAGGCGACCGGGCGATTTCTCGCGCCATCGATTTCGTCACCAAGATCAAGAAGACGCCGATTGTCGTCGCTGACACGCGTGGCTTCTACTGCAATCGCTGTGTGATGCGCTTTGGCGAACAGGGTCTGGCCATGTTGTCAGAGGGCTATGCCCCGGCGCTGATCGAGAATGGCACCCGCATGGCGGGCATGCCGATGGGCGCGATGGAATTGATGGATATGACGGCCATCGATCTCGCCTGGAAAATCCAGGAGCAGACCAAGAAAGACCTGGGCTCGATCTATGTCGCCGGCAAGTCCGATCCGATCATCACCAGGATGTATGAGCTCGGCCGCTATGGCCGCAAGACCGGCAAGGGCTTCTATGACTATGCCGAAGACAAGTCGAAGAGCCTTTGGCCGGAGATGAACCAGTTCGCCGTGGACGGCCTGAAATCGGTCCAGCCGGATGTGCAGGAAGTGAAAGACCGCATCCTCTATGCGCAAGCCATTGAAGCGGCACGCTGCATGGAAGAGGGCGTGGTGAAGGATCCGCGCGAAGCCGATGTTGGCTCCATCCTCGCCTGGGGCTTTGCGCCCTATACCGGCGGCGTGCTCTCCTTCATCGACACGATCGGCGCGAAAGCATTCGTCGAAAAGGCGGACGAAATGGCAGCGGCGTTCGGCGATCCGTTCAAGGTGCCGGATCTTCTGCGGGACATGGCCGCAAAGGGCGAGACCTTCTATGGCCGCTTTGGCGGCAAACAGGCTGCGGCGTAAACCGGAGGGACCGGGAGCAACGCAGAGAGGGGCCGGGCGCTGTGAGGCGTCCGGCCCTTTTTTGTGGCTAGGTATTGCGTGCTTCGAGGCTCGCTGCGCTCGCACCTCACCATGAGGTTGGTTTTATCTGAAATCCACTCACCTCATCCTGAGGTGCGACCCCGGACAAGGTCCGGGGGAGCCTCGAAGGAGGCCTCGAAAATCTGGGTCCCTGCTTTCGTAGGGATGATAATCTGAGCAATTTCTTTCCCTCTCAAAAATCGTCCTTATTCGGAGTTTTCCACCGAAACCGCTCCTTTATCCACAAAAACCGCAGGGCCAATAATTGACCGGACGCGGATTCAGGCGTTCACTTCAGTCATCGGGACACACCGGGGCCAGACGGAAACGGACAGCCAACGGAGACCGATCCTTCAGACCGCCGCTGTGTCAAAACAGCAGAGCGCTGAAGGGTTCCGGACCAGACGGGGTCAGACCCGGATGGAAAGGGACAGGTTCGGACAAACCGGCCAGTCGAAGGGTCACACCGGAGACATCAAAGGGTCAAACCGGCGATACGGCACGGAACCGGACCAGCAACGGGGAAAGACCGGAAACGGAAAATCCCCCCGCGCCGCCGCCCGCCACTCCGCTCGCAAGAGAGAAGAGACGGGCGGTAGGTGTATGGGGCATCGGTAAGATGCACCGCTACTTCCCGATGATCAGTTCAACTCGATGCGGTGCGAGTTCTCGCCCGCTTCCACTGTAAAGCGGGCATTTTCCCACCGGGCCGGGCCGAAGCGGCCGCGTGCATTGTTCGAGAAGGCATAGTCTTCCTGGGGGATACCGAACCTGTTGAAGTCCAGCTCGCCGTCATTATCCGCATCATGGAAAAGCTTGATGCCATAAACGCCGGGTTCGATATCCTCGATCACGATCTCAACGCTGCTGCCGTTGGCGACCACACGAATATCGCGGGCGGCGCGATCTTCGTCCCAGCCGGTCTGATCGGCAAAGAGTCCGAGCTCGATCACGGCATTCGCGTCTGAATAGCCGTGAACCGTTACTGTCAGGCGGGCGGTGTCATCGCTGGCGGATGCGCCGGATGCGAAAAGACTGGCCACCGTCAGGGCGGGGAGGATGAGGTGTTTCACGTCGCTGTCTCCTTGTGTTGTGAAATTTGACCTTGCGAGACGGCTTTGCGGGGCCGGCTGGATGCGGGCAATACGAACTTCGTGAGCGGAATGAATTCCCGGGTGAATGGTGCGCTTCCTCCGTTCGCGCATCGCGAGTGGTACAGATTTGTCCGCGCGCCTTCACTTTCGGGATTGCGAAATACGTCTTTGAACAAAGCTGCTAAGGCCGGGTCATCCAAAGACGACATGAAAGCCGGTTGATGCGCGCCAGCGGGGCCGGGACGATCTGGCGGACCGGGCAGAAGCGGGCGAGCAGGCGTTTCAGACGGGCCTCCCCGGGAACAGCGCCGGTCTCCGATGCGTTGAAAATTTCGATCAGGCGCTGACCTTTCCATATCGCGTGGAGGCGAAATCCCTTACGCGTTATTCATGTGATGAATATTTCCGTCCGCCTTAGACTTGCCGGCAAAAGGGAGGCTGGCATGAGCGAGTGGTTCAAGGCGGACAAGGCATCAAAGGGGCGATTGGCCGGGCAGGATGAGGCCGGCCTGCCCATCCCGACCCGTATCATGTCGAATGGTGAGTACTCGCCATTGCCGCAATCGGCCGAACAACGGCGCGTCGAAGCGGCGCTGTTTGATCTGGCCGACCGCTTTGCGCCGAAGCTGAATCTGGACCGGCGATCCTTCCTGAAATCCAGCTTTGGCATGGCGGCCGCCTTTGCCTCGCTCAATTCGGTCTTCGGAACCAGCTATGCCGTGGCGCAGGATGAAATGGCGGATGGCGAGGCGGTCGCCGACTGGGCGGCGCGGCATGCAGACCAGTTTATCTTCGACGGGCACCTTCATTTCGTGCATGACGCCTATGAATGGCCGGGCATTCTGGGCTTTCGAAATGCCGCGCGATTCATGCAGGCCGATGGCATTCCCCAGCGCGACCCGAATTTTGACGATGTGAAGTTCGAGAATTTCGTCAAGGAAGTCTATTTCGACAGCGATACGACGGTTGGCATCATTTCAACGGCAACGTCCGATGACCCCGCGCGCCGCTTTCTGACCAATGAACAGATTGCCGCTGATGTCGCGCGGCTCAATTCTGCCGCCGGATCGCGGCGGCTGATGGGGCATGCCGCCTTCCACCCCGGCGCAGAGGGCTGGTGGGAGGCGCTGGAAGAGGCGATCGAGGTACATCAGCCGATGAGCTGGAAGGGCTATACGGTGGGCGATCCGCTCTCGCCGACCTCCATCGCGCCGTGGCGTCTGGATGATGAGGAACTGGTCTATCCGGCGTATGAGCGCATGGTCGAGGCGGGTATCACCAATGTCTGTATCCACAAGGGCCTCATGCCGGCCGATTATGCCACCCGAATGCCCGATCTCTGGCCTTATGCGACAGTGGATGATGTCGGCAAGGCGGCGCAGGACTGGCCGCAACTGAATTTCATTATCTACCATGCCGCCATGCGCCCGGTGGTGATAATTGATCCCGGCTTTGTCCAGACATTCGAGGAGACGGGAAGGATGGAATGGGTCAGCGATCTGGCTGATATTCCAGACCGTTTCGGCGTGACCAATGTCTATGCCGATGTCGGCACGAGTTTCGGGCAGGGCGCCATCACCCAGCCGCGGCTGGCGGCGGCACTGATGTCCATCCTGGTCAAGGGCATGGGGGCGGATCATGTTCTCTGGGGGACTGACGCCGTGTGGTGGGGTTCTCCGCAATGGCAGATCGAGGCCTTCCGCCGTATCGAGGTCGCAGAAGACTTGCAGGAGCGCTTCGGCCTTCCGGCGCTGGGGGCATCCACAGGTGCGACCAAGCAGCAGATATTCGGTCTGAATTCTGCGAATATTTACGGCTTTTCCGCAGCCGAGCGGACGGTGGCACATTATGCCGGCGACCGTCTCTCTCAGCACAAGGCGGATTATCTGAGCGACGGTGCCGACCGTTCGAATGCCTATTACGGCTTTATCACCGGCGAATAGCCGGGCGCGCGCTCAAGGCTTCAACCCCCGCATGACCGATCCGGGCTAGACTGGTGGCTCGCCTGCGAATGCGTTCGCGCCGTTTGTCGTTTGTCTCTTCAACGCGGCCGGAGTTGTAGTAGTAGGAGACGAATCAAAAACTGTAGGAGTGTCCTGTCCACGCTCCGAAGCGGGGAAAAATGAGCCAGACAGCACTGCCTGAAGACGATTACATCATCGGTGCCAGCCAGCGGGAAATCGCCCGGCTGGGTCAACAGCACGCCATCTGGCGGGAACGGGCGCTGGCTGGATGGCGCCGGGCCGGACTGAAACCCGGCATGACGGTGCTCGATATCGGATGCGGCCCCGGCCATGCCAGCTTTGATCTTGCACAGCTCGTTGGCCCCGGGGGTAAGGTGATCGCGGTGGATCAATCGGCCTTGTTCATCGATGCGGTCAATGAGGGCGCAAAGATACGCGGGCTGACCAATATCGAAACGCTCAAGTCCGATCTCGGCAAGCTCGCCTTGCCGGACAATAGCGTGGACATGATCTGGTCGCGCTGGGTGTTATCCTTCCTGGCGGATCCACAGGATTTGTTTGATCGTCTGAAATCCGCCCTGAAACCGGACGGCGTTTTTGTCGCGCATGAATACGGTCATTACGAAACCTTCGGGTTTTCCCCGGCTGACCCGGTGCAGGACCGCTTTATCGATGCGGTCAAGAAAAGCTGGCGCGCCTTTGGCGGTGAGCCGAATATCGCCAAGCAATTGCCCGCCATGCTGGCGCAAGTCGGCTGGCACACCGAATTCATGACTCCCCATATCTTTACAACACGTCCCGGCGAACTCGTCTGGGAGTGGCCGATGGGGTGGCTGAAATCCGACGGTATTGACCGGCTGGTCGAGCTGGACTTCCTGTCCGCCGAGGACGGCAGGCGGTTTCACCTAATGGCGAACGAACGTGCGGCCGACCCGAACAGTATTCTGACGACGCCGATGGTGATGGAAGTGATCGCCCGGCGCACCGCTTCGGATTAGTCTGGCAATATGGATCGTATCGACTCTCTTCGCCTGTTCGTTTCTGTTGCGGAACTTGGCAGCTTCACCCGCGCTGCCGACAAGGAAGGCATGACGCCCGGCGCGGCATCGAAGCAGATCACTGCTCTGGAAACCCGGCTACAGGCGCGTCTGCTGGAACGGACGACGCGCTCGGTTCGGCTCACCGATGCGGGGCAGGCCTTGCTGGAACGTATCCGTCCTTGGCTGTCGGAATTCGAATTGATCGAAGACGGCTTCGCCGATGAAGGCGCAGCCCCGGTGGGCACTTTGCGGATTTCGGCTCCGGTGGATTTCGGCGCGCGAATCCTGATGCCGGTGGTCGCCGACTTCATGCGAAAATGGCCGGACGTGGATGTGCGGATCGCGATGGCCGACCGCATGGTGGATCTGGTCGATGAAGGCTTTGATCTGGCTGTGCGGATTGGCCATCTCACCGACTCCAGCCTGATCGCCAAGAAGATTGCGCCCGCTTGCATGTCGGTGGTGGCCTCGCCGGATTACCTCGCGGCGACCGGGAATCTGAAACATCCATCAGATCTCGTCAGCCATGATTGCATCATTGATCGCAATAAGCCGGCGCCGCAGCTGTGGAAGTTTTCGCAAGGCGATGCCGCCGAAGAGGTGAAGGTCTCCGGACGCCTGACGCTCAACGGCGCGACCGCAGCCATTGAGGCGGCTGCGCAGGGTCTGGGAATTGCCTGCAGTCCCAGCTGGGCCGCGCGGGATGCGCTGGCGGCGGGGCGGGTTGTGCCGGTGCTGACGGACTGGGAGCCGGACCATCGCGACCTCTGGGCGGTCTTCCCGTCCAGCCGTTATCTGTCGCAGCGAGTCCGGCTATTTGTCGACCACCTTGCCGACAGCTTCAAAGGCCAGCTTTGATGAAGCTAGCGGTCTCCCGGCCCCCGTGGCAGTATGGCGGGACATGTGGGGATAGATGATCTGGGGAGGTCACCATGAAACGTATCATCGCTGTATTGATTGCCGCAGCCGGACTGACGGCTTGCGCGACGACAAGTCCGGGCGGCGGTCTGGCCAGCAATGCCTTTGATTATGAGCCTCAGCGGGCGGCCGAGCTTCCCGACAGCCATTTCGGATATGTCATGTCCGGTGACGCGGGCTGGGACGGGGCGATGGTTTATCAGTCTTCCGGCCAGACGATTGATGTCGACTTCACGTTTTCGGACGGTGAGGCCGGTGTGACGGCTGATCTGGCGATGGAAGAACCCTATCTGAATGAAGGGGTGCGCCGGTTCACCGGGCAATCCGGCGATGGCCGGGACGTTTTTGTCATGTTGCAAGCCGGGCCGTGCGCGGATGGTGAGGAATCCTATTTTGCAACGCTCGTAATTGGTAGCGACAGATATCGCGGGTGCGCCTCCGAGAATGCGGCGAATGATCGCTGGTCCAATTATCTGGCCGACTGGATGCCGGCGATTGATCTCTGCATGGCCGAGCTGCGCAATGATGCCGATCACGTCACCTTCGCCTATTCCACAGCCAGCGGGACGGCTATCCGGATGGCGGACCATACCGGTAATCGCTGGGAATGCGTGACCATCAATGATGCACGGGTGAATGCCATTGTGCCTTTGAGCGCGGTCGATGTGCGGCTGGGCGAGGCGGATCCGATTTTCGTCCGCTCCGAAATGCCGACGCGTGGTGATGCCTGCTATGTGTATGAAACGGTCCGTGATGCCGATGGCACTCTGATTGGTGCCTTCGGGTATGATTCATGTGCCGGGCCCAGAGCGCCGATCAGTTAGGCATTCTTTAACCGGCGCGGCTCACCTCGGAGTTCATGCGCCGATTTATTCTTTTCTGCCTTTCGGGGCTGATACTCCCCGCCTTTGCGGCGGCGGATATCAATGATTTGCGCGAACTCGGTTCGGGCGAACCGGCTGAGCTGTTTATCGGCTTTGATGATGCGCCGGAATTGCTGGCCTCACGCGTGAATGGCCGCGCCATCGAGCTGGAATTTGCCGGTCCGCGCGCTTTCTCCCGGCGGATCGAGCCACTTCGCAGCCGCTGGATCCTGGCCGTTGAGGCGACGCCATCGGAATTTGGCCAGTTGGTCCGGATTGAACTTCCCGATAGCGCCAATGATCTGAACATTACACCGACCGAAAGTGGATACCGCCTCAGCTGGTCGGCGGTCGCTGCAGACGGCGACTGGGCAGCGGCATCCTTTTCGTCGGCTGCTTCTGAAACTGTATCTCCAAGTTCTGCTGAAGGGCCTGACACCGCGACGTTGAACATCCCGGCGTCGGAAACGTCAGACGAGCGCGCGCCAGACCCGCAAACGGCGGAAGCCCCGGCACCAACCATGGAGGCTAATGCCTGCGAAGCGGCGGCGGCTGCGGTGGAAACCGATCCATGGGACATTGATGCACTCACCCGTCATGCCGAATGCCTACTGGATGAGGGACAAGCCGACCAGGCTGCGGTGCTGCTTGAACGGGTTATAGCCTTCGAGCCCGGACGGTTTGATGCGGTGATTGCGTTGGCAGAAGCCCATGCGGCGCGTGGTGATCTTGATGCCGCCCGAGCACTCTATGAGCAGGCCGCAAGTGTTGCCGCCACAGACGGGCAGGCGGTTGCCGCCCGTGCCCGCGCGCGTGAGCTTGCCAATTAGAGGCGCAATTCCGGTTTGCTGACGCGATTCAGCTCCGCGAGTGTTGCGTCATCGGCTTTGACCAGTTTGCGTTCGGAAAGGTCAAGAATGCCGGCAATGCCCTGCATCGACCAGAGCAACCGTCCCTGACTGTCGAAGACCCAATGGATGATGGAGCGTATATTGCGGTCGGCGGATTGCACGCCGGAGCGGATCACATATCCATCGCCAATCTTCGGCCAGCGGCGAATGCAAATGCGTCCTTCCAGAAGCGCGCCTCCGATTTTGACAGAGCCGGATGCATGGGCCGCGGTCTGCTCGGGAAAGGCTTCAGAAAAATTCGCGGCGGAATTGGAAATCTTGCCCTGAAGATGCTCGGGCATCATTTGCCGGAATGGGCCGCAATCTTCCGGATTGATCCGGCCTCTGCCGATCTCCGACAGCCCCAGAGCATCGGCATTGCTCAGGCGGATGCCCTTTTGGGGCGGGCCGGTATAAAGGCTTCGGGGCGTTGCCTGCTCAGGTCGTTTGGCTTGAAGGGCTTCGAGTTCGGCGCGAATCCGATGTGGCCATTCAAACCGTTTGCGGGAACCGGCAACACAATGGCCGAGGCGCATAGTGAAAATCGCGGCAACGGCATTCGAGGCGGCGTTTCGGACGATCAGACAGACATCAACCGATTTTTCCCTGACGCCAAAAATGACGCCTTCGATTACCAGCGGTGTTCCGGGATGCACTTCGCCGAGATAGCGGATGGTGATATCGCGCGGCAGCAGGGTCGCGACACTGCCGGGCCCGAATGCGCCCACCATTCCGATGCGTTCCGAGAGGTCGCCGACCGCTTCCCAGGCTTTCGCAAGATAGAAGCGGACATTGAGATGGCCGAGCTCATCGCACTCCCACGCGTTTGCGCATCCTCTCCAGAGCTCAATCATGTTTGCCTCTGATGGCCGCTAGCTGCAATTGGCGCACCGGCCATAATGTTCAACGACAGATCTATCGGTCCTGAAACCGTCCGGAGCGTTCTGGGGTTCGGGCGCGCCATGGCGCTCATCCACCGATCCGCAATTGCCACAAATATACAGCTCGGCGCCGCCCTTGTCGTGGCAGTGGGCACACGCGATATAGGCGTTGAGCGCCTCGACCTTGTGCGCCAGGCCAACCTCCATGAGAAAATCCAGCGAGCGGTAGACGGTCGGTGGCTTGGCTGACCCGTCTGCCGAGCGCATCTGGTCCAGCAGATCATAGGCCTTGATGGGCTCGGCGGCCTTGACCAGCAAAGCCAGAACATTGCGCCGCAACGGTGTCATGCGCATGCCGCGGTCTGCGCAATGCTTCTCGGCATGGGCCAGAGCGGAAGAGACGGAATCAGCGTGGGTCATATTGCGAAGATTTAATCCTGTTCGGCTGCGAAAATCGAGCCTTGATGCTTGTGATGGTCGTTATGTTATAATATCACACTTCTGAAGTTTCGAGAGGTGTCCCATGTCAACGTTGAAGTATGGTGTCTGTCTGGCCGCGCTATTGAGTGTTCCCGCCTTGGCTCAGAATAATGACGAACCGGTCGTAGACCGTATTGTCGTCACGTCTTCACCATTGCAGGTGCTCGCCGATGAAATCGTCGGATCCGCTGATGTTTTGACGGCGGACCATATCGAGGAAAACCTCTCCGGCAGCCTGGCCGATACGATCGCCCATGAGCCGGGTGTCACCACCACCTATTTCGGGCCTGCCGCCAGCCGGCCGGTTTTGCGCGGGCTGGGCGCTGACCGTGTGCGCGTGCTGGTGAATGGCGTTGGCCTGGTCGATGCGTCGACTGCGAGCCCTGACCATGCTGTTTCCTCTGAGGCACTGGAAGCCGAACGGGTGGAAATTCTGCGTGGTCCGGCCGCGATTGCCTATGGCGGCGGCGCGATCGGTGGTGTCGTGAATGTCATTGATGGCCGCATTCCCGAGCGCCTTCCCGAAAATGGTGTGGAAGGCCGCTTCTATGCGGGATCAACCAGTGTTGACGAAGGCTATCAATTCGCTGGCCGGAGCCGGTTCTCTGTTGGAAATTTCGTTTTCCATGTCGAAGGCATGCAACGCGCTTCGGAAAACTATGACATCCCCGGATTCGCCGAATCCGCGCGTCAGCGCGCACTGGAGGCCGAGGAAGAGCACGACGATGATCATGATGAGCTGCAGCCTCTGACGGCATTTGCCGAAGAAGATGACCACCACGAGGAAGAGGAAGAGGCCTATGGCTCTGTGCCCAATTCCGACCTTGAATTCACAAGCGGTTCTGCCGGAGTTTCCTTTGTCGGCGATTGGGGTTTCGTCGGCCTGTCATATCGGACGAGTGACAGTGCCTATGGATTGCCCGGTCATTCACATGCTCATCATGAAGATGACGATCACGAAGATGATCATGCCGACGCCGGCAGCCTGATCGCATTTGCCGAAGATGATGATCACGACCATTCCGAAGAGGCCGACCCGCGCCTTGTCATGACCCAGAACCGTTGGGATGCCCGCGGTGACATCAACATCAACGGTGCCCCCATCGAACGAGTGCGCTTCTCGCTCGGAACCGGTGACTATCGGCACAGCGAGATTGAGGGCGATGAAATCGCCACCACCTTCACCAATGAGGGTTGGGAAGGCCGGGTCGAGCTGCGCCATCGCCCTATCGGGGATGTCGAAGGGGCGTTTGGTATTCAAACCTTCAGCCGTGATTTCGCGGCGATCGGTGACGAAGCCTATATTGTGCCGGTCGAGACGTCTGACTTCGGTGTTTTTGTCGTGGAACGGTTTGACCGGGGCGATTGGGGACTTGAAGGCGGGTTGCGCATCGAGAATCGCGACGTTGACACGGCTACTGCGTCCCGATCCTTCCAGACAGCGAGCGGGTCTGCTGCTGTATTCTTCCGCCCGCAAACGGATGTTTTCCTTGCGATAACGGGCGCACTGTCCGAGCGCGCACCGACCGACGTGGAGCTGTTCGCCAACGGGGCTCACCTCGCGACGCGGGCCTTCGAAATCGGTGACGTCAATCTTTCGCCGGAACTGGCCGCTTCTGTTGACCTTACCGCACGGATTGACCGCAGCGACTGGTCGCTGGAAGGCGCCCTTTTCTATGCCGATTATGACGGGTTCATCGGCCTGTTTCCGACGGGCGCGGAGATGGATGCGCTGCCGGTATTCCAGTACGCGCAACAGGACGCCAGTTTATGGGGCTTCGAGGCGCGGGCCGAACGTGAATTCGGATCGGCCTCCGGTTGGGATTTCCGCGGCGAGCTGACTGCTGAATATGTCCGCGGCGAGCTGGACAATGGTGGAAACCTGCCGCGAATTCCGCCGCTTGGGCTGACCGCCATGATTGAAGCGGAACGCGATTTCGCTACCGCTCATGTCGAGGTTGTGTGGACCGCTGCTCAGGATGACATCGCCAGCTTTGAACTGCCGACCGACAGTTATGCGCTGGTGAACACGCAGCTGGTTTTGCGGCCTGTGGCGGATCGGGATGTACGCCTGATCCTCGAAGCGCGGAATATCACGGACGAAGAGGCCCGCCTTCATACGAGCTTCCTCAAGGACCTTCTGCCATTGCCTGGGCGCAATTTCCGGGCGGCGCTTTCCGTCGCCTTCTAATTCGACCTGCGGCAGGCTGCCGCGCGGCGTTTCGTACACTGCCTTTTCAAACGGGAGTCCTCTAAAAACCATACATCAATTATGGACATAGGGGGTTCCCATGAAATCGATTTTAATTACAGCCGCCATCGCAACCGTGCTGGGCTCGGGCGCGTCCTTTGCCGATCAGGGTGACTGGCTTGTTCGGGGGCGTTTGCTGAGCGTGTCCCCGAATGAAAGTGCGTCCATCAATCCGATTGGTGGCGATGTCGATATCGAAACCAGCTTTGTGCCGGAACTCGATATTTCCTACTTTTTCACCGACCACTTTGCCGCCGAACTCATCCTCGGCGTAACGCCGCATGATGTCATGGCGGTCGGGACAGCGGCAGGGAATGTGGATCTGGGTGATGTGACGCTGCTGCCGCCCACCTTGACGATACAATATCATTTCAGCCCTGAAGGCACGATCCATCCCTATGTGGGTGCGGGCGTGAATTACACGGTTTTCTTCAATGAAAATCTGGCCGCCGGAAGCATTGCGACAAGTATCGACTACGACAACAGCTTTGGCCTCGCGCTGCAAGGCGGTATCGATTTCGATGTCAACGAAAACTGGTTTTTCAATGTCGACGTCAAATATATCGATATCAATACAGATGTGACCATCAACAACGCCATTACGGCGGATGTTGACATTGACCCCTGGGTCTTCGGGATCGGTATCGGACGCCGCTTCTAGACGTTTTCGAAATGTCACACCTGATGGCCGTTCGGCAGCTTGCCGGACGGCCATTTAACGTCCGGGTGACGCAATGCGTTGTTATGTGCGCCTGAATTCGCTATCTAGCCCCAAATTCCGAAAACCAAAGGACGACGCCATGGCTGATGCCCCTGCCAATCAACCTCTCACCGGACAGGTCCCGCTTTACAAAAAGCCGGAGCCGCTGAACAAGGAAAAGCATCGCAAATTCGGTATGTCACCTCCGAAAGAGCCGTTTGCTTTCCTCAAGGAAGCGCATTTCCTGCCGGCCATTGTGGGCGAATTTTCGCAGTATGCCGGTTTCTTTCCGGTCATCTTCCTCGGTGAGAAGCGCCTGCCGGTTGTCGTCATGGGTCTGAACCGCGGTGAAAACCTGTTCATCGATGCCGATGGCAATTACGAGCAAGACACGATGCTGCCGGCATTTGCCCGCCGCTATCCCTTCGTCAGCGCCTCCAACGGCCCGGACCAACCGTCCACGGTCTGCATCGATGTCGAGGCCGATGGTATCAGTGAAGGCGGCCAGCTGCCATTCTTCGATGACAATGGCGAGCCGACGCAGGCCTTGCAGCAAGCGATCGATTTCGTCAGTGCATTCGATGCCGATGCGCGTTCGACCGAGATGTTTGTGCAACGCATCATGGACCTTGATCTGTTCGAGCCGAAAGACGTCACTCTGAACGACAATACGACCGGCGAAAGCAAGAAGGTGGCGGAATATTTCGGTATTTCCGAAACCAAGCTCAACGCTCTGCCGACCGATGTTTACCTCAAGCTTCGCGATGAAGGCTTCCTGCCGGCGATCTATGCGCACCTGATTTCGCTCAATCGCTGGGACCGTATTCTGAACAAGGCCATCCGCCGCCAGCAGAATGCAGCGCAAAAAGCGAACTGATTGACCTAACTTAGCTGATCACAAAAGTGCGAGAGGGCTACCCCCCTCTCGCACTTTTTCTATATGACCTGTCAGCAGCTAAAACGAGTGACAGGATATGGTCCGTCTACTGACCCTGATGATCGCGCTTCTCGCGCTGGTGCCGGCCGTGAATGCGCAATCGAGCATGCCGGGGCGATCAGCGCTGGGCAATAATGCAATGGTCGAGACGCGGCTGGTGGCAGATCACGTCACCGTCTCCCCGGGCACAACTTTCTATGTCGGTCTCAGGATGGAGATCGAGCCGGGCTGGCATACCTACTGGCGCAATCCCGGCGATTCCGGTGAGCCAACAGATATTGAATGGACCTTGCCTGAGGGCGTGACTGCGGGCGACATCATCTGGCCCGCTCCGACTGCCTATCCGTTCGGACCGTTGATGAATTATGGCTATGGCGATGAAGTCGTCCTGCCCATTCCCGTGACAATTGCCGACGACTTTTCTGACCGCTTTCTGGAAATACGCGCGGCCGCCAGCTGGCTGGTGTGTGAAGAGGTTTGCATCCCGGAATCGGCAGATCTCGACCTGTTCCTGACGGTCAGTGAGACGGCATCGCCGGATAATGCCGGGGCAGCACTGATCCAGTCCGGACTGGACCGCGTGCCGTCGGAAAGTGATCTGTCTGCCGGGATCGCCCGGTCTGCAAGCTCCTTGATCCTGACCATCGAAACGCCTGAGGGCGGGCGCACCGTCCGCAATCCGGCCTTCTATCCTTACGCGGATATGGTGATCAATCACGCCTCCGAGCAGCTCGCGAACATTTCTGACGATGGAATTGCGTTGAAGCTGGACCCGGCCCCCGAAGCCCGTTCCGGCTTGACCTGGGCCCCGCAGGGCGTCTTGACCTATGAGGTTCAGGATGGTGGCGAATGGATCACCCGCGCAATTGTCATCACGCCCGAACCCGGTGTCAAAGTTTTCGATGTGCCGCAAGACGCGTTCGCGGGCTCCGTGCTGCCGGTAACAATCAGCGGCCTTGCCGTAACGCTGGTCTTCTCGCTCATCGGCGGGCTTATCCTCAATCTGATGCCTTGCGTGTTTCCAGTGCTGTCAATCAAGGCGCTGGGCTTTGTCGAGCGCGCGCATTCCGCACCGGGTGAATTGCGGCGGCACGGCCTGTTATTTCTGGCAGGTGTTCTGGTCACCTTCCTGGCGCTGGCGGCGGTCTTGCTGACCTTCAAGGCGATCGGCGATCCGATCGGTTGGGGCTTCCAACTGCAAAACCCGCTGGCGGTGGGCATTCTCTCGCTCGTGATGTTTGCCATTGGCCTCAATCTTGTCGGCCTGTTTGAGGTGGGAACGAGCCTGCAAGGCGTCGGCGGGCGTTGGGCGAATGCGGGCGGTGATGCCGGTGCCTTCATGACCGGACTGCTGGCGGTTGTCGTGGCGGCGCCCTGTATCGGCCCCTTTGCGGCCGGCGCACTGGGACTTGCCTTTTCGCAACCGGGCTTCGTGCTGGTTCTGGTCTCGCTGATGCTCGGCCTGGGTCTTGCCCTGCCGTATCTGATTTTGTCTTTCTATCCATCGCTCTTGAAGTGGCTGCCCAAACCGGGCCCCTGGATGGTTCGTTTCAAGCAGTTTCTCGCATTTCCAATGTTTGGCGCAGCCATCTGGCTGGTCTGGGTTCTCTCCATGCAGGGCGGCCCCCAAGGCGTCCTGATGCTGCTGATCGGTTTTCTGGCACTGGGATTCCTAGTCTGGACCTTGAAATTCTCGAATGTCACGGCGCGTATCGCTGCCGCCGCCGGCGTGCTCATGCTGCTGAGCGCGCTCTTTGGCGTGTCGCGGAGCACGATGGCTGTCGAATATGCCGGTGAGCCCTGGTCGCAGGACCGGGTCGATATGCTCGTGGCGGAAGGGCGTCCGGTCTTTATCGACTTTACCGCGGCCTGGTGCGTCAGCTGTCAGTTCAACAAGCAAATGACGCTGAATTCCCGCCAGGTGGTCGAGGCCTTTGAGACCAATGAGGTGACGGTTCTGATCGCGGACTGGACCAATCGGGATGACCGTATTGCGGCGGCGATACGCGGCTATGGCGCGGCGGGAATCCCGCTGTATGTCTATTATGCGCCGGGCAGTTCGGAACCAGTGATCCTGCCGCCGATTATCAGCACCGGCCTGATCCTTGATACGTTGAATGCCGACTAGCGAAGCGGCCCGCGCGGACAGCCGGGATCGACGCCGGTGAAAGGATCGATCTCCTCCTGATCGGCGATGGGCCCGATTTCAGCCGCGTGTTGCAACAGATATTCGAGGTCGGTGAAGACCTGAATTCTGTCCGCGCGGATTTCTGCCGCGTTGAGTGCCTGCTGACGGAGAAGCGCATCTTGTGCCATGCCGCGAAAGATGCAGCGCAGATCCTCGGGGCCGTTGCGCCTTTCCATCGCCAAAGACAACCGCATGGCCTGCGCAGAGAAAGCGTTAAGCCCGCTATAGAGCGCATCATCCGCCGTAACGGCAGGCGCGAGCTGGGCCGGATAGGACTGGGCCACGACGAGCCGTTCCCGAGCTTCGGATTGCAGTTCTGCGGCGAGCGCTGCAAACTCGGCGCCGGGTGCGGACTGATAGCTGCTCAGTGCGATTAACAGGGCTGAAAGGAGGGGCATTGGACTCTCTTCTGCGGCCAATCCGTGCCGGATGTGGAGTGAATGATCATGGCGATGACCCGTGAACAAGCCGTTGAAGCGATCCGCGCGCAGGCGGAGCGGGATTCCGGCCGCGACGGGCGCGATTTCCTGAAACAGGAAGACCGCCGCCTTGAACAATTTGTCCTGTCGGCGGCTGGACTGACATTCGATTTTTCCAAGCACGATGTCTCCGGCGACGCTATGGCAGCGCTACTCGGGCTAGCCGAAGCCGTGGAGCTGGACACAGCCATTCAGGCACTCGCACGCGGCGACGCGGTGAATCAGACCGAAGGCCGCGCTGCCCAGCACATGGCGCTTCGCGGCGGCGGCAAGGATGAGACACGCAAGTCGCTAGCCCGCGCCGAGCTGGACCGTGCGCTGGCGTTTGCCGAGGACGTTCGATCAGGGGCTTTCACCTCATCCAGTGACGAGGCGTTCACGCATATCCTGCACATTGGGATTGGCGGCTCGGATCTGGGACCAAGGCTGATCCATGACGCGCTATCCAGTCCGAATGCACCCGTCGAAATACGATTCTTGTCGAGTGTGGACCCGGATGCCTTCGAACGCGCCACGTCCGGACTGGACCCCGCCACGACTCTGGTCTTCGTGGTGTCGAAATCTTTCGGTACGCCAGAAACGACCCTGAATATGCAATCGGCCATTCAATGGCTGGAAACTGGTCTGGAAGGCGGGATTGGCCGCCATCTTGTGGCGGCCACAGCGCGGCCGGACGCGGCCCGCGCGCTCGGCATTTCCGATGAGCGCATATTCGAGATGTGGGACTGGGTCGGCGGGCGCTATTCCCTGTGGTCCTGCGTGTCGCTTTCCGTCATGGCAGCCATCGGGCGGCGGGAATTCGAGCAATTGTTGGCGGGCGCGCAGCGTATGGATGAACATTTTCTCCAGGCCCGCATAGCCGCGAATGCCCCAGCCATATCGGCGCTGATCAGCTGGTGGCATCGCATAATCCGCGAAAGCCAGTCCTGGGCGGTTGTGCCCTATGCCACCAACCTCCGGCTCCTGCCCGGTTGGCTGAAGCAATTATCGATGGAATCGCTGGGCAAGTCCGTCACGATTGATGGGCGTGCTCTGGCGGAGCCGGCGGGGCCGGTGGTATTTGGCGGCGAAGGGCCGGACAGTCAGCACGCCTTCTTCCAGATGCTGCATCAGGGCAGGGAGGCGATTCCGGTGGATATCATCGCCTTCGCGACCGGTGGCGATTCCCGTCATCGAAACGCGCTGCTGGCCAATGCCGTCGCGCAAGCCGAGGCGCTGCTGGCGGGACGCGATCTGGACGCCGCCCTATCCGAGCTGGAAGACAGGTCTCTGCCACAAGACGATGCGCAGAAGCTGGCACCCCACATGGTGATGCCGGGAGGGCGCGGGTCCACTTTCATCCTGGGACAAGAGCTGAACGCCGAATCGATTGGCGCGCTTCTGGCGTTTTTTGAACACCAGACGTTTGTTCTAAGTGTGCTTTTCGGCATTAACGCGTTTGATCAGTATGGCGTTGAGCTCGGCAAGACGCTCGCCAGTGCTCTGGAAACCGAAATGTCGACGGGCGGTTCCGGCGCGCACGATGCGTCTACTGCTACGCTTCTCCGGCAAATCGAGCACTATCGCCGCTAATGGGGGATTCTGGCGCTTGACGTCCCCCGATTGTGACGCCAAGGTAACAATCAGGACGGGACCTGACCGTTCAGTCCTTCGGCGTTTCGGGGAGGAGACGCCTCAATCGACCAATCAATTGCGGGCCGGATTAATCCGGCCCGCTTTTTTGTCTGATATCGGCCCGGGCTTAAAAATACCCGTGCCGCACTTCGCGTTCGCTACGCTCTGATGATGATGAGGACGACTCGCCCTCGTCATTTGACGGCATGCTGGCACAAGCGGTCGCTGCGGCAGCAAAGAGTGTGGCGGCCAACATGGCCAGTGCTTTCTTGAAACGCATAATGGAACTCCCTCGAGGTTAAAGCGCTAAGCGCCCTCAATTGAAGCCCTTTCCAATGTGTCGGCCTGCCCGAAACTTCCCCGTTCGAACAGGCCGATAAAGTACGTCTACTCGTCTTCGTCGATTTCGATGACAATGCTGCGGCTGGATGATCCTTCACCGCCCGCCAGTTCTTCCACTTGCAGACGATTCAGCCATTCGGTTCGGGCGTCACCTTCCAGTTCTTCGCCGTCGACCCAGATGCGCTCTTCACCGTCTTCGCTGACAAATCGCAATTCGCGGCCGCCGCGTACACGCAGTTCGTGGATCGCATCCTCATGCATGTCCTGATTGTGCCGGGCGATGACATGAACGCGCCGGGCTTCGCGGCCTGCTTCCGCCAATTCACGCTCGGCCTGTTCCAGCTCGATCCGCATGACGCGCAAGGCTTCGGCACGTTCGCCTTCGGATTCGCGAAGTTCGATCCGGACCTCGCGCATGGATTCGGCAATTTCTTCGCGGGCACGGGTCAATTCCCGCTGCACTTCCTCACGTTCCTCATCGGTCATTTCGCGGCGCTCACCGTTGACAATGACCATGCGGCGACCCTGATTGCGCGCCAGCTCTTCCTCGACATGGGCGAGTGCGCGCTCCATTTCCTCGCCATGCAGGTCATCGACGACGATTCGCATGTCCCGCATGGATTCCATCTGGACTTCGATTTCTGCCAGATGGAGTTCAAGCTCTTCGCCGGCGGTCGCAAATGCAAACGTGCTGTGCCCGCCATTGATGATGCGAACATTGTCGCCGGAAATGACAATGCGGCCGTCTGCGGCGGTTCTGAGGGCATCGCCATTGATGAAGACGTCGCCATCAATCGTTTCAACGTCCACGCCGCGAATGATGATGGTTTGGCCGTCAGACGCATCGCGCTCCACGATAACATGTACGTTCTCGCGGTATTCACTCTGGTCGCTGGCCATGGCAGCGGTCGTGCAACCGGCAGCGATTAGCGCTGCGGCGGCGGCGGAAAGGCTGAGAATTTTTTTCATGTGTCCCTCCAGTTAGGAGCCCGCACCGTCTCACCGCGCTGATTACCAAAGGTGTGCGGTTCGCTGAATATTTCGTCATGTGGTTGAAAGTGTTGCGGCGATGCATGGGGATTTGGGGAAGCATGCATCGCCGCGGGAAGGGGCCTTTCATGAAGGCCGGGCCAAGCTGGTTGATTTCACATTACGGCGGCTTGGCGATGGCGTGACGAATTGGTCAGCAACAGTTCATGAAGCGGCGCAGAGTTTGCAGAGCTCCTCTTGTCGGCAATAATGCCAAAAGACCGGTTCAGGCGGAGTTTGAGATGCGCAGACGGACATTCTTGCAAGGCGTAGCCGCCAGCGGCATCGCGGCTGTAACGGCCTCGGCATTTGCATGGCAGGGCCTGACCCTTCGCCAGAAAGCTGCGCGCATGCTGTTAATGGGCTTTATCGGCGACAATATGGAGACGGATGGTGCTGCCGCGATTGCCGGACATCTTGAAGCCGGCAACATCGGCGGCGTCCTGTTCTTACGCCATAATGTGCGGTCTCGAGACGGCGTTGAGGGAATGACGGCACAATTTCGCTCCCTTGCACCGAATGCCTGGATGGCGGTGGATCAGGAGGGCGGTGCCGTGCAGCGCCTGTCGAGCGATCTCGGTTATTCCCCCATTCCGCGTGCCTATGTCATTTCCGAAGAAAAAACCGTCGAGGAGGCGCGGGACCTTTACCGCGCCGCCGCCACCGAATTCCATGAAGCAGGATTCAATCTCAATCTTGCGCCAGTGGCCGATGTCCAGGATGACGAGAATGGCGTGATCGGCCGATGGGGCCGGGGCTATGGAGCTGACGGCGAACGGATTGCCGAATATGCCGGGGCTTTCATCGAGGCCTTCGAAAGTGTTGGCGCGGCATGTTCCATCAAGCATTTCCCCGGGCACGGACGGTCATCAGGCGACAGCCATCACGGCTTCGTCGATATCTCCGAAAGCTGGAGCGAAGCCGAGCTGGACCCGTTCCGCCGCCTGATTGATGCCGGGCAAGCGCATCTCATCATGGGGGGGCACCTCACCCACCGCGGCCTTGATCCGGCGGGTGATCCCGTGACCTTCTCCCGTCCGATCCTGACCGACTTGCTGCGGGGGCAGATGGGCTATGCCGGCGCACTGGTGACGGACGATCTCGATATGGGGGCGATCCGCGAAAACTATAATCAACGCGAAGCCGTAATCCGGTCCATCCGGGCCGGCAATGACATGATCATGATGTCCAACTCGGCCGCGCCGGACCCTGACCTTCCGGTTCGCTTTGCCGACTGGATTGAAGCGGCGGTCGCAGCCGGTGAACTGGACGAAGGCCGGATTGACCAGTCGATGGCGCGGCTGGATGTTCTCGCGGCGCGATCCAACTAGGCGCGATAGAAAAAGGGCGGCCCGATTGAGCCGCCCTTGATCATTCAAGCGAGGTTGGCGCGGACTAGAAGCCCATGCCACCCATGCCGCCCATTCCGCCCATGTCACCCATATCAGGGGCGCCACCGGAGTCCTTCTTCGGCTTTTCGGCCACGGCGGCTTCCGTCGTGATCATCAGAGCCGCGATGGAGGCGGCGTCCTGCAGGGCATGACGCACAACCTTGGCCGGATCGATCACACCAAAGGCCAGCATGTCGCCATACTCTTCGGTCTGAGCGTTATAGCCGAAGGTCGCGCTCTCGTTTTCCAGCACTTTGCCGACAACGATGGAGCCTTCAACACCGGCATTGGTCGCGATCTGACGGATCGGGGCCTGCACGGCACGGGCAATGATGCCGATGCCTTGCGTCTGGTCGGTGTTGTCACCTTTCAGGCCGTCCAGCGCCTTGGAGGCTTTGAGCAGAGCAACGCCGCCGCCCGGCACGATTCCTTCTTCGACAGCTGCGCGGGTTGCGTTCAGCGCATCATCGACGCGGTCCTTGCGCTCTTTCACTTCCATCTCGGTGGCGCCGCCAACCTTGATCACAGCAACACCACCGGCGAGTTTCGCTAGGCGCTCTTGCAGTTTTTCCTTGTCGTAGTCCGACGAGGAATCTTCGATCTGGCGACGGATCTGACCCACGCGGGCTTCGATGTCGGCTTTTTCGCCAGCGCCATCGACGATGGTGGTGTCGTCCTTGGTGATGGTGACGCGCTTGGCTGTGCCGAGCATGTCGAGCGTGACGTTTTCCAGCTTGATGCCGATGTCTTCGGAAATGACCGTGCCGCCCGTCAGGATGGCGATGTCTTCCAGCATGGCCTTGCGGCGATCGCCGAAGCCGGGAGCCTTAACAGCCGCAACTTTCAAACCACCGCGCAGCTTGTTGACCACGAGGGTCGCCAGCGCTTCGCCTTCAACGTCTTCAGCGATAATCAGCAGCGGACGCGAGGACTGAACCACAGCCTCGAGAACCGGGAGCATGGCTTGCAGCGAGGACAGCTTCTTGTCGAAGAGGAGGACATAGGGGTCTTCCAGCTCGGCCTGCATCTTGTCGGCGTCAGTGATGAAGTATGGCGAGAGGTAGCCGCGGTCGAACTGCATGCCCTCAACGACATCCAGCTCGGTTTCCAGCGACTTGGCTTCTTCCACGGTGATGACGCCTTCATTGCCGACCTTTTCCATGGCCTTGGCAATCATTTCACCGATTTCTTTTTCGCCATTGGCGGAAATCGTGCCGACCTGGGCAATTTCCTCGGAGCCCTTGATCGGGGTCGAGGCGTCCTTGACATGCGACACAACGGCCGCAACGGCTTTCTCGATGCCGCGCTTCAGGTCCATCGGGTTCATGCCGGCCGCGACAGACTTCATGCCTTCGCGAACGATGGCTTGCGCCAGAACGGTTGCGGTCGTGGTGCCATCACCGGCGGCATCGTTGGTTTTCGATGCCACTTCGCGGACCATCTGGGCGCCCATATTCTCGAACTTGTCGGAGAGTTCGATTTCCTTGGCGACAGAGACACCGTCCTTCGTGGTGCGCGGAGCGCCGAAGGACTTTTCGATCACGACATTGCGGCCTTTCGGGCCGAGTGTGACTTTCACAGCATTGGCAAGCGTATCGACGCCCTTGAGCATCTTTTCGCGGGCTTCAACGCCGAATTTGACTTCTTTGGCAGCCATTTTTCAGTTCCGTTTTCTTTGTCTTGATTGGTTTTGAATGAGCAGAAACCGGCGGGGCTTTAGCCCATCACGCCGAGGATGTCCGACTCTTTCATGATGATCAGCTCGTCACCGTTGAGGGTGACTTCAGTGCCCGACCACTTGCCGAACAGGATGCGGTCGCCGACCTTGACGTCCAGTGCGCGCACTGAACCGTCATCCTTGATGGCTCCGCCGCCAACGGCCACGATTTCGCCTTCCTGCGGCTTTTCCTTGGCGGTATCCGGAATGATGATTCCGCCCTTGGTCTTGGATTCTTCTTCCACGCGTTTCACGAGCACACGATCGTGCAGCGGACGAAATGACATGTTCATACCCCTGTTTGGTATTCATTGTTGTTGCGAAGAGCCGGTTAGCACTCTCATGCACCGGCTGCTAACGAGGGGGCAGATAGGCATGTGGAGGGGAGGCGTCAAGTAGCATGACGCGACTCGTCTGCTTTATGGTGCCACGTCCCATTCATCTTCGGTTCACCGCCGAATCTTTCAACTGACACTCGTATTTCTGCCATGATCGGCGTATAGTGACGCCCTGAAACCAAAACGGAGTTTACCCATGTTGTTTCGTACCCTTGTCGTATCTGTTGCTGCTCTCTCCTTCGCAGCTGGCTGCACGACGACCGACCCCTATACCGGCGAGACCCGGCCAAACAATACGGCTCGTGGCGCGCTGATCGGGGCAGGCCTGGGTGCCGCCCTGGGTTATCTGACGAACACGAATGATTCCGAAGAAGGCCGTACCAATGCGCTGATTGGCGCCGGTATCGGTGCTTTGGCGGGGGCTGGCGTCGGTAATTATATGGACCGTCAGGAAGCCGCCATGCGCGAGCAATTGCGGGATTCCGGTGTCGGCGTGCGCCGTCAGGGAAATGATTTGCTTCTGATCATGCCGGGCGACGTCACCTTCGCGACCAATTCCGCCGATATCGAGCCGCGTTTCTATACGGTTCTGAACGATGTTTCGGACGTGCTGAACACCTATCCGGCGACCTATGTCGACGTGATCGGTCACGCTGATTCCACGGGCGCGGCGGATTATAACCAGCAATTGTCGGAGCGCCGGGCCCAGTCGGTAGCGGGCTATCTGATCTCGCAACGCGTTCTGCGCGACCGCTTCTATGTGGCCGGTCTGGGCGAAACCTCGCCGATCGCGTCCAATGACACGCCGTCGGGCCGCGCGCAGAATCGCCGGGTCGAAATCCGCATTCGTCCGCACGTGGCGAGCTAACGCAGTCGGTCATTCGTTAACGATCTGACAACACGGCGCGATCCAACGTAGTCTGGAGCTAATCGAATTGATTCGCTCTAGATTGCTTTGGATCGCCCATGCCTCGCGCCAGCGACATTCTGATCGTCCTGACCTACGCCATGATTGCTGTGGTGTCGGCGCTGGCGTTTGAACGCCTCGGGCTGATGTCGACCAGTTTTGCCTGGATGATGGGTGCCGGGGTATTCCTGATTGCCGGGCAGGCCCATTCCGCCGCCGCTCGGGCCATCGAGCGTAAGGAAATGATTTCCGAGATCGACGCGCTGAAAGCCGCCAATCTCGATCTCGCCGAAGAAATGGCGGAAGCGCAAGCGCGCCTTGATACGATTGCGGACACCATTCGCGCGGAAGCCCATCAGCGTGAAGAAACGCTGACGAATGAGGTGCGGGTGCTTGAGGATCTGGTGCGCCGCATGGGGGCAGGCGCGGGGGCGCCGATTACCTCGGCCAAGCCCGCGAATACCGGGCAGTCACCGGTCAATATGGATATCGTCCGCGATGCATTGGCGGCCAATCGGGTCGATCTCTATCTGCAACCCATTGTCTCGCTGCCGCAACGCAAGACATATTTCTATGAGAGCTTTTCCAGGCTGAGAGACCGTGCCGGTAATATCATCACGCCGGCGGCTTTCATTCGTGCTGCCGAGGATGCCGGCCTGATGGCAGAGGTGGACAACCTTCTGCTCTTCCGTTGCGTGCAGATCGTGCGCCGGCTGACGCAATCAGACCGGCGGATCGGCATATTCTGCAATGTCTCTCTCCGGTCTCTGGCGGATGAAGATTTCTTCCCGAATTTCCTCGACTATATGCGGCGCAATTCGGACCTCGCGAGTTCCCTGATCTTTGAAGTTTCGCAGGCGGCGTTTGAAGCGCGCACGCCCGGAGCCGCACGGAATATGGGCCGTCTGACCGATTTCGGTTTCCGCTTCTCGGTCGATCAGATGACTGACCTCAACAGCGATTTTGCAGAAATGCAGCGGGCGGGAGTCCGGTTTGCGAAGGTCGAAGGCCAGCGTCTGGTCTCCGCCATCCGCAATGAGGAGCCCATTGGCGGGCTCTCCGCCGGGTCCATCCAGCCGGAAGACATTCCCAGCCTGTTCGCCAAGTTCGGCATGGATCTCATCGCGGACAAGGTTGAACAGGAGCAAACGGTTGTTGAGCTCCTTGATATCGATACCGGCTTTGCCCAAGGACACCTCTTTGGTGAGCCCCGCCCGGTCCGTGACGAAATCCTCGACGAGACCACGACGCAGCCCATTCGCCGCTCTGCCTGATAGCCGCTTGCATCGACAGGGCAGACCGCTAGGTAAGGCGATATGAAAGCTGCATTTCATTTTCGGGACATTGTCGGTCGCTACTCCGCCCTCTTTTGCGATGTCTGGGGCGTCATTCGGGACGGCCATGCCATTCTGCCCGATGCGATTCAGGCCCTGCAGGAAACGCGCGCCACCGGTGTGCCGGTCATTCTGGTGTCGAACTCACCGCGTCCGGCTCACGATGTCTCGCGGCAATTGTCGCTGATGGGCGCGCCGGATGATGCCTGGGATGGCATTGTGACCTCAGGCGACGCGACACGCATTGCGCTGAAAGAGCAAGCACCGGGGCCATTCTTCAAGATAGGTCCTCCGGGGGGCGATGATCTGCTCTATGACGGTCTGGATATTGCGTTTTCGGATGTGGATGAGGCGCGTGCCATCGTTTGTACCGGTCTGGTTCGCGAGCTGGGGTCGGAGCCGGAAGATTACGAAGCCTTGCTTACGAAGCTGGCTGACCGGCAATTGCCCATGATCTGCGCCAATCCGGATATCGTGGTACAGGTCGGTGATGATCTTGTCTGGTGTGCGGGCGCATTGGCGCGGCTTTATCGTGAGCTGAGCGGAACGAGCGTGATCGCCGGAAAGCCACACAAGCCCATCTACGAGCTGGCCTATCGCATGCTTCTGGATCGGGGGTGGAAAGGTGACCGCAAGACGGTTCTGGTCATCGGCGACGGACCGGAAACGGATCTCGCCGGCGCTGCGCGGAATGGTGTCGATTCGCTTTTTATCGGAGACGGTATTCTGGGCGGTGATTTGAACCCGTCTGATTTGTCTGCGGTGGCGGAGGAGCTGGCGCATTACAACGCCTCGGCGACCTGGTTTGCGCCACGGCTGATCTGGTAAGCCGTCTGGACAGCGCCGCTTGCTTGCCGTCTAAAGGCGGTGAATTCATTGGAGCCCGGACATGACCCAAAAGGCACCCATTCCGCTGGAAGATTTCCGCGTTGGTCAATCGGCCGAGATTACGCGACTGGTAGACGATGCGACCGTGCGCGCCTTTGCCGAAGTCTCCGGCGATCACAATCCGCTGCACCTTGATGAAGAGTTTGCGCGGCGTACGCCTTATCGCGGACGCATCGCGCACGGGGCGCTGATTGCGTCCTATCTGTCAGCCCTTCTGGGAAATGAATTGCCCGGTCCGGGATCGATTTTCGTCAGTATGGATCTGGGCTTCCGGTCTCCAGTCAGAATTGGCGATACCGTGCGGTCGCGCGCTGAAGTGATCTCGATCGACCTCAAATCTCGCATGATCGAACTCGCCTGTTCCTGCAGGGTCGGGGACACTGAAGTGATGACCGCGCGCGCGTCGGTCATGGTCCGGACCCGCAAACGAAAATCCGCAGAATAGCGACGTTTCATGCTGATTGTCGAAGGCCCGCCAAAATCCGAATTGCCGCCCTGTGCGCTTGCGCTCGGCAATTTCGATGGTGTTCACGAGGGCCATCTCGAAGTTCTGAATGCGACGCTGAGAAAAGCTGAAGACGCAGGTCTGGTGGCTGCTGTTGCTGTTTTTGACCCGCATCCGCGGCGCTTTTTTCAGCCGGATTCGCCGCCCTTTCGCTTGATGGATGACGTGCAGCAAGCCGACGCTATTCGCGATCTTGGTTTTGAGCGCTTGCACATCCTGCCGTTCAATGCCGCAATGTCCGGCATGATGCCGCGCGAGTTCGCGGAGACGGTGCTGACAGGCTGGGTCCATGCGAGCCATGTTTTCGTGGGCGCGGATTTCGAGTTTGGCAAAGGTCGCAGTGGTGATGTGCCAATCCTGTCCGGAATCGGTTCGCAAATCGGTTTCGGTGTCACGGGCGTGGCGCTGAAAGCCGAGGGTGAGACAAAAGTTTCGTCCAGCCGTATCCGCCAGGCTCTGGAAGACGGCGAAATTGACGCTGCTCGCGATCTGCTCGGGCGGCCCTGGGTCGTGCGCGGCGCGGTCGAGCACGGCGATCAACGGGGCCGGACCATCGGCTTTCCGACAGCCAATATCAGCCTTGGTGACTACTGCCGTCCGGCTTTTGGCGTCTATGCGGTGCGCATCTCTGTAGACGCACAGGTTCATGTTGGCGTTGCGAATGTAGGCCGGCGGCCGACCGTCGATGGCACCACCGAGCGCTTGGAAGTGCATATTTTCGATTTCGCCGATGATATCTACGGGCAGATGACGGAGGTCGAATTCATTCGCTTCCTGCGTCCTGAACAAAAGTTCAATGGACTCGACGCCCTGAAAGCGCAAATTGGACAGGATGCCATTGCGGCGCGTGCGGTTCTTGCCGGGCAAGCCTGACGGTTTTCAGATCAATCAGACGGTAAGTGGACACGACATGTTTGAACGCCGGATATCGCCTGTCATTCCCTATTCCGGATTTGGCATAGCCGCTTTGATCGTCGCGCTCGATCAGGCCAGCAAATACTGGATGCTTTACGGGCTGGACCTGATCAACCAGACGCCGGGCCAACGCGTGGAGGTCTTTTCCTTCTTCCACCTGACCATGGTCTGGAATCGCGGGATCAGCTTCGGTTTCCTGCAGGCACAAGCCTTCTGGCAAAGCCTGCTGCTCATTCTGTTCTCGCTCGCCGTGTCGGGCCTTCTGGCCAGCTGGATGCTGAAAGCCACGCGTTGGCTGCAGGCGTCGGCCTATGCGCTGATCATTGGCGGCGCGCTGGGCAATGCGATTGATCGCGCCATCTACGGCGCGGTCGCAGACTTTCTGGATTTTTCCAGCTTGCCCTTGCCGTTCGGTTTCCAGTTCAACTGGGTCTTCAATGTGGCGGATGTTGCCATCAATATCGGTGTTGTCGCGTTATTGATCGACCTTTTGTTCAACGATCGCGACGCAAGGTGAGGGCCGGGCTGGTGAAACCGCCTGTCTTTCGCTAGAAAACCGTCGAACGTTTATTCGGGAGTATATTTATGCGTCAGCGTCTGATCACGCTCGCGGTCCTGACCGCGACCATCGCGGTAGCTGGATGCGCCGGCATTCGTGGCGGCAGCGCCGAACCGGATGAGTTCCGCGTTGTTACAATCGCTCCTTTGACCGTGCCGCCGGAATATAATTTGCGCCCGCCGCGTCCCGGTGAGCCGCGCCCGGAAGAAATCTATCCGGACCAGGCCGCTCGTGCCGCACTGTTCGGCGCGCAAGGTGATTTTGCCGGCTCTGATGGCGAAGCCCTTCTTGTTGCACGCGCAGGCGGCGGCGAGGCGGACCCCTTCATCCGTGCTATCATCGATGGTGAAACCGCTGCTGTGGTTCGCAAGTCGACCGATTTCAGCAACCAGATCCTGTTCTGGCGCGAAGGCACGGAAGGCATTGGCGACAATGCCGTGACCATCGACGCCGAGGAAGAAGCCGAGCGCCTCGAGCTTATCGAACGTGTTACCGGCGGCGGTACGGTGGAAATCCACCGCGACCGTGGCGGCATTGGCAAAATTCCGGGTCTGTAAACACCCGATTATTACCGATTCAAGGCGGCGCGGCTTCGGCTCGCCGCCTTTTTCATTTCCATGGAGATCAGAATGACGCAGCTGCTTGCGATCTTTGTCACTGTTTTTCTGGCGGAATTGGGAGACAAGACCCAATTGGCAACCGTGCTGTTTGCCTCCGAACGCCAGACGTCACCCCTCCTCGTATTTCTGGCAGCGTCTGCCGCACTGGTGGCCTCGACCGCGCTGGCCGTGGCGCTCGGGACCGCAGCGGAGCGCTGGCTGGCTTTCCTGCCACTGAAATTGCTCGCCGGTATCGGTTTTATCCTGGTCGGCGGCTGGACCATCTTTGATCATTTCAGAACCGCCGCAGCGGCTTGACCCGCCGCCCAGCCTTCAAGAGGCTGTGGGCATGACCATTATACGCCGACTCAGCCCTGAAACCGTCAACCGGATCGCCGCCGGCGAAGTCGTCGAACGACCGGCCAGCGTGGTGAAAGAGCTGGTCGAGAATGCGCTCGACGCCGGTGCCCGGCAGATCGATATTCATGCCGAGAAGGGTGGCCTTGCCCGCCTGACCGTGACCGATGATGGCGAAGGCATGGATGAGGAGCGGCTCGCGCTATGCGTTGAGCGTCATGCCACCTCAAAACTGCCCATTGGCGGGGATGGTGTAGACGATCTTCTGAATATCGACACAATGGGTTTTCGCGGCGAGGCCCTGCCGTCGATTGGCTCGATTGCCCGCCTGTCGATCACGACTCAGGCGCAAGGCACGATGGACGCTTTCTCCCTCAGCGTTGAGGGCGGACGGCAGAGCGACATCAAACCGGCGCCGCCCATGGGGCTTGGCGGGACGCGTATTGATGTGCGCGATGTTTTCTATGCCACCCCCGCCCGGTTGAAATTCATGAAGTCGGAACGCGCGGAGGCGAACGCCATTGCCGATGTCGTCCGGCGTCTGGCGCTGTCGCGTCCCGATGTGGGTTTTACGCTGACGATTGATGGCCGTAGCCGGTTGGCGCTGGCGGCGGAACGCGGGGAAGAAGCGCGGCGGCTTCGCCTTTCAGCCATTCTCGGCAAGGATTTCGGCGAGAACGCGCTGGAGATTGATCAGGAGCGCGAGGGGGTCCGTATCACCGGGTTAGGATCGCTGCCGACTTTCAATCGCGGGTCCGCACAACATCAATATCTCTTCGTCAATGGACGTCCGGTGCGCGACAAGCTTCTCGGCGGAGCTGTCCGTGGTGCCTATCAGGATTTTCTGGCGCGCGACCGGCACCCTGTGGTGGCGCTATTTGTCGATCTGCCCGGCGGGCAGGTGGATGTGAATGTTCATCCGGCCAAGGCCGAAGTGCGGTTTCGGGATCCCGGCCTCGTCCGGGGTCTGATTGTCGGGTCCTTGCGACACGCACTGGCGGGTGCGGGACACCGCGCCTCGACCACGGTGGCGGGCTATGCGCTGGGCCGGGCCCGGCCTGATGGCGCGGTTCACCAGACACCCCATAGTCTGATGGCGGCGTGGGGCAGTCCACGCCCGCCGGAATCCGGGACGCTGGTTCAGGATCGCTCTGCTCGGGTTGAGGTTGACTTCTCCCGGCCGGCCGGCTTTGCCGGATCGAATTCTGATGCGCCGCCGGTTGAAGACTATCCGCTCGGCATGGCGCGGGCGCAGCTGCACGAGACCTATGTCGTGGCGCAGACGCAGGATGGCATGGTGATCGTGGATCAACATGCGGCGCATGAACGGCTCGTCTACGAGCGCTTGAAGACCATGCTGGCCGCCAGTGGTGTCTCGAAGCAGGCGCTTCTGGTGCCGGAAATCGTTGATCTGGACGCCGCCGAGGCCGAGCGGGTTCTGTCTCGCGCCGATGAGCTGGCGGAACTGGGTCTGGTGGTGGAAGGATTCGGGGCGAATTCGATTGCCGTGCGCGAAGTGCCGGCCTTGCTGGGCAAGCTGAATGTGCAGGGTCTGATCCGCGATCTGGCCGATGATTTGGCCGACTATGACGCGGCGCTTTCGCTCAAGGAAAAGCTCGAAGAGGTGGTGGGCACCATGGCGTGCCATGGTTCTGTGCGGGCGGGCCGCCGCCTGACGGGCGATGAAATGAACGCGCTGTTGCGCGAAATGGAAGCCACGCCCCATTCAGGCCAATGCAATCACGGCCGCCCCACCTATGTGGAATTGAAGCTGGCCGATATCGAGCGCCTGTTCGGGCGGCGCTAATCCCGTTTCAGGAACACCACTTTCGCTGCGCCCCAGATGCGTTCATCGATGGCCTCCCAGCCGGGCAGGTACGGGACGTCCTCATCGGCGGCAACTTCGAGCACGGCCAGAGCATCGTCTGTGATCCAGTGTCCATCAATCAAGCCGGACAGGGCGGGCGGTGCGAGATCCTTGCCATAGGGCGGGTCTAGGAAAACGAGATTGAATTGCATGCCGAGTTTCGCCGGTTTCTCGCCGAGATCGGTGGCGGAGCGGCGATGCAGGCGCGTATTTCCAAACAGCTGGAGCGTTTCGATATTGTCGCGAATAGCGCCGCGCGCCCCGGCATCGGTATCGACAAAGAGGCAGAAGCTCCCGCCGCGGCTCATGGCCTCAAAGCCCAGTGCGCCGGAGCCGGCAAACAGATCAATAATCCGCGCGCCCTCCAGCGCAGGAGCCCAGGCGGCATGTTCCATCACATTGAACAGGGCCTGACGCGCCTTGTCGGAAGTGGGCCGTGTATTCGCTCCCTTGGGCGCATTCAGCGGACGGCCTTTGAATTTACCGGCGACGATGCGCATGTCAGTCCTTGCCTTTGAGGAAATGCCCGCACTGATCCTGCAAGACGCGCTCCGGCACGGGTTTGACTTCTCCGGGCTGAAGATTGCCCAGCTGGAAAGGCCCATAGGAAATCCGGATCAGCCGGTTAACCGTCATGCCGACGGCGGCCAGGGCTTTACGGATTTCGCGGTTCTTGCCTTCGCGCAGCGAGACGTTCAGCCATTTATTGCCGCCCTGTTCGCGTTCGATCTCGACTTCGATCGGACCGTATTTCACGCCTTCGGCGGTTATACCCTTGCGCAGTTTTTCCAGTTCGGTCTCGGTCACCCGGCCAAAGGCGCGCACGCGATAGCGCCGGGCCCAGCCCGTTGAGGGCAGTTCGAGAGCGCGGGACAGCTCGCCATTATTGGTGAGGAGAAGCAGGCCTTCGGAGTTGAGATCGAGGCGGCCGATCGAAATCACCCGGCCCAATTCCTTGGGCAGTTTCTGGAAGACGGTGTCGCGGCCTTCCGGATCCTTGTGAGAAGTCACGAGGCCGGTCGGTTTGTGATAGCGCCAGAGCCGTGTTTTCTCAGGTTCGCCGATATCCTTGCCGTCAACGGAGACCCTGTCTTTGGCCGTGACGTTGAGCGCCGGGCTCTTCAGCGTCTTGCCATTTACCGTGACGCGCCCGTCGAGAATAAGCTGTTCGGCGCCGCGCCGACTGGCGACGCCAGCCCGTGCCAGCACTTTTGCGATACGTTCGCCGGAATGTTGTTGATCTGCCAAAGCTTGACCCTTCTGCGCTTCACGCATACGCCGCGAGTGTCATGAACGAGACCCGCGATCAATCCCTTATGCTATTGGCACTGGCCGAGGCGCAAGCCGCGGCTGAAGCCGGCGAAGTGCCGGTTGGTGCCGTGATCGTTGATCCGGCGAGCGATACCGTCATTGCAGCGGCCGGGAATGCACCGATTGCGGGCCATGATCCGACTGCCCATGCCGAGATCCGGGCCATTCGGATGGCCGCCGAAAAGCGCGGCAATTACCGGCTGAGCGGGCTGGAATTGTTTGTTACCTTGGAGCCCTGCGCCATGTGCGCCGGCGCAATCAGCTTTGCCCGGATTGGCCGGGTCGTGTTTGGTGCCGCCGATGAAAAAGGCGGTGCGGTCCTCCACGGTCCGCGATTCTTCGAGCAACCGACCTGCCACTGGCGTCCGGAAATCGTGTCCGGCGTTCTGGCCGGCGAATCGTCAGATTTGCTCCGGACGTTTTTCAGGACAAGGCGCTAAGCCGCGCCTCGAGCCCGGCTTTCACATCCGGCCATTCGTCCTTCAGGACTGAAAACCAGACCGTGTCCCGCAAGTCTCCGCGCCAGGTCCGCATTTGCCGGCGCAGCGTGCCTTCATGTTTTGCGCCCATTTTCAACATGGCTGCTTGAGAGCGTTTATTTAGCCCGTGCGTTTTCAGCTCGGCGCGTTCGGCGCCGCATTCGAAGAGCCGCCCCAGCAGGGCCAGTTTGCAGGCGGGATTGACCTCCGTGCCGCGCGCGGAGGCCGTGTACCAGGTCCAGCCGATTTCAGCGCGCTGATGAGGTGGCGAAATGACGAGATAGGCGGAATGCCCGACCATTTCGCCCGTCGTTTTCCGGAAAATGGCATGGCTGATCTGTGTGCCCGCCAGCTGTGTCGCCAGCATCAGGTCGAACCAGGCGTCGAAATGCTCGCCATTGCCACGCAGCGTTGTAAGTGACCAGATGTCCGGATCGGCCGCCAGAGGCCGCATGGCTTCGCGATGGGTGTCGTTCAGTGGCTCGAGACGAACCCATTCATTTTCCAGAACGGCTGGAATCAATTCCATCGCAAACAACCTCAGAACAGCAGAATGAGGCCGCGTATCACATAGATCCCGCCGACGCCCGTCACGATCCATTTCGTATATTTGCGAAAGTCTGCATCGCTCATGAGGTTGAGCACCCGCGCGCCGAGCGTGGTACCGATAATGGCCAGCGGCGCGGCCGCCAACAGCCATGGCCATTCGGTGAGGGCCCCTCCGGCCAGCGCTGGTGCCAGGTAAAAGGCGATTTTCGCGGCGTGTGCGGCGACCTGGGTCGCGGCTTTGGTAGCGACGATCACGCGCCGGTCCATACCGTCCGCAACAAAGAAAATGTCGAGCAAAGGTCCGGAGACCCCCGCAACGATGTTCAGCCCGGTGACGGTAAAACCGCAGAAGACCGCATGGCCGGGACGGCGCGCATCGAGATGAAGGTGGCGCCTCGGAACCCAGATCAGGGCGGGCACCAGCCCCAGAATGACGAACAGCCAGGGTTTTGAAACTTCGAAAGCAAAGCCGATCAGCAATGCGAATGCCGCTGCCGAGCCGGCCAGATAAATCGTCAGCACCCGCCAATCGATGAATTTGCGCCAGAGTATGGCGCGCCAACCATTAGAGACGCTTTGAATGGCCCCATGCGTCACCATGGCGGCGGAAACCGGCAGGAGCAGGGCCAGAATGCCCATCAAGATGAGCCCGCCGGCCATGCCGAAAATGCCGGAGATGAAGGCCGTTACGAGGGCTGCGACAATAATGATAGGCCATGTCATGTGAATCATCCCCGCAAAGCTATTGACCCGGCTATAGTCGGTGTCAGATCGTATTCAAATATCCGACCGGGATTTAAGGGGAGCTCTCATGGAATTTTCGTATTCACCGCGATGCCAGGATTATCTGGATCGTCTGCGCGCCTTCATGGACGCGCACATCTATCCGAATGAATCGACATACGCCGAACAACTCGCCGCGTTTGGCGAAAACCGCTGGCAAGTGATTCCGATCATCGAGGAGCTCAAGGAGAAAGCGAAAGCTGCTGATCTCTGGAATCTGTTCTTGCCCGAATCCGAAAAAGGTGCCGGGCTGACCAATCTCGATTACGCGCCGCTGGCCGAAGAAATGGGCCGCGCCCCCTGGTCATCCGAAGTCTTCAACTGTGCCGCGCCGGATACGGGCAATATGGAAGTGCTCGCCCGCTACGGCACGCCGGAACAGCAGAAGCAGTGGATGGAACCGCTGCTAGCCGGGAAGATCCGCTCGGCCTTCCTGATGACGGAACCCGATGTGGCCTCATCTGATGCCACCAATATCCAGTGCAAGATCGAACGCGATGGCGATGAATACGTCATCAATGGCCGCAAATGGTGGTCATCCGGTGCCGGCGATCCCCGCTGCGCGATCTATATCGTGATGGGCAAGTCGGATCCGAATGCCGAGAAGTATCGCCAGCAATCGATGATCCTCGTGCCGGCCGATGCCGAGGGCGTCACGGTGAAGCGCCATCTGCCGGTCTTTGGTTATGATGATGCGCCGCACGGGCATATGGAAGTTGAGCTGAAAGATGTGCGCGTTCCCGCGACCAATATGCTGCTCGGTGAGGGGCGTGGCTTCGAGATTGCGCAAGGCCGGCTTGGACCGGGCCGTATTCACCACTGCATGCGCACGATTGGTGCGGCCGAACGGGCACTCGAATTGATGGTCAAGCGCGGCATGAGCCGGGTGGCCTTTGGTCAGCGGGTCGCTGATCATTCGATCTGGCACCACCGCATTGCCAAGGCGCGCATTGACATTGAAAGCGCGCGTCTTCTGACGCTCAAGGCCGCCTGGATGATGGATACGGTGGGTAACAAAGTTGCCCAGCGCGAGATCGCCATGATCAAGGTGTTGGCACCACGTGTGGCTCTGCAGGTCATTGATGATGCGATCCAGATTCATGGCGGTGCCGGGGTTTCAGCCGACACGCCGCTGGCCAGTGCCTATGCCGGTATCCGGACCCTGCGTCTCGCAGATGGCCCGGATGAAGTGCATGAGCGGGCGATTGCGCGCATGGAAATGAAGCGGCTTTCGAACGAGGCTTGATCATGGAAAGCCTTGCCATAGGCATTGCCGGGATTTTCGGAGTCATTGGCGCCGGGCTGGGGCTCGGCGCCATGATCTCTCCCGCCTGGGCGGCGAAACTGGTCCGGATGCAGGCTGACCCGGACAATCCTGACGGCCATGCCGAATTCCGGGCAACGTTCGGCGGCGTGTTCTTCTTCCTGCACATTGCATTCCTGCTAGCAGTTTTGCTCGGGCAGGGGGTCATTGGTGCGGCCGCCGTTCTGTGTTTTGGTTGGGGCGGTGCCGCTTTCGGCCGGGTTTTGTCACTTTTTCTGGACGGGCCTGCAGTCCGAACCCGGCATAATTATGTGTCGGTGGCCGTTGAGCTGGTGGCTGCGATGGCCTTTGCGCTGCCAGTGATAGTCTTTGTGATCCATCCACCGGCCTGACTTCTGCGCAATCCGATCTATGTCATGTCCTACAAACACGGGCAGGAGTGGCATTGAATGGAAATGATTCTGATTCCGACGGTCATCGCCGCCACGATTGGCTGTTTCATGGGCGGTGCCAGTCTGGCGGTTCCGCGCTGGGGCGCATCTGTTGTTCGCCTTCAAGCTGATCCGAGATGGAAGGGCGGTTGGTCGGAATTTCGCGCCAGCTATGGCGGCGCATTTTTGCTCGGCCATGCTGCGATATTGCTGACGTTTTTCATGCGGTCACAGGCCGGTTCAGCAGCCTTGATGGGCACGGGCTTTGCCATGGGAGCCTTCTGGATTGGCATGGCGCTGGGGCGCGTTGTTTCCATGGTGGCGGACAATCAGCAACACGAAACGCGCACGGGCTACAATCTTGCGGCCGTCGGCTTTGAAACAATTATGGGGCTGGCGCTCTGGAGCCCGTTTTTGGGCCATATCGCCAGCTGATCAGCCGCCCGCCTTTTCCGCGAACGACCACGCATAATCTGCCATGGGTTCGACCATGGCACCGTATTCCTTCGCCTTGGCATTCGAGGCATTGCCGAGGGTGGAGCGGTGATAGACGCCTTGCACGATCGCGGCGAGGCGAAAGAGATTGTAGGCAAAGTAGAAGTCCAGCTGCGGCAGGCCCGACCGTCCCGTCCGGCGGCAATAGGCTTCTACATAGGCGGCTTCGTCGGGAATGCCCAGTTCGGACAGATCGGCGCCCAGGAAACCATTGCGCATTTCCTTGGGCGTGCGCCATTGCATCAACTGATAGGTGAAATCGGCCAGGGGATCGCCAAGCGTGGAAAGTTCCCAGTCGAGCACTGCGACGACTTTCGGCTCGTCCTTGGCAAAGATCATATTATCCAGCCGGAAATCGCCGTGAACAATACTGGCGCGATCCTGTTCCGGCGCTGCCGCGGGAAGCCACTCGATCAACCGGTCCATGGATGCGATTGTCCGGGTCTCCGAGGCTTTGTACTGCTTCGACCATCGCGCGATCTGGCGCGGAATATAGGCGTCCGGCTTGCCGTAGTCACCGAGGCCGATGCTCGCGGGATCAAAGGCGTGCAGTGCCGCCAGTGTCTCATTCATCGAGTCGTAGATTGCCGCGCGTTCATCGCCGTCAACCGAGGGCAGGAAGGGATCCCAGAAAATGCGGCCGTCAATGAAGTCCATCACGTAAAAGGCCGTGCCAATCACGTCCGGATCTTCACACAGGCCATGCATTTTCGGCACCGGAAAATTCTGACTTCCCAGTGCGCGCATCACGCGAAACTCGCGGTCCACGGCATGGGCGGACGGCAGCAATTTGCCGGGTGGCTTGCGACGCAGAACGTATGCCCCGTTCGGCGAATCGAGCTTGTAGGTCGGGTTTGACTGCCCGCCCTTGAACTGACCGACCTTCAATGGCCCGGAGAAACCGCCGACATTGGCTTCCATCCATCCGAGCAAAGCGGCCTCGTCGAACCGAAGGGCATCTGCAACGTCCTTGGTGCCCGAGAAAGTATCATCAATATTTGCCATCAGTCGGAATAGACCTCTCCGCCTTGCATCACGAAACCGACGTTTTCCAACGCCGTGACATCTTCCAGAGGATTTATCGACACAGCAATGATGTCGGCAAACTTCCCGGGCTCGATGGTGCCGATATCCGAGTCCATCATGACATGTTCCGATGCTGTCACCGTGGCAGTCCGTATGGCCTCCATGGGTGACAGGCCAGCCTCGACCAATAATGCGAATTCGCGGGCATTGTCGCCATGGCGAGAGACACCGCTATCGGTGCCGAAGGCAATCATTACGCCGCCCTCATGCGCGCGTCGCGCCATGTCGAGCATTTGCGGGCCGACTTCCAGCGATTTCTGGCGTGTTTCCGGGGTCATCCAATCGGCATTTTCGGCCAGTTCAACTACGGTTGCGCCGGCCAGAAGCGTCGGCACCAGATAGACATTGTTGCGGCGGAAAAGGCGGATGGATTCGTCATCCAGATACGTTCCATGTTCGATGGAATGAACGCCATTCTCGATCGCCGAATTGATCCCCGTGGCTCCATGGGCATGGGCGGTGACATAGCGGCCCATCATGCTGGCAGCCTCCATGATTGCGGCCAGTTCATCGTCGAAGAATTGCTGCTCCGTTCCGGCCGCGGTTTGCGACAGCACACCGCCAGTGGCCGTGATCTTGATCAGGTCGACGCGGGCGCGGACGAGTTCGCGTACGGCGCGGCGGCAGTCAGCCGGGCCATTGCAGGCCGACTGGCTGGAGAAGGCATGCATGATGTCCTCGTTATAGCCATTGATATCGCCGTGACCGCCGGTCGGCGTGACGGCCGGGCCTGAAACCCGCATGCGCGGCCCGATGATATCGCCATCGCGTTGACCATCCCGCAGAGCGATGATCGCTTCGAGATCCCCGCCAACGTCCTGCACCGTCGTAAAACCGGCCATCAGGGTCGAGCGCGCATTGCGAACGCCATCCATTGCCCAGTCGGCAGAGGAGAATGTCACGTTCTGCAGGCGGCGATTGGGGTTCAATTCCGAGAGCAAGTGCACGTGGCTATCGATCAGACCCGGCAGAACATACTGGTCTGAAAGATCGATCGTCTCAGCACCGTCGATTTCGACAAACCCATCCTCGATGCGGTCGATGCGCTCACCAATGATAACGATGGACTGATTGTCCGCGGGCGCTTCTCCCGGGACGGCCAGAAGCCAGCCTGCATGAATGACGGTGACATCCTCCTGGGCGAATGCCCAGGGGCTCAGTGCGATGGCCAGAACGGCCGCAAAAATCGGTTTCATATGACCCTCCCCAGGATGTCTTGCAGACTAGCGTGAAGTCTCGAGGGCGCGCCAGCCTATATCGCGGCGGCAGAAACCATCGGGCCAATCAATTGTATCGACAGCCTTGTAAGCGCGTTCAATGGCTTCAGCATAGGTGTTGCCGCTGGCGGTAACGTTCAGCACCCGCCCACCATTGGCGAGGAGTTCGCCATTGGCCCCGCGTTTGGTGCCTGCGTGAAAAACAGTGACCTGATCAAGCGCATCGGCGGCGTCGACATTGCGAATTTCAGTGCCTTTTTCATAGTCGCCGGGATAGCCGTTCGCCGCCATGACGACGGTGACGGCCGCACTGCCATGCCAGGACATGGGCGGCATGAGCGCCAGTTCATTATCGGCGCAGGCTTTCAGATAGGGAACAATATCGCTGAGCAAGCGCGTCATCAGAATCTGGCATTCCGGATCGCCAAAACGGGCATTGAACTCGATCAGTTTCGGTCCGTCTTCGCCAATCATCAGGCCCGCGAACAAAACACCCGAATAGGGCATGCCCTCATTCGCGAGCGTGGTTATCGCGGGGAGGATGATTTCTGTCATGGTCCGTCGCACGAGGGCGTGATCAGCAATCGGCGTAGGGGAATATGCGCCCATCCCGCCGGTATTCGGTCCCTTGTCGCCATCATGGACGCGCTTGTGATCCTGCGCCGCGATCATCGGCATGGCGGTTTTGCCGTCGCAAAGGGCAAAGAATGAGGCTTCCTCGCCTTTGAGGAATTCCTCGATGACGAGCGTCTTGCCAGCGGCGCCGAATTTTCCCGACATCATCTCGTCGATTTCGGCTTCGGCGTCTTCCCGGGTTTCGGGAATGACCACGCCCTTGCCGGCGGCCAGACCATCAGCTTTCAGCACATATGGCGGGGACAGGTCGTCAAGGAAGGCTTTGGCAGAGGCAGGATCGGTGAATTTGCCATAACGGGCGGTCGGAATATTCGCGCGATCGCATAGCTCCTTGGTGAAGGCCTTGGAGGCTTCAACCTGGGCCGCATTGGCGTTGGGGCCAAAGACCGGAATGCCAATGGCGCGCAAGCGGTCGCCCAAGCCTGCAACCAGCGGCGCTTCCGGGCCAATCACGACCAGGTCGATGGACTGCTCGATTGCGAACTCGACCAGCGCAGGCACATCTTCAGCGCCGATATCCACGCACTCGGCTTCCCGTGCGATTCCGGCGTTTCCGGGTGCGCAGAAAAATGCCTTAACCAGTGGGCTTTTACGGATTTTCCAGCACAGGGCGTGTTCCCGGCCCCCGCCGCCTACGACCAGTATTTTCATCGCCGACCTCCTGATGCTCCACGGCTAGCGGATTGGAAAGCTGTTGGCGAGTCTGTCACCGCCATTGCCGCCGCAAAGGCAACCGATTACCAACAGGGAATGGCAGAAACCGAGTCCAATACGCCCGAATTTTCGGTCTCCGAGCTGGCGGGCTCCGTGAAGCGCACCGTCGAGGATGCGTTTGGTCATGTGCGGGTGCGCGGCGAGTTGGGACGGGTGTCGAACCCGCGGTCCGGCCACATCTACCTTGATCTGAAGGACGACAAGGCCGTCATCAACGGCGTTATCTGGAAAGGCATGGCTGCGCGCCTCAATTTCAAGCCCGAAGAAGGGCTGGAGGTAATCTGCGAAGGTAAGCTGACCACCTATCCCGGTCAGTCGAAATACCAGATCATTATCGAGCGCATGGAACCCGCTGGCGCTGGGGCCCTTATGGCTCTTCTGGAAGAGCGCAAGAAGAAGCTGGCCGCTGAAGGGTTATTTGAAACGTCGCGAAAGCGTGCGATTCCCTACCTTCCCAAAGTGATCGGCGTTGTCACGTCACCGACCGGGGCGGTTATTCGCGATATCCTGCATCGCCTGGAAGACCGTTTTCCAAGGCATGTGCTTCTATGGCCGGTTCTGGTGCAGGGCGAAGGCGCAGCCGCACAGATTGCGGCGGCGATTGACGGGTTTAACGCGATAGACGGGCAGGGCGGCATACCCCGTCCTGATGTGCTGATTGTTGCGCGGGGCGGCGGGTCGGTTGAGGACCTCTGGTGTTTCAACGAGGAGATTGTCGTTCGGGCGGCCGCAAACTCAAAAATTCCGCTCATATCGGCGGTCGGGCACGAAACCGACACAACCCTGATTGATTATGCCTCTGATCGCCGCGCCCCGACACCGACCGGCGCTGCCGAAATTGCCGTTCCGGTCCGTTCGGAGCTGATGCAGGACTTGCGCGGGTGGGCTGATCGCCTGTCGCGCGGCCTTACCCGGTTGGTCGATCGACGGAAAACCGAATTTCGCGCCACGACACGGGCATTTCCGACAACGCAGGCATTGCTCGGCCCGATGCGGCAGAGACTGGATCTCGCATCTGCCGGAATCCGCCCTGACGCATTGCGCCGGGACGTTCGGTCAAAAGCCGAAAAGGTTGCCAGCGCAGGTGGACGGTTGACCGCCAGCCTGGCGCGGCAATCCCGCACCGGTCGCGAGCGCCTATCGTCGATCAGCATGCGCCTTGGCCGCGCCAATCCGTTGCGCCGCACCGCACAAAATCGCGACACATCGCGCAAGCTTGGCGAACGGCTGGCTCAGGCGGGCCACCGTGCCCTGCAGCGAAAGGCGCGGGATCTGGCGGCGGTGGCGGGGCGACATGAGCTGCTGGGTCACCAATCTGTTCTCAAGCGGGGATTTGCGCTTGTCCGGGACGCGGACGGTCAATTGGTGCGCTCCGCGGCCCGCCTCAAGAGCGGTCAGGCGGTCTCCATCGAATTGGGCGACGGACGGAAGGATGCTGTTATTGGCGGCCCCACCGGTACGACACGGCCCGCATCTCGCAAGAGCAAACCGGCTGCAGCTGAAAAGCAGGGTCGACTGTTCTAGGCTGAGACAAGCATGCTAGGATGACGGTTATGAAAACACCCTTCAGCAAAGAATTCTCGGGCGAGGCTGTACTGGAATTCGGAGATTCCGACTTCATGATCCTGAAGCCGGGGGCCTTCGTGCGCTGTGCCGTCACGAAAGAAGAAATACCATTGCAGGATTTGCGCTATTGGAGCGCCGAACTGCAGGAAGCCTACCGCGACGGTGCCGCCTCCGCCGAACGCTGGAAGGCGGTAAATGAGGAGCCGGGCCGATGATGATACTTGCCGCCCTGATGGCCTTGCAGGCTCACGCCTCCGATCCGATCGCCGATGTCTTGACGGCTGATTCCGAATTTCCGCTTGCCGGCGACGTTCAGGAATCGTCTGCACCGCCGCTGAATTGTATCGGTGACTTTGTCGAAGGCGCAGCGATCATCTGCCGGGCCGAGGCCGGCACGGTTGTGACGCTGGGAGATCAATCAGCGACGGCCGATGATGAAGGTTGGCTCATTCTTGGTCTCAACCGCGACAGCGATGAAGAGATGACGCTGACCGCCGTATTGCCTTCCGGCGAAATGATCCGGCAGGTGCATCTGATCGACCAGCGGGAATATGACATCCAGCGCGTGGACGGGGTTCCGCCACGCACGGTCAATCCGCCGGAAGAAGCGCTGGTTCTGATCCGCGAGCAGTCGCGTATGAAAGCAGCGGCCTATACGAGCCGTTGGGAAGGTGCCGGATTTGCCGATGGCTTTATTCAACCCGCCGAGGGCGTCATCTCGGGCGTTTACGGGTCACAACGGGTGTATAATGGCGAGCCGCGACGCCCGCATTACGGGCTGGATTTTGCCAATGTTGCGGGGACGCCGGTCTATGCGCCGGCGGATGGTATTGTCACGCTGGCGCATCCGGACATGTATTATGAGGGCGGCCTGATCTTTATTGATCATGGTCAGGGCTTCACCAGCGCCTTCCTGCATCTGGGAGCGGTTCAGGTCGAGGTTGGCGACATCGTTTCGCAAGGTGATCAGATCGGTGAAATCGGTTCAGGTGGACGCGCGACCGGCGCGCATCTCGATTGGCGGATCAAATGGCGAAATCGCTATATCGATCCAGCGCTTGTGCTGGAACTCGACCCGGCATCCTTGCGGTAAATTGCCTTGTCCCACCGCCGATGTACCCAGAACCATTGTTCGGGGGCTTCGAGGATGCGGTTTTCGACCCACTTGTTGATGGCGGTCACGGTTTCCAGCACGGCGGCGGATTTATCGTCCAGCGTTGAATGCGGAATGGGCTCGTAAAAAGTGACGCGAAAGCGCGTGCCGCCCAGCCGTCTTACTCCGATAGGTACGATAGGCGCGCCAAAGCGCATCGCCATTTTCGCGGGACCTGACGCCGTCATCGCCTCGTGCCCGAAAAAGGGCGCGGCAATGCCGTCATTCATTTTCTGATCATTCATCAGGGCGACGGACATGCCCTGCTTCAGATTCATCAGCAATTCCTTAGCACCGACGCCGCCCTTGGCGGTCAGAAGCTTGATCCCGTAGGCGTGCCGCGAGTCGAGAATTCGCTTGTCCACCAGCGGATTATTTGCGTGCCGATAAGTGATGTTGCAGTTGAGATTCAGCTTGGCGATGGCCGCGCCCATCACTTCCCAATTGGCAAAATGGCCAGCCACCAGAACATAGGGCTGCCCGCGTCGCTCCAGGTCGAGCACGATGTCCTCGCCGGCAATCTCGCCGCGCTCATCGTAAACTTCGGGGCGATAGTGCCGCATGTTTGGATTTTCACCGACCAGACGTCCGAAATTGTCCCACATGCGATCCAGTAGACGATCCAGCTCCGGCTTTGACGCGTTGGGAAAACAGCGCTGCATGTTGATGCGCGCAACGCGATGAACGGACGTCATGGGCCCGATCCGGCGCAAGGCGGCACTGCCGAACGCCGATGCGCGCTCAAGCCCCATGGACTGGAAGGTCAGCTGAAAACTGTCCCAGGCCAGAGCTTCCGCCTGCCAGCCGATTCGTTGAAGTATGCCCGCGCTCATATCCGGGGTTTAGCGCCGCGCAGCCGCCGCGTCCAATGCCCGAGCGAGCAAAGCGTTCGCTCTCGCGGGTTCGGCGAATACGGCGCGAACGGGCCAGGCGGTCAGGCCGTCGCGTTCGGCGGCGGGAATACGGACCCAATCCTTTTCGGTGGTGATCAATTGGGCCCCGGTGGACGCGGCCATCAATTTCAACTGGCGCAAATCATTCCGCGAAAAATCATGATGGTCCGGATAGGCTTTTGTGCCGGCCAGTTGTCCGCCTTGCTGGGCCAGCGAATTGAAAAACTTTTCCGGACGCCCAATGCCTGCGAAGGCAAATAGCGGTCCGTCCGGTGGCGGTGCGACAGGTGCCAGCCAGGCTTTCAGGATTGGCAATTCGATATCGGCCAATGCAAGGGCGTCATAATCCGGTTCATAGCCGGATGTCGGCATCATCAGTATGATCGCATCGGCACGCGACAAGCCCTCTGAAACCGGTTCGCGCAGCGGCCCCGCCGGGAAGACGCGATCATTTCCCCAGCCGGCTTCGGCATCAACCACGACAATCGACATATCCTTGTGAAGGTGCGGGTTCTGATGGCCATCATCCATGATGATGGCCTGCGCCCCGTGCAGGACGGCCGCCCTGGCTCCGTCAATACGGTTGCGGCTGATCCAGACCGGGGCCGCCTGTGCCAGGATAAGGGGCTCGTCGCCCACATCCTTTGCCGTATGGCGGGAGAGATCGACGCAGATCGGACCTTTTACCGAACCGCCATAGCCCCGGCTCAGTCCCTGGGCGTTGGTGCCGGCTTCCGCAAGCAATTCAATCAGCGCCCGGGTCACCGGTGTTTTTCCGGTTCCGCCCATGGTCAGATTGCCCACACAAATGACAGCGGCATCGACTTTTGCGGGTTCCGTATTCCGGATTCGCGCCGCCACCTGAGCACCATAGAGCGGCGCCAGCGGCCGCATGAGCAGGGACGTGATCTGATCGATCAGCGTCGCAGGTTCATGATACCAGAAATGCGGCGGCTTCATTGTCGGTCTTCGTGCAGGAGCGAATGGATGGCGACCAGCGTTTCGTCCATTGCATTGCCTGTCAATTCTTCGAGAGCGCGATGAGCATTTTCAAGCAGGTCTTCAGTTGGCAATTGGAGCGTGTTGACGATGTCGTCCGGCGTTTCAACGACTGCCACACCGTTATGGGCCCGGTAAGCCGCGAAGACGTCCTCAAAACTCGCCGTGTACGGCCCGGTCATGATCGGGCATCCGGCCTGCGTTGCTTCAATGGGGTTATGGCCCCCAATACCGTCTCTCAAACTGCCACCAATAAAGGCCTGATCAGCGAGCGCATACCAATAGGCCATTTCCCCCAATGTATCTGCCAGCCAGACCTGCACGCCCGCAGCCGGCGTCTCGTCGCGGGAGCGGCGGGCAAAGGTCAGTTCTGCTGCCGCTATCTGATGCGCAATGCCATCACCTCTTTCCGGATGTCTGGGCGCAAGGATCAGGAGCGCACCCGGACGGGCTTGCAGATATTTCCGGTGAGCATCGAGCAGAATGCCTTCCTCGCCGTCATGGGTACTTGCGGCGAGCCAGACCGGACGCTCCCCGATCGCCGTTCGGATGATTGCGAGCGGGCCGTCATCGGCTGATGGCGCAGCAATCTGGAGCTTCAGATTACCCAGTCGTGGAACATTATGCCCGGTGAGGTCGCTCAAGCCCTTTGCGGTGCGGTCGTCTGCCGCTCCGATCCAGCTGAATGCCGAGAGCAGATGTCGGGCGGCCTGCGGCCGCTTACGCCAGTTTGCGAGCGATTTTTCATTCATGCGGGCATTCACGAGCGCAGCTGGAAAGCCGCGCTTTTGTATTTCCAGGAGCAGGTTCGGCCAGAGCTCGGATTCAACGAAGACCGCGGCGTCCGGTTTCCAGTGGTCCAGAAACCGCTTTACCGGGGCCAGCCGGTCTATCGGTATGTATTGATGCCGGGCGCGTTCCGGCAGCTTCTCGCTCATCAGCTTCGCGGACGTTGTGGTGCCCGTGGTCACCAGAAATTCCAGGTCAGCGGTATCAGACAGGCGCTGGACCAGTTCCAGAAGGATCAGGGATTCGCCGACGCTGGCGCCATGAAGCCAGAGCAGTTTTCCTTGCGGACGCGGGGCTGCCGGATATCCGAATCGTTCACGAATTCGGGCGGGATCTTCCTTTCCGCGCCGCGCCCGGCGATCCAGCACCCACCCGGATAGAGGAGATGCCAGCCACACGAGCGTTCGATAGAACTGTAATGAGACGGGGAGGCTCACGTGCTTCGTGCCGCCCTGCGCGCGGGCCGGGGGTCGGCCGGTTCAATCACTGGACCTCCGACCGCTTCGTCGGCCTCCCGGCTGGCGTCATTCAGGCGGCGTTCCAGCTCCAGCCGCAGGATTTCCATCGCCTCGTCATCAGCGTCCGCCGGAACATGGATCGGCTCTTTCCAGATCACCACGCCTTTGCCGAACGGAAAGGGCAGCATGAAGCGGTCCCAGGAATTGAAAATTTTCTTGTGCGTCACCGACAGCGAGAAAATCATGATGGGCCTGCCGGTAATCCTGGCGAGTTGAATCGCGCCCATGCTGGCGCGTTGGCGCGGCCCGCGTGGCCCATCCACAGTCAGGCCCATACAGGCCTTGTTCTCGATCGCCCGTTGCATGTCGCGAAAGGCAGTCATGCCGCCTTTCTGCTTTGTCTTGCGGGAGTTCTGAGAGGAGCCCCGCACAACATCCACGTCTATATTGCGGGCAAAGCGGGCAATGAAATCGCCTTCACGTGAGCGGGAGATCAGCATGGTCGGCTTTTGCGGCGCTTTTCTGTCCCATCCCATGAAGCTCAGGCTCAGCCGGGAATGCCACATGGCTGAGATCAGTCCTTCGCCGGACTCTGTGCACGCGTCCAGATGCTCCATGCCGCGCCGGTCCCAGCTTTTTGTGGCGGCGCAAAACTGCATGTATTTCGCGAGAATCCACGAAATCACCTGCTGGAATGCGGCGGAGGATGTGAGCGATCGCAACATTGGCGTCTTTGCTTGCTTTGATTGGCGCGGGCGTCAAGCGTTCGTCACGGTTGCCGCCCGCTGCGCGGCCCCGTAAATGAATGTTTATGAGCTACGATTTGACGAATCCTGAAGATCGCAAACGCGCCTGGAACCATTACCTCTGGCAGGACCATGGCGTTCTGCGTCTGCGCTTTCACAATATGCACCCTGTGGGCAGCAAGGGAATGTGGCGAGCCAATCAGCCATCACCCAACCGGCTTGAATGGCTCAAGGAGCAGGGCTTCAAGACCATTCTGAATCTGCGCGGCACCCAGCCCGGACGCTCCTATTATGATCTGGAGCATGAAACCTGTGATCGGCTTGGACTGGCGATCCACGATCTGCCTTGGGGATCGCGCGAAGCGCCCTATGTCGAGCGGATCGAACATCTGATCGAGGTTTTCAATTCAATCGAATATCCGGCCATGATGCATTGCAAATCCGGTGCGGATCGCGCCGGCATCGTGGCTGTAATGTACATGCTGCTGCATGAAAAAGCCCCGTTCGAGGAGGCGATTGATCACCTTTCTTTCAAATACTTGCATGTGAAGCAGGGCAAGACGGGGATGCTGGATTACTTCTTTGAGCAATATCGTCTGGCCAATGCGGCAGAGCCCATTGATTTTCTCGAATGGGTGCGTACCAAATATGACCGGCAAGCCGTGCATGATGGCTTTATGGCCAGCTGGTGGGGCAGTTTCCTGACGGAAAAAATCCTGCGGCGGGAATAATCAGTTGGCGAACTGAAGCTTGCAAAGTCGGGCATAGATGCCGCCCTGGGCGATCAATTCGTCGTGCCTGCCCGTTTCAGCAATTTTCCCGTTATCCATGACATAGATGCGATCCGCCTCGCGGACCGTCGCCAGGCGGTGTGCAATGACAATCGTCGTGCGGCCTTCGGACAGTCTTTTCAAAGCTGCCTGAACCCGCGCTTCGGCTTCGGCATCCAGCGCACTCGTGGCCTCATCAAGGAGCAGGATCGGAGCGTCGGCGAGGATGGCCCGCGCAATGGCAATACGCTGACGCTGGCCACCCGAAAGCTGACTGCCGCGTGGACCGACCGATGCGTCATAGCCATCCGGCATTTCCATAATGAAGTCATGGGCGTCCGCGGCTTTTGCGGCGGCTTCGATGTCGTCCCGGCTGGCATCCATCCGGCCGAAGGCGATGTTGGCCGCGATGGTGTCGTTGAAGAGGACAACGTCTTGACTGACGAGGGCAACCGCTTCGCGCACAGACTTGATCGTTGCTCTGCGAATGTCCTGATTGTCGATCAGGACCGCGCCTTTGGCTGGGTCATACAGGCGCGGAATCAGGTTCAGGAGCGTTGTTTTTCCCGATCCGGATGCGCCGACGATTGCCGTCGTCTTGCCAGCGTCGGCAATGATATCGACGCTGGACAAGGCTGTCGCGTCATCGCCATAGGCAAAGCTGACATTGTCAAACTCCACCCGTCCGCGCGTGACGTCCAGAGGTTTGGCATTATGGCGTTCGACCACGTCATCGGTTTCGTCTGTCACATCATAGATACGTTGCAGGACGGCGACGCCTTCCTGAATCGCCGCGCCGAGCGTTCCGACAGCGCGCACTGCCGGCGCCATGATGCCGATAGCGGCAATGAATCCGGTGAAATCAGCGATAGATGCGGCACCTTGTGAAATCCGCCATCCCGCGAATGCCAGAACGCCCCCGAATGCCGCGCCGCCGACGACTTCAAGGATCGGATCGACGCGTGCTTTTGATGAGGCCAGCGACAGGGCGAGGCGAAAACGCTTCAAGAAAGCATTTTGGGACCGGTCGATTTCATGATCTTCCAACCCGTAGGTTTTCACCATTCGCGCGCCCGAAAAACTCTCATCAAGAAAGCTTGTAACTTCCCCCATTTGTGCCTGCGCTTCGCCAGAAGTTTTCCTTAGCATATTGCCAATGCGAATAACTGGCAGAGCCGCGAGCGGATAAACGACAAGGATCAGCAGGGCCAACATCCAGTCGAAGACGAACATGGCTATCACTGCACCCAAAATGGTCAGCGTATCGCGCAACAGGTTATTGGCAGCTCGGACCAGCAGGTCTCGCAAAATCGTAATGTCATTTGTGAAGCGGGACACGATGGAGCCGACGGGCTCGGCAATAATGCGGGCATAATCGGCGCGGATCAGGCGAATGAACAAGGCTTCCTGCAAGTCTTGCATGACCCGAAGGGCCAGCCGATTGGTCTGGACCGTTTGCAAGTAAAGTGACACGCCGCGAATTGCGGTAATCAGTATGATGACCAGAGGTGCTAGCCAGACAACACGCGTATCCTGGCGCTCCAGCATTCCGACGGCCCAACGGATCATAAAGGCATAACTGGACGCAGCAGCGGCCGTTGTAGCCGAGAGTATCACGGCAATCACGACCAGCCGCCATCGCGGCGCAATCCGGTCGCGCCAGAATCGCTTGATCAGGGCATTGCCCGACGCAGGTGCCGCTTCGGGCGATGAGGGATCGGGGCTAGTGATCGTGCCCGTCATTTCGGGGGTCCAGCAAGCGGTGCGCGTGGATAATGAAATACCGCATATGCGCGTTGTCGACAGTACGTTGCGCTGCCGATTTCCAGGCACGGCGCGCATCCTCGTAGTTTGCGAAAGCGCCGACGAAATCGACCTGTGACAGGTCCTTGAACTGGTTTGCGTCCGGTCCGAGATCAGTCAGCTCACCACCGATCACCAGATGGAGGAGTTGCTCGTCGCTCATAAGCCTGCCTTTCGGTTCAAGCGCCGCCGACGGACAGATTGTCCACCAGAAGGCTGGGTGCGTTGGTCGAAGACCAGAATTTCAGATCATTGGCGGGAATGAGCCGCGCAAAAATGTCCTTCAGATTGCCAGCGACGGTGATTTCGCTGACCGGGTGGGCAATTTCGCCGGAAAGAATTGCGAAGCCGGAAACGCCCACAGACCAGTCGCCGGTATTGGGATTCTGGGACGGGCTGAACATCTCTGTGATCAGCAGCCCATCGGAGATATCCGCAATAATTTCTTCGCGGGATTGTTCGCCGGGCTCGATATGCAGGTTGGTCGAGGACACGCCTGGGGAACCACCGAGCGACCGCGTCGCATAGCCATTCGGTTCAAGGCCCAGTTGTCGTGCCGACGGCGAATTCAAAAGCCAGGTCGTCAGCATGCCGTTTTCGATAATCTTGCGCCGAATGTTGGCCAGTCCCTCGCCATCGACGGGCCGTGAGCCCAGCCCCCAGGGACGATGCGGGTCATCAATAATATTGATGTGCTCGCCAAACACTTGCTGGCCCATCTGGTCTCTCAAAAAAGAAACGCCGCGGGCAATGGAGGGGCCGGAGATCGCGCCTTCCAATGACCCGAGAAATCGCGCTGAAACGCGCCGATCAAAAATCACCGGGCGATTTCCCGATGACATCTGGGTTGCGCCCAGGCGGCTCACTGTGCGTTCGCCCGCCTCCTTGCCGATTTCTGCGCAATCGCGAAGGTCCGCAACGCGCCGCGCGCTGGTCATGGAATAATCGCGTTCCATCCCGCTATCGCTTGCGGCAATAACACTGACGCCATAACCACTGTTGGAACGGCGGGCCGTATGGCTCACGCCATTGCTGGAGACTGAAGCGGAGGCGGTCTCGCCCGTGCTGGCAAAGGCCGTTTCTGTCATCGTGATTCCGGAGACGTCTCGCGCGGCTGTTTCAACCGTCTGAGCCAGCCGTGACAAATCTTCGCTGGTCCAGTGCGGGGTCTCATAGAGCGCCAGTTCGGGAACGTCCGGGGCCAGATAATCGGCCTCGACTAGCCCACAATATGGATCTTCGGGGGCGAGCTTTGCCATGGCAATGGCCCGCTCGACGGCCAGCGATACGCCGTCTTCCGAGAGATCCGAAAAACTGACGCCGGCTTGCCGCTTTCCAAAGAAAACCCGCAGACCTGCATCCTTGCTTTCGGACCCTTCGACAGCTTCCAGCTTCCCGTCGCGCACCGCGACTTCGGTCGCTCGCGATTGGGTCACGGCCGCTTCAGCGGCGTCTGCACCCAGCTTTCGGGCGCGTTTCATCAAATCCTCCGCAATCGAGAGGAGTTGGTCGGTGTCAGGGGCATCAGTTGGTGACGTCATGCTCCTGACCTAGCCTGTGACGCCCTGTGGGTGCAACGCTTCGTTCAGCTAATTGCTTTCCAGATCAACGCCCCCGAGATCACAAGATAGCAAAGGAGCGTCAGCCCCGCTCCTATACGACGTGCCGGCCCGCTTGTCTGGTTGGACACAAAGGCATAGCCGTGAGCGCCCCGTGCAATCGTGAACAGCACGCCGACAGTATGGATGAATAACGTCCCATAGCCGAGCGAAGCCATCATGAACAGGCCAATCAAGGCGCCGGGAACCCATTCGGCGGCATTGCCATGGGCACGAATAAGGGCTGTCATCTGTGGGTCGCCACCATCACCAATGCTGATTTTCTTCTTATTGCGGTTCAGGCCAATCGGCACAGATAGCAGGGCGAGAAGAAATATGTTGATGCCGGCATAAAGCGCGACAGCTTGCAGAGCGGTCATGGGGTCAGCTTTCTACTGGCGGCCTTCGCGGGCACATTCTGTGGACGCCGTCACCAGAAACATTCCAGCCGTCGACATTTCTTCCATGCTCATGCGCGAACGCATTTCCATGACTTCATCCGATTCTTCGTTCAGCGTGGCGATCAGAAATTCCCGGCTGTTGGCGGTCAGATCTTCTTCCGCCTTTTCCGACAGGCAGGTGCACATCGATTCGGTCTGATTTGATGCACGCAGGCATGCGGCGACAAATTCATCGTCCGACGGCCCGCTCGAACTGCCGGTTTCGACAGCCATATTGTCAGAGCCATTTCCGTTTTCGCCGCCGGAATTTCCGTCTTGCATTTCGGTATTGCTGTCCGCCGCATCGGCGTTTTCCGCACTGCTATTGTTGCAGGCGGCAAGGGCAAGTGCAGCCAGAATGGCCAAAGGGGTGAGCTTTCTCATATCAATCTCCTGTCCCGATTGGGGTGGAGTATGAACCCGACAGCGCCGTGTGGTAAAGCCTATTCGCGTCCGGACAGGCTTGCCGCCTGGCGCAAGGCGTCGGCCAGAACTTGCGGTTCTGCGGCGCCGGGCACGGCAAATTGTCCTTCGAATATGAAACTCGGCACGCCCGTTGCGCCCAGCTGGCGGAAGAAATTGGCCTCCTCGCGGACATCGGCCTTGTCCCGGTCGGATGCCAGAAGATCGGCCACGATTTCCCTCTCCAGCCCGGCGTCGGCGGTGATATCGGTCAGAACGCTGGCGTCGCCGATATCCCTGCCGTCGCGGAAGAAGGCCGCAAACAGACCTTCGGCGACGGCGTCGGCTTTCTTCGCGCTTTGCCCACGCGCCCAGCGGATGACGCGATGCGCATTGAGGGTCGACGGACGGCGGGTGATGGAATCGAAGCGAAAGTCGATGCCTGCCCCTGGTGCCGCCGCTTCCAGATGCGTGCGCATGGCTTTCCAGTGTTCGGCATTCTGGCCGGAGAATTTCGCTTTCATATAATCGCGATACGGTGCGCCCTCCTCGGGGAGGGTGGGGTCGAGTTCATAGGGCCGCCAGGTCACTTCAGACCTGATGTCCGGGGCCAGCTTTTTGGCGGCCATCCAGTTGCGCCAGCCCAGCCAGCACCAGGGGCAGACAAAGTCCGCGACCAGGTCAATCCGGACCGGGCCCGGCATTATTGACCGCTCGTAATAACGGGGGCTTCGTCCCGGCAGGCGAAGACGGCCGATTGCAGGATCGGTTGAACCGTGGCCTGTTCCTCGGCGGGCATTTCGAGGAAAATGCGCTGGCTTTCGGCCTGCGCCATGGCGGCATCAATCTGTGCGTCCGCGCCGATGGCGCCCTGACTGCCGAGCGCGAAAATGCGGTAGAGGTCGTCAGACGCGTTGTTGGCGAGCTCCGTATCCAGACAGGTGCAGAACGGCAGGTTTTCCTCCGCGGTGGCACCGTTCCGGCCCACCTGCTGAACCTGACAGGCCTGCACCATATATGTGCTGAGGACGTCGGGGTCGTGGGTGAATTCGTCGGCCTGTGCGGTCAGGGTCAGGGCGGCGGCAAGCAAGGTCAGCATGGATCAATCCTGTCTGGTGAAAGTGTCAGCGGACAGGATGACTTGTTGTGCCTGCGGCCTCAAGCCATGATGTCGACCAGATGCTGTTCCATGTCGGCGGTGGTGCGGGCGACGCTGGCTGCAGCGGCGTGAAGCGCCTCGGCTTCCTTGATGGCGATCAGGGCCTCGATCACGCCGCTCTCGTCGGCGCGGGGATTGGCGAGCTGCCGGGCGGATTGCGCGACTTGCGCCTGAGCGGCGGTCATGGCGTTCAGCGAGGTATTGAAGGCGGCATTCATGTGACCAGAATTGTCAAATGCGCCGGAAATGCCAGCCAAACTTCGCGACAGGTTTAATCAACAGTTTCTGCCTCTGCCTGATTTCGCGACAATATCCGGCAGGCGGCGAGGTCGCCGGTGACATTGACGACGGTGCGCGACATATCCAGCAAACGGTCAACGCCGATCACGAAGACCAGCCCCTCTGCGGGGATGCCGAAGCTGGCCAGCATGCCGGACAGGATGGCGATGGAAACGCCCGGCGCGCCCGGTGCGCCAATGGAAGCGGCCACGAGGCTGAGCACGATCAGCGAGACTTCCGGCAGGGACAGCTGGATGCCGGCGACCTGCGCGACAAAAATCACCGCAATGGCCTGATAAAGCGCGGTGCCGGCCATATTCATGGTGGCGGCCAGCGGGATCACGAAGCTGGCAGTGTCGCCCGGCGTGCCGAGGCGGTTGCGCGCGGTTTCCATCGACAGGGGCATGACGGCGGCGGACGAGGAGGTTGAGAAGGCCAGAAGCTGGACCGGGAAGATGGCTTTGAGGAAGGTGAGCGGCCCCATGCGCCCCAAGACCAGAACGAGCGCGACATAGAGCAGGAGCAAAAGGGCAAGGCCCGCGAGGACGAGGCCGACATAGGCGGCGAGCGTGGAGATGGCCGAAACGCCCATGCGCGCGACCAGCTGGGCGGTGAGGCCGAAGACGGCGAACGGGGTCAGGTGCATGGCCCATTTCACCACGGTCATCGAGACTTCCAGCATGGCCTCGAACAATTGTTTCAGCGGGGCGAGGCGGGATTGGTTTTTCGAGGCGACGAAGGCAAGGCCGACAAAAATCGAGAAGACGACAATGGCCAGCATTTCGCTGTCGGCGGCGGCGCCGAGCGGATTGGAGGGTACGATGCGGGCAATGAGGTCGGGCGCGGTGGCGACCGCTTCGGTCAGCGGATCGGCGAGGCTTTCCGGGTCGGGGCGCAGCCGGGGCAGGGGCATCTGGCCGGTCATCACGGACAGGCCGGGCTTGACCCAGAGTGCCAGCACAGCCCCCAGTGCGGCGGCGGCCAGCGTGGTGCCGGCGATGAAAAGCGCGAGTTTTCCACCCAGCCGCCGCAGCTTGTCCGGGTCGGAGGCCCCGGCGGCGAGGCCCAGCACGATGGAGGCGGCGACCAGCGGCATCAGGACCATCTGGATAATGTTGAGAAACAGGCCGCCGGGCAGAGCCAGCCAGCGGCCGGCGAGATCGGCGGTTTGGGCGCTGATGAATCCGGTATCCGGTCCGATCAGAAAGCCGGTGATCCCACCGAGGATGAGGGCGGCGATAACTTGTGCCCACAGGCGGCCGCGAATCCAGGATTCGAGCTGTTTGCGAAGTTCGCGGGTGCGGATGCGTTTGGGCTCGGTCATTCAGAATGTCTCATAATTCTGCGAGGAAAAAGAGTCTCCTACGACTACTACGACGACTGTTACGACAGTTCTGACTATTCCCCGAGAGGGGATGTTTATATCCCTGTTTCGTAACATTATTTCCGGCCTTCCGTGAGCCCGAATCCTGCCTTTGATGTCTCCGGTCCTGAACCCGATGGGTCTCCAACTCTCCTACAGTCTCCGACTGTTTCCTACAGCCGGGGCGCTTGTCCCTGTGGTCCACGCGCCACCGGCCCGGCAATCGCAACGGGGCAGTCTAGCGGCGCAGCGAATGCCGGGGATAAGGCGAAGGGAAGGGTGTGCGGGCGCTGTCAGACAGCCCGCCCGGCGCGGCGCGCGCGCAGGCGCAACGCCGGACCGGTAGGTGATGGCCGCCTCAGGCGGCGGTCTTGATCTCGACCAGGGTCAGGCCGAAATGCAGATCCTCGCCGGCCAGCGGGTGATTGCCGTCAACGGTGACGCTCTCCTCGCCGACCTTGGTGATGGTGAGTTGCTGGGTGGAGCCATCCGGCTGCTGTGCGCCGAGCGTCATGCCCGGTTCCGGCGTCAGATCGCCGGGCAGCTGGGCGCGCGGAATGTCGACGATCATCTCGTCGCGGCGCGGGCCAAAGGCATTATCGGAACTGACCACGGCTTCGCTTTCCTTGCCGACTTCCATGCCATCCAGCACGGCTTCCACTTCTGGGAAAATCTCGGCATTGCCGATGGTCACGGGCACGGGCGCATCGTCCTGGGTCTTGCCGACGACGGTGCCGTCGGATGTGCGGATCGTATAGGTGAGCAGGACGGTGTCGCCCTTCTTGGCTGTTGGCATGAATTCTTCCTGTCGGAGTAAAGGGGGGTGAAAAGATCGGGCGCTTTGTCAGCTGGCTGAACAGGTCTGTTCCTGCGCCCTCGGCCCCCATAGGTCGCAAACGCAGACAGGGGAGTCAAATCAGGCCGGCCCGTTTGGCCTTACTGCCCGGCCTGTTCCGGTGACGGTATCGACGTGACGCGACCCGGCGCGATGCGAAATTCCTTCGGCGTTTGCCCGGTTTCGCGCTTGAAGGCCTTGTAGAAGGTCGAGCGGGAATTGAAGCCGACCTCCAGCGCAATATTCAAAACGGAATCCCTGCCTTCGAGGATCCGCGATTTCGCGTCTTCGACGCGCCATCGGGCGACGAAGTCGAAGAAGGTCAGGCCCAGTTGTTCATTCAGCGTTTGTGAGACGAGGTTGGGCGGGGTGGTGACATGCCGGGCGAGCTTCTGCAGGGACAGGCCGGAATCGAGGTAGAGTTTTTCGGCCTCCATGGCCTTGAGAATGCGCTCGGCGATTTTTTCTGCGCGCTCTGTGGACAGGGCTGATCGTGCGTATTTTTCTGCTGCCGGGTCGTCTGCCGCTGTCGTCGACAGATCGAGCGGGTCCGGCGGGACGGGGCCATTGGCAAAGGCGGTGAGCATCAACAGGACGCCGCCCGCAAGGGCCAATACGAGCGTGTCCGGCGTCAGAATGCCCATGCCCAGATTGTCGCTCAATAGGGAGAATGCGGCGGCGGCCCACAAGGCGACCAGCAGGATGAGAAGCCCGTCAATCCAGCGCAATTCAAACGTTTCAGTGTTCGAGTAGAGGGATTTGAGCCTGGCCCGGTAGCGGGAAAGCTGTCGCACGGTGGCGATCAGATAGAGGATGGATGTGGCGACCCACACAAAGACCAGTGCGAAGGTCAAAAGGGCCAGGGCCGCCGGGATGATGCCTTCGGGAAGATCGCCGTTCACGAACAATTCGCGCCGGGCCTCTGATGGCAGCAGCCAATAGCCCAGCATGACGCCCAGACCCGCCAGCGGCAGCGCGCCATCCCGCCGCCAGTTTCGCAGGCGGGCACCATTCGCCATCCGGCTGTCGGCATAGCGATAGACGGTGACCGGCAAGGCGAACATCAGCGGCAAAAGCGCGGGCATGTAGAAGGTGAAGAGGGACGGCTGCACGGCCGTTGCCAGCGGCAGGGCGCAGAGGCCGGCCATCAATCCGAAAACCCATAACAGATAAATCCGGCTAGACCGGTTGGCATTCTGGCGCGCACCGGTCACGGCGCCTGCCATCGCACCCGCCAGCGCAATTCCGGTCACCAGCGCCGAAAGCAAGAGAACGCCATCTGTCTGCATCGGCGTGGTCTAGGGGAGCGCGGCCCAGCGATCAATCTTGTGCAGGCAATTTGTCCGCGCCGTCCCGCGCGGACGACAGACCATCGCGGGATGCGGAATAGAGGTGGCAGACGACGAAACGCCGGCCCCTCAACCGGCCTTTGCAACGGACGATACATGACGGAACCGGAACTCCTCGGCGATCTTCACTTCTGGATCGGGTGCGGCGCGATCATTGCGGGCTTTGCCGCCTTTGCCGCGCGCAAGGGCGCGGGCGTGCACCGGAAAGCGGGCACGCTGTTTGTGATCTGCATGGGATTGCTGGCGCTTAGCGGTCTATGGCTCAGCCTGGCGCGCGAGATTCTGTTCACCGTGTTTCTATCCGCGATCAGCTTTCACGCGCTGATCACAGCCTGGGCGGCGGCGCGAAGCCGTGCCCGTCTGTCGCGCTGGATCAGCCGCATGGCGCCTCTCGCATCCGGCCTGATTGTGGTCGGGGCCGTGGCGGGCGGCATGATGGCAAGCGCAAGTCCCGACGGCGTGCTCAATGATCTGCCACCAGCGGCCTTTTACTTGCTGGCATTTGTGAGCGCGCTCCTGTGCGGGCTGGATATCCACTATGCGCGGCGATCTGCGCCTGCGCGCCGGGTGCGCCTGACGCGGCATTTGTGGCGGATGGGATTTTCCTTCTTCCTCGCCACCGGCATCTTCTTCTTCGGCAATAACCATGTCCTGCCGGAGGTTCTCCGAACACCCGTTTTTCTGGCGCTGCCGGTTCTGGCGGTCGTCGTCTGGACCCTATTTCATGCGGTGCGCACCCGGTTTGGCCGCGCCGTCGCGGACTGATCCTCCTCCATCCAACGAAACACGAAAGGCAAGACGAGATGAGTTTTCAGAAAATCAGCGGACTGGCGGCCATTGCCGCCGGTGCCACCTATATCATCGGCTTCTGGGTCTATTTCTCGATCCTCGGACCGGCCCAGTATGGCAGCCCGGCTGTGCCCGCCGCCAACCATGTCAGCTTTCTCGCGGACAATCAGGCGCTGATGACGCTCTGGAACCAGGTCATCTATGTGCTCAATGCGGTGCTGATGGTCTTCATCGTCATCGGCCTGCACCGGCGTCTGACAGGCAGCGGCGCCATCGCGCAGACCGCTTCGGCGTTCGGGCTGATCTGGGCCGGGCTGATCCTCGCCACCGGCATGCTCGAGAATATCGCCATTGGCCAGATTGTGCGGCTGGCAGAGGTGGATATGGATTCGGCGGTCGCGCTCTGGCGGTCGACGACGGTCGTCAGCGCCGGCCTTGGCGGCGGCAATGAAATCACCGGCGGCATGTGGATATTTGCGCTCAGCCTGGCCGGATTTCAGACAAGGGCGCTGCCGTTGGCCGTGAACGCGCTGGGCTTTCTCGTGGGCGGGGCCGGGATTATCTCGACGATCCCGGCTCTCTCCGCAGCTACGATGGTGTTCGGACTCGGATTTATCGTCTGGTTTATCGTCGCGGGCCTTGCTTTGATCCTGCTCAAATCGCCCCGGCAGGCACAAGAGGCTTAGCGCCGGGATATGGTGGCTGGGACTTACCCCAGCCCCAGCTCCGCCCACATTTCGTCGACCCGGCGTTTCGTCCCCGCGTCCATATCCAGCTTGTCGCCCCATTCGCGGTTGGTTTCGCCGGGCAGCTTGTTGGTGGCGTCCAGGCCGATCTTGGAGCCGAGGCCGGAAACCGGTGAGGCAAAGTCGAGATAATCGATCGGCGTGTTTTCAATCAGGGTGACATCGCGCGCCGGGTCCATGCGGGTGGAGACCGCCCACATCACATCCTTCCAGTCGCGCGCATTGATGTCGTCATCCACGACGATCACCCATTTGGTGTACATGAACTGGCGCAGATAGGACCACACGCCGAGCATCACACGCTTGGCATGGCCGGCATAGGCCTTCTTCATCGAAACGACGGCGATGCGGTAGGAGCAGCCCTCCGGCGGCAGCCAGAAATCCACGACTTCGGGAAATTGCTGCTGGAAGAGGGGGATGAAGACCTCGTTCAGCGCTTCGCCCAGCACGCTGGGTTCGTCCGGCGGGCGGCCGGTATAAGTGGAAAGATAGATCGGGTCCTTGCGCATGGTGATGGCGCTGATCTTGAAGACCGGGAATTTCTCGACCGAGTTGTAATAGCCGGTGTGATCGCCGTACGGGCCTTCATCCTCGTACTCGTCGAGCATCACATGGCCTTCAAGCACGATCTCGGCCTCGGCGGGGACTTTCAGCGGCACGGTCTTGCAATCCACCAGCTCGGCCTTGGCCCCGCGCAGAAGGCCCGCAAACTGGTATTCCGAGAGCGTGTCCGGTACGGGCGTGACGGCGGCGAGGATGGTGCCGGGATCGGCGCCCAGCACGCAGGCCACGGGCAGGGGCTCAGGCTTTTCGTTTTTCCAGCGTTGGAAGTGCTGGGCGCCGCCGCGATGCTTGAGCCAGCGCATCAGGGTTTTATCCTTGCCCAGCTTCTGCATGCGGTAAATGCCGAGATTGAAGTCGTCCTCCTTTGAGTCCGACGGGCCTTTGGTGACAATCAGCGGCCAGGTGATGAGCGGGGCAGGCTCGCCCGGCCAGCAGGTCTGGATGGGCAGCTTGTCGAGATCGATGTCATCGCCGGTCAGCACGACTTCCTGACAGGGGGCGTTGCGCACGGTTTTGGGCCGCATGCTCATCACCGTCTTCGCCAGTGGCAGCATGGAGAGCGCATCCTTGATGCCGCGCGGCGGCTCGGGCTGGCGCAGGAAAGCGAGGAGTTCGCCGACTTCGCGCAATTCTTCGGCGGTTTCGCGCGGCTCACCGCCCAGCGTGACCGCATTGGCGACGCGCCGGACCGTGCCGAACAGATTGACCAGCACCGGCATATCCGAGCGTTCGCCCTTTTCATTGACGACATTCTCGAACAGCAGGGCCGGGCCACCCTCGGCCAGAACGCGGCGATGGATCTCCGTCATTTCAAGATCGGTGGAAACCTGTCGGGTGATCCGTTTCAGATCGCCTTTCGCTTCCAGCATTTCCAGATAATCGCGCAGGGATTTGTATGCCATGGCCAATGCCTTCTTGCCTGCCGCCCAATCTGCGATTTACGCTGGCATTGTCCAGTCTTTCGCCTGCGGCGAATGGAACCGCGCCGCATCGCAATCGTTCTTTTTGCAAGATGAGGTTTGGATGACGCTGTTATTGCAATTGATCGGATGGGTGCTGGTGCTCGTGGGCTTGCCGCTCACCCTCTCGCCCGTGCCCGTCGGGATTGTCGTCGTGGGCATCGGGGCCGGACTGATCCTTGCCAATTCGGCCAGCGCCCGAAATCGCCTGCGCAATCTGCGGGCTGATCATCGCAAGCTGGACCAATGGCTGCGCAAGGCCGAGCGGCTTCTGCCCGGCCCGTTCGACCGGATATTGCGCAGCACAGACAGCGATGGCTGGCACAGGCAGGCGGAATAGCGCGGCGCTACTCCGCAGTCTGCGCTGCCATGATGGCGCGGGCCATGGTCCAGGTGCCTGTGTTGACGTAATTCGTGGCGCCCATGCGCACGATCACCAGATCATATTCCGGAATGGCGAGCGTGGACTGTCCCTGGAAGCCGGACATGTAGAAGGCCTGCGGCGAGAGTTCCGGCGCGAGCCAGAAGCCGGAGCCGTAAATGCCATCCGAGCCGGGCGTTTCCGTGGTGATATAGTCGCGCCAGTTGTCCGGCAGGATGCGGGTGCCATTGGCCATGCCATCATCGAGATAGACCTGCATCAGGCGGGCCCAGTCGTGCGGGGTGGCATAGATGTAGGACGAGCCTTGCAGCGTGCCGGACGCATCGGTTTCGAAGATCGGCGAATAAATACCCGCCGGCTCGAAGATGAGGGCGCGCAGGGCGCGGACCTGATCTTCCAGCGTGTCGCCGAGGCGTGACTGCATCTCCCAAGTCGCCAGCACTGTGTCGCCGGACTGGTATTCCCAGTGCTCGCCCGGCGGGAAGAGGCGCTCGCGTGTCGCGGAAAAGCGGGCCATGTCAGTTTCTGTAAACAGCATGTCGGAATTGGGATCCGTGCCGTCATTGATCTCATGCGCGGCGCGGCCGCCGGTCATGCGCAGGAGGTCATCAATCGTGGTCGCTTCGGCTTCGGCCCCCAGACCGTCGAGCAGCTCGATCGTGCCTTCCTCGTAAACGTCGAGATCACCGCGAAGCGTCATCGCGCCGGCCAGCGTCGCGGCAACGGATTTCGCCATCGACCAGGAATGCAGCCGGTTTTCGCGGGAAAAGCCGGGCGCATATTGCTCGGCCACCAGACGGCCATCATGCAGAACCACGACGGCCAGCGTATTGCGCGCGCCGAAGCCGTCGTCGAACGCGCCGTCGATGGCAGCCTGCAGGGCGTCCGAATCGAAGGTGGCGTCGCGATGGGCGGCGTCCAGTTCATAATATTGCGGGGCCTCATCCCAGGCTACGGTCAGATCGCGGTCAAACTCGCGCGAACCATGCACCAGCGTGCAGCCCATGCCTTCGCGGTATTGCGCTTCCTGATGCCAGAGGCCGAGCAGGCGCGAATGCACGGACATGTCCTCGCGGTCGACATTGGCGCTGATCAGCGAAGCCGGGCCGCCCAGCAGCGGGTCGATATAGAGCTCGCGGGCCAGCTCCGGCTCCATGCCGGAGACAAAGGTGAGAGAGCACACTTGCTTGGCCGTAATGCCGGTAGCCGTGGGCAGGAAAATGCGCCCCGTGGCCGATGTGTTCAGCCAGACAAGGCCGGCGATAATGGCGATGACGACGATGCCGCCGATCCAGCGCAAAATGGTCATGTAAATCTCCCCCGAATACGTGTTGGCCGTAGCCTAGTCGAAAATATCCGCTTCTTCAGGATGTTTTTGCGCCCAGGCTTTCACATAGGGGCAAAGCGGGATGATTTTCACATCGGCCTCGCGGGCACCGGCAATCAATGCACGCACGAGCTGGCCGGCAATGCCCTTGCCGCCATGCTGTTCCGGGACGCCGGTATGATCGGCGATCCAGCGGGTCTGGCCGGCAATGGAATAGGTCAGTTCCGCCTCTGATCCGTCGCCCATATCCATGAAGAAGCGGCCCCGGGTTTCGGTTGATTCATGCTGAATGTCCGGCGTGGAGGCGGTATTCATGGAAAATCCTTTCACGATCTGTTGAAGCGTCTTTCCGGGTTTTCATCCCCGGAGCGGCAGCGGAATGGCATGAAGGCGAAAATCAACGGGGGGAGTTTCCATGTCCAGAGTTTTCTTTGCCATTCTTCTCGGTCTCGCCAGCGCCGCCAGCGCTCTGGCGGATCCCTTTGTCTATGACCGGCAGGAGGTGGTTGAGGGTACCCACCTGATTTACCGCGTTGATCCGATGCGTTTGCCCGCGGAGAGCAATGTCGTCGTGATCGAGCAAAGCGGCGGGCTGGCTGTGGTGGATTCCGGCGGCAGCACGATGGCAGGCGAGCGGATCATCGCGCAGATCCGGCAGATCAGCGATGCGCCGGTGCGCTATCTGGTGAACACGCACTGGCATGGCGATCATCATCTTGGCAATGCGGCCTTCCTCGCGGCCTGGCCCGAGATCGAGATCATCGCCCACGAGAATACGGTTCGGCATATTGCCGGTGCGGCGATGGACTATATCCACGAGGCGGGCGAACAACTTGAAGCCTCGCGCCCGGTCGTCGACGCCGTGGCGGCAACGGGCGCTTTGCCCGACGGCACGGTGATCCCGGCACGCATCGCGGAATATTACACGATGCTGGCCGGAGATCTCGATGAGCTGATCGCGGCGGTCGACACCATCGAGATTATTGCCCCCACACGGCATTTCTCGGACCGGCTGGTGCTGGATGATAGGATGCGGCCTGTCGAGCTGCGCTATTTCGGGCGCGGGAATACCGATGGCGATGCCGTCGTCTGGATGCCGGAACAGCGCGTTGTCGCCAGCGGTGATCTTGTCGTCCATCCGACGCCTTATGGATTCGGCAGCTATCCAGCGGACTGGATTGAAGCGCTCGAAGCCATCAGGGCACTGGATTATGCCTATCTGATTCCGGGCCATGGCGCGGTGCAGCCGGATACAGCCTATGTGGATCAGCTGATCGCTCTGATGGCCGAGGTGCGCGCCCAGGTCGGGCCGCTGGCAGAAGCAGGCTTGAGCCTTGAAGAGGTCAGGGCCGAGGTGGATCTGTCCGCGCAACAATCGCTGTTTGCCCAAGGCGATGCCTGGATCGCCAATCGTTTCAATGCCTGGTGGGTCACGCCTTTCGTCGGTGTTGCCTATCAAGAAGCCACCGGTGATCCGATCCTGCAGGGAGAGTAGTTCAGACGACCAGTTTTCTTGCCTGCATTCTTTCGTAATGCGGGCGGCTGGCAGTCACGGCATCGCGCGCGGCTTCTGGCAGATGATGGGGGCTGGGCTGGGGGGCCTCAAAGCCGGTTGAGGCTTCGACCCGATCATACCACCAGGGCGCCCAGACGCCGTCGGTGTCGCGTTTGCCGGCGGGCCAGCTGAGCATGTGGACATCAAACGGAATATCAATCGCGGTACATAATGCGCGCAGCATGGCTTCGGGGGCCGCCAGCACGTCGCGCCCCTCGATCACCGGCCAGGCATGGCCGCTGCGCTGGCAGATATCTTCATAAAGTCCGGTCTGCCGGATCTGGCCGATATCTTCGGCGGTGACTGCGCCGGTTGTGGCGGCAAAGCTGGCGCAAACCTCGGCGGGATCGCGGATCAGAAAGATGTGGCGGCAAGCGGCCATCCAGTCGCGCGGAATATCGTCCAGCATGTGCTGGCACATATGCTTCTGGAAGAAGAGGGGTGAGCCATCCGGCGCGTCTCTGGCGCAGCGAAGGGCGATGTCATCCTCATCCAGCGGCACCGAGTTCAGAATGGCGTCGCGGCCGGGATGATCAAGGCCGGTCTTGACCAGATAGGGGCCGTAAAAGGGCTCGTCCCAGACGGCGCAGTCGGGGCGGTTTTCAAAGGACCGCATCGTGGCCGTCGAGATATTGCGCGGGCCGGACCACAGGCAGATGCGGATCGTGTCGCTCATTCCGCCTCGAGTTTTGCGCGATAGAGGGCTTGCAAGCGCTCGACCATGGGACCGCGGCCGCCGGAAATCTTGCGGCCATCGACCTCGATGACGGGCACAAGGCCGGCGAAGGTGCCGGTGGTGAATGCTTCATCGGCGGAATAGACCTGCGTCAGGGTGAAATTCTTCTCGAAGACCGGAATGCCCGCCTCGCGGCAGAGATCGATGATCACGCCGCGCGTCACACCGCCAAGGCAATAATCCCCGGTCGAGGTCCAGACTTCGCCCTGTCTAACGATGAAGAAATGGGTGGAGTTGCAGGTGGCCACAAAGCCATGCGGATCGAGCATCAGCGCTTCGTCGGCGCCGGCCTTGGCGGCCTGGATGCAGGCGGTGATGCAATTGAGCTTGGAATGGGTATTGAGCTTCTGGTCCTGCACATCGGGATAGCCGCGCCGGACATGCACCGTGAACAGGCGCAGGCCCTTTTCCGCAACGGCCGGGTCCGGGCGCTTCCATTCCGGGAGGATAACGATGGTGGCAGGCGAAATGGTGACACGCGGGTCCTGATAGGGTGTCGCCTTCAGGCCGCGCGTGGTCATCAGGCGGATATGGACGCCATCCCCCTCGCGCATGCCATTGGCATCGAGCGTATCGTAGAGGGCTTTGGTCAGCTCTTCCCGTGACAGGCCGAGATCATAGTCCAGCGCCTTGGCGCCTTCCTCCAGCCGGTCGAGATGAGTGTCCAGAAAAGCGATTTTGCCCTTGTGGACCCGCAGCCCCTCCCAGACGCCATCGCCCAGAATGAAACCGGAATCGAGCACGGAAATCTTTGCTTCGGCGCGCGGGTAGAGCTCGCCATTGATCCAGACTTTCACATCCGCATTACGCGGATCGTCGATATAGGAGTGAGCGCCCTTGCCCATCAGCCAAACTTCGAGAAATCGGGCGCGCGGCGTTCCATGAAAGCGGTGACAGCCTCGCTGAATTCCGGCGATTGCAGCATTTCAGCAAAGATACTGCCTTCGCGCGCCATGCGATCGGAAAGCGGCTCGTCCGGGGTCATCATCAATTCCTTGGCCATGCGGACCGCACCCGGAGACTTGGCGGCAAGGGCGAGGGCGCGTTTGCGGACTTCGTCCGACAGGCTGGCCGACGGGAAGACATCGGTCACAAGGCCGGCCTGTTTGGCACGCTCACCATCCCAGACTGTGCCCAGCATCAGGAGGTCAGAAGCCGCCGCCCGGCCCAGTCGCGTCGGGAATAGCAGGCTGGAGGCAAATTCCGGTGCCAGTGCCAGATCGGCAAAGGGGGTCTTGAAGGCCGCATTCTCGGAGGCATAGGACAGATCGCAATGCATCAGGAGGGTGGTGCCAATGCCGATGGCGAGGCCGTCCACTTCGGCGATGACCGGCTTCTTTGCCGTCATGAGTGCCCGCATGAAGCGCTCAACCGGCGGCATGTCGCCAGAGCCAATATGAGGCGGGGCTTCCATGAAATCGACGAGGTCATTGCCTGCCGTGAAGAGGCCGGGCTGTCCGCCCAGAACGAATACCCGCACCGACTTTTCCGTTTCACCGGATTCGATAGCCTCTGCCGCGGCGTCATACATTTCACGCAGGAGGGCGTTTTTCTTTTCCGGACGATTCCAGCGGATGGTCCGCACGCCGTCAGATGTTTCTACCGAGACCAGATTACTCATGCGGCGGGCTCCGTTACCGATTGCTCGATCAATGTGTAGGCAAGTCTGGCGGCCAAATCCAGTTCGCGTAAGCGTCAACTTTCCGCGATAACGATCCGGGTAAGGGCGTCATGAAGCGTGTCGGAGACCTCGTCGCCGAGGCGCGCCTCGAGGTCGGCATTCAATTCGCGCAGGACGATATCCGCGCGCTCGGCCGCTTCCGTGCCTTTTCGGGTGAGCGCCACCATGGCGCCGCGGCCGTCCGTCTTGTCGGTGGTTCGCGACACGAGTCCGGCCTTGACCATGCGGTCGACCAGACCGGTGACCGCCGGCGGGTTCAGGGACAGGATTTTGCTCAAACCGCCCATCCGGCGTTGCCCGCGGCGGAGCAGCAGAAACAGCACGCCGGCCTGCGCGGAAGAGACGCCGGCTTCATCTTTCAGACGCTTGTCGGCCTCCCGGTTGAGACGCCGGGCGGCAATTTCGATCAACAGGAAAAGTCGCCGGTCGACGGCGCGGATTCTGGCCATTCCGGAAGATAAGGCCGATTCGTTCGTTTCCGAAAGAAATTGGATTGAAATAGGGGGCTATATCCCAGCTAGGCTCGGGTTCACCGAAATGATTCCTCACCCAAGCCACATCGCGATATCGGAGGGTCATAGCCGACAAACGCGGGATTTCTGGCACATTCATGAGCAGAGTCATAGACTTCCGCTCCTATCTCAACAAATTCAAATCGTGGAAAGTCGCTCTGCAAGGCTGGGAGCGCGTGGCTCGAGTAACGAAAACAAATGACATTTGATATCGTTATCGGCGCATCAGCAGTATCTTCAACGCCAGACCTTGAAACAATTTCTCTTTGAAGCACCCCCACTTCGCCTCCCCGGTTTAATTGCTCGTGATTTGCGCGATAAAAGGCGTCCAGAGCCATGGGGTCCGGATTCGTCGAAATGGCAAGAGCGACTAAAAGGGCGATTACCCCCGTTGCGGCAATCTTAACCATCGGATTTCTCTCGATTGCCGAACAGAACAAATTGGTGATGCGAGGCGAGTTCATAAAGCCATGGGCCGGGCGATATATACCCGGCCCTTAAATTCAGCGCGGCGATACTACTCCTCGTCCATGATGAATTCGGCATCCGCGAATTGCGGGAAGGCCTGCAGGCCTTCGCCAATCGAATCGAGGTCGCCGACCACAACCAGCACCATGCGGTCCGGTTGCAGGTATTCGGAGGCCACGGCCGAGATGTCGCCATTGGAGACATCATTGATCCGGTCAACATAGGTTTCGAGATAATCGTCCGGCAGGCCGTAGAAATCGCGGTTGGAAATCTGGCCGATCAGCCCGCCGGTCGAGGCGTTCTGGAGAATGAACAGGCCCGACAGCCAGCTGCGCATGCCGCCGGCTTCTTCCTCGTCCGGCGTGTTCAGCTGGAGGGTCTGGATCTCGCTGAAGATTTCCGAAAAGGCCTCGACCGTCGCCCCGGTCGTGATGTCCGCGCTGAACGTCCAGTAGGATGTGCCAATGCGGTTGGTGACGCCGGAGCCCGGCGAATAGGTCCAGCCATGTTCCTCGCGCAGATTACTGGTCAGACGCGAGGTGAAGGAGCCGCCGAGAATCGCGTTCATGACGGTCATCCGGTAGGCATCTTCCGTGCCGATCGTTGCCACCGGGAAGCCGAGGCGAATGGTGGCCTGCGGCGCACCGGGACGATCAATCAGCTGAACCACGGGGCCATTATTGATCGAGGCGGGCGGAATGCTCGCTTCAGGGCCGGATTCCCAGTCACCGAAAGCCTCGCGAATGGCGGCTTCCAGCCGGTCCTCGTCAAAGCGTCCGGCCACGTAGATGCGGGTCCGGGCCGCGCCGAAATTCTCGTCATAGAAAGCGCGCACCTGATCCATGGTGTAGCTTTCCAACTGGCCTTCGTCCGGCATGCCCTGACCATAGGGATGATCCGTTCCGTAGAGCAGGCCGACATAGGCTTCGTTGGCAATCGGGCCCGGTTGGGACCGCGCCACGGTTATGTTGCGGACCTGGCTTTGACGGATACGTTCGAATTCCGAGTCCGGGAAATCGGGATTGCGGATGACGGTCGCAATACGGGAGATCGCTTCCGGCCCGAATTCCGTCAGCACATTGGCCGAGAAATTGGTTGTGTGCATGCCGACGCCGACATTCATGTCGCCGCCCATGGAGGCAAAGGCCCGGGCAATTGATTCCGGCGATTCCCCGCCGGCCCCTTCTTCCATCATGGCGGCGGTCAGGTCGGCGATATAGGTATTCTCGCCATCAAAGACATTGCCGGCCAGGATCTGCACCGAGATGTTCACCTTCGGCGCCAGGCCGAAATGGATGAAGGTAACTTCGAGCCCGTTATCGAGCACGACGGTTGATGTTTCCGGCAGTTCGAACGCCGGTGCCGGGCCGATTTCCGGCTGCGGCAAGGCTTGCGAGAAAGCCGTCGGAGCGGACATCAGCATCAGGGATGCCGCCATCAGAAATGTGGTCGATTTCATCATCGTCATGTCCTCCCTATTGACCCTCATCCGGTGTTTCAGTCCCGGAGTCGCCTTGATCTGTGTCGTCTGCCTGACCGCCCAATGTGCCGTCCGGATCCGGAATGACCCGCAGGACGGACCGGTTGGTCGGCCGCAGATATTCCTGCGCGGTGGCCAGAACGAGTTCCGGCGTCACCTGGTCAAAGCCTTGCTCGATCCGGTTGATCCGCGTGGGGTCATCATCAAACATGGCGAAAACCGCAAGCAGATCGGCGAGGCCGAACCGCGAGGCGGAGTCCACAATGTTGTAGAATTGCGAGCGCAATTTGGTGATGGCGCGGTCGAGTTGCTCCTCGCTGATCTCTTCGGTGCGCAATCGCTCGATGACGTCATCGACCGTGCCCATGATCACTTCATGGTCGTATTCATCGCCATGGATCATGCCGGCGGACCAGAGCATCGGCCCATTATAGTTGTACATATTGCCGAGCAGATTGATGCCGCCGAAGACGCTGGAGGCGTAGCCCTCCTCATTGACGATGCGCTGGTTCAGCAGGCTGTCATCGCCCTGGACCAGAATCTGGTCGATCACGGCCATGGCGTAATATTCCGGCGTGCCGCGTTCCGGCATGTGATAGCCGAAGCCGAGCGCGGGCTGGGGTGCCAGCCGGTCGTAGATGACGCCAAATTTCTCTTCTTCCTGACGCGGCTCGGAAATATCGATCTCCGGCAGGGGCGGGCCCGGCTCGATGCTGGCGAAATTGGCTTCGATCCAGCCGAGGGTTTCATCATAATCAATGTCGCCGACGACCACGATCGTGGCGTTGTTGACGGCATAATAGGTGTCGAAGAAGGTCTGGACATCGTCCAGCGTGGCGGCCCGCAAATCATCCAGATCGCCATAGAAATTGTGGGCGTTGTGCCAGTTTTCATTGGCGAGCATCGGCAGGTCGATCCAGATCCAGCCGCCATAGGGCTGGTTGATGACATTCACCAATACCTCGTTCTCAACCACGCCGCCCTGGGCTGCGAGGTTTTCCTCGTCGATGATCGGGCGGGCCATGCGGTCGGCTTCGGCCCAGATGATGGCTTCCAGCGCGTTGTTGGGAACGACTTCGAAGTAATTGGTGAAATCAAAGCGGGTGGAGCCGTTCTGGACGCCGCCGGCATTGTAGATGAGATTGGTCATCGTGCCGCCGGGCAGGTTTTCGGATCCTTCGAACATCAGGTGCTCGAACAGGTGGGCAAAGCCGGTGCGGCCGCGCGGTTCATTGCGGAAGCCGACGCCGTAATACACCGCCACGGTGGCCGTCGGGACGGATGTGTCCCGGGAGAGCACGACCCGCAGGCCGTTTTCCAGCGTGTGATATTCCACATCGACCTGAATGCCCGAGACCGTTGTTTCGGTATCGGGTTCATCGACGACAACTGTTTCCGTGACGGGTTCACTGCATGCAAATAATGCGGCGGCACCCAATACGGCCAAAAGCCGGTTTGCCATTCATAGCCTCCCTCTAATCGCGCCATGTGGGGCGCAAGCCTGTTTCCATCCCGCCACGATGCGCGGCAAAGGTCAAATGAACGAACATATAAGAAAGGCGGCCGCCAATAGCAGGCCGGTGGTCCGGTTGCTCTTGAAGACGGCAAGGCAGGCCGCGCCATCTGAAGTGTCGACCTTCCGGATCTGATCAAACAGATGGAAGGTGAAGGGCAGGATGGCGAGGGCGAACCAGACGGGCGCGCCTGCCAGAATGCCGGCCAGCGCCGCGCCGAGCGCGGTCACGGCGTAAAACCCCCACAGCCAGCGATGCAGGTGCGCCTGCAAGGCTCTGGCGGTGGACTTCACGCCGACCAACGCATCGTCTTCCATGTCCTGACAGGCATAGATGGTGTCATAGCCCAGCGTCCAGAAAACGCTGGACGCAAACAGGGCCAGCGCGGCCGCGTCGATCTGCCCGGCAATGGCGGCATACCCCACCAGCACCCCCCAGTTGAAGGTCAGGCCCAGCCAGGCCTGAGGCCACCAGGTGATGCGCTTCATGAACGGATAGCCCGCCACCAGCGCCAGAGAGCCGAGCGCGATCCAGATCGCCAGGGGCGGCAATTGCATCAGCACCACAAAACCAACGAGGCATTGCGCCAGCAGGAAGAGCCATGCCGAGCGAACGGTCAGGGTTCCCGCCGCCAGCGGGCGGTCGGCGGTGCGGGCGACGCGGCGATCCAGATCCCGGTCGATGATGTCGTTATAGGTGCAGCCGGCCCCGCGCATGGCGATCGCGCCGATGGCAAACAGGACGCCGAGACCAAGATCGCTCCATTGCGGTGCGAGGCCGCTGGCGAGGCGAGCGAGGAGCAGGCCGGTCCAGCACGGAATGGTCAGGAGCCAGAAGCCGACCGGACGGTCATAGCGGGCGAGGCGCAGAAACGGCCGGAAGCGGACGGGGGCTGCATCCACCCAGCTTTTCGGCAGGCTGTCCGCCACGCGTCGATCTGATTCCATAACCATGACGACTAATTGCCCTGAACCGGCAAAGCCGGGCAAGAGAGTTGACGCCGCAGCCTGTCATGCGTACCGGCAGGATATGACCGACCCGCGCCTTTATTGCGACCAGACGCTCAGCCCCGCCGCCGAAATCCGGCTGGGGCGGGATGAGAGCCATTACCTTATTTCCGTCATGCGCCGGAAAACCGGCGATAAAGTGCGTCTTTTCAATGCTCAAGATGGTGAATGGGTGGCGGATATCGTGGCCGCAGACCGCAAGGGCGCGGTCCTGCATGTCGGGGACCGGCTACGGGTGGCGCAGGGGGTTCCGGACCTCGATCTGCTGTTTGCACCGGTAAAAAAAGCGCGGACCGATTTCATTGTGGAAAAAGCCACCGAGCTGGGTGCGCGCAGGATCCGGCCCGTGCTGACGCAGCGCACCATCGCCGACAAGGTCCGAATCGACCGGCTGGGCGCGCTGGCGAAGGAAGCCGCCGAGCAGACCGAGCGATTTGACCTGCCGGAGATATTCGAAGCAGAAAAACTGTCGGCCATTCTGGATGCCTGGCCTGCGGATCGTGTGCTGATCTATTGCGACGAGGCCGGAGACGCCTTGCCGATGGCCGACGCCTTGCGGGATCGGCCGACACAGAAAGCCGCCATCCTGATCGGGCCGGAAGGCGGGTTCACACCGGAAGAGCGGGACAGAATTCGCAGCCTGCCCCTAGCCCTGCCGGTCAGCCTGGGCCCGCGCATATTGCGAGCCGACACAGCTGCGGCGGCCGCCTTGAGCCTCTGGCAAAGCCAGTGCGGGGACTGGGCCGGCGGTGCACAACCGCGTGAATAATGCGTGTTCCGCCTTGCCGCCGGGGTGTCGGCTGACTACCTAGGCGAAAAGGGCAAGGGAGCGACAGGCTTTGAGCGGATCCTATTCTGACGGTGGCCAAGGGCCCATTATCGAGTCCATCGAGCAGATGGCCGCACACCTTGCCACGGGCTGCAAGCCCAAAGACCGGTGGCGGATCGGGACCGAACACGAGAAATTCGGCTTTCGCCTGAATGATCATGGGCCTTTGCCGTATGAGGGCGACGGACCGACCGTGCGCAAAATGCTGGAAGGCATGACGCGTTTTGGCTGGGAGCCGGTTCTGGAAAACGGCAATCCGATTGCGCTCAAACGTGACGGAGCCAGTGTCAGCCTGGAGCCGGGCGGGCAGTTCGAGCTGTCCGGCGCGCCGCTGGAGAGCCTGCACGAGACCTGCCGCGAGGTGAACGGGCATTTGCGCGAAGTGCGCGAAGTGGCTGACGAGGTGGGCGCGGGGTTCCTGGGCCTCGGCTTCTCGCCGAAATGGTCTCTGGAAGAGACCCCGATGATGCCCAAGGGCCGGTATGGCCTGATGAAAGCCTACATGCCGAAAGTCGGCACGCTGGGGCATCAGATGATGTTCCGCTCGTGCACCGTTCAGGTCAATCTCGACTTCGACAGCGAAGCGACCATGGTGAAGATGTTCCGCGTCTCGTTGGCGCTCCAGCCGGTGGCGACCGCATTGTTTGCCAACTCGCCCTTCGCCGATGGCAAGCCGAATGGCTTCATGTCCTATCGCGCGCACATCTGGACAGACACGGACAATAACCGCACCGGCATGCTGCCCTTCGTTTTCGAGGACGGGATGAGCTTTCAGCGCTATGTCGAATACGCGCTGGACGTGCCGATGTATTTCGTGAAGCGCAAAGGCGAATTCCTAGACGCAACCGGGCTCAGCTTCCGCGATTTCCTTGATGGCAAGCTGTTGGCATTGCCGGGCGAACTCCCGACCATGGATGATTTTGACGATCACCTGTCGACGATTTTCCCGGAAGTGCGCCTGAAGACTTTCCTCGAAATGCGCGGCGCGGATGGCGGGCCGTGGAACCGGCTGTGCGCTTTGCCCGCCTTCTGGGCGGGCATTCTCTATGATGATGCCGCGCTGGAAGCCGCCTGGCAGCTGGTGAAGGACTGGACTGCCGAAGAACGCGAAGGGCTGCGCGAAGGCGCGGCGAAACTGGCGCTGCATACGCCGTTCCGCGATCACACCCTGCAGGATATTGCCAAGGACGTGCTGAAGATTTCCCGCGATGGCTTGCGGGCCCGGGCGCGGCTGAATGGCCATGGCGAGAATGAAACCATCTTCCTGGATGAGCTGGATGCCATTGCTGCCAGCGGGCGCAGTCCGGCGCGCGAGCTTCTGCAGCGCTACCATTCCGGCTGGGAACATTCCGTCGATCCGGCCTTCCGCGAGTGCGCTTACTGACAGTTTCGTGACATCTCCCGACTTGTTCTGTGGTTAACACCGTGGTCAAGTGCCGCCCGGATTCGAGACTTAATTCATCTGGGGAGGATGAGTGTGACAGATACACCAGCAGTCGCGGGGCAGCCGGGCGACGCCGCTTCGCGCGATACAAGTTTCTTCGGGCACCCGAAAGGGCTGGCCATCCTGTTCTTCACCGAGATGTGGGAGCGCTTTTCCTACTATGGAATGCGCGGTCTGCTGATCATCTATCTGACCCAGCATTTCCTGTTCTCGGATCAGCAATCGACGCTGATTTACGGTGCCTATACGGCGCTGGTCTATGTGATGACGATTATCGGCGGGACACTCGCCGACCGTTATCTAGGACAGCGAAAGGCGGTGACATTCGGGGCCATTCTCCTGGTGCTCGGTCACGGCATGATGGCGTTCGAAGGCTCCGGCTCACGGGAAATCCTGACCTATGAGGGCGCGGAATATCAGCTGACGCTGGATGGTCGGGGCGGTGACGCCAACCAGATCATCATTTCCGAGACGGGTCAGTCTGTTGTCAGATTCGAGAATGAAGGCAGCGTGATGGTCGTCACCGATCCGGATGCAGTCGGTCTACCATCTCAGATCGACTTTTCCGGCGACATGACCCGGATCGAGCAGGAAGAGCTTTACGTCAATATTCTCTATCTTGCTCTGGCACTGATTATTGCCGGCGTGGGCTTTCTGAAAGCGAATATCTCGACCATTGTCGGAACGCTCTACGGACTGGGCGATACGCGCCGGGATTCCGGTTTTACGCTCTTCTATATGGGAATCAATCTCGGCTCCTTCCTGTCGTCGATAACGGTCGGGATTATCGGTATCGTCTATGGCTGGGCCTGGGGCTTCGGACTGGCGGGTATCGGCATGCTGGTTGGCCTGCTGACCTTCCTGTTCTTCCAGGGCTGGCTTGAGGGCCGCGCAGATCCGCCCGACGCGGAAAAGCTGAAAAAGAAGGTGTTCGGGCCGATCAATGTGGAATGGGCCTGTTATCTGGCAGGTTTGGCAATTATCGGCATTTCCATGTTGGCCGTGATGAACCCGCAATATATGGGCGGCATTCTCGGCCCGCTTGGCCTGATCATGCTGGCCTTCCTCGTGATCTATGCTTTTCTCAAAACCAGTGGAATGGAGCGCGGTCAGATGTTCGCCGCCATCTATTTCGTGCTGGCGCAGATCCCGTTTTGGGCGCTATTTGAACAGGCCGGCTCTTCGCTGAACCTGTTCACGGATCGCTTGGTGGACCGCACCATGTTCGGATGGTCGGTGCCTGCGCCGGTCTTCCAGAGTCTGAATGCGGCTTTCATCTTCATCTTTGCGCCACTCATGGCGTGGCTCTGGATATACCTCGCCAAGCGGCGAATGAATCCCTCAACGCCTGTGAAATTCGCCTTTGGCGTTTTCCTTGTCGGGCTTGGCTTCCTGGCGCTTGTTCTGGGCATGAATGTTAGTGGCACGGCCGGCATGACGGCCGTCTACTTCATCTTCCTCATCTACTTCGTGCATACGATGGGTGAGTTGATGTTGTCGCCGGTTGGCCTGTCGGCTGTGACCAAACTGGCCCCGGCCCGCGTGGTCGGCATGACGATGGGGGCCTGGTTCCTCTATTCGGGCCTGTCGAACTTCCTCGCCGGCATCATTGCGTCCTCTACTGGCGCGGAAACCATTGGCGGACAATTGACGGACGTCGCTGCGGCGAAAGCCACCTATTCGGCGGTCTATACGCAGGTTGGTTTGATTGCGATGGCCATCGCGGTTGGCATGTTGCTGATCTCGCCCATCATCAAGAAGCTGATGGGTGATGCGGACGGCACGATGACACCGCACCCCGAGGACACCGAGGCCGGTGGGCCTTCGATGGACCGGTCGTCCGGCGCGCCGTAAGGCTCGTCAGGCGCAGACAAGGAAACCGCCGCGGAGCCAGGCTTCGCGGCGGTTTTTATTTGGTAATGAGGCCCTGATCCGGCGTGAGATCGATCCGTCTAGTCGATCAGGCTGGTGGAGCGCCCCCGGCACGTGGCGGTGTTGTCAATCGCAAAAACGCCCTGCTCGAAATCAATGCGAATAATGCCATTATCCAGCAGATCGAGGCCGATAATCATGGCGGGCCGTTCATTCAGGCCGAGCGTGTCGAAAATCGGAAAATCGCTGGCCAGCGCGCGCACATTGCGGCGGCACAGGCCGGGCAGGCGAACCGTGCCAATACCGATTTCGCCGGCATTCCCGCCGGGACCGCTCATGCCCATCACTTCGATACGATCCATCTGACGGCTGGCGACGACTGCTTCCGCCAATGCGCGATTAACGAAACTGCGGGTCGCACCGGTATCGATCATGAAAGTGGTGTCGACCCCGCCGACGCGTCCTTCCATCAGTAACATGCCATTGCGGGCTATATAGCCGTCAAAGGCGGATTCCTGCCAGGTCGCGTCTGGATCGACCGTGGCGGCATAGTCGATCAGGTCAATTTCCAGCCTTTGGCCGCGGAAGGCGTCCGTGCCGATAATGCCAAAGGCCACCAGATCGGCATTGACCTCGGCATCAATGGTCACCGCGCGATCAATGGGCGCGGGGCCTGCGCCGAAATCCAGCGCCGCCACGCCCAGGATGACGGTGGAATCCGACCCGGTCAGACCATAGAGGGTATCGGGAACGCCGTCTTGAAACGAAAGACCCAGCTGATGCGCGAGCAATTCGAGAATGGCGGTATGGTTGGCACCGGTATCCAGAATGAAGGGGAAGGGCCCCCGATCGCCAACCATGGTCGGCAGGACATAATGCCCGGCATAGGATTGTCTGAGTTCCAGAATATCCTCTGCCGAAGCACTTCCCCAGACCGTCATGCTGAGAGCGGCCGCAGATATCATTGTACGAATGGACATAACTCTCCCTTTCGCTTCCACGCTTAGGCCTAACGAGGGTCAACTGGAAAACACAAAAGCGTTAGCCGATCAGAATGTACCCCGGAGCTCTACATAGAAAAGAGGACCCTGGCGCTGATTGCGGTATTCCGTGCTGTTGACCACGCCGGTTGCGCGGGAGCCGGTGTAGAAAACCCGTTGCCGAGAAAATCCATTGTCGAGGATCTGGTCTGCGCCGACGCGAAGGGTCAGTCCGGACCATCGTGAGGTTTCCACATAGATGTCGAGATCGCCATCCGAATGCCCCTCCAGGCGATACTCGCTGGCGCGGAAAACCTCACCGTCTGACAGCCAGAAATAATCCCATCCCCAAGTGATATTCCAATCGGGGAAAGACTGGCGATAGTCGAGGCGCAATTCCCATTCGCGAAAATTGGAGAGATGGCGTTGCTGCTGCGTCAGCGTGTCGTAGATATCGGTGTCATACCATTCCAGAAAACCATCAAGCACGGCATTGGACAGGCCGATGGCGTCGAGCGGCAGGGAGGCTTCGCCTGTCAGGCGGAAGATTGTGCCATTGCCGATATTGCCGGGCGCATCGAACACGCCGGTCGGCGTGACGATGGAAATAAAGTCGTCAACGCCTTCAATCCAGTCTTGTCCGATGCGGAAAGTCAGCGACCCGCCTTCGCCGATCCGCCGTTCGACCTCGGCTTCCAGCGTCCAGGTCCGCTGCGGCTCATAATCCGGATTGCCGACAACGGCGTTATTGTCCGCAACATCGACTGAGCTCGCGAACTTCCCGAATTCCAGCTGTGCCACATCGCGGCGGCCGGCAAGGCGGAAGCTTGTATTCGGATCGGCTTGCCAGGTGAGCGCGACGGACGGTTTGGGATAGGAGAAGCTGCGCGACTGATTGGTGTCGCCGGTCTGTTCGATTTCTGATGTTTCATACCGAATGCCGGATTCGATCACCAAGGCATCGCTCAGTGACCAGACGTGATTCACAAAGGCTTCCGCGCGCCGTTCCTCAACGCGGGTATTGGCAACCGGGACCGCGATCGGCGTGATCGTCACGCCGTCATCTGATTGCAGGGCCAGTGACGTGTCGCGCCAGTTCACCGCCATTTCACCGCCAAATTCGACTGTATGCTGCACGTTGAGCGACAGGTTCAGGCTTTGGCGTAGGACGGTCTCGGAAGTGTAGGCGTTGGCCGTAAAGATGATCGCGTCGACAAAATTGACGGGGTCATAGGTTTCAAACGCCTCCGGTCCATCATCCCAGAATTCCCGTCGCCAAAGGAAGGTAGTGGTCGAGGCCAGACGTTCGCTGAAATCGTGATTCAGCGTCGCCGTGAAGGAACCTCCCGTGCCGTAATTGGTGGTCTGCGATTGCTCGTAGCGCAGCGGTGAGGGCATGCCGCCCGCAAATCCGTCAGTGAAGGAATTCTGATGGCGGTCCCATTCCCAGGTGAACACTCTGCCATCCAGTTGCAGGCGCGTATCGTCGCCAAGCTGCCGGGCGATACTCGCCGTTCCCGCGTGCTCCCAGTAAAGGCGCTGTTCATTGTCGCGTCGGGACTCAATCTGGTTGCCCTGACCGTCGAACAGTGATTCCCGCCTTACGATCCGCGGCCCATTCTGAAGCGATTCCAGGCCGAGATTGATGTCGGTATCCCCGATGGTTGTGGAATAGGCGATCTCGGCGGTACCGCCCAGACGAACGCCGTCCCAGTAATTGAGCTGGGCACTCCATGAGCCCGACGAGCCAGCGCCTTCACGCAAGACGACATTTACCAGTCGGGCATGGCCGCGCATTTCGTATTCGGGCAGGGGTTCGCGGATCAGTTCGATCCGTGTGACGTCATCGGCGTTGATACGCTGCAGTACCGTCTCCAGCGATATCGTCTTGTTGGAGGGCCGGCGTCCATTGACCAGCAGATTGCCGAAGGAATCGGCGAGGCCGCGCCGTTCCGTGTCTCCGCCGGAGAGTGAAAATCCCGGCACGCGGCTGACCATGTCGAGCGCCGTGACCGGGTTGAAAGCCGTGAAGAAAGCCGTGTCAAAGCCGACAATGGCCGAGCTTTGGGGGGCTGTTGAATAATCCGTATTACTCTGGGCGAATGCCATAACCGGCATTGCCAGAAATGCCAGCGCTGCCGCGCCGGCCGTCAGTGTCCCTCGCATGAGACCTTCCCCTTGCAGGCCCCCAAAGCCCAACAAGACGCCAACCTAGGGAAGTTTTTTCGTGGCGGGATTAAATGGCGGTAATTTCAATCACCAAGCTGCGAGCTCGTGTGATCAACCGGCGCCGCCGACCGTCAGACCGGCGATTTTCAATGAAGGCTGGCCGACGCCGACCGGGACGCCCTGTCCGCCTTTGCCGCAGACACCGACGCCGGGATCCATCGCAAAATCATTGCCGATCATGGACACTTTCGTCAGGGCTGTCGGACCATCGCCGATCAGGGTGGCGCCCTTGACGGGTTCTTCAACCTTGCCATTGCGGACCCGATAGGCCTCGGTGCACTGGAAGACGAATTTGCCGGAGGTGATGTCGACCTGACCACCGCCAAAGCCGACGGCATAGAGGCCGTCTTCCAGACTCTCGAGCATTTCGGCCGGCTTGTGATCACCGCCCAGCATATAGGTGTTGGTCATGCGCGGCATCGGCGTATGGGCATAGGATTCGCGGCGGCCATTGCCCGTGGGCGCGACGCCCATCAGGCGGGCATTCTGGCGGTCCTGCATGTAGCCGACCAGCACTCCATCCTCGATCAGGACGGTGCGCTCTGTCGGTGTGCCTTCATCGTCAATCGTCAAGGAGCCGCGGCGCTTTTCCATCGTGCCATCGTCGACGACCGTAACGCCTTTCGACGCCACTTGCTGGCCCATGCGCCCGGCAAAGGCCGATGTGCCCTTGCGATTGAAATCGCCTTCCAGTCCATGGCCGACGGCTTCGTGCAACAGCACGGCGGGCCAGCCCGGCCCCAGCACAACGTCCATCTGGCCGGCCTTGATATCCACGGCATCGAGATTGACCCGGGCGATGCGCAGGGCTTCGTCGGCCAGCGATTTCCAGCTCTCGGGCGAAATCCAGGCCTCGAAGGCATCGCGCCCGCCCGCACCGGCCGACCCGGATTCGCGGCGGCCATCGCGTTCGACGGTCACCGACACATTCAGCCGGACCAGAGGGCGATCATCGGTCTTCAGATCGCCATCCGGGCGCAGAATGCCGACCACCCGCTTGGATCCGGCGATGGAGGCGGAGACCTGTACGACCGACGAATCGCGGGCCCGCAAATAGGCATCGATTTCCTGCAGCAGCAGGGATTTGGTTTCAAAACCGGGCTCGTTGACCGGATCGATCGCATCATAGAGATGGCGGTTCGTGCCCTGGGGCGCATCGGCGAATGTGCCGTTGCGGCCTTCCTTCGCAGCACCGACCGTGCCGGCTGCCCGCTTCAATGCCTCAATCGTCGGATCGCTCGAGTGCGAATAGCCCGAGGCCTCGCCGGACACGCAGCGCAGTCCGAACCCGCGGAAGGCATCGAAGGAGGCGGTCTTCAACCGGCCATCATCGAAAACCAGTGTTTCGGACGTGCCATGCTCGAGGAAGAGCTCGCCATCATCGGCACCATTCAGCGGGTCAGCGATAACGGACCGGGCTGAATCGGCATCGAACTGAAAGGGGGCGAAGGGATCACTCGACATTTCGGTACTCCTGCAAGGCTTATGTCAGACATAGCCGTGCCGCGCCCCGGTTGCGAGCCTGCGAACTGTTGATGGATAATTCAGATGATCAGGTGCCGTTGGCAACGCTGAAGCGGTCCAGTTGCTCTTGTGCGGCAACCCATGTCGGTGCCGCATCGCTCGCAGCGCGGAAATCATCATAGGCTTCAGCAATCCGCCCGAGACGTTCGTGGGCGATGGCGCGGTTGAAATACGCCTTCTCGACATCCCGCAATCCGCCTTCCAGCGCCAGCGTGGCCGCTTCAATCGCTTCCTCGTAACGGGACAGGCGAATCAGCGCGGCGGACTGGTTCATGGCAATCTCGGGCGACTCGAAACCCAGTTCGACAGCCCGATCCAGATCGCGCAAGGCTTCTTCGGCCTCGCCAAGATGAAGATTGATGACGGCCCGGTTGACCCAGGTGCGTTGACGGTCGCGCAAGGGCAAATCGTCCGATGCCAATGCGTCATCGCAGGAATTCAGCGAGGAATAGTGGGCGCGGGCCCAGCGCGCATGCTCGTAACACCGGGCGGCCGGTGTTTCGCCGATCACGACGAGTGACTGCGCACTTGCGACGCCTGCCCAAAGGCCTGCGATCAGAACCCCTATGGTCAGCCTTGCCATCACTCCGAGCCCTCCTGCAACGAACGGTATATTGTTCGAGTCCTCAAAATAGCAGATTGCGCCCGGAATGGAAAACACTGAATCGGGCAGATGTTTTTCGTCGACAATTCGGGCATAGCCACGTATGCGACAAAAAAGCGCTGATAGCGGCCTGACAGGCTCGACATAGCGCTCTATATTCCGCCGCAATCCACGAGAGGGCTACTTGTGGGCAAAAGCAATTATCTGGGGAAGCCATGCGATTTCTAAGCGCGTTACTCGCCATCTGGACCGGTCTTGCAGCGACTGCTGCAGCGCAGGTCGGAGCACCGACACCTGATGCCATCGGCCTTCGCGAGGCCGTTACTCCCGTGATGGAATCGGTCGTCGAATTCCATACTCTGGTCATGTACATCATTTCCGCGATCGTCATTCTGGTGATGATCCTGCTGCTGTATGTGATGATCCGCTATAATCGCCGGGCGAACCCGACCCCGTCCAAGAACAGCCACAACACGCTGATCGAGATCATCTGGACGGCCGTTCCGGTATTGATCCTGGTCGTGATCGCGATCCCGTCCTTCCGCCTCCTTTATCTTCAGGACGTGGTTCCGGAAGCAGATCTGACGATCAAGGCGACCGGCTATCAGTGGTATTGGGGATATGAATATGCCGACCTCGAAATCGGTGAGTTCTACGCCAACATGGTCGCGGATGAAGATATCGACGAAGCGGCCGGACAGCTTCGCCTGCTGTCGACCGACTATCCGCTGGTCGTGCCGGTCGACGCGACCGTCCGTCTGAATGTGACCGCTGCCGATGTGATTCACTCGTGGGCGATGCCGAATTTCGGCCTCAAGATTGACGCCATTCCGGGCCGTCTGAACGAGACCTGGTTCCGGGCCGAGCAAACCGGTGTGTATTACGGGCAGTGTTCGGAAATTTGTGGCTTGCGTCACGCCTACATGCCGATTGAAATCCATGTCGTCCCGCAAGATGTGTTTGATGCCTGGGCGGAAACTGCCGCCGAAGACGTCGACGCCGGCCGGACGATGATTGCCGAATATCAAGCCGGTGTCCGTGAGACCCGGATGGCCTCGCGCTGAGGAGAAGAGATATGTCAGAAACTATCGCTCAACACGACGATCACGATCACTCGCCCAGCATCTGGGATCCGCGTCGCTGGCTGTTCTCGACGAACCACAAGGACATCGGCACGATGTACTTGGTGTTCGCCATTGTCGCGGGCATTATCGGCTTTGCCATGTCAGGGGTTATCCGCTGGGAGCTCTATGAGCCGGGCATCCAGGTCTTTGACGGCAATTCGCTGATCGGCGCGCTGGCGGCCAATGAACACTCCTACAATGTGTTCATTACCGGCCACGGCCTGATCATGGTCTTCTTCGTGGTCATGCCGGCCATGATTGGTGGCTTTGGCAACTGGTTTGTTCCGATCCAGATCGGTGCGCCAGACATGGCCTTCCCGCGGATGAACAATATCTCCTTCTGGCTTCTGCCGTTTGCGTTCATCCTGCTTCTGCTCTCGATATTTGTGCCGGGCTCCGGTGCGGGCAACGGTTTCGGCGGCGGCTGGGTGATCTACCCGCCGCTCTCGACCAGCGGCCACCCCGGCCCGTCCATGGATCTCGCGATCCTGTCACTGCACCTCGCCGGTGCGTCGTCCATTCTCGGCGCGATCAACTTCATCACGACCATTTTCAATATGCGCGCACCGGGCATGACCATGCACAAAATGCCGCTCTTCGTCTGGTCGATGCTGATTACGGCTTTCCTGCTGCTGTTGTCCCTGCCGGTTCTGGCCGGCGCCCTGACCATGCTGCTGACCGATCGTAACTTCGGCACCACCTTCTTTGATCCCGCCGGCGGCGGCGACCCGATCATGTACCAGCACCTTTTCTGGTTCTTCGGTCACCCGGAAGTGTACATCCTGATCCTGCCCGGCTTCGGCATGATCAGCCACATCGTGTCCACTTTCTCGCGCAAGCCGGTCTTTGGCTATCTGGGCATGGCCTACGCCATGGTCGCCATCGGCTTCATCGGCTTCATCGTGTGGGCGCACCACATGTACACGGTCGGGATGGATGTTGACCTGAAAGCCTATTTCGTGGCTGCGACGATGATTATTGCGGTGCCCACAGGCATCAAGATCTTCTCGTGGATCGCCACCATGTGGGGCGGCTCCATCCAGTTCCGCACCCCGATGATCTGGGCGATCGGTTTCATCTTCCTGTTCACCGTGGGCGGCGTGACCGGCGTGATGCTGTCAAACGCCGGCATCGACCAGTCGCTGCACGACACCTATTACGTGGTGGCGCACTTCCACTATGTGCTGTCGCTGGGTGCGATCTTCGCCATTTTCGCCGGTTTCTACTACTGGATCGAGAAGATGAGCGGCTACAAGTACTCCGAACTCCTCGGGCAGCTGCACTTCTGGATCACCTTCATTGGCGTGAATCTGATTTTCTTCCCGCAGCACTTCCTGGGCCTGCAAGGTATGCAACGCCGCGTTCCGGATTATGCCGATGCCTATGCGTTGTGGAATCAGGTCTCGTCGATCGGTTACGTCGTCACGATGGTGGGAACTGTCGTCTTCTTCGTCATGCTGGTCGACCTCTTCCTGCGCCGCCGCAGGGGTGCGGCGAATCCGTGGGGCGAGGGTGCCACGACGCTGGAGTGGACACTGTCTTCTCCGCCGCCTTTCCACCAGTTCAACGAACTGCCGGTGGTGAAGTCGGACAAACACTAGAAATGGTCACGGGGCGGAGGCAAACCTCCGCCCCAACCGCAATCGAATGACACAATGGATATGCGAAGCGACATCGCCATGACGGGGCATGCCTCGTCCAAACCCGCAGAATGGCGGGATTATGTCTCGCTGATGAAGCCGCGGGTGATGACGCTTGTCGTGTTCACGGCTTTTGCCGGCTATGTGGCAGCGCCCGTCTCGATCCATCCGCTGATGGCGGCAATTGCCATTTTCGCTCTGGCGCTGGGCGCCGGGGCGGCCGGTGCACTGAACATGGCGTATGACGCCGATATCGACCAGAAAATGCGCCGCACGCGGTTGCGCCCGGTGCCGCTGGGCAAGGTCCGTCAGGAAGATGCCTACGGCTTTGGCCTGGTCGCGTCCGCACTGGCGATTGTCCTGATGTCGCTGGCGGCCAATGTCTTCGCCGCCGCCATGCTGGCGTTCTCGATCTTTTTCTACGCCGTCATCTACACCATGATTTTGAAGCGCCGGACGCCGCAGAATATCGTCATTGGCGGTGCGGCCGGGGCTTTCCCGCCCATGATTGGCTGGGTGATTGCCACGGGCGGCGTGTCGATGGATGCGGTCATCCTGTTTTCGATCATCTTCCTGTGGACGCCGCCGCATTCCTGGGCGCTGGCGCTTTACAAATCGGGCGATTATTCCGCCGCCGGCGTGCCGATGATGCCGGTCGCCAAGGGACCCAAGCGCACGCGTCTGGAAATCCTGATCTACTCGCTGATCCTGACCCCCTTCGCCCTGGCCCCTGTGCTGACCGGTCTGGGGGGATTGCTTTATGGTCTGGCGGCGCTTCTGGGCGGCGCGGTCTTCCTGATTCTGGCCTGGCGCATCTTTGATTCGCGCGCCGGTGAGGCCGGGTCCGCTGAGGACGGTGCGCTCTACGCCGTGCGCGTGGGCGACAAGGCGGCGCGGGATCTGTTTGCCTATTCGATCGGCTATCTGGCGACGCTGTTTGCTGCTTTGATCGCCGAGCACGCCATGGGCGCCTATATCGCAACGCCGCTGGGAGGTCTTCTATGACGGAAGAAAGCACGCCTCCTGAAAGCGAAACACCGGCCGTCGATGCCGCGCAGCAACAACGCGATTTCATCAAGGCGCGTGGCCGCCGTAATGTGATGATCGCCCTGTCGCTGGTCGCCTTCATGGTTCTGGTTTTCTCCATTACGGCGATCCGGTTGACCCAGAATGTGAGCGCCCGTCAGGACGCGATTGCAGCGGAAGAGGAGGCTGTGTCAGGTGATGAAGCAACTTCTGAAGAATAAGAATACTCGCCTGATGGTGACGCTGTCCGGCGTGGCGATTGCTATGGTGGGCGCGGCCTATGCGGCGGTTCCGCTCTACAATCTGTTCTGTCAGGTGACCGGCTATGGCGGCACAACACAAGTGGCCACGGCCGAGGCGGGCTCCATTCTCGACCGCACGGTTGAGGTCCGGTTTGATGCCAGCCAGTCGCGCGACCTGCCCTGGACGTTTGAGCCGATGCAGTCGTCGATGACGGTGCGGGTGGGTGAAACCTCTCTGGCCTTCTATCGCGCGACCAATAATTCGGACCGCCCGGTGACCGGCATGGCGTCGTATAATGTGACCCCGTTCAAGGCCGCGCCGTATTTCTCCAAGCTGGAATGTTTCTGCTTTACCGAGCAGACCCTGCAGCCGGGTGAAAGTGTTGAAATGCCCGTATTATTCTTCGTCGATCCGTTGATGGATGAAGAAAGCCGCATGGATGATGTGCACACCATCACATTGTCCTACACCTTTTTTGAACAGGATGCCGATGGCGTAGGCGCGACAGGTCGCCGCGAAGCGGCACCATAGCATTGATCCTTTCCCCGGCGGCCTGTATCAGGTTTTGAAATTCGTCCGGGGACGACTCGCAGGAGACAGGACATGGCCGGTCACGCCGTCAAACACGATTACCATCTCGTCAATCCGAGCCCATGGCCGGTTGTAGCGTCGCTGTTTGCATTCATCATGATGCTGGGCGCTGTGGTCTGGATGAAGGGCCTGGCCGAAGACAGTTTTGTCTTTGGCGAAGGGCAGCCCTGGCTGTTCGCCATCGGTCTGCTCGGCATCTTCTATGTGATGTTCGGCTGGTGGGGTGATGTGATCAAGGAATCGCGCGCCGGTGACCATACGCCGGTCGTCGATATCGGCCTGCGCTACGGCATGATTCTCTTCATCCTGTCGGAAGTCATGTTCTTCGTGGCCTGGTTCTGGATGTTCTTCGAAGGCGCGCTGTTCCACGAATTGCGGGCCGGCGGCAGCTGGGATGCCGTAGCCATTGGCGCGGATTTCTCCGGCTGGGAAAGCTGGCCGCCGCCGGGCGTTGAAACCTTTGACCCGTGGCATCTGCCGCTGATGAATACGCTGATCCTGCTGCTGTCGGGGACGACGGTCACCTGGGCGCACCACGCGCTTCAGCATGGCGACCGCAAGGGCGCGATCCAGGGCCTGATCCTGACGGTCCTCCTGGGTGTCAGCTTCTCCTTTGTGCAGGCCTATGAGTACAGCCACGCGCACTTTGCCTTCGACGGCAATCTCTATGGCGCGACCTTCTTCATGGCGACGGGCTTCCACGGCGCGCACGTGATCATCGGGACCATCTTCCTGGCGGTCTGCCTGATCCGTCTGCTGATGGGCGGCATGAGCAAGGAAAAGCATTTCGGTCTCGAAGCGGCCGCCTGGTACTGGCACTTCGTGGACGTGGTCTGGCTCTTCCTGTTCGCCTTCGTCTACGTCACCTTCCAGTAAGTCATGGCTGAAACCTCTCCCTTCCTCGCGGGCGCCAAAGGCCGCTGCCCGCGATGCGGGGAAGGGGCCATGTTTTCCGGCTTTCTGACCATTGCCCCATCCTGCGATGTCTGTGATCTCGATTACAGCTTCGCGGATGCGGGCGACGGGCCGGCCTTCTTCGTCATGTCGATTGTCGGCTTTCCAGTGGTGTTTCTGGCGCTTCTGATGGAAGTGCGATTTGAGCCGCCGCTCTGGGTCCACATGGTGTTATGGCTGCCGGTGACAGTTGTGCTCTGCTTGCTGTTGCTGCGGCCGTGCAAAGGCATTCTGTTTGCGCTGCAATACAAGCATGCCGCCGAGGAAGCCCGCTTTAATGACGAGCACTGACGCGAGGCGCTGATGTTTCGCCCGCTCCCTCTCCTGACGCTCTTTTTCATTCCGGCTCTGGCTTTGCTGCTCTGGCTTGGCAGCTGGCAATACGGCCGCATGTCCGAGAAGGCCGAGGCCATTGCCGCATGGGAAAGCCGCGAGGTTGGCGATCCTGTCGACTGGCAGGCGGCGCTTTGCGATATCCGCAGCAGTTTTACCGGGCGGGCCATTCTGCCGCCGGACGGCGTGGAGGCGGATGAGATCCGTTTTCACGGACGCTCGGCCTCCGGAGCGCTGGGATGGCGGCGGATGTCGCCCGTGCAAGTGCCAGCCTGTTTTGAGCCTGCTGCCGGACAATACATGCTGGTCCAGACCGGCTTTGAAACCTTCACCGGCGAGACTCTTCCGGCACCTTCGGTGCTGATGATCACGCGACCACCGGAGCAGGGCGCGTTTGATGCCGCCAACACGGTCGAGACCGGTGAGTTCTTCCGCTATGAGCCGGACGCGCTTTCATCGGCGCTGGACGGGCGGCCGATCGCGACGGATTTCTGGATGATCGAAGCGGCAGAGGAGATGCCGCCGCAACTCGCGAATGTCCCGCCGGGCCAGCATCTGGGCTATGCGCTGACGTGGTGGGGGCTCGCAATCGGGCTGATGGCGGTTTACCTCGTCATGCATGTGCAGACGGGGCGGTTGCGTTTCACCCGGCGTTAGCGGGTTTGGTGTATAGAGATCATCGACAAGCATGAGGCTGGCCTATGGCGTTGTGGCGCGATGATTCCCCGACGATTGAATTGGAAACCCGCGACCTGATCCTGAGAGCGCCACGGGCGGAGGATTACGAGGCGTGGGCCAAGCTGCGCGCTGCCAGCCGCCGCCGGACCGAACCGTGGGAACCTTCCTGGACCGAAGACGAGCTGACCCGGACCGCCTATCGCGGCCGGATGCGCCGCTATGATCTGGACTGGAAAGAGGGGCGGGGCGCGCCCTTCTTCGTGATCCGCAAGCGCGGCAATCTTCTGGTCGGGGCGTGTAATCTCAACAATATCAAACGCGGGGTCATGCAGTCGGCCGATATCGGCTACTGGATCGGCACGCCCTATATCCGCCAGGGATATGCCCGGCAGGCCATACGGCGCGTGCTCGCCTTTGCCTTCAACGAGTTGAAGCTGAACCGTATCGAAGCCGCCGTGCAGCCGGAAAACACCATTTCGCGCAAGCTTCTGGAGGAGATCGGCTTCCAGAACGAAGGGTTGGCGCGGCGCTTTCTCTACATCGCCGGTGAATGGCGCGATCATGACAAGCTGGCGCTGCTGGCCATGGATCCCATCCGTGGATGAGGCGCTGTTCAGCCTCGCAGCGAAAGCTTCCGGAGCGGTGGCTTTCGCCATCGACCTTGAAACCGCCCGCTTTTCGGGCCGGATCGGCGAACTGGGTCTTCTGAAGCCGGACTATGCGCTGGATGACATCATCGCCATGCTGGCCCCCGGCGACCGGGAGGATTTTACGTCCGCGCTGGTGGCTGGCGATATCGATTTGCGGGTGCGGCTGGTCGGTGAGGAAGGCGCGGTGCGCTATCTGCGCTTCATTGGCTCACGGATCGAGAACGGGTCAGTGTCCGGGCTGGTTCTGCCTGCGGGACGCTTTTCGGTCGATGCACGCGACCAACTGGATCGGGAAACGCGGATTTCCGATGCAGTGGAGGGCGGCGAGATTCTCGCGCACTATCAACCGATAATCGCGCTGGAAACCGGCGCACTGGCCGGTTTTGAAGCGCTGGCGCGGTGGGACCGGCCGGGGGTCGGCATCATCGGGCCGGATGATTTCCTGTCGCTGGCCGATGATATGGACCTGCTGGGCGAGATCGGCGACCGGGTGCGCGAAATGGCGGCCCGTGATCTCGCGGCCTGGCGTCAAACGGCGGCCCATGCACCGCTTTTCATGGCGGCCAATGCGAGCGTGGGCGAGCTTCTGGCGGACGGATTTGCCGACCGGCTGATCGCGGCCATTTCCAAGGCCGGCCTTCGCGCCGGCACTTACAAGCTGGAGATCGCTGAGACCGAAATCATGCGGGAACCAGACCGGGCGGCGGCTGTGATCACGCAATTGAAAGCGGCCGGTATCCAGATTGCGCTGGACGATTTCGGAACCGGTTATTCCTCGCTCTCGCGTCTCGATCAGTTCAGCTTCGATACGGTCAAGATCGACCGCTATTTCGTGCGCGCCATGGCGACCTCCGCCAGTGCCACCAAGGTAGTGGAATCTGTCCTGCAACTGGCCAAGCATTACGGCATGACCGTTGTCGCCGAAGGCATTGAGTCGGCAGAGACCGCCGAACAGCTGGCGGCAATGGGCTGTGATTATGGTCAGGGATTCCGCTATGCGGGCGCCGTGGCACCGGAACTGGCTGCGGAAATTGTGCGTTCGGGACTGACGGGCCGGATCAAGCCCGCAATGGGCTGAGCTCAGGCGTGACCGGACACCGCCGAAAGATGGGCCGGGTTTACCCCGATCTGGTGCAGGGCGCGTTCCCATTTATCGGCAAACTGATCGTCAAAGATCAGCGCCTCTTCCGGATCGGCGACTAGCCAGGCGCTGGCCTGTAACTCGTCCTCCAGCTGACCCGGTCCCCATCCGGCATATCCGAGGGCCAGAACGGCTTTCTGCGGTGGGTGATCGGATGCCATGGCATCGAGCACATCCCGCGTGGCCGTCAGGCAGATATTGCCCGAGACCCGCAGCGTGGCGTTTTCAAGCGCGAAGTCCGGCGTGTGCAGGACAAATCCCCGACCGCCGTCGACCGGTCCGCCCTTCAGGACGGCCTGATCCGGAACACGGATATCGCTTTCAATTCCCAATTGTTCGAACAGGGTCGGCAGGCGCAAATCCTCAACCGGATTATTGATGGCAATGCCCATCGCATGCTCGTCATCATGATCGCAGACATAGATCAGCGCCCGATCAAATCGCGGGTCGCCAATCGCCGGGCTTGCGATCAACAGTTTGCCGGTTAGATATCCGTCTGCAGCCATAACGCCATGCTTGCCGCAAAACAGGGATACGTAAAGACAAATTCCCGCTATTCTTCGCGGCGACATTCGTTCACATTCAACCAAAGCAGGAAATGCGAGGAGCAGTACCCAATGACAATTTCAAAAGGTGACCGCCTTCCGGACGTCAAATTCGGCGTCATGACCGCAGACGGACCGACGCAAAAAAGCACGTCCGATGTTTTCGCGGGCAAGACTGTCGCCCTGTTTGCCGTGCCGGGCGCCTATACGCCGACCTGTTCGGCCAAACACCTGCCGGGTTTTGTTGAAAAAGCCGGTGAATTGCGCGCCAAGGGCATCGACACCATTGCGTGTGTCTCGGTCAACGACGTGTTCGTGATGAATGCGTGGGGCAAGGATCAGGGCGTGGGCGACGATATTGTCATGCTCGCGGACGGCAATGGTGACTTCGCCAAGGAAACCGGCCTGACGATGGACGGTTCTGGTTTCGGCATGGGCCTGCGCTCGCAGCGTTTCTCCATGTTGGTAAAGGACGGTGTGGTCGAGATTCTGAACACCGAAGAGCCCGGCGACTTCCGGACCTCCAGTGCCGAACACATGCTCGGCCAGCTCTGACAATTTAAAAAAGGAGCCTTCCCATGGGCGAGTTGATCTTTATCGGCGTTATCGTCGTTCTGGCACTCTTGGTCATTTCCATGACGATCAAGTCCGTGCCGCAGGGCATGGAATACACGGTCGAGCGTTTCGGGCGTTACACACGCAAGCTGAGCCCCGGTCTTCATTTTATTGTCCCGTTTGTCGATACCGTCCGATACAAGATCAACATGCGCGAGCGCGTGCTCGATGTTCCCAAGCAGGAAGTCATCACCAAGGATAACGCCATGGTGTCTGTCGACGCCGTGGTGTTTATTCAGGTGATGGAGCCGGCGCGCGCCGCCTATGAAGTCGATAATCTCGATTTCTCCATCCTCAACCTGGCGATGACGAATGTCCGGTCCGTGGTGGGCTCCATGGATCTGGATGAAACCCTGTCCAACCGCGATGACATCAATGCGCGGCTTTTGTCGGTCATTGATGCGGCGACCAATCCCTGGGGCGTGAAAGTCACGCGTATAGAGATTCGTGACCTCTCGCCGCCGCCGGATATTACCGAAGCGATGGCCCGCCAGATGAAGGCGGAGCGCCTGAAGCGGGCGGAAATCCTGGAAGCCGAAGGCGAGAAGCAGTCTGAAATCCTTCGTGCCGAAGGCCAGAAACAGTCCCAGATTCTGGAAGCAGAGGGCCGGAAAGAGGCCGCCTTCCGGGACGCAGAGGCACGCGAGCGGGCCGCCGAAGCCGAAGCCCGGGCCACCGAGATGGTGTCCAAAGCCATCTCTGAAGGCGACCTCAATGCCGTGAACTATTTCCTGGGTCAGAAATATGTCGAGGCCTTCGCCAAGCTGGCCGAAAGCGATCAGCAGAAAACCGTGATCATTCCGGCAGAATTCTCGAACATTGTTTCAACCGTGATGGGCGTCGGCGAGCTGACCAAAGCAGCCCGTGACGCGGCAAAAGGGGCGGCCGAGGGGGCTCTCAACCAGTCGCGCGGCAGCGTTCCTCCCGCGGAATAAGGAGACCCGGTCATGGATATCATTATCGCAGCGCTGGAAGGCCTGAATCTCTGGTGGTGGCTGGGTCTGGCGGCAGTGCTACTGATCGCCGAGCTCCTGACCGGCACCACCTATATCCTCTGGCCGGCCGCTGCGGCCTTTGTCACATCCCTGATCTCCAGCTTCACCGGCTGGCCGGTCGAGCTCGCCGTGTTCGCAATACTGGGCGTGAGTTTTCTCGTCGTTGGCGACCGCTGGCTGAAACCGCGCCTGAAAAGCGGTGCGGATAGCGGCCTCAACAGCCGGGCCACCTATCTGGTGGGCGAGAGCGTGACGGTCGTGGGCGGTTTCTCGGAAGGGCGCGGCCGCGTGCGTCATGGCGATACCGAATGGTCAGCCAAGACGGAGGACGGATCCGATCTTGCCGAGGGCGCCAAAGCCATCGTGGCGGCGCTGGACGGGACACGGCTGGTCGTAAGGGCCTGAGGCCTACATCAGGCTGGTATCGCGCATCTGGGCGATGGCCAGCCGGGCCAGTTCATCGGCGCGATCATTTTCCGGATCGCCGGAATGGCCCTTGACCCATTCCCAGCGGACATCATGACGGGCGGCGGCCGTTTCAAGCTCCATCCAGAGATCGGCATTCTTCACCGGTTTCTTCGCGGCGGTTTTCCAGCCATTCTTCTTCCAGCCATGGATCCACTTGGTCAGGCCATCCTTCACATAGGTGGAATCCGTTACCAGCCGGATCGGCTTGCCGTTTCCCTTGATCGCCTGCAGGGCGCGGATCGCCGCCATTAATTCCATGCGGTTATTCGTGGTGTCCGGTTCAGCGCCGGATAATTCCTTGCGGTGACCATTCCATTGAAGAATGGCACCCCAGCCGCCCGGGCCGGGATTGCCGGAACAGGCGCCGTCCGTGTGAATGGTGATCAGGCCCATCAGCTTGGCTTTACCGGGTATTTTTTCGCGAGATCGGCAATGCCGGCGGTGATCAGTTCGGCGAGCACATCCAGATCAATATCGGCGAGCTTGTTGATATAAAGGCAGGATTTGCCAAGCGAATGCTTGCCGAGGCGCGCCAGAATCGGCCCGTAATCCTGATAGCCGGGCAGAATATAGACCGTTCTGGCGATTGGTCGTCGCGTAGCAGATGTCTTCCTTCGGCCGTCGAGCTGACAGCAACGCCAGCCACGATTGATACCATCGGATTTTTGAATCCGACCGTCCCGATCTTGCGCCCTATCAGTGCAATGGCGCCATGGCGGCGGCCAAACAGGCCAAGAAAGCCCCGCGCGCCGTCGCTGACGAGATCGTTTCTCAGCTGGAGGGCGATGCGCTGATCGCCGAGCTGGAAATTGCCGGGCCGGGCTTCTTGAATATCACACCGGCCGATGCCGTTTACGAGGCGCAAGCCAATGCGATTGCGACGGATGACCGGGCCGGGGCGTTGCCGGTTGAAACGCCGCGCACCGTGATGATCGATTTTGGCGGGCCGAATGTGGCCAAACCGATGCATGTCGGGCATTTGCGTTCGTCTGTGCTCGGCGACAGTCTGCAGCGCCTTTTCCGTTTCCGCGGCGATACGGTGATCTCGGACATTCATCTGGGCGATTGGGGCTATCAGATGGGCCTGCTGGTCACCGAGCTGCAATCCGAGCAGCCGGACCTGCCGTATTTCGATGCGGACTATGCCGGTGAGTATCCGTCCGAGCCGCCGGTGACGATCGAGGATTTGTCGCGCCTCTATCCGCAAGCTGCCGCTGCCGCGAAGGAAGACGAGGCCCGTGCGGCGCTGGCGCGCAAGGCAACAGCGGAATTGCAGGCCGGACGCCGGGGCTACCGGGCGCTGCTGGCGCATTTTATCTCGGTGTCGATTGCCGCGCTGAAACATGATTTCGATACGCTGGGCGTGCATTTCGATCTCTGGAAGGGTGAGAGCGACGTCAATGATCTGATCCCCGCCCTGGTCGAGGATTTCAAGGCACGCGGCGTCGCCGAGAAATCGGATGGGGCCTGGGTGGTCCGGGTCGCGCGCGAAGACGACAAGAAAGAGCTGGCGCCGCTCATTCTCGTGTCATCGCAGGGCTCTGCCCTCTATGGCACGACGGATCTGGCGACGATCCAGGACCGGAAGACGCAGTATAATCCGGATATGATCCTCTATGTCGTGGATCTGGGCCAGTCGGATCATTTCGAGCAGGTCTACCGCGCCGCCTACAAGGCCGGCCTCGCGGTGGAAGACTCGCTGGAGCACATCAAGTTCGGCACGGTCAACGGCCCGGACGGAAAGCGTTTGCGCACGCGCGCCGGTGGCACATTCCGGCTCGCCGACCTCATCAGCGAGGCCTATGTGCGCGCCCGGGCCCGTCTGAACGAGGCGGGGCTGGGGGCGGAATTGTCCGCTGACGAATTCGATGCCGTCGCCCGCATGGTGGCGAATGCCGCGATCAAGTTTGCCGATCTGCAGAACTACCGCACCACGAATTACATCTTCGAGCTGGACCGTTTCATCTCGTTTGAAGGCAAGACCGGCCCCTATCTTCTGTATCAGGCGGTGCGCGTGAAATCGATCATGCGCAAGGCGGAGGCTGAAGGACTGGAAGCGGGACCGATCCGGATCACCGACCCGGCCGAAGCGGCGCTGGTGCGCCGTCTGGATGGCTTCGATGCCGCCCTGCAACGCGCCTATGATCTGCGCGCGCCGAATCACATCTGCGATCACGTCTATTCGCTGGCTCAGGCGTTTTCATCCTTCTATGCGGCCTGCCCGATCCTGCCGGAAAAAGATGCGGCGATCCGGTCATCGCGTCTGGCGCTGGCGCAGACCACGCTGAAACAGCTGGAAATTGCCCTGTCGCTGATCGGCATGGACGCGCCGGAGAAGATGTAAACAGCAAACCGGCTGTGCGCGATTGACTCTGTATACGCGCGCTCTAAACCTGATTTCTCCCGTCCCCGCGGGAGAGACCGGCGAATAAGGCCGGCGCCGAAGGCGCAACCGCCCCGGAAACGCTCAGGCAAATGGACCGCGGGATGACGAAACGCTGGAAAGCGGGCGCCGGATACGGCGTCCCACCGACGGAGCAAGCCGGAGAGGGATTGTCCTTCTTCCTGCGGAATCTCTCAGGTCATTAAGACAGCGGGGGCCGTCCGGACAGTCCGGACATGCCGGAAACGGGGCCCGAGAATATGACGGATACGCTGCAGACACCGCTCTTTGATCTTCATGTCGCGCTGGGCGCGAAGATGGTTCCGTTTGCGGGCTATGACATGCCGCTGCAATACGAAGGCATCATGGCCGAGCATAATCACACCCGTGAAGCGGCCGGCCTGTTCGATGTCTCGCATATGGGGCAGGCGCATTATACCGGCGATGAAGCGGCGCTGGAAAAGCTGATCACGGCGGACCTCTCGGCTCTGAAACCCGGTGAGCAGAAATATACCCTCCTCCTGAACGAGCAGGGCGGTATTCGCGACGATCTCATGGTGTCGCGCCCGTTCGGCGATGACGGTCTCTTCCTCGTCGTCAATGCGGCGACCAAGGGCGATGATTTCGCGCATATCGCGGCCAATACGGCGGGCGCGGGCGAATTGCGCGTGATTGAGGATCGCGCCCTGATCGCCCTGCAGGGGCCGCAAGCGGCCGACGTCTTTGGCGCGCTGGTGCCGGATGCGGCGAAGCTGATTTTCATGCAATGCGGTGTGTTCACGCTGGATGGCGTGGAGATTTACGTTTCCCGTTCCGGTTATACCGGCGAGGACGGGTTCGAGATTTCCATCCCTGCGGACAAGGCCGAGGCCATTGTTCGCAAGCTGCTGGATGATGAGCGGGTGAAACCCATCGGACTGGGCGCGCGGGATTCGCTACGTCTGGAAGCCGGGCTCTGCCTCTATGGTCATGACATGAACGAGGAAACGACGCCCGCCGAGGCGGTTCTGATGTGGGCGGTGGCGAAGCCACGCCGTGAGCGGCTGGACTTTCCGGGCGCGGCCCGCGTGATGCAGATGTTTGCCGACAAGCCGGCGCGCAAGCGGGTGGGCTTTACCATGGCCGGGGCTCCGGCGCGCGAAGGCGCCGAGATCGTCAAGGACGGGCAATCCATCGGTATCGTAACGTCCGGCGGTTTTGGCCCGACCGTGGGCGGCCCGGTGGGCATGGCCTATATCGACGCGGAACACGCGGCGGCGGACACAGACATCGAGATTTTGCTGCGCGGCAAGGCGCGGCCGGCGAAAGTGGCGAAAATGCCCTTCGTTGCACAACGTTATTATCGGGGCGAATAGCCAACAGGGGAGAACGCGATGAGCGTGAAATACACCAAGGATCATGAATGGGTGAAGCTGGACGGTGACACGGCCACCGTCGGCATTACCGCCTATGCCGCCGAGCAGCTGGGCGATGTTGTCTTTGTCGAATTGCCGGATGTCGGCAAATCCTTTGACCAGGGCGACGAAATGGCCGTTGTGGAATCGGTGAAGGCGGCCTCGGAAGTCTATGCGCCGGTCTCCGGCGAAGTCGTCGCGGTCAATAGCGATCTCGAAGGCGAGCCCCAGAAAGTCAATGAAAGCGCCGATGCCGATGGCTGGTTCGTGAAGCTGAAGCTCAGCGACAAAAGCGAGCTGGACGGCCTCATGGATGAAGCCGCCTATGCGGCGCATATCTCCTAAATCTCTGACAGGACAAGCGGATGCGATATCTCCCCCTGACGCCGGCTGACCGGCAGGACATGCTGCAACGGATCGGTGTGTCATCGATCGATCAGCTGTTTACCGACGTACCGGAAGCGGCGCGCCTGGATGGGCCGGTAGGCCTTCCGGCGCACCAGACCGAGCTTCAGGTGGAGCGCGCCCTTTCGAAACTGGCCGGTGAGAATACGGCAGCCTCCAGCGTGCCCTTCTTTGTCGGGGCCGGGGCCTACAAGCACCATGTGCCCGCGACGGTGGATCATCTCATCCAGCGCTCCGAATTCCTCACGGCCTATACGCCGTACCAGCCGGAAATCAGTCAGGGCACATTGCAGACCCTGTTCGAATTCCAGACCCAGGTCGCGCTTATGACCGGCATGGATGTCGCCAATGCGTCCATGTATGACGGTTCGACCGCGTGCGCCGAAGCTGTGCTGATGGCGGCCCGCGTCACCAGGCGCAAGAAGGCCGTCCTCGCCGGTTCCCTGCACCCGCATTACGCCGAAACGACGCGCACATCGGCCAAGTATCTGGATATCGATATTGCTTCCACCGATCCGGATCTGGGCGGTCTGTCGGGCATTTCCGAGGCGATTGATGACGAGACGGCGTGTGTGGTCATCCAGACGCCGGACGTGTTCGGTCGCCTGCATGACCTTTCGGATATCTCCGAGAAGGCGCATGCGCACGGCGCGCTCGTCATTGCCGTCTTCACCGAGCCGGTCTCTCTGGGTCTCGTCAAATCACCGGGCGAGATGGGCGCGGACATCGCCGTGGGCGAAGGGCAGGGCATCGGAGTCGGCCTCAATTTCGGCGGACCCTATGTCGGCCTGTTTGCCTGCAAGAATGATCGAAATTTCATCCGCAACATGCCCGGCCGTCTGGCGGGTGAGACGGTGGATGCCGATGGCCGCCGCGGCTATGTGCTGACGCTGTCCACGCGCGAACAGCATATCCGGCGTGACAAGGCGACCTCGAACATCTGTACGAATTCCGGCCTGTGTGCTCTGGCCTTCACCATCCACATGACGCTGCTGGGCGAAAAGGGTCTCACCACTCTGGCGCAGCTGAACCATGAAACCGCCTGTGATCTGGCGGATCGCCTCTCCGGTATCGAAGGGGTGGAGTTGCTGACCGACACCTTCTTCAATGAATTTGCCTTGCGCCTGAACAAGCCGGCAGCGGACGTCGTGGACGCACTGGTCGACAAGGGCGTGCTCGGCGGTGTGCCGGCCTCGCGCCTCTATCCCGGCGGCGGCCTGGACGATGTGCTGATTGTGGCGGCGACCGAAACCAATAGCGACGACGATCTGGCGGCGTTCGAGACCGCTCTCCGGGAGGTGCTGTCATGAGCATGAACACGCAAGGCCGTCCGACCAAGATGGAACACGATATTGATCCCGGCGGTTATGAAACATTGTCCGGCTCGCGCGGGCTGGATCAGGCCGAGCCGCTTCTGTTCGAGCGCGGTTCACTGGATGTCTCCGGTGTCGATCTGCCGACGCCGAAGGGCGGGGCATCCCGCCTCGGCGCGATGAAGCGTGAAGGCCCGATCGGCCTGCCGGGTCTGGCCGAGCCGGAAGCCATGCGCCACTATGTGCGCCTGTCGCGCAAGAATTATGCGATTGATCTGGGCCTCTATCCGCTGGGCTCCTGCACGATGAAGCATAATCCCCGCCTCAACGAGAAGATGGCGCGCTTGCCGGGATTTGCCGACATCCACCCGCTGCAACCGGAAAAGACGGTGCAGGGTGCCTACAAGCTGATCGAGGAATTGGCGCACTGGCTGATGGTTCTGACCAACACACCGGCCGTGGCTATGAGCCCGAAGGCCGGCGCGCATGGTGAATTGTGTGGCATGATGGCGATCCGCGCGGCGCTGGATGCGCGCGGTGAAACCGGCCGCCGCCGCGTTCTGGTGCCGGAATCGGCCCATGGCACGAATCCGGCCACTGCTGTTCAGTGCGGCTTTTATTGCGATGAAATTCCCGCCGACAAGACGGGCCGCGTGGACATGGAAGCCTTCAGGGCCAAGCTGGGCGATGATGTGGCCGGCATCATGCTGACCAATCCCAATACGTGCGGCCTGTTTGAGCGCGACATCAAGGAAATCGCCGACCTGATCCATGAGGCGGGGGGCTATTTCTATTGTGACGGGGCGAATTTCAACGCCATTGTTGGCCGCGTGCGGCCGGGCGATCTCGGCATTGATGCCATGCACATCAATCTGCACAAGACCTTCTCCACCCCGCATGGCGGTGGGGGGCCCGGTTCGGGTCCGACTGTCTTCTCCGAAGCATTGGCACCGTTTGCGCCCTTGCCGTTTGTTGTGAAAACGGCCAGCGGCGCCGAGCTAAAAATGGCTGAAAACCTGTCTGATATGGATGGATCTGACGCCCGCCCCTTTGGACGGCTGACGGCTTTTCATGGCCAGATGGGGATGTTTACCCGCGCCCTGACCTATATGATGAGCCATGGCTCGGACGGTCTGAAGCAAGCCTCCGAGGATGCAGTGCTGAATGCGAACTATATCCTGGCGCGCCTGAAAGACGTCATGACGCCGTCCTTTGACGGGCTGTGCATGCACGAAGCGCTGTTTGACGACCGCTTCCTGAAAGACACCGGCGTCACCACGCTCGACTTTGCGAAAGCCATGATCGATGAGGGCTATCACCCCATGACCATGTACTTCCCGCTGGTCGTGCACGGGGCCATGCTGATTGAACCGACCGAGACGGAATCAAAGTCCGGTCTGGACCGCTTCTGTGATGTGCTGCTGGGGCTGGCCGAAGCCGCGTCGGCCGGTGAGGCGGACCGGTTCAAGACCGCCCCAATCCATGCGCCCATGCGCCGCCTTGATGAAACCCGTGCTGCACGCCAGCCCGTTCTGCGCTGGACGCCACCGGCGGACGATCTGCAAGCCGCTGAATAAATCAGTCCGGAGTCAGCGTTTTGCCTGATTCCGGACTTTTTCACTGTTTATGTGTCGAATGGGTGATATCCGCCGACTTGAAGATCGAATAGGCAGAGCCATCTAAGCCATTGACCGGAATGTCAGGATCGCAAGCAGGCCTATGAACGAGACGCTGAACAATATGAGCAAGACGCCGCTGGGCAGCGTTATTGCGACGGTTCTGCGGATGATCGGGATCGCGCTGGGCCTGGCGCTGATGGTGATTTCCATACCTCTGGCGCTGATAACGCCCTTCATCCCGATCGGTTTGCCGCTGTTTATTCTTGGCGCGATCATGCTGGCGGGCAGTTCAGCCAGGGGCCACCGTATCATCACCGGCTTCCTGAAGCGCCATCCGGGCATCTGGCAACGCGTCAAAAGCGTCTTCGGCGAAAAAGACGACGATCCCGATGATGGTCCTTCGACCCGTCAGGCATAAAAAAGCCCCGGCGAACCGGGGCTTTTCTTTCACGATAATGCGCTGATCAGTTCAGCTTGGTTTCCAGATCGGCCAGATCGTCTTTCAGACGCTTGGTGTGGTCCGCCTTCTTTGTGTTTTCAGCGATCAGCCGGGCCGCCGCATCGGTTGCGAGGTCAGCGGCCAGCGCCTTCACTTCTGCAACCGCATGGGCCTCGGCCTGCGCGATGCGTTGCTCGGCCAGCGCGGTCCGGCGCTCCATGCGAGCGGCGAGTTCGACACGGGCTTCTTCGCGCAGATTTTTGGCGTCGGATTTTGCCTGCTCGATGATGGCTTCGGCCTCGGCTTCTGCCTCACGTTGCTTACGCTGGAAGCTGGACAGCAATTCCTGTGCTTCCTCGCGCATGCGGCGGGCTTCATCGAGATCGCCGCGGATCTTGTCGGCGCGATCATCAAGCTGCTTGGAGATGATGCTCGGAACCTTGGCCCAGACGAGGATACCAAAGAAAATGACCAGGGCGACTGTGGCCCAGAATGAGGTGTCGTTCAGGAGATAAGTCATACGCGTTTCTCCTACCGGCCTTCGAGGGCCGTGATGACCTTGTCGGCGTCCGCTTCGGTCACGCTCAGACCACCGATTTCATTAGCCACGTCCACCGCAGTTGCAGACGCGATGTTGCGCACTTCGGCGAGCGCCTTGGTGCGCGCTTCGGCAAGAGCCTTTTCAGCCTCAGCAGATTTGGCGGCAATGGCGGCGTCGACCTCTGCGGTCTCGGCGGCGATTTCCTTGTCCATGGCGGCCTTGGCATCAGCGGCCAGGCTGTGGGCGCGAGCCCTGGCATCGGCCAGAGCCTGCTCATACGCTGCGCGGGTTTCTTCGGCCTCGGCAGAGACCTGCTGAGCGGCATCCAGATCGTCGGCAATCCGGTCACGGCGCTCTTCAATGATGCCGCCAATCCGCGGAAGGACCCAGCGGGACATCAGGAAATACAGCGCCCCGAACGAAATCAGGAGCCAGAAGATCTGCGATGCAAAGTAGGTCGGATCAAATGGCGGGAAGGCGCCGGAAGCTTCATGCTCTCCGCCGTGGGCTTCCTCAGCCGCGGTGACCGCCAGATTCATCAGCGCAATGAGCGTCATGGGACGACTCTTTCCGTTAGCACAATACCGTCAGCCGCGGGCCCGCAAGCCCGCGGCCAATACGTTGTCTGTCGTTCTAGACGACGAAGAGAAGCAGAAGCGCGATCAGCAGCGAGAAGATGCCGAGAGCTTCCGTCACGGCGAAGCCGAAGATCAGCGTGCCGAATTGTTGTTGAGCAGCAGCGGGGTTGCGCATGGCACCTTGCAGGAAGGAACCAAAGATGTTGCCCACGCCCATGGCGGCGCCCAGCATGCCGAGGCAAGCGAGGCCAGCGCCGATGTATTTTCCGAGATCGATAAGACCCTGTTCCATTTTGGAGCTCCTTGTAAGCGGTCCGGTTAGATAGTCTGGCTTTACCCGTCAGTGTGCCGGGTGAAGCGCGTCGTTGAGATAAATGCAAGTCAGAATGGCGAAAACGTAGGCCTGAAGGAAGGCCACGAGGAATTCCAGCGCCGTCAGTCCGATCACCATTGCAAACGGCAAGACACCGACAATACCCCAGGCGGCGCCTGCGCTTGCCAGCATGATGATAAAGCCGGCGAACACTTTCAGAAGAATGTGTCCCGCCAGCATGTTGGCGAACAGACGCACGGACAACGAAATCGGACGCGAGAGGAAGGAAATGACCTCGATCGGCGTCACGATAATATAGAGAATTGGCGGCACGCCCGCCGGAACAAACAGCTTCAGGAATTTGAAGCCATTCTTGTAAACACCAAAGCCGACCACGATGGCCATGACCATCAGCGAAAGTGTCAGCGTGACAATGATGTGGCTGGTAATGGTGAAGCTGTGATTGTCGACGCCGGGAATCGGCAGCGGCAGATAGGGGAACATGCCGAACATATTGCCGGCCAGAATGAAGATGAAGAGCGTGAAGACGAAGGGGAAGAAGCGCAGGCCTTCATTCCCTGCCGAGGATCGCACCATGTCGGCCACGAATCCGTAGAGGATTTCTGCAATCGACTGGCCGCGGCCCGGTACCAGGGCGCGCTTGTTGGTGGCCAGAACCATCAGCAGGGTTACCGACACGGTCGCCAGCAACATGAAGAATGCAGAGTTCGTGAAAGCCAGGTTGAAGCCCGCGATCTCCAGCGGAGCGACTTCATGAATCTCGAACTGTTTGATCGGGTTCGTGTCTACCACGGCCGGCCCCTTAATTTTCGCGCGATGCGCGTTCGCTCAGTTCTTTTGCGGCTCGAACGACGTTGACCGTCCCAGCACCAAATCCCAAAAAAGTCCCGATCAACAATCCAAACGGCAGGGTATTAAAGAGGACGTCAATCAGATAGCCGATCAACGCCCCTACCAATACTCCAACCATGAACTCCGTTCCGTACCTCAATCCTGTTGCCCAGCCCTGTTGCGGGCGGTCATATTTGTGATCCTCTACTCTCCGGGCTTCGAGCTTGGCAGATAGCCTTTTCTCGAAATCGGCGAGGTGATCTTCAGGATTGCTCCGGTCTGGTTCGTCGCGTTTGGACATCATGATCTGGTTGCCATCCGGACCCCCGGAAAGCGCGCGCAAGCTAGACAAGGGGGGAGGGCAAGTCAAGCATAGCTATGCGCATATTATCCTTATGAAAAATAAGAGAAAAATTATTCAGCGGCGATGAGTTGTTCCGCACGTGCGAGATCAACGGAGACAAGCTGCGAAACACCGCGTTCGGCCATGGTGACGCCATAGAGGCGATCCATGCGCGACATGGTGAGCGGATTATGGGTGATGATGAGGAAACGAGTCGCCGTCAGACGCCGCATTTCATCCAGCATCCGGCAATAGCGATCCACATTGGCGTCATCAAGAGGCGCGTCGACCTCGTCGAGAACGCAAACCGGGGCAGGGTTGGACAGGAAGACCGCGAAGATCAGTGCCGACGCCGTCAGTGCCTGTTCGCCGCCGGACATCAGCGACATCCGCTCCATCTTCTTGCCCGGCGGGCAGGCGAAGATCTCAAGCCCGGCTTCCAGCGGATCATCGCTTTCCGTCAGGGCGAGCTCGGCATGGCCGCCTTCAAACAGGGTTTCGAAGAGCTGGCGGAAATGCTGATCGATTCGTTCAAACGCTTCCAGCAAGCGTGCCCGGCCTTCCCGCGACAGGGCATCAATGCCCTTGCGCAAGCGATCAATCGCCGCCAGCAAATCTTCGCGTTCCTTGACCAGCTCATCGCGCTTTTCCTGAAGCTCGGTCGCTTCCTGATCGGCGCGCAGATTGACCGCGCCCAGGCGCTCGCGCGATTGGCGGGATCCGTCCAGCTTGCGCTCCAGATCATCCAGACCCAGCTTTTCAAAAGCCGGTTCGACGCGCTCTGCCAGTACCAGAGCGGTTTCGCCGGTGGCTTCGCGCAGGCGCGAATCGGTTTCATCAAGCCGTTCATTGGCGGCCGCCAGCCGGGCTTCATCAGCCGCGCGCTTCTCACGGGCGGTCGACGCATCGCGTTCCGCCGTGCGGGCTGCGCCGTCAGCGGCTTTCGCGGCGGTTTCGGCGCCCAGGGCGCGGTCGCGGGCCTCTTCAGCGAGACGCGCGGCCTCGGTGAGCGCTTCGCCAATCTTGCCGAGGCGTTCGCGAATCTCACCCGGCTTCAGACGCGCCGCTTCCAGTTTCTGGCTGGTGTCGTCGCGGGCAGTAGTCAATTCATCCAGGCGCGTCGCGGCGCTTTGTGCCCGGGTCTGCCACTCATTGCGCTCCTGGCCCATTTCCGCGATCCGGCGTTGCCGGTCGGCAGAGGCGCGGGCGAGGTCTTCATAGGCCTGACGCGCTTCGTCGAAAATGGCGCGCGCCTGATCGGCAGCCTCGCGGGCGGTGGTCAGGTTTTCCTGCGCGGCTGCAAGGCCGGCTTCATCCTTAAGCGAGGCTTCAGCCGCTTTCAGCTGTTCGCGGGCGTCTTCGCATTCGGCTGTCAGCCGATCGATTTCTGCCGAGAGGGCGGCGCGGCGCTCATTATCGCGTGCGGCCTTTTCGCGCGCGCCTGCCGCTTTTGACTGAGCGTCCCGGGCGGCGCGTTCGGCCTCGGCGGCCTGTTGGCGCGTCTTGCGTTCAAATTCGCGGGCCTGTGCCAGGGCAAGGCGGGCTTCATCCACGCCATCCGACGCGGCCTGGATTTTCTCTTCCAGCGCGGCGGCTTCCTGCCGGGCATTTTCAAGCCGGTTGCGTTGCTCCAGGCGGGCGGCTGCGGCAGACGGCGCGTCCGCGCGCGAGACATATCCGTCCCAGCGCCAGAGATCGCCCTGACGTGTGACAATGCGCTGTCCGGGCTGAAGCTGTCCTGCCAATTCGCTGGCGGATTGCGCATCGGCGATACCGATGGCGGCAAGCCGGACGGCAAGGGCGGCTGGGGCTTCGACAAATTTCGAGAGTGGCTCACAGCCAGATGGCAGGTCAGCCGCCTTGCGGGCATTGCCGCCCCAATGCCGGGACGATTCCTCGTTCAGTGAAGCTTCGAGATCATCACCCAGCGCGGCGCCCAGCGCCTTTTCATATCCGGGAGCGGCGCGCATGGAATCCAGCGCCCGGTCCTCCACATGATCCTGTTCCAGAAGCCGGGTCAGAGTGGCGATTTCCCGCTCCAGCGCCGAGGCTTCCGACTGAAGGGCGCTCAGGGGCTCAAGAGCGGCTCGTTCCGCGGTTTCGCTTTCAAGCCGCGCTGCCTCGGCTTTGTCGCGTGTATTGCGGGCTCCTTCCACGGCGGCTTCAGCGGCTTCAGCAGCCTTGATGATGGCAGTGAGCTCGCTTTCATCGCCTTCGCCCAGCAAGGCAAAGGACTGATTGGCCCGATCGCGCTCCAGATTGAGACGGGAAACGCGCTGTTCGGCCTGCGTCCGGTTGCGCGCGGCGGCATCGCGTTCGGCGCGGATGGCGGCAAAGCGGTTGGAGGCATCATCGAGCGCGGATTGTTTTTCCTGACGCTCGGCGTCGCGTTCATCGCGCACGCCTGCAGCGGCTTCCATCGCGGACGCTTCGCCTTCTGCTTCGGCTTCAAGGGCGGCGATGCCCTCCCGAATGCGGTTGATGGCGGCTTCGGCGTCCTCACCGATCAGGCCCTCTCGCTCGATCTGCGATGTCAGATCGGCAAGGCGTTGTTCCAGCGCCTGTACGTGACGTTCGGCATCGGCGGCATCGCGGTCAAGCGTGTCGCGTTCGCGCTCGATGCGCCGCAGAGCCGCACTGGCTTCAGCCTCCGCCTGCCGCAACGGGTCGAGGTCGGCCGCTGATTTTTCGGCCATCAGGCTGGCCGAGGCCGCTGCTTCTGCGGCCTGACTGGCGATGCCGCGTGAGGCTTCCAGCGCTTCGGCTGCGGCTTCGACAGCCGCTTCAGCCTCGCGCCAGCGGCGAAGCCAGAGCGCAGCTTCCAGCCCGCGAATATCAGACGAGAGTTTGCGATAGCGAGCGGCCTGACGCGATTGACGCTCCAGATCGGCCTGCCGGGATTCCAGTTCGTCAATGACGTCCTGCAAGCGGTCGAGATTGGTTTCCGCGCCCTTGAGCCGCAACTCGCTTTCATGACGGCGCGCGCGCAAGCCAGAGACGCCGGCGGCTTCTTCCAATACCTTGCGGCGGTTTTCAGGTTTGGCGTTGATCAGCTCGCTGATCTGGCCCTGCCGCACAAGGGCGGGCGAGTTCGCGCCCGTGCCGGCGTCGGCGAACAGAAGCTGCACGTCCTTGGCACGAACTTCCTCGCCATTGACCTTGTAGCTGGATCCGGCGCCACGCACGATACGGCGGACGACTTCCAGAATAGTGTTGTCGTTGAAACGGGCAGGCGCGGTCCGGTCTGCATTGGAGATGACCAGCTTGACCTCGGCATGCTCGCGAGACGGACGGGCATCGGTGCCGGAGAAGATGACGTCTTCCATGCCGGAACCGCGCAGGGATTTGGCGGAGGTGGCCCCCATCACCCAACGCAGCGCCTCCAGAAGATTGGATTTGCCGCAGCCATTGGGACCAATCACGCCTGTCAGGCCGGGCTCGATCGAGAGCTCGGTCGAGTCCACAAACGACTTGAAGCCGGTCAGCCTGAGCGAGTTGAATTCCACGCAGTCCCGTCCCTACATGACGGTCCTATGCCTTGTGGCTGCCGTCTGACCCATCCTATTCGCCGGTGTTTTCACCGTGCTCATAGGCCAAATACAAAATGATTCGGCGGAATGTGTCTGCATCATGTGTAGACGGCACCAATTGGCCATCGAGCATCAAAGGCTCGCCATCTACATGATAAACATAGGCTAACCCGTCCGGTGTGGGGTCCGTGGTCAGCAAATAATTGTTGATAAAGAAGGCCGGAGTGCCGCCTGCACCGTCTTCGACCGACTGTTGATGCCGTGCCAGCACGCGTTGTTGCATGGCTTCATCTTCAATACAGGCATTCGCCTCGTCTTCCGACAGACCCAGAGCATTCGCGACGCGATAGTAGACCGGCGCGGTGCTTTGCTGTTCCTGAACCAGTCCGAAAATCTCGTTCTGGGTTTCAAATAGCAGGTGCAGGGCGTTGAAATACTGATCCTCTGGCGCGCAATCCGCGATCATGAATCCGATGGCGGCCAATTGTGGCTGACCGGTCAGCATCTCCCGATAAATGAAGCGCATTTCACCGGTCGAGATGAATTCGTCCTGCACCATCGGCCAGACGGTTTCATACCAGGATCGGCAATGCGGGCAGGCGACCGACGCATATTCCACCATGCGGATTGGTGCATCGACCTCCCCGACGGCCCGGTCATCCGGGCGTTCTTCGCCCGGATGAGGGGTTTGTGCCGAAGCGGCCCCTGTGATCAGAAGCGTGCAGAAAGCGAGCGTCAGAAGCCTGAAAGTCATTATTCCTCCGGGGAATCGGCTGGGGCGGCAGCGCCGCCGGATTCAGCGACGAAGTGGTCGAGAATGCGAACGAAGGTTTCCTCATCCACCGTCGCGGGCACGGTCTCGCCATCGATCATCAGGGGCGCATCATTCCAGTAATAGACCAGCTGCCCGCCCGTGCGGTCAGCGTCCAGAACATGACCATTGATGATGAAGCGCGGCGTACCGTCAATGCCGTCTTCGATGGCCTGATTGTGCGCATCGCCGACCGCCTGACGCAGCTCGGCGTCGGAAATGCAGGCGTTGAACTGATCCCGTGTCATCCCGACCGTCTGGGCGATATTCCAGAATTCACCGCGTGCGCCCGTCGGGCTGCCGGCAGCCTGGAAGATGGCCTGTTGCTGGTCCATCAGAAGGCCGATGACGTCAAAATAACGGTCTTCCGGCGCACAACGCGCCAGCATGAATCCGGCCTGCGCCAGTTGCGGCTGGCCCGTCAGCATTTCGCGGAACACAAAACGGACCTGACCGGTGTCGATATAGCGCGACTCGATGGTCGGATAGACTTCATCGTGGAAGTCGGCGCAATGCGGGCAGGATGTCGAGGCATATTCGATGAGTGTCACCGGAGCATCAGCCGAGCCGACAGCCCGGTCGCCGGCCCGTTCGAACTGGGTGCCGCCACCGGACGAGGAAGATCCGCCTCCGCCGCACGCGACGAGAAGGGCAGCCGACGCTATCGAGGTAAGGGCCAGAGCCCGTCGTGTAAGTGTCATTCGTTCATTCTCCGCGTTTGCGGCGCTCATTCGCCCGCTCAAACCGTTTCAGGGCAGAAGATAGCCGGGCATCCGGGTCAATCTCTACCCCTTCACTCATGTCTTTTTTCACTTCGCGGTTCACAAGCGCGTGTGAACCTTCCCCCACCGGGCGGGGATTGCCCTGCTTGACCCGGAGGCGTGCCGGTGCCGAAGCGCCCGAAATTGTCTTCAGGCGTTCGAGAATTCTCGGTGCATCTGCTTCGATCAAGGCCCCGGCGGGCCCTTTGACAATGATATAGAGCGTTCCGCCGCGAATGGCATCCGGCGACGACCACCCGGCCAGCCGGTCGCCGACAATTTCGCCCCAGTGTTCGGCCATCCGGTCCGTGCCGGGGCCGAATTTTGCCGCCAGCGGTTTCAGGATTTTGGCTGCCGCCCGTCCGGCCGGCGGGGCACCGCGAAACGCCGGCTTGCCCCGGCGCTTGTTGAGATAGCGCGCGGCCAGCGTTTCCAGAGAGGTCGGGCGTTGGGAGGATGCCATGACAATCATCGTTGCCTGAGCGCGCGGACAAGACAAGTTTATTCGCCATGACAAGAGACGCCGATCTTCCGATTGCTGACATGCGCGCCCGCCTGCTGGATTGGTATGATGCCGAGGGGCGAAGCCTGCCCTGGCGCCTCCGCCCGGAGGACCGGAAGGCGGGACGCATCGCGGACCCGTATGCCGTGTGGTTGTCGGAAATCATGCTGCAACAGACCACCGTGCCGCATGCCACACCCTATTTTTTCAAGTTTCTTGAGCGCTGGCCGAGCGTGCAGAATCTCGCGGCGGCCAGCGAGGATGAGGTTTTCGCGGCTTGGGCGGGGCTGGGCTATTATGCCCGGGCGCGCAATCTGATGGCCTGTGCGCGCGCCGTCTCCGAGGCCGGGGGCGATTTTCCCAGCGACGAGGCGGCCCTGCTGGCCTTGCCGGGAATTGGCCCTTATACGGCGGCGGCGATCCGGGCGGCGGCCTTTGATCTGCCGGCCAGTGTGGTCGATGGCAATGTTGAGCGGGTGATCACACGGCTCTGCGCCCTGCCTCTGCCGGTCAAGAATTCCAAGCCGGAGATCAAGCGTATCGCTGCGGCGCTGGCCTCACCCGATCGTCCCGGCGATTATGCGCAAGCGATCATGGATCTGGGCGCAACGGTCTGCACGCCGCGTTCGCCATACTGTCCGTCCTGCCCCTGGCGTGCGGAATGCGCCGCCCATGCGCAAGGCCAGCCGGAGGCCTATCCCGTCAAGGCGGCGAAAGTTGCCAAGCCGCACCGTCAGGCCATTGGCTTTGCTGTGTTTCGGGGGCCGGATATATGGCTGCGCAAACGCCCGCCCCGGGGATTGCTGGGCGGTATGCTGGAAGTGCCGTCGACGGAGTGGCGCACAAATGCGTGGCGTGAGGCCGAGGCGAAGGCTCTCGCGCCGTTTGAGACGAGCTGGGACACAAGAGGTCTGGTCCGGCATGTCTTCACGCATTTCACGCTGGACTTGCAGATGTGGCGCGCCGAGGCCGCCGATGATTGGGAACCGATCGAAGGCGGCTGGTATGCCGTCAGCGAAATCGATCAGCTGGCCCTGCCCAGCCTGATGAAAAAGGCGGTTCGGGCCAGTTTCTAGGCTTCCATCGCGGCGCGGATTTCGGCGCGCAGCGTGTCGATTGGCGCGTATGTGCCTTTCTTGCGGATATGCCAGAAGGTCCAGCCATTGCACGATGGCGCATTCTGGATCTCGGCGCCGACCTTGTGGATCGAGCCTTCAATCTTGCCGGACAGGATGGAGCCGTCCGCGCGGACACGCGCTGTGCGTTTGCCCGTGGAGCAATAAAGCGTGTCGCCGGGCTTTACGAGGCCCATCTCGACCAGATTGCCAAACGGCACGCGGACTTCGGCGCGCTTGGATTTTGTTACCGCGAGTGTTTCCGCCGCCGCAGGGCGGATGCCTTCCAGGCGCTCGGTCGCGACCTGCACATAGGCGTCTTCGCGTTCAATACCGATGAATTTGCGGCCCAACCGCTTGGCGGCGGCGCCGGTTGTGCCGGTGCCGAAGAAGGGATCGAGGACAAGATCGCCGGGTGCGGTCGTCGCCAGGAGGACGCGGTGCAGCAAGGCTTCCGGTTTCTGGGTCGGATGCGCCTTCTTGCCATCGCTGGCCTTGATACGTTCACCGCCCGAACAGATAGGCAATACCCAGTCGGAGCGCATCTGCACGCCGTCATTCAGCGCCTTCATGGCGGCGTAGTTGAAGGTCGGCTTGGCGTCCTTGGTCTTGGACGCCCAGATCAGGGTTTCGTGCGCATTGGTGAAGCGCGTGCCCTTGAAGTTCGGCATCGGATTGGATTTGCGCCAGATCACGTCATTGCGGATCCAGAAGCCCATATCCTGCAGGAAAGAGCCGACCCGGAAAATATTGTGATAGGCACCCATCACCCAGATCGCGCCATTCGGCTTCAGGATGCGCTTGGCTTCTTCCATCCAGGCACAGGAAAACAGGTCGTAATCATCGTGATTGCCGATCTGGTCCCAGTCATTATCGACCGCATCAACCTTGGAATTGTCCGGGCGATGCAGATCGCCGCCGAGCTGGAGATTATAGGGCGGATCGGCGAAGACGAGATCGACGCATTCATCCGGCAGGGTGCGCATGACATCCACGCATTCCCCTTGCAGAATCTGATTGACTGGCAGCTTGCTGGTCACTGCTTTACTCCACCCGAATTAACCTTGTTGAGGCCCAGAATCGCGCCTCGGGCCTAACGGGCGGTTAAACGAATGCAGGTTGTCGCATGGGCGAGAAGCTCATCCGGTGGATCGGGCAGGGGCCGTGGGTGGCAATCGCATCCAGATGCGTGCGGGCCCCATAGCCCTTATGACCCTCAAACCCGTAGGCAGGCCAGCGCTCGGCGGCGCGGATCATCAGGTCATCACGGACGGTCTTGGCGACAATGGAGGCTGCGGAAATGCCCGGCTCGAGCGCATCGCCGCCGATGATAAATCTGGCCGGAGCCGGCAGATGATCGGGCGTGCGATTGCCGTCGATCAGGAATTCGGCTGGCACTTCGCCCAGATTGACGGCCGCCCGGCGCATGGCGGTCATCGTCGCCTGCAGGATGTTGATGCGGTCAATCTCCTCGGGCTCGGCAATACCGACGCCGAAGAGGGCGGTTTCGCGAATTTCGTGCGCCAGAGCGATCCGGCGTTTCTCGCTGAGCTTCTTGGAATCGTTCAGCCCGTCGATAGACTCCCGCAATATCACGGCCGCCGCCACCACCGGCCCCGCCAGCGGGCCCCGGCCGGCCTCGTCTATCCCGGCGATGGTGTGCCTTTTTTCCATGTGACCTAGCTAGCCTGATTGGCGCATGTGTAAAAACCCCTCACCCAGCGCTCTCATCGCTTTCGCGATTTCGCCCACTTACCCTCTCCCCTTCGAAAGGGGAGAGGGAAGAGAAAATCGGATACGATAGTGACCGGTTTTCGAGGGTGAGGGGTTCAAAACAAACTCCCCTGATTGCCGCGGGCGAGGGGCCGTTCGAAGAGGTCACAGCGCAGGCCCGGACCGCGTGTCTTCAGGCCATAGCGTTCTATCGCGCGGCGGAAACGGTTGGCGAGCAGGCGGGCATAGGGACCGTCTCCGCGCTGGCGTTTGCCATAGGCAGAATCATATTCTTCGCCGCCGCGCGTCTGGCGCACCAGCGACATGACATGCGAGGCTGAATCCGGACGCGTGGTCGCCAGCCATTCCTTGAACAGGCCCTTGATCTCCATTGGCAGCCGCAGGAGCACATAGCCAGCCGAGATCGCGCCGGCCTCGGCGGAGGCTTTCAATATGGCTTCCAGCTCGCGATCATTGAGGGCCGGGATCATCGGCGCTGCCATGACAGTGACGGGGACGCCCGCCTCGCTGAGCGAGCGCACGGTTTCCAGCCGCCGTGAGGGCGTCGCCGCCCGGGGCTCCATATCCCGCGCCAGCTTGCGATCCAGCGTGGTGATGGAAATGGCGGCGCGGAATAATCCCTTCCTGGCCAGGGGGGCAATGATGTCCAGATCGCGCAGGATCAGGGCGGATTTGGTGATGACGCTGACCGGGTGGCTGAAGGCGGCGCAGACTTTCAGGATGTCGCGGGTGATTTCCTCGCGCCGTTCGATCGGCTGATAGCAATCGGTATTGGCCCCGATGACGATGGGTTCGGGCCGGTAATGCCGGTCGAGGAAGGTACGCTCCAGGAGGCGTGCCGCCTCGGGCTTCTTGAAGATGACGCTCTCGAAATCGAGGCCGGGCGAATAGCCCCAATAGGCGTGGCTGGGGCGGGCATAGCAATAGACGCAGCCATGCTCGCAGCCGCGATAGGGGTTGATCGACTGGTTGAAGGAAATGTCCGGCGAGGTGTTCCGGGTGATGATGGTACGCGCGGAATCGATCAGGGTGACGGTGCGCAGTTGTCCCGGTTCGGGGTCCGTTTCGCGCCAGCCATCATCGAAGGGCTCATAGGCCTTGTCCTCGAAGCGATTGCTGCGATTGGACCGCGCCCCTCTGCCTCTGGGCTGCAAGGGCTGGGGCAGGGGATCGCCGGTCAGGTCGGTCGACGAATTCAGGCAGGGCGGGGTGCGGGGGGCTTTCGACATGTCAGGATTATGTTCCTAATAATGGAACAAATCAAGAACGAGTGGCGCTGATATCCACATTCCCGTCATCCCTGCGAAAGCAGGGACCCAGTTCCGCAATTTCCACCGGCACGCCCTGAGCCAACCAGCCGCGAGTGTCACCGCTGCGCCGATTGCGCGCATGGATTTATTTGTCGCCAATGTCGCTCTGGTTCCCTGCTTTCGCAGGGATGACGGTGTAAGAGCGCGCAGAAAATCTGCGAACATAAAAGGCCTTACAGTCAATGCCGGCCAATCAGGTTTGTCGCGCTTTGTACCCCCTCACCCTCGGGCGCTTCGCCCGACGGGCTCGCACCCTTTCCCTCTCCCTCGAGGGAGAGGGAAGAGCGCGAATTCGCGAAGCGATGAGCGGTCAGGGTGAGGGGGTTAAACCCCTTCCACCTTCTTCACCACTTCCAGCCAGTCGCGCCAGGCGCGGGCTTTTTCCTGCGGGCGGCGCAGGAGGAAGGCCGGGTGGAAGATCGGCATGGCGGGGATGTGCTCGCCAGCTTCGCCGTCGGCGTCCTTGACGCGATATTCAGACCAGCGGCCGCGCAATTTCATGATGCCGGTCGTGGCGCGGAGCAGCGCTTGCGCCGAGACGCCTCCGGCAAAGACCAGGATTTTCGGATTCGCCAATGCGATATGACGCTCGATCAGCGGCAGGCAGATGGCGGTTTCCTCGGTGGACGGCGTGCGATTGCCGGACGGGCGCCAGTTGAGGACATTGGAAATATAGACGTCGGTTTCCGGATCGAGGCCGGAGGCGCGAATCATCCGGTCGAGCAATTGGCCCGCCTTGCCGACGAAGGGCTTGCCCTGTTCGTCCTCATCGCGGCCCGGGGCTTCCCCGACAATCATGATGGCGGCCTCGGGATTACCCCGCGCAAAGACGGTCTTGCGCGCCGTGCGCTTCAGGGCGCAGCCGTCGAAGGCTTCGATGGCGGCCTTCAATTCATCCAGCGTGCTGGCCCTGGCGACCGCCTTGCGGGCCTCTTCCGGATCACCATCGGGCGTTCCGAAACCGGCGGCCTGCGCGGCCTGAGGCGTGGCAATCGCGGGTTTTTGCGGCGTTTGCAGCGGGTCGCGCGGCGGCCGCTCGGGCGCGGCGGCCGGGGCGAGGCGTTTGGGTTTGGCCGGCGGCGCCAGCTCGGCCTCGATTCCCATATCCTCCCACCAGCCGGTGAGGGCTTTCAGGGCGCGGGATCGAGTATCGGCTTCGGGCATCGTCGGAAACATGCGGCTTTCGGCTGGATCGGACACGTAATGTGCCCTAGCTGAATATGAACAGCTAAGCTATGACAGATCATAGAGAAAGCGAAGCACTGCGGGGCAAGGAGCAGCACAACATGTCAGACGACGTTCAGCGCGAGTCGATGGAATATGACGTCATCATCGTCGGGGCGGGGCCGGCCGGGCTGTCCGCCTCCATACGGTTGAAGCAAATGGCGGCCGAGGCGGGCGCGGAGATTTCCGTCGCCGTTCTGGAAAAGGGCGGCGAAGTGGGCGCTCACATCCTGTCCGGCATTGTCATGGACCCGAAAGCCCTCAATGAGCTGATCCCGGACTGGCGCGAGCAAGGCTGCCCGCTGGAAACAGAAGTGAAGGACGATATTTTCCTCGCCCTGTCAGAGCATTCCAGCTTCCGCTTTCCGAATTTCGCCTTTCCGCCCTTCATGACCAATCATGGCTGCTATACCGGCTCGCTCGGGGCGGTCTGCAAATGGTTGGGTGAACAGCAAGGAACCGCAGAAATTCGGCATTGGCCTTAAGGAATTGTGGGAAGTAAAACCGGAACATCACAAGCCGGGCACGGTCCAGCACACAATGGGCTGGCCGCTGGATAACCAGACGGGCGGCGGTTCTTTCCTCTATCACTGGGGCGATAATCTGGTGTCGGTCGGCTATGTCGTGCACCTGAATTACAAGAACCCGTATATTTCGCCCTTCGAGGAATTCCAGCGGGTCAAAACCCATCCGCAAATTCGCGATCTGTTCGACGGGGCCGAGCGTCTCTCCTATGGCGCGCGGGCGATCACCGAGGGCGGATTCCAGTCGGTTCCCAAGCTGACCTTCCCGGGCGGCGCGCTGATCGGGTGTTCAGCCGGTTTTGTAAACGTGCCGCGTATCAAGGGCAGCCATAACGCCATGAAGACCGGCATGATGGCGGCCGAGCGCGTTTTCGAAGCGGTGCAGGCTGGCCGCGAGGGCGACGAGCTGAGTGGCTATCAGTCCGACTATGACTCGTCCTGGGTCGCAAAGGATCTCAAGCTGGTCCGCAATGTGAAGCCGCTCTGGTCGAAATTCGGCACTTTCTTCGGCGTCATGCTGGGCGGCATGGATATGTGGATGAACTACATCCTTGGCGGTCTGTCGCTGTTCGGCACGATGAGCCACGGCAAGACCGACGCGGAATCACTCGAGCCGGCCGACAAGCACAAGAAGATCGATTATCCCAAACCCGATGGCGTTCTGACCTTTGACCGCCTGTCATCCGTCTTCATTTCCAACACCAATCATGAAGAAGATCAGCCGGTCCACCTGAAGGTGGCGGACATGGCGCTGCAGAAATCCAGCGAGCTGGAGGTCTATGCCGGGCCGTCGGCGCGCTATTGTCCGGCAGGTGTGTATGAGTGGGTCGAGGATGAAAAGTCCGGTGAAATGTCGTTTGTTATCAACGCGCAAAACTGCGTCCATTGCAAAACTTGCGACATCAAGGATCCGAACCAGAATATCAACTGGACCACGCCGGAAGGCGGGCAGGGACCGATCTACTCCAACATGTAGGCCGGTCCGGCTTGTGTGTCGCAATGTAAGGCGTATCGTGACGGTATGAAGTTCTCTCTTTTCCTGCTTGCCGGGATGTCTGCACTGGCCCTGACGGCCTGTCAGACAACGGCTTCTGACCCGTCCTCGCCCTTTGCCGATGCCGAAGATGAGGGCGTGTCCTCTTATGGCGCGTTTCTCGCCGGGCGGGTCGCCGGCACGTCACGCGATGCCGAGGGCGCGGCTGATTATTATGCCACCGCCTGGGAGCTGGAGCCGGACAGTCCCATACTTGCGGAGCGGACCTTCCTTTCGGCCGTTTTGTCGGGCGATGATGAGACGGCCATCACTGCGGCGCGGGTTTCGGCCCTGTCGGGAGATGAAACGCGGCTCGCGCGGATTTTCCTGGCCGCCGATTCCATCGCCGAGCAACGCTATAGCGAGGCGGCAGACTGGCTGGATGCCGAGCAGCTGGGTCCGTTCAACGAATTTATCGCGTCCCTGATGTCCGACTGGGCCCGCGCGGGCAGTGGCGATATCGACGGTGCATTGATCCGCGCCCGATCGGCGTCCGTGCCGGGATATGCGGCCGCCTTCCTGACCATGCACCGCGCTTTGCTGGCGGATTATGCCGGCGATGACGCTGCGGCGGATGCGGCCTATCAGGCGGCGATCAGCGAAAGCCCTTTCACCCGGATTGCTGTGGTTCAATATGGCGATTTCCTGCTGCGGCAACGCCGCCGGGACGACGCCATCGAGTTGTATGAAAATTATCTGCGCCAGAATCCGATCGAGCGCAGCGTTACCGAGGCCCGGCGCATCGCCGCCGAGACACGGCGGATGCCGCGTCCGATGACGATTCGCCAGGCGGCAGCCCGGTCCCTTTTCGGCCCGTCTGCGGCGCTCGCCTCTCAAGCCGAAATCGATCTGTCTGTTGTCTATCTGCGTCTGACCAATCGTCTCGATCCCGATTATGCACCCGCCGCCATGCTGCTGGCCGGGGCGCTGGAAAATACCGGACTGTCGGATGCTGCCATCGAGGCCTATAATTCGGTTCCCGAAGGCCCGTTCCGCCTGCCCGCCGATATCGACCGCATCTGGTTGCGGGCCACGCAAGGTGATCTGGACACGGCGCTGGCCGAAGCGCGCGAGATTTCCGACGAGACCGGTGCGGTGGAGGCCCAGCTGGTCTATGCCGACCTGCTTCGATCTTCGGGACAATTCACGCTGGCCGCAGAATTGTACACGCGCGCTCTGGAAGCCCGCGAGGCGCAAAACCTGGTGCCGGACTGGCGATACTATTATTTCCGGGCCATGTGCTATGAACAAACCGGCCGCTGGGCGCAGGCGGAAGCTGATTTCCAGTCGGCGCTGATGATCTCTCCCAACGAAGCCGAAGTGCTCAACTATCTGGGATATATGTGGGTCATCCGCGACATGAATATCGCCGAGGCCTTCGACATGATCGAGCGGGCGGCGTCGATTTCACCGGATCAGGGTCATATTATCGACAGTCTCGGCTGGGCCCATTATGTGCAGGGCAATTACGAGTTGGCGGTCCAGCATCTGGAGCGCGCGGTCGAGTTGTCGCCGGAAGCGCCGACGATCAATTATCATCTGGGCGATGCCTATTGGCAGGTTGGCCGCGAACTGGAAGCGCGCTTCCAGTGGGAGCGTGCGCTCGGGCTCAACCCAGATGAGGATGAGCGCATCGGATTGATGGCGCGTCTGGCCGGGGAAACACCCGAGTTGGCCGATATGAGGGTCGCGGACGCGGCGTCCGAAACGCCTTGATCCGGGAATTTGCGGCGGCAAAAGTCAATCTTGCCCTGCGCGTCGGTGCCTTGCGCGAGGATGGCTATCATCCTGTCGATTCCATTGTTGTTTTTGCTGATTGGGGAGATCAGCTGAGCGTTGCGCCAGCAGACGAACTCTCCTTGCATATCAGTGGTCCGGAAGCGGTCGGCTTGTCTGCCGGAGAGAACAATCTTGTCATCCGTGCGGCCCGTGCGCTGGCGAACGCCGCCGGATGCGAACCGGCCGGTCAGATCACACTGGAAAAGCATATTCCCGCCGGGGCCGGGCTGGGAGGCGGTTCGGCCGATGCGGCCGCCGCCTTGCGCGCATTCAACCGGCTCTGGGAGCTGGATTGGCCGCTGGACATGCTGGCCGGGATCGGAGCGGAAATCGGCTCTGACGTGCCGGCCTGTGTCTGGTCACAGCCCTTGCGTATGACGGGGCGCGGCGAACGGATTCGTCCTATCGACGCCTGGCCGGATTTTCACGCCCTGCTGGTCAATCCGCGTCTGCCGGTGGCGACCGGGCCGGTTTTTTTGGCGTTTGACACAATGCCTGCCGGTACCGGTGCCGCATTCCGGCCGACGGCGGACACAGGCCGTGCGCCAATCCTCGAATCGCTTCGCGCGGCCACGAATGATCTGACTGATGCCGCAATGTCGGTTCAGCCGGTCATTCGCGATGTGCTGACAGCGCTGGGGGCGGCGGATGAGGCAGATCTGGCCCGTATGTCCGGCTCCGGCGCAACATGTTTTGCGATCTACCCGGCGGCGGCAGAACGGGATGTAGCAGCGGCCCGGTTGACGTCTGAACATCCGGACTGGCTTGTTCAGCCGGTTGTCTTTTCAGGCGCTTCGGCGATAACGCCCGCATGAGCTCGGTGCTGATCCTCTGCTGTTTTGCCCTTTCACTTGGCGTTTGCTGGCTGGTGAAGCGGGCCGGTGTGCTGGATCACCCCAATCATCGTTCCAGTCATTCCCGGCCGACGCCGCGTGGCGGCGGGCTGGGTATTCTGGCCGCGATCGGTCTGGGCCTGATGCTGGCGATGTGGATGGGGCAGGAGGTGCGGCCCCTCGCGCTGGCCGCGCTGGGCTTTGGCCTTCTGGGGATGGGCGATGATCTTCTGGCGCTGGGTACGCGGCTGAAATTTGTCATCATTATTGCGCTGTCCAGTCTTCTGGTCTGGCTGACCGGGCCGGTGGCCGCCATCGGGATCACGCCGGATATGGCCCTCGCGCTGCCCTGGCTGGCGGGGTTTGCGGGCGCGGTCCTTTGGATATTCGTGGCCGCGAATGCGACCAATTTCATGGACGGATCGGACGGGCTGATCGTCGCCATTTTCATTCCGGTGGGGCTGGGGCTGGGCGTGATCGGTGTCGGTGTGACGTCGATTACAGGATTTGCATTGGCCGCGGGCCTTGTCGGATTTTCGATCTTCAATGTGCCGAAAGCCTATCTGTTTCTGGGTGATGTCGGCTCGCTGGCCATTGGCGCCATCGTGGCCGTAGCCGGGTTGCAGCTTATTGAAGCGCCGACCGATATCTGGCTGTTTCCGCTGCTGATCCTGCCCGTGCTGGCGGACGTGCTGCTGACCCTCGTTGGCAAGGTCAGAAACCGGATCGGTTTCCTGAGCCCGCACCGGACCCATGCCTATCAATTGCTGGTCAGGATGGACTGGCCGCACTGGCATGTTGCGCTGGCCTATTTCGCGATTTCGATGCTTTGCGTCGGGCTGGCGATTGGCGCGAAGGCGCTGGGCGGACCTGCACCCTTTGCCGCCTTCAGTGCGATGGTTCTTGTGCTGACCGCCCTGCATACGCTGATCCGCCGCAAGGCGGCAAAAGCCGGGATGGATCTGAAATCCTGATCAGCTGGCGCGCTGCACCACGAATTCGGCGAGATCGTTCAACGCGGTCTTCCACTCATTGTCCGGGAAAATCGCCAGTGCCGCCTGAGCCGTCCGGGCCTTGTCCTCGGCGGTGGCCAGCGTGGATTTCAGCGCCTCATGCTTGTGGAGCAATTCGAGCGCGGTCTCGAAATCAGCGTCGGTTTGCTCGCCTTCGGACATGACGCGCGCCCAGAAGCGCTTTTCGCTGTCATCGCCCTTTTGCAGCGCCAGAACGACGGGCAGGGTGACCTTGCCTTCGCGGAAATCATCGCCCGTATTCTTGCCCAGTGCCTGCGCGAGACCGCCATAATCCAGCGCGTCGTCGACCAGCTGGAAAGCGAGACCGAGTTCGCGGCCATAAGTGTCGAGTGCGGCGATTTCCTCTGCCGGGCGGCCGGCAACAATGGCGGAGACTTCGGCAGCAGAGGCAAAGAGGGCGGCGGTCTTGGCCTCGATGATCTCCATATAGGAGCCGACCGTGGCATCGATATCGCCCTTGACGGCGAGCTGCCGGACTTCGCCCTCGGCGATAATGCTGGAGGCCTGCGACAGCGATTTCAGCGCTGCCATCGAGCCGGCATCCACCATCAGCATGAAGGCGCGGGCAAACAGGAAGTCGCCGACCAGCACGCTGGGCGCATTGCCCCAGACGAGATTGGCCGGCTTGCGGCCCCGGCGCAGATCGCTTTCGTCCACGACATCGTCATGGAGCAGGGTGGCGGTGTGGATGAATTCAACGGCGGCGGCGAGTTTCAGATGCGCCTCGCCGGAATAGCCGATCATGTTGGCCGCCGCGATGGTGACCAGCGGGCGCACGCGCTTTCCGCCGGCCTCGACCAGATATTTCGCGAGTTTCGGAATCAGGGGCACCGGGCTGCCCATGCGCTCGAGAATGAGTGCATTCACAGCCTTCATCTCGCCATCGGCCAGACGCGCCAGTTTCTCGGCAGCATTTGGCTTTGACGCGACTGCTTCGCCCGCGCGCTCAAGCGCCTGGTTGGCAATTGCGCTGATATCCAAACCGGTTTCCTTCGACAGCCACGGCCCATTAGACTTGAGCGACAATAGAAACGCGAGGACACTGCCGCAAGCTGGCAACGCTGCGCTGATCGTCGCAGCCCATCAAATAGGAGCGATCTGTCCGTGATCGAGGTTTTTCGAACGAATGATCCCGTCGAGCTGAACTTTGCCGAGAATGTCTTGCGGCAGGCGGGGCTGGAACCGATTGTTCTGGATGGCGAAACGGCCGGCGCCTATGCGGGAGCTGTGCCTTTCATCAAACGCAGGATCATGGTGATTGATGAAGAAGCCCATCAGGCGAAATCCGCTCTGAAAGCGGCGTTTGACGATTTGCCCGATGACTGAGCCGGTCACGCTGCTGGATGGCAAGGTGATTGCCCGGCAGTCCGAGGCCGGGTTTCGATCCGGGCTGGATGCGGTGCTTCTGGGCGCGTCCATCGACCTCAAACCGGAACATGTCGGTATGGAATTTGGCTGTGGATCGGGCGCGGCGATGCTGGTTGCGGCGTATCACAACAAGGTCAGCCGGTTTCAGGGCTTTGACAAAGACAACGTCATGCTCGGCTTTGCGGATGAAAATATCGCGGCGAATGGCTGGGCGGATCGCGTGGTCGCCTTTCATGCCGATGTCGCCAATCCGGGGCATCTGGGTCTGGCGCACCAGGTGTTTTTCAATCCGCCCTATTATGATGATCCGAAGAAAATGGTGCCGCCGAAATTCCAGAAGCAGGCGGCCTATATGGGGCAGGGCGTGCCGCTGGAAACCTGGATCAGCCTGGCCAATAGAGTGCTGATGCCCAAGGGGCGGGTGACGCTGGTGCATCGCGCCGACCGTCTGGATGACATTCTGATCCTGATGAAGAAGTGGTTCGGCGATGTCGTGGTCAAACCGGTCGCGCCCTATGCCGATCAACCGGCCAAGCGCATTCTGGTCTCGGCCCGCAAGGGCGTGCGCGGTCCGATGAAGCTCTTGCCGCCACTGGTGCTGCATGACGGATCTGACCGGAAATACACCGCAGAGGCGGAGTCCATCCTGCGCGGTTCTGACCGGGTTGAGTTGCGGTGATTTACGGTTGGTTATTCCAACGCTGGTTTTGGATGCTTAAACGCGTTCCCGACGAATTTCTGTCGGAAGCCTCGAGTGTCATTCCCGAAATGCGGCGGTGTATTCCTCACAATCTAAGCAAATTTCAAGATTTGATTTTGGGTTGCTTGTTTGCTGAGTATCTAATTTCCCACCCAAAAATTATTCAGAATTCCTCGCCCGCGACGGTTGAATTTTTTCACAGGAAGCGAAGCCAATACTATGATCGACTGGGAGTTGGCGTTAAATGCGAGGTCGACGCGATAATCGGTATTTTAATCTGGAAAGAGATTATTCAGCGCGAAAATTAAACCGAAAGCTAGATTCCCTAGTCACCGCTCCAACCGCCATCCTTGCTTGATTGACGGGCCCTGCTTTCCTAGTGTCCGCGCGACTTATCCAGAGCCGGATTTCCGGCTGTCGGGGCTGATATTTCCATGAGCAAAAAAGCTGCGCCGTCCTTTCAGGAATTGATCCTTCGCCTGCAGGCTTATTGGGGCGAGCAGGGCTGCGCCATTCTGCAGCCCTATGACACCGAAGTGGGCGCGGGCACGCTGCACCCGGCGACGACGCTGCGCTCGCTGGGTTCAAAGCCCTGGCGAGCGGCCTATGTGCAGCCCTCGCGCCGTCCGGCGGATGGCCGCTATGGCGAGAACCCCAACCGTTTGCAGCACTATTACCAGTTTCAGGTGCTGCTGAAGCCGAGCCCGGCCAATCTGCAGGAATTGTATCTGGGCTCGCTCGACGCCATCGGCATCGACCGCAAGCTGCATGATGTGCGCTTTGTTGAGGATGACTGGGAAAACCCGACGGTCGGGGCCTGGGGGCTGGGCTGGGAAGTCTGGTGCGACGGCATGGAAGTGAGCCAATTCACTTACTTCCAGCAGGTCGGCGGCATGGATGTGGAGCTCGTCTCCGGCGAGCTGACCTACGGCCTCGAACGCCTCGCCATGTATCTGCAGGGCGTGGAGAATGTTTACCTTCCAGGAAGCCGAACGCCAGTATTCCGCCTTCAATTTCGAGCATGCCGATGTCGACATGCTGATGCGGCAATTCACCGACGCTGAAAAGCAATGCATGGCCTTGTTATCGCTGGACAAGCCCTTGCCGCTGCCGGCCTATGATTACTGCCTGAAAGCCTCGCATCTGTTCAATCTGGTCGATGCGCGCGGCGCGATTTCGGTGGCCGAGCGGGCCAGCTGGATTGCGCGGGTGCGCGAACTGGCCAAGGGCTGCGCAGAAGCGTGGGTCCATTCCCAAAAAGGAGAAGCGGCATGAGCCTCGAATTCTATCATAATCCGCAATCGCGGGCGGCGATGACGCACTGGCTGCTCGAAGAGATTGGCTGCGATTATACGGTTCGGCCGGTCGCCTATGATGACGGCTCGATGCGCACGCCGGAATTTCTGGCGATCAATCCGATGGGGAAAATCCCGGCGATCAAGGATGGCGACACCATCGTCACCGAGACGACCGCTATCGCGATCTACCTCGCCGACAAATATAAAACGCCAAACGATCTGGCACCGGCGATTGATGATCCGCGGCGCGGTGAATATCTGCGCTGGATTGCCTATCAGAGCGCGTGCATTGATCCGGCCATGATGCAGGCCGGGCTGAAATTCGAGACCCAGCGCCAGCAGGCCGGTTGGGGCAATGTCGAACTGGTCATGGATGTGCTGGATGCGCGCCTGGCGAAAGCCGACCCCTATCTGTTCGGCGACTGGTTTACGGCGGCGGACGTGCTGATCGGCGGTGCGCTGGGCTGGGCGACACAATTCGGCATGTTCGAAATGCGTCCCGGCTATGAAAACTATATCAAGGCGGTGCAGTCGCGCCCGGCCTTCCAGAAAGTCTTTGCGGGTTAGGATCAGAACAACGTGCCCCAGCTGCTGCTTGAATTCTTTTCCGAGGAAATCCCGGCGCGCATGCAACCGCGTGCAGAGCATGAGCTTGTAAATCTGTTCGAACAACAGATGAAAGCGCGTGGATTGGACTTCACGGACTGGTGGTCAGTCAAAGCTTTCGCAGGGCCGCGGCGGCTTACACTTGTCGTTGATGATCTTCCCGAGGAGACGGAACCGACACGCGAAGAGCGCAAGGGGCCGCGCACCGACGCGCCGGAAAAAGCGCTGGAAGGCTTCATGCGCGGGGCGGGGATTTCCAGCCTCGATCAGTGCGAAAAACGGTCGGACAAGAAGGGCGAATTCTATGTCGCCGTGATTGAAAAGCCGGGCGTGAAAACGGCGGATGTGATCGCCTCTGTCGTGCCGGAGATTGTGAAGAATTTCCCTTGGCCGAAATCGATGAAGTTTGGCGAAGGCGACAAGACCCAGCGCTGGGTGCGCCCGCTGCAACGCATTGTCTGCCTGTTTGGCGGCGAGGTGGTGCCGGTTGAGGTGTTCGGCCTGACGGCCGGGAATGTTACCGAAGGTCACCGCATGCATGGGCCGGGACCGTTCACGGTGACGGATTTTGCCGACTACAAGGCCCAGCTGGAAGGTGAGGGGTATGTCCTCATTGATCGCGACCGCCGCGAGGAATTGATCCTCGAAGGCGCGAAGAAAGTCTGCGCCGATGCCGGTCTGGAACTGATCGAGGATGCCGGACTGCTGACCGAAGTCGCCGGCCTTGCCGAGCATCCCATTCCGCTGCTCGGGCAGATGGATCCGGACTTTCTCGATCTGCCGCCGGAAGTCATCCAGCTGTCGATGAAGACGCACCAGAAATATTTCGCTGTGCGCGACCCCAAGACGGGCGACCTCGCGCCGAATTTCGTCGTGGTCGCCAATCAGGACGCGCCCGATGGCGGCGTGGCGATTGCGGCAGGCAATGCGCGGGTCTTGTCGGCGCGCCTCTCGGATGCCCGGCATTTCTGGGATAATGACCGCAAGACGCCGCTGTCGGAAATGGCGGCCCAGCTGGACAAGGTCACCTTCCACCAGAAGCTGGGCAGTGTGGCGGACAAGGTAGAGCGGGTGGCCGCGCTGGCGCGCGAACTGGCACCCGCCGTGGGCGCTGATCCGGACATGGCCGAGCGCGCGGCGCGCCTCGCCAAGGCCGATCTGGTGTCGGAGATGGTCTATGAATTCCCTGAGCTTCAGGGCGCAATGGGCCGCTATTACGCGCTGGAGCAGGGCGAACCGGCAGAAATCGCCGATGCGATCCGCGATCATTACAAGCCGCAAGGCCCCTCCGATGCCGTCCCCACCGCGCCGGTCAGTGCCGCCGTGGCGCTCGCCGACAAGCTTGATACGCTGGTGGGCTTCTGGGCGATTGATGAAAAACCGACCGGCTCGAAAGACCCGTTCGCCCTGCGCCGCGCCGCGCTGGGGGTTATTCGGATATTGTTGGAATGTGGAGTCAGGCTGGATTTAGGTGCCACCATTGTTTCGGCATTTGATATGCTTGTTAAATCCTCTTGGAAAAATGGCAGCGTCTACTGGCAGAGCGATTCTTTTGATCATGATTTCGAAGGAACGACTGCCAAAGCGGTTACGATCCTTGATCTGGCAAACGCCAATGAGCTGCGTCGAGATGCCGCCGGAAAAATTGTCATTTCGCAGGCCGATGGCGTTTGGAACGGTACTTATCGTACCGATGCCATTGCGGATTTTATCGAGGCAAAGATCGCGGAATTTCTGCTCCCGGATGAAATGTTGCCGACGATCATCTCCTTCTTCGCCGACCGGCTGAAAGTTCACCTCAAGGATGATGGCATTTCGCACGATGTGATCGATGCGGTGTTTGCGCTCGGCGATGATGACCTGGTGCGCGTCACCGACCGTGCGCGGGCGCTGCAAGGCTTCCTCGATACCGAAGACGGCAAGGCGCTGCTGGCGGGTTACAAACGTGCGGCAAATATTCTCAAGGCCGAGGAAAAAACCGATGGCGAGGGCGCGTTCGACGGCGAGCTCGACGGCGGTTACGCCCCGGTTGAAGCCGAGGAAAAGGCGCTGATTGCCGCGCTGGAAAAGGCGCGCCCGGCGATTCAGGCCTCGGTTGAGGCGGAAGACTTTGACGGCGCGATGCGCGGTCTATCTTCCCTGCGGGGACCGGTTGATGCCTTCTTTGACAAAGTCACCGTGAACGATAAAGACGACATGTTGCGCCGCAACAGATTGCGCCTTCTGGCGTCGATCCGGGCCGCGGCGCACAGCGTGGCCGATTTCGGCCGCATCGAGGGATAATTTTTCCCTCTTCCTTCGAGGCCCGCTGGCGCGGGCACCTCAGGATGAGGTGAAAAGAAATTTGGCTCTACCTCTCCGGCGAGGTGCATTCGGAACGAATGCCTCGAAGGGGGGAAGACAAAAGGGACGACGCAATGAGCGCGACAAAGTGGGTCTATGCATTCGGTGGCGGTTCCAGCGAGGGCGATGCCAGCCAGCGGGAATTGCTGGGCGGCAAGGGCGCGAACCTTGCGGAAATGGCCAAGCTGGGCCTGCCCGTGCCACCGGGCTTTACCATCACCACGGCGGTCTGCGTCGCCTATTATGAAAACAACAAGGCCTATCCCGCCGAGCTCGACGCGCAAATCGATGCGGCGCTGAAGAATCTGGAAAGCGTGACGGACAAGGCGTTTGGCGATCCGGCCAATCCGCTGCTCGTCTCCGTGCGGTCCGGCGCGCGCGCCTCCATGCCCGGCATGATGGATACCGTCCTCAATCTCGGCCTGAATGATGAAACCGCCGAAGGTCTGGCGAAACTCTCGGGCGACAAGCGCTTTGCCTATGACAGTTATCGCCGTTTCATCCAGATGTATTCGGACGTCGTTCTGGGACTGGATCACTCGATCTTTGAGGAGATCCTGGAGACGTTCAAGGAAGAGAATGACTATTCGCTCGATACCGAGCTGTCAGCCGATGACTGGGTCGTCATCGTGGACGAATACAAGCGCGCCGCAGCCGACGAGCTGGGCCGGGATTTCCCGACCGATCCGCGCGAGCAATTGCAGGGCGCAATTGGCGCGGTCTTCGATAGCTGGATGACGGCGCGCGCGATCAAGTATCGCGAGCTGCACGACATCCCGGAAAGCTGGGGCACGGCCGTCAATGTCCAGGCCATGGTATTCGGCAATATGGGCGAGACCTCTGCCACCGGCGTGGCCTTCACGCGCGATCCGTCGACGGGCCGCAACGCCTATTATGGCGAATTCCTGATCAATGCGCAGGGCGAGGACGTGGTCGCCGGTATCCGCACACCGCAATGCCTGACGCAGGAGATGCGCGAGGAAATGGGCGATGCCCAGCCCTCCATGCAGGAAGCCCTGCCGGACAGTTATAACGAGCTGGCCGCGGTGTTCGATGTTCTGGAGCGCCATTACCGCGACATGCAGGATATCGAATTTACGGTCGAACGCGGGCGGTTGTGGATGCTGCAGACCCGTAATGGAAAGCGCACCGCCAAGGCGGCGTTGAAGATTGCCGTCGATATGGCCGAATCCGGCCTGATCACCGAGGAAGAAGCCGTGATGCGCGTTGATCCGGCCCAGCTGGATCAATTGCTGCACCCGACCATTGCCGACAGCGCCGTGCGCGACGTGCTGGCGACCGGCCTGCCGGCCTCTCCCGGCGCGGCTGCGGGCATTGTGGTGTTTGATTCCGACGAGGCTGAATTGCGCGCCAAGAAGGGCGATCCGGTCATTCTGGTGCGGATTGAAACCAGCCCGGAAGACATTCATGGCATGCATGCGGCGCAGGGCATTGTCACGGCGCGCGGCGGAATGACTTCGCACGCTGCTGTCGTCGCGCGTGGCATGGGGCGGCCTTGCGTCTCCGGTGCCGGAGGCATCCGCATCGACTATGCCGCGAAGCAATTTACCGCCGGTGGCCGGACGGTGAAGGACGGCGACTTCATCACCATTGATGGCTCGACCGGTGAAGTGCTGGCCGGGGCGATCGACATGATCAAGCCGGAACTCAGCGGTGATTTCGGCCGGCTGATGGAATGGGCGGACAAGGCGCGCCGCATGAAGGTGCGCACTAACGCCGAAACCCCCGCCGACGTTCAGACCGCGAAGGAGTTCGGCGCGGAAGGCATCGGCCTGTGCCGCACCGAGCACATGTTCTTTGATGCGGACCGGATCGCCGCCGTGCGCGAGATGATCCTGGCGGAAGACCAGATGGGCCGCGTCGCCGCGTTGGCGAAAATCCTGCCCATGCAGCGCGCCGATTTCGAATCCATTTTCGAGATCATGGAAGAGCGCCCCTGCACCATCCGTCTGCTCGATCCGCCGCTACATGAATTCCTGCCGCATACCGAGGAAGATGTTCACGCCGTGGCCGAAGCGACGGGCCTGTCTGCCGCGCTGTTGATGCAGCGCGCGGAAGCCCTGTCGGAATCCAATCCGATGCTGGGCCATCGCGGCTGCCGCCTGGGCATTACCTTCCCGGAAATCTACGAAATGCAGGCGCGCGCCATCTTCGAGGCGCAGGTCAATGTCGAGAAAAAGACCGGCATCAAGCCGGTCGCCGAGGTGATGATCCCGCTGGTGGCCACGGCCAAGGAACTTTCCATCCTGAAAGCCGCCGTCGCCAGAATCGCCGATGAAGTGGCCTCTGAAAGTGGCAAGGCGCCGGTCTATCTGATTGGCACGATGATCGAATTGCCGCGCGCGGCGCTGCGCGCAGACGATATCGCCGAGGAAGCCGAATTCTTCTCCTTTGGCACGAATGATCTGACGCAGACGACCTTCGGCCTGTCGCGGGATGATGCCGGCAAGTTCATGCCGGACTACATTGCTCAGGGCATTTTCGAGAAAGACCCCTTCGTGACACTGGATCAGTCCGGCGTCGGTGATCTCGTCCGCATTGCCGCAGAGCGCGGCCGGGCCACACGCCCCGGTCTGAAACTGGGCATTTGCGGTGAGCATGGCGGCGACCCGGCATCGATTCATTTCTGTGATTCGGTCGGCCTTGATTATGTGTCCTGTTCGCCATACCGGGTGCCGATTGCGCGACTTGCGGCCGCACAGGCGGCCCTGAAGGCTCGCGCTTAAGTCTCTGAATCCTTGATGTGATTACTTGCCGGTGTTGAAATGCCGGCTTGAATGACCCATTTGTAATCGTGACAGATGATTGACGCAGACGGGTGGCCGCTATAATCGACCGCACGCCTCAGCTTATCTCTATTCAGCGATTGGTCATCTAATTGCATAGAATAGATGAGGATGCCGTGACCCGGAACAGGGCTTGAATGACTGCAGACGTAACACGACTCACCAATGCGCAGATGCGTATTGCGAAGATTTCAGCTGCCGTGCTGACGCTGGTGCTCTGCGCCGCGCTTCTGCCGCTGGCTGCCATGCGGGCGCAGTCGCAGGATGACGCCGCCTACTGGCGCGAGCTTGCGGCCCGTCATGTCGAATTCGAGGATTTGCTGGGCTGGTCCGCGCCTTATGGCTTGCGTGCGGCCTCGCTGTCGCTGGCTGCCGATGAAGTGGAAGGGGCCCGTGTTCTGATGCGCCCGGTCGGTGCCGATCTGCGCACGTTTGACGCCACCCATATCCAGCGCGCCCGCTTTGACGCGGCGGAAATCCACTGCCTGTCGGAGGCCGTGTATTACGAAGCCCGCGGCGAAACTTTTGCCGGGCAGACTGCCGTGGCCGAAGTGATCATGAACCGCGTCAATCACCGGGTCTATCCGGATACGATTTGCGGCGTTGTGTATGAAGGGTCCGAGCGGACAACAGGCTGTCAGTTCAGCTTTACCTGCGATGGCTCGATGAGCCGGACACCGCGTGGCCGCGCCTGGCGCCGCTCGCAACTGGTGGCCGAACACGTCGCCATCGGCTTTGCGCCGCCGCGCACCCGCCGCGCCACGCACTATCATACGACGGCGGTTGATCCGCACTGGAATGACTCGCTGGTTCAGACCGGTCAGATTGGTGTGCACGTCTTCTATCGCTTCCCGAACAGCCGGGAACGCCGCGAGCTGCGCGAACGCGATCTTTAGCTGCGCACTTCAAACACGAGTGTAATGGCGCTAGACTTCTCCTAACAGGGGAGGTTCGTCATGCGTGTTTCCGCGATCGTTGTTCTGGCCGTCATCATGCTAGCGGGGTGCGAGGAGCTGGGTATCGATCAGCCGCCGCAGCCGCCGCTCGCTGCGCTGGATGGTCCTGAGGCCTTCACTGCGCCCGGCACACAGAGCCTGGTTTTCAGCAATCTTGCGCCCGGTCGTCCGACCGGTTTCCGCGTGGATTCTGCCATCTCGCTGGGCGAGAGCCAGACCTACCAGGTCGTTTTGACCTTGCCACCAGAATTCATTTTCAACGGCTTTGATTCGCTGGGACCAGCGGGCACCCGGATCGGCGCGTATGGATTTGATTTCAATGCGGGCTCGCCCGGACCGGATCGTCTTTTTCCGGTCTATGCCATTGATTCAGATAGTGCATGGGTAGATTCCAATCTTGATGGAAATACCAACCCGCTCAAGCCGCAGATCGAGCACAGTTATGACGGGCAACAGAATAATATCATCACGATCACGTTGCCGCGGGGCGGTGACGGCTCGACCGCCAATAATACAGCCGGTTTCAGCTCCGCTGTGATGGCATCGCTTCGCAGCGGGATATTCACCACGCCGGCCGCGGCCGGCCAGTATCAAGCCACGCTGGATTTTACGTCCGTCGATCCCGATAGCGGTGATGCCAATGACAATGCCGGCAGTCCGCCGGAAACCTTTCAGCTGCAGACGACGATCACGATTTCCAATTCACCCGTATCCGCTGCCGTCCTTCCGACCAGCCGGTCCGTGCCTTTCAATTCAGCGGCGACGGCCTTTGCAACGATTGTGAATGGTGGAAATTCGGCGCTCAGCAATTGCCGCATCGATTTACTGACCGTGGTGAAGGGCGGTTTCAGCTATCAGACGACCGACCCGAATACGAATGCCTTGACCGGGACGGTGGATACGCCGGTCGGTATTCCGGCGGGCAGCAGCCAGAGCTTCGTGATGGCCTTTACGCCCGTGCAGGAGTTTTTCAATTCGGGCGTCCCGTTCACACCGGAGCCTCTGGAATTCGCCTTCCGATGCGACGAGGCGCAGGCGGCTATCATTCCTGGGGTCAACACATTGCAAATGAGTTCCGATACCGTGCAGCAGCCGGATGTGATTGCCATCGCGGCTACGGCGAGCGGTGACGGCGTTCTGTATCTCGGCGGTAATACCGGACGCGGGGGCATTGGTGTGGCTGGAATGGATATTGGCGCTGCTGGTTCCATTACCGTCACGCCGCGCTCTGGTCTTGCCAGTGGCCCGGCGTCGGACGCGGTCGATGTGCCGCTTGCACTGTCATCGCCACTGCTGGCGCTATCGATCTGCGAAACGACGAACCAGGCGGGTGGCGCTTGCCTTGCGGCGCCCACGGCATCGCTGACCGTCAATTTCGCGAGCAATCAGGTGCGCACCTTCACGGTTTTCGCGACCGCACAGGGACAGGCCATTGCGAATGATCCGGCGGTGAACCGGATATTTCTGGACTTTACCGAGAACGGAAACGCGCGGGGCGGAACGTCGGTGGCTGTGACAACCAATGCGGCACCCGGCTAGACCGCATCCAGTCCGAAATCGAAATTCGGGGCGGAGTGCGTCAGTGCGCCGACGGAGATGATGTCGACGCCGGTCGCCGCAATATCCGCAACTGTATCGAGATTGACCCCGCCTGACGCTTCCAGAATGACGCGGCCGGCCGCCTGTACAACAGCGGCCTGCAAGTCCTCCAGCGAGAAATTGTCCAGCAGGACCACATCGGCACCCGCCTTCATGACGCTGGATAGATCTTCGATACGGTCAATCTCGCACGATACACGCATCATATGCCCGGCATATTCGCGGGCTGCGCGAACGGCTTTCGCCGGGCTACCGGCCGCCGCGATATGATTATCCTTGATCAGGATGGCATCTGACAGATTGTAGCGGTGCGGTGAGCCCCCGCCGGCGCGGACGGCCTGAATCTCGAAGGCGCGCAGGCCCGGCGTGGTCTTGCGGGTATGGACGATCTTCGCCTTGCTTCCCATGACCGCATCGACATAGCGGCGGGTCAGGGTGGCGATGCCGCTCATCCGCCCCAGAAAATTCAGCGCGGTTCGCTCGGCCAGCATGATCTCCCGCACCGGGCCATCGACGCTCAGCACGATATCGCCGGGCTCGACCGGGTCGCCATCATTTGCGAGCACGTCCAGCGACAGATCCGGCCCGGCCTGAATGAAGGCCTCCATAGCCGGTTGCAGCCCGCAGACAATGCCATTGTCGCGGCTGCGGATTTCAAAGCGCGCCTTGGCCTCTGTCGGGATGACGGCCAGCGAGGTGACGTCTCCCGCGCCGGTCAGATCTTCGGCAAAGGCGCGCCGGACAGCGTCACGGACAATATCGGTGGGCAGGGGCGGAATCATTCGGCAGCGACCAATCTTTCTACGTTCGCAGGATTGAGCACGGTGTCGATAGCCTGCACGCGGCTTCGTGGATAGTCCTCGCGATAATGCCCGCCGCGGCTTTCGGTGCGGGCAAGGGCCGCCTCAGCAATCGTGCGCGCCACGAGGATTTCATTCGTCTCGCCAAAGCGGGCCTGCAGGCGCTCAATCCGGCTCAGAAGATCCGTCAGGCCCGCCCGATGGCGTGTGACGCCGGCAAGATCGCTCATCGCCCGGCGCAGCCCCTGGAATACTATGCCAGGCAGGGCAGGTGGCTCGGACATCGCGAGCGGCCTTGCAGACCGGACCGGCGTGCGCCGTATCGTCCGCGCCGCCCGATGGCCAAAGACCAGGCCTTCAGCAAGTGAGTTGGAGGCCAGCCGGTTGGCGCCATGCAATCCGTTGCAGGCGCATTCCCCGACCGCCCAGAGACCATCGATCGTGGTGCGTCCGTCAATGTCGGTCGCGATGCCGCCCATCGTGTAGTGCGCCGCCGGCGCGATCGGAATGGGTGTCGTCCGTGGATCAATGCCGGCGGCCATGCAGGCGGCAAAGACGCCGGGAAACGCCTCCGGAAAATGCGGGCCAACAGCGTCTCGCGCATCAAGGAAGGCACCGCGCCCGCTTTGAAGCGCGCGATGGACGGCGCGGGCGACGATATCGCGTGCTGCCAGGTCTTGTCCGGCGGTGATGGAGTGGCCGTCACGATCCACCAGAACCGCGCCGTCGCCACGCAGCGCTTCGGTGGCGAGCGGCAGGGGGTCGGACCCCGTGCGGATCGCGGTGGGGTGAAATTGCACAAATTCGGGATCGCGGATTTCAGTGCCCAGACGGGATGCCATGGCCATGGCCTGACCGGTTGCGCCGCGCGGGCTGGTCGTGTCGGCAAACAATCCGCCATAGCCGCCCGTTGCCAGAACGGTCTGGGCGGCGATCAGTTCGTGACGACGGCCATGTGCGTCCCGCGCCACGACCCCGGCGCAGCCGCCGTCTGCCGATGGCAGAAGGGCGGTCGCCCACATGTTCTCGCGGATGGTGATGTGACCGGCAGCGCGGATAGCCCGGATGAGGGTTTCCAGAATAAGGGCCCCGGCCTGATCGCCCTTGATGTGGGCGATCCGAGCATGGCTGTGGGCCGCTTCCAGCCCCATGGCCAGGCCGCCGTCTGCATCTGTTTCAAACGGTACACCGAGCGTTCGCAAGGCGTCGATTTCCGCGCCGATGCCCGCAGCCAGAGCATGCGCCGCATCCCGCCGGGTGAGGCCCGCGCCTGCAGCAATCGTATCCATGGTGTGGGCGTCGATGTTGTCATCGCGACCGGCTGAAACAGCGACCCCGCCTTGCGCCCAGCCCGTGGCCGCGCCTTCACCCAGCGGTGCGCCGGTCAGAAGGATGACCGGTTGCGGCGCGAGCTTCAGCGCCGTCCAGAGGCCGGCAATCCCGGCTCCGATGATGAGGGTGGGGGTGGTCAACGGCCCTAGACCAGCTCTACCTCAACAGCCGGGCGGTCCTTGTTGAACATGGCCGGGCTGTCGGGTTTGGGCAGATCGAGCATGCGCTGGATCGAGACGCGGGCGCGCTCGGCGACGTTCTCGTCGACCTCGACCTCGTACTGGTTATAGCGCAGCGCGTCATAGATATTCTGCAAGGTGATCCGCTTCATGTGCGGGCAGAGATTGCAGGGGCGGACAAATTTCACGCCCGGATTCTCGATCGCCACATTGTCGCTCATGGAGCATTCGGTCAGGAGGACGACCTTGGCCGGCTGGTTGTTTTTGACATAGGCCGCCATGCCCGCTGTTGATCCGGCATAGTCGGCGGCCGCGACTACATCGCTCGGGCTTTCCGGGTGGGTCAGGACCACAACGCCGGGATGGCCTTCGCGCAAGGCTTCGACATCTTCGGCGGTGAAGCGCTCATGGACCTCGCAGGCACCTTTCCAGGTCAGGATGCGGATATCGGTATTGGCGGCGACATTCTTCGCCAGAAACTCATCCGGGATGAGGATGACGGTATCGGTATTCCATTCCTTCGCGGCCCATTCCACCACCTGTACGGCATTGCCAGAGGTGCAGCAGACATCGGCCTCGGCCTTCACGGCGGCGGACGTGTTCACATAGGTGACGATGGGCAGGTGCGGATATTTCGCCTTGATCGCGGCGACATCCTCGCCGGTGATGCTTTCGGCCAGCGAGCAGCCGGCGCGCATGTCGGGGATCAGAACGGTCTTGTCCGGGCACATGATCTTGGCGGTTTCGGCCATGAAGTGGACGCCGGCCTGGACGATGATGTCTTCCTCGACATCGGCTGCCATGCGGGCAAGGGCGAGGCTGTCGCCGGAGAGGTCGCCGACGCAGGAGAAGATTTCGGGCGTCATGTAATTGTGCGCCAGAATGATCGCGCCGCGCTCTTTCTTGAGGCGGTTGATGGCCGCAATCAGGGGGGCGTGCGCAGGCCATTCCTCCGGCAGGATGACGTCCTTGACGCGGTCATAGAGATGATCGGTTTCCGCTTTGACCTCGTCGTCATAAACCAGCTTTTCTTCCGGAGACGGATCTGCCGGTTCCGAATCACAACGCCAGTTAGGGCGGGTCCAGTCCATACGATCCATCGGTCTCTCCATTTATGCTCAAAATGAGCATTTATCAGGTTCAGAGAAAGGCGGTCAAATGGGATAACCGCCTTTTGCTCTTATTGAGCCTAATTAGGCTTCTCCCTGTCCGGCGTCAAGCCCGGAACAAACGCTTGGCTGTAAACTATCGGGAACGCGGAATGGTGATGCCGGTGGCCTGTGTATCGCGCACAGCATCGCGGCGATAGCGAAAGAGCTCGGCGGGGCGGCCGCCGGTTCCGGCCAACATTTTGCCCGTGCCTTCGACAAATCCTGTCCGGTCCAGCGCGCGGCGGAAATTCTGCTTGTGCAGCGGAAAGCCGACAATGCCTTCGACGACCTGTTGCAGGCGCGACAGGGTGAAGAGATCCGGCATCAGTTCAAACACGATTGGCCGATATTTGATCTTGCCACGCAAGCGGCTGATGGCGGTGGCGACGATGCGGCGATGGTCGGAGGCCATGGAGCGGCTGACCGGTGTCATGCCTTGCACTTCCTTGCGGTCCCGCGCGGCTTCGGCGATCAGGCCGGCGCTGTAGAGAAGCTCATAACGATCAAGACAGCGTTCTTCATGCCATCCCCGGCCATCCAGCCCGAAGGTGATCCGGGCGCGATCGCGGCGCGCTTCGCGGCGGCCTTCGGTTTCTGCCTCATCGATCCAGCGGCGCAAGGCCGGTTCGATCTGATCGGCGAGTATGGCGGGCTTGCCCGTCCGCCAGTCTTCCCACGGGAAGAAGCGATACCAGCTTTGCCATTCGCCGCCGCCAGACGGCAGATCAGCGGCGTCCTGTGTCAGCGCCAGATAACCGATCGAGATAATCCGGGCCTCCTCGGACGACGGTAGATCGGCGAGCGGCGCTTCGCGGCCCCTGTCGCCGAATGTGTAGAGTTGCTCGACATAGCCCAGCTGGAAATGCGCCTGTTCGCTGACCCATTCGCGCAGGCCGATCTCGAAAGTGCGGTGCCGGGCCGGGTCAAACGGGCCGAAGGGCAGGGCAGGCTCCTCCTCGCCGCGCGGCACGACCAGCACTTGCGGTGCCGTCTCGCCCGCCGCCATGACGACGGCATTCAGGCCGACGGCGACAGGCGGGATACTCATGCGGAGCGCCGCTTTCCGGCCGGTTCCAGATCCGCCATCAATTCATGGAAACGCGCGAGGAAAAGGGCCTGGGCCTTGTTGGCGGGAACCGGGCGGATCTCGATATCGATATCTGCCGGAACCGGCCCGAAGAATTGCCGCGCCTCGTCCTCGCCAAAGCCGGCAATCTGAACGGCTTCCAGGTGCGCGCAGATCCGGTCAGCCCGCTTGATCTTGCGCTTGATGGCGATGGGCGCTTTTGGCGGCAGGCCAAATCGGATGTGAACGGCCGCCTCCAGCCGGTCCTCGAATTCCCGGTAATTCACGCCCAGAGCGGCCTTGAACGGGCTGATCATGTCGCCAATCACATATTCGGACGAATCGTGCAGCAGCGCGGCCAGATACCAGCGTGGTTCGAGCTTTGGATAGAGCGTCCGGACGATAGACTCGACGATGACGCTGTGCTCGGCGACGGAGAACGCATAGGCGCTGCGCGTCTGGCCATTCCAGCGGGCGACACGCGCCAGACCATGGGCAATGTCATCAATCTCGACGTCCAGCGGTGACGGGTCGAGCAAATCCAGCCGGCGACCGGAGAGCATGCGTTGCCACGCGCGCGGTGGAGCATCCTTTGCGTGTGAAGGCTTTCGCAATTCCCTTTATCCTTGGTTAGTCAGCCGTTACTATTTTCACCCGTTCCTAAACTTGATCCTTTCGAGATCAAGCCTGTCTGTTAGCTGCCGGAGAACATCATGGCCAAAGAGCGGATCATCGTCACCCTGCAGGGAGATGAGCACGACCTGATACCCGCGCGCGCAGCAGCGCGTCTGGCGGCCCGGTTTGATGCGACGCTTGATGCCGTTCTGCTGGAGCCGGACCCGAGTGATTTCATGATGTGGGCCGGGCCCAGCGGCGCCGCCGCCTCGGTCATGGCCGGGGCGTTGACTTCGATCCAGACGGAATCCGACAAGAGTGCCGAGAACGCCAAGAATACCTTTATTGATGCGCTGGAATATGCCGAGCTGACGGCGGTACGGGGCCGGTTCCTGAGGATTTCGGATCAACCGGCCGATGCGGCGGCGGAGACGCGTCTGTCGCGGCTCGTCGTGACATCACATCATGCGGCGTCGGGCAACGGACCTCTGGCGGAGCTGGTGACGGCGATCCTGATTGACGAGCAAACGCCGGTCTATATTTGCCGCGAGTCGGAGGAACCGCCGGAAAGCATTGCCATTGCCTGGGATGGCTCTCGGGAAGCCGCGCGCGCAATCTATGCCGGAGTTCCGCTGATCTCATCTGCCAAGACTGTCAAAGTACTGCAGTCGGATCGCGGGCTGGAATATCGCGATCGGCGTGCGGCCTCTATCGATCGGCTCTTCGACTGGCTTTCGGTTCGCGGCAAGCGGGCGGAGATGGTCAGCATTGATGACTATGAAGGCAATGTCGGTGAGCGTCTGTTACAGGGCGCTGAAGGGGCGGACCTGCTGGTCGCCGGTGCCTATGGTCATTCCCGTCTGCGCGAATTTGTGTTCGGCGGTGTGACCCGGACTTTATTGGCTGCGTCAGATGGTCCGGCGATGTTGCTTGCCCATTGACGGTGCCGATGTTTAATTCCCTCTTGTGAGTATGGATATTCATGGAGGCTTGAATGGCGTTATCGCGCGTTGTGATGAGATTGACCCGGAATCCGGGAACCAGCCATCCTGATGGCGACGACCACCGGGGTTATACGGTCGTTGCGCCGCTGGATGCGTCGGGACATCTCGATCTGGAACTCTGGCGCGCCAACAAGCAGGACTGCACGGTCTTGCGGTTTTCTCCTGACGAGGACGAAAAGGCCGATGGCTGGCTGACGCATCGTGGCAGCCACTGGTATTTCCGCTATGACGAAGAAGATGAGGGGCCGGATGAGCCGGTCTATCGTCTCGGCGATCACGCCTTGCGGCTGGGCGAATACCTCACCATCCACGAAGCGGATGGCGAGGATCTCACCTACAAGATCACGGATGTCGTGAAAGTCTGACCCGTTTATTCGTTTGCGACGATGGCGAGCTGATCCGCGTCCGGTGAAACGGCCAGACGGGAAATTCCGGTCAGCCCCATCGCCGCCAGATCATCAACCGGCTGCCAGCTGGCATGCGTGTCGCGATAATAGAGCGTGCCGTCAGACGCCGCCAGCCAGGCCAGTTCGCCTTCCGGGTTTGTGAAGACGGCATAGTCTTCGGTCTCGCCGGGCAGGCGGAAGACCGGCGTCACCGAGGAATCATCAAAGCTGAACTGGTTGATGATGTATCCGCCTTCCGGGTGTTCCAGCGTGAAATAGGCGGATTGTCCGTCCGGCGCCGAATAAAGCGCGCGGCCCAGACCGGTGGTGACTTCGCTCTCTATGCCGAGTGCCAGATTCACCCAGCGCAGGCTGAAGGGATTCGTCAGCGCGAATAACAACATCTGCGATTGATCCGCCGACAGGGCATAATATCCCGCCGGGCCATACTCATGGACGGGGCCGGTCGACGAACCATCCAGCATGTGGCGATAGACCTGACCGCCATAACCACCGGGGGCCTGGTGAATATATGTGACGGACAAGCCATCGGGTGACGGGCGCGGCGAATATTCGCTTTCTTCCGGCGTCCGTGTGACCGGGCTGACTTCGCCGGACGCGGTATCCACATGGAAGATATCGGTCTGGTTATTCTCGGTTTCGCTGGTGAAATAGAAGCCGCCCGCACCATCGAAAGCAGGCTGGTTGTCGTAAAGCCCGCGCTGCGTCACGACGCGTCGATCGGCAATTCGGGGCAGGCCGTCAATCCAGACCAGTGTGGACAGCGAAATATCGGTGCCCGGCAGGGCTTCTGCGTCGGCGGTGTCGTTGTCGGTCTCGGTTGCAGCAATATCTGTCTCGGCCGGGGCCGGGTCAGACGTGGCCGCTGCGTCCGAAATATCGTCAGTTTCGGCCGGCGTATCTGCGGGACCGCTGCACGAGGCCAGCAGCAGTGCTGCAAATCCGGCGGTCCATTTGAATTCCTGCCTCATGACTTGTCCCTATCTCTTCTGGATGATTGCGGCGCCACAGCCATAGCCCGCCCCGAACGCACACATCAGGCCCCGTTCGCCAGGCTTCATATCGCGGGAGTGCATATCGAACGTCATCAGGACGCTGGATGACGAGGTATTGCCGAATTCGTTGAGGATGATCGGTGCGACATCGGCGGTGGGTTCGCGGTCCAGCGCTTTCTTGGCGACCGCCTGAACGATCCGGATATTGGCCTGATGCAACCAGGCGCGGCGGATGTCGTGCGGTTGATAACCCAGATCGGCGATCAGCTTCGACGACACGCCAGATGCCATGGGAATAACATCGCGGAAGACGCGGTGACCGTCCTGATCGACGAAGGCTTCAAACGGTTCGTCTTCCTCGAATTCGGTGTGGTTCATGAAGCCGAAATCCGAGCGCAATGCATTCGACCATTTCGTCTCCAGACGCACGCCCTGCAGCTCCCAACCGCCGGGCTCGCGATCGCCCGCTTCCAGAAGGATGGCTGCGGCCGCATCACCGAAGATGAAGTGAACTTCACGGCGGCGATAATGATTGATCGCGCTCATGATTTCCGGGCAGACGATCAGGATGGCATCGGCCTGTCCGGTGCGGATCAGCTCACGCGCCTGCTGCATGGCGAAAATCGCCGAGGCGCAGGCCATGGTCATGTCAAAGGCCCAGCCGCGCGTCATGCCGAGCGCATTCTGGATTTCAACGGAGACGCCCGGGAAATTCCGCTGTTGGGCAGAAGAGGCCACGATAACCCCATCCACATCCTCGGCCGTGCGGCCAGCCTTCTCCAAGGCCTTTTTCGCGGCCGACAGCCCGAATTCGGCCTGAAAGGCGAGGGCTTCCTTCTCGCGATGGGGAATACGCGGACGCATTCGGTCGAGATCCATCAGGCCAGCCTTGTCGACAACATGGCGGTTCAGAATGCCCGACGCCTGCTCGATGAATTTTTCGCTGGAATGGGGGATTTCGGCCAGCGAGCCGGCCGCAATAGCCTCGGCGTTCTCGGTATTGAACCGATCCGCATAGGTATTGAAAACCTCGACCAGTTCCTCATTGGAAATACTGGCTTCCGGGGCGGTCCAGCCGACCGATCGAATGACGCAATCTCTCATGCCGCTCGCTTCTCCAAGATCACTGAGCCTATCGAATAACCTGCGCCAAAGGAACACAGGAGCCCTTTTTCGCCTGCCGCAAACCCGTCCGCGTGCCTATGGAAGGCCACCAGCGAGCCCGCACCGGCGGTGTTGGCGAACTCGTCCAGGATGACGGGCGCTTCGTCGACCGTAAATTCGCGATCGAAGACTTTCCGCGCAATCATCATGTTCATGTTGATATTGGCCTGATGCAGCCACAAGCGCTTCATGTCCTTCGCTGACAGGTCATTTGCGGCCAGCTGATCATTGATCAGTTCGGCGACCATCGGGCAGACTTCCTTGAAGACCCGCCGGCCTTCCTGGGTGAAATAGCGATCTTCAAAGGCCGGCTCCGGGCTTTCACAGGCATTCAGAAAGCCGAAATTCGAGCGGATATTGTTCGAATACGACGTCTTCATGCGCGTATTGAGAATACTCCAGCCATCCTCTGACATGTCATCGCGTTCAATGAGGAGGGCGACGGCCACGTCGCCGAAGATGAAATGGCTGTCGCGGTCGCGGAAATTCAGCTGCGGCGTGGTAATTTCAGGGGTCACCAGCAGGACGGATTTCGCCTGTCCGGTCTGGATTGCGTTGACCGCATTGATGAGGCCGAAAGTTCCCGACGAACAGGCGACGCTCATGTCATAGCCAAATCCGTCAATGCCCAGCGCATGCTGGATCTCGATGGCAATGCAGGGATAGGTGCGCTGCATGGTCGTGGCCGAACAGATGACGCCGTCCACGTCTTTCGGATCACGCCCGGCACGCTCCAGCGCTTCCCGCGCCGCGGCCAGACCGGCTTCGGCCATCATGGAAATCTCGCTATCCTCGCGGCGCCGGACTTGCGGGCGCATGCGGTTGATATCGAGCACGCCCGCCTTGTCGACCGAATAGCGGGACTTGATGCCGGAGGCCTTCTCGATGAAGCCGGAGGAGGAGGGGGATTTTGCCTCGACCTGTCCGGCGGCTATCGCATCGGCGTTCTCGCCATTCCACTGCTCGACCCACGCATTATAGCACGCCACCAATTCGTCATTGCTGACACTGTCTGGCGGGGTCCAGAGACCCGAGGACCGGATAACCGCATTTGTCATGAATTCTGTCCGTTCAGTTTCAACGCTGTTCGTTTCCGAAAACCGGATTTTCCGATTGTCGTTCTATTTCGCCGGTTCGCGGGTTCTCACAAACCCATTCGCCTCGCCCTGCCGGATCGGAGGGTCGCGCCAGGCGGCAATCGGCATCGCCCAATTCCTGCGCGGTCAAGTCGTCGTCATCGCGCTCTGGCCATTCAAGCGTCGAGCAACCGGCCAAAGTCAAAAGAGAAAGGGTGAGAATCATTCCGCGAAGCATCAGCGAACTCCCATTTTCTGAACAACTGAATGGCGCGGGCAGGCAACCAGGTGATCGTTGACCATGCCTACGGCTTGCATAAAGGCGTAAACGATAACAGGTCCGCAGAATTTGAAACCCCGCTTCTTCAGGTCTTTTGCGATGGTTTCGCTCAGGGGCGTTTTGGCCGGAACGTCGGCCATGCTTTCCCATTCATTCTGGAGCGGCTTGCCGCCCGTATAGGCCCAGAGATAATCCGAGAAATTCTCGCCGTTTTCCTGCATGTCGAGGAAGAGGCGGGCACCGCCAATGGCGGCCTTTATCTTCGCTCCGGAGCGGATAATGCCGGGATTGGCCAGCAGTCGGTCCATATCGCGGTCATCATAAGCAGCGACTTTTACCGGATCAAAGCCGTCAAAGGCTTCGCGAATGCTTTCCCGCTTTCGCAGAATGGTGATCCAGGCCAGCCCGGCCTGCATGCCGTCGAGAACGAGCTTTTCCCACAGCGCGCGCGAATCATACTCGGGCACGCCCCATTCCGTATCATGATAGGCGGAATAGAGCGGATCATGGTCCGGCGCCCAGGGACAGCGCGAAATCGGTGTAACCGTCATGACTCCGCTTTAGACCCCGCTTGTCCCGTTGGCGAGTGGGGGAATTCAGTCAGACGGAATCGGGGGCTGTGTAATTGTCACGGCTTCGCCTTTGACGGCCGGCGCTTCACTGGCCGCTTCCAGCCGGTCGAGCCGGAGAATCGCCACTGCAGATTTGCCCGCCGACGAGGTGATGTTTCCGAGCGGGACATCGCCTGCCGTGATGGCATCGCCTTTTTCCAGTTCGATGGAAGGTGAGACCACTGCCACGGTGCGCTTGCGGATATTTCCCCGTCTTTTCATGCGCGAGAGTACTTCCTGTCCGATGAAGCATCCCTTTCGCCAGCCAATCCCGCCATAGAGGTCGAGATTGACGTCGGTGGGAAAGACGTCCGCTTCTCCATAATCGCGCCCGAAGGCGGGGACGCCCGATGCGATCTCCAGATCGGCCTGTCTGGTTGTGCCATCCGCTGCCGGTTTGTCGGTCCCGATCGCGCGCAAGGGCAGTTCGGGAGAGCGGGGGTCGGGCAGACCTTCTCCGGAAACAACAAACGCATTGGTATCCACCGCAATGTCCGCTTTGGCGCGAAGCCGGTAGAGCGTCATACGTCTGACAAGCGCGTCCGCTGCCTCCGCCTGGACATCGAGCGCCACGCCGGCCTCTTCGCCATGGATCAGGAAATCGCAGATGATTTTCCCTTGCGGGGTGAGCAAGGCGCCGACCTGCAGCGTGCCCGGCGCGCACCGCTTCAGGTCATTGGTGATGACCCGCTGAAGGAATTCGCGTGTATCCGGTCCGCTTATCCGGATAACGGCGCGGTCGGAGAGGTGGGAAATCGGTTCACTCATGGCAGCCATATGGCATTGAGCCTTCTGCTGGCCAAGGGGCAAGCCATGGTTTAAGCCGCAGGTGATGAAGCGGATACTTTTCATCACCTCTACGCGCATCGGCGACGCCGTGATCAATTCCGGCGTGCTCGACTATCTCGTCCGGCAATGGCCAGACGCGAAATTCACCATTGCCTGCGGGCCTCTGGCCCAACCGGTGCTGGAAAACACACCCGGTCTGGAGCGGTTGATTATCGTTCGAAAGAAGCCCCTTGGCCTTCACTGGTTCGGGCTCTGGCGGCGCTTGGTAATGCGCCATTGGGATCTGGTCGTGGACCTTCGCGGATCTGCCATTTCCTACCTGCTGATCGCGGATCAGCGCAAACCGCTGAAAAGTACCAAGGTCAAAATGCACAAGGTGCGCGAGGCCGCCGGTGTTTTGAGGCTCGATCCGCCGCCTTCGCCGAAAATCTATCTTGCTGACGAAGCCCGCGAACGGGCGCTGGCCTGGATGCCGCCGGGGCGCGACTGGCTGGCGGTGTGTCCTTCGGCCAGCCTGCCGTTCAAGATGTGGCCCGCCACGAGTTTCGCGGAGGTGGTGAAAGCGCTGGTTTCGCCAGGAGGGGCCATGGCGGGGGCGGGTGTCGTCATCGTCGGCGGCCCCGGGGACGAAGACCATGCCATCCCGATCATCAATGCCCTGCCGGACAATGGCGTGCTGGATCTGACCGGAAAACTTTACCTGTCTGATGTGGCGGCTGTTGTTGAGCGGGCTCGGTTGTTCATCGGCAATGATTCCGGGCTGATGCATATGTCGGCGGCCATGGGGACTCCGACGCTGGGCCTGTTCGGCCCATCGGACGAAATGTTGTATGGTCCCTATGGCGATCAATGTGCGACCGTGCGCGGGCCGCGCGGGCTCGAAGAAACAAAGAAGCAATTCCCGAACTGGCGCCATCACCCGTCCAGCCTGCTGGATGATCTGAGTGTCGGCGCAGTGCTGGAAGCGGCAAACCGGCTGCTGGAACGGACGGAAGAAAAATGACCCAGACCTACGACCTGATTATTCGAAACGGCGATGTCGCCAATCATGCCGGTCGCGGCAAGGCTGATATCGGCGTCATCAACGGCAAAATCGCCAAGATGGGCGATCTGTCACAAGCCGATGCCGGTGACGTTTTCGACGCTTCCGGTCTGACGGTGCTGCCGGGGGTGATCGACAGTCAGGTGCATTTCCGTGAGCCCGGGCTGGAATGGAAAGAAGACCTCCAGTCTGGCTCGCTTGCGGCGGTCATGGGCGGCGTGACGACAGTCTTCGAGATGCCGAATACCGAACCGACCACGACGGACCCGGACGCGCTCAATGACAAGCTGGCGCGGGCCAGGGATCGCATGCATTGCGATCATGCCTTTTATGCCGGCGCCACGAATGACAATGCGTCTGATCTGACGATCATGGAACAGATGCCGGGCTGCTGCGGCGTGAAAGTCTTCATGGGCGCATCCACCGGCTCCCTGCTGGTGCAGGATGATGCCGGCGTGGAGCGCGTCTTGCGCGCGATCAAACGCCGCGCGGCTTTCCATTCCGAGGATGAATACCGTCTGGCTGACCGGCGGGGTCTCGCCCGTGATGGCGACTGGACCAGCCACCCCGAGGTTCGCGATGCCGAAGCGGCGATGATGTCGACCAAGCGTCTAGTGCGGATTGCCCGCGCGACCGGCAAGCGCATCCATGTGCTGCATATCTCGACCGCCGAGGAAGTCGAATTCCTGCAGCACAATCGCGATATCGCCAGTTGTGAAGTGACGCCTCAGCATCTGACGCTGGTGGCTCCGGAAGCGTATGAGCGCCTGAAGGGTTTTGCCCAGATGAATCCACCCATCCGGAGTGCCGAACATGTGGCGGGTCTCTGGAAAGGCGTGGATCAGGGATTGTTTGACGTCCTCGGGTCTGACCATGCGCCGCATACGCGCGAAGAAAAGGAACGGCCCTATCCGCAAAGCCCGTCCGGCATGCCCGGTGTGCAGACACTGGTGCCGGTGATGCTGACCCATGTGGCCGAAGGCCGCCTGAGCCTTGAGCGCTTTATCGACCTGACCAGTCATGGCGCGCAACGCATTTTCGCGATTGCCAACAAGGGCCGGATGGCGGTCGGCTGGGATGCCGATTTCACCATTGTCGACCTGAAGGCGGAGCGCGAAATCACCGAAGACTGGGTGGCATCCAAATGCGGCTGGTCGCCCTTTACCGGCATGACCGCCAAGGGGTGGCCGATGGCGACCATCGTGCGCGGCACAACCGTGATGCGCGACAATGAACTGCTGGCACACGGACAGGGCGCGCCGGTCCGCTTCATGGAAACGCTGCCCGAGGAGACAGCGTAATGGGAGAACGTACGAGCTTCTATTTCTTCGATATCGACGAGAATATCCTGCATCTGCCGACCAAGGTGCATCTGCTGAATACCGTCACCGGCGAAGAAAAAACGATGTCGCAGCGAGAGTTTGAAGGCATCCGGGCCTATCTGGGTGTGGCTGGCGACTGGGAAGACTGGGCGGCGCCGCCCGAGCGGGCCTTTCGCGAATTTGCCGATGGCAAGGACCGCAATGGCGAGGAGTATCTGCATCGGGATATCCGCCGGGCACTGAAAGCGGGCGATGGCTGGAAAGGCCCGTCCTGGGACATTTTCCGTTATGCCGTTCTGAAAAAGCGGCCGGTCGCCTTTGTAACGGCCCGCCAACATTCCAGCGAAACGATCAAGGCCGGGATTGCCATTCTGAAAGAGGCCGGCGAATTGCCGGAGGATCCGCTCTACATTGCCGTGTTCGGCGTATCCAACACAGAGGTTCGAAACGAGCTCGGGCCGCACCTGACGACGGCGGGGCTGAAACGCAAGGCCATCCGCATGTGCGTCGAGCGCGGACTGGATGCCTATGGACGGGATTTGCCGCACAGTTTCGGCATGTCCGATGATGACACGAAGAATGTCGACCTCATCACTTCGGCCATGCTGGAGTGCAAGATGGATTATCCGGACAAGCGGTTTTTCGTGATCTCCACCAATCGCCGCCAGCATGTGAAGCTGGAAGTCTTCCCGCCGCACAAGGAAGAATCCAAGCTGCGGGCGGCCGAAGGAGATTATTACGGCTAGTCCAGAACTTCGTTGAGCAGGGCCTGGCTCATTTGCGCGCCGCGCCGGGCCAGATCGCGCCGCTCGGCTTCGGCATCCGCACCGCAGCGAATGCGGGCGCGCTGCTCGACCTGATAGCCATCATTGAAGGCATCGATCAGGCGTTCGCGGCGATTACCGCTCAATGGCGCTTCTAGCTCGAGCAGCTCGATCATGCGATTGCGCCATTCCTGCGTTTCATCGCCTTCACAGGCATAGGCCAGATAGTGCAATTGCCCCAGCGTATAGGCGAGATAGGGCAGGGTGCGGCCCGGATCGCGAAACGGATCGGTCTCGTCCTGGGTGACCCTCTGGGTCGTGTTAGAGACGCGCGTGCCCGGCTTGTCCTGGGCAAGGGCCGGGGCGGAGATGATCAGAAAAAGGATGACAATCCAGCGCATGGATACTCACTGGCAAAGGAATGCGGCAAGGTCTAGGCGGGCGTGATGACGCGGCGGGTTTCATCCCAGCTGACACGTTGCATCGCTTCTTCGGCGGGCACGAATTCCGCGGCGTCGGCATCGTCATCGGCCACCGGCTCGCCGCTGACCCATTCCGCCTCGAAATCGATCAGCACATAGTGTTGGCCGTCGATGATGGAATCGACCACATCAATCAGCCGTGTGATCCGTCCTTCGACGCCGGTTTCCTCCTTTAGTTCGCGCAAGGCCGCATCACGAACGCTTTCGCCGAAATCGATCTTGCCGCCGGGGATGGACCATTTGCCCTTCAAAGGCTCCCGGCCACGCTTGATCAGCAGGACATCTTCGCCGCGCCGGCAGACAACGCCGACACAGGCCAATGGTCGTTTTTGCTCGGTCATATTCCATCCTTGACGATCCGGTACTGCGCGCCAAGCTAGACCGGAATCGCGGCAGGAACACCCCATGTGTGGACGCTATGACATAGAGGTCGACCCCAAGACGCTCGCCGAGATGCTGGGGCTGGATGTGCCGGATTTTGTGCGCGATGCGGACTTTTCGCCGGGCGATACGGGCCCGGTCATTGCCGTTGGTCAGGACGGGCAGACCAAGGTCGTATTGATGCGCTGGGGGCTGGAGCCAGCCTGGCTCAGGGAAAAGCCCAAACGGCCCATGTTCAATGCGCGCGCGGAAACTGTCGCGGAAAAGCCCATGTTCCGGGCCGCATTCAAGCGCAAACGGGCGCTGGTGCCGGCGGTGGCCTTCTATGAATGGACAGGAAAGCCGGGCGCCAAGACGAAGTGGCGGTTTTCCAAGGCTGACGGTTCGCTTCTGATCTTTGCCGGCCTGTGGGAGGCGCGCGATCGCGGCGATGGCCAGAAACAGCTGACCTTCACCGTGCTGACCACAACGCCGAATGCCGATGCCGCAGATTATCACGACCGCATGCCGGTGATTCTGGATGCTCAGGCGCAGAAAATCTGGCTCGATCCCGAGGCGGATCCGCAATTCCTGCTGGAAATGGCTGCGCCCGCGCCGGATGGAACGCTGACGGTCACTGCGGCCTAGGCGGCGGTCCAGCCGCCTTCGACCGGGAAAGCGGCCCCGTTGCAGGATGCGCCCGCATCAGACGCGAGATAGAGAATCAGGCCGACCAGTTCGTCGTATTCCACGAATTTCTTTGTCGGCTGTGCTTTCAGCATGACATCGCGCACCACGGCCTCTTCGCTGATGCCGCGCGCCTTCGCCGTGTCGGCAATCTGGCCGTCCACGAGCGGAGTGCGAACATAGCCGGGGCAAATCGCGTTCACCGTGATGCCGTGTTCGGCCACTTCCAGGGCCACGGTCTTGGTCAGGCCCATTATGCCATGCTTGGCCGCGACATAGGCCGACTTGAAGGGTGAAGCGACGAGCGCGTGAGCCGACGCGATATTGACGATGCGGCCGCGGCCTTGTGCCTTCATCATCGGCACGGCGGCCTTGATCGAATGGAAGGCGGAGGCGAGATTGATGGCGATAATCGCATCCCACTTCTCGTCCGGGAAATCCTCGATCTTCTCGACATGCTGGATACCGGCATTGTTGACGAGAATATCCATGCGGCCGAATTCCGCGTGTCCGAACCGGACGAGGTCGGCGATGTCTTCCGGCTTGAGCATGTTGGCGGAATGATACCGCACGTCGACGCCATGACGCCCGGCCATGTCGGCGCGCAAGGCTTCGATGGTATCTGCGTCACCCAGACCGTTGAGCACGATATTCGCGCCATTGGCCGCGAGGCCCTCGGCGAGGGCGGCGCCAATCCCGCTGGTGGAGCCGGTGATGATGGCCGTCTGGCCGGAGAGGTCTGTCTGAATCGTGCTCATGGCAAAGCCCATAGCAGGACTTGCTGCAATGCACCATTTGAAGATTCAGGCGTCAGGCGGCCTTTTGCGCGGCTTTTGGCGCGGGCTGAGGCCGGGAGAATTCCAGTCGCGTCTCGCTGGAAGCTGATTTTACGAACCGGTATCCATCGACGTTGAACTCACTGAGCTTCGCCGGATCATCAATCCGGTTCTCGATGATCCAGCGGGCCATCTTGCCGCGGGCCTGCTTGGTGAACATGAAGAGCGGACGGGATTTGCCGTCCTTTTCCTCCTTGAAGGCCACATCAATGATGTCAGCCTTCAGCGTCTTCTTGTCGACGGCCTTGAAGTATTCGTTCGAGGCGAGATTGACGATGGTGCGCGTGGGTGACGTCTCCAGAGCGGCATTCAGCGCCCTGGCAATATCGCTGCCCCAATAATCGTAAAGTGTTTCGCCGCGCCGGGTCTTGATCTTCGTGCCCATCTCCAGACGGTAGGGCTGAATCTGATCGAGCGGACGCAAGAGCCCGTAAAGGCCTGACAGGATGCGCACATGGTCCTGTGACCAGTTCAGACTGTCCTCATCGAGGCTTGTGGCGTCGAGACCGCGATAGACATCCCCGGCAAATGTCAGCACGGCGGGTTTGCCATGCGTGTTTTCGGGATCGAAGGCCCTGAAGCGCTCATAGTTCAGCTGGGCGAGGTCATCCGACAATCCCATCATTTGCTGGATCTTGGTTTTGGTCAGATTGCGCGTGGTTTTCGACAGCGTCGCCGCCCGGTCCAGCAATTCCGGCTGAGTCGGCGTTGGCGTCGCGACATCATCGAAATTCATGAGCTTGGCGGGCGATAAAAGAACAAGCATGGCAATCTCCTTATCTGAAGATTTAGGCTGATGCGGCGCGCGTTTAAAGGGTGGGAGTTCAGCGCACCGGGATCAGGACGCGCGGGTTCATGATCGCCTGCGGATCCAGCGCCGATTTTATGGCCCGCATAAGCTCGACGTCGAGCGGACGGCGCGCTGCCAGATCAGCCGCTTTCAGCGTGCCGACGCCATGCTCGGCGGCAATGGAGCCACCATAAGTCTGGACCAGATCATAGATGGCTTCCGTGGCGGGAAGGCAGGCGGCCACGAAGTCCTCACCGGCCCCGGCGGTCTTGTGTGCGACGTTGAAATGGACATTTCCGTCGCCGACATGACCGAAGGCAATGACGTTGGCGCCATCGACCATTTTCTCGGCCAGTGCGGTGCCTTCTTCGATGAAGGCGGCAATTTTCGAGACCGGAATCGAGACGTCGTGTTTGGCCGCCTTGCCATGGGCTTTCTCGGCTTCGGCGATGGGTTCGCGCAATTGCCAGAGCGCCAGCGCCTGAGCCTCGCTTTCCGCGATGACGGCATCCTCGACGAGACCGCGCTCGAATCCGGCTTCCAGAGCCGCTTCCATGGCCGCGCGGCCTTCGCCCGGACGTCCCGCGCCGATCTCCAGGAGCGCATACCAGGGGTGAGAGGCTGACAGGGGATCGCGGCTGCCGGGGATATGCTCAATCACCATGTCCAGCGCATTGCGCGGAATGAGTTCCAGTGCCGACAATGCGCCGCCCGAAGCCGCCTTGGCGATGCCGAGCAATTCAACCGCCGCCGCGGGAGAGGGGATGCCGGCGAAGGCGACTGTCGTTTCCGCAGGACGCGGGAAGAGTTTGAGCGTGGCAGCCGTGATAATGCCCAGCGTACCTTCGGCCCCGATCAGCATTTGCTTCAGGTCATAGCCGGAATTGTCTTTTCGCAGGCCGCGCAAGCCATTCCATACCCTGCCATCGGGCAAGACGGCCTCAAGGCCCAGCACCAGATCGCGCATCATGCCATAGCGCAGGACATGTACGCCGCCGGCATTGGTCGAGATCAAGCCGCCGATGGTGGCCGAGCCCTGGGATCCGAGGCTGAGCGGGAAAAGGCGGTTGTGTTCGGCGGCGAGGTTTTGAATGGCCTCAAGGATACAGCCGGCCTCCACGGTGAGGGAATCATTGGCCGTGTCGACCTCACGCACGGCTTTCATGCGGGCGAGAGACAAAAGCACCTCACCTTGCGGAATGGAGCCGCCGACAAGACCGGTATTGCCGCCCTGCGGGGTGATGGCGATAGCAGCATCGGCGCAAATTTTCACGATGGCGGCGACCTCATCCGTCGAGGCCGGCTTCAGGAGGATGGGGGTTTCACCTTGCCAGCGCCCCCGCCAATCGCGCGTGTGGGGCGCCACTTCGTGCGGGTCCATGCTCCAGCCTTTGGGACCGAGTGCGGTTTTGAGGGCGTCCAGAGTTTCGGCGGAAATCATTCGGCATCCCTAGGCACGGCGGCGCGTTGCAGGCGGTCATTAATGGCTTCGCCCAGACCTTCATCGGGAATCGGCGAAACCGCAATGCCTTGTACGCCGCGGGCATCGAGTTCCCGGAGACAGGCAAAGAGATTGGCCGCCGCTTCCTGAAGGTCGCCGGTCGGCGAAAGGTTCAATTCGGCATCGCTGACGGCACCAAAGCCCAGCAGAACCTCGCCCTCGCGGATATCTGTGGCGTTCAGGCGCAGGGCGGCTCGTGGCGCGTAATGGCTCTTCAACATGCCGGGCGAGGCTTTGGGCGAATCCGCATCCGGGCGGCCTAGCGGTCCGGTGATGGCCTCGATCTCCGCGCGGGCCAATCCGCCCTTGCGAAGAAGGAGCGCCTTATCCCCGTCGAATCCGATAACGGTCGATTCAACGCCCACATCGCAGGGGCCGCCATCCAGAATCAGGCCGATCCTCGATCCCAGCCCTTCGGCAACATGCGCGGCGCGTGTGGGGCTGACACCGCCGGAGGGATTGGCGCTGGGGGCAACGAGCGGCCCGCCGAAGGCCGCGATCAGATTCTGCGCGGCCGGATGAGCGGGCGCGCGCACGGCAAGAGTGTCCAGACCGGCGCAGGCCAGTTCGCTGACGGGGCAATCGGTCAGTCGTGGCACCACCAGGGTCAACGGTCCGGGCCAGAAGGCATGGGCGAGTTCGCGCGCGACAGGATTGAAGCGGCCCAGCGTCTCGGCCATGTCCAGCCCGGTAACATGCGAGATCAGTGGGTTGAATTTCGGACGGCCCTTGGCGGCATACAGCGCCGCGACGGCATTGCCATTGGCGGCGTCTGCCGCCAGTCCGTAAACCGTCTCGGTCGGCATGCCGACGAGCCCGCCCTCACGCAAAACGCGGCAGGCAGCCGCGATGGAGGCCGGGTCGTGGCCGGGAAGAATGGATGCCGTCATATGCGCACCTAGCGCCGGGCGGGCGGCATGATCAAGACCGGTTAGCGCGTGGCTTCGATGTGAAGGTGAATCTCGACGGTTGTTGCGGCATCGCCCCATTCACCGGAACCGATACCGAAGTCCTGACGGAGGACAGTCATCCGACCATCGGCGACGGCGCGGTCCCCGTCGATCGAGAGCCGGAAAAAGAGATCGGTTGGCTGGGTGTTTCCGGCGAGGGTCAGTGTGCCATTGGCGACATAGCAATCGCCATCGCCATCTTCGCAGTCATCGCCAAGCGAGATTGTTTCGGACACAAATTCGGCGACCGGATGATCGTCTCCATCCAGCCCGGAATTGCCCGTCATCTGGGAGTTATACTGGGCATTGCCCGTATCACCGCTGGTGACGTCGACGAGACCGACAATACGGGCGTTGTCCAGATCGGCCGGATCCAGACGGATTTCGGCATTGAAATCCGAAAAAGACCCGGTGACCTCGCGGCCGAAGGCCGTCGTCTCGATCGTGACGGCGCTGGCGTCTCTGTCCAGCGTCCAGTCGGTCGCAAGAGCTGGGCCGGCCGCAAAAAGCGACAGGGCAAGGGGGAGGAGTTTCATCGGTTTAGCCTCGTGGCTTCAGGAAAACGACCATGCGGGTCAGGACATCGTCGCGGTCGATAAAGTGATGCTTCAATGCGGCAGCAATATGGAGCGCCAGAAGCCCGAGAATAGCCCAGGCGCTCTTGGAATGAATCTGTGCGACCACGCCGTAGAGCGCTTCATCGTCGCCCACGAGTTGGGGGATCGGCAGGCTTTCCATGTTCAAAAAATAGCTCGGGAAGCTCGACGCCGAGGCCGCGATCCAGCCAAAGAGCGGCATGCCGATGATCAGCACATAGAAAGCCCAGTGCGTGGCCGTGGCCGCGAAGCGCTCAAATCCATTCATGCCCTCCGGCAGGGAGGGTTGTTTGTGGGTGAGACGCCAGACGAGCCGGACAATGCTGAGGGTCAGAATGAGGAGGCCGATCGTCTTGTGCCAGTTGAACAGCATCGCCACGGTCTGGGGATCGACGGACATATCGCCGGCCAACAGGGCCTGTCGCATATCGTCCGTGCGCCAGCCGGCAAAAATCATGACAATGATCAGGACGGCAATCAGCCAGTGAAGCGTAATGGCGACGGTGGAGTAACGTTGGGTCTGGGTCATTGCTTAGTCCTCGCGAAGAAATTCCGCCTCGATTCGAATTCTGACTTCGTCACCGGCGATGGCCGCCGGAATAAATGGTCCGATGCCGTAATCACTTCTGGACACAATCATATCGGCTCCGAATCCGATAACATCCCTGTTTTCCAGAAAGTTGAAGTTTCCGCCATAGAAAGTGATATCCATGCGCGCCGGTTGCGTAACGCCTCGAATGGTCAGCTCGCCTTCAACAACGCCCGTATCTTCACCCGTGATTTCAATGCTGCGGGACTGAAAGAGGATTTGCGGATGGCGCTCGGCCGAAAACCAGTTGGGTCCCCGCAGAGTGTCGTCGAAGGTTTCATTGCCGGTCGACACAGAGCCGGCATCGATGATGGCCGTCATTTGAGCTTGTCCCGGATCGGCGGGGTCAAAAGTCAGGCTGGCCTCAATCTGGTCAAACCGCGCCGTGTACCAGGCGAGACCGAAATGCCGGGACCGCCAGTGCACCGAGGCGTGGTCGGTATCCAGCTGCCATGTTCCGGACGGCAATTCGGCGGGGTCTTGTGTCGGCGCGCTGACGCAGGCACCGGCCAGGGTGAGGATCAGAAGGGGCAAGAGAAATCTCATAAAAATCAGAATAGTGTGTTTTGCCGCATCTCCAAATGGTCGACGCGGCGTTTTCCCGCGTTATCTTGTCGCGAGAAATAGCTGAGGGACCGGCCATGTATCGCGCACCAATAGATGACATTCGCTTTGCGTTGGAAGAAATCGCCGTCATGGACGGGCTGAAGGCGACGGGGGCCTTTCCGGAACTTTCCTCTGACCTGACCGCCGCGATCCTTGAAGAGGCCGGAAAGTTTTCCGGCGATGTGCTCGCGCCGCTGAACCGGCCCGGAGATCTGGAAGGTTGCACGCTGGAGAATGGCGTTGTGACTACGCCAAAGGGTATCAAGGAAGCCTATGCCCAGTTCGTGGAGGGCGGCTGGCAGGGCCTGCAATTTCCGACCGAGGTGGGTGGAATGGGCTTGCCACGTGTTCTTGGCGCGGCTGTCATGGAGACGCTTCAATCGGCCAATATGGCGTTCAGTCTCGGGCCGATGCTGACCTTCGGGGCCATTGAGGCGCTGATCGCGAAAGGCTCCGACGAACAAAAGGCGATGTATCTGCCGAAATTGCTGACCGGGGAATGGTCAGCGACCATGCAGCTGACTGAACCACAGGCGGGTTCCGATGTCGGTGCGCTGCGAACCAAGGCCGAACCCAATGGCGATGGCAGCTGGGCGATTACCGGCCAGAAAATCTACATCACGTGGGGCGAGCATGATTGCGCCGAGAATATCATCCACACCGTGTTGGCGCGCACGCCGGATGGTCCGGCCGGGACAAAAGGCATTTCGCTTTTCGTCATTCCGAAATTCCTGGTGAATGAGGACGGCTCGCTGGGCGAGCGCAATGCGATCCAGGCCATCGGCCTCGAACACAAGCTGGGCATTCATGGCAGCCCGACCTGCGTGATGGAAATGTCCGGCGCAAAGGGCTGGCTGATCGGTGAGGAATTTGGCGGCATGGCGGCCATGTTCATCATGATGAATGCCGCGCGTCTCGCCGTTGGTGTGCAAGGTGTCGGCATTGCCGAGCGCGCCTATCAACAGGCATTGGCCTACGCAATGGAGCGCAAGCAGGGCCGCGCGCCCGGCGCGGAAGGTGATGGACCGCATGCCATCATCCACCACCCGGACGTGCGCCAGATGCTGACCACGATGAAAGCCAAGATCGAGGCGGCACGCGCGATTTGCTATAATTGCGCGGTCTCTGCCGACGAGGCGGAATTCGAACCCGATGAAGAAGACCGCGCCTATTCCAAACGCCGCGAGGAATTGCTGACGCCGATATCAAAAGCCTGGGCGACCGATGTCGGGGTGGAGGTTGCCTCGCTCGGTATCCAGATACATGGCGGGATGGGCTTTATCGAGGAAACCGGTGCCGCACAGCATTACCGGGATGCGCGGATTGCGCCCATTTATGAAGGCACGAATGGCATCCAGGCGATGGATCTGATCGGCCGCAAGATCTCCATGGCCGGCGGCGCGCCGATGCGGGAATTGCTGGCGGACATTCGTCAGACCGTGGAAGATTGCGCGACTTCGTCCAATCCGGAATTGCCGAAACTGGCCAAGCGCTTGGGACCGGCTGCGGATGCGCTCGAAGCGGCGGCCAAATGGGCGACCGCGTCCGGGCGGGATCGCTCGGATGTGCTGGCGGGTGCGACCGCCTTCCTGAAACTGGCGGGCGATGTCACCGGGGGCTGGCTCTTGTGTGTCGGCGCGGTTTCAGCGCAGCGGCGCTTGAAAAACGCCGAGGGTGATCCGGCTTTCGCTCATGGCAAGATCACCCTGGCCCGGCATTTCGCCGAGACGGTTCTGAGCACAGCTCCGGCCGCACTGGCGGGTATCCAGTCCGGCATGGCGGTTCTGGCGGATGACGTTGCTCTGGGCGCCTAGACCCAGAAGGTTGTCGGGTCCGGATTGGGACGTCCATCAACCAGACGGATCAGGCCGACAATGACGCGGACGATGACCCAGATCGACCAGAGCGCCCAGATGAGAATCGCAACCGGCAACAGGATGACGGTCACCGCACAGATGATCGAAACGACGAGCAGTGCCGCCGCATAAATCAGGGTGCGAAGCTGGAACTCATAGTGGGTGGCAATCCATTCTGGCGCCTTGTCCCGCCGCATATAGGCGATGACGGCGGCGATAATCATCGTCACCAGATTGGTGGGGCCGACCAGAAACAGGACATATCCGATACCGGCGATCAGCCGATCATCGGAATTTTCGGTCGCGGTGGGTTGGGGAGTGACATTTTTCATCTGCGCCTCAATCGTCTGACATACCTTTAAAGGCTTGTTTTCGTTGCCGGAGCAACGCACCATAGAAATATGACCAGAAAAGGTCCGACGGAGGCAATCCCCCATGCAGCGCATTCAGACCCGCTTGCGGCTCGGATACGGGCTGGTATTCGGAGGCGCCATCGCGCTGGCGATTGCCATCACGATTGCCCGGCTTTCTGACTGGATACTTGCCTTTCCCTGGTCGATATTATGGCTCATCCTTGCCATCATCCCGTCCGCCGGCATTGCGCTGGTCTTCCTCACCGCCGTCGAGGAACGGACGAGCGCCGATAAAGAAAGTTCATCATGACCCTTCCCGTAACCATGGCGCATGAGATTCCCGGCCGGGAAGTTGGAGAAATTCTGGGCATTTGCCGCGGCAGCGTCGTCAAGGCACGGTTTTTCGTTCGCGATATTTTTGCGTCGCTCCGCAATCTCATTGGCGGCGAAGTGAATGAATACTCCGAATTGCTGGAAAAATCCCGCTCCGAGGCCTATGCGCGGATGCTTAAAAATGCGCAAGAAATGGGCGCTGACGCCATCATCAGCTTTCGTTTCTCGACCTCGGCCATTATGGAAGGGTCATCTGAAATTCTGGCCTATGGAACGGCGGTAAAGCTCAAGTGATGTCGACAATAAAAAGGCTGGCCGGAAATGCGGCCGGTGAAGTCATGGATACAATTCGTTTTTTTGCTGGTGTAGCCGGGGTGTGGCTGACGATTATCACCTTCCTGTTTGCGCCGTTTCACATTCCATCTGAAAGCATGCAGCCTTCACTGGAGGTCGGGGACCGGGTGCTGGTGTCCAAATGGGCCTATGGCTATTCGCGTCATTCGCTGCCGCTGGGTCTGGGCTATTATCTGCCGGACAATCTGGAGACGCGGATTTTCCCGCGGGATCCCGAGCGCGGCGATGTCATTGTTTTCCGGGTTCCGGAAACCCGCCGCAATCTGATCAAGCGCGTCATCGGCCTGCCGGGCGATGTGATCATGGTCCAGAACGGCCGCCTGTTTATCAATGGCGAGAGGGTTGAACGCGAGCCAATCGGGCAACGCACCTATATTGATCATCGCGGGCGCCAGCCGGTGACCGTTGATGCCTATGTGGAGACGCTGCCAAACGGTGTGATGCACGATATTTACGAGCGCTCGGATTCCCATCCGCTGGACAATGCCGGTCCCTTCCGCGTGCCGGCAGGAGAGATTTTCGTGATGGGCGATAATCGCGACAGCTCGACCGACAGCCGCGTGGCGCCCAATCCGCAATATCCGCAAAGCGGAGGTCCGGGCTATATTGAATTGACGGAGGTTGTCGGCCGGGCTGAGACCGTCATGTTCACGCTGAATCGTTGCCGTCGTGAGGATGGGCTCTATTGTCCGACCGGCCGCGTCTGGCGTGGCTTGCAATACTAGTCAGTCCCTAGGAGGGCTTTGATGATACGCTTGGTCTCGGCGCTTGTTGTATTCAGCCTCGTCGGGGTTTTGGCTATCTTCTCCTGTTGGGCAGCTTACCGGTTGCCTTCGGCAAACATGATGCCTGGCATCGAAGCTGGTGACCTCGTTTCGGTCAACAAGATCGCCTACGGTTTTTCAAACCAGTCACTTGCATTCGGAATAGGTCGACGCTGGAGCGGCGGTATGCAGTTCCGGCTGTTCGCGAGACCGCCTGAGAGAGGCGACGTGATCATTTTCTGGTCAGAGGAAATCGAGCGAAGCGTCGTCGGAAGGGTCATTGGTCTGCCAGAAGAGGTCGTTGAGCTTTCCGCTGGACGGGTCGTGGTGGACGGAGCTCAGGTTGAGCGAACTGAGGCCGGTACACTCACGCTGACATCGTCTGGACGCCGCCCGCGCGATTTGGTTCGGTATCAGGAAGTTTATCAAGACGGCACCACAGTCGACATTCTTGAGGAAAATGATGAATCCCTCCTCGACGATGCAGGCCCCTTTAGAGTGTCCGAGGGCTTTGTTTTTGTGTTGGGTGACAATCGCGATAATGCCATAGATAGCCGCGTGCCAAGCTCGCGGGGTGGATACGGCTTTGTCCCTGTCAGTCACATAATCGGCCGCGTTGCGGAATAGCGAAATCACGCGAAGGAGAGCGCCATGTCGCTTGAAGGAAAAACGATTTTCATTACCGGTGCGAGCCGGGGCATTGGCCTCGCAATCGCCGAGCGCTGCGCACGCGACGGGGCGAATATTGTCGTGGCCGCCAAGACCGCCGATCCTCATCCGAAGCTGGAAGGCACGATCTACACCGCGGCCGAGGCGATCGAGAAGGCGGGCGGCAAGGCCTTGCCGCTGGTGGTCGATATCCGCGATGGGGAGAATGTCGAGCAGGCCGTGGCCAACACGGTCGATCACTTCGGCGGCACGAAAACCCGCACATTCTGGCGCTGTCGCCGCCGCTCGACATGCGCGAGCAATGGTTCGCCCCGCACGTGGCTTACACCTCGGCGAAATACGGTATGAGCCTGTGCATTCTGGGCTGGGCTGGCGAGTTCAAGGGCAAGATCGCCGCGAACGCCATCTGGCCGCGCACCGCCGTCGCCACCGCCGCCATCGCCAATGTGCTGGCGGGTACAGAAGCCTTCAAGAATTGCCGCAAGCCGGAGATTCTGGCCGACACAGCTTATCATGTGCTGAACAAGCCGGCGTCCGAGTTCACGGGCAATTTCCTGATCGATGACAGCTTCCTGGTGTCCGAAGGCATTACCGATCTGGACCAGTATTCGGTCTCGCCGGGCGAGGAATTGCTGCCGGACTTTTTCGTGCCGGAAAATCCCCCGGCGCCGGATGGCGTCAACATCATGAATGTGTCGCTGACACACTGACCGGTCTGGCGAAAAATGTGAATTGCGTTTTTCGTAAAACTCCCATTATGGGCGTTGGAGCGTCGTACTCTGCGGATCGGTAGATTCGCTTGTCTTTCCAGCCTGTCGACGCAGGCTGTATTGGCGTTTTCGACCCATGTTGCTCATTGATACTTTTGCCGGTCCCAGCCTGATCGAGGGCGTTGGCGTGTTTGCGGCCGAACCGGTCCGGAAAGGCGCACGCGTCTGGACACTCGACATCTCCATCGACCGGGTGGTGACCCCCGAAGAGCTGGACCGGGCCTCGCCCGTCTTTCAGCGCTTCATCGAGCGTTATGCCTATTTCGATGCCGGGCTGGGCGGGTATCTGCTCGACGGCGATCACTCCCGCTTTCTGAACCATAGCGATGATGCCTCAATCGAGTTTCGCGCGGATGGTGATGGTTTTGCCCGGCGGGCGATCCGCAAGGGTGAGGAGCTGACCTGCAATTACAGCGAATTCATGCCGAGCCTCGTTATCCTGCCGTCGCGTGTGCAGGATTTTCAGAACCGGCATATCTGACACCTTCCCGCCGGAGCGTCATCGGTCTAGATCGGGGGGATGAAGACACTCATCCTGACCTCCGATGCGGGTTTCGATCATCGCGTCCCGCCGCCGCATTTTGAAAACCCGCCGCGCTTGCGGGCGGTTCTGGATGCGATGGCGGATACGCCGTCACTGGCCGGGCTCGATCGTATTCAGGCACGGGCTGCGACCCGAGAAGAAGTCGGGCGGATGCACACGCCCCGCCATGTCGATGCCGTGTTCAATGGCGAACCGGCCGATCATGAAGCCTTTCACGGCTTCGACTTTGATACCTTCATGTGCCGCGGGTCGCTGAATGCGGCCCTGCGCGGGGCCGGGGCTGCGGTGCAGGCGGTGGACATGATCATGGACGGCGAGGGGGAGGCGGCCTTCTGCGCGACGCGCCCGCCCGGTCATCACGCCGAGCGCGACCGGCCTATGGGCTTTTGCCTGTTCAACAATGCTGGTGTAGCTGCCATGCACGCGCTGGAACATCATGGCCTGTCCCGCGTCGCCATCATCGATATCGATGTGCATCATGGGAATGGCTCGCAGGATCTCGCGGAAAGCGAGCCGCGCGTCATGTTCGCGTCCATCCATGAGTCGCCGCTCTATCCCGGCACCGGGATGGAGGATGAAACGGGACTCAATGGCAATGTCGTGAATGTGCCGGTGGCTGCCGGTTGTGGCGGTGAGGTCTGGCGCGCGCGGATGGAGGCCGATCTTTTACCGAAAGTCGAGGCTTTCGCGCCGGAATTCATATTTGTCTCCGCCGGGTTTGACGGACACAGGGCGGACCCGCTCGGCGGTATCCTTCTCGATGAGAGCGATTATATCTGGGCGGCGTCGCGGCTGTGCGATTTGGCGCGCAAAACGGCATCTTCGCGGCTTGTGTGTTGCCTTGAGGGCGGTTACGACAACGGAGCGTTGGGCCGTTCGGCGGCCGCATTCACCGAAACACTGTCGAGGGGCTAGGGGAGCCGGTCGGCAGCCCTGTCACGCCCCGAACCACGGACTTTATGGCTGAGACCCTTTCCCATGAAAAGCCGCAGCCCGGCTCCATCACAATCGCCCGTCACGGACAGCCCGATGCTGACCGGACGGTGCGTATTGACTGGCAAGGCTATGAGCATTGGTGGAAGGGCTATGATGCGGCAGGGCTCGCGCCCGGCCAGACCCCGCCCGAATTGCTTGTGAATGCTGCAGCCGAGGCGTCCGTGGTGTTCAGCAGCTCCTTGCCGCGCGCGATTGAAACGGCGCGCGCCGCCGCTCCGAATCGGCGGCTGGTGATTGATCCTGATTTCGTGGAGGCGCCTTTGCCGCCGCCGCAGATGATCGGCACGCTGAAACCCGGCACCTGGGGCGTCTATGCGCGCATCTGGTGGTGGTTCGGTGCAGCGCGCGGTCTGGAGACACGGCGCGAGGCCGAGCTGCGGGCGGAACGCGCCGCTGACAAGCTGGTCATTGCTGCCCAGAATGGACCGGTTGTCCTGTGCGCGCATGGCTGGTTTAACCGGATGCTGCGTCCGCCCCTTCGCCGCCGCGGCTGGAAATGCGTTCAGGATGGAGGCGATACCTATTGGTCCAGCCGCCGTTATGAGCGCTGCGACTGAGCCGTATCTGATTGCCGCGGGCCGGCCGCCCGCCTAGTTTGATGACTGAACCCGGGAGGACGATATGTCCGATACACCAACCGCTATCGACACAATGAGCTTTGAAGCGGCGCTGGCCGAACTTGAAGCCATCGTCCAGCAGCTTGAATCCGGTGATGTCGAGCTGGAAAAATCCATCGCGATCTATGAACGCGGCGCAGCCCTGAAAGCCCATTGCGAGAAAAAGCTGCGCGAAGCCGAGCTCAAAGTCGAGAAAATCGTTCTGGATGATAACGGCCAGATGAAAACGGAAGATGCCGGTCTGACCTGATGGACGATTTTCGCGCCCTTCTGGCGGAGACCGCTGATCGCGTCACCGTGGCCATGGACGCCTTGCTGCCGCGCGCCAACGGACCGGAATCAGCACTTTTGTCGGCCATGCGATATGCGGCGCTGGGGCCCGGAAAGCGGCTGCGCCCGTTCATTACCATCGAGGCCGGCCGGATTGTTGGCGCTGATGAGCGCGGCCTCTTGCGCGTCGCCACGGCGATCGAGTGCATCCACGCCTATTCGCTCATCCACGACGATCTGCCGTGCATGGATGATGACGATGTCCGCCGTGGCCGTCCGACGGTGCACAAGGAATATGACGAGGCGACGGCTGTGCTTGCGGGCGATGCCTTGCAGACCTTTGCCTTCGAGCTTCTGGCGAGCCCGGATACGGATGCGAGCTCGGCGCGCCGCGTTGAATTGATCGCGCGCCTTGCGGCCTGTTCGGGCGCGCGCGGTATGGTCGGCGGTCAGATGATTGACATGAGCGCGGATCGTGCCAAGGCCGACATCAATGTGATCACGCGCATGCAGCGCATGAAGACCGGTGCCCTTATCGCGTTTTCGGCAGAAGCGGGCGCTATCCTGGCTGGGGCCGGGGCAGATGTCCGGCGGGCGCTGGAAGGCTATGCGCATGATATCGGTCTGGCCTTCCAGATTCGCGATGATTTGCTGGATGCCGAAGGCGATGCCGATGAAACCGGAAAGGCCGTGGGCAAGGACGATGATCAAGGCAAGGCCACTTTTGTGACCATTCTTGGCCTTGATGGTGCGCGAGACAGGGCGCGTCGTCTTGCCGCGCAAGCGAAGGATCACCTTGAACCTTTCGGTGAAAGTGCGAACCTTTTGCGACGCGCGGCCGATTATGTGCTTGAACGGCGCTCTTGAAGAACTGAAAGCGAAAGCTGATGGCCTCTGAAACTCCCACCCTCGATCTTGTGTCCTCACCGGCAGACATGAAGGATATGGATCTCGCCAGCCTGACCCGTCTGGCCGATGAATTGCGGACCGAGACGATTGATGCGGTCTCGACCACTGGCGGGCATCTGGGGGCGGGCCTGGGAGTGGTCGAGCTGACTGTGGCTTTGCATCACGTCTTCGACACACCGAAAGACGTTCTGATCTGGGATGTCGGCCATCAATGCTATCCGCATAAAATTCTGACCGGCCGCCGCGACCGTATCCGCACGCTGCGTCAGGGTGGCGGCCTGTCCGGTTTCACCAAGCGCTCGGAAAGCGAATATGATCCGTTCGGTGCAGCCCATGCTTCCACGTCCATTTCCGCCGGGCTCGGCTTTGCCGTGGCGCGTGATCTGAAAGACGAAGACAGCAATGTGATTGCGGTCATTGGCGATGGCGCGATGTCGGCCGGCATGGCCTATGAAGCCATGAACAATGCCGGCGCCATGGCCAAGCGCATGGTCGTTATTCTCAATGATAATGACATGTCGATTGCGCCACCTGTCGGGGCGATGAGCCATTATTTCGCGAATCTCGTCTCCTCACGCGGCTATCGCTCCTTCCGAAAGGTGGGCAAGGCGATGGCGAAGGCGGTTGGCCTGGAAAAAACCATCCGCAAAGCCGAGGAATATGCGCACGGCATGGCCGTGGGCGGCACATTGTTCGAGGAGATGGGCTTTTACTATGTCGGCCCGATTGACGGCCATGATCTGGAGGCGCTGACCCAGGTTTTGAACAATGTGAAGGATTTTGATCGCGGCCCGGTTCTGGTTCATGTCGTCACGCAGAAAGGCAAGGGTTATGCGCCTGCCGAAGCATCTGACGACAAGTATCACGGTGTGGCGAAATTCAACGTCGTCACCGGAGAGCAGAAGAAATCAGCCGGTGGCCCGCCAAGCTTTACCAAAGTCTTTGCCCAGTCGCTGATCCGGGAAGCAAAGCGCGATGACCGCATTTGCGCCATTACGGCTGCCATGCCCGGCGGCACCGGGCTGGACCTGTTCGGTGAGGCCTTCCCCGACCGGACCTTCGATGTCGGCATTGCTGAACAGCATGCCGTGACCTTCGCAGCGGGACTGGCGGCGGCGGGGATGAAGCCCTTTGCGGCCATTTATTCGACCTTCCTGCAACGCGGTTATGATCAGGTTGTCCACGATGTGGCGATCCAGAAGCTGCCGGTCCGCTTTGCGATTGACCGGGCCGGTCTGGTGGGCGCGGATGGCGCGACGCATGCCGGTGCCTTCGATATCGGGTATCTGGGGGCGCTGCCGGGCTTTGTGCTGATGGCGGCCTCTGATGAGGCCGAGTTGGCGCGCATGGTGGCGACCTCGGTTGCCATTGATGATGGTCCCAGCGGTTTCCGTTATCCGCGCGGGTCGGGCATAGGCATTGATATTCCCGAGAACGCCGAACCGCTTGAAATCGGCAAGGGCCGAATTGTCCGGGAAGGCAGCCATATTGCGCTTCTGTCACTGGGTGGCCGCTTACAGGAAACACTCAAGGCAGCGGATGATCTCGCCGCCCGGGGCCTGTCGGCAACGGTGGCCGATGCCCGTTTTGCCAAGCCGCTGGACGAGGAATTGATCCTGCGTCTGGCGCGCGAGCATGAAGTCCTGATCACCATCGAGGAAGGCGCGCGCGGCGGTTTCGGGGCTTTCGTGCTGCATATGCTGGCGGATCGCGGGGCGCTCGATGCCGGGCTCAAGATCCGCACGATGACCCTGCCGGATATCTTCCAGGATCAGGACACGCCGGATGCGATGTATGCCGAAGCCGGCCTGACATCGCCGCACATCGTCAGCTGCGTGCTCGACGCGCTCGGACGCGAGGATGAGGCTGCCGCCGTCATCGGCGCTGCCCAATAAGGCCGTGAGCAAGGCCCGGCTGGACGTCCATCTCGTCTCAAGCGGACAATTTGACAGCCGGGCGCAGGCGCGTGCGGCGATTGAGGCCGGCAAGGTCCTGGTCGACGGCCGGATTGTTCGCAAGGCGTCCTTCCCGGTTGCCGAAGGTGCCGTGATTTCAGCCGAAAAACTCCACCCCTATGTCAGCCGCGCGGCGCTCAAACTGAAAGGCGCTCTGGATGAGTTTGAGGTCGATGTCGCGGGCAAGACCTGTCTGGATGTCGGGGCGTCGACCGGCGGCTTTATCGAGGTTCTGCTGGAAGCGGGAGCGCGCCATGTGACCGGTGTGGATGTCGGGACGGGCCAGCTTCATTCCACGCTCCGGCAGGACGAACGGGTGACGTCTCTGGAACAGACTGACGCGCGCGATCTGACGGCGGAAAGTCTACCGGCACCGCCGGAGATCATCACCTGCGATGCCAGCTTTATCGGTCTGGCGAAAGTGATCGAGACGCCGCTCTCATTGGCGGCCGAGCGCTGTGATCTGGTCGCTCTGTTCAAGCCGCAATTCGAGGTCGGACGTTTGCATGTTGGCAAAGGCGGGCTGGTAAAGGACAATGCCGCCCTGGGGGCGGCGCTGGAACGTTTCCGGATCTGGCTGAATGGCCGGCACGGCTTTGAGATTCGCGGTGTGACCGATAGCCCGATTGCGGGCGGGGACGGAAACCGCGAATTCCTCGTCCACGCCCGAAAGGGTTAGCGCTATTGCGCCGGACGCCAGATATTATCGACGCCCTGACACATATAGACGTCATTCGCCGTAACTGTGCCGTATTGGTTCTGGCTGCGGGTCGTCATCCAGCGGCAATTCCCGGTCTGGGGCGTGCCCGCCTGATACACGCGGCCTGAGGTGACGGGCGCGCCGGCGAGGCCTTCATTTCCGTACTGGGTCGTGCTGCCATAGTAGGGATCATTGCCGTAATTGTTGTCGGCATAGCCGTCCTGATAATAGCCATCGTCATAATACCCGTTATCGGTATAGCCGGAATTGTTATATCCGTTGTCGTAATACGGGTCCTGATAGCCATAATCATTGTTGTAATAACCGGCATTGCGGTTGTTGTAGTCCGGCTCGCAAGGCTGTCCGCCTGCGACGCCCGCGCCAACGAGAGCGCCAAGACCGGCACCGGCGACAACGGCGACGTCATTCTCATGACGCTCGTTATAGCGATGGCCGCCACGTCCGCGATAACCACGATGGCCGCGGTGACCGCGATGACCCCGGTATCCCCGGCCGCGATAGCTGTCGCGATCATCGATCTCATCCTCGATTTCCGCGCCAATCACGCCACCGAGAATGGCCCCGACGATCGCACCGGCCACCTGGCGGCCCTGACGATTGGACTCACACTCGGCCTGGGACTGATATTGCGACTGAGCCTGAGCCGCCGGGACGAGCACCATCACCGATGCGGCTGAAACGAGCAGTGTACGAAAACCGATCATGATAAAACTCCATTTCCGAGGCCAGTCTGTCTGACCTTCTGATCAAAACCTATGCCACACCGGATGAGCCCAGGATGAACAAAAAACCGGCCCCTGTTCAGGAGCCGGTTCTCTGTTCGCCGTGAGTTAAGGCTTACTGGTAGTTTGCGACCTGCCAGCGGCCATAAGCATCCTGGCACATGCGCACTTCGTCGATCACAAAGCTGCCATCCGGCATGTAGATCTCCGCATCACCCCAGCGGCAACGACGATTGCCGACCGTGTAGTAGTCGCGGGCATAAACCACGCCGCGAACACCCGAATAGGGGTTGTGCCAGTAGTAGGGGCTATTGTTCGAGAACGAATAGCTCACGGCATAGTGCAGCTGTCCGCGGTCGCAGGAGTTCAGGGCAGACCCAAGGCCCGCGCCGAAGAAGCCACCGACCAATGCACCGGCTGCGTCATCATCCGCCACGGCGACGCCGAACAGGGCACCGAGAATGGCTCCTGCCAGAACCTGATCACCATTGGCCCGGCATCCGCGATCATAATAATGGTAATTATAGCTGTTATAACCGCGATCATAATAACGGGCATGATAGCGCCAGTTATTGCGAACCGGACGGCGATAGCTGCTGTAATAGCGGCGGGCATCCAGGCGGCCATTGACATAGCCACGGCGATACGAGCCTCGGGAATCCCGGAAGGTGTGTCCACCGCGATAGCCATTATGGCGGTTGATGCGGGCACCCCGGCCATCTCTTACGCCGCGATTATAGGCATCACCGCGTCCATTGCGTTGATCGCGAATGCCGTTGCGATTGCCTGTGCGGCCATCACGCCAACCGTCGCGATAGGCACCGCCGCGACCGGCGCGTGCGCCATCATTGCGGCCGGTGCGGCCGCCGCGATAGGTATCATTCCGGCCACCGCGCCCACCGCGATAGGTATCGTTGCGACCTCCGCGTCCACCGCGATAGGTGTCGTTCCGGCCTCCACGGCCGCCGCGAGCGCCATCATTGCGGCCGCCACGTCCACCAGAACCCGTATAGGTTCCGCCGCCACGTCCGCCGCGGGCACCATCGCCGCGACCACCGCGTCCGCCGGTGCCGGTATAGGTTCCGCCACCCCGGCCACCGCGGGCACCATCGCCCCGGCCGCCGCGTCCACCGGAACCTGTATAGGCTCCGCCGCCACGGCCACTGCGCGCACCGTCACCTCGGCCGCCGGTATTTGTGGGAGCTGTTGCCGTCCGCCTGCCGCCGGATTCGTTGGGCATGACTGCGCCGCCGCGCCGTCCGCCGCGTGCGCCGTCATTATTGCGCCCGCCACGTCCGCCGCGGGCCCCTTCGCCGCGACCGCCCCGAGCGCCATCGCCGCCACCGCGGCCGCCGCGCGCACCATCACCCCGGCCACCACGCCGGCCATCATTCTGCGCGAGTGTGATGTCCTGGGATGAATCGAGCGATGCGCCCAGAAGGGGCGCGTCTGTCTGTTGAACAAGAGCCTCGGCTCGAGGGGCTTCAATGGAAGCCACCGCTGCAATGGCGAGCGTCGTTGCGAAGGCCAGCGAAGATAATCTGATTGTAAGCATGGATTGCTTCTCCTTTCGGATAAGCCGCACAGGGGCGACCCATTGCCACAAGGTTAACGAAGCCGTCATGACGCTAATATGAACGTCCGGTTCAGGTTAGCCCATCTGCCCTCTGTGACGGAGCATCTGATCGGCCAGAACGATGGCGGCCATGGCCTCGGCAACAGGGACGGCCCGAATGCCCACACAGGGATCATGGCGTCCTTTGGTCGAAATGGTGGTCTCGTTGAAATCCCGGTCGAGCGTCTTGCGCTCGGTCCGGATCGACGAGGTCGGCTTGATGGCGATACGCAGGACCAGATCCTGTCCCGTTGAAATGCCGCCGAGAACGCCGCCATTGTGATTGCTCGAAAATTCGGGACCGTTTTCCCCCGCGCGCATTTCATCAGCCGCCTCTTCGCCGCGCATGGCGGCTGCGGCAAAGCCCGCGCCGATTTCCACGCCCTTGGCGGCAGGGATGGACATCATGGCTCCGGCGAGCTCGGCATCCAGTTTTCCATAAACCGGCTCGCCCCATCCGGCAGGAAGGCCGCTGACGTTCAGTTCGACGATGGCGCCCGTTGACGATCCGTCCCGGCGCAGCTGGTCGAGATGGGCTTCCCAGGTTTCAACGATATTGGCATCGGGCGAGAAAAACGGATTGCGGTCGATCTCATCCCAGTCCCATGCGGAGCAGTCGACGGGCTCAGTCCCCAGCTGAATGAGCGCGCCGCGAATCAGAATATCCGGTCCCAGAATCTGGCGGGCAATCGCCCCTGCCGCGACGCGTGCTGCGGTTTCCCGCGCGGAAGACCGGCCACCCCCGCGATAATCGCGAATCCCGTATTTGGCGTCATAGGTGTAGTCGGCATGACCCGGCCGCCACTTATCGCGAATATCGGAATAATCCTTTGACCGGGCGTCGGTATTTTCGATCAGCAGGGAAATCGGTGCGCCTGTGGTCACCGGGCCATTCGTGCGGTCGTCCGAAAACGTTCCGGACAGGATTTGAACCCGATCAGCTTCCTGCCGGGGAGAGACATGGCGGCTGGAGCCCGGGCGGCGTTTATCCAGCCAGGGCTGGATCATGCCTTCATCGAGACGCAGACCGGCCGGGCAACCATCCACAATGGCACCGAGCGCCGGTCCGTGGCTTTCGCCCCAGGTAGTGACGCGGAATAATCGTCCGAATGTGTTGTTCGACATGGGTTGGCCCGTTCTTTCCGGCCTCAAGCTAGATCAGTCGGGCGGCAGCGTCACGCGGCCGAGCGGGCCTTTCGCAGCCAGCCAGCCAGACGAGCCGTGGGCGAGCCCTTGACGAAGTCATCTACGAAGCGGTGCAAGCCGGCATTTCCTGATGATTCATGGGCCTGTGTCTGCGTCTCGATACGGATCACGATTGCAAATGCCGGATCGCCGATCGCGGCAATGCGCGTGCCGGCCGTCGTGCCCGGCAGGATGCGAAAGACACCGCTCCGGCCGCGATGGGTCACGGTCCGCGTCACGCCGTCCCGGGCATCGTCCGTCGACAGAGCCAGTTCGACCTCCAGCGTGTCGCATTTCTCCAGCGCCCGGATGGCGTGGATAGCGTCCGCCAGCCGGGACAGGGTTTCCGGCGTGGGCGCCGTATGGTCGGGATGGAGGCGTTTGGCGATTTGCCGAAAGGCCGACTTGGCTTCCGCCATGGAGGCATCGGGGGGCAGCCCCAACACATCAAGCGCACGCGCAATATCCGGATCAGATCCCCACATATTGCGCAACGTAAGTTGATGAAGGTTCCTGATTGGTTGACGCGGCGGAAGCGCCTATATCCATTTGCAGCGAGGAGCTGAGATCATGACCCGGAAAACGAGCGATATTCCCCGATCCCCCAGTGCCAAGGAGTATCAGGCCACCGCAAATGCCAATGCCGCCGAAATCTTCGACCGGGAGGACCCGTTCGCTCTGTTTGCCGACTGGTTTGCCGATGCCAAGGTCAAGGAACCCAATGATCCGAACGCCATGGCACTTGCGACCGCAGACGCGACCGGCCTGCCGGATGTCCGCATGGTGCTTTTGAAGGATTTCGATACCGAGGGCTTTGTTTTCTATACCAATCTGGAAAGCGCCAAGGGGCTGCAAATCAGCGCCAACCCGCAAGCCGCGCTCTGTTTTCACTGGAAGAGTCTTCGCCGCCAGGTCCGCCTGCGCGGTTCTGTGACACCGGTTTCCGACGAAGAAGCGGATGCCTATTTCGCCTCCCGCGCCCGCGACAGCCGGATCGGGGCCTGGGCGTCAAAACAATCCCGCCCGCTTGAAAGCCGCTTTGCGCTGGAGAAGGCGGTGGCAAAGACGGCGGCCCGCTTCGGGGTTGGCAGCGTGCCGCGCCCGGAACACTGGTCCGGATTCAGGCTTGCGCCCGTCCATTTCGAATTCTGGAGAGACCGCCCCTTCCGGCTTCATGACCGGCTTGTGTTTGATCGTTCGGACGCGGGATGGACAACGAACCGCCTCTATCCCTGAGCGCGGGCATCCACAAAGGTTTTCAAGGATTTTGAAACCCGCGACGTGGCTTTGAGCTTGTCCTTGAGCGGCATGGCAATCGGTGGGTCGATATTCGTCTTGTTGACGTCCACAACATAGAGGCGGCCATCCATCTGGTCCCGCAGCACATCCATTGCGCCCCATTCCAGACCCATGCGCGCGGCAAATTCGATGAGCTGAGCGGTTTCGGTCTCGGAGAATGTCTCCGAGGTTTCCACCAGCCGCACATCACAATTGATGTTGGTGAAGCGTTTTCCGATCTTGCGGCGCTTGACGAAAAGCAAGGGCATTTCGCGGCCGACAATGACGCAGCGATAATCCATCACCTGATTATCGCCGCAGCGATTGTCGACGAGACGCTGATAGGCGCAACCGGACTTTGGCTCGAAGGGGGCCTGAAGCACGCGGCCGTCATGGGCGCCATTGATTTCCGATTTCTCGACGACCGGCCCCACATAGCTCGAAGGGTCGACCGCGATGCCATAGCCGAAGGTCTGCTCGAAAATATCCGCAACATGGGATTTGGACACATCACAGCAGCCAAAATTCATGTGAGCCGCCGTTTGCGGCAATTGCGGCGGAGGCGAAGCGGTCGTGTCCTCGAAATAAATGGTCAGATCGGCTTTGTTCTGACTGCGGACGATCCGGCCGCCAATGGCATGCGTGCAGGCCCAGATGAAATACCAGGGGCGGGGCCTTTGCGGGGTGAAGGCTATCCGCGGACCGCGTTGGCGCAGCGAGGCCAGACGCCAGGCTTCCATACAGACATAGAAAACCAGCCAGTTCAGGCAGACGGCAATGAATTTACGGCGCAAGGGCAGTTTGTGCCCCGTGCTTTTGACGGAGACGACACCGTCCCTGTAAGCCCAATCTGACCACCAGAAGGCGCTATTCATGCTCGCGTCCTGTCCAAATCGCCCGTGAATGGGCACACTTACATTGTGATTAACGGTCCAAAGCTTGCGAGGGAAGCCCCGAGTTGAAACGGGTCTGTATCATGCCGGGATGGGTTCAAGCTATCAATTTTGTGTCAGCGCGCTTGCGCAGGGCTGTTCTGGTTCTATTAATCCTTGCCGCTGTACAGGCCGCACCGAGTGCCTTTTCGGCATCGGAAGACGATGCTGCTTCAGAAGATCGCAGCTTGGTACTGCGGCGGGCTATTGATTGACATTCCGGTGCGCCGCATGAAACGGTGACCAGATACAAGCAGGGTTAGCACGTATATGTTCGGATACATTGCCCGGCGATTTCTGATCGCCATACCCACATTACTGGTCATTATCACAGTCGCTTTCTTCATGATGCGCGCCGCGCCGGGTGGTCCATTTGATCTCGAACGGCCGATGCCGGAAGAAGTGCGCCAGAATATTCTGGAACACTTCGGTTTTGATCGCCCGCTGCATGAACAGTATTTCGCCTATCTGGGTGATCTGGCGCAGGCCGATCTCGGCCCGTCTTTGCGGTTTCGCGACAAGACCGTTTCCGACATTATTTCCGAAGGTTTTCCGGTCAGTGCCACGATTGGCGGCTTGTCGATCCTGTTAGCCCTGATGGTCGGTTCCCTGATGGGGGCGCTTGCCGCCTTGCGGCAAAACAAGTTCACGGACTTTGCCGTCATGGGCTTTGCCATGGGCGGCATTACGATTCCGCCCTTTGTGATGGGGCCAATTCTGGCTCTGGTCTTCGGTATCGGCCTCGGTTGGCTGCCCGTCGGCGGGCTGGATCCGCGATATGGCATGACGCCGGAACGCCTTGTACTGCCGGTTGTGACGCTGGCCTTGCCGCAAATCGCCATCGTCTCGCGACTGATGCGAGCCAGCATGATCGAGGTTTTGCGGTCCAATTACATCCGGACGGCGCGCGCCAAGGGCCTTTCGGGCCCGGCCGTGCTGTTCCGCCACGCCTTGCGGGCTGCGATATTGCCGCTGGTCAGTTATATCGGCCCGGCCTCTGCGGCGCTGGTGACAGGCTCGATCGTGATCGAGCAGGTTTTCCAGCTTCCGGGGATTGGCCGTCAGTTCGTGATGGCCGCTCTGCAGCGTGACTACACTGTCGTCATGGGCGTGGTCATTCTCTACGCTTCGCTGATCATACTTCTCAATCTGCTTGCTGACCTTGTCTATGCGGCGCTGAATCCACGGGTGAAGTTCGAATGAACACGACGATTGGATCCGAGAAAAATGCAGCGGCCATCGAAACGGCCGCAGTTGAAGGCCGTTCGCTCTGGGACGATGCCATTGCGCGTCTTTTCCGGAACAAGGCGGCTGTCGGCAGTATGATCATTCTGGGTATTCTGGTCTTGATCGCCGTGGTCGGGCCCTTTGTCTGGCCGCATAGCCATGAAACGATCTATCGCGAAAGCGTCTGGCTGGCGCCGACATTCGAGAATCTGCATATTTTCGGCACTGATGCGCAGGGGCGGGATCTTTTCGCGCGCACTCTGATCGGCTTACGCGTCTCCCTGATGGTGGGCGTTGTCGCGTCGCTGGTATCGTTGGTGATCGGCGTGTTCTGGGGCGCAACGGCGGGCTTTATCGGTGGCCGGGTCGATCAGGTCATGATGCGCATCGTCGATGTGCTGTACTCCCTGCCTTTCATCTTTTTCGTCATCATCCTGATGGTCGTTTTCGGCCGGAATATCATCCTGATCTTCGTCGCCATTGGTGCGGTGGAATGGCTGACCATGGCGCGGATCGTGCGCGGGCAGACCATCGCCATCAAGAATATGGAATTTGTGGAAGCCGCCGAAGCGGCCGGCGTCGGACGACTCGCCATTATCCGCCGACACATCATTCCGAACGTTCTGGGTCCGGTGATCGTCTATGTGACGCTGACCATTCCCGTGGTCATTCTGGCGGAGAGCTTTCTGAGCTTCCTGGGGCTGGGCGTTCAGGAGCCGTTGACCTCACTTGGCCGGTTGATCGCCTTTGGCGCCCAGGACATGCAGATTGCGACGTGGACGCTGATTGTCCCCGCCGCCACCATGATGCTGACGCTGTTCTGCTTCAACTTCATCGGCGATGGCGTCCGGGACGCCATCGATCCGAAAGATCGCTGATTACCGGTGACGGTGGACGCGGATGGCGCGGCCACGACCGTTGATCTGCATCAGATAGCTGTCGAGTGACGCCCGCCGGATTTCGGCGAAATTGGTTTCGTCTTCATCATAGCTGATGCGCGAGGCTGCGGACTGGTCCCAGACCTGACCGTTCGTCATGTAAAAACGATTTCGATTATATCCCATCGACCGGACACGTTCGATCTGCATGACGACGCGTTCAACGCCGCCTTCATCGTCGCGTTCGACGACTTGCACGCCATTGACCGGTTCGCCTTGGGTGGCAGCCGGAGGCGGCGAGGATTCCTCACCACCGCGGCCTGTCAGGCGCGCGAAGAGGCCACGAGAAGATGAGTCGTCTCCGGATTCGTCAGCGGAGGGCTGAACCGGATCCGGATCAGATTGTGTCGGCGCAGTGCGGACCGGCTCGCCGGCCTCTGCGGCGGCGAGGCGTTCGGGTGTCGAAGCGGGATCCAGCGGATCAGGTGAATTACCACCGCCATTGCCGAACATCGACAGGCTCAAGCGCGGCATGCTGGGCAGATCAAAGCCGAAGGAATCGCGCTCTACCGCCTCGACATCCTGCCGGTAAATCGCCACCAGGCCATTCTCGCGCTCTTCTGTGAGGCGGCCGGCGGCCGCGTCGAAGCAAGCCAGGCGCGCGCTTTCCTCGGCGATGCGCTGACAGACCAGAATATCGTCAATCGGGTCGGACGATTGTGCGATAGCGCCGGATGACAGGATCAGTCCCAGTGCGCTGGCGGACAGAATGGTGGTTCTCAACGGGAGGCGCTTGCTCATTTTGCGAAAATCCTTCGGACTATTCTTCACGGCTTACGCGGAACCAGCGTCCGCGGCCATTCAATTGCATCTGGTGTGAGGCGAGGGCGGCGCTGCGCACCGCGACGGTCATATCCGACGGTGACTGGCGCCGCGAAATCAGCACCCGCGTATCGTCGATCTGCCGCCAGACCTGGCCATTTTGCAGGGTGATGATCAGGCGATCATAGGCATCGCGGTCAAGGTTTGCCACGCCAAGGCCTTCAATGCCGGTGATGTCGCCTTCTTCATTGCGAACAACGCGACGTTCGGACGTTGCCGAATCGGATTCGGAGTCACGTGCTTGCGCGGCATCCGCAATATCAGATGAGGGGCGGGCCGACAGGCTGGGCAGGCTGACACTAGGCAGGCTTGGCAATCTGAATTCAGGAATGTTGAGGCCATAGGTTGCCTCTTCCACAGCTTCAATGTCGGAGCGGTTCACCGCCACGACTTCACCGCTTGTTTCAGACTGGTAGAGCTCGTCAACGGCCGCATCGAGGCAGGCGAGGCGCGCGGATTCATCACTGATCTGCCGGCATTCGAAGAGCGGCGAGAGCGGGGAGGACGCATCCTGAGCTGCAGCCGGGACTGTGATTAGAAGCGTGAACGGAAGGAATAGTAATCGCGTATTCATGTTACACTTGCTATCAGTTACTTGATTTCGCAGACTATGCGTGAGCGCTCCGGTCCTGTCGACCGTGAGACGCAATACCAGATGCAGAGTCACAGATTGATAGACGGGAACGGAGAGAGTCCTGGCCATGATGAATAAATCGATTTTCCGGACAACCTTGTTGATGGCGGCTTCGGCCGTCGTGCTAGCGGCTTGCGGAGGCTCCGGAGATGTGGATGAGAATGCCATTGTCCTGCACCGCGGCAATAGCGCTGAACCCCTGACGCTTGACCCGCACAAGGCGAGCGGAACGTGGGAAAACAATGTCATCGGCGATATGTTCATCGGACTTTTCACCGATGATGCCAATGCTGCGCCCATTCCGGGAATGGCAGAAAGCTGGACCGTCAGCGAAGATGGCCTGACCTGGACATTTGTTCTGCGTGAAGCCGTCTGGTCGGATGGTGTGCCCGTCACCGCTGGTGATTTCGAATATGCGTTCCAGCGTATTCTGAACCCGGCAACTCTGGCCCAGTATTCCTCGCTGCTCTATCCGATCGAGAATGCCCAGGCCGTCAATTCCGGCGAAATGCCGCTGGAGGCTGTTGGCGTTGAAGCGCTGGATGACCGGACGCTGGAAATTCGCCTCGAAAACCCGGCTCCCTATCTTCCGGGCCTGTTGACCCACTACACGACTTTCCCGGTTCCGCGGCATGTCGTCGAACAGTATGGCGATCAGTGGATCCAGCCGGAACATATTGCGGTCAATGGCCCCTATGAACTGGTGCAATGGTCGACGAACAACTTTGTTCACGTGCAGCGCAATCCCTTGTTCTATGACAATGAGAATGTCTGCATTGACGAAGTCTTCTACTATCCGACCGTGGATGCCGCAGCGGGCGTCCGCCGTGTCCAGAACGGCGAGCTTGACCTGAACAACGAGTTTCCGGGCCAGCATATCGACCGCTTGCGCCGCGAAATGCCGGACTATGTCCGCGTTCACCCCTATATGGGCACGGTCTATTTCTCGTTGAACAATGATTTCGAGCCGTTCAGCGATGCGCGTGTCCGCAATGCGCTGGGAATGGCGATCAATCGCGAATTCCTGGCTGAGGAAATCTACCGCGATGGCCGGTCTGCGGCCTATTCGCTGGTTCCGCCGGATGTCGCCAATTATGCCGGCGGTGTCGAGGCGGAATGGGCCGACTGGCCCATGGAGCAGCGCCGGGAACGCGCGCGCGAGCTTCTGATGGAAGCCGGATATGGTCCGGATAATCCGCTCGAATTCGAGTATTCGCACCGGTCAACAGGCGACAATCCGCGGATTGCGCCCGTCGTGCAGCAGGATTGGGACAGCATTGCCGATTGGGTCAATGTATCGATCGTCCAGATTGAAACCCAGATCCATTATGAAAACCTGCGCTCGGCCGACTATCAGGCCGGTGATGGTGGCTGGATTGCGGATTATAATGATCCGTACAACTTCCTCTTCCTGGCCGAAGAGCGCTCCATCCCGATGAATTATTCCCGGTATCGCAACCCCGAATATGATGATCTGGTGTCGCGCGCCAACCAGGAACTGGATATGGAAGTCCGGGCCAGCATGATGGCGGAAGCCGAACAGATGATGATTGACGACATGCCGATCATTCCGGTGGTTTTCTACGTCAACCGTGCGGTGGTCAGTCCGGAAGTGACCGGCTGGGAAGACAATATCGTCCACATTCATCGCACACGTTTCATGTGCCTTCAGGACGCAGAATAATCTGCTTTTGACCAACCGTGTCACATGAGTGACCGGAAATGGCCTTTGCACCCCTTCCCCTTCGGCGTAGGTTGCGCCGCAGGGGGAGGGGTTTTTCATGTCAGATCCGATAACCGATGCAATGGTGGCCGATTCTGTAGCCTCTGAAGCCGGCAAGGCCCGGCGGGGACATTCGCGCTCGCGGTTCGATACATCGGTTGAAGGAGAATGCTCGAATTGCGGAACCGTGCTGAAAGGCCCGGTCTGCCATAGTTGCGGGCAGGACAGCGACAGTTTCCACCGCCCGATCTGGAGCCTTTTCTGGGAGGTTCTGGACGGTCTGATGTTCTCCCTCGATGGCAAGCTCTGGAGGACCCTGCCCAAACTTCTGTTCCGTCCCGGCTATCTGACGCGCCACTATCTCGAAGGTGTTCGCGCCCGCTATGTTCAACCCTTCCGCTTGCTACTGGTTGCCAGCGTCATCTTCTTCTTCGTCTTCTGGAGCGGGTTCGGGGGAGGCGGTGGTCTGTTCAGCGGCGAGGATCTGCCTGATACGGATCGCGCCATCGAAGAGCTCGCTTCAACAGAAGCGCAATTGCGCGACAGCAACCCTGAAGCGGCCGATGATATCGCGCGCATGCGGGCGGCGCTGGCGGATTCTGAAGGCGCTGGTAACGCTGATGATGAGGCGGGTACGGCTGAGCTGTCTGCTGAGGAGCGTGCTGTATTGCGCGAGCAGAGAATTGCCGGGATGCGCCATTTCCTGGTGCCGGAAGATTATGCCGCGCCGTCCGGGGCAGATGCACAGGAGACTGTCAGCAGGATCGAGGATGAGGGCGTCGTTCTGCCCGGTGTTGGGCGCATGGAGCTGACGGGTGCCGATGAGCTGCCACTTACGGCGCGCCGGATCATTGCCAACCAGCTTGAAGTCATCATCCGCGACCCGTCGCGCTGGCTGGACTCGATCAAGGCTAACACGACCTATCTGATTGTTGCGCTGCTTCCCGTTCACGCTCTCATTCTGGCCTTTGGTCAGCTATGGCGCCGGGGTTTCTATTTCTACGATCATCTGATCGCATCGCTGCATTTTCATGCCTTCATATTTGTTCTTCTGACCCTTCTGAATCTGCTGGGCGGCATACTGAATGAGTGGACCATCCTGATCTTCATTCTGTGGAGCAATTTCTACGTCTACCGCATGCACAGGGTCGTTTATGAGCACGGCCGGATCATGTCCGTGCTCAGAACGATTTCGCTCGATTTCACCTATGCCATCGTGCTGTTTTTCGCGTTGCTGATCCTGATCATTGTCGGCCTGTTTACGGCCTGATCTATCGCGGTTGAGCCGTCCGTGCGCGCAATTCATTGCCGACGCCGGAGGACTGGCGCGCCTCGATCAGGGCCTGGACTTCCGGTGAGTTCATGAGGGCATTCAGCTGCGCCAGCGACTGGGCCCCCTCGGCGGATACACCGAACAATTCCTGGAAGGCCTCAAACGGTGTCCGCTCACGCGGGAAGCGCTGCAGATTGACGGTTTGCCCCTCTTCGAGCCCTGCCAGGCGGCGCGCCGCCGCGACCGCCTCCATGAAGCCGCCGATTTCGTCCACCAAGCCATTTTCCAGCGCCTGCGTACCGGTCCAGACCCGGCCACGGGCGATCTCGCGGACGGTCTCGATATCGATTTCGCGGCCATCGGCGACACGCTGTGTGAAGTCGTCATAGATGTCGGCGAGCTGGCCTTCGACCGCAGCGCGCTGCTCCTCCGTCCAGGGCGAGTTCGCCGAATTGGCTGTTGCGAATTCGCCGCCCACGGCCACTTCCTCGAAATTGATGCCGACGAGGCCGAATGTGTCGCCGAGGCTGACCTTGCCACCATAGACGCCGATTGAACCGGTGATGGTGGTGGCATTGGAGACGATGTGGTCGGCAGGGGCTGCGATATAATATCCCCCGGACGCGGCCGCGCCGCCCATCGACACGACAACGGGAATTCCGCGATCCTGCGCGCGCTGTATGGCATCCCAGATCTGATCGGATGCAACGGAAGAGCCGCCGGGCGAATCGACCCGCAGCAGAATCGCACGGACGCCGGGCGTCGACGCGGCATTTGAAATGGCCTCGGCCATGGAATCGCTGCCGATGATCGGATCGCCGCCGAAGGGCGAGGCAATGCCCGGGCCGGTGACGATGGCGCCCTGACCTTCAATCAGGGCAATGCGCGGCCCGGCCTCGGCCAGCACGCCGCTCATCCGGTAGGCGTCGATATCCGCGAATGTCACATTCCCGCCGGCCCGCTCCATCGCGGCCTGACGCGCGGCTGCGACATGACCGAGCTGGTCCACGAGGCCGGCCTCAGCTGCGGCTTCGGCTGAATGTGGCGAGGATTCGATCAGCGATCTGAAAGCCTCGATATCGAGATTGCGGCCACTGGCCGAATTGGCCAGAGCCACATCATAGATAGAGCCGAAATAGGAGAGGGTGGATTCCAAATGCTCCGGCGTGAACCCGGATTCCGTGTAGGTGTTGGGCGCATTCTTGTACTCAAGAAACTGGATGAAATCGGCATCCACTTCGAAGCGCTCCAGTGCATCGCCATAGAAGGGCACTTCGCCGGCAAGGCCGGATGTTGCGAAGCTGGCCGTATCCTGCAGCCAGATTTCATCGGCGCTGGAAATGGCGAGATAGTTGGTGATGGAGGTCCCGACAAAGCCCTGGGAGTGAACGACAACCGATCGGCCACTGTCGCGGAAAGCCGCAATCGCGCGGTTGATTTCTTCAGCCTGCGCCGGGCCCATGCCGAATTCATTGGCGCGGATAAACAGGCCGGCGACACGATTGTCGCGCTCTGCCCTGTCCAGAAGCCGGACAAGATCCACCGTCGAGGTTGATTCGACGAAGGCGAAGGGCGATCGCGAGGGTTGATCAAGACGGCTTTCGCGCAGATCGACTTCCAGCACAATCCGCCCGGCAGGAAGACCGGTATCCTCTTCGGCGTCGGCTCCCATAGCCATGATCAGTCCGATCAGTCCGAAGAAAAGAATGAAGAGTGTCAGGATTGAACCGACCACGGTGCCGATAACGGCGATGAAAAACTGTTTCATGAGACTGTCCCGAATTGCGCACGCTGTTTCCTACAATGCGCATATTGTGCCGAAAGGCGTGGGGGAAAGTCAGGTCTTCCATCCCGGGCGGGAGATTCCGCCGCGGATGTGCCTTGTATACAACGAAATGCGGTAGAGTGGTCGGAGTAGCAAGATTCGAACTTGCGACCCCCGCCTCCCGAAGACGGTGCTCTACCAGGCTGAGCTATACTCCGACCGGAGCGCGGGCTTATAGACAAAGCTGATGCCGGATTCAATCACTACAGCATCACCCCGTTGCATCATCTGCAGTGAGCGGTTATCTACCGCCTCCGCCGCGACATGCGGCCGGCCTGCTGGGGCGTAGCTTAGTTGGTAAAGCAGCGGTTTTTGGTACCGAAGAGCGGAGGTTCGAGTCCTCCCGCCCCAGCCATATCTTTCCGAAATTGATTCTCCCGCCTTTCAGGGCTTCGCGAAGCGGCGAATGAAGACTTTTTGCAGCGGGATCGGCTACACGTTTTCGTGAACCCGCGCCCGCCGTTGCGTGAAACGTGCTTTGCCATTGCGCTTTTCGTGTTCTGCGGCAACCGGATGGCAAGAATTCACCCTGCGCGGGAAGTTTCACCATAAAACTGCCATTGTCACGGTATTCAATAGGAGTCTGTCTATTGATTGACGCGCTTCACTTGGTTAGCGTCGAGATTAAGAAGGCGTAATTCGCCGAACGAGACGGGAGGGCTACTCCCGCAGAGCGAGGGGAAGGGTTCTGTTTATTGGGGTGCTTCCCGACTTCTATTTCGAATCTGCAGGTTCGGGCCGGCGCTTTGCGGCCGTCCGGCCTCAGAACAAGCAGGGGCTTATTCGGCGATTGTTGCCGGAATAGCATAAACAGTCAGTCAGGCGTGGCGGAGGAAAGCCGCGCTGTTCAACGTGAGGCGAGACATGGCGAACTTGAATAAATGGCTTCGCACTTCAGTCGCAGCAGCGGTATTTTCCGTTGGCGTGGCCGGTATTGCGGACGCCCAATTGCAGACGGCGCTTTCTACAGGCGCTCAATCGACACAGGACGGCGCTTCGACGCAGTCGCAAATCGACTCGATCGACGATGACCGGACCAATGCCGAGCTGGAATACCGGGCTCTGCTGCAGCAGATCGAAAGCCAGCGGCTCTATGTCGCGCAGCAGGAAGTCTTCATCCAGTCGCAGCAAAACGAGCTGGACTCGCTTCGCCTGCAAATCGACAGCGTCGGCAATATTCAGCGCGACCTGATCCCGATGCTTCGCGAAATGGTGGACAATCTCCGCCAGTTTGTTGAGCTGGACCTTCCGTTCCAGCACGAAGCCCGTCTTGAACGCGTCGACGATCTTTACGAGCTCATTGACGAGCCCGACGTGTCAGCTGCCGAGAAATATCGCGTTATTCTGAACCGCTACGACATTGAGGCCTCCTATGGCCGCGGATTGCGCGTTTATGAATCAACGACCGTGATTGACGGAGCTGATGTGACGCAGGCCGTATTGCAGATCGGCCGTGTTGCTCTGATCCGTGACACACAGGGGTCGCTCGATATGTTGTACGCCGGGGCCTCCGACTGGGTCGAAGTGCCAAGCAGCTACAACAACGACGTTCAACGGGCTTTCCGCATCGCACGTGAAGTGACGACGCCGGAAGTCTTCACCGTGCCGCTTCCCGGCTCGGAAGATCAATAATTCGGCCCTGACGGAGAATTTGTGATGAAATTCAATCTCAAAACACTTGCCGCAGCGGTCGCATTCGGTACCGCTCTTGCCGGTGGCGCTGTTGCACAACAGCAGCCGGTATCCAGCATCAATCAATTGCTTGACCGCGTCCGCTCGGACGTGCGTGAAGCGTCTGCGGAAAACCAGCAGCGTCTGTCCGAATTCCGCGCTGCGCGGAACCAGCAGACCTCGCTGCTCGCCGGTGCCCGCCAGGAATTGGCGGCTCTGGAAGCCCAGGCAGATCGCCTTGAAGCCCAGTTTGAAGCCAACGCTGCAGAGGTCGACGTGCTCGCCGAAGAGCTGCGCGTCGCGCAGGGTGAATTCGGCGAATTGTTCGGCGTCGCCCGGCAATCGGCTGGCGAATTCGGCTCGCTGATCCAGGCGTCGCTTGCCAGCTCTCAGCACACCGGTCGTGCTGCGCCGCTTCTCGACCTGTCCAACAGCCGCGTGCTGCCGACCCGCACCGAGCTTGATACGATCTGGCGTTCGATCACTGAAGAAATGATCTATCAGGCCGAGATCGCATCATACTCGGCTAACGTCGCTGACCTTTCCTGCGATGGTCCGTCCGTGACCCGCGTGGGTGTCTTCGTTTCCTACGCCACATGTGGCGGCGAAGCGTATTTCACCCAGTGGGCAATTCCGGAAGGAGCCAACGCCGGTGCCAGCTATCGCCTGACAGCTCTGCCGTCCCAACCGCCGGCAAATATCCGTTCGGCTGCCATGGGGCTTTATAATGCCGAGCGTGGCGAGATTACATCCGGTCCGGTTGATCCGTCCCGCGGTGGTCTGCTGCTCGTTTACCGGGATATTCCGGATCTCGGCGAGCGGATCGAACAGGGCCGGATCGTTGGTAAGATCATCATCGGCTTGCTGGTTGTCAGCGTTGCCTTCGGTCTGTTCCGCTTGTTGATGCTGCTTCTCGAATCGATGGCCGTTGCCGGTCAGAAGCGTCGCTCGACGCCTGGCAAGGGCAATTCGCTTGGCCGCGTGATGCTGGCCTATGAATCGGTCAAGGATCACTCGGAAGAAGTGATCGAGATGAAGCTCGACGAGGCGATCCTCAAAGAGGTGCCGAAGCTCGAATTCGGTCTCAACTTCCTCAAATTGGCTGCTGGTATTGCTCCGCTGCTGGGTCTCCTCGGTACGGTGACCGGTATGATCAAGACCTTCACGCAGATTACCCTGTTCGGTACGGGTGATCCGCGGATCATGGCCGGTGGTATTTCGGAAGCCCTTGTCACCACGGTGCTCGGCCTTGTTTCTGCCATTCCTCTGTTGTTCCTTCACAGCTTCGCAGCGAGCTTCTCTCGCGGCGTACAGCAAACGCTGGAAGAACAGGCGGCAGGCATCGTCGCGCGTCACGCGGAAGAGCGTGCTGGCCGTTCAGCTTAGGGGAGGTCCGGAAAATGGATTTCCAAACAGCCATTGGCGGACTGAACGAATTCCTTGATCGCGGCGGGCCTGTGCTCGTCGCCATCATGGCGGTCACGTTCATCATGTGGGCTTTTATCCTGGAACGTTTGGCCTACTTCTTCTTCGCCCAGGCGGGCGATGCGAAGCGGGCGCTTCAGGAATGGTCTGCACGGTCCGATCACACTTCGTGGACAGCTCACGCCATCCGCGATCAGCTGATCTCCGAGGCTCGCCAGAAGGCGGAACACAATGTCGAGCTCGTCAAAGCGCTCGTTGCGGTGGCTCCGCTCTTTGGTCTCCTGGGTACGGTGACGGGTATGGTTCAGGTGTTTGACGTGATGGCTGTGGCCGGATCGTCGGATGCGCGGGCGATGTCAGCGGGTGTGTCCCGCGCGACAATCCCGACCATGGCCGGCATGGTGGCCGCGCTGTCGGGTCTGATTTTCTCAAATCAGATCGAGCGCCTCGCCAAGCACCGGACCAATATCCTCGCCGACAAGCTGGAACTGGAGTAGCGATATGCGCAGACGTTCCAATAGAGGAAATGATCAGGCCGAAGTGAACATGACGCCGATGCTCGACATCGTGTTCATTCTCCTGATCTTCTTCATCGTGACAGCGACCTTCCTGCAGGAGCAGGGGTTTGATATGCGGCCGCCGCCGCCAAGTCCGGACACTCCGGATACGCCGCCGAATCCAGTTATTCTGGTTCAGGTGGACGCTGATAACCGCGTTTTCGTGAACCAGCGTCCGACCAGTGAAGACCGGGTATTGGCCGCGGTTCAACGGATCCGGGCCGAAGCGCCTCAGAGTGCGGTTCTGATCGAGCCCAATGATGAAGCGCTCCATGGTACGGTATCGTTGATCTGGGATGATATGCGATCCAACGGAATTTCAGTGTCGATCCAGCGCTCACGCGGCGACGACGACAACTAGCTCGGGGAGAGAGATATGGCTCGACGTGGGAGCCGGGTACAGAAAGACGAGGAAGATGTCGAACTGAACATGACGCCCATGCTGGACGTCGTTTTCATTCTCCTGATTTTCTTCATCGTGACCGCTGTATTCGTGAAAGAACCGGGCGTGGATGTTTTCCGGCCTGATGTAGATCAGAGCGAGCAGATGAAACCGACACTTCTTGTGGCGGTGACATCGGCCGACGAGATCTGGATCAATCGCGATGTGTACGAGATCACACAGGTGCGGGGCGTTCTCGAGCAGCTATTGTCCGAGAATCCTCGCGCTGAAGCGATGATCCAGGGAGATCAGGACGCGCCAATCGGCACCGTCCTCGATATCCAGGAGATACTCACCGAACTGGGTGTTGAGGAAATCAACATCTCGGAAGAAAGCTAGGGGACACTGATGGGAAGTATAATCAGACTTATCATCGGCATTCCGGTTGCGATCATTGTAACCTTCGCGCTTTTCACACTTATGCGGACGCTCATCTTTGTTGAGACGCCACCGCCTGAGGAGGAGGGTGCTGACTTGCGGTTCGATATCAATCCCGAAGTCGCGCAGGAAGACGCACGGCGTCGCGACACCTCGATCGATGACGTGCAGCAGGTTGATCCGCCGCCCCCGCCGCCACAGGTGGAGCGTCAGGCCTCCGATCTGCCGACCGAAAGCCTGTCGACCATCGTGGGCAGTATTCCAGAATTCGATGCACCGCAGCTGAATTCGGGCAATGTCAGCTTCAACATTTCGGACCGGAATGCCCAGCCTCTGGTCCGGATTCCGCCGCAATATCCGCCGCGGGCGGCCGAGCGCGGGATTGAAGGCTATTGCCTGATGCAGTTCAACGTGTCTCCGGACGGAACGCCGATTGATATCGTGGCGCTGGATTGTTCGAGCAGCATGTTCGAGCGTTCGTCCATCCGCGCGGTTGAGCGCTGGCGCTACAGCCCCCGGATCGTCGATGGCGTGGCCCAGACCCGGACGGGTGTCCAGACTCAACTTGACTATCAGTTGGACGAGTAAATCGGGTGGCCGGCAAATTTCCGGTCACCACCAAAGGAACGCAGAGGAAGCGTGATGATTAATCGGATTTCCTTACTTGCCGTGGCGGCTGCCTTCACTTTTGTGATGGCGGCGCCCAGCGCTGATGCCCAGCGCCGAAACCGGAATCAGGACGAACAACAGGGCAGTGCAGAAGACCGCACAATGTCACCGCAAATCGGTGAGCCCATTCTGGCGGCACAGGAATGTCTGGATGCTGACAACCTGTCCTGCGTCATCAACACGCTGACGCCGCTTCTTGGCCAGGGCCCGAACCCGTATGAGCAATTCATCATTCGCCGTATGCGGGGCGTGGCCTATTACAATCAGGACCGGCTTGATCTGGCGATCCGCGATTTTGAAGCCGCGATTGCCACGGGTGCCGCAACACAGGATGAATCGACGTCCCTGCGGACCAATATCGGTCAGCTCTACATCGTGTCCGAACGCTACTCGGAAGGCATTGCCCAGCTTGAGCGCGCGATTTCCGAGGGTGCGACCCTGACGCCCAGCCTGACGATGTTGCTGGCTCAGGCCTATGCTCAGGCCGAACGTTTCACGGAAGGTCTGCGTTACGCGCAAATGCAATTCGACAATGCCAGCCCGCGCGAGCGGCGGAATTTCGATATGCTGCTGCTCTATTTCCAGCAGCTGAACCGGACTCAGGACCAATTGCGCCTGATCACCCAGATGGTCGAACGCTGGCCGGGTGAGCGCAATATCTGGACGTCTCTGGTGGCGCTGATGGCGCAAACCAACAATGAATCCGGCGCATTTGAAGCCAACAAGCTGATGTATCTCAATGGCATGTTGACGGATGAACGCGAACTGGTTCGCCTCGCCCAGTATTACAGCTATTTCGAATATCCCTATCGCGGGGCCGTTATCCTGGAACGGGAAATGAATGCCGGCCGGGTTTCGCGCAGTGCTGAAAACCTTGAAATCCTTGCAAATATGTGGCGTCAGGCGCGCGAGTATGACCGGGCCATTCCGGTGCTCGAAGCCGTCGCCCAGCAAGGCGGTGGCGAAGACTATCTGCGACTGGCGGAAGCCTATTATCAGGAGAACCGCCTGGCCGAGGCCGAGTCGGCATTCGAGACCGCGCTGGCGCGCGGCGGATTGAACCGCACCGGCGATGCTCAGGCGCTTCTTGGAACCGTTCGCTATGAACAGGGTAATCGTCAGAGCGCCTTGCAGGCCTTCCGCGGGTGCACGCAGTATTCTGAAAGCCGCCGGACCTGCAGCGGCTGGGTGACCTTCATCACCAATGAAATCAACGCCGAGCGGGAACGTGAATTGCTTCGCCGCCGCGTTGAGGTCGAGGAGTGCCGCATCACGATCGATGCCGAGATCGCCAATATCACGATTGTCGGTACAGAGGACGACTTCGACGATGAAGGCCGGGCCATGGTGACGGTGCCGGAACGGTGTCAGCCATTCTTCAATACCTATGGCGAGCAAATCGGTGGGCCGGGCTTTGAACAGGCTGCGGCAGAAACCGAAACCGAAACAGAAGCCGGCTGACCGGCCCCTGTCTTCGCAAACAACCAACCCCGGTCTTCGGACCGGGGTTTTTTGTTGCCGAAATGGTCGCCGTGCGGGCGCAAACTCGCCGCAATCTTACGGGATTGTCATGTTGGGAGAGGGGGGCGCTTGGAAGGGGAGCGCCATATGCAGCGTATCTTGAGAACATCCATCAGTCTGCCATTTGCCGGCCTTGTGACGGTATCACTGGCATTTTTCATGTCCTATCTGATCTCGGTCGAGGGAGAGCTCAGACCGGCGACGCCGGATTTGCAGTTTGACCTGTTTCCGACCGTCGAGGTGATTGATGCAACGCCTCCGCCTGATCTGGAGCCGGTCCTGCCGGTGGATCCACCACCGCCACCGCCCGAAGTGATTGCTCAGGCGTCGCAATTACCCGTTGAAGACTTCAACGTCATTGCCGGCACCATACCCGGCGTCGAGATTGACCCGATCGACAACGGATCCACCAACTTCAACATTTCCGATAGGGACGTGCAGCCACTCGTGCGTATTCCGCCGGCCTATCCCGTCCGGGAAGCCGAACGCGGGATTGAGGGGGATTGTGTCTTGCAGTTCGATGTCACGACCCAGGGATCACCCGTGAATATCCAGGTGCTGGAATGTGCCTCATCCGGCTTTGCCCGGGAATCGGTCCGGGCGGTCGAGCGCTGGCGCTATAATCCGCGCGTCCGCAATGGCGTGCCGGAAATGTATCGCGGCGTTCAGACCCGTCTGGAATTCAATCTCGGCGACTAGACGTCAGACTTATGGACCGGGCGATGCCCGCCCGGTCCATTTTTCATGCCTATTCGCCAGACTCGACGTCCGCGTCGGCGAGGCCCACCGTCATCAGGGCGAAAGCCCAGTTCTCGGCCGTCTCGCGCAGGCTGTCGAAGCGGCCCGAAGCGCCGCCATGTCCGGCCCCCATATTGGTGCGCATCAGGGTGAGGCCGTCATCGGACCGGGTGGCGCGCAGGCGGGCCGCCCATTTGGCTGGCTCCCAATAGGTGACGCGTGGATCGGTCAGGCCCGCCGTGGCAAGGACGTGCGGGTAATCGATGGCCGCAACATTATCATACGGGCTGTATTCCGCGATGGTATCATAGGCCTCTTCATCCTCGATCGGATTGCCCCATTCCGGCCATTCCGGCGGCGTCAGCGGCAGGGTGGGATCAGACATGGTGTTGATCACATCCACGAAGGGCACGGCCGCAATGGCGCCGACAAACAGGTCCGGCTGCATGTTGATCGCTGCGCCCACGAGCAAGCCACCGGCAGATCCGCCATAGGCGACAATATTGCCGCGGGAGGTGAAGCCCTCGGCTGCGAGCGCTTCGCCGGCCGAGACAAAATCGCGGAAGGTATTCATCTTCAGGCCAAGCTTGCCATCGAGATACCATTCATAGCCGCGCGCCTGGCTGCCGCGAATATGGGCGATGGCATAGACCATGCCGCGATCGACGAGCGAGAGCGGCGTGACCCGGAAGGCCGCAGGGATGGTGATGCCATAACTGCCATAGCCATAAAGCATGAGCGGGGCGGACCCATCGATCGGTGTATCGCGGTGATAGAGGATGGTGACCGGGATCATCTCGCCATCATGCGCCGGGGCCATGATCCGCCGGACCACATAGTCTTCCGGATTGTGGCCGGACGGGATTTCCTGGCGCTTGCGCAGGACGCGTTCCCGCGTGGCCATGTTGTAATCGTAGGTTTCTTCCGGCGTGGACGGGCTTTCATAGCTGAACCGCATCTCGTCGGTCGCAAATTCATACCCTGCATCAATGCCCAGCGAGTAGGCCTCTTCGGCAAAGGCGATATTATGCTCTTCGCCGCTGGACAGGTCGCGGATGACAATCCGGGGCAGGGCGTTTTCACGCTCGACCCGAACCATCCAGTCGCGGAAACCCATCAAACCGGTGATCAGCGTGCCGGGGCGGTGTTCGACCACCGTCTCCCAGTTTTCCCGCTGCGGGGCATCGAGAGGGGCCCGCATGATCTGGAAGTCGACCGCGCCATCAAGATTGGTGAGAATGAAGAAGCCGTCGCCGGTCTCGGTCAGCGAGTATTCGACATCGGTTTCGCGCGCCGACACCAGCATGGCATCGGATGCAGGATTGTTGGCGTCAATCAGATGCACTTCGCTGGTCGTGTGCCCCGAGGTGGAGATGGCGATATAGCTGTCGCCTTCGGTCCGGCCGACATTGACGAAGAAGCCATCATCGGCCTCGTCGAAAACCATGACGCCCTCAGCCTCGCTGCGGCCCTGACGCCAGACCTGTTTTGAGCGCCCATTGGCATCGCGCCAGACCCAGAACAGGGTCTCGGAATCATTCGCCCAGGTGAAATTGCCTGTGCTCTCATCTGTGAGCGTGGCGACATCCTCGCCGGTCTCAAGGTCGCGGATGCGGATTTCATAATATTCTGACCCGCGGATATCGACGCCATAGGCCAGCCAACGGTGGTCCGGGCTGTGATCGACATTACCGAAATCAAGATAATCAATGCCCTCGGCTGCGGCATCGCCGTCCAGAAGGATTTGCTCTTCGCCCGCTTCCCCGGTTTCGGGATCAATCGGACGGCGGGCGTAGATGGGATACTGGCCGCCCTGACGGAAGCGGGAATAGTATTCGAAATCGCCATCCCGGTCGGGCACGGACGAATCGTCTTCGAGAATCCGGCCGCGAATTTCCTGGAAGATGGTTTCCTGCAATTGGGATGTCGGGGCCATCACCTCTTCGTAATAGGCATTCTCCGCTTCCAGATGAGCGCGGATTTCCGGGTCCAGAACGGATGGGTCGCGCATGACTTCCTGCCAGTTATCATCGCGCAGCCAGGCATATTCGTCGGTCCGGGTCCGTCCCAATTGTTCAATCGTGACAGGGCGCCGGGCGGCGGATGGCGGCGTGATCGACTGTGCGCGGGCAATCAAATTCATATTCGAGGTCTCTGTGCTGGTTTCGCCAGGGGTTTCGGTCTGGGTGGTATGCGATCCGCCACTGGATTCGGTCGGGGCGTTAGCGGTCTCAACGGGCTCGCTGCAAGCAGACAACAAAGCCATCGCGGCTACACCGGTCAGAGTGCGGGCGTGAAGGTTTTTCATGAGCGTGAAATCTCCGGTCCTGTTATTGTCATCAGTATCGCGCGACCGAACAGCGCTGGCCATGTTGCTGGGCAGTTCGGGTCAGCTCTTCCGGCGAACCGACAATATGGGCGTGAAGATCGAAATCGCGGCGAGGACAAGGGCGAGGCCGATCATCGGGATCAGGACGGATTCTCTGGGGCCCAATGCCGCCACCACAATGCCCATCATCGCCGCACCTGCCGGCATGCCGCCAAACAGACCGAGCTGATAGACAGACATGATCCGGGCCAGCATCTCCTTGGGAGCATTTTCCTGGACGACCGAGCGGCTGAGCGAGATGGCGACTCCGGCGCCCAGACCCCAGAAGAAGTCCAGCGCGTAAAGGCCTTCCAGCGGCAGTGGCAAGGCCAGTCCGCCGAGGCTGACGACGGTGACGAGCTGGGCCAGCATGACCGCTCTGCCGGGGCGTTCGATATGGCTCAGCTTCGCCAGCAGGGCGTTCGCGATGAAGGCCCCGATCCAGAATACGACCAGAAGGCTGGAGAGCGTTCCGTAGCCCGCCTGATAGACATCCCGGACCAAGACCGGAATGACAACGAAAAAGGCCCCGCCGACGACGAAGAAGCCCACGGCGACCATCACCGCTGTCATGGATCCGATTACGGGCGACTGGAAGACCGTCTTTATGCCCTCGACGAGGTCTTGCATGGCATGGGTTGTCGCGGTTCGCCGCGCCTTCAGACGCGGCAGGCCGACCGTGGCGATGACGCCCAGTAGGAAGCCGCCTGCCTGCAGGAATAATAATGGCCCCGGTCCGGTCCACCGGGCCAGATAGCCGACGCCCATGCCGGTGATCTGTCCGGCGAACTGGACCAGCGATGCGATCACAACGGCTTTCTGGAGGGTGATGGGTTTGCCCGAGCGATTGGCGATATCGACGACGGTATTGATGGCCGAATCGCGGGCCGGCAAAACAAAGGCGCCGCAGGATCCGACCGCCAGCGCGTAGATGACGAGCAGCCAGTAGGTGAGATAACCATAAACCAGCAATGCTCCCAGCATGGCCGCCAGGACCGCAGCCATTGCGTAAAACACCATCAGAATGCGGCGCCGGCCGCGACGCTCGGCCAGAACGCCGGCGGCGGGCAGCAGCAGCAACATGGGGGCGGTTAGCGCCATTTGCGCAAAGCCCAATTGCTGGGGCGTGCTGTCTGTCAGCGTGAAGTAGACGATGCCGGGAAAGAGGGTGGTCTGGAGGCCGAATCCGAAAAACCAACCGGCCACGATAACCAGATAGGCGGCGAATGGTGCCGGACTTTTTCGGATTTCCACTGCTGTCATGCCGCCCCCCGGCGAAGACCCGATCATCAACTTGGCCAGCCGGGTAGCGGAGTGCAAGGCGTCATGGCATCGCACACGCTTGTTTAACGGCTTGGAAGGCAGTTTCAGGCCAACAGGTGTTGTGATGAGCGAGCCCGAACCCCTTACCCTGACCCAGACTGCCGCCGAAACCGGACGGGCTAGAACCGCGATTGCACGGCGTCTGGCGGATATTATCTGCCTGCCCTCCAGCGTCATCAGTCCGCAGGAACGCTGGATTGTCGGCGATCTGCTGTATGAAATTCTGCGCAATAGCGATGCCCGCATTCGCCGCCGGTGTGCCCAGCGGCTGGCGGAAATCAAGGATGCGCCGGCCAATATTGTAAAGCTTCTGGCGGCGGATGAAATCGAGATTGCGACGCCGCTATTGCAAACGTCCGAGGCCGTTTCCGACTTCGACCTGATGGAAATCAGCCGGTCGGGAACGACGGGGCACCGCGTACTCATTGCCGAGAGACAGTCGGTGTCTGAAACGGTAACAGCGGCATTGGCATCCATGAGCGAGCCAGCGGTCATCACCACACTCCTCAGGAATCACGGGGCCCGTCTGGCACCGCCCACGATCAATCACATCGTGGCCCTAGCTCAGGACGAGGCGGGTTATGTCGCGGCACTGTTGAAGCGTCAGGAATTGCGGCCACGCGCGGCGCTTCAACTGTTCTGGTATTGTGATCATGCCAATCGAAAGCTGGTGCTTCAGCGATTTGCGGTGGGCCGCTCGCTGATGATCGAGGCCACCGACGAAGTGTTTTCGATGGCGGCGGCCGAAGGCTGGGCGGATCCACTCGTTAATCGGGCTTTGAAATTTGTTGATCGCCGTCAACGCAATCGCGATGCATCGGACGCCTCCGAATATGGGTCGATGGAGGGGGTGATCAGCCAGATTCGTGTTCGCGGTGCCGAACCGGAACTGATCGGTGAGCTTGGTCTGATTGCGGGTATCAGCGATTCCCTGATCGGCCGGATTTGCGATGACCCGGGTGGGGAACCACTGGCGATTCTCTGCAAGGCAACGGGTGCGGACCGGGAATTCCTGGATCAGCTCTGCGAAGGGCTGGGCGGGTTCAGCGCATCGGAAGGCGTGAGACGCGCCATGGCTGTCTATGATGCCCTTTCGGTGGAAAAAGCCCAGACAGTCCTGCGATATTGGGACTGGTCCAAAGCCGGTGACGACCGGCAGAAATAACCCCATTCATAATGGTGTGCAGTAATCCGAGTGAAATACTGGCCAAGCCGGATAGGCATGGTTAAAAGCCTCCCCATCGACGCATTCGAAAAAGGCATTCGGGAGGGAGCATGATTTACGGGGTAAGCCTCAGTCTTGTGCTGGCATTACTCTGGTGGGTTTTGTCGGGATACGACAAAATCACCCTGCTGGCTTTTGGTGCTGCCAGCGTGGTGATCACCATGGTGCTCGTTTTGCGGATGCGGATTATTGATCGGGAAACCGCGCCCTTTCTGCGTCTTCACACCCTGATTCCCTATTATATCTGGTTGGGCGGAGAGATTGCCAAAGCAAATCTGTCCGTTCTGAAGGCCTCCCTGAAGCCGGAAATCGATATCACGCCGCGACTGGTGCGCGTTCCGGTGAAAGCCGAATCGGACCTCGCGCGCTGCGTGTTTGCCAACTCGATCACGCTGACGCCGGGCACAGTGACAGTCGAGGTCGAGGACGATGCCTATCTGGTCCATGCACTCGATACGTCATTTACGGCGCCGGAAGGCTTTGCCGAAATGAATCTGTATGCGGCGCGCGCCACCGATGGAGAACCCTCATGATGGAGTGGGCAAATCTGGGGGCCGCACTGGCGATGGCTCTGGCCATGGCGATCATGCTAGGACGCCTGTTTGCAGGGCCGACATTGTATGACCGCGTTCTGGCGGCCAACTCTTTTGGCACCAAAACGGTTTTGTTATTGCTGATTTTCAGCCTGCTGGTCGGGCGCGCGGACGGTGTCGATATTGCGCTCCTGTACGCCCTGATCAATTTCGTTGCGACCATCGCCATCCTCAAATTCTTCCGCTACCGCTCGCTGGAAATTGCGCTCGCGCAAATGTCGCTCCGCCGCGCGATCGACGGAGATGATGACTGATGGAAACGCTGCTCCTGATCCGTGATATCGCCAGCATCGCCCTCATGGCGGTTGGTGTGATTTTCGTTCTGGCCGGTGCCATTGGTGTCGTGCGTTTGCCGGATTTCTATACGCGCATGCATGCTGCCGGCGTAACCGATACGCTTGGCGCGGAAATGATTGTGCTGGCGCTGATGTTGCAGGCCGGATTTACGTTGCTGTCAGCCAAGCTGCTGCTGGTGGGCTTCATCCTGTTTCTGACCAGCCCGACGGCGACCCATGCTGTGGCCAATGCCGCACACCGAGCGGGGCTGCATCCGCTATTGTCGCGCCACCAACCTCCCCATCCGCGAGATGCCGATACGGGTGACAAATCATGACCGAGTTTGATTGGACCCAGCTGCTCGATTACGCGCTGATGGGCATGTTGCTGGCCGTTGGCATCGCCATTGTGCGGCTTCGAAACCTGTTTGCCGCCGTCATGCTGATGGGCGTTTACAGTCTTCTGTCCGCGGCCTGGTTTGTGTCGCTGGATGCGGTCGATGTGGCGTTTACCGAAGCTGCGGTCGGGGCGGGGATATCAACCGTTCTGATGCTGGCCGCAATGTTGCTGACCGCGCGTGAAGCCGAGCCGGTTAAAGCCATACGGCACTGGGCGGCACTGATTGTGGTCTCGGTGGCCGGCGCGGCACTGTTCTATGCGGTCGGGGACATGCCGGTCTATGGCGACCCCAATTCTCCGGCCAACTCCTATGTCGGCATGGATTATATCACGTCGACGCCCAATGAAATTGCCGTTCCCAATGTGGTGACGGCGGTGCTCGCCAGCTATCGGGGGTTTGATACCTTTGGCGAAACCGTTGTGATCTTTGCCGCCGGTCTGGGGGTGATGCTCTTGCTGGGTTTGAATCCGCGCAAAAAGAAGGGAGATGAGGAATGAACCCGCATCTGGTCCTTCGTGTTGTTTCGAAGCTCTTGATTCCGTTGATCGTTGTCTTCGGTCTATATGTTCATTTTCATGGCGACTACAGCCCGGGCGGCGGCTTCCAGGCCGGTGTGATCGTCGCTGCCGCCGTGATCCTCTACGCCCTCATCTTCGGGGTGGATAACGCCAAAAGGGCTGTACCGACCTGGTTTGTGAAATTTCTCGCGGCGTTCGGAGTGCTGCTCTATGGCGGCACAGGCGTCGCGACGCTGCTGCTGGGCGCGAATTTCCTGGACTATGACGTTCTGCATCCGGATCTGTCGCACCATACTGGCCAGCATATCGGCATTATTCTGGTCGAGCTGGGCGTTCTCTCCACGGTTTTCGCCGTGATCATGGCGATTTTCTATGCGTTTGCGGGCCGGGCTCCCGATATTCCGGAGGGAGAGTGGTAATGATCGAAATTCTCGCGGAACGATTCAATTTCATCATCGTCATCATTCTGATGATGACCGGTCTGTATGCCGTGGTCGCTACGGGTAATCTTGTGAAGCGCCTCGTGGGCCTGTCCCTGTTCCAGACCTCGGTTTTCCTGCTCTATATCACCATCGGCAAGGTCTTTGGGGGGCAGCCACCCATCCTTCCGGAGTATTCCGAAGGACATGGGGGAGAAGGTGAATACGGCGACGGCCTCGCCGCGACCACCGACCATGGTGCCGCAGCTGCCAATGCTTCATCCGATATCATTGGCGGCTCGGTTCAGCATCCTGACCCCGCATATGCAACGACAGAATTGATCTACTCCAACCCGCTGCCGCATGTCTTGATCCTCACGGCGATTGTGGTCGGTGTGGCGACGCTGGCCGTCGGCCTCGCCCTCGTCGTCCGGATCCGCGAAAGCTATGGCACCATCGAGGATGAAGCGATCAACCGGGCGGATTACGCCGTTGATAGTGCAAGGAGAAACACCTGATGGAGTTTCTGGCTTCGCTTTTGCCGGCGTCATTGTCGACGCATGCGCCGGCCATTGTTGTGGTTGCGCCGCTCCTGATGGCAGCGGTCGCGGCGGTCATGCCGAATGGCCGTCTGGGCTGGGGTGTAACGGTGCTGGCTGTCGTTTTCTCAGCGCTGATGGCCGTTTCCATCATCGTCGATGTCCAGACCGGTGGAGTGGTCTCCTACGCGATGGGGGGCTGGGCGCCGCCTGCCGGTATTGAATTCCGGATTGACGGGCTGAACGCTGTTCTCCTTCTGGTGATCGCGGTACTTGGCATATTGAGCGTGATTTATGCCTTGCCGAGTGTGGCCGACGAAATTGCGGAAAACCGGCAAGCGCTGTTCTACGCGGCCTTTCTGGTCTGCTTTGCCGGCCTCGTTGGGGTGGCGACCACGGGTGACGCCTTCAACATGTTCGTTTTCCTGGAGATTTCCTCGATTTCGACCTATGTGCTGGTGGGCATGGGGGCGGACAAGGATCGCCGCGCGCTGACGGCTGCCTATAATTATCTCATTCTCGGAACCATCGGCGCGACCTTCTTCGTGATTGGCGTTGGCTTTCTTTACATGGCGACGGGTACGCTGAATATGGCCGATATGGCCTCACGCCTGCCAGATATTTCGGATAGCCGGGTGGTGCAGGCGGCCTTCGCCTTCATCATTGTCGGCCTCGGCCTGAAGGCGGCGATGTTCCCGCTGCATTTGTGGCTGCCCAATGCCTATGCCTATGCGCCCAATTTCGTCACGTCTTTCCTGGCGTCGACCGCGACGAAAGTGGCGTTTTACACCCTCGTGCGTTTCCTGTTCGACGTGTTTTGGCCGGAAGCGCCCTTCGTGGAAGTCAGCTTCCTGTGGGTATTCGCCATTCTTGGCATTATCGGAATGATCGTCGCGTCGGTTCAGGCAGTGTTTCAGGATGATGCCCGGCGCCTTCTGGCCTTCTCTTCGGTCGGGCAGGTCGGATATATGATGCTCGGCCTTGGTATGGGAACGGCCGCCGGCGTTTCTGCAAGCATGCTGCATCTGGTCAATCACGCCATGATGAAAGGCGCGCTGTTCATGGCGCTCGGTGCGTTCGCGATCCGGTTTGGTATCCGCCGGATTTCCGATCTGAACGGCTTCTCGCGGTCCATGCCATTTACCTCGGTCGCCTTTACAATTGGCGGGCTCAGCCTTGTCGGCGTGCCGATGACGGTTGGTTTCTGGTCGAAATGGTATCTTGGCGTTGCCGCGCTGGAGAATGGCTGGTGGTGGGCCGTGGCCGCACTGATCCTGTCTTCCCTTATCGCGCTGGCCTATGTGGCGCGGATGCTGGCTGCTATCTGGGTCGCCGAGCCGCATCATGACCGGACCGGGGCGATTGCGCATGCACGTGCGCCCTGGCTGATGCTGGCGCCGATGTGGATATTGGCCTTTGCCAATATCTGGTTCTTCTTCCAGCCGGACTTCCTGATTTCCATGGCGAATGCCGCCGCTGAAGCCGCCTTTGCGGGAGCGACACGATGAGCTGGACTCCTGAAATCGCAATGATTGCGGCGCTGGTGATTCCGTTGATCGGCGGCGTTTTCGTCGGTCTCTTGGGCAAATACCCCAATCTGCGGGAAGGCGCGACACTGACAGCGGCCATCCTCTTGGCGTTGAATGTCGCCTATCTCGTCTCGGTCACCGGACAGCGCCCGGAGCTGGTCTATGAAATCGGATCGACCGGTCTGTCCTTCGGCCTGAAACTGGAACCGCTGGGCGCGCTTTTTGCGGCGGTGGCCAGCGGGCTCTGGATCGTCAATTCGCTTTATTCCATAGGCTATATGCGCGGGAATAAAGAGACGCATCAGACCCGCTTCTTCGTCTTCTTCACGATTGCCATTGCCTGCGCCATGGGCGTGGCGCTGTCGTCCAACCTGCTTACCATGTTCCTCTTTTATGAGGCGTTGACCCTGTCGACCTATCCGCTGGTCGCGCACAAGGGCGACGACAAGGCGCGCCGGGGAGCGGCGATCTATCTGGCCATTCTCCTCGGCACCTCCATCGGCCTGCTGCTGCCCGCGATAATCGCGACGCAATTCATCGCGGGATCGACGGACTTTACCGTTGGCGGCCTCCTCAATGGAGAAGCCTCTCCGCTGGTTGCCAGCGTGCTGCTCGTGCTCTTTGCCTTCGGTATCGGTAAAGCGGCTCTGATGCCGGTTCACCCTTGGTTGCCGAATGCGATGGTCGCGCCCACTCCGGTGTCGGCCCTGCTGCACGCCGTGGCGGTGGTGAAGGCGGGCGTGTTCGCCATCCTCAAGGTTAGTACCTACATTTTCGGTCCGGAGCTGATTCAGGCGGCTCCGGCGTCCAACTGGCTGGCATGGATTGCAGCGATATCGATTGTGCTGGCGTCGGTCATTGCGATGTCGAGCAATAATCTGAAACGCCGCCTGGCTTTCTCTACGGTCAGCCAGCTCTCCTATGTCACGCTGGGCGCGATGATCGCTTCACCCCTGGCTTTGCTGGGCGCGGCCTTGCAGGTCGTCATGCACGCCTGGGGCAAGATCACGCTCTTCATGTGTGCCGGTGCGATCTATACGGCCAGCAAGAAAACCGAAATCTCCGATATGCGCGGTCTGGGCCGCTTGATGCCGTGGACATTCGGGGCGTTCGCTGTCGGGGCCTTCGCGATCATCGGACTGCCACCCTTTGGCGGAATGTGGCCCAAGCTCTTTTTGATGATGGGTGCGGCCACGACCGGCCAGCTGGCGCTGATCGGGGCGTTGATCCTCTCGTCCATTCTGAACGTGGCCTATCTCCTGCCGATTCCCGGTCGCGGTTTCTTCGACCCGGCTCCCAAAGAGGGGCTGAAGCAGAGCGGACCGTTGCTGGTGGTCTTGCCGCCGGTGATTACGGCTGCGGGCGTCACCGTTCTGTTCTTCCTCATCGGGCCTTTGACTGATTTCCTTGCCCCCGTCTTCGGGGTGGAGCTTTAAGCATGAGCGATAAAACAACGCCTCCGGATACTTCCGAAAACCTGGATGATATTCATCCGGCCGCGCGACCGTTTTTGTGGCTGGATCATCCGCTGACCAAGGCGATCCCGCTCTATCTTTTCGGAGCGTTGGCCGCGCTGATGCTGTTGCTGGAATTTCTTTATCCGTTTCACGCCGTCTCGAAATATGACGATGTATTCGGTTTTTATGAGATCGAGGGCTTTTTCGGCTTCTGTCTGGCCGTTCTGATGGGGTGGCCGCTGCGCCGCTTGCTGGGCCGTCCGGAGAATTATTACGACCAGGAGGGTGATCATGACTGATCTGATCACCGCGGGTCTCTCGCCCGCCATACCGGTCATTCTCGCCGGCTTGCTGGCCGCGATTTCACCGTCCTATACGCTGCGCAAAATGCTGATGATTGCCGCGCCTCTGGCGGCGGCGGCTGTCTGGTTCCTGACGCCGGAAGTCGGCATTTTCGGTGCGATGGATCTGGCCGGTTTCGGATTTGAAACCTACCGTTTTGACCCGTTATCGCGGGTCTGGGGCCTCGTCTTCATCCTCGCCATTTTCCTGAACTCCATTTATGCGCTGCATGACCGTGACAAGCTTGCGGATGCCTCGACGCTGATTTACTCCGGCGCGGGCCTCGGGGCGGTGTTTGCCGGGGATTTGCTGACGCTGTTCTTCTTCTGGGAATTGACCGCGATTTCGTCGGTCTTCCTGATCTGGGCGAGCCGCAATCCGGAAGCGTTCCGCGCCGGCCTGCGCTATCTGGCCATCCACGTCCTGTCCGGTGTTCTGCTGCTTGCGGGCGCAGTGCTTTACGCCAACCATTCCGGCAGCTGGCAGTTCAATGCGATCGACGTCAATGCGCCGGGTGGTCTGCTGATCCTTCTGGCCTTCGGTATCAAGGCGGCCTTCCCGCTGATGCATAACTGGCTGCAGGATGCCTATCCCAAATCCACCGCCACAGGCGCGGTCGTGCTCTCGGCTTTCACCACAAAGCTGGCCATCTATGCGCTCGCGCGCGGATTTGCCGGACTGGATATTCTGGTCTGGATTGGCGCGATCATGGTGGCTTTCCCGGTCTTCTATGCTGTGATCGAGAATGATTTGCGCAAGGTGCTGGCCTATTCGCTGAACAACCAGCTCGGCTTCATGGTCGCGGGCATAGGCGTCGGCACAGAGCTTGGCCTGAATGGCGCGGCCGCTCACGCTTTCGTCCACATCATCTACAAGGCCCTGCTGTTCATGAGCATGGGTGCCGTGCTGATGCGCGTCGGCCATACAAAGGCATCAGAGCTAGGCGGGCTCTACAAATCCATGCCGTTTACGGCCTTCTTCTGTCTGATCGGGGCGGGGGCGATCTCGGCCTTCCCGCTCTTCTCCGGATTTGTGGCCAAGGCCCTGACTCTGTCTGCCGTTGCCTATGGTGGTTACGAGATTCCGTTTGTGATCCTCGTCTTTGCCTCCGCCGGCGTGCTGGAGCATTCGGGTATCAAGATCCCGTATTTTGCCTTCTTCAGTCACGACCGCGGGCACAGGGTCAAGGAGGCGCCATGGAACATGCTCCTGGCCATGGGGATTGCGTCCTTCCTCTGCATCTATCTGGGCATCAATTATGGCGTGCTCTACAGCCTGTTGCCGTACCCGGTCGAATACGAACCCTATACGTTTGACCACGTCGTGGGTCAGATGCAGCTTCTGATCGCGGCTCTGTTTGCCTTCTCGCTTCTGGTCAAACTGAAATGGTATCCGCAGGAGGTCCGGTCCATCAATCTGGACACGGACTGGTTCTATCGCCGCCTGGGTGATGGTGCCGTCAAATGGATTGCGGCCATGACCGGGCGTTTGATGGCGTCGATTACCAATCGGCTGAATGCGGCCGGACGCAATGTGGCAGACAAGCTGTTCAATCTGTTCAGCCCGGCCGGTGCGCTCAGCCGTGACGTCCCGAGTGGATTGCTGGCGATCTGGACGAGTGTATTGCTCGGCCTTGTGATGGTGATCGCCTACGTCGCCGGTTAGCCTGTTATGCAACGCAATACCCTTTCACACCCATAAGGTGTGTAAGGGCATTCTGCCATAACGATAGGAATGTTATCCTCACATTTCCGAAACGCTCTTATGATGACCTCAAGAGTGAAGAACGGATGGACAAATGTGTGGACAGCAATTTCCCGAACGGGATCTGGCACGGGCGCGGCTGGCGCGTGAAACGGTTGCCTTTGCCTTCAATGTGCCAGCAGACGAGATCGCCGCGCCAACGCGCCGGTCATCAGAAGTCGCGTTTGCGCGGCAAGTCGCGATGTATCTTTCCCATGTGGCGTACGAGCTGAATCTGGCCCGGGTCGGGCAGGCCTTCGGACGGGACCGGTCAACGGCCTCCTATGCCTGCCAGATCGTTGAGGATCGGCGGGATGATCCCGATTTTGATGCCTGGCTGGATGGCCTTGAAGAATGTCTTCGGACGGCACCGGAACCCAAAACCGTGGGCGAGGCCGGGCGATGACGCCCGTGCCGCGATGGCAAAGACGCCTTGCAACGCCCGGTGCGCGCCTCAAGCCGGTGTCGGACGCGGCAGAGGAATTTGGTATTTACCCGCAAGGTGATCAAAGGCGAAGGCCGTTGGCCCGGATTGACCGGAGGACTTTTTTGCGGGCGCGGGGCGAAGGTCTGATTGCCGAGATGGATGCGGGCGAATATGGACTGGCTGTGACGCTCTCAACTCTCGCAGAGCGATCCGTCGGCGATTTCCGGTCCTCGCGGGCACAATCCGTTAGCCGCAATTTTATCGATGAGGCTGGCCGGATTTCTCAACGCGACATCAATCTGGCCGATTCGCCGCTGGCGCGTTGGCTGAAACCCGACCCCCGTACCGGCCTGGCCTGGCTCAGCCAGGTGGAGTTCGACGCTGGTGAGCGCCTGCGGGACGATTATAGCCGTTCTGTTCTGGTCGAGCGTGTGACCCCGGACTGGGAGGGCTATATGGCGCCTGTCCGAACAGGGCGGTCACGGGCAAAGGAAGACGCGCCAATGTCTGCCATGGACGCCCGGGACCGCGTTATCGATGCGCTTGACGCTGTCGGGCCGGGCCTCGACACCATGCTCAGTGCGGTCTGCCTGACGGAAACCGGTCTGGAGGCCGCCGAGAGGGCGGCCAACTGGCCGCGGCGTTCGGGGAAGGCGATCCTCAAACTCGCCCTGCAGCGTCTCGCCATTCATTACGGAATGGTTCGGGCGTGCAATCTCAGTCCGATGCCCCGGTTTCAGAACGAATCCGCGCAATCATCGAATTGAGTCCGTTCGAGCGCTGTGGAGACAAGTGCTCGGCCAGACCAATTCGGATGAGAATGTCCCGGGGATCAATGTCGGCAATGTCGTCCCTGGATCGGCCGGAATAGAGCCGAACCAGCAAGGCCGCCAATCCCTTGACGATGTGGGCATCGGAATCGGCGCGAAACCGGAAATGATCGCCTTCGGGCGGATCAATGACCAGCCAGACACGGCTGGTGCAGCCTTTGACCCTGCGCTCGTCGGTCTTTTCAGCCTCCGGCAGGGGCGCCATGGCCTGTCCCAGATCGATCAGATATCGGTAACGCTCTTCCCAATCGCCAAGGAATTCAAATTCCTCGATCAGATCATCAATATCGGATTTGGTATCAGGGCTCATGCCCGGCGAATATAACGCTCCCCGCTCAAGGGCAAGGGATCAGGATGCGTCGGCGGCAGCCGCCTCGCGTTCGTCCAGCCAGTTTTCAACCCGGCTGACGGACTCATTGGCGGCGATAGCAGCAAGGCCGCCGGCTTCGCTGGCCAGATCACAGAGTGCGGGGAGATCCGTACACACCTGATGGACGCGCTGGCCCTGAGCGATGAGGTCGGTCAATTCGTCGGGCGCACTGACGCCTTCGCTGGAAAAAACGCTGGCGGGCGCAAAGGCCGCAACGATGGCTATCCAGAAAATCGCTCTAAATGCAAAACCCATGGTTTGGCCAGTCCTTCGATTACCTACAGTTCTCCAACTGCAAGAAGGAGGCTAGCCAAACCCGGAGCGGTTTTCCATCGAAACGCGTGTTAATAGAAAATAAAGATCAAAAGGCTTCACGCAAATTCTAATAAATAGAAAACGAAGCTGATTCTTTACTTGTTGTTTACGGTGTGCCGGATTGAGCCAATCTGGCGCGAGTAGGGCTTAATCCTGCCGATCCTGCGCCGCTTCGAGACAGTCTGACACCTCAATCAGCGCATGCTGGGCGATGCAGAAGGAGTCTTCATACTCGAAATGAGCGGCCGCCACGCACTGTGCAAGGTTGACCCGCGCCCACGAAATACAGCGCTGTGCGAGCGGATCGGCCAGAAGTGACTGGATCGATTCCTCTGTGTAGCGGGAATCCTCGCCAATTGCCCGCAAAGCCGCGATGGACAGAATGCGGCCAACCCGCACCCGATCGGGCTCATACGGCACATCGGCTTCCAGGGTCAGGTTGGGCGTGGATGGCGCGAGGCTTGGTCGCGGCGAGGGCGTCGCAAACAGGCTGGAGGCGGCTCCGATATCGGTTTCGCTGATAAAGCTCGTGGTGAACATATCGCTGGCCAGCGGTGCCGAGATATCGTCCGCGGCACGCAGCGCCGCCAGGCGGTTCTGCCGGTCGCGTGAAATCGCATTTGCCCAGCGCTCGTTCTGCAAGGCGTAGGCGGACTGGCGATATTGTTCGCCCAGATCGCGGATCTGGCCGGAGTCCTCGTCAATCGCCTGAAGAACGGATTCACTGGCCTGATCGGCATATCTGAAAGCGCCCGCATAGGCCGGATCATTGGCCAGAGCTGCGACAGCGGCATCCCGGCCATAATAATCGGCGACGTCACGCACATCGTCCAGGAATTGCGGGTGTTGCTCGGCAATCAGCGAGGAATAGGCCAACCAGGCGCGAACCAGACGTTCCCGGGCCAGATAGACCGAGATCTCGTCCATCGACTGGTCGAGGACAGCGCCGGATGTGATTTCGCGCTCGCGGATATTTCCGAGCGTCCGATGGAAACCGGCATATTGGCTGGCAGACCGCAGCACGATGTCGTTGTCGACATTGTGTTCAGCGCTTTCAACAGCGTCCAATCGCAAAACCGGCTGGCTATCGGCCGCCGTACTGCCGTCATCCTGAAGCACGGCCACCATGGCTATCGCTGAAAACAAGACATTAAGCACGATTGAACTCTCCTATGCCGACGGGCGCTGATCTTTGTATCTTGAACCGACTGAGGCGCGAGCGCCAGTCACCTGCAGAATTTCTTGCACCAAGGCTTGATGAAGTGTTGCGTTAACGAATTTGCCCACGAATTAACGTCTTGTTAAGTGGGGGAGACAAGGTTCGATGTGCGGCAATTGACCGAGTCGCGACAATCGGAGGCTGACGCCAATAATGCGTTTGATAAACCCGCTCCTCAGACATGGCGGAATTCTGGCGCACCTCTTGTGGGTGGCGCTTCTGGCAAGCGTGGCGCCGATGATCATTGCGGCCTCATCGGCCGCGACGCCCGTTGCCCTGGGCGGCGTATTTGCCTGCATGATACCGGGAATCGCCGGATTGTTCCTGGCGCGCCGCCAAGCCAGCCGGTTTGGCCGTCTGGTACTCGCGCTTCTATGGGTATCGCTGGCAGCCTCTATTGCGGCGGCTTCGGGCGGTCTGTTCGGCCCGGCAGCCCTGGCGTTTTTACTGCCGGTCGCGTCTGCGGCGTCCTATGCCGACCGGCGGACGGTGACAGAATCTGCCGCATTGGCCGGCTTCACGGCTCTGTTTGCAGGAGGGCTCCAGTTCACGGGATTGCTCGTGACACCTCCGGGCGCGCTGATGGTCTTTGCGCCCGGATTTCTTGCGGCGGCCACATTTATCGCGGTTGGCTTTACATTGTCAGCAGCCCGCGGAATGCGGTCGCGCCGCCAATTACGGGCGCTTGCTTCCAAGCATCGACTGCGCAGCCGAGCCTTTGAGAGCGCGCCTGTTGCTCTGGTCGCCGAGAGAAACGGTGAGATTATCGCCTGCTCGCGTGCCATGCGCGCCATGATGCCGGGCATGCCGCCGAAGATGGCGGGCGTGCCGGTATCCGACCTCGCATTCGATCCCGATGATGCGGTCGCCTTTTCTGTGCCCGCTGACGAAACACCGGTGCGGGCAGAAGTACGCGGGTCCAAAGGCCGCTCCGAAGCGGTTCAGCTCTTCCGGTCATCCGATGGTGTGCTTGCGATGGTTCCGGCGGAATCTGTCGACGCGTCCGGCCATTTTGCAAATGACGAGCTGGTTCAGCAACGTGATGCGGCGTTGGCGGAGACTCATGCCAAGTCGGAATTCCTGGCCTCTGTGAGCCATGAAATCCGGACGCCATTGAACGCCATTATCGGTTTTTCCGATGCCATGAAGTCGCGGCTTTTCGGACCCGTTCCGGCAAAGTATGCGGAATATTCCGAGCTGATCCACCAAAGTGGCCTTCATCTGCTCGAGCTGATCGGGGACGTCCTTGATCTGTCAAAGATCGAGGCGGACAGCTATTCGCTCAGCCGTGAAAATTTTGACGCCACGGATGTCGTTGAGCTTTGCACGCGCATGCTGTCTCAACGCGCCGAGCAGGCCAGTGTCCAGATAGAGCTGGATATTTCTGGCCCCATTCCGGTCAATGCGGACCGCAAGGCGTTGCGGCAGATTCTGCTGAACCTCTTGTCCAATGCCATCAAGTTCACGCCGAAGGATGGCGTCATTGTAGTTATGGCCAAAATACAGGGCGAGGATTTGCTGCTCGCCGTCGGCGATAGCGGTCCGGGTATTGCGCCTGCCGAACTCGACCGTCTTGGGCAGCGATACATGCAGGCCTCGACTGCGGATCAGTCGGACGAGCGGGGATCCGGTCTGGGCCTGTCGCTGGTGAAAGCGCTGACGGCCATGCATGGCGGCGAGATGACGATCAAGAGCACGCTGGGTGAGGGCACGACCGTGTCGGTCCGGATGCCGGTTATTCGCCTCGGCGAAGAAAGCGGCCCGACGGAAAGCGATCCGCTGGAAGTGCATTCCCGAATTCAGCGCGCTCAGCAAGCCAGCCAGTCTCTGGCGTCATCGTCCGCCTGACCAGTCCGGCGAAGACCGGACAAAGGCGAGCGCGGCCGCAAAGTCACCTATTCCGACATAATGCGTGGCCACAAGATTTCCTTCGGAATTGAAAGCTTCGATCCGGGCGGCTTCCCGCGGATCAAGATTGGCAAAGGCTTCCAGAGCCGACTCGCTGAAGCTGAAATAGGCGAGATCTTCATCCGACCATCGGGCGGAGGGTATGAAGCGGCGGCTGCCTGCCGCGGGCGGAAAGTAAGGCGTCCAGGATGGCAGGCCCTCGATCTCCAGCAGGCCGCCCAGGCTTGGATCGTGCAGCTCGGGCGACATATCAGTATCCCGCACATGCAAGGTGAGCGAAGCGATCTCGGACGTCACAGCCGCTGCAATCGTCAATGCATAGGTCTGATCCGAATTATAGAGCCCGACCATGAGGGAATGGTCGGCGTCGAGAAGGGTCTGGGTGACCACCCAGCTGTCATAACCGTATGGGCGGTTGGCGCGCCATAAGGTCGGGGCACCGACATAGTCCTGAAACCGCTCTCTTTGCCAGCCGACATAGGCGGAGTGGATGTTTGCGGCGACTGCTAGCGTCGCTTCGCTGTTGCAGGGCTGATTGGCCGCATTGCGCGATATCTGGTCGTAGGTCTGATCGATCCGTCTGGCGTCGAAACCGGCGCGTAGGAGATCACCGCGAGCTTGCAGAAAGGCTCCGTCCAGAGCGAGCCGCTCGTTTTCGCTGAAGAGCTGACAGCGTTCATCGAGCGCGCGGGCGAGGGCGCGCTGCGCATAGATGTCGCGATTTGTCTGAGCATCGGCTCCGGCGCTGATAACGACCAGAGCCGCCAAGGCGGCACGCATGGACGACTCCCTGTTATTCGGGAGCAGAGCCTATTTCCAACCTCTTGATTTGTCGTGAACACGGCGGCGGCGCCATGCGCCCCGCAATACGAACAGCAATGTCAGAAGGAAAAGCAGGGCCGCGATTTCGCGCATGGAGAAATCCGGCAGGCCAAAACGTTCGGCCAGGGAGGGTGTACCGACGACGGAATAGTCATAGCCGGTCACACCATTCGCATCCCACAGCGCGGCGCGTCCGGAGAGCGCAGCCCAGTGCGCAGATCGGGACAGAATTTCCGAGGCCCGGTTGAAGCCTTGCGGTTGCGGCGAAGTGAAGCCGGCAATCCAGCGCGTCGGATTTTGCGGATCCGAAAAGACGGTAGCGACTCCGGCGGGATTGATGGCGTCGTCGGCATAGGCCGCAGATGACAGGCGGAGCCCGGTCCGCCGGCCCGCCCGTTCAGCGGCTGCCCGCAGCGCTGTGCGGAATTCCACCGGCGCTCCGGAAAGAAGGTTTCGATCCGAGAGGGCGGCGGTGCCAATGAAGACCATGTTGCGGTCTTCCGGCGCATTGTCGCTTTCTGATCCATACCAGGCATAAATCCAGGCCGTGCCGTGGACGAGCGCGGTCCGCGCCATGATGGACATGGCGGCGAGCCGGCCCTCACCATCCGGTTCGGTGATAATCACGGCGGTCTGCGCGCCGCGACCATCCCCGAAGGGCAGGCGGGCCTGGGAAAATTCGCGAAGCGTTTGGCCGTCCATCTGGACGCGCGTGGTTTCCGTTCCGATGGCTGCCGACGTCAGGGCGTCTGCGACTGTGAAGGACTCTTCTGCGAGGCGGATGGAGCGGCTGGCGAAGAGCCGCGCAGCGGTTTCCATATCCTGCTGGTGACGGCCTGCGACCACGACATCAAGGTCCTCGCCGGAAAAGCGGAGTTCCGGGCCATCGAGTGTCGGATCAATCACATAGCCAAAACGCATATCAGCGCCGTCGGCGGTCTCGACGAACTCAGGAGCCCGCCCCATGCGCATGGCAATGCCTTGTGCGATGACCGCTTCCAGCATGACGTCGTTACGCCGGTCCTCGATATAGACCGTGTTTACCGGTGGAATATCGGATCCCAGAATGGCTTCAATATCGCCGAGGCTGGTGGCCTGGCCAGTGGTTTCAAAACTGACGCGCAGGCGCGAATTGGCTCCATCCAGCCGCCAGCCATCATTTTCATCGTTCTCGAGGGCGAGGCTGACAATATTGGTGCCGGTGCGCAGAACATGCCCCGGGAGTTCGATTTCAGCCGTTATCGGCCCATCTGCCGGTTCAATGCGGACCGCGCGTGTATTATTCACGATTACAATCAACGCGGCGCTATGGGAGCTTTCGGGGGTCAGGCCCAGAAAAATCCGGCCTTCGAGGGGGGTAATAGTCGGGGCCAGAGCGAATTGAAGCAACCCGTCACCCGTGTCGGCATTGATGCCCAATTCATTGATTTCATTGTTGAGATTTGAAAGCGGAACTTCGTGTATCGAGACGGAGGCACTCTCTTCCGCCATCGCCATCGCCGCTTGAAGGCCAACGAATACCGCGAAAACCCAACGCAAAACACGTGCTGTCATGATACGCTCCCCACCCATTCACACTTTATTAAGCAATTGGCTTGCCATCAATGGAAATGAATCGGATTCGTTCAGAAATTTGGGTGCAGGCCCTTTTGAGACGTGCAGAGGTTGCGGGCGCCATGGGCGGGGTTATCCGCAAGGGCGATGTCGACGCCGGCGCGGTTCTGGTGCGGGTCTGCCGTCTGGACGGCACATCCAACTTCTATGTACCGGCCCGGGACATGGAGGGGCAGCGAATCTGGATTCAGCCGCTGGGGCCGGATCCCGTCGAGGATGCGCGTCTCAATGACTATTGTGATCGGCGTCTGGAGGATGATCCCGACCTCTGGGTCGTGGAGATTGAGGACCGTCAGGGGCGCCACTTTCTGACCGAGCCGGTGGAAGCCTGAGTTGAGGCTTGCCAGTTCAGTTCAGGGCCTTTAGGTCCGGCCCTCACAACATCAGATAAAAGAACCGATATGAGCGCGACTTCATCGGGCGAAGACTGGGCCAAGAGGCGCACCTACGCCATTATCTCTCACCCGGATGCCGGTAAAACCACTCTCACCGAGAATTTGCTGTTCGCCGCTGGGTCTATCCGGCTGGCCGGTCAGGTGCGGGCGCGTGGTGAAAACCGGCGGACGCGCTCGGACTGGATGAAGATCGAGCAGGATCGGGGGATTTCGGTCTCGGCCTCGGTGATGACGTACGAGCATCGCGGCTTGACCTTCAATCTTCTCGACACGCCTGGCCACGAAGACTTTTCAGAAGATACCTACCGGACGCTCACGGCGGCCGACAGTGCCATCATGGTGCTGGATGCGGCGCGCGGTGTTGAGCCGCGAACCCTGAAACTGGTCGAGGTCTGCCGCCTGCGCGACATTCCGATCCTGACCTTTATCAACAAGCTGGACCGGGAAGCGCTCGCGCCGGAAGAATTGCTGGATGATATCCAGGAGAAGCTGGCGCTTGATACAGCGCCGATGCAATGGCCCGCGGCCTCCGGGAAACGCTTTGGCGGGGTCATGGATTTGCAGACCAACGAATTCATCCCCTTCCGTCCCGATGATGGCGAATTGTCGTCGGGCCAGCGCGTCCCGGCCGCTGAGGCCGAGAAACTGCTCAGCCCGGATGTCTTCGCGGAGTTGCAAGAGGGCACGGAAATGGCCCGCGAATTGTGCCCGGACTTCAACCCGCAATCCTATCGCGAAGGGCATATGACGCCGGTCTATTTCGGCTCGGCCCTGCGCCGCTATGGCATTATCGAATTGCTGGATGCACTGGCGGACATCGCGCCGGGCCCCCAGACGGAGAAGGCCGTCATCCGGAAAACGCCGGAAGAGGTCACGCCGGATGGCAAGGAAGTCTCCGGCTTCGTCTTCAAGGTGCAGGCCAATATGGACCCGAACCATCGCGACCGCGTCGCTTTCCTGCGTCTGGCATCGGGCAAATTCAAACGCGGCATGAAGCTGAAAACCGACAAGGGTAAATCGCTGACCGTGTCGTCTCCCATCATGTTTTTTGCGCAGGATCGCGAGATTGCGGATGAGGCCTTCGCGGGTGATGTGATCGGCATTCCCAATCACGGACTTTTGCGCGTCGGCGACAGTCTGAGCGAAAGCGGCGACATCCTGTTTGCCGGTATTCCGAATTTCGCGCCGGAGATTTTGCGCCGGGCGCGGCTCGCTGATCCGTTGAAAGCCAAACATTTGAAGAAAGCGCTGGAATCCCTGGCCGAGGAGGGCGTCACCCAGCTCTTCCGGCCCGTGATTGGCGGCGACTTTATCGTCGGCGCTGTGGGGCAGTTGCAGATCGAGGTGATGGCGGAGCGTGTGGCCGTCGAGTATGGGCTGGATGTGACGTTTGAAGCCGCGCCTTACGAATTGGCGCGATGGATCAATGGCTCTGAAGCGGACATCGAGAAGTTTGCTGATCGTCACAAGAGTGCGATTGCCGAAGACATTGATGGTGACCCGGTTTTCCTGGCCAAATCTTCCTGGGAAGTCAGCTATTCGGAAGAAAAGTGGCCCGATCTGAAATTCTTGCGCGCCAAGGAGCGAAACAGTTGAGTACGTCCAGCGAAACCCTGATTGAAACCGCCCAGACACAGGCCACCGAATTGTGGGCACTGGTCGTCGATGTCTGGAATACGAGCTTTCTGGGCGCGAGCATCGGGCAGGGCCTGCTGGCGATGCTGGCCGTTCTTGCCGCCCTGTTCCTGCGCGGCATGATTTCGCGCTGGCTGGTCAGTGCCATGCGGCGGGTCGTTCAAAAGACCGCCAATCAGATTGACGACGCTGTCGTCGAGGCCCTGGCCGGGCCTTTCCAGCTGATACCGGTCATTATCGGCCTGTTTATTGCCACCACGATTATCGGCCTGGGCGGGCCGGAATCCATCGGGGCACGTCTGGTTCAGTCACTGATCGCCATCACGCTTTTCTGGGCGCTTCATAATACCGTCCGCCCGGTCGCGCGCAGCCTCGACGTGATCGCAAAGTCACTGACGCCAGTGATGATCGACTGGATGACCAAGTCGCTGCAGATCCTGTTCGTCATTGTCGGCGCAGCGGCGGTGCTTGAAGTCTGGTCCATTCCGGTCGGGCCGATTGTTGCGGGTCTCGGCCTTTTCGGGGTCGCGGTCGGGCTCGGTGCGCAGGATTTGTTCAAGAATCTGATTGCCGGCGTGCTGATCCTGACGGAACGGCGCTTCTTGCCGGGCGATTGGGTGAAGGTTGATGGCGTGGTTGAGGGAACGGTCGAGAAGATCAATTTCCGATCCACCGTGGTGCGCCGGTTCGACAAGGGGCCGGTCTATGTGCCGAATTCAAAGCTGTCGGATAACGCGGTCACCAATTTCTCACGGATGACGCATCGCCGGATCAGCTGGGCCATCGGGGTGGAATACAAGACCACAACCGAACAGCTCGCCTATATCCGCGACAAAACGCTGGCCTATGTTCTGAACCATCCCGAATTTGCAAAACCGCCGGAGGTGACCACCTTCATGCGCGTGGATGCCTTCGGTCCGTCCTCGATCGACTTCAAGCTTTATGCCTTCACCATTACGACCAACTGGACGGAGTGGCTGCGCATCAAGGAAGATCTGGCGTTTGAGTTGAAAAAGATCGTCGAAGAGGCTGGCACGGCCTTCGCTTTCCCGTCGCAAACCATTTATGTGGACGATGGTTCGGAAGTCTTCTTGCCGCCGGAATCGAAATCCGAGCCGAAATTGATCCAGCAACCGGAAAATTCGGGCGGGGAATCCTGACGCCCTTACGCGGCGCTGGCATTCTTTCGCATGGTCATGAAGCGCATGGCCCGTTGGGCTTCCCGCTCTGACAATTCGTCGAAGATGCGGCCATATTCGCGCGCGTCGCGCAGAGCGTCGCCCTTGCCGGCGTTGCGCATGACCGACAGCGTCACAAAGAGGGTGCGATCCAGACCACCCGCTTTGCAAAGCAGGCAGAGCGGATCAATGCTCGGGCTTTCAAGGGCACGCTTGGCCGTGCCCAGATCGGTATCCGTCATGATCGACAGGCCCGCTGCACAGCGCATGATATGCCCCTCGCGCAACAGGCGAACGAGCAAAGCCCCGTCCAGCTGGCGGCGCAGTTTCATGGCATTTACATAGCGCTTGGCCTCATCGGCATCCTTGTCATTGGACAGGCGCGATTCAAGGCGGGCATGAGAGGCATCAATCGCCTGCTGCAATTCGTCCGGATCAATGCCGTCGAATTTTTGCAGGATCTGATCGCGCAGGCGGCTTTCGACCACGGTCAGCATGTCGTTGAGCAGATCGGTCGGCATTTCCTTGCGCTCGACCAGTGGCGCATGGAGATCCGGATTGGTTTCGGCACGCTCGGTGATGTTTTCGAAGGCCGCGCGGGAAATACGGGCGCCGCTATTCCTGACGAGCGATACGACCGTGTCGTCATTGCCCCGGCGGACAATCGTGTCGGCGACCGCCTCTGGCACTGTCGGGCGCGCGGTCAGGGCCTTCAGATGCGACTGGCTGGTGTTTTCGGCAATCGTGAGCAGGTCTTCTTCGCTGAGCGCCCGCGATTTTCTCAGAATCGGTGCCGCCACTTCAATGACATCGCGCGCCAACTGCATGACCAGGCCATGCGGAGCTTCCGGCGCATCTGCAAATCGTGCGGCCAGTTCGGCGCGGGCGTCCTCCGCCGTGTCTTCAGCAAGACGGGACAGGACGCCATCATACTGTGCGAGTTCGGTAGAGCCCTGCCGGGGAACATCGTCAAAGAACAGGTCCGTGACCTCGCGAAGGAGTTCACGGCGACGCTCGCTGGACTTTTCCTTGGCGAGATCTATCAGTTTGTGAAGATTGGATTGGACCGCCATTTTTCCCGCCGAAATTCTGTTTCATCCATGATGGCCCAAACCGGTAAAGAAACGGTGGGCGCTTTTGGTTAACAGACCGGGTTATGCAGCATTGCGCCCGCCGGGCTGTGGCGATAATCAGGCGTCGTGGAATCGGGAGCAGGCGGTATGACAGTGGATAGGCAGACGGGCTGGCGGGGCCAGCTGGTCAAATTTGTCGAGACTCCGGTTTTTCTCAATTTCATTACCGGGCTGATCCTGCTCAATGCTGTGACGCTCGGGCTGGAAACCTATCCGGTTGAAGCGGAGTGGGTGGCAACGCTCATACCTGTGGTCGATACGATCATCGTGACGATTTTTGTCATTGAGCTGCTGTTGAAAATGGTCGCCTACGGGCCACGCTTCTTCAAATCCGGCTGGAACTGGTTCGATTTGATTATTGTGTCTGTCTCGCTCTTCCCGGATGCGGGAGCCTTCACGGTTCTGCGGGCGATGCGGATTTTGCGCGTCTTCCGCCTGTTCTCCGTCATGCCGGACATGCGAAAGGTCGTCGAAGCCCTGATGAAGGCCATTCCCGGCATGAGTGCGATTCTCGCCGTTCTGGCGCTGATGTTTTACGTCTCCGCGGTCATGGCGACGAAGCTGTTTGGGGGCTCGTCAGAGCAATTTGCATCGCTCGGGGCATCGGCCTTCACGTTGTTTCAGGTGATGACGCTGGAAGGCTGGGCCATGGATGTCGCGCGGCCGGTGATGGAAGATTACCCGTTTGCCTGGTTGTTTTTTCTCATCTTCATCGTGCTCACCAGTTTTGCCGTCCTCAACATGTTCATCGCCGTGATCGTGGATTCCCTGCAATCGAAACATTTCGATGAGGAAGAGGAGCGCGCGCTGGAAGCGGAAGCCGAGGCGCAGGAAGACCGGGATTTGCTGATGGCGGAAATGAAGGCGATCCGGGAAGAATTAAAGGCGCTGCGGGCGGACATGAATCGCTAGGGGACGGCGTTCACTTCGGCTTCGAATGCATTCAGCAATTCCGAATAGAAGGCGGCCAGTTCTTCTTCATGCGCGGAACGCTCACGCGGAGCCGGGGCTGCCAGAAGGCGCGCGGGTAGATCATCGTGTGCCGCTATCATGAAGTCCCGCCAGATGCGGGCGGGCAGGCCACCGCCCGTGACATTATTGGTCGGCGTGTCATCGTCATTTCCGACCCAGACGCCCGCAATATAGTCGGCGGAATAGCCGAGGAACCAGGCGTCGCGAAATGACTGGCTGGTGCCGGTCTTGCCGGCCGTTGGACGGTCCGGCAGGCGCGCAGCGGTGCCCGTGCCCGACAGAACGATATCCTGCATCATGGTCGAGATGGTCAGCGCATCGGCTTCCTCGACAACCTGTTCCGGTTCAGCGGCCGGGTGTTCCCACAAGATATCACCGCGAGAATTCGTCACACGCTCCAGGAAACGGGCGGGATGACGTGTCCCTGAATTGGCAATGGTGGAATAGGCCGCCGTCAATTCCAGCAGCGTGACTTCGACCGCGCCCAGAGACAAGGCGGGAAGCGGAGGCAAATCGGTCTCGATACCCAGCCGACCGGCCATGTCCACAACGATTTCCGGTCCGATTTCGTCAATGATCTGAGCCGAGACGGTATTGATCGAACGCCGCAAGGCCTCCTGCAGGGTCACGCGGCCGCGATAATTGCCGCCGAAATTGCGCGGTTGCCAGCCTTCGAGATCTACGGGTTCGTCATAATAGACGCTGAAGGGGGATGCGCCCGCTTCAATAGCGGCCAGATAGACGATGGGCTTGAAGGCCGAGCCGGGCTGGCGGCGTGCTTGTGCGGCACGGTTATACTGTGTCGCCAGATAATCGCGCCCGCCGACCATGGCGCGGACTGCTCCATCGGGCGTCATTGCCAGCAGGGCGGCTTCGCCAGCGCCCTGCGCCTCGCTTTCCTCATTCATCCGGGCGGTCAGCGTCCGAAAGGCATCCTCCTGTAGCGCAGGGTCAATCGTCACCTGAAGAATGGCGTCAGCTGGCAATTCGCCCAGCTCGGCTTCTGCGAGCTGAACGGCATAGTCGAAAATATATCCGAAGATGGCGGGGTCCCGGTAGGTTTCGGGCTCCGGCTCGATGGGTGAAGCGGGATTGGCTTCCGCCTCGGCGCGCTCCTCAGCCGTGATGAAACCTGCCTCTTCCATGGCCGCGAGAACGATCGCCGCGCGTTCGCGTGCTGCAGAGAGATTGCTCGTCGGGTCCAGGCGGCTGGGCGCTTTGGGCAGGGCCGCGAGCATGGCCGCTTCGGCAATGGTGAGCTCGGCGGCGGATTTCTGGAAGTAGCGCCGCGCCGCCGCTTCGATGCCGTAAGCATTGGCGCCGAAATAGATCCGGTTGAGATAAAGCTGGAGAATTTCGTCCTTGCTCAGGCGTTGTTCGAGTTGCAGGGCCAGCCGCATTTCCTGGATTTTCCGGCGCATGGAGCGCTCGGGCGTCAGGACGAGATTTTTCACCAGCTGCATGGTGATGGTCGAGCCGCCCTGAACGGTTGAACCGGCGCGCAGATTGGCAAAAACGGCGCGCAAAGTACCGCGCAGATCAACGCCTGAATGCTCGTAGAAGCGCTGATCCTCGATGGCGATGAAGGCTTGCGCGACGTGATCGGGCAGACGATCCAGTTCCACAGGTGAGCCATAAAGCGGTCCGCGCACATCGATCACCGCACCATTCATGTCCAGCAATGTGATGCTGTTTTCGCGCCGGACATCCGCCAGGATTTCAAGATTGGCGGGAAGGGCGGGCATGTCCGAGAAGGCCCATCGCCAGAAAATACCGCCGACAATTCCGCCAATAATGACCGTCGCTGCAAAACCAATGGTCAGAATCCATGCGCGCCGTTCGCGCTTGCGGCGCTTTTCCTCTAGAAGGTCGGCTCTGAAAGCAGTCATCCGGATTTCCCCTGCCGGGTATCAGCCCGCACAAAGTGGCAAGGTTTAGGCGAATATGTCCAATCCCCCCTTCTGGAAAGTGAAATCACTGAAAGAGATGACGCCGGAAGAGTGGGAATCGCTCTGCGACGGGTGCGGGAAATGCTGTCTCGTCCAATTGGAGGATGAAGAGGGTGACCGGGTCCTCACCTCGCTCTCCTGCAAGCTCTATGACGGGGCTTCCGGTAAGTGCCGGGATTATGGCAATCGTTCGGTGCGGGTGCCCGATTGCGTGCGGCTGACGCCTGACAATGTCGGGCAGCTGGCCTGGATGCCGAAGACATGCGCCTACCGGCTGATCCATGAAGGCCGGGATTTGCCGGACTGGCATCCGCTGGTGACCGGCGACCCGCAATCGACCTTCAAGGCGAATATGTCCGTACGCGGTCAGGTGACCAGCGAAATGCGGGTGGATGATGCCGATTATGAAGACTTCATCCGGGAGTGGCCGGGTGAAAGCGGGGATAGGTGAGGCCTTATCCTTCCGGCGATCCGAAAAAAGGCCGGACAATCCAAAGCGCTGAACCTTAATTCAGACAAACGATCCTGAGCGCGCGGTCGCCGGGCTATAAAACGGCATGGTCGGAGAAATGACGGCGAGGCGGTTGGACCGCACGGATTGGGAATTGCTGATCCGTCAGTATGAAGCCGGTGCCACCATCGCGGATATCATGGCTCTGACCGGGCTCAGCGATAGCTGGGTCCGAGACAGGATACGCACGCATTCAAAGGACGAGCCGGCGCTCCGCGCGCGATATCATCTGGAAGCGCTGCGCAGGGAATTGATCCGGACCGAAACCGAATTGCTGAAGGGCGGCGTTGAGTCTGCGGTCAAGCGGATGCGGGCGCTGAACATGCTGGTGAAACTGGAAAAAGAACTGAAAACGGCGGCGGCTCCGGAAGCTCCCGCGGCGTATGGAGCCGAAGACATTGCCGAGATGCGGGCCGAGATCAAACGCCGCCTCGATCGGCTACGGGCCACCCGAGATTCAAGCCGAATTTCTCGAAACGCTGACGGATCAGGAAGGTCCGACACTTTGCCATGACTGGCTTTTCTGGGCCCGGCCGGAGCAATTGCCACCGGATGGGGACTGGAATATCTGGGCGTTTCTGGGCGGGCGCGGGGCCGGAAAAACCCGTGCCGGGGCCGAATGGATACGGCTTCAGATTGCCGCCGGGTGCCGCCGTATCGGGCTGATTGCTCCAACGTTGAGCGATGCGCGCGAAGTGTTGATTGGCGGCCCGTCCGGGCTGGCCAATATCGGTCTGCCGGAAGAGCGCCCGCACTTCGAAAGCTCCAGGCGGCGGCTGGTCTGGCCCAATGGCGCGGAAGGCTATGTCTTCTCGGCCGAGGACCCTGACAGCCTTCGCGGGCCCCAGTTTGATGCCGCCTGGGCGGATGCGGACATCGATGCGGTCGCCATTGACTGGTATGCGCCGCTCTCCGACTGGCGCGAAGGCGATAGCCATCTGGATGCGGCGGTGGCGGCGTCCGATCACGACCCGGACTATCTGCGCAGCAATGTCGAGGGCGGTGAAGGCTATGACTGGCATTATGCCAGCGTGGCGGATCGCGATGCCCAGATCCGCACCCCCATCGCGGATGAAGGCTACGGAAAGCCATGGGTTTTCCGATACAAGGATATCCGGAACTGGTGGTCCAATGCCCACCATGATCGCAAGGCCGGAGTCGAATCCACCAGTCCGACAGGCTGGGCGCCGGAGTCCAAGCCGGTTTGGCTGACCGAGCTGGGCTGTCCGGCCATCGGCAAGGGGGCCAATCAGCCCAATGTTTTTGTCGATCCCAAGAGCGCGGAGAGTTTTCAGCCTTATTATTCCAGCGGTGCGCGAGATGATCTGATCCAGCGGCGGTATATCGAAACCGTGCTTGATTACTGGTCCGACACGAGCGGCCAGAACCCGGTATCGAGCGTTTATGGCGGACCGATGGTGGCAGACGGCCTCATTCATGTCTGGACCTGGGATGCGCGGCCGTTTCCGGATTTCCCAAGCCGGTCGGATATCTGGTCGGATGGCGATAACTGGCGATTGGGGCATTGGCTGAATGGCCGGGCGGGGTTGGCGCCGCTGTCTCTCGTCGTCGATGAACTGACCGAAAGAAGTGGGCTCGGGACGGTCTCCGGAACGCTGGACGGGCTGGTGTCCGGCTTTGTGATCGATCAGCCCATGGCGGCACGCGACGCGCTCGGGCCATTGATGACGGCCTACGGTTTCAGCATTGTGGATCGTTCCGGCGGTCCGGAAGTGATCGTTTCAGGCCGGGAGTCATTGGCGGATGTGTCCACCTCGCGCCTGGTGATGCCCGCGTCGGGACAGGCCATGTCGATACAACTCACCGATATCGGCTCTTTGCCGCGTGACGTGCGCCTCCACTATCAGCTGGATGCACCGGACTACCGTCCAAGCAGTCTTTATGCGCGGCGCGAAACGTCTGATCTGGAAGCTGTTGTGGACATCCGCCTTCCCCTGCTGGCCGATGAGGTTACAGCGGAAGGCTGGGCCCGGGATATTCTGGCGGAGACACATGCCGGGGCCCGTCAGTGGCAGTTCATGCTTGCGCCGTCGAGCCTGGCCTTTGAAGCGGGCGATACGCTTGCCCTCGAAGGGGATAGTCTCACGCTGGATGCAGTCACCGGCCTGTCGCAACGGGCGATCGAAGCGTCCACACATCTGGGCCGGACAATGGCTTATTCCGGCTCGACGCTCAATGGCGTTGGCGACCCTCTGCAGCCTGCGTCACAGCCTGTTCTGACCCTGATCGATCTTCCGCCTCAGCCCGGCGAGCGAGCAGCGCGTGGCGGGCTGTTGGCCGCAGCGTTTGCCGACCCCTGGCCGGGAGAGGTCGCCGTCTGGAGCGAAACCGGGACGGACTGGCGCGAAAGGCTGTCCATAAACGAACCGACGACGTGCGGGATCGTGGTTGCCGCACCGGAAGACCTTCCCGAAGGCCGATGGATCGAGGCGCAGCCGCTCATCATTGAATTGTTTGGCGGCAACGTCTCGTCGGATTCCGGGATGCATGTTCTGGCAGGAGCGAACCGGTTGGCGATCCGCGGTGCCTATCGCTGGTTTACGCTCCAATTCCGGTCCACAGAGCTGGTCGGAGAGCGGCGGTATCGCCTGACGGGATTGCTGGCGGATGGCCCCACCGATTTTTCGGAAATGCCTGAAAATGCGAGATGTGTGGTGTTGGATTCGAGCGTTTTCACATTGAGCCTGGCGCCTTATGAGCGTGGTCAGGAGATCGCGTTCATGGGATTGCCGTCCGGTCTCGCGCCGGACGCTGCGCTGTATTCGTCAGTGATGGGCACCTATAAAGGACGGGATATTCAGCCGCTTGCGCCGGCCCATCTCAAATCGCGCCGCGTGCCTGGTGGATTTGATGTCGGCTGGATCCGGCGCGCCCGTATCGGCGCGGATGACTGGGTTGCCCCGGAAATTCCGCTCAATGAAGATGACGAGCGCTACCAGATCACGATCAGAGTTGAAGACGAAAACCGCCATGTCTTCGAGGTGACGCAGCCTTCCGCGCAGCTGGCATGGGCGGATCTGGAAAGCTGGATTACGAGTCCGCTTCCGGCATTCGACGTCGAAGTGCAGCAGGTGTCGGCGCATTTCGGCCCCGGCCGCCCGGCCTCTTTGAGAATTACTCCATAGCCAGCTTGCCAATCTGCCGGGTTTCCGGCAGCAGTTGGATCAATGAGTGATCCTTATAAAATACTGGGCATTTCCAAGTCCGCGTCTCCGGCCGAAATCCGGTCGGCTTACCGCGCGCTGGCGAAAAAGCTGCATCCGGACGCCAATCCGAATGACAAGACAGCGGAAGAACGCTTCAAGAAAGTTGGCCGCGCCTTTCATTTGCTCTCCGACGCGAAGCAGCGCGCCCGTTATGATCGCGGCGAAATTGATGCCAATGGCGATGAGATCGCGCCGCATCATCATTTCCGGTCTGCGCGTCAGGGGCGGCAAGGCGGCGAGTTTACCGACATTTTTTCGGACCTTTTCAATGATTTTGGCGCCAGCGCGCCGCGGGCACAGCGTGGCGGCGATCTGTCGGCCTCGCTCGAAATAGAATTCGCGACGGCGGCTCAAGGGGGCAGCCAGCTCATTCATTTGCCGGATGGACGCAAGGTGTCCGTCAAAATTCCGGCGGGTGTCGAAGACGGCAAGGTGCTTCGTCTGGGCGGTCAGGGCCAGAAAGGCCAGCAAGGCGGCCCGAATGGCGATCTGCTGATCACTCTGAAGGTCAAGTCGCACCGTTGGTTCAGCCGCGATGGCGACAACATCCGGCTCGATCTACCCGTTTCGGTGAAGGAAGCGGCTCTGGGTGCCAAGGTTCGCGTGCCAACCCTGCACGGCGATGTTGATGTCAAAATCCCTCCAAATTCCACATCCGGATCGTTGCTTCGCCTCAAGGGGCGCGGCATTGAACGGAAGGGCAAAGCGCCGGGCGACCAGATCGTCCGCTTGATGATCGATGTTCCCGATGATGCAGCGCTCCGGGATTTTCTGTCGGATTGGACGCCGCCTGCGGGATACAACCCTCGCAAAAACGTCAAAATCTGATTATTTGTTCATTCAGCGGGCGTTCAGTGACGAAAGGGCAGATTGCCGTTCATGGACAAAAGACACTTCATAACGGCGGGCCTGGCCCTTTTGCTCTCGGTGTCCGGAGCGGTTTTGCCCATGAATGCGGCAAACGCGCAGGGCATGCAGAATAACTATTCTGCCGGTCAGGCGCGGGATGCGCGCGATTCCGGGAATGTCATCCCGGCGGTTCGGGCGATTTCCATTGTCCGCGGCCGTTATCCCGGTGCCGAGGTGTTGAACGCACAGCTGCAAGGCGGCTCTTCGCCACAATATGTGGTGACGATCCTGACGCGCGAAGGCCGCCGTGTGAACGTTATTGTCGATGCGCGGACAGGCCAGGTAATTGGCGAGCGATAGGTGAAAACATGCGTGTACTCGTCGTAGAAGATGATCCGGATCTGAACCGTCAACTCAATCGGGCCCTGACCGATGCGGGTTATGCCGTTGATGTCGCCACCGATGGCGAGGATGGTCATTTCCTGGGTGATACCGAACCTTATGATGCCGTCGTGCTCGATCTGGGCCTGCCCCAGATTGATGGCGTGACGGTGCTGGAACGCTGGCGCCAGGACGGACGGGTTTTCCCGGTGCTGATCCTGACGGCGCGTGATCGCTGGAGCGAGAAAGTCGCCGGGTTTGACGCCGGGGCGGATGATTATCTCACCAAGCCCTTCCATCCCGAAGAATTGCTGGCGCGCCTGCGCGCGCTGACCCGCCGCGCGGCAGGGCACGCATCCTCGAGCATCGATTGCGGTTCTCTGTCGGTGGATACGCGCGGTGCGCGGGTCTTCATTGATGGCGCTCCGGTCAAGCTGACCTCTCACGAGTTTCGTCTGATCAGCTATATGGCGCATCATCAGGACCGCGTGATTTCCCGCTCGGAACTTGTCGAGCATATCTACGATCAGGACTTTGACCGGGATTCCAATACGATCGAAGTGTTTGTCGGCCGTCTGCGCAAGAAAATCGGTTCGGATCGCATCGAGACCGTTCGCGGGCTCGGCTACCGGCTGATTGATCCTGACGCCAAGGCCGCGTGAAGACGCGCTCCAGATCGCTTTTTCGCCGCCTTGTACTAACGGCGACGGCCTGGACACTTGTCGCCCTTATTGCGGTCGCGCTTGCCCTGACGACGCTATTCCGGAACTCTGTTCTGCGAACGCTGGATGACCGTCTGGAAGCCGTGGCATTGACCCTGATCGCGACCGCCGAGCGGACGTCATCCGGGCGGATTGTGCCCGCTCAACCGCCTCTGGATAGCCGGTATAATCGTGCCTTTCAGGGGCTCTACTGGCAAATCAACGATATTGATGACGGCGAACCGGGCGAGGTGCTCGGTGAATCCGAATCCCTGCTGGACGAGGTGATCTATATCTCGCCGAGCGCGTTTGAAACCGCACTCGCGGACTTTGGCCAGCCAGTGTCCTACAATACAAAAGGCCCCGACAATCAGTCGCTCCGGGTCGTAATCCAGGGCGTGGAACTGCCCGGCGAAGTCGGGAGAATTCTCGCGATTGCCGCCGAGGACCGGCGGCCAGCAGATGCCGAAGTCCGCCGCTTTGCCTTTGTTTCCATAGGCGTATTTCTTGTTTTTGGTGTGGTGCTGGCGGCCGGGGTTATCGTCCAGGTCCGCATCGGCCTCGATCCGGTGTTCAAGATGCGCGACGCCGTTGCCGAGGTGCGCGAAGGCCGGAGCGAACGGGTTGAAGGCGATTATCCGGTCGAGCTGCAGCCGCTGGGTGTCGAGCTCAACTCTCTACTGGACCATTCGCGCGAAGTGGTCGAGCGGGCGCGAACCCATGTCGGGAATCTGGCGCACGCCTTGAAGACGCCGATCGCGGTGCTTTTGAATGAGACATCTGCCGATGATGGCGAGCTGTCGTCACTGGTCCGGCGACAGACCGAGACCATGTCCCGGCAAGTCGATCATCATCTCCGCCGTGCGCGCGCGGCGGCTCATGCCAAGGCCATTGGTGCGCGCTGTGAGGTGACCCCGGTTGTGGATGACCTGACGCGGACCCTGAACAAGATCTATGCGCGGCAGGCGAAATCCATTTCGGCCGATTGCGAAGCCGATCTGATCTTTCGCGGGGAAAGGCAGGATCTGGAAGAGATGGTCGGAAATCTCTGTGACAATGCCTGCAAATGGGCAGCAGGAATTGTTCAACTCACCGCCGGACTTCGCGACGATGGCCAGATATATCTGCGCGTGGAAGATGACGGGCCGGGAATGGATGCGGGCCAGCGCGAGGCGGCGTTGAAACGCGGCGTGCGCCTGGACGAGGAAACACCCGGAACCGGTCTTGGATTGTCGATCGTTGTCGATCTTGCCCGCGTCTATGGCGGGGAGTTGAAGCTGGGCGTTTCGCAGCTCGGAGGCCTGTCGGCAGAGCTTCATTTACCCGGGCGTCAACGATAAAGCCCGATTAACTCTATTCCCGTATGATTTCAGACTGGAAAGTCTGTGAATGCGATGAAACCGTTAACTGATAGCCAGCGTAAAAGCCTGTCGGCCCTCTGGGAGAGCCTGCCGGACGAGATCCGCCAGAAGCTGCTCATGGCAGCGGGCGATAACGGGCGATTGGCTGAAACGCTCAAGATGCTTGAGGATGACCGGCGTCAAAACGCTGGTGAGACGGTTGCTCTTCCCCCACTATTCAGCAAGTTCGTGGACGTTACGGGGCGAGAAACAGACCCGCCGTCCCACGCACGGTTCTCGGCGGACAATCTGAATCAACTCGACGCACTGAATCAACTCGACGCAATGGCAGAGCTTTCGGCTTTGGACGCGCCGAGCAAAGGCGCAGGTCCTGAAGACATTCAGGCCTGGAAGTCGGACGCTGCGAAACGCCTTAGTGCTTTGATTGACCAAGCCGAATCGGACAAGAAACTGAAGACGCGGCTGACCGGCGCCTTCGGCGCTGAATATGCGCGATTGATTGAGGACGCTGCCTGTCTTCTGGCGCATGATGCGGCGTTGGGCGCAGCGCTGAAGCCGTTTGATCCTGTCATTAAGGACTTGTCGCCGGAACTCGTGAGCCGCGCGCGCGATTCCTATGATGAAATCTGTTCTGCGGCGCCAGAAGCCAGTCTCTGGTTTCTGAAAATCCTGACGGCCCGCCTGACCCGGACCGCGCAAATTTTTCGTGTTGTCGAGAAAATCGGCCGGAAGAGCGATGATGCCCTGGTATCAAAAACCGATCTGGCAGACATCGGTGACCTTGTTCTGGCGAACGCTGATTTTTACGCCGGACAATTCGACAAGGCCCCTGAGACCATCGCAGAAGCTGATGCAGCCGGGCATGCGCTTGAGCAGTTTGTGAAAGTCTCGGTGGGAATGACGCGGGAGTTCGGCATTCGCAAGGATGGTCACTGGGGCAAGACGCTGTTCGCGATCCGTGCCAAGGCCTCGTCCGCGCTGGAAGAGTTTTTCAAGCAGGTTGAAACAGACTTTCCCCGAGCTGTGCCAGGCGTTTCGAAAGGCAAGCAGGGATTGGCTAAGCCGGGGGCCTTGCCGAAAGAAGACCTCATATTGAAAACCGAAGCACAGTTGCGTTTTCTCGCCATTGCGACGGAGTGGTCGTCTCAGGCCGCGGTTGGCAGTTCACAGAAACATGCGGCGGATTCCGTTCGTCAGGAAATGGATGACACGGTGCGGGCCTATCTGGAGATATTGCGCGCCGCCGAAGGCGAGGACGTCGAAAAAGCAACGGCCGCGCTCGATATCTGCATTCGCTACATGCACGCATTCAATGATGATGAAAATGCCGATCTGATTCAGCGGCGGAGTGTCGCGGTTCGCGCAAACGCGGCCTGATGCGTCTTGCCTAAACGGTCCGTCCTGCCTATCCCGCAGGTATGGATAGAAACGTCCCTCCAAAAACGATTGCGATGGAATCCCGCGAGTCGGCCGAGGAGAAGCTTTTTTCTCCGAGTGCCGCGCGCAACTCGCAGCCTATCGCCGACATTTTGTGCCCGCTCCTCAAAAGCGGAGCACGCGTGCTCGAAATCGGTTCGGGAACCGGCGAACATGGCGAGGCGGTTTGCTTGCGCCGACCGGATGTTCACTGGACGCCGAGCGACCCTGATTCAGCCTCCCGCAAAAGTCAGGCAGCGCGTGCCAGGGAGATCAGCGCGATGCAAATGCCGCTGGATCTGGATGTTTCCCGAGACGGCTGGAGCGACGGGCTGGCCGAGATCGACAATCTGGTGTGTTGCAATGTGATTCACATATCGCCCTGGGCGACAGCGCAAGGGCTGGTTCGAGGCGCCACACATATTCTCCATCCGAAAGGGCGGATATTCCTTTATGGACCGTTTCTCGAAGGGGCGGCATCTGCGCCGTCAAATCTCGATTTTGACGCCAGTCTCAAATCCCGAAACCCGGAATGGGGCGTGCGCCCTCTGGATGAGGTTGTCGAACTGTTTGCCGGGCACGGATTTGAACTCGAGCAGCGGATCGACATGCCGGCGAATAATCTGTCGCTGATTTTCAAAAGGCCTGAATGATGGTCTGGCTCGCCGTTATTCTTGCCGTCATCGGATTTGCAATTGTTGGCATTGCGGTCTGGCCGGTAGCCCGGCTGCAACCGCGATGGCTGGCGCCGGCGATTATTGCCGGACTGATCCTGCTCGCGGGTGCGACCTATCTCGCAGGCGGGCAGCCACAAGCGCCGGGCGTCCCGTATCAGCAAGCTGCGGCGGAACGGCGAGCTGCCAATCCGGCAGACCTCAGCCGCGACGAGCAGATGGAGCGCCTGCGCGATATCCTCCGGGAAGACGAGACGGATGCCGTCGCCTGGGCCCAACTGGGCCGAATGCTTGCCCGCTCCGAACGGGAGCTGGAAGCCATCAACGCGTTTCAGAGGTCGCTACATCTCGAGCTGAATGCGCGGACTTTGTCGGATCTGGGCCAGACCTTCATGAATCTGAATGAGGGACGGGTAACGGATGATGCGGTGGCGGCTTTTTCCGAAGCGGCGCGCCTGGACCCTGATATGCCGGAGCCGCCCTTTTTTCTGGGGCTGGGCGCATTTCAATCCGGGGATGTCGATGAAGCCGAAGCGATCTGGCTCGGCCTGATCGAAAGGCTGGACGATAGCGATCCCTACAAAATCCTGATCGCCGAACAGGCCTTCCAGCTGCTTTCGCAGCCGCAGGTCAATGCCGAGGCGGTCGAGGCGGCCGCTGCGTCGGAAGACTTCGACCCAAGCACGCGCATTGCATCCATGGTTCAACGGCTGGAAGCGCGCGTTGCAAGTGGCGAGGCCGGTTTCGCGGACTATCTGCGTTTAATCCGGGTTCGCGGTATGGTCGGGGATGAGGCGGGCGGCATGGCCGCCCTCGCGGAGGCCCGGGCCCGTTTTTCCGGTCAAGCCGGGGCGATGACGATACTGGACCTGCTTTATGCAGCCCTCCAGCCCGATGAAGGACAAAGTGAATGAGAGCCCGTTCGCAAAGACTGATCATGGTTGCCGTCGCGGGTGTGATTCTCATTGCTGCGATTGGCCTGGCCCTTGTCGCCCTGCGCGATGCCATCGTGCTGTTCTACAGTCCGAGCGAGGTGGCGGCTGACCATCCCGGCATCGGTGAACGCATTCGTATTGGCGGGCTGGTCGAAGAGGGCAGTGTGGAACGCCCTGCGGAAGGCGGCGCCAATTTTGTTGTGACCGATGGTGCGGCCACAATCCGTGTGACGTATTCGGGCTCATTGCCGGACCTGTTTCGTGAAGGGCAGGGCGTTGTGGCCGAGGGAGCCTTTGAGCCTTCCGGTGATTTTGCCGCCAGCTCTGTACTGGCCAAACACGATGAAACATACATGCCGCCCGAAGTGGCGGAAGCGCTGCGCGATAGCGGTGTCTGGCAAGGTGAGGACGAGAAATGATTGCCGAAATCGGCCGCTTCCTTGTCGCGCTGGCGTTTGCGCTGTCCTTCCTGCAGATTTTTGCCGGATGGCGCGCGGCATCCGCCGGCTCGGTTCCGATGGCCAGACTGTCGGCGCGTTCTGCTTACATCGCGCTTGCCGCGGCCATGACAGCCTTTGGGCTTCTCATCGTTCTGTTTTTGCAATCTGATTTTTCCGTCGCCTATGTCGCCGGGCATTCTCATGTCGACAAGCCGCTTTTCTACAAGGTCGCCGCAGCATGGGGTGGGCATGAGGGCTCCATGTTGCTCTGGTGCGTCTTGCTGGTCGGGGTGGGGGCCGCGCTCGCGCGCTTTGCCCTGAAGCAGGACGACCAATTGAGGAACCGGGCGGTGTCCATTCAAGGCATTCTCCAGATCCTGTTCCTCGGATTTCTGGCCTTTGCGTCCAATCCGTTTGACCGCTTGCTGGACGTGCCGATCCAGGGGGCCGATCTCAATCCCATCCTTCAGGACCCTGCGCTCGCCATCCATCCGCCCACGCTTTACATCGGCTATGTTGGTCTCTCCGCCGCCTTCTCTCTTGCTGTTGCGGGGTTGATCGAAGGGCGAGGGGGGCGCGCCATTGCGACGGCCTTGCGGCCATGGGCGCTGATTGCGTGGACGGCGTTGACGGCCGGCATCGCGCTGGGCGCTTTCTGGGCGTATTACGAGCTCGGTTGGGGCGGCTGGTGGTTCTGGGACCCGGTTGAAAATGCCAGCTTCATGCCGTGGCTGATCGCGGCGGCTTTGATCCATTCGTCCATTGCGACGGAAAAGTCCGGTAATTTTGCCGGCTGGACTGCCTTCCTTGCCATTATGGCATTCACGATGTCGACCATGGGGGCCTTCCTCGTGCGCTCCGGCGTTCTGACCTCGGTTCATGCCTTTGCGCTTGATCCCGAACGGGGGCTCTGGATTCTTGCCATCATGACCATTCTGGCCGGTGGCGGGCTGACCCTCTTTGCTTTCCGGTCCGGGAAACTGGGCGCGGGCGACGGCTTTGCCCTTACCAGCCGGGAAGCCTTTATCGGCGTGAATAATCTGCTGCTTGCGGCGGTGACCGGCACGGTCATGTTCGGCACGCTCTATCCTTTGGTGATGACGGCCTTTGGCGTGACCGGCATTTCGGTGGGTGCCGCCTACTTCAATGCCACTGCGACGCCGTTCCTGGCCGCTTTGCTGATCCTCCTGCCTCTGGCCCCCTTCCTGCCCTGGAAGAAGGAAGGCTTTAACCGGCGGCTGGCGATCCGTTCGGCGGCCTGGATATTGCCCGGCGTGCTTGCGGGGCTCTGGGCATTTCTGATCGATGCGTCGCCGGTGGCGATTGCGGCTGCAGCCTTTGCCGGCTGGACGATTGCGGGCGTTCTCACCGATCTCTGGCAACACCGCGTTCTGCAAAGTGCCGGGGCTCGATTCAGCCTTGCGGGCCGCGTCATGGCTCATGCCGGCGTTGTGGCGATCGCGCTGGGCGCCGTGGCCGATTCCACCGGTGCGCCCGAGAAGGTGCAGGCGCTGGCCGAAGGCGAACAGATCGAGATTCCGAACTTTACGCTGACGCTCGACGGTGTGCGGCGCGCGGACGGGCCGAATTATCTGGCGGATGAAGCGCGTCTTGTGGTCGATAATGGCCGGCTTTCCGAACTGCTTCCGCAAAGACGTTTCTATGCGGCTGCCGATACAACGACGCGGGAAGTGGCGATCCGGTCCGGAATTGCCGGCGATCTCTATGTCTCGTTGGGAGAGCCCCGAGCGCGTGACAATGGCGAGATTGCCTATGAAGTCCGCGTCACCTTCAATCCGATGGTCTGGTTGCTGGGCCTTGGGGCCATGCTGATCGTGCTGGGCGGGTTGATGGCATCTGTCGGCCGGGCCCTGAGCGCGAAACGGCTGGAGGCGTAGCCATGTTTACTCTGATCGCGCTGGTCCTTTCGCTGCAATCGGTCGAGCTGACGCCCGCGCAGGAACTGGAAGCGGCGCATTTGATGCAGGAAATTCGCTGCGTCGTTTGCGAGGGACAGTCGATTGCCGATTCTGACGCGGCGCTCGCACAGGATATGCGTTTGTTTGTACGAACCCAGATCGGGCTTGGGGCCGAGCCGGACTCCATCCGCATTGCGCTGGCTCAACGATATGGCGATGAAGTATTGATGCGGCCGCGCCTGTCGGCGCGAACAGCACCGCTTTATATTCTTCCGATTGTCTTCCTGCTGATTGGAGCCGCACTGGTGGGCGTTGCCTCACGCAGAAGGTGACGAAAGCATTATAGCGGTTTGACTTGCAGGTGGGCACGATAAAGCCCAAATCCTCCGGCAGGACCGAGGAGACAATTCATGCTGCAATCCGAAAAAATCGAATTCAAGGGCGCGCTGGGCGACACGTTGGCTGCGAGGCTGGAATTGCCCAATGGCAAACCACGCGCCTACGCCCTGTTTGCACATTGTTTTTCCTGTTCCAAGGATATTCACGCAGCCTCCCGCATCGCGCGCCGTCTGGCAAGGGAAGGTATCGCGGTCCTGAGATTCGATTTCACCGGGTTGGGACAGTCCGAAGGTGATTTCGCCAATACGAATTTTTCCTCCAACATTGACGATCTGGTGAAAGCGGCGGAGCATCTGGCCTCCGAGTATGAAGCGCCCGCGATCCTGATTGGCCACAGTCTCGGCGGTGCCGCCGTGATCGCTGCTGCGCATCGCATTCCCTCGACCAAAGCCGTGGCGACCATCGGTGCGCCGGCCGATGCCGAACACGTCACGGACCAGTTCGCGGCCTCGGTGGACGAGATCAACGAGAACGGCGAGGCGACCGTTTCGCTCGCCGGACGCCCGTTCAAGATCAAGCAGCAATTCCTCGAGGATATCGCCAACCATACACTGGAAGACTCCGTCCGCGATCTGAAGGCATCCCTGCTGATTTGCCATTCACCGACGGATGAGACGGTTGGCATCGACAACGCCTCGCGTCTCTTTGTTGCCGCGAAGCATCCGAAGAGTTTTCTCAGCCTGGATAATGCCGACCATTTGCTGACGCGCGAATGCGATGCCCTTCACGTGGCCGATGTGATCTCGGCCTGGGCGGAACGCTATGCGGCTCCGGACCCGTTGCCCGCGCCGCCAAAGCCCGTCAAGGATGGCGTCGTCGTGCAGGAAACCGGCCTGGGCAAGTTTCAGAACTGGGTGGTGAATCAGGAATTTGCCATGCTCGCCGATGAACCGGCTTCTGTGGGCGGGGATAATTCCGGCATGACGCCTTATGGCTATGTGTCCGCCGGGCTGGCGGCCTGCACGTCCATGACGATCCGCATGTATGCGCGGCACAAGAAGCTGCCATTGGACCGGGTCACGGTGACGGTCGTCCATAACAAGAGCCATGCCGAGGATTGTGAAAGCTGCGAGCAGGGCAAGACGGCCAAGATAGATGTATTCGACAAATCCATCCGTCTCGAGGGCGATCTGGATGAGTCGCAGCGGCAGAGATTGCTGGAGATCGCCGATCGCTGCCCGGTGCATAAAACGCTGCATTCCGAGGTCCAGGTGCGATCGCGCCTTGTCGATTGAACAGAGACAACTACCATTCGTAATGTTTTCGTAAGAAAGCGGACATCTCGATGATATCCGCGAGGCGACACATTGCCTGACAGAATCCAAAACCTGCGAGAGGACTGAAATCCCATGTTTTCCAGACTTCGCCATTTCTCGATCATCCCGGCTGCTGTTGCGGCTCTGGCTTTGACCGGCCCCGTTGCCTTTGCACAGACGGACGACGCGCCACGTTATTCGGCGGCGGTTCCCGCAGGCGCGCCCCTGTCATTTGCCGATCTGATTGAAGAGGTGAGCCCGTCGGTCGTGTCCATCAATGCCCGGATTGCCCCGTCTGCAGACCTGCAAGGGAATGTCACGCCGAATTTTGACGGCATGCCGCCGCAATTTCGCGAATGGTTTGAACGTCAATTCCCCAATCAACCCCAACAACGCGAGGGCCGGTCTCTGGGGTCAGGCTTCTTTGTGTCTGCGGAGGGCCATGTCGTTACCAATAATCACGTCGTGGAAAATGCGAGTGAAATCACGGTCTCGCTTTCCAATGGTGAGGAATATCCCGCCGAAGTGGTCGGTACAGACCCGCTGACGGATATCGCGCTGCTGCGCGTTGAGACCGATGAGGACGCCGACTTTCCGTTTGTCGTCCTGGATCGCAATCCGTCGATCCGCGTGGGCGACTGGGTTGTCGCGGTCGGCAATCCGTTCGGTCTGGGCGGCACGGCAACGGCCGGTATCGTCTCGGCGACGGGCCGGGAGCTCCCGTCCAGTGTCTACAACAACTTCCTGCAGGTTGATGCGCCGATCAATCGCGGCAATTCCGGTGGTCCGACCTTCAGCCTCGATGGCGAAGTCGTGGGCGTGAATTCGCAGATTTTCTCGCCCTCCGGCGGCAATGTCGGAATCGGCTTTGCGATTCCGTCTGATGTCGCGGCCAATATTGTCGATCAATTGCTGGCCGATGGCCGTGTCGCGCGTGGCTGGCTCGGCGTTCAGATCCAGAATGTGACTGACGATATTGCCGAGGGCCTGGGCCTTGATGAACAACGCGGTGCCATCGTGTCGTCCATTGTCGCCGGCGGGCCAGCGGACAATGCCGGTTTCCAGCGGATGGATGTGATCACCGCCGTCAATGGTCAAAGCGTTGACAGTTCTGCGGAGCTCACCCGCCGTGTGGGCAGTATCGGTGCCGGTACCGAAGTTACCTTTAACGTCATTCGTGACGGCGAAGATGTCGTGGTTCGCGCCACGCTGGGTGACCGCCCAACAGAAACTGATCTGAGCACGATGCAGTCGATCGAACCGGATGCCGCACCCCAGACGGTCTTCTTCGGAATGCAGGTGGTTCCGGCAGGTTCAGAGGGCCTCGATCGCCTTGGCGTGACGGTGGAGAACGGCATTGTTGTTGTGGACCTTCAGCCCAATAGCGAGGCCGCGCAAAAGGGCTTGCGTCCGGGCGATGTCATTCTGGAAGCCGGCGGGGAAGACCTCTCCGATGTGGATGATCTGCAAAATGCCATTGATGAAGCGCGCGAAGATGGCCGGACCGCCATTCTTCTTCTTGTTCAGAACGCCGCCGGCCAGCGCTACGTCGCGCTGACACTGGACCGCGTATAGCGATAACGACAGAAAAGGCTGGGAAAATGCGAATTCTGATCATCGAAGATGACCGCGAGGCAGCGAATTATATCCGCAAGGGCCTCAAGGAGTCCGGCCATGTGGTCGACCATGCCGCGGATGGCGAGGAGGGCCTCGCCATGGGGCGCTCGGCGGAATACGACATTCTTGTCGTTGACCGCATGTTGCCAAAGCTGGATGGCCTCTCCGTCATTGAATCCCTTCGCGATGAAGGCGTCTCGTCCCCGGTCCTGATCCTGTCGGCGCTGGGTGAAGTGGATCACCGCGTTGAAGGCCTGAAGGCGGGCGGCGATGACTACCTCGTCAAACCCTATGCCTTCGCCGAGCTGTTGGCCCGGGTTGAAGCACTCGCCCGCCGCCGCGATCCGGAAGCCGTCAGGACCAAGCTGGTTGTTGGCGATCTTGAAATGGATCTTCTGGCGCGGACGGTTATTCGCGGTGGCGAGGAAATCCTGCTGCAACCCCGCGAATTCCGACTGCTGGAGTTTCTCATGAAGCATTCCGGCCAGGTTGTGACGCGCACCATGCTGCTGGAAAAAGTCTGGGACTATCATTTCGACCCCCAGACCAATGTCATCGATGTGCATATCTCGCGATTGCGGTCCAAGATCGACAAGCCGTTCGATGACGCTTTGCTTCACACCGTGCGCGGGGCAGGGTATCGGCTTCAGGCCTGAGCCCGGAGCGAGAGATCATGACACGGCGCCTGCCGTCTTTCGTCAGAACGACTGCTTTCCGTCTGACCTTGTTGTCGGCGGCGCTGTTTGCCCTGTCCAGCTTCCTGATCCTGGCCTTCGTCTATGCGGCGTCGGCGGGGGCCGCGCTGCGGCGTACCGATGCCGTCATTCTCGACGAATTTGCGGCTCTGGACCGGCGGTTCGAGGACTCCGGAATTGACGGCGTCAATCGCTATATTCTGCAACGGACCGTCGGCGGCAGTGACTTCCTCTATCTCCTGATCAACCCGAATGGCCGCGTTTTGTCCGGCAATCTCAACGGATTGCCGGATGCACAGCCGGACAATGAGGGCTGGCTCGACTTCGTCTACGGGCGGGCCCCCGCCGGTGAGGAAGACGAGGCCCGCGACAGCCGCCGCGCCCGGGCAAGGCTGGTGGAAGTCGGCGATGGTTATTCCGTCTTCATCGGCGTGGACTTTGAAGACGAAGACCGGCTGATCGGACGCATGTTGCGCGCCATTCTGATCGCGTCGGCGCTTGTGATTGCGCTCGGTATTGCATCGGGCGTTGTCGTCAGCCGCCGGTTTTCCAGGCGGCTGGATGCCATCAATGCTGTGGCCCGGATGGTCAAGGGCGGCGATCTTTCACCACGGGCGCCGCGCAATGGATCGGGCGACGAGCTTGACGAGCTATCCTCCAACTTCAATGCCATGCTGGAGCGTCTGGAAGAGTTGATGCAGCGCATGCGCAATGTCGGTGATTCCATTGCGCATGATTTGCGATCGCCGCTCACGCGGATGCGTAATCGGATGGAAGATGCCCTGCGCGATGACGGAGATCGTCAGAGCCGGCAGGCAGCATTGGAACAAGCCCTCAGCGATTCGGATGAATTGCTCGGCGTCTTCAATGCCATCCTGAGCATTTCTCGCATTGAAGCGGGCGAGCGCCGCGATTCCTTCGAGAGTTTCGACGCGGCACCCCTGGTGACAGATATCGGCGAGCTATACGAACCGGTTTGCGAGGATAGCGGTCACAGTTTTGGTATGCAGGTGGAGGCGGGGCTTGAGATCCGGGGCGATAAAAGCCTTGTCTCGCAAGCCATGGCCAACATGCTGGACAATGCGGTCAAATACACGCCCGAGGGTGGGGCCATCCAGTTACGTCTGCGCAAGTGTAGTGATGGCCGGACAGAAATCTCGGTCACGGATACCGGTCCAGGGATACCCGAAGCGGATCGTATCCGCGTGACGCAACGTTTTGTCCGCCTTGAAAAATCGCGCAATCAACCCGGCTCCGGGCTGGGCTTGAGTCTCGTCAAGGCCATCGCTGATGTTCACGGTGCCGCTCTCACGCTGGATGAAGGCGCGGGCGGCGTTGACGGTCATGGACCCGGGCTGCGAATTGCCATGATCTTCCCGGCCGACGAAGAGAAGGCTTGAATTTGAGCGCGAAGCAGTAAGGCTTCCTCTTATGGCTTTCGCTGACTCTCTTTTCGCACTCCGGTCTTTCGATCCGATCGACGTCCAGCTGCATGAGCGGCCGTGCCGCTATCCCGATGGATTGCGACCCGGCGGTGCCGGCTTTCTGGATACCGTGTTTGCCAACTCGCCTTATCTGGCACGGTTGGCAAGAACGCGTGAGGCCTTGCTGGAGCAGCTGGCAGAGCAGAATGTACGCTGCGTCATTGGCAGACTATCCCGCGAGGTCATGGCGGCGGCTGAGTCAGCGGATGCGGAAGAAAGCCTCGGGGCCAGTCTTCGCACGCTGAAAGGCGATGCGCATCTTGCGGTCGGCCTTGCCGAGATTTCGGGCGCGCTGGCGGTGATGGAAGCCGCTTCGATTCTGTCTGAGTTTGCGGATGCCTGTGTCAGAGCCGGATTGGCCGGGCTTGTCCGATTGGGCGCGGACGCCGGAAAGTTCGACCCTTACACAGATATCAACAACCCGATCCCGGGTGTTTTCATTCTGGCCTTGGGAAAGCTGGGCGCCAGCGAGCTCAATTTTTCCAGCGATATTGATCTGGTGGCCCTTTTCGATCCTGATCTACTGACGGGGCCTGTCGCAGACGATCCGGGCAAGAGATTGCCGCGCCTGATCAAGTCGCTCGTGCGATTGCTGGAAGACAATACGTCTGACGGGTATGTCTTTCGCGTCGATCTTCGCCTGCGTCCGGATCCCTCGGCGACGCCGCCCATCATGTCGGTGACGGCGGCGATGAATTACTATGAATCGCTCGGCCAGAACTGGGAACGGGCGGCCTATATCAAGGCGCGAACCTGTGCGGGCGACAAAGACGCGGCAGGTCATTTTCTAGAGGATATGCGGCCCTTCATCTGGCGGCGCACGCTGGATTATGCGGCGGTCGAGGATATCCATTCTCTGGCACGGCAAATTCAGGCCGTCGGAGACCGCGCGAAGATCCGGCCTGGTGGGCATGATCTGAAGCTGGGGCGGGGCGGGATTCGCGAGATCGAATTTTATGCTCAGGTGCCGCAATTGGTGATGGGTGGACGCATGCCGGCCTTGCGGAAGAGATCACCCTATCAAGCGCTAACGGTATTGGCCGATGCCGATATCATTGATCGTGACAGTGCGGAATCGCTCCAAGGCCATTATCGCTTTTTGCGGACGGTCGAGCACCGCATCCAGATGATCGCGGACGAACAGACGCAGACTCTCCCCGTAGACGATGATCGCCGCACCGCCATTGCAAACCTCGCCGGATTGCCGTCCGTCGCGGCGCTGGATACGCAAATCGTGGAGACGCTGCAGGGCGTGCATGCGACATTCTCCCGTCAGTTTTCCCATGAAGAGAGTCTGGCGGATGAGTCCGGCAGCCTTGTCTTTACCGGTGTGGAGCCGACGGCGGAAACCCTCGAGACATTATCCGCCTTGGGGTTTGAATTTCCGGAGACAGCATGGTCGCGCATGAATGCCTGGCTGGCGGGCAAGGCGCGGGCCTTGCGCACCAACAGGGCCCGGCAAGTGCTGACACGCGTTGCGCCGCGCCTTCTGCGAGCCATGTCGGAAACGAGTGAGCCGGATTCGGCCTTTACGCGGTTTGCGGCCTTTATCGAGGGCCTGCCCATGGGCGTGCAGCCGCTTTCGATGCTGGAAAACGAACCGGCTTTGGCGCGGGAACTGGTGACGATTATCGGACTGGCACCGCGTATGGCGACCACTCTGGCGCAGCGTCCGGCGGTATTGGACGTCATGATGGAAACGCGCTTTTCGACCCCGCTTGGCGATGATGAGTCGGCCGAGTTGGCGGACCGCATGGCGTATCAGATGGCGGAGGCGATGGATGCCGAAGATGCCATGAATCGCGGGCGACGACTGGTCCGCGAGGAACGCTTTCGGATCGGGTCGCAGCTTCTGGTCGGCCGGGCTGATGCCAAGTCGGCCGGCGCGGCTTTTGGCCAGTTGGCGGATACGGCGATCAAGGCGATGGCAGATGTCGCGCGCCAGCAGATCGAAGCACGATACGGCCCGCCGCCCGGTGAGTTCGCGGTGCTCGGACTGGGCAAGCTGGGGAGCCATGAGCTGGCGGCAGATTCCGATCTCGACATCATGGTGATCTATGATCCGGCCGAGGGACAGGATGAGGCGGCTCCTGCCTATTTCACACGGCTGACGCAGCGCCTTGTGAGCGCTCTGTCCTCGCCCACCGAAGAAGGCAGCATGTATGAGACAGACATGCAGCTTCGCCCTTCGGGCAAGGCGGGCCCCGTTGCGGTGCGCCTGTCCAGTTTTGGCGAATACTATCAGGCGAGCGCGTGGACCTGGGAGCGCATGGCGCTGACGCGTGCCCGCGTGATCTCGGGATCCGCAGAATTGACCAAGCGGATCAGCGAGGACATCGAGCGCGCGCTGACGAGCGAGGCTGAGCCGGCACAGATCGTACAGGATGTGCTGGACATGCGCCGCCGCCTGGAGCGTGACCGCCCGGCCAAGGGCGCATGGGATCTGAAGCGGCGGCCCGGCGGGATTCTCGATATCGAATTTCTCGCCCAGACCGGCCGGCTATTGCTCGCCCAACGTGGACAATATCAACGCTGCGTGGATACCGCCACGCAGATTTCCTCGCTCGAGGCGGCCGGATTGCTGACAGCAGACGAAGCGCAATCCTTGCGTCAATCCATGCGGCTCTGGCTCAATTTGTCGCAAATCATCCGGACTGCCCATGGCAGCGGATTTGATCCCTACTCCGCGTCGCGCGCTTTCGCGCAGAGGCTGTCTGACGTCGCTGGTCAGAATGATATCAATGCGTTGGGCGACTTCATTGAGGCACGGGCGGATGAGATCCGCACAATTTTTGAAACCTGCCTGGGCAAATTGCAGGACGATGCGACGGATCAGCCGCCACGCTTCGTTCTATGGGGTGCGAGGTCACAATCTGGAGACTGAAATGAAATCCTCCCTTATTCTTGCCGGTCTGGCCGGCACGCTTGTATTCGCTGCGGCAGCAGACGCCCAGCATCGCGGGCCCGGTGGTCGCGGTGATCATGGACCCCGACAGGTCATGATGATGCTCCGCGCATCCGATGCCAATCAGGACAATAATATCACGCTCGCCGAAGTCCGCGCTTTGCAAGGCGAGATGTTCGACTGGATGGATCGCAATGGCGATGGGGTCCTGTCGTCGGCAGACCGCTCTCCCATGCATCAGCGCCTGGCGGCGATCCGCGACGCCGAAGGTGCCAGCGAAGATCGCCCACGCGGACGCCGCCATGGCCGGCACGGCCGCCGTGGTCATGAAGGCCGTGATGCCAATGGCGACGGTCAGATTTCACGTGATGAATTCATGGGTGGCGAGAGCCGGATTTTTGAACGCCTCGACACGAACAATGATAGCGTGATTTCGCCGGACGAGCTGGACGCTGCGGTCGAATCTGCCAGCAATCGGCGCGAGAGCCGCCGTTTCTGGTGGCGTGACTGACACCATTTCGATCCAGATGAGGGGATGAAAGGTTGCTGAGCGTATATGCCTGAAAGCCCCTCACACGGTCGAACGCCGCCTGACTTCGAGGCCGATGCGGCGCTGATGCGCCGCATCGCTTCGGGTGATCAGGCTGCCGGACGTGAATTGATGGAAAGATCGCTCAAACCCGTCCTGGCCATCGGACGGCGAATGCTGCGGGATCCGATAGAGGCCGAGGACCTGGCGCAAGACACATTTGTGCGGGCCTGGAAGGCGGCCGCAAACTGGCAACCGGGTAAGGCAAGGCTGGAGAGCTGGATGTGCCGGATCGCGACCAATCTGTGTCTGGACCGATTGCGAAAAAAGCGCGAGGCGACAATGGAAACGCCGCCTGAAATGCAGGATGGCGCAATTGCAGCAGATGACGCCATGGTGGCAAACCAGGCCGGTATGAGTGTGACGGAAGCCATCAGGTCCCTGCCAGAGCGGCAACGATTGGCGCTGGAACTCTGCCATTTTCAGGACTTCAGCAATATCGAGGCGGCAGAGCGCCTGGACGTCAGTGTCGAAGCGCTGGAATCCTTGCTGGCCCGCGGAAGACGAACACTAAAGGCATTATTGATGCCGCAACGAGAAGAGTTGATGTCCAGCCTGTCGCGTTCGACAGGATCAACGCCGGAGGTGATGTGATGGACATGAAGGAATTTGAATCACTGGCGGAGAGCTGGGGCGGGGATATCGCGCGCTGGCCGGAGGCGGTGCGCCCGGCGGCTGCGGCGCTTCTGGAGGCCGAGCCCTCCGCTGCGGCGTGTTTGCGAGAGGCGGCCCAGCTGGACGCAATTCTGGCTGAAGAAATGCCTGTACCTGCCAGCGATCTGCTGGAGCGACGGATCATGCGCGCCTTTCCGAAACCGGCATTTGATGCCGATTGGCGGCGCCCCGCGGTCGCGGCAGCCGCGGCGCTGGTGATTGGCCTGATGGGCGGATTTGCGGGCGGCACGCTTGTGCCGGCGCAACAGGACGACACAATTTCTCTGGAATATGCCGATGCTTTCGATGGCCTGATGGAAGACTGGTCCGCATGGGAATGGAGTGACGCATGACCCGCGCCTTGCCCTGGATTGTCGCCCTGCTGATCTCGCTGACCGCCAATGGTGTGATGACCGGGCTGGTTCTGCATCAAGTGGTTGGAGGGCCGCGCATTGACAGCGGTCCGCCTCACGATGGCCACAGGCCGCCACCCGGTGAGGGTCGGCAGGGCGGGCCCGGTTTCAATATTCGCGCTTTCATGCGGAACCTGCCTGAAGAACAGCGGGAGATTGCGCGTAATCGGTTTGACGCGGAGCGCGAGACCATTCGCGAACTGATGATGGATGCCCGTGATGCACAATTGGCGGCAGAACGCGCCTTGTCGGCCACGCCCTATGATCCTGAGTCTGCGGCGGCCGCATTGAATGATTTGCGGGAACGGCGCTTCGCCATGGAGAGCGCGTTCGAGGCGATCGTACTGGACGTCATTGCCGATCTGCCGGCAGAGGAAAGAATGCAAGCGATGCAAGCGGGCCGCCGCGGCCCACCGCCGCACCGGCGCGGTCCGCGCGGTGACGATCGGAGGCCACCACCCGAGCGCTTCTGATCAGGCGGCGTTTGTTTCGGATTCGCTGAAAGACCGGGGCCCTTCATCGAAGGCCGGGACATCGTCAGATTCACCACCATCGAATGGCACGATGATTGTCACGGTCGTGCCTTCGCCCAGTTCACTGTCGATTTTCATTTCGCCGCCATGCATTTCGACCAGCGATTTTGACAGGGCGAGACCGAGGCCCGTGCCCTGATGGCTCTTGGAGTGCTGGCTCTCGATTTGCTCGAAGGGGCGGCCAAGGCGTGGCAGGTCTTCTTTCGGAATGCCGATGCCGGTATCCGCGACCTGTAGCGCAAGCCGGCTCTCATACTCAAAGCTGCGGATCGTGACGCGGCCTTCTTCCGGCGTGAATTTCACCGCATTGGAGAGGAGATTCAGGATCACCTGTTTAAAGGCCCGCGGATCGGCGGTCATATCCGGAATGCTATCGTCAAGTTCCGTGACCAACCGGATGGATTTTTCGTCGGCGCGGGCTTTCACGAGGCGCGTGCTTTGTTCGACAATATCCGACAGGCTGATGGGTTCTTTCTGAAGCTGCATCTTGCCGGCTTCGATCTTGGACATATCCAGAATGTCATTGATCAGCGACAGGAGGTGCTGTCCGGACGTGTGGATGTCCTTCACGTAATCAACGTAGCGGTTGTCGCCCAGCGGGCCGAACATTTCGCGCAGCATGATCTCCGAGAAACCGTTCACTGCATTCAGGGGCGTCCGCAGTTCGTGGCTCATATTGGCGAGGAACTCACTCTTCGAGCGATTGGCTTCCTCGGCCCGGATTTTTTCCTGCTCATACTTGTTTGCAAGCTCAGCAATGCGCTGCTGGTTCTTGCGGACATCCTCGACCGTGTTTCGCAAACGTTGTTCGGAATCCTTGAGGGCGCGCTCCTGATTTTTGAGATCCGTGATATCGGCGCCCACGCTGACCAGACCGCCATCGCTGGTGGCGCGTTCTGAATAGTGCAGCCAGCGTCCGTCCTTCAACTCCATCTCATAGGCTTCACCGGAATTCGCGCCGCCTTGCACCGACCGGATGGCGCGGCCGGCACCGGCTTCGACATCGCCATAGGACATGCCGGGTTTCAGCCCGTTCTCAGTGAAGTCGAAGAAATCACGGAATTTACGGTTCCACATCACCAGGCGGCGGCGCGGATCCCACAGCACAAAGGATTCCGACATGGATTCCAGGGCGGCCCGCAGACGGTTCTCAGCGGCAGCGACGCGCGCCTGAGCGCCCTTGCGTTCGGTAATATCAATCGCCACGCCGACGAGGCGGTCCGTAAGGCCGTCCTGCATCTCGCCCCAGGGGCGCCCGCGCAGGTGGAACCAGACCGGCATGCTGCTGGCCTGCGCCTCGATATCAATATCCCCCGCCTTGCTGGAGCCGCGAATGGCCGCCGCAATCCGTTGCCGGTCATGCTGGCTGAAGAGGGCGAGAAATTCCGAGCCGGACAGCATCATGGCTTCATCGCGGCCGATAATGCGCGCAAAGGAGTCCGTCAGGTAGACCGTGTCCCGCTTTCGATCCCAGTCCCAGACCCCGCAGCGCGCGCCTTCAATAGCGAGGCGGAACCGCTTCTCGCTATCGCCCAAAGCGACACGCGCCGATTTGAGACTATTCATTTGGGTCGAGAGGGCCGCCGATAACCCAATAGCGAAAATCACCGGCGCCACAAAGAGAAGCCCGTAGAGAATACGCGTCCGGGTCCAGGCACCCTGATTGATATTGGGCACACCGATCACGGCGATCGTCAGGCCCTCATAGGGCAATGCCGCTGCCGCCAGCACCATTTCCCGCTCACCGATACGGATACCCGTCAGGGCTTCACCCGATTGGGCAATCTGCTGCACGCGCCCGTCGCTCAATCCGAAACGCCGCGACAGTGGCTCGGCAAAGAGACCGTCAGATCGCGGTGGCTGCATGGCCAGTGCGCGACCATCCGCGCCCAGCAGGATCGCCACATGGGCCGGATCGGCTACGGGTAACAAGGCTGAGGGATCAAGCCGAACAAGAACGGCACCCACTTCACCCGACTGGGTCCTCACCGGTATGGCGGCCGCAATTTCCGGAATCCCGTCCGGATTTGCCACAACGGATGTCACACCAGACGGGGCAGCGAGTGCTGCGCCGGTCAGCGATTGAAGATTGGCCGGAACGCTTTCACCCGGTGCCAGATGTATCACGTCCCGCACAGCATTGATCGAGCGAACCGGATCCAGACGTTGATCAAGGACGTTGTGAAACTGTTCCGGCGGGATGCTGTCAGCATCCGAAAGGGCAACGCGGACAGCGGTCAGGGTTTCGCGCAGAACCGCTGTTGCCCCGTCGGCGCGATAGACCGCTTCGCGCGAATGATTTTCCTGAGCTTCCGATCTGGCAGTGACGCTTTCCTGATAAAGCTTGAAGCCGATGACACCGCCAAACATGGCGGTGAACAGGATAACGGACAGCACAATCCAGACCACGCCGCGGACTTCACCCGAAAAGGAATGGGGTTTATCGCTGGCAGCTTTCCCCCGCCGCTCCGGGCGAACATTTCTGGCCCTTGCGGGCGGGGCTGAATCACGGCGAATCATTCTGCCCAGATTAGAGACCCAACAGGCAGGCTGTCGACCAACATTTTGGCAGGTGATCAGCCGACGTTGGGCTGTGCCGGGTCATCTGACCGGCGTTCCGGTCCCTTATACTTGTCGGGATCATGCCGGCGACGGTCCGGGCCGAAGAAAACCTTTGTTCTGACAAAGGGCCGGGCGCGGTCGATCACCGCTCCGATTTTGCGATAGAGGTCCGTGGCGGTGATGGGTTTAGCGCAGAATTCCGTCGCACCGGCATCGCGTGCGGCCAGCACTCTGGTCTTTTCGGCATAGGCGGACAGCATGACAATCGGCATGAAAGGATTTTCCATACGATCTTCATCCCGAAAATATTTGATCAGCTCCAGCCCGTCCATGCCGTCCATCTGGAAATCGAGAATCGCAATGTCGATTTTCTCATTCCGCATGATTTCGATGGCTTCCTGTCCAGAGCAGGCCTCATAAATCTTTGTAACGCCGAATCCGTTCAGCAAAGTGCGAACGATCTTCAGCATATGGGCGTTGTCATCGACAATCAGGAAGGAAAGCTTGTTCAGATCTGCAGCCATCGGCCCAACCGTTATTAATTGAACGGTCCAATTAACACTAAACGGTTAGGCTGACGTTAAGCAGCGCGGGCGCTCGATGGTGCAGTGCCGGATGGCCGGGACTTGATCCGTTTGAGCGTCGCCCGGGCCACCTCCACAATCTCCCTCAGTTCGTCTGGCAATTCGTCGGGCTTCTCGGCTTGCTCTGCAAGCTTTTCCGCAAGCTTCATCAAGGTCGGCGCAGCAGTGATGACGCGGGCCTGGAACTCGATGAGTTGCGGATCGCGGTCATATTCCGCACCGGGCACCCGCCAGCCGCCCCAATCCTGCTGATCGGTCACGACGATCGGAAACGTGCCCGGAAAGGGGTGGTGAGCGCATTCATCGGGCGATTGCCATTTATTCTTGGCGCGCATCAGGCGCCAGCGGCCCGTATCCTGTTCGTCGCGCTCTTCTTCGGACAATTCATCTGTCGTGAAGTCCCGTCCCAGACCGCAATCATAGGAAATCCGCACCGGCTCATCCATGCCTTTGACCCAGTGTGGCTTGACCTGTTCGATCAAGGCCCATGTGCCAACGGGGCGCACGAAAACACGCTGATGCTTGTGAAAATGGGCTTTTGCCATGGCGGTCTGCTCCGGTCACTTGGCGAAAAACTAGCAAAACGGCCTTAGAACAGCGTTAAGCCGTCTGTTCGGTTTGTTGATTTTGTTGCGGCGCGCTATGGAGCGGCCATGACGATGACTGTGAAACCCGACCGCCGCTTTTGCGTGGCCCCCATGATGGATTGGACCGACCGCCATTGCCGGGCCTTCCACCGCATCCTGACCCGTCATGCTCTCCTCTATACCGAGATGGCGACCAGTGCTGCGGTAACACATGGCGATGTGGATCGTCTGATCGGTTTTGACCCGGCGGAACAACCCGTCGCGCTCCAGCTGGGCGGGTCCGACCCGAACGAGCTTGCAAAGGCTTCGCGGATTGTCGCGGATCTGGGTTATTGCGAAATCAATCTCAATGTTGGCTGCCCGTCAGATCGTGTTCAATCGGGCAAATTCGGTGCTTGCCTGATGCGGGAGCCGGAGCTCGTCGCTGATTGCCTTTCGGCGATGCAGGACGCAGTCAGTGTTCCGGTCACGCTGAAATGCCGGATCGGCGTCGATGATCAGGACCCCGAAAAGGCATTGCCGGATTTACTGGAGCGGGTCCGGTCGCGAGGTATTTTTACGGCGATCATTCATGCCCGGAAAGCGTGGCTCAAAGGATTGAGTCCGAAGGAAAACCGCAGCGTTCCGCCGCTCGATTATGCCCTTGTCTACCAGATGAAATCCGCCTTTCCGGATATGGAGATCATTCTCAATGGCGGGCTGGAGACTGTGGAATCGGGCATCGAAGCTCAACAAAACCTGGACGGTATCATGCTGGGGCGGGCCGCCTATCATACACCATGGGAAATGTCGGGGGTCGATCCGCTGATTTATGGCACTGAAACTCCCGTTAGTACGCCCGATAATGCTGTTCTGGCCTATCTGCCGTATATCGAAAATCAGCTGGCGAAGGGCGTTCGGCTGCACTCGATGACGCGGCATATGCTTGGCCTGTTTCACGGCCGCCCGGGCGCACGACAATGGCGGCGCATTCTCTCCGAGAATGCCGTGAAGGACGGGGCGGGTATTGATGTTGTCATGGCCGCCCTTGCTGCCATATCACCCGCATTGGCGACCGCATGAGCGCCGAACTGATCGGGCTGGCGGGAGCGTTGATCGCAACCGGCCTGTTTGCCGGCCTCATTGCCGGGCTTTTCGGAATCGGCGGCGGCGTCGTGATGGTGCCGGCCTTTTACTTTGTACTCGGCGCGCTGGGGTATGATGACGGTCCCCGCATGCATATGGCGGTCGGCACGTCATTGGCGGTCATTGTGGCCACATCGCTTCGCTCGGTCTCGGCGCATGCCCGCCACAAGGCGGTTGATTTTCAGATCCTGAAGACCTGGACGCCCTGGATTGTGGCCGGTGCCCTGATCGGCGGATATGTGGCGGACGTTATTCCGGGACGCGGACTGACCGGGCTGTTCGGGGTCGTGGCCTTGCTATTGTCGGCGCAATTCTTCTTCGGCCGGCCTGACTGGCAATTGGCCGAAAAAATGCCGGGCGGTGCTGCCAGAGCAGGTCTGGGCGCGATGATTGGCGGCTTGTCGTCTCTTCTCGGCATTGGCGGAGGTGTTTTTGGTGTCACCCTGATGACGCTTTGCGGCAAGTCCATTCGCCAGGCCGTTGCAACGGCTGCAGGTTTCGGCGTTGCGATTGGTGTTCCGGGCGCGCTGGGCTTCATTCTCTGGGGCTGGGACGAGCCGGGGCGGACCCCTACCGCGCTGGGATATGTCGATGGGCTCGGCTTTCTGATTCTGGCAGCATCAGCGTTTTTTGTGGCCCCGATCGGCGCGAGACTGGCGCACTCCATGCCCGAAAAACTCTTACGCCGCCTGTTTGCGCTGGGTTTGATTGCAACAGCGGTGAGCCTGCTTCGCGAGGCTGCTGTCGGCGGCTAGATCGTCAGGACGATCCAGCTTTCTTTTCGCGATAAGCCTTTTTGCGCTCTGGTAATTCAGCGCCAATCGCTTCGCGTTCTGCGTCTGAAAACCGTGTCCATTGCGCAAGTTCGGGCAGGGTCCGGAAACACCCCACGCAGATTGCGGCGTCGGGGTCGACGAAACAGACTTTGACGCAGGGCGACCAGATGCTCATGAGATCGATATCTAGCGCGCTTTGCCGTGCACGCAAGCATTGCCCGTTTGCCAGAACAGGGAATAGGTTGCGATATTCAAACGGGGGAATTCATGGAAGATCTGGGATTGCAGCTGCGCAGCTTTCTGGGCCTGTTTGCCTTTATCGCGATCTGTTGGGTTCTGGGTCCCCGGAAGTCGGTCCCGGTGAAGCTGATTGGCGGCGCACTGGCGTTACAATTCCTGATCGCGATCGCGCTCTATTCCTTCGCTCCGACGCGGGCGTTTCTCGGATCGCTGACCGGCGTCGTTCAGGCCTTGCAAACTGCGACGATGGAAGGCGTCGACTTCGTCTTCGGATATCTTTCCGGAAGCGGCGCGCCATTTGTCATTGACGAATCCAATTCGGGACGGACGTTTATCTTTGCCTTTCAGGCTCTGCCAATGGTCATTGTTTTATCAGCGCTTTCCGCGCTGCTCTGGCGGTGGCGCATCCTCGAATTTGTGGTCCGAGGCTTCGCATTTGCTTTCCGGAAAACACTGGGTTTGTCCGGTGCCGCCAGCCTGGGGGCTTCGGCCAATATTTTCCTCGGCATGACCGAGTCGCCCCTGCTGATCCGGCCGCGCATGCCACAAATCAGCCGCAGCGACCTCTTTTTGATCATGACGGTCGGGTTCTCGACTGTCGCAGGTTCTGTCATGGCCGTTTATGTCGGCCAGCTGAGCGGCGTCATTGATGGCGCGGCCGGTCATATTGTGACGGCTTCGCTCATTTCGATTCCGGCGGCCGTCTTGCTTGCCCGGCTGATGCATCCTGCTGATGCGGATGGCGACGAAGACCGCACAACCGAAAAAATCCCGACGACGGTCTATCATTCCTCGATGGATGCCTTGACCACCGGGGTCACAGACGGCGTGAAGCTGTTCATCAACATCATCGCCATGCTGCTGGTATTCATCGCCATCGTGGCGCTAGTCAACATGATGCTCGGGGCCTTGCCCGATGTTGGCGGACTGCCACTAACGGTGGATCGCATTTTGGGCTGGGCATTCGCGCCCATCGTCTGGCTGGCAGGTGTGCCCTGGTCGGAAGCCACGGATGCCGGCGCGGTGATGGGTCTGAAAACGGCGCTCAACGAAATCATTGCCTATGAGCGGCTGGCCGCGCTGGGTGATGATCTCTCGCCACGCAGTCATTTGATCATGGCCTATGCGGTTTGCGGTTTTGCCAATTTTTCGAGCGTCGGGATTCTGATCGGCGGCATGCTGGCGATCGCGCCCAGCCGCCGCGAGGACATATTGGGATTGGCACCGAAAGCGCTGATATCGGGAACGTTCGCCACGCTGATGACCGGCGCTGTCATCGGGACATTGCCGCAAAGCCTGTTCAGCTAGTCGCCCCGGCGCGGAAAGAGTTTTGACCTCAGCCAGCCAAGGGTCGAATTGCCCTTGAGCGCCTTGCGATAGGCGTTGTCCATAAAGCCGGACAGCTTGCGGCTCTCTCCGACGAGATCGAGCCGGGTTTGCATGGGTGTGTTTTCATCTAGCATCTTGACGATTCTGGCCGGTGCTCCCGCCACGACTGCATAGGGCGGAACGTCTCTGGTTACGACAGACCGGGCACCAATGACGGCATTGTCGCCGATGGTGACGCCCTTGCCGATAAAGGCGCCATCGCCGACCCAGACATTGTTGCCCAGAATCACGGGGCGGCCTTCGGGTGCCGGATCGACGCGGTTATAGAGGCCATGCCAGTCGCTATCGGTGACGGTTGTATTGGCGGCGAACAGACAGGCATGCCCGATACTGATGGACCGTGTTGCCTGAATGCGCGTGCCGGGCGCAATAAAGACAGCATCGCCGATCTCGATCTTTCCGCCCTGATCCGCCGGTGACCATACGGTCAGGCGCACCTTCTGGTCCGCGGTGGCCACAATATGCAGAGCGGTGCCGATAGAGATATTCGGACCGAAGGCCTCGATGTGCCAGGGCTGGGTCAGTTTTGCTGCCGGCCCTAATTGCTCAAAATGTGGTGCCAGAAAATGCCGGGCCCAGGCGTTTTCAAAACTTTCCCAGGCGGCGTGCATCCAGTAGGGGCGGTGGTCTCTTCGCATATCGGCTTTCGCAGGTTAGAAGACGTTCATGAATGATGACACGGTCGATAATGCCATCCTGTCCCTTGTAGAGGCGAGCGGCGCTGGCAAGTCAATCAGCCCGGCTGAAGTGGCACAGGTGCTGGATCCCGAAAACTGGCGGAGCCGGCTGGGGGCCGTCAAGCAGAGCGCCACGCGTCTGGCTCTGGCGGGCAAGGTCGACATCCTGCGCAAGGGAAAACCGGTTGATCCATCCGAATTCAAGGGCGTCTACCGCATCACCCTGAAAACGTAAGTCTGATGGACGCGCTCCTGAGAGAAATTCGTGCATGCCGCGCGTGTGTCGGCGAAATACCGGAGCCGCGCCCGGTCGTGCAGGCGGCGCGCCCGGCTCGGATCCGGATTATCGGCCAGGCACCGGGCACCCGCGTTCATGCGTCCGGCCGCCCCTTTACAGACCCGTCGGGCGACCGATTGCGGGCATGGTTGAGGATTGACGCAGATCAATTCTACGATCCGGAATTGGTGGCCATCACGCCCATGGGATTTTGCTTTCCGGGGCTTGATGCCAAGGGCGGCGACAAGCCGCCCCGGCCCCGATGCGCGCGCCTATGGCAAAGTAAGCTCGATGCGGCGCTTCCCAACGTCGAAATGACTTTCCTTATTGGCGGCTATGCCCAGAAATTTGTGCTGGGAAACCGGTATAAGGGCTCTGTCACCGATACGGTCGCGGCATGGCGCGAATATGCGCCGCTTTATGTGCCGCTGCCACATCCCTCCTGGCGCAATAATACCTGGCTGAAACGGCATCTCTGGTTCGAGGAAGAGCTCTTGCCAATGGTGCAGCGCAATATGGAATCTCTTCTGAAATAGGCGCGTCCGGCGCTTGCCGTAAAGGTCAAGGAAAGCTATCCCCACGCCGCCTCGCGCCGAATTCTCCCCCGGCGGGCGCGACGCCGGAAAAGCCGGCCAGATATGACGGATAGGCTCATGAGTGTTTTTGAACACCCCTCTTTCGACAATCACGAAAAAGTCCTGTTTGCGACCGATGAGAAAACCGGTCTGAAAGCTATCATCAGCGTGCATTCGACCGCACGGGGCCCGTCCTGCGGTGGTTGCCGTTTCTGGTCCTATGAGACGTCCTCTGATGCGCTCCAGGATGCGCTGCGCCTGTCACAGGGCATGAGCTACAAGAATGTGATGGCCGACCTCCCGATTGGCGGCGGCAAGAGCGTCATCATGAAGCCGGAAGGGGCGTTTGACCGGGATGCGCTGTTCCAGGCTTTTGGCCGCGCCGTTGATGCGCTCAACGGAAATTATATCACGGCCGAAGATGTCGGCGTCAGCCCGGCCGACATGGTCAGCGTCCATAAGCAAACCGCCCACGTCACCGGACTGCCGGAAGGCAAGGCGGCCTCTGGCGATCCATCACCGGTGACGGCTGAAGGCGTATTCCGGGGCATTCGCGCCTGTGTGAAGCGCGCGACCGGTTCAGAAGACATGACCGGCATTCGTGTCGCCGTTCAGGGTGCCGCCGGTCATGTCGGCAGTTATCTGTGTGAACATCTGTCCAAGGCTGGTGCCGAGCTGATCATTGCGGATATGAATGTCGAGGCCTTGCAGAAACACGTCGACAATTTCGGCGCTGTTATCGTCGACAAGGATGCCATCTACGATCAGGATGCAGATGTATTCACCCCCTGCGCGCTGGGTTCGATTATCAATCCGGACACGATCGATCGTCTGAAAGTGAAGATGGTGGCCGGTGCCGCAAACAATCAGCTCGCGACTCGCGACATGGGCGCCGAGCTGCAAAAGCGCGGCATCTTCTACGCCCCTGATTACGTCATCAACGCCGGCGGCATCATCAATGTGATGGGCGAAATCCGTGGTGATTTCGATCCGGCATGGGTGAAGGGCAAGCTGGTCGGGCTGGAAGCGACGCTGGGCGAAATTCTCGACCGCGCCGAGAATGAAGGCCGGCCGTCCAATGTCATCGCCGATGAAATGGCGCGTGCCCGACTGGAAGAAGCCGCAGCGGCGAAAGCGGCGGCCGCTTAGGCTTTCAGAACCGAAATCGAGGATTCATTGAGGGCGAGGCGCAATGTCTCGCCCTTTCTGGTGGTGCGCGTCAGCGGCAGTTCCACGATCCACAGCGAGCCATCCGGCGCCGTCGCGCGGATACGCTGCCGGCCCTGCCGGATTCGAATATCTTCAATCAGGAAATCGGTCCCATCTTCAGCAAGATGCAGGTCTTCCGGGCGCGCCAGAACAGTCATTTCGACACCGTCGTAGCCGGAAGGCGCGTCGATTTCACCAAAAATAGTCTTCATCTTCCCGCTTCTGGCGACACTATTGATGACATTGATATCGCCGAGCAGGCGCGCCGATGTCAGCGACACCGGCCGGCCATAGACTTCAGAGGGCGCGCCGGACTGGATGATGCGGCCATCTTCCATGAGGAAGAGCGTGTCAGCGGTCTCGAAAGCTTCGTCGGCATCGTGGGTGACGATCAGTGCGGCCGCTCCGGCCTCACGAATGGCCGCCATGGTTTGGGCTCGCAAATCGGCGCGCAGACGGCGGTCCAGACTGGAGAAGGGCTCGTCGAGCAGGATGATATCGGGGCGCGGCGCAAGAGCGCGGGCGAGGGCAACACGCTGCTGCTCGCCGCCGGACAATTCATGCGGGTAGGACCGCGTGAAGGGCGTGAGTTCGGCCTGTTTGATCAAAGCCGATACGCGTTCACTTGCCGCCTCATTCGACATCCGGCCTTTCAGGCCGAAGGCGATATTCTTCTCGACCGTGAGATGGGGAAAGAGTGCATAGTCCTGAAACACGACGCCGACGCGGCGCGCTTCGGCGCGGGTGGAATGCCGGCCATCATCCCAGACCTGCTCGCCTGCCAGGATCTGTCCGTCATCCAGTTTCTCGAGACCCGCAATACCGCGCAACAAGGTGGATTTACCGGCGCCTGACGGACCAAGCACCGCGCTCACCTGGCCGCGATACAGATCCAGATCGACGCCCTTTAGAACCGGGTTGCCGCCAAGGGATTTTTTGGCGCCGCGGACAGACAGGATGGGTGCGCTCATCGGCTAGCTCCGCGGGTCAGCGAACGCGCGGCAAGCACCATGGCGGGAATGGTCGCCAGCACGATGATCAGGGATGGCAGGGCGGCCTGTCCCAGCCTTTCATCCGCGGCATAGTTATGGGCAATGACTGCCAGTGTGTCGGTATTGAACGGTCGCAGAATCATGGTGGCAGGAAGTTCCTTCATGACCTCAACGAACACCATCAGCGCCGCAATGCCAACGCCGCCAAGTATCAAAGGCCAGTGAATTTCCACTGCAATGCGCCGGCGCCTGGCACCAAGCGTTTTGGCGGCCTCGTCGAGGCGATGTGTCACGCGCGACAGAGCCGTTTCACTGGGCGCAATGGCGACCGCCGCAAACCGTGAAAGATACGCGAAAATCAGCGCGCCTGCCGTTGCCGACAGCAGGACCGGAAATTGCCCGCCCCAAACACCATCCAGTGCGTTCTGGAGCCCGCCAAACAGAACGAGCGCCCCCACAGCCGCAACCGCGCCCGGTGCCGCATAACCGAGACTGGCGAGGCGGGCAGACAATATGCCAAATCTGGTGCCGCCGCGGATGGCATAGGCCGCGCCCAATCCCATAATGGCGGCAAGGATGGCGGTGATGCTGGCCAGAGTCAGTGAGTGCTGAAGTGCTTCCACCACGCCGCGCGCAGCGGGCTCCGTGAGCGCCAGATAGAGCAGTCGGCCGAGGGGCAGTGCCAGTCCCAGTATGATGGGCAGCAGGCAAGCGAAAATGGCGATGACAGATTGTCGGAGGCCGAGCTGTATGCGCTGGTAGCGCTGCCGGCCGCCGCCAGACTGGCCAAAGCGGGCGCGGGCCCGGCTCTGGCGTTCCAGCGCAAAAGCGAGATAGGCGAAAAAGGCGAGTAGCACAGCCAGACGTGCTGCATCCGGAACCGATCCTGCGCCCGCCCATGCGCGAACCACGCCGACTGTCAGTGTTGGCGCGCCCAGATGCGCTACCGCGCCGAAATCGGCCATTGATTCCATGGCAACCAGAGCCAGCCCGGCCGCCAGTGCAGGGCGGACGAGGGGAAGCGTGACGCCGGTGAGCGTTTGCCAGTTGGACGCCCCCAGAGTGCGCGCCGCATTCTGCATATCCGGATGCTGATCCGAGAATGCCTGACGGGCAATCAGATAGACGTAAGGATAAAGCGTGACGGCAAATACGAAGCCCGCACCAAGCGGGCCTCTTACGACTGGCAGGAGGTTGGCAAGTGAGGCGAGTCCGGCATCGCGCAGAGGGGTTTGCAGCGGGCCGGCCGCTTCCGTGAGATCAAGCCAGCCATAGGCCGCGACATAGGCAGGGACCGCCAGAGGCAGCGCCAGCGCCCAGGCGAAGATTCCGCGCCCTACAAATTCAAGTCGGGCGATAATCCAGCCTGCTGCCGTGCCGACAAATCCTGCGAGAACCATGGCCGTGGCTGTGACGATGATCGTGTTCAGAACGTAGCCGGCAAGCCGGGTCTGGATCAGATGCAGCAGATAATCGCCCCAGGGAGCGGTCATCGCAATCCAGACCACCGCCAGAATCGGTCCGGCCGCCACGAGGGCGGCCAGACTTCCAAATAGCGCGGGACCCGATCTGGATCTGGTCATGCGAGGGTTAGGGCCATCCGGCGCGGTCAAATACCCGGCGGGCGGCTTCACTGTTATCGCCAAGGGTCGACATGTTGAGAGTGTCGGCCTGGAACCCCATCAGTTCATCCAGAGACGGATTGTCGAACTCGGCTCCGGTAACCGCGGGAAACTCGTTCGTGAGTTCGGCATAAATCCTCTGCCCTTCCTGGCTGAGCAGAAAGCGAATGAGGGCCTGTGCATTTTCGGGGTGAGGGGCGTTGGCGGCGATGCCAGCGCCGGAAATATTCACGTGGGTGCCGTATTCCCCGGCCGGGAAAACCAGCCCGATGGAGTCCGCCACACTCTGATAGTCCGGATTGTCGGAGTTTTTCAGGCGCAAATAATAGTAGTGATTGACCACGGCGACGTCGCATTCACCGGCATGAACGGCTTGCAACTGATCGGTGTCGCCACCCTGAGGCGGCCGCGCAAAATTGGCGACCATGCTGCGGGCCCAGGCCTCTGCGGTCTCCTCGCCATGATGGGCGATAATAGCGGCCAGCAAGGATTGATTATAGGCGTTATCAGAGCTGCGAATGCAGATGCGGCCCTGCCAGCGGGGATCCGCGAGATCCAGGTAGCTGGTGATCTCGGAAGGATCGACACGATCTTCTGCATAGGCAATCACGCGGGTGCGCAACGCAAACCCGACCCAGTAACCGTCCGGGTCAATGAAGCGATCGGGAACGCCAGCGGCCATTGACGAAAAATCGGTCTGGGCGAAAAGTCCGGCCTCTTCAGCGCGCTGAAGGCGCGAGGCATCCACGGTGATTACGACATCGGCGGGGCTGCGGTCACCATCTGTCCGAATTCGTTCAATCAGAAGGTCGCCGCTGGCCTCGATCAGTTGAACCTCGATGCCGGTTTCTTCCGTGAAGCGCTCATACGCCACCTGGTCCGAATCATAATGGCGGGCGGAATAGACGTTCACGATCTCGGTTTCGGTGGGCTGGCTGCAAGCGACAACCGATAACGCGATGAGCGCAGGTAAAAACAGGCGGGTCATGATGAGCTCCGTAATCTCTGATCCTGTCACTTACATTTTTGCGAATGTTTCGCAAGTAGTAGGCCTGCGGCGAAATGCAGCGCATCGGAAAACCGCAAATGGCGATTTGTGATGCGGATAACAAAATCAACGAATTGAAGGGGAATGGTGGGCGATGCTGGGATTGAACCAGCGACCCCTGCCGTGTGAAGGCAGTGCTCTCCCGCTGAGCTAATCGCCCATTCCAGAGCCGCGGCGTATAGGCTGTGGCAACCGCTGAGGTCAAGCCTCGCAAACAATCGAAAGAGAGGATTCTAAATTTTTATAAATTATTGGCCGGGATGGCTTGACGCGGCGACATGAAATCGTCATAGAGCCGCCCAGCCTGTTAACAGGTGGTGCGGAGAGGCAGTGTTTTTCACGCAGTCTCCGTTTTCCAAGAGGGGAGCGCACGTAACCCAGGCGGGATTGGCCCGCCGGTTCGGAGTATCGCTATGAGCAATGACCTCTGCACGCCGGAAGGCGCGCGTCGACTGAAGCAACGGATTGAAGCCTACTGGGCTGACCGGGGCTATGATGTAAATATTGAACTGGTGGATGCCGGATTCATGCCGGCCATGCGGTCGGCACGGACCGATGTCCGCTCGAACATGGTCAATGGCATGCCGCGCCGTCAAAGTGCGGCCAATGATTCGACGCCTGATCGTCGGACGGCCAATGACCGCATGCCGGAACTGCGCTCGGCCTGATTATAGGCCCTGCCAGAGTTTTTCCAGCGTATCGGGCAAGCTTCTGAAATCATCGATTACCGCATCAGCGCCTAGCGCCTGATGCGGTATTTCGCTGTATCCGTGGGTCAGGATGATGCACGGAATGCCAGCTGCCTGTCCGCACGCGGCATCGGTAATGGAATCGCCGATGAGGGCCAGATTGGGTCCCGCATCGCCGACTGCGCTCCAGAAATGGGCGGCATCGGGCTTTTTGGCCTGCGTGCGATCCGGGCCGATAATCCGTTCAAAATAGTCTGTCAGTTCAAGCGCTTCGAGCAGAGCATCTGCGAGCTCGCTCGGCTTGTTCGTACAGATTGAAAGACGCGCCCCACGCGCTTTCAGAACGTCCAGTACATCTACCGCCGCTTCGAACGGGCGGCTGAGATCGGCTATGCCGGATTTGTATACCGAGATGAAATCAGCGACGCGTTGATCAACGGTATCGGATTCTATCTTCCGGTGCTGGGCGGCATAGGCCCTTTCGATCAGGACGCGGGCGCCCCGACCGACCATCGCCCGGACATCCTCCAGAGCCACATTTCCGAGACCGTCTGCCGCCACTACTTCGTTGAGCGCGCGAACAAGATCCGGTGCTGTATCAACGAGCGTTCCGTCCAGATCAAAGGCAATCCCGGCACCATGGAAACAGTCTGTCATCATTCCTGACCCTCAAGTCTGCGATCTCCCCCAAACAGGCGGTCGCTTCCTGTATTTGAATGGTCTATAGCCCGTTATCCGATTTGCAACGCAGTAGGGATCAGGAGCCGCATATGACCGCACCTCGCGCCGCGATTATACTCGCCGCTGGCCTTGGCACTCGAATGAAATCCGATCTGCCAAAATGTATGCACCAGGTTGGCGGACGCCCGATGCTGGAATGGTCGATTGATTTGGCGCGCAAAACGGGCGCGGAGCGCATTGTGTCCGTCTATGGCAACAAATCCCCGCAAATCGGTGAATTGGGCGAAGCGAACAATACGCTGACGGCGTTGCAGGATCCGCCGCAGGGGACGGGACACGCCGTCCAGTGTGCCGAAGCCGCCATGGCCGGTTTCATCGGAAACGTCATTGTTCTCTACGGCGACACCCCCCTGATTACGGCGGAGACGGTCGAAAAGGTGTTTTCGGCGCTCGAATCGGGTGCGTCGGTCGCGGTGCTGGGCTTTACGCCCGAGGACGCCGGCGCTTATGGGCGGCTTGTTGTGAAAGACGGCATTCTCGACCGGATTGTCGAGTTCAAAGATGCCAGCGAGGAAGAGCGCGCAATCGGCTTTGTCAATTCGGGCGTTCTGGCTGCGCCTGCGCCACTCCTGTTCGACCTGCTCGGTGAAGTCACGAATGAAAACGCGAATGGCGAGTATTATCTGACCGATGTGGTCGGACTTGCGCGCAAGCGCGGACTGAAAGCGATTGCGGTGGAAGGCGATGAAGCCGAAGTGCTCGGTGTGAATTCCCGCGTCGACCTCGCCGAAGCCGAAGCCAGCTGGCAGCGCCGCCGCCGCGAAGAAGTGATGCGCGCAGGCGTGACGCTGACGGCCCCCGAAACGGTTTTCATCGCATATGACACGCAAATCGGCCGTGATGTCATCATCGAGCCGAATGTCGTTTTCGGGCCGGGAGTCACGGTCGAGGACGGTGCCATCATTCACGCCTTCTCCCATCTGGAGGGGTGCATCATACGTTCCGGTGCGGATATCGGGCCGTATGCGCGGCTTCGCCCGGGAGCGGATATCGGGCCGGGGGCCCGCATCGGCAATTTCGTTGAAGTGAAGAAATCGACCTTCGGCCCCGGTGCAAAAGCCAATCATCTTTCCTATATCGGGGATGCAACGGTTGGCGCGAAGGCGAATATCGGCGCGGGTACCATCACCTGCAATTATGACGGCTTTGGAAAGTATCAGACCGTTATTGGCGATGGCGCGTTTGTTGGCTCGAATTCGTCGCTGGTCGCTCCGGTCACCATCGGCAAAGGTGCCTATACGGGCTCGGGCGGCGTGGTGACGGATGATGTGCCAGAAGATGCTCTGGCGTTGGGACGCGCCAAGCAGGTAAACAAGAACGGCTGGGCGTCGCGTTTTCGCGCGGCGATGCAAAAGCGAAAAGCGGAGCGTTAAAATGAACCTGTCCGATCGGCTGAAGGACAAGACTCTTTTCAAGACCCAGTCCTATTTTGGCGGAGAATGGCATTCCGGTGCCAAGACCTTCGCGGTGGACAACCCGGCCAACCGGAGCAAGCTGGCTGACGTATCCGATGTCGGGGCCGATGGTGCGAAAGCAGCGATCGCTGCCGCATCGGAAGGCTTCAAAATTTGGCGCAAGACGTCACCGTTCGAGCGCACAAGGATATTGATCAAATGGTATAACCTGATCAATGAGAATGCTGATGATCTGGCGACTCTGATCACATCCGAAATGGGCAAGCCGTGGGCCGAAGCCAAAGGCGAGGTGGCTTACGGATCTGCCTTCATCGAATGGTCGGCGCAGGAAGCCGTCCGTATTCATGGCGAGACCGTCACCGTGCCATTTCCGGGTACGCGTGGCTGGACGCTCCATCAGCCTGTCGGCGTCGTGTCCTGTATCACGCCCTGGAATTTTCCCTCAGCGATGATCACCCGAAAGGCCGCACCGGCGCTGGCTGCCGGGTGTTCCATTGTGATCAAGCCGGCGCCTGAGACGCCGTTGACGGCTCTTGCTCTGGCCGAGCTGGCGCATCGTGCGGGTTTTCCCGCCGGCGTCTTCAATGTGATTTGCGGTAATGCCGAGGACCTTGGTCCCGTCATGATCGGGTCGCCCGAAGTCCGCATGATCGGATTCACGGGTTCGACCGAAGTCGGCAAGCTGATCATGCGCCAGGCGGCTGACGGCGTGAAACGTGTTGCGTTGGAACTCGGCGGGAATGCGCCCTTCATCGTCATGGACGATGCGGACCTTGAATCCGCCGCTGCAGGTGTGGCGCAGGCCAAATTCCGCTCGGGTGGACAGACATGCGTGTCGCCAAACCGTATCATTGTCCAGAACGGCGCGGCCGATCCGTTTCTCGAATTGCTCGAAGCGAAAATTGCCAAGATCAAGGCCGGCGATGGCTTCGACTCCGGCAGCGATATCGGCCCGCTGATCCACGATGAGGCGGTGGCCCGCGTTGATCAACTGGTGAAGGATGCGGTTGCCGGGGGCGCTCGTGTTCGGGTCGGTGGACAGCCCCTCGCCGATGAGCTGGGCGGCTCCTTTTATGCGCCAACGCTTCTTGAAGGCGGAAACTTCGATCAGGCGATTGCCCGGAGCGAGATTTTTGGTCCGGTTGCTTCGGTTTATCGCGCCAAGGACGAAAAAGAGATTATCGAGCTCGCCAATGACACGCCCTACGGGTTGGCGGCCTATCTCTACACGCGCGATATCGGCCGCGTGCACCGCATGTCCGAGGGGCTCGACTACGGTATGGTGGGCGTGAACGCCCCGATGGTCGGGTCGGCCTCGACGCCGTTTGGTGGAATGAAGGAGTCCGGCATTGGCCGTGAAGGCGGCAAATGGGGCGTGGAGGAATTCACCGAGCTGAAATACGTCCTCCTGGCCGGCGTAAACTCGTGAGCGCGTCTCAGCAGAAAATCAACGCTGCCGCGGCGGCGCTGGAATATGTCAGCGACGGCATGACGGTTGGACTCGGGTCCGGATCGACGGCTGAAGTGTTTGTAAAGCAGCTGGGCGAGCGGGTTCGGGGCGGCTTGAACATTATCGGTGTGCCGACCTCGGAACAAACGGCACAGCTCGCAAAGGACGTCGGAATTGCGCTGAAGCCCATTGATCATGTCGACCGGATCCATGTCACAGTTGACGGGGCAGATGAAGTGGATGGCCGATTCCAGCTGATCAAGGGCGGTGGCGGGTGCCTGCTGCGTGAGAAAATTATCGCCCATGCCTCGGATTTGATGGTCGTCATCATCGATGAAACCAAGCTGAAGGAACAATTGGGCGATTTTCCCTTGCCCGTCGAGGTGGATCCATTTGCCTTCACGATTACGGCTAAAAAGATATTTGATGCGATGCGGGCGACCGGCATTGCACGTGGCGAGGTGAATTTGCGCCGCCGCGGTGATGGGCTTGAGCCTTTCATCACGGATGGCGGGCACTACATCCTTGATTGCGCCTGCAAATCTATCCCGGACGCGCCGGGCCTGGCTGACCGGCTTGTTCACATTCCCGGCGTTGTGGAACACGGCCTGTTCATCGGTCTGGCGCGCGTCGTCATCGTCGGTGAAGATCGTGGCGCACGGATTATGGAATTGTAGGCGGCAATAGTTTTGACAGATTTTGATTACGACCTTTTCGTCATTGGTGCGGGCTCCGGCGGGGTCCGAGCGGCGCGTATGGCGGCTATGCGCGGCGCCCGTGTGGCCATTGCTGAAGAATATCGCGTCGGCGGGACCTGTGTGATCCGCGGCTGTGTGCCGAAAAAATTCCTCGTTTATGCGGCGGCCTATGGCAAGGCCTTCAAGGAGGCGGAAGGCTATGGTTGGAGTGTCGGCGATGTCAGCCATGACTGGTCCAAACTCACGTCCAACCTTCACGATGAGGTCGACCGCCTTTCCGGCATTTACTGGAAAAACCTGTCCAATTCGGGCGTCGAGATTTTCCAGGACCGCGCCGAGCTGGAAGACAGGCATACGGTTCGGCTGGTCAATGGCGGCAAAACCATAACGGCGAAATACATTCTGGTGGCCGTCGGCGGTTCGCCGGCCAGCCTGGAAATCGAAGGTGCGGAACTCGCCACATCGTCAAATGAAGTCTTCCTGCTGAAATCACGGCCGCAGAAAGTCGTGATCGCAGGGGGCGGCTATATTGCGTGCGAGTTCGCTCAGGTCTTTGCCGGACTTGGATCCGATGTCTGCCAGATCTATCGCGGCGATACCGTCTTGCGCGGCTTTGATGATGATATTCGCGCCCATATCCATGGCGAGCTGAAGCGTTCGGGCGTTCGTGTGATGACTCACGCCAATATCGTCCGCATCGAGGACACGTTCAACGGCCAGCGCCGGGTCTTCACCGATACCGGAGAAGAACTGGAAGCGGATGTCGTCATTCAGGCGGTCGGACGCGATGCGCACACCAAAGGCCTCGGGCTTGATAAAGCCGGTGTGGAGACGTCGGACAATGGTGCCATCATCGTGGACCGTTTTTCCCGGACCAATATCGATAATATTTACGCAGTGGGCGACGTCACCAATCGTATCAATCTGACGCCTGTGGCGATCCGAGAAGGCGCGGCGTTTGCCGCAACCGTTTTCGGCGACGAGCCGACGGCCTTCGATCATGCCGATGTCGCCAGCGCGGTCTTTACCCAGCCGCCGGTTGGTGTGGTTGGCTTGACCGAGCACGAAGCCCGCAAAACCTTTGGCGATGTCGACATCTACAAAGCGACCTTCAAGCCAATGAAAAATGCGCTGTCCGGATCGGAAAGCCGGATGCTGGTGAAGCTCGTCGTCAAACAGGATGATCAACGCGTTGTCGGAGTGCATATGGCCGGGGATGACAGCCCGGAAATCATTCAGGCTGTCGGAATTGCCGTGAAAGCCGGTTTGACCAAGGCGCAGTTTGATGCGACTTGCGCGGTTCACCCGACTGTCGCCGAGGAATTGGTGACGCTCAAGGAAAAATGGACACCGCCGGAAATCTCATGAGCTGGACACCTGCCTCCTGGAGGGACAAAGCCGCAGCCCAGCTGCCGGATTATCCCGATGCCGCGGACCTGCAGCGCGTCGAGGCTGAGCTTGCGGTAAAGCCGCCTTTGGTCTTTGCCGGAGAAGCCCGGCGTTTGCGTCGGCAGCTGGCGGATGTAGCGGCCGGCAAGGCTTTCCTGTTGCAGGGCGGGGATTGCGCCGAGAGTTTCAAGGAATTTTCGGCGGATCATGTCCGCGATACTTTCCGTGTCATTCTGCAGATGGCGGTCATCCTGACGTTTGCAGCTGCCAAGCCGGTTGTGAAAGTGGGGCGGATTGCCGGTCAGTTTACCAAGCCCCGCTCCAATCCGTTTGAAACGCAGAACGGGGTCGAATTGCCCAGCTATCGCGGCGACAGCGTCAACGATATGGCGTTCGAGGCGGAGGCACGCCGTCCGGATCCGCAGCGACTGATCCGTTCGTATGAACAATCGGCCGCGACGATCAATCTGTTGCGGGCTTTTGCATCCGGCGGCTTTGCCGACCTTGGCAATGTCCATCAGTGGACGCTGGAATTCATCAAGGATTCCCCGGCCAGTGATCGTTATGCCGAATTGGCAGGGCGTATTTCGGAAGCGCTCGCTTTCATGCGGGCCTGCGGCGTTACCGGTGATGCCGCGCGCAGTCTGGAAGGCGTTGATTTCTATACCAGCCATGAAGCCTTGCATCTGCCCTTTGAGGAAGCGCTGACGCGGCGCGACTCCACGGGAGATGCCTGGCTGGCGACATCGGCGCATATGCTGTGGATTGGCGAGCGGACACGCCATCCGGAAGGCGCGCATGTTGAATTCGCGCGCGGTGTCATGAATCCGATCGGCATGAAGTGCGGGCCCACCATGGAGCCGGATGATCTCTTCCCGGTCCTCGACAAGCTGAACCCCGATAATGAAGCGGGCCGGATCGTCCTGATCAGCCGGATGGGCGCTGACCGCGTGCGGGAGCGACTGCCGCATCTGGTGCGGGCCGTGGAACGTGAGGGCCGGTCGGTCGTGTGGTCGTGCGATCCGATGCACGGCAACACCGTAAAGACGGATAGCGGCTATAAAACCCGCGATTTCGACCGAGTCCTGAATGAGCTGGAAGGCTTCATGCAGGCCGTTTCGGGTGAGGGTGCCTATCCGGGCGGTGTGCATTTTGAAATGACAGGCCGCGATGTGACCGAATGCGTTGGCGGCGCCAAAGCGCTCACCGAAGCGGATTTGTCGTCCCGCTATCACACCCATTGTGACCCGCGGCTCAATGCCGATCAGGCGCTGGATATGGCGTTCCGGATTGCCGAGGCGCTGACGGCTGCCCGCACGGGAAGCTCCCGCGCGGCCTAGCCGTCGTCGTTTTCATCCTGCGGAATGTCACCTTGACTGGGTGTCGAGAAAACCTGGCCCGGATAGATCAGGTCGGGATCGCGGATCTGGTCCTGGTTGGCGCGATAGATCACCGTATAGCGCAAACCCTCGCCATAGACCCGGCGGGCGATCCGCCAGAGGCTGTTACCGGGCTGCACGATAACCCGGCCTTCGCCAAGCTGGATATCTTCCGGTGCAACGCGCTCGAACGGCAGAGCGATTACGGCTTCCACCTGACCATCAATCGACAACATGTCGATCTGCAGATCGTAAATTCCCGGCGCGAGGGTTTCCGCGGCCCGCAAGGACCAGCGGCCATCCGGATTGGCGCTGGTTTCACCGACGATGGCGCCATTGGCAAAGACGCGGACGCGATTGCCCGGCGTCGCGCGGCCCGCGAAAATCACGGCACCTTCATCATCATAATCGACGGTTTCAAGCGAAAGCGGTCCGGTCGAAACACCGGTCATCGGTCCCTGGCGAACCTCGCTGGCCTCGCCCGGGCGCGTAATGATGACGAGTGGAATTTCGTCGCGGGACTCCGGAATCGACACCAGAACCGTTTGCTCGGAGGAAATGATTTCGCCGGTCGGGGATTCCATGGCCAGAGACAATTCGATTGAACCTGCCGGCAAGGGGGCGTTGAGAATAATCACCCACTCGCCGCGATCATCGATTTCGGTTTCGGCGATGGAGTCGCCATCGGCCAGAATCTGCAACGTCCATTCCGGCACGCCGCGGCCGGCGATAACAGCTGTACCGGCCGGGTCGATTCGGACAATGTCGAAGGTCGGTGCCGGCGTCGTCGGCAACATGTCTTCACTGACCGCGGATTGTGTTGGTGCCGATGTCTCCGCGACCTCTACAGGGGCAGGCGCGCGCGTAAGCACGAAAACGGCAGCTGCGCCGATTGCGAGAGCGCCCAGAATGGCGGCGAGAATGAGGGACCGCATGGCGGTCATGCCGAACTCCTTTTTTTACTGGTCTACCACGGCCATCGACTGTCGCAACATGCACAATCGCGGCTTATGATCTCTTTCACAGTCAGAAGGGCACATAGAAATGGCGAAACTACGGTCGATTGGTGTTTTTTGCGGTTCAGCTACGGGGCGCAGCCCTGCCTATGTCACGGCAGCGCGTTCAGCCGGAAAAGCTATCGCCGATCGCAATTGCCGTCTGGTCTATGGGGGCGGTGATGTTGGCCTGATGGGGCAGGCCGCCCATTCGGCCCTGGAATCCGGCGGCAAGGTGCTGGGCGTGATTCCCGAATTCATGATCAAGACCGAGGGCCTGTACGAGGAAGCCGAGACCCGTATTGTCACCACAATGTCGATCCGCAAGAACATGCTGATCGAGGAAAGCGATGCCTTCCTGATCATGCCGGGCGGCGTTGGCACGCTGGAAGAAATCTTCGACGTTTTGTCTCGCCAGCGCTTGTCCCAGCATGACAAGCCGGTGGCTTTCCTGGATGTCGAGGCCTTCTGGGAGCCCTTCTTCAAGCTGCTCTATCGCACAGAACAGGAGGGCTTCACGCCGGATGGCTTCCACGATCATGTCAGCGTCCACACCGAAGCCGGCGAGGCCATCGACCATCTTCTGGGCAAACTTGGCGACTAGCCGTTCAGGCGTTCCAGGACACGTTCGCGTCCGATAAGCGGCAAGAGTTCCGACATGTCCGGTCCATGCTTTTCGCCGGTCAGAGCGAGGCGCAGCGGCATGAAAAGGTCGCGACCCTTGCGTCCGGTGGCCTCTTTCAGCTTGCCGGTCCATTCCCCCCAGCTGTCGCCGGTCAACTCGCCGTCCGGCAGGCTGGCGGCGGCCGCGGCGATATAATCTGCATCCTCGATCACCGGCGTGACCGGTCCTTCGATCAGCGTATACCAGCTCGTGGCATCCGACAGGCGCTCTAGATTGGGTGCGACGGCATGCCAGAAGGCTTCGCCGCCATCGGCGCCCATGGCCGCAAGGCGGTCCTTCACCTCCGCATAGGAGAGCTGGTGCAGGACGCGGGCATTGATGCGCTTTAACTCTTCCGGATCAAACCGTGCCGGTGCGCGCGAATATTTCTCGAACGAAAACTGGTCGATCAGGGTCTGGATATCGGTATAGGCATCAATCGGATCGGACGTGCCGATCTTGGCGAGCAGGGACAGGATTGCCATCGGCTCGATGCCCTCGCTTTCGCGCAAATCCTCGATGGCCAGCGTGCCCAGGCGTTTTGACAGCTTGCCGCCATCGGCACCGACCAGTAGCGCCTGGTGACCGAATTCCGGGGCCTTGCCGCCAAGGGCAAGGAAAATCTCGATCTGCGCACCCGAATTCGTGGTGTGGTCTTCACCGCGAATAATCGTGGTGATGCCCGCATCGATATCATCGACGACGCTGGGCAGGGTGTAGAGATAGGAGCCATCCTCGCGGATCAGGATCGGATCAGAGAGCGAAGAGGTTTCAATCGTCGTTTCACCGCGAATGAGATCATTCCAGCTGACCGGATTGCCCGACAGCTTGAAGCGCCAGTGCGGCTTGCGGCCCTCCGCCTCATAGGCGGCCTTCTGGTCGTCCGTCAGCTTCAAAGCGGCGCGGTCATAGACGGGCGGCTTGCCCTGTGCGCGCTGGATCTTGCGTTTGCGGTCGAGCTCGTCACCGGTTTCGTAGGCCGGATAGAGGAGCCCCATATCCTTCAGCTTCTGTGCCGCGGCATCATATTGATCAAAGCGATCCGACTGTTTGAAGGTCTCGTCCCAATTCAGGCCCAGCCAGCTGAGATCCTTGCGGATGCCGTCTTCAAACGCCTTGGTCGAGCGTTCCAGATCCGTATCGTCAATCCGCAGCACAAAGACTCCGCCGGTCTGGCGCGCATGCAGCACGTTGGTCAGGGCGGTGCGGACATTGCCGACATGCAATTTGCCGGTCGGACTGGGGGCGAAGCGGACTTTGGTGCTCATGGAATTTACCTGCTGAAACAGAAGCGCGCGGCTTAGCGCTGATGCGCGATTGCGGCAAGGGTGAGGGGCGGTTCGCAGCGCCGGTCTGCGGTGGCGGTCATGTTGCCATACTTTTGAATATTCAACTCACCCTCACGAAACGATCCGTGCTATCGATCGTGGAGCCAAGTGTTCAGAAGGGGCCGGGGATATGATCAGAATTCTATTTGTTGCCCTTTTCGGGCTGTGCATTGCCGGATGCGCCACAACGACAGATTCCGCGACGCGCCGGACGAGCGACAGCGGGGCCAGTTCCAATCTGGTCACGCCTCTGGAAATGCGCCGTCCATCGGCGCGCGAAGCCGCTCGCGCCGCTGCCGCTCGCGAAGCCGCCCGCGCTGTGGAAGCGCAAGCGGGTGATGAGGAAACTGACGGCGATGAAGGCGAAGGCGCGCCCGGTGAAATGATTGATGGTCAACAGTAGCCGACATTATGGAGGGGCAGCCTTGAAGCATGCAAAGCGTTGGACGCCTCCTTCGAGGCTCGCTTTCGCGAGCGCCTCAGGATGAGGTGAGTGGGTGGGAAATCAGCACCACCACCCCCGCCGGAATTTGCCGCAGGGATAGCAATTGGACCGTGCTGCTAATCCATAACGAGCGCGGTGGAAAGCGCATCACAGAACCGATTGATCGCCAGTTGTTGTTCTTCGCCCTCTGCACTCAACGCTTCGAGCTTGAGGACATACAATCGGATGATGGTCATATGATTTGTCCAGGCCATGTCGGCTTCTGAGCCCGGAAAATTGTAAGCGGTGCTTCCGATTGTCCATTCCAGCACATGCGTATTCATCGCGTCGATTGCGGCGCGAAATCGTTCCGGGGTTAGCTCTGCCTCATGTCGACGAAACTCAGGTACTACGCCGGACTCGACCTCACCACAAATTGGCCCCGGTGGAGGTGGCCAGTCTTCGGAGCTTTGCGCAAACGAGGGAGACGAGGCCAGTGCAAACGAAATAATGAATATCCGGAACATCAATGGCTCCCAATTTTGACGCAGCATTACCTAATCGCCGCTTCTAGGCAGTATTAAGGCCCCAATTTCCGGCTTTGATGCCCCACGATTACCGGGGTGCCCGGGCTCGACCCGGGCATCCATCAGAAAAACTAGATGGACCCTCGGATCGAGTCCGAGGGACCCGGGTTAGTCGCTACCCAAGCTCTTAAACTGCCGAGAAACCCGCAAAGTGTCGCTACCTCACCGACCGGAACTTGTTCGTAATCGGATAGCGGCGGTCGCGGCCGAAATTCTTGCGCCCGATCTTGGCGCCCGGAGGCGCTTGCCGGCGTTTGTATTCGGCGCGGTAGAGCATGTTCTCGATGCGCGCGATCAGCGCCGGATCATGGCCTTGGGCCGCGATTTCCTTCGGCCCGTACTCGTCTTCGACGAGGCCGGTAAGGATTTCATCCAGCACATCATAATCGGGCAGGCTGTCCTGATCGGTCTGATCGGGTTTCAGCTCGGCGGACGGGGCCTTGGTGATAATGCGTTCCGGAATGACCGTGCCGGCGGGGGCAAGGCCGGGCGAGGCATTCTGTTCATTGCGCCAGCGCGCGAGCTGATAGACTTCCGATTTATAGATGTCTTTCAAAGCGTTATAGCCGCCATTCATATCGCCATAGAGGGTGGCATAACCCACCGCCATTTCCGACTTGTTGCCGGTCGACAGGACCATCGGGCCGAATTTGTTGGAGAGCGCCATCAGCACGACGCCGCGCATGCGCGACTGGATGTTTTCCTCGGACGCATCGGGCGTCGTGCCCTTGAAGGCATCGGCGAGGATGCCGCCCATGGCCGCAATGGCGGGCTCGACATCAATGATGTCATAGCGCACGCCGAGCGCTTCGGCACAGGCCCTGGCGTCTTCAAGGCTGTGATCGGACGTGTATCTGGACGGCATCATGACCGCCCAGATGCGATCCGGGCCAAGCGCATCGGCGGCAATGGCGGCCGAGATGGCGCTATCAATGCCGCCCGACATGCCAAGCACGACGCCGGGAAAGCCATTCTTGTTGACGTAATCGCCCAGCGCCAGACAGGTGGCCTGCCAGTCGGCTTCCAGCCCGGTCAGAACTCTGGAGGCCTGATCGCTGGTGCCGGTCCAGCCGGAATTGGTCTTGGTCCAGTCGGCAAAGGCGATGGCGGTTTCAAAGGCGGGCAGGCGCTGGATTTCTGCGCCATCCGGATTCCAGGCAAAGGACGCGCCGTCAAAGACCAGCTCGTCCTGTCCGCCGACCTGATTGACGAAGACCAGCGGCACGTTGAGGTCGGACCAGTTCCTGAACGCCTCGCGGCGTTCGGTTTCGATAGTGCGCCGCCAGGGCGAGCCATTGATGGAGATGAAGAATTCGGCCCCCGCCGCGGCCAGGGCGCGCGGGGCGTTTTCCAGCCAGATATCCTCGCAGATGGGCAGACCCAGCTTGATACCGCGCCAGTCGACCGGTGCGGGCAGGGGGCCGGGCGCGAAAACGCGCTTTTCATCGAAGACGGCGTAATTGGGCAGGTCGTGCTTGAAACGAACGGCTTGAACCTTGCCCTCATCAATCAGGACGACAGCATTGTAGAGCTTGCCGTCTTTGCGCCAGGGTGTGCCGATCAGTGCGGCGATGCCGGGCTCTTTTGCGAAAGCCTCTATGGCGTCATGACAGGCATCGACCGCGGCCGGCTTCAGCACCAGATCCTCAGGCGGATAGCCAAGGATGAACAGCTCGGGGTAAACGACAAGGTCTGCGCCGCCCGCGGCGGCTTCGGCCCGGGCTGCCCGCGCCTTTTCCAGATTGCCGGAAATATCGCCGACCGTCGGGTTCAGCTGGGCGGAAGCAATTCGCAGCGTTGTCATGGGCGCGATCTAGCCCTGCGAGGACGCAGGTTCAAGCGCGAAGTCAGAGCGCCGCAGCCCGGTCGATATCCCGTGCGACGGCGAGGGCGGCCAGACCGGCTTCGGCCGGCACGGCGACGGGTGTTCCGTCCAGCACGGATTCGATGAAGGCATTGACGTTGGCACCGAGCGAATCCTTCGCCTTCGGGTCCTCGGCAAAGTCGGCATTCAGATCAAAACCGGTCTCGTTGACGAAGGTCTTGGCGACGAAATCGACTTCCAGAAAGCCGCTGTCGTAATCGAGGCGCATGACGCGATCGAGCGCCTCGGCGGCCCGGCTGGATTCCAGCACGGCTTCAAATCCATCCTCGAATACCATGCGCACATCGGCGGCATCCGGCAGGTCTGTGAAAATCTTGCTGGCGTTTGCGTCCAGGCTGGCAAGCGGCGAACGTGCCAGCGCCATGACCAGATCAAGATCGTGGATCATCAGGTCCACCGTGACGGAAACATCCAGATTTCGGGTCGAGCGCACACCCATGCGGCGGGCCGCGATGCGCCGGGGCGCTTCGTCGATGTCGAACACGCCCATGGCATTGAACACGAAGCGTTCCTGATGGCCGACCTGAAGGACGAGATTTCGGGCGCGGGCGATCTGGATCAGCTCTTCGCCGCGTGCCGCAGTATCGGCCAGCGGCTTCTCAACAAGGACATGCTTGCCTGCCAGCAATGCGGCTTTCACGCCGGCATAGTGGTTGACTGCCGGACTGGCGACCGTGACGGCGTCGCAATCTGCGATCAGGGCGTCGAGGTCGGTATAGGGCCTGGTTTCAAGCTGGTGGGCCAGTAATTCGGCGCGCTCGGCATCGACGTCGAAGACGCCAGCCAGCTGCACGCGATCAGAGGCTGCATATTTGCGCGCGTGGTGGCCGCCGAAAACGCCAGCGCCAATCACGCCCGCCTTCATCTGGGTGTCGGTTGTGCTCATGAACGCTGACTAGCAGGCAAGACCTTACCGGCAAGGAAACGCTGCAGTCAGAGGCTTCAACAATTGTTGCCGGACTTTTCCGCGTTTCGCCTCTTGTGAGATTCGCCGTGCCAGCTAGTTTGTGCGCAGGGAGGGACCGGATGAGCGATCCGAACAAGCCGGACGATGCGCGCCCGTCGCGCGCAGACGTCGATGATGTCGCCGATGCCGCGATTGGCGTGGATACGCGCATATTCCGCACCATCTGGGACACCTTCATTCATACGCCGCGCGTCGTGGAGGCCGCCTTTGCCGGTGACCGCGAAAAATACGTGCCGGTCATCCGGCTCTTTCTTGTCCTGTTCGGGCTTCAATTTGTCTTCATGGCGCTGGTCGAGCTGCCGAACGGCATGACGCTTCAGGCGCTGGAAGTGAATGAGAATACCGAGACCATGAATGAGTGGCTGATGACAGCCCCGGATTGTCAGGTCATGTTTTCGCAAATGCCGGACCCAGGCAGTTTGTCGGCTGATGCGCTGGAGGTTCTCAGGTCGAATGCAATGGCGGAATGCCGGGCAAATGTCGATCAGACGCTCGGCCGTCTCGCCTCTTTCACCACCATGCCGCTGACCTTTCTGTCGACGCTGCCCTATCTGCTGTTGTTGAAACTCTTCTATATGCGGCGGTCACTCTTCGGGCATTTGCTGGTTTATCTGTCGGCGACGAACGCGTCCTACATCCTCATTTTCCCGTTCTTCGGCCTGTTTTTCCTGTTCCGCGATGCGTCCATTTTCTGGGCCGGATTCGGAATATCGCTGATCTGGTATTTCGTCGCTATCGGCAGGCTCATGTTCCGATTTTATTCGACCAATCGGCTACTGGTCGGGCTGCAGATATTCGCCCAGGTCATGGTCACGCCCATCATGTTTGTTCTGATTGCCATCGCGCAGCTTGCTCTGGTGCACTTTGCACTGCAAATCGGGCATGACCTGTCCATCCTCGAGCTCATGCGGATGAGCTGACCCTCCCTTGACCCAGAAAGTAACGCTATGAAATCCCGTGAAATTCACCTGACTGCCTATCCCAAGACCGAGCCGACCGCCGCCAATTTCAAAATGGCGGAGACAGATATCGGATCCCCCGGTGAAGGGGAGGTATTGGTGGCCAACAAATTCCTGTCGGTTGACCCCTATATGCGCGGGCGGATGAGCGGTGTGCGCACCTATGTCGATCCGTTCGCTCTGGATGCCGTGATGGATGGCGGTGCCGTCGGCCAGGTTGTGGAAAGCCATAATCCGAAGTTCAAGGAAGGCGACTGGGTCAATTCCATGCATGGCTGGCGGGAAGCCTATATCTCGGACGGAGCCGGCCTGAACAAGATCGATACCACGCACATTGCGCCGGAAGACTATCTGGGCATTGCCGGGCTGACCGGCATGACGGCCTATGTCGGGCTGAAGCGCTGCATCGATTTGCAGGCGGGCGAGAGCATCTGGGTTTCCGCCGGTGCCGGGGCGGTGGGATCCGCCGCGATCCAGTTTGCCAAGGCGATGGGCGCAAAGGTCGTGGCCACGGCCGGCGGGCAGGACAAGGTGGAGTATTGCCTGTCCATCGGGGCCGATGCGGCGGTGGATTACAAGGCGGTGGACCGGCTCGACAAGGCTGTGGCCGAAGCAAATGGCGGCGGTGTGAATGCCTACTTTGAAAATGTCGGCGGCACTCACTGGACCGCCGCACTGGAAGTTTTGAAGCCCAAGGGCCGGATTGCCGCTTGCGGCATGATCCAGCGCTATAATGACCCGGGCGCGAAGATCACCGATAATCTGACCTATATTGTCGGCAAGTCCCTGCGGATACAGGGTTTCATCGTCTCGGACCATTTCGACCTCCTGCCCGCCTTTATTGGCGATCTCGGCAAGTGGATGGCCGAAGGCAAGGTCAAGCCGCGCAATACGATTGTCGAGGGAATCGAGAACATGCCCGACGCTTTCCTTGGCCTGTTTTCGGGTGCCAATACCGGAAAGATGCTGGTGAAAGTGTGAGCCAGGAGCCGGATGATACGCAGCGTCCGGACAAGCGCGAGGAAATCGACAACACGCTGGAAGATGCGTTTGGCGTCAATTTTCGTGCGCTGAAAACGCTGAAGGACATCGTCATCCGGCCGAATGTTGTGTTTGCGTCTTATGCCGCGAATGACCGGATAACCTATACGCCCGCTGTCCGGTTGTTCGTCGGGATGATTGCCCTGCAGGTGTTCATATCCTTCCTGTGGGGCGGCTATGCGGGGCTTCTGGTCAGTCAGTGGCAGGCTCAACCTGAGAACATTCCGCGCATAGAGGGGCTGTTCAATGCTTCGATAGAGGAGATTGCTGAGCATTACGGCAATGCCGCTACATTTCTGCATGCCATTGTCGTTGGCGGGTTTACCGCTCTGTCGGCTTTCCTGATCGGGACCTTCAACAAGTCGCTGAACTGGGTGGCCCGCGTAAATCTGACATTCGGAGTCCTCACTGGCGGCACGATCGTCGGACTTGCGGGCATGATTATTTCGGCCCTGACCGGGAATACACTCCTGATCAGCTGGATGCCGCTGATCGTCTTTCTGTCCTACTGGATATTCTTCGTAAGAGGTAGCAGGGGCGTGTTGGCGACCACCCTGACGGGGACGATTCTAAAGGGTGCCCTATTTGCGGCTGTCACCATGATCTATGTTCTGATTGGCGGTATTGTCATGGCCCTGATGGGCATGGGTTATGCCTATTACATGATCAATAACGGCGCTGCTGGCTGATCGATGTGCATCTGAAAGTGGCTTTTTCCGCATCTCTTTTTCGGTTGATTGAAAAAGAGAGCTCACAATGAAAATGATCAAAACCGCTTTTTGCCTCGGTCTGGTGTGGGGCGCATCGGCTTATGCCGACCCCGAACTCCACTTCGTTGACCTGCAGGAATTCAATGCGGCACTGGATGCTATCGAGGCCGGGGAATCCCCTCTGTCGGCGATGGAGTCATACGTCGCGCAGGCCAGTCCGGTTTTTCAGGCGTATGCGCAACGCTATGAGACCAGTGCTGCGTCCATCGCTGACGCCTATTCGGAACGTCCGGGCTATTATCGCAGCCTTCCTGAACTGGAGGGCTATATCCGATTGCGCGAACCCGAGATCGTGTCAGCGCTGAGCCGCTTGGAAGCCATGGCGCCGGCGGGCGAGGTGGTGCCGACTTATTTCATGGTTGCTGACCAGCGCGCGGGCGGGACACCGGTGCTGGCCGCAGGAGCAGCGGGACCGCAGATCAATATCGCCGTCGCAGTGGATATGATCGCGCTGACGGCGGAAACCGACATGTCGGAATTCCCCGGCGGCACCGGTGGCCGGGCTGAGGCCAGTGACCTGCCCCAGGTTGTCATTCATGAGAATGCCCACGTTCTTCAACTCGCCGCCCAAGGCGGGCTGGAAGCTTATCGGTCGATTTACAGTCCGGAAGGCGGCAACATGTTGGCGGTCGCGGTTCGAGAAGGCTGCGCGGAATATCTGACTTATCTGGCCTCTGGCTGGCGCCTCGGTGATCGGCACGTTTACGGTGAAGCCAATGAACGGGCGCTTTGGTCCGAGTTTGAGGCCGTGATGGATGCGCCGCCTTTTTCCGTACCGGGCTGGTTTTCCGGACGTCATCCCGATCATGCAGATTGGCCGGCGCAGATCGGCTATTGGATGGGTTTCCGGATTTGTGAGTATCATCATCAGAGTGCGGCGGACTCCGATGCGGCAGTCCGTGATCTGTTCACGTTGTACAGACCGGATGATCTGAGACCACTGGCCGAAGCTTACGGTGCGTCGCTCAGCGCGAACTGATCCTGGCCCGCCGCGCTATCACGCCGAGGACATAGCCGCCCGCGATTGCGCCGGCGAGTTCGGGCCAGGGGCCGTCCAGACCGATGGCTTTCACCAGAGCAAATCCGGCAATGGCAGCGAGAATCGGGGCGGGAATCAGCCGAATCATACGCAGGGCGTTGGCAGTGTTCATGGGTGGCTCATTGCGGTTCATAATGATTTGTTAACCGCAAAAGCCGTGCCGGACTGCAAAAAACAGCGGAAAACTGCCGGAATCCCTTGCTGCAGCGGCGAAATCCAGCGGTTTGGCCTTGCTTTATAGGTCGCCTCCGTCCTCAATTGGGAGGTCAACAGTTCTGTTGCGCCTTGCAGGCACCCGTCTGCAGGGCACCTAATCAACACTCTGGGGGAGACCCAAAATGAACAAATCAGATCTCGCCAAGGCTGTCGCCGACTCCACTGGCATGTCCAAAGCTCAAGCTGGCGAAGCTGTCGATGCCACGATCGAAGCCATTGTTGGCGCCGTCAAAGGCAAGGACAATGTCCAGCTGGCCGGTTTCGGCACCTTCTATGCCAAGCATCGTGAAGCCCGCCAGGTTCGCAATCCGCGCACCGGCGAGACAATGATGTCCAAAGCCAAGACGTCGGCGGCTTTCCGTCCGGCAGCTGGCCTGAAAGACATCTAAGTCTGTCTTTCAACTTCGGTTGAAGAAGCGCCGTTCGGGGAAACCCGGGCGGCGTTTTCTTTTGGCTCTGGTTATTGCGCCGGCTTCATCCTATCTGACGCTGATGACACCGACCGACACAAAGCCGCCCGAAGGCGATTTTCGAAAAGCGCTGGGCCGGCTCTTCCAGCTTCTCCTGTCAGACGATATGCGGCGCTGGCGCCCCCGCATGGCGCTGGCCCTGATCCTGACCCTGATCGCCAAGGTCTTCGCCGTGACGGCCCCGGTGGCCTTTGGCGAGGGGGTGAATGCCATTACCGAGCGAACGGCCGATACGGCCATCTGGGGCTTTGTCCTCGCCTTTCTGCTGTACGCCGGCGCCCGCTTCATGAGTGTCGGAGCGCCGCAATTGCGGGATGCCTTCTTTGCCCCCGTCAGTCAGGATGCGCAGCGCCTGATGGCCGTGCGCGCCTTCGGTCATGTCCAGCGCCTGTCTATCGGTTATCACCAGACCAAACGCACGGGCGCGCTGAGCCGCATTATTGATCGCGGTGCGCGCGCGATTGATTTTTTCCTGCGCTTTTTCGTGTTCAATATCGGGCCGACGGTCGTGGAATTGCTGCTCGCGGCATCCGTCATGGGCGTCGCCTATGGCTGGGAATTCCCGGTGATCGCCGTTGTCACGGTTGCTCTTTATGCCGTGTCGACGGCGGCGGTGACGGAGTGGCGGGTCAAGCTGCGCCGCGACATGAATGAGGCCGACAACGAAGCCAGCGCGCGGGCCGTCGATGCGCTGATGAATTTCGAGACGGTAAAGTCCTTCGCCGCCGAGCGGCGCGAGACCGACCGCTATGACGAGGCGCTGACGCGCTATGCAGACGCTGCCTCCCGCTCCATGAGTTCGCTGGCCCTGTTGAATGGCTTGCAGGCGTTTGTCATGAATCTCGGGCTTCTGGCGATGGCCGTCGTGGCGGGTTGGAAAGCCTGGAATGGCGTCATGGGTGTGGGTGATATCGCCGCCGTGACGCTGATCCTGATGAATATCTATCAACCGCTCAACATTCTCGGCTGGGCCTATCGGGAAATCCGTCAGGCGGCCGTTGATATGGAACGCCTGTTCGAGACATTGGCGATCGAGCCGGATGTTGCGGATGCTGCGGAGGCTGTTGCGCTCGAGGATCGGGGCGGGGCAGTCCGGTTTGATCAGGTCAGCTTTTCCCATGAGGGGCGTGACCGTTCGATTGACGGGCTCAGCTTTGATCTGCCAGCGGGCAGTTTTACCGGCGTCTGTGGGCCGTCCGGTGCGGGCAAATCGACGCTCCTGAAATTGCTCTTCCGCTTCTATGATCCGGCATCGGGCAGGATCGAGATTGACGGCCAGGACATTCGGGAAGTGACGCAGGAATCCTTGCGCGCCGAATTGGGACTCGTGCCGCAGGATGTCGTCCTCTTCAACGACACGCTGCGCGCCAATATCCAGTATGGCGATCCGGCGGCGGATGACGCGCAGCTGATGGAAGCGGCGGATCGTGCCCAGCTGGGTGCCTTCATCCGCGACTTGCCGGAGGGGCTGGAAACACGCGTGGGCGAGCGGGGTCTGAAACTGTCGGGCGGCGAGAAGCAACGCGTCGGTGTGGCACGGGCCATCCTGAAGAATCCACGGCTTCTGATTCTGGACGAGGCGACCTCAGCGCTCGATTCCGAGACCGAACGTGAGGTGCAGGTCGCCCTCGCGGAAGCGGCGAAAGGGCGAACCACTTTGGCCGTGGCGCACCGGCTCTCGACGATCGCCGGAGCCGATCAGATTCTGGTCCTCGAAGCGGGCCGGATCGCCGAGTGTGGCACGCATGCCGAATTGCTCCAGAAAGACGGATTATATGCCCAGATGTGGCGGCGTCAGGCCGAGGCTGCGTCAGAACCGGCCTAATCCAGTCCGACGGTCGTGACTTCTTCGGAAATGATCGTGGCGTTGACCTCGGCGTCGCCACCGACGATGCGATAATCGCCCGTAGGCAAGGTGATCGGATCGCCACCGGTCAGGCCGGATGCTACCATCTCGCCGTCTCCGTTGATGACTTCAAAGCGGGTTGCGACGGCCCGCGTCATGGCGTCCGCCAGGCCTTCGGCATCCACCGCGCTGAAATAGCTGCCATTACCGGCAGCCGCCCAGCTTTCGAATGTCTGCTCCAGTTCGGCATCATCAATCGCAAAGCCGACAATGTTGACGCGGATATCCCATCCCAGTGCGCGCAGAGCGGCAATCTCGCTGGCCGCATCGCCATCGCAGGTTTCCTCGCCATCCGTCAGGACGACCAGAACGCGCTGACCTGTCGCGGCCGCCAGGTCGCTACGAACATGAGCGATGGACGCTCCGATCGGCGTGCGAGCAAGATTCATGGCGTTCACGTCGGCGATGGTTGCAGTGACTTCCGCGGCATTCAGCGGACCGAGCGGAATTTCGAGATCCGTCCGGCAGCTATCGGCCTCGCGATGACCGAAAACGCGCAAGGCAAAGCCGGTGCCTTCGGGGATCGTCTCGTTGACGAGAGCGGTGAGGGTGGTTTTTGCAATCTCAATGCGCCGATCGCCGCCAATACGCTGCAGCATCGAGCCGGATGCATCCAGGATGATTTCGACCGCATCGCCGGCCCCGAGGGCTGCGCGATTCTGGGTCACGATCAGCTCTCCGGGCGGATTGGGTGCCGGCGTGACCGACAGTGGCTCGGTATCCATGATGGCACCGCCGGGCGTGCGATAGACGAGTGTGTAGTCGCCGATATTTTCTGGCGCGATCAATTCGACCGTCGGGCTTTGCGGGTCGATATAGCTGTAATCAAACCGGTTCCCATCGGCATCGGAAATGAAGACCATGTCGCCACCATTGCCGGCGCCTTCCCAGGCCACATTGAAAATGAAGCGGGCGTGGACTTCGCCGGGGCCGTCAATCGCAACGCTGGCTTCGACAATGTCGATGGGAGAGCGGCCAATGACCCGGCCATTGGACACATACACGACATCGAATTCGCCGAGCGTTTCGCCGACACGAAGAGTCACGCCGTTGCCGGTGGCATTTCCGACATAGGTGTAGGAGCCGATGCCGGCGCGAGAATCACCATCGCGATCACCGAATGTGATGAGATCACCGGAGTTTTCTGGTCCCTCGAAGGTCACGTTTATGTTGCCACCGGCGTGAATGGTCGCTGGTGCGGTCACGGTTGCGGATATGCTGCCGACCGTGACGGGCGCTCGGGCCAGAATAGTGCTGCCGGTGATGTAAACGACATCATACTCGCCCGCATCGGCGGGTGCGCGCAGGCTGCGGCTGCCGCCGGGAGAATTTCCGACATAACCGTAGGATGAGCCCCGGATGTGATCACCGCCGCGCTCCGCCCATGCGATAAAGTCGCTGCGGCTGATAGGGCCGGTCCAGCTCACCTCGATCGATTCCCCGGCACCGGCAGCTTCCGGAGCCGCAATTGTCGCTTCCGCCATGACGACGCTTAGCGGCTGACTGGCGACGACATCGCCGCCATGCGTGAAGACCAGGAGGTAAACGCCGGGCTGTTCGGGCGCTTCGATGTATTCAGGATTTGTTTGAAGGTAGGAATAGGCCACGCGCCGGGCACCCTCCTCCAATGGCCGGATTTCAATCATGTTTCCGGTCTCGTCGGCCGCTGTCCAGCTGACCTCGATGCTCTGGCGAATGTGGGCTTCCTGCGTCGCCTCGATGGCATAGTCCTGGGCAAACCCGGCAGAGGGCAACAGGACAAGAATCAGGAATGTGATGAATGCGCGCATGACAGTCTCCCCCAAATCTAGGTGGAGATTGCCATGGCAACTCAGGATTTACCAGATTTACTCGGCGGGGGCGGCTTCAGCGTCGCTATGCGTGGAAACCGCGTTGTCTTCATTGGCGATGCCGAAGAAGCGCGCAATCCGCAGCGGAACACCGAGGAAGACCGGCGTCAGCAGTAGCGTCAGGAGCGTCGCAAAGCCCAGCCCCCAGACCACGGCGCTGGAAAGCTGCACCCACCATTCCGATGACGGTCCGCCAATGCCGATGACGCCAGTGCCGAAATTTGCGTTGATCTGGAAGACCATGGGCAACAGGCCGAAAATTGTGGTGATCGTGGTCAGCATGACCGGTCGCAGGCGCTGGGCGGCCGTGCGCACAATGGCTTCATCGACGCCGAAGCCGGATTCCCGCAAGCGATGGAAGGTGTCGATCAGCACGATATTGTTGTTCACGACAATTCCGGCCAGCGTCACCACCCCCGTCCCGACAAAGAGGACGGAGATGTAGGGGAAGGAGAGCTGGATGCCGATCATGACGCCGACGACAGACAGGACCACGGCCTGCAATGTCAGGAAAACGTGCCAGAAATTGTTGAACTGCCACAAGAGGATGACGGCCATCATGAAGAGTGAGGCCAGCATGGCGACACCAAAGAATTCGGCGGCCTCGGCGGTTTCCTCGTCCGCGCCCCGGAAGCGGATGTCGACATCTGTGGAAATCCGGCCCTCTGCCTGCTCCGTATCGATCCAGGCCCGCAATTCGTCCCGCAAGAGATTGGCGGCGAAACCGTCATCCGCATTGGCCCGGATCTCGATGACCCGCTTGCCATCGCGGCGATTGATGGAGTCGACGCGCTGATGGGCGCTGCGCGTTACGAAATTGCTGAAGGGTACGGAGCCTTCCGGCGTATTCACACGCAATTGGTCCAGCGCCTCAATGCCCCGGTATTCGGCAGGGAAACGGACGCGGATATCCACCTCCTCATCGGCATCATCGGGGCGATAACGCCCCACGAGCGCGCCATTTGTCACGAGCTGAACGGCGGCGCCAATCTGGGCAACATCGGCCCCGAAGCGGCCGGCTTCCTCGCGGTCGACCTGCAGGCGCCATTCGAGACCGGGCAGGGGCAGCGTGTCTTCGATGTCAACGAGCCCTTCGGTCTGATCGAGGCGGGCACGGACGGCCCGGGCGGCGGCATCCAGCGCTTCAAAATTGTCGGACCGTAATTCCACCTGAACATCCTTGCCGACCGGCGGACCATTCTCGAAGGGGCGGACTTCGGTCACGAGGCCGGGAATGTCGGCGACGGCTTCGCGGATGTCGGCGAGAATTTCGCGGCCATCGCGGCGTTGTCCGTGCGGATAGAATTCGATGAAGATACGCGCGACGGCATCTGATGGCGCACCGGAAACACCGTCATTGAAACTGCCGGACTGGGCAGCGGCACCGGCAGTTGTGAAGTAGCCGCGAATGCCGTCGATATCATCGAGGCGCTCTTCTACCTGCACGGCGAGGCCATATTGCTCGGCCGGAGACAGATTGCCCCGCGCCCGCACAAAAACGTAAACCTGCTCCGGTTCGGTATCGAGGAAGAATTCGGTACGGTGCGGTGTAGCGCCGAACCAGAAAACCGTTCCGATCACGATGGCAAGCGTTACGCCTGCGACGGTCAGGGGGCGCTGCACGAGCGATGCGATGGTGCGGGCGTAAAGACCGGTGATACCCGGCAGCTCCGTTGGTTTGGACGCGCTCTCGGCGGACAGCATGGCCAGCGTGCCGGGATCGCCCTTCATTGGTTGTTTGCCGATGACAGACCCCAAGGCGGGCAGGAAGACCAGCGCCATGACCAATGCCGATGACAGGACGAAGATCAGCGTGGTGGGCAGATAGGACATGTATTGTCCCGGAATCGTGTTCCAGAACAGGAAGGGCAGGAAGGCGGCCAGCGTGGTGCCGGTCGAGGAGACAATCGGCCAGAACATGCGCTTGCCGGCCATGGCGTAGCTCTCGCGGCGCGGCGTGCCTTCGGCGAGTTTTCGATCCGCATACTCGACGACAACGATGGCGCCATCGACCAGAAGCCCCACGGCCAGAACCATGGCGAACATCACCATGAAATTCACCGAATACCCGAAAACGCTAAGCAGCAGGAAAGAGAACAGGAAGCTGGACGGTATCGCGATGCCGACGAGCAAAGCGGAACGAAGACCGAGCGCAGCGACCACGAGGATCATCACCAGAACAATGGCCAGCGTGATGGAACTGGTCAGGCTGTTGAGGCTGTCCTGCACATAGGTCGATACATCCAGCGAAAAGGCGTGCCCCACCGATTCCGGCCAATTGCCGGCGGCGATCCCCACGGCTTCGCGGACTTCAGCGGTCATGTCGATAACATTGGCGCCGGGGCGCCGGACGACCTGCAACGAAAAAGCCGGGCGGCCATTATAGCGCGCAAAGCCATCGCGATCCTTGAAGGTGCGACGCACATCGGCCAGATCGGCGAGCGTGACGACGGAATCGCCATTGCGGGCCACGACCAGCGAAAGCGCGTCTTCAGCCGTTTCGAACAGGCCCGGCACCTTGACCTGGAAACGGGCATCGCCGGTATCGAGCGCACCAGCGGCGACAAGCTGATTGTTGGACTGAACTGCGTTGATCACCTGCGCAGATGAAATGCCGTAGGAGGTCAGGCGCGCCGGATCGACGATGACTTCCAGCAATTCCTCACGCGCCCCCGCCAGATTGGCTTCCAGCACGGAGGGCAGGCTTTCCAGCTCGTCCTGAAGGTCTCGCGCCAGACGATAGAGGGCGCGTTCGGGAACGTCGCCGTAAAGCTGGACAACAATGGCCGGAGCCAGGGCTGCATTGACTTCGCGCAGGACCGGCTCGCGGGCATCTTCCGGAAACTCGCGGCGCGCCAGATCAATCGCCTCGCGGACATCGACGATGGCCTGATCGGCGTCAAAGGTGACGTCAAATTCCAGCACCATCGAGCCCGCGCCCAGCTGGCCGGTCGTGTTCAGCTCTTCCAGCCCTTCGATCGCGCGCAGTTCCGTTTCGGCCGGCCGCAGAATCAGCCGTTCGGCGTCTTCCGGGGACAGGCCTTCCAGAGGAACAATGACGCCCACGAAGGGAATGGGCACGTCCGGGTCGGATTCCTTGGGCGCGGTGATATAGGAGACCAGCCCCGCCATCAGCAGCACGCCGAAGATCACCAGAATCATCCGGACGCGATTAACAGCAAAATCGACAATGCCGGTCATTGTGCCGTCACCGAGTCAACGACGGCACCATCCTCGACAAAATCCTGGCCCTGAACGATGACGCGGGCCGGATCGGGCAGGCCGGCCACCCAGCTGCCGCCGGATTCATCAGACAGCCATTCGACCTCGACAAAGCTGACGCGGTCGTTGGCATCGATAATGCGCACGCCGATATTGCCGGCATCGTTCAGCGCCAGAACGGTGGTCGGCACCAGATGCGCCGGCCGCGGCGGCAGAGGAATAATGATCTCGGCTGTAATGCCGGACCGCAAGGCTCCGTCCGGGTTTGGAATGGCAATCTCGGTCCGGAAAGTGCGGGTCGCCGGATCTGCCTGATGCGAAATACGGCGGATGGTGCCGTCCTCGACTTCACCCGTAATCAGGCGAACGCGTCCCGCCATGCCGGGCTCGAGCGCGCCGACCTCACGTTCAGCGACCTGAGCAACCGCCAATAGCGGGTCGAGTTCGAGAACGGTGCCGCAGGACTGGCCCGGCGACAGGAAATCGCCGATTTCCGCGTCGCGACTGTCAAACCAGCCGTCAAAAGGCGCACGAATGAAGATGTTCGCCATTTCCTGCTGGGCGGCTTCGAGGCGGGCCCGGGCGCCATCCCGCGCCGCTTCCAGTGCGGCGACCGAATTCTGTGAGCGATAGCCGCGGTCGCTGAGCGTCACCGCGCCTTCATATTCCTGCTGAGCGGCGCGCAGATCGGCGCGGGCCTGATCCAGCGCGGCCTGACGCGCATCGACTTCAAGTCGGCAGAGAAGGTCGCCTTCGGAGACGCGCGCGCCTTCCGGTGCCGGAGCTTCCACGACCCGGCCGCCGGTCTCCGCGCGAACCGATACCTCACGGACCGCCTCGGTGCGGCCCCGCAGCGAGATGAATCCGGGTTGTTCGTCGGCTTGGAAGATTTCATAGACGACACGCGGCGCCCGCGACGGTGCCTGCCCGTCTTCTGCGGCGCGCCCGTTGTCGCGATTATTGAAAACCGAACCGAACAGGAAAAATGTCCCGACAATGACGAAGATGGCGAACGCAGCGATATAGCGGCCATTGAAGCGCATGATGAGTATCCGTCTGATTCGCCCGCAGGCTATGTTGCATGTGCGAGATAGGCCGAATCCCCACCGGAATACAGACCGAACATCAAAATTGATCAGTGTTTTTCGAATCTGAGTGGTATTTTATGTCAGGGGAGGGGCGTCATTGCTGGCTCCCTGGGACGGGCTCGAACCGCCGACCCGGTGATTAACAGTCACCTGCTCTACCAACTGAGCTACCAGGGAAAAGCCTTAGCAATGAGGCCGGGGCTATACCACTGGATTTGTTCCGGCGGCAAGCCTTGATGCTCCAACAAATGCACAAAGAAAAATCGGGAGCCAAATTGGCTCCCGACAAGGCATTGGGTGGATGGTGGGGTGTCTTCACGGGAAGACATGCATACATTCCCAGAAGAGGGTAAATGCGAGGTTAACGCTCTGGCCTTTTGGTCGAAAAAGATTCAACCTGATTGCAGAAGTCTTAGCGGGAGGTGCGGAGACATGCGTGAATACACAACATATGGCGATTTCTTTCCCTACTACCTACAAGAGCACGCCAAGCCACAAACGCGGATTTTTCATTATATCGGCTCGATTCTCGCCATTGGTGTGCTGATCTTTGCGCTGGTGACGATGAATTGGTGGCTTTTGCTGGCTGTTCCGCTCTCGGGCTATTCCTTCGCCTGGGTCAGCCATGCCTTCATTGAAAAGAACAAGCCGGCGACCTTCACCTATCCGCTGTGGTCGCTGCGGGGCGATTATCACATGCTGTTTTTGGCCGTCACGGGCAAACTCGAATCGGAATTGCAGCGCGCGGGTGTGTCGGCACCGCAGGCTGCGGAATAATCGCCATCCGTTTATTGGCAAGTCTCGATTGAGTTGGAGGCTCCGCCCGGAATCGAACCGGGGTACACGGATTTGCAATCCGCTGCGTCACCACTCCGCCACGGAGCCATCCTTGCGGTGAGCGCGGTTTGTAACCGAGCCAAAACGTTCCGGCAACGTGTTCTCGCACGATTGCCGTCATCAAGTGTTGCCGCAGGCTTTCAACGCGCGATATAAGCGCCACGCCTTGGTAAATCAGAGGGGGCCCACGTGCCGGATTTTTCCCGTGAACGCGATGCAATGGTCGACAGCCAGATTCACACAGCTGACGTCACAGACCGCCGTCTTCTGAAAGCGCTGCGCACCTTGCCGCGCCATAAATTCATGCCGAAAAGCAAGGCCGCCGTCGCCTATGCCGATTGCGAAGTCGAAGCGGCAGCGGGCCGCTGGATGCTGCGTCCGCGCGATCTGGGCCTGCTGATTCATGCGGCGCAGGTGCAGCCCGACGAACTGGTCCTGAACATTGCCAGCGGGCGCGGCTATGCCGCTGCCGTGCTGTCGCGGATGGCCGAAACCGTTGTGTGCGTGGAAGCTGACGAAGCGCTTGTAAAGAAATCGTCCGACGCTCTGGCTGATGCCGGATGCGACAATGCCGCCGTGCTGGAGGGCGACCCGCTCAAGGGCGCGCCGGGGCAGGGGCCTTACGATGTCATCTTTGTCGAAGGCGCTGTCGAGGAAACGCCGCGCGTCTGGTTCGACCAGTTGAAAGATAGCGGCCGTTTGGCCGTGATTGTTCGCCGGGGCTCTGTTGGCAAAGCGATGATCTACACGCGGTCCGGCGACAGCATTGGCCAGCGCGTGGTCTTCGATTCAACGCCGCGAATCATTCCCGGTTTCGAGAAGGCCGCCGGCTTCGTCTTCTGATGCGGCAAAGCGCCACTTGATTTGTTGGCTGTGTTTATTATGTGAACAACGTTCACTACGCGGTGGTTTTACAAACCTTACAAAGCCGACACTATGCCTGCGCGCATTCCTGTATAAACTGGGGCGGAATTCGAGGGTTTCACATGTTCAGAAAAATTATCTCCACGGGCGCGTTCGCGGCTGCCCTGCTCACGCTTCCGGTTCAGGCTCAAACGTTTGAGGAAACGCTGGAGCTGACCTATCGCTCCAATCCGACACTGCAGGCAGAGCGCGCTGGCCTCAGAGCCGTTGAGGAGACCATCACCCAGGCCCGGTCCGGATGGTTGCCGAGCGTTTCGGCTTCAGCCGGGATCAGCAATACGACAACGGAGAGTTCGGGCGGGTTCTTCAACCAGTCCAATACCGTAACACCGCAAACCTACCGGATTGACGCCAATCAGGCGATCTGGCGAGGCGGCGAGATCAATGGCGCGATAAGCCAGGCCGAAGCCAATGTGCAGGCCACGCGCGAGCAATTGCGCGGCGCTGAACAGAATATTCTGCTGCAAGCGGCAACCGCCTATCTGGATGTCCGCCGCGACGTCGAGATCGCGGAAATCCGCCGCAACAATGTCGAAGTACTTCTCGCTCAGCTTGATGCGGCCGAAGATCGTTTCGAAGTCGGCGAAATTACGCGCACGGACGTTTCTCAGGCCGAGGCACGGCTCTCGAGCGCGCGTGCCCAGTTTGCCGCGGCGCTGTCTCAGCTGGCGGCCAGCCGCGCGCGTTATGCGGCGCTCGTGGGGCAGTATCCGGCGACGCTGGCAGAAGAACCACCGCTTCCGGAGTTGCCGGCAACCCTCGAAGACGCTCTAGAAATTGCGCTCGATTTCAGCCCGCCGTTGCGCGCTGCGGCATTCACGGAAGATTCGGCGCGTGCCTCCATTCAGACCGCACGCGGTGCCTATGTGCCCGACGTGTCGCTCTCGGCGTCGGCCAGCCGCGGTCGCGACCAGCAAATCTCCGGCGATCAAACCGACCGTGTTTCGGTGTCGGCTCAGGTGTCGGTACCGCTGTTTACGGGTGGGCTCAATCGGTCCCGCGTCCGTCAGGCCGTCTTCAATGCCGATCAGGCGCGGATGCGCGTTACCGCTGCCCGTCGTCAGGTGACGGAAGTCGTCACGACGGCGTTCAACAATCTGGTGGCCAGCCGCTCTGTGATTGAGTCCAGCCAGCAATCGGTCGAAGCCAATGAAATCGCGCTCGAAGGCGTGCAGCAGGAAGCCTTTGTCGGTCTGCGCACGACGCTCGATGTGCTGAACGCCGAGCAGGAATTGCTGGATGCCCGCCTGACGCTCGCCAGCGCGCAGCGGGATTCCTATGTCGCGGGACTGACGCTGTTGCAGGCCATGGGGCTCCTCACTGCGGATACGCTGAACATTGTCGGCGAGCCGGAACCCTATGTGTCCGAGGCTGCCGGCGGTGATTTCGACTTCACGCCGTGGAATTAACCGTAAAAAACTGGTGTTTCCGGGTGGACAGTTGGCCAGAAGACCGGCTTTAATTCGCCCAACAGGGGAAGCGTCGGAAGAGGGATTGCCCGCTCATGCCTACAGAAGCTGCAGAAAACGAACCATCCATGGAGGAAATCCTCGCATCGATCCGGCGGATCATTGACGAGGACGAGGAAGGTGGCGACGCCGAGGCTCCAGCCGAGGAGGCACAGGCGGCCGAACCTGCCGCTGAAGCGGCGCCAGAGCCAACACCGGAACCGGCACCGGAGCCGGAACCCGAGCCCGTTGCAGAGACCGCTCCCGAGCCGGAACCGGCTGCAGAGGAAGAAGTTCTCGAGCTCACCGAAAAAGTTGAAGATGTTGGCAACGGCACGGACCCGCTCGCGATTGATGACGATCTGATGATTGTCGACCGCGAAGAGGACGAGCCTGTTGTGGAATTGCCGGAACCGGAACCTGAGCCCGAGCCCGCGATGGAAGCGGCGCCCGAGCCGGCACCGGAACCTGAATCCGATGAAGAAACACTCGTTGGTACGCCGGCGGCAACAGCGGCGGCTGGCGCATTTGATGCGCTCGCTGAAAACCTTCGGGTTGCCAGCGCCGATGGCCTGACTCTGGAAGGCATTGTTCGCGAGATGATGCGCCCGATGCTGAAAGAATGGCTGGATGCAAACCTGCCGCGTATCGTGGAAGAAAAAGTCGAAGGTGAAATCCAGCGCATTTCGCGTCGACGCTAAGCCCGTAACTGAAACAGAAAAGAATAGGGCGTCGACGAAATCGTCGGCGCCCTTTATGTATCCGCCGCCATGCTAGACAAAACATTTGATACCAAAGCCGCCGAGCCGCGCCTGTACGCGGAATGGGAAGAAGCCGGGACCTTCCAGCCGAAGGATGACCCGAATGCGGAGACGTTCTCCATCGTCATCCCGCCGCCCAATGTGACGGGCAGCCTGCATATCGGTCATGCGCTGAACAACACGCTGCAGGACGTGCTGGTGCGCTATCACCGCATGCTGGGCAAGGCGGTGCTGTGGCAGCCCGGAACCGACCATGCCGGTATCGCAACCCAGATGGTGGTCGAGCGCCAACTGGCTGCCGAAGGCAATATCTCGCGCCGCGATATGGGCCGTGAGGCTTTCATCGAGCGCATCTGGGAATGGAAAGCGGAATCCGGCGGGACGATCCTGAACCAGTTGCGCCGGCTGGGCGCGTCCTGCGACTGGAGTCGCGAGCGCTTCACCATGGATGAGGGCCTCTCGAAGGCCGTACTGAAAGTCTTCGTCGAGCTCTACAATCAGGACTTGATCTATCGTGGCAAACGGCTGGTGAACTGGGATCCGCATTTCCAGACGGCGATCTCTGATCTGGAAGTGGAAAACAAGGAAGTCGACGGACATTTCTGGCGCTTCCGTTATCCGCTGGCCGATGGCTCGACCTATGAATTCCCGATCGCTTTCGACGAGGACGGCAAGGCGACCGAATGGGAAACCCGTGATTATATCGTCGTGGCGACGACCCGGCCCGAAACCGTTCTGGGCGATACCGGCGTCGCCGTGCATCCCGATGATGAGCGCTATGCCGGGCTGGTGGGCAAGACAATCCGCCTGCCGATCGCGGACGTCGAGATTCCAATAGTCGCCGATGAGCATGCCGATCCGGAGCAGGGCTCGGGCGCGGTGAAGATTACGCCTGCGCACGACTTCAATGATTATGAAGTCGGTCAGCGGCATCAGTTGCCGCTCATCAATATCTTCGATCGAGAAGCGCGATACCTGAAAGATATTGGTTCGATGGATGAAGTGGCGGTAGGCGCGATGCGCATTCCGCAAGAATGGCGAGGGCTCGACCGGTTCGAGGCGCGCGAGAAACTGGTGCAGCGCATGGACGAGCTGGGCCTGCTGGACGGGATTGAGGACAAAAAAGTTCAACAGCCCTTCGGCGATCGCTCCGGCGTGGTGGTCGAGCCCTTCCTGACCGATCAGTGGTTTGTGAAAGCCGATGTGCTGGCCAAGGATGCCGTTGCCGCCGTGGAAGACGGCCGCACGACCTTCCATCCGAAGAATTGGGAAAAGACCTATTTTGAATGGATGCGCAACATCCAGCCTTGGTGCATCTCGCGGCAACTCTGGTGGGGGCACCGGATACCCGCTTGGTATGGTTTTAGGCGCGCCCAAGAAGGGCACTTTATCACGAGTTCTGTCGAAATTTTTGTGGCCCAAAGCGAAGAAGAGGCAGTTGCCGAAGCAAATAAGCATTTCGGCGGTGGCGTCGTTATTGCGTCTGACAGGGCTGACGCAATCAAGTTGAACAAGTCTGCCGATGGCGAGCCAATCAACGCGATCTGGCAAGACGAAGACGTGCTCGACACCTGGTTCTCCTCGGGCCTTTGGCCGTTCTCGACGCTGGGCTGGCCGGAGCAGACGAAGGAGCTGGAGCGCTTCTATCCGACCTCCGTTCTGGTGACGGCGTTCGACATCATCTTCTTCTGGGTCGCCCGGATGATGATGCAGGGCATGAAATTCATGCGGGATGAGAATGACCAACCCGTCGTGCCGTTCAAGGATGTCTATATCCACGCCCTGGTGCGCGATGAGCACGGCGCGAAGATGTCGAAATCCAAGGGCAATGTGATTGATCCGCTGGAGCTGGTGGATGAATTCGGTGCGGATGCTGTGCGCTTCACGCTGGCCGCGCTGGCGGCACAGGGCCGGGATATCCGCATGTCGAAAGACCGGGTTGAGGGCTATCGCAATTTCGGCACCAAGCTGTGGAATGCGGCGCGCTTCTGCCTGATGAATGATTGCCTGCCGGATCCTGATTTTGATCCGAAAGCAGTAAAGCAGACGGTCAATCAGTGGCTGCTGGGTGAAGCCGAGGTCGCGGCCAAAGCCGTTGCGACCGGGCTTGAAACCTACCGCTTCAACGAAGCGGCGAGCGCGGCCTACCGCTTTGTCTGGAATGTGTTCTGCGACTGGCATCTGGAATTTGCCAAGCCGCTTTTCAATGGCGAGGACGAGGCCGCGAAAGCCGAGACCCGGGCGACCACAGCCTATGTGCTGGAAGTGGCCTTGAAGCTTCTGCATCCCTTCATGCCCTTCATCACCGAGGAGTTGTGGGCAAAGACGGCCGGAGACAAGGGCCGCGACACGCTGTTGATCGTCGCGGGCTGGCCGCAGCTGGACGGTCTCACGAATGCGGCGGCGCAGGACGAAATGAACTGGCTGGTCAGCCTGATCACCGAAATCCGCAAGCTGCGCTCGGAGATGAATATCCCGGCGAAAGCGAAGCCGGCGGGTCTGGCTGTGGGCGCGTCCCGCGATCTGGCAGAGCGGCTGGAGCGTCATAGCTCGCTGATCTGTCAGCTGGCCCGCCTCGAAAGCATCGGCCCGGCGGCTGAAGCACCGGACGGCTCGGCCCAGATTGTCGTGGCGGATACGACCTATGCCCTGCCGCTGGAAGGCGTCATTGATTTTGATGCCGAGCGGGTCCGCCTGGACAAGGAAATCGCCAACACGACCGGTGAGATCACGCGGTTGGAGAAAAAGCTGGGCAATGAGCGCTTTGTCGCCAACGCCCCGGCGGCGGTGGTTGAGGCGGAGCGTGCCAAGATGGCCGATTACGCTGCGCAAAAAGCCGCTCTGGAAGAGGCAAGGGCGCGTTTGGGATAGCTGCCGACTACTCGTCATTCCGGGGCACGCCAATGGCGTGAACCCGGAACCTATGCCGAGGCATTGAATCGCCGGAATGGGTCCCGGATCAGGCCGTGCCTGTCCGGGATGACGGACGTAGGAGATTTCGATTTGCGCCTGACGGCGCTGCCGCTAACGTTCACCCATGACCGACTCAACGCCGCTTTCGCCCGAAATGGAAGCCATCTGGAAAGATGAGCTTTCGCCCTTCCTGTCCGAACGCGAGGACCGCCGCAAGGACGCCGTGAAACGCCTGTTTCTGGGCGTGGGAGGGGGTGTCGGGATCGGACTCATTGCCGCGATTTTCTTTGTCGCCAACTCCGCCGAACCGCTGGGCTTTTTCGCCTTTATCGTTTCCGTTATGGGCGGCAGCTTCCTCGGCAGCACCAAATTCATGGAGCTACGCAAGGAAATAAAGGTCGGCTTGTTGAACCGGCTCGCCGAAGCCTCGGCCATGCAGTATTCGCTGAGGCCGCCCGCCCCGGCTCGGTTCAGCGTTTTTCGCGAGCACGGGCTGATCCCGTCCTCACAGCGCGACAGTTTCGAAGATCATTTCATCGGCGAACGTCATGGCTCTGTCTTCGAGCTCTACGAGGCCAAGCTGGAACAGCGCCGCCGGTCGAACAAGAAAACCACCTGGGTCACCGTCTTTCGCGGGCTGCTGATCCGCGTCGAGTTTCCGCGCACCGTTGAAGGCGTGACCGTGATCACCCGAGATGCCGGTATTTTCAATGCGCTGGAAGGTTGGGGACGTAAGAATTTCGGCAATACCAAGCTGGAACGCGTCGGGCTGGTTGATCCGAAATTCGAGAAGATATTCGAGGTCTATTCCACCGACCAGGTGATGTCGCGTTACCTTCTGACGCCGACTTTCATGGAGCGGCTGATCGCACTGGAAACCGCCGTGAAGGGCAAGAAGGTCCGCGCGGCCTTCGACGAGCGTCAGGGCGGCGGCGAGCTATTGATCGCGGTTGAAACGGGAAATCTGTTCGAACCGGGCAGCCTGTTCAAACCGCTGGATGATGAAAAGCGCGTGCGTACCCTCTTGAGCGAGATCGAACTGGTGACCGGCATGCTGGACCTGATGGTCCGCCCGCCTGAACTCGGCGAGAACGTGCTGGAAGAAACCCGTCCATAGACCGACAGGTGGCGAGGCATTCTCGCCACCGCGCTGAAGGATCAGAGTGTCCCATCGCCCGACAAGTGATCTGCCGAGAGCTCGTAAACGTTAGCGGCCAGACCATTTTCCAGCATGAAATCCGCCATGGTGCGCCAGGTTGCGGTCCGGATCCGGCCATCGTGATCAGCGGTGCGAAACCGTTCGTCCACCATGGGTCCGAAAATCCGGGTCAATAGGCCAAGGCGAATTTGTGCGGGACGGAAATGCGCCCGGAGATTGGTCTTGATCCGGTCGATGTCTGTCGTTTGCCAAGCGGCTGCCGCGATGACATCGAGCATGAATTCGGTGCAGTTCTGGAACCGCCGGTCATGCGGGTTGGAAACGAGTGAATAGTCCGGATTATGCAGCGCTGCGTAATCGGTTGAGGCGACCAGCGCGATCAGGCGCCGCTGCATCTCTGGCGATGGAATGATGATGCCGACCTGACCATTCCCGTCGGGCAGGGTGAAGTCGATGGGCCAGTCCTGAACAAGGCTGGACGTAAGGCGGTCCTCCTCGCCGTGATAGAGATTGTACACGGCATAGCCATATTCCGTGGTGCCCCCGGCCGTCTCGATGGGCTGGTAAATCCAGAAGGCGCCATGCGTATAGCGCACGCCGTCGGGCAATTCATCACGGCTTTCCCCGGCACGAAAGACAATGGCCAAACGGGCCTGTTGCGCGGCCAGATCGCGTTCAATCTGCTTGGAAAAGTCGGCAGCCTCCTGCGGCGTGAAGCGGCCGGAAGGTGCGGCGTTCGAGCCTGCCAGAACAGGAGTGGACAGACCAAGGACGGCGATGATCAGGAAGAGCCAGCGCATCAGTCTTCTCCCTTGTCCGGTTGCGACGGGGCGTCGAATGGCACATCCGGTGGAGGGTCTGCGACAATGACGGTGTCGGATACAACAAAGCCGCCGTTTTCGTCGCGCGGCAAATCAATGATCGCTCCGCCCACATCAAACCCGCGTTCGGCATAGCCAAAATTTCCGGTAGCAATGGCCGCGCCACTGCCGGCGATGATGACGGCGGATCCCATGGCGACCGGGATGCTCGCGCCCGCCAGTTCTGCCGCGACCTGCGCCGACGCCTCGACCGAGTCGCCCGACGCCTGGACGGAATCGCCATTCGCCGCCAAAGCCGGCGACACGCTGGCCGCCACAAATACCGGCAGCAATAAAGTTCGGAGTCTCATGACAGACCTCCCCGATTGCTTTCCCCCCGGTATCGCGGAGACAAGCAGTCAGGGACTGACGGGAATATGAATGATTACGTGAATAAAATTTGCATCAAAAGTCGAAGGTGCCGACGACCGGAACATGATCGGACGCCTTGGCCTTGCCGCGTGTGGCCTTATGGATTTCGACGGATTTGAGGTGATCAGCGGCTTGTGGTGAGCACAGCAAATGGTCAATGCGGATGCCATGATCCTTCTGCCAGGCACCGGCCTGATAATCCCAGAACGTATATTGATGCGCGCGGCCATCGCATTGCTCGAACGCACTGGTAAAGCCCAGCCACAAAAGCGCGCGGAACGCGTCTCGGGATTCCGGTCGGGTAAGAGCGTCGCCTTCCCAGGCGGCCGGGTCGTGCACATCGGCATCGCCGGGAATGACATTATAGTCGCCCGCGAGTACCAGGTTTTCCTCATAAGTGAGGAGTTCCTCGGCGCGCGCTTTCAGGCGCTTCATCCAGCCCAGCTTGTAGTCAAACTTCGGACCCGGCGCGGGATTGCCATTGGGCAGATAGATGGAGGCGACGCGGACCACGCCGTCATCGGTCGAGATCACCGCTTCCAGATAGCGGGCCTGGTCATCCTCGTCGTCGCCAAGCAGTCCCACGACGGTTTCATCGATTGGAAATTTCGAGAGGATGGCGACGCCATTATAGGATTTTTGCCCGTGGGTTTCGACATTATAGCCGAGATCCTCGATCTCCATGCGCGGGAAATTCTCGTCTATCGTCTTGATTTCCTGCAGGCAGACAATGTCCGGCGCCGCCTCGCGCAGCCAGTCGAGTACGCTTTGCAAGCGGGCTTTGACGGAGTTGACGTTCCAGGTGGCGATGGTGATGGTCATCGGCGGTCTTTCTTGCGGGCAGGAGAATCTCTGATGGCTGATGGAAGTGTAGCACCCCCGCGGCGGCGGATCACGGTCTGGAAAGTGGTTCGCCTGCTATTTGCCAGCCTTGTCGCTGTGGCGATCGGGCTGTTCGGCCTCGCCATGTGGGCGCCGAATTTGATGACATTCACCACCGCTTTTGATGGTCAGGACACGGGCTTCGCGCTGGGGGCGGTGATCGTGATCATGTTTGCCGGGCCGTTTGTTGCAGGTGCAGGCCTGCTGGTCGGCTGGATCACCTTCTTTTTCCGACCGGTGACGGGCATCCGCATCGTCATTATTCCGCCCCTGCTCTGGGGGCTGAGCGTTCTGGCCATCTTCGCCAATGCGCTGGGGCGTTGCGATGGTGACTGGGTGTGTTGAGTGTGGACCGGTCAAACCGGAGGAAAGCTGATGGCTGGCGCTCCCTCAACACCCCGGCGGCGGATCACCATCTGGGCCCTGTTTCTGATGGTGCTGGTCGGCCTGTTTGATCTTGGAATTCTGCTGGGCAGTTTTTTGCTCTGGCTGCCATCGACAATGATTTCGCTGGGCACCCAGATCGGTGGGCTGCCGGATCTTCTTGTTTTATGGATTCTGGCCGGTCCGCTTTTCGCGTTGATTGGTCTGGCGGCCGGTTGGCTGACCTTCTTTTTCCGGCCGCGAAACGGGATGCTGATCGGCTTGCTGGTCCCGCTAGTCTGGCTGATCCCATTGATTGTGCTCGTTGCAACGGGCGAGGGCCGCTGCGCTGGCGGCATTTGCTGATAGCGAGTGCTCTTTCAGAGCACCCTGCTAGAAGCCCCGGAATTTGGCGATCTCGTCCACCTCCGCCCGCTCTGTGCGCATCGTGTTTAGCGGGGCCTCGGGATCCGCATAGCCAAGCGCCATGCCGCAATAGACCTGCTCATCTTCCGGCAGGCCCAGCGCGGAGCCGACGGTCTTTGTAAACCGCGTCCAGGCCTCCTGCATGCAGGTGGCGAGGCCGTGGCCTTCAGCGGCGAGGGTGACGGCATAGATAAACATGCCGAGATGCGCCCACTGATTGGGGTTCATGCGTGGATCAATGGTGAAGAACAGGCCCACCGGTGCATCGAAGAACTCGAAATTCTTCAGGACCTGGCCGAAACGTCCGGCCTTGTCCTCGCGCGGGATCGCCAGAATATCATACATCTGTTCGCCGACCGCATAGCGGCGCGAGCGATACGGGTCCCACAGCTCCTCCGGATAAACCGGGAAAGCGTTTTCATCGCCAAACGGGTCGGCCTCCATTTTCGCCTTCACCGCGTCGATGATCGCCTGCCGGGCCTCGCCGGCGACGACATGGACTTTCCACGGCTGGAGATTGCCGCCGGACGGCGCCCAGCGGGCATCGTCCAGAATGGCGCGGATTGTGGCTTCGCTGACCGGCTTGTCCAGAAAGCCACGCGTGGAAATGCGCGAGCGGAGCGCGTCGAGAATATCCATCAGATCGAGAAAGAAACGCCGCAGCCACAGGCCGCTGTCGCATGCGGGTTCTCGATCTTGAAGGTCGCGCCGATCAGATCGTCGGCAAAATCAATCGTGCAATCCGCCAGAAAGGGCAGGGAGGCGCTGTCGATGGCGACTTTCGCGCCATCCAGCTCCAGCACCGTATCATCGTCGGATGCGGCCTGATCGAGATCGAATTTGTAGGAAAAGCCCGAACACCCCCCGCCCTCGACGGAAATACGCATGACGCCCGCCTTCTCGGATTCGAGAATGGCGTTGATGCGCTTGGCGGCGCGCGCGGTCAGTTCAATCTGGGGGGCGGTCATGGGACGGCTCCGGCTTTCGTTTGTTGGTGACGTGATATATGGACCGCATTCGCCGGAACGCAAACCCGTGAAGGACAAGATGATGAGTGTGGGCGCCACAGACCGCAGCCGGGCGAAATATGCCTGCCATCCCTCGCGCTCGCGCGGGCGGGTCTTTCCGCAGGCGGATAGCGCTTCGCGAACGGCTTTTCAGCGCGACCGCGACCGCATCATTCACACCACAGCCTTCCGCCGACTGAAGGAAAAGACACAGGTGTTTGTCGCTCATGAGGGCGACCATTATCGCACCCGCCTGACCCATTCGCTGGAAGTGGCGCAGATTGCCCGCACAATCGCCCGCGCGCTGGATGCGGACGAAGACCTTACCGAAGCGCTGGCACTCGCGCATGATCTGGGTCATCCGCCCTTTGGTCATGCAGGCGAGCGTGCCCTGGCGGAATGCATGAAGGAATATGGCGGCTTTGATCACAACGCCCACACGCTGCGCATCATTACCAAATCGGAAGTTCGCTATGCCGAATTTGAAGGGCTGAACCTGACCTGGGAGACAGTCGAGGGCATCGTCAAACACAATGGTCCGCTGGTGACGCCGGTCCGGGGCGAGGATCAGCTGGGGTGGGGCATCACCGATTACTCGCACTGGCGGGAGCTGGAATTATCCTCCTTTGCCTCGCTGGAAGCCCAGATTGCGGCCCTGTCGGATGATATCGCCTATAACAACCACGATATCGATGATGGACTGCGCGCCGGCCTTCTCAATCTCGAGGAATTGGCCCAATTACCGTTGGTGGGTGAGACGCTGGCCGCTGTGCGCAAGCGCTATCCGTCGACCGCCGAGGAAAACCTGATACTGGAAATGGTGCGCGAGCTGATCGGCCGCATGGTGACCGATGTGCTGGATGAAACGCGCACGCGCCTCGACGCGCTTCAGCCCGAAAGCGCCGATGCAATTCGTCAGGCGGGCCGGGAAACGGCGGCGTTCTCGAATGACATGCTGGTCGGACTGGCTGAAGTGCGCCGCCATCTCTTCGCCAATATGTATCGGCATTACAAGGTGAACCGCATGATGGCGCAGGCCGAACGGGTGGTCAGAGAGCAGTTTGGCCTCTTCCATTCCGACCCTGGCCTCCTGCCCACGCGGTTCCGGAAGCAGGCCGGAGAAGCGGGCAGTGTTGAGCTTGCGCGCCATGTCTGCGACTACATTGCCGGAATGACGGATCGCTATGCTCTGGAGGAGCATCATCGGTTATTCACAGTTCAGGGCTACTTCTGACCCCCGAAAACACCCGTTCTTGGTGTTATTCTGAAAGTGGTCAGGTGATTCGGCCGATCAGGAACGGAACGCTATGAGCGATCGCGATACCGATTACCCCCTCGGCGAGTATGACGAGGATGATGAAACTTTCGACGCGCGCGAGGATTCGCGCCGCGGCCCGCTGCTACTGACGACAGCTGCGGCGGTCTTTGTGCTGTTCATCGCCGTGGTCTGGAGCGCCTATCAGCAGGGCGTGCGTGACCGTGACGAACCCTCGCGGATCATGGCGGATGCAACCCCTTATCGGGAACGCCCTGCCGATCCGGGCGGAACGGAAACGCCGGACCTTGATATCGAGGCCTATGAGCGGATTTCGGGGGATACCTCCGGTGACGGTGGAGCCACGCCGCGTGCTGGCCCGGAAGAGCCGGTCGAGGATAGTGGGCGTCCCGCCCTGCGTCTGGAAGAGACCACGCCGGATCAGACCACATCGGGTACGTCTGACAGTGGTTCGGCCGAAACGAATGTCGCGGTCAATACACCGCCGCCTCAACGCACGGAGCCGGAACGCACGGAACCCGCGCAAACGGTCGAGCTGGCGGAAACGCCGGTGTCCACGCCCCCTGTAACTTCACCCGCTAACGAGACGCCGGATACGTCGGCTATTCCTGTCCCGACGTCCAGCGGCGGCTGGGTGGTGCAGATCGGTTCTTTCCGGACCGAGGATGAAGCGGAAAGCGCCTGGGTGAATTTCATCACCGGTTATTCCGATATATCTGCCGGGGCCTCGCCGGATATCCAGTCTGCCGAAATCGAGGGGCGCGGCACTTATCATCGTCTGCGGATTGCAGCCTTTGCCGGGCGTGATGAAGCCTCTGCCTTCTGTGCGGCCTTGCAGGCGCGCGGGCAGGATTGCTACGCCACCCGCAGATGAGTGCGCGCGCCGCAATCTTCGGCCTGAAGGGTCCGACTCTCCGCGATAGTGAAATCGCCTTTTTCCGCGAGTCCGATCCGTGGGGTTTCATCCTCTTTGCCCGCAATGTGGAGAGCCCCAAACAACTCGCGCGCTTGTGTGTGTCGCTGCGCGATGTCGTCGGCCGGGAAGCCCCGATTTTCATCGATCAGGAAGGCGGCCGGGTTCAGCGCTTGCGCGCTCCACAATGGCGGGATGCGCCACCCGCCGCGATGTTCGGCCAGCTTTATGCCGACGATGCCGAGGCTGCAAAGGAAGCCGTCTGGCTGAATCATCGGCTGATCGCGCATGAATTGCGCTCAAGCGGTATTGATGCGGACTGCGCGCCCTGCCTGGATCTGGCGATAGAAGGGGCGGATGCCGTGATCGGTGACCGGGCCTATGGATCCGATGTCGATGTGATTGCTGCGCTGGGGCAGGCGGCCATGGACGGATTGATAGCGGGCGGTGTTGCGCCGGTGATCAAGCATGTGCCGGGCCATGGGCGTGCGGATGCCGACAGCCATTTTCACCTGCCACGCGTGAAGGAGGGCCTGGACCTTCTGACCGCGACCGACTTTGCCCCCTTTGCGGCCTTGAAGCATGCGCCGATGGGGATGACGGCGCATATCGTTTATGACGCGCTGGATGACAGCGCGCCGGCGACCATGTCGGAAATTGCCATCGGCTATATCCGAGAGCAAATCGGTTTTGATGGTTTGCTGATGACCGACGATCTGTCGATGAAGGCGTTGTCGGGCTCATTCGCGGAACGGACCGAGCGCTCCATTGCCGCTGATTGCGATGTCGTCCTGCATTGCAATGGTGATCGCCACGAGATGGAGGCCATCGCGAATGTGGCGCCTCTTCTAGCGGGCAAGGCGCTGGAGCGCGTCGGCCGGGCCGAAGCGGCCCGCGAACAGCTCGAAGAGTTCGATGTCCAGTCGGGCCTCACCCAGCTGGAATCGCTCCTGGCCGGAGTCCGGACATGAGCGAGGAGTTCGAGGAAGACCTGCCGTTTGAAGCCGCCGAAGACGCCGATCATGAAGCTCTGTTCGTTGATCTCGATGGCTATGAGGGGCCGCTGCATCTCTTGCTGGCATTGGCCCGAAAGAAGAAAATCGATCTCACCAAACTCTCCATCCTGGAACTTGCGGAGCAATATCTCGCCTTTGTCCGGGCTGCGGGGAAACGCCTTGATCTGGCGGCGGAATACCTCGTCATGGCGAGCTGGCTGGCCTATCTGAAATCGCGCCTCCTCTTGCCCAAGCCCACCAAGGATGACGAGGAAATCGCACCGGAACAGATGGCGGCGGCCCTGGCGTTTCGTCTTCGCCGTCTGGATGCCATGCGCGCGGCGGGCAGCGCTGTCTTTGCCGGCAAGTTGTTCAAACGCGATATTTTCCCGCGCGGCATGCCGGAGGGGGTGCGTACGCTGCGGGCGTCAAAATACGAAGCCAGCCTGTATGATTTGCTGAGCGCCTATTCCAAACGCCGCCAGGCGTCCGTTCGCGCCAATTACCGGCCGGAATTGCCGAAGGTCTATGCGCTGGATGCCGCCCGGACGCGGCTGGAGCGAATTTTGCCGGAGATCAAGCACTGGAAGACGCTGGACAGTCTTTTGCCGACCGATATGGAGCTCGGTCAGAATGCGCCGCCCCGCCGGTCTGTTCTGGCGAGTTCGACACTGGCGGCTCTGGAAGTGACAAAGGAAGGTCATGCCGAATTGCGTCAGGCGAAAGCCTATGATCCCATTGAGGTCAGAGGCAAGGAGGACAGGTCCAGGACATGACGGACAAGCCCGATCCCATCAACGAAGCGATTGAAAAGCTTCGCGAACGTGCATCGCGTCAGGGCCAGACCGAGACGGGCAGTGACGAAAAAGGGCCGCGTCTGGCGGTGAATGCCGAGCAGGATCGCCTGCGCCGGATAGAGGCTCTTTTGTTTGCCGCTGTCGAGCCGCTGGATATCGAGACCCTGCAAACACGCTTGCCGGCCGAAAGCGATGTCGAGGCCCTGTTGGCGAAGCTGCAGGAAGACTATGCGGATCGGGGCGTGCAATTGACCGAGGTCGGCGGGCGCTGGCGGTTTGAAACGGCTCCGGATTTGCGCGGGCTGCTGCAAGACATCCGCGAGGAGCCGCGCAAGCTTTCGGATGCCGGACTCGAAACGCTCGCCATCATTGCCTATCACCAGCCCGTCACGCGCGCCGAGATCGAGGAAATTCGCGGTGTGGCAGTGTCCAAAGGCACGCTCGACCTGTTGTTCGAGCTTAGCTGGATCCGCCCCAGAGGCCGCCGCCGGACACCGGGCCGGCCGGTAACCTATGGCACGACGAATGGCTTCCTGCAGTATTTCGGCCTGGCCTCCATTGCCGATCTGCCGGGGCAGGCGGACCTGAAAGCCGCCGGGCTCCTGGATGCGCGTCTGCCGCCCGGTTTTGAAATTCCCGACCCCGGCCTGTCAGAGGGTCTGGAAGGCGAGGATCCGCTGGATCCGGAAGAAGATGCACATCTCTTCCATGTCGATTTCATGGACGAGGATGACAGCGAATCGTAATTTCCTGACCATGCAAATGGACGCGGGCAGATCGCTCGTCTAATCCTGTCAGTGAATTATTCCCGCGGGAGGAAAATATGGCACCGGGCATCTGGCAAATTCTGATTATCGTCGTTCTTATAGCCTTGCTCTTTGGCGCGGGCCGTATTTCGGGTCTGATGGGTGAGGTCGCCAAAGGCATCACCAGCTTCCGCAAGGGGCTGAAAGAAGGCGAGGACGGAACCGACGAGAGTGAGGGCGGCAATGCCGCAATCAGCGAACCGGCGGCGTCGGAGGAATCGGCGACCACCTCTCGCGAGGAAGAAAAGACGCGGAACTAGGGCCCGGACATGAATCCCGGCATTGGCGCTCCCGAACTGATTGTGCTTGCGGTTCTGGCCCTGATTGTGGTCGGACCCAAAGACCTGCCTATGCTGTTCCGGCGGGTGGGACGCTTTGTCGGGCAGGCCCGGCAGATGGCACGCGATTTCCAGCGCAGTTTTGATGATATGGGCCGCGAGGCCGAAATGTCCGAGCTTCGCCGTGAGATCGAAGCCCTGAAGTCCGGTAATCCGGTTGCCAAAGCCAAGCGTGAGCTGGACGACGTGAAGCGCGATCTCGCCTCTCTGGAGCACGAGACGATCGTCGAGCGCAAACATGCCGCCGCCGAGAAGCAGCAATACAATACGATCGACAAGAAGAAGCCGGATGCCGGTGTTGAACCAGCCGAACCGAGCCAGCCAACGGTCGAGCCCTACACAAAACCCAAGCGTAAGGCGGCCAAGCCGACGGTCGAGGAATGAACGAGAAAATCGGCACCGATATCGAGGATGAAGTCGAAGCCAGCCGTGCGCCCCTGATGGAGCATCTGGTTGAATTGCGGATGCGGCTGATCCGTCTGGTGATCGCGCTGATCATCGGTTTCGGGATTTGCTTTGCCTTCGCCGAGCCAATCTACAATTTCCTGCTGGTGCCATTTGAAGATGCCGCCGCCCGCGTACGCGACGGGGATTTGTCGCTGGAACTGATTTTCACAGCGCCGCTCGAATTCTTCTTCGTGAAAGTCAAACTGGCGCTGTTCGGCGCGCTGGTCCTGGCTTTCCCCTGGCTGGCCTATGAGATTTTCGCTTTTGTCTCGCCCGGCCTGTACAAGAATGAACGCGGTGCCTTCGCGCCTTTCCTGCTGGGCGCACCGGCGTTGTTCGTGGCGGGCATGTCCTTTGTCTATTATTTTGTTCTGCCCTTTGTGATGCGCTTTGCGTTGAGTCAGGAACAGATTGGCGGCGAGAATTCGGTCTCGATCCAGCTTCTGACCCGGGTATCGGATTATCTCAATCTGGTGACCACGCTGATCCTGGCCTTCGGCCTCAGTTTTCAATTGCCTGTTCTGCTCATGCTTCTGGGCGGTGCCGGCATCGTCAGTTCCAAGCAATTGATGGGGTCGTGGAAGATCGCGCTGCTGGGCATATTTGTGTTTGCGGCCTTTGTGACGCCGCCGGACCCGATCAGCCAGCTTATCCTCGGCTCGGTGCTGATGGCCCTTTATGGCCTGTCGATTGCCGGGGTCCGGATGGTCGAAAAACGTCCCAAACCCGCCGAGGCGGACGCCGAATCCTGATCCGGTCATTGCCAGCCGCAGGACGGCTCGCTATCACCCGCGCTGAAACAGACATTCAGGTCCCGCCATGCATGATATCCGTTTGATCCGCGACAATCCCGAAGCCTTTGATCAGGGCCTCGCCAAGCGATTCCTGGAGCCGCAATCGGACGAGATTTTGCGTCTGGACCGGAAGCGCCGGGACGCGGTTGGCCGCCAGCAGGAAGCCGAGACCGAGCGCAATACGCTCTCCAAACAGATCGGTCAGGCGAAAGCCAGGGGCGATGAGGACGAGTTCAACCGGCTGCGGGCCGAGGTGGATCGTCTCAAATCGGTGCTGGAAGAGTCCGGCGCGGATGCGGCGAAATTCGAAGAGGCGCTGAACCAGCACCTGGCCGGCTTGCCCAATATTCCCATGGACGATGTTCCGGTCGGCAAGGATGAAGCCGACAATGAAGAGGTACGCGGCTGGGGCACGCCGAAAGAGTTCAGCTTCACACCGAAGGATCACGTCGATCTGGGCGAGGGGCTGGGTCAACTCGATTTTGAACGCGCGGCCGCCATGTCGGGCGCGCGCTTTGCGGTTCTGCAAGGTGGGCTCGCGCGCCTCGAGCGAGCGCTGGCGCAATTCATGCTGGACGTGCACACGTCCGAGCACGGCTTCACCGAGGTAAGCCCGCCTTACATGGTCCGTGATGGGGCCATGTTCGGAACCGGACAGCTGCCGAAATTCGCCGAGGATCTTTTCCACACGGATGATGATCGCTGGCTCATCCCCACAGCTGAAGTTCCGCTGACCAATCTGTTTCGCGACGCCATCCATGCCGAGGGCGATTTCCCGGCACGGCTGACGGCCTACACGCCGTGTTTCCGTGCCGAAGCCGGGTCGGCGGGGCGCGATACGCGCGGTCTGATCCGCATGCACCAGTTCCAGAAAGTGGAAATGGTGTGCGTGACCAGGCCGGAAGAGTCAGAAGACGAGCTGGAGCGCATGACCAATTGCGCAGAAGAAATTCTGCGCCGTCTGGAATTGCCCTACCGGGTGATGCTTCTGTCGTCCGGCGATATGGGGTTCGGGGCGCGCAAGACCTATGATCTGGAAGTCTGGCTGCCGAGCCAGGACACGTATCGCGAGATTTCTTCCTGCTCGAATTGCGGGGACTTTCAGGCGCGCCGCATGAATGCGCGCTTCCGCCGCGAAGGCGAGAAGAAGCCGGAATTCCTGCACACGCTGAATGGCTCGGGTGTCGCTGTCGGCCGTGCCATGCTGGCGGTGATGGAAAACCATCAGAATGAAGATGGCTCGATCACCATCCCGGACGTGCTGCGGCCCTATATGGGCGGCCTCGAGGTGCTGGGCGCATGAAAAACCCACGCATACTTCTGACCAATGATGATGGCATTCGCGCTCGCGGGCTGAAATCGCTGCAAAAGATCGCCGCGGAATTGTCCGACGATGTCTGGATTGCCGCGCCTGCCGAGGAACAGTCCGGGGCCGGGCGCTCGCTGACGCTGCATGATCCGCTGCGTGTCCGCAAGGTCGCCGACAAATCCTTTGCGATCTCCGGCACGCCAACCGATGCGGTGTTGATGGGCGTTCAGGATCTGATAACGGACAAAAAGCCCAATCTGGTGCTGTCCGGGGTCAATCGCGGGGGCAATGTTGCCGAGGATGTGACGTTTTCCGGAACGGTTGCGGGTGCCATGCAGGGCATGCAGCTGGGCATCCCTTCGATTGCACTGAGCCAGGTCTATTCCTTCCTGCCCAATGCCGAGCCGCGCTGGGAGGTCTGCGAGACCTTCGGCGCGCCGATCATCCGCCGGCTTCTTGAAGAAGGCTGGCCCGAGGATGTGCTGATCAATATCAACTTCCCGGATCGTGATCCAGCAGAGGTCACGGAAGTGGAGGTGACCAAGCAGGGCCGCCGCGATCAGGCGATTGTGCACGCTGACAAGCGCACCGACCCGCGCGGCGTTGACTATTACTGGATCGGATTTCGCGGCGCGCCGCAGAGCCCGCCGGAGGGTGATGATCTGCATGCCGTGATGGGCGGGCGCATTTCCGTTACGCCCCTGCATGTCGATCTCACGCATATGGAAACCCACCATCGCCTGAAGGGGCTTCTGGGTGGGGCACCGCCACGCAAATGACCGGCGTCGAGCCCCGCGTCATCCAGCTCGTGATGAGCCTGCGCGGGTCCGGCGTGACGGACCGGCATGTGCTGGGCGCCATTGAACGCACACCCCGCAATGTCTTTGTGCCGGAACGGTTCCAGGACCATGCCTTCGACGACCGGGCCCTGCCGATTGATTGCGGCCAGACGATCAGTCAGCCGCTGATTGTCGGGCTGATGACCCAGATTCTGAAGGTGGATGATCGCTGCAAGGTGCTGGAGATAGGGACGGGGTCGGGATATCAGGCGGCCATCCTGTCGCGCCTGTCGCGCCGCGTGTATACGATCGAGCGATATCGGACCCTGGCCAAGGAGGCCGAGTCCCGGTTTGCCGACTTGCGTCTGACCAATATCACCACGCGTATCGGTGACGGGACCAAGGGCTGGCCGGAGCAGGCACCGTTTGACCGGATCATTGTCACGGCCGGCGCCCCCGTGCGGCCGGATATGTTGCTTTCGCAGCTGAAAGAAGGCGGTATTGCTGTTGTCCCGGTGAACAATGACAGCGGGACACAGACGCTCATTCGCTATACCCGGACCGAAACCGGTGAGCTGGACGAGGCTGCCATAATGGATGTCCGCTTTGTTCCTCTGGTGGAGGGCGAAACAAAAACACTTTGATTCGGCAACAGGGCTAACGGCTGATTAACGCCTCTTGGGCTTACTGTAGCCGGTTTACCAGAGTGAAAATCGCACCGTGTTGTTCGTTCGTCTGATCCTATCGATATGGCTGGTGGCCTTTGTGGCCGCCTGTGCGACGCCGTCGCCGCGGGATCCTGCGCACATTGATTACCGGCGCGCGAATACCAGCGGACCGTCGCCATCGGTCCTGAATTCAGCGCCGCGCTGCGATCCGGGCGAGCGCTATACCGTCCGGTCCGGTGATACGCTGTCAGAGATTGCCGAGGATTGCGGCGTGTCGACGTCAGACCTGGCCAATGCCAACGGGCTGTATCCGCCGTATGAGTTATTCGCCGGTCAGGAACTGATTTTCCCGCGTCCGTCCTCGCACATCGTGCGGCGGGGCGAGAATCTCTACCGGATCGGATTGCGCTATAATATCAATTATCTGGACCTGGCCGCTCACAATGGAATCGGCGCGCCCTATGCCATTGAGGTGGGGCAGGAAATCCGGATTCCGAACGGTCAGGTGCGCACGGTCTCGCTCGAGCCACCGCCCGTCCGGACCGAAAGGCCCCGCACCAATGTGACGCGCGAAACGCCGGTTACTGTGGAGAGCGCCGATCCGCCCCCGCGGCGTGATCCGCCCGCGCGCAGCGAGCCACCGGCGAGTACAGGGCCGGTGACATTCCAGTGGCCCATTCGCGGGGATATCATCTCGACATTCGGACCCAAGCCGGATGGTCGGCGCAATGACGGCATCAATATCGCCGCCAATGAGGGCGACAGTGTCCGCGCCTCCGCGGCAGGCACCGTTGTGTATGCCGGCGGTGAGTTGCAGGGCTATGGCGAACTTGTCCTGATCCGGCATGATGGCGGCTGGGTGACGGCTTATGCGCACAATTCCCGCCTGTTAGTAGCGGAAGGTGACCGGGTGGATCAGGGACAACTGATCGCGGAAGCCGGATCAACCGGATCGGTGGATACCTCTCAGGTGCATTTCGAGATCCGCCGGGGCGTGACTCCGGAAGATCCAATGGGGCATCTGCAGGGAAGTTAACCGCCAACCCTTGTTGCATGGGACGCGCGTCCCGATATATTCCCGCGACCTTTCAATAAACGGCACGCCACAGGGGCTTTTTCATGTTTGACGCTATTTCCATCGCATCCACCGCAGGCGCACCCGGCGGAGTGGCAGGGGCCTTTATCCAGTTCGCACCGCTTCTGCTGATCTTCGTCGTCTTCTATTTCCTGCTGATCCGTCCGCAGCAACAGCGGATGAAAGCCCATCGCGAGATGGTTGCAGCTCTCTCCAAGGGTGATGAAGTCGTTACGGCCGGCGGGATTGTCGGCAAGGTGACCAAGGTCGACGAGGCCGAGCTGCAAGTGGAAATCGCGACCGGTGTGAAGGTGCGTGTCATGCGCGCGACCGTTTCCGAAGTTCGCGCCCGCACCCAGCCGAAAGCGGCAAATGATACCAAGTCGGACAAAAAGCCGGCCAGCAAAACCGTTTCGGAGTAGGAGCTTATGCTCTATTTCGCCAATTGGAAAATCGGGCTGATCGCGGCCGTCTCGTTGTTGGGCATCTGGTTTGCCCTGCCGAATTTCGCCCCCGTGCCGGGACAGACCGTCAATCTCGGTCTTGACCTTCAAGGCGGTTCGCACCTCGTTTTCGAGGTCAACCTGCCGGGGGTTCGCTCCGAACGTCTGGATGGGTTGTCACAGGAAGCCAGTGTGCTTTTCCGCCAGCAACCGACCATTCCGACCGCCGCCAATGCGGTGATTGGCGAAGAGGTCGTCATCCGTATTGCCCGTGCCGAGGATATGGATGAGGCTTATAACCGGCTTCAAAGCCTGTCCCGGCCGATTGGCGATGGCAGTATGGGCCTGACCGGCGCCGCCTCGCGGACGGTGGCGTTCAGCCGCGATAATGCGGAGCGCACGATTCGCATGTCACTGACCGATGCCGCTCTGGTGGATATTCGCGATCGCACGATTGCCCAGTCCATCGAAGTGATCCGTCGCCGGATTGATGCCTCGGGCACAACCGAGCCGACCATTGCCCGGCAGGGTGATGAGCGCATTCTGGTTCAGGTGCCGGGCGAGAGTAACCCGCAACGCATTATCGAGCTTGTCGGTACGACGGCGCGCATGACCTTCCACCTGGTCCGCTCAGACGTACCGGTCGGCGCCGATGGCCAGGGCCGGACACCGCCCGGCGTGATGATCCTCCAGCAGGATGATTTGTCGGAACCCTATATCGCCGTTGAACGCCGGGCGATGGTGTCCGGTGAAAACCTGACCTATGCCGGCTCAACCTTTCAGGAAGGCCGCCCGGTTGTTGAATTCCGCTTCGATACAACAGGCGCTGCTGCGTTTGGCCGGGTGACCGCTCAGAATGTTGGCCGCCGTTTTGCCGTTAGGCTGGATGATGTGGTGATTTCATCGCCGGTGATTCTGGGGCCGATTCTGGGGGGCTCCGGTGTGATCCAGGGGAATTTCACCTTCGAGAGCGCCTATGATCTGGCCGTCTTGCTTCAAGCGGGTGCCTTGCCGGCAGAACTGACGGTCGTTGAACAGCGCTCCGTTGGTCCGGGTCTCGGGCAGGACTCGATTGATTCCGGTACCATTGCCGTCATCATCGGCTTTATCGGCGTGATTGTATTCATGCTGGTGGCCTATTCGCTGTTTGGCGTCTTCTCCAATCTCGCCCTTCTGTTGAACGTGACGCTCATTCTCGGCGCGCTATCCGGCTTGCAGGCGACGCTGACTCTGCCGGGAATTGCGGGGATCATCCTGACCATCGGTATGGCGGTGGATGCGAATGTGCTGATTTACGAGCGCATACGCGAAGAATCGCGAAATGGACGATCTCCGGCCAATGCGATCGAGAAGGGGTATTCCGAAGCCCTGTCGGCCATTCTGGACGCCAACATCACCACGCTGATCGCAGCGGGCGTGCTTTACATGCTCGGCGCGGGCCCTGTGCGCGGCTTTGCCGTGACGCTGGGGATTGGCATCATCACCTCTGTTTTCACCGCTTTCGTCTTCTCCCGCTTGCTGATTGCGATGTGGGTGAAGGGGCTGAAGCCCAAGAAACTCCCGATTTAGGAGCCGGCCCATGTCCCTCGCACTCATCAATTATTTCCCGGACACAACGTCCATTCCCTTCATCAAGGCGCGTTTTGCCGCTTTCGGCTTCTCGGCCCTGATGATCATCGCCTCCGTCGCCGCTTTCCTGTCGATGGGTCTTAATTTCGGTATTGATTTCACCGGTGGTGTGACGCTCGAAGTGCGCACGGAAGAGGAAATCGATTCCGCCCGCATCGATGAAATGCGCGGCGTGCTGAACAATCTGGGGCTCGGCGCGATCGAATTGCAGGGCCTGTCGGAACTGACTGAAGGCTCGGAGTGCTATGGCAATCATTGCGCCCTGATCCGTGTCCAGCCGCAGGAAGGTGAAGGCCTTGAAGCCGAGCAGGCGCAGCAGGCGGCGAACCTCGCAGTGCAGGCGGCGCTGAGTGAGCTTTATCCGACGATTGAATACCGCTCTGTCCAGGTGTTGGGGCCGAAAGTCTCCGGTGAGCTGGTCGAGGCGGGCATCATGTCCATTGTCGTCGCGCTGGTCTTGATGCTGGCCTACATCTGGTTCCGGTTTGAGTGGCAATATTCCGTCGGCGCCGTGCTGGCTCTGGTGCATGATGTGATCATCACGATCGGCATGTTCTCGGTGACGCAGCTTGAGTTCAATCTCTCTACCATTGCCGCCATTCTGACGATTGTGGGGTATTCGATGAACGATACCGTCGTCGTCTATGACCGCATCCGGGAGAAGGTCCGCAAGTTCAAGAAGAAGGATCTCGACGAGGTTCTCAATCTGGCGATCAACAAGACGCTGTCGCGGACGATTCTGACATCGCTCACAACGCTTGTGGCCCTGTTCTCGCTCTGGCTCCTGGGCGGTGCCGCCTTGCAGGGCTTTGCCTTTGCGATGATCTTCGGCATCGTGATCGGGACATATTCCTCGATCTTCGTAGCGGCACCGTTGCTGTTGGTGACGAAGGTCAAGCGCGACAGCTCTGAAGCCTGATTTCGCTTTTCATGCGAGCCTGATATGGTCCTCCCCGATATGTGAATCGGGGAGGATTCCAATATGGCTTCAATACTGACAAATCTGCGTACAACTATTCACGTTTCGCTGGCGCTGGCCGTGATTTTCCTGGTCGGGTACGCCTTTGCCTATGACAGCATCGGTTTTGGTTCGGCTTTCTGGATGGCCGCTGCGCGCTGGAGCCATGTTGTGGCCGGCGTCATGTGGATTGGCTTGCTCTGGTATTTCAATTTCGTCCAGATTCCTACCATGCCGGACATTCCGGACGAAATGAAACCGGCAATCGGCAAGCATATTGCGCCCAAAGCCCTGTTCTGGTTCCGCTGGGGGGCGGCATTCACGGTCCTGACCGGACTGATCGTTATCGGCCTGCGTCAGGCCGCGGGCTCTTACGGCTTCCTCGATGTGCTGGCCTTTGGCCTCCTGTCGGATGGATATTCCGCCCAGTATTCCTTCCTGGGGATCGGCATCTGGATGGCGCTGATCATGGCGTTCAATGTCTGGTTCGTGATCTGGCCCAACCAGAAAATCGCGCTTGGGCTTGTTGAGGCCGAAGCCGATGCAAAGCCGAAAGCGGCGCGGACGGCCATGCTGTTCTCGCGGACCAATACGCTGCTTTCCCTGCCCATGCTGGTAGCCATGGCAGGGGCCCAGACCCTGTTCGGCTAGGCTGAAAAAGAGATGCCCCGGATATACCGGGGCATGACGAATATGTTGCGTCATCGCCCGGCTTGTCCGGGCGATCTCATTTCAGAGTCTGCTATTGACCGGAATCTTTCAGATTACTCGCGGCGAAATCCCAATTTACCAGCTTGTCGAGGAAGGTCTCGATATAGTCGGGACGGCGATTCTGATAATCGAGATAGTAGGCGTGTTCCCAGACATCCATGGTCAGAAGCGGCACAACCCCGTCTTCGGTGAGCGGCGTTTCGGCGTTCAGCGTCTTGCGCACTTCCAATTTGCCATTCTTGACGACCAACCAGGCCCAGCCGGAACCAAACTGCGTCGCGCCAGCATCTGCGAACGCCTTCTTGAAGCCTTCAAACGAGCCGAAGTCGCGATCAATCCGGTCACCGAGGTCGCCGGACGGCGTGCCGCCGCCATTGGGTGACATCGAGTTCCAGTAGAAGGTGTGGTTCCAGGTTTGCGCCGCATTGTTGAACAGGCCCTGATCGCCCTCGGCGGCAGCTTTGCGGATGAGGTCTTCCAGCGACAGATCTTCCTTGTCGCTGCCTTCGATCGCGGCATTCATCTTGCTGACATAGGCGGCGTGGTGCTTGCCGTGGTGAAAGCCAAGCGTGTCGGATGAAATGTGCGGTTCCAGCGCGTTCTGTTCGTAAGGAAGGTCGGGGAGGGTATGGGCCATATCGGTGTCCTTTCTGATGAACTTCCAAGACTTCACGCGGTCAGCGCGTTAGGTGTTGAACCCCGCATATGGGCAATTGGTTCCGAATTTCCAGCGAGTTTACGTGATTAAGTCATGACAAACGCAGCGAGATATCCTGGCAGTGTCCCGGATCGCGCCTTGGCAGCGCTCTTTGCACCGGCGGGCATTCGCCAGGCGTTGAGCGACCTTTATGCCTGGGTGGAGGAAATCGAGTCCATCCCGTTCAAGGCGCGTGAGCCGGCCATCCAGGCCATGCGCTTTGCCTGGCACAGGGAGGCGGTCGCCGACCTGTTTTCAACGCCACGCAAAGTCCGCCGGCATGCCGCCTATGAAGGCATGGCGGGCTTGCTGGATCAGACTTTCGAAATCGAGGCCGATGAATTGATCCGGATCATCGACGGTGTGGAAGATGGCACGCTGCCCGAGCGATTGATGGATGAAGCGGCCCTATGTTCGATCATGGATCGGCGCTGGGGCACGCTGACAAAAATTGCCGCCCGTATCTGCGGCGGAGAATCCGACGAGGCCGTGATCCGCGCCTCCGCCCGGGCCACGGGACTGGCGCACTGGTGCCGGGAATTCGGATACCGGGCCGGCACGAAGATGGCGCTTGTTCCTGAAAATGCGCTGACGGCCGCACAATTCAACGTCCATCGCCTCGCCAGCGGACGCGAGCCTGAACGGGCGCATGCTGCTTTTGCCAGTGTCATCGGCGTGCTCGAAAATGAACTGACCGCGCTGGATGCTGGCGAAAAATGTCCGCCGCATCTGTTTCCCGCGCTGGCACCGGCGAGGCTGGCACGCGCAACGCTGGCCAAAGCAAAGGCGTCGAAAGACCTTTACCGGACGGATTTCCAACGGCCGCAAATCGCGCGTCAGTTCGACCTGCTCAAAGCCTCGCTTTCGGGTCGGCTCTAGTCGCCGATATGCTCTGCGAAAAAGGCTTCAAGCCGTGTGAGAATCTCCAGCCGCGTGGCCTGACTGGTCAGCCAGTGGTCGGCATCGCGCATCTCGACATATTCAACCGGCTGCCGCGCACTTTCCATTTCGCCTTCGAAGCGGCGGCTTTGCGCGATGGGCACGACCGAATCTTCGCGGCCATGCATCAGCAAGACCGGCGCGCGGTAGCTGCGGGTGTTGTGGATGGGTGAAATATTGTCCAGCCGTTGCCGGTCTTCCGCCGTCATGCTGCCGCCGAGGATTTCGGTCCAGGCATCGACAATCCAGTTGCCGGCGCCCCGATTGACGCCGATCTCGCCAATGAACAGGCCGATATCGGTGACGGGGGCATAGGCGGCGACGCACTGATAGAGGTCCGGTGTAAAAGCACCGCCGGCGAGCGCCGCATATCCGCCATAGCTGCCGCCATAGATGCAGACCCGGTCGCCATCGACCCAGCCCTGCGCCACGGCGTGCGCCAGCGAGTCAGTGACGTCGTGCTGCATCACGCCGGTGCCCCACTGGCCGCGTCCGGCGTCACGAAATGCCTGACCGAAACCATCAGAACCGCGGAAGTTGGGCTGGATCACGGCATAGCCGCGAGAGGCGAAGAAATGGGCACGCCAGTCAAACCCGCCGACATCGAAGCTTTCCGGGCCACCGTGCGGAAAAACGATGGCGGGCAGATTGGTTCCGCCGCCGGGCGGCAGTGTGATGAATCCGGAGATCGTGGCGCCGTCGCGGGCCGTGAATTCAAATTCCTGCCGCGTCCCGAGTGTAACGGATTCCAGTTCCGGATATTCGCTGGCCAGAATGGAGAGACTGCGGGCCGTGTCATCATAGACGTAGTAGGTGGGGACGCTATCCGCCCCATTCGTCCGGACAATGAAACGGGTCCGGTCCCGCGACCATGAGGTGATTGTCGCCGACGGATCTCCCAGCGCACCGACAAGGGCGTCCTGCAAGCCCTGCATTTCATCATCCAGCCAGCGGGTCTGCATATTGCCATCCGGATAGGTGACCCCGATCAGCCGGCCCGAATAGGGGTCTTCGATGACATGCGACAGGTCCTGATTGTCGAGCGCGATCGCGTTGGGCGTTTCATTGCCGGTGGCGAGATCATAGGTGCGAAGGCCCAGATAGCCATTCCGGTAAGAAGCCAGTGCCGCTTCGTCTTCCGCTGTGACGCCGGCGACGACAGACCGGAATGTCGGATCATTGGCTTCATAGATCGCTACCCAGCTATTTCCGCGATAGGCATCAACCCGGTATTCATCGCGTTCGTCATCAAAATATTCCCGCAGCAATGGCGTGCCGTCCGGGTCGATATACCAGGATTGCTGGTCCGGCAGGCCTTGTACGGCGCGAAAAACCGAGCCGCCGTCGGCAGACACCCGGAAGAGCGAATATCTCGGGTCTTGCTGCGCGTCGCTGGCGCGCGACGAACTCACGCCGCTCTGGCGGGGAGCTTCAATGGCTGGAATGTAGACATTGCCGGCATCGTGATCGACGCCAACAATATTGCCGCGGCCCGTTTCATAAGGGTGGATGAGCCGCTCATCAGCCAGTAGCTGGACCACGTTCGAGGGATTGTCCGCCTCGACCGAAAAGGCGGCAGAGACATCAATCGGATTGCGACGTGCCGCGACGGTAAAACGCTGGGTCTCGCTCGCGATCATCATGACGCGTTCGTTTCCGGCCCAGAGGATATCTATCGGCCGGATTGCGGAAGCGCCGACGCCCGCGCGTTCACCAGAATCAATATTCAAGACATAGAGCGCGCTGGCATCGCCATCATTGGCGATATAGGCAATGCGGCTTCCGTCAGGAGACAGCGTTGGCATATTGATGGCGGGCAACCGCGCAAAGGCTTCAGCAGGCGGTTGCTGTGCCTCGGCTGCCGCAAATGTGAACGCCAGCAGGCTCGCTGAAATCAGTAGACGCATAACCTATCTCCCCAGAACTCTGGAGGGATGCTGGACCAGCTTCGCCGGGAATTCAATCTAGGGCTTCGCTTGAGCCTGTAACCAGTTGTCGATGTCGGAGAGCGCGCGGGCGCTCATGGCGCGCTTGCGGGCGACCGACTTGTCCTTGCCGCGAATGCGCTTTCCGTCTTCGGTCTTGAGCGGGATTTCGATATCCGGGAAGAGACCGAAGTTCACATTCATCGGCTGGAAACTGGCTTTGGCGCCGGACATGTGTCCGCCGGTGATATGGCGGATCAGGGCTCCGAAGGCGGTGGTGTCTGGCGGCGGCGAGAGCGTTTGGCCCAGACGTTCGGCGGCTGCAAACCGGCCCGCCATCAATCCCATGGCAGCGCTTTCGACATAGCCTTCGACACCGATGACCTGTCCGGCAAATCGCAAGGCAGGTCGGGCTTTGAGGCGAAGCTGTTCGTCGAGCAATTTCGGCGAATTCAGGAACGTATTGCGGTGAATGCCGCCGAGACGCGCAAATTTCGCATCTTCCAGCCCGGGGATGGTGCGGAAAATCTCGCCCTGCGCGCCGTATTTCAGCTTGGTCTGAAAACCGACCATGTTGAAAAGCGTGCCGAGCTGATTGTCCTGGCGGAGCTGGACGACGGCATAAGGTTTGACGTCGGGATTATGCTTGTTGGTCAGGCCGCGCGGCTTCATCGGGCCGTGACGCAGGGTTTCCGGTCCGCGTTCGGCCATGACCTCGATCGGCAAACAGGCCTCGAAATACGGCGTGTCCTTTTCCCAGTCCTTGAATTCCGTCTTGGGACCATCCAGCAGCGCCTGAATGAAGGCGTCATACTGTTCCTTGTCCATCGGGCAATTGATATAGGCGGCGCGGTCGGCCTCGGTTTCGCCCTTGTCATAACGCGACTGCATCCAGGCGATATCCATATTGATGCTGTCACGCTCGATGATCGGTGCAATGGCATCAAAAAAGGCCAGCGAATCCTCATCCGTATAGTCCAGCACCGCCTTGGCCAGCGCCGGAGAGGTGAGGGGGCCGGTGGCGATGATCACACTGTCCCAGTCTTCGGGCGGAAGCCCCTCTACTTCGCCGCGTTCAATGGTGACGAGCGGGTGTTCGCTCAAGTTTTTGGTGACGACCCGGGAAAAGGCGTCGCGATCCACCGCCATCGCACCGCCGGCTGGCACCTGCACCTTGTCGCCAACCGCCATGATCAGGCTGTTCGCGCGCCGCATTTCTTCGTGCAGCAGGCCGACGGCATTATTCTGCGCATCGTCGGAACGAAAGGAGTTGGAGCACACGAGCTCGGCCAGACCATCGGTCTGGTGTGCTTCGGTTTGTTTGACCGGGCGCATCTCGTGCAGGATAACGGGAATGCCCGCATTGACGAGTTGCCAGGTGGCTTCCGATCCGGCCATTCCGCCGCCGATAATATGGACTGGTTTTGTCATGGAGCGGCATATAGCGGGTGATGCCGACTAACCCAAGCACTGTTCGCAATTTCAAGCGCAGCGTGTAAGGTATCGCTCAGGCCTTCAGGACAGGGGAGTTGTATGCGGTTTCTGATCGGAATTCTGGCCAGTGTGTTGCTGGCGTCTGCGGCGCTCGGCCAGGGCTTGCCGTCAGACGTCGCCGAAGCCTATCGCGGCTATGAATCCGCTGTCGATGCGGAAAACTGGGCCGATGCGGCGTATCAGGCTGAACGCGCCTGGCGGGCGGCGGAAGCGGGCGATGTTGACGCCGCAACCACCACCATATTGGCCGCGAATTACGGCGAGGTCGCGCTGATTGTCGGCAATAATGCTGGCGCGGCAGAAGCGTATGAACGCGCGGCGGAGCTCTCGCATGACGGTTCAATTGATGTTCAAACCACTGCTGGTTATCTACGACTTGCCGCTCAGTCCCACTATCTCGCCGGTAACTATCGAAGCGCCCGCAATTTGTCGACCGAAGCTGTAGGTGCCTTTGATGATTTGCCGATCAGCGATGCCAGATGGACGGGGCTTTATCAGAGCCAGATGATCCGGGCATTTGCACACATGCAGGACGGCAATGCTGTGCGCGGTGGTCGGTTCGCCCAAGAAGCGCTCGAAGCGCTGGCCTATATCGGCCCGATCGCCAATGACGAAACCGCCAGTCTGGCATTTCTGGCCGGATTGAACGCCGCGGTTAACCGCCAAGCCAGCGAAGCCGCATATTATTTCACGCTTACCAGCTACATTAATGATGAAATCGCTGCTGGCGACGAGGCCAGCAGAATTGCCATTGCTTGGGCCAGCTACATGCGCGGGGAGATGTCTGCCGACGAACGCGCCGAACTTATCAGCAGGTTAGAAAACAGCGGATTTCGACCCGCTTCCTGCTCAATCGGTCAATCGTCATGTTACGAAACGCCGGAATGGATTAATTCATTTGGTCCAGATGCAGTTGTCGTGGATGCCGAACCGGATCGTCGATTGCCGCCGCGTTATCCTGCAGACGCCGCGGCTGGCGGCCTCGAAGGCACAGTCCTGCTTCGCTACACTGTTTCGGTGGAAGGGCGCGCCACCGATATCGAAACCATTTTCTCGGTCCCCAACACAATATTTGCGGATGCGTCGGAAGCGGTTTTGCGGCGGTGGCGTTTCACGCCCGCAATGGTGGACGGTGAGCCCGTAGAACGTCCGGGAAAATATGTTCAGTTTGATTTTCAGTTGTCGAATCAATGATGCTCGAAAGCTTGATATTCGCCGCAGTCCTTTCTCAGGCTTCGATTGAAGCCCAATCGGAATGCACCGCCGTCGTTGATCGGGTCGAAGTGCGGCGCGCCGTGCGCGCGGGTCAGGCCCAATCCATTATCAGCGCCGCGGAACTCGTTGACCAATGCGCTGGCCGCGAGGAGTTGCTTGTACTTGCGGCACAGACAGCGTGGGAAGAGCAGAATCTGGCGGCAGTGTCGCTGCTGTCATCCAGTGCCCTTCGGCTGATCGGAGATCGCGGGTGTGCCTGGACACCTCTTGCCGCCCGATTAGCGTTTGCCACTGGATTTTCACGTCGGGCTATCGGGTTGGATGGTGACGAATTCTACTTCTTCGTCGCGCAACGTGTCCATAACTCAGCGGGCGGACTGCGCGATGAGTGGCGCTTTGTGGCCCAACAATTTGCGGAAGATTTCGGTACTTATCCACCGGACGATATTTTTGCTTTTGGAAGCCCATATATCGCGAGTCCATATCGTATTGACGATGATCGATGCGGCGGGCTCCCCGAATTCTTTATCCGGTTTGATGCGTCCACCAGCGATACGGCTTATGCCGTTTTTGACATCGAAACGGACCGCGACGGCGATATCCGGCGGTCGCGTCTGGTCCTTTCCTATCCGGGTGATATACCACGAGAAGTGCAGCGCGCTTTACGCGGGCGGCGAAGTCATGACATTTATTTTGACGGATATCATCTGATCGAATTCGGACCCTGCATTCCGAGCTGGTTTATTGTAGATGATGAATCGCCGATTTGCCTCCAGCCGTCAGAGTCAGACTGAGACGGCAAAGGCCGACAGTTTCGCCGCAATTGACGCATTGCCGTATCCGGCGGACAGGATAGGTTCGCGGTCATGACACGGATATCCTCTTTTTCTGCCCTGCCGGGCGCGATCATCAAGACGCTGGGCTTTTTCCGGCACAATGCCGGTTCGGCCGCCCTGGCGGCAATTCTGCCGGGCCTGGCCGCGATCGCCTTGACCTGGCAGACGGGGGCGGTCACCAACGAGTCCGTGCCGCCAAACTGGTCGCTCTATCTCCTGGCCTTTCTGGGCTGGTATGGCGCGACGGCGCTGTCCCAGGCCGCGATGTTCCGTATCGCGGTGCGCGGGCAGCCGGTCGGCTTTCTGGGATATCAGCTGGGCGCCGATGAGCTGAGGCTTGCCGCGTCCTGGGCCCTGATCTTCTTTCTGATCTTTGTTGCCGCCGGGATTGCGCTCGTGATCTATGCGGCGCTGATGGGGGCTGTATCCATCGTGTCCCGCGAGGCCGCAGGCCTGACGCCGGAGGATCCTGTTGCGACGGGAAATATCCCTGATCTGACCGCTTACTACGGTCCGGCGGAATGGGGGGTGGCGATTGGCCTGGGAGTGATCTTTGCCGTTCTGGTGGGTGGATTTGCCGGGCGATTGCTGATTGCGCCGGCCGCCAGTATCGCCCGGCGCAAAGTCCAGGCACTGTCGGTGATGGCCATCACGCACAAGCGCGGTTTCGCCGTCGTGCTGGGCGCAATCCTGTGTTTTGTACCGGCCGGGCTATTGGTGCACGGGCTGGGGGTTATTACGGAACACGCATTTGATGCACCGGTCCATCAGCCGGCGCGCCTGTTTTCCGACGGCGATTTTGTTCCTGGCTGGCCGGTTTATGTGCCGCTGGCATTCCTGCATGGCTGGCTGGCGGCCTTTTTGACGACGCCGTTATTTGCCGGGCTGACCACGGCGCTCTACCGCGCCTGGGGCGGGGACGACTGACCCCATATTCCCGCTGACAGATTCGCCCTGATCTGCGATTGTTCATTCGGGACAATAGGGGAGGTGTCGATGAGCACCCGATCATATGATTTCGGCAGCGCCGTTTTCCGCTTCTTTCAAATTGCCGGAAAGCATCCGATCGCCGTTCTTTGGATTGCGCTGTGGCAAGCGCTGCTGACCGGCGGGCTGGTTTATCTGGCCTGGCTGACACTGGGCGAGTTCTACATCTGGATGCTCCAGATTGCGGCGTCCGTCACGCCGCCCGACGAAGCGGAAATGTTGAGCCGGATGGGCAGTTCGATGGCGTTTATGCCGCTGATTTCAATCGGCGGCATTGTGGTGTCGCTGATGGCGCAGGCGGCCTGGCTTCGGCTGCTGGTCCGGGAAGAGATGGCTCCGATCATTCCGTTCCGCATTGGCGGCGACGAACTGCACCTGTTCGTTACCAATCTCGGCCTGATTGCCATTGGCGTGGGTTTCTATTTCGCGGCCATGTTCCTGATGGTGATTGTGGGAGTAACAGCTGCGATGGCGTTCTCGGGCGGCGGTGAGGCCGGGGCTGGTCTGGCGGCAGGTCTGGCGATCGGGATATTTGTTCTGGCTCTGCTGTTTGCCGCGCTGTTCATCGCGATCCGGGTGTCGGCTGCGCCTGCCCTTTCCATTCTCGAAAAGCGGATTGTTTTTCCGGGATGGAGCGCGACGAAGGGCGTCTTCTGGCCGGTACTGGGTAGCTATATCGTGGCCGGAATCCTCATCTTTGTTCTGTCGTCTGTTGTCGGCCTGATCCTGAATTTCGCTTTCCTCGGCGCATTGTGGCCAACACTGAGCGAGCTTTTCACCATGGCGCAGGCCGGGCAGGAGCCGGATCCGGACCAGATCGTCGCCCTTTTGACCGAATCGCTGACGTCGACGGGCACGGTTTCCACGCTGATTGCGGCGGGATTGCTGTCGGTGATTCTCCGGTCATTTGTGGATGCCATCTGGCATGGCGTTGGTGCCTATACGGCCTTGTCGACCCGGCCGGCGGCTCCGACGTCAGAATCTGACTGATGGCGTGCTTGATGTTCTATCCGGTCTGGTTTGAAACAGTTGCTGGGTGCAAGTCAGACCGGAGCCGGACATGAAGCCGAATTTTGATGTTGGGAAAGCGCTGGGCTTTGCATTTGAAGTCATTCGTGCGCGGCCACGCGCCTTTGTAACGCTGGCGGTCTGGACGATTGTCTACGGGGCGGCACTGAGTGCGTTTCAATTGCAGGCTGCTGGCGACGAGATGGCCGCCTACATGGAAATGGCAATGGGTGCTGGCGGCACCGTCTCGGATTCTGAACAGCTCCGAGTGACCGGCGATTATATCTCCAGCCTTCTCCCGTTCATGGGGATCGCCCTCGTGCTGGGCGTTCTGTTTGAATGCGCCTGGTTGCGGCTTTTTGTGCGGGGACAGGATGACGGCATTTTTCCATTCCGGATCGGCCGGGATGAGGGCGTCTTCGCGCTCACCGGCTTGTTGCTCGGTCTCATCATGTTCGGTGCGATTCTTCTGGTCAGTATCGCAGCGGTCATTATCACCGCACTTTTCGCGGCTGCCGGCCCGGCTGGCGCGATGCTGGCGGGCAGCCTCGTCGTTTTGGTCATATTCGTGCTGACGGGCGCGATAATGACACTTTTCTCGCCGGTATTGGCGCTGGGGATTCTGAAAGGGCGAATTTCCATCGGTGCCGGTATTCAGGGTGCGCGGCGGATATTCTGGCCATTGCTGGGCAGTTTTATCGTTGCCATTGCCCTGTCGCTGATCGCGTATGGCCTCTTTGTCGGGGTCATTGGTGTCATGCCCTTTGATCAGACGGGCCAGATGGAATCCGGCCAGACGGCGAGCTGGCCACTCCTCTTCGTCTTTTATGCCATCGTTCAGCTCATCTATCTGGCGCCCGCCCTCATGATGCGCGGCATCGCCAGCTATGCCGCGCTGCAGATCGACGAAAGCAACCGGCCACTCGCAGATACTTTCTCCTGATCAGGCGCTTTTCTTGCGGGCGATATCGCGTTCCAGCATCGGTTTGAGATAACGGCCGGTCCAGCTGGCCTCGACGTCCGCGACTTTTTCCGGTGTGCCGACGGCAACGATCTCGCCGCCGCCATCGCCGCCCTCGGGACCCAGATCGATCAGCCAGTCAGCGGTTTTGATGACGTCGAGATTATGTTCGATCACCAGAACCGTATTGCCGGTCTCCACCAGCTCGTGGAGTACTTCGAGGAGCTTGTTGACGTCCTCGAAATGCAGGCCGGTGGTGGGCTCATCGAGTATGTAGAGCGTCTTGCCGGTGGCGCGTTTTGACAATTCCTTTGACAGCTTCACACGTTGGGCTTCACCGCCGGACAGCTGGGTGGCGGGCTGGCCGATCTTGATATAGCCGAGGCCGACCCGTTTCAGCGTCTCCATCTTGTCGCGCACGGCAGGCACCGCCTTGAAGAAGTCCGCGCCTTCTTCCACCGTCATGTCCAGCACATCGGCGATCGACTTGCCCTTGAAAGTGACTTCCAGTGTTTCGCGATTGAAGCGTGCGCCATGGCAGACATCACACGGCACAAAAACGTCCGGCAGGAAGTGCATCTCGATTTTCACGACGCCATCGCCCTGACAGGCTTCACAGCGTCCGCCCTTCACGTTGAAGGAGAAGCGGCCGGGCTTGTAACCGCGGGCCTTGGATTCCGGCAGGCCGGCAAACCATTCGCGGATGGGGGTGAAGGCTCCGGTATAGGTGGCCGGATTGGAGCGCGGCGTGCGGCCAATCGGTGACTGGTCGATATCGATGATCTTGTCGAGATATTCGAGCCCCTTGATCCGTTCATAGGGGGCGGGAACATTCTGGGCCTTGTTCAGCTTGCGGGCTGCGGCCTTGTACAGCGTCTCGATGGTCAGGGTGGATTTGCCGCCGCCCGACACGCCGGTCACGCAGACGAATATCCCCAGAGGAAATTCGGCCGTGACGTTCTTCAGATTGTTTCCGGTTGCGCCTTCAACCACGATCTTGCGGCCCTTCTTTGGCTTGCGGCGTGTATCGGGGATGGAGATTTCCTTCGCCCCGGAGAGGTATTGTCCCGTCAGGCTCTTGGGGTTCGCCTTGATCTCTTCCGGCTTGCCAGAGGCAATGATTTCGCCGCCATGAACGCCGGCGAACGGTCCGAGATCGACGACGTGATCTGCGGTCAGAATGGCTTCCTCGTCATGCTCGACGACGATCACGGTGTTGCCAAGGTCGCGCAGGCCCCGCAGGGATTCCAGAAGGCGGGTATTGTCCCGCTGATGAAGGCCGATGGAGGGCTCATCCAGAACATAGAGCACGCCGGTCAGGCCGGAGCCGATTTGCGAGGCGAGGCGAATGCGCTGGCTTTCCCCGCCGGACAGGGTGCCGGAAGCCCGGTCGAGCGTGAGATAATCGAGGCCGACATCCACGAGAAACCGCAAGCGCTCGCGGATTTCCTTCAGGATGCGTTCGGCAATCGCCTTTTCCCGCGGCGTGAAGTTTTCGGCCACGGAGTCAAACCAGTCGGCCGCCAGACCGATGGATTTGTGGCTGGCTTCGGAAATGTCGAGCTCGCCAATCTTGACGGCGAGGGCTTCGGGCTTGAGGCGCTTGCCGCCGCAGGTTTCACACGGCTGGGCCGACTGGAAACGGGCCAGATCATCCCGCACCCAGTTGGAATCCGTCTCGCGCCAACGGCGCTCCAGATTGGGGACCACGCCCTCGAATGACTTGGTCGTCTCAAACGTCCGCAAGCCATCTTCGTAGGTGAATTTGATCTTCTCTTTCGTGCCGTAAAGCACGACCTTCTTGAAATCATCCAGCAGGTCACGCCATGGCTCCACCATGGAAGCGCCGAAATGCTCGGCCAGCGCCGTCAGGGTTTGCTGGTAAAGCCGGGAAGTGGTCCGGCTCCAGGGAGCGATAGCGCCATCCATCAGGCTCTTGCCGCGATCCGGCACAACCAGATGCTCGTCAAATTTCAACGACTGGCCCAGCCCGTCACAGGCCGGGCAAGCGCCGAACGGATTGTTGAACGAAAACAGACGCGGTTCGATTTCCTCGATGGTGAATCCGGATTCCGGACAGGCGAATTTCTCGGAAAAAATGATGCGGCGCGGTTCGTCCTCGCCTTCGTCCTTGTCCGCAAATTCGGCAATGGCAATGCCATCGGCAATCTTCAAAGCGGCTTCCAGCGATTCCGCGAAGCGTTGCTCTGAACCTTCCCGGATGATGACACGGTCCACGACCACGTCGATGTCATGCTTGAATTTCTTGTCCAGCACTGGCGGCTCTTCCAGAGAATGGAATTCGCCATTGACCTTCACGCGTTGAAAGCCGGCCTTCAGCCAGGTCGCAAACTCCTTGCGATATTCGCCCTTGCGGCCCCGGACGGCGGGCGCCAGCAGATAGAGGCGTGTCCCTTCCTCGAGGTCCATCAGCCGGTCGACCATCTGGCTGACGGTCTGGCTTTCAATCGGCAGCCCCGTGGCCGGCGAGTAGGGCACACCCACACGCGCCCACAAAAGGCGCATATAGTCGTAGATTTCGGTAACCGTCGCGACGGTCGAGCGCGGGTTCTTAGATGTCGTCTTCTGCTCGATGGAAATGGCGGGCGACAGGCCTTCAATCGAATCCACATCCGGTTTCGACATCAATTCCAGGAATTGCCGGGCATAGGCCGACAGACTTTCCACATATCGCCGCTGACCTTCGGCATAGATGGTATCGAAGGCCAGAGAGGATTTACCAGACCCGGAAAGTCCAGTGAAGACAATCAGCTGGTCGCGCGGAATTTCCAGCGAGACATCCTTGAGATTGTGCTCGCGTGCGCCCTGGACGCGGATGGACTTCATGGGATCGGACATGGACTTCGGCCTCGTGGTGCGTTCAACTGCGGGGAATCACGCATTTGACTGCGGGAACATTATGTGAACATTTATCTCCGGTCCACCGTTGGGATGGACTTGAGCAGACAGAGGAAGATGGGGATATGGCGGGCAGCGTCAATAAGGTCATACTTGTGGGCAATCTCGGAGCGGATCCGGAGATCCGTCGATTGAATTCCGGAGACCCGGTTTGCAATCTGCGTATTGCGACATCCGAGAGCTGGCGGGACAAGAATTCCGGCGAGCGCAAGGAAAAAACCGAATGGCATAACGTTGTGATTTTCAACGAGAACCTGGCCAAGGTTGCGGAGAACTATCTGAAAAAGGGCTCGAAGGTCTATATCGAGGGCCAGCTTCAGACCCGCAAATGGCAGGATCGCGATGGAAATGACAAGTACACGACCGAGGTCGTGCTGCAGCGTTTCCGCGGCGAATTGCAGATGCTGGACAGCCGGGGCGACAATTCCGGCGGCGGGGGTTATGATCGTGCCAGCAATCAATCCGGTGGCGGCGGACAGGTGTCCGACAACCGCGACAGTTTCCGGAATGATGACATGGATGACGAGATACCGTTTTGATCAAGTGTTCCAAGTTTATGGGCGGCCTTCTGGCCGCCGCAGCTTTTGCCGGTCTGGCCTCTGCGCAGATGGTGGTTGGCGGTACGCGCCACCCGGTTTTGACAGAAGTCACCCTGTCCGACGGTAACAGCACCAGTTTTGTCGTTGGAGATGGAGCGTGGGGCGAAGTGCTGGCCGAAATGGGCGTCATGCGTGGCGAAGACCGTTCTCGTGACCGGGAAATTGCCGAGCAGCTTTATAATGCCCGCAATGAAATTCCGGCCGCCTATCTGTTTGAAGCGGCCCGCCGTTATGCGTCCTTCGATCCGGATCAGGCGGTGTATGTGTTTTTCCTGGCACGCGGCAGGGCACTTTATGACGCATTGCGTTGTCTGGATTCGACCGCCACGAACGGTGTGCCGATTGTCACAGATATGGCCGGCGGTGAAGTCGCGTCCTTTATGAATATTTCAGACGATGGTCAGTCTTTTGCCAACGTCACCCGGATGCAGGCAGCGTTGGACCGGTTGCAGGAAAATGGCGAGATTTTCACAGGTGAGTTTACGCCCTGGTGGATTTGTTCCGCCTCCGACAGCGTATATATCGCCGCGACCAATTCTGCGCCGATGCCGGAAAACGAATGGCTGAAGCCGCGCGAAGTCTGGCCCTCCGCCCAGCGGATGGTGGAACAGAACATGGCGCGCAACCGGGCCCTTCTGGCGGTGACGATCGGGGCCAGAGAGCTGGAGGCCGACAGCGAGTAGATCGGCTTGTCCGGACATGTTTTTTCTCGTGTCCGAACCTGATTTCGCTTAAAATCTCCCCGCGACCCGGCATGAATTGTCCTGTGCTTTGTAGCCGGTTCGGTTGCCGCTCAGGAGATATCGTTTTGTCTAAACATCGTTCTTATTCTGAAAAGAAAAGCGAAATGCTTGAGGTGAGAATTTCGTATTCTCAGAAACAGGCATTGCTGGCGCTATCCCGAGAACGTGGCGAAAGCGTCAGTGAGACAGTCCGATCGCTTGTTTCCTCTGAAGTCGAACCGGGTACGGAACGCGCTGTTCCCAATCTCGAAAGGATTATTTCCATGACCTCAGTGGTTTCCAATCATCCGGCGAAGTCTCTTGGCTTGCTTGTTGCCGGCGCGTTTTCGCTAACATTCGCATTGGCTTCGCCTTCGATGGCTCAGGACGGCGCGGCCGTTTTTGCGGAAATGGATTCCGATAGCAGCAACAGCATCAGCCTCCAGGAATTCATGTCGTCGGTCCGTGATGAGGGGCTGATCTGGAATCCGAACGCTGATCCAGCAGCCCTGCGGCGGGAAGTCAGTCTGCGCGAGCTGGAAGGTCATACGAGGCGGGAGTTTTCTCGCTATGACCGCAACCAGGACGGCGCGATTTCCCGCTATGAGTTTTCGGGGCGCTATGTGCCGTTGATGCGAGCGAGCTTCGTGGCTCTGGACCGCAATGTTGATGAAATGATTTCGATTGATGAGTTGGCCACCGCACTGGGCAGTGTCGGCTTTGAGGCCAATCAGTCGCCACAAGATGCTGCCGAGGAGCTAGTGCTCGAGCTTGATGCTGATGGAAATCAGCGGCTTGATTTTAGTGAGTTCATGGCAAACAGCTAACCCACGGGAAGATGCCGGGGCGGGCGGTTGTCCTAACCGTCCCGGCTTTGTCCTTTTGCCGCCGTAATCTCCTGCAAGGCTTTGCGAAAATGAGGAGAGAAAGAATGCGGCTTCTGATAATTCTGGGCTTGATGATGTCCGCGACTGCGCAGGCTCAAGAGCTCGATCCCGTCTTCGAACTCTTCAATTCGGTCGGCACCATTGTTGTTGAGCGCCTGTCTGATCAGCATCAATGGACCGCCAATCCTGAACGCGCGGCGCAGGGCTTCCTTCCAGCCTCGACCTTCAAGATCGCCAATTCCCTCATCATTCTCGAGACCGGCGTGATCGAGGACCCGGTCAGCGATACCATTGCCTGGGACGGCGTTGAACGCGGCGGTAGCTGGGACCAGGATCAAAGCCTTCGATCTGCATTCCGCCGGTCAGCCGTCTGGGCTTATCAGTCCTGGGTCCGCGAGGTGGGTCATGATCGGATGCAGGAGCTGGTATCAGCCATGGGCTATGGCAATGGCGATATCGGTGCACCGGACTCCCCAGACCTGTTCTGGCTTGAAGGGCCGCTGGAGATTTCTGCGCAGGAGCAGATAGATTTCCTTGGGCGGCTTTATTCCCGCGACCTGCCATTCCGCGCAGACGTCATGGATCGTGTGATCGAGATCATGGAAGCGGATCGTGGCGACGATTGGGTTATACGCGCGAAAACCGGCTGGGCGATCCGCGATGAACCGAATACGGGATGGTATGTTGGCTGGCTTGAAACCGGCGATGACGTGTTTTTCTTCGCGATGAACATGGAACTCGATTTTGCCGAAGACGACGGACGTAACCGGATCCGCATTGCCAGATACGCCCTCGAGACGGTGACGGGACTTGATCTGTCTCCGGAAGATTGAACAGGCCCGGTTTCAGCCTCAATCGGCCTGCGCCGTTGCGGCCTTCGCTGTTTGATAAATACCCCTGCAGACGATAGGCTGGCCGTCAGCGATTGCCGGTGATTCCTGTGCCGGTGAGATACGCATGACGGCCTGTCCCGGCTGTTGTGCCTGACAGACCGGAGAAGTCGCTTTTGAACGACGAAAACGAACCGCCCGTTTCGGACGAAACCCCGCCCTTTGAGAGCGGCGTGACCTCCATCTCGATCGAGCAGGAGATGAAATCCTCCTATCTCGATTACGCCATGTCGGTGATTGTCAGCCGGGCGATTCCCGATGCGCGCGACGGGTTGAAGCCGCTGCTGGTCAACGGCAGCAGCGGCATCGCGGTCGGCATGGCCACCAACATCCCGCCACACAACCTCGGCGAAGTGGATGCCGAGCTATTGGAGATCGTTCCGGGGCCGGATTTCCCGACTGGTGCACAGATTGTCGGCCGCGCCGGAGCCCGCGCAGGGCTGTCGACGGGGCGCGGATCAGTGATCATGCGGGCCACGACGAGCATTGAAGAGGTCCGCAAGGACCGTCAGGCCATTGTCGTGACGGCCATTCCCTATCAGGTGAACAAGGCCAACATGATCGAGAAGATCGCCGAGCTGGTGCGCGACAAGCGTATCGAAGGCATTTCCGATCTTCGCGATGAATCCAACCGCACGGGAATGCGCGTCTATATCGAGCTGAAAAAGGACGCGAATGCCGAAGTAATCCTGAATCAGCTTTATCGCTGGTCGCCGATGCAGCAGAATTTCGGCGTCAACATGTTGTCGCTTGTAGGCGGCCGCCCGGTTCTGATGGGGATGCGGGGCTATCTGGAAACCTTCCTGCGTTTCCGCGAGGAAGTGGTAGCACGCCGGGCCCGGCATGATCTGAAAAAGGCTCGGGATCGCGCCCATGTCATCGTTGGTCTTGCCCTGGCGGTGGCCAATATCGATGAAGTTATTGCGACGATCCGCAAAGCGCCCAATCCGGCGACGGCACGCGAACAGTTGATGGATCGCGATTGGCCGGCGCAGGACGTGGCATCGCTTGTGGCGCTTGTCGCTGATCCGCGTTCCGTTCTCTCAGATGGCCAGACGCTGCGCCTGACGCTGGAACAGGCCCAGGCCATTATGGATCTGCGTCTTGCTCGCCTGACGGCTCTGGGCCGTGAGGAATTGGGCGATGAAGCCAAGGGGCTGGCGGAGAAGATCAAGGATCTGCTCGATATCCTCAGTTCCCGCGCCCGTGTGCAGGAGATCATCAAGACCGAATTGCTGGAAGCGCGCGACCAGTTCGCTGTTCCGCGCCGGACCACAATTCTGGATGTCGAGCTGGAAGTCGAAGACGAAGACCTGATTGCACGCGAAGAAATGGTCGTGACGGTCACCCATGCCGGTTACGTCAAACGGACGCCGCTTTCCGACTATCGGGCCCAACGTCGGGGTGGCAAGGGCCGCTCGGGCATGTCCATGAAAGACGAGGACTTTGTCGCGACATTGTTCGTCGCGAATACGCATGCCCCGCTGCTTTTCTTCTCGTCGGACGGTATGGTCTACAAGTCGAAGACGTGGCGACTGCCAATTGGTGCGCCGAACACGCGCGGCAAGGCGCTGGTCAACATCTTCCCGCTGGATGAGGATGTGACCATCACGTCGGTCATGGCGCTGCCGGAAGACGAGTCCGAATGGGAAAAGCTGGACGTCATGTTTGCGACCGCGTCCGGCACGGTACGCCGCAACAAGCTCTCCGACTTCGTGCAGGTCAACCGTAATGGCAAGATTGCCATGAAGCTCGAAGGTGAAGACCGGATTGTTGATGTGCGTCTGTGCACCGAGGCGGACGATGTCTTGCTGACCACACGAAAAGGCCGGGCCATTCGCTTCGCAACGACCGATGTTCGCGTCTTCCGTGGCCGGAATTCGGTCGGGGTGAGGGGCGTACGTCTGGGCAAGGACGACCACGTCATCTCGATGGCTGTGCTTCACCATGTCGACGTGACCACAGAGGAAGCGCGGGCCTATCTGAAGCATGCCGCGGCCATGCGGCGCGCTGTGTCCGGGGCCGAGGAGGCTGAGGACATTGATGAAATTTCGCTCGAAGAGGGCGAGGATGCCGCGCTTTCGTCCGAGCGGATCGCCGAGCTGGGCGCTGCCGAACAATTCGTATTGACGGTGGCATCGGACGGATTTGGCAAACGCTCGTCCGGCTATGAATACCGGGTGATGAATCGCGGCGGGCAGGGCGTTGCGGCTCATGACTTGTCGCGCGGCGTGCCACTGGCGGCCAGCTTCACCGTGGAAGATGCCGATCAGATCATGGCGGTGACCGATGGCGGCCAATTGATCCGCTTCCCGCTGGATACCGTGCGGATTGCGGGACGGTCCACCAAGGGGGTTACGCTGCTCAAACCACGCGCCGGGGAGTCGGTTGTCTCTGTCGTGCGCGTGGCAGACAGTGGCGAAGAGGATGCCGACGAGGACGCGGTAGTCGAGGGCGAAAATCCTGACACTGACGGTCCAGCCACTGAAGGCGATAGCGAGGCATGACCCAACGCGTCGCCCTTTATCCCGGAACGTTTGACCCGATCACCAATGGCCATGTGGATATTATTGGCCGGGCGGTGAAGCTGGTCGACAAGCTGGTGATCGGCGTGGCGATCAATGAGGACAAGGGGCCGCTGTTTTCGCTGTCCGAGCGTGTGTCCATGGTGGAAGCGGTCGCCGAGGCCTTGAAAACAGACACAGAGATTGAGGTCCGCCCGTTCGATGGCCTGCTGATGCATTTTGCCGAGGAAATCGGGGCCAGCAGCATTGTGCGCGGTTTGCGGGCGGTCTCGGATTTCGAATATGAGTTCCAGATGGTCGGGATGAACCAGCGTCTGAATTCGGAGATTGAAACCGTATTCCTGATGGCGGACCCGCGGCATCAGGCGGTCGCCTCCCGACTGGTCAAGGAAATTGCCCGGCTGGGCGGGGATGTCAGTGCGTTTGTGTCCCCATCGGTCAAGAATATGTTGCTGGAGAAGTTTGCGTGATGAAACGAGTTTGGATGTCGAGCGCGATTGCGCTGGTATTGGCGACAGGTGCGTGCGCTGAAAACACTAGCACAGAAGTGGATGCCGGTGCGGCAGAATCCGCCAATGAGGCTGCGGAAACGGCAAATGAAACCCGCCTGGCGGCGCTTGTTCAGGACGATAACGAGACAATGGCCGTGTCGGCCGATCCACAGGAATACGATTTTCCTGACGGTGTCTGGCGGACGGTCGAGCAGGACGATCTGCTCTATATTGAAACCGATCATGGCATGATCGTCATTGAGCTGGCGCCGGAATTCGCGCCACAACATGTCGAGCGCATGACGACGCTGGCCAATGAGCGCTTCTATGATTTTCTGGTCTGGCACCGGGTGATCGACGGGTTCGTTGCGCAAGGCGGGGGCAGCCGGACCAATCCGTCGCATTCGACCGATATGGATCGCGTGCCCGGCGAATTCACCATGCGCCGCGACCCGAATGAGATGCCGATTTTCGAAACACAGGATCGCGTCATCAATCCGCGCAGCAATCCGTCAATGGCGCGTGCCGGTTTCTGGAACGGCTTTCCGGCCGGCACACAAGCCGCCGCGCTGGCCAGCATTACCGCTGACGGCCGGGTGGAAAGCTGGCTGCTTCATTGCGAGGGCGCAGCCTCCATGGCGCGTACGAGCGATCCGAACAGCGCGGGCAGCCAGTTTTATATCACGCGGGGCGATGCAGAGCATTTGAATGCGCAATATACGGTCTGGGGCCGGGTGCGCGCGGGTCAGGATGCCGTCAATGCGATCGCCGTGGGCACTGCTGGACAGGATCCGGGCTTTACACCGGATACGATTCGTTCGATGCGCGTCGGCTCGGATACCGACTTCGACGGGCAGGTTACCGTTGAGGTGATTGATACCAATTCACAAGCTTTCGCCGACTGGTTGATGGCGCAGGGCGAGGGCGGCGAGGCACCGGATGTGTGTGAAGTCGACGTTCCCGTTCGTATTACGGAGTAAATTCAAATGGCTGATAAAAATCTGGTTTTTCAACTCGACGGCGGTGATGTCGTCATAAAGCTGCGCGACGACCTCGCTCCCAAACATGTTGCCCGGATATCAGAGCTGGCGGCTGACGGGTTTTATGACGGTTTGACCTTTCACCGCGTGATTGACGGCTTTGTTGCACAGGGCGGATGCCCGAATGGCAACGGTATGGGCGGATCCGGTCAGAATATTGATGCTGAATTCAATTCTGAGCCGCATGTGCGCGGCACCATGTCCATGGCGCGGGCGTCCGATCCGAATTCCGCCGACAGCCAGTTCTTTATCTGTCTTGATGAAGTGCCCTACCTCAATAACCAGTACACAGTCTGGGGTGAGGTCATTTCCGGTATGGAACATGTGGACGCCCTGCCCAAGGGCGAACCGCCACGCAATCCCGGCAAGATCATCTCAGCAAAACTGGTCGACGCTTAGTTGGATCAAAATCTAGGGTCAGGACCCAATTATCTCAACGATGCCAGATGTCGGCTTCGAGCCCATTCCAGAAGGGGCCCAGTCGATGCAGCAAGCTCGTGATCCAAGACCCTTTGAGCAACGCAGCGACAATATCTAACGTTACCCCAAACTGGCGCGGGCTGATCAGACCAGCATGCCTCAAGTCTTTCCTTGGGTCCAATTGGCAAGCCAGGCGTTGACGCTTTCGATAACCAGTGGGTGGCCCCCGCCACTGTAGCTGTATGGGGTAAGCGGTATGGTTGAACCGTCTTCCAGATGAAATCTGAGCCGACCCGCGTCTTCCCCCATCTGGGCGCGTAGCTCCACGATCTCCTCCAGGCTCGTCGAACGAGTTTTCTCGCCTGTCATTCGCGCCCAGTGAACCCGCGCTTCACCTACTCGGCCATCGAGCGTCACTGTTACTTTAGCGCTCATCAACCAGAACAATATCCCGCCCGAAACAAACAGGGCGAAGAAACACAGGCGAACCCAGAAAGGCGCGTCCAAAGCATCTCCAAAAAAGAGGATTGCAAAGCCAATGGCGATTGTGGCGGAGAAGAAGAGTCGCTCCATTGCACTACTTCGAACGATTACGAGACGGTCCGTAGTATTCTCCCTGATTTTCATGGCTGCTACGAGCTCTCTTGCAGACAAACAACGACAGGATATTACTGCACCAATACTATCTCAAAAATTGGACTCGGACGAGGCTGGAAGCGGCTTAGCCTGCTTCCCGCATTCGAAAAAGTGTCACCTCGACGGGCCGGTGATCCGAGCCGGTTATTGGGCCTGCCGCGGTGTCGAGTGTGGTCCAGTCAGCGCTGGCGAAGACATGGTCGATCCCGACCATGCCGGGCAGATCAGGTAACGGGACGCCGATGCGGCGGCTGACGGTTCTCGATGAGGGCCAGGTTGGAAGGCTGATCGTTCGCCTTTGAAGGCCGATGTCGCGTTCAATCCGGTCCAGCGCGACGGATGGCGCGGCGGCATTGAAGTCGCCCATGAGAATGACACTGTCCCAGTCTCTTCGGGCGATAAGATCGGCAAGATTGCGCCGTTGTTCATTTTGCACGGATAACGGGTTGGGCCAGGTCATATGGGTTACGACGACCACCACATCGCTGCCATCCGCCAGCCGGATACGGGCCCAGACCGTTCGCGGCACTTCCCAACGCCATAAAGCGAGGCGGCTGTCGGGCCAGTCCGTATCGCGCCACTCCAGACAGCCGGAGTCGATGATTTCGAGCCGGGAGACCAGACGCGTGGCGTGCCGGTCACATCGGGCGCGGAAGGGGTGGGTTGCCAGCAGGGCAGATTCAATTCCGCGGGAATTGCCAAAAGCTTCCTGCAGGCCGATCACATCGACATCGAGACTTTCAAGGACACTGATAGTGTGCTCAGGATCGAAATTCCGGCCCCACACATTGTGTGTGGCGACGGTTAACATGACCGGATCATCAGGCATGGTCAAAGAATAGGGCTGCGTCTGACTGCGCCAGAATTCGGTTGCTGCCGCCAAAAGGATCAGCCCGACGAGTAGCGCGCTGACAACCGTGTGAGACCACCGTTTCAACAGCGCCGTTAATCCCGGAATGACGATCCCGGCCATTGCCCAAACCGGCCAGAGCTGCCGGTAGAGATCCGCAAAATTCCAGAATGGGGCGAGCCACAGCAGGACCACAACAGCGCATAACGGCAGGACGACCAGATCGGCCAGAAGAAGGCGGCGTGCCGGTTGCCGGAATCTGAAATTCACACGCCTCTCCTTGGCCTGAACAGCGGTAAGCTTGCCGTGCAATGCGGCAAAAGATAGACCCCGCCACCATGCAATTAAGTGATTTCGATTTCGTTCTCCCGGAAGACCGGATTGCGCTGCGCCCTGCGCGGCCGCGCGATGCTGCCAGATTGCTGCACATCGCGTCTGACGGCAGGCTAGGGGATCATGGGGTGCTGGATCTGCCGGCGCTCTTGCAGCCCGGTGATCTGCTGGTGCTGAATGATACCCGGGTAATGCGCGCGGCTCTGAGCGGCTTTCGGCCCGCGCGGAATGCGGACAGTAGTGATGTGCCCGTCTCGGTCAATTTGCACAAACGGGTCGATGCGAGCCGTTGGCGGGTGTTTGCCAAGCCCGGCAAGCGCCTGCGCGAAGGCGATGAAATAATTTTCGGCGACCTTGTCGCGACCATTGAAGCAAAGCCTGAAGGCGGTGATTTCCTGATTCAATTCAACAGGTCAGGTCATGCCCTTGAGGCGTCGATTCAAGCGGCCGGCTCGTTGCCGCTGCCGCCTTATATCGCATCAAAGCGCCCGGTCGATGAGGCGGATGATGAGGATTACCAGACCCGGTTCGCGGCAGAGAACAAAACCGAATCCGTTGCGGCTCCGACCGCCGGGCTTCATTTTACCGATCGCTTGATGGAGGCCTTGGCAGCACGACGTGTTGAGACCGCAACGGTTACTCTACATGTCGGCGCGGGAACGTTCCTGCCGGTCAAAACGGAAAATGTACAAGAACATCAAATGCATGCCGAGTGGTGTGAAATATCTGATTCAAGTGCAAACCTGATCCATCGCGCGAAGTCGGAGGGGCGGCGGGTTATCCCGGTCGGCACCACGGCGCTGCGCACGATTGAAAGTCTGGCGACTGAGAGCGGCGTCCGGGCGGGCACGATGGACACGGACATCTTCATTACGCCGGGTTACCGCTTCAAGGTGACGGATGCCTTGTTGACGAATTTCCACCTGCCGAAATCCACCCTGTTCATGCTGGTCTCGGCGCTGGCAGGACTGGACCGGATGCAGGCAGCCTATGCCCATGCAATAGCGGAAAACTATCGCTTCTTTTCCTATGGCGATGCCTGTCTGATCGAGGCCGCAAGATGAGTGCCTTTCCCTTCGAAATTCACGCTACAGATGGCAAGGCGCGGACCGGGGTTCTGAAAACACCGCGCGGCGATATCCGCACGCCGGCCTTCATGCCCGTCGGCACGGCGGCGACGGTGAAGGCGCTGTATCCTGAACAGGTCCGGCAAGCGGGCGCGGATATCATTCTCGGGAATACCTATCATCTGATGCTGCGGCCCGGGGCCGAGCGGGTGAAGCGTCTCGGCGGGCTGCATGAATTCATGAATTGGGATGGTCCGATCCTGACCGATTCCGGCGGCTTCCAGGTCTGGTCTCTGGCGGGTTTGCGAAAGCTGACCGAGGAAGGGGTGGAGTTCCAGTCCCACATTGACGGTTCAAAACACCAATTGACGCCGGAGCGGGCGATCGAGATCCAGGCGGACCTTCTGGGTGCGGATATCTCCATGCAGCTGGACGAGTGCACGAACTTTCCCTGCACCAAGGACGAAGCCCGAGCCTCCATGGAAATGTCGCTGCGCTGGGGCGCGAGATGCAAGGCGGCATTTGGCGAACGCGATACCCAGGCGCTTTTCGGCATTGTCCAGGGGGCGGTGTACGAAAATCTGCGCAAGGAATCGGCGCAGCGCCTCGTTGAAACCGGGTTTGACGGCTATGCCGTCGGCGGTCTGGCCGTCGGTGAAGGGCTGGAAACCATGTGCGAGGTGCTGGATTACACCGTTCCCGAACTCCCCGCCGACCGGCCACATTATCTGATGGGCGTCGGCAAGCCGATTGATCTGGTTGAGGCGGTGGCGCGCGGGATCGATATGTTTGACTGCGTCATGCCCACCCGTTCCGGACGCCATGGTCAGGCCTGGTCGGACTTCGGCCCGGTCAATCTGAAGCGGGCGGAATTTGCCGAGGATACATCGCCATTGGACGCGTCCATCGACTGCCCCGCCAGCCGCGACTATTCAAAGGCCTATATTCACCACCTCGTCCGGGCCGGCGAATATCTCGCTGCCATGCTGCTCAGCTGGCATAATATTGCGTATTATGAGCAGCTGATGGCGCGGATGCGGGCGACCATTGCCGCGGGCACGTTCGACCAGTTCGTAACGGACTTCCGCGCCCGGTGGGCTGAAGGCGAAGCGCGGCGCGGCTAGTCAGTGCCCGGTTCGGGCGATAGCTCGTACTCGTCGAATGCACGGGTCAGGTAGCTGTCGGAACAACCGAAGCCATCAAAAAGCCCGCGCAGATAGGCGCGCCGATTAAGAGCGGTGATGCGTTGGGCCCGGGCTTCCCGTTCGATTTCTCCCGCCCGGCCGACAAAACGCAAGACAGGGCGTGCCGGATTCAGTCCGACAATCGTGGATCTGTACAGGTCGCGGGCGCCGCTGGAGATGGCGTTGCCGCTGCGGCCGGCCCACATGGCGGACCGTTCCCGCCAGCTGCGTTCCTCCTCGGTTTCGTCCTCGCGTTCTTCGGGAACATAAATGTTCTCAGGCCCAAGGACTGCGGTCAGTCGGGCAATGTCACGGGCGGTTGTCGAACAGACGCGGCGCGCCCCTTCACCGCCATAAGGCGTTGGGACGGTCTCGTCGCCTTCATCGACCATGATCCGGCCAGGGCGGTCACGGGGCAGACCGACGGCATCGCTCACGGCGCTGCGGGTTTCGTCCATACCGGCAGAAGTGACGCCATTGGAGGCGCAGGCCGTCAAGGATACCAGAATGGCCGAGACAACAGGGATCGAACGTAAAAGCGACGTCGGGTTCATGAATGTGCTCCAGTCGGCTGAAACAGATATGCCAGTATACTGCCCAAAATTATGGCTGCTTATTGACGTATCCATGCGAAGCGGATAGGTCCGGCGCTCCCATCGGGGAGCCGGTAGCTCAGTCGGTAGAGCAACTGACTTTTAATCAGTAGGTCCACGGTTCGAACCCCTGCCGGCTCACCATTTCTTCCAATTATCGAATATAACGCATAGTCCGGCGCCTCAGCATCGGAGGCCGGGCGACAAAAGCGGCCCGATGCGCGGTTCACGCCGCGGTTTGCCTGATGATTGTGATTGCACTAACTGTGGCATGTACAGTTGTGTGGGCAGGTTGATTCCCGGCTCGCATGACCGGTATCGGCAAAAGCGCAAATGGACCGGCCAGAGATTAAATGAGTTCAACCGTTCGCATCGCTCTGGTGGATGATCATCGGATGTTTACCGAAGGCTTCAGCGCATTGCTGGCTGGTACCGGCGACGGGTATGAGGTCTCGACCTTTGAAGACCCGGTGGTGTTTCTGGAAGCGTTGTCGAGCGATACAGGTTTTAATCTGATCATTCTGGACCTGGTCATGAAAGGGATGAATGGTCTGGCGCTGCTGTCGGCGATCTCGAAGCACAAGAATGCGCCACCCGTTTTAATGCTATCGGGAATTGCGACCCCTCCGCCGGTCAGCGAGATGCAGCGCCTGGGCGCGAGCGGGTTTGTTCCCAAGTCTTCCGATATCAGCGTCCTGCAAGATGCGGTGTCGTGTATTCTGGGCGGGGGGACGGTCTTTGATGCCCCTGACGCGACGCAAACAGTGGTATTGGATGCAGGTGAGGAGGTCTGGAATTCGGCTGCGGAGCCGCCCAGGCTCGCCCCGCGCCAAATTGTGGTTCTGAAGATGCTAGGGGAAGGTGCCACCAACAAGGTGATCGCCGAGAGCCTGAATATCAGTGAGAACACGGTGAAATCGCATTTGCGCTCGATTTTTGAAGCGCTCGGTGTGCGAACCCGGACGGCTTGTGTCCACAAGGCGGTATTGCTGGGATTGATCTAGTTTGCTGTGCGGCCTTCGAGCGCCTGATCCAGCGCTGCACGCAGCGCTTCGCTTTCCGCCGGTTTTGGAATGATGGTGACATCTTCCAGTTCAGCGAGCTTGGCAAAATCATAGACTTCGCCCGTCAGGAGGGCTGCGGGGATATCGTCCAGCACTTCGTCACGCAAGGCGGCAATGACGTCAATTCCGTCTTCTCCGTTCGACAAACGCTTGTCCGCGATAATGAATCCGGGGGCTTCATTGGCCCAGGACAGGATCCGCTTGGCCTCATGGCCGGAGGCTGCGGCGATGACCCGGCAACCCCACTGGGTCAGCAACATCGCAAGGCTTTCACGCACGGAGGCTTCATCGTCGATCACCAGGATGAGCGGTGGTCCTTCGATGGGCTTATCCGGAAAGGATGTTGTTTTTCGCTCCGGGGCGCGGCTGGCTGCGAGTAATCTGATACCCACGCGCGTGCCCCATCCGGGCTGGCTCTTGAATTCCAGCGGAAGGGCGAGCTTTTCGGCCAGTTGCCGGACGATGGGCAATCCCAGACCAAGGCCTTCCGGATCGGGGCCATCACCCAACTGGACATATTCTTCGAAGATCCGAGCCTGATCAGCCTCGCTTATGCCGGGGCCGTTATCTGTTACTTCAATCAGAACACCGTCTTTGCATTCATGGCAATCAATCGTGACCCGCCCGCCTTGCGGGGTGAATTTGATCGCATTCGCGACCAGATTGCGCAGAATTCGGCCGAAGAGGACCCGGTCTGTTTCAACCGCAGTGCTACATTTCCCGATGCTCAGAGAGAGTGTCTTCTGGCGCGCAAGTTCGGCGAATTCGGCCTCGACTTCCGTCAGGATTTCGGCGAGGTCAAATGCGCTGGTTCTGGCGGTGATCGCGCCGCTACTGAGGCGGGCGGTTTCAACGAGCGCTTGCAGCATGTCTTTCTGACTACGCCAGGCCGCTTCGATTTTCGCCAACAGGTCGGCCTGCTCCTTTGTGGTGACTTCTTCTTTCAGTGCGCGAATGAAAAAGCCCTGGGCCTGCAGAGGCTGGGACATGTCGTGGCTGGTCGCCGCCAGAAAACGCGACTTTTCCGCGCTGGCTCTTTCAATCTTGCGGTTCTGTTCCTGAAGTTTCTGGTTCAGGCGCCGATTGCGCTCGGCGGCCAGCGTTTCGATCGTCTGCAGTTCAGAGCGCGCACTGACCAGCAGGCCGAACCCGTACAGGATCAGCAATCCGACGCCGATCAAGCGGGCGGGCCCGTCAACGGTTGCGAGCCAGAACAGGGAGAAGGGCAGAAACATGCCGGTTGAAAGACTGATGAAGGTGGGCCGGTATTCGGCACTCGGCAACATACCGCCCAGGGCGATCGAAACGACGATATTGACGGCAATGAACAGGTTCAGCGTTGAAGAGGGGTCCAGGTAGGCAATGGCGAGGCCGGACCATACGAGCCCGGTCATGGCAGAGATGAGCGTATGGCCACGCAGATAGCGCTTGTGGTTTTCCGGCGAGATGCCGTTTCTGAAGGCTTGCCCGTAGAGGAAAACTATGAGGACCATCATGCTGGTCAGCGCCAGCCAGATGCCGGCGAAAACAGGATGGCCGGAAAAGGCAATCAGGGCGGTGAAATAGAGGATGACGCCTTCCACGATCAGACACGACGTTCGTGTCCGCTTCAGCAATAGACGCGCTTGTCCAAGACGCACCTCGTCCAGATCGTGTTGAATCTGGGCTTTGAGATCGTTCGTGTCAGAGGTGGCGTCGTTTGCGGCCATTCACCGTCCCGTGTGTCTACATTTCTTGGATGGATTGTCCCTCACTTTGCGTCAGGCGCAATCACCTGAAAGGGTGGGCGGTCTGCCTATTTCTGTTTCAGCTTCAGTGCCGCGAGAATTTCCTGATGCCGCAATTGCGAGATCGGATAGGTCCAGATGATCCCAATCAGGCCGGCCATCAAAAGCGCGGGCGCAAGGGACACCATGATGCGGATGGCGGTCAGTGCCGATTGCGGCGGAGCGGCATCTCCCGAATACCCCGCGCTTGCCAGGATAAAACCGATGATAACGGCCGTTATTCCTACCGCTGATTTTTGCGCAAAGGTGGCCAGCCCGAACGTGCGGGCCTCGACGCGCAATCCGGTCGTCAGTTCGCCATGTTCGATCGCGTCCGGGACCATGGACCACAACATCACCGGAATGGCAGCGCCACCAATGCCTGCAATCGCGACGGAGACCATTGGCACCATTGCGCCGCCGGGCGGTGCCAGCGCCATGGCCGCATAGCCGGTCACGGCGACGGCGAGGCCGCTGATCAGGCTGACACGTTTGGACGTGCGGGCGGCCAGAATGACCCAGACGGGAGCTGCGAGAATGACCGCAAATGCCGAGGCCGCCAGAACGGGGGTGATGAGGTCCGCCCGGCCGATCACGTGGGTCAGGAAATAGAGCATATTCTGCAGGAACAGGCCCTGAGCAATCGTCCCGCCGACCATGATGGCGAGCAGACGAAGCAGGGGCGTATTGCCGCGTGCGGCGCGAAACAGACCGAAAAGGGCGGAGAGGTAATCGGGGCGTTCAGCGTCCTGCGCCGGCATTTCCGGTTCGCGAACGACCCGGCTGCAAGTGAAGAGCAGGGCGGAAGCCAGCAGACCGACCAGAATGGCGGCGATCATATATCCGAAGGCTTCGGTGCGGCCCGCGGTCTGATTGGCCTGCACGATGACGGGGGTGAGAACAGCTGTGACCACAGCGCCGGTCGCGGCACCGGACACGCGAAAGCCGGAGAGGGCACTGCGTGCCTTTCCATCGGTTGTCAGGCGCACGGGCAGTGTATTGTAGGGCATGCTGGCGATGGTATAGGCGGTACGGAAAGCCAGATGCGTGGCCAGCGCCCATCCCGCGAGTGCGAGCCCGGACAGGGGCGGGGCGATAAACATCAACCCATAGGTCAGGCCAACGGGTAAGGCGGCCATGGCGATGATCGGCGCATAGCGGCCTGTGCGAGCGGCCCGGCGCTCGGCCCATGCGGCCACGATCGGGTCCGAGACGGCATCCCAGATCATGGAGATCAGGTAAATGGCTCCGGCCAGTCCGGGCGGCAGGCCGAGGACGTCGGTATAAAAATACAATAGGAAGAGCGCACTGCCGTGCCAGACAAGCAGGAAGCCGAGATCGCCGAGGCCATAGCCTGCCTTGCTGGCAAAGCTCAAATGGCCTGATTCGCCTGTATCTGCCGGACGTTTCACCTGTGCTCTCCCGCCACACTTCCGGCCTTTATAGCGCGGACCCACCCTTTTGGGCGATTGTTTGTTCTGTTCTGTGCGCCGTTAATCGACCGCAATCCGGATTGCGCTTTCGCGTAGCAGCCGGACATCAGGTCAATGCGGGGAATATCATGTTCAATTCGTTCAGGTTCGCGATTGCGGCTCGTCGGGGCGTAATAATCATCGCGGCCGCAATCGGGATTGCGCTGGCTGCGACTTCAATGGCCTCGGCGCAAATCAGTTGTCCAGATATAGCTCCAAACGGCGAAGTTTGGGGCAATGACGCCACCGGGGCGTGCTCAGCTGGTTCTGGGGGCGGCCTGGCACCAAGTGGTCTGACTTATGGTTTCTCTGTGATCAACCGCCTCAGCGGGCCTCCCATAGTCTCGTTTGTTGTTTACGAGGATGGGCAGACGAGTTCGCCCTCCGTCACTGCCTGCTCGGGGGCGGGGTGCGGCGCGGATTTCGGTGGAGGTCAGTATCTATGCAACGCTCCATCCGGGGGCGGCTCATGCAGCCTCAACTGGCAGTTTACAAGTACAGCGCCTGGGGCCGCTCCCATCACGGTCACGGCTGAGGTGGCAAATAACACAACTACGATATCCAACATTCAGGCGTCCGGCGGGGCGTATGTTCCCGACGCCACCGCCCCTCGCATCGCCTCCATTGAGCGCCAGACGCCGTCGACCTCGCCGACCAATGCCGATAGCCTGACCTGGCGGGTGACGTTTGACGAGACCGTGACCAATGTCGGGGATGCGGACTTCTCGGTAAGCGGCCCGACCGGGGCCACAATCGGCACGTCCGGTTTCACCGGAACGCAGGTCGATGTGACGGTGTCCGGCGGCGACATGGCCGATCTTGATGCGACCGTCACCCTGTCCTTCGCAGGGGGGCAGGACATTACTGATAGCGCGGGCAACGCCCTGACCGACACCACGCCGACCGGAACGAATGACAACACTTTCGACGTCGATAATTTCGCGCCATTGATAACCGGTTTGCAGCGAAACAATTCGGCATCAACCAATCTGGATTCCGTCAGCTGGCTGATCGCCTTCGATTCGGCCATGCAGAATTTGAATGCGGCCGACTTCCAGATCGCGGGCACGACAGCAACACTGTCCGTCGAACCGCGTGTACCTGGTAGTGAGTACGAATTCAATGTGACGGCCTCGGGCGGCAACTTGTCGAACCTCAATGGCGATATCGCGCTCAGCATCAACCCCGCGCACGATTTGACCGACCCCGCCGGCAACGCGCTGACAAATCTGGTTTCGGTAACTATTCCGAATGAACCAATCTACACGATCGACAATATCGAGCCGCTGGTGGCTTCCATTGACTTTCTCAACCCGGCCACCGGTACCACCGATGCGGATTCCGTGACATGGCGCATAACGTTCGCCGAGGCCGTCGCAAATATAACTGCCGATGACTTCCAGGTCGATCAGACGACCGGCGTGGTTTCTGTCAGCAACATCACGGCCACGACTGTGGATGTCACGGTCTCGGGCGGAGATATGCCAACGTCGAATGCCAGCCCGACAATCAGCTTCGCGGCTGGCCAGGACATTACCGACACCGCCGGCAATGCGCTGACCAACACCTTCCCGCAGGGCACCAATAACAATTTCTACAGTCTCGATAACGATCCGCCGATTGTTACCGACATTTTCGCCAACAATAATGCGACAGTCGGCAATACGCTGGTGACGTGGTCTATCTCGATCAACGAGGATCCGGACAATTTCACCATCGATGATTTCACGCTTGTGACATCGGCTGGTGTCACGGCAAGCGATCTCCAGATTTCGCAGGACAATGGGACCAACGCCCAGATCACCGCTAACCTGACCGGGTCGGGTACGGCACAGCTGCAGTTCAACGCCAATACCGACATCGTCGACGCGTTTGGCAATGGCAATGGCACGAACGGTTTCGCGCCAGCCAACACGACAGACCCCAATGCGGTGGCGAGCGTGGATACAGTGGCCCCGAGTGTTGTCTCGATTACCGGCCCGTCCTCTCCGACCAATTCCGACACCGCCAGCTGGCGCGTGACGCTTTCGGAAAACGTGACCGGTGCCGCCAATGGAAGCTTCACAGTGTCCGGCACGACGGCCGGCCCGGTCCTCGTCAACACGCTGGACAATGTTATCGATATCCTGGTCACAGGCGGTGATCTGGCCAGTCTGGATGGCGATATCACACTCGCCCTGACCGGTGCCCACGGCATCACCGACATCGCTGGTAATCCGCTTGCTTCGCTGGTGCCGAGTGGCACCGATCAGCGGACCGTCACCATCGACAACACCGCGCCGGCCGCGCCTTCGGTACCGGATCTGGCCGCAGGCTCCGACACGGGATATGACGACACAGACAACAACACCAATGCGACGACACCGACCTTTACGGGTACGGCAGAGGTGGGTGCCACCGTCACGCTGATCTCGTCTCTGGATGGCGTGGTGGGTTCCGCGACGGCGGACGGGTCCGGCGACTGGTCCATCACCAGCTCGGCCCTGAGCGAGAATGTTCACACAATCACGGCGACGGCGACTGACGCCGCCAGCAATACGTCTGCGGCGTCGGCCGGATTGTCAGTCACAATTGACGTGACCGATCCGTCTGTGCCGTCAGCGCCGGACCTCACGGCTGCGACCGACACTGGCTCAAGCAATAACGACAACATCACCAGCGATACGACGCCGACCCTTGAAGGAACAGGGGAGCCCAACACAGGCGTTACCCTGGTTTCGTCCGTTGCCGGCGACAACCTGGCCGCAGGGACGATAACTTCCGTGGGTGTTGACGGATCGGGAAACTGGTCCGCGACCCTGCCGGCGCTGGCCGACGGCTCGCGTACGATAATCGCGGTTGCGTTCGATGCGGCAGGCAATACATCGACCTTCGCAAGCGGACTGACCCTGGCGATCGATACTGACGCGCCGGGCCTTACCGCCTTTGCCCGCAATACGCCGGCGACCGAAGACACGGATGCCGATACGCTGGTCTTTGACATCACGTTTGACGAGGCCGTCCTGAATACCGGTGCGGCTGATTTCGACATCACGGGCACGACCGGAACCGGCGTCCTCGCCGGATCGGGTGCGGCTTATACGCTGACGATTTCCGGGGGAAATCTCGCCGATCTGAGCAGCGGCAATGTCGGGCTGAACCTGAATACGGGCCATGGCATTACGGATGCGGCCGGTAACGCGCTGCCTGACGGCGAGCCGGCGACAGATGAAACCTATGCAGTGCTGAACACGGTTCCGCCGGGCTTCACCAAGGTGTTTGCCCCGGATTCGGTGGCGGCGGGCGGCAGCTCGACCCTGACCTTCACGATCGACAGCTCGGCCAATGGTGTGGCGGCGACAGCGCTGGACTTCACCGATAATTTCCCGGCGGGCATGACGGTCGCGAGTCCGGCGAATGCCGCAACGACCTGTACGGGTGGCACGGTGACGGCCGTTTCCGGCGCCGGCTCGGTCAATTATACAGGCGGTGCGGTTCTCGCGGGTGCGACCTGCACGGTCTCGGTGGATGTCACCAGCTCCACGTTGGGCGATGCCGTCAACACGACGGGTGATCTGACCTCCTCTCTGGGCAATTCGGGCGCGGCCACGGATACGCTGGCGATCATCGACGGAACGGCGCCGCGCGTGGCGTCCATTGTTCGGCACAATCCGACGGATGACACAACCAATGCGGACTCAATCACCTGGCGTGTGACGTTTGACGAGGCCGTGACGGCTCCAGCGTCTCTGTCCAACCTCACCAATTTCCGGGACACGGGATCGGTTGCCTTGCGCAGCACCTATGATCTTGAATTCGTCGAGGTTGACGGATCGACCTATCTGTTCGGTGCGGCATTGGGCGATGACGCCATTTCAACCATCCTTGTCGATTCTGCCGGAAGCCTCACGAACGTCGCGACGACATCCGACAGCCCCACCGTGTTTCTGGATGGCCCCTACCGCCTGGGATCCGCCGTCGTGGGCGGGACGCCTTATCTGATCGCATCATCCTATTATGAGGCCGGCCTCAGCGTGTTCTCGATCGACAATGCCGGAGCCCTGACCAATGTCGACAATGTCGCCGATGACGCGACACTTAATCTCTGGATTGTTTCGGCGCTCCACACGGTCGTCGTTGATGGCACGACCTATCTCTATGTCGCCGACGAGAGGGATGACGGCCTCAGCGTGTTCACGATGGACGCGCTGGGTCAGCTGACGAATATCCAGAATATTTCCGACGCCGGCGCGCTCGAACTCGACGGGGTGGGCGGCATCACCAGTGCTATCGTGGACGGGACACCGTATCTGTTCGTCGCCGGCCGTTTCGATGATGGCCTCAGCGTCTTCTCGATCGGCAATGACGGAATGCTGACCAATGTCGCCAATCAGGACAATTCCGGCGGTAATCTTGAAGGGGCCGAGAATGTCTCGATCGCGGTGATCGACGGGACGACATTCCTGTTCGTGACCGCTCAGGATTCCGACGCTATCAGTGCCTATGCGGTCGGCAATGATGGCAGTCTGACATTGGCGGATTCGATCGCCGATACCGCCGAGCTGCAGCTGGATCGCGTGAACGGGATGGCGACGATTTCGAAGGACGGCACGACCTATGTTCTCGCCATTACCCGGAACGATGACGCAATCAGCGCTTTCTCGGTTGCCAATGATGGCACGTTGACGCCGGTCGCGGCGGCGTTGCAGTCGGACAATCCGCTTTTCGAGCTGAACAATCTCTCGGCCCTGGCTGTGCGGGACATTGACGGCAATGTCATCGCAATATCGGGTGATGCCGACGGGATCAGCGCATTCGAATTATTGGCGCCGGGCGTCGGCTCCTCCGATTTCGCGATTGACGACCCGGCGGCTTCGCTGGCCGTCAGTGCTGTCTCGGCCTCGGTCTATGATGTGACGGCATCCGGTGCTTCGATCGAGACCGGAAATGCCGTGCGGACACTCTCCTTCGCCGATGATCAGTCGATTCAGGATATCGCCGGAAATGCTCTGGTGAATACCGAGCCGACCGGTGCAAACCAGAACGAATTCTACCTCGATAATTCGCCACCCATCGTCACGGATATCTTTGCCAACAATAATGCCACGATCGGCAATACGCTGGTGACCTGGTTCATCTCGATCAATGAGGATCCCGACAATTTCACCATTGACGATTTCACGCTTGCGACATCGGCCGGCGTGACAGCGAGCAATCTCCAGATCGCACAGGACGGCGGTACCAATGCCCAGATCACAGCGACCCTGACCGGGACCGGTACGGCACAGCTGCAATTCAATGCCAATACCGACATTGTCGATGCGCTGGGCAATGGCAATGGCACGAACGGATTTGCGCCAGCCAACACGACTGATCCGAATTCCACGGCGATCGTTGATACGGTTGCGCCGACCCTCGTTTCGATCACGCGGGAAACTCCGGCAGGTGAACGCACAAACGCTGATACGCTCGTGTTTGATGTGCGCTTCGACACGCCGGTCCGGAATGTCGATGCAGCGGATTTTGTGATCAGCGGCACGACCGCCGGCCTTACGGTCGGCGCGCTCGTCGAAAGCCTGCCACCGGGCATAGAGGCGCCGCATGCCGCGCCATTATCTTCGTCCTGGACAGTCACGGCGAGTGGCGGGAATCTCTCCGGTGTGAACGGAACGGTTTCGCTGGCACTGGACGGCGCGTCCACGATTGACGACGCCAATGGCAATGCGCTGACTGACCGGACGCCTTCGGGCACGGTCGAAACCTACGATGTCCGCAACCAGCCGCCCGCGATTGGATCGATTGCGCGCCTGACGCCGATTGCTGCCTCCACCAATGCCGACAGCCTCACCTGGCGCGTAACGTTCTCGGCAATCGACAACACGTTCGACCTGCCCACCAATGCTTTCACGGTTTCGGGCACAACGGCGAGTGTGACCAATGTCTCGCGCTTCTCGATCGGCTTTGATGTGACGGTTTCCGGCGGTGATCTCGCGGATCTGAACGGCGACGTCACGCTCGGTCTGACCAATGCCGATTTTGCCGATGACTATGGCAATGTGATGGACCGGACCATCCCGGCCGGGGCGGAGCTGACCTTCACGGTCGACAACACCGCGCCGTCGTTGACGACTTTTGCCCGCAACACGCCGCCGGGCGAGCAGACCAATGCCGACACGCTGGTGTTCGACATCACATTCGACGAAAGCGTCAGCAATGTTTCGGCGGACGATTTCGACATTTCCGGCACGACCGGGACGGGCGTCCTGGCTGGTTCCGGCAGCGATTACACGCTGACCATCAGTGGCGGCGATCTGGCGGAGCTGACGGGCACGGTGGGCCTTGACCTGGCTGATGGGCAGGACGTTACGGATGCAGCCGGCAACGCGCTGGGATCCAGCGAACCGGCCACGAATGAAACCTTCGACGTGCGGAATATCGCGCCATCAATCGCGTCGATCGCTCGATTGACGCCGGCGGACGCTGTTACGAATGCCGACAGCCTGGTCTGGCGGGTAACCTTCGCTCAGATCGATGGCAATTTCGATCTGCCGACCAGTGCTTTCACTGTATCCGGTACGAGCGCGGCGGTCACGGATGTCTCGCGGTCTTCGATCGGTTTTGATGTCACCGTTTCCGGCGGCGACCTCGCCGGCCTTGATGGCGATGTGACGCTCGGGCTCGCCGACACCGACTTTGCCGACGACTACGGTAATGTCATGGACCGGACGATCCCCGATATTGCGGAGCTGGCATATTCGCTCGACAATGCCGCGCCGATGCTAGCGATCACAGGTCCAACGGGTCCGGTCTCGGGGGCGTTTACGGCGACTTTCACCTTCTCGGAAGCGGTGTCGGACTTTGCGCTGATCGATATCAGCGTGGGCAATGGCGCGGCGTCGGACCTGCAGACGTCGGACAACACGGTCTTCACCGCGACTATCACCCCGGCGGACGATGGCGAGGTCACGGTTGATGTCGCCGCGGACGCCGCCGAGGACGCGGCCGGCAATGGCAATGCCGCCGCCACGCAGTTTTCGGTCGAGAATGATGAGACCGCCCCCACCCTGCTCTCGATCGCGCGCAACACGCCGTCCAGCGAAACGACGGATGCCGATACGCTGACCTGGCGGGTGAGCTTCTCGGAAGCGGTGGAGAATGTGGATAGCGGTGACTTCACCGTCTCGGGCACGACCGCTACGGTGAGCGATGTCAGCGATGCCGGTGGCAATGCCTTCGACGTAACGGTATCGGGCGGCAACCTCGCCAACCTCAACGCAACGGTCACGCTTGGCGTGCTGACGAGTGGCGGGATTGTGGATGCGGCGGACAATGCCTTCGCGGATGCCACGCCCACCGGCACCAATGAGCAGAGCTATACCGTTCAGAACGATACCGAAGCGCCCACGCTGACCTCGATTGTGCGTCAGGACCCGGCAACGGAGCTGACCAATGCCGATACGCTGACCTGGCGGGTCAACTTCTCGGAAACGATCGAGAATGTGGATGCGGCTGACTTCACCCTCGACGGCTCGACCGCCAGCCTGAGCGTGTCAGCGGTCGCCTTGGGCCTGCCGCCTTCGGTGACGGGCGATACCGCCCCGGCCCCGCTGGTGCTGGCCGCCAATGCGGTCGATGTCACTGCATCCGGTGGCGATCTCGCCAGCCTGGACGGCGATGTGACACTGGGCTTTGCCAGCGGGCAGGACATCAGTGACGAAGCCGGCAATACGCTTGACGATACCACCGCGTCGGGCCGTTCCGAGCTGAGCTATACCCTCGATAACACCGCACCGGTGATCACCCTGTCCTCCAGCGCCAGCGGCCCGGTCGCGGCGCCGTTCACACTGGATATCGCGATCTCCGAAACGGTCACGGGCTTTGCCCTGAATGATCTTGCGGTCACCAATGCGGTGGCCTCCGATCTCGTCCAGACCAGTTCGGGCGGTACCACGCCGGTCACCTATACTGCGCTGATCACGCCAAGTGCGGCGGGCAATGTCTCCATTGCTGTGGCCGCCGATGTCGCCGAGGATGCTGCCGGCAATGGCAATGCCGCCGCCGACACCTTCTCGATCACGCATGATGATGCGCGCGCACTCACTCTCACCTTCCCGGGCGTGGGCGAGGGTTCGGTCACCAGCTCGCCAGCTGGCCTGGATTGCGATGACGATTGTACGGCGGACTTCACCGCCGGCACCGCCATCACGCTGACCGCGGCGGCGGACACCGGCTCAGGCTTTGCCAGTTGGGCCGAAGGTCCGTGTGCGGGCGAGACCGGGCTGAGCTGCAGCTTCACGCTCACCGAGGATACCGCCGTAGCGGCCCGCTTCACGCTGGACAATCCGCCAGATGGCCGCATCGTAGCCGCCACCCTGCCGGCCGCCCGCTCGGGCTATGTCGGCGGGCCGGTGATCTCCGCCTTCCTGTCTGTCGTTTCTCGTACATCCAGCCCAGCACAGTCCTGTCAGATCACAGCGCCAGCCGGAGCTCCGGTCACGCTTGGCTATAACCAGCTGGATGCCAATGGCGATCCAATCGGTCCAGACAGCCCTCTCTTTGATATCGTGCCAGGCGGGGCCTTGAACTTCGTCATTGGAATGACCCCCACCGCGCAGACAGCGGCCGGGGGCTATAACTTCCTGCCAGTGATCACATGTGATAATGCAAGCTTGGATCCGATTGTTGGCGTCAACTCGGTCTTCCTCACCATTGGGGCCGCTCCGGCTCCGGATATCCTCTCCATTGCCGCGACCCCATCGGGTGATGGCGTGATCCGCATACCGGCTCCAGGCCGTGTCCAGTTCATGACGGCTGCGGCCGTCAATGTTGGCATCGGGGATGCTTCAGGCGCAGCCGGAGAAGTCACACTTACCACAACGGTGGATACCGGTGCGGCGTCTCTGCCGCTTAACCTGGAGATCTGTCAGATCAATGCCGCCTCGATCTGCATCACACCGCGTAGCAGCGACAGCATTACTTCGATCATGACGGGCAGCGATCCGCTTTTCTTCGCGGCCTTCGTGCGTGACACTTCGACGGGCGGTATTCCGTTTGATCCGGCCAACTCCCGTGTCTTCCTGCGCTTTGCAGACGCCACGGGTACGATCCGGTCTGCCACGAGTGCTGCGGTGACCGCGCCAGCCCCGGAAGCAGCCCCCGAGATCGCATCCAGCCTGCCGCAAGGCCGCTGGAGTGTGCTGATGCGCCAGCCACAAGGCGTCTGGCCGGGCCTGGCTCGGGCCTCGCTCTTCATCACGGAGACAGGACAAGTCCTGATCGATGATGGCATCGAGCCGCGTCTGACGACGCTTGAAGTCATCGCTGCGGAAGCCGGTCAAGATAACACCCAAGCCCGCTTTATGACTCTGGGCCATGACGGTGTGTGGACCAATGCAGGCACCATCCGTCTGGGCGCTCCGTGGACCGAACAGGTCGGTGAGTTCTGGGGCGTGCGCGATGCGCGCTCTGATGTCGCAACCAACTGGACCGACCTGGCCGGCACCTTTGGCGACAGTCTCATCCTCTACGAGACCGGAGAGTTCCGTGGCAATATCGATGACTGCGCCGTCTACGGCCAGGCCAGCGGTCCGGCCACACAGGCCGTCTCGCTTACCCTCTCGGGCTGCGAGGCCTCCGGGCGCTATACCGCCGCCCTCGACCTGCCCGCCAATGACTCCGGCTCGCTCGTCCTCCTCATCGCCAGCGGTGATCGCGGATGGAGACTGGAAAGGTAGGGTTGGTCAGCGTTGAAATCGGCGGTTGAGGAGCTTACGAAAATTTACAATTCGAAGCTCCCCGCCGCCGCAAGATTCACCTGTTCACAACCGTGCGAAGGCTGAGCGAGACCAGTTTGGTACGGTGTGGCTGGAAAAATGACGCCGCCCGGGCCCGAATCTCTGATCGTTCAAATCTTTGGCGAATCCGACGCCGACCAATCGAACGTCCGAACCGGATTTTGCTAAATCAAATAATACCGATGCTGATTTGCAACACCATTTTTCGGCGAGAAAAACATTGGGAATGCGGGCGATCCACGAAGGCATTGCTTAGAATAGCAAGCCTGCACAAACGATTTTCGCGTGTCAGGCGATATTTCAAAGCCGTCTTCCTGCCTGAAAAAAGACGCAGGCAAAGGCGAATGTGAAAGAGCTTTGGGCTGGCCTCTCTAAATTTTTTAATGTAGCAAGGGAACAGCGCGTATCGTTATTGCGCTTTATCTGTGCCTGAGAGATTTTCGGGCGTTTAGTTTCACGCGATGGAGGCATTTGCCTCCGGAGGGGGTAAAATGAAAAAGTGGCTACTCACAGCGGCCGCAACCGGTGCCATCGCGATGGCGTCCACCGGTGCAGCGATCGCTGACGAAGGTTGGTATGTAAGCGCTGGCGTTGGTAACGGCGGATTCAGTTCCACCGAAGTCCAGGGCTATCGTCTTGGTGCCGAGATTGATGGTGCCGGTGATTGGCGTCAGAACGCAGCATTCGGCTATGACTGGGCCGATGGTTGGCGTGCTGAGACCGAGCTGGCGCATCGTTACAATGATTTCGGTGCGATCGGAAATCATGAAGACTCATCGTCTGATCTCCATATTTGGAGCCTGATGCTCAACGTCTATCGTGACTTCAATGAAAGCGGATTTATCTCGCCATACATCGGTGCCGGTGTCGGCGCCGCTCAAGTCAGCTTCAGTGGTACCGGTTGGGATTCGGGTGCGCGCCCGACATTCGGACCCGGCGGCATTCCCGGTCCCATCGTTGCGCCAGCATCTGGTGCTCGATATGTCACGACCAATGATGATGACCTCACCTATATCGTGAACCTCATTGCGGGTATTGGTTGGCGTCTGTCTGACCAGTTCATTATTGACACCCAGTATCGTTATGTCCGCCTGGGCGAAACGAATTACACCGGTGCCTCACCGGCTGCTGTTGGCGGTTCAGGCGTCGTTCGTCAGGGTGGTAATTCCTTCCCGGGCACGACCGTTGGTGGCGAAACCGGCATCAGCGATGTAAGTGGCCATGAAGGCTGGATTTCGATGCGGTATCTGTTCGCGGCTCCGCCGCCTCCGCCTCCGCCGCCTCCGCCTCCGCCGACGCCGCCTTCGCCGCCGTCTCCTCCGCCTCCGCCCGCCGCCTTCGCCGCCGCCTCCGGTCGTGTGTGAAGATGTTGGCTTCGTGGTCTACTTCGAGTGGGATCGTTCGAACCTGACCGATCAAGCTCGTGCAGTGGTCAACCAAGCGGTTAACCAGGCTCGTAACTGCGGCGTATCCAGTGTCTCGATCGACGGTCACGCTGACCGTTCGGGTGCTGCAGCCTACAATGTCGGCCTGTCCGAGCGTCGTGCTCGTGCGGTTCGTGACGAACTGGTCCGCCTCGGCGTGCCGGCGAGCGCGATCTCGCTCCAGGCTCTGGGCGAAAGCCGCCCGGCAGTTCAGACACCGGATGGTGTTCGTGAGCCGCTCAACCGTCGTGCCGAGGTCCTCGTAGACCTTCGCTAGTCTGACGGTTAGCTAAACCAAGAGAGCGGTCCGACCTTCTGGTCGGGCCGTTTTCTTTTGTGCCAATGTCTGATCGCTTGACCCGCCCTGACGCCGGGATAGTAATTCTGATCCGGGCATTCGGAGGGACAAATGGCGTCGGATTACGGCCATCGCAAAAACGCATCTACACGCCGTGCGGCGCAGACGCGCCTGATACATGAGGGCTATGACCCGGCTGCGCATTCCGGGTCTGTGAAAGCGCCGATCTATCACAGCTCGACCTTCCTGTTCGAAAGTGCAGAGCAAGGGGCGGCATTTTTCCGGATCAACAACAAGCAGGCCTTACCCGGGGACCCGGAAGCGGCCGGCTTGATGTACTCACGCTTTTCAACGCCCAATGTCGATCTTCTCGAAAAACGCCTGGCCATTCTCGATGGCGGTGAAGCAGCGCTGACTTTCGGATCGGGTATGGCCGCGATCGCCACGACACTGATGGCATTCGCCGGCGCGGGCGATGTCATCCTTCATACGGCACCGCTTTATGGCGGGACGGACGCTTTCCTGAACCGGCTTCTGCCGCGGCAAAAAGTGCAGATTGAGGCCGTCGCCGCCGAGGCTGACGAACCGGCCTTTCTGGACGCCGCCCGATCGGCAATGGCGAAGGGGCCGGTCCGCATTCTCTATACCGAGACACCGACCAATCCGAACAACGAAATTGTAGATCTCGCGCTCTGCCGAAAGATTGCCAACCATATCGGCGAAGTTCAGGGCTTTACGCCAATTGTGATCTGCGACAACACGCTTTTGGGGCCGGTCGGCCAGCAGCCACTGGCATTTGGCGTCGATCTCGTTATTTATTCGCTTACGAAATATGCCGGCGGCCATAGCGATCTGCTTGCCGGCGCGGTAGTGGGACCCAAGTCTCTTACCGATCAGATTTATAGTGTTCGCAGCTTGTTGGGCGGGGTAATCGACCCGCATACAGCCTGGTTGCTGACCCGATCTCTGGAGACCGTGACGCTGCGGATGAAGGCGGCGTGTGATGGGGCAGAGCGGGTTGCGGACTTTCTCAACTACCATCCAAAGGTCAGCCGCCTCAATTATCCTGGTCTGCTGGATGCCGATTCACGTCGCGGTGGGCTGCACCGCGAACAGTCCAGCCTGAACGGGTCGACTTTCTCTTTTGATGTCGGTGATGGGCGCGACGCTGCTTTCCGTTTTCTGGACGGGCTGAAGCTGATCAAGCTGGCGGTCAGCTTAGGCGGAACGGAAAGCCTGATCCTGCATCCGGTCTCGACCAGCCACTCCAATGTCGACCCCGCCCGTCGCAAGGCGCTTGGTTATAGCGAAGCGATGGTGCGGCTGTCGGTGGGGCTGGAAGACCCGCAAGACCTGATAGACGATCTGGAACAGGCGCTGGCAAACGTCTAAGCCCTAGGCAAGGCAAATCCAGAGGGACAGCAGCATGACCCACAAAGTCGAGCTGAAGCCGGACGAGCGTGAATCGCTCGACTGGATCGAAACACGTCAGGATCATATGGTCGCCACTTTGCGCGACTGGGTGAATATCAATTCCGGCAGCCAAAATGCTGATGGCTTGGAAGTCATGCGCGGCAAGCTGAGTGGAGCCTTCGCCGAGCTTGGCGGGGAGATACGCGCTGCAGAGCTGGCGCCGACAACCATAGTTGAGAAAAATGGTGAGGTTCGGCAGCAGGCCTTCACGCCATCATTCCATCTGATCCAGCGTCCGGATGCTCCCATCAAAATTGTTCTGACGGGGCATCACGACACGGTCTTTCCCGCTGAAGACAGCTTCCAGAGCTGGAAGATGCGCGATGACAACATCATGAACGGACCAGGGGCAGCCGATATGAAAGGCGGACTGCTGGTCATGCTGCATGCGCTCCTGGCGCTGGAGCGCAGTCCGCACAGGGACCGGATCGGCTATGACATCTTGATCAGTCCTGACGAGGAAATCGGTTCACTCGGATCCGGCCCTGTCCTTCATCCCCTGGGCGCAAAGGCCGATATCGGCATGACGTATGAGCCTGCACTGGCGGACGGCTCACTGGCCGGAGCCCGCAAGGGCTCAGGGAACTGGTCGCTGAAAGTGACCGGTAAAGCGGCGCATGCGGGCCGCGAACATCATCTGGGACGCAATGCGATTGTCGCCGCCAGCCAGTTTGCCCTCGGACTCGATGATCTCAACGGCCAGCGGGACGGCGTCACCTTCAATGTTGCGCGTATTGATGGCGGGGGCCCGCCCAACGTTGTGCCGGCCAATGCCGTTGTCCGCTTCAATGTCCGGGTCAATGATGCCGATGATCAGGCCTGGGTGCTTGCTCATCTGGAACGCCTGACCGATGAAACCGCCCAGCGGAACGGAATTTCCGCGGAGATGTTTGGCGGGTTCACGCGCCCGGCCAAGCCGATGACTCCCGCCAATGCGCAAATGTTCGCATGGACCAAAGCGGCCGGTTCGGCTTTGGGCCTCGACATGAAATGGAACGCCACGGGCGGCGTTTGCGAAGGCAATAATCTGTGGGCAGCGGGATGCCCGAATGTCGACACGCTGGGCGTTTGCGGCGCGGGTATTCATTCCCACGATGAGATCGTCTTGCTCGACAGTCTTAGCGAACGGGCCAAGCTGTCTGCGATCATGTTGATGAAGTTTGCCTCCGGTGAATTTGATGCCAAAACCGCACGCAAGCTGGCGAGGGGAGAAGCCTAGATGCTGAGAGTTCGGGCGGCGCGCCGCGATGACATAGATGCTTTCGTGGCGCTGTCCGATGCGGCGGGAACGGGCTTTACCAGCCTTTCTGTGACGCCGGATGTGCTTGCGGCAAGGCTCGAAAAGTCGATATCGGCTTTTGCCTCCAACGCCGGAAAGCCGACAGAATCGACCTATCAGATGATGCTGGAAGATACCGAAAGCGGCAAAATTCTTGGCTGTTCGGCGGTGAAGGACGCGGTCGGCATTTCCAAACCTTATTATGATTTCAAGATCATCACGCTTGCTCAGTCTTCAGCCGAGGCGGACCGCCGCTTTGACATGAAGGCGATGATTCTCGTGAATGATTTTGCCGGTTGCAGTGAAGTGGGCACGCTCTTTGTCAGCGATGCGGCGCGCGGCAATGGTGCGGGGCGCCTTGTCGCGCAAACCCGCTATCTGCTGATCGCAGCGGATTATGGTCGGTTTGGTCCGCATGTACTGGCGGAGTTGCGCGGTGTCGTCCGTGAAGACGGTTCATCGCCTTTCTTCGACCATGTATCGAAGCCGTTTTTCAGGATGACGTTTGACGAAGCAGACCGGTTAAGCGCGGCCTCGGACAATCAGTTCATTCTGGATTTAATGCCCAAGCATATGATCTATCTGGACATACTACCCGAGGCAGCCCGTGAGGTAATTGGCCAGACCCATGAACATGGCCGGGGCGCGCGGCGCCTGCTGGAATGGGAGGGCTTTACCTATAACGGCTATGTCGACATTTTTGATGGGGGGCCATTGATGTCGGTCCCGACACGTGAAGCGCGTACGGCCAGAGAAAGCGACCGCTTCGAGATCGCGACGGGCGAAGGCGATATTACCGGAATCGTCTCGACCGATGATTTTCAGAATTTCCGGAGTGTCCGGACCGCCGTGACCGTCAAGGATGACAAGGTATTGATCCCGGCCGAAGCCCAGGCCGCGCTCGAACTGGGCGAAGGCGAAACCGTACGTGTATGGAGATCACAATCATGACCAGCGGCCAGTGCTATATCGACGGAAAATGGATAAATGGCGGGGGAGATCGCTTCGCTTCCATTGACCCGGCGAGCGGCGAAACGGTCTGGGCTGGTCAGGCTGCCACCGCTGCAGATGTAGATGCCGCTTTCCAGGCCGCGCGTTCTGCTTTTTCCAGCTGGGCCCGGGCATCGCTGGCCGACCGGATCACGGTGGTCGAGCGCTTTGGTGCGTTATTGGCAGAGCGCAAGGCCGAAGTCGCCGAATTGATTGCGCGCGAAACGGGCAAGCCGCTCTGGGATTGTATGGGCGAGGGCGCGGCAATGGCGGGCAAAATCGCCATTTCCATCAAGGCCTATCATGACCGCACCGGCGAGACGCAGGCGGAGATGGATTTCGGATCTGCCGAGCTCCGCCACAAGCCGCTTGGCGTGATGTTCGTGCTCGGGCCGTATAACTTTCCGGGACATTTGCCGAATGGTCACATCGTACCGGCATTGATTGCCGGAAATAGCTGCGTTTTCAAACCCTCCGAACTGACACCTGCCGTGGGTGAATGGATGATCCGCGTCTGGGAAGAGGCCGGCTTGCCGCCAGGCGTGTTGAATTTGATCCCCGGGGCGAGAGAGACGGGAGCGGCGGCGCTGGACCACGCTGAGCTGGACGGCGTCCTGTTCACCGGTTCGCACAATACCGGACAGTTCATTCACAAGAAGTTCGCCGGCCGCACCGGTGTTCAGCTGGCTCTGGAAATGGGCGGCAATAATCCACTCATTGTCTGGGATGCCGCAGATACCGAGGCGGCGGCCCGCATTGCCGCCTTCTCGGCCTTCGTGACATCCGGACAACGCTGTTCCTGCGCGCGGCGGATCATCCTGCCAACCGGATCCGTTGGAGATGCGGTTGTGGAACAACTGGTCGATATTGCGAAGCGAATTCCTGTCGGTGCATGGAATGAGGACCCGGAGCCCTTCATGGGCCCACTGGTTACGGAGGCGGCCGCTGATCAGGTGATCACGGCGCAGGCGAAACTCGTCGACGGCGGCGGACAAAGCCTGCTCGATGCCCGTGTTCTGGATCGCGGTGCTGCATTTGTCTCGCCGGGCATTGTTGACGTCACCGGCACGGATCATCCCGATGCAGAAGTTTTTGGCCCGCTGGTCAAAATCATTCGCGTCAACAGTTTCGAGGCGGCGCTGAAAGAGGCGAATAATACCGCTTATGGATTGTCGTCCGGGCTGGTCAGCGACGATGCCGGACTTTGGGATCGTTTCCGCATTGAATCCCGCGCGGGGATCGTCAACTGGAACCGCCCCACGCCGGGCGCGGCGAGCTCAATGCCGTTCGGTGGTCCAGGGCAGTCGGGTAATCTTAGACCTTCGGCCTATTACGCCGCTGATTATTGCGCCTATCCGGTGGCCAGTCAGCTAGCGCCCAAGCCGGAACGACTGGCCATTCGGGGCGTTGAATGAGCGCGGTTGAAGCCAATTTCGACGGCATAATCGGGCCGACGCATAATTATGGCGGTCTGTCCTTCGGCAATATCGCCTCCGATAAAAACCGGGGCGAAGCCTCAGCCCCCCGTGCCGCTGTTCTGGAAGGGTTGAGGAAAGCGAAGCAGCTGGCCGATGCCGGCTTGGTGCAGGGCGTTCTGCCACCACAGGAGCGGCCCGATATCGGCTTGCTTCGCCGGGCGGGTTTTACGGGATCAGACAAGCAAATTGTCGAGGCCGCCGCGAAAACCGCGCCGGAGTTGCTGCGGAACGCTTATTCCGCTTCGCCGATGTGGGCCGCCAATGCTGCGACGGTCTCGCCATCAGCGGATACGGCGGACGGAAGGCTGCATCTGACGCCCGCCAATCTGGTGACGACGCTTCATCGTTCCATTGAGGGGCCAGCGACACAGCGCGCCTTGTCGCGGGTGTTTCGGGGCGATTGCTTTGCCGTGCATCCGCCACTGCCTGCTCAGTCCACCTTCGCCGATGAGGGCGCGGCCAATCATGTGCGTTTGTGTGCCGAACATGGCGGGCCGGGTGTCGAGATATTTGTCTATGGCCGGGAAGCGGGGGAGCACTGGCGCGGCCAGTTTCCAGCCCGCCAGACGCGCGAGGCCTGCGAAGCGGTTGCCCGGTCCCACGGGCTGGATTTGGAGCGCTGCGTCTTTATCCGTCAGGGGCAGGCCGCGATCGATGCGGGAGCCTTCCACAATGATGTTGTCTGTGTGGGAACGCTGAAGACGCTGTTCTTTCATGAATTGGCGTTTGAGGACAAAGCCGCCGCATTGAAAGCTATCCGTGCCGCTGCGGATGGATTGTTTGAACCCATTTTTGTTGAAGTGCCGCAAGCCGACGTGCCGATCGGCGATGCGATCTCCAGCTATCTGTTCAATTCGCAATTATTGGCCATGCCGGGAGACGATCGTCTCATGCTGAACGCGCCGGTGGAAAGCGAAGAGACGATTTCAACACGCGATTATTGCGCGCGACTGACAGCCGGAAACGGGCCGATAGGAACGGTGAATTTCGTTGATGTCCGCCAGTCCATGCGCAATGGCGGTGGTCCGGCCTGTCTTCGTCTGCGTGTGGTGCTGATAAAGGACGAGCTGTCCTCAGTCAATCCGGCCTGCCTTCTGACGGATGAGACGTATGCGGCTTTATGCAAATGGGCGGAGCGGCATTATCGTGAAACGTTGAGCGTCGCGGACCTTTCTGACCCGTCCCTGATGGATGAAAGCCGGCAAGCGCTGGATGCGCTCACCGGCCTTCTTGATCTGGGATCGGATTTCTATCCGTTCCAGCGAGGCTAGTAGCGTCGGACAGAGCTCACCCGGTTGCCAAGACCCCATTGGTTGAGATTGCTGACATCGCGATCAAATTGCTGACAGCGACCCCCGAATGAGGCGTGTTCACACAACAACCAGTCGCCGCGGCCATTGACCGTCATCGACATGGCGCGATCATTGAAGCGGACCACATCGAGGTTGTAGGTGTCCGCATCCAGCGTCACAGACGGACCGGTAAAATTCGGGCCCGCATAGAGCGTGATAGAATCATACTGATTGTATCCACCGCCGCCGGGGCCGCCATAGCCACCACCCGGCTGGCCGTAGAGCGGATTGGGACGGGCAGACGTAATCAGATTGCCCAGACGATAGACATTCAGATTAGGGATCCGGCCGGAGATTTCGCGGCAGGGCGTCCCGAAGTTTGCGTCTTCGCAGACCGTCCAGCTACCATTGCCATAGACGATGGCCGACATGGCCTGATCGTTGAAGCGGCGGCCGGTCAGATTGTATTCCTGATCGGTGAGCTCCACAGACCGTCCGGTGAAGTTCGGGCCGGAGAACAGGACCAGCGTGCCGTCGCGGCCCTGATAGCCACCACCGTAATTATTGCCCGGACCGCCATATCCGCCACCATAACCGCCGTCATTGCCGCCATATCCATAGTCTGGCCGCGCCGAGGAGATACGGTTTCCCAGTCCCAAAGCGTTCAAATTACGAACCCGTCCGGAGATGGTCCGGCAGGGCGTGCCGAAATTCGTGTCCTCGCAAACCGTCCAGCTTTCATTGCCATACACGATGGCCGACATGGCCTGGTCATTGAAGCGGAGGCGGACAAAATTGCTCTCCTCGCGATCCAGTTCGAGGGACTGACCCGTGAAGTTCGGTCCGGTGAACAGGACGAGTGTCCCGGGCCGGCTGTTATAGCCGCCTCCCGGACCACCATAACCGCCGCCGGGGCCACCATAGCCACCGCCATTGTCATAGTCGGGCCGAGCCGACGAGACGCGATTTCCGAGGCCGTAACTGTTGAGATTGACTACGCGTCCGGAAATTGTCCGGCAAGGCGTTCCAAAATTGGCATCTTCGCAAATTGTCCAGCTGCCGCGGCCCTCGACCACGGCCGACATGGCGCGATCATTGAAGCGGAGGCTGGTGAGGTTGCTGGTTTCGCGGTCAATATTGATCGACTGACCGGTGAAATCCGGTCCTGCATAAAGTGTCAGAGAGCCGTCGCCGCGCGGCCGGCCGGGCCGACCAGGGCCACCGGGACGCCCGCCGCCCGGGCGGCCACCGGTGCCATATTCCATTCGGGCCGAACTGATATGGCCATCCAGACTGATGGTCGCCAGATTGGGTACATCGGTTGTGATTTCCCGGCAGACGCCGCGGAAATCGGCGTGCTGGCAAACCGTCCAGCTGCCTCTGCCCTGTATCCGGATAGATAGCGCCCGGTCATTGAAATTGATGGTCTGGAAATTGGTGACGTCATCATTGATCGTGACGGATTGCCCGGAATAATTGGGCCCCGAATAGAATGTCAGCGCGCGGCCGCCTCCGCCCCTTTGGGCCTCGGCGGTTGCGCCCAGAGCCAGTGTTCCGGCGAGGGTGCAGATCAAAAGTCTAAAATTCATAACAGTCTCCCGTTCTGACGGACGCTGGGCCCGGCTCAATGGCGTCCTTTATGCGCAGTATATTCTGAACCTGCGGCAACGGAAGCGTCAGCTGAGCGTTATTCGCCCCCGTCCTCCTCTTCGTTTTCCTGCTGCCCGGACCGGCGATTGCCAAACAGCCCCTGTAAAAGACGTTCAGCCGGATCTACTTCTTCCTCAGTGGTCTCACCATCGGTGGTTTCATCGCTTGAATTGTCGCCCGGCCCACCCAGTCCCAGAGCATTGCCCAAGGCATTGCGAATAGCATCTTCCGGGTCTTCGCCCGCGATAATGCTAGATACCGTTCCCTGAACCAGCGCGCGGCCGACGACGTCCCAATCGATGCCGATGCGCGGTTCATTGAAGGTCCCGCTGATCACGATCGGGACAACAACGCCTTGCAGATCGCGTTCGCCGCCCTGACCTTGAATGCTGGCAACGGCCCGGGGCCGCAGGCGATAATTGAGGGTTTGTTGCCCGATCCCGACCGTGCCACTTCCATCCACACGCACCAGCGGGCTGAGCATGATCAGATCATTGTTGGTGGCCACGCCATTGGCGACTGTGAATGTGCCTTCAAGCGCCGAGAAGTCGGTCTCTTCCTGCTCGCCGAAACCTTCAGGCAGGCGGCGATTGGTCAAGGCAGATTCAATCCCGCGAATGGCCTGAGCCAGATTGACGCCGCGAATGGCGCCGTCGGTGAAGGCGAAACCGCCTGAGCCACCCAAGCCATTCATCAATTCGGCCTGTGAATTCCCCGAAGTGAGGAGGTCGATATTCAGACGGCCTGTTCCGGACAGGCGATCGAAACCGGCGGCCGCCTCAAGCAAGGGGAGGGCAGAGATGGATTGAAGATCGGCAAAGATGCGGAAAGACGGCGTTGCTGTACGGGCATTGGCAACAAAAATGGCATTGCCGGCACCTTCGTACAGCGAAATGCGGGTCAGATTGGCTTCCAGCCGGGAATTCACAAGCTCAACGGTCAGGGCGGCATCCGAAATTTCTATGTCCTGAAGCGTCAATTCACCGACGTTGAGATCGAAGCTGGCATCGACAAGGCCGAGTGCAGACAGATCGATCCGTTCGGTCGACCAGGCGGGCACGCCTGCCGAGCTTGTCGCGGCTTCGGGGGCGACCGGCATGTAAGGCGTCACATCCAGCCGCGGCAGCGTCAGGGCACCGTCAATGTTCGGGCGGGCACCGCTCAATGACACGCCAAGACGTCCGGTGCCGGCCAGATCATCGAGCCGGATATGATCGTTGCGGCCGCTATCGGACGCGTCGAGAGATATTGTATCCAGACCGCCCGACAGGATTCCGGAGAGCTCGAAATTCTCCAGCCCCTCGCCGGGAGGCAGGGGCGATCCCGCAAAATTTGCAAGCGCCCGGATCGAGGGGATATCGGTAGAGAAACGGCCCGAATAGCGCAGATCCTCGCCCTCCAGAATGTTTCCGTTGAAGCCCAAATCGATCAGGTTTCCACCAAGATCGAGCCGCGCCGCCACTTCATCTCCTTCGAAAAACCCGCGGACAGAGCCCAGGTGCAGAGCCAGAGTCATATTCTCGCCGTCGGCTGTCAGCTCGCCGGTGATATCCAGAGGCTGGTCCAGACCCGGCATGCGAATATCGAGATCCAGCCCGTTGATTTCGCGCCGGTCTGCACCATTCTCATAGGTGATTGCACCATTCTCGATCCGGATGTCACCGAGCGAGGCGTCAAAGGGCAGAGCGCCGGGGCGACGAACAAAGCCGTCGGAGGAGGGCGCCGATTCGGCATCGCTCGTTTCCGGACCCAGTGACCAGTTGTTCCTGTTGCCCCGCTGTTCCAGACGGATGGTCGGGTCGACCAGCACAAATTCATCTATCACGATCGTTCGCGACAGAAGCGGCAAAAGCTGAACGCCCACCCGCATTTCGGCCATTTCCGCAAATGGCGTTTCGCCAAAGCCTTCTTCATTTGCGATCGAGACGTTGCTTGCCTGAACCTGAACGCTGGGCAGGAGCCGAAGACTGACATCGCCGGCCAGAATTACCTCGCGCCCAAGATTTTCACTGGCGGCAATTTGTGCCCGCTCCCGGTAGAAGGATTCCGGTATCAGGAAGGGAATGATAATGGCGGCCAATACCAGAACGACGATCAATCCGATGGTGAAGGTCAGAAGGCGGCGGATCATTTGATACTCCTTGCGCCCGAAAAAGGCGTCTGGTCCCGTACGAGATTTTGGCGTTAGTATAACGCACAGAATAGCAGCCGTTCAGGGGGACAACATGAAAATTCAAAAAATTTCTATGAGCCGACGGGATATCCTGATGGGGCTGGCCGCTGGCACGATCCTGCCCGTTGCCGGTTGCGCCCAGAATGACGCGCTTGGCCGCAGTCAGCTTCAACTGGTTTCCGAAAACCAGATCATGACGCTCTCGCAGCAAGCCTGGCAAGACGCATTGCAACGTGAGCGCATCCTGCGCGACCCGGGCTATAATCGCCGTTTGCAGCGCGTTGGTTCCAATATGGTCAGCGCGACCGGCATGTCGCACCTCGACTGGGAGTTCGTGGTGATCGATTCCGATCAGGTGAATGCCTGGGTGCTGCCGAACGGCAAAGTCGCTTTTTATCGCGGCATTCTCGATATTATGGAAGAGGACGGCCATATCGGTACCGTGATGGGGCATGAAATGGGCCATGTCGCGGCGCGCCATTCTGCCGAACGGGCCAGTCAGCAACGCGCCAGCCAGATCGGATTGCAGATCGCCGGCGCGCTCCTTCAACAGCAGGGCGTCGATTTCAATGATGAAATGGCGGGGGCTCTCGGTGTTGGTGTCACGTATGGCATTATCAGGCCGTATTCGCGCCAACATGAATTTGAGGCGGACCGGCTGGGCGTGGATTACATGGTGTCAGCGGGATATGCGCCGCATCATGCCACGGATTTCTGGCTGGCAATGTCAACACTGCATCAGGATTCCGGCTTTGATTTCATGTCAACGCATCCGTCGGATGAAGCCCGGCTGGACGCCATGCGGGCCCATATTGCCGCGCGTGGCTATTCCTGATTTTCCGTTTGCGCTTCCAATTGAGCGCGGGCTTCGATCAGGGCGCGGGCGGCATCAACGCTATCAACTTCCTCGACCGTGTCGATGGCACAGCGAAAGCCGTTATCCGGTGTGATAAACTCAACAATCGGGGGGCACAGGGTCGCGTTTTCGCCGAATGATGTCGCCAATTGCACACCGAAATTCAGATCAGGGCAGCTGTGCCGCAGCGTTGCGAGATAGTGACGGCTGGCGCCGCCGCGAAAGACCACGTGCTCGCGGTCAATCACGCTATATCCGTTGATGTGAACCATCCGGACGCAACGTGGCGCGTCCTCGTCCGTATCGCCATGATGATCGATTGCCATGGCAGGTGCGACCATGGATGCACACACAGCCAGAGATGCGATAGTCAGGTATTTCATCTGGTCCTCCTTCGGATCGACAGACTACTCCTGCGGACATGAAGCCGAGCTGAATGGAATTCAAGTCAAAACCCCGTGTTCACGTCGCCGTTGTCGGTGGCGGTATAGCCGGTCTGGCCTGTGCCAAAGCACTTCTGGCGCGCGGGGCCTCAGTCACGGTCTATGAAGCGCGGGCGGCCGGGAAAGGTGCGCTCTGGGCATCAGGTGGCATGCTGGCGGGTGGTTTTGAGTGCGCCGAATCCGATGCATCGCCCGCTTTTGTTTCAATGGCCAAACGCGGCATGGCGCTTTGGTCTGACTGGGCAAAAGACCTTGGCGAAAAGGAGATAGGTTTCAGGGTGGGTGGCGTCATCTCGCCCGCCGCCGGCAAAGCTGATCTGGACTGGCTGGAGGCCATGGCAGACCGCGCAGCGGCAATGGGCATTGCCTGCCACGACACTGTCGATCTCCCCGAAGATCTTGCAGTCAGGAGCGCTGTGTGTTTTCCGGATGATGGCGAACTGGACAATCGTCTGCTCGGGCCGCGTCTCGCTGCCTATGTCCGGAACGCCGGTGGCATCATTCATGAGCGTCAGCCCGTATCGGACATTTCTTGTGGTGAAGGGGGTGTGCGCATCAATCACCAGTGCTTCGATGCGGCGATTATCGCAACGGGCGCGGCTGGCCACCCCCTGACGGATTTGGAGCCGCTTTTGAACCAGATTCGTCCGGTCAAAGGCCAGCTGCTGGCGTTAAGCGGGGAGGCCGCCCGGTTGAGCTACTGTTTGAGGGCGCGGAATATCTATGTCTCACAAAAGCTGGATGGCCGGTTTGTGATTGGCGCGAGTAGTGAGCCCGGGCAAAGCGATACGCAAGTTGATCAATTGGTGATCGATGAATTACGCCGCCGTGCCGAAGCCTATCTGCCTATGTTGGCCGGGCTTGGCGTTATCGAGACCTGGGCCGGCGTCCGGCCCGGCACAGCAGATGGCGTGCCGATACTGGGCGACGGCACGCACCCGGGTATTTTCCTTGCGCTGGGGCTTTACCGCAATGGCGTGCTTCTGGCTCCGGCGGTGGCGGAGATGTTGGCCGATGCGGTGCTGTCCGGCCGGCCCGTACCAGCCGAATTTTCGGCCCGTCGTTTCCAATAGCGTTAACGTCAAGTTAGCGGCTGAGGCCAAGACTGGGGCCATGCAATCTGAGTCGGCCCGATGAGTACAATTTCCCCACCGGGTGAAGCCACCCACGCCCTGATCGCCCGCGCATCCCGAGAGACGGGCGCGAATTTCGATTTCATGGTGCGTACGGCGGCGCGCGAAAGCAATTTCGATCCCAATGCGCGGGCCACCACATCATCGGCTGCGGGCATGTACCAGTTTCTGGACCAGACATGGCTGGCGATGATGAGCCGTCATGGCGGTGAACATGGTCTTGCCCGTGAAGCCAGCTTGATCGAGCAGTCGGAAACCGGCCGCTACACAGTCTCGGATCCGGCGGAACGACAACGTATTCTCGATATGCGCTTTGATGCCGGTATTGCGGCGCGGATGGCGGGGGAACTCGCCGCAGAGAATGCCTCCATCCTTGAATCCCGTATCGGGCGGCAGCCAACATCGGGTGAGCTTTACGCCGCGCACTTCCTCGGTGCGGGCGGTGCATCCGAATTGATCAATGCGGCAAACGAAACACCGACAGCGCGCGCCGACCGGTTGTTTCCGGCGGCTGCGGCCGCGAACCGGAATGTTTTCTATGATGGCGGACAAGCGCGAAGTGTACGCGATGTGCTGGCCGGGCTGACACGCGAAGAGGCGGTCTCGGTACCCTCGCGGACGGAAATGCCATCTGGTGATGCCGAGGTGGTCTCGCCGCTGCGCTTTCAATCACCGACGTCGGATCAGGGCGTTGCCTTCATGTCCCGGCGGATTGGTCTGGCTCAAGGCGGTGGGACTTTATCGCCTGCGGTTGTTGCCATTCTGGCTTCTCTGGAGCCGCCAGGCGGACGAAATGACCGCGAACCCAACTCGTGAACGGCGCGTCTAAGGATTCGTTAACGCGAGAGTCGGAGCCTGTATTCAAGGACGAATCGCCATGGGGCGATTCTCGAGCAACAGGATCACGCCAATGAGCATCGTAGCGATGCGTTCGCGCTTGACCGACGAAGACATTCGCCGCCTCGTCAAAGGTGAAAACGCTGAAGATCGGGCGATGGCCGCCCGGAAGATTTGCCAGCGGATCGATACGCCGGAATTAACAGCCGAGGAGCGCGCTGCCGCGAATGCGATCATAGGCATGATTGCCGAAGATAGCGCGACGCTGGTCCGGCGCTCGCTGGCCGTGACCCTTCGGCAGTCGCCGCATCTTCCCAAAGACGTTGCCATGAAACTGGCCATGGACATTGAATCCATTGCCGTCCCCGTCATTGCCGGGAGCCCGGTTTTTGACGATGCCGAATTGATCGAATTGATCCGCACGCAACCCGCAGCAAAACTCTCAGCGATTGCCGCGCGGCAGAGCGTTTCGAAGCCCGTGGTCATGTCGCTGATCGATTATGCCGACGAAGCCGCGATGGGCATCGCAGCTGCCAATGACGGTGCCGAATTTGATGACGAGGCTTTTGATAAAACCATCGCCCGGTTTGCCGAGTCCCGTTCCGTCATGGATTCCTTCGTGTCGCGCTCGGTGCTGCCGATCAGCTTCACCGAGAAAATCATTGCACGTGTCAGTGATGATGCTTTGCAGCGTCTGGTTCGCCGTCATGCCCTGCCGCCGCAAATTGCCGTGGATATCGCCGAAGGCGCGCGGGAACGCGCGACGATTGATCTGGTGGACCAGGCCGGTGTTGCGCCGGACATGCCGCGTTTCATCGAGCAGATGCAATCTGCTGGCCGCCTGACACCGTCGCTGATTTTGCGCGGCCTGTTGCGTGGGCATGTGGAGTTTTTCGAGCATGCTGTGGCCCGCTTGGCCGGGATTCCCCACTCAAAGGCATGGTTGTTGATTCATGATGCCGGTCCGTTAGGCCTGAAAGCGGTCTTCGAGCGGACGGGATTGCCGCCCCGCTTGCTGCCCGCGGTCCGTTCAGCGATCGATACGCTTCATTCTATCGAAATGGGGCCGGGCGAAGCTGGCCGGATACTGTTCCGCCGCCGCCTGGTCGAGCGGTCGCTGACCCAGTTTCAGGGTGTTCCCGAAGAAGACCTGGAATATATCCTGTCGCGTCTGGATCAGGATGAAAGCGACGATCAGCCAGCGCGTGCCATAGGTTGATCTTCAAACTCGGCGACCAGTTCAAGAACTTGCGTTTCCAGCTCTATCGCCAATGCGCGGCCGACCGGATTCTTTTCGTCGCGAATATCCTGACGTAGGGCGGCGCGGATCGCTCCAGTATGGGCCAGGGCGAGTTTTGCCGGCGCAATAGCGCGTTTTTCTTCTGACTCGATCAGCTTCGAGAGTGAGCCGGCCATGCGGGTGATGATCGGAAATTTGTAAGTCGTTCCCATACCGCGCAGATCGTGGGCCCGGGAAAACAGCTCGAGACCGGCTTCGCCCTCAAGCCCTTCGGTCATCACGCGTTTTGCCGCAGCTTCCAGCTTCTGTACTTCCGTCTCCAGCCAGTCGGCGAACACCTCTTTCATGTCATCCAGTGCGGCTTCGGCGCGGGCAATAGCCGCTTCATCAATCGGGCCGACCCGACCGCCTACTTTCACACGCAGCATGTTTGGCGGCGTGATCATCTCGATGGGTTGTTCTTTTTTTGACATCAGGGTTTTTCCTCAAAGCCGTAAGTTTAAAGAGCCATCGCGGACGGCTGCCGAGCGGTGCTGTCAGATACGGATGCCATCAGGCATTGTTCCAGATCCTGCATCCGGAATGGCTTGTATAAATCCCGAACAGATCCATCCGAAGCATTTCCCGAGAGCGAAATTATAGGCAAATCAGGTGATATCGTTCTGAGCGCTGCGATCAGGTCGTCATCGGTTGCAAGCGCGACTTCGACGTTTTGCACGGCCAGAACTGTTTCAGCTTCACCAACTGTGCTGACGGTCACGACAGCTGTGCAGCCCATGGCATTCAGGCTCGATTGAAGCGCTTGCTGAAGCGGGCGCGATTGGCTGTAAATCAGAACCGTCATTCCCAGACCGCCGGAAACCTGTTGCATCACTACCATCCTCGTTCCGCATCTCATTGGCGGATTGAGACATTTCCTATCAGATGATGCTTAACGACGGCCTAAGCGGTCAGGCCTGGAATTGTTCTATGAGGATGCGCTCCCCCAGGGCGCGGCCTTCGTCGAACAACATGTGCAGGCTGACATCCGCCGCTTCCTCGATATCGACCGATACCACGTCGCGGAATTCTTGGTTGTCCGCGACGGCGGAGACAGGCCGCTTTTCCGGGCTGAGGACGTCAAAGCGGACTTTGCTGCCGTGGCTCAGAAGTGCGCCGCGCCAACGGCGGGGGCGAAAGGCGCTGATCGGCGTCAAAGCCAGCGTTCGCGACCCGAGCGGGAGTATCGGGCCATGGGCAGAGGCATTATAGGCGGTCGAGCCGGCCGGCGTGGATACCATGACGCCGTCTGCGGCAAGCTCAGCCAATCTGACACGGCCATCGACCGAAATCTGTATCTTCGCGGTCTGGCGAGTTTCGCGCAGCAGCGAGACTTCATTGATGGCCAAGGCCGAAAATGACTGGCCGTTGATGTCGGTTCCTGTTGCTCTTAACGGATGGATGGATGTTTTCTCCGAGCGGCGCAGATGGCCGATGAGGTCGCTCTCGGCGGGATCATTCATCAGGAAGCCAACTGACCCGTAATTGATCCCATAGACCGGGATTCCATAATTCATTACGGCGTGGAGTGCTTCCAGCATCATGCCGTCGCCGCCTATCGCGACAAGTATCTCCGCGTCCTTGACTGGGACATTGCCGTAGCGCTCCTGGAGGCGCTGACAAACCTCCTGAGCATCCGGCCGCTTGCTGGCCACAAAGCTCAGCGAGGGCGAATCTGACAAGGCAAGAGCATTCACACCGGTCTCCTTGATCGGGCCGGATTATTCAAACCTGTGCTGCCAGACGGCGCAAGGCGTCATGCGCGCTGCCAGGGGTGAATTTCTGAAAGACGTTGGCGGCATTTACCATGGCATCGGATGGAAGGTTTTCCTGGATTCGCCCGGCTTTCTGCATACCGCGGACGACCGACGGAAAGAGTGACGTGTCTATCCGTGCGGCCCTGCAAGCGAGCGCGGTTGCGCGCATGCTCGACATACCCAGAGCCGCGCGCCATTGATCCACGGTCAACCCGCACAGGTCAGCTATGGCAAAATCGAACAAAAGGCTCTTCCCGTCCGTCAGTGCCCTGACGGCGACGGTCCCGTTCAATTCTCCCGCCGCAGCCATGCGCTCGACGAGTTTTCTCGCCTCGGCTTCCGTATCTTCGACGATAGGGGAAATTTCAGCATTTATGCCGATCTCATCGAGCTGTCCCTGCTCAAGATCGAAGTGTTGTTCGACCTGTTGGCGGACGCTGTTGGAAATCTGAGCCGTCAATCGTTCCACGAAAACCGGCGGTATATCGTCCCGCTCCAGCAAAAGACGCGATACGTCCTCGTTCTCGAGTGCGCTCTCGATACAGATGGCCATCGTTGAATCGGAAATCCGCGCTGTCGTATTACGGATCAGACGTTCGATGACGGAGGCTTCTGATCGACGGGCCACGGCGTCACAGACGGCCATGCCGATATGGCATCTGCCTGCAATCAGCTTTCGATGTTCCTCGGAAGCCGTTTCGGCGAGTTCGACGAGGTCTTCGGCTTCAAGAACGAGGCTCTTTTCAATGATGGCTTTGGCGACGCCTGGTGCATCAAACGCCAGATAGCGAACGATACCGCGTGGCGCCCACTCGCAATCGGCGAGGCGGGAGGCCATTTGTATGCGCACGGCTTCTTCCACCTTGTGGGCCAGGGACAGGAGAATGTCATTGGCCAGAGGCTGAGTGCGATTTGTGAGCGGCTTGGCAACGCAGATATCCGTGACACCGAGGGCCAGCGCAGCGCGGCTTTGCGGGTCGCGGACGCGGGCCAGTTGGGTCAAGGCTGATGCGATATTGCTCATAACGTCGCCAGAATTACCGGTGCTTATAAAAGCCTGAGTCTTCAATGGATTCCAGTTCTGGTTTATCCGGCGTTAAATTTGACCCTCATGTCTGTGATTGACGGCGGGCCGATGCCGTTCAATCTTGTCAGGAGAATTACGGGAGGCCGGTATGGACGATCAATCAACACCAAGCGTCAGGGATCAGGTGGGCGAGGATGAATGGAAAGCGCGTTGCGATCTGGCCGCGCTCTACCGGCTTGTTCGCATGCATGGCTGGGATGATCTGTTTTTCACCCACATTTCCATGCGCGTTCCCGGGCCGGACGAGCATTTTCTGCTTAATCCGTTCGGCTTGCTTTACGAAGATGTGACGGCGTCCAATCTGGTGAAGGTGGATCTGGAGGGCAATGTCCTGCCGCCGTCGACCTTTGGTATCAATCCGGCCGGCTTTACCATTCACTCGGCCATTCATGCCGCGCGTCCCGACGTCAAAGTCGCGCTGCATCTTCATACTGATCAGGGCGTCGCCGTGTCCGCGCAAAAGCGCGGGCTGTTGCCGATTTCCCAAACGGCCATGACCATCATGAATGATGTGTCCTACCACGATTATGAGGGCATTGCGCTGATCGAAGACGAGAAAGCGCGGCTGGTTGCTGACCTCGGGGAAAAGAACCTGATGATCCTGCGCAATCACGGAACCCTATCTGTGGGTGCAAACCCGTTTCAGGCCTATTTAAGGATTTTCAATCTGGAACGGGCGTGTAACATGCAGATCATGGCGCAATCCGGCGGGGCCGAACTGATCGAATGGGACCAAGCGAAGCAGGATCTGGTTTTTTCTCAAGCGAACGAAGGCGTGACCAACGAATTTTTCGCCGAAATCGCCTGGGCCGCCTTGCGCACACGGGTCGATCGGGAATCGCCTGGCTACGATCAGTAGCCGTCCTTTTTTGCCTATCGGCGGCTTCGCCAGCCCATAGCGGCGCCTGGGTTCAGGACAAGGGCCATGGGATCATGATTTCGGGACTGCTGTTGTCTGAGGCCAGCAGCAGCCTTGACCGGGATGGCAATCGCGCGTCCGGCCTGTATTTTTCAAAATATGAGACGTCATTTTACGCTGAATATGGCTTGAGCGAACGCCTGACGTTGGTTCTGCAACTCGCCGGGCAGCGCGTCAGCCAGGACAATAACGGCATCACCGATACTGCCGAGGGACTAGCGGCCAGCCGCGCGGGCATTCAGGTGCATGCATTCGATGTGGGGCGCTGGGTTTTCTCCGGTCAAGCCGCTGCGGTGATCCCCGGCGGCGGCGAGAATGTCGCCGATCGGCCGCTGGGGGACGGTGCGAACGGGCTCGAATTCCGAGCGCTGGCCGGCCGATCAATCGCGACAAACGGGTTTCTGGATTTACAATTGGCGCGGACCTGGCGCGAGCATGACTATCCGGCCGAGACGCGTTTCGATACGACGCTGGGCTGGCGCATTCGCGAGCAATATCTGCTCCTTGCGCAATCATTCTATATCACGGCAGACCCGGATATTGCCCGTACGGGGCGCGAATTCTCGCAGCACAAAGTCCAGCTTTCTGTCGGGCGCCGGATTCGCGGACGTCAGATCATGGTCGGAGCCTTCACCACCGTTTCCGGGCGCAATGCGATTGATGAATCGGGTGTTCTGGTAAGTTGGTGGCGGCGCTTCTAGTCCGCGGCTGAATACCCGGTTTCGTGCATCAGATAGGCGATCACGTTGCGCCGGTCCTCTTCTTCCCGCAAGCCGACAAAGGACATGCGATTGCCGGGCAGAAATTCGCGCGGATTGGCCAGCCATCCGTCGAGCTGTTCGGGCGTCCAGACAAAGTCGGCGTTTTCCAGCGTCATGGAGTAGTCAAAGCCGTCGACTGTTCCGGCGGTACTGCCAAAAATGCCATGCAGATTGGGGCCGGCGCGATTGCCACCTTCTGCGGCGACGGTGTGACAGGAGCCGCACCGGCGAAACAGCCGGCGGCCGGTGTCGTAGTCAGCTTCCGAATAGGGGGCTGGCAGGTAGGACAGATCCACGGTCTGGACTTCAACGGCTGAACCGGAGGATGAGGATCCCGAGTCCGTGTTCGAGGTTCCGCTTGAACTGGAATCGTCAGGGCCAGATCCACCGCTACAGCCTGCCAGCAATCCGGTTGCAGCAATCAGAACTATCCAGCGCATGGCATCGACTCCGTTTGACAATCTGACCGGAAAGTAACGGATATTTTCAGCAAATCCAGCGGGGCGTCCGGGAAATATTGCTGGTCGCTGCGGGATATTGGCGGCGACCGTTATGAGGGTTAGACTGACCTGACAAGGAGACCGTCATGATCCTGCTGCTCGCTCTGCTTCAATCCGCTTTGCCCCCGGCCACATCTCAAACCGAAGAGACGACGCGTACCGACCGCTTCGAGTTCGAGTGGAGCTGGTCCAGCGAAAGCAACTCCGAAGAGGAGACCCGTTCGGAGTTCGCCCGCGCCAATGAGGACCGGCCAGCCCGGGCATCGGGCTGGGTGGAAACGTCTCCGGGTGTCTATGAGGTTCGCGCGCCCGCGCCTGCGCCTGTGGACTCCGCGGACTCGGGGGACGATGACTGGAGCCTCGGCGATTTTGATTTCCGGCAGAGTGCGAGCGCGGACGAAGAATCTTCCAGACGATATGACCGCCTTTCGACCGGGCGGCAGGAATACGGAAATTGCACGCCGGAGGAATACCGCCAGCGCCGGGCTGCGGCTGATGCGCTTGGCGCGGATCGGACGGGGTGCGAAATAGATACAGACGCCGCCCGCGAAGCCGCGCAGGAGGCCGAAGCCGAAAGTGATACGCCGCGCTGGAACGGGCGCGTCCAGCTTGCCCCGGAAGCCCCCGAAGACTAACTCCCTTCGCCATGGCTGACTCATCTACCTCCGACTGGCTCCGGCCAGCCTTTCAGGCTGTTGCGATTGATGATGAGGGGCGCGCCTGCCGCGATATCCCCGAAAGCGCCTGTCATCAGGAGGCCGGAAACTTCTTCCGGCATGTCGGTTCGCTCTCGCTCACCAAGATTGCTGACGGGTTGATCGACCCGAAACTTGTCCTCAGCTGGCTGATGCTGGCGCTGGGCGCGCCGGCGGCGATGGTGGGCTTGCTGGTGCCGATCCGTGAGGCGGGTGCGCTGCTGCCACAGCTGTTCACGGCGGGCGCACTCCGGCGGTTGAGCAAACGCAAATGGGCCTGGTCAATTGGCTCGGCAGTGCAGGGGGCTGCCGCGCTGGTCATTGCGCTCATAGCGCTGTTCCTGGAAGGGCAGGCGGCGGGCTTTGCCATTCTCGCCGCACTGGCCGTGCTCGCCCTTGCGCGCAGTGTCTGCTCGGTCTGCTACAAGGACGTGCTCGGCAAGACGGTCGATAAATCGCGGCGCGGCACGGCGACCGGGCTAGCGGGATCCATCGCGTCCGGCGGCGTCATCGTGTTCGCGGCATTGCTGGCGTCGGGCCTTGTCGACCGGTTCCAGCTCGTGGTGATCGCTATCATTCTGGCCGGGGCGGCATGGATGCTGGCCGCCGCCTTGTTTTCCACCCTGAAGGAAGCGCCCGGTGCCACCGAGGGTGGCAAGGCCGCCTTTGTCGCTGCGATGGAAAATCTTGTCTGGCTGAAAGACGATGCGCAGTTGCGGCGCTTCATTCTGGTGCGGTCGCTGCTCACGGCAACGGCACTCGCCCCGCCCTTCATGATCGCCGCCGCCTCGGGTGCGCAGGACATTCTGCCGCTGGGTGCGCTGGTGCTTGCCTCTGCACTGGCCGGCCTGCTCAGCGCCTATGTCTGGGGGCGTTTATCCGACCGGTCGAGCCGCAAAGTGCTGGTCTATGCCGGGTTGACCGGCGGGCTCGCTCTGGCGATCAGCGCCGCCTTGGGTCTGACGGGGCTGCTGCACCCGCTCTATGCGCTGCCGGCGATGATTTTCATCATCATGATTGCCTATCAGGGCGTGCGGCTGGGGCGCTCGACCCATCTGACCGATATGGCGACGGCCGAGACCCGCGCGGCCTATACGGCGCTCTCCAACACGATTGTCGGAATCGTTATTTTGGCCGGCGGATTCTTCAGTGTGCTGGCCGCCTTTGCAGGCGTCATCGCCGTCTTGTTTCTGATGTCCGGCATGGCCGTTCTGGCGGCCATTCTGGCGCTTGGGCTGGATGAGGTTCAGGCCTGAACAACGCTTTTGGTTGACGAACGCTCTGCCATTGGGCCTCCTGCGGTTAAAGTGGAGGGATCATTCATGAAAAACGCTGTTGAACCGGAAGAGGCCCAGTTGAAAGCGTTCCTGGAACTGGGCGATGCACCAGTCTCCATGCTGAACCTGCTCAAATTCCGGAAAACGGCGGCCTATCCGGACGGGCGCGAAGCGGACATCTCCGGCAAGGAGGCGTATTTTCGCTATGCTGTCCCGATGACCAAGCTGGTGCTGGATGCCGGCGGCACGCTGGACTTTTCCGGCGACGCTCTTCCGCTGCTGATCGGTGAGCTGGACGAGGCGTGGGATATGGTGGCGATCATGACCTATCCTTCGCCCAAGACGCTGGCCGAGATCAGCCTGACGCCGGAATTCCAGGAGATCGCCGTTCATCGCAAGGCCGGTCTTGAGGGCCAGCTCCTCATACCCTGCCGGATGCCTTCGGCGTGAGCGCGCGAACGATCGCCACACAATTGATCACGAGCCGCCGTATCCGCGCGGCGGTGAGGGGGTGGCATGCGGGAAAGCGCGCGCTGACAGGGCAGTCGCGGACCTTGCTCGTTTTTCTGGAGCCGGGGGAGCCGTATTCCGAATTGCTGGCCGATGTGCTGCCCGCTTTTGCGGAGCATTACGGGCTGGAACTGAAAGCACTGACCGTGCCGCCGCCGGAGAAATCTGCGGCTCCCGAGCCGGAGAAGCTAGCCGCCTATTCAAAGCGCGATGCCGCGAGCTTGCGCGCGGCCTATGGCATCGCAGCGGCGGACGTCCGGCTCATCCCGGAAGGGGACCCTGTCGCAAATGCCGCCTTGCGAAAGAAGCTCGGCCATTATGGCAGCGGCATGATCTGGTTCGAGGGTGAGTGGTATTGGGGCATTGATCGCCTGCATCATCTTGAGCGACGTCTGGGCGCGCATGAACGCGCGTTGCGCTTTCCCCCGCGGATCGAGCCGACCCGCGCGACGGGCGGATCGTTCGATATGTATTTTTCCTTGCGCAGCCCCTACAGCTATCTGGCGATGATGCGCGCGCCGGATTTGGCGCGGCTGTGGCAGGCTGATCTGGTCCTGAAGCCGATCCTGCCGATGGTGATGCGATCCTTGCCCGTGCCGTCGGAGAAGCGCCTCTACATCGTCCGCGATTGCAAGCGGGAAGCGGAACGGCAGGGCATCCCTTTCGGCAAGATTGAAGACCCGGTGGGCGCGGGCGTGGAGCGTGGTCTCGCCATTTTGCATCACGCCATTCCGGACGGGAAAGGCGTTGATTTTGCGCAGAGCTTCCATCGGGGCGTCTGGGCCGAAGGTCTGAATGCCGCAACCGATAAAGGCTTGCGGATCATGGTTGAGCGCGCCGGTCTGGACTGGGCGTATGCGCAGGCCGCGATTAGCGACGAAAGCTGGCGCGAGGCGGTGGAAGCCAACCGGCAGGAGATGTTCGGTCTGGGCCTGTGGGGGGTGCCGTCTTTCCGCGTCGGCGATCAATCCACTTTCGGACAGGACCGACTGTGGCAGGCCGGTGAATGGCTGGACGAAAGCTAGGCGCCGAAAGCGCGGCCGATAAACCAGAAGGTTCCGACGCCCGCCAGCGCGGCAATCATCATGGAGCGGCCCCAGTAAAGCGCGCGTTCCGGGGCAAACAGCCTTAATCCGGCGAGCAAGGCCAGAACCGTCACCACGATGGCGATCTGCCCCAGCTCTACGCCGACATTGAAGCTGAACAGGGAGGGCAGAAGCTGGCCTTCGGCGATGTCGATCTCCAGGAGGATACCAGCAAATCCGACACCGTGGACCAGCCCGAAACCGCCGCTGAGGAGAGGCGCAGCCAGTTCGACACGGCCGCCCTGTCCCAGCCAGTTATAATAAAACACCGTCAGAATGATGAGGCCGAGCCAGACCGGCCAGGCCAGCAATCCGCCTACGAGGGCGGATAAGGCAGCCAGCGCCAGCAATACGCCTGCACCGCCCCAACCGGCCTGACGGAATTCGGATGGTTTCGAGAAGGCGGCTTCAGCCGCGATAAAGAGAATGGAAAATCCGATCAGGGATTCAATCGCGGCTCCCGGCGGTGATACCCAGCCGAGCACCGCCAGCGCCAGCGTGACAGAGTGGCCCAGGGTGAAGCCCAACGTCACCATGGTCAGGCGTTTCCAGCCCGTCACGATCAGCATCAGCCCCAGCACAAAGGCGACATGGTCCGGCCCGCCAAGGATATGTTCAAAGCCCAGAACCAGAAAACCGGTCCAGCCCGCCGGGCCGGCATGGCCATCGTTTGAAAAGTCTGCCGTCGTCTGTCCGCGGGCCAGAATACGTTCCTGAACGCCGTCTTCGGTCTGAAGCCTGATGAAATGGACATGGTTGGCCGAAAGCGGCGAGAAAACCTGTACGTCTATCTCGAGTGGTCCGGCTTCCGGGCACTCCCAATTGCCCCGGCCTTCCAGCCGGCCATCCGCGCGCAAATGAACCATGGGCGGGCTGTTCAGCGTGCACGCCGAGGGGCCCCGGCTGACGCGCAGACCATCTATCAGGCGTTGCTGATAAACCGCTTCGAGGCTCGTCCCGACTTCTGACAGGGAAAGAAAAAGGGTGGCTTGCCGCGCATCCAGAAATATCTGCCCCGTAACTCCTGTCTCGGTCTCGATCCACACGGAATTGGAGCGGCTGCGCTCATGGGCTTGCGCGGTGCTGGGGGCGAACACCAGTAAAAACAGGCTGAGGATCAGGCGCATCATTCGTCGGCGAAGGGCTGGATCTGGATATCCGCCTGACGTCTCAGGTCCGCGATATAGGATTCGAGCGCGGCCTCGGCGGCCTGTTCCTGCCAGAGCGCTTCAACGCGGTCGCGATGATCGTCGAAATCGGGCTGCCCTGCCCGCTGAAACCCGATCACGGAAATCCAGTGATACCGGCCGTTATTCTCAACCGGGCCGATGGTTTGCCCATCTTCAAGGTCGAGCATGGCGGCTGTCAGGTCTTCGCCCAGATAGCGTCTCAGATCGGTCGGGGTCAGCATGCGGTTAGGCGGATGCGCGGCCGGCCGGGTGCGCGCACCCTCGGCGCTTGCCGCCGATTCCCAGCGAATGCGATAGCGGTTCTCGGCCACAAAATACTCCGGGCTGTCTTCAAACAGGGCTCTCAATTCCGCTTCGCTGGGCGTGGAATCGACGCTGGTCTGCGCCAGATCAATCATGGTCATCACAATGGTGCGCCGCACGGTCGAGGCATTGCGCGGCAGATCCAGCGCCATCGCCTGCTGGAACAGCAATTCCTCATCGATGAGGCGATCCAGTGCCCGCCGGGCCGATTCCTCGGGCAGGGCATTGCGGCTGTCTCGCGCCATGGCCTCCAGCGCAATCTCGACATCTTCAACCGGGATAGCCTCACCATTGACGATTGCGGCGGCAGTTTCGCCGCGGTTGAGGCCGCTATCGCCGGTCCATAGCACACTCGTCAGAACCATCGCACCGCCGGCTAGCGCACCGGCTGCCAACGCCCATTTCGGCAGCGTCATTCAGCATCCTCGACGATTGCGGGCGGCTGCAAATGAGTCAGATAAATGGGCGAAGACCAAGCGCGATGTTCGACATCGGCAATGCACTCTTCTTCCATATCCGTGCGGTAGTCGCCGTAACAGGGATTGACCTCGATGCACTGGCCATTCTCGTCATAGGTGCAGCGAAGATTATTGCCGTTGACCTGACCGGACGGCTCCTGAATGGCGCGTACATAATAGAGCGCATCGCGGCCACCCGACGCGAAATCCGGGTCCGTAAACTCGACTTCGCAGCCTTCGCCCAGATCATTACAGGGCAGGGTGCGCCAAACGTCCTCGATCAGATTATCGACCGGCTCACCCTCGAAAACTTGCGGGCGGATGCGCACGACTTCAATGCGGGTGATGTGGTAGCGCTCATTGCCGGGATTATAGCATTCGCCGCGGCAAAGCTGTTGCAGACGGTCGGGCGTCAAACCCCGGACAGAATAATCGGGACAACCTTCATTCTGGCGCAGAGAGCCCGCGGCCCGGACCCTGAAGACCGGATTGTCCACGAGCTCGGCCTCTGCGCCCATACCGGCCAGGCTAACGCCGTTTTCATCCACCAGATCGAACCACAGGAGCTGACGCAGTCCGGATGTCGCGTAGACCTGCCGGTTTTGCAGCGCATTCCAGACGCCGTCGCGGGAGCGCTCGCTCACATGGGCAGCGACCAGTCCGCCGGACGTGAAGAAGCTTGCCTGCCGCTCGACTTCAGTCATCTGGAAGCCGGCATTGGCGATCAGATCCTCGCGGGTAATGCGCAAGGATTGAGCGGGCGCACTTGCATCGGGCGGAATAATCCGCTCGGCAACATTCTGGCTTTCGGCGCCGCCGGCATCAGACATGTAGTGACGCCCGAAAGGCTTGTAGCCCGTGCCCGGGCGCGCCGTGTGGGTGTCGGATGAGCCGATGAAGCCCCAGCGGAACCGGTATTCCTCTCCGTCTTCATCAAAATTGGTCAGGGCCAGTCCGTATTGCACGCTGGTCAGCGGATTAAGATTGAAGGCCGGCAGGAAACAGTCGCGGCACTGGCCAGCGTCCAGCCAGTCCTCAATGCTTTCGCCTTGAATGGTCAGATGTCCCGCCAGACCAACAAAAGCAGCATTTTCGCGGGCTTCAAACGCCCGATCCGCACAAACCTCGTCGGAGAGACCTTCTGCGAGACAGCGACGTTCGATGATCGTACCGGCCTGCCAGCAGGACGGGAGGTAATTGTCGCTCGGTTCCGGACAAACGGGATTACCCATATCTCCGGCGATGCGTCGCCATGGACGGTATTCCTCCGAATTTCCATGCCCCGAAAACACTTCGATCAGGCGCATGAGCTCCGGTCGCTCTTCAGGTTCCAGCTGCTTGTCCCAACTTGTTCCGGGCGGCGTGTAGAACCCCCAGGCGCTACCGTGCGGAATAATTAATGGGTTAAGGCCCTGGCTTTCCAGTCGTTCGACCAATTGGCCGGGTGTCGCCGCGATCTCATAGCACTCAGACGGGAGTTCGCCCGATGGCGTATTTTCATCGCAGAGCGGCACATCGCGGACATCCTGCACGAAGCGGCCGAAATCATAGTAATTCTGGCGGTTGGCCAGATCGAGAAAAGCGATTTCAGGCGGCAACATGGCCTGCGCATTGTCGCGCAGAGCGCGAACGGTCACGCCCGCCGCTGCGATGGGCCGCGCGGCTATCTCAGCCGGGTCGAGGGTGCGGAAGATAACATTCTTGTGGCCGTAGTGGTCTTCAGGCAAAGCGCCGACCTGGGTCCATTCAAAACCAACAAACGGAATAACATCCGGAATGCCGTCAGCATCGGATCTCGCCGCACATTGCTGGACGGAATCAATAATTTGCGACCAACGTGTCGGGGTGAGCGCTTCCGCGTGATCGGTTGCGGCCCAGAAATCGAGGGCCGAACAATAGCGGGCGAAATCGCAGGCATCGGCTATGGGGTTGGCGCCTTCTCCGCGCAATAGTGGCAGGGCCCAGACAAAGGCATCGGTCGAGAATGTCGAGTGGACGTGCAAATCGCCAAACAGGATTTCCGTATCGTCTGATTCACCGAGCGCTTCTGCCGCGGCCTGGATACGCGCGATGCGATCCTCGATGGCTTCCTGCGGGATGGCGTCGCCGGTAATTTCGCCGGGACCGCGGGGTTGCCCGTACCAGCCCTGCATCACGCCGGTCACGTAAAGACCGATGGCCAGAGCGATTGCAACGACAATAGCGCTGCCGATCAGAATATAACGCATGAACACTCCCCCTTGAGGATGGGAGCCTATACGTGACCGGCCTTGGACCAAAACAATAATTGCCTGCTTTGATCTTTTTTGTTTGCGCGATGCGTCAAAGAAAAACGCCGCCGGGAGTATCCCGGCGGCGCTTGCTAGTCAGCGATCACGACTAGCGCGAATAGAGCTCTGAAATAGAGAGCGTAGCGTTCGCCGTGGATCGGCCATAGGTGCCGACCCAGATGTCATACTGACCGCTGATCGGTGCCATGCGGAGCAAGGGATTGAGTCCTTCATTTCCGCTATCATCATCGCAATGCCAATTGCCATTGGGATCATTGATCACAAGCGTCGTATCGGCATTGGACCCCACCGAGAAATAGAGCTCGGGGAAAGAACCACCCTGGAACATCAGGCGGACGTCCGGTGCGTCGGCGACAAATCCGGCGCACTGGCCACCGCTCCAGTCAGATGCACTGTTTTGGCCCCCGGCCACTACCCGTACTTCAAACGGATCCGGCGTGAAGCCGGACCGCAGTGTGTAGGTGCCGTAGGCTGGCGGCAGGGAATAGTCCGGGCCGGAAGCGGGACGAGGCGGCGGCGCTGTGACCGGCGCGCTGCCGTAAGGCAGTTCTGAAATGGCCAAAGTGGCTGGTGCGGTGTTCGGGCCGTATGTGCCAACCCAGATGTCATACTGACCGCTGATCGGCGTCAATTCGATCAATGGGTTGAGCCCATTACCGCTATCATCATCACACCACCAGGTGCCGTTCGGATCATTGACGATCAGCGTGGTGTCGGCATTCGACAGCGCCGAGAAATTGATCCGGTTAAATGAACCGCCGGTAAAGTTGATACGGATATCCGGTGCGGAGGCGGCATAGCCCCGACACTGATTATTCGTCATCGAGCTGACATCACTATTGCCGCCCGCAACGACCTGGAAGGTTTGCGGATCAGGCAGGAAGCCCGAGCGCAGATTATACGTGCCGTAAGTCGGGTTCAGATTGTAGTTCGGTCCGGAAACCGGAGCCGGCATGACTGGTGCGGGTTGCCGCACCGGTGCACTGCCATAGGGCAGCTCTGAAATCGCCAGCGTTGCCTGTGCAGTGCTCGGGCTATAGGTGCCGACCCAGATGTCATACTGACCGCTGATCGGTGTCAGCTCGATCAACGGGTTGAGACCATTGCCGCTGTCATCATCACACCACCAGGTGCCATTCGGATCATTGACGATCAGCGTGGTGTCGGCACTGGAGAGCGCCGAGAAATTGATACGGTCAAACGAACCGCCAGAGAAATTGATGCGAACGTCCGGTGCCTCTGCGGCATAGCCGCGACACTGGCCGCCTGTGGCTGCAGCGACATTATTCGGCCCACCGGCAACAACATTGATGGTCTGGGGGTCAGGCAAAAAGCCGGACCGGAGATTATAGGTCCCGTAGGTCGGGTTCAGATTATAGTTCTGAGCTTGGGTCGGTGCGGTCAAAAACGCCACCGACAAAAGTGCTGCGCCGAGCGCAACATGATGTTTCTGCATAGATTTTTCCCCGAAGGTTATAATTCACTTGCGAGGCGACTATGAACTCAAATTCATAATTAGCAACGGAATTAGGATTTTTCTCGCTGCGGCGCGAGAAAATGCGATGGAATGATGCAAGGAAAATGGTGCCGGCTGAGGGACTCGAACCCCCGACCCCCTGATTACAAATCAGGTGCTCTACCAGCTGAGCTAAGCCGGCCCCGGCGACGCTTATAGCGCAGCGATGCCCGCCTGCAAGCGGGCATCGCTGAAATGCGTCAGAAGAAGCTGATAATGGCCCCGGCCAGCAGATATGCGGTCAGCTGGTTGCCGAAGTGGATCAATGTCAGTTCCAGTTTTTGCTTTTCGTAGATATGCGCCAGCAGCGCCGTGGTCGCCGAAAAGAACAGCCAGACGAGGAAGGCGGTCTTCACGGAGGCCAGCAGGCCTTCCGCGCCTTTCCAGTTCAGGACCAGCGACAGGCCGATCGCGGCAACGAGCGAATTGGTCAGGCCCTTGGCCATCATGACCGGCACGTTGACGTCGCCCATCTTCTCGGGCGTGAAGCCATTGAGCGCCATCCAGCGCTTGCCGAAAAGCGGTCCGTACCAGACAAATCCCACGACCATGAAGCCGAGCGTTGCCAGTAAAACTGCGATGATATTGATTCCGAAAATGTCCATGCTCTTTTCTCCCCAGTCTTTCGCGCGTATGTCTCGCGCTGGAATCGGGCCCGCCCCGATCAGGGGCGCGCTGCAGGCGAAAACCCTAAGCACAAATTGAAATTGAGGCGAAGCAAAAATGGCCCGGTATCTGATCACAAGCGCGCTACCCTATATCAACGGGGTGAAGCATCTGGGCAATCTCGCCGGATCGATGCTGCCGGCGGACGTCTATGCGCGCTTCCAGCGCCTGCGCGGCCATGAGGTCCTGTATATCTGCGCCACCGATGAGCATGGCACGCCCGCCGAGCTGGCGGCAGCGTCGGAAGGCATGGATGTGAGCGCCTATTGCGACAAGGAGCACGACATCCAGCGCAAGGCGGGCGAGGGATTTGCGCTCAGCTATGATCATTTCGGGCGCACCTCGAATGAACCGAGCTATCGCCTGACCCAGCATTTTGCCGGCGTTCTGGAAGACAAGGGCCTGATCGAGGAGCGCACGGACAGCCAGGTCTATTCGGTGGATGATGCCCGCTTTCTGCCCGACCGCTATGTGGAGGGCATTTGCCCGCATTGCGACTTCGAGCGCGCGCGCGGCGACCAGTGCGATAATTGCGGGCGTCTTCTGGAGCCAACGGATCTGAAGGAACCCTATTCGAAGATTTCCGGGTCCAAGAATATCGAGGTCCGGGAGACAAGGCATTTGTATCTGCTGCAAACGAAGATGGAGCCGAAGCTGCGCGCCTGGGTCGATAACGCGGCGGACAAATGGCCGTCTCTGGCGGTGTCGATTGCCAATAAATGGCTGGAAGAGGGGCTGCGCGATCGCTCGATCACGCGCGATCTGTCCTGGGGTGTGCCGGTGGCGCGCGACGGCGTGGTGCGCGAGGGCTTTGAAAACAAGGTTTTCTATGTCTGGTTTGATGCGCCCATCGGCTATATCGGCGCGACCGAGGAATGGGCGCAGGCCAATGGCGGCGACTGGGAGAGCTGGTGGCGCACCGACAAGGGCGCAGGCGATGTGACTTATGTCCAGTTCATGGGCAAGGACAATGTGGCTTTCCACACCGTCAGCTTTCCGGCCACGATTCTGGGTTCGGAAGAACCGTGGAAGACGGTGGACCGGCTGAAGGCGTTCAACTGGCTCAACTGGTATGGCGGCAAGTTCTCGACCTCGGAAAAGCGCGGCGTTTTCATGGATACGGCGCTGGAATTGCTGCCGGCGGATTACTGGCGCTGGTATCTGACGGCGAATGCGCCGGAAGGCTCGGACACGCAATTTACCTGGGAGCATTTCCAGGGATCGGTGAACAAGGATCTCGCCGATGTGCTGGGCAATTTCATCAACCGGATCTTGCGTTTCACCAAGTCGCGCTTTGACGGACAGGTTCCCGCGGGCGGTGAGATCGGCGAGCACGAAGCGTGGCTGGCGCGCGAGGTGGATGAGCGCCTGGCCGCGATTGCGCACAATTACGAGGCGATGCGCTTTCGTCTGGCGGCAGCGGAAACGCGCGCGCTGTGGGCGGCGGGCAATGAATATCTGACCCGCGCCGAACCGTGGACGCATTTCAAGACCGACCCGGCCCGCGCGGCCGTGGGCGTGCGCACGGCGCTGAATCTGGCGGCCCTGATGGGCATTGTGGCCCAGCCGATCATCCCCCATTCGGCGAAGATCATTCTGGATTGTCTCGGCGTGCCGGAGGGCAATCGCAGCTGGCCGAACGCGCCCGCTGCGGACCTGCTGGATGTCCTGCCGCACGGGCTCGCCGTGACGCCGCCGGATGTCCTGTTCGCCAAGATTGATGACGACACGGTGGCGGAATGGACGCAGCGCTTTGGCGGCGAGGGACGCTAATCCCGGTTCCGGTGCGGCCCGTAGCGCCGCGTGGATAGGTTTGCGGGGATAGCGGTTTTCGTCTTCTACTACGATTTTCGCGGCAAATCCGGTCTGTGACGGGCGCAAAGCCCTGTCAGGCAAGGCGTTGCCGGTCAACGGCATGCCTCCGGTGAGTCTCCGATCTGTCTCCAGTTCATCTCCGGTTTTCTCCAGTTTTCTCCGACAGTCTCCGACTGTTTTGCGGGGACAGGTCCGCCCGCGAGGCGCGCAGAGCCACGCTGGGCTGGCGGTGAGTGTATGCGGAGGCAGGCTGGCGCGGATAAGGCGGGGAAGGCGGTGACACGCCGCCCAGCTACACGGCCCGGGCGAAAAGCGAGGACACAACCGATTTCTCGTGCAAGCCGCCGCATACTGAGGCAAGCCAATTGGTGTGTGTCCCGGGTTTCTTACGGACCGAAAATATTCAATAGGCTTGACGGGCGCGCTGCTGATTACGCGAGGCACTTTCATGAAGGTTGCTAGAGTTTTATTGGGTTTCGCAATTTCTCTCGCCCTGGCCAGCTGCAGCGGAAATGCGCGCCGAGCAACTGGAGAGCCCTTGGTTGTGTGCGAATCTTCCGCCAACCGTTTGCTCACTCTACAATTCATGGGACGCTTGCGCGATCGCCTGCAGGAAGACGGAATCGAACACGAACTCTATGGGTCACTTGTTCCAGGTTCCGTTGAACCGGCGTGGATGGTGGTGCGATTTGAATTGGGTATGATGACGATTTCACTTGATCATGATGGCGGCGCTGCGAATTTCTACAGGTATAATGATAGTCAACTTTCTGACCCTGATGTCTTCCTTGAATTTGCAAGAGGGATATTGGACGAGAGTTTTGATTGTGAATCAAATCGATCCTAGAACTCTAGAGTTATAGGCGTTCAATTCGGAATTTGACCAGAGCGAGATCGAGCATGATCTCAATTCGACCGGTGATGATATCACCTATGGCTTCAGCTATACGCCGACGAACCAGATCGCGACGCGCGAGCGCAGCAATCCCAACACCAGTGTTGCCCTGAATATGGACTTTGCCCATGCGGGCTATTCCGCCGGCGTGATCGAGCATTGTGTGGACGGGCTGAACCGCTTTACCGGCCTGCCGGGATGGCTTGCTGCTGGAATCGTGGGGCTCGCGACCTTGGAGGAGCATGCTCAGTACCGGATTTACGATCACTATTTGCGCCAGTATGGTCGTCGGATGCGCGATCATTGTGGGGTGAAAACATGAAAGCCCGAATACCAAGATTCGTGGCCTATATCTTCCTAGTCGCCGCGATAATTGCCCTGCCAACGCCGGTGATTATGCGGTGGCTTGGCTATCTGGATGATTTTAGCGGCGTGGAGATACCAGTTTCCTTCGGCTTGATGTTCCTGTTCCTCGGGATTTCGGCTGGGGCGCACTTGCTTGCGTCCCGCGCGAAGGATGCCTAGGTGCCTAAAAGCAGATCACCGGCGAGGACGGGACCGCGCCGCTTCGCGCCCCGCTAATCCCAGTCCCGGCGGCTGAGCCAGAGGATCATGGCGGCAAGGGCCACAAGGCCGCCCATGCCGCCAATGGTGATGGCCAGAAAGGCGCGCTCCGGTTCGCTGGCCAGCACATTCACCGGCATCAGCCAGGGAAAGACCAGCCCCCATTGCGAGGAGGTGGCGGCGACCGCCACAAAAGTGCCGCCAATGCCCACCGAGACCGGCAGGGCGAAGCTGGCAAAGCGCAAGGCGATGGCCAGCTGGAACGCCGTGACGAGCAGGCTCGCCACCCACATTTTCGCAAGGATGGAGGCCACCTGCCCATAGGGCGGGACGCCTTCGAGCGCTTCGGCGGGCACCATCCAGCCGCCCACATGGCCGGAGGCGAATATGGCGAGGCCCACCAGCAGGCTGGTTGCGGCCATCAGGGCAAAGGCGATCAGCCCCTTGGACAGGAAGATCTGCCAGCGCGGCGTGCCGGTGGCGAGGATGTGCGACCAGACGCCGGTTGAATGCTCAAGTTGGGCGAGGAGGGCGGTGAGGCCCGTCGCCGTCATCGGCAGGAGAAAATAGGCCCAGATCGCCGTGCCGGATATCGTTGTGCGCGGCCAGTCGCCGGCGCCATTGCCGGAGATGATCACCAGCACGCCCAGCACCGCCATCATCACCGGCGGGACGGCCATGACCAGCAGGACCAGCGAGCCGCGCAGCTTGATCAGGTCTGCGATCATCACGCCGGTCATGCGTGTCCTCCTGTCAGGGAGAGGAAGATATCCTCCAGCGCAGGCGGGCGGATGGCCAGTCCGGTGACGGCCAACCCGGCCTCGACCAGTTGCCGGTTGATGGCAGCGGCCTCAGCCTCATTGACGCCGGGCAGGACCAGACCGGTGCCGGATATGTCCACCTCCGGCCAGTGAGCGGCCAGCAGGGCCCGGCCTCTGTCGGGATCATCGAGCCGGATTTCCAGCCGGTGCGGGGCGGTGCGGACGAGATCGGTCAATGTGCCCTGAAACAGCAGGCGGCCCTGATTCATCACGCCGACATGGCTGGCCATCTGTTCGACCTCGCCGAGCATGTGGCTGGAGACCAGGATCGTCGTGCCAAAGCGCGCCGGAGCATCGGCGATCAATTGCCGGATTTCGCGTATGCCCGCCGGATCCAGCCCGTTGGTGGGCTCATCCAGGATGAGCAGGTCCGGCTCGCCCAGAAGGGCGCGGGCAATGCCCAGCCTCTGGCGCATGCCGAGGGAATATTCGCCCGCCTTGCGGCCCGCATCCTTGGCCAGATCGACAATGTCGAGCACGCGGTCGATATCGGTCTTGCCGATGCCGCGCATATGACAGGTCACGGCCAGATTCTGGCGGCCCGTCAGATTGAGATAGAGCGCCGGGGTTTCGACGATGGAGCCGACGCGGGCGAGGGCTGCGCGGCGGTTTGAAGCGAGATCATGCCCGGCAATCCGGATGCTCCCGGCATCGCGGCGGATGAGGCCCAGAAGCATGCGGATGGTGGTAGTCTTGCCGGCGCCATTGGGTCCCAGAAAGCCGAAAATCTGACCGCGTTCGACCCGCAGGCCCAGATCCTCCACGGCGGTCAGATCGCCATAATGGCGGCTCAGATGTTCCGTCTCGATGATCGCCTCATGCATGGAACGAGTTTAAGCCGGACTCGCCCGTTTCCCGCAAGGGGGCGATCGGCCCCATTTTCGGGGCAGCGGGCCAGGGATCGGCGATATATTGTTTTAGCACAGTGAGACAATAGGGCGGGGATGGAGCGGGGGAGATGAGAGAGGGACAGGGAGAGGGAGAAAACGGATAGGGTGAGTGGATCTGGGGAGGCGCTGGTGAGACAAATGCGCCGGGAATGGAGTAGAGGGCGCACGCGACGGGAATACGGGTCTTCCACGCCCGGCCCGCTTTAAGGCTGGCGACGGCCCGCATCTCCCGCTAGGCTTCAATCATGCGTTGGGGACTTCATCTCATTTTGTTGGCAAGCGCAGTCCCGGCCGTTAAGCCAGATACACGTGTCAGTGACGGGCTTTATTTAAGTTTGAAGGGTGTCAACGACCGCTAATGTCATGATGAACAGGGTATTGTTACTGGCAATTATCGGCGCGCAAATCGCCGTGTTTTGCGTTATGATTGTCGCTGAAAGCCTGGCGGTGCAAATCCTGCTGGCCATCCTCTTTTTCGTGCTGATCGGTATTGGCGTGCGGATTCAGGGCGGGTTGACCCTGGGCGGGTGGATTCGCACGGCGGGATTCATCGTCATTTTTGGGTGGGTGGTTTTTGGCGGGCGGATAGCAGAACTACTGGATAACGCGGGATTTTAATTAGCGGAGAGGCCCCGCTGGCGCATTATGACGGCGCTTCGGCCTCAACCGGCACATTCGGCTGCGATGGTGGTTCTGCTATTATGTGAATGATTGCAGGTGGGGCGGCCCGTGACCGCCGCCCGGCCCGCTAGGAATTGTCAGGCGCGGCGCAACAATCTGACGACAAACAGGATGAGCACGGCACCGATCAGCGCCACAACGAATGTGCCGATAATTCCGCCGGGTACGACCACTCCGACAGCCCCCAGAAGCCAGCCGCCCACGAAGGCACCAACAACGCCGAGCAGCATGTCGCCAATCAGGCCGAACGGGCGGCCCTTCATGATCAGGCCGGCGACATAACCGGCGGCCAGACCGATGAGCAGGAATACAATCAGATTCGTCAGCTGCGGATCCATGGCGATTTCTCCATTGCTATGGTTGTGAAATCCGAGCCTATCTGAAAGCCGGCAAGATACCATTGGTATTCGTGGGCTGTCTCCCAGAGCGCCACGATGAGGGGGCCGCAGCCGTGCTGGTTGGCGTTATGGAAACTCGATAAGCGACGAGCCCCACACCCCCTTGACCGCGACCGCTGTGCGCCGTCCTATGCGCGGCAGAGATTCCAAGGGGGAAAACATGCGCCTTTTACTTGCTTCTGCGGCTGCGATTGCGTTGTCGGCCGGCGTTTTTGCGCAGGATGATCTGCGCGATGCCATCCAGTCTGACTATTCGGCAAACCTCGAAAGCCTTTACCAGCACTTCCACGCCAATCCGGAATTGTCCCTGATGGAGGTGGAAACCGCCGCGCGTCTGGCGTCGGAGATCCGGGCGCTGGGCTTTGAGGTCACCGAGAATGTCGGCGGCACCGGCATTGTGGCGGTGATGGAGAATGGCGAGGGGCCGACCCTGATGCTGCGCGCCGATATGGATGGTCTGCCGATCGAGGAAAATACCGGTCTGGACTATGCTTCCACGGTGATGGGCACGGACCGGCGCGGGCTGGAAAGCCATGTGATGCACGCCTGCGCGCACGACACGCACATGACGGCTCTGGTCGGGGCGGCGCGCCAGCTGGCGGAACGCCGCGAGGACTGGTCGGGTACGCTGGTGCTGATCGGGCAGCCGGCCGAGGAGCTGGGCCTGGGCGCGCAGATGATGCTGGATGATGGCCTGTATGAGCGCTTTCCCCTGCCGGATGCCGTGGTGTCGTTTCACACATTCGGCGCCATTCCGGCGGGCATGATCGGCTATGTGCCGGGCTTTGCCATGGCGAATGTCGACTCGGTCGATATCACGGTGCGCGGCATTGGCGCGCATGGCTCTACCCCGCATGTCGGGCGCGATCCGATCCTCCTGTCGGCGCAGATCATCACCGCGCTGCAGACGCTGGTCAGCCGCGAGGTCAATCCGCTGGAATCCGGCGTGGTGACGGTGGGCGCCATCAATGGCGGCACCAAGCACAACATCATCCCGGACGAGGTGCATCTGCAGATCACGGTGCGCTCCTATTCCGATGCCAATCGCGAGTTGTTGCTGTCGGGCATTGAGCGCATTGCGCGCGGTCAGGCCATCTCGGCCGGTATTCCCGAAGACCGTCTGCCGATTGTCGAGGTGGAAGAGCCCTATACGCCGGCCACCTATAATGATCCGGACCTGACCGCCTCCGGCGTGGCCGTGCTGCAGGAGCGCTTTGGCAGCCTCGCCGTGCGCCAGCTGGATCCCGTCATGGGCGGTGAAGATTTCTCCCGCTATGGCCGGACGGAAGAGGACATTCCGATCTTCATGTTCTGGGTCGGCGGAACCCCGCAGGACACGCTGATCGAGTATCAGTCCCGCGGCCAGTCTGCGCCCGGCAATCACTCGGCGCTGTTTGCGCCGGATGCGGAAAGCTCCATCACCATGGCGACCGAAGGTCTGACGGCGATTGCGCTGGATTATCTCTCGGCCAGCGGCGCCGAATAGGCATGGTGGAACGCGTCTCGTCCGGCGCGGTCTGGGAGGATCGCGTCGGTTATCGCCGCGCCGTGAAGGACGGCCCGCATATCTGGGTTTCCGGCACGGTCGCGGTGGGAGAAGATGGCCAGCCCTTTGCGCCCGGCGATATGGAAGCCCAGACGCGGCGTTGCCTCGAAATCATCGAAGCCGCGCTGGCGAAAGTCGGCGCGAAAATGAGCGATGTGCGCCGCACCCGCGTCTTTGTCACCGATATGAGCCCGGACGCGCAGGCCGCCTTTGCCCGTGCGCATTCGGCGGTGTTCGGCGATTTCCCGCCCGCTTCGGCGCTCTATGGCATTTCCGCGCTGGCGGCGCCGGACTTCCTCGTTGAGGTCGAAGCCGATGCCTATCTGGCGGCGGAGGCATGATGCGCGCATTGGCCATGCTACTCGCCCTGATCACGGCGCCGGTGCTGGCGGATGATCTGCCCACGCCATCGGTCTGGGAAAACCAGAGCGGTTCGATGCTCCATATCGACGCCATGGACGGCGAGGGGCGGTTTACCGGCCGCTACGTCAATGGCGCTGTAGGTTATGCCTGTCAGGGCATTGAATACGCCGTGGAAGGGCGCATCTTTGATCCGCTGATCACCTTCAACGTGGTCTGGCGAGCCGAGGCAGAGACCTGTCATTCCATTACCAGCTGGACCGGGACGATCGAGGGCGATGTCATTGCGACCGAATGGTCGCTGGTGCGCTGGAGTGACGCCGAGGCGGAGGCCGGTTCAGGCCCCGGATCGGAGTCCGGGGCGGGCGGGTTTGCCCGCTATACCGGGACCAGCCGCTTTGAACGCCGCGACTAGAAAGGCAATATCATGGACACGCTGATTCCCGCCGACAATCATTTCGCCGTTATGGCGGGGCTGTTCGTGATCGCCGCCATCGGCTTCCTCGCCGAGAAGACCCGCATCGGCGCGGTCCTGACCGGGGCGGTGGTCGCGATCTTCCTGGCGATCTTTGCGGCCAATCTGCGGATCATCCCGCAAAGCGCGCCGGCCTATTCCTTCGTCTTTTCCTATTTCGTGCCGGTGCTGATCCCGCTTTTCCTGATGAAGGCGGATCTGAAGAAAATCTTCTTTGAAACCGGCCGCATGACGCTGGCCTTCGGCGTCGCGGCGCTGGGCACAGCGCTGGGCGCGATTGCGGCGGTTTCCGTGCTGGACTTTGGCGCGCAGGAAGCGGGGATCGCCGGGGTCTTCACCGCCACCTATATCGGCGGCTCGGTGAATTATGCCGCGCTGCTGGACATTACCGGACTGCGCGCCGATGGCGCCTTTGTTTCAGCGGCGACAGCGGTCGATAATCTGGCCTCCGGCCTCTTCCTGGCGCTTCTGGCCATCCTGCCGGGCTGGCGCTGGCTGGCGACAAGATTTCCGGCCCGGGACCACACAAAGGGCGAGGTCGAGGCCGAAGAAGACGGCAAGGCGACGGCGGCCACCCTGACCATCACCATTGCCTTTGCGCTGACCATTGTGGCGCTGGGCGACATGCTCACCGGCCTGCTCGGCGGGCTGCTGGGCAATCTGGGCGTTGAGGATGCAGCGCGGCAGGCGGGAAACTGGCGCTATGCCATCATCACCGTTCTGACGCTGATCCCGGCGACGCTGATGCCCAAGACCATGGCCAGACTCCATGGCGGGTATGAGCTGGGCATCGGGCTGGCCTTTGTCTTCTTTGCCGCGATTGCGGCGGGGGCCGACATTCCGTCCCTGATCCAGCAAGCGCCGCTCCTCATGGTGCTGGTGCTGATTCTGCTGGGCGTGCATCTGATCGTATTGTTCGGGCTGGGATCGCTCTTGCGCCTGTCCGTGCCGGAGCTGATCACCGCCTCCAATGCCGCCATTCTGGGCGCAACGACGGCCCCGGCGCTGGCCGCGGCGAAAGGCTGGAAGGATCTGGTGACGCCGGGCGTTCTGGTTGGCGTGTTCGGCTATGCGCTGGGCACGCTGATCGCCACGGCGGTCTATCAGTTCTGGCCCGGCTAGCAACAGACTCGCCGCAAAAGGGAATCTGGAGTATTCTGTTCTCTGCGAGGGGTTTTCAGGGGAGATATTCCATGCTTCGACTCATTCTCATCATCTCGGCTCTGGCAGTCGGTCTCGTTGGCATTGGCGAGCTGTCACTGGCCGATGCCCAGCAACGCGCCGTCTTGCGCCAGACGCAGACCGATACCAGTTTCAGTCCGGCATTCCAGACCGCGATGGAAAGTGGTGACTATGCGCAGGCGGCCGCTCTGGTCAGTTCGGGCCGGGCGACTGGGCATCGTCAGCATCGCGCCATGACGCCATCCACTTCGTCGTCGGCCGCCACCAGCCTGGCCGCCAATACACCGCCGCCGGAGACCGCTGACTATACCTGCAATAGTGGCAATTGCGCCTGTGCGGGGGCATCGGACTGTGTGGCCATGGCACCGATCTGTGTCGAGGGCACAATCGGCTGCAATGATTACGGCTGCACGTGTCAGGAAGCGACCGGATAGGCTGATTTCGCCGAAAGGGAAAAGGGCAGGGCGTCCTCGATGACGCCCGCCTTTGACTGTGCTTCGCCCAGCCTACTCGCCATCCCACATGCGGCGCAGATTATTCTTGAGGAATTCCATCCGCGTGCGGTTTTCCCAGGAGACGTTGAAGCCTTCCTCGGCGATGAGTTCGCCGAGCTCATAGAGCAGATTGCGCTTCTCGGCGTCCTTGATCAGGCTTTCGATAAAGGCAATGGCGACGATACGTTCGCCCTTGGTGACGGGTTTGACCTCGTGATAGGTCGTTGACGGGTAGAAGACGGCCGAGCCCGGCTTGCCCTTGACCGTGATCTCGCCATCGCCGACATGGGCGACGAGCTCTCCGCCCTCATAGGTGGAAGGGTCCGCGAGGAAGATGGTGCAGGAGACATCCGAGCGCACTGGCACGGGCCGCACGGGGATGATGGCGGCATCGGAATGCACGCCGTAATTCATGCCCGGCTTGTAGCGGGAGATCATCAACGGCGTCATCCGCGCGGGCAGGACGGCATCATTGAAGACCCGGTTCTGCGACAGGGCTTCATTCATGATCCGGCTGGTTTCCTGAAAGCGCGGATCACTGAAATCGATCTGCAGGTTGTTCTTGGCCTTGTTGTGCGGATTGGAAGCGCGTCCGTCGGCGAAGTTCGCCTGATCGGCCAGCCGCAGAATGTGCGCCACCTGGTCCGGGCTCAACAGGTCTTCGACAATCCGGAACATGGCTTTCCTCCCGCAGCGTTCAATTGCAAATCAGCATGATGGCCGAAGCGGGTCAAACCGTGTGGGCAGAGCGCGCCGCATACGCCGCATAGAGCGCAATCGCGGCGGCGTTGGAAATGTTCAGGCTTTCGATATTGCCCGTGGTCGGAATCGAGACGAGCAGGTCGCAGTTTTCGGCAATGCGCGGACGCAGGCCCTTGTCCTCGGCGCCCATGACGATGACCAGTCCGGGGCCGCCATGTTTGGCGATGGCCTCGGGCAGGGTGGTGGTGGCCTCACCGTCCAGACCGATGACGAATCGCCCGGCTTCGCGAAACCCGATCAGCGTATCGGCAATATTGGTGACGCGGACATGGCGCACGGTCTCGGTGGCCCCGACCGACGCCTTGGCGACGGCCCCGAAAAGGGGCGGGGCCTTGCGGTCCTGCATGACCACAGCGCGCGCGCCAAATGCGGCGGCCGAGCGGAAAACCGCGCCGACATTGTGCGGGTCCGTCACCGAATCAAGCACGACCAGAATGCCGTGGGTCGGATCGACGACGGCATTGACCGATTCCGGGTCCGGCGCGGTGGCGCGCATGGCAAAGCCCTGATGCACGGCGCCATCGGGCAGATGGGCGGAAATCGCGTCCGGCTTCATGTCCTCGAATTCTGTGCCTTCAGGGACGTCGCGCTGGGCATTCAGCGTCAGCAGCAATCGTTTCACCTCGCGTCGCGGATTCGCGAGCGCAGCAAGGACAGCGTGTCGGCCCCAGATCCAGCCGATGCTGTCGGCCTCGGAATCGCGTGAAGGCCTTGTTTTATATGCTGAATTGGGGCGGTTGCGCCCTTGGTTCTTCATCACTATAGTCCGCGCTCCGTTGATCGGGGCCTCCTGTAAAGCCGCCGTGCGACTGCAATCCGGACCGGATTGACGGAGACGATGTGTTGCATCTGCGTTTTATCTGGCGATAAGACGTTTGTCGCGCCTCGAATGCGTATGGAGGGGTGGTCGAGTGGTTAAAGGCACCAGACTGTAAATCTGGCCGCGAGAGCGTACGCTGGTTCGAATCCAGCCCCCTCCACCATCGCATTCGTCACGTCTGAGTGCGGGTATAGCTCAATGGTAGAGCAGCAGCCTTCCAAGCTGAATATGTCGGTTCGATCCCGTCTACCCGCTCCAGCCTTCTCATTCACTGTCTGACGTGCCACGCTCCCTCTTTTCGCGAGGGATTGCATGTCGAAGCTTGCCTTCATATTGGCGGCTATAGCTGCTCTGGCCATGGCTTTCGCCCATGCCTTCCTTGGCGGCCCGCTGGTCGTGGAGGCCATTCGCAATGCGCCGAGCTTGCCGGAAGTCGTTGTCTGGCTCAGCTATTTCACCTGGCATGACGGGACTGTGGCGCTTCTCGTGTGTTCGGCAGCTTTTGCGTTCGTGGCGATGCGTCCGAAGGAGATTGTTCTGGCCGTTTTTGCCACTGCGATGATGGCGGGTTTTGGTGCACTCGGCCTGGCGACCGCGATCATGGGCAGCGATTCCCTGTGGCAGACGCCGGCGCCCTTTGCCTTCGGCATTATCGGCGGGCTGGGTCTGTTCGGAATCTGGCGCCGGCGGAAGCCCGTCATGCCGTCCGTATAAAGCAGGCAAAGCACAGTCCTGCCGCGTTTACACATCCATTGCCGCAACCCCCTTGCGTTTATGGCAAGTGGACGCTATCCCCCGCGCTCAGTTTTGGACGTGCGCTGGTTTCAGCGCCGTTGGTCCGGTTACATCACAAGGATGAAAAGCAATGGCCAAGGAAAAGTTTGAGCGCACGAAGCCGCATGCGAACATTGGCACGATTGGTCACGTTGACCACGGCAAAACAACGCTGACCGCAGCGATTACGAAATATTTTGGTGACTTCAAGGCTTATGATGAGATTGATGCAGCGCCGGAAGAGAAGGCCCGCGGGATCACCATTTCGACGGCGCACGTTGAGTATGAGACGGACAATCGTCACTATGCGCACGTGGACTGCCCGGGACACGCTGACTATGTGAAGAACATGATCACGGGTGCGGCGCAGATGGACGGCGCGATCCTGGTTGTGAACGCGGCGGACGGCCCGATGCCGCAGACGCGCGAGCACATCCTTCTGGCGCGTCAGGTTGGCGTTCCGGCCCTGGTGGTGTTCCTGAACAAGGTTGACCAGGTGGATGATGAGGAGCTCCTCGAGCTCGTCGAGATGGAAGTGCGCGAGCTTCTGTCGTCCTATGACTTCCCGGGTGACGATATTCCGATCATTGCCGGTTCGGCTCTGGCCGCTCTTGAAGGCCGCGACAATGCCATTGGCGAAGACAAGATCCGTGAACTGATGGCGGCTGTGGATGAATACATCCCGACGCCGGAACGTCCGGTGGACCTGCCTTTCCTGATGCCGATCGAGGACGTGTTCTCGATTTCCGGCCGGGGTACGGTTGTGACCGGCCGTATCGAGCGCGGTGTTGTGAAGGTGGGCGAAGAGATTGCCATCGTCGGCGTGCGTGACACGAAGACGACGACCTGCACGGGCGTTGAGATGTTCCGCAAGCTGCTCGATCAGGGCCAGGCGGGCGACAATGTCGGCGTTCTCCTGCGCGGTATCGACCGTGAAGGTGTGGAGCGCGGTCAGGTTCTGGCCAAGCCGGGTTCGATCACGCCGCACGCGAAGTTCGAGGCGGAAGCCTATATCCTGACGAAGGAAGAGGGTGGACGTCACACTCCGTTCTTCACCAATTACCGCCCGCAATTCTACTTCCGGACGACGGATGTGACGGGTGTTGTGACCCTGAAAGAGGGTACGGAAATGGTGATGCCGGGCGATAATGCCGAGCTGAGCGTTGAACTGATCACGCCGATCGCGATGGATCAGGGTCTGCGTTTTGCTATCCGCGAAGGTGGCCGCACGGTCGGCGCCGGCGTGGTGTCCAAAATCACCGACTAGGGCCTCAGCCAAAGTCAAACCCGATCAGGGGCGTTGCCACACCGGCAGCGCCCCTTTTTCATGCGGGAAGGGGTGTTCTGCCCGATTCAGCCCGATTTGACCGTTGCGCGGCCGATTCGTTCGCATATGCAGCATTGAGTGGGCTCCGATAAAATAACCTGCCACGAGAATATGCGACCATTCAGCAACACTCCGGGGGGCTTATCACGGTGAGATGAGGCAGATTACATCCCTGTCATTGACCGTCAGGGCTGCATCAGTCACCATTTGTGACGGTGCTGTGTCGTAATTGCGACTCGGTGATATCAGGGGCAACCCAAAAACTACCAAACCAGCCGGATCAACCGGCGCCTAAACCAGCCGGATCAACCGGCGTTGTTGATACTGTTAATGACTCGGAGGGAATTCAGAGTGAAACAGAGAACTCTCAAGGCTTGCCTGATGGCAAGCACGCTCATCGGCGGACTGGGCTTTGCGGCTCCCGCCTTTGCGCAAGACGGTGCGGCGGACGACCGCATCATCGTGACCGGTTCACGGATCGGCCGCAGCGAGCTGACCTCGGTCAGCCCGATCACGGTTGTGGGCCAGGATGACCTGAATGTTCAGGCCGTTCGTACGCTGGAAGACTTTGCCGACCAGATCACTTTTGCTCCGGGCGGTGAAACCACCAGCCGGACCAATAACGGTTCTGGCGGTCAGGCCACCATCTCGCTTCGCGGCCTCGGCCCGAACCGGACGCTGGTTCTGGTCAATGGCCGTCGCGTGACGCCGGCTAATACCGGTGGTACTGCTGACCTCAACATGATCCCGGTTTCCTTGATCGGCCGTGTTGAAGTTCTGCGCGATGGCGCTTCGACCGTTTACGGTTCGGACGCGATCGCCGGCGTGGTCAATATCATCACCCGCGACGATGTCGAAGGCTTTGAAGCTTTCGCTCAGTACGATGTGACGGGTGAAGGCGATGGCCAGATATACCGCTATGGTATGACCTTTGGTCGTTCCTTCGACGGTGGCCGCTTTACCGCCAACCTCGAATATTTTGATCGCGGCACCATCCTTCAGGGTGATCGTCCGTTCTCTGCCTGTCCTTGGGCAGAAGTGGGCGGCCAGCTGATCTGCGGTGGTTCGGGTACGGCCTATCCGGGTCAGATCTTCGGTAATGGCGCCAATTCGCCGAACTTCACGGCACAATTTGGTAATGGCGGTGCGGTTCTCGACCCGACGACCAACACGCTCCGCGCGTTCACGCCAGCCGATGGCTATAACTTCGCGGCTCGTTCCTACATGGTCACGCCGCAAGAAGTGTGGTCCGGTTTCTTTGATGCCGAATATGACGTGCTGAATTCTGACCGCTTCGGTCAGGCGACCGCTTACGGTGAATTCATGTTCGCCCAGCGGTCTTCCCAGCAGCAGTTGGCACCGGTTGGCACCTTCTGGTTTCCGTTGGTTCCGGCCTTCCACCCGAACAACCCGACTGGCGAGGGCGTCTTCGTGGCCCGTCGTCTGGCTGAGTTGACCTCTGGTCGTTTCTTCACCCAGGACGCGTCGTCCTGGCGGTCGATCTTCGGCCTTGAAGGCATGCTGCCGGCTGGCATCTTCTGGGATACGTCACTGTCTTATGGCCGTTATGTTGACGCACGCGTCATCGATGGTCAGGCGAACCCGGTTCGCGCGGCTGAAGTGCTGTGTAATGACCCGGCCTCTCTGGCGGCTGGTGCGTGTCAGACCCCTGCCAATCTGATCTGGGACCCGTTCCGGACTGATACGCTGACCGATGCTATCGCCAACTACTTCCTTGTGCGTCACTCACCAGTTTCCCGTCAGACACGTTTGTCCTTCCAGGCCAACCTGTCGGGTGATCTGGGTGGCCTGCAGCTTCCGGGTGGTGAAATCGGCTGGGCAGTCGGTTATGAGCGCCGCCGCGATACCGGCGAGTTCATTCCCGATGGTGCGGCGCAGATCGGCCAGATCTACTTCGTGTCCGGGAACTCGACTCAGGGCGATATCACTTCGCAGGAATTCTACGGCGAAGTTCGTCTTCCCATCCTGTCCGGTGTTGAATTTGCCGAATTGCTGGCTGTCGAACTCTCGGCTCGTGCGTCGTCTTATGACGTGAACGGAACGGGTGTGAGCAACAGCTTTGACTCCAACACCTGGGCGATCAAAGCCGAGTGGGCGCCGAATGATCAGGTCCGCGTCCGCGGTTCGTTCTCGACCGGCTTCCGGGCTCCGTCGATCGGCGAATTGTTTGCACCACAAGCGCAAAGTGCGGTTCAGTACACGGATCCGTGTACGAACTATGCGACATCAGGTGCGTCAGCGACGCTCATTGCGAACTGTCAGGCTGATGGTCTGCCGGGCAACTTCACGCTGACCTCGACGCAGGCTTCTGGTGTTGTTGGTGGTAACCCGAACCTGACGCCGGAAGAATCGGAAGGTTATACCTTCGGTGTGGTGTTTACGCCGTCCGGTACGCCGATCCTGGAAGACTTCACCTTCTCGGCTGATTACTTCTCGTTCGAGCTAACACAGGCTGTAGGTTCTGCGGACGTCAACACGATTGCAAACTCGTGCTACAATTCGCCGAACTTCTCGGATCCGTTGTGCGCACTGATTGCAGGCCCGGGTTACACCGGCGTGACAGGTTCGGCTCTGGCCTCTCCTTTGCCAGGCCCAGGTGGTGCGCGTCGTTCGGCTGTTGGTGTTCTGGCTGGCGTTTTGCTGACGAACGCCAACCTGTCCACCTATGAGACGTCGGGTGTTGACTTCGGTATCGATTATTCGGGCCCGACTTTCGACATCTTCGAATCGACGGCTCAGTTCGTTGCTGGCCTGGATGTCACGTATCTGGAAAGCTTTGCTTACCAGGTGCTGCCAGGTGGTGCGGTGTCTGAATACGCCGGCCGGTTCGCTCAGGATCCGTTCACGACGACTCCTGCAGCCTTCCCGGAAATCTCCGCCCTGCTTCGTTTGGGCGTGGTCTCTGACAGCTGGCAGTTCAACTATGTTGGTCGTTACATCGACGAAGTTACCGACTTCTCGTCGAACCCGGCAAACGTGTCGAACACCGCTGAGCGCGTGATGTATCACGATGTTCAAGCAGCTTATGACTTCGTGGACTCAGGTGTTGGCCTGACCTTCGGTGTGCGTAACCTCGCGAATGAGACGCCGCCTTATGTGTCCAACAATGACGACATGAACACACTGCAGCAGACCTATGACACGGCTGGCCGTTACTTTTACGGCCGGGTCACGATCCGCCGCTAGGCAGATCGGTCATAGACCAGTATGTGCGGCGGGCTTCGGCCCGCCGCATTTTTTTGCAGAAGGCTGTTTGCAAAAGACCGGACAGGGTGTAGAAGCCGTCCTTCGACGCGCAGCTGACGAGGCTGAACGGAGTGTTTTTTGCGTTCTGTTGTAGGGGTGTAGCTCAGCTGGTAGAGCATCGGTCTCCAAAACCGAGGGCCGGGGGTTCGAGTCCCTCCGCCCCTGCCATTCTCGCAGGGTCTGGCAAAACGCTGGTGACGGATTAAATAGGTATAATGGCCAAGACGATCGGTAAAAATACGCCTGTCAAGAAAGACGACGCGCCTGCGCCGAAGAAGAAGGGTGTGAATCCCTTCCAGTTCTTCCAGCAGGTCCGGCAGGAAGCCCGCAAGGTGACCTGGACGACGCGTCAGGAGACTCTGGTCTCGACGATCATGGTCCTGATCATGGCCGGGCTGGCGGCCCTGTTTTTCTTCGCGGTTGATTCCGGCATTTCCGCTGCGGTCACCGCCATTCTTCGTCTTGGTTCTTAAGGGAGTCCGGAACACATGGCTTCCAGATGGTATATCGTTCAGGCCTATTCCAACTTCGAAAAGAAGGTGGCAGAGGCGATCAGGGCAGATGCGGTCCAGAAAGGGCTGGAAGACTGCTTTGAAGAGATTCTTGTTCCGACCGAAGAGGTCGTCGAGGTGCGCAAGGGGCGCAAGGTCCAATCCGAACGCAAATACTTCCCCGGCTATGTGCTGGTGAAGATGGACATGACGGATGCTGCCTATCACCTCGTGAAGAACACACCGAAAGTCACGGGCTTTCTCGGGTCCGGCACCAAGCCGATGCCCGTCTCCGAGACCGAGGTGAAACGCATTCTGGGTCAGATGGAAGAGGACGCCGAGCGTCCGATGCCGACGGTCCATTATGATGTTGGTGAGACGGTGCGTGTCACCGATGGCCACTTCCAGAGCTTTAACGGCGTCGTGGAGGAAGTGGACGAGGAGAATGCCCGCCTGAAAGTGGCAATCAATATCTTTGGCCGGGCCACGCCGGTCGAGCTGGACTACGGTCAGGTCGAAAAAGCGGCCTGATTATCACATTGAGTGCGGGAGGTGACGGGCAAGACCATGCCGTGACCGCACCGCGCTCTCCCTGACTGGAGTAGAGGGAAATGGCGAAGAAGATTAGCGGCTATATCAAGCTGCAAGTTCCGGCCGGGGCGGCCAATCCGTCCCCGCCGGTCGGTCCTGCGCTGGGTCAGCACGGTGTCAACATCATGGAATTCTGCAAGGCGTTCAACGCCAAGACGCAAGAGATGGAAAAAGGGATGCCAATCCCGACCATCATCACCGTCTTCCAGGACAAATCCTTCACATTCGTGACCAAGACACCGCCGGCCAGCTTCTATCTGAAGAAGGCGGCCAAGGTTCAAAAGGGATCCGGCGCGCCGGGTTCCACAGCGCCGATTGCCAAGGTGACGATGTCGCAATGCCGCGAGATCGCCGAAGCGAAAATGGCGGATTTGAACGCAAATGATCTTGATCAGGCAACGAAAATCATCGCGGGTTCCGCCCGTTCGATGGGCCTGGATGTGGTGGAGTAAGTCCCATGGCAAAAGTAGCAAAAAGAATTGGCGCTGCGCGCGCCGGGATTGACCGCGAAAAGATGCATACGGTTGCCGAAGCCGTTTCCATCGTGAAGGTCAATGCCACTGCAAAGTTTGACGAGACCATCGAGGTCGCCATCAATCTGAATGTCGATCCGCGCCACGCTGACCAGATGGTCCGCGGCGTGTGCAGCCTGCCGAATGGCACGGGCCGTTCGGTCCGCGTTGCGGTTTTCGCCAAAGGTGAAAAGGCCGAGGAAGCCAAGAAGGCCGGTGCCGAAATCGTGGGTGCTGAAGACCTAATGGAAGAAATCCAGGGCGGCCGCTCTGATTTCGACAAGGTCATCGCCACGCCGGACATGATGCCGCTCGTCGGCCGTCTCGGTAAGGTGCTGGGCCCGCGCGGCCTGATGCCGAACCCGAAAGTCGGTACGGTGACCATGGATGTCACCAAGGCGATTGAAGCGTCGAAGGGCGGTGCTGTTGAATTCCGCGCTGAAAAGGCCGGTGTCATTCACGCCGGTGTCGGCAAAGCCAGCTTCACCGAGGCGGCTCTGAACGAGAATGTCAAAGCCTTCCTCGACGCGATTGTGAAAGCCAAGCCGTCGGGCGCCAAAGGCACGTATCTGAAGAAAATCGCACTCAGCTCCACCATGGGGCCGGGCGTGAAAGTTGACATTTCCGAAGCCGCGGCTGCAGCGCCGTCCGCATAGGGCTTGTCAAGAAGGTAATCTGGTGGTTAACACCGCCGGTCCGGTCGGAAGCGGCATAGTGCCGATTCCGGCCAACCTGTCCGAGATCGCAGGGGGCAGACCATCCGGTCTGTCTTAATTCCGCAAGGGCCCTGGGTGAGACAGAGCAAGAATTTGACGGTCCCGCTGAGGCGGGGGTGTTGGTTCGAGCCCTGGGACAGGAATGCGCTTTGGGCGCGTTCTGGGCCTCACGGCTACAGGCGCATTCGGGGCGTCTTCACCGGGCACTTCATGGGGAAGTGTCCTAACAGGGAGACCGCAAATGGATCGTTTGACCAAGGAAGCCTCCGTCGAAGAGCTCAAGGGTATCTTCTCGAGCGGCTCCGTGGTCATTGCCCACTATTCGGGCATGACCGTTGCGGAAATGACGGACTTGCGTACCAAGCTCCGGGAAACCGGTGGCACGTTCAAAGTGGTGCGCAATCGTCTCGCCAAGATTGCACTTCAGGGTAACAGCGCTGAGGGTGCTTCAGAGTATTTCAACGGTCCCGTCGGGATCGCTTTCTCTGAAGACTTCACCGCCGCGCCCAAGGCTGCAGTCGCCTATGCCAAGAATAACGACAAGTTCGAAATTCTCGGCGGTTTCATGGAAGCAGAAGTCTTCGACGCCAATGGCGTTGCGGCTCTGTCGAAAATGCCGTCGCGTGAAGAACTCATCGGAATGGTTGCGGCCCGTCTTCTGGGTCAGGCTGGCGAAGTTGTCTCGCGTATCACCTCTCCGGGCCAGACACTGGCCGGACAGATACAGGTTATCGGCGAAAAAGCCGAAGCCTGAGGTGCGTCATTCTCCGCTTTCGAACCAACTCGACTTATCAAGGACTGAAAACAAATGGCTGATGTAGCTAAACTCGCAGACGAACTCCTGGGCCTCACCATTCTGGAAGCCAAAGAACTCAACGACCTTCTCGAAGAAAAAGGCATCAAGCCGGCCGCCGCTGCTGTGGCTGTTGCTGGCCCGGCCGCCGGTGGCGAAGCTGCTGCTGAAGAGAAAGACGAGTTCGACGTCGTCCTGATGGAAGCCGGCGACAAGAAAATCAACGTGATCAAAGAAGTCCGCGCCATCACCGGCCTGGGCCTCAAAGAAGCCAAGGAACTGGTGGAAGCCGGCGGCAAAGCCGTCAAGGAAGCCGCTCCGAAAGCTGAAGCTGAAGAGATCAAGAAGAAGCTCGAAGAAGCAGGCGCTACTGTCGAGCTGAAATAGGTTCTGCTTGCAGAATCGACAGGGACATTGACGGACGCATGGGGTTTTCCATGCGTCCGTCGACCCGTCTCTGAAACGGAATTCGCCGATCCCCGCCAGCCTGCGCCGGGATGGGTCTGACGCTTTCCGCCCGGCGATCCGGGTGGCCGGCATAGCAGGCAGCCGCATCATTCCGGTGCGGAACTGGAACACAAAGGTGCAGCCAAGGCTGCAAAGGGAGCCGACATGGGTCTGTCGTTCACCGGCAAAAAGCGCATTCGCAAATCTTTCGGAGTCATTCCCGAAACCGTCCCGATGCCAAATCTGATCGAGGTGCAGAAAAGCTCCTATGATCAGTTCCTGATGAAAGATGTTCCCGCTGCGGAGCGCGGCGATGAAGGTCTTCAGGCCGTTTTCAAATCCGTCTTTCCGATCAAGGATTTTTCGGAAAAGTCGGTTCTGGACTTTGTGTCCTATGAATTCGAGCCGCCGAAGTTTGACGTTGATGAATGCGAGCAGCGCGATCTGACATACGCCGCGCCGCTGAAGGTCAAGATGCGCCTGATCGTCTTTGATGTGGACGAAGAAACCGGCTCCAAGTCCGTCAAGGACATCAAGGAGCAGGACGTCTACATGGGCGATATCCCGCTGATGACCGACAAGGGCACCTTTGTCGTCAACGGCACCGAACGCGTGATCGTCTCTCAGATGCACCGCAGCCCGGGCGTGTTCTTTGACCACGACCGCGGCAAGACGCACGCATCGGGCAAGTTCCTGTTCGCCGCGCGGATCATTCCCTATCGCGGCTCCTGGCTGGACTTCGAGTTCGATGCCAAGGACGTGGTTCACATGCGTCTGGACCGCCGTCGGAAACTGCCGGCGACGACACTGATGTATGCGCTCGGCATGGACCGCGAGGAAATCCTCGCGACCTTCTACGAGCGCATCACTGTGAAGCTGGTCAAGGGCGGATGGGCGGTTCCTTTCGTCAAGGAACGCTGGCGCGGCATGAAGCCGTCCTTCGACCTGATCGACGCGAAATCCGGTGAAGTTGTGGCGCCGGCCGGCAAGAAGATTGCCGCCCGTGCCGCCAACAAGCTGGCCGAAGACGGTCTGAAGGACATCCTGCTCAGCGATGAAGGCCTGATGGGCCGTTTTGTCGCCGAGGATCTGGTGAACACCAAGACCGGCGAGATTTATGCCGAAGCCGGCGACGAGATCACTGAAGAGGTGATCGAGGCGCTGCGCGAGCAGAAGTTCAAGTCGCTAGATATTCTGGACATCGATAACCAGTCCCGCGGCCCGTACATGCAGCAGACCCTGGCGGCCGACAAGAATGACACGCGCGACCAGGCTCTGGTCGACATCTACCGCGTCATGCGCCCCGGCGAGCCGCCGACCCCGGAGACGGCGGAAGCCATGTTCCAGGGTCTGTTCTTCGATTCCGAGCGCTATGACCTTTCCGCGGTGGGCCGTGTGAAAATGAATATGCGCCTCGATCTCGATGCGCCGGATGATATGCGCGTCCTGCGCAAGGAAGACATTCTGGCCGTGCTTCAGACCCTGGTGGGTCTGCGGGATGGCCGTGGCGAAATCGACGACATCGACAATCTCGGCAATCGCCGTCTGCGGTCGGTCGGCGAGCTGATGGAAAATCAGTATCGCATCGGTCTGCTGCGGATGGAGCGCGCCATCAAGGAGCGGATGAGCTCTGTCGATATCGAAACCGTCATGCCGCACGATCTGGTCAATGCAAAGCCGGCCGCTGCGGCGGTTCGCGAATTCTTTGGCTCCTCGCAGCTGTCGCAATTCATGGACCAGACCAATCCGCTGTCGGAAGTCACCCACAAGCGCCGTCTTTCGGCGCTTGGGCCGGGTGGTCTGACACGTGAGCGCGCCGGTTTCGAAGTCCGCGACGTGCACCCGACCCACTATGGCCGGATCTGCCCTATTGAAACGCCGGAAGGCCCGAATATCGGCCTGATCAACTCGCTGTCGACCTATGCCCGCGTCAACAAGTACGGCTTCATCGAAAGCCCGTACCGCAAGGTTGAAAACGGCAAGCTGACCGATGAAGTGCATTATCTCTCCGCCATGGAAGAGGCGCGCTATAACATCGCTCAGGCGAATGCGACGGTGAGCGACAAGGGCTTGCTGGACAATGAATTCGTCAATTGCCGCGTTGGACCGGGCCGCGATGCGACCCTGACCCCGCGTGAGGATGTGGATTATATCGACGTTTCGCCGAAACAGGTTGTTTCGGTTGCGGCAGCGTTGATCCCCTTCCTTGAAAACGATGACGCCAACCGCGCCCTCATGGGTTCGAACATGCAGCGTCAGGCCGTTCCGCTTCTGCAAGCCGAGGCGCCGCTGGTCGGCACCGGCCTGGAAGAGGTTGTGGCGCGCGATTCCGGTGCGGCGATTGCCGCGCGCCGAGATGGTGTGATTGAGCAGGTGGATGCCACGCGTATCGTTGTCCGGGCGACGGGCGACGTCGATGCGGCACAATCGGGCGTGGACATTTATCGTCTCGCCAAATTCCAGCGGTCGAACCAGTCGACCTGTATCAATCAGCGCCCGATCGTGAAGGTCGGCGATGAGGTGCGGGCAGGGGATATCATTGCTGATGGCCCGTCGACCGATCTCGGTGAGCTCGCGCTCGGCAAGAATGTGCTCGTCGCCTTCATGCCGTGGAATGGCTATAACTTCGAGGACTCCATCCTCATCTCCGAACGCATCGTGCGGGACGACGTCTTCACGTCGATCCACCTTGAAGAGTTCGAGGTCATGGCCCGCGATACCAAGCTGGGACCGGAAGAAATCACGCGCGACATCCCGAATGTCGGCGAGGAAGCCCTCCGCAATCTCGACGAAGCCGGTATCGTATCGGTCGGCGCCGAGCTTGAATCCGGCGATATTCTCGTTGGCAAGGTGACGCCGAAGGGTGAAAGCCCGATGACGCCGGAAGAAAAGCTTCTGCGCGCCATCTTCGGTGAAAAAGCCTCCGATGTGCGGGACACCTCGCTGCGTCTGCCGCCGGGCACGACCGGCACGGTCGTCGAGGTCCGCGTCTTCAACCGTCACGGTGTCGACAAGGACCAACGCGCCATTGCCATCGAGCGTGAGGAAATCGAACGCCTCGGCAAGGACCGCGATGACGAGCTGACCATTCTGGAACGCAACATCTATTCGCGTCTGGGTGATCTGCTGCTCGGCAAGAAAGCGACTTCGGGTCCGAAGGGCTTCAAAAAGGGTGAAGTCACCCAGGAAGCCCTCGACAACGAGCCGCGCAGCCAGTGGTGGAAGATTGCCATCGACGACGAAAAGGCGATGGGCGAAGTCGAAGCGCTGAAGAAGCAGTATGACGACTCCAAGGCGCGGCTGGATCGCCGTTTCGAGGACAAGGTCGACAAGCTTCAGCGCGGTGATGAGTTGCCACCGGGTGTGATGAAAATGGTCAAGGTCTTCGTGGCTGTGAAGCGCAAGCTGCAGCCGGGCGACAAGATGGCCGGGCGTCACGGTAACAAGGGTGTGATCTCCAAGATCGCGCCGCTGGAAGACATGCCGTATCTGGAAGACGGTACGCCGGTTGACCTCGTGCTGAACCCGCTGGGCGTGCCTTCGCGGATGAATGTCGGTCAGATTCTCGAAACCCATCTGGGCTTTGCCTGTAAGGGTCTCGGCCGTCAGATTGGCGAGCTCTATGAAGGCTATAAGCGCGATGGCAAGAGCCAGGACCTGAAAGCCAAGCTGGCTGAAGTCTATGGCAAGGACCAGGAACTGCCGAAGTCGGACGAAGAGCTGGCCGAGCTGGGCCGGAACCTCGCCAATGGTGTGCCGATTGCGACGCCGGTCTTTGACGGTGCCCGCGAGCCGGACATTGTCGATCATCTGAAAATGGCGGGTCTGGAAGAATCGGGTCAGTCCAAGCTTTATGACGGACGGACCGGCGAGATGTTCCACCGCCGCGTGACGGTTGGCATCAAGCACCTTCTGAAGCTGCACCACCTGGTCGACGACAAGATCCACGCCCGTGCGATCGGGCCTTACAGCCTTGTCACCCAGCAGCCGTTGGGCGGCAAGGCGCAGTTCGGCGGTCAGCGCTTCGGCGAGATGGAAGTGTGGGCCTTGCAGGCCTACGGCGCCGCCTACATCCTCCAGGAACTGCTGACCGTGAAGTCGGATGACGTTGCGGGCCGCACCAAGGTCTATGAAGCGATTGTTCGCGGTGACGACACGTTTGAAGCGGGGGTTCCCGAAAGCTTCAACGTGCTGGTCAAAGAGATGCGTTCGCTGGGCCTGAATGTCGAGCTGAAGAACGAGTAGTTTTTAAATTCCGGCGGAGCTTGCCTGGCTCCGCCGTCACTCCCTTTTAGGAGACGGCAACATGAACCATGAGGTCATGAACATCTTCAACCCGGCTGCCGAAGGCCCGTCCTTCGACCGCATCCGGATTTCGCTTGCCAGCCCGGAGAAAATCCGGTCCTGGTCGTTCGGCGAGGTGAAGAAGCCCGAGACGATCAATTACCGGACTTTCAAGCCCGAGCGGGATGGTCTGTTCTGTGCCCGTATCTTTGGCCCGACCAAGGATTACGAATGCCTTTGCGGCAAATACAAGCGCATCAAGTTCAAGGGGATTACCTGCGAGAAATGCGGCGTTGAAGTCACCCTGGCGCGTGTGCGCCGTGAGCGCATGGGCCATATCGAGCTCGCTGCGCCGGTGGCTCACATCTGGTTCCTGAAATCACTGCCGTCCCGGATCTCGCTGTTCCTGGACATGGCCCTCAAGGATGTCGAGCGCGTGCTCTATTTCGAGCAATTCCTCGTCACCGAACCCGGCCTGACCCCGCTCCAGCCTTTCCAGCTTCTCACCGAAGAAGAATACATGGATGCGCAGGACGAGTATGGCGAAGACGCATTCAGCGCCGGCATCGGTGCGGAAGCCATTCGCGATGTCCTGATGAATATGGATATGGAAGCGGTGGCCCAGCAGGTCCGTGAAGACATCAAGGAAACCGGTTCCGAGCTGAAGCTGAAGAAGTATGCAAAGCGCCTGAAGCTTCTGGAAAACTTCATCGCATCGGGCAATCGCCCGGAGTGGATGATCCTGACCATCGTGCCGGTCATTCCGCCGGAACTGCGCCCGCTGGTACCGCTGGATGGTGGCCGCTTTGCGACCTCCGACCTCAACGATCTCTATCGCCGGGTCATCAACCGGAATAACCGCCTGAAGCGCCTGATCGAACTGCGCGCACCGGACATCATCATCCGTAACGAGAAGCGGATGTTGCAAGAATCTGTCGACGCACTGTTCGACAATGGCCGTCGTGGCCGGACCATTACCGGCACCAATAAGCGTCCGCTGAAATCCCTTTCAGACATGCTGAAGGGCAAGCAGGGCCGCTTCCGTCAGAACCTGCTCGGCAAGCGGGTCGACTACTCCGGTCGTTCCGTGATCGTGGTGGGTCCGGAACTCAAACTGCACGAGTGCGGTCTGCCGAAAAAGATGGCGCTGGAGCTGTTCAAGCCGTTTATCTATGCGCGGCTGGACGCCAAGGGCCTTTCGGGTACCGTCAAGCAATCCAAGAAGCTGGTCGAGAAAGAACGGCCGGAAGTCTGGGACGTGCTGGACGAGGTCATCCGCGAGCACCCGGTGCTCCTGAACCGCGCACCGACGCTTCACCGTCTGGGCATCCAGGCCTTCGAACCCACGCTGATCGAAGGGAAAGCCATCCAGTTGCACCCGCTGGTCTGCTCCGCTTTCAACGCTGACTTTGATGGTGATCAGATGGCCGTTCACGTTCCGCTTTCGCTGGAAGCCCAGTTGGAAGCACGCGTGTTGATGATGTCGACCAACAACATCCTCTCGCCGGCCAATGGCAAGCCGATCATCGTGCCGTCGCAGGATATCGTGCTGGGTCTCTACTATCTGTCCGTCGACAAGGATGGCGAGCCGGGCGAGGGCACAACCTTCGCCACGATGGCCGAGATGGAAGCCGCGCTCGAAGCCGGCGTCGTGTCGCTGCACTCGAAAATCAAGATGCGGTACGACACGGTCGACGAGAATAACGAGCCTGTCCGTCTGCGCGTGGACACCACGCCGGGCCGGATGATGATCATTGACCGTCTGCCCAAGCACGCCCGCGTGTCGTGGAAAATTGCCGACGAGCTGATGACCAAGAAGGCGATCGGCACGATGATCGACGAGGTCTATCGTCACTGCGGCCAGAAGGCGACGGTCATCTTTGCGGACCAGATCATGGGCCTCGGTTTCCGTGAAGCCTGCAAGGCCGGTATTTCCTTCGGCAAGGACGACATGCTGATCCCGGCTGCCAAAGCAACGCTGGTCAATGAGACCCGCACGCTGGTGGGCGAATACGAGCAGCAATATGTTGATGGTCTCATCACCCGTGGTGAGAAGTACAACAAGGTCGTGGACGCTTGGGCGAAATGTACCGACCGCGTCGCCGACGCCATGATGGACGAGATTGCCCAGCCTTACGATTTTGAAGGCGGCAAGGAAGTGAACTCCGTCTACATGATGGCGCACTCCGGCGCGCGGGGCTCGAAGAACCAGATGAAACAGCTGGCAGGTATGCGCGGCCTCATGGCCAAGCCGTCCGGCGAGATCATCGAAACGCCGATCGTGTCGAACTTCAAGGAAGGCCTGACCGTTCTTGAATACTTCAACTCGACCCACGGTGCCCGTAAGGGTCTGGCAGATACCGCGCTGAAAACGGCCAACTCGGGTTATCTGACCCGCCGTCTGGTTGACGTGGCGCAGGACTGCATCGTGTCCGAGCAGGATTGTGGTACCAGCGAAGGCATCAATATGGAAGCTGTCGTTGACGGCGGTGATATTGTTGTGTCGCTCGGCGAGCGCGTGCTCGGCCGTTATGCGGCGGAAGACGCCAAGGGCGAAGACGGCAAGGTGGCCATCAAGGCCGGCGAGTTCTTCGACGAGGAAAAAGTGCTGGAACTGGAAGCGGCTGGCGTTCAGTCCATCCGGGTCCGGTCGCCGCTGACCTGCGAAACCCGCGTCGGCATCTGTGCCACGTGTTATGGCCGCGACCTGGCGCGCGGCACGCCGGTGAATATGGGCGAAGCGGTCGGTGTGATCGCGGCCCAGTCCATTGGTGAACCGGGTACCCAGCTGACCATGCGGACCTTCCACATTGGTGGTACGGCCCAGGTGTCGGAGCAGTCCTTCATCGAAGCGACGCACGAAGGCAAGGTGTCGTTCGACAACCGCGCGACCGTGAAGAATGCCGATGGCTTCTTCATTGTCATGGCCCGCAACATGATCATGAAAATCGTCGACAAGGACGGCAAGGTGCTCGAGTCGCACAAGCTGACCTACGGCGCCAAGGTCCATTTCGACGAAGGCAAGGCCATCAAGCGCGGCGAGCGCATGGCGGAATGGGACCCGTATACCACGCCGATCGTGACCGAAACCGGTGGTACGGCCAAGCTGATCGACATCATCGACGGTGTCTCGGTCAAGGATGAAGCCGACGAAGCCACGGGTATCTCCTCGCGCGTCATCATTGACTGGCGCTCGGCTCCGAAAGGTGCCGGCCTCCAGCCGATGGTGGTTGTTCAGGACAAGAATGGCGAGCCGGTCAAGTTCGAGAATGGTTCAACCGCCAGCTACATGCTGGCCGTCGGCGCCATCCTCTCGGTTCAGGACGGTGACACGGTGAAGCCGGGTGACGTGATTGCGCGTATCCCGACGGAAGGGGCCAAGACCCGCGATATTACCGGTGGTCTGCCGCGGGTTGCGGAGCTCTTCGAAGCCCGCCGTCCGAAGGATCATGCGGTCATTGCAGACATCACCGGACGTGTCGAATTCGGCCGTGACTACAAGAACAAGCGCCGTATCTCGATCGTGTCGGAGGAAAATCCGGAAGAGAAGGTCGATTACCTCGTCCCGAAAGGCAAACACCTGACGGTTCAGGAAGGCGATGTGATCCAGAAGGGCGAATACCTGCTCGATGGTCACCCGGCGCCGCACGATATTCTGGCCACCCTCGGGACCGAGGCGCTGGCGAAATATCTGGTGACGGAAATCCAGGAGGTCTATCGCCTGCAGGGCGTGCCGATCAACGACAAGCACATCGAGACGATTGTCCGTCAGATGCTGCAGAAGATCGAGATCTCGGATCCGGGCGATACGTCCTGGCTGGCGGGTGAGCAGGTCGACAAGATCGAGTTCCTCGAAACCAATGACGCTCTGGCCAAGAAGAAGAAAAAGGTCGCCGAAGGCAAACCGGTTCTTCTCGGGATCACCAAGGCGTCGCTGCAGACGCGCTCCTTCATCTCCGCGGCGTCGTTCCAGGAGACGACGCGTGTGCTGACCGAAGCGGCTGTTCAGGGCAAGGCCGATACGCTTGAAGGCCTGAAAGAGAACGTCATCGTGGGTCGTCTGATCCCGGCCGGGTCCGGGGGTGGCATGCGCCGCTATCAGGCTGTCGCTGACGATCTTGATTCGGACATGCTGGAAGAGCGCAAGAAAGCAGCAGCTGCTGCGGCTGAAGCTCTGCCAACGGAAATCGCTGAAGCCGCGGAAGCGGAAAAGGCGGAAGATGTGGCCGAAAATACTGAAGACTAGGGCCGGATTCCGGGCCTGAATACCGGGGGCTGCCGCGCTTTGTGGCAGCCCCTTTTACTGCGAAAATGCAGTCCCGCAAAAATCCGTAACAGGCGCTTGACCTTTGCAAATACCGCGCATAGGTTCCGCGCCTGATTTTCGGGGGCGAGCCGTAGGCATTTACCGGCCTATACGTCGTCCGGAAATACGGAATTAGTTCAACGGATCGACGGGCGAAGCGCTAGCGCTTGGCACGTCGGCTTTTATGCGTTCACCGGCTTTTGGACGAACGCGCAGATAACGGACAGAGGCGTATGCCGACGATTAACCAGCTTATCCGCAAGCCGCGGAAAGACAAACCGAAACGCAACAAGGTGCCGGCCCTTCAGGCCTGCCCGCAGCGCCGTGGCGTTTGCACGCGCGTTTATACCACCACACCGAAGAAGCCGAACTCGGCTTTGCGGAAAGTGGCGAAGGTGCGTCTGACCAATGGTCATGAGGTTGTGAGCTACATCCCGGGCGAAGGCCATAACCTGCAGGAGCACTCCGTGGTCCTGATCCGGGGTGGCCGGGTGAAAGACCTTCCGGGTGTTCGTTATCACATCCTGCGCGGTGTTCTGGATACCCAGGGCGTTAAAGACCGTCGTCAGCGTCGTTCGAAATACGGCGCCAAGCGTCCGAAATAAGGAGAGGCGTTCATGTCTCGTCGTCACCGCGCTGAAAAGCGCGAGATTCTACCCGACCCGAAATTCGGCGATCGCGATCTGACCAAGTTCATGAATTACCTGATGCTCGACGGCAAGAAGTCTGTCGCCGAGTCAATCGTTTATGGCGCATTCGAAATGATCGAGGAAAAGGCCAAGCGCCAACCCGTCTCGATCTTCCACGAAGCGCTGGAAAATGTTTCGCCGGACGTCGAGGTCCGTTCCCGCCGTGTCGGTGGTGCGACCTACCAGGTCCCGGTTGAAGTGCGTGCCGATCGCAAAAAGGCTCTGGCTATCCGTTGGCTGGTGGCTGCTGCGCGTGGCCGCAACGAAAACACAATGCGCGAGCGCCTCGCGGCAGAGCTGATGGACGCTTCGTCCAATCGCGGCACTGCTGTGAAGAAGCGGGAAGACACGCACCGGATGGCTGAGGCCAACCGCGCCTTCTCGCACTATCGCTGGTAACCCCTCTAAACGCCGACCTCCCCAAGGACGACCACAATGGCCCGCACCCACAAGATCGAAGACTATCGTAACTTCGGTATCATGGCGCACATCGACGCCGGCAAGACGACGACGACCGAGCGTATCCTCTTTTACACCGGCAAGAGCCACAAGATCGGTGAAGTTCATGATGGCGCGGCCACGATGGACTGGATGGAGCAGGAGCAGGAACGCGGTATCACGATTACGTCGGCTGCCACGACCGCTTTCTGGAAAGACAAGCGCCTGAACATCATCGACACGCCCGGACACGTGGACTTCACGATTGAAGTCGAGCGTTCGCTGCGCGTGCTGGATGGTGCTGTGGCTCTGCTGGATGCAAATGCCGGTGTCGAACCGCAAACCGAAACCGTCTGGCGCCAAGCTGAAAAGTACAAAGTGCCGCGGATGTTCTTCGTCAACAAGATGGACAAGATCGGTGCCGATTTCTACCGCTCCGTCGAGATGATGGTCGAGCGTCTGGGCTGCGTGCCGCTGGTCATCCAGCTGCCGATCGGCGCAGAGAATGACTTTGCCGGTGTGGTCGATCTGATCAAGATGAAGGCGATCATCTGGAATGATGAAAGCCTCGGCGCGTCTTTCGATGAAGTCGATATTCCGGCTGATCTGGCTGACAAGGCCGCCGAATGGCGTGAGAAAATGATCGAGACGGCGGTCGAGCTCGACGAGACGGCTCTGGAAGCGTATCTCGAAGGCGAGGAGCCTTCGGTCGAGACGCTGAAGAAGCTGATCCGCAAGGGCACGATCAATCTCGACTTCCACCCGGTCCTGTGTGGCACGGCGTTCAAGAACAAGGGCGTTCAGCCGCTTCTCGACGCGGTCGTCGACTTCCTGCCGAGCCCGGTTGAAGTGCCGTCGATCAAAGGCATCGATGCCAAGACGGAAGCCGAAGTCGTGCGCAAGTCGTCCGATGATGAGCCTGTCTCCATGCTGGCCTTCAAGATCATGAACGACCCGTTTGTGGGCACGCTGACCTTCTGCCGCATCTATTCCGGCAAGCTGGAAACCGGCGTTTCCCTGCAGAACACGGTGAAGGAAAAGAAAGAGCGTATCGGCCGCATGCTGCAGATGCACTCCAATTCCCGTGAAGACATCAAGGAAGCCTTTGCCGGCGACATCGTTGCCATTGCGGGCCTGAAAGACACGACGACGGGTGACACGCTGTGTGATCCGATGAATCCGGTCATTCTGGAGCGGATGGAATTCCCGGATCCGGTGATCGAGATTGCGGTTGAGCCGAAGTCGAAAGCCGACCAGGAGAAGCTGGGCATTGGCCTGCAGAAGCTGGCCGCCGAGGATCCGTCCTTCCGCGTGTCCACGGATGAGGAATCCGGCCAGACCCGTATGGCGGGCATGGGCGAATTGCACCTCGATATTCTGGTGGACCGCCTGAAGCGTGAATTCAAGGTGGAGGCCAATATCGGTGCGCCGCAGGTGGCTTATCGTGAAACGCTCGGCCAGGCTGCTGAAATCACCTACACCCACAAGAAGCAGTCGGGTGGTTCGGGTCAGTTCGCTGAAGTGAAGATCATGTTCGAACCGCGCGAGCCGGGTGAAGGCTTCGAGTTTGAATCGAAAATCGTCGGCGGTAACGTGCCCAAGGAATACATTCCGGGCGTCGAAAAGGGCATCCGTTCCGTGATGGACGGCGGTCTGCTGGCCGGTTTCCCAGTTATCGACTTCAAGGCCACGCTGCTTGACGGTAAGTATCACGACGTCGACTCCAGCGTCCTGGCGTTTGAAATTGCGGCGCGCGCAGCGTTCCGTGAAATCAAGGGCCCGGCGAAGATGAAGCTGCTGGAACCGATGATGAAGGTCGAGGTTGTGACCCCGGACGAGTATACCGGTTCGGTCATTGGCGACCTCAACTCCCGCCGCGGTCAGATCCGCGACCAGGAGATGCGCGGAAACGCAACTGTCGTGAACGCAATGGTGCCGCTGGCAAATATGTTCGGCTACATCAACGCGCTGCGGTCCTCCACACAGGGACGTGCGCAGTTCACCATGCAATTCGACCACTATGAGCCTGTTCCGCAGGCTGTGGCCGACGAAGTCATTGCGAAGATCGCCTAAGGCGGTTTTCGTTTGGAATTAAATCAGGACTTGGAGCAGAGATATGGCCAAGGAAAAGTTTGAACGCAATAAGCCGCATGCGAACATTGGCACGATTGGTCACGTTGACCACGGCAAAACAACGTTGACGGCAGCGATTACGAAATATTTTGGTGACTTCAAGGCTTATGATGAGATTGATGGCGCACCAGAAGAAAAGGCCCGTGGCATTACGATTTCCACGGCTCACGTTGAGTATGAAACGGAAGCGCGTCACTATGCGCACGTTGATTGCCCAGGCCACGCCGACTACGTGAAGAACATGATCACGGGCGCGGCGCAGATGGACGGCGGCATCCTGGTTGTGAACGCGGCTGACGGCCCGATGCCGCAGACGCGCGAGCACATCCTTCTGGCGCGCCAGGTCGGCGTTCCGGCTCTGGTGGTGTTCCTGAACAAGGTTGACCAGGTCGACGACGAAGAGCTTCTGGAGCTTGTTGAGATGGAAGTTCGCGAACTTCTGTCCTCTTATGACTTCCCGGGTGACGATATTCCGATCATTGCCGGTTCGGCTCTGGCCGCTCTTGAAGGCCGCGACAATGCCATTGGCGAAGACAAGATCCGTGAACTGATGGCGGCTGTGGATGAATACATCCCGACGCCGGAACGTCCGGTGGACCTGCCTTTCCTGATGCCGATCGAGGACGTGTTCTCGATTTCCGGCCGGGGTACGGTTGTGACCGGCCGTATCGAGCGCGGTGTTGTGAAGGTGGGCGAAGAGATTGCCATCGTCGGCGTGCGTGACACGAAGACGACGACCTGCACGGGCGTTGAGATGTTCCGCAAGCTGCTCGATCAGGGCCAGGCGGGCGACAATGTCGGCGTTCTCCTGCGCGGTATCGACCGTGAAGGTGTGGAGCGCGGTCAGGTTCTGGCCAAGCCGGGTTCGATCACGCCGCACGCGAAGTTCGAGGCGGAAGCCTATATCCTGACGAAGGAAGAGGGTGGACGTCACACTCCGTTCTTCACCAATTACCGCCCGCAATTCTACTTCCGGACGACGGATGTGACGGGTGTTGTGACCCTGAAAGAGGGTACGGAAATGGTGATGCCGGGCGATAATGCCGAGCTGAGCGTTGAACTGATCACGCCGATCGCGATGGATCAGGGTCTGCGTTTTGCTATCCGCGAAGGTGGCCGCACGGTCGGCGCCGGCGTGGTGTCCAAAATCACCGACTAGGGCCTCAGCCAAAGTCAAACCCGATCAGGGGCGTTGCCACACCGGCAGCGCCCCTTTTTCATGCGGGAGGGGGTTTCTCCGAGGCGGTTGCAGAAACTGTCATCAAAAGCGTGAATTCGTGATCGAAAAGCGCTTAGAGGTGTTGACGGAAGCGACTCATGTCGGTAGACCCCGCCCTTCGTGAATGGACTGGCGGTGCTTCGCAGCAGACGCAGTCCCATGAAGCGAACAAATTGGTTTTTAGCGCGCCGACGGGTGACCGGGTTGAGTCACCTTTCTGTGCGCCTTTAATTGTGTGGACGAACTACGATGGCACAGCAGAATATCCGCATTCGCCTCAAGGCATTCGATCACCGCGTCCTGGACACGTCCGCGCGCGAGATCGTATCGACGGCGAAACGTACCGGCGCCAATGTGCGCGGACCGATCCCTCTGCCGACGCGCATGGAGCGTTTTACGGTTCTGCGTGGTCCGCACATCGACAAGAAATCGCGTGAACAGTTCGAAATCCGGACTCACAAACGCCTCCTCGACATTGTTGATCCCACCCCGCAGACGGTTGACGCGCTGATGAAGCTCGACCTCTCGGCCGGTGTGGACGTTGAGATTAAACTGGGAGCCTAGGTGATGCGCACGGGGCTGATTGCCAAAAAGGTCGGGATGACCCGGGTGTTCGCCGAGGATGGCGCGCACGTTCCGGTGACCGTTCTGCAACTCGAAAACTGCCAGGTCGTGGCTCAACGCACTGTTGAGCGTGACGGCTATGTGGCGCTGCAGCTGGGTGCGGGCAAGGCGAAAGCCAAGCGCACGACCAAAGCCATGCGCGGCCATTTTGCCAAGGCAGAAGTCGAACCGAAGAAGCGGCTGATTGAATTCCGCGTTTCCGAAGAAAATCTGATCGAGCCGGGTTCCGAGCTGACGGCCGAGCACTTTGTGCCGGGCCAGAAGGTCGATGTCGCCGGCAAGAGCATCGGTAAGGGTTTTGCCGGTGCCATGAAGCGCTGGAATTTCGGCGGTCTGCGGGCCACGCACGGCGTGTCGATTTCGCACCGTTCGCACGGTTCTACCGGCCAGTGTCAGGATCCGGGTAAGGTTTTCAAAGGCAAGAAGATGGCTGGCCATCTTGGTGATGCGCGCATCACCGTCCAGAATCTCGATATTGTCCGTGTCGATGCCGAGGATGGTTTCATCCTGGTGCGCGGTGCGGTTCCGGGTTCCGCCGGTTCCTGGGTTGAAATTCGCGATGCCGTCAAAGGCGCGGGCGATGCCGACCTGCCGATGCCGGGTGCGATCCGCAAGGCGATGGAAGAAGCGGCGCCTGCCAATGAAGAGCCCGCGTCTGCCGAAGCAGAGATGACCGCTGAAGGTGCCCCGGCTGAGGGTGCTGCAGGCGATGAGGAGTCCCAATCATGAAGGTTGAGGTAAAAACCCTCGCCGCGAAGGATGCGGGCGCAGTTGATCTGGACGATGCCGTTTTCGGCATTGGCGAGATCCGTGCCGACCTTTTGCAGCGTGTTGTGAAGTGGCAGCTGGCGGCTCGCCAGGCTGGTACGCACAAGGCCCAGGAGCGCAACGAAGTGTCGCGCACGGGCAAGAAATACGGCAAGCAAAAAGGTGGCGGCGGCGCCCGTCACGGCAATCGTCGTGCACCGATCTTTGTCGGTGGTGGCAAGGCTCACGGACCGCGTGTCCGCAGCCATGCGCACGACCTGCCGAAGAAGGTTCGCGCTCTCGCGCTGAAGCATGCGCTGTCGTCGAAGGCCGGTTCCGACTCGCTGATCATCGTTGATGAAGCAGTGATGAAGGATGCCAAGACGAAAAAGGTTCGCGACGCTTTCACCAAGCTGAACCTCAGCAATGCGCTGATCATTGATGGTGACGCGGTTGACGCGAATTTCGCGAAAGCTGCCGGCAACATCCCGCACATCGACGTTCTGCCGGCACAGGGCCTGAATGTTTATGACGTTTTGCGTCATGACCAGCTGGTTCTGACCAAGGCAGCCGTTGAAAAAATCCATGCGCGCTTTGCCGCCAAGGAGACAGCATAATGGCCAAGGTTGCAGTTGAAGCCCGCCACTATGACGCGATCCTGGGTCCGGTGATCACGGAGAAGTCCACGCTGTTGTCGGAAGACGGCAAGGTGGTGTTCCGCGTTCCGCTGACCGCGACCAAGACGGAAATCGCTGAAGCGGTGGAAGCTCTGTTCAAAGTGAAGGTGACGGCGGTGAACACGCTGCGCCTGAAAGGCAAAACGAAGCGTTTTCGCGGTCAAGTCGGCCGGCGCTCGGACATGAAAAAAGCAATCGTGACGCTCGCCGAAGGCGACTCGATTGACGTGACCACGGGGCTCTAGGACCATGGCGCTTAAAACATACAATCCCACCTCGCCGGGCCGTCGCGCTCTGGTGCTGGTTGACCGCGAAGGCCTCCACAAGGGCCGTCCGGAAAAAAGCCTGGTTGAAGGCAAGACCAAAAAGGGTGGCCGCAACAATACCGGTCGTATCACGGCCCGCCGTCAGGGCGGTGGTGCCAAGACGCTGTATCGTAAAGTCGACTTCAAGCGGAACAAGCTGGATGTCGAAGCCACGGTTGTGCGTCTGGAGTATGATCCAAACCGGACCGCTTTCATCGCGCTGATCAAATATGTCGATGGCGAGAAGTCCTACATCCTGGCGCCGCAGCGTCTGTCGGTGGGCGATGTCATCGTCTCCGGCGTCCGCGTTGATGTGAAGCCTGGCAATGCGATGCCGCTGAAGAACATGCCGGTCGGCACCATCATCCACAATGTGGAGATGAAGCCGGGCAAGGGTGGACAGATTGCGCGTTCGGCCGGGGGCTATGCCCAGCTGGTTGGCCGCGATGGTGGCTACGCTCAGGTTCGTCTCAATTCGGGAGAGCTTCGTGCCATTCCTGAAATGTGTGTGGCCACGGTTGGAGCCGTTTCCAACCCGGACCACATGAACCAGAATCTGGGTAAAGCCGGCCGCAAGCGCCATATGGGCAAGCGTCCGGCGGTTCGCGGTGTGGCCATGAACCCGGTTGATCACCCCCATGGCGGCGGCGAAGGTCGCACCTCGGGCGGTCGTCACCCGGTAACTCCTTGGGGTAAGCCTACCAAAGGCCGCAAGACCCGCAAAAACAAGGCTACCGATAAATTCATCATTCGCTCGCGCCACCAGCGCAAGTCACGCTAAGGGAGCGCGTTAGATATGCCGCGTTCAGTCTGGAAAGGTCCGTTCGTAGACGGATACCTCCTCAAGAAGGCCGATGCGTCCCACGCTGAAGGCCGCAAGAAGCCGATCAAGACCTGGTCGCGCCGTTCGACGATCATGCCGCAATTCGTGGGCCTGACCTTTCAGGTGCACAATGGCAGCAAGTTCATCCCGGTGCTCGTGACCGAGGACATGGTGGGCCACAAGCTCGGTGAGTTCTCTCCGTCTCGGACCTATTACGGTCACGCAGCGGACAAGAAGGCGAAGAGGGGCTAATCATGACCCAGACACGTCAAAGAGATGAAGACGGAAAGAATCTGCGCCGCGTCGCTGACAATGAAGCGCGCGCCAAGCAGACGATGATCCGTATCAGCGGTCAGAAGCTGAACCTGGTTGCCCAGTCGATCCGCGGCAAGAAGGTTGAAAGCGCTCGGGCGACGCTCGAATTTTCGCGCAAGCGTATTGCCAAGGACGTCTTGAAGGTCCTCGACAGTGCGATTGCAAACGCCGAGAACAATCATGGCCTCGATATCGACAGCCTGATCGTATCGGAAGCCTATGTCGGAAAGAATCTGGTGATGAAACGCTTCCGCGCTCGTGCCCGTGGCCGTGCCGCAAAAGTGATGAAGCCGTTTTCCGAGCTGACGATCATTGTTCGTGAAGTTGAGGAGGCCGCCTGATGGGTCAGAAGGTCAATCCGATCGGGCTCCGGCTCGGTATTAATCGCACCTGGGAATCCCGCTGGTATGCCAATACCGGTGAGTATGCCCAGCTCCTCCATGAGGACATCAAGATCCGCGACATGCTGCGCAAGCGTTTGAAGAATGCCAGCGTTTCCAAGATCGTGATCGAGCGCCCGCACAAGAAGTGCACCGTGACCGTGTATACCGCGCGTCCGGGTGTGGTGATCGGTAAGAAGGGTGCCGATATCGAAGTTCTGCGCCGCGCCTTGCAGCAGATCGTCAAGGGTGAGGTCTTCCTCAACCTGGTCGAGGTGCGCAAGCCGGAGATCGACGCAACGCTGGTCGCAGAGTCGATTGCCCAGCAGCTGGAACGCCGTGTGGCTTTCCGCCGCGCCATGAAACGCTCGCTGCAAACGGCGATGCGAATGGGCGCCAAGGGCTGCAAGGTGATCTGCGGCGGCCGTCTCGGCGGTGCCGAGATTGCGCGCGTCGAGCAGTATCAGGAAGGGTCTGTGCCGCTGCATACGCTGCGCGCCGACATTGATTATGGAACCGCTGAAGCTTCGACGGCTATGGGCATTATCGGCATCAAGGTCTGGATCTACAAGGGTGAGATCCTGGAACACGATCCGATGGCAGCCGAGCGCCGTCTTCAGGAATCCGGTGAGCAGCGTGCCCGTCAGGGCAGCGGCAACCGGGCGGCTTAGGCAGTAGGGACGACGGAGCGAGAAACAGATGCTTCAACCAAAACGCACCAAGTTCCGGAAGGCGCACAAAGGCCGCATCAAAGGCGCGGCTAAAGGCGGCTTCTCGCTGAATTTCGGTTCCTATGGCCTCAAGGCGATGGAACCCGAGCGCGTCACGGCACGCCAGATCGAAGCCACCCGCCGGGCGATTACTCGCCACATGAAGCGGGCCGGCCGGGTCTGGATCCGGATTTTCCCGGATGTGCCTGTGTCGAAGAAACCGACGGAAGTCCGGATGGGTAAGGGTAAGGGGTCGCCAGAATTCTGGGCCGCCAAAGTCAAGCCTGGCCGGATCATGTTCGAGATTGACGGTGTGCCGGAGAATGTTGCGCGTGAAGCGCTGTCTCTGGGCGCAGCCAAACTGCCGGTGAAGACGAAAATCGTCGCCCGGATTGGTGAATAGGAGTGAGTGTCATGGACGCTGTTGATGTTCGCGCATTGAGCGACGATCAGCTGAAGGATGAGCTCCTGAAGCTGAAAAAAGAACAATTCAACCTGCGCTTCCAGCAGGCCTCGGGTCAGTTGCAAAACACGGCCCGTGTTCGTCAGGTACGCCGCACGATTGCGCGTCTCAAGACGATCCAGGCCCAGCGGGTGGCTCAGGCCGGACAAGGGAGCTAGGCGATGCCCAAGCGCGTATTGCAAGGCGTCGTGGTGAGCGACAAGGGTGACAAGACTGTCGTCGTGAAGGTGGAGCGGACTTTCCTGCACCCACTGCTCCGGAAGACGGTTCGTCGCTCCAAGCGTTACCACGCACACGATGAGGCCAACAGCCTCAAAGTGGGTGAACAGACCTTCATTCAGGAATGTGCACCCAAGTCGAAACTGAAACGGTGGGAGGTCGTGACCACGGACGCATAAGCGTTCGGGGGATGACCCTGAAGGAGGATCGTTATGATCCAGATGCAAACTAATCTGGACGTTGCCGATAATTCCGGTGCCCGCCGTGTGCAGTGCATCAAGGTACTCGGCGGTGCCAAGCGGCGTTACGCTCATGTGGGCGACATCATCGTGGTGTCGGTCAAGGAAGCGATCCCGCGCGGCCGCGTCAAAAAAGGTGAAGTCCGCCGCGCCGTCGTGGTGCGTGTGGCCAAGGACATCAAACGCAAGGACGGATCGGTTATCCGCTTCGACACCAATGCGGCTGTCCTCGTGAACAATAATGAAGAGCCGATCGGCACCCGTATCTTCGGACCGGTTCCGCGCGAACTCCGCGCCAAGAACCACATGAAGATCGTGTCGCTGGCTCCGGAGGTGCTGTAGTTATGGCTGCCAAGATTAAAAAGGGCGACAAGGTTGTTGTCCTCGCGGGCCGGGACAAGGGCAAGACGGGCGAAGTCATTCGCGTCGTTCCGTCCGAAGACCGTCTTTTCGTTCGCGGCGTCAATATCGTGAAGCGCCACCAGCGCCCCACGCAATCGTCGGCTGGCGGTATCGAGACCAAGGAAGCGCCGATCCACGTATCGAACGTTGCCCTGGCCGATCCGAAAACGGGTGAAGCCACCCGCGTCGGTTTCAAGATGGAAGGCGACCGCAAGGTCCGCGTGGCCAAGAAATCCGGTGAGGTCATCGATGGCTGATGTAAAAGAATACCAACCGCGTCTGCGCGCGAAGTATCGCGAAGAGATTCGTGACCGGCTGAAAGAAAAGTTCGGCTACACGAATCCGATGCAGATCCCGCGGATCGAGAAGGTCGTGATCAATATGGGTGTGGGCGAAGCCGCTCAGGACTCCAAGAAGATCAACGGCGCCTATGAGGATCTGGAGCGGATTGCCGGTCAGAAGCCGGTCAAGACGAAGTCCCGCCTGTCGATCGCCGGCTTCAAGCTGCGCGAAGGCCAGGATGTGGGCGTGAAAGTCACGCTGCGCCAGGACCGCATGTATGAATTTCTGGACCGCCTGATCACGATCGCGCTGCCGCGCGTTCGCGACTTCCGCGGCCTGAACGGAAAGAGCTTTGACGGCCGTGGCAATTACGCCATGGGCCTGAAAGAGCACATCGTGTTTCCCGAGATCGACTATGACAAGGTCGAGAAGATCCGGGGAATGGACATTGTGGTCTGCACGACCGCGCAAACCAATGAAGAAGCGAAAGCCCTGTTGGCCGAGTTCGATTTCCCGTTTTCGAACTGACGCATCAGGAGGGCGGGACCGTCAGGGTCTCGCACGCAGGAGGAAGTAAATGGCGAAGACAAGTGCTGTCGAGCGTAACCTGAAGCGTCAGAAACTGGCGCAACGGTATGCGGCCAAACGCGCCGAGCTCAAGGCGGTTGCCCGTGATAAGTCCAAGCCGGTTGAGGAGCGTTTTGCTGCTCAGCTGAAGCTGGCCGAATTGCCGCGGAATTCCGCGCCGACCCGTTATCGCAATCGTTGCGAGATTTCGGGCCGTCCGCGTGGTTTTTACCGCAAGCTCAAAATGTCACGGATCGCACTGCGCGACCTGGCCTCGAACGGGTTCATCCCCGGCATGGTCAAGTCGAGCTGGTGATCGGGAGAGATTGAACAATGTCTATGAACGATCCCCTCGGTGATATGCTGACACGTATCCGGAACGCGTTGATGCGTGGCCGGACGACTGTCGCAACGCCGGCTTCAAATCTTCGCAAGCGCGTGCTGGATGTGCTCCAGTCGGAAGGCTTTATTCGGGGCTATTCCGAAATCGAGCATGCCGACGGCAAGCGCGAGTTCGAAATTGAACTGAAGTATTTCGATGGCGAGCCTGTCATCGCCGAGATCCGCCGGATCTCGACGCCGGGCCGCCGTGTGTATTCCAAAGTGAAGGATCTCCCGCTGATCTCGAACGGTCTTGGTATCGCGATTGTCTCCACCCCGATGGGTGTGATGTCCGATGCGTCCGCTCGCGAGCAGAATGTCGGTGGCGAAATCCTCTGCAAAGTCAGCTAGGGAGAACGATTCATGTCACGTATCGGAAAACTCCCAATCGCCGTCGCATCCGGTGTTGAGGTTCGTCTCAATGGCCGCGATCTGACGCTGAAGGGCCCCAAGGGCGAGCTGTGCCTCACCGCGGTTGAAGACGTTACCCTGTCGCAAGGCGATGAGGGTATCGAAGTCAAGCCGGTCGATCAAAGCAAGCGTTCGCGCTCCATGTGGGGCATGACCCGCGCCTTGATCGCCAACATGATGACGGGCGTTACGGAAGGCTTCAACAAGACGTTGGAGCTGGAAGGCGTTGGTTATCGTGCGCAAATGCAAGGTTCCAGCCTGAAGCTGGCGCTCGGTTTCAGCCACGACGTGGTTTACGAGCCGCCGCAAGGCATTCAGATCCAGGCCCCGAAGCCGACGGAAGTCATCATCACCGGTGCTGACCGGCAGCAAGTTGGCCAGGTTGCAGCGGAAATTCGCGGATACCGTCCGCCGGAGCCCTACAAGGGCAAGGGCGTTCGCTATCAGGGCGAATACATCCGCCGCAAAGAAGGCAAGAAGAAGTAGGCGCAAGAACCATGTTGAGCTCACGCGAAAAAATGAAGCGCCGCGCGCTGCGCAATCGCAGCAAGCTGCGCAAGAAAGTCTCGAACGGTCGGCCGCGTCTGTCGGTTTTCCGCTCGTCGAAGCATATCTATGCGCAACTGATCGACGATCAGCAGGGCGTCACGCTCGCAGCGGCCTCCACGGCCGAAGCGGATTCAAAAGAGTCCGGTGCGAATGTCGAAGCCGCTGCCAGCGTTGGCAAGCGCCTGGCGGAACGCGCCACCAAAGCCGGAATCAAGGACGTCGTCTTTGATCGCGGCGGTTTCATCTTTCACGGACGCATCAAGGCCTTGGCCGAAGCGGCTCGTGAAGGTGGATTGAACTTTTAAGGGAGCGGCTGATGGCTCGTAATGAAGAAAACCGCGGCCGCGGTCGCCGCCGCGACCGGGATGAAGAGCAGCAGGACGAAATCGTCGACAAGCTGGTCCACATCAACCGCGTCGCCAAGACGGTGAAGGGTGGCCGGAATTTCCAGTTTGCCGCACTCGTCGTTGTCGGTGACCAGAAGGGCCGCGTCGGTTTCGGTCAGGGTAAAGCCCGCGAAGTTCCCGAAGCGATCCGGAAAGCAACGGAAGAAGCCAAGAAGACCATGGTTCGCATTCCGCTGCGCGAAGGCCGCACGCTGCACCACGATTCGCCGGGACGCCATGGCGCCGGCAAGGTGATCCTGCGTGCTGCGCCTCCGGGAACCGGTGTGATTGCCGGTGGTCCGATGCGCGCTGTGCTGGAAACGCTCGGTGTTCAGGACGTCGTGGCCAAGTCCACGGGCACATCGAACCCGTACAACATGATCCGCGCGACCTTTGATGCCCTCAAGCATCAGAAAAGCCCGCGTTCGATTGCGGCCAAGCGTGGCATGAAGGTGGCTGACCTGGTCAACCGCCGGAATGATGGCGCTTCGGCTCCGGAATCTCTGGAAGGATAGGGGCGTCTCATGGCTGCCAAGAAAACCCTCAAGGTCCGGCAGACGGGTAGCGCAATCCGCCGCCCGCAGGATCAACAAAAAACGCTCGTTGGCCTGGGTCTGAACAAGATCGGCCGCGTGCGCGAACTGGAAGATACGCCATCGGTCCGCGGCATGATCCGCAAAGTGGCCCACATGGTGGAAATCGTCGAGGAGTAGGCCTTTGGCCGCTCCATCGCAGGAGAGTTAGACATGCGTCTCAATGAATTGCGCGATAATGCCGGCTCGACCAAGACCCGCACCCGTGTTGGTCGCGGTATCGGTTCCGGCAAAGGCAAGACCGGCGGCCGTGGCGTCAAGGGTCAGAAGTCGCGCTCGGGCGTGGCGATCAAGGGCTTTGAAGGCGGTCAGATGCCCCTTCACAGGCGCTTGCCGAAGCGGGGCTTCAACAAGCCGAACCGCCTGGCCTTCGCTGAAGTCAATATCGGCCGTCTCGAAAAGGCGATTGCCGAGAAGAAGATCGATGCCAAGAAGCCGATCGATGCCGACGCATTGATCGCGGCCGGCCTCGTTCGCCGTGCAAAGAATGGCGTGCGCCTTCTTGCGAAAGGCGAGCTGAAGTCCAAAGTAGAGATCACGGTTGCAGGCGCGACCAAGGCGGCGATTGACGCCGTCGAGAAGGCCGGTGGCAAAGTCACCGTCGTTGCGCCGAAGGCCAAGGTTTCTGACAAAGCCGCTGAGTAATCAGGGGAAAACGAGGATTAGCCATGGCTTCTGCTGCTGAACAGCTTGCATCGAATATCAACTTCGCGTCCTTCGCGAAGGCTAAAGAGCTGCAGCAACGGATATTCTTTACCCTGGCGGTCCTCGTGGCCTACCGGCTGGGCACCTATATTCCGGTGCCGGGAATTGATCCGATTCAGTATCAGGCTCTGTTCGACAGCCAGGCTGGCGGTGTTATCGGCGTCCTCAACATCTTCTCCGGCGGTGCCGTCGAGCGGATGGCGATCTTTGCGCTGAACGTGATGCCCTACATTTCCGCTTCGATTATCATGCAGCTGATGGCCGCAACCGTGCCATCGCTGGAGAAGTTGAAGAAGGAAGGCGGCGAGCAGGGCCGTCAGCAGATCAACCAGTATTCGCGTTATCTAACCGTGCTTCTGGCGGCGGTTCAGGGCGGCGCCATCGCGATGTCGATGATGACGCCGGGTGTGAACGGGCAAACGGTGGCGCTGAATCCGGGGCCTTTCTTCCTGATTTCGACGACGCTCACCTTTGTCGGCGGCACGATGCTGCTGATGTGGATGGGTGAACAAATCACCTCACGCGGGGTCGGCAACGGTATTTCGCTGATCATTTTCACCGGTATTATTGCGGTCGTTCCGGGTCTGATTTTCAGCCTGTTCGAGCAGGGCCGCCAGGGCCAGATCTCCGGCGGCGCGCTTCTGGGCATCATTGCCCTGATGCTGGCCACCTTCGCCTTTGTGGTCTTCATCGAACGCTCGCAGCGCCGTCTTCTGGTTCAGTATCCGAAGCGTCAGCAAGGCCAGCGCATGGTCGGTGGTGATACCTCCTTCCTGCCGCTGAAGCTGAATACGGCGGGTGTGATTCCGGCGATTTTCGCAACCTCGCTTCTGCTCCTGCCGACGACGGTGGCCAATATGTGGGCGACCACCGGTCCGGAATGGCTGCAGATGATTGCCGCCCAGCTGGGCCGCGGGCAGCCGCTCTTCATCGTCCTTTACGGCGCGATGGTGATGTTCTTCGCTTTCTTCTACACCTCGATTGTCTTCAATCCGGAGGAAGTGTCCGAAAATCTCCGCAAGTATGGCGGCTTCCTGCCGGGTATCCGTCCCGGCAAGCGGACGGCTGAATATCTGGATTACGTCCTGACGCGCCTGACGATGATCGGTGCCATTTACCTGGCGATCGTCGTCCTGATCCCCGAAGTGATGACGGCCGGTGCCGCCGGTGCGGTGACCTTCGCTCTGGGTGGTACGTCCATTCTGATTATCGTGTCTGTCGCCATGGATACCGTGACGCAGATCCAGTCCCATCTGCTGGCTCACCAGTATGAAGGCCTGATCAAGAAGCAGAAGCTCCGGGGCCGTAACCGATGAATCTGGTTCTGTTCGGACCTCCCGGATGCGGCAAGGGCACCCAAGCCAAGCGTCTGGTTGAACAGCGCGGCTGGGTGCAGCTGTCGACCGGCGACATGCTGCGCGCGGCGCGGTCTGCCGGCACCGAGCTGGGCAATCGCGTGGCGGCGGTCATGGATGGCGGCAATCTGGTCTCCGACGAGATTGTTATCGAGTTGATCGAAGAGCGCCTGCCGGAAGCTGAAAAGGCCGGTGGGGCGATTTTTGACGGATTTCCGCGCACCGTTGCGCAGGCTGAAGCGCTGGACAAGGCGCTCGCCGCACGCGGGGCGCAGGTCGACCGGGTGATCCGCCTGGTGGTCGACAATGACGAACTGGTACGCCGTATGGCAAAGCGCGCCGCGGAAGAAGGCCGCGCTGACGATACGGTTGAGGCGTTCAAGGTCCGCCTTGAAGCCTATGAAACGCAGACTGCGCCGCTGATTCCGTATTACACGGCATCGGGCAAGGTTGTGGAAGTCGATGGAATGGGATCAATCGAGGCGGTTTCCGCAGCGATTGCAACGGCCCTCGACGATTGATGAAATCCCGCAATCTCTCCGGTTGACGGAGGGTATGCGGACAATATAGATAGCGCCCTTCGCGAAAAGGGCGGCGTTGCCTCGTCCGGCGATCTGCCGGAGTGGTTTCACCGTCTGTGATTGGCGCGATTTTTGGTTAAGGAGAGCATTGTGGCCCGTATAGCCGGCGTCAACATTCCGACGAACAAGCGCGTTGAAATCGCGCTTCGCTATATTCACGGGATAGGTCCCGCGATGGCGAAAGAAATTTGCGAGAAAGTCGGCATTGCCTCCGAACGGCGTGTCAACGAACTCTCGGACGCGGAAGTCATCCAGATCCGTGAAACCATTGACCGCGACTATACGGTGGAGGGTGACCTTCGCCGTGAAGTGGCTGTGAATATCAAGCGTCTCATGGACCTTGGTAATTACCGGGGCCTGCGGCATCGCCGTGGCCTGCCGGTTCGCGGCCAGCGCACGCACACCAATGCTCGGACCCGTAAGGGCCCAGCCAAGCCGATTGCCGGCAAGAAGAAATAGGGCGGCTAAGTTATGGCTAAAGCACCAGAACGCATTAAACGCCGCGAGCGTAAGAACATCACTTCGGGTGTCGCTCACGTCAATGCGAGCTTCAACAATACGAAGATCACCATCACCGACGCCCAGGGCAACACCATTTCCTGGTCCACGGCTGGCGCTAACGGCTTCAAGGGTTCGCGCAAATCGACCCCTTACGCTGCGCAGATCGCCGCCGAAGAAGCGGCCAAGAAGGCGATGGATCACGGCGTGAAGACGCTGGAAGTGAAAGTCTCTGGTCCGGGTTCGGGCCGCGAATCGGCGCTTCGCGCGCTGCAAGCGGCGGGTCTGACCATCACGTCCATCCGTGATGTGACGTCCATTCCGCACAACGGCTGCCGTCCGCCGAAACGCCGTCGGGTCTGATCTCCCGCCGGGAGTATCAGAGCATTTGAGAATTCGCGCCACCGGATGTCCGGTCTGGCGCGCGAAAGAAGGGGTTTAACCCGTGATCGAGAAGAACTGGCAAGAACTCATTCGTCCGATGAAGCCCGAGGTGAAGCCGGGTCACAATCCGGAACGCAGTGCCTCCATCATCGCCGAGCCGCTGGAACGCGGCTTTGGCATGACTCTGGGCAATGCGCTTCGCCGTGTCCTCTTGTCTTCGCTGCAAGGTGCCGCGATCACCTCGCTGCAGATCGATGGCGTTGTGCACGAGTTCTCTTCCATTCCGGGTGTGCGTGAAGACGTCACCGATATCGTTCTGAACCTGAAGGGCGTTGCGCTTCGGGTTCACAATGAGGGTGAGAAGCGCGTCATTCTTCGCAAGTCCGGACCGGGTGAAGTCACGGCCGCCGACATCGAGGAAACCGCTGACGTCGAGATCGTCAACAAGGACCACGTCATCTGTACGCTGGACGAAGGCGCTGAAATCCGTTTCACGCTGACCGTCGACAGCGGCAAAGGCTATGTCCCGGCTGACCGCAACCGTCCCGAAGACGCCCCGATCGGCCTCATCGGCGTGGATGCGCTGTACAGCCCGGTCAAGCGCGTGGCCTATCGCGTGGAGAACACGCGTGAAGGTCAGGTGCTCGACTATGACAAGCTGATCCTGGACATTGAAACAGATGGCACGGTCACACCGGAAGATGCGGTCGCATTTGCAGCCCGCATCCTTCAGGACCAGTTCCAGATCTTCATCAACTTCGAGGAAGCCGTTGAGGCCCGCCCGGCAGAGGACGATCGTCCCGAGCTGGACTTCAACCCGGCCCTCCTCAAAAAGGTGGACGAGCTGGAACTGTCCGTGCGTTCGGCGAATTGCCTGAAGAACGACAACATCGTCTATATCGGCGACCTCATTCAGAAGTCCGAGGCGGAAATGCTCCGCACCCCGAACTTCGGTCGCAAGTCGCTCAACGAGATCAAGGAAGTTCTCGCACAGATGGGTCTGCATCTGGGCATGGACGCGCCGAACTGGCCGCCGGAGAACATCGAAGATCTCGCCAAAAAATATGAGGAAAACGTCTAGTCACGGCGATTGTGAAATCCCCTGATCTGACACTTTTGGAGAAACCGCCATGCGTCACGGCATCGCTCATCGCAAACTCGGTCGCACCACTTCGCACCGGAAGGCGATGTTTGCCAATATGGCGGCATCTCTGATCGAGCATGAGCAGATCGTCACGACTCTGCCCAAGGCGAAAGAGATGAAGCCGTTCATGGACAAGCTGATCACACTTGCGAAGCGCGGCGATCTGCACGCCCGTCGTCAGGCTATCTCCAAGGTTCGCAATGTCGAGCAGGTCGGCAAGCTGTTTGCCACGCTCGGGCCGCGCTATACGGACCGCAATGGCGGCTATACGCGCGTCCTGAAAGCCGGTTTCCGCCATGGCGACAATGCGCCGATGGCCGTCATCGAGCTGGTGGATCGCGATACGTCCGCCCGCGGCGCCGGTGACCGCGCCCGCGTGGCTGCCATGGAAGACTTTTCTGAAGAGTAATCTTCACTTCATGCGCAATTCAGATGAAGGCGGCTTCTTTACGGAAGCCGCCTTTTTCCTATCTAGTGGCCATGGGAATGATCGGAGAGACGGGATGACACGATTTGCGCTTTCGCTTCTGGCAACCGCTGCCCTGTTCACATCGGCCTGCCAGGCTCAGGACGACCCGGTTGAGCTGACCGAGGCCGATGCGCCGGAGATCAGTGAGACGCTGGCGGATGACAGCTTCCGCGAAGTGCCGGTCAGCCAGGCCCAGATGCAATTGTCTTTCGCGCCGATTGTGCGGGAGGCCGCGCCAGCGGTCGTCAATGTCTATTCCACCCGCAACGTCCAGCGCCAGATGGATCCGTTCTTCAACCGCTTCATGCGGCGTCAGGGCCCTCAACAACAGGGATCTCTGGGTTCCGGCGTGATTGTCGATTCGACGGGCGTTGTTGTCACCAATAATCACGTCGTCGAAGGCGCGGATGAATTGCGCGTGGTGTTGAATGACCGGCGCGAATTTGAAGCCGAAATCCTGATCGCCGACGAGCAGACTGATCTGGCCGTGCTCCGCATCATTACCGATGAACCGCTGCCCGCGCTGGCGCTCGCGCAACCGGGCACCGCCGAGATCGGTGATCTGGTACTGGCCATCGGCAATCCGTTCGGGGTCGGCCAGACGGTGACATCGGGCATCGTTTCGGCGCTGGCGCGGACCGAGGTCGGCGTCTCCGACTTTGCCTTCTTCATCCAGACCGATGCCGCCATCAATCCGGGCAATTCCGGCGGCGCGCTGATCAATATGGACGGGTCGCTGATTGGCGTGAATTCCGCCATCTATTCGCGCTCGGGCGGTTCCAACGGGATCGGCTTTGCGATTCCGGTCGAAATGGTGCGCCGCGTTGTCGATGCCGCCCTGACCGAAGGCGAGTTGGTCCAGCCCTGGCTGGGTGCGCGCCTGCAGACGGTGACGGGCGATATTGCGCAATCCCTGGGCCTAGACCGGCCGCGCGGTGCGCTGGTCGCGGATATCTATCCCGGTGCGGCGGCCGATGATGCCGGTCTGCGGCAGGGCGATATCGTGCTGGCGATTGATGATGTGGATGTGAATGACGAGCCGGGCGCGCGGTTCCGCTATGCCACGCGCGCGATTGGCGATGCTTCGCGCTTTGCCGTGCTGCGCGATGGCGAGCGCATTGTTGTCGAGGTTCCGGTCGAAGTGGCGCCCGGTGAGACCGAGCCGGCGCGCCGTCTGATCGAGGGCCGCAATCCGCTGGCCGGGCTGGAACTGGTGGAGCTGTCACCCGCTTTCAATCAGGAGGTCGGCTTTGATCCGTTCGCGCGCGGTGTGGTCGTCCTGTCGATCCAGCGCGGATCGGCTGCCGATTATTTCGGCTTCCGTCCCGGTGACCGTGTACTGGAATTGCTCGGCGCGCGGGTTGAAGAGATCGACGACATTGAAAGCCTTCTGGACGGGCAGGACGATCTCAAATCCTGGCCGATTGCGATCGAGCGCCGGGGCCGCCGTCAGGATGCCAATCTGCAGCTCTAGGCCTGGCGCTCTTCATTGAGCGTCACCACGCTCCAGACATGCCCGAAGGGATCGCGCAGCTTGCCATGCCGCCCGAAAAATTCCGCTGTCACGGGCCGGATGGCGGTGGCGCCCGCCGCGATGGCGCGTTCGAACCATTGATCGGCATCATCGACGGTGAGATTGATCGTGAACGTAGTCCGGCCACCCAACGTAGGCGGAGCGACATTGCCCGTCATCTCCTCCATTTCCGGGAATTCATCGGCGAGCATCAGGACATGATCATTGATGCGCAAGGTGGCGTGGCCCAGCTTGCCTTCATACTCAAAGCGCTCGAGCTCTTCGGCGTCAAAAGCTTTCTTGTAGAAGGCGATGGCGGCTGCGCCATCGCGGACACTCAAATACGGCGCGACCGCTTTCTTCATGGTGCGTCCCTCCCTGTTGCGGTCTAGACTACGCCCATGAGTTCACTCTTTGAAGCCGCCGGAATGAATGAGGATGCGCCGCGCCCGCTCGCGGATCGCTTGCGTCCCCGCAATCTGGATGAGGTGGTCGGCCAGGATCACTTGCTGAAAGGCGAGGGGCCGATTGCCCGGATGCGCGCGCAGAAGCGCTTTGCATCGATCATTCTCTGGGGCCCGCCCGGTGTTGGCAAAACCACGATTGCGCGCTTGCTCGCCGATGAGTCCGGGCTGGAATTTGAACCGCTGTCGGCGGTCTTCTCCGGCGTGGCGGACCTCAAGAAGGCATTTGACCGGGCGCGGGCCCGGCGGCAGAGCGGACGCGGCACCTTGCTGTTTGTCGACGAGATCCACCGCTTCAACCGCGCCCAGCAGGACGGGTTTCTGCCCGTGGTCGAGGAAGGCATTATCACGCTGGTCGGGGCGACCACCGAAAATCCCAGTTTCGAACTGAATGCGGCCCTGTTGTCGCGCGCCCAGGTGCTGGTTCTGAAGCGTCTTGAAGCGGACAGTCTGGAATTGCTCGTCAAACGCGCGGAGGCCGATATCGGCCGTCCGCTGCCGGTGACGCTGGAGGCAAGGCGGGCGGTGCTGGAGCTGGCGAACGGGGATGGCCGCTATCTTCTGAATCTGGTCGAGGAATTATTCTCGCTCGACCGGACCGAGCCTCTGGGGCCGGAAGATCTCTCGACCTATCTGCAGCGGCGCGCGCCGGTCTATGACCGTGATCGCGACGAGCACTACAATCTCATCTCCGCCCTGCACAAATCCATTCGCGGCTCCCATCCGGATGCGGCGCTCTACTGGCTGGCGCGAATGCTGGAGGGCGGCGAGGACCCGCTTTTTCTGGCGCGGCGTCTGGTGCGCATGGCGAATGAGGATATCGGGCTGGCCGATCCGACCGCCATCCATGCGGCACTGGCGGCGAAAGAGACCTATGATTTCCTGGGATCGCCGGAAGGCGAGCTGGCGCTGGCGCAGGCTGTCGTCCATCTCGCCTGCGCGCCGAAGTCAAATGCCGTTTATAACGCCTACAAGGCCGCCAGACGCGCTGCGAGCGCAACCGGCTCACTCCCGCCGCCGAAACACATCCTCAACGCGCCTACGAAGCTTATGAAAGCCGAGGGCTATGGTTCGGGCTATGAGTATGACCATAATGCCGAGAGCGGTTTTTCCGGTCAGGACTATTTCCCGGACGAGATGAAAGACCGCCCCACCTTCTATGAACCGACGGATCGGGGCCGCGAAGCCGCCATTGGCGAGCGTCTGGCCCGCTGGCGGGAGATACGGGCGAAGAAGCAGGGAGGGCGCTGATGCGACGCCTTTTGATCGGATTTGCTTTGGCCGGCCTGATTGGCCTGGTGCTGGTTCAGGCCGCGCTCTGGTATGGGCGGTCCATCTTTGCCGAGCCGGGTGTGGAGGTGGCGCAAAGCGTCACGGAGGCGCTGAACGCGCAGCGGATTGTGTTGGTCTTTGCCCATCCCGATGACGAGATCACCGCGACCGAGCTGATCAGCCGGGCGGTGGAGGAGGGCGCGTTTGTGGCCACTATCACCGCCACGCGCGGCGAAGCGGGCACGCAATTCCCGCCCATCGTGGCGCAGGAGCATCTGGGCGTGGTCCGCGAGGGCGAGTTGCGGCGTCACGGCTTTGCGCTCGGTCTGAACGAGCAGATCGTTCTGGGCCTGCCCGATGGCGGTGTGCCGGAGGCGATGAGCGAGGCGCAGCTGGCGGATCGCGTGCTGGAGGAACTGGTGCGGCTGGAAGCCGATGCGGTGGTGACCTTCCATCCGCCCAGCGGTGTCTCACTGCATCCCGATCATATGGCGATGGGGCGGGCGGCACTGGCCGCCACCCAGCGTTATGCCCGCCAGCGCGGCGAGGCGGTGACATTGGCCTATACACTGGTCTCGCGCCCCGGCACGCGGCGCTTTGGCGGCGAGCGCTATGCGCGCGTGGCCGATCTGCAGCCCGATCCGACCTTCGCGCTGGATGTTGACGCGTCGCTCAAGACCCGCGCCTGGCGGATACACGCCTCTCAGGCGGACTATTTGAGGGAAACGACGGGGGTGCCGGACTGGCTGCTCTACCAGTTGTGGACGCAGGAATATTACGCCGTGCGGATCATCGAACCCTAGAATCTGTTTTGGGAATGCTTCCTGCGCGGCTAGTCTCGCCGCGGGAACAGGGGAGATTTCCATGAAAGTTGACCGGATACATCTGGTATTGGGCTTGCTGTGGCTGATCGCCGGCATGGCGCTGGGCGAGCATATGGGCCGCACGCAGGATCACGGGCAAATGCCCACACATGCGCATATCATGCTGGTGGGCGGCGTCCTGCCCGTCTTGTGGGCGATCCTCAACCGGGTCTGGAAAATGGGGTCGGGACTGCTGGCCTGGGCGCAGCTGGTTCTGCACCATGCCGGGGCGGCGATCATGATCGTCGGCCTCTACAAGCTCTATGGCGGCGGCAATGGCGAAACGCTGGGGCCGGTTCTGGGCGTCAGCGCGCTGCTGGTCATGCTGGCGACGGTGTTGATGCTGTTTCTGGCGATCCGCGCCAGACCGGATAGCGCCTAGTCGATATCAAAACGGGGAGCCATGGCTCCCCGTTTCACATAATGATCATGCGAGTGTCGGTACAATCGCGACGAAAACGCCACCGAAAACGGCGATCACGAAGCCGACTTGCAGGACTGCGGCGAGGGTTGTGCTCAATCGATCCATTGTCTTTTTCCTTGTTTTTATTGTCCGGACATTGTGTCCGTCAGACAGGAGATGACATAAGCCCTTTGTTTGGATGCACAATTGCGTGCGCGCCATGCCCGCTATGCAAAAATGCATGGGAGTGAGCCCGGCGGTGGCGGGCCGTAGCGGTTGGTTTTCGGATCGCCGTGCGTGGTCTCGATCCAGTTGTGATATTTCAGGAAATAGACTTTGCGCAGCACAAATCCGGCAATGCCGATATAGGCAAGCATGGCGCCATATATTGCCGGAAACGCCCAGAGGGTGCCCATATAGCTCGCAAGCGGGCCGTTAAAACTGGAGAAATAGGCGGCAACCGGAAAGGCCACTGCGATCAACAAGCTGACGCCATAGGGCTTCAGCACATGCCAGCCTGACAAGCCCAGATCATGGTGACGGCGGATTTGCCAGAAGGCCATGAGAAAATTGACCGCCAACAAGAAGGCAATCACGAAGATATAAAACACATATAGCCAGTCGAAGCTGGGTTGTTCGACAAAGTCGTAAGTTGGCCTCATCAGATGGGTGATGAGTTGCGAGACCATCATGCCAAGCACAATCATTTGTAGCGGTATCAGCATCTCTGCCAGAAACGGATTGGGGAGTTTTCTGGGAATCCCTGTCCGCCCGAAGGTGGTGAGGGCAATCCTCGGATCAACGCGCCGGAAATGATTGCGGATTTTCTCAAGCATCTGATGCGCTGACCGGAGCCGGCCCGTATCTGTTCGGGCCGGGCCTGCCTAGTGTGGACAGAAGCCGGCAATTCAATGGCCGCAGCACGCGCCGCCAGTATATCCGGCTGACGAAAAACCAGATCAAGCCAAGACCGATAAGCGAAGCGATAAAGAGGGTGAAGGTAACCGGTTCGCCGAAGTCGAAATCCGCGAACGGTAGCAGCTGTCGCGCTGAGATTATGCAAACCGCAATAAAGATAATCGCCAACGAAACCGGCAGCCGCCGCGTGATGATATGCAAGGGGTTTTCTCCGATGTCGCGCGCCCGTCGGATCGACCAGCATACAATCCTGAATTCGTCTAGCCCGTAGGAAGCCAGCCAAAAGATCACGAACGACATGTATAAAGTAGTCGGCTCAATTGCGGCGGCCATTGGTGGTATGGTCAAGAATGCCACAAGAAAAAACAGAGTGAGCGGTAAAAGGATATTGCGCCCGTCAGGAACCAACCATGACGGATTCGCGCTGTCGTCTTCCTGCAAAGGGCCGATACGGCCGAGCGGAAGCCATGATCTGGGCCACCAGGTCTGTTTGCGGATTTTGCCGGATACCATCATCAGAAAACACTACTCAAGATCGTGAGTGCGGCCAAGTTGATTTCCTGCCGCTTGCACCGGCGCGTCATCTCCCATATCTCCCGGGCCCATGACCAACATTCTTCTCATTGCTGCAGGGGGCGCGCTGGGCGCGGTCAGCCGGCATCTGACCGGGCAATGGTTCCTGCGCGCCATCGGGCCGGACTGGCCCTATGGCACATTTGCGGTGAATGTGATCGGCGGGCTGATCATGGGCGGATTTATCGGCTGGCTGGCGCAAGCGGGCCGCGCCGATGCCAATGAGCTGCGCGCCTTCTTTGCCGTCGGTGTGCTGGGCGGGTTCACGACGTTTTCCGCATTCTCGCTGGATGTGGTGGTGATGATCGAGCGCCGTGCCTATGGCGATGCGATCGGCTATGTCGCGGGTTCGGTTGTTCTTTCCATTCTGGCCCTGTTTGTGGGGCTGTTGATTGCGCGGCGGGTATTTGCATGAGCGGTGTTCAGACAATTGTGGTCGAGCAGGCCGAAGCCGGGGCGCGGCTGGACCGCTGGTTCCGGCGGCGCTTTCCGCATATTCCGCAAGGCCGCCTTCAAAAGGCGCTGCGCAAGGGCGAGATCCGTGTCGATGGCGGCCGGGTAAAAGCGGATACGCGCGTAGAGGCCGGCCAGTCGGTGCGCATTCCGCCGCTGCCGGATGCCGACCCGATGTATCAGGCACCGGAAGTGAAGATCAGCCGCGAGGATGCGGCCTATATCCGCTCTCTGGTGATCTATGAGGACAAGGAGATTCTAGTCTTCAACAAGCCGGCCGGGCTGGCCGTGCAGGGCGGCTCGAAAACCACGCGCCATATCGATGGCCTGCTGAATGCGTTCGGCAAGGATGATCAGAAGCCGCGCCTGGTGCACCGTCTCGACCGGGATACGTCCGGCGTGCTGGTGACAGCCAAGACGGTAGGCGCAGCCGCAAAGCTGGCCAAGGCGTTTCAGGCGCGTGAATCGGAAAAGACCTATTGGGCCGTGGTGCCCGGCGTGCCCAAGCCCAAGACGGGCGAGATCAAGGGCTTTCTGAAGAAAGATACGGGCGGCGCCCATGGGCGCGAGATGATGATGTCGGCCGAGCATGGCGAGGAGGGGGCCCAGCATTCGCTCACCCGCTATACCGTTGCCGCCGAAGCCGGGCATACGGCCAGCTGGGTGGTGATGCGGCCCGTCACCGGGCGGACCCACCAGTTGCGCGTTCATGCCTCGATGATGGGGCATGCCATTGTCGGGGATCACAAATACAAATCCCACCGCGAGGATCCGGAGAATATCGGCAAGGGACTGCATCTGCACGCGCGGCGTCTGGTCCTCAATCTGGGTGGCAAACGTCTGGTGCTGGAAGCCGATCTGCCGCCGCACATGGCCAAGACCTTCAAGGCGTTGGGCTTCGAGCTGTCGCATGTAGATGAGGACGCGATCGCGGAATTGCTGGCATGACGGAGTTGAAACTCGCCCTGTTTGATCTCGATGGCACGCTGGTCGATTCCCGCGCGCTGATCGCGGAATCGATGGACGAGGCGTTCCGCAAGAATGGTCTCGCCGGGTGTTCCTATGACCAGGTGCGCCAGATTGTCGGCATTGAATTGTTTGAAGCCATTCCGATGCTGCTGCCGGAGGATTATCCCGCCGAAGGTGCGGTGAAGATTGGCAATGATTTTCGTGAAATCTTTGTCCGCAATCGCTCCGACGGCACCCATGCCGAGGGGCTTTATGCAGGCGCGCGCGAGATTCTGGAAACGCTGGATGGCGAAGGCTGGCTACTGGGCGTCGCCACGGGCAAGCCGCGCCGCGGGCTGGACCACATTCTGCAGGCCCATGATCTGTCAGGGCTGTTTGTGACGCTGCACACCTCCTGCACCGGGCCGGGCAAGCCCAATCCGCGCATGGTGCTCGAAGCGATCAACGCGACCGGTGTGGAGGCGGCGCGCACCATCATGATCGGCGATAGCTCTCACGATATTCTGATGGCGCGCAATGCCGATGTCCGCGCCGCCGGAGTGACCTGGGGCTTTCACACCGCCGACGAGTTGAGCGCGGCAGGGGCACATTCCGTGCATGAGGATTTTGCCTGCCTGCAACGCGGGCTGACGGCCTTCGGCGAGGGGCGGAGCGCGGCATGAAGGGCGAAATGAAAGACGGTGTCCGGCTTCCCAGCCGCGAAGACAGCCTGCCCAAGCGATTCTACAAGGCGGTGGGCGTCATCCACGGACCCGATGGCTGGGCGGTGCAGCTGGACGGGCGCAGCATCCGCACACCGATGAAATCCGCGCTGGCCGTGCCGACCGAAGCTCTGGCGCGCCTGATGGCGGATGAGTGGGCCGCGCAGGGCGAGCGGATTGACCCTTCGACCATGCCGGTGACCCGCCTGGCGCATGGCGCAATCGATGCGACCGCCCACAATCGCGAGGCCGTGCTGGCCGAAGTCGTGAAATATGCCGGAACCGATCTGTTGCGGCATCGCGCCGAGGAATCGGCACTGGCGCGCCGTCAGGCCGACGTGTGGGATGATCATCTGCGCTGGGCGGAAGAGACGCTGGGCGCGCGCCTGCCGGTGGTGACGGGTATCATGCCGGCGGAAACCGCCCCGCAGGTGCTCGCTGCGCTCCGCGACCGTGCGGCGTCATATGATGACTGGCAATTGACGGGGTTGATGCAGGCCACAGCATTGTCGACCTCGGCCGTGTTGGCTTTCGCCCTGGTGGAAGGCCGGATTACGGCGGATGAATTATTCGCGCACAGCCGGATTGATGAAGACTTCCAGACCGAGCATTGGGGTGAGGATTTCGAGGCGAGAAAGCGCGCCGATCATCTCAAAGGCGAATGCCTCGCCATTGGCGCCATGCTGGGGGCGCTTTAGTCCACAGCATTCCAAGTCTCTGTTAGGATTGGCATATCCGTCTGAATTCGAATTGAGGCCAGCATGTGATAGCGTCTCATCCGGAAGTGGTGAGCCTTGGATGTCGCCATCAAACAATAGAAAGCGTGTCATGAAAAAATATCTATTTCTGGGATTCTTGTTGTGTGCACTTGCCGCACCTGCCGAGGCGCAGTTGCGCGAGGACGGGTATTTTGTCGCAAGCGGCATCGATGGCTGGGATTACGACAGCGAATACTGGATCGAGACGGGGCATGCGGCGGTGGTTCCGTATCCGTCAAATCCCACCAATGCACGTTGCGTGATTCATGCGACAAGACAGGCCTACAGCCGCGCTGCACTCGATAGGCTTTATGGTGGAGCGAATGAAGCCAGCTTGCGCCGCGAAATGGAACAGCTCGATCAAACCGTGCATCACGTGATTGACGTTCAGACTGTTCAGACGCTCGCACCTTATCGTGTGTTGAGAAGAATCTATTTCTTGCGTAGCTATGACAATATTATCATTGAATATTTTATCGGCGGCGCAAACGGTATTGTCACTATTCGCTGCACCGAGGACCACCGCATCGTCGATAATTTTGTTCAATATCAAGCGCCGCTAAGACGATCTATCGAAGTGCTTGAACAAGTGCAGATCGAATTGTCACCACCGCAATAATCGTAAATTCATGCGACGTCGATTTGGCTCAGTTCAACTCCCTCCCGAAATTGCCCTTCGTGTGCGGACAGTGCTAACTGACGGTCAAACGAAACACGCCAAGAGGGGCATCCATGCAGGACATTCTTGAAGAGCTGGAAAACCGGCGCGAACGCGCCCGTCAGGGCGGCGGCGCGGAGCGCATCGCCAAGCAGCATGAAAAGGGCAAATTATCCGCCCGCGAGCGGATCGAACTCTTGCTGGACGAAGGCTCTTTTGAAGAATGGGACATGTTCGTCGAGCATCGCTGCACCGATTTCGGCATGGCGGAGAAGAAAATTCCGGGCGATGGCGTCGTCACCGGCCATGGCACGATCAATGGCCGTCTGGTCTATCTGTTCTCGAAAGACTTCACGGTGTTTGGCGGGTCACTCTCCTCCACCCATGCCGAGAAAATCGTCAAGATTCAAAAGGCCGCCATCCAGAATGGCGCGCCGGTGATCGGGATTTTCGATGCCGGTGGCGCGCGCATCCAGGAAGGCGTGGCGTCGCTGGCCGGTTATGCCGATATCTTCCTGCAGAACACGCTCGCCTCTGGCGTGGTGCCGCAAATCTCCGTCATCATGGGGCCGTGCGCGGGCGGGGATGTCTATTCCCCCGCCATCACCGATTTCATCTTCATGGTGCGTGATACCTCCTACATGTATGTGACCGGGCCGGACGTGGTGAAGACTGTCACCAATGAGGAAGTCAGCCACGAGGATCTGGGCGGAGCCTCGGTCCATGCGAAAAAATCCGGCGTGGCAGACGGGGCGTTCAACAATGATCTGGAAGCGCTCGTCCAGATGCGCCGCCTGATCGATTTCCTGCCGCTCTCCAATCGCGAGACACCGCCGACGCGTCCGTCCTATGATCGCGCCGACCGGTCAGAGCCCAGCCTCGATACGCTGGTGCCGCCCAATCCGAACAAGCCCTATGACATTGTCGAACTGATCGAGAAGACGGCGGACGAAGGCGATTTCTTCGAGATCGCGCCGGACTATGCCAAGAATATCATTGTCGGCTTTGGCCGTCTGGATGGCCAGCCCGTGGGCTTTGTCGCCAATCAGCCGATGTCGCTCGCCGGCGTTCTGGACATTGATGCCAGCCGCAAGGCGGCGCGTTTTGTGCGCTTCTGTGATGCCTTCAATATCCCGATCGTCACCTTTGTGGACGTGCCGGGCTTCCTGCCGGGGACGAAGCAGGAATATGGCGGGCTGATCAAGCATGGCGCGAAACTGCTGTTCGCCTATGCCGAGGCCACCGTGCCCAAGCTCACCGTCATCACCCGCAAGGCCTATGGCGGCGCCTATGACGTGATGGCGTCCAAGCATTTGCGCGGCGATGTGAACTATGCCTGGCCGACCGCCGAGATCGCCGTGATGGGCGCCAAGGGCGCCGCCGAAATCATCCACCGCGTCGATCTGGGCGATGCGGAAAAGATGGCGGAGCATACGAAGGAATATGAGGACCGCTTCGCCAATCCGTTCGTGGCCGCCGGCCGGGGCTATATCGATGACGTCATTCAGCCGCGCAATACGCGCCGCCGCCTGATCAAGGCGCTACGGACGCTGAAGAACAAGAAGTGCGAAAACCCCTGGAAGAAGCACGATAATATTCCGCTTTAGGGGCGCTCTTCCGCCATCTCGATATCTTTGCGCTGCACGCTCAGCGGTTCGCGTTCCTTGTAGGGCCAGCCCTGCCGCTTGTGCGACTTGCACATGAGGCATCCGGCGCGGGTGGATTTCGGTCCCTTGCGTTTGTGATGGGCCATGGATTCGTCCTCCGGGGAAAAAGCAGTCGGCCCGGATAGAGGAAATCAGGGACACAGGTCCAGAAAAATCACGCTCCTCTCCCGTCATCCCCGCGAAAGCGGGGACCCAGAACAGCGGTGAGACGCAGGATTCGGGCGCGCAATATGCGCTGCGTGAACGCGGCGGCTGGCTGGCTCGGGACCTGCAATTTCTGGCGACGCAACTGGGTCCCCGCTTTCGCGGGGATGACGTTGATGATTGCAGTAAATAGCAGTGGCTACCCCCGCACCGCCTTGCGGATCACCGTGACATAGCCCGGGCTGACGCAGTCGAAGCCGTCAAAATAGCCGCGGCTCGCCAGTGTGCGGTGCAGGCGGGGCAGGTGATAGGGCGGGACGGCGGCGAACATGTGGTGTTCGAGGTGATAGTGAACGTGGTTGGGCGCGACGGTCAGCCGCTCGATCCAATTGGCACTCGTCGTGTGCGTGTTGCGGCGGGGCTCGGGATCATATCGATCCAGCGCCACGCCATGTTCGCCGATATTGCGCAGGCGCATGATGGCCGGGAAGACAAAGATCCGCGCAGCCCACCAGAGCGATATCGCCCAGATGGCACCGGCCAGCCAAAGCGCGCCGATCATCACCGCCTGAAAGACCAGGAAGGGCAATTTCCCGGCAAAGGTCGCATCCTTCCAGGAAAAGATGAGCTCTTTTATGAAGGTCTGGCCGGTAAAATCGCGAATGAATTTGCGGCGCAGGCTGTCTTTCGTCACCGGATAGCCTTCGACCAGGACATGGTCGGGATCGTCCGGCGTTCCTGCAAATCTGTGATGCTTCATGTGATAGTCGCGATAGGCGAGGAAAGGTGCGTCAATCGACGCGCCGCCAATCCATTTGCCGACCACCTCGTTCAGCCATTTCGTGCGGAAGAGGGAGCGGTGCGCGCAATCATGCATGACAATCGCAAACGCCAGCTGCCGTCCGGCGAGCAGGGCAATCGAGACCGGGATCAGCCAGAGCGACAGGATGGAGAGCGCAAAGGCGATCGCGACCAGCGCAAAATCCCCGGCCAGCATCAGCGCGCCGCGCCAGTCGGAGGCACGGGACATGTACCGCAATTCCTCGCGGGACAGGGCATCGGAGAGCGACAGGGTGTTCATGTGGCCAAATTACACCGGCGCAGCGAGATCGCAAAGCCGTGATCACGGTGCCTCTTGCAATTCAGCTGACCGATCAACATTTCGGACGAAGACGATTTACGGGGAGTATTGATATGAAACTGACCTATGCCGGACTTGCCGCCATTCTTTCCGCCACCGGCGCGATGGCCGCTGACCAGATTGTCGTCGTCAACAAGGGCGAGGACACGATCTCCATTCTCGATGCGGGCAGCTATGAGTCCGATGGACAGGTCAGCGTCGGCGCCAATCCCCACGAAGTCTATGTCTCTCCCGATGGCCGGACGGCCTATGTGTCGGATTATGGCGGCGCGCAGGGCACGACCATTTCCGTCGTTGATCTCGACACCGCCATGCGGACCGATGTCTGGGATCTCGGTGGTAATCGCGGTCCTCACGGCATCTGGGTCTCGCCTGATGGCGCCTATGTCTGGGCAACAACGGAAACCAGCGGCACGGTCATCGAATTGTCCTCTGCAACGGGCGAACTGACCAATGTCTGGGAGACCGGGCAGCGCGTCTCGCACCAGCTGGTGCCGACGCCTGACGGGTCGAAGCTCTATATTGCCAATATCGGGTCGGGCTCTGTCACGGTGATCGACCGGGCCTCTGGCGAGGTGACGACGGTGCCCACCGGCGCCGGGGCGGAGGGTATAGATGTCTCTCCCGATGGCACGGAGGTGTGGGTGACCAATCGCGCGGCGAATACCATTTCTGTAATCGATGTCGCGACGGACACCGTGCTGGAAAGCTTTTCCTCGGGTGGCACCTTGCCAATCCGCGCCAAATTCACGCCGGACGGATCAGAGGTCTGGATTTCCAACGGCACATCCAATCAGGTGGCGGTTTTCCATGCCGAGAGCCGGGAATTGCTGGCGACGATTGATGTCGGCGCGGTGCCGATCGGCCTGTTGATGTCGCCGGATGGTGAGCGCGTCTTTGTCGCCAATACGCAGGATGATTTCGTCACCGTGATCGACACGGAAACCCGCGAAGTCACGGATCAGATTCCGACCGGCGACGAGCCGGATGGTCTGGCCTGGGTGGTGCGCTAGGCGGCGTCTTCGTCTTTCTTGCTGAACTCGATATTCCGGCCCACAAGGCTGGCGGCGAGGACAGCGAGAATGGCGAGGTTGGCCGAAAGACTGTCCTGTCCGCCCAGGAGGCTGCAAATCGCGGCCAGCAGGATCAGCGTCATGCCGGCCTGAACACGGCGGCAATCGCAGGGGCTGCCGAGCACATCCATGGGGGCAAAGACTTCTTGGGTGTTGAAAATCGTCCCAGCGACCAGAAGGGTGATGACCACAACCGTCACGACCCAGCCGCGCACCAGAGTCTCCATCACCGAAACATCAACGCCATCGCCGACGAAGAAAGCCGACAAGCCCATCACCAGAAGCGCCGGAATGGCCAGTCTCTGGGTCAGATTGCTTCGCTCGAAAAACTCGTCAACGGCCAGCGCAATGACGGAGAGGAAGGGCATCCACCAGGCGCCTTCCACGAAGACGGCGCCCAGATTCAAAAGGACCAGTGTGATGAGATCGCCCATTCTGGCTTGCGGGCCGACCGTCCGGTTGACCAGCCGCACCGCAAACATCAAAGCGCCCAGTGTCAGCAGATCAAATCCATAGCCCAGACCCGCCAGCCCGACCGTGAGCGCCATGGCGATGAACGCCGTCGCATTGTGGTCCGGGTCCATTTCGCGGCCGAGCGCCCAGGCGAGGAAAGCGGCCAGCGCGCCGAACAGACCCGCTTTGCCGGCATCGCCCATGCCGGCGCCATTGAATGCGAGCCAGGCAAACAGGCCAATGGCGATCAGCGGCAGAAGAATGATGACCGCCAGATTGGTCGGATATTGTGGCTCGATCGGGCGGGCGAGGGCGGAGTATTTGTGAATCGGATGGCTCATGTGTCTTCCCTGACTGGCGCGTCAACTTATCGCTATCGGTCATAATGGGAAGCGGGGTAAGCTGCGATCCATGTTGTCTTCACTGATTATTGCCACCGCGCTCGTCACCCTGACCGTTGTCATTCACATGGTCGGGCTGGTTGCGCTCATGGGATTTCTGCAAGCGCGGTCGCGGCGTATCCGACCGTTCAAGTCACCGTTGCGGCAGGGCGTGTTCATTGTGCTCATCGTCATGGGCCTGGTCTTTATCCATTTCATCGAAATTCTGGTCTATGCCGGGGCCTATATGTTTCTGGACGTGTTCGAGACGCTCGAAGCGGCGCTTTATTACTCGACATCGGCTTTCACCACGGTCGGTTTCGGCGATGTGGCGATCAATAGCGAATGGCGCTTGCTGGGCGCGCTGGAAGGGTTGAACGGCTTCCTTCTGATCGGCTGGTCCACGGCCTTCATGGTGTCAGTGATCAGCCGGATCCGGTCCATGGAAATGGACTGGCTGGACCGGTTGCGCAACAGCCCGGACTAGCCTCCTTACTTGCCCCTCATGCGACAAGCACGGTAAACCATTTCAAACCCTTCTTTCGGGGCGACACAAAAGGGCTTTCATGTTCGAGAAAATTCTGATCGCCAATCGCGGCGAAATTGCTGTGCGCGTTATCAAGACCTGTCAGCGTCTGGGGATCCAGACCGTGGCCGTCTATTCGGAGGCCGATGTGGGCTCCAAAGCGGTGGACATGGCTGATGAGGCCGTCTTCATCGGCCCGCCCGCGCCCGGCGAGAGCTATCTGTTGATCGACAAGATCATCGAGGTCGCAAAACAGACCGGGGCAGAGGCGGTGCATCCCGGTTTCGGCTTCCTGTCAGAGAATCCCAAATTCCCCATTGCGCTGAAAGAGGCCGGGATTGAGTGGATCGGTCCGAATGTGCACGCCATCGAAGCGATGGGCGACAAGATCACGTCCAAGAAATTCGCGGCCGAGGCCGATGTCAGCACGGTGCCGGGCCATATGGGCCTGATCGAGGATGCCGAAGAAGCCGCGCGTATCTCCGCGGAAATCGGCTATCCGGTGATGATCAAGGCGTCAGCCGGCGGCGGCGGCAAGGGCATGCGCATTGCCTATTCCGACAGCGAAGCGCGCGAAGGCTTCCAGTCGGCGCGCAATGAGGCGAAATCCTCCTTCGGCGATGAGCGGATTTTTATCGAGAAATTCATCGAGCGCCCGCGTCATATCGAAATCCAGGTGCTGGGCGATCGTCATGGCAATGTGATTCATCTGGACGAGCGCGAATGTTCGGTGCAACGCCGTAACCAGAAAGTTCTGGAAGAGGCGCCATCGCCCTTCCTCGACAAGGCCACGCGCGAAGCCATGGGCGTGCAAGCCATCGCCCTGTCGAAAGCCGTCAATTATGACAGCGCCGGGACGGTGGAATTCATCGTCGATCAGGACCGGAATTTCTATTTTCTGGAAATGAATACACGGCTGCAGGTGGAACACCCGGTCACCGAAATGACCCACGGGATCGACCTCGTTGAGCAGATGATCCGCGTGGCCGCTGGTGGAAAGCTGGAGTTGCGCCAGAAGGACGTCAAGATCAAGGGCTGGGCGGTGGAAGCGCGCCTGTACGCCGAAGATCCCTATCGCGGCTTCCTGCCCTCGATCGGTCGTCTGAAGCGCTATTCCGAGCCGGCCGAAGGGGCGCTGGGCGAGGGCACGCTGCGCATTGATTCCGGCGTTCGCGAGGGCGATGAAATCTCGATGTTCTACGATCCGATGATCGCCAAGGTCGTGGCCCACGGGAAAACCCGCGAGATCGCGATTGATACCTTGCTGGAGGGGCTGGATCGCTATCATGTGGAAGGCCTGCAATCGAATGCGCCTTTCCTCGCGGCTTGCCTTGAGGAAGAGGATTTCCGCGCCGGTGATATCCATACCGGCTATATCGCGCAGAAATTCCCGGACGGTTTTGCCGGGACAGAGCCTTCCGAGCTGCAGACCCGCATGATTGCCGGGACGGCCGCCTTCATCCACACCGTCTATTCGCGCCGCGCCGCCCGGACATCGGGCCGCATGTCACCGCCGCCGCGCATTCACGCGGAAGAATGGGAAGTGCTGGTCGATGGCGAGCGCATTCTGGTGGAAATTGATCTGCCGGATGAGGCCATTGGCGGCGGCACGCCGGCCAAGGTCTGGCTGCCCGAACTGGGCGGAAAGCCGATCGAGTTTGAAAGCGCGTGGCTGCCGGGCGAGCACGTCTTTGACGGCACGCTGGATGGCGAGCATTTCGCGGTCGAGTTCAAGAATCTGACCGAAGGCCTTCGCCTACGGCATCGCGGCTATTCGACGACGGCGATTGTGGCGACGCACCGCTCGGCAGACCTGCACGCCTTGTTGCCGATGAAGGATGTGGGCGCATCCGCCAAACAGATTACCAGCCCGATGCCCGGCCTCGTGGTGAAGCTGGAAGCGGAAGTGGGGCAGGATGTGAAGGTAGGCGAACCGCTTCTGGTCGTTGAAGCCATGAAGATGGAAAATGTGATCCGCGCCGAAATGGACGGGGTTATCAAGTCCATCGAGGTTGAGGCCGGTCAGTCCGTATCGGCGGATGAATTGCTGGTGGAATTTGAATAGCGGGACCGTCGGAATACGCGTCCCGCTACAAATGTACCGGGTGGGCGGCTATTTCAGCTTCGGGATTAAACACGTCAGACAGGGAAACTCATCATGAATCCCCTTGCAATTGTAACACCGACCCAACGCGCAGCGCCGATGGCGTTTCTGATCGGGCTGATCATTCTGGCCGTGCTGGATGGTGTCAAAACCTGGTATGGTTTGTCGCTCGTATCCGCTGAAGGCAGCGGCGGCGGCTTTGGAAATATTTCGATGGGGCTCTTTGCCCTGCTACTGGTTTTTGTCTCGTTTCTGTTCATTAATCGCCGGCGTGACGCGGGTGAAGGCATCATGCTGTTCCTGCTGCCGGTGATCCTCGCGGCAGTGGTCAGCATGATCGGATCTGTCGTCATGATCGGCATCGCGTCGTTTGATATGATGGGGCAGTATGCGGACAGCGTCGGGCGCGATGTCATGACGGTCGCGCAAGACCCGGCCTTCCAGGCTGAATTCCAGGCCTGGATTGAAGAGCGCCCTGAATTGGCGGTTGAAATGGTGAAGCCGGCCGCATGGGGCGGATTTGCAGCCTTCTGGGGCATCACCTTCCTCTTCGGCCTCTGGTTCATGTCGATGAAGCGTGGATAAGGCAAAACATCGCCTGAAACGCGATTGACAAGGCGAGGTCTCCCCTCGCAGGGTAGGGACTTTAGCAGCCGGCAGGGGAGGCCAAGCCTATGGATACCGCCAGATTACAATCATTGCTGTTGTCGTTCGAAGGACGAATCGGTCCCAATTCACTGATGCAGGGAACGGTTGCGGTCTTCGTGATTGCGATTGCCATCAATCTACTGGGTATCGTCGCGCCCTTCATCACCATCCTTGGTCTTGCGCTTCTTTATCCTCTCTTTTGTCTCTATGCGAAGCGGTTCCATGATGGCGGCAAACCCGCGATCTGGCCGCTGGCGGTTCTGGCCGGGGTGTTCATTGGCGGTATGATTCTGTCCGCCATTCTGACTCCGATTTTTGTGGGTGACATGTTTGCGGCCGCCATGCGCGGCGAAGACCTGACCGGGATGGGCTGGCGCCTGAAAAGCTTCATTCTTGGCGTGCTGATCAGCGGGCTGACCTATTTCGGCGCAGCTTTCATTGTGAACCAGTTCGTCAAAGCAGATGCCGGTGCCAATGCCTATGGGGAGCCGCCGGTTGATGCGACGTCCATGAATCCCTTGGGTTAATCTGATTACGAGGACTTTGGCAGATGAATTTGTCTCACGTATTGTTCAGCCCGAACGGGCGTATCAGCCAACAGGAATACTGGATCGGGATTCTGATCCTGATTGCCGCAAACATTGTCGGCGGCATGATCCCGTTCCTTGGTTTCTTTATCGGGCTGTTCCTGATCTATGTCGGCGTCTGCGTTTACGGCAAACGCCTTCATGACGCGGGCAAAACGGCCTGGATTCACGGTGGCGTCTGGGCGGTGCAAATCGTGCTCGGCATTGTCGGCTTCGCCCTGGCGGGCGGCGCGATCATGGCCGCTCTGGCCAATGGCAATGGCAGCGACGAAGCCACGTTTGCCGCCATTATGGGCGCGTCTGGCAGCCTGTTCCTCGTCGGCGGCCTCGGATTTCTGATCTGGATTATTTACACGATCTGGGTCGGCATTTCCGCCGGTGATCCCGGTGAAAACCGTTATGGGCCCGCACCCGGTGCCGCCGCAGCCGCTGCGGCTGCACCTGCGGCACCTGCTGCTGCTCCGGCCGCTCCCGAGCCGACGGTGCAACCGTCCGAGCCGGATGAGACACCCAAGCCTTAAAGCGCGGGTGCCTCAACCTTTCTGACGGGCCCGAACACGGTCTCGAATGATGTGAGGAAAGCCTCGTCGGTTTCGGCGAAGCTTTTTTCGATGCCGAGATCGGCCAGACTGGTGACGCCATAGCGCGGATCGGCAATGCCGCAGGGCGTAATTCCGTCGAAATGGGAAAGGTCGGGCGCGACGTTGAAGGCAATGCCGTGGAAGGACACCCAGCGGCGCAGGCGCACGCCGATGGCGGCGATCTTGTCTTCATACCCATCGCCCTTGTCCGGGCGATTGACCCAGACACCCACCCGGCCACAGCGCCGGTCAGCCTCGACATCAAACTGGGCCAGCGTGCCGATAATCCAGTCTTCCAGCCCCTGAACGAATTTGCGCGCATCGCGCCCGCGCTTCGTCAGGTCGAGCATGACATAGGCAATGCGCTGCCCCGGCCCGTGATAGGTGTATTCCCCGCCGCGTCCGGTCTCGAAGACGGGGAATTTGTCCGGATCTTTCAGATCCTCGATCTTGGCGCTGGTGCCCCCGGTATAGATCGGAGGATGTTCCAGCATCCACACCAGTTCGGGCGCGTCACCGGCGGCGATGGCAGCGGCGCGCGCTTCCATGAAGGCCACCGCCTCCGGATAGGGGACATGGCCTGTGGAAACTGCCCATTCTGTGTGATTTTCGCTCATGGATCCGGTTTTCCTTAACCCGTCGGAAAGGCGCATGACTCAACATCGCGATGCAGCTTGGATATTTCAAGCGCGAAGAGGAGTAACGCCTTGAGTCAGTTGGGGTCCGTCAAAGTCGAGATATCGGTTGTCCTTGGACAATCGGCGATGCCGATCGCGCAATTTCTGCGCATGGGCCGCGGCGCGGTGATTCCCATGGACTGCAATGAGGACGAGCCGGTCTGGATTCTGGCGAATGGCCACCCGATTGCGCGCGGCGAAATCATCATCCAGGGCGACCGGGTTACCGTGCAAATCCTCGGCCCGGCAGACGCAAATGACTTCCAGCCGGTAGCCGCCTGATATTTGCGCATAATGACGCTTCACAATTCGATCCGGGCCTGCTATCCCGCGCGCCTTCTGGGGATGCGGCCGTGGCGGAATTGGTAGACGCGCAGCGTTGAGGTCGCTGTGGGGTAAAACCCGTGGAAGTTCGAGTCTTCTCGGCCGCACCATCCCTGGAGGAGATTTCAGGAAAAGACTTTCGGATCGACCCTGGCGCGTTGATCAACCAATGCCTGATAAACGGCGGTGGCATAAGTGCACGTCCAGGCAATCGCGCAGGATGCGTAGATGCTGGATATGATTCCCCGGCCGGCAATTTCCCTCATCAGGCCCAGATCCTGTGGCCTTTGCGCCGTTGTGGCATAAGACAGCGCGCCGTTCGATCCAAAGACCGTCTGCTGCAGCACCATATCGGCCAGCATGAAGACAAGAATTCCCGCTAGAAGCCCCGGCAGCAATAGTCCACGATAAGTCAGGGGACGCTTTTGCCTAAGCTCGGCATTGGGGTCAGCCTCGTTGGCGGCGGGAAGTGACAGAAAAAATGGCGCTATGATCGTCAGCACAATCGAGTACTGCAAAGTCATGGTTGCCCGGCCCAATGTTTCGTACGGAACCCGCAGAAAAAATTCGTAGTTCAACCCCGGAGCAATTCCAGCGTTGAATAGAGGGCCAGACCCATCGTTATTCCGCATATCGCGACAATGGCCGCTATGCGCCAGAAGACGTTGAGAAAGCCCATCAGGCGGGATCGGCCGGGCGCAATGGCCAGAGATCGCAACCAGAAAAAGGCCAGGACCACCCATAGAGCCGGTGGCAGCCAGAACATGGCATTGAGGGCCCAGTGCTGCCACTCGTCCACCGCAGAATACCCATTTGCGTAAACCTGCTGCCGCAACAGGATATATCCGATCTGAAGCCCCGCCAGAGCCGGAATGCCGGCGACCAGTAACCACCACCGTTTGCCCAGCATGGACAGAGTTGTGGAAAGTATGGTCCCGATGCCGATGGGCGAATGGCTTTTCAGATTTTGACGTGCGAGAAAACGAAGCGCCAATGCGATCACGCTGATCGGAATGAATAGCGCCATTATCTCGAACCAGACGGGACTCATCCCGGGATAGTGGCGGGATTTGCAGATAAGACAATCCCGGCGGCGTTATGCGTCATCAGGGCTGAATGGAAATATCGTCATGACCACACTCGGAACCCCGCTTTCCCCATCCGCGACTAAAGTCATGTTTCTGGGCGCCGGCGAACTGGGCAAGGAGGTCGTGATCGAGCTCCAGCGGCTGGGCGTCGAAGTGATTGCCTGTGACCGCTATGCGAATGCGCCGGGCATGCAGGTCGCGCATCGTAGCCATGTCGTCGACATGACCGATGCTGCGGCCATTCGCGCCCTTGTCGAGCAGGAAAAGCCCGACCTGATCGTGCCGGAGATCGAAGCCATTGCGACGGAAGAACTGGCCCGGATCGAGGCGGACGGATTGGCAATTGTTATTCCGACCGCGCGGGCGACACAGCTGACCATGGATCGCGAGGGCATTCGCTGTCTCGCCGCCGACGAGCTGGGCCTGCAAACCAGTCCATTTGCCTTTGCCAGTAATGGCGAAACACTGGCGCGCGAAGCCGAACGCATTGGCTATCCGGTCTTTGTGAAGCCGGTCATGTCGTCCTCCGGCAAGGGGCAAAGCTTTGTGAAATCTGCCGATGATATCGCGGCGGCCTGGGAACACGCCCTGAGCGCCGGGCGGGGCAAGCAGATCCGGGTAATCGTCGAGGGCGCGGTTGATTTCGATTATGAAATCACCCTGCTGACCGTGCGACATGCCGGCGGCACGGATTTCTGCGCACCCATCGGCCATCGTCAGGAGAGCGGTGATTATGTTGAAAGCTGGCAGCCGCAGAAGATGAGCGATGCGGCGCTCGCCACTTCGCAGGATATGGCGCGAAAAGTCACCGACGCGCTGGGCGGGCGAGGCGTGTTCGGCGTCGAGCTTTTCATCAAGGGCGATGAGGTCTGGTTTTCCGAAGTCAGCCCGCGTCCGCATGATACCGGTCTGGTCACGCTTTCCACGCAGGATCAGAGCGAGTTTGCGCTGCATGCCCGCGCCATCCTTGGCCTGCCGGTGGATGCCAGCCTGTTGCGCCCCGGTGCCAGTGCGGTTGTCTACGGCGGCGTTGATGCCGAGGGCGTGACTTTTTCCGGCGTGGATGATGCCCTGAAAGGGCCGGGCAGCCAGTTGCGCCTTTTCGGCAAGCCGGTGTCGTATGAAAAGCGCCGCATGGGCGTCGCGATTGCCCATGGCGCCGATGTAGACGAAGCGCGCAGTCGCGCAAAAGCATGTGCATCCGCCATAAAAGTGTCTGAATTTACCGGCTAATACGGGTGGCTTCCGCCAAGGCAGTGTCTATGCTGTGCGGACCAGACTGTCGGGGCCGATATGAGTGAACTAGCACCTGAAATCGAGGCGGAAGACGAAGCCCAGACGGCGGCCGATACCGATATCGCCATTGTTGCTCGGCTGGCTGCCGCGATTGGCGAGCGCGATGGCGGCGCCATCCGCGATATCCTGTCCGAATTGCACCCGGCTGATGCCGCCGACGTGCTCGAACAGCTATCGGCCGATCAGGTGCGCCATGCGGCCCGTCTTGCGCCGGACGCCTTTACCGGTGAATTGCTGTCCGAACTGCAATGGGATTTGCGTGACGATGTCACCGAATTGCTGGAGCCCGGCCAGATCGCGGAAGCGATCCGGGATCTTGATTCGGATGATGCGGCGCTTGTTCTGGAAGAACTGGACGATGATGTCCGCGAACAGGTGCTGCTGGAAGTCTCGGACGAAGACCGGACAATGCTCGAATCCCATTTCGAGCACGAGGAAGAGACGGCCGGTCGGCTCATGCAGCGCGACTTCGTCGCGGCTCCGGAATTCTGGTCGGTGGGCGATGCCATTGATCATATGCGGCAGGCCGGTGAAGACCTGCCGGACATTTTCTTTGACGTCTACATCGTTGACGCGGCCTTCCATCCGATGGGCGCTGTGCCGGTCAGTCAGATCATGCGCTCACCGCGCGAAAAGAAGCTGACGGAGCTGATGGATGAACTCCGGATCCGCATCGCGCCGGACGTTGATCAGGAAGAGGCGGCCTATCTGTTCGAGAAATATCACCTCTTCTCGGCCCCGGTGGTCGATGAAGACGGCCGCCTGACCGGTATGCTGACGGTCGACGACATGGTCGACGTCATCCAGGAAGAGAACAAGGAAGACCTTCTGGCGCTGGCCGGGGTGAATGAAGCCGGCCTGTCGGACAGCGTGTTCGATTCGGTTCGGTCGCGCGCGCCCTGGCTGCTGGTCAATCTGGCCACGGCAATCCTGGCATCCGGCGTGATCGCGCTGTTCGAGGATGCGCTGGCCACCATCGTGGCGCTGGCCGTGCTGATGCCGATTGTGGCCTCGATGGGCGGCAATGCCGGCACCCAGTCTCTGGCCGTGGCGGTGCGGGCCATTGCCTCACGCGACCTGACCTCGGCGAATGCCCGACGGGTCATTATCCGCGAACTGGTGACCGGAATCGTCAACGGCATACTGTTCGCCATTGTCATGGGGCTGGTCGCGGCCGTCTGGTTCCAGAATGTGCCGCTGGCCGGGGTGATTGCGATGGCGATGGTCATCAATCTGGCCTTTGCCGGGCTTGCCGGAATCGCGGTGCCATTGGTTCTGCGCCAGTTCGGCGCCGACCCGGCTGTGGCCTCGTCGGTCTTTGTCACAACTGTAACGGATGTGATCGGCTTCTTTGCGTTTCTCGGATTGGCTGCCATCATCCTGTTGTAAATCGGGTTCATCAAGTGTTGCGGGGGAAGGAGCGATATTGAAATGAGTGCTTTGCGTGTTCTGGCTGTGCTTTCCCTGAGCCTTGCGACAGCGGGGTCTGCCCTCGCGGACGGATATTGGCGCCGCGCCCCGGAATTGCCGGATGCGCGGGCCGGTCTGGCGGCTGTCGAAATGAATGGCCGCGTCTATGCGGCGGGCGGCTCAGGTCTGACCGAGCCGAACAGCACGGTGGAAGTCTTCGACCCTTCCACGCTGCAATGGATTGACGATACCGCCTTGCCACGCGGTCTGGAGCGCTTTGGCTTTGCCGCCGTGAATGGCCGCCTCTATGCCGCGGGCGGCTATGCGGCATCGGACCGGGCGCGCAGCGACCTGAGTGATTTTGGCGATTTCCGCCGGCCCGAGTTTGAGCCCCTGCGTCCGAGCGCGGATGTGTGGTCGCTCGATCCGCTGGAAGGTATCTGGCAACGCGAAACGAGCATGCCGGGGCCGAAGGCGTCCTTCCAGCTCATCGCGCTGAATGGCCTGCTCTATGCCATTGGTGGAGAGGACGGCACGGATGGCGTTTTCGTGTTTGATCCCGAGGCCCGCAGCTGGTCGGTTCTGGCCGCTCCATCGGAAATCACACGCCGCGGCGCCGCAGCGGTCGCCCTGAACGACCGAATCTATTTCATTGGCGGCGTGGATGAAGGCGTGGTTACGGGGCGCGTGGACATTTTCGACCCGGCCACCGAAAGCTGGACGATCGGACCGGCTTTGCCGGAACCCCGTGCCGGACATGCCGCCGCCGTGCTTGACGGGGCCATCCATGTAGCGGGCGGGCGCAGTGAAAGCCTCTCCACCACGCTGTCCAGCCATGTCCGGCTGGATGCGGCGACAGGCAGCTGGGTAGAAGAACCGGCGTTGGAATCGCCGCGCACGGATGCCGCCATGGTGTCGATCAATGGCGAATTGATGATTATGGGCGGCGGTGCCGGTGGCGGATTCTTTGCGCCTTTCACGGCCATTGGCGCGACGGACATCTTCACACCGGAAAACAATTAATCCGTTCGGCGCTGCATTTGCAGAGCGTTCGCTGAAACATTGGCGGACCGTCTCGGAATGGAACAATCATGAAGCCGCGTTTGAAATCCACGCCTGCTGCGCGTGAACTGATCAAGGCTCACGAGCCCTTTGCTGCAAATGCGCAACAACAGAGCGATGGCAGCTGGGTGATTGGCTATGGCCATCGTGCGGCTGCCAAAGCAGGCGCGTCGGTGACAGCTGACGAAGCCGAGCTCTTGCTGGTTTATGACGTGCTGCAGGCCGAACAGGCGATTGATGAAACGCTGGGTGGGGATCTGGGGGATCCGCAACGCGATGCGCTGGTCTCGTTTGCGCTGGGGGTTGGTCTTGCGTCCTTCCGCCGGAGCGCGGTTGTCCGCCTCATCCGGAAGGAACGCTGGCAGGACGCCGCCGAGGCGATAGCGGCCTGGAATGGTGGCGGCGTGGCTCGACACGAAGCCGAGCGCGCGCTTTTCCTGAAAGATATTCCCGCAGACACCGATCGGGCACCGGTCGAGCTGGTGATCGAATTTGATCATCCGTCCGATGACGACGCGGCGATTCCGGCCGCTGTGGAGGTGGATAACGCGCCGGACACGGAGCCGGAAGCCGCCAGCCCGGAAGAGCCCGACGCCGAGCCTGAGCCGGAAGCCGTCGAAGATGAGCCGGCCGAACCGGCCCAGCCGGCACCGGTCCGGATGATGCCGGGGCGGTCGGAGCTGGCGGAGCGTGTGATCTTGCGCATGCGCGCACAATTGTCCGGACCGGTTCGCGAAAGCGGCTATGCCGCGCCGCAAACGGCCGAGCACACGCCTGCCGAGCCGGAAGAGGCGGTAACTGAGCCTGAATCGGCGGCGGAGCCGATGCCAGGCGTGCTCGGCTTTGCCTTCACCCAATCTGTATCGATTGACGAGGACGACGAAGCAGCACCTGAAGAGACAGATGCCGGAGATTTGCCTCCCATCGTCGGCGTGGCAACGGCCTCCACCGATGGTGTGACGGGAGAGGTTTCGGGGGCCGGTGAGGTCTCGGATGAAACCGGTTCCGAGGATGAGGACGATGACCCGATGGTGCCGTCCGACATTGATGCCGAATTTGCAGAAGACGGCGAGGACAGCCCGGCCATGAATGGCTGGTCCAATGGCGATGCGGCCCCGGCGCCGGGCAAGAATGGCGGTCATCTCGGCGAGATGATCCTACTATTCCTCGGTCTGGCCTTGCTGGTTGGCGGGAGCTGGGAGCTGGTCTCGCAATTGGGCTCTGGCGAATCTGAACCCAATCTCTTCATTGGCCTTGTGGCGCTTGTGGTCGGATTCATTTTCGCCGTTGGTGCCGGCATATGGTTGCTGGGTTCGCGGAAAAAATAGCGCACCACCTTTGCTTGACCTTCGCGGGGGTTTGATCCAAATCCCCGTTCATGATCCCGAACCAATATCCTTCCATGAATTTCGACCTTGGCGACACGGCCGAAATGATCCGCGATACCGTCCGCAGCTTTGCTTCGGATGAGCTGGCGCCGCGCGCCGCCGAGATTGATGCCACTGACACCTTCCCCGCAGACATGTGGAAGAAGATGGGCGATCTGGGCCTTCTTGGCATAACCGTCGAGGAAGAGTGGGGCGGCAGCGGGCTGGGCTATGTCGAGCATTGTATCGCGATGGAAGAAATCTCCCGCGCCTCGGCATCTGTGGGCCTGTCCTATGGCGCGCACTCCAATCTTTGCGTGAACCAGGTGCGGCGCTGGGCGAATGACGAACAGAAGGCAAAGTATCTGCCCAAGCTGATTTCCGGCGAACATGTCGGTGCGTTGGCCATGTCGGAGCCGGGTGCCGGATCGGACGTTGTCGGCATGCGGCTCAAGGCCGAGAAGAAGGGCGATCACTATGTCCTCAACGGGTCGAAGATGTGGATCACCAACGGGCCGTCTGCCGACCTTATCGTGGTCTATGCCAAGACGGATCCGGGTGCGAATTCGCGGGGCATCACCGCCTTCCTGATTGAAAAGGGCATGAAGGGTTTCTCCATTGCGCAGAAGCTCGACAAGCTCGGCATGCGCGGTTCGGAAACCGGCGAGCTGGTCTTTGAAGACTGCGAAGTGCCGGAAGAAAACATCATGGGTCCGCTGAATGGCGGCGTGACTGTTCTGATGAGTGGTCTGGACTATGAGCGCGCTGTGCTGGCGGCCGGGCCTATCGGCATCATGCAGGCCTGTATGGATGTGGTTCTGCCCTATGTGCACGAACGCAAGCAGTTCAATCGCGAAATCGGCTCCTTCCAGCTGGTGCAGGGCAAGCTGGCCGACATGTATGTGCGCATGAATGCTTCGCGCGCCTATGTCTATGAAGTCGCGAAGATCTGCGATCGCGGCGAGAAGGCGCGCAAGGATGCCGCCGGTGCCATCCTCTTTGCAGCAGAGGCCGCCACTCAGACCGCGCTTGATGCGATTCAGCTGCTCGGCGGCAATGGCTATATCAACGAATATCCGACGGGCCGCCTGCTGCGCGACGCCAAGCTCTACGAGATCGGCGCCGGCACCAGCGAGATCCGGCGCTGGCTGATTGGCCGCGAGCTGTTTGACGAAAGCGTATAGTTAGAAACTGCCCAATGCCCTGATCTTCTGATAACGTCCTCGCAAGAGGGAGGACGATCATGGCGAAAATTACAGGGTTGGGCGGCGTATTTCATGTGGTCAAAGATCCGGCGGCGACACGCGCCTGGTACAAGGAATATCTTGGCCTGGAGGGCGAATACGGGCCCATGCTGCGCTGGTCTGAGGAGACGGGCGATGCGCCCTACAGTCTGGTCAGCCATTTCACCGACGCCAAATATCTTGAGCCGAGCGACAAGCCCTACATGATCAATTTCCGGGTCGATGACCTTGATGGATTTATCGAGACGCTCAAGGCCAGGGGACTCGAAATCCTTGGCTATTCGGATGAAGGCTATGGCAAGTTTGCCTGGATCATGGATTGCGACGGGGTGAAGCTGGAGCTGTGGCAACAGGTCGACGCGCCTTGATCTGCCGCCGCCTTCGGTCAAACTGGCCGATTTGATCCTGTCTGTTAGACTGGGAGTCTATTCAGGGAGGCAAATCATGAAAGCGATCCTATTGGCTGGCGCATCGACACTGCTGGTGGCGTGTTCAGCGGGCGATGATCCCGGTGGTAATGTCGAACCGGCCGAGGCGGATTCCGCCATGGCAGCCGACCAGAGTGAAATGGCGAATGAGACGATGGATGAAGAGGCCATGGATGGCCGCTCCATCGATGGCCGCTGGGGCATTCAGTATGAAGCCTGTAGCGAGGACAATGTCTCCGGCGACGGCGTGATTGTGATTTCGCGCTATGACATCATCATGGGCATGGATGCGTGTTCCATTGCCGGTGTGACAGAGACGGACGGCGTCTATCAGATCAATGGCATGTGCGAGGGCATGGATGGCGCTTATGAGCAGACCTTCCATTTTTCGACGCCGCAGGACGGCGTTCTGCGCTGGGATAATCGCGAGTTTGACCGGGTTGAGGACTATGTGATTTGCGGTGACGGAGGCATGGATTGACCGATTATTCCGGGCTGAAAGCCCTCTTCATCGGCTGCACGCTGAAAAAGTCGCCTGAAACGTCCCACACCGAATTGTTGATGGCGAATGCCCGCGCGATCATGGACAAGCAGGGCGTTTCGACGGACCTCATTCGCCTCGTCGATCATGATGTCGCCTTTGGTGTCTATCCCGACATGACACAGAAGGGCTGGAGACAGGATGACTGGCCGGCGCTCTGGGAGCGCGTGAGGGCTGCGGACATCCTGGTGGTCGGCACGCCGATCTGGCTGGGGGAGGAAAGTTCGGTCTGCCGGATGCTGATCGAGCGCCTTTATGCCCAGTCGGGTCAGACCAATGACAAGGGGCAATATGTCTTCTACGGCAAGGCCGGGGGCTGTGTCGTGACCGGCAATGAAGACGGTATCAAGCACGTCTCCATGAGTGTGCTCTATGCGCTCCAGCATATCGGCTACACCATTCCGCCACAGGCCGATTGCGGCTGGATTGGCGAGGCCGGACCGGGGCCGAGCTATGGCGATGAAAAGGACGATGGCGAAGGCTATGTCGGCTTTGAGAACGAATTCACAAAGCGCAACACCACCGTCATGGCCTGGAATCTGATGCACATGGCAGCCATGCTGAAACAGGCGGGCGGCCTTCCGGCGACCGGCAATTCGCGCACGGCCTGGGATGACGGCGCACGCTTTGATCACCCCAATCCGGAATACCGTTAGCTAGAGGCCGAAGGCGTCGAGTTCATCGCGGCTGAGTTCCGACATCGCAAATTCGACGGCGCGGCGGCCGGAGTCGATGGTTTCCTCAAACAGCTTCCATTGCCGCAAATCCGTGTCGGTGTCGGGCAGGACCAGCAAGTCGACCGCTTCGCGGAAAGCCTGATGCTGGCCGACCATGACGCCCGCCGTCGCTGAACGCATCAGCAAAGATGCAATCGGCGGCAATTCATTCAGACCATGCCGGCGGACCCATCCGAAAAACCCGGGTGGGTCCTCGAAATCGGAGGGATTGACGCCTTTCGCGCGGGTGACGTCGCTGCCGGCGCTGACGCCGCGATGAAAGGCTTTCATCTGCTCGGACGGGAAGTTTGTGAAAACCGCCCCGTCGACCAGCACGTTCTCGCCGTCAATGACCGGCGGCAAAATGCCAGGAATGGCAATGGAGGCGCGCAGAGCATCGCGCAAGCGCCCGCGCCGATGAATGAAGGGCCGACCGTTGGACAGGTTTGAAGAAACACAGAAGAAAGGCCGGGACATGTCGGAGATCTCGACATCGCCGAAATGCTCTTCCAGCCTTTCGTCGACCCGGTGTCCGCGCGACAACGAAATCACCGGTAATTGCCAATCGCCCAGCGGATTGGAAGCGACAAAGGCTTCGCGTACGCGTTCAACCAGCTCCTCCTGGCTCCATTCCAGCGCCACACCTGCGGCTATGACGGCTCCCATGGAGGCCCCGCCAATGAAATCAAATTGCATTCCGGCTTTACGGAAGGCATCGACGGCGCCGATGTGGGCATAGGCGCGCGCGCCGCCGCCGGACAGAACCAGACCGACGGACTTGCCCGCGAGCGTGCGGGCCAGACGAGCGAGATCATCATGGCGTTCCTGCCGCCAGTGGAAGACACGGGCGGCTTCTGCGGCATCCGCCCATTCCTGCGGCCGGGAGGCGGGGCTGTTGCCGCCATCATGCACCAGCACAATGTCGAGCAGTTTCAGGCGGGCTGCGGGTGAGGGATCATCGGGCAAGAGCGGCGTTGACGGCCGCGCATCGCCCCTGGCGAGCAGCCAGACCCGGTCCGCGCGGCCCATGGCCCGGCGAGCCCAATTGCTGTCGCCCAGTTTGGCGGTCAGCAGAACAACGTGGTGGTCGCGCTCGAACGCATCCAGCTTCGGGCCCTGCCAGTCTGCCGCCTCATCCCCTATGATGGCGCAAGTGACGCCGATGCGGGCGAGGGCGGTCTGGAGTTCCTTTGCCCGGAAATCGAGATCGATGGTTGGAGAGCAAGACACCAGCGCGAAGACTTTGGGTTCCGATCCATCCCGTTGCGGTCCGGATCTGAGCCGCCGCAGCATCATCTTCGACAATTCCCGCATCAGTGACGGGTGCTTGTCAGCCAGCCGCTCGAATGATGCTGTTGGCAGGCGGACGATTTCACTGTCGCGCATGGCATAAACGCTGGCCGAATGCGGGCGTTCTTCCAACATGGACATTTCGCCGACGGGCTCGCCCGCGCGAATATAACCCAGCAAATTCGGACGGCCCATCGCGCCGTCGCGGAAAGCGGCAAGCGCGCCGGACCGCAAGAGATAGAAAGCATCCGAAGGCTCGCCTTCGGCAAAAAGCATGTGCCCGGCCGGCAGGCAGAACCATTCGACCTCGTGCTCAACCGCCTTCAGCGCGGCTTTGCCGACGTCGTCAAAAAACCCGAGAAAGGACAGATTCAGATCCATCGCTCCTTATTGCGCGGAGCCTGCCTTCCGCACAAGCCAGAAGCGCTGATCAGGCCTTCACGAGCAACAGGCTGAAGCCTGATCGTTCTGCCGGAACGTCATCCTGAACGAACATGATCATTTGCCCGCCGGACGGAATGGGCCCGTCTGCGGCCACGTCAATGGCGGTAAAGCCTCCAAAAGCGTTGCCATTAAACGGAACACCGCAATTGGTACGGTTCGCAAATGTCAAATTCAGCGCAAAAAGGTTGAGTGTCTCGTCGGGTTGAGTCAGGCCGCCAGAATACTGGCATCCAGTAAATCCGGATATTCTGAAGCGGCCGTTGGCGACATTTCCGGATGCATCCATCGTCATATCACCCACCACCTGATTGCCGGAAACCACCAGCCAATTGCCTGCCAGGTCCGCCAAGGCGGTCTGACGCCGGTTCAGATTACCCAGCCAGACGCCGCGGACGCGCCCGGATTGGTCAATCGTGGTGAATTCGCTGTCATTGGGCAGGTTGCTCCCATTATACCGGCCGGTCATTCCGAGTTCGGGATTGAGATTGAGGGTCCAGTCAACGGTTCTGACGCTGGATCCAACGCTCAAATGGAGGAGCGACGCATCGCTGACGATCCGGTTGTTCTCGATGGGCGTGTTCCGGGTGCCTGAGAGCCATTCGGTGTGCCCGCCACCAAAAATACCGCCTCTGCCCCAGAGGAAAGTGCGGCCGTCCGGAAAGATGGCGGCAATACCTGAGTCCAGCCGCTCCTCGGCTCCACCGCGAACGCCCTGAGGCTCCTGATAGAAGGTCCCGTAAATCCCGGCGGCCTGAGTGGGATTTTCTGGCGCAGGGCTGGTAAGTGCGGCGCTCGTCAATCCGACCGGCCGGCCCGTTGACGTCGCGGAAAGCACAAGGCGGACGCGGATAATGTCGGGATAGAAGGGGATATTGGTCCGGCTATTGCCCCGTGCGAATACCGCAAATGTTCGGACCTGATTGGCACCGAAGTTGACTGTCAGCGAACTGGCGCGCGCGCCGATACATTGAGCGGACGCATCTGTTTCGCAGACTTCGAATGTGGCCAAGCCTGGGAATGTTCCCAGTGATTGGGGCGTGATCAAAACCTGCCCGGCAACACCGATATTGACGGCGGCCACAGCCATGACGCCAGCGCCGCCCATACGGTTGAGACGAATGACGCCGTCGCCGGATGGCGTCGCGCTGATGGCGACGATATCAGGGATTTGAACACCGCTTTCGATGGCCAGAGTGCCACTCAGATAGGGTGTGTATTGAGACTCGCGCTCATCACAGCTGATGCGCCCGTCGACCAGACCGGCATAGGGATCGAACCCGGGTGTATAGCTCAAGAGGAAGCCTTGCGTGGCGCCCGGCTGGATATTGACCGGTGTATTCGGACTGCCCGTCAGCTGGTTGTTGGCATCGACGGTCTGATAGCCAAAATTTGCAGCCGGGAAATTACCCGGAATGGGCCGGCAATTGGTCAGCGTTTCGCTGCCCGAATTGATCGCGGAGGCGAAATAGGTGACGGCCGGACCATTGGTAACGCTCGTACGAGCTTCTGGCGCGATGGAGGTGAAGAGCTGGGCGTGGGCGGTGGTTGCGAGCAGACCGGTGACCAACAGGGCGCAGAATGTTCTCATCATGAAGCTTCCCGAACAAATTTCGCTGAGAGCGGGCCCCTAGCATGTTGTATGCCACCGGCCAACGGGGTTCGCATCTGCGTTGCATAGTCGCCCCCGTTTTCGGGTCATGTGACTATGCGTCCAGATAGGTCCAGCTATCGGCACCGTCGAACAGGCGCACCGGAATTGATTCAGGGATCGGGTCATTTGTTGTTGCGAAATTCAGCTTCATCTGCCGTGGCGTGATGTGATCCAGGCTTTCCCAATGCGTGGTGCAGCCGCAAACTCCGCAGGAGACAAAGGCTTGGGTCCTGTCGCCATGGACATAGCGGATCACCTTGTCTGTCTGGTAGTCAATCTGTGTTGTTTCCAGGTTGGTGCGCCCCCAAAGTGCCGCGCTCTTCCGGCAATAGCTGCAATTGCATTTTGTCAGCCATTCGGGCAGGGCCGCCGTTTCCCATCCGATATTCCCGCAATGGCAACTGCCGCGAACACTCACGAACGGCCCATGCGTTTGACCGGCGTCAGGGGCGTGAAATGGCCGGCGCGCTTTTCGGCCCGGGCCGTCATGGCTTCGCCAATGTCTTCCGTGGTCCACAAGGCAGCTTGCAGCGTCATGGCATGTTGCAGGCTGTCCGCAACGGAATGATCGCGGGCATAGAGGAAGGATCTCTTTGTGCCGGAAATGGTGAGCGGCGCTTTTGATGCGATTGTTGAAGCGATGCGGTCCACATATTCGCGAAGCGAGTCCGCATCGTCCAGCACCGCATTGTAAAGGCCAAGTTTTTCGGCGCGCTCGGGCGTCAGATTTTCGCCGGTATATGCCAGTTCGCGCGCGACGCCGTCGGGGATCAGCTTGGGCAGACGCTGCAAGGTGCCGACATCGGCGAACATGCCGATATTGGTTTCCTCGATCCTGAGCCAGGCATCCTGCGTGCCAAAGCGCAGGTCGCAAGCGCAGATCATGTCGACGCCGCCACCCACGCAGGGCCCCTGGATGCTGGCGATGACCGGAAAGCGCGCGGTCTCGAAGGCGGTGAAGCTGTCCTGCAGGGCCAGCGCCGCCGTCATGAAGGCTTCGCGATGCGAGGATGTGTCCGTCGCCAGCGCGTTCGGGTTGGTGAAGACCGAAATGTCCATACCGGCGGTAAAGACCGGTCCCTCGGCCTCAAGGATCAGAACGCGGGTCTGACCCTCATCGGAGAGTTTGCCCACCGCATCGGGCAATTCTGCCCAGAATTCCGGTGTCATGGAATTGCGCTTGTCCGGACGGTTCAGCGTGATCCGTGCAATCGGCCCGTCCTGTGTGACGGCAAAACTGGAATAGGTCATGAAAAAGGCTCCCCGGTATGTCCCGGAGAGCCTTCCTTCAAGCGGCGCCGGGCGCAAGCCCGGAGTGCGACTTATTCCGTCGGCAGGTAATCCAGCGTGTCGACCCATTCGAATTCGGCGGCGTCCTGGAAGAACTGATCCAGCAGGAATTTGTGGCCGGAACCGTAGATGACCAGAATCCGGTCGCCCGGCTCCGATATCTGCGCGATCTGCGCGAAGATGTGGAGGTTGCGGCCCCACCAGCCCGCCATTTCATCGGCGCCAGCCGGGTTTTCGACCGATCCCATCTGCGCAAGCGTCAGATAGACGTTATGCTCCGCCAGAAATTCCGGCGTGTTGTACACGCGCAAGCGCTGGGCAATGAGCACGTCCGGGCGATTGAGTTCCGCTTCCAGCGCTTCGATATCCGTGCGCAAGCGCGGCAGGCGGCCTAGAAGTCCGGTCTGACCGTTTTCTTCCGCAGCGCCCATCATGGCCTGAAAATCCATTCCATTCTGATAGTCAGCGGCATATAGCCGGTCATGGCCGAGCCGAGCGGCCAGCCGCATGCCGATCTGCTGACGCTCATTCACGGTCAGTTCGTGTTCGCCCGCCAGATATCGCTGATAGGCGGCGTTGAAGCGATCTTCCGCTTCCGGAACCAGTTCGACGACAATGCGCGTTGGTTCGAAAGTGGCGAGGCTTTCCACAAGCGCTTCGATTTCGGCCTGGCGCGCGGGCGCAAGATAGTCATCCACCTGGCCCTGGACATAGTCACTGCCCCCACCGGTGAAGTGGAACGTACCCAGTACCATGACTTGCGGGCGCTCATCCTGCGCAAAGGCGGTGAGCGGTGTAGCAGCGGCCAGCAGGACAGCGGCAAGAAGGCGTTTCATCATCATTCTCCCGTTTGGTTCGATCGTGTGATGCATGCCGCCCTTGAACTGGATGCACGCATGGCATTGCGCCGGAGGCCGCACCCGGCTTAATTGGCTCCAATCAATGCGGGGCGTTTTCATGAGCCGACTGACATCTGCAGCCGATCCGAATTCCGAAGCTTTCAAGGCCAATCGGGAGGCCATGCTCGGCCTTGTCGATCAATTGCGCGGGAAAACCGCCGAGGCTGCGGAAGGTGGATCCGAGCGTTCCCGCGAAAAGCATTTGTCGCGTGGCAAGCTGCTTCCGCGTGACCGCGTGGAGCGTCTGCTGGATCCGGGCTCACCGTTTCTGGAAGTTGGCGCGTTGGCGGCCAATGGCATGTATGAAGGCAATGTCCATGGCGCGGGGATGATTGCCGGCATCGGCCGCGTCTCTGGCCGCGAAGTGATGATTGTCTGCAATGATCCGACTATCAAGGGCGGTGCCTATTATCCGATGACGGTGAAGAAGCATTTGCGGGCGCAAGAAATCGCCATGCAGAACCGTCTGCCTTGTGTCTATCTGGTCGATAGCGGCGGTGCGAACCTGCCGCACCAGTCAGAAGTATTTCCCGATCGCGAGCATTTTGGCCGGATTTTCTTTAATCAGGCGCAGATGTCGGCGGCGGGTATTCCGCAGATCGCTTCGGTGATGGGGTCGTGCACGGCGGGCGGTGCCTATGTGCCGGCCATGTCGGACGAGACCATAATTGTGCGCAAGCAGGGCACGATCTTTCTCGGCGGACCGCCTCTGGTGAAAGCGGCCACGGGCGAGGTGATCTCGGCCGAGGATCTCGGCGGTGCGGATGTGCATGCGCGCCAGTCCGGCGTCGCCGATCATTACGCCATGGATGACGAGCATGCGCTCTTTCTGGCGCGGCGAATTGTCGGCACGCTGAATACGACCAAGACCTCGACTCAGGATGTGTCCGAGCCGGTCGAGCCGGCCTATGATCCGGACGAGTTGAACGGCGTGGTGCCGATGGATCTCAGAACCCCCTATGATGTGCGCGAAGTCATCGCCCGCATCGTCGATGGGTCGGAGTTCGACGAGTTCAAGAAACTTTATGGCGAGACGCTGGTCTGCGGTTTTGCGCGCCTGCACGGCATGCCCGTTGGCATCATTGCCAATAATGGCATCCTGTTTTCCGAAAGCGCCCAGAAAGGCGCGCATTTCATCGAATTGTGCGCGCAACGGAAAATCCCGCTGCTGTTCTTGCAGAATATCACCGGTTTCATGGTCGGCTCGAAATACGAAGCGGGCGGCATTGCCAAAGACGGTGCCAAACTGGTGACGGCGGTGTCCTGTTTTGCCGGGCCGAAAGTGACGATCATCATTGGCGGGTCCTATGGCGCGGGCAATTACGGCATGTGTGGCCGGGCGTATTCTCCGCGCTTCCTGTTCATGTGGCCCAATGCCCGCATCTCGGTGATGGGCGGCGAACAGGCCGCCAGCGTGCTCGCCACCGTCAAGCGCGACGGCATGGAGGCGAGGGGAGAAGACTGGTCTTCCGAAGAGGAGGACAGCTTCAAACAGCCGATCCGCGATCTCTATGAAAAGGAAGGCTCTCCCTATTTCTCGACGGCGCGGCTCTGGGATGATGGCATCATTGCTCCGGCGGATACGCGGCGCGTTCTGGCGCTATCGCTTTCCGCCGCGATGAATGCGCCCTTCCCGGACACCAGGTTCGGCGTTTTCAGGATGTAGTCATCCAATTCGCGTGCGCGAGCGTATGACCTTGTATGAAAACGATACGAGGCCGCCATGCGCATTCTTGCTTTCTTGTCTGCCATATTTTCCCTCTCGGGAGGCCAGGCCATGGCCGCTGATGAGCCGAGCCACACCGTCCTGCGTAGTGAGGGCGATATCGAGGTCCGCGAATATGCGCCGATGATTGTTGCTGAAGTCGAGGTCAGCGGGTCGCGCGAAGAGGCCGGAAGCCGCGGTTTCAGGCCGCTGGCCGACTATATCTTCGGCAATAATGCGCCCCGGCAGTCCATCGAAATGACCGCTCCGGTGACGACCAGCAGGGGCCAGTCGATTGATATGACCGCACCTGTCACCTCCACCCCCTCCGGCGATGATCGCTGGACGGTGGCATTCATCATGCCGGAAGACTGGACGATGGAGACCTTGCCGCGCCCCAACAATCCGGCGGTGAATATCCGCGAAGTGGCGGCTCATCAAATGGCGGTGATCAAGTTCCGCGGGCGCCGCACCAGCGAGACAATTGGCCAGCACGAGGCCGAACTGACATCATGGATGGCCGCCAATGGCTATGAAGCGGCGGGCGCGCCCGTCTATGCCTCCTACAGCCCGCCCTGGACGCCGCTTCCGCTTCGCCGGCACGAGGTCCAGATTCCGATTGTCTCGCAATAAAGGCGGCATGGGCGGACAAGTGGTTGGAAAAATTTCCTTCCCCTGAGACGCGAGTGGGCTTGCCAGCGGTGTCTTTTCCTAAGAATGTTTTAACAAAGCGCCCTTTCTGGGGTAGTATGAGGGCGCGTGGGCGAAACCGAGGGGAATAACGCCATGGAATTTTTGGATACTGCACGCGGCTGGTTTGACCAGGGTTACGCGTTTTTCGAGCCTGGCCTTCTGACCTATGCCGGCAATGGTGAAGTGGTGAACTGGATGCCGCTGGCGATCCAGTTCGGCGTTATTGCCCTTGTCATGGCGATTCTGCTCCGGTCCGCCGGTGCAATTCTGATTTTCACCATCGTTGCCACCATCATCCACCTGATTGTGGACATTGTCATGCCGATGGTGCGCGGTGGCGGCATGGACGGTTTTGACTTCGGTGTCGTGGCCTCCAACGCAACCGAGATGAATTACTGGCTGTATGCGGGCGCGCTCGCGATTGCCTATTTCTTCGGCATCCTGATCCTGGGTGGGATCAAGGGCATGATTTTCCGCGGCGACTGACATCGCGGACAATCTGACTAGAAAGCCGCTGGCCCTCGGGTCGGCGGCTTTTTCTTTGCGGAGGTCCCATGACAGAACGGTTTTCGGTTCACCCGGTTTTACCGGTCACGGACATGAAACGCTCGCTGGCTTTCTGGCAAAGCCTGGGTTTTCAGATCGCCTTCGCTGATGAGGCTCCGCCGGAATCCGCCAGTTATGCGGGTGTGTCACGCGGTGACCAGACGCTGCATCTGCAGACCTTCACCGAAGAACAGCGCGGCTACACCCAGACCATGGCCTTGCGGCTGGAGACCGATGCGGTCGAGACACTCTATGCCGAATGGAAGGATATGGGGTTCATCACTTCGCCGCTCGCGGAAAAACCGTGGGGCAATTATGAATTCGGCTTCTATGATCCAGACAATACGCCGTTTTTCTTTTATCGCGAGACGCGTTAGACGAGAGACAAATCTGAACAGGAGTTTGCCCATGTCCGACCCACAACCCGTCCTTCTTGATGTCACCCCCGGTGAGCTGGCGGTCATCACGATCAATCGCCCGGACAAGAAGAACGCCTTTGATCGCGAAACGATCAACGCGCTGAGCGAGACATTCGATCTTCTGGCCAGGAATACGGATGAAGTGCGCGTCGTCATGTTGCGAGGGGCGGGCGATACGTTCTGTGCCGGTGGTGACCTCAACTGGATGAAGGATGCCGCGACCTATACGCGCGAGCAGAATATCGAGGATGCCGAAGCGCTGGCCGGCATGCTCTACAAGCTGTTCCATCTGCCGCAACTCACCATCGCTCTGGTCAAGGGGGCGGCGATGGGCGGCGGCTCCGGCCTTGTGGCTGCGTGTGACGTCGCCATTGCGGTCAAGGATACGAAATTCCGCTTTTCGGAAGTGAAGCTGGGCCTGACGCCGGCCACAATCTCGCCCTTTGTTGTGCGCGCCATCGGCCCGAAATGGGCAAAGGCGCTGTTTGCCACGGCAGAAGGCTTTGATGCGCAATTCGCCCATATGATCGGACTGGTTCAATATGTCGTCGATACCGCCGATGAGCTCGATGATATGGGCGAATATGTCGCCAAGCTCGGCTTTGGTGCGGCACCCGGTGCCATCGCGGATGCCAAGACGCTGGTTGATGATGTTGCCGGTCACAAGATTGATCACGGCCTGATGCATGATCTCGCCAAGCGGATTGCGCACCGTCGGGCCAGCGAAGAGGGGCAGGAGGGCCTCACCGCTTTCCTTGAAAAGCGCAAGCCGAGCTGGATGGAGTAATCCGCGCTGGAGGTTTTCCGAAATCCCCGTTCATGGCTGCATGCGCGCCGGGAGGCGTGGCGGACGGCCTATGTGCGCGGACCGGTCACGCAATTCCTGTTTGAATTCATTTCCTTCGGCATCAAGCAGGCATGGGCCTGCCTGTTTGGCGGGGCGATGGTGGCGCTCCTGCTCGGCACCTTCCTGTTCTATCCGGATGGAGCCCTTCTGCCGCGCTATGATTTCCTGACCCTGTCCGCCATCGCCATTCAGGCCGGTTTCCTGATCACCAAACTGGAAACATGGGAGGAGGCGCGGGTGATCCTCGTCTTTCACATCGTTGGCACCGTGATGGAAATCTTCAAGACGTCGGCCGGGTCCTGGATCTATCCGGAGGAGGCTTACTTGCGGATTCTGGGCGTGCCGCTGTTTTCCGGCTTCATGTATGCGTCTGTCGGTAGCTATATCGCGCGGGTCTGGCGGATTTTCGAATTCCGCTTCGACCGGTTTCCACCGCTCTGGCTGCAGGGTCTTCTGGCGCTGGCCATCTACATCAATTTCTTCACCCATCATTTCACCATCGATATCCGGTTGACGCTCTATGCGGCGACGCTGGCGATTTATGGCCCGTGCGTCATCTGGTTCCGGCCGGATGAAAAGCACCGCTTCATGCCGATGGTCGTTGGCCTGCTGCTGGTCGCGCTCTTTATCTGGTTTGCCGAGAATATCGGGACCTATGCACGCGCCTGGTCCTATCCGCATCAGGACGGCGTCAACTGGAGCCCGGTGTCTATTCAAAAGCTCGGATCGTGGTATCTCCTGATGATCATCAGTTTTGTGCTCGTCGCGGCAGTGCACCGCGCGGGACCGCCAAAAGCGGGAAAGGCCTGACATGTTCAAAACCCTCCTGATCGCCAATCGTGGTGAGATTGCCCGCCGGGTGATGCGCACGGCCAAGCGGATGGGTATCCGCACGGTGGCTGTCTATTCGGAAGCCGATGCCGAGGCGCCGCACGTCAAGGAAGCCGACGAGGGGGTTCTGCTGGGGCCGGCCCCCAGCTCGGAAAGCTATCTGCGGGCGGACAAGATCCTTGAGGCGGCCAAGCAGACCGGGGCAGACGCCATTCATCCCGGCTATGGCTTCCTGTCGGAGAATGCCGGATTTGCGCGCGCCTGCGCGGAAGCGGGTATCAAATTTGTCGGCCCGTCACCGGAATCAATCGAGGCGATGGGGCTGAAGGATCGCGCCAAGAAGCTGATGGAAGACGCCGGCGTGCCGGTGACGCCCGGCTATCACGGCGACAATCAGGATCCTGATCATCTGAAGAATGCCGCCGATGCCATCGGCTATCCCGTGCTGATCAAGGCGGTCGCGGGCGGTGGCGGCAAGGGCATGCGCAAGGTCGAGGCGTCCGGCGATTTCCTTGATGCGCTGGATAGCTGCAAGCGCGAAGCCAAGTCCTCGTTTTCCAATGACGAAGTGCTGATCGAGAAATTCATCGAGAATCCGCGCCATATCGAGGTGCAGGTCTTCGGGGATAGCCGGGGCCGCGTGATCCATTTGTTTGAGCGTGATTGCTCGCTGCAGCGTCGCCATCAGAAAGTCATCGAAGAGGCCCCCGCGCCGGGCATGACGCCGAATGTGCGTGCGGCCATGTGTTCAGCCGCGGTTCAGGCCGCCAAGGCCGTGAATTATGAAGGCGCGGGCACGGTCGAATTCATCGTCGATGGCTCGGGCGCACTGCGCGAGGACGGCTTCTTCTTCATGGAAATGAACACCCGCCTTCAGGTGGAACACCCGGTGACCGAGATGGTGACCGGGCTGGACCTGGTCGAGCTCCAGCTGCGGGTTGCTGCTGGCGGCTCCGTGCCAGAGCAGGATGAAATCCGCCTGAAGGGCCATGCCATTGAAGCGCGGCTTTATGCCGAGGACCCGGCGAACGGGTTTCTGCCGAGTATCGGGCGGCTGGACATACTCGACTTTCCGCGCGGCATAGACGGTGTGCGGGTGGACAGCGGGGTGGAGCGGGGCGGCGAAGTCTCGATGCACTATGATCCGATGATCTCGAAGATCATCGCTTTTGGTGCCAACAGGGATGCCGCCATCGAGCGCTCTCTGTCCGCATTGGCCAATACGCGGGTGTATCCGGTCAAGACCAATGGCGGATTTCTGGGAAATTGCCTGCGCGATGATGATTTTCAGGCCGCGCGGCTCTCAACCGGCCTGATCGCAGAGAAAGCCGATACGCTGATTCCGACCGGCGCGCCGAAACGTGACGCTGCGCTTGCGGCGCGCGCCTTTCTGGAGCGCGATCAGGTGGCAAATTCCAATGATCCCTGGGCTTTGAAAGACGGATTTCGCGCCAATGCAGACGCAAAGATCCGGCTACGTCTGGAATATGAAGGCGATGCCCTTGATGTCGCCTTGAATGCGGCCCCGGTCAAAGGGAAAACCATCAGCGCGAGCGTCGGTGACGACACCTTCATTCTGGACGGGATGGCCACGTCCGGCCGGATCGTTTCGGAGGCGGAAAGCGTCATCGTTTTCTCCGATGGCCGCGCGAGCCGGTTCAACCTGCCGCGCCCCGATGCCGCCGCCGACGGTGCTGAGGCCGGTGGCCTCGTGAAAGCGCCCATGCCCGGCAAGGTGTTGTCGCTGAATGTTGCCGAAGGCGATACCGTCACCAAGGGTCAGAAACTGCTCGTGCTGGAAGCCATGAAGATGGAGCACGCCCTGGCCGCCCCGCGCGATGGCGTGATTGCCTCGGTCTCGATTGCTGCCGGGGATCAGGTAGGGGAGGGCGATGCGCTTGTCACCCTGGCCGATGAGGACGAGGCGGCGGCCTGATTTCAATAAATTGCGTCATCGTCCGGCTTGACCGGACGACCTCGATGTCAAAGAGGCCCTCCGATCCCCCGCTTTCGCGAGGGCAGGCAAGTCGGAGGGTGACGGCGTATAGTATAGCCGGAATTGGCCCGATCCTTGCTCTCCTGAGAGGGGAATGATGGAGATGGCCATGAACGGGACAGGCGAAACCCAGAATACACAACGTGTTGTCACGGATTGGGGCAGTGACGCCCAATCCGGCTTCCGCAAAAAGGTGGTGGTCGGGCAGCACGATTTGCATCAGCGCCCGGAGTTTTCCGATGAAGCGCTGGCGGCGCTGATCGAACGGCATCCGCGCGATCTGACCGATTTCTGCACGATGGGCGATCTGGACGAGGGCGCCGATAGCTGGCGTGCGGGCGATCCGGGCGATCTGTCCGGCATGGAGATGCTGGAAGCGGTTCGCGCCGGCAAGCTGTGGATCAATCTGCGCGAAGCGATGTGCGTTGACCCGGTCTACCGGCCGCTCTTCGACCAGATGATGGCCGATATGAAACGCCTTAATCCCGGCTATCGCGCGCTGAATGCGGAAAGCGGAATCCTGATTTCATCGCCCACCGCTCAGGTGTTTATCCATTCCGATGTTTCGGAAACCATTCTCTGGCATGTACGCGGCAAGAAGCGCATTCGCATCTATCCGGCGACGGCGCCCTTCCTGACCGATGAGCGCATGGAAGCGATCCTGCATCTGGAGCAAACGGAAGACCTTCCGTTCGAACCCAGCTGGGATGATGAGTGCGAAGCGGTCGATCTGGAGCCGGGCATGTTCACCTCCTGGCCGCTGCACGGGCCGCACCGGGTTCAGAATCTTTCGGGCATGAATGTCTCGGTGACGATGGAGATCGTGACCCCGGAATCCATGCTGAAGAACGGTGTGCTTCATGCCAATGGCGTATTGCGCCGCCGGTTCGGCATGGACCCGAAATCGACCGAAGCAGCCGGTCCCGGCGCCTATATGAAGCTGGTCTTCTCCAAGATGGCCAAGAAGCTGTGGCGGCACACCAAGCCGATGCCGAAGAGTGAAACCACATTCGATATTGATGCGGATTCGCCCACCGGCTTCCGCGACCGCGCGGCATAAAGCTCTGGCGAAATAAATCTGGCAAGGCTATCCCTTTGCGCGGCGGGGCATCTGACGGGCAAAGGGATTTTTGCATGAGAATTATTGCTGCCGCTGCGGCTGCGCTGATCGTTTCAGCCGCTTCATATTCCGACACTTCCACCTATCCACAGCCTTTGGCCGACGCGCTGACACTGGGGTATGACGCCCCAGATGATGCCGTCTGGCGGTTTACCATGCGCGTGTCGATGAATGACGACGCCATGGAATTGCGGTTCGATGGCGCGCAGGCCGATGGTGAGGAATGGACGCTGATCTCGCCTGCCAGCCCGGATTCCCTTTCCGGAGAGCTGGCCGATATGTGGGTCGATATGAATACGCCGGATGATGACGATGACGGCGATGAAGGCCGGTCGATTTCGGTTGGCAGTGGCGGGGGCCTGTTTTTCACCTCCGAAACCGCGCGCATGATTGCCGGGAATGTCGAGCGGACATCCGGCGGCGGTTATACTTTCAGTCCTGATCTGGATCCGGAATCAGACGAGGCTGATGCCATGGCAGAGCATTTGTCGGGCGAATTGTCGCTGGCGAGTGCGGGCCATGTCGATCGTATCCGGATTTTCGCTCCGTCCAGTTTCAAGCCCAATCCGGCCGCGCGCGTCCATGAGTTTGAAATGGTCATGGACTTTCAACGCTTTGAAGGGCTTCCGGCCCCCGTCATGACCTCGATGTCAACGGTGGTGGATGTCAGTGCCCTGTTCCAGCGGCAGCAGCAAAGTGTGCGTTTCGATTTTTCCGATGTGGAATATGTCGAGCCGTGACTTGGCGGGCTAGGAGAAACGTCCTAGCTCTGACGTCATGACCTTGCATCTCCTCAAACTCTGCGTGGGTGTCGACAGTGTCGAGGACCTCGAGGCGTACCGCGCCCGCCGCTCGAAAGAGCAGGCGGCGCGGGGCGAGCCCCTGCACTCGGTGCATGTCACGCGAATGTTTCCCAAACAGGCTGAGAAATTGCTGAATGGCGGGTCGCTTTACTGGGTGATCAAACGGGTCATCCAGTGCCGCCAGCGCATTGTGTCGCTGGATGAGGTGATGGGCGAGGATGGTATCCGCCGCTGCGCGATTGTCATGGACCCGGAAATCATCCGGACGGCGCCAGCCGCGCGGCGGCCCTTCCAGGGCTGGCGTTATCTCAAGGCCGAGGAAGCGCCCATGGATATCAGCGATCCGGCGGCGGGGGGTGAAAGCCTGCCGCCCGATTTACGCCGCAAGCTGATCGAGATCGGCGCCTGGTAGGCTAGACCGCCGGCATATTGTCGATGAGCCGTGTTTTGCCGAGCCAGACCGCCGCGAGGACGCGCGCGGGCTGATGCGCCGGGCCGGGCGGCAGCGGGGCGAGCGTTTCGGCGCAACGCGCTTCAATATAATCGACCCGCTCAAAGGCATTGGCGGCTTTGGCGAGCGCCTTGCCCTGCGCAGTTTCCCAGTCAAATCCGGTCGAGAGATCATGCGCGAAGGCGGCGAGGATTTCGCTGAGGCTGGCGGCCACGCGCCGCTCGTCAGTCGACAGATAGGCATTACGCGAGGAGAGGGCGAGGCCATCGCGTTCGCGCAGCGTTGCGCCCGGAATGATCTCGATCGGCAGGTCCAGATCCCGGACCATGTGCCGGATCACCAGCAATTGCTGATAATCCTTCTCGCCAAAGACAGCGATGTCGGGCTGGACCCGATTGAAGAGCTTGGCCACCACGATGGCGACGCCCTGGAAGAAGTGCGGGCGAAAATCTGTTTCCAGACCCTGCGAGGGGCCGCCGATGGTGAGGCTCGCAGAAAACCCCTCCGGATACATGTCGGACGCTACGGGGGCATAGAGCAGATCACATCCCGCATGCGCCAGCTTCGCGGCGTCGGTTTCCAGTGTGCGGGGGTAGGCGTCAAAGTCCTCGCCGGGCGCAAATTGCGTCGGATTGACGAAAATGCTGGCCACGACCCGGTCAGCGTTTTCGCGGGCCTGCCGGATCAGGGACAAATGGCCTTCATGGAGCGCGCCCATGGTCGGCACAAAGCCGATTTTCAATTCCTGCCGCCGCCAATCGGCAACGGTTTGACGCAAAACGCCGAGTTCAGCGGTCGCGGGCAGGGGCAGGGCGGATAAATCACTCATAATGGGCGGATAATGCGGCTTGGCTCTGGACGCAAGCCATGCGACTCGCGCTACACACGAAACATGAACCGACATGGCCTCATCCTTCTGTTGGGATTTTCGCTCAGCGCCTGCATGACAACGCGGGACAGCGCGCCTTTGCCGTCGGCCACGCCGGTTGCGCAAACACCCAGCGCGCAGATGGCGGCGCGGCTTGCTGCCGATCTCGACCGCCGCGCGCGATACGATCCCGCAGCGCTGGATGCGGTCGAGGACGAGATGCGGACATTGGCCTTGCGGCTGGCGGCTCCGCCGGAACCCTTGCCCGAGCCCGACCCCGTTGCACCTGACCCCGAAGGCGGTCAGAGCCTGTTTCATGCCATTCATCTGGCGTCCTACCGCGTTGAGGAAAATGCGGTCGCAGGCTGGCAATCGCTGCAAGTGCTTTTCCCGGACCTTCTGGGGACTCGGACCGCGCGGGTGGAGGAGGCCGATCTGGGTTCGCGCGGCATCTTCCTGCGCCTCAAGGCCGGTCCGTATGATACCGATGCCGAGGCCCGTGCGGCATGCCGCGAGGTTGAAGCGGCGGGTGGATGGTGCGCCGTGACTGATTTTACGGGCCGGGCTCTGGGCCGGTAATAATTCTCACAAATCGAATCAGTTGTTAGGCATGGCACCGGACTTGCTCTATAAGGGGTAAGAGTTCGTCCTTACATCCGGTGTTTCCATGAATTTTTCGACGCAAACAGACCGTCCGGGCCGCTTTCGTCTGATCCGACGGAATAAGGGCGCGCATGTCATCATTGTGGGCAACGAAAAGGGCGGGGCCGGCAAATCGACCGTCGCCATGCATTTGTCGATCGCCCTGATGCGGATGGGAAAATCGGTTGGCGTCATCGATCTCGATTTGAGACAGCGCACGTTTGGCCGCTATCTTCAAAACCGGCGCGACTGGGCCGAGCGCTATGGCGTTGAACTGCCTATTCCCAAGGAAGTCCGCCTTGAGGCCAGTGCGCTGCGGAATCTGGATGAAGCCGAAGCCGAAGAAGATGCCCGCTTTCAGGCGGTTTTCAGCGAGCTGAAGGCCGAGCACGACTTTATCCTCGTCGATGCACCGGGGTCGGACACGTATTACTCCCGGTTGGCGCATGCGGTGGCGGATACCATCATAACGCCGGTGAATGACAGCTTCATCGATTTCGACCTTTTGGCGGAAATTGATGCGCAGACTTTTGAAGTCGGCCGGCCGAGCGTCTATTCGGAAATGGTCTGGGACTGCCGCAAGAAGCGCGCGGGGCGCGACAAGACCTCGATTGACTGGGTGGTGATGCGCAATCGCATGTCCCAGCTTGATGCGCGCAACAAGCGGCGCGTCGGGGATGGCTTGAAGAAATTGTCGGAGCGGATCGGTTTCCGCATGGCGCCGGGCTTTGCCGAACGGGTGATCTATCGCGAATTGTTTCCACTGGGCCTGACCTTGCTGGACCTGACCGAAGACGGATCGGCGGTCGCCTTCTCGATGAGCCATGTCGCCGCGCGTCAGGAATTGCGCGATCTGCTGACGGTCCTTAAGTTGCCCGAACTGGCGGACACAAAGATTCCCTTCTGATGCCATTTCTGCTTCTGGGCTTTGCGGCCCTTGTCATTCTGGTGCTGGTCTCCCGCGCCTTTGCCCGTATGGAGACGGCAGAGGCCGCGCGCTGGTCACGGATCACGCTCGGCCTGGCGGCGGCCATTTTCGGTGGCCTTCTTACGCTTCGGGGTCTGGCCATTCTGGGCGCGCCGCTGGCGACGTTCGGCATTGGCATGATGGCTGTTGGAGCGGGGTTTCGCCCCAAGCCCGGCCGGAATGGTCAGCAATCCACAACGCCCACCGCGCCGACGATCAGCCGCGAAGACGCGCTCGATATACTGGGGCTGGAGGGCCAGCCATCCGATGAGGAAATCCGGACAGCGTACCGCACCCTGATGAAGCGCGTGCATCCCGATTCCGGTGGAACAGATGGTCTGTCGCGGCGTCTGACCGAGGCGCGCGATCTTCTCTTGAAAGACTAGCTACCGGGGGCGACGGCGAAGCAGGGCTCGTCGCGGGCGGCGAGCCGGGCGCAGGCCGCGCGGGCGGTCGTAGCGTTTATGCCTGTGAACCGTGCACGGAAGAGGGTGCGGCCATTGGCTTCAAAGCGCGGCGTGTACATTTCGGCAGTGCCCAATTCGTCCGCCAGGCTTTGCACCGTTTCGAGACGCGCCCGGGCGGCGGCCTCATCGGCATAAGCCCCAACCTGAATGGCCCAGCCGGATGGGCGCGTTGCCGGATCATCCGATAGGGCTATGAGCGTAGGCTCGACGTCCGTTGAAGCATGAGCACTTGTCGGCGCTGCGCCCATATCATCGGTCATCTCGATACGCAGGGGCGGCAGGCTGTCGCCATCGCCCTGCGCAACCGGCGGTGACAGGTCAAGGGCGGCAATCTGGGTAGCGATGATGTCCTGCTCGCGAATGGGATTCAAACGGGGCGTGAGATCCCGTGCGGCGACGATCAGGGCTTCGCGGTTTTCCAGCGAGCGATACGCGGCATTGATCAATTGCTCGGCATGGGCATCCCGATAGGCGGCGGTCGGGCCGCCCATCACAACGGCTACCAGACGGCGGCCATCGCGCTCGGCCGTGGTCGCGATATTGAAGCCCGACGCCCGGATATAACCGGTCTTCATGCCGTCCACGCCTTCAACGCGGCCAATCAGATTATTGTGGGAGCGATAGGTGCGGCCGTTATAGGTGAAGCTGCGCTCTGAAAAATACGGCATGTATTGCGGAAAGTCGCGGCGCAGGGCAACGGTCAGCCGCGCCATGTCCCGTGCGGTGGTAACCTGCCGCGAATTGGGAAGGCCGGACGCATTCCGGAATGTCGTGTTGGACAGGCCCAGCTCGCGGGCCCGAGCCGTCATCTCAACGGCGAAGGCGCGTTCGGTCGTGGCCAGTTGTTCGGCCACAACGACCGCGACATCATTGGCGCTCTTGATCACCAGAGCCCGGATGGCCGTTTCGACGGTAATCGTATCGCCCTGGGAGAGATTGAGATTGGATGGTTGCTGGCTGGCCGCAATGCGGGAGACGGTGAGGGTGTCGGACAGGGAGAGCTCACCGGCCTCGATGGCCTCGAACAGCAGGTAAAGCGTCATCATCTTGGTCAGCGAGGCGGGATAGCGTTGGGCGTCCGCCAGGCGGCTGTGCAGCACATCGCCCGTATTCGCATCCGCAACAAAAGCCGCATAGCGGCGTGTGTCGGCCTGACCTTCGGGTGCCAGTCCGAACGACAGGAGGAGAATTAGTGAGAGGAAGAGGCAGCGCCATACATACATAGGGCGATATCCAACCTCACACCCGTTTCCGGGTCGTTAAAGCCAACACAAATTATTTATTGTGCAGCGCAACAATTTTGTTGACGCGCCTGCGAAGGTTTGGCATACAAATGCTGCAACCGCGAACAAATGAGTCGCTGAAGAGATTGAAAATGACAGACACGACCGCACAACCTGCTGCCGAGACGGCGCAAACCGAAGCCAAGACGGAGACGGTGAAAGCACCGGCTGCCAAAAAGGCCCGGACCGAGCGCGTCGCCAGGAAAGCTGCCCCGAAGGCATCGGCCAAGAAAGCGACGGCAAAAAAGACCGTAGCTCGCAAGCCCGCCAAGGCAAAAACCAAATCCTCCCCGAAAAAGGACACCAAAGTTATGAAAAACGCTCAAACTGCTGCCAACGAGACGATCGAACAAATGACCACTGCCGGCAATCAGGCCTTCAAGGAAGGTTTTGAAAAGTCGCTGAAGTCGGTCAACGAGCTGAACGCTTTCCAGAAGGAAAATGTTGAAGCTGTGATCGCGTCTGCCACCGCAGCTGGCAAGAATGCCGAAGTTCTGAACACCAACGCCGTGGCCTATGCCAAGACGTCGATGGAATCCGCTGTTGCCGCCACCAAGGCGCTGACCACAGCCAAATCCGTTCAGGACATGATCGAAGTTCAAACCGATTTCGTGAAATCCTCCATGGACATGTTCATGGCCGAAATGACCAAGACCTCCGAGCTGTATGCCGGTGCGGTCAAGGAAGTAACCAAGCCGATCAATGACCGCGTCGCGGCATCGGTCGAAATGGTTCAGTCGGCTCGCTAGAGCTGATTTCGGGCAGGTCGTTCTCCCCCGAACTGCCCGACACATTCTCCCTAACTGGCCCGGCGGTCTTTTCCGCCGGGCCTTTTTCTTTTGCCCTTTGGTAATGTGAATCGTGCCAGATTTTGAACGATCCGGTGTCACAATTTGGCTCCAGATTGAACAGAAGCTGTTGACGATCGCGCTTCAGGCCTTCCCAGGGCGCAAAGCTTGCTTATCTAATAGGCAGACAGCGACGAGCCGAATCGATGACTGAGCGCCGCGATAAACCCGGTAACCCCGACCGCCAGACGGGCGTTGCCACACGCACCCGCCCAAAGACGAAAAAGCCGTCTTTGTACCGGGTGGTCATGCTGAATGACGATTTCACGCCGATGGAATTCGTCATCGAGGTCCTGATGCGGATCTTCAACAAGTCGCCGGAAGAAGCGACGCAGATCATGCTTCATGTCCATCAGAATGGCGTCGGCGTATGCGGCGTGTTCACCTTCGAAATCGCCGAAACGAAGGTGGCGCAAGTGATGGATCTGGCCCGGCGAGCGCAGCATCCGCTGCAATGCACGATGGAAAAGGAATAGACGTTGCCCTCATTTTCAACCTCTCTCGAAGACACGCTTCACCGCGCCCTCGGGTTTGCGAATGAACGTGGTCATGAATACGCCACGCTGGAACACCTGCTGCTGGCCCTCGTTGATGACGAGGATGCCGCCGGTGTCATGAAGGCGTGCGATGTCGATCTGGGGGAGTTGAAATCGACGCTGACGGCCTTTGTAGACGCCGAACTGGGGGATCTGGCCGTCGATGATAATGAAGATGCCAAGCCCACCGCCGGCTTCCAGCGCGTCATCCAGCGCGCGGTCATCCACGTCCAGAATTCCGGTCGCGAAGAGGTGACGGGCGCCAATGTGTTGGTGGCGATCTTTGCCGAGCGCGAAAGCCATGCCGCACACTTCCTCGCCGAGCGCGATATGACGCGCTATGACGCGGTGAATTACATTTCCCATGGCATTGCCAAGCGACCGGGCGAAAGCGAAGCCCGGCCGGTTCGTGGCGCCATGGAAGACGAGCTGGATGAGGATGACGAAAAGGACGGCGATGCGCTGTCGGCCTATTGCGTCGACCTGAACGCCAAGGCGCGCGAAGGCGGCGTGGATCCGCTGATCGGCCGCGAATCCGAGGTCGAACGCTGCGTGCAGGTGCTGTGCCGCCGCCGCAAGAACAACCCGTTGCTGGTCGGTGAATCCGGCGTCGGCAAAACGGCCATCGCCGAAGGTCTGGCCCGCATGATTGTCGAGAAAGACGTTCCTGAAGTGCTTCAGGATGCGACGATCTATTCCCTTGATATGGGCACGCTGCTGGCGGGAACGCGCTATCGCGGTGACTTTGAAGAGCGCCTCAAGCAGGTGGTCAAGGAATTGGAAGCGCGCGATGGCGCCATTCTCTTCATTGACGAAATTCACACCGTCATTGGTGCCGGTGCGACGTCTGGCGGGGCGATGGATGCCTCCAACCTCCTCAAGCCGGCGCTTCAGTCCGGCGGTTTGCGTTGCATGGGGTCGACGACCTACAAGGAATTCCGCCAGCACTTTGAAAAGGATCGTGCGCTGGCCCGGCGATTCCAGAAGATCGATGTGACCGAGCCAAGCCGGGACGATACGGTGAAAATCCTTCAGGGGCTGAAGCCCTATTTCGAGGACTTCCACGATGTGCGCTTCACGAATGAAGCGGTGAAGACAGCCGTCGATCTGGCCTCCCGCTATATCACGGACCGGAAACTGCCGGACAAGGCTATCGATGTGATCGACGAGGCCGGGGCCCGCATGCGGCTTCTGCCGCCCTCAAAGCGCAAGAAAACGATTGGCGTGAAAGAGGTCGAATCCGTTGTCGCCAAGATTGCCCGCATCCCGGAAAAATCTGTCTCCAAGGATGACGAGGTGGCGCTGAAATCCCTGCCGTCTGATCTGCGCCATGTGGTGTTTGGTCAGGACGAAGCGATCGACAAGCTGTCTTCGGCGATAAAACTGTCCCGCGCCGGACTGCGCGAGCCGGAAAAGCCGATCGGCAATTACCTGTTCTCCGGTCCGACCGGTGTCGGCAAGACCGAAGTGGCCAAGCAGCTGGCGTCCATCCTCGGTGTCGAGCTCCTGCGCTTCGACATGTCCGAATACATGGAGCGCCATACGGTGTCGCGCCTGATCGGTGCGCCGCCGGGCTATGTCGGTCACGATCAGGGCGGTCTTCTGACCGATGCGGTTGATCAGCATCGACATGCCGTTCTGCTGCTCGATGAAATCGAGAAGGCCCACCCGGACCTGTTCAATATTCTTCTGCAGGTCATGGATCATGGCAGCCTGACGGATGCCAATGGCAAGAAGGTCGATTTCCGCAATGTGGTTCTGATCATGACCACGAATGCCGGGGCGTCGGATGCCGCGAAAGAAGCCATAGGCTTTGGCCGCGACAAGCGAGAAGGCGATGATGTGGCGGCGATTGAAAAACTGTTCACGCCGGAGTTCCGCAATCGTCTGGATGCGATCATTCCATTCGCCGGCCTTTCGCAGCCGATTGTCAGCCGGGTCGTGGAAAAATTCGTGTTGCAGCTTGAAGCCCAGCTTGCGGATCGCGGGATTACGTTTGAATTGAGCGATGCGGCGACGGAATGGCTGTCAAAGCGCGGCTATGATGAAAAGTTCGGTGCGCGGCCCTTGTCCCGCGTCATCCAGGAGCACATCAAGAAGCCGCTGGCGGATGAAATCCTGTTTGGACAGCTGAAATCCGGTGGTCTGGTGAAGGTGGATGTCGATGCGGCGGACAAGGACCGTCTCGATTTCGACATCACGCCGGGTGACCGCCTGAAGCCGAAAAAGCCCAAGGGCAGCGGCAAGAAAAAAGCCAAAGAGCCGGTTCGCTAAAGCGACTACTCGGCGAAAACTTCAGATGCTGAAAGGCCGTCACCTCTACCGGTGGCGGCCTTTTCCTTTTCGCGGCGATATTCACGCGGCGTCAGGCCGTTGGCTTCCTTGAAGGCCCGGTTGAACGGACCCAGCGAGGCAAAGCCGCTATCCAGAGCGATATCGAGAATGCTGGCGTTCGAGGATGTGTCGGACAATAAATCTTCGGCATGGCGAAGCCGGTATCCATTGATGAAACGGTTGAAATTGCGATGCCCAAGGGCCGCGACGATGGCGCGCGAGACCTTGTAGTCCTTCTCGTGCAGCCGGTGGGCGAGCGTTGACACTTTGAGCTCCGGATCCAGATAGGCGCCTTCGGCCACGAGTGCCTGGATGCGCCGGGCCAATACCCTTTCGTCCTCGGTCGCGGGCGGTGTTTTTCGCGCCGCGCCTGAGGGCAGGGGGTTCTTCTGGCGAAAGAGGATGGCGAGGCTGACGGTGGAAACGATCATTACGGCACAAAGGCCCTGAATGAGGACGGTCAATCCGGGGGACACAAATGTCAGTCGTCCATGATCAAACAGCATGACACAGATAACGACGCCGGCCCCGAAGCTGGACAGGAAAAGGTAGCGAAGACGTTTTTCGCTATCGGAAATGCCCGACCAGCCATTCAGGCCTTCGCCAAAGGCCAGAAGCAGCGCGGCAGAGCTGAAAAAGACCTGCATGCCATCCAGCCGCTCCATCCATTGCGCCAGATTGGCTTCGCCCATCCAGGCACCAAAATTCAGGCCGAGTGCCAGCTGGTCAAATATGGTGGGAAGGAAAATCCCCGCAACTATGGCCATTTCGGGCCAGCCAATCGCGGCGTCGTGACGAAACAGGGCACGGGATGTAAGCCAGAAAAAGGAACAGGAGGCGCAACTGGCAATCGCCATGACGGGGTAGGCGGCGCCGATGGTTTCGCGACCCAAGACCTCGATCAGCATGATGGCGATCAACCCGACGCAAAAGCCGGCCCAGATCAGGTGAAGTTGCGAAAAGGCACGCTGAATAGCGATCCATCCGAGCCAGACCGCGGCAGCAGATATCGCCAACAGTTTCAATCCCGCGCCCAGTGCAATCACGGCATCCTCCATTTGCCTGCCATGATGCGCCGGATAGCGGTCGATATGCAAGTTTGCGAGTTTTCTTTCGCCGATTTCCAAATCGGCGAGCCGGGAGCAGCGTCTTCGTTCATTCCTTCTGCATGACCCGCCAACCAAGGCTGGCAAGACAAGAAGGAATATGTGTCATGGTCGATACACTCGCGCCGCCTGCGCGCCGCGCACTGAATGCGCATACCATTCTCAAAACTACCGGGTTGCTCTGGTTTCTCGCGGCCGTTATCGGGCAATGGCTGTTTGCCTATTATGTCATCGCCGCCTATGCGCCCGAAACGCTGTCGGGTGCCTGGGAGCGTTGGGATGAAACCGGGCTGATACAGGGTTTCACCGTCGATGATCTGATCGGCAATCTTGCCTTTATCTCGCACACCTTGCTGACGGCGGTCATCTGCATTGGCGGGACAATGCAATTGATGCCACCGGTGCGGAAGCGTTTCCCGGCCCTGCACCGATGGACCGGCCGCACCTATCTGACCGTCGGCGCCTTTATGGCCATTGGCGGCATCTGGATGATCTGGGGCCGCGGGTCGCGCCTGACGGATCTCGGCGGATGGGGCACGACGATCAACGGGCTTATGGCCCTGGTGACGATTGCTGTGGCTTTCTACTTCGCCAAGCGGCGCAAGATCGAACAGCACCGCCGTTGGGCGATGCGGACCTTCATATTGCTCAGCGGCGTGTGGTTCACGCGGCTGGGGTATATGTCGTGGGCGATTGCAACCGGCGGGCTGGGCATGAGTCGCTCTCTCGACGGGCCGTTTGATATGTTTATCGCTTTTGCCAGTTATCTTTTGCCTCTGGCCGTGCTTGAGCTCTATTTCCTCGCCAGCGACAGCCGGTCAGGTGGCGTCAAGCTGGCCATGTCCGGCGTGATGCTCGCGGCAACCGCAGCGACAGCGCTCGGCGTGTTCGGCGCCTGGTCGGTGATGTGGAGCCCGCATGTCTGATCTCAGGCGAGGGCGGCCTTGATCTTCTCGGCCTGGGCTTTCAACTCGTCCATATCCGCTTGTCCGCCGCCATGGCGGCCAAGCGGCTCGCCTTCCCAGCGCGGAATGATATGGAAATGAATGTGGAAGACGGTCTGGCCGGCGGGCGCGCCATTGAATTGCGTCACCACAATGCCATCCGGCTCAAGGGCGGTTTCGACCGCCTTGGCCAGCGCCTTCACGCGCCGGATGGCGGCCGCTGCCATATCGTCTGACAGGTCGAGCAGGTTGCGCGCCTTCTCTTTGGGCACGACCAGGCAATGCCCCGGCGATTGCGGGAAGATGTCCATGAAGGCCACGGCGACGTCATCCTCGAAAATCTTTATCGCCGGGGCGTCGCCTGCGATGATTTTCGCAAAAATGTTTTCGTCGTCGTATGTGCCGGAAAGGCTCATGATTGAATTCCCTGACGTCTAAACTTTTCTGAGAGATATCAGCTTTTGATAGCCGTTTCGCAGCCACTCACCAAGAGCTGGGCCCTGTGGATCATAGCCGAGCTCCGATTCCGTGAACGGTGCAGGCGGATTTACACGGAAGGCTTTATCGCAGGCCGGACAATGCAACCGCGTCGATCTTTGCGCGAGTGCCGCAAAAACCGCGCCGCCTGCCGCGCCCGCTATGAAAAAGGAACTCAAAAACGCAGATAGCCGCGCGCCAGCTTGTGCTCGCCTTGCGCGCCCGCCTCCACGCGGGCCAAACCGCGTTCAATCGCAAAATCGATCGCGCGGTGATAGCAGAGCTCGAAATGCAGGAAGGGCGCGTTCGCCAGACACCCCCAATATCGGCCATAAAGCGCGTCCGAGCCGATGAAGTTGAGCGCCGAGGCGATATAGCGGCCGTCCTGCTTGGCCATCACCATCCAGACCTTGTCGGCCATGCGCTGATGGATCAGATCGAAGAATGCGCGGTTGAGATACGGCGTGCCCCATTTGCGGGCGCCCGTGTCCTGATAGCAGGCAAAGAACACGTCCCAGTGCTCGGGCCGGAGATCCCCGCCGGTCAGACCCACGATTTCGATATCGGCATTGGCGGCGGCGCGTTCTTTCTTCAGCGCCTTGCGCTTTCTGGAAGACAGGTCACCGAGGAAGTCTTCATAGGTCTGATAGCCATCATTTTCCCAGATGTATTGACGATCCACGCGTTGCAGAAGGCCTAGCCTGTCCGTAATGACGCGGTCCTGTTTGGCCGGGAAATTCATCGACCAGACCGAAAGCCCGTTTTGCTCCGCGATCGACATGGCGGCCTTGGCCAGCCCCTCGCGGATGTCGGCATCCGGGGATAACAGTCGCTGGCCCGTGGCGGGGGTAAAGGGTATGGCGCTGAGCAGTTTGGGATAATACCGCCCGCCGGCGCGCTCAAAGGCATCGGCCCAGGCATGGTCGAAGACATATTCGCCATAGGAATGGGATTTGGCATAGGCGGGCAGGGCTCCGACAAGTGCGCCAGCCTCATCCTTGGCGATCAGGTGGACACTCTGCCAGCCCGTCTGCGTCGTGGCGCTGCCGCTTTCTTCCAGCGCCTGCAGGAAGTTCCAGGACAGGAAGGGGTCGTATTCCGCGCCGGGCGGATTTGCGACTGCATCCCAGGCAGATGTCTCCACATCGGACAGGCTGGACAGCGTGCGAAATCGGATACCGGTCATCGGGTCATGAGATAGGCGCGTTTTGCCATTGGGGAAAGGCGCAGCCCGCGCTATGTCTGTTCAAAATCGGGAGGACAACAGACATGACATCACGTTTTGAAGGAAAGATCGCGCTGATTACCGGCGGATCACGCGGCATTGGTGCAGCGATCGCGAAGCGCCTGGCATCGGAAGGCGCGGACATCGTACTGACCTATGGCGGCTCGAAGGACAAGGCCGAGGCGGTGGCCGAAGAGATCCGCGGTATGGACCGCAAGGCGGAGGCCGTGCATTGCGATGCGTCCAAGCGCGGCGAGACCGCCAAGCTGATCGCGGATGTAGCGGAACGTCATGGCAGGCTGGACGTGCTGGTCAACAATTCCGGCGTATATCCTTTGACCTCGCTTTCCAAATGTTCTGACGAGGTGTGGGACGACATGCTGGCGATCAATGTGACCGCCGTATTCGAGGGCCTGCGCGCGGCGTACAAGGTGATGAAGCCGGGCTCGTCCATCGTGACAATCGGCTCAGTGGCCGGAGATTCGGCGCAAATGGCCGGGGTTGGCGTCTATTCATCCTCCAAGGCGGCCGCCGAACTGATTACCCGCGCCGCCGGCCGCGAATTCGGCCGCAAGGGGATTCGTGCCAATGTCATCCAGCCGGGGCCGATTGATACGGATATGAATCCGGCCGATGGCCAGACGGCCGAGCTTCAGAAAATGATGGTGCCGCTGGGCCGCTATGGCGAGGCTGAGGAAGTGGCGAATGCGGTGGCTTTCCTTGCCAGCGATGAGGCGTCCTACATCAATGGCACGACGCTGAAGGTCTGTGGCGGGATGACAGCATGAGTCGGCTGGTTCGCGGCGGCATCGCCCTGACGGCGCTGGCCGCCGTCCTGGTCCAGTATTCAACCTTCATAACCGGCACCAATGACGGCTTCGCGATCGCGACACTGCGTTATTTCAGCTATTTTACCATCACCACGAATTGTCTTGTGGCAGTGGGTTGGGGCGCGGCGGCCTTTGCTTCGCAGACAAAGCTGGGGCAGTTCTTCCTGAGGGATACGATCCGTACCGCCGTGACGGGTTATATCGTTCTGGTCGGCGTGATCTATCATGCGCTTCTGGCGTCGATCCATGATCCGCAAGGGATTGAATGGTTTGCCAATCACCTCCTGCACACAATCGTGCCGCTGGCGGTCTTTCTCGAATGGCTCTTCCTGTCAGGGACGCGCACGGCCCGTTTCGGGCACATCATCTCCTGGCAGGTCTACCCGGTGGTTTATACCGCCTACACGCTGATCAAGGGCGCGATTACGGGGTTTTATCCCTACCCCTTCCTCGACGTGAATGAACTCGGATACAGCGGGGTGGCCATACAGCTGGTCGGGCTGATCGTTACATTCGTGATCACCAGCGCGGTATTTGTCGGCATTGGAAAGCTGCAGGTCCGCCTGATGCGCTAGGCAATCTCGAAAACGGCATCGATTTCCACCGCGGCGCCGAGCGGCAATACCGGGCAGGAGACGGCGGAGCGGGCATGCCGGCCGGCGTCTCCAAAGGCCTCGACCATCAGGTCAGAGGCGCCATTGATGACTTTCGGGATGGCTTCAAATTCCGGCGTGGCACACACAAAGCCGCCGAGTTTCACGACCCGGACGAGGCGTGACAGGTCGCCATCGAGCGCGGCTTTCAGCTGAGCCATCAGATTGAGGGCGCAGAGCCGGGCGGCCGACTGGCCCTGTTCGACATTCATGGTTTCGCCCAGCCGGCCCTTCACCAGGCCGTCGGGCCCGAAGGATATCTGGCCGGAGACGTAAAGGTGATTTCCGGTGCGAACGAAGGGCACGTAATTGGCCACGGGTGCAGCGGCTTCCGGGAGGGTCAGCCCCAGATCGGACAAGCGTTTCTCGGCATCGGACATGTCGGTCTCCTGTTCTGTATCATCGCCTAGCGCGCCGCGCGCGGCCCCGCAAGCGGGACGTCATCCCGGTTTGAAACCGCGGCCTTTCATGACGGCCGACTCGCCGAATTTCGCGCGGGCCTTGTCCATGGCGCGTTCTGCGGCGGCGCGGCGGGTGGCACCGGGGTCCAGAAGGTCCATTGCATCCATACTGCCGTCCACGAGATTTGAAATCCCGATTCCGATCAGGCGGAATTTCCGGCCATCGGCCTCCGGCTTCAGGAGTTCCTGCCCGACCCGGAACAGGGTGTCGGCCAGCTGTGTGGCGTCAGACAGGGTGCGCCGGCGCGTGATGATCTTGAAGTCCTGCGTGCGCAGTTTCAACGTCACCACATAACCGGATACATTCTTTGCCTTGGCCATGTCGGCGACCCGCACGCATTGCTTCCAGAGCTTCGTTTCTAGCTCCGGAAGTTCGCCGATATCGTCGAAGAAGGTGGTTTCAGAGGACACGCTCTTGCGTTCGCGGTCGGGTGCGACCGTGCGGTAATCTTCACCTGTGGCCAGTTTGGCCAGGCGATAACCGCCATCGCCATAACGCGCCGCCATCGTCTTCTCCCCAACACGGATGACATCCGCCAGCGTCCGGATTCCGTCGCGTTCCAGCCGGGCGGCGAAAACCGGGCCGACGCCATAAACGGCGCGCGTGGACTGCGCTTTCAGGAAGTCTGGCGCATCGGCCCGGCCGAGGACAAAAAAGCCGTTTGGCTTGTCCAAATCGGAGGCCGTCTTGGCGAGGAATTTATTGTAAGCGAGGCCCACCGAAACCGAAATGCCGACCTCTTCATGGATCTGTTTTTGAAGGCGCAGGAGGGTGAGGGCTGGCGGGGCGTGGTGCAGGCGCTGTGTGCCCGTCAGATCCAGAAACGCCTCGTCAATCGAGAGCGGTTCCACGATGGGTGTCACGTCCTGCATCATCTTGCGGATACGGCGGCCTTCCTCGGCATAGACGTCCATTCGGGGGCGGATGACGACCGCGTCCGGACAGGCTTTGAGCGCCTTGAACATGGGCATGGCGGATTTCACGCCATAAAGCCGCGCGACATAGCACGCCGTCGAGACGACGCCCCGCTTGCCGCCGCCAATGATCACCGGCTTGTCCTCCAGCGACGGGTCATCCCGCTTTTCGATCGCGGCATAGAAGGCATCGCAATCAATGTGCGCGATGGACAATTCATTCAGTTCGGGGTGGCGCAGGGCTTTCTGCCGGCCGCATGATGCGCAGGTGTCGCTTTCGCCCAGCGGCGCCAGGCAGGCACGGCAATATCCGGGTGCGCGGCTCATGTCAGGGGCCAGAGCCAGGCTGCGCCCCGGACGCCAGAACTGTCTCCGTGAGTGTTCCGGAGAATGCGCGTCGTGACCTGATCGCTGAAGACATATTGCGGCAGGCGCTGGCGTGTCTCCTCGGCGAGATTCGGCATGTTGGACAAGCCGCCGCCCAGAACGAACACCTCGGGATCGACGATGTTGATAATGGTGGCGAGGCCGCGTGCGAGCCGGTCCTGAAAGCGATCAAGCGAGGCTGCCGCAACGGCATCACCTTCGCGGGCTCTTTCATGGATGTCTGCGCCGGTGAGAGATTCGCCGCTGTGCCGTTGATGATCGGCACTCAGGGCGGGGCCGGATATCCAGCTTTCGATACAGCTCGTCAGGCCGCATTTGCAAAGCGGTCCCGGCACTTCTTCGGCCGTTGGCCAGGGCAGGGAGGTGTGCCCCCATTCCCCGCCCAGAAGGCCATGGCCTTCGTGCAGGCTGTTGTTCAAAACCAGACCGCCGCCGACGCCGGTGCCGAGTATCGCGCCGAAGACGGAGGTCGCGCCTTGTCCGGCTCCGTCGATGGCTTCTGACAGGGCAAAGCAATTGGCATCATTGGCACATCGGACCGGACGGTTCAGAGCCGCGGCCAGGTCTTTGTCGAGCGCGCGGCCATTGAGCGACGCAGAGTTGGAATTCCGGATCAGACCGGTCACCGGACTGAGGGAGCCGGGATGGCCGATGCCGACCGGAAGCGAATCACTTTGCAGGGTTTCTTCAGTCCGCTGCACCAGGGCCGCGATCAGACGGATTTTGGATTCATATTGTTCCGGCGTCGCGTCGCGTACCGAATAGCGTGTGTGGCCGTCCGAATCGATTGCGGCGACTTCGGTTTTCGTGCCGCCCAGATCCACACCGATTCGAATCATGCTTTCGCCCTTGCCCGGGTTATGATTAATATTGCCGTTCTTATCTTGTTCCGGGAAAGGAGAAAAGTTCGACACCGACTCATCCTTGATTAAGGATCGTCTGCTTTACTGCTGACGGGGTGAAACGGGGTGCGCAATGACGTGCCCAAGCAACGGGAATGCGGCGGTGTCATGCTTCAGGTCATGCCCAAAAAGGTTCTCATAGTCGAGGACAACGAGCTCAATATGAAGCTCTTTTCCGACTTGCTCGAAGCTCATGGCTACGAGACTGTCGGTACGAATAACGGTCTGAACGCGCTGGATCTGGCGCGCGAACATGCTCCCGATCTCATTCTCATGGACATTCAATTGCCGGAAGTCTCCGGTCTGGAAGTCACGAAGTGGCTGAAGGATGATGACGATCTGTCGTCCATTCCGGTGATTGCCGTTACCGCCTTCGCCATGAAGGGCGATGAAGAACGCATCCGCGAAGGTGGATGCGAAGCCTATATGTCCAAGCCCATCAGTATTTCGGTCTTCATCGAGACGATCCGGGGCTTTCTCGGTGAGGAGGCGGCATGAGTGCGCGCGTCCTTGTTGTTGACGACCAGGAAGCCAATGTTCGACTACTTGAAGCCAAACTGAGAGCCGAGTATTTCGACGTCGTGACGGCGACCAGCGGTCAGGCTGCCATTGACGGCGCCATCGCGGAACAGCCGGATGTTATCCTGCTGGATGTCATGATGCCGGGCATGGATGGCTTTGAAGCCTGCCGCCGCCTTAAAGCCGATCGCCGGACACGCCATATTCCGGTTGTGATGGTGACGGCGCTGGATCAGCCCGAGGATCGCGTTCGCGGTCTCGAGGCGGGGGCGGACGACTTTCTGACCAAGCCGGTTGATAATCTGCCGCTCTTTGCGCGCATCCGCTCGCTTCTGCGATTGAAGGTGCTGCTGGATGAATTGCGTCTGCGGGAAGAGAAGGTCGAGGAACGCGGCCTCTCGCCGGTCGATAGCGAGCCGGACGCCTTGCAGGATGCCCGCATCCTGCTGATCGCCGGCGAAGAGCGCATCGCCACACATCTGAGCAGCAAACTGCCGACGCAGGCGTTTGTCGATACCGAAATCGATCCGGCAGAGGCCATTATCCGATCGGCCAATGGCTATGACCTGGCGCTGATCGATCTTACGACAAAAGCATATGATGCCTTGCGCGTTTGTGCGCGCATCCGGGCCAATTCGGAAACGCGGCAGATGCCGATTCTGGCGATTGTTGACCCGGACGAGGTCAGCCGGTCTGTTCGCGCCCTTGATCTGGGCGTGAATGATATCGTGCATCGTCCGGTCGATCGCGGCGAGCTGAATGCGCGGATCTGGACGCAGCTGCGGCGGAAGCGTTATGCCGACACGCTCCGGGAGCGTCTGGAAGACAGTCTGGAAATGGCGATTACCGATCCGCTGACCCAGCTTCATAACCGGCGCTATATCTCGTCGCGTCTGCAGCAGGTCGCCGAAATGGTGGCATCTGGCGAGACGTCGGCATCTGTCGTGATTGCCGATCTCGACCATTTCAAGCGCGTGAACGACACTTACGGTCACGAGGCGGGCGATGCGGTTCTGACCGAATTTGCGGCCCGGTTGAGGTCACGCTTGCGCGCCGTAGATCTTGCGGCCCGCTATGGCGGCGAGGAATTTGTGGTTCTGATGCCGGATGCGCCCTTGTCAGAAGCGCAGGCCGGTGCAGAGCGCCTGCGTTCCGGTGTTGCCGAAGCGCCTTTCCGCCTTCCGGGGGAGGCAGGTATGCTGGACGTGACGGTTTCGATCGGCGTCGCGGAAATCCGCCCGGGCGACGATATGGACACGGTTATGCGGCGCGCAGATGAAGCACTCTACCGCGCCAAGGCGGCAGGCCGGAATTGTGTGATGTCAGATCAAAAGGCCAGCCGGGCGGCCTGAAAGCCCAAGAGTCGTCAGACTACTTGATTTTGCCTTCTTTGAATTCGACGTGCTTTTTGACGACCGGGTCATATTTCCGGACGACCATTTTCTCGGTCATGGTACGGGCGTTTTTCTTGGTCACGTAGAAATAGCCGGTCCCCGCCGTGGAGTTCAGACGGATTTTGATGGTTGTCGGCTTAGCCATGACGAAATTCCCTGATGCACATGACGATCACGCCGGATTATTCCGGTCGCAAGAGGCGCGGAACATACGCACAGGAACGCCGCTGTCAACTGGTTGTGCGCGTGAAATGGCGGTAGGCCAGAAACACCAGATAGACGAGCGCAAATCCACTGGTCACGATCAACAGGCCATGCGGATCAATGATGTCCATGGCCGCTCCGCCCAGTGCCGGTCCCGCCAGTGAACCGAGGCCATATGCCATGATAAAGGTGGCGTTGGCAGCGGCCAGTGAGCCGCCGTCAAACCGTTCGCCGATCAATGCCAGACCCAGCGTATAGAGGCCGGTTGCGACCCCGACATAGAAGAACATCACGGCATAAAGCGCCAAGGCAAAGTCGCCGGCAAAATAGATGAAGAGCGGGCCGGTCAGGCACACCATGGTGGCGAAAAAGGCCACACGCAGCCGGCCGACGCGATCGGCAATACGTCCCAGCAAGGCTTGCAGGGCAATGCCGCCCATGGCACCGGCGGCCATCATGAAGCCGATTTGGGCATCCATCAGTCCGACGCGTTCAGCGTAAACCGGAAATACTGCAAAGAAGCTCTGCTCGGTTGCGCCGAACAGAAGGCCCGCGCCAATGGCGGCCGGTGCCATCCATGCGGCCCGCAACATCGATCGGGCGGTGGTATGCTCCATATCCGGCGGCGCGATATCCGGACCCTGCAGAAAGGCAATTGGCAGAGCGCCAATGGCAAAAAGCAGGCTGCCCGCCACCCAGGGGGACCAGCCTTCGGAGCCTACAGCGGCCAGCAAGAGCCCGCCGGTTCCGAATCCGGCGGCCAGCGCCGTGGCATAAAGGCCGAGGATGGTCGCCCGTCGTTCGGGCGGCGCAATCTGGTTGATCCAGGTCTCCGATGCCACGAAGACGATCGTGATTGCCATCCCCGACAGGAAGCGGACGGCGAACCAGACGCCGACATCGGGCACGAGCGGGAAGATGGGGTGCGAAATGGCGGTCAGCAGCAGGGCGATAATGATCAGCTTGCGGCCGGATATCATCGACATCAGCCGGGGGGCGAACGGGCTGGCAAGAACAGTCGACAGGGCGGCAGCGGCACCGAACAGGCCAATCAGCTTTCCAGACCCCGTCATGGCTTCCAGATTGAGCGACATGACCGGCATCAGAAGGGAAAACCCGCATCCGCACAGGGTCGCGCACAAAATGGCCGCGATCAGGGATCGTTGACGTCCGGCGTCGTGAACATGGAAAAGGCGGGCAAGCATGGGCGCGCTATAGCGGATCGATCTGCATCCGTCTTGCCAATTCTCTGATGTGGCGCGGGCGTTTTGCAGGGTCGGCCTGGCGGCGGTCCAGTTCGCCCAGCACAAAGCGTGTGACATGGGGCAGTGGCAGGGTTTCGGCTTCTTCGCGCGTGACCCAGCGGATATCGATCAGCTCATCGGTCTCACGCTTGACCCTGCCTGCGACGGCGCTCTCGGCATCGGCCTGGAAGAACCAGGCATCGAACCGGCGCACCCGGCCCGGCGGTGTGATCGCGCGGGCAATCACGCGCAGCGAAGAGGCGTCCGGCTGGATGTTGGACTTTCTAAAAGGCGCCCAGTTGCGGTGCCGCGATGCGACCTTGCCCTCGCTTCCGACGAGATAGCCGACTTCCTCAGCCGTTTCTCTGATGGCGGCAGCGGCCGCTGCCCGCGCGCGCCGTTCGGTCAGGACCCGGCACATGCAGTCCAGATCCTCGCCTTCAAACATGCCGGCCAGCGGCGCATAGCTGTCAGCACGATCCACGCGCCCGCCCGGGAAGACATATTGTTCCGGCATGAAAACATGGCGGGTCGAGCGCTTGCCCATCAGAATTTCCTGACCGCGCGCGGACTGCCGGGTCAGGATCAGGGTGCCTGCCAGTTTTGGCCGCAGGGCTTTGCCTTTTGGCGCCGTCATCTGCGGCGACCCTTTTTTCGGGGCTGGCGTTTGAAGGAGGATTGCGGCCGTCCCCCTTGAGGCTTGCCACGGCCGCGCGGCGAATGGCGCGGGCCCTTTTCCGGCGGTGTCAGCATGTCGAACAATAGTCCGCCTGTGACCGGCGTGGCTTCGTCCAGCCGCACTGTGACAGAGCGGCCCAGCCGGTACATGTCGCGGGAATACTGCCCGATCAGAGCATGAAGAGCTTCATCATGATGGAAGCGTTCATCACCCAGGCGGCTGATCGGGACGAGCCCGTCCGCGCCGGTTTCATGCAGGCGCACGAACAGGCCAAAGCGGGTGACGCCGGTGATCCGGCCCTCAAATTCGCTACCGACGCGTTCGGCCAGATAAAGCGCGATATAGCGATCCGTCGCATCGCGCTCTGCGGCCATGGACCGGCGCTCGAGTGCGGTAATGTCTTCGGCGATGGCGTCCAGCTGACTGGCCTCGGCATCTGTCTGGCCGTCCTTGCCGAGCTTGCAGGCCCGGATCAGCGCGCGGTGCACCGTCAGGTCGGCATAGCGCCGGATGGGCGAGGTGAAGTGCGCGTATTTCCGGAGATTCAGGCCGTAATGTCCCGGATTTTCCGTGGAATAGACGGCTTGCGATTGCGAGCGCAGCACGACCTCATTGACGGTCTCATAGTGGTCGCCACCTTTGGCCTGTTCCAGCAGACGGTTGAAACGGTCCGGGCGAGGGGGCTCGCCGCGGGACCATTTCATATCAATGGTTTGCAGGAAGTCGGCGAGTGCATCCATCTTCTCGAGGCTGGGTGGTTCGTGCGCCCGGTAGATCAGGGGGCGGCCTTTTTGTTCCAGTGTTTCGGCGGCGCAGACATTCGCCTGGATCATGCATTCTTCGATCAGCTTGTGGGCATCAAAGCGCTCGCGCGTCTCGATCTCCTTGACCTTGCCGTCTTCGCCGACCCGGACGCGGCGTTCGGGCGCATCGATTTCCAGCGCCCCCCGGCGTTTGCGCGCCGCTGCGAGGGCTCTGTACGCGCCCCAGAGCGGCTTCAGGATCTCCTCGAGCAGGGGCTCGGCCTTCGGGCTGCTGCGACCGTCAATGGCGTCCTGTGCCTCGCCATAGGCCAGCTTGGCAGCAGAGCGCATCCAACCGCGAATGAATGTGTGTCGGCGCTTGTTCCCGTCCTTGTCGAAGATCATCCGCACCGCGAGGCAGGGGCGATCTTCGTGCTCCCGCAGCGAACACAGATCATTCGACAGGCGTTCGGGCAACATGGGAACAACACGGTCCGGCAAATAGGTGGAATTACCGCGGCGTAGCGCGCCCTTGTCCAGCGCGGATCCGGAGGTGACATAGGCGGATACATCCGCAATCGCGACCAGAACAATCCAGCCGCCGTCATTCTTCGGGTCGGTGTCGGGCGCCGCCCAGACCGCATCGTCATGGTCGCGGGCATCTTCCGGATCAATGGTAATCAGGGGCGTATCGCGAAGGTCGGTGCGATCACCCATCGTCACAGGTTTCAGCTTTTCGACTTCGGCGAGCTCTTCATCCTTGAAGCCGGTCTCGATGCCGTGCGAATGCAGGGCAATCAGACTGCCGGCGCCGGGCGAATTCACATCGCCGACCACCTCTTCAATAATGCCGCTTTTCAGGCCATGACTGCGGTCGCGGCCAATCCGGCAAATGACGAGATCGCCATCCTTTGCCTTGGCGGCTTCACCCTTGGCCGGAACCAGTTCATGGCGGCTGCGGCGATCGACCGGCTTGAGGCGCGGCGCGCCCTTGCCCTTGGATAAAACGCACAGAATCTTGTGCGCGCTCTGGCCGAGTTTGCGGATCAGGCGCGCTTCATAGCTGCCGTCTTCCTCAGGTTCGAGGCGAACCAGCGCCCGGTCACCGACCCCAAGGGCGCTGCTGCCGGCCCCACCGGCGCCTTCCCCCGGTGCGAGGCGGATAAGAGGCGGTTCGCCGTTTGATTTTTCCGGACGCGCCAGAAGTTCACCATCGGTGTCGCGGTCGTGGATGACGACAACCATGACGCTGGGCAGGGCTTCGGTCAGGGCAAAGCCGCTGCGGCCTTCCTTCCGGATCAGGCCTTCATCCAGCATCTCCCGGAGCGCAAATTTGAGGGCGATCTTGTCGTCGCCCTTCAGGCGCAGGGCCCGGGCTATTTCGCGTTTGCCGAACTCGCCGCGGCCCAGCCGAATGGCCTCAATCAGCGCTTCGCGCGTGAATCCGGATGGGTCGGATTTGTTTTTGCCACTCACGCTTTCTTCGGTGCCGCCTTTTTCTTTGCCGGAGCCTTCTTCTTAGCCGCTGGCTTTTTCTTGGCCGGGGCCTTCTTGCGGGCGGGCTTCTTGCCGCCCTTGGCTTCTTTTTCCGCCACCAGTTTCATCGCCGTTTCCAAATCAATGGTCTCCGGATCGGCATCCTTGGGCAGGGTGGCGTTGATTTTCTTGTATTTGATGTAGGGACCATAACGGCCACTCATCACGCGCACCGGTTCGCCTTCGTGCTCGCCCAGTTCTTTCAGGGCTTGCGGTGCGCCGCGTGTCGCCTTCTTCTCGGCCAGCACCGTCACCGCGCGATTGAGGCCGATTTCGAAGACTTCCTCGATATTGGGCAGGTTCGCATAGAGGCGTCCATGCTTCACAAACGGGCCATAACGCCCCAGTCCGGCCTCGATGATTTCACCATCTTCCGGGTGGGCACCCACAGTGCGCGGCAGTGACAACAGTTTCAGCGCGTTCTCGAGGTTCAACTCGTCCTTGGACCAGCCTTTGGGGATGGAGGAGCGCTTGGGTTTTTCCTCGCCCGGCACAGCAATCTCGACATAGGGGCCAAAGCGGCCATCCTTCAGATAGACGGTTTCGCCACTGTCCGGATCCTCGCCAAGCGCGCCATCACCTTCGGCCATGCCATTGTCTTCGGTCGCGCCGAGCGGGCGTGTGAACTTGCAATCCGGATAGTTGTCGCAGCCCAGGAAGGCGCCGAACTTGCCGAGGCGGATCGACAGCCGGCCCTTGTTGCAGGACGGGCAAAGGCGCGGGTCGGATCCGTCTTCCTTTTCCGGGAAGATGTGGGGAGCCAGAGCTTCGTTGAGGGCTTCCAGCACCTCACCGATGCGCAGATCGCCGATTTTCTCGACATCGCCGGAAAAGCTCGTCCAGAAATCGCGGAGCAAAGCCTTCCAGTCGAGATCGCCGCGCGACACGCGGTCGAGCTGATCTTCGAGACCGGCCGTGAAATCATATTCGACATAGCGCTCGAAGAATTTTTCGAGGAAGGCGGTGACCACGCGGCCCTTGTCTTCCGGAATGAAGCGGTTCTTGTCCATGCGGACATATTCGCGCTCGCGCAGAACAGACAGGGTGGAGGCATAGGTCGACGGGCGGCCAATGCCGAGCTCTTCCAGCCGTTTGACCAGAGACGCTTCGGTATAGCGCGGTGGCGGCTGGGTGAAGTGCTGGTCCGCGTGGGTCTTTTTCGCTTCCGCAGCGGCACCGCTGGAGACTTTGGGAAGCCGGGTTTCGCCTTCCTCGTCTTCATCATCGCGGCCTTCCTGATACAGGGTCAGGAAGCCATCAAACAGCAGAACCGAGCCGGTCGCTCTCAAGGCCAATGTCTTGTCGGCGTCCTGAATATCAATGGTCGTGCGCTCGAAACGGGCGCTTTCCATCTGACTGGCGACCGCGCGCTTCCAGATCAGCTCATACAGCCGGCGCTGATCGTCATCGAGATGCAGATCCTCCGGTGCCCGCGAGAAACTCGTCGGGCGGATCGCCTCGTGCGCTTCCTGCGCATTGCGCTGCTTGGATTTGTAGATGCGCGGCGAGGACGGCGAATACAGCTTTCCATAGCGGCTGCTGATTACATCGCGGACCTGCGAAATGGCTTCCGGTGCCATATCGACGCCATCCGTCCGCATATAGGTGATGAGACCGACTGTCTCGCCGCCAATATTGACGCCTTCATAGAGTTTCTGCGCCGTTCGCATGGTGCGCTGGGCATTGAAGCCGAGCTTGCGCGAGGCTTCCTGCTGCAGGGTCGATGTCGTGAAGGGCGGTCCGGGATTGCGTTTGGCCGGCTTGGCTTCCACCGCTCCGATGGTCAGATCGGCGGCCTTGATGGCTTCGGCTGCCGCCGTTGCCATGGCCCGATCCTTGATCGAGAGTTTCGACAGTTTCTTGCCGTCGAACTGCACCATCTTTGCACGGAAAGGCTGGCTGCCGCCGGAGACGATATCGGCGTCCACGGTCCAGTATTCTTCCGAGCGGAATTTCTCGATTTCCAGCTCGCGATCACAGACTATGCGCAGGGCAACCGACTGAACGCGGCCAGCAGAGCGCGCGCCGGGCAGTTTGCGCCAGAGGACGGGCGACAGCGTGAAACCCACCAGATAGTCCAGCGCCCGCCGTGCGAGATAGGCTTCGACCAATTCCATATCCACTGCGCGCGGATGCTTCATGGCCTCTACAATGGCGGTCTTGGTAATGGCGTTGAATGCCACGCGCTGGACCTCGACGTCTTTCAGGACGCGGCGCTTGGTCAGCGCTTCCAGCAAGTGCCAGGAAATGGCTTCGCCTTCGCGATCCGGGTCAGTGGCGAGAACAAGACGGTCCGCGCCTTTGACCGCATCGGCGATCGCCTTGACGCGCTTTTGTGACTGGGCGTCGACTTCCCAGGTCATCTCGAAGTCGGCGTCGGGTTTTACCGATCCATCCTTGGGCGGCAAATCGCGCACATGGCCGAAGCTGGCAAAGACCTGAAAGTCCTTTCCCAGATACTTTTCGATGGTTTTGGCTTTGGCAGGCGATTCGACGACAACGACGTTCATTCAATGACTTCCGGATAATTCTGGCCGGGAAAAAAGCCCGGTAAATGGCGGCGGAAACTGATGTAGCCTAACAGGCGTGTCAACACACCACTCCTGCTTGCAATTATAAGTCGTTTACGTAAAGTGCTCGCCTTATGCGCGAGTTGGGGGAGTTCATGGATATTCAGACATCGGGAAAGGCCGAGGCCGTGCCGCCGCAACAGGCCGCTGACTTTGTTGCCGAAATGCTGGCAGAGCTGGCGGCGCTGTCCCGGCAGGCGGGCCTTGAGCGATCAAGCGACCTCATAAAGTCCGCCATACCTCTGCTGGCCCTGGAATCCGAACGGCATCAATCCGGGTCATCCTGATACGCCATCTGGACGAGACCACCGGGCAGCACGCTGGCCCGGCCGGCAAGTTCCAGCTCGATCAGGACGCTGTGGACTTCGCCGGCGCTGGCCCCCGACTGACGGACAAGTTCGTCTATCGAGACCGGTGACGGCGAGAGGAGTTCCGCGATGCGAGCCCGGACCGCGCCATCGGCCTCCTCACTGACGTCCGCCAGATAGTCCGGTGTTTCCGATTCCGCGGCAACGGGCCGTTTGGCTTGCCGCAGGATGTCGAGCACATCGTCTGCGCTTTCGATCAACGCCGCGCCATCGCGGATCATCTTGTTGGTGCCCTTGGCCCGCGGATCGAGCGGGGAGCCCGGCGTCGCCATGACTTCTCGGCCCTGTTCGGCGGCCAGCCGCGCCGTAATCAATGATCCGGAGCGCATCGCCGCCTCGATCACGACCGTTCCAAGCGACAGGCCGGATATCAGCCGGTTCCGGCGTGGAAAGTCGCGCGCGGTCGGAACCGCGCCCAGCGGAGATTCGGTTACCAGCAGGCCCTGCCGCGCAATGGCTTGATGATGGTCGGCGTGTTCGGGCGGATAGATGTGATCCAGCCCGCTGGCGAGGACGGCGATTGTGCCCGTGTCCAGCGAACCGGTGTGGGCGGCCCCGTCAATACCGCGGGCGAGACCGGAAACGATGGTGATTCCGGCCTGTCCGAGCTCTCTTGCCACATCGCGCGCAAAGCGGATGCCGATCGCTGAGGAATTGCGGGAGCCGACAATGGCGCAGCACGGGGCCGCATCCGGATCGAGCCTGCCTTGCACACTGATCACGGGAGGCGGCGGATCCAGAACCGCCAACAAGTCCGGGTAATCCGGCTCACACGCCATCAGGATGCGTGCGCCAAAGTCATCAGTCGCCGCCAGCTCGGCTTCGGCATGTTCGCGGCTGACGATTTTCAGGGCGTTGATGCGGCCGCCTTTTGCGGCAAGGTCCGGAAGGGCTTCGAGCGCGTCGGCGGCATTGCCGTAGCGGGCGATCAATCTTGCAAATGTGACGGGTCCGACCTGCGGCGTGCGCGCCAGCCGCAGCCAGTCGACGCGCTCGGCGTGGGTCAATTCCTGCCGGTTCACGCCTTCTTTGCGCCGATCATCGGCTCTTCACCGGCCAGCAATCTGGAAATATTGGCGCGGTGCCGCCAGTAGATCAGCGCGGCGAGAAAGAGACAGAGCACCGCAACGCCGGGCCGGCCAAAGGCATAGGCGATGAGCGGGGCAGCCGCAGCGGCGACAAGAGCGCTGAGCGAGGAGATGCGCAGCATCAGGGCCATTCCGATCCATGTCAGCGCGGCGAGAATGCCGACCGGCCACGCGAAGGCGATCAGAATGCCGAGGAATGTGGCGACACCCTTGCCGCCCTTGAAACGAAGCCAGACCGGATAGCAATGGCCCAGAAAGGCGGCACCACCGGCGACGAGGCCCGCTGTCGTGCCAAACAGGAAGGTGAAGAGGAGGGCGGCCATACCGGCCTTGCCCGCATCCAGAACCAGTGTGGCGGCGGCCAGATCCTTCCTGCCAGTGCGCAAGACATTGGTGGCGCCGATATTTTTCGAGCCGATCTCGCGGATATCTCCGAGCCCGGCGAGGCGGGTCAGCACCAGACCAAAGGGGATGGAGCCCAGAAGATAACCGCCAGTGGCGGCCATCAGTGTTGAAATGATTTCCCAGCCTGACATCTCGCATCACCCCTTCAGGTTGTATACAATGCCCCCATCGACCATGGTCATCAAGACCCGGCCCTGAAAGCGCCTGTTCTGCCAGGCTGAATTGCGCCGCGCGGACACATTGTTTTTCGTGCCGAAGACCCAGGGCGCATCGCCATCGATCAGGACAAGGTCTGCCGGCGCGCCTTCTTCGAGGCGGCCCTGCGGCAGGCCAAGCAATTCTGCCGGACCGCTGGTCAGGGGCCGTAAGGCGGACACAAGATCCAGCTCTTCCTCATGAACCAGTCCGAGCATGGCCGCGAGCAGCGTTTCGATCGAAATGGAGCCGGGCGCTGCGTCGGCAAAAGGCTGGGCCTTCTGGTCGAGATCCATAGGGCGATGATCGGAGACCACAGCATCGATGAGGCCAGCTTCAATCGCCGCGACCAGCGCCCGGCGGTCGTCTTCGCCGCGAAGTGGCGGTGTCAGGCGGTAAGCCGGATCGAGCCCGTCAGCATCCACGGCGTTGAGCGTGAGATTGGCAATCGCGACCGTCGCGGAGATTTCAATACCGCGCTTGCGGGCGCGGGAGATGGCTTCGACGCCATCGCGGGTGGAGACACGATCAATCATCAGGCGGGCACCGGTCAGCTCTGCCAGTGAAGCGTCGCGATCTATCGCCATGCGTTCGGAAACGGTGGGTTCGACATTCAGACCAAAGCGGGCTGCGGCTTCGCTTTCTGTCGCGACCGTTTGCCGGGACAGACCTGCGTCGCGCGGCGGGCTCGCCACCCAGAGTTCGAAACCGGACGCGTAGCTCAGGACATTCCGCAAAGTCGCTGTGTCGGAAACGGGCAGGTCGCCCTGGGACACCATGGCCGCGCCGCTGGACGCCATGAGGCCGATTTCCGACAGCTGATCGCCCAGCAGGCCCAGCGTCGCGCCGGCACAGATCAGCGTGCGCACCGGAAGGGGAAGGGCTGCAGAGCGGAGGCCCATGACGGTTTCCGGGTGATCGATCGGCATTTGCTGTGTCGGCGAAATCACCAACGTGCCAACGCCGCTGGCGATGGCAGCCCGCGCGAGGCTGTCGAGCGTTTCGCCGCCCGGCGTGAAGGCCGGTTCGATGGCGGCCCGCAGATCAATCAGCGCCGGGGAGAGAATAGCCCCGTTGGCGTCAATGATGTGATCGTCGTCCTTTGCGATGCCGTCGCCGATATCTGCGATCAGGCCGTTTTCAACGCGCAGGCTGGCCAACTCGTCACGACCGGTTGCGGGATCCACGATGCGGGCATTGCGGATGGTGATCGCGGTCATTGTCCGGGCCTCGCATTCTTGCGGGCGCGCTGTCCCAGTTGTTCGAGTACGGCCATGCGAATGGCGACACCGGCCTCGACCTGATCGAGGATCAGGCTGCGATCTGTGTCGTCGGCCAGCGTGCTCTCGATCTCGACATTCCGGTTCATCGGACCGGGGTGCATGACGACGCAGTCGGGATTGGCAAATTCCAGACGCCGACCGGTGACTCCCCAGAAATGGAAGTATTCGCGCGATGACGGGATCAGGGCGCCGGACATGCGCTCCTTTTGCAGACGCAGCGTGATGACGGCATCGCAGCCATCGAGTGCATCATCGAGATCATGGAAAATCTCGGCCCCCCATCGATCGACATCTGTCGGCAGAAGCGTCGGCGGAGCGCACAGACGTATCTCCGCGCCGAGGAGGTTCAGCATACCGACATCTGACCGCGCGACGCGGCTGTGCAGGATATCGCCGACAATCAGAACCCGCTTGCCGCCGATATCGCCAATGCGCTGTGACAGGGCGAAGATATCCAAAAGGCCCTGCGTCGGGTGGGAATGCATGCCGTCGCCGGCATTGATCGTGGCGATGCCGGTTTCGCGGTGGATGAAATCGGCTGCGCCTGATGCATTATGGCGTACCACGATCAGATCCGGGTGCATGGCGGCCAGTGTGCGGGCCGTGTCGGCGAGCGTTTCGCCTTTTTTGGTAGAGGAATTGGCGGCCGAAAAATTGACGACATCCGCACCCAGCCGTTTTCCAGCGAGTTCAAAGGAGCCCAGTGTGCGCGTTGACGGCTCGAAAAAGAGATTGATCTGGGTCAGACCCTTGAGCGCATCATGCTTTTTATCGGCGGATTGATTGATGGCGAGCCAGTGTTCGGCCCGGTCAAACAGGATCTGGATATCCAGAGGATTGAGATCATCGACCGTGATCAGACGGTCGTGAGGAAAATCATAAGTAAAGTCAGCGCGACCCATGTGAATTCCCAGCTGATTTCGGGCGGTATAGGGTGAGACTCGCTTTACAGCAAGTCGCGAGCCTCAGGCGGGTGTGGAGAAGGTCATGAATATTCAGGAGATGCGGGCGGGCGATGCGGACTCGGTTCTGACGATTTACCGCGAAGGAATCGCGACCGGACATGCGACGTTTGAAACAGAACCACCCGATTGGGCCGGATTTGATGCCAAGCGGCTCAAGTCGCCCCGGCTCGTGTCGGAAATCGACGGCAGCATTGTGGGCTGGGCAGCGGCGTCAAGCGTATCGGACCGTTGCGTCTATGGCGGGGTTGCCGAAGGCACGGTCTATGTCAGCGCTTCGGCACGCGGTCAGGGTGTCGGCAAGGCCTTGCTGTTGGCGTTCATAGAAGCAGCCGAGGCGACAGGCATCTGGACGCTGAATGCGGGTATATTTGTCGAGAACACGGCCTCCATTCGTTTGCACGAGGCGTGCGGCTATCGCATGGTCGGAACGCGCAAGGCGCTGGGCAAGATGACGTTTGGCCCGATGGCCGGACAGTGGCGCGATGTGGCGCTGATGGAATATCGCAGCCAGACGGTGGGAGTGGATTGATGCTGACAATACTGGCTGCAGCGATACAGGCCGCTTCGCCTGCTCAATGCCCGGTTGAACTGATCGTGCTGGGCGTGGCGCAGGATGGCGGCATTCCGCAGGTCAATGTTCAAGACGACCCGGCCTGGGAGGATGAAAGCCTGCGGCGGCGCGTGGTGTCGCTGGGTATCGTCGATCACGAAGCGGGCACGCGCTACATGTTCGAGGCAACGCCGGACTTTCGCGAACAATTGCATGATCTGAATGAGATCGCGGGGACTGAAGGCGCGCCGGACAGAATCTTCATAACGCACGCCCACATTGGTCATTATACCGGCCTGATGTTCCTGGGATTCGAGTCGATGAGCGCGGAAAATGTGCCGGTCTCAGTGCCGCCGATGATGGAGGCCTTCCTGACTGAATCAGGTCCGTGGAGCCAATTGGTGGACTACGGGAATATTCAGCTGACCGAACTTCTCAGTCATCAGATTGTGCCGGATGAAAATGGTAATCCGAGTCCTTGGGGCGGCTGGTATACCGGGTTCAGTTCAGAAGGCCTCAGAATTGAAGCATTCCTGGTGCCCCATCGAAGGGAGTTTGCGGCCACAGTAGGTTATCGAATTCAGGGGCCTGAATTATCCGTGGTCTTCATTCCCGATATCGACAGCTGGGAGGAATGGGCGGAGTGGGGCACGCCCATTGAAGACATCGTCATGGAAAATGACATCGTCTATGTCGATGCGACCTTTTTTGATGACAACGAACTGCCTGGCCGGGATATGAGCGCCATCCCGCACCCTCGCGTCAGCGAAACGATGGATATGTTTCAGGATTATCCGGCGGAAATTCGCCAGCGCGTTCGCTTTATCCACTACAATCACACCAACCCGATCCGTTATCCCGAAAGCGAGCAGGCCCAAGAAGTCCGGGAACGTGGTTTTCGCATTGCGGAAGAGGGCGAGCGGGTTTGCTTATAGGGCTACCGTCAATCAATTTTACTATCTTGTATGAGCCGCTAATCACCAATTCTATTATAAGGCAATATATATCACTATTATGTGAATTGAAAATATAAAATATCAAAATATGGATAAATAGCGAAACGTAAATTAAACAAGTGGGCAGATATGAGTAAATTAATGGATTTCATGCGTGCGGGCGTGGTGGTGTGTGGTTTGCTGGTGCCTGGTGGCGTAAGTTTTGCCCAAACAGATTATACGCCAGGGTTTGATGCTGGCCCTCAAGAGGAGATGGCTCCACTGGAGCATCTGGTAGGCGAGTGGGACATTCAGCTCTACTATCCGGCGCGCGACGATACGGTTGATGCTGGTTGGGCGTGGCAAGAATGGGCCGAATCTCATGCGGTTATCTCGTCGCGAATGGGTGGCGTTGCGCTTTTTGAGCAAAATCAGGGATTTCCACTTGGCCCATCATCCGTCGGCGTGGAAGGTTTTGAGTTCTGGTCGTATGACACGCACTTTTCGTACGATTTGGTCCAACAGACCCATCGCGTTGTCGTCATTGATAATCTTTGGGGACTCGCCGATATTTATGAAGGCGATTTCACTGAAGATGGCGGATCGGTGAGTAATCTTCGTACGGGTACCAACATCCTTATGGGACGAGATGGCGGGCCTCAGAAGGCGTTGATCAGAATCAGGGATATCGACGAAAATAGTTTTGTCCTGGAATGGTGGTCTCTGGATGGTTCAAGTGTCATTGACGGATCAGTAGATGATCAAGCCTGGGAACCGTCGGTGAGAATGGAGTATGTTCGTCGTTCCTAACCGATCTGCGTGGCAATCCAGACGGCAATCGGTAGCGTCACGAAGGATAAGAGCGTTGTCGCGGTGACATCTCCGGCGGAGAGGCGGCGATCTCCGCCCAGCTGCTGGGCCAGCACATAGGCCGAAGCGGCACCCGGCGAGGCCCCGACGAGCACAACAATCGCCAATGCCTCCCCGCGCACGCCCAATGCCCACGCAATCCCGCCAAAGACCAGTGGGGCGATGATCAGCTTGTTGAAGGCGGTCAGCGCGAGAAGGCCGCGGCGGCCATTGAGCGCGGTGAAGTCCAGCGCTGCGCCGACCGCCAGCAGAATGAGCGGCAGAGCGGCCCGCCCCATGAGTGCGAGCACATCGGCGATCGGGCCTGACTGAAACAGGCCCAGCAGATTGACGATGCCGCCCGCGATGCAGCCGAGGATCAGCGGGTTGGAAACAATCCGCCAGAGGACGGCCTTGATGTCGGGCGTCTTGTCATGCGCCCCCCAGATCGTCAGCACTGAAACGGCCATGACGTTCACGATGGGGATGGTGGCGACCATGATGAGCGAGACGAGAACTTCGCCATCGAGGCCATAGGACAGGGTGGCCAGCGCCAGAATCACCAGACCGTTCCAGCGCACCGATCCCTGGAAGACGCTGGTAAAGGCCGGGCCATCGGTCCTGATCAGCGGCTTCAGGGCGATCACGAGCGCGCCCATGGACAGGAAGCCGAGCGCCGCCGCCAGAACGGCCGGTGCGACGGTGATATTCTGGAAGTCGGCGCGGGAAATCACCGAGAAGAGCAGGGCGGGTGAGAGACCGACATAGGCGAGACGCGAAACAGCTGGCCACATTTCCGCGGGCATCAGATTGGACCGGCGCAGACCCCAGCCTACGCCGATCACAGCGAAGATCGGCAAAAGGGCGCCCAGAATTGCGGTCATGCGGACAGCGCCTCGATGGCGTCCTCGAGAATCACGGCAGCGGCGTGGGCGTCGATCACTCTGTCTATCTCCTCGCGGCGTTTGCCGGCTGCGCGCAAGCGGTCCTCGGCCTTGTCGGAGGATAATCGTTCATCCTGAAAGCGGATCGGCAAATCACGAAGACGTTTGAAATTGTTGCCGAGCGCGCGCGCGGACTGGGCACGCGGACCGATGGAGCCATCCATATTGATCGGCAGGCCGATGACCAGACCGACACAGGAGAATTCGTCATAAAGCTCGAAGACGCGCGTGGCATCGGCAGTAAATTTTGTCCGGCGAATGGTTTCGACCGGTGTTATGACCGTGCGGTCGCCATTGCAGACGGCCACGCCGATGGTCTTCTCGCCCGGGTCAAGGGCGAGCAGGGGGCCGGTTGACGGCAATTCGGGCGTGTCAGTCATTTTTCTTGGGTGCGCTTGTGGCGGTTTTCAGTCAAGCTTTCTTGCGCTGCAGCATAGGCGTTGCTAGTCAGAAACCTGTCTGGATGAACTCCACGAAAGAGGGCGATTTTCATGTCCGTCACAGAAGACGATGTCCGCCGCATTGCGCGGCTGGCCCGCATTGCCGAACCCAGCGACCGTCTTGCGACCCTGACCGGCGAGCTGAACGGGATTCTCGACTGGATCGAGCAACTCAACGAGGTTGATGTCGAGGGCGTCGAGCCAATGACGACACCGGTCAAGTTTCCGCTGCCCCAGCGCGAGGACGTCGTCTCTGACGGCGGTATTCGCGACAAGGTATTGGCGAACGCGCCGAGCTCCGAAGAAGGTTTCTTCGTCGTCCCCAAGAGCGTGGAATAGTGGCCATTACCGTCAAGCCGGCTGATCCGCTCAGCACCGAAGCGCGCGCGCTTATCGCTGCGCTCGATTCCGGCTTGTCGGGCCATTATGATGCGGAGAATAATTTCCCGCTGCTGCCGGAAGAACTTGTCAGTGATGACATTGATTTCTTCATGGCCGAAACCGGTTCCGGGGAAAAGGTCGGCACGATCGCGCTGCGCCGCTATCCGGATTATGCCGAGATCAAGCGCATGTTCGTGACGCCGTCAGCGCGCGGGCAGGGCATTGCCCGGCAATTGCTGGAGACCGCGCACGCGTGCGCTCGCGCCAAGGGCTATGACCGTGTGCGGCTTGAAACCGGATCGCTGCAGCATGCCGCTATCGCGCTGTATGAATCTGCCGGATATGTGCGTTGCCCCGCCTTTGGCGAATATCCGCCGGAAAGCGACCAGAACATTTATTTCGAATACACACTCCGAGTTGAAGAGGCCGCAGGGTTATGACCAAAGCGGCGCCACTCCCCACATTGGAAGAGCTCGAGATTGATATCCGCTTCGAGGGCTTCGGAGATGTGTTCCTTGATCTCAAGTCAGGAGGCCGCCGTTTCGAGCTTGATGGCTCGTATTGTTGGGACAGCGTCCATGACCTGATCTGTGCAGCGATAAATATTGAGAGCGGCGCGTGGCGGCCACAAATCGTTCAGTTCGAATTGGAACCCGGGCAGTTTCAAATGACGTTGAAGCCAGAATATCACCACCCGACAAGCACTCGATATCTGCGGCTAACTGTGGACGAACTTCGTTCAAGCCCTGGGTTCGAGACTGCAAGCGAACCACGCGAATTGCGATTTGACGCAACGCTAATGGTGGATTCTTTCCCAAGAGCGGTCTATCGGGCAGTTGCGCCTTATGCAAAACAGCCCGACGAGCTCTACGAAATTAAATGGGATTTGCCTTTCCCTGAAAAGGCTTACCGCGCTTTGGAAGCAGCGATCAAAACTGACCGAAGGCCGCCTATACAACGCACCTATTCTGAGTCGCACGTAGTACTCCGAGCCGATCCAAACGAGATCAAAAAATGACAGATTTCCTCACCCTTTCGCTTGCGGATATCACCGCAAAACTGAAAGCCCGCGAATTGTCTGCAACCGACGTCGCGACTGCTTCGCTGGATGCGGCTGAAGCCTCGCAAGGCGCGCTGAATGCCTTCACGGCATTTGACCGCGACAAGACGCTGGCCATGGCCAAAGCCTCTGATGAGCGCCTGGCAAAGGGCGAGGGCGGATTGATCGAAGGTGCGCCTATAGCGGTTAAGGACCTGTTCGCGGTGGAAGGCGTGTCGACGACGGCCTGCTCGCACATTCTGGACGGGTTCAAGCCGCCTTATGAATCCACGGTCACGACCAAGCTGTGGGAAGCGGGCGGTGTCTTTCTCGGCAAGACGAATATGGACGAGTTTGCCATGGGGTCGTCGAACGAGACCTCCTATTATGGCAATGTCATCAATCCATGGCGCGCCAAGGGGTCTGACGCGAAACTGACGCCGGGCGGCTCCTCCGGTGGTTCCGCCGCGGCGGTAGCTGCCGACCTCTGCTTTGGCGCAACCGGTACGGATACCGGTGGCTCCATCCGCCAACCGGCTGCTTTTACGGGCACGGTGGGGGTAAAAGCGACCTATGGTCGGGCTTCGCGCTGGGGCGCGGTGGCCTTTGCCTCATCGCTGGACCATCCGGGCCCCTTTGCGAAAACTGTCAAGGATGCGGCCATTCTGATGCAGGTCATGTCCGGGCATGACCCGAAGGAATCGACCTCTCTGCCGCTGGATGTCCCAGACTTCATCGCCGCCGCGTCCGCGTCGGTCAAAGGCAAGCGCATCGGTGTGCCGAAGGAATACCGCATGGACGGTATGCCGGCAGAGATCGAGACGCTGTGGCAGCAGGGCGTGGACTGGCTGAAGGCGGCCGGTTGCGACATCGTCGATGTCTCCCTGCCGCACACGAAATATGCGCTGCCGACCTATTACATTATCAATCCGGCGGAAGCCTCGTCCAACCTCGCCCGCTATGACGGCATGCGCTATGGCTTGCGGGTGGAAGGGCAGGACCTGACCGAGACTTACGAGAAAACGCGCGGCGAAGGGTTCGGGCATGAAGTCCAGCGCCGTATCCTGATGGGCACTTATGTGCTGTCAGCGGGCTATTATGACGCTTACTATCTCAAGGCCCTGAAAGTCCGCCGCCGCATTCTGGAAGACTTCGACAAGGTCTTTGAAAGCTGCGATGCGCTGCTGACACCGTCGACCCCGTCCGGCGCGTTCGAACTGGGATCAAAATCGGGTGATCCGATTTCCATGTATCTCAATGACATTTTCACGGTGACGGCCAATATCGCCGGTGTTCCGGCCCTGTCGGTTCCGGCGGGGCTCGATGCGTCCGGCCTGCCGCTGGGGCTGCAGGTGATTACGCCGGCGCTGGATGAAGAGACGATGTTTTCGGTCGGCGCGGCTCTGGAAGATGCCGCGGCCTTTAATCACAAGCCGGGGAAATGGTGGTAGCGATGCCAGCCTGGGCTCGTCTCCTTGTCGGAATAATTGGAGCGGCATTAATTGTGATGCTGTTCTTTGTTCCGTTACTTGCTGGCGGAATTGGCGTTGGGTTCGGTCTTATCTATGGGATTTGGGCAATTCGTAGCAATTACGGAACGAGTGGTGAGGACGAGACTGTGGCTTCGCGGATCAACGACAAGCATGCCAGCCGTGCTCGGCGGCGCGCAGCAAGACGTGTAAGTGATGGTTGAGCCACACCCCATCCTTCGTTTTACCGGCCCGGCCTTGCTGATCGGCGCGGCGGCAACCCTGTTCGGGGCGCTCCTGATAACGGATGCCGTGACATTGCCGAATGGCTTGATGATCGGGATTATCAGTCTTTGCTTTGGCATCGGTCTGGTGATTTTCGGAATGATGACACGGGCTGCCTGGCGCATTGTCGTGGCGGCTAATGACGACAATAACACGACCCATACCGGGGAACAGGAATGACTGATCACACTTACGTTCTGCAAGGCGCCACGGGCGATTGGGAAATCGTTGTCGGGCTGGAAGTGCATGCCCAGGTCGCGTCGAATTCGAAGCTGTTTTCGGGATCGGCCACGGATTACGGCGCAGAGCCCAATACGCAGGTCAGCCTGATTGATGCGGCCGTGCCGGGCATGTTGCCGGTGATCAACGCCTATTGCGTTGAACAGGCCGTGCGGACGGGGCTCGGACTGAACGCGCAGATCAATAAATATTCGCGTTTTGACCGGAAGAATTACTTCTATCCGGATCTGCCGCAGGGCTATCAGATCAGCCAGTTTCAATTCCCGATTGTCGGTGAGGGCGAGATTGAATGCGAGCGCGATGACGGTTCGCTCTTCACCGTCGGCATTGAGCGCCTGCACCTTGAGCAGGACGCCGGAAAATCCATCCACGATCTTGATCCGAATGCGACCTATGTTGACCTGAACCGGTCCGGCGTGGCTCTGATGGAGATCGTCTCACGCCCGCATATCCGGACGCCGGAAGAAGCAGCAGCCTATGTGAAAACGCTGCGGACGATTGTCCGCTATCTCGGCACGTGTGGCGGCGACATGGAGAAGGGTCAGATGCGGGCGGACGTCAACGTCTCGATCTGCCGTCCCGGCCAGTATGAGAAATTCCGCGAAGACGGTGATTTCAAACATCTTGGCACGCGCTGTGAAATCAAGAATGTCAATTCGATGCGCTTCATCCAGCAAGCCATCGAATATGAAGCCCGCCGCCAGATCGATCTGGTGGAAGAGGGCGGCACGGTGCAACAGCAAACGCGCCTGTTTGACGCCAATAAGGGCGTGACGCGGTCCATGCGCTCCAAGGAAGAAGCGCATGATTATCGCTATTTCCCGTGCCCGGACCTGTTGCCGCTGGAAATTCCGCAGGCGCGGATTGACGAGATCAAGGCCGAATTGCCGGAATTGCCGGCTGACAAGCGCAAGCGCTTTGTCAACGAATTGGGCCTGTCGGAGTATGACGCCTCGGTTCTGGCGGCCGACAAGGATCGCGCAGATTACTTCGAAGCCGTCGCCGAAAGGCGCGATGCGAAGATTGCGGCCAACTGGGTGAATAACGAGCTTTTCGGCCGGTTGAACAAGGAAGGGATGGGCATCACCGAAAGCCCCGTCTCTGCCGACCAACTGGGTCAGCTCGTCGAACTGATCTCGACCGACGTCATTTCCGGCAAGATCGGCAAGGACGTTTTCGAGATTGTCTGGTCGGAAGGTGGCGAGCCCAAGCAAATCGTCGAGGATCGCGGCCTCAAACAGGTCACCGATACCGGCGCCATCGAAGCCGTTGTGGATCAGCTGATCGCAGACAATCCCGATCAGGTGGCGTCCATCGAGAAAAACCCGCGGGCGCTGGGCTGGTTTGTCGGGCAGGTGATGAAGGCGATGCAGGGCAAGGCCAATCCGAAAGCTGTGAACGAGATTCTGAAAGCAAAACTCGGGCTCTGATCGCCTCTTCCCATTGGCTTGCGTGATTGCCAATATGGCGTGATGTGGCGAACCATATTGATCTATGCGGGCCTGCTGGCCGTCGGCGTCTTTGCTCTGGAATGGGTGCAGTACCAGTTTCTCGCCCGCCGGTTCGGGCTGGAAATCATGTTCATGATCATTGCCGTCGCCTTTGCCGCGCTAGGCGCATGGATCGGGATTGTCCTCACACGCCGGAAGCCCGTCGAGGGCTTCGAGGTCAATGTCGCGGCCCAGACATCTCTGGGCATTACACGGCGGGAGCTTGAAGTCTTGCAGGCGCTCTGCAGTGGCGGCTCGAACAAGGACATTGCGCAAAAACTGGGCCTGTCTCCCAATACGGTGAAAAGCCATATCGCCAGCCTGTTCTCGAAACTGGAGGTGACCGGACGGGTGTCCGCCATCGAGAAGGCGCGTTTTCTCTCGCTCGTGCCGTAATGGCCCCATAAAACAGTACAACAGGTCGAATCCACCCGTTCGGGTGATGCGCGCGGCATGGTTTCGTGGCTGAAACCGGATATCAATAACGATCCGGAAGGGGATGCAATATGTTGAGATATGGATTGATATTCGGCGGTATTGGCGGCGTCTTTATCGGCGCAGCGATGCTGATCGGCTTTACGCTTCTGGCGCAACAGGGCAGCGCCGGCTCGCAACTGATCGGCTATCTGACCATGCTGGTCGGGCTGTCCATGGTCTTTGTGGCGATCAAGCGCTATCGCGACGAGGAAAAGGGCGGGGTCATCAAGTTCCTGCCGGCCTTCTGGCTGGGTGTGCAGGTCTCGATCGTGGCCGGCATCATCTATGTTGCGGCTTGGGAGGTCATCTTCGCTTCCAATGGCGATGCCTGGATGAGCGATTATCTGGAGGCGCAGATTGCAATGCGTGAGGCCAATGGTGCCAGCGAGGCGGAGCTGGCGGCTTTCGTCGAGGAAAGCCAGGCCATGGCGGCGCTGTATTCCAACTGGTGGTTCCGGATCCCGCTTACTTTCACGGAAATCCTGCCGGTCGGGCTGCTGGTGTCGCTGATTTCGGCGGCCATTCTGCGGAATCCGAAAGTCTTGCCCAAGCGCGCAGTTTAAACCTAACGCATTATATATACGGAGAAATTTATTAATCCTGGAGCCGGTTTTCCGGCTGCAGGGGGTTGAAGTCTGCGTCGATAGCGCCACGTCAAAGCGTGAAAGGAGTTTTGATGATGGATCAGAAAATCGAAAAAACCGAAGCCCGGCAGGGCGAACGGAAGCGCTGGCAGGAGCATACGCTGGTGATCTCACTCCTTGCGGCCGTGGTTATTCTCGGTGCGGGGTATCTGGTTTTTGCGGCCATCAGCTGACGGAATAACCCTTTGAAAAATGGGGTTCATTAACTTGATTTCGCTCCTTGAACGGGATGAGGAAAACACCATTTCCCCATCATAAAATCCAAAAAGGAGCCTCCCCATGATTAAGAAAACCAAAGAGTCCGCGCGCCGCCTCCGCAAGGGGCAAAGCTGGAAAGACAACGGCCTGGCCCTGACGCTCGTTGGTGCCGGCTCGTCCATCAGCCTTGGCCTTTTGATCTGGTCGACCACGCTCTAGTGCGGGTCCGGCGCTAACGCGTCCCGAGGACCTCGGACAAAAGAGTGCTGCGCGCGATGAGGTAGTTGGCCCACGCCATGCCTTGCCGGATAGCGGCCGAATTCTCGGCCATGGACCGGGCGACGACCTGATCGCGGAGGTCCGTGCTGTATCCATGCTCGGGCGCTTTCGAGTAGCGGGTCATGACCGGGCTGCTGATCGCTGACTGAATCTCTTGATCGGTCGCGGCGAGGCCAAAATGCCGGGCAATCGCGCCGAGCTGTTCGCCGGGCGCCTGCAGGAAGGCGTCAAAATCGACGTGAAGCACACGATCGCCCTGCACTTGTGCCAGTTGGCGTGCGGCCAGCGTTTCGGTGATCCAGGCCAGCGCCGCAAAGTCCGGCGTGTCCATTTCATGCGCATTTGGCACTTCTTCAATGCCCAGCCGGGCCAGGCGCTGTAGCCGCAAGGCGGCGGCCGCCCGGAATTCGAACGGCGCATATTGTCCAGCCAGAACCGTTGCGAGATATCGCTCGAGATCGAGGCCAAGCGTCAGGGCGCGCGATTGCGGCGACAGGGCCAATAGCGGCGCTGACAGGCCTGAGCACGAGCTGGTGGCCTTGACGATCGGGAGCGCGCCGGAGGCCGGCTTGCGTCCCCAAAGCGCATTCAATCGCGCCAGCCCGTCTTCAAATGATGTCGGGCTGAAGAGCGACCACGCCTCATCCAGCATTGGCGCGGCTTCAGCCATTGTCCGCAGCGGCAGGGGTTCACGAAGACCGAATGCGCCAAGACTGTCCAGCAGGCGGGATATCAGCGTCGATCCGCAATGGCCGATGTGAAAGATATAATGGGGCGCGCCCGTGCCATTCGCTGCGCGCCAGATATCGTCGAGCCCGAACCATTGGCCCGGCGGATTGTGCGCCAGCGCCCTCTGATCCAGAAAACTCGCATTCCGGTACGCATTTTCATCCAGCCAGACGAGCAGGCCGCGATTGGTCGCGATATCCATCTGCTGCAGGCAGATCTGAAACTCGCTTCCAAATCGGGGAAGCCACTGGTCCGGTGGGATGCTCATATCAGGCGAATTTCCTTCAGACGCTCCAGAAGATAGTCCTGAGCGGTGATCGGTTGCGGATAGTGATCCGGGTTTTCGTCGCTGACGCAGTTTTCTAGCGAGCGGATTTCATAGTCCGGCCGGAAGTGCAGGAAGAAGGGCATGGAATAGCGCGCAAACTTCTGGCGCTCCGGTGCCGGGTTCACAACGCGGTGTGTGGTCGACGGTAAAACATTATTGGTCAAACGTTGCAGCATATCGCCGACATTGATGACAAGGCAGCCGGCAGGCGGGTTGATGTCAATCCAGTCGCCGGTGCGCCGGTCGATCACCTGAAGGCCGGCCTCTTCCGCACCCAGCAACAGCGTGATGACATTGATATCCTCATGGGCGGCGGCGCGGATGGAGCCTTCAGGCAGGGCGCTTTCCTGAGCGGGATAATGCAATAGCCGCAAAATGGAGTTTCCGTTCTCGACGGTGCCGTCAAAAAAGCCCTCGTCCAGGCCAAGATCGCGGGCGACGGCTCTCAGCAGGCGAATGCCCAGCTGGTCCAGCGCATCATAGAGCCGCGTCACGGCCTGCCAGCCCTCGACTTCCTCCGGCGTGATATTGTCCGGCATAAGGTCGCGATAGGGATGTCCGGATGGAAGGTCGCGGCCGACATGCCAGAATTCCTTCAGATCGATCTGTGCCACGCCTTTGGCGGCCTCGCGCCCGAAAGGTGTATAGCCGCGCTGACCGCCACCGCCGTCTTTATAATACTTCTTCTTGATCTCGGCTGGCAGGGCGAAGAAGGCCTTGGCCTTGTCCAGCGCCTCATCGATGAGGGACTGATCCAGGCCGTGATCGGAAATGACGGCAAATCCGAAACGGCGGAATTCCTCGCCCAGTTCGGCGGCAAAAACATCCGGATGGGTCTCGTCGAGCGTGAGCGAAACCGGGGGAATTGTCTGGTCGGTCATGAGGCACCCGAAAACGTTCGCGTTGTCATAGCGTGTGAGCAAAGCAGCGCAAGGTCGGGCTGACGATGGAACGGATTGCCGCATCGGAAAAATCTGCGGATAGAAAGGTTTTGGCGATCTCTCCTAACGAAAGCGGGTGATCCGGTAAGGAGTGCGGAATGCGATTCAGACCTGATTCAGACCGCTTAACCGATCTCAAGAATCCCTAACGGAAATAAACCAAATAAATCGATTAACCCTGATTTTTCTTAACCTTATAGCAAACCCCTGAGGTGAATCTCCTGATTGTCCGAGGCCAGAAGGCTCAGGGCATTGGGTGGAATGCTCTCATAGCTAATCCGGTAACAAGCCGGGCATGAGAGCCAGATAACGGGGGCCAAAATGGCTTTCACTGATGTGGAAACGGCACAAGCGCACGACGTGGTCAACACGGATCCGACGGGCGAAGATCTCTGCAAACTCGGACTTCTCTATTCAACCGGCCAGGGTGGCACGGTGGATTATGTGGAAGCCCACAAATGGTTCAACCTCGCGACCCTGATGGGCTGTGATGCTGCGAAATACTATCGTCAGGAAATCTCTGACCAGATGGATACGATGCAGATCTCGGCAGCTCAGCGTGCGGCCCGCAACTGGTTGGCCACGCGCCACTAGGCTGACGGCTCTAATTGTTGATCGCGTCCGCGATGGCGAATGAAAACGCCTGATCGAGCGGCAGGATGCCGTAGACATATTGTTCGACGAACAGTGTGACTTCGGCGACGGTCGAGCGCGGCACGAACACAATGTCGTATCGTTGCAGCGGGAAGGGGTCGGCCTGGCCGTCACCCCGAAGGGCCCGGTGCAGATTTACGGTGCGCATCATCAGACCGTCGCCGCCGGGCGACCGTCTGAGCACGACGACATCGCCGCGGGCCGCCGAATCGCGGAATCCGCCCGCCAGCATGATGGCTTCAAGCGTGCCGATACGCGATGGCATTTCATACATGCCAGGCGAGGCGACCTGTCCGCCGACAATGATATTCTGCGGCGCAAAGCTGGTGGCGGTGACCTCGACAATCGGATCACGCAGCATGGACGTATAGGCGTCGGCGATTGAGCTGGCGGCTTCCGAATCGGTTCTGCCCGCGACCATGACGCGCCCGGCCAGAGGCAGATTGACCCGCCCATCCGGCCCGACGGTGACCGTCCGGTTCAGCTCACTGGCCGTGTGCACCGTGACATCGATGGCATCCCCTGGATACAGGCGGAAAGCCGGGTCTGCCGACCGCCATTCTACAAACTCGATATTATTCCAGCTCGTCGGGGCAACAGAGCCTTCCGGCCGCGCGCCTGCATAGCTCCAGTAATCCGGTTCGCGGTCGCTGCTGAAGGGCGATGTCACAGCATTTGTGACCGTTCGGGCGGTGCCACACCCTGCCAGACATAAGGCCAGTATCAGAACGGAGATGCGCATGGGCGGAGACTCGCTTGATGAATTCTTACCTGAACAACAACCTTTCGCGGTTCGGATAATGAAAAATTAAACCGGGCAGCGTTTTTCTCGGTTTCATGAGTCGTACGCCATCCGGAACCGGTTCCAGACCGCCGCATGAAACCGCTCGTCCCGAGGACGAAAGGCGGGAGCTGGACCTGTATGACCTGATCGAAATGGTCTGGTCGCAGCGCGGCGTCATCATTGCGGTTTTCCTGGTCTTGTTCATCGCCGGCGGCGCGGCAGCCTATTTGATGCTGAACAAAACCTACGAAGCCCGCGCGCGGTTGCTGGTGCTTCTTGATGATGAGGACCTGACGCCCGGCGCGGCGGGTTCCGGTGATGGATTCATCATCGAACAGGTGATGCAGTCGGAATCCGAAATCATGAATTCGGAGACAGTGCGCCGCATTGCGCTGGAGAATATCGGCCCGTCAGCGGTTCTGGCGGAAGGCGGCTCGGAAGCGCTGGCCCTGCGGACCATGCGGCAGAGCTTTTCCGTGGTTCGCGCCCCGAGTGCCTCGGTTTTGATTCCGGTCATCGAAAGCGATAGCCCCGAACGCGCTGAAACGATTCTCAATGCAATTGTCGATGCCTATCTGGAATATCGGGAGGTCGTACTCACCGGCGATGGTGCAGCGGGCGTGACTGAACGCCGTCTGCAGGCCAATGAAGCCTATGCGACGGCGCTGGCCGAACTGGATGCCTTCCTGACGGCCAATGATATCACCGACTACGATTCTGATGTGGCCGCACTGCGGACCCAGAATGCGGCGTTGCAAACCACACTGGCGACCGCCCAGTCGGAACGACAGGCCGCCGCTGCGGCGGCTGCAGCCATTGCAGCGCGGGTGGCCGACATGCCGGCCAATATCGAATTGTATGTCGAGAGCAGCGCGGAAAATCTGTTGATCGAGAAGCGCTTGGAGCGCGAAAGCCTGCTGGCCCGTTATCAGGAGACGGCGCCGCCGGTCGTTGCGATTGATCGCGAAATTGCAGAGTTGGAAGAGTTTCTTGCGAATGGCGGTGTCGCAGGGCTGGGTCAGACCCGTACAGGGGTAAATGAGGTTCGCCAGGGACTGGTGCAGGAGCAATTGCGCCTGGAGTCCGTGGCCGCGGCAGAAGCGATGCGCGCCCGCACTATTTCGGGACAGCTCCAATCCGTACAGGATGACATTTCACGACTGCGCAGTGTGGAGCCGGAATACCGGCGGCTTGCGCAGAATGTCGAGGCGACCGGAACGGCTGCAACGGCACTCGCGACGCAGGAAGCCGAAGCCGAGGCGCGCCAATCCCTGTCACCCGGCAGTGCGGATGCGGTGCGCATAGTCGAACGCGCTTTCGCGGCACCGGAAGGCTCTTCCCTGAAAAAGCTGGGTGTTGCCGCAGCCTTCATTTTTGCCGCCGGTACAGCGGTCCTCATCGGACTGATCCGGGGCTACTGGACGCAGCATGTGGGGCCGACGGGCCAGCGGCAGCGGGTTGCGCGTCCGGTCAGAACTGCTGACACCACAGAAGGTTTCGGCCCGATGCCGTCCCGCGTAGCGGGGGTTCCGGTGCTGGCACGAATGCCGGATAGAGGCAGTGCGTTGGCGCGCCGTTAACCGATGCAATCAATGCTGTGTGCTCGGAAATGATTCGCGGCGATTCGATGGTTGATCTCTCATTTGAAATGCAGGCGCTGGTCGACCAGCTGGAGCCGATTGCCCGGCCCGGCGGGAAGGGCCGCGTGCTGATGTTCCTCGGCGCGAGTAAACGCGCCGGTACGTCAACAATAGCACGGGAATTTGCCCGCGCCGCCGCCGAGCGGTCGCGGCGCGGCGTATGGCTCTTCGATCTTGACTTTGCCCGCAACTCGCACGCGCGCGCTCTGGCAGGTCCGGACGCACAGGTCTTTGACGCATCCTTTGGACGCAATGCTTTCTGGCGCGCCGAACCTCACGGGGCCCGGGCGCGTCTTGTCGCCAAAGCCTGTGCCGATCATCTCTATGTCACGGAATTCCAGCGCGCCCGCTCGGGCGTTGAGCGTCTCGAATTCGGGAGTGCTCGCGAATACTGGAAAGCGGTGCGGGGCAGTATCGATCTTGCGGTGATCGATGCACCTGCGGCCAGCCGGGCGACGCTGCCGGTTGCGGCAGATGCCGATGGGGTGATTCTGGTCGCCGACGAAGGTAGCTGGAATGAGCGCTCCATCGCCGCGCGCCGGGATGCCATTGAAAGGCGCGGCGGCGTCGTGGCCGGCATTGTCTGCAACCGGTCGCGGGATGTGTCGCGACGCGCCGCTTGACCGACGTCAGCTACCATATCCAGAATTTGCGTTCCGCTCCGCGGATGAATGTGTTGCGGCCGCTGGAATTTTTTCTGGCTGGGCTGATTTTGTTTCTGGTTTCACAGGGCCTGCTCGGCCCATTGTTGGCGGATTCTCCCGATCCGGAAGGCGCGGCGATTCTGCGTGTGATGTGGCTGCCGGTCTATGCCCTGACGATCGGATGGATGGTCATTACGCCGGCACGAACCCTGGAGGTGATGTGGCGAACGCCGCTGATTCTCGTTTTGTCGATTCTCTGTTTCGCGTCCTTCATGTGGTCAGTCGATGCCGGCCTGACTCAGCGCCGCGGCTTTGCGCTCGTCATGACGACGCTGTTCGGCCTGCTTCTGGCTTCGCGTTTCAACTGGCGGGAAATGATCACCCTGTTTGCCGTCGTCTTCGTGATCCTGGGCGTGATGAGCACAATCATGTCGCTCGCCTTTCCCGGTATTGCCGTTCACCACGACATCCATGTCGGGGCTTGGAAAGGCATCTGGTGGGAGAAAAACACGCTCGGTGCCATGATGGCGTTCGGCACGACCGCCGCGCTGGCGGCATCGGTCTGCCAGCCGCGCCACAAGCTGATCTGGTGGGGGCTGGCGGCGTTTCAGGCCGGACTGGTGCTGATGTCGACGTCCAAGACAGCCTTGCTGGCCCTGATGCTGGCGCTTGCCGGTATTGCCGCCATTCACCTGATCCGCCGGGGGTTCGGCTTTTCATCGCTGATCCTGATCGGCGGAGGGCTCGTGGTCTTTATCGTCGTCCTGGTGTTTTCAATCGCACCGGTCGCCATTCTGGAGGCGCTCGGCCGGGATGCCACGCTGACGGGACGGACAGACATCTGGCTGGTGCTGGCGGATCAGGTGCAGGCGCGGCCCTGGACGGGATATGGCTATGGCGCGTTCTGGGACGGCGTTTACGGGCCGGCCTACTGGGTACGGCAGCGCACGCAATGGCCGGTGCCGACCGCCCATAATGGCTGGCTGGAAATTGCGCTCAGCATAGGTCTTCCGGGCGTTGTTCTGATGGCCCTGTCGCTTTTCATCTCGATTGGCCGAGCGGCGGGGCGTCTGTTTCGCGGGCCGGAAGTTTTCTGGGCGCTGATCTTTCTGATTCTGGTCGCTCTGATCAGTATTTCGGAGAGCAATCTCCTACAGCGAAATGCGATTACCTGGGTGTTGTTCGTGGCAACGGCCGCGCGGCTGGCCTTGCCGCGGCGCTATGATGATGTCAGGGCGCGATAGGCCTCGGTGACGGGCAGGACATTCGCACCGCTTTTCTGAACATGATCGAGCAGATCCCGGAACTGACCCGGCGTACAGCCCCATTCGGTCGGCTGGTCCTGGATGTCGTGCGCATAGAAAATCAGCCATCCGGGGCGGGTTGTGCCTTCATCGACAAAGGCTTTCGCTGTAGCAAGCCCGCTTTCGCCGCCATCAATGCCCACCGCTTTTAAAAGGTTGCGGTCATCGCCGGTGCGATTGATTCCCGGCCGCACTCCGCGAAGCGTCTCGAAATGCTGCGCGAGGATGCGCTTGCTGACCGGGGAGGCCTCCCCATAGGGATAGGCGAAGGCCGGAAGTCCGGACTTTTGTCCGAGGGCTTTCAGTGCGTCCCGATTGGCGTTGATCTGGGCCAATGTCCCCTCTGCCGAGGCCTGTCCAAGATCGATATGATTGAGCGTGTGGCAGGCGATTTCATGCCCGGCCTCTTCCAGCCGCTGAATATCGCTTTGATCAAACATGGGGCCGTGATGCGTGCCGGTTCCGGCAAAGCCGGCGGCTGCATACCAGGTGCCGCGCCAGCCGCGCTTTTCCAGCTCGGCCGCGCCGCTCTCGACAGCGGATTTTGGAAAATCATCAAAGGTGATCGAGACGACAAGCTGTTCCGGCGCGATGTGAATCGGATCCCGTTCGAACAGGCGGGCCTGCATGCGCTTGAGTTTTCCGGTCAGGCCGGATGAGGGGATGTAGGCGTTTTCAGTCATGGTCAGATCGCATCGGCGGCCCAGCTGGCGCGCCAGAGTTTCAGGGCTGTTGTCCGCGCTTTCATGGGCGCGATGGGTGATTGTGTCATCAGGGCCCAGACACCACGCAGCAGGGCCTGACCCGGAATGGATTTCAGGATGCGTGCGGCTCTCGCTCCGGGCAGCGTGGCGAGTTCGGGATGCTTTTGCAGGAGCCGCGCATAATTGCGGGCAGCATCACGGAATTTGTCGAGCAGAACGTCCGGCGATTGCCAACCCGAATGGCCGGCCGGATTGTCGATATGCACGAGCTCGCCCACCTGATCGGCGCGCACAGCCCAATCGACATCTTCCCAGCCCCAGCCAGTGAAGTGCTCATCAAATCCGATCTTCCGCATCAGGTCCGCGCGCGCCAGCAAATTGCTGGTGCAAAACGCTGTCGCGCCGATTTCATTGCGGCATTGCGCAGAGTTTTCGTCGCTGCTTCGGGCCAGCGCGGCATGAAGGTGATGCGCCTTCTCCTGGACCGGATCGGCGGTGTATCCGCCAAAAGCGGCGTCAAACTCGAAGCCGTCTATCTGTTCAAGCCAGGTTTGCAGGAAGCTGTTGGATACGGTCATGTCCGCGTCGAGAAAAAGCAGCCACTCGCCGATGGCGGCGGACGCCAGCCGGTTGCGCCCTGCCGCGCGTCCGACATTGCGGCGGGCGGTCAATAGACGGGCCGGCGCGGCCAATGTGTCGATGGTTTGCGCGACCCGCGAATTCAGCTCCGGGTCCGGTTCTCCATCGTCGAAGAAGACGATTTCGATGGGCAGTTCATGCGCGGATATCTCGTCTGCCAGCGTGCGGGCCAGAGGGGTCGGGTCATCGCGATAGAAGGGTATTAGAACTGACATCCGGATGCCGGAAGCCAAAGTGGCCGCGCGATTGGAATAGTCCGCATATTCGCTCATGAGGAGGCCTCCACGGGGCGCAGCCAGCCCTGGGCAATTCCCAGCCAGCTGCGGCAATCGGCAATGTTCAGGGCCAGCGCGGCCGCCACGAAAACCCCGCCACCACAGACGGCCTTTGCCAGCAGAACAAGGAGGGCAGGTCCCGAGACCGGGAGCCAGTAAACAACGGCCGCCATGAGCGCCGTTGCGAGGGCCGAACGTCCCCAGTCCAGCCAGGGCAGGGGAAGGGGGAAGAGAGATCGTCCGATCGCTGCACAGGCCACAAGGCTGAGAGCATAAGATACCAGTGTCGCGGCCGCCGCGCCGGCAATGCCGAAGATCGGGATCAGGACAAGATTGAGCCCGATATTCGCGACTGCGGCGACGCCCATGATCGCTGCCATCCAGCGTGTCTTGCGCTTCAGAATGAAGCTTTCGTGGAAATAATAGGTCATCAGCCCTTTCATCAGGCCGGCCAATGCGATCCACGGCAGTATCAGTGTCGCCCCGGCGCGATATTCTTCACCGACCATGACTGTTGAAAGGGGAGCCGCCACGAGCGCCAGTCCGGCGGCTGCCGGAAAGCCGATCAGGCCCATGACGCGCGCGGATTGTCCCGCCACGGCCCGCGCGGCTTCGGGGCCCTCTTTTTCAAGCGCCTGGATCATGAGCGGGGTTGCGGCGGTTCCCAGCCAGATAAAGAGAATGTCGATGGTCCGATCCGCGAGACCATAGCCTGCCGCATAAATCCCGACAGCGGCTTCATCCATCAACCCGGCGATCAGGAAACGATCTCCTGCGGAGAGAAGATGTTCGAACACCAGTGAAATCGAGACCGGCAGGCCATAGGCGAAATAGACCATGGCCCGGCGCTTGCGCAGCTTGCCACGGGCAGATTTGCGCGCCTGGGTCGGAAATTCGAAGAACAGCGTGATCAGGCTGGCCAGCGCCATGCCGGCGATCGGGCCAGCAGCGCCCAGGGGCGTCGCCATCAGAATGGCAATACCGAGCGCAAATCCGCCCAGAATATTGGCGGTTTCAAAGATCGAATAGGACGCAACCTCGCCAGCCGCGCGGCGCGATTCAATGCCGATGGCCAAAAGGGAGCGCAAGGTGAGGGCAGCGAGGCCGAACCCCAGCGCTGACTTCAAGGCCATGCTGAACGGGGCCAGCCAGAGCGCTACACCGCCAAGGATCAGAACGCCTGCGCCGACCAGTGCAAAACTGGTATAGATGGTCGCCAGATGGGAGGCGAGCTGGCCGCGTTCATCGGCCCGCGCGTGAAACCGCGCAACGGCAGCATCCAGCCAGGTATGAAAGGCCATGGCCGTAATGTGCATGGCGGCGAGCGCCAGCGCATATTGACCATACATTTCGGCGGGCATCAGGCGCGTCAGAACGGCGACGCCGCCGAAGCCGACAACGGCGCGGGCAATCTGCACGGGCAGGTATCCGAGAATGTGCTTGCCGAGCATTCTTGCGCGCAGCTCCCTTGTTGAGCCGAGCATCCTGCACACAAGCACCTAAAATCGCGTGAACATCCACAGAAAAGCAGCAAAATTGCGAAGCTGAACGATGACACCATGGAAAGTGTCCGGGGCGGATGCCTGTTTCCCTTCAAAATGCCGACACTGGGCCGCCGGAAACCAAAACGAAACCCTGTTCGGCTATTGTCAGGCCAGAAACCGGGGTGCCCATGGCCAATTCAATTGAAGCGGAACTCAAGAAACCCAGCGATCTGCTGACCGTTGAGCGTGAGGCATGGGTGGCGTTTACGGATGCTGACCCCGCGCTGGCCAGTCCGTATTTTCGCCTGGAGTTTGCCGAATGCTGTGAAGAAGCGCGGTCGGATACGCGGGTTCTGGTTGTTCGGGAAAATGGACAAATTGTCGGCTTCCTGCCCCTGCAAATGGGCAAGGTGGGCTATGCTCGGCCGCTGGCGGGGCCTTTGTCGGACGTGCACGGTGTGATCAGCGAGCCCGGCCGTGAGGTTGACCTGAAATCCTGGCTGAAGGCGGGCGGTGTACCGCTCTTCGAATTCCACAGCGCGCTTGGTCTCCAATCCTGCTGGAAGGAACACTCCGCGGTGCAGGATGGCTCCTGGATCATTGATATGTCGAAAGGCTTCGATGCCTTTGAGCAATCACGCGCGGAATTGGAGCCCAAGGCTTTTCGCAATATCCGGTCGCGCCGCCGCAAGCTGGAAGAGGCCGAAGGCGGCTTCGAATTCCGGATGGACGATGACCGTCCGGAAGCCTTTGCCACAATGGTGGACTGGAAAAGTCAGCAATACCGCCGGACCGGTGTCTTTGATGTTTTTTCCGTCGAGTGGACCGGCAAGCTTTTGAAGGCCCTGCTTAAAAAGCGAACCGACAGATTTCGGGGTATTTGTTCGACGCTCAATATGGGTGGTCAGATCGCAGCTGTTCATGTCGGCATGGGGAGTGAATCGCGCAGCCATTACTGGTTTCCGGCCTATGATCCGGCTTTCAACAAGCTGAGCCCTGGATTGCTGCTGCTGCTCGAAAAAGTGCGCGTTGCGGCTTCGGAAGGGCGTGACACTGTGGAGCTCGGTCCCGGCGACTATGACTTCAAGCGCAATCTGAGCAGCTCGCAAGTGCCTTTGGCGCAGGGCTGCATTCTGACCGCGTCTGCGCCGGCTACCTTACGCGGCGCGGCCCGGTCGCTGGCCGATGCCTTTGAAAAGGCGCCGCTTGGCAATGTGGGCGGCTTGCCCCGGCGGGCCTTGCGAAAGGCCGACAAGCTGGCCTCCTTTTACGCATGGTAATCCGGCCTGACCGCCGCTCTGTCCTACTGGCGGGTGGTGCCTCGTTATTGATGGGCGGACAAAGGTCCGCCACCCGCCGGAAAATAGATCTCTGGGATAATGCGACCGGGCCGCACCTTCGGGGCGCGGTGTTGCCGCAGCGGCGGGTTTATCCGGATATTGACGGAGATACTTTTTTGGGACCGGGACCCGTCGGGACGCCCGTTACGGACGCCGCACTGGCCAGTCTGGCAGGGAATGGCGGCAATTTCGCTCTTCTGTCCCATCCCGGCATATTTACCGAAACCGCGCCCTACCGGATCGATGAACAGATCGCCGAGCATCTGGCGCGGCTGGTTGAGCGATGCGCCCGTCACGGCCTGTTTTCCGTCATCGGATTTCGATCCGGACCGGGGCGATCAGAATTCACCTTCCATCGTGATGATGGCGATAGCTGGTTTCCCGCTTCGATGATTGACGAGCGGTTGTGGCAGGATGGCGAGGCTCAGATTGCCTGGTCGGATATGTGGCAACAGACAGCCCGGCAGTTTCGCGCCAATCCTGCGGTCGCCGGTTATCTGTTGATGGTCGAGCCCAATGGCAGCCACATTGTGGGCCGTTCTCCCTGGCCGCAAATGGCGCGGCAAATGGCACTGGCCATTCGGGAGGTGGATATCGAAACGCCGCTGCTGATCAGTCCGGACGGGTATGCTAATGCTGCCTTTGAGGCCGAATTGAACCTTTCAGGGCTGGGCCATACCGTACTGGCCATTCACGATTACTCGCCCTTTGCCTACACCCATTCGGGGCCGCATAGCGCTGCCTCTTTTTCAACGGAATCGGCTCGCATCGCTCCGCCTGCGGCCGGTCGCTGGATGGTCGGAGAATGGGGCGTTCGCCGTTGGGCTCACAGTGCGCCGCAATTCGCTCGATTGAGACTACAGTCCATGGAAGAGCAGGGCGCCAATTCAGCGTGGTTCAGCTGGCCGTCAGGCTGGGGAAATTACGAGCAGGTCGAGAATGGCTGGAATCCGTTTTTCGGTCACGATCCGGACGCCACTCGTCGTACAGCCGATGCTCCGCTGCTGCGGGAGCTGCGCCGTTGCTGGACGCGGAACAGGCTTCGTCCCTAGCGGATATTGATCTTGTCGCCGAGCAGAGCGGGGCCGGTTTTCAGCATGATCCAGAGATCAAACCAGAGGCTGGCCTTGCTGATATATTCAACGTCATAACGGATGCGTTCGCGTGCGGCTTCAGGAGAGTGAAGGGGGCCGCGGGATCCGTTGACTTGCGCCCAGCCTGTCAGGCCCGGTTTTACCCGATGACGGTGCGCATATTCTCCCACGAGGCTGGAGGTCAGCGCCGCGCCGGTTTTCATGCCCGGCGCATGTGGCCGCGGGCCGACCAGTGACATCTCGCCTTTGAGGACGTTCCAGAGCTGCGGCAACTCGTCGAGACTGGTCGAGCGAATGAAACGGCCCAGTCGTGTGACACGTGGATCGTCGCGCTCTACCTGGCGGACAGCGCCATCTTTGGGCGCAGGCTCGTCGCGCATGGAGCGGAATTTCAAGACTTCAATCAGGCGGCCGTTAAAGCCTTCGCGTTTCTGACGGAACAGGACAGGGCCCGGGGAATCCAGTTTGATCAGAACCGCCAGGACGGCCATGACGGGCAGCGCCGCCACAAACATCAGGGAACCGATCACCAGATCTTCCAGCCGCTTGGCAATGATCCAGCCCGGCGTGGCAGGGCTGCCAGACAGGCGTGCGGCCGGGGCGTTGGCAATGTCTTCCAGCGATTGTTTCTTCGGATTGAAGTGCTCGAAATCCAGCAAGAGACAGACCGGTTGCGGCAATCCGGACAATTTGGTGATCAGGTTCTGAACCCGGTCGACGGCATGCGGCGTCACTGTCACGATGATGCGGTCGACTTCCTGCAAGTGCGGCCAGCTGGTCAGGTCTGCCAGCGTACCCAGATAGGGCGCCCCGGCGAGGATGGACGGGCTGCGCGCCTGCCGATCATCAAAGATGCCGAGAATGTTGACTGCTTTGTTTCGGTCATTGGAATCGATCAGGCGGCGGGCATTTGCCGTTGCCCCCACGATAACTACATTTGCGGCCAATCGGCCATTCCGCGCCCAGTATTCCATGAAGAAGGCATAGACTGTGTGGATCACCAGCAAGGCCGCAGCGGAAACGCTGGCCTGCTGCGTGGCGGCAAGCGTGAGCGCCGGATCGGACAATTGCACCAGCGTAATTGTCGCGATGCCCGCGAGGCCAAGACCGATAATGCCCGTTGCCATATGCCGCCAGGCCGGCTTGCGCGCGCGGATGATGTAGAGGTGAGATACGCGGAACGCACAGAGGGTCACGCCGAGAAAGACGAGGATGGGCCAGAAATTGGCCGAATAGGAAAGGAAGGCGGCGACTGCCAGACTGCCCATTATGGCGAGGTCGATCAGCTGAAGCGCGCGGCTGAGCGTTGCCCGATCGATCCGGTTGGTCGGCGGGTCAATTTTCGCGCGCATCGTCTCGAGCGTTGCCGCGCGTCCGCGCCCACTTTCCAGACCCGCAAAGCCCGGCGAGACGTCATTCGCCGGAGAAAAAGGTCGTGCTTCGAAGTGCCGTTTGCTCATGGTCACCAGTCCCGATCAAATTGATCACACCGGGATAATGCCCGAATAACGAAAAGATTCGGTTGTCAGACGTGGTTAGCGAAAGCTGAAGCCGGGCGATTTCGTCCTGCGCGGATTTCGCGATATGATGATTGCCGGGTTTCCGGGGAGGGACACATGTTTCGACAGATCGCGATACCGGCCTTGTTGGGGGCGCTGCTGGCCGGTTGTGCAACCGCGCCATCTGATCTGGACGCAGGTGATATGCGATCGGCTGCGGTAGCCCCGGCGCCACCGCCTGCGCCGCCGGTCCAGACGGAGGAAGAGGCGGATATCACAGCGGGCGATGACGAAGTATCGGCCTCGTCCGGATTTCAATATGCCGCGATCGGATCGGCATTCGCCGGCACTCGCCCGGACACGCCCTATAGCATGAATGCGTTGGGGGCCGCGCCCTACTGGCGGGCGAGCCTGGAATTCTACGAGCTTTCTGGCGAGCTGTTTGCAGACCTTCACATGGTCATGGCCGAAAACGATCCGGTGCTGACCCGATTGCGTCCGGGCCCCGATCATCTGATGAATGGCTTTCGACGTTTTGTCTCGGCTGGCGATGAAGATGTGCGCGTATCCGCGTCATTCCAGGCGGGTCCGTGTCGGGGCGCGGACGGAATAGAGCGTCCGTTTTTCGCCTCCATACAGGTAAATAACGCGGTTTATAGTGGGTGTGCCCGCGAAGATGGCGGCCAGTGGGACTGGAGCCGGGATATTCTCACCCGTTTTGACGAAGTCCGGATGTGTCTGGATGAAGTGACCGATGCCGCGGGGGCAATTGACGCCTACTCGCCGAGCGAAGACCATACGGCGGTGCGCGTTATTACGGCCGATCAACGGCGGTTTGAATGCATGATTGTGAATGCCGAACAGCGCCTGACGTCCCTTCGTGAACTGGATGCGACGGAAGTGCACCTGAATGAAGGGCGAACGGTCTTCCTGCCAGAGGTGCCGGAAGCCAATGAGTGTCAGGCGGTGGAGCATATTCGTGGCCCGGACGGCGAACTCATGGGGGCTTTGGTGCACGACCTTTGCCAAAATCCCCGGCTTCATGTCGAAGGCCCGCTCGAGCGCGGCGAAAGCTAGTCCTGTTCCAGTTTCGCGAGCGCCGGAAGCACGTCTGCGATGTTGTCGCTGAAGTGCTTCCAGTGTCCGATGGAGGATTGGTAGACGGGCCGCCGGACATGTTCCGCGCTGGCCGTCGAGACGGCGGCTTTATTGCGGCCGATATCAAGGCAGGCGTCATTCCAGTCGAGATCGAGTGCCGCGGTTATCCGGCGGGCTTCGGCTTCGGTGTTTTCGACAAGATTTTCATAGGCGATTTGTTCAATGCGCGATGGCCAGTGCTCCAGCCAATGGCGCAACAATCGCCGATAGGCCGCAATGTAGGCGGTGATGTCATCCAGATCATATGACCAGAAATAGCGATCCCTGAAGAGCGTTTTGTAGGTCGCGATCAGTGCATCTTTCGGGTCGCGGGTGACGTGAATGATCCTGGCTTCGGGCAGAGCCTCGGCGATCAGCCCGGCATAGAGAAAATTGGTCGGCGTCTTGTCGATGACATAGCCGGCATCAAATCCGCGCTGCTTTAGCGCCGCGCGGTAGCGTCCGCCTAGCGCCTTGATATCTATCGCGCGCGTTTTCCGTGCGATTTCTGACGGATTCTGCAAAGACGCCAATGCCGGGTCCGCCAGCAGGCTGACAATAAAATCCTCGGTCTCACCCGCGGATGACACATCGCTGCGATTGGACAGGATGCGGTCCAGCAGGGTTGATCCCGCACGCGGCAGGCTGACGATGAAGACAGGCGTCAATTCAGCGGGCGCATACCGGGCGGTTGCCTCGGGCCACGCCTTGATGGTCTCGTTGATCGCGTCGATTTCCGGATCAACCGAATAGGGGCGGGCGGTCTTCATGGCGCGCGCACCATCCGTCCACGCGGCGAAGGCTTTGGACCATTGTTCGAGGTCTTCCCATTCCTTGCCTTTTGCATAGTGCAGTGAAGCGCGGGAAAGCGGATCCAGTCCCGGTGCCTGAAGGCGGTGGTCCAGATCGTCCAGATGGTTTTGCTCGGCGGAAGCCTTTTTGAGCAAGGACCGGGCATAGGCGGCCTCGGACGCCTGTGGGCCGGTCTGGCTGGCCAGATCGAAATTACGTGCTGCGGCCTCCAGATCGCCGGTATAGCGCTGAGCGGCTGCCAGATTGAAGCAGCAGCGCGGTTCATGCGGGACAAGGGCAACGAGGCGCTCATAGACGGCGCAGGCTTCTGCATGGCTTTCGCAGGCGGTGAAACAGGCGCCCAGCTGATCAAGCACAACCGGGTCGCTTGTTTCGGCGAATTTGATGGCGCGGGCGGCTTCCAGCGCAGCGCTGAACTGGCGGAGCCGGGCGAGTATATTGGCACCTTGCGCCGCCTGACGCGGATATGTGCCGGGGCTGGCGACGGCTTTTTGGGCGAACAGGATCGCGGCCTGCGTCTTCCCGAGACGATCAGATATAAAGGCGGCGAAGGCGTTCAGGGCGGGATGCTCGGGGTCGGAGCTCAGCGCCCCGAGCACTTGTTGCTCGGCAGAAGCAAAATCGCCCGCACCCAACAGTTTTGGCAGGATACGCAGCGTTTCTTCAGCAGACATGATAGGCCGGAAATTGCATCGCCCCATAAAGCCGTGGGGCGGTCCGGCATGCAAGCAACCGCCTGCATGCCGTTCACGGGGTCAATCGGTGAAAAGGTGGGCGTATTCGCCATATCCCTCGGCTTCAAGGTCAGCGACCGGGATAAAGCGAAGCGAGGCGGAATTGATGCAATAACGCAATCCGCCCTGATCCTGAGGGCCATCGGGGAAGACATGGCCCAGATGGCTGTCTCCATGCCGCGAGCGGACCTCGGTGCGGATCATGCCATGCGATATATCCCGTAATTCGTTGATGTTTTCACCCTCAACGGGCTTTGTGAAGCTGGGCCAGCCACACCCACTGTCAAACTTGTCCATCGAGGTGAAAAGCGGTTCGCCGGACACGATGTCGACGTACAGACCGACCTCCTTGTGACCGTCAAACTCGCCAGTGAAGGGGCGTTCCGTGCCATTCTCCTGTGTGACCCGATATTGTTCGGGGGTCAGCCGGGCGATGGCATCGGCGTCTTTTTTGTAGTTTCCGGGCATGGGCCACTCCCTTTTCATTCGTCAGCACTGGTCCCGCCGATATGGGGCGCGGGCTAGCCGACTTCCATACCAATGTCCGGATTGTGATGCGCGCGTGAAGCGGGCTAGTTCTGCGCTCCGACGACCGGTTCGCCGCCGGCATCCTCGGCTTGCGATTCCAGCTGTTTTGACATCCAGTTCGGCGTCTTCGTGAACCGGCCAAGAACGCTGTAGGCCACCGGAATAACGAAGAGCGTAAACAGGGTCGCAACCGTCACCCCGGTAAAGATCACAACACCGATCGTGATCCGGCTTTCAGCCCCCGGACCGCTTGCGAGCATCAGCGGAGCGGCCCCGATAGCGGTCGACAGGCCGGTCATCAGGATCGGGCGGAAGCGGATTTCGGCGGCATCCAGGGTCGCCGTCATGACATCGCGGCCTTCTTCTCGCAGCTGGTTGGCGAATTCGACAATCAGAATGCCATTCTTGGCCGCCAGCCCGATCAATATCACCAGTCCGATCTGGGAATAGATATTGAGGCTGGAGCCAATCACTTCGAGGCCGAACAATCCGCCGGTAACAGCCAGCGGAACGGTTAACATGATGACGAAGGGCTGGATGAAGCTCTCGAATTGTGCGGCCAGAACCAGAAACACGATCAACAAGGCCATGCCGAAGGCGAAGAGAAGCGCCGTATTGGCTTCAAGAAACTCCTTGGCGCCCCCCAGATAGGTGGTCGAAAAGCGGGGTGCGAGTTCGCTACCTGCCCAGTCGTCGAGCCATTCAACCGCTTCACCCAGCGTATATCCTTCCGCCAGCGTGGCGGAGACCGTGATGGCGCGTTGGCGGTCCACACGGTTGCGCGATGACGCTTCGCCGATTTCGGTGATCGAAACCAGATTGGACAGGGGAATCAGGCGGCCTTCGCGACCGGAGACATAGAGTGTCTCCAGGTCCTGAGCGCTGGAGCGCTGATCCCGGCGATTCTCCATAATAACGTTATAGGCTTCGCCCTGTTCAATGAATTGTCCGACACGGCGCGATCCGAGATGAGTTTGCAAGGTCTGCCCGATGTCGGCCACCGAGACGCCGAGATCTGCCGCCCGCTCACGGTCAATATCGACCACCAGGCGTGGGCTTGTGGGCTCGTAATCCTTGCGGGCGCGCATCAGGTTGGGATTGCCTTCGCGGATGGCGGCCAGCAGCCGCTCGGCTTCCGCATCCAGACTGCGATAGTCTGGCCCCTGGAGCACGAACTGGATATCGTCGCCGCCTCCGCCACCGCGAATAGCCGACCGCATGGAGGCAAAGGCGCGCACCCCGGTCAGCTGTCCAAAGCGGCCATTGATTTCGCCGATGATCTCGCTGCCATCCCGGCGGTCGTCCCAGTGGACCATGCTGCCGATGACGATCCCTGAATTATAGCCCGAGCCACCCCAGCCGGGCGCGACGACCAGCACGCGGCGCAATTCGCCTGCCTCGACGTAGTCCATCACGATGTTTTCAACTTCGGCGGCCTGCTGGGTCATATAGTCGAAGCTGGCGCCTTCAGGCCCGGAGAAGAATCCGAAGAAGGCACCGCGATCTTCCGGCGGGGTCAGTTCGCCCGGCAGTTTGTTGAGCAGGAAGGCCGAGCCGCCAAGCGCGACGAGGACGACCGGAATGATCATCCAGGGTGTCTTCACCGCAATTTCCAGACTGGATCGATAATTCCGGCGCACGCGATTGACGATTTCATTCACCCAGCGTGCCGGTCCGCGCGCTTCCGTCGATGGTTTGATGAGCTTGGACGCCATCATGGGCGAGAGGGTCAGCGCCACGAAGCTGGACAGGATCACGGCCACCGCAATGGTAAGGGCCAGCTCGTTGAAAATCCGGCCGATAAAACCGGGCAGGAAGACCAGTGGAACGAAGACCGCGACCAGAACGGCCGTCGTTGCGATCACCGCAAAGAAGACCTGGCGGCCGCCACGCAGCGAGGCGAGGGCCGGGCCTTCACCCATATCCACGCGGCGCTGGATATTTTCCAGAACCACGATGGAATCGTCCACGACCAGCCCGATCACGAGCACCAGTGCGAGCAGGGTGAGGATGTTGATGGAAAAGCCAGCGATGGCCAGGCCGGCGAAGACGCCAATCAGACAGACCGGCACGACAGCGGCGGGAATGATGGCGGCACGGAAGCTGCCAAGAAACAGATAGATGACCAGCACCACCAGAGTGGCGGCGACAAACAGTGTCCGCCAGACTTCACGGATGGATTCTTCAATGAAGACCGTGTCATCGGACGCGACAATAAGCGTCATGCCTTCGGGCAGGTTGGGCCGGATGCGTTCGACCTCGGCGCTGACATCGCTGGCGACCTGTACGGAATTGGCCTGACTTTGACGCACGAACCCGAGGCCGATCATATTGTTCGCATTGCCCCGGAAGAGGGTGCGCGGTTCTTCTGCTTCCAGGGACACATCCGCGACTTCGGCGAGGCGGATGATGTGGCCGCCTTCGCCGCGGCCGATCGGCAAGCGTTCAAAGCTTTCCGGCTCGGAAAACATGCGCTCGACCCGAACGACAATCTGGGTATCCGGCGTCTCGATGGAACCGCCGGGAACCTCGACATTCTGTGTTCTCAGCGCGGCATCAATATCCGAGACGGTAATGCCGCGGGCGGCCATGGCCTGCGGATCCAGCCATATCCGGATGGCATAGCGCCGCTGGCCGCCAATCCTGACGCGTGCGACGCCATCAATGACGCTGAACCGGTCAATCATGGACCGCTCGGCGTAATCGGACAGCTCTTCCGATGTCATTCGGTCCGACATCAGCGCATACCACATGAAGGGGCGCGCGTCGGAATCCTGCTTTTGGACCTCGATCTGTTCGATTTCCGGCGGCAGACGGTCCGCAATCCGGGAGACTGCATCGCGCACATCGTTCGCGGCCGCTTCAATATCACGGCTCAGATCGAAGGTAATGGAAATGTTGGAATTGCCATCGCGGGATGACGACTGGATCAGTTCAATGCCGTCAATGCCCGACAATTGATCCTCGATCACCTGAGTGACCCGGTTTTCGACGACCTCGGCATTGGCGCCGGGGTATTCGGCCTGAACCGAGACGACGGGCTGATCGACATCCGGCAATTCGCGAAGGGGCAGTTCGCGCAGACCCAGAATGCCAAACACGATGATGAGGGCACTCGCCACAAAAGCCAGCACCGGGCGCCGGACGGCAATATCGGAAAGCGTCATGGCTGGCTCGTCAGATTGCTGGACGGGATTGCCGAGGTGGTGGCGCCCTGGGAGGCAGGAGCTGACCGTGTTTCGGTCACCGTCACCGGCATTTGACTTCGGACGCGATGCACGCCTTCCGCCACGATCATGTCACCGGGGGAGAGGCCATCGGTAATTTCGACGAGATTGCCGTCGCGCTGTCCAAGTTCGACGACGCGCTGCTGAACAAACTGGCCGCCGTCACGTTCGCCGATGACAAAGACAAAGCTCTCGTCCAGATAACGGGTAATCGCCGACCCGGGCACGGCGGGCGTGTTGCGGATGTCGCGCCGGATCTCGATCGTCATGAGCTGGCCGGGCCGCAGATGGCCGGATTCATTGTCAATTTCGGCGCGAACCGTCACCGTCCGGGTCACCGGATCGATCCGGCTGCTGATCTGGGCGATTTCACCGACAAAGATTTCATCCGGATAGGCCGATGTGCGCGCGGCAATGGAAATCCCAGGCTCCAGAGCGGCCAGAAAACGTTCCGGCACGGAGAAATCCAGTTTGATGGTGGACGTATCGTCCAGCGTGATGATCGGATCGCCAGGGCGGACCAGACTTCCGACACTGACTTCGCGCAGCCCCACCATGCCGGCAAAGGGTGCGCGGACGATGCGGTCGGCCAGCCGCGCCTCGATGGAATTCACCCGGGCGGCCGCGCGTTCAACGGCCGCGTTGGCTTCATCGAGGCGTTGGCGCGGCGCGATGCCGCGATCAATCAGATCCTCGACGCGGTCCAGTTCCCGGCGGGCCTCGCGCTGGGTGGCGCGCGCTTCGGCAAGGTCTGCTGCTTCTTCCGTCTCGGTCAGCTCAACGAGGATGTCACCTTCCGCCACGCGCTGGCCGGAGTCGAAATTCACGACGGAAATCGTGTCGGACACGCGCGCTGTCACCGTTACGGTTTCATTCGCCCGCGCTGTGCCGAGCGCTTCAACAATGTCCGCAAATTCGTGCGCTCCCACTTCATAGGCCGCGACCGGAACGGCACTGCCACCCCAGCCGCCTTCGCCCGCTTCTTCACCCCCGATCGAACGGAAAATGACAATGGCGGTCATGGCGAGAAAAACGCCGAGAACAATGATCAGGGTCGCAGCACGTTTCATGGGAAAGCCTCCGCGCGGAAAGATGCCCCAATAGCCCGAGACTTCAAGGCGAAATACAGTTGACCCGTATACTTGTTAAGGTTGCGTTGAGCGGGCGATCGTTTCGTAAATACCGTGAGTGCCTTCAAGAAGCCGCGCATCCCTGCAGCGACAGCGTTAGCAAGCCTATTGATTGGCATGCAGTCATCGCGGGTCTGAAAATAGTGGCGGAGAGGAAGGGATTCGAACCCTCGAGACTCTTCCGAGCCTACTCCCTTAGCAGGGGAGCGCCTTCGACCACTCGGCCACCTCTCCACTGGCGGGTTTAGCCGGACCATGTGCCCGGGATCAAGCGGCGATGGCGGTTGGTGTGTTGGTGAGAATTTAACCTTGATCGTGTACGAACCAAATCAGGTGGAAAACTAAAACTAACGGGAAGCCTGATGAACCGGATGAACTGGAAATCTACCGGGATGACATTCCTGGTGGCTGTGGGCGTTGCATCATTTGCCGCGATCGCAGGGTATTTGACCCTGGAGCCTTATTTCGAGCGCAAAGTAATGGAGGCGAGCGCCTTGCACATCGAGGAGCGCGCCAATCGCCAAAGCGCGCTCTTTACCGACGTGCGCGCGATTGAATATGCAACCGGGCGGGGCTTTGCAAACCGCCTGGCCGCTATGGAAGACGCTGATGTTTCTGCCGAGTTCAACTGGTTGTTTCCCGAGTTCGGCGACGGCACACGCCGCTCCCGGCCGGAATTGTTTGACGGCTATCGCACCGCAGATGGCGATTATGTCTATGGCGTTGGCGCGTTTATTGCCGATGTCGATGTCGCACCCGAACGGCAAAGACAGCTGATTGCCGCCTATCATACGGTCCGGCAGCACGGAGAGGCGAATTTGGGCCACTTCGATAATCTGAATTTTGTGACCCCCAATAATGATCTGATTATTTTCGCTCCGGGCCGTGAAGACCGGCTCGAATTCTACAGGATCAATGCACCGGCGGATTTTGATTTGCAGTCAGAAGAGTTGGCGCAGATTGTATCGCCAGCGAATAATCCGATGGGCGTGGCGCGCTGCACGCAGCTTTCGCGATTGCTATATGTGCGTGATGGTGTGGCACTGACGACCGGATGCCATTTTCCGGTTCGGGCAAGTGGCCATCATCTTGGAGCATTTGGCGTGACGATTTCGATGCAGAACTATCTCGCGAATGCGATCGTCGATGCCGAACCGAATTCGCAGAATATGATCCTGACGCGGGAGGGCAGCCTCGTGGCACACCGGGATCTGTTGTTCCAGGACGTTCTGACGCCGGAAGCTGTTGCTGAAGCCGGAAGGTCCGCAGGCGCCTTCGCCTTGTCGGAAGCCATACGCCGCGATGGGCGTGCAACAGGGGTGACCGAAACGGATGATGGCCGGATTGTCGCGTTTGCCCGCATTGAAACACCGGGCTGGTATTTTGTTATCACGCGGCCAACATGGCTGATTCATTCCCGGGCTTCGGGCGTGGCCGCCATGATCTTCGTGTTCTCGTTTTTTGGCGTCTTTACCCAAGCTGTCGTCTTGTTGGTTTATCGCTGGCTCAAGCGACGGCGCCGGAACGCGGCCGCTGCTTCGGGCGGATTGGCCAGAGCCTGAAAACCTGCTTTGCGTTTTTTGGGGTAGCCGGACAGGCAGGACAAGGCTAAGAGGCGCCAAATTCCTTTGGCTATTCGAGTTCTGCCTATGTCCGTTGCACCGGAAAAATTGCGCAATATTGCCATCGTCGCCCACGTCGACCATGGCAAGACGACCCTTGTCGATCAGCTTTTGAAGCAATCGGGTACATTTGGCGATCGGGTCGAGACGACCGAGCGCATGATGGACTCCAACGATATCGAAAAAGAACGCGGCATCACCATCCTCGCCAAAAACACTGCCGTGACCTGGCGGGACTGGCGCATCAACATCATCGACACCCCCGGACACGCAGACTTCGGCGGAGAAGTCGAACGTGTTCTGTCGATGGCAGACTCAGTGCTTTTGCTGGTGGATGCGGTCGATGGCCCGATGCCACAGACCGCCTTCGTTACGCGCAAGGCGCTTGAGCGCGGGCTGAACCCGATTGTCGTGGTCAATAAAATCGACCGTCCGGGCGCGCGTCCGGACTGGGTCGTCGATCAGACGTTTGATCTGTTCGACCGCCTGGGCGCTAATGACGAGCAGCTGGATTTCCCGGTCGTGTTCGCGTCAGCCCTGAACGGCTTTGCCGGACTGGACGCTGAAAATCCGGACGAGGACATGACGGCGCTGTTCCAGATGATCGTGGATCACACGCCGCCGCCGCCCGTCGATCTGACCGGGCCCCTGCAGCTCCAAGTGAGTGCGCTGGATTATTCCAGCTATACGGGGGTAATCGGCATTGGCCGCATCCGCCGCGGTTCCGTGACGAAGAACCAGCAAGTGTCCGTGATAGGCGCAGATGGCAAGATCCGTCGCGGGAAAATCCAGCAGGTATTCGGATTCCAGGGGCTTGAGCGCGTTGAAATGAACAGCGCCAGCGCAGGTGACATCATTACCTTTACCGGGATTGATCCGCTCAATATCTCCGACACGGTGTGCTCGCCCGAGAAAGTCGAGGCGCTGCCGCCGCTGACCGTGGATGAGCCGACCATCGCCATGACCTTTCAGGTCAATGACAGTCCGTTCTCCGGCCGGGAAGGCAAGTATGTCACGAGCCGAAATCTCGCTGACCGTCTGCAACGCGAACTGATCCACAATGTCGCCCTGCGCGTGGAGCAGCAGGATGATGCCGACAAGTTCAAAGTGTCCGGGCGCGGGGAATTGCACCTGTCCGTGCTGATCGAGAATATGCGCCGCGAAGGCTATGAGCTGGCGATTTCACGTCCTCACGTCCTGACCAAGGAAATCGATGGCGAAATCTGTGAGCCGTTCGAAAACCTGGTGGTCGACCTGCCGGAAGAGGCGCAGGGCGCGATTATGGAGAAGCTCGGCGAACGCAAGGGTCAGCTGAAGAATATGACGCCGGACGGGCAGGGCCGCGTGCGCCTGGATTATGAAATCCCGACGCGGGGCCTGATCGGTTTCCGGTCCGAATTCATGACCGCCACTTCGGGTGCCGGACTGATGTTCCATACCTTTGACCATTATGCCCCGCGCGCAGCGGGTGAGATCGGTCAACGCCGTAATGGTTCACTGGTCTCGATGGTCGACGGCAAGGCTGTTGCCTATGCGCTGTGGAATTTGCAGGAACGCGGCAAGCTGTTCCTCGGGCACGGCACCGATGTCTATGAGGGCATGATTATCGGCATTCACAGCCGGGATAATGATCTTCCGGTAAACCCGACCAAGGGCAAGCAGCTGACCAATATCCGCGCGTCGGGCACGGACGAAGCCGTTGTTCTGACGACGCCGATCAAGGCGACGCTCGAATTTGCACTGGAATTCATCAATGATGACGAGCTGGTCGAGGTGACACCGGAGTCGGTTCGGATACGCAAACGCTGGCTCAAAGAACACGAGCGCAAGAAGGCCAGCCGGGCCAACGCCGCCTGATGCTTTTGGTCAGGATGAACAAAAGGTTTACGACGTAGGCCGACTCACTTCAAACATGGGTTGTGGTGACCAGAAGGGTCGCGATGACTCAGAAGAGGAGATGAGTATGTTGAAGGTCAAAGTTTTGCGGAAGTCCGCTCCGAAAGCCAAGCGCGTCCTTTACTGGGACTAACGGCTATCAGTTTGAACGCCCCGTAGCCTCCACCCGGCTGCGGGGCGTTTGCTGTTTCTGGAGGGCATTTTGCGCGCGCTGTTTGAAGAATTCGGGGCCGAAGCGGAAGCTGGATTCGACAAAGCCGGGCGATCGCCGGACCGCTTTACCAACGTGGCGGCAGGATTGCTGGATGACTGGTCCCTGCAGGATCAGGTGTCGCTCGCGGCGCTCTGGACGGCGGCCGGGGAGGGTCAGCTGGCCGGTCTCGGCGACAGCTCCAAACCCGGTCTGATTCCGCTCTTTACAGGGCCGCATGTCCGCATTGTCGCGCATCTCTGGAGTGATGCGGCTGATCGGTTGCACCAGCATGACTGGACCGGCGCTTTCCAGGTGCTCGAAGGGCAGTCCTTCAACGCCCGTTTCGACTTTGATGCGGCGCGCGATGCCGGCGAATTCACGCTTGGCACGCTGAAGCGCCGGTCGTTCGCGGTGTTTGACCCCGGTCATATCCAGCCCGTCGAGGAAGGCTCGTCTCTTATCCACAGCGTCGTCTATCCGGGAAAACCGGGCCTGGCGATCAGTCTGCGGGTTGTCGGGCAGGGGCCGAAGGGGGCTTTTGAATACCTGCGGCCCGGATTGCGGTGCCCGTCCCATCGCCGGCGCGAAGCCAGTGCCGTGCAGATCGATCTTTTGTCCCAGATGCTTCAGACCGATGAAGCCGCCTACGCCGAGCGTTTTGCCGGCCTGTCAACCCCGCAGGACGACGCGGCGCTGATCCGCCTGCTGGATGCGGCGGCGTTCGACAGTCTGCCGCTGCCAGAGGAAGTGATTGAGATTGCGCTGGACCGCCTGCCGGAGGGCGCGCGCGTCCTGGCCGCGCTGGATGATATCGAGCGCAGCGACAAGACGCGGGAACTCCTCGGCGAACATGATCATCCGAAAATCCGCGCCTTTATTTGTGCGCTGTTTCACAGCGAGAGCCGCACCGAATTGAGCGAGACGCTCCGGATCGCGGGTTCTGCAGATCCGGTCGTTGATGCCGGACGGGCGTTGTCCGCGCTGGTTGTCGATGATGAAAGCGGGGAATTGCCGCCGGATTATCTGGTTCAGGCTCTGGGCGAGGCGGCTCTGACAGGTGATATCGCCGCGGCGATTGGCGCCATGCGGGCGCAGGCTGCAGACGCACCTCTCATGGATGCGCATTCGGGTTTTGTTGGCGAGGTCTTCGAGGCGATGGAAGAGGCACCGATCTTCCGGTGCCTCTTCAAAGCCTGATCAGTTGCCGGAAAGCTGCTCGTCCCGCAGGGCGCGGAATTCATTGCCTTCATACCAGTTCGGCCATTCATCGGTATTGGCGAGGCGTTCGCCGAGCAGATAGAGCAGGGTGGCATCGCGGGCGAGGCCATCGAAATCCCAGTCATAGTCAAACTCGTCTTCCGGCCCGTGATAGGCCGTTGCGCGATAGGCTGCGGCCAGTTCCTCGACATGGCCGGCCCCGAGCTCGGTATTCACGGAACCCGTATCGGCATAGATCATCGGGACGCCGCGCTTGGCGAGCGAGATATGATCCGAGCGATAGAAGTAACCCGCTTCCGGATTGGGATCGGGTGAAAGCGTGCGATCCTGTGTTTCGGCCACGACGGCCAGATGGTCTTCAAGCTCGGATGCGCCATAGCCGATGACGACGATGTCGCTGGTCGGACCGGTGGGCAGCATGCCATCCATATTCAGTCCGCCAACCGTCTGGGAGAAGGGGATGAGCGGATCAGTGGCATAGTATTCCGAGCCCAAAAGGCCGGATTCCTCTGCGGTGACGGCTACAATGATCACCGAGCGCTCGGCCGGATTGGCGGCAAACGCCTGTCCGATCTCGAGGATGGAGCTCGTGCCAGTCGCATTGTCCACAGCGCCATTATAGATGACATCCGCATCGGAGCCGAAGCTTTCGCGCGTGCCGATATGGTCCCAGTGGGCCATGTAGAGCACGTATTCGTCCGGACGTTCCGTGCCGCGCACAACGCCAGCGACGTTCCGGGAGTCGAGGAATTCATGCTCCATGGTCAGGGTTGCATTGACCTCGGCGCCCGGGATTTCAACGGGCTCGAAGCCAGGCTGATGGGCCGCCTCGACCAGGGCATCGAAATCGAGCCCGGTTGCGGCAAAGAGTTCGCGGCCGCGTTCATTGGTGATCCAGCTTTCCGCGCCGGCGAAGGGCATGGAGCCTTCCGGGCGCTGCAGATCGAATTGCGGGCCGGACCATGAGCCGGAAACGACGTTCCAGCCATAGCTGGCGGCTTCGGTCTCGTGGATAATGATGACGGCGGCCGCGCCCTGACGGGCAGCCTCCTCATATTTGTAGGTCCAACGGCCATAATAGGTCATGGCATTGCCGTTGAAGAGGTCCGGATCGCCCGAGGCAAAACCGGGATCATTGATCAGCATGACAACGGTGCGGCCTTCGACATCGAGGCCGGCATAATCATTCCAGTCATATTCCGGCGCGACGATGCCGTAGCCGACAAAGACCATGTCGGAGTTCTCGATATTGACGACCGGTTCGATCCGGCGCGTGCCATAGACGACGTCGGTCAGGTATTCGAGGCCCATGGGCTCGCCATTGATAGAGATATCGAAGCTGGAGGCCCCCACATTCATGGTCGCTTCGACCAGCGGTACGCGCTGGAAGAAGGTGCCATCCTCGCCGCCGGGCTCCAGCCCGGAGCGTGCCATTTCGTCGGCAATCCACTGGCTGGCGGCAATACCGCCGGGCGTGGAGGGCGCACGGCCTTCAAATTCGTCCGAGGCCAGCGTCTGTATCCGCCAGGCGAGGTCTTCGCCGGTAATCGCCGCGCTGGTCTCGCGATCAGCGGGACGGGCATTCGGGTCGATGCGTTCTGCGGGCGCGGCCTCTTCCATCGCTTCGGACGCGGCGGCATCGGTCGTGTCTGCAGCGTCTGCGATATCTGTTTCAACGTCGGTGGCCGGCTGGCTGCAGGCGGCGAGCGCGAGTGCGGCCAGAGCGGGTGCAAGATAGAGCGTTTTCATTTTTCTTCCCTGATGGGTTTGACTAGCCGACGCGGCCGGCGACCGTGGGCAGCGAGCACAGATCCGTCATGCGCCAGCTCGAACCCGACTGGACCATGTCGCAGCGGAAATAATCCTGACGATTGACGCCGGGCAGGCGCACAGCCTGCTCCGGTGCAAAGGTGACGCTACCGCCGGTGAGCGCGCGGAAACGGCTTTCCTGATAAACAGCGATGGACCGCTGTGTTGTGATGACATTGCCTTCGGCATCAATCCGCCGCGGCAGATCAATGACACAAGGCGGCGGCTGGGTGAGCACGCCCACCAGCGTACCACCGGTATAGCCCTGATGGCCCCAGAGATGGCCGGCCACATAGGGGTCGTTGCGTTCCAGCGCAGTCCGGGCCGGGCCGATGGCCGAGAGGCGCGTCAGCGTGTTGGTGTCGCGCGAGATGACGGCGCGGAAGATTTCAAATTCCTCGCCCGTCGGCGCGCGGCAGGCCAGAGTGGTGGGCTCTGTTGCCGTTGTCTGGCAAGCCGACAAGGCCAAGGTTACGGTCAGGCCAACACCGGCCAGTAATTTTTTCAACATATTGCTCCCCGCAAATCCCGTGGGCAGATGTTCAATCTGCCGGATCAGTCTTGCGTCTATCATGCGACACAAAGCGGGGAGAGGTAAACTGCCGAATATGCCTGAGAGACGCTAAACCGCATCCAGCGGGATCTTGATATATCGGATGCCATTGTCTTCCGGCTCGGGCAGAAGGCCGGCGCGCATATTCACCTGGACCGAGGGCAGGATGAGTTTGGGCATGGCGAGGGTGGCATCGCGCTCGGTGCGCATCTTCACGAATTCATCTTCCGATGCACCGTGTCCGACATGGATATTGTTGGCCTTTTCCTCACCGATCGTGGTCTGGTGAATGTATTGGTCGCGGCCTTCCGGCAGATAATCGTGGCACAGGAAAACGCGGGTCGTATCCGGCAGGGCAAACAGTTTCTGGATGGATTGATAGAGCGCGCGGGCATCGCCGCCGGGGAAATCACACCGCGCCGTGCCGAAGTCTGCTGCAAACAGCGTATCGCCGACAAACAGGGCATCCCCGATCAGGTAGGACATGCAGGCGGGCGTGTGGCCGGGCGTGTGAATGGCCTTGGCCTCCAGCTCGCCGATGTTGAAAGTCTGACCATCCTCAATCAGCGCGCCGAATTGCGAGCCGTCGGTGGCGACGCCATTGGCGTTGAAAAGTTTGGTGAAGATCTTCTGCACATCGCGGACATGGCTGCCAATGGCGATCTGGCCGCCGAGCTTTTCCTGCAGATAGGGCGCGGCAGAGAGGTGATCGGCATGGACATGGGTTTCGAGTATCCAGTCGATGGTCAGGCCGCGATCCTTCACGGCGGCGATCACGGCATCGGCGGCTTTCGTGTGGGTGCGGCCCGAGGCGGCGCAATAATCCAGCACGGAATCAACGATGGCGGCATGCTGTGTGGCCGGATCCATCACGACATAGGTGAAGGTGTTGGTGTCTTCATGGAAGAAGTCGAGAATGTCCGGCGTCGTCATGGTGTGCTCCTGTTATTGCCAAGAGATATGGGGACAGACTACATCTTTGATAAGTGGACAAAACAGCACAGAGGACACCGGATTTATGAGCCAGCTGGAAGACATGTCGCCCAAAGCCGTCGCGGATGCCCTGAATGCAGGCGATATCCTGCTGATTGATGTGCGCGAGGCCAATGAATACGGGCTGGAACGCATTCCAGGCGCCTTGCTCTATCCCCTGTCAACGCTGGATCCGAAAGCCATTCCGGTGGGCGGGCCCAAGCGCGTGGTGTTTCACTGTGCGGCCGGCCGCCGCTCGGCCATGGCGGCCATGCGCTGTCAGGATGAGGGCGTGAATGTCGATGCGCATCTCGCCGGCGGGCTCGGGGCCTGGAAAGAAGCGAAACTCCCCATCATCGAAACCGACCCCCTGACCGGGCAGGTCAAGGGCGGGTAGGGGGGCTACCGTCAATGGCTTACCAACGAATAGTATTGCGATCCAAATTGGTAGTACCGTTTATCGGCACCATGTTTTTTGTGCTGGGATTTATCTGGTCGCTCTATGTTCAATTCGGTGAGTATCACGGTAGATTTCAAAATTTGGCGCCCATGGCGATCGTAATATCTGCCTTTATGGTTTTGCTTTCTGCTTCAAATTTTTCTTACATGGGAAAGATCGCAATATTTGAATATGACGTTACCGTTTTCGGTGTATTTAATTCGACATTGCTAAATATAGAAGACATAGAAAAAATTGTATTTTTTAAAAGAGGAAATAGGATTAAAAAAATTGAAATTAGAACGAAATTGAAATCGTATAAAAATCATTTTTATGATCTCGCTGAAAGAAATCATATAAATTCATTAGCCAAACAATACAATTTAAGTATTGAAAGTAATGAAAGTTACATAGTTGCACGTAGGCAAATCGAGGCATTGTCAGAAGAAGCCCTGCGCTAGTGGATTTGCTGCCATTTTGGCGCCATGAGCAAGAGCCCATTTCGCTATTTCAACACGCAGCCTGATGTCTTCCGCCTGGCGGTGAAGATGTTTGAGTTTCATCCACATTGCTAGTCGGACACCAATCCCACAATCTACTGTGCACAACGCCGCAGCCTGCAATTGAATAAATCTGGCGCGCGCGGTTAACTCTCACCCGGATGGGTTGCGCGCCAGATGACGCAATTTCTCATGGTGGACGTGTATGCGTATCCGTGAATGGGTTCACGTGAAGTTTGCGGTGGCGGGCAGGACGATGCGCGTTTTACAGGCATTTCTTCCGCGTGGCGGGACGTGCGCCAGAACACAGTCTTTGCGAGAATGTAATCCGGTAATAGGGTGTGCGTCCCCGTTTTTTCAATTTAATATAATATATGCAAAATGAAATTTCGCGCACAAGTAAGACTTTTGATGATTATTATGATAGTGATTATCGTTGCGATTTCCACAATATCTTTAATTATTAATCAATTTAGTCTTGTTGAGGGGTTCGGAGTTTTGCTTCGCGGCCTCTTTTTTATAGGAATTTGTTTGTTCATATATTTTAGAGCACGGATTTGATTGTCGTGTGTCCAAAATGCGAAAAGAGGTTCTTCTTCCAGTCGCAAGTTAATATGGACATTAACGAGGAAAATAAGCTAATTGTATGTTAACAAAGAGGTTATCGAAAATGAAGTCGTTCGTGAATAGCGGAGTTTTGATACTACTGACACAAACGGCCTGCGCTTCGCAGATTAACATCGGCCTCGTATCAGTATCCCCGCTCATTAGTGCCGATGGAATGATAGAGCACGCGGAAGTAGTGATTTCGTCAGATGAAGACGTACTGAGCCTAGCTCAGTTTGACGGCTCTACAGCCGCTATGATTGGGAGCTGTTTAGAGTCGAGGAGATTAGAATCTCAACGCGCGCTACCCAGCATTAGCGAACACGAACTAGTTCCAGTGTCGGACGGCGCTGAAGAGTACTATTTTAGAACCGTAGTTTCTTTGCGGCCTAGCATTGCAAACGCGTACGCCGTTGATTTTGAGACGGGACGTCAATGGGACGGCCGATATGGCTGGCCGGTTGAATACCGAAGTCTTGGCGGGGGTGTTTGCTTATGGATCTCGACCGGTTGGTATTTGGGTGCACGCCGCTCAAACAAAATTGAGCTTTCCGATCTCTATGACGCAGCAACTTGGATTGAGTAGAACGTTTCGGGGGTGTTGTCAGGGGAAGCTCGACGTTAGTGGGTTAGCCGATATTTTCGCAAAATGGCTAACCCATTCCTCTATTTCAAATTGTCACCCGAGGCCATCCACCCGGCGGTGATGACCCCGGAGGTTCTGCGGCTCCCGCGCAATGAATCGCCTGGCCAGTTTCCTTGTCTGCACGCCAACTGACTCCGCTCACTTGTTTTAGCATGTTAAAACGATATATCGGCGCTCACGGAGGTGAGAGCCATGAGAAAACTGAGCCGAAATGACGGTCTTGAAGAGCGTAGCCTGCTGATCGAGGCGTTGTTGTCTTTGAAGGATGAGGGCGAAATGGACCGGTTTCTGACCGATCTGTGCACGCCGGGTGAATTGTCGACGCTGGCCGAGCGCTGGCGCGTGGCGCGGCTGCTGGACGAGAACCAGCTGACCTATCGCCAGATTTCCGAAAAAACCGGCGCGTCCACGGCGACAGTCACCCGCGTGGCGCGCTTCCTCTCCCAGGAACCTGCGCAGGGCTATCGCCTTGTTCTCGACCGGATGAAGAAAAACGCCAATGTCTGATGCCCGCTTGAAACTCGCCGTGCAGTCCAAAGGCCGCCTGTCCGAAGGCGGTATGGATTTGTTGAAGCGCGCCGGTGTGCGCCTTGCCTATGGGCGGGATCAATTGCATCGCCGGGCGGAGAATATGCCGCTGGACCTGATGCTGGTGCGCGATGATGACATTCCCAGCTTTGTGGCGGGCGGGGCGTGTGATTACGGCATAGTCGGCGAGAATGTGCTCTATGAAATGCAGGCGCGCTCCAACCGCTATGCCAATCTGGAAGTGGCGCTGCCGCTGGGGTTTGCCGGGTGCACGTTGAAGCTGGCCGCGCCGAAGGGCGGGGAGATTTCCTCCGTGGCGGATCTGGCCGGGCGCAGCGTGGCGACGTCCTATCCGGGTCTGACGCGCAAATGTCTCGCCGAGCGGGGCATTGACGCCGAGATCGTCGAAATGCGCGGCTCGGTCGAGGTCGCGCCGCGCATGGGCATTGCCGATGCAATCTGTGATCTCGTCTCCTCCGGGGCGACGCTGGAAGCCAACGGGCTGGCGGCGTTTGAAACCGTGCTGGAGAGCCAGGCTGTCCTGATCCGGCGCAAGACCGGACGCGGCGAAGCGGTGGAAGCGGTCGCTGAAACGCTGATCGAGCGCGCCGAGGGCGTGATTGCCTCTGCCCAGACGAAATACATCCTTTTGAATGCGCCCAAGGACCGGCTGGCCGAGATCAAGGCGCTTCTGCCGGGCTCTGATGCGCCCACCATCGCGCAGATCGCGGATCGCGACGATGTGGTGGCCGTCCACGCCGTCTGCCGCGAGCGGGTCTTCTGGGAGACGCTGGAGAAGCTGCGCGGCGCCGGGGCGCGGGCCATTCTGGTGCTGCCGATCGAAAAGATGATGGCGTGATGAAGCGGGTCATCTGGAAGGAACTGGGCGAGGGCGCCCGCGCGGCTGTGTTTTCGGTCTCGCCGGAGTCGGATACGGCGCGCGCCGCCGCCATCGAGATCGTCGAGGCCATCCGCCGCGAGGGCGACCGGGCCGTGTTTGAATATGCGCGCCGTCTGGACGGGTTTACCGGGACGAGCTTCCGCGTTTCGCCCGCCGAGATCGACGCCGCGCGTGCGGCGGCTGACCCGGAGGATATCGCCGCCATGGAGGCCGCGATTGCCGCTGTGCGGACGTTTCACGCCGAGCAGGGGCTGGGCGGCTATGAGATTGAAACCTGGCCGGGCGTGACCTGCCGCCGCCGCGTCGATGCGGTTCGGTCTGTGGGGCTGTATGTGCCGGCGGGCTCGGCCCCGCTCGTCTCCACACTGATCATGCTGGCCGTGCCGGCGCAGATCGCCGGTGTGCGGGAGATTGCCGTGACCGTGCCGCCGGGGCCGGATGGCAAGGTGAATGCGTCCGTGCTGGCGGCGGCGAGCCTGCTGGGCCTTACGAATGTCTACGCCATTGGCGGGGCACAGGCGATTGCCGCGCTGGCCTTCGGCGCGGCGGGCCTGCCGCGGGTCGCCAAGATTTTCGGGCCGGGCAATGCCTGGGTCGCGGCGGCCAAATCCCATGTCAGCACCTTGCCCGGCGGACCAGCGATTGATCTTCCGGCGGGACCCAGCGAGGTCATGGTGATTGCCGATGCCGGCGCGCGTCCGGGCTTTGTCGCAGCGGATCTACTGGCACAGGCCGAGCACGATCCGATGGCGCAGGTCTGCCTTGTCTCCATCGGTGCGGATATTCCCGCGATTGAGGCCGAGCTCGCGGGCCAGCTGAGTGCGCTGCCGCGCAAGGCGATTGCCGAGCAGGCGCTGTCGCAGGGCGTGATCATCGAGGCCGCTGACCGGGGCGAGGCCATGGCCATCGCCGAGCTGGCGTGCCCGGAGCACCTCATCCTTCAAACCGATGCGCCGGGTGAACTGGCGCGCGATATCACCACTGCCGGGTCGATTTTCCTCGGAGCGTGGACGCCGGAATCCATGGGCGATTATGCGGCCGGTCCGAACCACACCCTGCCCACGGGTGGGGCGAGCCGCGCCTATAGCGGTGTTACGGTCGAAGCGTTCCAGCGGACGACCACACTGATCGAGGCCAGCCGCGAGGGGGCATCGGCGATAGCGCCCGTCGTGGAGCGGCTCGCGGCGCTGGAAGGGCTGGACGCTCACGCCACGGCGATGCGCCTGCGCCGGACGGGAGGCAGGGATGAATAGCGATCTTCTCTCTTTCCGGCGGGTTGGGCTGGCGCTGGTCTCCCGGCTGGAGACGCTGCGCCAGCGTTATGCGGCTCAGGCGGGATGCGAACCGTCCGGCGTCGTGTTTCTGCCGAGCCCGGAGGCGGTCGATCTGATCGGCGTCGATGCGGCGGATGTGGAGCAATTGGGCCCGGTCGAGGCGCCGATTACGGCGGTCAGGTTGGCATCTCCGAACCCGGATGCGGCACGTTGGGAGGCGCTGTTGAGCGACGGGTTGGTCGAGGCGGGCCTGACTGCGCTTCTACCCGTAGCAATGGCGTCAAAGAAAAAACAAAACAGCGATATAGAAGATAAAATTAAAGTAGTACTTCGGGCATTTGAGGCGTGGAATGAGATTGAATCAGCCAGCGCAGTCGGCGATCGGATATCCTTGACCTGGGCGGATGAGGCGGCGGCACGGGTGCGGCTCTCGGTCATTGGTCTGGAGCTGCCCGATAGTGGACAATTCCGCGTCCTGAGCGTTGACGAGGCGCGGGCACTGGCTGCGCGCCTCGCAGCGCCCGCGACGCGTTCAGCGAGCGTCCGGCGGACGACAAAAGAGACCGATATTCTGGTCTCGGTGAATCTGGAGCAGAGCACTCCGGTGCGTATTTCGACCGGCGTTGAGTATTTCGATCACATGCTGGAGCAGATCGCCAAGCATGGGGGCTTTTCACTGGAGGTCGATTGCGAGGGCGATGTCGGCATTGATGCTCACCACACGATCGAGGATGTCGCGCTGGCCTTTGGCGACGCGCTGGCGAAAGCGCTCGGGGATCGCCGCGGGATTGGCCGGTTCGGCTTTGAACTCCCGATGGATGAAACCCGCGCCGGGGTGTGGATCGACTTGTCAGGGCGTCCCTTCTCGAAATTCGACGGGAATATTCCCGGCGAACGCGTCGGCGAATTCCCCGTCGAAATGACGTCTCACGTCTTCCGGTCCATCGCTGACAGCCTGAAAGCCGCCATCCATGTCTCGGTCGAGGGTGAAAATGCGCACCACATGATCGAAGCCTGTTTCAAGGCGTTCGGCCGGACGCTGCGGCAGGCGGTGAAAGTGGAGGGCGATGCCATCCCATCAACCAAGGGCGTGTTGTGACCGTCGCCATCATCCATACGGGCTGCGCGAATATCTATTCGGTTCAGGCGGCGCTCGACCGGTTGGGCGTCGAGCATAGTCTGGCCGCCACGCCGCCGGATGCCGCCATTGCGGACCGATTGATCCTGCCCGGCGTGGGGTCGGCTCTGCCGGCGATGACGCAATTGCGGGCGACAGGCTGGGCCGAGGCCTTGCAGCGTGAAGCCCGCCCCTTGCTGGGCATTTGTCTCGGCATGCAATTGCTGTTCGAGGGTTCGGATGAGGGCGATGTGGCGGGACTGGGTCTCATTCCCGGGCGCGTGGTGCCGCTAGCGCCGTTTGATGGCGGAGTGCTGCCGCATATGGGCTGGAATACGCTGGTTATTTCCGCGCCGGTCGATCCGCTTCTGGCAGGACTGGGCGAGAACGATCGCGCCTATTTCGTGCACAGTTTCGCGGCGCCGGTAAACGATTTCACCCTTGCCGCAACAATGTATGGCGAGCGTTTCTCTGCCGCAGTGCGCAGTGACAATATCATGGGCTGCCAGTTCCACCCGGAACGCTCCGGGCCGGTGGGCGCCCGCATTCTGAAGAATTTTCTGGAGGTAAGGCCATGAAGCTTTATCCGGCAATAGACCTGCTCGATGGGCGCGTGGTCCGGCTGCACAAGGGCGATTTCGATGCCGTGACCGATTATGGCGGGGATCCGGCGGCGGTCGCCGCGGCCTATCTGGCGCAGGGCGCAGAATATCTGCACGTCGTTGACCTGTCCGGCGCCCGCGATGGCGAGCGGCGGCAAGCGGGGGCCATCCAGTCATTGTCGAATACCGGCTTGCAGCTTCAGGTCGGCGGGGGCATTCGCACGCGCGAGGAAGTCGCCGCCATCCTCAAGGCCGGCGCCGAGCGGGTCATCATTGGCAGTCTGGCCGTGCGTGAGCCTGAAACCGTTGCCGCGTGGATATCCGAATTCGGATCGGACCGGATTGTCGCTGCGTTCGATGTGCGCCTCGAGGCCGGCATTATCTGGCCGCTTGTGGCGGGCTGGACCCGCAAGGGCGACGAGCCCTTGGCGGCCTTGCTGGAGCGGTATGCGTCGTCTGGGCTTCGTCACGCACTGGTCACCGATGTGGACCGGGATGGCGCACTGCAGGGTCCGAATACGTCCTTGTATGCCGAGTTGTGCGAGCTCTGGCCGGACATGGCCTGGCAGGCTTCCGGCGGCGTGTCATCGCTTGCGGACCTGACTGCTTTGAAGGCCATTGGCGCAGACGGCGCGATCGTGGGCAAGGCTTTGTTTGAAAACCGCTTCTCACTGGGGGAGGCGCTGGCATGCTTGCAAAGCGCATAATCCCCTGTCTCGACGTCAAGGATGGCCGGGTGGTCAAGGGCGTGCGGTTTCGTAACCACGAGGACGTCGGTGACATCGTCGTGCTGGCTTCGCGCTATGCGGCCGAAGGCGCAGACGAGCTTGTTTTCTACGACATCGCCGCCAGCCCCGAAGCGCGCTCGGTCGAGCCGGAATGGGTGAAACGGGTGGCCCGCGAAATTGACATCCCGTTCTGCGTTGCGGGCGGCATTCGCACGGTAGATGACGCCCGGGCGCGCCTGTTTGCGGGCGCTGACAAGATTTCCGTCAATTCGCCCGCGCTGGCGCAACCGGAACTGATTGACCGGCTGGCCGCAGAATTCGGCATTCAATGCATCGTCGTCGGGATCGATAGCCGGGAGATTGAGGGGGAGTGGCGGGTGCACTCCAATACCGGCGATCCCGATAAAACCCGCACGGAAGCGCGATCGACGCTGGACTGGATCGCCGAAGCCACGGATCGCGGCGCGGGCGAGATTGTCCTCAATTGTATGGATCAGGACGGGGTGCGTGAAGGCTATGATATCGCCCAGCTATCGGCTGCGCGGGATATTTGCCGGGTGCCGCTGATCGCCTCGGGCGGCGCGGGCGCGATGTCTCATTTCTCCGATGTGTTCACATCGGCCCGGGTCGATGGGGCGCTGGCGGCCAGCGTGTTCCATAAACAGGTCATCGCCATTGGCGATCTCAAGGCCTATCTCAAACAGCAATCCATAGAGGTCCGCGCATGATCAATCCGGACGATATCGACTTTGCCAAAGGTGAGGGGCTGGTCCCGGCCATTGTCCAGCATGCCGAGACATCGCAGGTGCTGATGCTGGGCTATATGAATCGTGAATCAGTGAAAGTAACGATAAAAGAAAGACTCGTAACATTCTATAGTCGATGCAAAAACCGGTTATGGACGAAAGGCGAAACGAGCGGTAATACGCTGGCGCTTGTGGCAATCCATATCGATTGTGACCGCGACACCTTGCTCGTGAAAGCGCTGCCTGCAGGACCGGTTTGTCACACCGGAACGCCGACCTGCTTTGGCGATGATGCGCCTGCCTCACCGGGTTTTCTCAACACGCTCGAGCGCGTCATTGATGAGAGAGGGACGGCTGATCCCGAGGAGAGCTATGTTGCCCGCTTGAACGCCAGGGGTTTGAACAAGTTGGCGCAGAAAGTGGGCGAAGAGGGCGTGGAAACGGCGCTCGCCGGCGTCGCTGAGGACGATGAGGCGCTGAAGGGCGAGGCCGCGGATCTGGTCTTTCACCTGATGATGCTTATGCGCGCGCGCGGACTGTCGCTCGCTGACGTTGTTTCAACGCTGGAAGCGCGCCACCGCTAGGCGAGGAGCTTTTTCATCACGCGGGCATAGCGCTGCGCAATATTGCCGCGTTCGATATGCTTGCCGCCTTCGACAATATGGCGGCCCGCTGACCAAACATTCGAGACACAGGCGCGAGATCCCGCAAATATCCAGCTGTCGAGCAGGGAGTCTTCAGTTTTGCCGACGAGTACCGGATGGTTTTTGTCGAGCGCCACCATGTCCGCCCAATATCCCGGTGCGATCTGTCCGGATATCCGTCCCAGAGCCTGTGCGCCACCTGCGAGCGCGCCTTCATAGAGGCTTCTGGCGTTCGATTGCATGGGGTGCGCCAGAACTGTGCGCTGTTTGTGGGTAAGCCGCTGGCTCCATTCGAGCTGACGAAGCTCGACGGCAATATCCGTCCCGATATGCGAATCCGTCCCTATGCCCCAATGGCCGCCCTCGGCATGCCATTGGCGTCCGTTGAAGATGCCATCGCCCAGATCTGCCTCCGTGGTCGGACAAAGACCGGCGACAGCGCCGGTTCGGGCGAGGGCCGTTGTTTCTTCCGCCGCCATCTGGGTGGCGTGGATGAAGCACCATTTTTCATTGATATCGTGATGGTTCAGGAGCCATTCAACCGGACGCTGCCCGCTCCAGGCGATGCAGTCTTCTACCTCTTTGACCTGTTCGGCGGCGTGAATATGGGTGGGACCGTCATGCTGTGCGCCCAGAATAATTGCGAGATCACCCGGCGTGACGGCACGCAGGGAATGCGGTGCAAGACCCAGCTTGTCGTCCTCGCGGTGGAGGTGTTTGCGGCTGGCATCCCACAATTTCAGGAAGTTCTCGGCGGAGTTCGAAAACCGGATCTGACCTTGATGGGGTGGCGCGCCGCCAAAGCCGCTGCGCGCATAGGCGACGGGTAAAAGGGTCAGGCCAAAGCCGGTTTGTTGCGCGGCAGCCGAAATCCGTCCTGCCATTTCGGCCAGATCGTCATAGACAACCCCATCGGCCTGATGGTGCAGATAGTGAAACTCCGCGATAGCAGAAAAGCCGCTTTCGGCCAGTTCGACAAAGAGCTGCGCAGCAATGGTTTCGACATCGTCCGGCGTCAGGCGAGGCAGAAAAGCGTACATGCGTTCGCGCCAGCTCCAGAAATCGTCATCGCTGGGGCCGCGCACTTCGGTCAGGCCGACGAGCGCGCGCTGAAAGGCATGGCTGTGCAGATTGGAAGGGGCGGGCAAGAGCGTCTCGAAGGTCTCGGTCGCGGTGTCGAGCACGCATTCCGACGCCACGCTGACCAGTCGGCCATCGGCATCGATTTCCAGGCTCACATCTTTCGCCCAGCCTTCCGGAAGAAGGGCGGACTTCGCTTGGAGCTTGCGCATGCGGGTTATCCTCTGACAAGACATCACCTAGTGTAGGGATTCTCGACGAGTTGGGGAGAGCATATGCGCGTCGATCGCACATTCACGAACGCCCGGCTGGCCACAATGGCTGGCGATGTGCCCTATGGCGCGATCAAGGATGGTGCGCTGGCGGTCCGCGACGGTCGCATTGTCTGGGTCGGGCAATCGAACGACGCGCCGGAATGCGATGATCAAACCGACCTTGAGGGGCGGTGGGTGACGCCGGCTCTTGTGGATTGCCATACGCATCTTGTCTTTGCGGGTGACCGGTCTGGCGAATTCGAGCGCCGCCTCAATGGCGAGAGCTATGAAGCGATTGCGAAATCCGGTGGCGGGATTGCGGCAACGGTGGAGGCCGTTCGCCATTCAGGTGCGGCGGACCTTGCCGCCGCCACCTTGCCGCGGCTTGATCCACTGATTCAGGAAGGGCTTGGAACTGTCGAAATTAAAACGGGTTATGGATTAAACTTCGAGTCCGAACTGAATATGCTCAAGGCCATTCGCAGCCTGGGTCTGGTGACGGGCTTGCGGGTGCAATCCACCCTCTTGGCGGCCCATGCCATCCCGCCTGAATATGCCCGCCGCGCCGATGGCTATATCGATGACATCTGCCTGCCCCTGATCCGGGAAGCGGCGCGCGAGGGCCTCGCCGATGCGGTCGATGCCTATTGCGAAAAGATCGCTTTCACGCCGGAACAGACGCGCCGCGTGTTTGAAGCGGCTCGTGAAGCGGGCCTGCAAATCAAGCTGCATGCCGACCAGTTCAGCGATTCAGATGGCGCAGCGCTCGCGGCCGAGTTCGGCGCGTTGAGCGCAGACCATCTGGAATACACGTCCGCAGCGGGCGTAGCCGCCATGGCCAGGGCCGGAACCGTTGCCGTCCTGTTGCCCGGAGCCTTCTATATGCTGGGCGAAACGCAAAAACCGCCCATGGAGGCGCTGCGCAAGGCGGGTGTCCCGATGGCGCTGGCGACAGATGCCAATCCGGGCTCATCGCCTGTGCTTTCCCTGCTGACGATTGCCAATATGGGCTGCACGCTTTTCGGGATGACGGTTGAGGAAGCGCTGGCGGGCATTACGCGAGAGGGTGCCCGCGCGCTTGGACTGCAAAACGAGATAGGCACGATCGAGGTCGGCAAGAGGTGTGATCTGGCCGTCTGGGATGTCGACAATCTGGCGCAATTGATCCAATGGATCGGCGCGCGTCCGCTTCACGGGCGTATACTATCCGGAGACTGGGCATGACGGTAACGCTTCGACCGGGCGCGATGACGCTCTCTGACTGGCGTTCAATCTATCGCGGGGCAGATGTCAGCCTTGATCGCGGTTGCAAGGGCGATGTGGCGCGGGGCGCAGAAGCGGTTCAGGAATTGCTGGCGTCCGGGCGCGCGGTCTATGGTGTGAATACCGGTTTCGGCAAGCTGGCGCAGAGCCGGATTGCGAATGACGAGCTGGCCGAGCTTCAAAAGCGTCTGGTTCTGTCGCACGCCGCCGGTGTCGGCGCGCCCATGCCGGCGAAAATCGTCCGGCTGATGATGGCTCTGAAGATGTCGTCGCTGGGACGCGGCGTGTCGGGCGTGCGTTGGGAGGTCATCGCGGCCCTCGAAACCATGCTGAAAGCCGATCTGACGCCCGTCATACCGTCTCAGGGCTCTGTTGGTGCCTCGGGTGACCTTGCCCCGCTTTCGCAGCTGGCGGCGGCTCTGATCGGCGTCGGGGACGTCCGGGTCGGTGATCAGACAATGACTGCGGCGGACGGGCTGGCAAAAATCGGGCTTTCACCGCTCGAACTCGGCCCCAAGGAAGGCCTCGCCCTGCTGAATGGTACGCAGTTTTCAACCGCCTATGCGCTGGCCGGACTGTTTGATGCCGAGCAGGCATTCAAATCAGCTCTGATCACCGGCGCGATGAGTGTGGATGCCGCCCAGGGCTCGATGTCGCCCTTCGATGCGCGCATTCACGACTGCCGGGGCCATCAGGGGCAGATTGATGCCGCGGCGGCCTATCGCGCGCTCCTGGCGGGCAGCCAGATCAATGAGTCGCATATCAATTGTTCCAAGGTGCAGGACCCGTATTGCCTGCGCTGTCAGCCGCAAGTGATGGGGGCGGCGCTCGGCGTTTTGCGTCAGGCGGCTGCAACGCTGTCGACCGAGGCCAATGCCGTCACGGATAATCCGCTGATATTCCCGGAGGGTCCGGATGCGATTTCGGGCGGGAATTTCCATGCCGAGCCTGTCGCGTTCGCTGCCGACATGATTGCGCTGGCCATTTGCGAGATCGGCTCGATGTCGGAACGGCGTCAGGCGATGCTGGTGGATCCGAACCTCTCTGGCCTGCCCGCCTTCCTGTCGCCGGCACCGGGGCTCAATTCCGGCTTCATGATTCCGCAGGTGACGGCTGCGGCGCTGGTCAGCGAGAACAAGCAACGCGCTACGCCGTGCAGCGTGGATTCCATCCCGACTTCCGCCAATCAGGAAGATCATGTGTCCATGGCCGCGCATGGCGCGCGCCGCCTGATGGATATGACGGCCAATCTGGAGGCCATCGTTGCGCTGGAATGGCTGACCGCCACACAAGGCATGGATTTTCATGCGCCCATGACCTCTTCCGAATTGCTGGAAACGGCCAAGGGCAAGCTGCGGGCCGAAATTGCCATGCTGGAGGATGACCGCTTCTTTGCGCCGGATATTGCGCGCGCGACGGAAATGATCGGGCAGGGCGTGTTGGCGGATATCTGCGATCTTCCGGGAGCCGTGTAATGGCAGATCTGTTTGCGCTGCGTGAGGGGCAGAGCCCGCTGATCATCAATATCCCGCATGCCGGGACGAATGTGCCGGAAGATACTCTCATCCGGATGACGCCGGCGGCGCGCAAATTGCCGGATACGGACTGGTTCGTGGACCGGCTCTATGCCTTTGCAGCGGATCTGGATGCGACCATCCTGAAAGCAAATGTGTCGCGCATGGTGATCGATCTGAACCGTGATCCATCGGGCCAGTCGCTCTACCCCGGTCAGGCGACGACCGGCCTGGTGCCGACCGAATTGTTCGATGGCGCGCCGGTGTATGAAGGCGACGAGCCAGACGAAGCGGAAATCGAGCAGCGCCGCGCGACCTATTTCGATCCCTATCACCAGGAATTGAGCGAGCAGATTGCCCGTATTCGCGCCATCCATGGCTATGCGGTCCTGTATGATGCGCATTCCATCGCCTCGAACGTGCCGCGCCTGTTTGACGGTGAGCTGCCCGTTCTGAACCTTGGCACCAATGACGGCGAGACCTGCGATACGGCGATTGCCCGTGCGGTGATGCAGGTGATGCTGGATCAGGATGAGTATGAGACCGTTGCGAATGGCCGCTTCAAAGGGGGCTGGATCACCCGCACCTTCGGTGTGCCGCGCCATAATCTCCATGCCTTGCAAATGGAGCTGGCGCAGCGGGCCTATATGGACGAGGCCGCTGTACGCTATGACGAGGAAGCTGCGGCAAAGCTGCAGCCCCTCTTGAAAGATATACTCTCTGCTGCGCTGGCCGCAGCCGAACACCTGCACTGGGAGCATGACTGATGTCCGGACGCCGCCTCGATAATGCCCGCACCATTCGCGCGAAAACCGGCCCGGAGCTGGATGCGAAATCCTGGCTGACCGAAGCGCCCTTGCGGATGCTGATGAATAATCTCGACCCTGACGTAGCGGAAAAGCCCGAAGAGCTGGTCGTTTATGGCGGTATTGGCCGGGCGGCCCGCGACTGGGAGAGCTTTGACCGGATCGTCTCGACGCTCAAGCGGATGGAAGATGATGAAACCCTTTTGGTACAGTCGGGCAAGCCGGTGGGCGTGTTCAAGACCCATGCGGATGCGCCGCGTGTGCTGATCGCCAACTCCAATCTGGTGCCGGCCTGGGCGACATGGGAGCATTTCCGCGAGCTCGATAAGAAGGGTCTGATGATGTACGGCCAGATGACGGCCGGATCATGGATCTATATCGGCAGCCAGGGCATTGTGCAGGGCACGTATGAGACGTTTGCAGAGGTCGGACGCCAGCATTTCGGAGGGGATCTGAAGGGCAAGTGGATCCTGACGGGGGGCCTCGGCGGTATGGGCGGGGCCCAGCCGCTGGCTGCAACCATGGCCGGTGCGTCCATGCTCGCCGTGGAATGCCAGCCCTCGCGGATCGAAATGCGTCTGCGCACGCGCTATCTGGATGAGCGTGCCGATACGCTGGATGAGGCCATTACGATTATCGAGACCGCGCACAAGGAAGGGCGCGCGGTATCTGTTGGCCTGCTGGGCAATGCGGCCGAGATTTTCCCGGAAATGGTGAAGCGCGGTATCCGGCCGGATGTGGTCACCGACCAGACCAGCGCGCATGATCCGGTGAATGGATATCTGCCGGCAGGATGGACGCTGGAGGAGTGGGAGAGCAAGCGCGAAACCGATCCGGATGCAGTGTCCAAAGCGGCAAAAGCCTCCATGGCCGAGCAGGTGAAAGCCATGCTGGCTTTCCACGAAATGGGCATTCCGACATTTGATTATGGTAATAATATCCGTCAAATGGCGCTGGATGTTGGTGTAGAACATGCGTTCGATTTTCCCGGCTTTGTGCCGGCCTATATCCGTCCGCTCTTTTGCCGGGGCGTTGGGCCGTTCCGATGGGCGGCGCTGTCGGGCGATCCTGAGGACATCTACAGGACTGACGCTAAGGTCAAAGAGCTGATCCCGGATGATCCGCACCTGCACCAATGGCTCGATATGGCGAAGGAACGCATTGCCTTCCAGGGTCTGCCCGCGCGGATTTGCTGGGTCGGGCTGGGCCAACGCGACAAGCTCGGCCTCGCCTTCAATGAGATGGTTGCCAGCGGCGAGCTGTCCGCGCCGGTGGTGATCGGCCGCGATCATCTCGACTCCGGCTCTGTGGCTTCGCCCAATCGCGAAACCGAAGCGATGATGGATGGTTCGGACGCGGTCGCGGACTGGCCGCTGCTGAATGCGCTGCTGAATACGGCGTCGGGCGCGACCTGGGTCTCGCTCCACCATGGCGGCGGGGTGGGCATGGGCTATTCCCTGCATTCCGGCCAGGTGATCTGCTGTGACGGCACGCCTGAAGCCGCGGCGCGGATCGAGCGCGTGTTGTGGAACGACCCCGGCACCGGCGTCATGCGCCATGCCGATGCGGGTTATGACATCGCGAAGGATTGCGCGCGCGCGCAGGGGCTGGATCTGCCGAGTGTTTAGTCGCAAAGCGCAGTCAAATAAGGGTATAGCTCTTCGTAGGCATCTAAAACGCTATCAAAACCAACGCCGAGGTGATTATTAGCTCTATAGTAGAAAAACAGCTCAGCTCGAACCTCGTTGAACGTCTTTCGTGGTTTGTGCGTTGCTATTTCGGCAACTTTCTCAAATGACCCAAAAACGGAATATGCTGAAAATTCAGTCACAAATTTCTTGATCGCGTCACGGTCGCCAATGGCTGGAAGCTCATTACGTTTCATCGGGTTGCCTAAGCATACCCGTCCATCAGCTCTTTGAGCTTGGCCGATCCCGGGCAGAGTTTGGAATGGTCAATCGCGTTCAGCGGCGTGTCCGGAATGTGGTTCATCTCGCCCATGTCGGGGCGGCTTTCATCGATATAGATGAGGCCGGTCGGGATTTCTGATCCTTCCAGATTCTTCAGCAGGTCGAAGGCCGCATCGCGGTCGCGCGGATCATGGCTCTTGTCGGTTTTGCGCAGGACCACATCGCCGCCATTGTGCATGGGGATGGTGATGGCCTCGCCTTCGGCGTAGTCCGCCGTGATCTCGGTTTCTTCCGGTACGAAATCGGCGTGGATGACCGGGTGATAATATTTGTAGGTATGGGCGTAGGATTTGGTGGAGCCGGCGTGGTCGTTGAAGGTCACGCAGGGGCTAACGACATCAATCACGGCAAAGCCGCGATGCATGAGGCCGGCCTTGATCAGCGGTACGAGCTGTTCCTTGTCGCCGGAGAAGCTGCGCGCCACAAAACTGGCACCCAGGGTGAGGGCGAGCCGCACCGGGTCAATCGGGGTCTGTTCATTGACCTCGCCATATTTGGCGCGGGTGCCGATATCCGCCGAGGCCGAAAACTGGCCCTTGGTGAGGCCATAAACGCCGTTGTTCTCGATGACATAAAGCATGTTGAGGTTACGGCGGATGGCGTGCGCAAACTGGCCGAGGCCAATGGAGAGCGAGTCGCCGTCGCCGGACACGCCGATATAGTGGAGGTCGGGATTGACTGCCGCGGCGCCGGTCGCCACCGACGGCATACGGCCATGCACCGTATTGATGCCGCTCGACTGGCCCAGGAAATAGGCGGTGGTCTTGGATGAACAGCCAATGCCTGAAATCTTGGCGGCGCGGTGCGGTTCCAGATCCAGTTCGTGGAAGGCGCGCACAAAGGCGGCCGTGATGGAGTCATGGCCACAACCGGCGCAGAGCGTGGAGGCCACGCCTTCGTAATCGCGCTGGGTCAGGCCCTGCTTGTTCTTGCGGAGATGCTTGTCGACGAGCGGTTTCTTGATCGAGGTCATGTCTTACGCCTCCGCCTGACAATGGTCAGTGATCATCCGCGCAATCAGTCCGGTATCAGTCGGCATGCCGGAATAATCGAGAATTGGGATGAGCTGTTTTTTCTCTGCCGCCGTCTCGTTGATGAGAAGCTGGCGCAACTGGCCGTCGCGGTTTTGTTCAACTACGAAGACCGTGTCATGCTCGGCGATGAAGGCCTCGATATCCGAATGCAAGGGGAAGGCCTTTACGCGCAGATAATCGAAATGCAGGCCGTCCTGCGCCATGCGGGCGATGGCCTCGCGCACGGCGGCATCACACCCGCCGACGGTCAGGATGGCGCGCTTGGTCGGCTCGGCCGCCTTCTGGATGACCGGGCCGGGCAAATGGTCGGCCGCGTTTTTCCACTTTTGCAAAATCCGGTCGAGGACTTCCTGATAGGCTGCGGAATCCTCGGTATAGCCGCCGAACTTGTTATGGCCGGAGCCGCGCGTGAAGAAGGCGCCCTTGGGGTGTTCGCCCGGAATGGTGCGATAGGGAATGCCGTCGCCATCATAATCGAAATAGCGGTAGAATTTCTCGATATTCTCGAGGTCTGCCGCATTGAGCACCTTGCCGCGATCCGGCTGGCGGCTGTCATCCCAGTCAAAGCGCGGGACCATCCACTCATTCATGCCGATATCGAGATCGGAGAGCACGAAGACGGGGGTCTGATAGCGCTCGGCGGCATCGAAGGCATCGACGGAAAGCTCGAAGCATTCCTTGGGATCGGCCGGGAAGAGGACGATATGCTTGGTATCGCCATGGCTGGCATAGGCGGCCAGCAGGATATCGCCCTGCTGGGTGCGGGTGGGCATGCCGGTCGACGGGCCGACGCGCTGGATATCAAACAGGACGGCGGGCACTTCGGCATAATAGGCAAAGCCGATGAACTCGCTCATCAGGGAAATGCCGGGGCCGGAGGTTGGCGTGAAGGAACGCGCGCCATTCCAGTTGGCTCCGATGACCATGCCGATGGCGGACAGCTCGTCTTCCGCCTGGATGATGCAGTAGTTGTTCTTGCCGGTTTCCGGATCGACGCGCAGCTTCTGGCAATGGTTCTTGAAACCGTCCATCAGCGAGGTGGAGGGCGTAATCGGATACCAGGCGCCAAAGGTCGCGCCGGCATAGACGCAGCCCAGCGCGGCCGCGTCATTGCCCTCGATCAGGATGCAGTCCTTGGTCTCGTCCATCGGCTCCACCCGCAAGGGCAGGGCGTCATAATTGTTGGTGATGTAGTCATGGCCCAGCATCAGCGCCTTCATATTCGGCTCGATCAGCTTGGGCTTGGCCTTGAAGGTGTCTTCCACCAGGGACTGGATGACATCCATATCGATGCCGGTCAGGGCGGCGACCGCGCCGACATAGGCCATATTCTTCATCAGGACGCGGGTGCGGGCGTTCGCGAATTCGCTATTCGTCATCTTCGCCAGCGGGACGCCGATGACGGTGATGTCCTCGCGGCCATGCAGTTTCGGGCGCGGCCAGGTGGAATCGTAGAGCAGGGCGCCGCCCGGCGAGACGGTCTTGAGGTCCTGCTCATAGCTTTCCAGATTCATGGCGACCATCAGATCGACATTGCCGGACCGGGCCGTCCATCCGTCTTTCGAGACCCGGATTTCATACCAGGTGGGCAGGCCCTGAATATTCGACGGGAAGAGGTTCTTGCCGACGACGGGCACGCCCATGCGGAAGATCGACTTCATCAACAGGCCGTTGGCGGACGCCGATCCGGTGCCGTTCACATTGCCAATCTTGATGACAAAGTCGTTGACCTTCACTTCGGTTGAACCGGCGGCATCGGGTTGGGTCTGAACATTCATTCGGCCGCTCTCCGGCTGGCACTTGCTGCAAGCTCGTCATCGGCATGCGGCAGGAAGATGGTGGATTTCTGCATGTCCCAGGCGGCGGTCGGGCAACGCTCGGCACACAGACCGCAATGCAGGCAAAGGTCTTCATCCTTTACCATGACGCGGGCCGTATTCGGCAGGCTTTCGGACACGAAAAGCGCCTGATCCAGATTGTCGGCAGGGGCCGATAGCCGGGTGCGCAGGTCTGCCTCTTCGCCATTGGCGGTAATCGTCAGGCAATTGACAGGACAGATATCGATACAGGCATCGCATTCGGTGCAGGCGGGTGCCGAAAACACGGTCTGCAGATCGCAATTGAGACAGCGTTCCACCTCGGTCTTGATCTGCTCCGGCGTGAAGCCCAGCTCGACTTCGATATCCAGCGTCTTGAAGCGCTCGGCGAGATCGACTTCCGGCATGTCGCTGCGGGCATCCGGATCATAGTCGTTGGAATAGGACCATTCATTCGGCCCCATCTTGGCGGTTTCCAGATTCAACCCGCGCGGCAGGCGGTCATTCACGTCCTCGCCCATGCAATGCTTGTGGATCGAGATGGCGGCCTGGTGGCCATGCTCGACCGCCCAGATGATGTTGAGCGGACCAAAGGCGGCATCCCCACCGAAAAAGACGCCCTTGCGGGTCGATTCAAACGTGGTCTTGTCGACAACCGGCGTATCCCATTTGTCGAAGTCCATGCCGATATCGCGTTCAATCCAGGGGAAGGCATTGTCCTGACCGATGGCGAGGATGACATCGTCGCAGGGGATGGTGACTTCGCCGGTCTTGAGCGTGTCGGTAATCTTGCCGCGCTCATCGACATCATACTCCATGACCTCGAAGGTCATGCCGGTCAGCTTGCCGTTTTCCGTCACGAACGCCTTGGGCGAATGATTGACGATGATCTCGATATTCTCGTGCTCGGCATCCTTCAATTCCCATGGGGAGGCCTTGAAGAATTGGCGCGGTTTGCGCGCCATGACCTTCACACTGTCTGCGCCGAGACGCAGCGAGGTCCGGCAGCAATCCATGGCGGTATTGCCGACGCCGATGATCAGCACCTTCTTGCCGATCTCCTCGATATGATCAAAGGCGACCGATTCCAGCCATTCAATGCCGATATGGATATTGTCGGCGGCGTCCTCGCGGCCGGGAATGTCCAGATCCTTGCCCTTGGGCGCGCCGGACCCAACAAAGACTGCGTCATAGTCCTCGTCGAGCAGGGCTTTCATCGACTCGATCCGGTGGCCGGTCTTCAGCTTGACGCCCATGTCGAGAATATAGCCGATTTCGTCATCCAGCACTTTTTCCGGCAGACGGAAGGAGGGGATGTTGGAAATCATCAGGCCGCCGGGTTTTTCCAGCCCTTCGAAAATGGTGCAATCATACCCAAGAGGCGCGAGATCGTTGGCGACCGTCAGCGAGGCAGGGCCGGCACCGATCAGTGCGATCTTCTTGCCATTGGCCGGCATGACCTCCGGCATGAGGTGTTTGACCTCGTCGCGGTGATCTGCGGCGACGCGCTTCAGCCGGCAAATGGCCACCGGCTCGTCCTCGACGCGTGTGCGCCGGCAGGCGGGCTCGCAAGGGCGGTCACAGACCCGGCCGAGAATGCCCGGAAAGACATTTGAGCGCCGGTTCATCATATAGGCGTCGGTATAGCGGCCTTGCGCGATCAGGCGGATATAATCCGGCACCGGCGTATGGGCCGGGCACGCATGCTGACAATCGACGACTTTGTGGAAATATTCCGGATCACTGGTATCCGTTGGCTTCATGGCCATGCAATCCTTCAAGGCGAATAACGCGCCCTGATCCCTCCCGGCGAAACACTGATCCACAGCTAAAACCAGTTTATCGGCACTGCCAAGGAAAACCGGCAGGAAATCAGACCGTTTGTCGGCGGCGAAACGATTGAACCGAAACGGGCATCCGGCTATGTGTCGCGCAAACCCCGATGGAGACCGACATGTCCGACGCCTTTTTTACGCACATCCAGGAAACGCTGAAGGAGATCGAGGCGGAGGGCCTGTTCAAGCGCGAGCGGGTGATCGCGTCGCAACAATTCTCCGAAATCGATGTGCAGCAAAATGGCGAAACTGATCATGTCATCAATTTCTGCGCCAATAATTATCTGGGGCTGGCGAATCGTCCCGAGCTGATCTCGGCTGCGAAAGATGCATTGGACGAATACGGGTTCGGGGTGGCGTCCGTCCGCTTCATTTGCGGCACCCAGACGGTTCACCGCGAGCTGGAAAAGGCGATTGCCGAGTTTACGGGGCAGGAAGACGCCATCCTCTATGCGGCGGCTTTTGATGCCAATGGCGGCGTATTCGAGCCATTGCTGGAAGCCGAAGACGCGATTATTTCGGATGCGCTGAACCATGCTTCGATCATTGATGGCGTTCGCCTCTGCAAGGCCAAGCGTTTCCGCTATGCGAATTCCGACATGGATGATCTGGAGACCCAGCTGAAAGCGGCGGATGCGGCTGGCGCGCGTCACAAGCTGATCGTGACGGACGGCGTCTTCTCCATGGATGGCTATATCGCCAATCTGAAAGATATCTGTGATCTGGCGGACAAGTATGGCGCTCTGGTCATGGTCGATGATTGTCATGCGCATGGCTTTATGGGCGCGAAAGGGCGCGGCACGCCGGAACATTGCGGCGTGATGGGCCGGGTCGACATCATCACCGGCACACTCGGCAAGGCGCTGGGCGGCGCGATGGGCGGGTTTACCGCCGCGCGCAAGGAAGTGATCGACCTCCTGCGTCAACGCTCGCGGCCCTACCTGTTCTCGAACTCTCTTGCGCCTTCCATTGCCGGGGCCTCGCTAAAAGCGCTGGACATGGTGGCCAAGGGCGACGATCTGCGCGCGCGTCTGTTCGAGAACGCCAAACGTTTCCGCAAGGGCATGACAGAAGCCGGCTTCGACCTGTTGCCGGGGGAGCATCCAATCATTCCGGTAATGCTGGGCGATGCGGCGCTGAGCCAGAAAATGGCCAACCGCCTGATGGAAGAGGGCGTCTATGTGATCGGCTTCTTCTATCCGGTCGTGCCCAAGGGCAAGGCTCGCATCCGGACCCAGATGAGCGCCGCCCACACGCCGGAACAGATCGACCGGGCCATTGCGGCCTTCACGAAGGTGGGGAAAGAATTGGGTGTGATCTAGGCGCACCCAGCGTCATCATCCGGCTTGTCCGGATGATCTGATGAGATCCTCCGAATAAATCGGAGGATGACGCAGAGTTAGATGACAGGTGACGACGCTGCCATAATCTAGTACCAATCGGAGTGCATTTTCGCCCGGGAAGCGAATTTGCATCCATATGCATGCTGGGGGGCATCAAGACGGCAAGGGCTTTGCCGAGGAGGTTTTGATGTCTGAAGCACCAACTGAACGGCCGGTATCATCGCCGTCTGCAAGCAGCGCGCGTCCATCGGACGAAATGCTGCCATTCCTGAACAATTTCCACGATATCTTCACGACGATCGGCGTGCTGATCCTGCTGGGCGGGCTGGGCATCGGTGCCGGGCAGGTCCTGTCGAACCTTGGCCTCGAATCCGGAAGTCTGCGCTGGCAGATGGCGCTGATGGGCATGATTGGCGGTATCGCCGTGATCGTCTGGTTCCTCTCGGCGCTGCTTGTTGGCAATCAACGCCGCATTCTGCCGGGCATTGTGCTGTGCGGCGCGTTCGGCATTTCTGTGACGATCGTGCTGTCCTGGGCCTATATCCAACTGGCAACGCAAGGGCTCGGGCTCAATGAAGCCTATTTTGAAAGCCGCTTTGCGAATGCACCGGACGACATGGAATTCGGGCGCGAGGCCGTTGATTATGTCCTCGCCAACATTCCCTTTGCGCTTCGCATAGCAGGCATTGTTTTCGGCATTGCCGCCTTGCTGCCGGTGGCGATGTTCTATTTCAGCTTCCGGCTTCCCTTTGCGGGCGGGCTGATGGGCGTCGGACTGGCCACGCTGGCCGCGCTGACGCTGTTCACGATAGATCCCTATACGGTCGGCGTCTGGTCGCCGGCGGTCAATGTCGCGATCGGTGGCGCATTGCTTCTGGCCGGCATCATCTTTGACGCCCGGGACCCGCAGCGCGAGACGCGGTTGTCAGGCACGGCCTTCTGGCTGCATTTCTTTGCCGCGCCGATCCTTCTGACCTCGGTGCTGAATGTGGTGCAGGTGGGCTGGTCGCTGGATGAGGCGGATTTCGTCGATCCGGAAGCCTTCAGCCTGCTGGCGGCGTTGGCATCGAACAGCGCCAATGCGATGCAGCTGGCCGTTGTGGCTCTGGTCGTGATTGCGCTGTTCGCGCTGGTCTCGCTCCTGATCAATCGCCGGGCGCTGATTGTCTCGGGCTTGCTGACCGCGGGTATCTCCATTGGCGTCATCGTCAATGGATCCGGTCTCGAAGCACCGGCCGTGGTGGCGATCACGCTGCTGACGCTGGGTGGGATTGTGGTTCTGCTCGGTGCGGCCTGGAATCCGGTGCGCCGTATTCTCCTGCTGCCCATCCCGGGCGAGGGGCCGCTCGCGCGGATATTCCCGCCGGTCAGTGCCGCTGAGGGTTAGTTTCTGAAAACTTCCCATGAATGGAATGCCTCCCTAGGATAGACGCCCGGGGAGGCATTTTCATGATTTGGCTACAACGTGGACTTCTGGTTCTGACGCTCATATTTGCCGCAGCGACGATGTGGATCGCAGTGGAGATACGCGGTGTCCCCATGCCGGAAGAATTTGATCTGCCGAACGGTTTCGAAACACCCATTCTGGCGATGGAATTTCCGAGAAGTTTTGATGATTTGCGCTTTATAAGAAGCCCGGCCAACGAGCCAATGCGCGAGCACATTGAAGGCGTTCAAGCATGGGACAATTACTTCCCGTATGCCTATGCGGGCCTTCTGCTTAGCTTTAGCACCGTATTGTTGGTTCGATTAGGGACGCAATCAAGTTTCCGATGGACACCAATTCTTCTTGTCGGAGTGACGTGCGGCCTGATTGCATACGGTATAATTCGTGCCGATTTGCGAGAAAATGACTTAATCAACGAAGTCGTTCATTTGGTGGACCATAACGCCGGGCTACTGAGATCGATGTCCCGTTCCCTGTTGCCAGGAATAAATGAAGCGGCGTGGTTCAAGTGGTCCGCAATCGCTTATCTTGTCGGCTTCATTTCTGCTTTTTTCGCATTTGCCAGATTCAGAGTTCTTGCCGCCCTGGCTATCGTACCCGTTGCTGCAACCTTGTACGCCCGCTTCATCGCCCCCTCCGGCCCGGCCATCGAGTTCATGGCGCAGGCGATTGCAGTTTTCTTCCTCGCCATTCCGGTGCTGGCAGTTTATTTCCTCCTCCAGTCTTTCCGCCGGACGGAGCCCGAAAATGAAAGCCCTCGCCAAGTCGAAACCTGAAACCGGAATCTGGATGATCGAGGACGCCGTCTTCCCCGAAATCGGGCCGGACGATGTGCTGATCAGGATCAGGAAAACGGCGATCTGCGGCACGGACATCCACATCTACAATTGGGATGAGTGGGCGCAGAAGAATGTGCCGACACCCATGGTGGTGGGCCATGAATATTCCGGCGTGATCGAGGCGGTGGGCTCGGACGTGACGCGGGTCAAGGTTGGTCAGCGCGTATCCGGCGAGGGCCATGTCGTAGGCGCGAGCTCGCGCGCGGCGCGGGCGGGCAAGTTTCACCTCGACCCCGATACCAAGGGCGTGGGCGTCAATATTCCCGGCGCGTTTGCCGAATACATGAAATTGCCGGCCTTCAACGTCGTGCCTTTGCCCGATGATGTGCCCGACGAGATCGGGGCCATCCTCGACCCGCTCGGCAACGCGGTGCACACCGCCTTGCAATTCGACATGATCGGCGAGGATGTTCTGGTCACCGGCGCCGGGCCCATCGGTATCATGGCCGCCGCCATTGCCCGCCATGTCGGCGCGCGCCATGTGGTGCTGACCGATATCAATCCGGACCGGCTCGCGCTCGCCGAGAAGGTCGTGCCCCATCTCACGCCGGTGAATGTCGCCAGGCAGGATCTGAAAGATGTGATGGCATCGCTGAAAATGCGCGAAGGTTTTGATGTCGGGCTGGAAATGTCCGGCGCGCCTCAGGCTTTCGGGCAGATGCTGGATACGATGGTTATGGGCGGCAAGATTGCCATGCTCGGCCTGCCATCAAAACCCATCGAGGTCGATTTTGGCAAGCTGGTATTGAAGGCGATCACCGTCAAAGGCGTCTATGGCCGCGAAATGTTCGAGACCTGGTATAAAATGCTGGCCATGCTGCAATCCGGCCTCGATGTCTCCGGCGTGATCACCCACCGCTTGCCGGTGGATGATTTCCAGGCCGGGTTTGACGCCATGCGGTCCGGTCAGTCCGGCAAGGTGGTGCTGGATTGGAGCTGACTCCAAGCATCATTGCAGACGCGCTTTTGGGAACTGCACAATTCGCACTATGGGCTGTTCCATTTTCTGTTGCTGGTTGGACCGCATTGGGATGGTTCTACCTTCGTTCACGAAGTGATGCGTGGATTGTTCTCGAGCTATGGGCTGGCGGTTTATTCTATATCGCGTTGGCTGCTAAAACCCACATAGCGTTTTCGATGCGAGGAGAACCCACTGACGGTGGGTTGGTCTTACTTGCATTGCTGCCGATTTTTGCAGTTTTTATCCCATATTTTTTTCTAGTGTTGCGAACCACAATAGATAAATGGCGAGGCGTCATGTTGTCCGATCCAGTCGTTGTCATTGGATACGTGTGGTGTTTCACAGGCCTGCTGCTAGGTGTGGCTTACTACTTTGAGCTGGTTCAACTTATTTAGGCGCGACAGACTATGACCAAAAAACTCCACCCCCTCGACTTTACCGAAAAACCGCTCGACGAGATGACCACCGAGGCGAAGGCTTTCTATGAGGATATCCGCAAGCGCCGGACGGTACGGGAGTTTTCGGGCCGTGATGTGCCGCGCGAGATTATCGAGCACGCGATTCTGGCAGCCGGCACGGCCCCGTCGGGGGCCAACCATCAGCCCTGGCATTTCACCGTGATCGGGAAGGGGCCCTTGCGTACGAAACTGCGCGCCGCCGCCGAGGCCGAGGAAAAGGCCTTCTATGAAAGCAAGGCGAGTCCGGAATGGCTGGAGGCGCTGGAGCCTCTGGGAACGGATGATCACAAACCGTATCTGGAGATCGCGCCCTGGATCATCTGCGTTTTTGCTCAGCGTCGCGGCGGTGTCACCGTCGGAGAAAACCGCAAGAATTATTATGTGAATGAGAGCGTCGGCATTGCCTGCGGCATGCTGCTGACGTCACTGCATCGGGCTGGCCTTGTGACACTCACCCACACGCCCAATCCGATGACTTTCGTGTCAGAGATATGCGGGCGTCCGAAGGATGAAAAGCCCTTCATGCTGATCGTGGCGGGCTATCCGGCAGAAGGCGCGACCGTGCCGGAACACGCGCTGATCAAAAAGTCGCTTTCGGACATTTGCGACTTTATCGACTGATCAGGACCGGACGCGGCGTTCGCCCGCAGTGGTCGACCAGATCAAGGCAACGATCCAGCCGATCACCGTCCAGCCCAGCAGGAAGTTGGTCAGAAAGATCGCAAATGTATTGTGATGCCCTCGCGCCAGCGCAATCAGGCTGGGGATGAAGAAGATCACTATGCCGGGGATGGCGATTTCCATCGAATGCACTCCTTATCGAATTTCGATAAAAATATATGAGGGCGATGGCGATCGCGCAAGGGGCGGTGAGGGGGAATGACGCATTGTCAGTCCCCCACGCGGCCTCCGTCTAGTTTTGTTCCGGTTGGCTGACGATCAGATAGACAAGGCCATTTGTCGCTGCATAGATGAAGGCGCCTTCAAATGAACCCGCGCCGACTTCAGTCTGCCACATCTGGAACAGTCCGGCGCCGATAGCGATAAAGCCGCCAAACCAGACAACCATGCCCATTCCTGTACCAAGAAGAGCAAATTTTTTGCGTTGATCGAATGTCCCGGCACCCGAGCCAACTGCGCCAAGCATATCCAGTGCGCCCTTCAGGCACAAAAGGCCGACCAGCGCCTCGCCGGTGATAATGATTGCCAGGGCGACGGTGGCTGCCATGTCTCCGGACAAGGCCGGCATGATATGATTTGGATAATATTCGTGGCCTGCCTGGCTGATGACGAGACTGACAACCTGCCGGGCAGATTCAAAATTCAAGAGATTGCCGGCGACATAGGCAAAGCCCTGTATCGATGCAAAAATAACCAACGCTATCTTGAGATATCGCAGCATGTCTGTTCCCCCCTTAACTGCCGTATAGGTCAATATGTATCGGCTGGGGTCAGACTGCTGTCAAACTTGCTGCATGGATGCTGCAGCGAAAAACAAACAAGGCCCGGCAATGCCGGGCCTTGTCTGGTTTTACGAATTTATGGCGACCCGATCAGGGCTCCATGCCTTCGGTTCCCGGGAATTGGTAATCCCGGTAGATGTCGCGGAGCTTGGTCTTCAGGATCTTGCCTGTTGCGCCAATGGGCATTTCGTCGATGAATTCGACACCGTCCGGCACCCAGAGCTTGGGCACCTTGCCGCGTAGATATTCCAGAATGGATTCGGCATTCGGCTCAGCGCCGGCCTGAAGCTGGACGATCAATAGCGGGCGTTCCTGCCATTTCGGGTGATACTTGCCAATGACGGCGGCCATGGCGACATCGGGATGGCCCATGGCTTCATTTTCAAGATCGATGGAGGAAATCCACTCACCGCCCGTCTTGATGACGTCCTTGGAGCGGTCGGTGATGGTCATATAGCCGTCGGAATCCATGTAGGCGACGTCGCCGGTCTTCATCCAGCCGTCATCGGTGAAGGCTTCGGCGCCTGCGCCACGGAAATAGCCGGAGGCAATCCACGGTCCGCGCACATGAACATGGCCGGAGGATTTGCCATCCCAGGGCAATTCATTGCCTTCATCATCGACAATACGCATTTCGACGCCATAGACGAGGCGGCCCTGTTTCAGCTTCAGCTTGACCATCTCGTCCTTGCTGAGATCATCGTGCTTGGCGAGCGGAACGTTGACCGTGCCCAGCGGGCTCATTTCTGTCATGCCCCAGCCTTGCTGCATGGTGACGCCGTAATTGTCTTCAAACGCGCGCAGAAGCGCTTCGGGCAGGGCCGAACCGCCGATCAGAACGCGCTCGACCGAGTCGATGCGCTTGTCGTTTTCGCGCAGATATTGCAGCAGGCCGAGCCAGACCGTTGGCACGCCGGCGACGTAATTGACTTTCTCTTCTTCAATCATCTCGTGCAGGCCAGCGCCATCGAGGCGCGGTCCCGGCATCACCAGTTTGGCGCCGCCCATGGGCGAGGCATACGGGATGCCCCACGCATTGACGTGGAACATCGGCACGACCGGCAGCATGACGCCGCGTGCGCCCACGCCGATCACATCGGCTGCGCTGCACGCCATGGCATGCAGCAAGGTCGAGCGGTGCGAATAGAGGACACCTTTTGGATCGCCTGTCGTGCCGGACGTGTAGCAAAGCCCGGCAGCGGCATACTCATCAAACTCGGGCCAGTCATAGTCCGGCTTGTGGTCGTCGATCAGGTCCTCATAGGCGAGGCATTTGGTCTGCACGTCTTTCAGGTGCGAGGAATCGGCCATCAGCACCCAGTGCTTCACGGTCTTGCAATGCGGCGCGATGCCATCAATCAGGGGCGCGAACGTCTTGTCGAAGAAGACGGCCTTTGATTGGGCGTGATTCAGGATCCAGATGATCTGGGCCGGGTCGAGGCGCGGATTGACGGTGTGAATGACGGCTCCGATGCCGGAGACACCATAATATAGCTCGAAATGCCGGTGCGTGTTCCAGGCGATCGTCGACACCCGGTCGGATTCCTTGATCCCCAGCTTCTTGGTCAGCGCATTGGCGAGCTGACGGGTGCGTTTATGCGCATCCGAATAGCCGTAACGGTGTGTCGACAGGTCTTCCGGCAAACGGCTGACGATTTCCTGATCGCCATGGCATTTGTCGGCATGTTTCAAAATCCCTGAAATCATCAGGGGGGCATCCATCATTTCGCCCTTCAGCAGCATGTCATATTCTCCCCGGTCAATATTGCCCGTTTTCAGGCTTGCCCCATTGAAGCCTTTATTGGGCCCACAGCGCAACGTCTTTGCGTGATTTTTCGAAAACGATTACAGGCAATTCCAGACAAGGAGTAAGGGTATGAGCGATTTTCCGGTGTTTGCCGATGTTCAGTATGCCGCGCGTCAGATTGCGGGCGAGGCAGTGCGGACGCCCTTGCTTGAGAACGACGTTCTGAACGAACGCCTGGGCGGTCGCATCCTGATCAAACCGGAATGTCTCCAACGCACTGGCTCCTTCAAATTCCGGGGTGCCTATAATCGCCTGTCACGTATACCGATTGAGGCGCGGGAAAAGGGGGTCGTCGCCTTTTCGTCCGGCAATCATGCCCAGGGGGTCGCACTGGCGGCCAAGCTGCTGGGTATTCCCGCGACGATCGTGATGCCGTCCGATGCGCCGAAAATCAAAGCCGACGGCGTGCGGCGGCTGGGCGGAGAGGTGGTTGAATATGACCGCGCCACAGGTGATCGCGAAGCCATTTCAGAAGAATTGGTCGCGAAGTCCGGGGCGATTCTGGTGCCGTCCTATGATGATTTTTTTATCATGGCCGGGCAGGGCACGGCGGGGCTGGAAATCGCTGAAGATTTGCAGGCGAAGAACGTGGTGCCCGATCAACTGGTTTGCTGTGCCGGCGGCGGCGGGCTGATCGCCGGGACCGGACTGGCGATGAAAGAATATTTCCCTGATTGCGATATCTGGGCGGCCGAGCCGGAAGGCTTTGATGACCATCGCCGCTCGCTGGCTGCCGGAGAGCGCGTCGCAAATGAACGCAGATCAGGCTCTTTGCAGGATGCGATCATCACACCGATGCCGGGCGCAATGACCTTTCCGCTCAATCAGCAGCAATTGGCCGGCGCGGTGACCGCTTCTGACGATGATACGCTGGAAGCAATCGCATTCATCTGGAAACATCTGAAACTGGTCGCCGAACCGGGTGGCGCAACGGCGTTTGCAAGCCTGCTCAACGGGCAGCTGGATACTCGGGACAAAACAACAATAGTCCTGATTACCGGTGGGAATGTTGACCCGGCGGTGCTCCGGCAGGCGCTGGACCGGGTCTAGTCCACAATTCTTTGGCAGTGCCCATAACTGGTAAGCACTATGAAGTCGCGCACTCCGATTCCGGCGGGGCTAGAATGGTAGAACGCCCACCCATTGGGCGAGTGATCGCTAATAGACATAAATCCCATGCCTTCAACCGGCCGGAATTCTCTTCCATCGCCAACGTATTCCTCATGGAGCAAGGCCGTTCCCATCAGCGAAACATGTGGAGTGAAATTCAAACCAGCCCGGCTTGTTTCGCGAATCGAGAACATGTTGTCGGAGGATTCATTGATTTCTATGGCGAGCTGGTAGGTGATTTCATTGTCGGCCATTGCAAATGGTGGCCTAAAAGGCGGTATGTGGCTCTGAACCAAGGTGGCTTGGGACTCAATGGTGCAGAGGTATGCCCCGGGAAATCCTTCATCTGTCGGGTCGTTGCCCTGAAGCGTGATAAGTAACAGCGCTAGCTGCAACATCTAGAAATACCCCGACCCGCGGCGCAAATCGGCCTCAAGCTCGAGCGGCACCGGCCCTCCATCACCGAGGCGGTAGCGGTAGACCTGCAAATTTTCCATCACCCGCTGGACATAGTTGCGGGTTTCCGAGAACGGGATGGATTCCAGCCAGTCAATCGGATCGATTTCGCTGGTGCGCGGGTCGCCATAATCCTCGATCCAGCGGCGCGACCGATGACCGCCGGCATTATAGGCGGCCAGGGCCAGAATGTAGGAGCCATCAAACTCGTCTATGACCTCCTGCAAGTGATAGCGGCCAAGACGCATATTGTATTCCGGATCATAGGTCAGCGATTCATAGCGATAGGGCAGGCCGACGCGGCGCGCTGTCACCCGGGCAACCGCCGGCATCATCTGCATCATGCCGCGCGCTCCGGCGCTGGAAATAGCGCGGGGGTCAAATTCGGTTTCCTGCCGGATGACGGAATGGATCAGGCCGGGTTCCGGTTCTACATGGACACCAGAGGGCGGCGGCAGGTCGATGACCGGGAAGCTTTCTTCCGGCAGGATATTCCAGCGATAGCTGGCGGCCTTGGCAGCGCGTACACCCTGACGCAATTGCCCGTATTCCTGAGCCAGACGGGCCAGCAACAAGCTTTCGGCACCATCCTCCAGCTCATCATCGAGATGATAGATGAAGACGCGGAAGAAATAATCTTCGCCCTGTTCGGCCAACAGACGCAGGGCGCGCGTCACCGGACGGGACTCGAAGGTCACTTCCGTGGCGGTTGTGGGCAGAGGCGGGTTGGGCAGGTCCAGCATGGGCGTTTCTTCGCCCGCCAATTCGATGATCGCCATCTGGCCATAGAAAGCCGTCGAATGCACGGCGGCCAGCCGATAGTAGTTTTCCGCTTCTTCCGTACGGCCGAGTGCCGCAGCGGCACGGCCTTGCCAATATCGGCCACGCGAGACCGAGACGGGGTAGGACACACCTTCGCCCAGACGCGTGAAGTGTTCGAGCGCCACGGCAGGGCGATTAAGATATCGAAGCGCCATCCAGCCGGCGAGGAACTCGGCATCGGCAAAATCGGCACCGGACGACATGCCATTCGCGGCCGCCAGTTCGTAGACCGTCTCATAGTCGCGGTCGCGGATCAGGTTCAGGATCATGAGGCGGCGCTCCAGCCACATGTCATCCAGGGCTTCCAGATCGTCATGCGTGTCTGGAAGCAGGAGGAGCATTTCCAGAGCACCTTCGTCCAGATTGGCCCGCCGGCGCCAGCGTGCGCGCTCGTAAACAAGGCCCGGATCATTCGCGAGCTCTGATGGAACCCGTGCGACCGCCGCATTCACGCCGCCAGACCGGCTGGCCAGCGCAATACGCGCATCCATGAGGGCGCGGTGACCATTGCTGATTTCATTGCGCAGATCACGCGCCAGCGTGCGTTGGTCCCGCCAGAGGAGAAAATCGACGCGGGCTTCATGATCCGACAGAGTCAGAATGTCGTCATTGGCTGCGAGAATCTCCCGCTGACGATAGCGGCGGAATGTGTGATGCCGCCACGCATCGCGGATGTAGATGCTCGCCTCCGACAGTCGACCCATATCGCGCAAGGCGGCGCCCAGCGCGACCTTGCCTTCGCCGGACACCGGCTCACGGTCTTCAAACCAGCTGACGATGAATTCGGACGACAGGCCGGACGTCGATATCTTGAACTCGGCTTCGGACCGGATCATCGCATATTGCGGCCAGCCCTCGAGTTCCTCGAGCGCCAGATCGAGTTCCATGAAAGTGGCGTCTTCGTCGGATGTCGCGATACGCCACAGGAGAATGCTGCTGGCGATCGGATCGGATATCCGGCGGCGGGCATCGCGAACCTCTCCCCAATCACCGTCGGCGGACGCTTCGAGGCCGCGTTCGAGCATCAGGAAGTCCTGATCATCCAGATAGCGGGACGGGTTGGGCCGTTCGGGTCGCAGGCGCGGGTCCGGAACTTGCGCGTCCGCAAACGGAATTGCGATCCAGCCGGCAATCAGGACGATCAACAGGGATACGGTTCTCATCGGACTCATCATGTTCGCAATATTGGCCGCATCATGACGTAAGCAATGGCACTGTCCAGAGCCGACATGCGCACTTGGCCGCGTGTCAGGCGTCCGATAGGCTTGAAACCGATAACAATTTTGTCAGGCAGGCTTTTCATGCTCTCCGGATCCATTACCGCACTCGTGACTCCATTCAAGAATAATGCCGTGGATGAAGCCGCCTTCCAGGCCCTTGTCGAACGCCAGATCGACAGCGGCACGCATGGACTGGTTCCCGTTGGCACAACAGGCGAGAGCCCGACCCTGTCTCTGGATGAGAAAAAGCGGGTGATTGCGCTCACCCTTGAAGTGGCGAATGGACGTGTACCGGTGATCGCCGGGACCGGATCGAATAACACGGCCGCTTCGGTCGAGATGACCCAATGGGCCAAAGAGGCCGGCGCGGATGCTGCCCTGATCGTGGCACCGTTCTACAATAAACCTTCCCAGGAAGGTCTGTTCCGTCATTTCGAGGCGATAGCGGCGAATTGTGACTTGCCGATCGTGGTCTACAACATTCCCGGACGGTCCATTGTCGATATCCAGCCGGAGACCATGGCGCGCATTGCGAAGCTGCCGTCCGTGATTGGCGTCAAGGACGCGACGGGCGACCTGACCCGCGTGGGCGCTCACCGCCGCCTGATTGGCGAGAAATTCATCCAGTTGTCCGGCGAAGATCCGACGGCAATCGGCTATAATGCCGAAGGCGGGGTGGGGTGCATCTCGGTCAGCTCGAATGTGGCGCCCGCACTGTGCGCTCAGCTACAGAATGCGACCCTGTCAGGTGATTATCAGGAGGCGCTGGAGGTCGGCGATATGCTGCAGCCCCTGCACAAGGCGCTCTTCCTGTCACCGAGCCCGGGGCCGGCCAAGTATGCCTTGAGTTTGCTGGGTTTGTGCTTACCTGATGTCCGCCTGCCGCTGACCGAGCCTGACGAGGCGGCGAAGTCTGCCGTGAAGGCAGCCATGGAACATGCCGGATTGATCTGATGGCCAAAGACCCGAATGCCGCTGTCGCGGTGAACCGCCGGGCGCGGTTCGACTATGAAATCGAGGAGACGTTCGAGGCCGGGCTGCAATTGCAGGGCAGCGAGGTCAAATCCCTGCGCAAGGGGCGGGCCAATATCGCCGAAGCCTATGTCGGGCCAGAAGGCGACGAGATTTTCCTGATCAATGCGGACATCCCCATGTATGAGGGGGCCAATCAGTTCAACCATGAACCACGCCGCCGCCGGAAACTCCTGCTCAAGCGCAAGGAAATCGCCAAGCTGCAGGGGGCGGTCGCGCGGGAAGGGCGGACGATCATTCCGCTCAAACTCTATTTCACGGATCGCGGCTTTGCGAAGCTCCTGATTGGTCTCGCCAAAGGCAAGAAGACCATCGACAAGCGTGAAACCCAGAAGCAGCGCGACTGGAATCGTCAGAAGTCACGTCTGATCAAGAATTACGGCTAGTCGCCCAGAAAGCGGCGAATATCCGCAAACACGTTTTCGAACATGGCTTCGGTCAAACGGCCGGTATTCGTGTTGTAACGAGAGCAGTGATAGCTATCGAACAGTCTGACTTTCCGGCCACTCACGTCGAAATCTTGCGCCGCCTGATGCGCAAATTTCATGGCTGACACGCGTTCGCCCAGTGCGCGAAGCGTGTTGTCGTGCGAAATTTTTCCGAGGCACAGAATCGCAGAAAGGCGGGGCAGGGCCTTCAGGCGCTCTGTCAAAAACGGGCGGCAGGCATTCATTTCTGCGCCAACAGGTTTGTTCTGCGGCGGCACGCAGCGCACCGCATTGGTGATCATTACATCCTTCAGCGTCAGGCCATCCGCGGCATGACCGCCATACTGGCCGTCGACAAAGCCGAACTTGCTCAGCGTGGCGTAGAGCAGATCGCCTGCATAATCGCCGGTGAAAGGGCGGCCGGTCTGGTTGGCACCTTTCAGTCCGGGGGCTAGCCCGACAATCAGGAAGCGCGCCTGCGCGTCCCCGAAAGATGGAACGGGCGCGTTGTGAAACGACGGATAAAGCCGGTTATTGGCGTGGCGGAATTCAACGAGCCTCGGACAGAGCGGACAATCGAGGGGCGCCTCCGGGCCGTAGCGCTCAATCGTCATCGTGCTGCGGACGTCCGCCCTCGCGGCCGACCATTGATTTCAGATCCGCAAGATCGATGAAACCATCGGCCTGGCGGCGCAGATCATCCGAGATCATGGGCGGGCGGGCTTTCAGCGAGGAAACGACGGTCACGCGCGCGCCCTTACGCTGGCAGTGCTCAACGGCATAGCGGAAATCACCATCGCCGGTGAACAGGATGATGTGATCCAGATAGGCCGCAGCTGAAATGATATCGACGGCCAGTTCGACATCCATATCGCCCTTGATGCGGCGGCGGCCGGACTCATCGGTGAATTCCTTGGCTGGCTTGGTGATGACATTGAATCCGTTATAGTCGAGCCAGTCGACGAGCGGTTTGAGCGGCGTGAAGTCCTCGTTTTCCAGCAGAGCCGTATAATAATTGGCGCGGGTCAGTCGGCCGCGCTTGCGGAATTCATCGAGCAGCTTGCGGTAATCGATATCGAAATCGAGGGCTTTCGAGGTTGAAAACAGATTGGCACCATCAATAAAAAGTCCAATACGTTCATTTGGATAAAAGGTCATGGGAATCTCCCGCAGTGCAAAGTTAAAAACATGACGGAGCTCGCGAAAATATATGTCGCGCTCGGCAGTAATCTGCCCTGCGACGGCCTGTCTCCGCAAGAGACGCTGACCGAGGCATTGCAGCGAATGCCAAGTAGAGGCCTGACGCCGGTTCTGGTTTCAGAATACTGGGCGTCACCGGCTTGGCCAGACCCTGCCAAGCCCGCCTATGTCAATGCGGTTGCCGAGGTTGCCACGCATCTGGCGCCCGGTGAGTTGCTGAAAGCGTTGCAGGATATCGAGAGTGATTTCGGCCGTGAGCGGAATATTCGCTGGGATTCCCGAACCCTGGATCTCGATATTGTCGATTATCGAGGCCTCGTTGTTGACGAAGCCGATCTGACCTTGCCGCATCCACGCGCCCATGAACGGGCCTTTGTGCTTTTGCCCATGCAGGAGATTGCGCCGGTCTGGGTCCATCCCGTTTCAAAACGTGGCATTTCGGAGTTGATTGCCAGACTGCCGGACGGCGATGTAGCCCAGACGCGGTCCATTCGCTGAAATCGCTGTGTTGCATTGCGGCAAAGCCCTTGCGGTAAGGGGCAAGCGGCGTTACTTACTGCGATCCGTTTACGAGAATTTACAGGAGGCCGCACGTATGGCCCGCGTCACCGTTGAAGATTGTATCCAGAAAGTTCCAAACCGGTTTGATCTTGTTCTGCTGGCCGCGCACCGCGCCCGGAATATTTCTGCCGGTTCCGAGCTGACGCTTGACCGTGACAACGACAAGAATCCCGTCGTGTCGCTGCGCGAAATTGCCGATGGCAATCTCGACCTCAATGCGTTGAAGGATAGCCTCGTCAACGGTCTGCAACGCGTCATTCCGAGCGACGAGGAAGAAGAAGAACGCGCTTCGCCGCAAGACGATCTGCCGCAAATTGCGTCCAAGCCGACTCCTGTTGATCCTGATGAAGCCGACATGCTCAAAGCGCTGCAAAGTGATCGTGACGGCGCACCTGACAACCGGTTCTAGGGCAGGGTGAGCCTCGCCGCGCCAGACCTTGATCCTCCGGCGTTTGAGGCCTACCCAACCGCCGACGATCTCGTCGGGCGTATTTCAAAATACTATCCGACCGTCGATGCCGACCTGATTCACCGCGCCTATGATTTCGCGCGGGAGATGCATGCGCCGCAAAAGCGCTATTCCGGCGAGCCGTATTTTGCCCATGTCGCATCTGTGGCCATGATCCTGGCCGATCTGAAGATGGACGCGGCGACAATCTGTACCGGCCTGTTGCACGACACCGTCGAGGACACGCCGGCGACCCTCGAACAGCTCAGCGATCTTTTCTCCCCCGAAATCGCCGCACTGGTCGATGGCGTGACCAAGCTGGGGCAGATGGAGCTGGGCTCCAACCGGACCAAGCAGGCCGAGAATTTCCAGAAACTGGTCGTAGCGATTTCGTCGGATGTCCGCGTGCTGATCGTCAAATTGTCTGACCGGCTGCACAACATGCGCACGCTCTATCACATTCCCAAACCGGAGAAGCGCGAGCGGATTGCGACCGAGACGCTGGAGATTTATGCGCCGCTGGCGCGCCGGATCGGGATCAACCGGTTGTGCGTTGAACTCGAAGACCTGTCATTCCGGCATATCAATCCCGCGGCCTTTGAATCGGTTTCGATGCGCCTGGCCGAAATGCGGGAATCCCGCTCCGAGGCGGTTGCGGAAGTATCGCAAGTGATCATGGCGAAGCTGGAGGCGTCCGGCATTCAGGGGCGTGTTTTCGGACGGGAGAAGCGGCCTTATTCGATCTGGCGAAAGCTGGAGCGCAAAGGCACGAGCTTTGGCGAGATCGCCGACATCTATGCCTTCCGGCTTATCGTTGACGAGGTTAATGATTGTTATCGGGCGCTCGGTATCATTCACCAGAATTGGCGCTGCGTGCCTGAACGGTTCCGGGATTTCATTTCAACGCCGAAGCCCAATAATTACCGGTCCCTGCATACAACAATCGTCGGGCCAGAAAGTGTTCGCGTCGAGATTCAGATCCGGACCGAAGAGATGGATGCGATCGCCGAGAGCGGCGTCGCGGCGCATTGGCGCTATAAGGGCCATAGTTATGGCTATGACGCTGACGCGGCGAAATCTGCAGGCGGTGATCCGCTGGAGCGCTTGCGGCCTTTCCTAGAAATTCTGGAGCAGGGCGGCGATCCGGACGAATTTCTCGAGCATGCCAAGCTCGAGATGTTTGCCGATCAGGTCTACTGCTTTACGCCCAAGGGTGAATTGATCGCATTGCCGTCGGGGGCCACGCCCTTGGACTTTGCCTATGCCGTTCACACAGAGCTCGGTCATACGTGTATCGGCGCAAAAGTGAATGGCCGGGACCGGCCCTTGCGCACGCGTCTCAAGAATGGCGATGTCGTCAACATTCTGCGCGGCGGATTGCGCCAGCCACCAGCCGGCTGGGAAGAACTGGCCGTCACCGGAAAGGCGCGCGCGGCCATTCGCCGCCTGATCCGGACGACCGAACGGGCCGAATTCGAGGGCATTGGCAAAATGCTCGCCGAACATGCGTTTGAACGCGAAGGCAAGGTTTTCCGTGAAAAGGGCCTCGAGGATGCATTGGCGCGCCTGGATATCGACTCCATCGATGATCTTTATCAGGCGCTTGGCCGTGGCCGGCTGACGTCGGGACATTTCCTCGATGCGGTTTTTCCGGGCCGGCGTGACAGCCGCCAGTATGACGCCAGCGAGAAAGAGCTGATCCGGGATGAGAAAGCGCGGCTTTATGTTCGTGGGCGCGGACTGACGCCGGGGGTTTCCATTCACTTTTCGGAATGTTGTTCGCCGCTTCCGGGAGACCGGATCGTCGGCGTCATCGTGCCGGATAAAGGCGTTACGATTCACACGATTGATTGCGATTCCCTGACCGAACATGACGAGGCCGATCCGGATCGCTGGATTGATCTTGGCTGGACGGCCGAGGCGGAAGAAAATGCGGTGTCGTCTGCGCGTGTGCACGCAGTGATGCATAATACGCCGGGCGCGCTGGCCGAAATTGCCAAAGCCGTGGGAGAAAACCGCGGAAACATCGGCAATTTGAAGACGTTGAAGCGCGCCAAGGACTTCTTTGAAATGCAATTTGATATCGAAGTGTTCGACAACCGGCATCTGGCGAACATTATCTCTGCTCTGAAAATGTGTAACAGCGTGGTGTCCGCCGAGCGCGCCCGCGGCGAAATGGATGAGGCCGAAGCATGAATACCGACGACGTTCTAAACGAGTTCCGCGCTGCCGGTGCACTGCTGGAAGGGCATTTCATCCTGTCGTCAGGTTTGCGCAGCCCGGTCTTTTTGCAGAAGGCCAAAGTCTTTGCGGATGCCGAACGTACGGCCAGGCTTTGCAAGGCTCTGGCGGCGAAGGTGAAGGCCGAGCTGGGTGAAGCTCCGGAGATCATCGTTTCGCCTGCCGTTGGGGGCATTGTGCCCGGTTACGAGATGGGCCGGCAGATGGGGTTGCCCGCGATCTATGTCGAGCGGGAAGATGGCGAATTCCGGTTGCGCCGTGGGTTTGAATTGACGCCGGGTCAGAAAGTTCTGGTGGTCGAAGACATCGTCACTACGGGCCTGTCATCGCGGGAATGCATCGACTCGCTCAAGGAGACCGGTGCAAGTGTGCTGGCGGAAGCTTGCCTGATTGATCGCTCTGGCGGCAAGGCAGATGTCGGCGTGCCACTGATTGCTCTCGCATCCATTGAATTCCCCGCTTACGCGCCGGATGACTTACCGCCGGAACTGGCGACCATTCCGGCAATCAAACCGGGGAGCCGGGGGCTCAAATCATGACCCGTCCGGTCCGACTTGGCGTCAATATCGATCACGTAGCGACCATCCGGAATGCCCGCGGCGGATTGCATCCCGATCCGGTGCGCGCCGCGCGGCAGGCCGCGGAAGCGGGCGCGGACGGCATTACAGCGCATTTGCGCGAAGACCGGCGGCATATAGGCGACAAGGATATCGAGCGCCTGGCCCACGAAATCGATTTGCCCTTGAACTTTGAAATGGCGGCGACAGAAGAAATGCTCGCCATTGCGCTGGCCCACAAGCCCCATGCCTGCTGCATCGTGCCGGAAAAGCGCGAGGAGCGGACGACCGAGGGCGGACTGGATGTTGCGGGCGGTCACCAGCATATCGCGCCATTTGTGGATCGGCTGAACGCGGCCGGCATCCGCGTTTCACTCTTCATCGAGCCGGACCCGGTTCAGATCGCGGTTGCCGAAGCCATCGGCGCGTCCGTTGTGGAATTTCATACCGGGGCCTATTGCGATGCCTATATTGCCGGTGATCAGGCCAAAACCGCCGCGCTATTGAAACGTATCGAACTGGCGTGCGCTCTGGCGGCTGAACGTGGTCTGGAAGTGCATGCCGGGCATGGCCTGACGTATGACACGGTGAAGTCGGTCGCGGCGATCTCCCAGGTCATGGAATTGAATATCGGTCACTTCCTGATCGGAGAGGCGATATTCCGCGGCTTGCGCGAGGCGGTCACAACCATGCGCGGATTGATTGCGGATGCACGCAGCGAGGCGGCAGCTTGATCATCGGCACGGGCACTGACCTGATCGATATCCGACGCATCGAGAAGACGCTCGACCGCTTTGGCGACCGTTTTACGCAACGCTGCTTTACCGAAATCGAGCAGGCCAAATCGGATCGCCGCAAGGAACGCGCGGCCAGTTATGCCAAGCGCTATGCCGCCAAAGAGGCGGGTGCAAAGGCGCTCGGGACCGGGATTGCGCGCGGTGTGTCCTGGAAAGAAATCGGCGTTGTGAATCTGCCGGGCGGCAAGCCGACGCTGGAGCTGAAGGGCCGCGCGCTGGACTGGCTGGCCCGCCTCACGCCCGACGGCATGACCGCATCGGTTCATATCAGCATCACGGATGAACCGCCCTATGCCCTCGCGAATGTGATTATCGAAGCTCTGCCCGAGGATCCGGCATGAGTGTCGAAGTCAAACGGGTACAGGATAATATCGGCTATCATTTCAACGACCCTGAACTGCTGACGCGGGCACTGACCCATTCCAGCTTCGGGGACGGTAACAAGCAGGTGCGCAATTACGAGCGTCTGGAATTTCTGGGTGATCGGGTGCTGGGCCTGATTGCCGCCGAAGCCATGTTCACGAAGTTCAAGATGGCGCGGGAGGGGCGGCTCGCCCCGCTTTTCAATTCACTCGTCGACAAGAATGCCTGCGAACGAGTGGCGCGGCAGTTTGAACTGGGACCGGCCTTGCGCATGTCACCGTCCGAAGAGAATGTCGGGGGACGCAACAAGGCCTCCATTCTTGCCGATGCTACGGAATCCGTTATGGCCGCTGTCTATCTGGATGGGGGACTGGAAGCCGCGCGCAGTGTCTTCGAGCGCGGATGGGGCGACGCCGTTGCGAAGCTCACTGAAAAACCGCGCAATCCGAAATCGGATTTGCAGGAACTTGCCGCCAAGAAAGGCTATGGTGTCCCGCATTATGACCTGCTGGAGCAGGCCGGGCCCGACCACCGGCCGATCTTTGTCGTTCGGGTCGAGTTGAACGGCTTTGATCCCTGTGAAGGTCAGGGTGGATCCAAACAGGAAGCACAGCGCGAGGCCGCATCGGCCATGCTGCAGAGGATTAACAGTCATGACTGAACCACGTGCCGGTTTTGCGGCCATTATCGGGGCGCCGAACGCGGGCAAGTCGACGCTGGTGAATGCGTTGGTGGGCGAAAAAGTCTCGATCGTCACGCGCAAGGTGCAGACCACGCGATTCCCGGTTCGCGGGATTGCGATGGAGGGCGAAAATCAGATTGTGCTGGTGGATACGCCCGGGGTTTTCGAACCGCGCCGGCGGCTGGATCGGGCCATGGTGAAAGCGGCGTGGACGGGCGCAGACGACGCGGATGCGATTGTCCATGTGATCGATGCGGAAGCGCGCGATCTGGTCGCTGTCGGAAAGGGCGGCGGCGCTGAAAAACTGTCCGTGAAGGATGATGACAGCGTCACGGAAGGCCTGAAGGCGGCCGGCAAGACGGCCATTCTGGCGCTGAACAAGATCGATACGCTGGAACGGGACCGCCTTCTGCCGTTAGTTGAATCCCTCACGTCCACCGGCGTCTATTCCGATGTTTTCATGATCAGCTCGACCAAGGGCTATGGCGTGGCGGATCTGAAAGCCAAGCTGGCCTCCATGATGCCGGTATCGCCGCACCTCTATCCGGCGGATCAGGCGGCCGATATTCCGCAGCGCCTTCTGGCTGCTGAAATCACACGCGAACAGATCTATGACCGGCTTCATCAGGAAATGCCGTATTCTACAGCGGTCGAAACGGAAAGCTGGCGGCGTTTGCATGACGGATCCGTGCGAATCGAGCAGCGGATTTTTGTCGAGCGCGACAGCCAGCGTCCGATCGTTCTGGGCAAGGGCGGCAAGACGGTGAAAGTCATCGGATCGGCGGCCCGGGCAGAGATGGAGCAGGCCTTTGGCTGCAAGGTTCATCTCTTCCTGCAGGTCCAGGTCCAGCCCGGCTGGGATGAAAACCGCGCCCGCTATCTGGCGATGGGACTGGATTACGATATCTGATGGAATGGAGCGGTAGAGGGCATGTTCTGGCCGTTCGACCGCATGGTGAAACCAGTGCGATCGTCGAATTGCTGACCGAAGATCAGGGGCGTCATGCCGGCCTTGTTCGCGGTGGGCGTTCCCGCACCATGCGGCCTGTCCTCCAGCCTGGAAATACGGTGACTGCGAACTGGCGCGCGCGGCTTGCGGACCATCTGGGCAATTATGCGATTGAGGCGGACATCTCCCGCGCCGGTCTGGTGATGGATGATGCCCTTTCGTTAGCAGGACTGAATGCGGCGTGCGCTATGGCCTGCCAGGCCTTGCCCGAGCGCGAAGGCCATGCGCCGGTCTATCGGGCGATGGAGGTGTTTCTTGATGCTCTCGACAATATCGACATCTGGCCAATGCTCTATATCCGTTGGGAGCTCGGGCTTCTAAAGGACCTCGGCTACGGGATTGATCTGTCAAAATGTGCCGCCACGGGCGCGACGATGGACCTGACTCATGTCAGCCCGCGAACAGGCCGGGCCGTCAGCCGCGAGGCTGCCGCACCCTATATCGACAAATTGCTGGCCCTGCCGCGTTTTTTGCGGGACCCGGAGGCTGAATTCGAGCCCGGCGACATTGCCAATGGCCTCGCTCTGACGGGCTTCTTTCTGCAAAGGCGCGTCCTCTGGCCCATCGACCGTGATTTGCCGGAATCGCGTGTGCGATTGGTCAAGGCGCTAACGGACGCCGGGCGGATTTAGCGGCATACTGGGCCGGTCCGAATCAGGAGTGCGGTATGGGCGATGTGTTTACCCCCGAGGGCGGGGAAATCTTTGAAGAACCCTTCGATGAAGCGCTGTCCAAGCGCTACCTGGCCTATGCGCTCTCGACCATTACCCAGCGGGCGCTGCCCGATGCGCGCGACGGGCTGAAGCCGGTTCATCGCCGCATCCTTCACGCCATGCGCGTGCTCAAGCTGAACCCGCGAGACGCTTTCAAGAAGTCCGCCCGGATTGTCGGCGATGTGATCGGTAAATTTCACCCGCATGGTGACCAGGCCGTCTATGACGCTCTGGTGCGTCTTGCACAGGATTTTGCCTCGCGCTATCCGCTGGTCGAGGGTCAGGGCAATTTCGGCAATATCGATGGTGATGGTGCGGCCGCCATGCGATATACTGAGACCCGCCTGACCGAAGCCGCCGAACTCCTCCTGCAGGATATTGACCAAGGCACGGTTGATTTTCGCGAGACCTATGACGGTTCAGAGGAAGAGCCGATTGTACTGCCGGCGGCGTTCCCGAACCTTCTGGCGAATGGTGCGACGGGTATTGCTGTGGGGATGGCGACATCAATCCCGCCGCATAATGCTTATGAATTGTGCCGGGCTTCGCGCACGCTGATTGCCAATCCGGATGCCTCGGTGGCGCAGTTGCTAAGGTCGGTCAAAGGGCCGGATTTTCCGACCGGCGGGATATGCGTGGAATCCCCGGAGTCCATTCGAGAGGCTTATGAAACCGGGCGTGGCGGCTTCCGCTTGCGCGCGAAATGGGAAACCGAGGATCTTGGCCGCGGGACCTGGCAAATTGTGGTCACCGAGATCCCGTATCAGGTCCAGAAATCCAAGCTGGTCGAACGAATTGCCCAATTGCTGGACCAGAAAAAGCTGCCGCTTCTGGAAGATGTACGTGATGAGAGCGCCGAGGATATTCGCCTTGTGCTGGTGCCCAAGAGCAAGAATGTCGAACCCGAACTCCTGATGGCCGCGCTCTACAAAATGAGCGAGCTGGAAAACCGGATATCGTTGAATCTGAACGTTCTGGACCCCTCCGGCACGCCGCGCGTCATGAGCCTGAAGGATGTCTTGCGCATCTGGCTCGACCATCGCCGGGAGGTCGTGGTGCGCCGCGCGACAACGCGGCTGGCCAAGGTGGAAGACCGGCTCGAGGTGCTGGCCGGCTACATCATCGTCTATGCCGATCTGGACGAGGTCATCCGGATCATCCGTTTCGAGGATGAGCCCAAGGCAAAGCTGATGGCGCATTTCGAACTGAGCGACCGGCAGGCCGAGGCTATTCTCAATATGCGCCTTCGTGCCTTGCGGAAGCTGGAGGAGCTCGAAATCCGGAAGGAAGAAGGCAATCTGCAGAATGAGCGCGGTGAGCTGAAGACGCTGATCGGTTCGGAATCCGTTCAGTGGGAAAAAGTCGACGGCGAAATCGCCGAGGTCGAAACGGCCTTCGGTCCGAAAACCGCTATCGGCGCGCGCCGGACGGAAATCAATTTTGCCGGTATCGTGGAATATGATGCGGATGCGGTCGCAGAATCGCTGATCATCCGCGAAGCGATCATGGTGGTGGTTTCGCAGAAGGGCTGGATCCGCGCTCTCAAGGGGCATTCCCATGACATCAGCACGATTGCCTTCAAGGAAGGTGATAGCGCTCTGTTCACGGTCAAATGTGAGACCATCGACAAGCTGATCCTGTTCGCAACCGACGGCAAATTCTACGCGATCGATGCGTCCAAACTTCCCGGTGGCCGGGGACATGGAGACCCCCTGCGGCTGCATGCCGGTTTGCCGGAAGATGCCGCGCCGATTGCACTGTTCAAACATGATCCCGAGCGGGAGTTGTTGATCGCGTCGCGGGCCGGAAACGGGTTCCGCGTCAAGGAAGCGGATGTTTTCGCGACGAAAAAAGGCGGCAGGCAGGCGCTGAATGTCGGAGAGGGCGAGGCCATTGCCTGCGTCCCGGTGGTCGGCAGCAAGATCGCCGTTTCCAACGACAAGAAGCGATTGTTGATCTTCGACATTGAAGACTTGCCTCAAATGGCGCGCGGCAAAGGGGTCCGCCTGATGGGCGGCAAGGGCGCGGAACTGATTGATGTCGCGACATTCAATCCCGAGGAGGGGCTGGCCTGGATTGACGGTGCCGGCCGCCGGCATGTCTTTGAAGACTGGAAGGATTGGGATGGCAAACGGGCTCAGGCGGGCACGGCGCGTCCACGCGGTTTCCCCAAGACGGGAAAATTCATGCCGTCCGACCCTGTTGCAGTAGCGCGCGCCATGGATTCGGCGTAATCAGCCAATAGTTTCGATTCAAATGAATCCGGAGGGAATGCTTATGGAATGGATTATCTTGTTGGTCGTTGTGGTCGTGATCGCGTTCTTTGTGATCGGCATATACAACCGCCTCGTCGCTTTGCGGCAGACCACAAATCAGGCTTGGGGCGATATCGACGTGCAGCTCAAGCAACGCGTCGATCTGATCCCGAACCTGGTGAACACGGTCAAGGGCTATGCCAGCCATGAGAAGGAAACGCTGGAAAACGTCATCAAGGCGCGTCAGGCGTCGGTCGATGCCAGCAGCGTGAAAGATCAGGCGCAAGCCGAGAACATGCTCACCGGTGCGCTGCGTCAGATTTTTGCTCTGTCAGAAGCCTATCCGGATCTGAAAGCGAACGAGAATTTCCTGTCGCTGCAGAACGAGTTGGCTGATCTCGAGAACAAGATTGCGGCCGCTCGCCGCTTCTTCAACAATGCCGTAAGCGAATTCAACACAGCCGTGGAGCAATTCCCGGCCGTGTTATTTGCCAGCATGTTCGGCTTCAGCCAGCGTGAATTCTTCGAAGTCGCGGATCGGGCTTCTGTCGAGAATGCGCCTGAAGTCAAATTCTAGGACTTAGACCATGATGGGCGCGGTCGGGCTCCGCACGCATATCTGGAACAATAATCTGAAATCCATCCTGCTTCTGGCTGGATTTCCGTTCCTGTTGATGTTGCTGGCGTTTGCCGCCGCGCTCGTTCTGACCGGTATGGGTGGAGATACCTATTCTTCCGGGCAGGGCGGAATGGATCTTGGTGCAGATTTTTCCGCTGCGATCGACATCTGGCCGACCATGGCGCTCTGGTCGATCATCATCGCCGGCATCTGGTTCGTGATTGCCTGGTTCGGCCATCAGACCATGATCGACATGGCGACCGGAGCGCATTCGGTCACCCGGCAAGAAGAACCCGAACTCTATAATCTGCTTGAAAACCTTTGTATTTCTCGCGGCATCACCATGCCGAAGCTTAAGGTGATCGAGACAGATGTGCTGAACGCTTATGCGAGTGGACTGACTGACAAACAATATACCGTGACGGTGACGCGCGGTTTGATGGCGAAGCTGAACAAGGCGGAGCTGGAAGCTGTTCTGGCCCACGAGCTCAGCCATATTCTCAATCGGGATGTCCGGTTGCTGGTGGTCTCCGTCATTTTTGTCGGCATATTTTCCTTTGTTGCCCAGATCGTCTTCCGTTCGCTTTTCTGGGGCGGATTGGGCGGCCGCTCTTCGGGACGACGCGGCAATGCGGCGCTTTTGATGATTATCGCCATAGCCATCGTGGCGGTGGCCTATTTCCTGGCGATTGCCATTCGCTTTGCCCTGTCGCGCAAACGCGAATACATGGCGGATGCCGGCGCGGTCGAACTGACGCGAAATCCGGATGCCGTGATTTCCGCGCTGGAGAAGATTTCCGGGCATGCCGAAATGGATAACACACCGGATGGCGTCCGCGAAATGATGATCGAGAATCCCAAGGCCGGATTTGCAGGTGTCTTCGCGACCCACCCGCCGATTGAAAAGCGGATCGAGGCACTGGTTGAATTTGCGGGTGGCCAGAGAAGGGTGCGCAGCACCAGCGTGCCGGCGGTCTAAAGACGTTCCATCAGCAAGACTTTTGTGCCGTCGATTTCGCCTTCACCATAGGTTTGATAGCCGAGACGCTGCGCGATTCTAATCGAGGCCGTATTCCCCGGCTCGATCATGCAGATGGTGCGGCTGCGCCCCAGCGTTTCATCCATCCACGTCATGCAGGCTGTCATGGCCTCGCGGCCATAGCCTCTGCCGTGAACGGCCTTGTCAATGACATAGCCTATTTCGGGATCGCCGCTGAAGCCAGCTGGTTCATCGCGTTTGAAATCTGCGAATCCGACCAGGCCGATAAAGTTTCCGGAAGCCTGCTCTTCGAGTGCCCAGTAACCGTAACCGAGAATGGGCCAGTATCCTGCACTGGACACAACGCGCGACCAGGACCGGGAGGGCGGCGAGGGTTTTCCACCGACAAAGCGCACATTCTCCGGATCCGACCAGATCCGGCAGACCGGATCAAAGTCGTCGGCGCGGAGTGGCCGCAGGCGTAAGCGCTCCGTCTCGATGACGGGTGCAATGAGCGGCCTAGTCATAGAGCAATTCCGGCAGGCCAGTGGCGAGCCACGGCAATAGCGCGACGAGAATGATCACAATCAGCTGGATACCGACAAAGGGCAGGGCACCGCGATAAATCGCGCCCGTGGTGACGCTCGGCGGTGCGACACCGCGCAAATAGAAGAGCGCAAAGCCGAAAGGCGGCGTCAGGAAGCTGGTTTGAAGGTTCAACGCCATCAGGACGCCGAGCCATACCGGATCAATCCCCATCATCAACAGGATGGGCGCGACAATCGGCACCACGACAAAGGTGATTTCGATAAAGTCGAGGAAGAAGCCGAGCAGGAACATGACCAGCATGACGATGGCAAGAGCGCCCCATTTGCCGCCAGGGACGGCTTCGAGCGCAGCCTGAACCGTCGCGTCGCCGCCCAGTTCCCGGAAGATCAGGGAAAAGAGCGCCGCGCCGATCAGGATGACGAAGACCATCGCCGAGATCTGGGCGGTTGCGCGCATGACATCGTCCAGCACGCCGGTCTTTTTCAGTCGCCAGAGTGCCGCCAATGCGCCGGCGATGGTGAGCGCAACAAACGCGTAGGCGAGATACAGGCCGAACTGGTCGCCAGCCGAGATGTTTTCGCGTCCCACGCGCAGGTCAAACACCAGAGTCATGGCGATCAGAAGGAAGAGGGACAATGCGCCCAATCCGGAGAATATCTGTCCGGCCTTCGGATTTGTGGCGGCTCCGGCATTGCGGAAGCCGGCGAGGAAGGTTGCGCCCACCGCGCCCACACCCGCCGCTTCGGTCGGTGTGGCCAGTCCGGTCAGAATCGAGCCCAGCACAGCGACGATCAGGCCCAGAGGCGGGATAAGGGCATGGAGGAGTTTTGAGACTGACAGCTTGTCTTCCAGTGGCGCGGCTGGCGCTTTCGAGGGCTGTGTGATGGCGACGAAGATCTGATAGCCGATATAGGCTGCAACCAGCAGCAGGCCGGGAATGAGCGCGCCCGCGAACAGGTCACCGACCGACACGATGTCCGGGGAGAAAATACCCTGCGCACGTTGCGCTTCCTGATAGGCATTGGATATCTGATCCCCGAGCAGGACCAGCACGATGGACGGCGGAATGATCTGGCCCAGCGTTCCAGCCGCCGCGATAGACCCTGCGGCGAGGCCGGGGTCATAGCCCCGCTTCAACATGGTCGGCAGGGACAGGAGGCCCATGGTGACAACGGTCGCACCGACAATGCCGGTCGACGCAGCCAGAAGCGCGCCGACCACGACCACCGAAATACCCAGCCCGCCGCGCAGCGTGCCGAAGAGGGCACCCATGGCTTCGAGCAATTCCTCCGCGACCTTCGACTTTTCGAGCATCACGCCCATGAAGACGAAAAGCGGGACGGCGACCAGGATGGAGCGGTCCATTTCCATCATGTTGCCGTAGATGCGTTGCGGGAAGGCGCGCAGATGGATGGGGTCAAACACGTCCAGCACAAGGCCAATGCCAGCAAAGAGCAAGGCCACACCGGCCAGCGTGAAGGCGACAGGATATCCGCGCAGCAGCGCCGCGAAGGCGATGGCGAACATCAGGAAAGGCAGGAGTTCGATGAGGGTGTTCATCTAGAGCTCCTGATCCACGGCTTTGGCATGGCCGGGAGCGGCCTTGCCCGAAAGCGTCAGCGCTGCCCGCATGGCCGATGCCAGACCCTGCAAAATCACCAGAACCGCGAAGATCGGGATTGCTGTTTTCAGGATGAAGACCAGTGGCAGGCCGTCGCTTTCGCGCGAGCGCTCCAGAATGCGCCAGCTGGCGTTGATATAGGGCGTCGAGACCCAGAGGATGAGCAATGCCATGGGAAAGAGGCCCAGATAGGTGCCGATCATATCGGTCCAGGCTTTGCCGCGCTCGGACAGTTTTGCGTACACGATGTCCACCCGCACATGGCCATCGGCCAACAATGTCGATCCGGCTGACAAGAGGAAAAGCAAAGCGTGCATGTAGATCACGCTTTCCTGCAATTTCGTGGAAGCGAAGCCGAAGACATAGCGCTGGATGACGACCGTCGCCGTGACAATCACCAGACCAAGCGCGAGCCAGCGGGCCGCATCGCCGATCACCGTGCTGACGCCATCGAAAACGGAGATCAGCTTGCGAAACACAGATTCGAGGCGTCCCGGAAGCCCGGCAAATCGGCCCCATAGTCCGCCCAGAAGCGGCAGTGCGAGGAGGGGTGAAGCCACCAGCCCGATCCAGCCAAGAGCGATGCCAACCGGCCGGGCGGTCTGGTAGAGATTGGCGGTCATCCAGCCGGATATACCGCCAGCCGTCAGGCCATCCAGCAACGCCAGGACAACGCTGCCTGCGATGATCAGGACAACAAGCCAGTCTCCCCCGCGCATGGCCTAGCCGCCCAGAACGCGTTCGCGTTGCGCAAAATAGGGGTATTCGGAAATCCGGCCCCAGTCGCGACCCCGGTTTCGGGCGGCGATGTAGCTGTCATACACCCGCCGGGTCATGGCGTCGGTATTGGCCACATCCGCGACGACCTGCTCGGAAATCTCACCGATCCGCAGCCAGGCTTCGTCGGAGAAGGATCGCAATTGCACGCCGTGCTCATTCTGCAGAACGTTGAGCGCGATAGCGTTCTGGTGCGTGTATTCTGCCAGCGCCATATGGTTGCAGGCCCGGCAGGCGGCACGAATGATCGCCTTGTGATCCGCTTCGAGGCTGTCCCAGACACCGGCATTGATGCCCAGCCCCAGCGCCGAACCGGGCTCGTGGAAGCCGGGTCCGTAATAATACGGTGCTTCGCGATAGAAGCCGAAAGCCAGATCATTCCACGGACCGACCCATTCGGTGGCGTCAATCGTGCCATTCTGCAGGGCAGGGTAAATCTCGCCGCCCGAAAGCGCGACAGCTGCACCGCCCAGTTCGCGAAGCACGTTTCCGCCGAGGCCAGGAATGCGCATGCGCAATCCGCGGAAGTCTTCCAGCGTATTGATTTCGCGTTTGAACCAGCCGCCCATCTGATGCCCGGAATTGCCGGCCTGAAAGGCAACCACGCCAAACTCGCGGCCGAGCTCTTCCCAGAGTTCCTGACCGCCGCCGAACTCGACCCAGGCCATGATCTCTGTCGCTGTCATGCCCATCGGCACCGCGGTGAAGAAGTTGAAGGCCGGGGACTTGCCCTGCCAGTAATATTCTGCGGCGTGGTACATGTCGGCGGTGCCGGTTGCGACCGCATCAAAGGCTTCAAACGCGCCGACAATTTCGCCAGCGGCATGAACATGGACTTCCAGAGAGCCTGACGACATCGTGTTGCAGAATTCGGCGACCCGGTCGGCTGCCGTGCCGAGTCCGGGGAAGTTGGCCGGCCAGGTCGTCACCATGCGCAAACGGCGCGTCCGGCGGGTCTGCACATTCGGTGAGGCAACGCTGCTGTCTTCGCCCTGACTGCAGGCTGTGGCAACGGTTGCGGCGGCAATGCTTGCCCCGCTCAGAAAAGTCCGGCGATCCATATCAATCTCCCCCAAAATCCATTTCGGTCTGTCTGCCGAATTCGGTGTCTTCAAAACGCCGCCATCCTGAAGATGTCAGGATTTCCAGCGGCCGGTATCGTGATTTGTAGGCCATCTTGGCGCTGCCCGGCACCCAGTATCCCAGATAGACAAAAGGCAGGTTCTCGCTTTGCGACCAGCTGATCGCATCGAGAATCACGAATTTGCCAAAGCTGCGCGCAGGTTGTTCTGGATCAAAGAAGCTGTAGAGCAGGGACGGCCCATCGCGGAGGCGGTCGATCAGGGCCGCGGCCCGCAATACACCGGCTTCGTCGCGGTATTCGACAACATCTGTTCGTTGGGCGCCGTCCTCGACCATCATGACATAGTCGGCAAAGCTCATGCCCGCCATGTCCCCATCGCCATGACGGGTTTCGAGATAGCGCGACAGGAGCTGGAATTGCTCCATTGTTGCGTGGGCCGGCTGCTCGCTGCGGATCAGATCGGCATTGGCTTTCAGAACTTTCCGGTTCGAACGCGAGAAGCGATATTCAGCGACCGGAATGCGTGCCGAGCGGCAGGCATCACAGCCTTCGCAAGCCGGACGATAGAGCACGGCCTGGGACCGGCGAAAGCCGGCGTGTGTCAGGGCGTCATTCAGGGCAGGGCCGTCGCCGGGCTCGAGACGCGTAAACAGCTTACGTTCCAGCTTGCCGGGCAAATAGGGGCAGGGACCCGACGCGGTCAGGTAGAAAGGAATTTGCCGGGTTGTGAACGGATGGGTCACAGCGCTGCTCGAATCCTTGTTGCAATCTTTGACCTACCCTGCATCGTCAGAAGCCGAAATGGAATGCCGCGATGGCGGTAAAGGTGATCCAGAGGATAAAGACCAGCGGTGCCCCTGCCTTGATGTAGTCCGCGAACCTGTAGTGCCCGGGCCCCATCACCAGAAGGTTGGTCTGATAACCGATCGGTGAGGCAAATGACGTATTCGCGGCAAACAGGACCGTCAGGGCAAAGAGTGTCGGGTCCTGCCCCATCTGATTGGCGGCTGCGATGGCAATGGGGGTGAAAAGGATGGCAGTCGCATTGTTGGACAGGACGTTGGTCAGCAGGGCGATCAGAATGAAAAGCACGGAGATCAGAGCAACGGGCCCGTAAGGCTCGAATGTTGCGACAACTGTTCCGGCGATGAAGTTGGCGGCGCCGGTCGATTGCAAGGCCGTGCCAAGGGCGAAGGCCGAGCCGACCAGCAGATAGACCCGCATATCCACTGCCCGCGCAGCCTGCCGCGAATTCAAGCATCCGGCGGCGATCATGCCGACGGCGCCGAGTATGGAGGCGTGGACGATCGGCATCAGATTGGTTGCGGCAGCCACGACGACACCGGCAAAGATCATCAGGGCATAATTGGCGCGGCGCGGGTCCGGAAGGTCGGTGGTCGCCCAGGCCATCAACAGAAGGTCGCGGTCATTTCGCAAGGTCCGCAAGGCATCGGCCTTGCCGAAAAGTAGCAGGACGTCACCGGCTTCAATGCGGATTTCGCCCATCTTCTTGCGGATCATGCGCGAGCGCCGTTGAACACCCAGCACCACGCAACCGGTGAGGTGGCGGAAACCGATCTGTTCGACCGTCCGCCCGATCAGGCGCGATCCTGGCGGGATGACCGATTCTGAAAGGCCGAGACGCTCTCCCGGCGTCGGCTCGTCACTGCCGGGGCCGCTTTGCAGCAGGCCTCGCAGATATTCAGCGCGCGAGGAAAGGAGATCGGACAGGGTTTTTCGTGTCGCCGCCACGATCAACAAATCGCCGGTGCGCAGCTTCACATCGTCAAACGGTGGCAAGATCGCATGCTCGCCGCGCTGGATCATCCGGACGGTGATATCGGGCAGGTCCGGGAACATTCCGGCGACCGGAGATTGCCCGCGCAATGGATGGTCGCGGGTGACTTCCAGCTGCGCGATGAATTGCTTGCCGTCACCGCCGGCAATTTCGCGTTCCATCGTGGCGCGTTCGGGCAAGAGGCGGGGCAGAATGAAGGAGACATAAAGCACGCCGATGGCGGCGAGGATGATGCCGTATTTCGATGGCGCGAAGAAATTGAGATGCTCGCCGGTAAATGCGGCATAGCTGTCGGATACAAGCAGGTTGGTGGACGAGCCGATCAGCGTCGTCATGCCGGCCAGAATACAGACATAGCTGAGTGGTATCATGATCTTGGACGGGGAGGCCCCCATGCGGCCGGCAATAGCCACGAGGATGGGAATGAACATCACCACAACGGGCGTATTGTTGATGAAGGCGCTGACCACAAACAGAAAGAAGAAAATGGATATGAGCGTGATGCGCGGGCGCTTGTCGTAGGATGTCAGAAGCCGCTGTGTCGGGCCATCCATGGCGCCGGTCTGGAAAATGCCCTGGCCGACGACCAGCAGAGCCATGATCGTCAGAAGCGCCGGGTTGGCGAAGCCTGCCAGAATATCTGCTGCATCGGGATTATCGGTTGGTATCGGGAAAAACTGAAAAAAGACCAGCACCACGGCGACGATGGCCGCAGACACGATCTCGATCGCGAATCTTTCCCAGACGTAGAAGACAATTGCCACGGCCACCAGGGCCATGGCGGCCCACATTTGCCATGTCTCAATAACCGTATCGAGCATCCCTCATGCCTTGTCCGCTGCGTCCGCATCGGCTGCGGACTGCAAAGACTAGCATGAGTAAGGCGGCGTGAGGCGAGCCCTTTTTGCGGTCAGCTGTGGATTACCTGTTCAGCCCGTGTCCCGGAGCGATCACCGGTGCTTCGCGCAGTAGCAGGATGGAAATCCGGCGATTACCCGCCATGTAGGGATCGTCCGGATAAAGCGGTTCCGATCCGGCGCGGCCGGTGACTTCTGCAATGCGCTCATCGGTGACGCCGCCGCCTTGCAGGATGGCACGCGCCGCATTGGCCCGATCCGCCGACAAATCCCAATTGGTATAGGTATCGCCCGGAGCGGGGCCAGAGTCGGTATGGCCGGAAATGGCGATCCGGTTCGGCAATTGTTGCGCAATCTCGGCCACGGCGCGGAGGAGGACTACGGCGCGCTCATTGGGCTGGACCGAGCCCGGATTGAACATCGGGCGGCCTTCTTCATCGACCAGCTGGATACGCAGGCCTTCCGGCGTCTCCTCGATGATCAGCTGGCGCGTGAGTTCGGCGAGTTCCGGCATTTCCTGCAAGGACTGGCGCAGGGACATTTCTGCGGATGCGAACTGGGATTGTTGCTCCCGGCGTTCGCGCGCTGCTGCCATGGCTTCGGCGCTGGCCGACTGGCTCGATTGTTCGGAGGATTCTTCAGGCGTTTCGGGGTCATCCACGGCATCCGGAGACAGGCGTTCAATGGTGGATGAGGCACCGCGGCCACTGCCGCCTTCGCCGAGCGCTGTGCCGGCCAGAATGCCACCACCACCGGAATTGGTCGGGCTGACGCTAGCCGGGGCAAAATAATCCGCAATACCCTGACGTTGTTCAGGCGTTGTGGTATTGATGAGCCACATCAAGAGGAAAAAAGCCATCATGGCCGTCACGAAGTCGGCATAGGCCACTTTCCACGCGCCGCCATGGTGGCCATGACCGCCACCCTTTTTGACTTTCTTGATGATAATCGGTCTATCCGAAGCCATAACCGCACCACCTTGTTTGTTCTTCTTAGGGGTCGGAGTATGTCCCAACACAGTTAAAGTCCGGTTTCGAAGCGATTCGGAGTATGTAAATTGTCGTCATCAAAATCATTTCGCGATGCCATGTCGCTCTATCCAACGGGCGTGACGGTGGTCACCGCCTATCATGACGGCAAGGCCTATGGCATTACGGCCAACTCGTTCGCGTCCGTTTCGCTGGAGCCTCCGCTGGTCTTGTGGTCGGTCGCAAAAACTGCAGAGCGCGCCGACATTTTCCAGAACGCGATGAGCTATGCGATCTGTTTTCTCGGTAAGGATCAGGCCGATATCGCACAATATTGTGCCGAGAATGACGATCTTCCATCAGGTCAGTGGTCTGAAAACCGGTATGGCTTTCCCGTGATTGATGGCGCGAGCGTTGTCCTTGACTGCCGCCGTCATGCCATCCATCCCGGTGGCGATCATGACATCATCGTGGGTGAGGTCGTGGGCATATCGATAAATGACGGAGCCGGGGCTCTGACTTTCCATCGCCGCGATTACGGCCAGCTGGACTAGGAGGCGATCATGGCAACTTGCGCATTTCTCGGTCTCGGCGTGATGGGATTTCCCATGGCGGGGCATCTGGTGGCGAAGGATCATAAGGTTACGGTCTGGAACCGGACCACGGAAAAAGCCCGCCTCTGGGCCAAGTCGCATGGCGGCAAGGTCGCCGTAACGCCGGAGGATGCCGTCAGCGACGCTGATTTCGTGTTTCTGTGCCTGGGTGATGATCCCGATGTACGCGCGATTGCCGACAGGATCATCCCGGCCATGAAGCGGGGTGCCGTTCTGGTCGACCATACGACGGCGTCGGCGGCGCTCGCGCGGGCCTTGCATGCAGAATGCAAGGCCGTGGGTGTCGGTTTCATCGATGCGCCGGTTTCGGGCGGGCAGGCCGGGGCGGAGAATGGCCAGCTGGCCATTATGTGCGGCGGAGATGCGGATGTCTTTGCCTATGCCGAACCGGTGATGGAGGCTTATGCCAAGGCGATCACGCTGATCGGGGAGGCGGGCTCGGGACAATTGACCAAGATGGTCAACCAGATCTGCATCGCCGGGGTGGTGCAGGGATTGTCCGAAGGATTGCATTTTGCCGAGCAGGCCGGGCTGGACGCCGAAAAGGTCATTGGCGCGATTTCCAAGGGTGCGGCCCAGTCCTGGCAGATGGAAAACCGTTGGCAGACCATGGTTGCCGGTCAGTTCGAGCATGGCTTTGCCACAGACTGGATGCGCAAGGATCTGCGTATTGCCCTGGATGAGGCGCGGAACAATGGCGCGCGTCTGCCGGTCGCGGCGACCGTGGACCAGTTTTACGCCGAGGTTCAGGCCATGGGCGGGGGGCGTTGGGACACTTCCAGCTTGATTGCCCGCCTGAAAAACGCCGATAGTCGCTAGATGCGTCTGATCGAGCTCTCCTTTCCCGACACGGTTGATACCAAGCCACTCCTGAAATCCTGCCTGCGGGCCAATCCGGTCGAGCACAGACTGGAGCCGGCAGACGATCGCGGCCGCCGGGTCTTGCGGCTCTACTTCAAGAGCGGTGACGGGCAGGATGCGATTGATGCCATCCAAGGCCTGCTGGCGGATGTCGCCGACTGGCGGCTCGTCGTCATCCCTATCGAAGCCACCTTGCCCAAAGAGGAAGCCGAGGAAGACGTCGAGACCAAAAAGAAGCGCAAGACGCTGGCCTTGCGCGAAGAACTCTACGAGGACATTTCCTCGGGCGCACAGCTGAACCGCGATTTTCTGGTTCTGACCGCTTTGTCTGCGGTCGTTGCTGCGCTTGGCCTGAATGCCAACAATGTGGCGGCGGTCATCGGTGCCATGGTGATTGCGCCCTTGCTGGGTCCGATCCTTGCGTTTTCGTTCGCATCCGCGCTTGGCGATCTGGACCTGATGGTGAAATCGGCGCGGACGGCGATTGCCGGCCTCGCGCTTGGCCTTCTGATCAGTTTTGCGCTCGGCATGGCATTGCCGGTGAACACGCTGAGCGGCGAACTCGTTTCCCGGACAATTGTCGGCGTTGACACGACCGCCCTGGCTCTGGTTTCGGGCGCGGCGGCAGCGCTGTCGATATCCACCGGCGTGTCCAGCGCTCTTGTCGGTGTGATGGTCGCCGTCGCCTTGCTGCCGCCGTCAGCCGCGATGGGGCTCTATGCGGGTGATGGTGAATGGGCGATGGCCGCGCGCGCCGGATTGCTGCTTTCTATCAACGTGGTCAGCGTCAATCTGGCCGCCCTCTTTACCTACCGGGTGAAGGGCGTTCGGCCGCGCACCTGGCTGGAACGCAAATCCGCCAAGCGGTCCGTTTTCGTCAATTATGCTGTGTGGGCGATCCTGATTATCGGCCTGACAATCGCCGCATGGCAGGTGACGGTTTACGATGCGGGTCTGGCCGATGTGATCGACGGATCATGAAAAACCCCGCCCGGTGCTTTCCGGACGGGGCATTCAGGTCGATAGGGCGGTGACTAGTCGCCGCCAGGCATCAGGCGCTCAACGGTCGCCATGACGATCACCATCAATGAGGCCGCACCGAGTACAGCGCCATAATTGGCGAAGATGTCGTTCAGATACTCGCCGACGGCGGGGATCGAGCCCAGCGCCATGGAGCCGCCGCCGATCAGGAAGATGGCAGCCAGTATCAAGGCCTTGCGGTGGTCGCCCTTGACGAAGAAACCGCTTGCGAGGCCCAGTAGCGCAAGGATAAGTGCACCATATTCAAAGGTTATGAACGCAAACACGATGGCTGCCAGAAACGCGACTGCCCAGATGATTTTGTCGAGTGACATGAGTCTCCCCCTTTGTTTTGCATGTCAGATGACGCAATCGTCACCTGCTGCAGAGCGAGATTAGTTGGTGAATCGACTGTTTGGGCAAGAGCAAAAGCGAAATAGTCAAATTTGATAATTGAAATATCTGAAAGGCAGGGCGTGTGACCGTAGATTTATTCTTCCTTATTCTCGACTATAGTGGTGTCACGCTTTTTGCCTATTCCGGCGGCATGCTGGCGGCCCGTAAGGAGCTCGATCCGTTCGGTGCGGCCATCCTTGGCGCCGTGACCGGCATGGGCGGCGGAACGCTCCGCGATGTCCTGCTAGGACGGTTGCCGGTCTACTGGGTCGATGCCCCGGAATATCTCTGGCTGGCGCTCATTGGCGCATTGATCGGTTATTATACGTCGCCCTGGGCGCAATCGCTTGCGACCCGCCGCGCGGCGCTGGCCTGGGCGGACGCCATAGGCATGTCGGTCTTCTGCGTGCTCGGCGCGAAGGCCGGGCTTGCCGCAGGCGCGCACTGGTCCATCGCCATGCTGACCGGGGTAATGAGTGCGGCCTTTGGCGGATTGATCCGGGATATTATCGTCAATGATGTGCCGCTGGTCCTGCGCGCGGAAATCTATGCGTTGGCGGCACTGGCGGGGGCGGGGGCCTATGTGTTGGCAATTGCCCTGGGGATCGGCGCCGGAACCGCCGCCGTGGGCGCAGCGCTGCTGGCCTTTGTCATCCGCGGCTGTGCGATTGCGTTTAACTGGACCTTGCCGCCGATCGGGAAGTTGGGGGATTAGACGCCTCCGGGTGGGCTGTTGATGAACAATCCTTCTTCGGGCGGTCGCCAATTTCTGGAGAGCCAAGCAAAAATCAAAACCGCCGTTATCGGAAGCATGAAGTACGCGCAGATATATAAGTAGTCGGGAACATAAATTCCCCGCCAAAACACGACATATCTAACTCGATCGTGTTCAATCCCGACTTGTGCCGAAGCAAGGTCCCATTGGTAATTTCCAAGCAAGACAAAGGACCACGCGAATAACGCTGAAAAAAATATCGAGGCGACCGTGCTTATGTATGCATATTGTGGATAGAGTTTTCGCCTTGCCCAAAACGGTAACAGCATGAGCCAAATAAAAAGCGTAATCGCATGTTGTACTATGTTGCCCAGCGCGGTCTGAAACACCTCGAGATAACTGTCTAGAGATTGCGGGTACCGATTTGCTTCCGTTTCAGCACCAGGAAAATACCACGGATTGTGTTGGAGATAGGCGTAAGCAAGAATTCCGCCCGCAACGATACACGATGCAATAATCGCGGCTATTCCTGCGTAGACGATTAACCGCCAAGAGTTCACTGTCTAAAGCCACTCGCTTGAATTCAGAATTTCTCTAAGCAACTCTTGGCAGGCGGGCCCGGCTAAAATGTGGCGCGGTTCCAACAATTATTTACTCAGAACTTCAGCCGCCCTCGGCGCAAAATAGGTGATAATTCCCGCAGCACCGGCGCGTTTGAAAGCCATCAGGCTTTCCAGCATCACCCGGTCACCATCAATCCAGCCATTGGCGGCCGCCGCCTGGATCATGGCGTATTCGCCGGAGACCTGAAAAGCGAAGGTGGGCACGCCGTAGGTTTCCGAGACGCGGCGAACGATATCGAGATAGGGCAGGCCGGGCTTGACCATGACCATGTCCGCGCCCTCGTCGAGGTCCATACCGACTTCGCGCAAGGCTTCCTCGGTATTGGCCGGGTCCATCTGGTAGGTTTTCTTGTCCCCTTGCAACACGGTGCCCGAGCCGATGGCTTCCCGGTAGGGGCCGTAAAAGCCGGAGGCGTATTTCGCCGCATAGGACAGGATCATCGTATCGGTGAAACCTTCCAGTTCCAGCGCTTCGCGGATGGCGCCGATGCGGCCATCCATCATGTCGGACGGTGCGACGACGTTGCATCCGGCACGCGCCTGAACCAGAGCCTGCTGGATGAGGCGGTCGACGGTGTCATCATTCAGGATGACGCCATCTTTCAAAATACCGTCATGCCCATGCGTGGTGAACGGGTCGAGCGCGACATCGCAGATGACGCCGACATTGGGCGCGGCGTCCTTGATGGTGCGAATGGCCTGCGGGATCAGCCCTTTCGGATTGAGCGCTTCGGATCCGTCTTCGTCTTTCTTCGCTGGATCGATGTGCGGAAAAATCGCCATCGCCGGAATGCCAAGCTGTTCGGCACGCCTTGCAGCATCCGCAAGGGCGCTCAGACCCAGACGTTCGACGCCCGGCATGGCGGCCACGGGCTCGGTCGGGTCTGCGGTATCTGACACGACAACCGCCCAGATCAGGTCATTCACCGTCAGGACGTTTTCCTGCACGAGGCGGCGCGACCAGTCGGTTTGCCGGAGGCGGCGCAGGCGTGTGGCTGGAAATGTGCTCATCGTCGTCTACCCTCACAGCTTGCCCAAACGCGTGGTCCACGTTAGGGCTTCGCGGCCTTTTTCAAAACCCGGATGGAGCCTGATTTGCACTTCGAGCTCAATGAAGACCAGAGCCTGATACAGGACGCTGCGCGAAAATTCGCCGAGGACCGCATGAAGCCGTTCGCGGCAGAATGGGACGAGACCAAGCATTTCCCCGAAGATATATTGCGCGAAGCCGCCGAAATGGGCTTTGCCGGCATCTATACGGGTGACGAGTTTGGCGGGTCGGGTATGAGCCGGCTCGATGCGGCCCTGATCTTTGAACAATTGTCGCGCGGGTGCGTCTCCACGGCAGCCTATATCTCTATCCACAATATGTGCGCCTGGATGATCGACACCTGGGGCGATGATGCGCAGCGCGCCAAATTCCTGCCGCCGCTGATGACGATGGAGCATTTTGCGTCCTATTGCCTGACCGAGCCGGGCGCGGGCTCTGATGCCGCATCGCTGCGGACCAAGGCGGTGAAGGATGGCGATGATTACATCCTCAATGGCTCGAAAGCCTTTATCTCCGGCGGGGGCCGCTCCGACATCTATGTCGTGATGGCACGTACGGGCGGTGAGGGGGCTGGCGGCATTTCCACCTTTGTCGTCGAGAAAGGCACGCCGGGTCTGTCTTTCGGTGCGAACGAAAAGAAACTTGGCTGGAATTCCCAGCCGACCGCCGTTGTGAATTTTGAAGACTGCCGTATTCCCGCTGCCAACCGGCTGGGAGAGGAAGGCATCGGCTTCAAGATTGCCATGAATGGCCTCAATGGCGGGCGCGTGAATATCGGGGCCTGTTCGCTTGGCGGGGCCGCTGAGGCGCTGGACGTGGCGGCGGATTATGTTCAATCCCGCAAACAGTTCGGCAAGCCGATTGCCGGTTTCCAGGTCACCCAGTTCAAGCTGGCTGACATGGCAACCGACCTCGAGGCCTCGCGTCTGATGCTTTACCGCGCGGCTGCGGCGATCGATGCGAAAGACCCGTCCACGCCCAAGCATTGTGCGATGGCCAAGCGGTTTGCGACCGATGCCTGTTTCGACATCGTCAATCAGGCGCTGCAACTGCATGGCGGTTATGGCTATCTGAAGGACTATCCGATCGAGCGCATTCTGCGAGATCTGCGGGTCCACCAGATCCTTGAAGGCACGAACGAGATCATGCGCGTGATCATTGCCAAGGATGTGCTGCGCTGATGGTAGATTCCGCTAGAGGTCAATTGGAATTGGCGATGAAGCTGGCCGGGGCATTTGTCGATTGCGTATCTGGGCCAGCAGTTGCGACGCCGGATGACATTGTCCGATTATGTAGATTGACTGACGAACTCTCGCTTTCCGCGCAGTTACTGCCTTTTCCAATTATCGAAGATGATGATCGTGAAATGCCGAGACCCGCAGATTTGTCGTTGCCAGAGATCGAGAAGCGATTTGCCCTACTAACCGAGTTTGCTGTTATTCCTGACGAAGATCCTTGGTCTGATATGCAGCATATTGGTCTCGACCTATTGTGTGTGTTGCGAACCCATGAAAACGGAACTGCTTGTGACGCCCAATGGGAATTCAAATTCGGGTTCCTTACGCATTGGGGTATTCATCTGATTGATCTTCGAAAGCCTCTACTTCGCGCGACCAGGACCTATACGACATGATCGATCACAAAAGGATAGCATTTTGGGGCGTAACGCGCACCGGCACGTTTTTGCTCCTTTATTCCTCGGCACTATTTTCTTTGCTGCCTTATTTGAACCAGGACACGCAACAAGTAACCGCCGTCGCTTTTTCGCTTTTTTGGACTCCAGGGCTTATGTTTTTTGCCCTCTTGGCTTTTCCACCACGCGGTGTCTGGTGGCGATTAGCAGCGGCAGTATCTGGCACAATATTGACCGTGATATGGATTTGGATGCTCGTGCGTTCACTCGCCGATTTAAGCTGAAAGCCTGGATGAAATGACCGACGAAATCATTGCCCGCAAGGTTGGCCAGATTGGCCGCATTACGCTGAACCGCCCCAAGGTATTGAACGCGCTGAATATGGACATGGTGCATGCCATGATCGCTGCGTTGCAGGCTTGGGCGGATGATCCTGAAATTCAGGCCGTGGTCGTCGATGCCGAAGGCGAGAAGGGGTTCTGCGCCGGCGGCGACATCCTGATGCTGCACAATAGCGGCAAGGCGGGCGGCGAAGATGCCTGGCGCTTCTGGCATGACGAATACCAGCTCAACACGCTGATCAAGGAATATCCCAAGCCCTATGTCGCGCTGATTGACGGCATCACCATGGGCGGCGGTGTCGGCATTTCGGTTCATGGCTCGCACCGCGTGGCCGGTGACCGCACCATGCTGGCCATGCCGGAAACCGGAATTGGTTTCTTCCCGGATGTGGGTGGCACGTATTTCCTGCCGCGTCTGGCCGGAGAGATCGGCATGTGGATGGGGCTGACCGGGGCGCGTCTGAAAGCGGCCGATTGCGTCGCGACCGGTATTGCGACGCACTATACGCCGTCTGCGGACCTGCCCGCCCTGATCTCGGCGCTGGAAAGCGCGGATCTGAGCGATGAGGACGCGCTGGAGGTTATTCTGGAAGAACATTCCGGTGATCCGGGTGATTCCGATCTGGCGGTGACACGCGGCCTGATTGATGCGGCTTTTGCCGGCGATGATGTGGCGGCGATGGTTTCGCGGATTACGGAGGCCGGGGATAGCTGGTCGCAAAAGCAGGCCAAGATCATCGCGACGAAATCGCCGACAGCGCTGAAGCTGACCTGCGCGGCCATCCGCATCGGCGGCGACAAATCCTTCGAGGACGTCATGCGGCAGGAGTTGCGCCTGTCGACGCATTGTCTCGGCGGCGTGGATTTCTACGAAGGCGTACGTGCAGTCATCATCGACAAGGACAATGCGCCGAACTGGTCGCCGGCGACACTTGATGGCGTCGATGATGCGATCATTGCTGCGTATTTCGAACCGCTGACAAGCGATAAAGAACTGACGTTTTTGTAGGCGGAATGCAGGAAGCAATCATGGACGTTATTTCCAGAATGCTGAGTGTAGCGTTTTCGTTGCGCGGCCGGACAAAACGCTATGACTTCTGGTATTTCTTTGCTTTCCTGGCGCTTCTCGGACTGTTGATAACCATGCTGATTGCGTTGATCGACATCAATTCAACACGCCTTGGGGGCTCCTCCGCGCCGCTAGTTTTCTCGGCGTATGGGATCGTTTCGTTAGTTTTACTGTTTTTTGCCGGCGCTCGGCGCTTGGAAGATGCACGGTATTCAAGCGCCTGGATTGCCCTGATGTTTTTGGGGCCGCTTGGCTGGTTGATCCTTATGCGTTTGTGGATTTTACCGACAGCACGCCGTAAACCAAACGCCAAATCGGGAGTTTAGATCATGGCCACCATCGCATTCATCGGACTGGGCAATATGGGCTCGGGCATGTGCGCCAATCTGGCGAAAGCCGGGCATGATGTCCGCGCTTTTGATCTGAGCGCCGCTGCTGTGAAGCGCGCCGAAAGCGCAGGCGCCAAGGGCGCGGCGAGCGCGGCCGACGCGGTCATGGGTGCTGATGCCGTTGTGACGATGTTGCCCGCGGGCAAGCATGTCCGGGCAGTCTATGAGGGCGAGGTCTTTCCCAATGCCAAGCCGGGCGCGCTGATGATGGACTGCTCGACCATTGATGTGGCGACCGCAAGATCGGTGGGTGAAGCGGCGGCCGCAAAAGGGTTTCCGTTCGTCGATGCCCCGGTCTCGGGCGGCGTCGCCGGGGCCGAGGCCGGTACGCTGACCTTCATGGTGGGCGGGCCGGATGACGCGTTTTCAAAGGCTGAGGAATTCCTGTCCATCATGGGCAAGGCGGTCATCCATGCCGGTGATGCTGGCACGGGGCAGGCGGCCAAGATCTGCAACAATATGCTTCTTGGTATTACCATGATCGGAACCTGCGAAGCCTTTGCGCTGGCCGAAAAGCTCGGGCTCGATCAGCAGCGGTTTTTCGATATTGCCTCGAAAGCGTCTGGCCAGTCCTGGTCAATGACCAGCTATTGCCCGGTGCCGGGTCCCGTGGAAGCCTCGCCGGCCAACCGGGGCTATACGCCCGGTTTTGCAACCGCGATGATGCTGAAAGATCTCAAACTGGCGATGGATGCCGCTGCCACCTCCGGAGCGACGACGCCGATGGGCGCGCAGGCCGAAGCACTCTATGCCCTGTTTGACAATCTGGGCGGCCGCGATGCGGATTTCTCGGGCATCTACAAACTGCTCCAGGGCAGCTGGAAAGCGGAATAATCGGTTTTTAACCTGTCTGGGTTACCGTTCCCCAAAATAACAAAATACATTTGGGTGGAATGGAGAAACCGTCATGGCTCTTGCCGAGACACTGGCCCCGGCTGCGGAAATTCGCGCCGACTATCTGGAATTGTTGCAACGTGTCGAGCGCCTTCACCGGCAATTGCTCGATGTGGTCAAGGATGAACTTGATCGCGAAAGCCTCCGTGACCTGACAAGTGTTCAGGCCCTTCTGATCTATAATATCGGAGATCAGGTGCTGACGGCCGGTGAGCTGAAATCGCGCGGCCATTACCTGGGTTCGAACGTCTCCTATAATCTCAAGAAGCTCGTTGATCTGGGCTTTGTGAATCAGGAGCGGTCCAATAATGACCGCCGCACGGTGCGCATCAGCCTGACCGAAAGCGGGCAGGATGTGTGCGAGCGCCTGTCGGCGCTGTTTGCGCGGCAATCGATTGCGCTGGAGCCGTCCGGTGGTCTGACGACCGATACGGTCGAGGCCACAAATGTTGCGCTGGATCGCCTGGAGCGCTTCTGGGCCGATCATATTCGCTTCCGGCTGTAATTTTTTCGGCTGCGTCCATTCGTCCAACTCGCCAAACAGACGGAATTGCTGCATTAGTGCCGTTAACAGGAATGAGCACTAACGCAGCAGGCCCATGACGAATTACCAAGACGCCTTCAAATCCGCTGTTTCCCGCGTGCGCGCTGAAGGGCGTTATCGGGTCTTTGCCAATTTGCGCCGCTACAAGGGGGAATTCCCGCGTGCGCGCTGGCGGACGGATGAGGGCGATGTCCGCGATGTCGTTGTCTGGTGCTCGAATGATTATCTCGGCATGGGCCAGCGCGCCTGTGTGACCGAGACGATGAAACAGGCCATCGATGATGTCGGTGCAGGGGCGGGCGGCACCCGCAACATCTCCGGTACCACGAATTACCATGTCGAGCTGGAGCGCTCGCTCGCTGACCTGCACGGCAAGGACGCGGCTCTGCTCTTCACCTCGGGCTATATTTCCAATTCAGCTACCATCGGCACGCTTGGCAAAATTCTGCCGGGTCTGATCATTTTTTCGGATGCCCTGAACCACGCCTCGATGATCGAAGGAGTCAAAGGCGCCAAATGTGAAAAACATGTCTGGCGGCATAATGATGTCGAGCATCTGGAAGAATTGCTGCGGGCGGCACCGCTGGATGCGCCAAAGCTGATCGCCTTTGAGTCGGTCTATTCCATGGACGGGGATATCGGTCCGATTGAAGCGGTCTGTGATCTTGCGGACAAATACAATGCGTTGACCTATCTTGATGAAGTCCATGCGGTCGGGCTCTACGGCTTGCGCGGCGGCGGGATTGCCGAACGCGAGGGCCTGATGGACCGCGTCGACATCATCGAAGGCACGCTCGGCAAGGCTTATGGCGTTATGGGCGGCTATATTGCGGCGGACGGTGCGCTGGTCGATGCGATCCGGTCCTGGGCGCCAGGCTTCATCTTCACAACATCGCTTGCGCCCGCATTGGCGGCCGGCGCGCGCGCTTCGGTGGAGTATCTGAAATCTGCCCATGAATTGCGTGAAGCTCATCAGGAGCGTGCGGCAACGCTGAAGCGGCGCATGCGCGAAGCCGATTTGCCGGTCATGGACAGCGAAACCCATATCGTTCCGCTCTGGGTGGGCGATCCTGTGATGTGCAAGCGTCTGTCGGATGCCTTGCTGGACGATCACGGGATCTATGTGCAGCCCATCAATTACCCGACCGTTCCGCGCGGAACCGAACGGCTGCGCTTTACACCGACACCAGCTCATTCGGACGAGATGTTCGATCAACTGATCGATTCGCTGCAGGAAGTCTGGGTCCGGTTCAAAGCCCGGCGGGTCGCCTGACCGGTTCACCGCATACAGGGCATCCCCTCGCCGGGCGCGAGGTGATCTATGAATTTGTGGAGACTTCGTCCGCCATTCGCGTGGCCGCCATAGACGTGGCCACCGGCGCGGAAGTGATAATCCAGTCACCAAAAACGGCCAGCCGGCTCGACATGGAGCGCGTGGCCGGCGCGAAGCTGGCGCGGAAGCTCGGCCTGTCCTCGCAAAGAAAACGGCCGGATGATGGATCACCCGGCCGCGGTATAAAAGTCTGACGTTGCGCGCTTATTTGCCTTTACGGCCACCGCGCCCAAGGCCGATATCCTTGGCGAATGCCGAACGCTTGCGCGAATAGGCCGGAGCCACCATCGGGTAGTCGGACGGCAAACCCCATTTGCGGCGATATTCGTCCGGCGACATGTCGTATTGCGAGCGCAGATAACGCTTGAGCATTTTCAGCTTTTTGCCGTCTTCTAGGCAGATGATGTAATCGTCGGTCACGGACTTCGCGACAGAGACCGCCGGTTTGGACTTCGGTTCCGGCTTGGCCGCGGCGCCACTGATTTCGCCCATTGTGGAATGAACCGACCGGATGAGGTCCGGAATGCTGTCAGCCGGCACGGAATTGTGGGTCAGAAAGGACGCCACGATGTCCGTTGTCATGCGCAGAACTTCTTCTTCATCGATCGGGGGGAGGATTTCGTCTGTCATAGGGGCTCCGTTTGCCTTGTGTATTCTTTGACTTCGATAAGTCGACCAGTTCTGTTTAAAATTCGCGGCTTCAAATAGCAACACACGAATAGTCAAAAATACATCGAATACTTGAGCTTTTTGCTGCTTAAGGTCGCGCGCTTGCGAAAGTCAAAGATTGTCAGCCTGCCTGTTGCGGCCTATCAAGCATGTCCCGCGTAGCGTTTCAGGAGAGTATGCCGTGAATGACGATTTTTTCAGCCAGTCGCTGTCGAGTGCCGATCCGGATCTTGCCGCGGCGGTCGGTAAGGAAATCAGGCGCCAGCAACAGCAGATCGAGCTGATTGCCTCCGAGAACATCGTTTCCCGCGCCGTTCTGGAAGCGCAGGGCTCTCCTCTGACCAACAAGTATGCCGAAGGCTATCCGGGCAAGCGCTATTATGGCGGGTGTGAATTCGTCGATATCGCAGAAGAGCTGGCTCGAGACCGTGCGAAAGAATTGTTCGGCGCTGCCTATGTGAATGTGCAGCCGAGTTCCGGCAGCCAGGCCAATCAGGGTGTGTTTCTGGCGCTCCTGAAGCCGGGCGACAAAATTCTCGGGATGAGCCTCGATGCCGGCGGGCACCTGACCCATGGCGCCAAGCCGAACATGTCCGGCAAATGGTTTGACGCACATCATTATGGCGTGCGCGAGGAAGATGCGCTGATCGACTATGATGCGCTGGAAGAAAAGGCCAAGGAGGTCCAGCCGCAAATGATCATTGCGGGCGGATCAGCCTATCCGCGGATCATCGATTTTGAGCGTTTTCGGGCCATCGCGGATTCTGTCGGCGCCTATCTTCTGGTCGACATGGCGCATTTCGCCGGACTGGTCGCCGCTGGCGAATACCCCAACCCGGTTCCGCATGCCGATGTTGTCACGACCACAACGCACAAAACCCTTCGAGGCCCGCGCGGTGGCATGATCCTGTCGCGCGACGAGGATCTGGGGAAGAAATTCAACTCGGCCATCTTCCCCGGCATCCAAGGTGGTCCCCTGATGCATGTCATCGCAGGCAAGGCAGTGGCGTTTGGCGAGGCGCTCCGCCCTGAGTTCAAGGATTATATCAAGTCTGTCGTGGCGAATTGCCAGGTCATGGCTGCTACCCTGAAGGATGGCGGCTACGAAATCGTCTCCGGCGGCACTGATACGCATCTGGCGCTTGTGGACCTCCGTCCGAAATCCCTGACGGGCGACATTTCCGAGAAGGCGCTGGAGCGCGCGTTCATGACCTGCAATAAAAATGGCGTTCCCTTTGATCCTGAGAAGCCGATGGTGACGTCCGGTCTCCGGATCGGCTCGCCCGCTGCGACAACACGCGGATTCGGCGAGGCGGAATTCAAACAGGTCGGCGAGATGATGGTCGAGGTGTTGGATGCGCTTGCGGAAAACCGGTCTGGCAACAAGGCCGTCGAGGAATCCGTGAAAGCCAAAGTGCTGGAACTGACCGGCCGCTTCCCGATCTATCCCGAATTGAGCTAGGCTCTGAAAAATGCGCTGTCCGTTCTGCAGTCACCCTGACACTCAAGTGAAAGACTCCCGGCCTGCCGAGGATGGGGCCTCCATTCGGCGCCGGCGGTCCTGCCCGAAATGTTCGGCGCGCTTTACGACATTTGAGCGGGTTCAGCTGCGGGAACTGACCGTCGTCAAGCGCAGCAATCGGCGCGTGCCCTTCGACCGGGACAAGCTGGCGCGCTCTGTTTCGCTGGCCTGTCAGAAGCGGGCCATTGATCCGGACCGGCTGGACCAGATGGTTTCCGGGATTGTGCGGCGGCTTGAAAGTTCGGGCGATTCCGATGTGACATCGGACACGATTGGCGAGCTGGTGATGGACGCGCTCAAGAATCTCGATCCGGTTGCCTATGTTCGCTACGCCTCCGTTTACAAGGATTTCCGGGAAGTCGATGATTTCCGCGATTTCATCAAGGGCGAACAATTGGGGCCGCCCAATGGTGACGATACGCCTTCCGAGACATGAAAGAAGCTGAGCGTCCGCGAGTTACGTTGAAACTTGCCACATCATTGGATGGGCGCATTGCGCTGGCCAATGGTCAATCCCGCTGGATAACGGGCGAGGCCTCCCGGCAGGCGGTCCATCAACTGCGCGGCGCGCATGATGTCGTTCTGACCGGCGTTGGCACGGTGCTGGCGGATGATCCGCATTTGACGGTTCGCCTACCGGACTTTGCAGGAGATCAGCCGGGCAGGGTGGTGATGGACACACGGCTTCGTACACCCGATACGGCGCGATTGTTCGAACAGGGTGGGCCTTTACTTTTTATATGCGGGGCCGATGTTCCCGCTCACATTCGCTCCGCGATTGAAGCTAGGGGCGCAAGTGTGATCGCCCTGAACCGCTATGACGGACCACATATCAGCCTGAAGGCGGCCATTGAGCAGATTGCCGATCTGGACGGCGAGTCCATTCTGATCGAGGCGGGCGCGCGGATTGCCGGCAGTGCGATCAAGCATGATCTCGTTGATCAGATCGAATGGTTCCGGGCCCCCATGCTGCTCGGGGGAGACGGAATGCCGGTAATGGCAGCGCTTGGCCTTGAGCGACTGGATGAAGCGCCCATCTTCGAGCGTATCAGTATTGAAGAATGCGGCGCTGATCTGCGCGAAACCTACAGACGAAAGCAGGCCTGAATGTTTACCGGAATTGTGACCGCCAAGGGCGTTGTGCGTGCTGTTTCCGGTGAATCGGACCGGCGTTTCAGCATTGAAAGCGCCTATGATCCGGACTCAATCGATATCGGCGCGTCGATCAGTCATGCTGGTGCCTGTCTGACCGTGATTGAAAAGTCGGCCACTCCTTCGGGAGGGCTTCATGTGGTTGAGGTCTCGCCGGAAACCCTTGACCGGACCACACTCGGCCAATGGTCTGTCGGCAGCGAAGTCAATCTGGAGCGGTCTCTCCGCATGGGCGATGAGCTCGGCGGACACCTCGTGACCGGCCATATTGATGGTCTGGGAGAGGTCGTGAACCGAGTCGAGACTGGCGATTGGCTGAATCTGGTGATTCGCGCGCCCGGATCCGTTGCGAAATTTGTGGCGGAGAAGGGATCGATCGCGGTCGATGGCGTGTCGTTGACGGTCAATGCGGTTCAAAAGGACGTCTTCAGTCTGATGATCATACCTCATACCGCGAAGGTCACCACGATAGGTCAGCTGCAGATTGGCGCGCACGTCAATCTTGAAGTTGATCTCATGGCGCGATACGCCGCACGCCTTATGCAGGCGGAAGATTGAGGCATGGCCAGCGACACACCGCTCTCCCCGATTGAAGACATCATCGAAGACGCCCGGAATGGGCGGATGTTCATTCTCGTCGACGCCGATGACCGCGAGAATGAGGGCGATCTTGTCATCCCCGCCCAGTTTGCCACCCCGGATGCCGTGAATTTCATGGCGCGGTACGGGCGTGGGCTGATCTGCCTGTCGGTCTCCGACGAACGCGCAAAGGCGCTCGGTCTGGAAATGATGTCCATGCACAACCGGACGCGGCACCAGACGGCATTCACGGTTTCCATCGAAGCGCGGGAAGGTGTGACAACCGGAATATCGGCGCATGATCGTGCAGTGACGATCGCCGCGGCGATTGATCCGGAGAAGGGCTCGGATGATATCGTGACCCCCGGTCACGTTTTTCCTTTGATCGCGCGTGATGGCGGCGTGCTGGTCCGCGCCGGCCATACGGAAGCCGCGGTCGATGTTTCCCGTCTGGCCGGCTTGAATCCCTCTGGCGTGATCTGTGAAATCATGAATGAAGACGGGACGATGGCGCGCATGCCGGATCTCGTTTCATTTGCGCAATTGCACGGTCTGAAGATCGGTACGATCGCGGACCTTATTGCCTATCGTCGGCGCAATGACCTGTTTATCGAGCGCCGCGCCGAGGTGCCGTTCGAAAGCCATTGGGGCGGCATATTCAAACTGGTGGTCTATCGCAGCCTTGTGGACGGTTTCGAGCATGTGGCTTTGCTGAAAGGCCATCCCGAAGCGGATCACCCCACGCTTGTGCGGATGCACAAGGTCAGTTTTGTCGACGATGTGATCGCCGCCACCGGTCCTCGGTCGGGGTTGGTCGAAATCGCCATGCAGACACTGGCGCAGCATGATGGCCCGGCGGTGATGGTGTTCATCCGCGAAAGCAATCTCAATGCAATCCGCGAACGCTTTGGCGCCAAGCCGACCGAGCCGGATGAAAAGCGCGAGGAGCGCCGCTTGCGCGAATACGGCATTGGCGCACAGATTTTGACGGATCTCGGGGTTGGTAAAATGGATCTTCTGACGACCGCTCCCCAACCGATTGTCGGACTGGAAGGCTATGGCCTCTCCATCCATGATACCATCCAGCTTGGAGACTTTAACGCATGAATGGTCAACCGCGAATTCTTGTTGTTGTCGCGCCCTATTACAAGGACGTCAGCGACGCCTTGCTGCATGGCGCGGAAGCGGCGCTGGCTGATGCCGATGTCGATTTTGTCGAGGTTCCCGGGGCGCTGGAAATCCCGGGCGCCATTGCCTCGGCGGTCAAGAGCCGCACGCGGTATGATGGCTATGTCGCGCTTGGCTGTGTGATCCGCGGTGAAACCAGCCACTATGATTACGTTGCAGGTGAATCGGCGAGAGCCCTGATGGACCTGACACTGGAAGGCATAGCGCTCGGCAATGGCATTCTGACAGTTGAAAACCGCGAACAGGCCATGAAGCGCGCCGGCGACAAGGACAAGGGCGGTGATGCAGCGCGCGCCTGCTTGGCGATGATCCGGCTTCGCGAGCGATTTGGGGCGGCGTGATGGACATTTCGGAAGAAACCCTGCCGGCGATGAAGCCGAAGGTTGAAGCGCGCCTTTCGGCAGTGCAGGCCTTGTTCCAGATTGATCAGGGCGGCGGCTCTGTCGAGCGCGTCCTGGGGCAGTTTGCCGAACACCGGCTTTCTGAAACCGCCGATGCCGAGCTGTTTGAAAAGCTGGTGCGCGGGACCATCGGCTCCACTGCGCTACTGGATCAGAAAATTGCGCCGGCATTGACCGCGAAATGGAAGCTGGAGCGGATTGATGCGACACTTCGGGCGATCTTGCGCTGCGGTGTGTTCGAGATGATCGATGCCACCGAAACACCGGCACCGGTTCTGCTTGAAGCCTATGTGGATATTGCCGCAGCCTTCTTTGACGACAAGGATGTGGCCTTCGTCAATGCGGTTCTTGACCGCCTGACGCGGGATATCCGGCCGGGAAGCTTGGTGGGGTGAGCCGGATCGGCGAATTCGAATTTATTGCGCAGTCCCTGGCGCCCTTGTCGGCTGGTTATGAGGGCGCCTTCGGCCTGACCGATGATGCGGCACTTCTGGCGCAGACGCCGGGGCTGGTGGTGACATCCGATACGCTGGTTCAGGGCGTGCATTTCCGGAATGACGATCCCATGGACCTGATTGCCCGCAAGGCGCTGCGGGTGAATATCTCCGATCTTGTGGCGATGGCGGCGAAACCCCATGCCTTTCTTTTGTCCATTGTCTGGCCCGAAAGCATCCGGCCAGAGCAACAAAATCTGTTTGTTGAGGGTCTTGCTTTCGATATTGCGGAGTATTCCGTTCCCCTTATCGGCGGCGATACGACGCGCGGCGGCGACCGGCTTGTGCTCACGATTACCGCTTTTGGCGAGACTGAAGCGCCCCTTCGGCGGAGCGGGGCCCGGCCGGGTGACCGCGTGTTTGTCAGCGGCACGATCGGTGATGCCGGGCTGGGTTTGCACGCCGCGGAGGCCGGTCTGCCGGAAAGCGCAACACAATCACTCAACAACCGCTATCTTTTGCCCGAGCCGCGCGTTGGGCTGATCAAGGCCTTGAGGCAATCGGCTTCGGCTGGTCTCGATATCTCGGATGGGTTGGTGGCCGATGCCGGGCATCTGGCCCGCGCCAGTGATGTTGCACTCGATATCCGGCTGGAAGATGTGCCTTTGTCAGACGCGGCGCGTCTTTGGCTTTCACGGCAGAATAATCAGGTGGAGGCATGGTCATCGCTGCTGACCGGTGGCGATGACTATGAAATGCTTTTCTGTGTTCCGGAACATGAACGTCAAGCCCTGCTGACGGCGGCTCAGGCCTGCGGTGTCTCCGTCACCGAAATCGGCGAGGTTGCCGAGGGGAAGGGTGTCCAGGTTACTGATGAATCCGGTCAGATCGTTCAAATTTTACGGACCGGCTTTACGCATTTTTGAGCGAGGACTGTTAGTCTTTGCAGCATGAAAAATCTTGTCCTTGGCCTCGCCCTGTTTTCGCTTGTCCTGTCACCATCCGCACTTGCAGGTGGAGGTGGCGGCGGTTCCAGTCATGGCAGTAGTAGCTACACAGTCAATTTCGACTGGAACGATACCGGCGACGGGGCCGGCACAACGCATAGCAGCATCATGGAAGAGCTCGGCGTGGATGATGGCGATCCGCGCGTGATTTCGATGCCAGCGATCGTCGTGCCGCTCGTGTCTGACCATCGTCTGCGCGGTTATGCCTATGTGCATCCGCGTCTGTTGGTGGCGCGGGGAAATCAATCGCGCAGGGTGCAGGAAAATACCCATTTCGCGCTCGACCGGCTGATCCGGGCCAGCCATCGTGAGAATCTGACCGATGCCAGCGGTGTAACGATTGATCGCGAGCGGGTTCGAGAAGTCTGGCTTGAAGCCCTTGCAGAGTATTTTGGCGAGGGTGTGATCGAGCAAGTGTCTCTCGCGACACCGGATATCCGGCTTATCCGCTGATATTTCAGTAAATTGATCCATTGCATCCGGGCGTGTTGCGCCCGCCAACGGCTTTGGGCATATTCCCGCCACTTTCCTTGGGGGGGATGGGAGGTTCGCTGATTCGCGAGCTATGCCCTGACAGCATTTCCTCCCCGATCAATTTGAATTGGGACGAAAGGCTGAACGCCATGAATATGGAATTGGGACTTGGATTGGTCATTCTGGCCGGCCTGCTTGCCGTCGTTTACGGTGTGGTGCAGAGCCGGGCCATTCTGGCAGCAGATGCCGGAAATGACCGCATGAAAGAGATCGCTGCGGCGATTCAGGAAGGTGCGAACGCCTATCTTCGCCGGCAGTACATTACGATCGCCATGGTCGGCATTGCCGTTACCGTGCTTGTTTGGTTTTTGCTGGGCTTTCTCGTTGCCGTCGGTTTCGTGATCGGCGCTGTGCTTTCAGGTATTGCCGGCTTTATCGGCATGCTGATTTCGGTGCGGGCGAATGTGCGGACAACTCAAGCGGCGTCGGTCAGCCTTGCGGGCGGTTTGTCGATGGCTTTCCGGTCCGGTGCTGTTACCGGCATGCTTGTTGCCGGTCTCGCGCTTCTCGGGGTTGCGGTCTATTACTTCCTTCTCACTCAGGTGTTCACCATCGAGAATCCGCGAACCGTCATTGACGCGCTCGTCGCACTCGGTTTTGGCGCGTCCCTGATCTCGATTTTCGCTCGTCTCGGCGGCGGTATCTTCACCAAGGGCGCGGATGTTGGCGGCGATATGGTCGGCAAGGTCGAAGCGGGTATCCCGGAAGATGATCCACGTAATGCTGCCACGATCGCGGATAATGTCGGCGACAATGTTGGTGATTGTGCTGGCATGGCGGCTGACTTGTTCGAAACCTATGCGGTGACGGTTGTCGCCACCATGGTTCTGGCCTCGATCTTCTTTACTGGTGCTGATAGCGCGCTGATGATGTTTCTGCCTCTGGCCATTGGCGGCGTCTGTATTGTGACGTCGATCCTGGGCACTTTCTTCGTGAAGCTTGGCAAGTCCAACAATATCATGGGCGCGCTCTATAAAGGGTTCATCGCCTCGTCGGTTCTGTCACTCTTTGCGGTTGGCGGAATTTTCTACTCGATGGTCGGCTTTGATACGAGCTTTACCACCAACACCGGGACGACCTTTACCGGCCTGCAGCTCTTCGGCTGCGGCGTCATTGGTCTTGTCGTGACGGGCCTGATTATCTGGATCACAGAATACTATACAGGCGTGTCAGCCCGTCCGGTGCGTTCTGTGGCACAGGCATCTGTCTCCGGACATGGCACGAACGTCATTCAGGGTCTGGCTGTTTCGCTTGAATCCACGGCGCTGCCGGCTCTGGTCATCATTGGCGGCATCATCGGCACCTATGTGCTGGGCGGTCTCTTCGGCATCGCGATTGCTGTGACAACGATGCTGGCGCTGGCGGGCATGGTCGTGGCGCTCGATGCCTTCGGTCCGGTCACGGATAATGCCGGTGGTATCGCCGAAATGGCGGGTCTTCCCGAGGAAGTTCGCAATACGACGGATGCACTGGACGCTGTGGGCAACACCACGAAAGCCGTCACCAAGGGCTATGCCATTGGTTCGGCGGGCCTGGGTGCTCTCGTGCTTTTTGCGGCCTATACGGCGGACATTCAGCACTTCATCGAGACCGCAAATGGTGAAGGTTTCTTCGCGAACCTGGTCTATGGCGGAACCGAAGTTGCGGCGAATGTCGTCAACTTCTCGCTGTCCAACCCGTATGTCGTGGTTGGTCTGCTCTTCGGTGGCCTGTTGCCATTCCTCTTCGGCGGCATGTCGATGATGGCAGTTGGCCGCGCGGCCCAGTCGGTTGTTGTGGAAGTGCGCCGTCAGTTCCGTGAAAACCCGGGTATTATGGAAGGCACGGTCAAGCCGGATTATGGCCGGGCTGTTGACCTCCTCACGAAGGCGGCAATCCGCGAGATGATCGTGCCGTCGCTTCTGCCGGTCCTGTCACCCATCGTCCTGTTCTTTGCCATCATGTTGATCGCAGGACCGGGCCCGGCTCTGTCGGCTGTGGGCGCAATGCTGCTTGGCGTGATCGTCACGGGCCTCTTCGTGGCCATTTCGATGACGTCCGGCGGCGGTGCCTGGGACAATGCCAAGAAGGCGATCGAAGACGGTTTCACCGACTCCGATGGCGTTCTGCATGAAAAGGGCTCCGAGGCTCACAAGGCCGCGGTGACCGGCGATACGGTTGGCGATCCCTACAAGGATACGGCTGGCCCGGCTGTGAACCCGATGATCAAGATCACCAATATTGTGGCGCTCTTGCTCCTCGCGGTGATTGCTCACCAGTAGCAATCAGCCACAGGCAAAAGAAAAGCCCCGGTCTTCGGACCGGGGCTTTTTTATGCTTGCGTGTACGAAGCGGTTACTGGTCGCGGCGTGGACCGCCTGCGCCGCCCGGCAGGTTCTGCTCGCCACCGAACTGCTCGGTCGGCAGGCTGCCGATATTGCCGAACAATTGTTCCCAGACATTCATTTCGCGGCCTGGCGTCGGGGTTTCGCGATCGACGAGTGCAACGCGGCGCCCATCCTCAAGGCCATATTCATCGACCGAGGAGACCACGCCGGACTCATCAAACTGGACTTCGACAATCCGGCGATAGCTGGTCTGCGGGCGCTGATAGGCCAGCGATTCCCGCGTGTCGGACATGTAATACCAGGTCGTTGATTCAAATACGCCCTGCGTCGACGGACTGCCGAGGCGTTCAAGGACGCTGGCCTGGTTGTCCTCGCCCGGTACGATTTCCGGCACTTCGCCGTTGACGTAAACAAAGCCGTGATTCCGGAGGACAGGTGTACAACCGGCAGCTAATACGGATCCGGCTGCAACAGCCAATAGCAATGCGCGCTTCATGGACTAAACCCTAACTCCCGGTTCTGGATACTATGCCGCGTTGACCTAGCTGAGGCTGATCATAGCTTCAAGTCCCAACAAGAGGGAGTGTTCATCACATGTTGTCGTTCTTGAAGGCCCGGCGTCAGTCCAGAGCGCAGATACAGGCGCTCTATGACCGCATTGTTGTCACGGCCCGTCAGCCGGATTTCTATGCAGTTGGCGGCGTGCCGGATACACCAGAGGGACGTTTCGAACTGATCGCGCTTCACGTCATCCTGACGATCAGCCGTCTCAATGCCGAAGGCGAAGCGGGGCGCGCGGCCGGGCAGGCCCTGTTTGATCACTTTTTCAAGGATATGGACTATGCGATGCGCGAAATGGGCATCGGCGATACGACCATCGGAAAGAAGATCCGGGCCATGGCAGAAGTCTTCTACGGACGGTTCAAGAGCTATGCCGAAGCGTCGGACTCCGCCGATAGATCGGCGCTGGCTGACGCGATTGGGCGCAATCTCCTCGGAGATGCGAGTCATGAACAGGCCGGGCGCTTTGCAGATTATTTCCAAAGCAGTGCCGAATTGCTTGCTGCACAGTCTTTGCTGAGTAGCGAATCCAGTGGCGAATTGCGGTTTGCCGACTTCTGACCGCTGCCCTCGGCCCGTTCAGGCGTCTTGCATCGCTTCGGGCTTTGGATATGGTCGCGGCGGTTCAATAAATGCGCCGGATGCGTCCTGCGCCAGCTCCGCTAAGGTATGACCCAGACCGCACCGATAATATCCGTTGATGCCATGGGGGCCGATAACGGCCCGTCCGTCGCGGTCGAAGGAATCAGCCATATTCTGACGCGTCTGCCGGAGACGCCTGCGCGCTTTCTCGTCCATGGCGACGAAGCCCAGCTCGCGCCATTGATCGCCGCCGCGTCGCCGCTTGCTCGTGAGCGGATCACCCTGCAACACACCGATTCGGAAGTTCGCATGACGGACAAGCCGAGCGAAGCGGTGCGCCGCTCGCGTGGCTCATCCATGTGGAATGCTCTGGCCGCCGTGAAGAATGGTGAGGCCGATGTAGTTGTGTCAGCCGGAAATACCGGTGCGCTCATGGCGATTTCGAAAGTCGTGCTGCGGATGAAAAAGGGCGTGCATCGCCCGGCTATCTCAGCCAGCTGGCCAACGCCGCGCGGCCACACCGTCGTTCTGGATGTGGGCGCGAATGTCGAATGCGGACCGAAGCAATTGGTCGAGTTTGCCATTATGGGCGAGGCGTTTCACAGGGCCGTTCATGGCTCGACTCATCCGACGGTCGGCTTGCTGAATGTGGGCCAGGAAGAGCTCAAGGGAAATGACACTGTTCGCGCGGCAGATCGTCTGATCCGCGATGCGAAGATCGATTTCAAATATCACGGCTTTGTCGAAGGCGATGATATCTCGCTTGGTCTGACTGATGTCGTGGTCACCGACGGCTTTACCGGAAATATCGCGCTGAAAACGGCGGAAGGTACGGTGAAACTGGTGGCGCACTGGATGCGGGAATCCTTCACCAGCTCGCTGACGGCCAAGATCGGTGCGTTCTTTCTAAACATGGGCGGCCTGGATCACTTGCGGGCAAAGTTGGATCCGCGTTCGATCAATGGCGGCGTCTTGCTGGGCCTCAACGGCATGGTCGTCAAAAGCCATGGCGGAACCGACGGGGAGGGCTTTGCCACGGCTCTCGGCCTCGGCATTGATATTGCCGGAAGTCATTTCCTCACGGAAATCGAAGCCAATCTGGAACGCCTCACCCGCGCCGAAGAAGCCAAAAGCGAAACGGACTCTTGACCCAATTGATTTCACGCGTGGCCGGGCAGGGGAGCTATCTGCCTGAACGTATATTGACGAATGCGGAAATCGCGACCTTTGTCGATACGGATGATGAGTGGATCCGTGCGCGGACAGGCATCGCCGAGCGCCATATAGCCGCAGAGGGCGAAACCACATCGGACCTCGGCTACATGGCGGCACTTGCAGCGCTTGAAGATGCCGGTCTGACGCCGGATGATATTGACCTGATTATCGTCGCGACAACGACGGCTGATCTGATTTTTCCGTCTACTGCCGCCCTGATCCAGGCCCGGCTGGGCATCCGGCATGGCGCTGCGTTTGACATTCAGGCTGTTTGTTCCGGTTTTATCTACGCGCTGGCGGTGACGGACGGGTTGTTGAAAGGCGGTGTCTTTCAGCGTGCGCTTGTGATCGGAGCCGAAACCATGTCGCGCATCCTCAACTGGGAGGATCGCACAACCTGTGTTCTTTTCGGCGACGGCGCGGGTGCCTGGGTGCTGGAGCGGTCAGAGGGCGAGAAGGGTATTATTGGCTACGATCTGAGATGCGAGGGACGGTATACCGACCTGCTCAAGACGACCGGCGGTGTTTCGTCAACGCAATCATCCGGGCTTTTGACAATGGAAGGGCCCGCCGTGTTCAAGCACGCGGTTCTGAAAATTTCCAATTCGATGGAAAGGCTGATCGAACGCGAAAATGTTGCGATCGAGGATATTGACTGGTTTGTGCCGCACCAGGCCAATCAGAGAATTCTGGAAGGTGTGGCAGACAAGCTGGGCATTTCAAGGGACAAGGTGATTTCAACCGTCGCAAAACACGGGAATACGTCAGCGGCTTCGGTACCACTGGCCTTTTCACAAGCGGTGGATGATGGGCGCATCAAGCCTGGAGACCTTTGTCTGCTTGAAGCTTTGGGTGGCGGGTTGACGTGGGGGTCAGCTTTGGTGCGATTATAGCCCAAATGGGTGGCTAACACGTTGACGAGGCTGGCCTGTTGGGACTAGCCTGTCTTCTTCCAGTGGGGGAATAGAATGTCCGGTAAAACCGTAACGCGAGCAGACCTTGCCGATGCAGTCCATCAGAACATTGGTTTGTCGCGTCAGGAATCATCTGATCTCGTTCAATCTGTGCTCGGAATGGTTTCGGATTCGCTGGCAAATGGCGACTCCGTGAAGCTCTCTTCATTCGGGTCTTTTTTGCTGAGAGACAAGAGCGGCCGGGTTGGCCGCAATCCGAAAACAGGCGAAGAAGTGCCGATTGATCCACGCCGTGTTCTGACCTTCAAGCCGTCACAGGTTTTGAAGGAAAAAGTCGACGCAGGTCATTCGAAAGGCTGAACAAGTGACGGAAAAAGCGCCAGACGCTTACCGCACGATCAGCGAGGCGGCAGAAGAGCTTGACCTTCCGGCGCATGTTTTGCGGTTCTGGGAGAGCCGGTTTGCACAGATCAAACCTGTAAAGCGGGCCGGGGGACGCCGGTTGTACCGTCCGGGTGATCTGCAACTGCTTCGGGGTATCCGCACTCTGCTTTACGATCAGGGCTACACCATAAAGGGGGCCCAGAAGTTTTTGCGCGAACATGGCGTCGCTGCTGTATCGTCACTGGCCGATAGCGCAGCTAATTCCACCGAGCCTGCCATTCATAGTCCTTTGGCAGATCGGTATATTCCCGTCGCGCGCCAGGCCTCGGCAAGTGGAGGATTGGTACCCATCATTGCCAAGCTGGAAACGGCCAAGGCGAAAATTGACAATGCGCTATCGGAGCGGTCATCCAACTAACTTATCCGGTTGCCGAGCCCGCTTGTCGCTCCTATAAGACCCGTCCCCTACAGCCGTCATTGGCGGTTGTTCTCAAGTAAGGTTCGGAACGTGGCGCAGCCCGGTTAGCGCACTGGTCTGGGGGACCAGGGGTCGCGAGTTCGAATCTCGCCGTTCCGACCATTTCCCTACTCTCTTTATGGTTGGCGATCGCGCTTCTTTGAGTCATGCTTTTCCCAAGCACAGGAGTGATTTATGCGTTTGTTTTTGTCCGGATTGTTGTTGTCGGTTTCACCCGCTGCCTTGGCTCAGGATTTTGCAGCATGGGAGCTCGATCAGCCAGCGGCAGCCGAGATTTCTGGCGTGTCGGAGACGGGACAGCCGGACCTGGCCGCAAATCCTGTTTGGGATGTGCGGATTGCCTCCGGGTTGACTACCATGATGACGGGCGAAGCACTTCGGGTTCCGATGCCGGATGGGCAAGCCTTCACGGGACAGGTTTCGATCAATCGCCCGACGGCCTCGGGTGGCCGTCATCTTCAGATTGAATTTGATCAGCCCGGACAAGGCGTTCTGATCCATGTCGGGCTGAATGCGATATACGGGCGTATCTGGACGGCTGATGGTGAGTTCGTGATTGAGCCCGGTCCAAGCGGTGGCTCAATCATGCGAACAGCTCCGGAAGAGCCGCTGTTCGAGGATGGAATCGCCGATGAAAGGATCCATGCCTTTTCCGATATCGCGGAATCTGAAGTAGACGGCGTACAGGCCGGAGCCGACACGCTAGATTTTCTCTATTTTTATGATGCTGACATGATCACGACGCATGGATGGGGCCTGCCCGACCTTGCTGCCACCGACATCGGCAATCTGCAGACTGCTCTGACGACATCCGGCGTGCCCCTGTTTTCGGATCTGACACAGCTGCAATTCATGGACGTCGCTCAGAATTATCCCAGTGATGACCTGTTGAACGATGCAGGCGGTCGCAATGGCATTTTTACGGACCTGCAGGCCCGCGTGGATGCGCTCGGGATTGATGTGATTTCGCTCAACCGGGTGTATGATTCAGACCGGGAAAACTTCTGCGGCTTGGGATTTGTTCATGATCCAACATCGGATTTCACCGGCCGGTCGCACATCAATGTCTGTCATAACGGTTTAACGCTGGCGCACGAGACCGGCCACAATATGGGACTTGCGCACGGCCTGGAGACAGATGGCACATCCGGCCGGCCAGTCGATTGGGCACGGGGCTTCCGGATTGATAGTGCAAATGCTGATGGCGGTATTTTCACGTCGGTCATGGCGTATGGCAGCGGGCGGGTGCCGCAATTTTCCGATCCGACAATTCGATGCCCGGAGCGCGGCAGCGTTTGCGGCATTCCGCTGGATCCTGCCGATAACAGCGTGGGCTCCTATGCCGCGGAAGCGTTACGGCGATACGCGGTCGGTTTCCCGGCCCAAGCGGTGCCAAACCGGCGTTTGCGCTCTTCTGTGCTTCCGACCAGTCGTTTTGTGACAACGGGATCTGCCGCAACGGCCTTCATGACCGTGATCAATCCCAATCAGGTTGAGGGCACGAACTGCATTATCGAGCATCACGGACCCAATCGGGAAAGCTTCAGTTTTCAGCCGACCGACCCGGCCACGAATGCGCTTGTCGGAACGGCGGATCTGCCGGTGAATATTCCGGCGGGTGGTGCGCAGACATTCCTGATATCGCTCACGCCCGCGACCGACGTTTCTGGCGTCCGCTTTGCGCCCTATGCCTCCTGCGACAACATCCCGATGGCGGAAGTGTCGCCGGGTCTGAATACGGTGGATCTTGGAGCCGATGCGGCCGGCGGACCGGATATCATCGCTCTGAGTGCGACGATTGGAAACAACGGTATTGTGGATGTCCCGGATGGACGGCGCGGTGTGTTTTCGGTGGCGACCATCAACCTTGGCGGCGCTGGCGACGTCCTGGTGAGCGCCCGGTCGCTTGATCCGGATTTGCCGGCAACCGGACAGGTTTGCCAGACGGATTCAGCAGGGGCTTGCCTCGCGCCACCTGCGGACAGTCTGACCCTGAATATCGGGCCGAATGAAACGCCGACATTCGGGGTGTTTGTCCGAACGACTTATGCCACACCTTTCAGTGCGCGGCAGCGTTTCCAGTTCCAGACACAGGTTGGTGGCGTTATTCGCGGTTCCACATCCGTTGCCGTGCGGGATGCCGCAACGATCCTGCCGCCGACTGCTTCGGCGCATGCCTTTTCTGTTACAGCTTTTGGTTCTCAGACCGGCGCTCTGGCCAGTTATGCTACTGGCTATTTTGACCGATTTGAAATCGTGACACAGCCCGCTCTGGGCAGTGTGGAACTGAATGGGAGCACGGGCAGCTATACCTACACTGCCGGTGCCCTGGGGGGCTCGGACAGCTTCACTTACCGCGTTGGCAATTCGAGCGGCTGGTCGCCGGCAATGGCGGCAACGGTGACGGTAAACGGCTTGCCGCTTCCGGTTGTCAGTACATTCACGATTCCGGATGATACGGACGGAACCTTTCAGGTGGATCTGGATGATCACGCCGATAGCAATATCGAAATTGATCGCTTTTTGCTGACGGCGCCGCCGACTGCTACGCATACTTTCGATCCGCTTAGCGGTGTTCTGAGTATCAATCTGCCGTCTGATCCTGGCTCGGTAACGTTTGAGTTTGCTGCGGAGAATCGGTCGGGGCAGGGAGCCGCCGCGTCCGGCGAAGTGGACGTCGTCGCCTATGACATTTGTGCGCCGGCGAATATCACACGATCGCGATTGCAAAGGCGCCTCGGCGAGATCGATGTAACGTCGTTCGGGTCGGTGAGCATGGGCGAGGCGGAAACGCTCGGGACCACGTTGTGCATGACAGAAACCGGTCGCGAACCGGGTCAGTTTATTCGCTTCCGGAATACAGATCGCCGTATTCAGGTTCTGATCGCTTTAAACGATACAGAATACGATATCTACATGGCGAATGATGGTGCGGCGAATTGGGAAGCCATTTTTTCCATGTGCAAGACCCCCGGCCAAACCCGAATGACGCCATGTTAAACGCGGCTTCTGGCATCTCGCAAAATCAGGCCGGATGAAATCATCAAGCCAAAAATCGCGGCTGTGAAGAAATAGAGGCCGGGCTGTTCGGTAATCCGGATGGCCCGGTCGCCTGAGAGGGCGAAGACGATCAGGCCGGCAATGAGTACATCCAGCATGGACCATTTGCCGAGCCGGTCGACCCAGACAAGGGCCGATTGGCCGTGGGCCCAACCGGCATTCACAGCGGCCAGATAGATCGCCTTGGCGATCGGAAACAGGATCGAGAAGATCAAAATAACCAGACCGAGAAGATAGTTCTCATTGTCCAGAAGCGCGCGCGTGACGTCGATCAGGGAGTGCGCATCTGAAAAGAAAACCATGCGCCGCGTTTCCAGCATCGGGGTCAATAGGCCGGCAGCCAGACAAACCGTTGACAAGAGGATCAGGAGCCGGGCGATGACGCCCCCACGTCCATGTGGGCGTGAAAGGGTTGCATTTGCCATAATTGTCTCCCCGGTGTTTCCCGTATCAGGCGTAACAATTGCGGCAGGACTAGGGCAAAAAAAACAGGGCCACTCCGGAAGAGTGGCCCCTTTTTTTTGATGCTGAGATTGACGTCAGATCCCGCTCATCTCGGCAACGCGGGCGGTGCACCAGGCCTCATCGCCGAGGAATTCGCCGGCGGCCTGGGCGCGTTTGTAAAAGAAGCCGATCTCGTATTCATCGGTCATGCCGATACCGCCATGCATCTGAATGGCTTCCGCCGCGGAGAGGCGTGAGACACGCGTTGCGCGGCCCTTGGCAGCGGCAATCCAGAACGGCGCCTGTGATGGCGATTCGTCCAGTTGACGAAGGGCCTTCACGACCAGGGATTCGGTCATTTCGACTTCCGTTAACAAGTCAGCAGCACGGTGCTGCAGGGACTGAAAAGAGCCGATTTTCTGACCGAACTGGTCCCGCTCCTTGATATAGTCGATCGTGCGCGAGAAGGCCTCGACCGCGACACCCAATTGCTCGGCCGCCAGACATGCGCGACCGGCATAGAGAACGGTATCCAGCAAAGCCGCTCCATCATCGGTTTCCGACAACAGAGCATCGCCATCCAGCTTCACGTCCTTGAAGTCGATATTTGCCGGTGCGTGGCTGTCGACCGAACGGCGGAGTGTCCGTTCAACGCCGTCGGCTTCGGGATCCACCAGAAAAAGACCGATGGAGTCATCGTCCATTCGGGCCGCGACAATCAACATGTCAGCCCCATTGCCGCAGGCCACGAAGCGTTTCTGGCCACTCAGGCGGAAGCCATTGCCGTCCTTCATGGCGCGGGTCTCGATATGCTTGGCGTCATGGCGTGCCTTCTCGTCGAAGGCGAGGGCGTAGACTTTTTCACCCGCGGCGATCTTCGGAAGATGCTCCGACTTCTGGGCCTCGGTGCCGCCATAGCGCAGCGCGGTTGCGCATAAAATGGAAGATGCCAGAAAGGGCGTGGCCGCGAGGGTCTTGCCCATCTCCTGCAGGACTATGCCGGCGGCCATATAGCCCATATCCACACCGCCATATTCCTCGGGGATAACGATGCCGTTCCAGCCCATATCGGCCATCTCCTTCCAGATGGCATGCCGGAAACCATCCTTGCAGCCTTCATCGCGCAGGCGGCGAAGCTCGGCAACGGGTGATTTTTCGGCCAGAAAAGCCTGCGCACTGTCGCGCAGCATCTGTTCTTCTTCGGATAATATATAGCTCATTCGATAATCTCCGATCAGCCGCCCGGTAGCTCAAGCACGCGCTTGGCCAGAATGTTCAACTGGATTTCAGACGTGCCGCCCTCGATGGAATTCGCGCGCGATCTCAGCCAGCTGCGCGCAGGATCACCGTCCTCCGGATTGTCGCCTTCCCAGAGAAGACCGTCAGATCCAAGGGCAGACATGTTGAGCTCATGCCGGCGCTTGTTCAGCTCGGTGCCGTAATATTTCAGCATCGAGGCTTTTGCGCCAACGCCCTGACCGCCATCGGCCTGGTCCTTGATCCGTTGCAGCGTGGTTTCAAACGCGAGGGCATCAATCGTCAGACGCGCAATATCAGCACGCAGGATCGGATCGGCGATACGGCCATCCTCGTCGACTTCGCCCGACAGACGCGCGGCAGACGCCGGATTCATCTGTGCTCCGCTGCCACCGCCGGCGATATTGGCCCGCTCGTGTGACAACAGGTATTTGGCAACATCCCAGCCACGGCCCGCCTCGTGGACGATATTTTCCTTCGGCACTTCAACGTCATCGAAGAAGGTTTCGCAGAAGGGTGATTTGCCGGAAATCAGCTTGATCGGTTTGGTGGATACGCCTTTCCAGGTCATGTCGATCAGCAGGAATGAGATGCCCAGATGCTTGGGTGCATCCGGCTCAGTCCGCACCAGCGCGAAAATCCAATCACATTCATCGGCATAGCTGGTCCACACCTTCTGGCCGTTGACCACCCAGTGATCGCCCTTGTCGTCCCCTTTGGTACGGAGGGCTGCCAGATCGGAGCCTGCGCCGGGTTCGGAATAGCCTTGGGCCCAGCGGATTTCGCCGCGCGTGATTTGCGGCAGATAGTGTTTCTTCTGTTCTTCCGTTCCGTATTTCAGGAGTGCCGGCCCCAGCATCCAGATGCCGAACGAAATCAGGGCAGGCCGGGCCTTGATGCGGCTCAATTCCTCTTTCAGGACTTCAGATTCTTCCTTGGAAAGACCGCCGCCGCCATACTCTTTTGGCCAGGTCGGGCAGGTCCAGCCCTTGGCTGCCATGCGTTCCAGCCAGACCTGCTGGTCGTCGCTGGAAAACTCGAAGCGCTTGCCGCCCCAGCAAATATCTTTTTCCGACTTTATCGGTGTGCGCATGGATTCAGGGCAATTGGCTTCAAGCCAGTCCCGTGTCTCGCTGCGGAAGGATTCCAGATTACTCATAATGCTCCCCATTTGGTCTCTTTGTCGGGTCAAAGACTAGCGCGAGAATCCCGCGAGGCGAGCCCAATTTCCACCTGTGACGAATGATCGCCGGGACTTGCCAAGGGGAAAAGCCCCGTTAAGTCGGGTGCCGGAGGAATTGCCATGCCTTTTGCCCGTCCCCAAACCAGCCAGTCGATTTTTATCTGGTTGTTGATTGTCGCCGCGATGGTGTCGGCCATGATTCTGATCGGTGGTGCGACGCGCCTGACCGATTCCGGACTGTCGATTACCGAATGGCGGCCGGTAACGGGCGCTGTGCCGCCGCTGACCGAAGCGGGCTGGCAGAGCGAGCTGGAACTCTATCGGTCGACCACCGAATACCAGTTGCAAAATCGCGGGATGAGCATGGAGGAGTTCCAGTTCATCTACTGGTGGGAATGGGGGCACCGGTTTCTCGGCCGGATGATCGGACTGGTGTTTGCCGTGCCGCTGATTTTTTTCTGGGCGCGCGGTATGGTTCCCGGGCGGCTCAAGGCTCCCCTTATTGTGCTGTTGCTTCTGGGTGGCCTGCAGGGCGCGATTGGCTGGTGGATGGTCTCCAGCGGTCTCGTGGACCGGCTTGATGTCAGTCAATACCGGCTGGCTACGCATCTCGGCATGGCTTTCGTTATTCTTGGCCTAACAATCTGGCTCGCGCTTGAGGCACGCTATGGCGTGAATTCCCGGAGCGCGGACCGAACGGCCCCATGGGCGGCCGGGTTCTGGGTTCTGGTCTTTTTGCAGGTGATCCTAGGGGCCTTTGTAGCCGGGCTGGATGCTGGCCGGATTTTCACGACATGGCCGCTGATGGAAGGCAGGTTGATCCCGGACGGGTATCTGGGCGGAATGGGCTGGTTGCAGGCCGCCTTTGAAAGCCGCCCGGCGGTTCAATTGCATCACAGATGGACGGCCTATCTGGTGACGCTTTGCGCGGTCCTTCTGTCCGTGGCGCTTTGGCGTAGCCGGGATTCGTCCTTGCGGGCAGGGGCCATCTGGGTCAGCGCTGCGACCGTGTTTCAGGTCGCGCTTGGCATTACAACGCTGGTCCACGCTGCCCCACTCAGCCTCTCATTGCTTCACCAGGCTGGCGCGATTGCGCTTTTCTCAATTGCCGCTGTCGTGACGTGGAAAACGCGGCGTATCTAGTCAACGACCGTTATGCCACGGGCGAAGGTTTCGCGGGCAACCAGGCGGACCCGCCCATCGGCTTCATCGACGACCGCGACAAGTCCGCTTTGATAAGCGGTCCCACCGTAGGATGATTCCGTGGTTGCAATTGCACCGGGCTGATCCACTCCGGCAATCGAGAAGCCGTCGCGAATGATGACATCGCCGATCAGCTCCAGCGTCCGGCCATCGCGAATTTCGAGCGTTGCCGCATTGCCATCCGACAAGATCAACACCGGGCGGCCAAAGAATTCACCGGCCGCAAGATCAACTGCCAAGCCATCCATTTGTTGTTCGACCGCTCCGTCTTCACTCAGCCGGAAAATGCCGCCTGCAGGCCCTGCGGCATAGACAAATCCGTTACCGGCCGTACAGGTGCGCACAGGCGAGGGCAGGTCAAAGCGGGCACGGCGGGTGGCACTGATCAGGTCGCCACCGGTATCGGAAACGCGCCAGATCTCTGCCGTCGTCCCGCGTGACAACACCATCAGATCGACAAAGCCGATCCCTTCTCCCAGGCCGCAGACCGCAGCGATATCCCCTTCCGGGCCAATGGGCTGGATCGGTGCCTCGACAAGCTCGGGGCCGTTGCGAAGCAGAACATAGGCCCGCACAAGATTGGTATCGCGGTCCGCGCCGAACAGGAGCGGCAAGGCTTCGCCCCGAAGCTGGAAGCCGGGAGCGGCGGCCAGCCCCCACAAACGTGGCCCGGTCATGCGATGAACCGACTGGCCTTCGATGTTGTAGAGATCGATGCCGCCTTCTCGCGGCGTCGTGGCCACCAGTCCGGTCCAGGCCGCATCGCCATCAGGCAAAAAGGTGACAGCGGCTGTGCCGTCACTGTCGACTGTATCAACAATGCCGGTTGAAACCAGCTGGAGATAATCATCGTCCTGGAGGCCGGGGCTTTGGTCTACGACCGTATCTGTATCGGAGGCGGGCTCGCAGGCGGCCAGCAATAATGCGCCGCCGGCAATCAGCCCAATTCGCGCCAGGGTCCGCGAATGGCGAAGGTGCGCGAAGGGCTCGACTGCACGTTGATGAAGAGAGTGCTTCCGTCCGGAGAAAAACATGGTCCACAAAACTCGCTGAATTGGCTGTTCTGGCTGAATGCGTTCCGGGCAATGGTATAGACACGACCTGCTGGCGTCACGCCGCGAATGTACTGCTCGCCGCTGCCATCCTCAGCGACGATCAAATCCCCCCATTGGGCGATCGTCAGATTATCGCATTTACCCATCACGTCCTCGCCCGGGCTTTCCAGAAAGAGCTCCAGCCGTGCAGGTTGGTCCGTTTCGTCTTGCTGGCCCTCGCGAGAAGACGGGACGTAGCGGAAAATCTGCCCGGTTCTGGCCGCGCCACCATCAGTGCAGGTAAAATAGAGCTCGTTCTCGCCAAACCAGATGCCTTCGCCGCGGGTGAAATGGGCGGCGCCCATCGCGATATGGCGCTCAGCCAGATCTTCATCCGGATTATGACCATCGATGACATCGATCCATTCTACCGGCAGGCTATCACCCGGGCGCAGGGAGGTCCGGTCCCAGTTGCGAGTGTCGAAACCGCTTTCATCTATAATTTTCAAGGCTTGCAGCCGCCCGCCTTCCGCCAGCTGTCCAGCGACATTGGGAATGAATCGGTAGAAACAGGCGATGTCGTATGCGTCCTCGGTCAGATAGACGATCCCGTTTGCCGGATGGACGGCGACCGCTTCATGGCGGAAACGGCCCATCGCCGTCAGCGGTACCGCCGAAACCAGTTCACGCGAGGCGGCGGGTACCTCAAAAACATAACCATGGTCGCGGGCAAGGTGTTCATCGCGGCGTTGTGTGGTCTCTTCGCAGGTCAGCCAGCTGCCCCAGGGTGTCGGGCCGCCGGCACAGTTATTATTCGTGCCGCCCAGCGACAGGAAATGATGCTTCAATTCGTATGTGACGGGGTCGAGCACCAGTGTTGTTGTCCCGCCGGGAAGGCCGGACAGATCTTCGGCACGATCATAAAGGCGGGTCTGGTCGATCTGGCGTATGCGCTCGCCGTCCGGCCCAAAAGGTGATTTTTCGAACTCGAACGGGTGAAGCTCATGATTGCGGACGAGGGTGAGGCCGTCCGGAGTCTCGAATGTGGCCATGCCATCGAAATCACCGGGCGTCAGCAGGCCATCATCCATTTCATCGCCCTCGGTCGATATCACCGAATAGGTGAAGCCAGGCGGCAGATCGAGCAGTCCGGCCGGGTCGGGCACGAGATTGACCGGCGCCATGTCAACGGCCAGGTTTGATGCTTTGGCGCAGCCTGTCAGAGAGGCGAGACCCGAAAATGCGGCGGTTGCCGCAGCGCTATTGCGGAGGAATTGTCGACGATTGAACATGATGCTGGCTTCCGTGATGTCGCGGATTGTCTAGCCAGATCGGCTTCAAGAGAAAAGGGGCTCACAAAAACTTCGTAATAACACGGTATTCAGATACCGTATTTGTAACGCATTGAAATTATTGACTTCTGAAATACATGTTGACGTAATTCGAACAGAAGCCTATTCCGCGCGCTTCATCAGACCGGCACTCGGTCGAAAGTTCGAGAGACTCATATGAAAACCTTTACCGCAAAGCCTGCGGAGGTGGAGAACAAGTGGATCGTCGTTGACGCTCAGGATGCCGTTGTTGGCCGCCTTGCAGCCTTCGTCGCCACCCGCCTGCGCGGCAAGCACCGCCCCGATTTCACGCCGCACGTTGATACGGGCGACCACGTGATCGTCATCAATGCCGACAAGATCCGTTTCACCGGCAAGAAAATGGATGACAAGCGTTATTACCGTCACACGGGTCACCCGGGCGGTATCAAGGAAACTTCGCCGGAGAAAATCCTCTCCAGCAAGCATCCGGAGCGTGTCGTCGAGCTCGCCGTGAAGCGCATGCTGCCGAAAGACAGCCCGCTCGCCCGTGGTCAGTTCTCGAAGCTGCGCGTTTATGCCGGCACCGAGCATCCGCATGAGGCTCAACAGCCTGAAGTGATCGACTTTGCGTCGATGAACACCAAGAACGTCCGGAGCTAAGCCCATGTCTGACAATGCCCGTTCCCTGGAAGACCTGAAGGATGCTCTGAAAGAATCAGATGCGCCTGTCGTCGCGGATGAAAAAGAAGCGCTTCCCGAGCCGAAGATCGACGCTCTTGGCCGTGCTTACGCCACTGGCAAGCGCAAGGACGCGGTCGCCCGCGTCTGGATCAAGCGCGGTTCCGGTAAAATCACCGTGAATGGCCGTGAGCAGGAAGTCTACTTCGCGCGCCCGGTTCTCCGGATGATGCTGCAACAGCCGTTTGAAGTGGCCGAGCGCAAGAATGAGTTCGACGTGATCTGTACCGTTAAAGGTGGTGGTCTGTCGGGTCAGGCTGGCGCGGTTCGTCACGGTATCTCGAAAGCCCTCAACCTGTATGAGCCGGCGCTTCGGGGTCCGCTCAAGGCTGCAGGCTTCCTGACGCGTGACAGCCGCGTGGTTGAACGCAAGAAGTATGGTCGCAAGAAAGCGCGCCGGAGCTTCCAGTTCTCCAAGCGCTAGTTCGACGCAAATACTGTGTATTACGGGCGGTCCTTCGGGCCGCCCGTTTTCGTTTGTACGAAATGCTCGGCGATTTCATCGAATACCAGCCGGACCCGGCCGCTGGTGTTCAGCTCGCTGTGCGTGGTTAGCCAGGTTGGCACATCGACAGAGAACTGCCCGGTCAGAATGGGGACCAGATCGTCAAAGTCGCGGCATATCCAGGACGGCAGAATGCTGATCCCGACGCCGGCGCGCACCATTTCCAGCATGATTTCGCCGCTGTTGGCAAAATAGCGGACATCGTGCCGGCAGATCGGGAGGCCACGCTCCGACAGTCCGGCTTCGACAATGTCGGGCTTGTTGAATCCGATAAAGGTGATGCCGGCAAGGTCGTCGAGATTTCGAGGTTCCTGGTTCTTGGCCAACCAGTCTCGGCTGACGAAAAGATACGCAGGCGACTCGTCCACGAGTTTGGCTATCAAGTCAGGATGGTCTGGCCGGCCATGGCGCAATGCGATATCCGCTTCGCGCTTGTTGAGGTCCTGGACATCATTCGAGGCAATGACCTCAATCTGGATTCCCGGCGCCGTGTCGCTGAGCTTCCGGATGACAGGGGGTAAACACATTGTTGCGGTGAAGCTGGTCGCTGTAATCGTCACTAGTCCTTCGGCGGCGAGCGACTGGCCCGATGCGGCGAGCGAGATCCGGGTTGCGGCTTCGGCCATGGTCCGGACATGATCGACCAGTTCGCGGCCGGCTGACGTCAGGATCATGGACCGCCGACCACGCTGGAATAGCGTAACGCCAAGGCGTTCCTCGAGAGCCGCAATCTGCCTGCTTAGCGTAGGCTGGGTCGACTCCAGCGCCCTTGCCGCGGCGGAGAATGAGCCCTCGTCAACGGTCGCGAGAAAAGCCCGGATCTGGTTCCAGTCAAAATTGATGCTCTGCCAGTTCATACGAAAATGTATATCTGACAGGCCGAAATGCGCAATTTATCCGCTGAATATGTATGCGTAAGACAGCGCCAATCTTTTCAACAGGGCTTTGCCCGCAAATTGATGATGACGTGCCATGACCAATGATCCGACGTTCTGGAACAATGCCGCCCGGAAATACGCCGCAAGCCCGGTGGGGAATGAAACGGCTTACCATCGAAAGCTGGCGATGACGCAGAAATTGTTTTCGCCGAATTCCCTCATCGCTGAATTTGGCTGCGGAACCGGAACGACCGCGCTTCATCACGCTCCACATGTGAATCATGTCTGGGCCACAGACGGTTCGGAGAAGATGATCGAGATTGCGTGGGACAAGGCACGCCAAGCGGGCATTGAAAATGTACTCTTTGAAGTGGCGGATATCGACGATTACCGGCCCGAACCGGGAAGGTATGACGTCGTCATGATGCACAGCCTCCTCCATCTTCTAAAAGACCGCCGAAGCGCAATTCGCAAGGCAGGTGTGATGTTGAAGCCTGGCGGATATTTCGTCACCAACACGGTTTGTCTTACGGGGCTATGGCGATTTATCTGGCCGGTAATCGGCTTCATGAGGCTTTTTGGTCAGGCTCCATTGCTGAAGTTTTTCTCAGGTGAAGCGCTGGCGCGCGATATCGAGGCCGCTGGCTTTGCAATCGAGGAATTCTGGAAGCCGGACAACGGTGTTGCGGTGTTTATTATCGCGCAAAAGCCCGCTAGTGCGGACACATGATCCGGGAGTCAGTGAATGTCCGCCAGTAATGCCGCCAGCCAGCAAGCCGACCGGGATCGCGGTTCCGGATTCGCCGCCGAGATGGAGCGGGATGCGGCCCACCGGGAGAAGGCGCGGAGCGCCAAGCCGCTGCGGCGTCTCATCCCCTATATCATGCGCTATCCGGCCTTGCTGGCGGCGTTCGCTGTGTTTCTGGTGCTTGCGTCCGGCCTGACGCTGATCTTGCCGGGTGCCTTCCGTCTGGTGGTCGATTGCGGATTCGGCGGGGCACCAAACTCAGACTTGTGCAGTGTCTTTTCGATCGGTCCGGATTTGTCCGGTTATTTTCTGGCGGGCATGGCGGTAGCCTTCTGTCTGGCGATTGCCAGCGCCTTCCGATTCTATTTCATCAGCCGTCTGGGCGAGCGTGTCGTGGCGGATCTGCGCCGCGCCGTCTTTGATCATCTTCTCACGCTCAGCCCGTCTTTCTATGTCGATACGCGGACGGGAGAGGTTCTCTCGCGCCTGACAACCGATACCACGCTGATCCAGACCGTGGTGGGTTCATCGGTCTCGGTGGCGCTCAGAACGGTCGCGACCACAGTCGGGGCCCTGGCGCTGATGGTCTTCGTCAACTGGCAACTGGCTTTGATGGTGCTCGCCCTTGGCCCGGTCATCCTTTTGCCGATCCTGTTGTTCGGCCGGCGGGTGCAGCGCTTGTCGCGCGAGTCTCAGGACGAGCTGGCCAATGCATCGGCGCGAGCCGGAGAGAGTTTGCAGGCGATTGAAACCGTACAAGCTTTCACGCGCGAGCCGGAAGAAAGCCACCGCTTTCGGGACGTTGTGGAATCGACTTTTGCAATCTCGCTCAAACGCATCGGTGTACGCGCTGCGATGACGGCGGTGATCTTCACGGTCATTCTGACCGGGCTGATCGCGGTGCTCTGGTTTGGTGCGGTGCAGGTGCAGGCCGAGGCCATCACGCCCGGCGCGATGACCCAGTTTGTCATGTATGCGTTTGTGGCCGTGAGCGGCGTTGGCATGCTGACGGAGACCTATGCGGAGGTCATGCGGGCAGCGGGTGCGACCGAGCGGCTGATGGAATTGCTCTCGGCGCGAACCGATATTTCGGCGCCGGCGGCACCAGTAGTTCTGCCAGCGCTTGTGCGAGGTGAATTGTCGTTCTCGGGCGTGACCTTTGCCTATCCGGCACGGCCGGAAGCGAATGCGCTGGATAATGTGAGTTTCGATATTCAGGCTGGCGAGACGGTCGCGTTGGTCGGGCCGTCCGGTGCCGGCAAGTCAACGATATTCCAGCTGCTCTTGCGATTATACGATCCGGCCAGCGGCGTGATCACGCTGGATGGCGTGAACGCCCGACAGGTTGAGCCGCAGGAGCTACGGCGTCAGCTGGCCGTCGTGCAGCAGAATGCGCCGCTCTTCAGCGGTTCGGTCGCCGAGAATATCCGTTTCGGACGGCCCGGTGCGAGTGATGAGGATGTGAAATCCGCCGCGATCGCGGCCAATGCCGATGATTTCATTATGGCACTCCCCGAAGGATACGACACCCAGCTTGGCGAGAGTGCGGGCACGCTGTCAGGCGGACAGCGCCAACGTATTGCCATCGCGCGTGCAGTCCTGCGTGACGCGCCGGTGCTTCTGCTGGATGAGGCGACCAGCGCGCTCGATCCGGAAAGCGAGCAGGTCATTCAGGCCGCGTTCGAGGCCGCCGCGAAAGACCGGACGACGCTGATCATCGCGCATCGTCTGGCAACCGTTCGCAACGCCGATCGCATTATCGTGCTGGAAGATGGCCGGGTAGCCGATCAGGGCACGCACGATGAATTGCTGGGGCGGGAAGGCGTTTACAAGCGTTATATCGAGTTGCAGTTCGGGCAGGCCTGACAGCGTTCCCAGCCGCGGATGTGTGGCCGCGGTTTGTGCATACATAATTGCATTATGAAGATACAAGCCGGGTAATTATATTCATTCGGGATCAGGTCTATCTGTCTCCTTGTTCGCAAGGAGGCGACTATGAAACTGATAAAATCTCTTCTCCCCATTCTGGCCGTGTTGACGGTTATGCCTGTTGTCGGTGCGCAGTCTTCTGATGCGCCTGAATTCGTGGTCCAGACCACAACGACCGGCATCATCCAGCTCTCTGCCCGAAAGTTTGAAAACGGTGAATACCGGCAGGCGGCCGGCATTGCTCTGCAGGCGACCGAGCGCGGGCTGACCAGTGGCCGCCGATCTGCGGCCTGGTCCAATCTGTGCGCGGCTCGTGCCATGCAGGTGCAATACGACGCTGCGATTGAGGCCTGCGAAACGGCCCTGGACGCCCGTGTGACTTGGCAAGCCAACAATAATTACGGCGCAGTGCTCTATCGCGCCGGCCGTTTGGCAGATTCAGAGCGGGCCTTTGCGGCGGCTTTCGAAATTGCGCCCGATGAAACCGTTATCGCGGAAAACCGCGCCCTTGTTTCTTCCCGGACGCTGGCCGCTGCCCAATAGGCAAGCCAGCATCTCAACTGGAAGGGCCGGCCCTGGACCGGCCCTTTTTTATGTCCCCGCGAAGACTGAAAAATCACCTTTGCGGAAATGGGCTGCATCACGTTTGAAGCTCTCGGCCAGGTGATCGACAACAAGGCGGTGTCGGCGGCTGCGCTTCACGCCATCATGCGCCACCAGAAACAATTCCTGTACGCTTTCGTGCTGCGGCAAAACCCGTTCCAGCGCCCCGCCGGACTGCCGCGCCAGCCGGTGCGATGTCATGCCGATGCCAAAGCCGGACTTCATGGCCTGCAAGTGACTGGTGGCACTATTGGCAATGACGGCGGCCTGTGCTGGCCGGATGACCTCACCGTCTTCGTTTTCCGGCCACCCGTCCGGTTCGATATAGCCCCAGTCGACCAACCGATGCGGTTTGAGATGATCGACACACCAGGGGCGACCAAAAGAGTCCAGATAGGCAGGGGAGGCATAGAGACCCCAGCCCACCGTGGCGGCTTTGCGCACAATCAGGCTCTGTTGTTCACCCGGTGACCGCCAGCGCAGGGCAATATCGGCTTCGCCAGCGGCCAGATTGGCCTTTTGCATGCCGAGATCTATCCGCAGAATCAGGCCGGGATGGCGATCGCGCAAAGGGGCCAGAACATGCGGCAGCCAGTCACCCCCGACGCCATCGCTGGCGGAAATCACGACCTCGCCGGTGATTTCATCCTCGCTTCGTGCAATGGCGCGTTCGATGGCGGCAGCGTCATCACGCATGCGCAGGGCGTGGCGTATTACGGCCTTGCCGGTTTCGGTTGGTCGGTTCTCGCCATCGCGGCGCTCGAAGAGCGGTTCGCCCAGACGCGATTCCAGTGCGCGAAGCCCGCGACTGATTGTTGGTTGGGAGACGTCGAGATGTTTGGCGGCTGCCGCATGGCTGCCCGATTCATGGATCGCCAAAGCGATCTGGTATTCGGCCCAGTTATTCATTCAAAATAGAATACGGATGTTATCTGCGGGCGCGAGTCATAGATGCATGACTAAGAAACAGTCGGGCCAGATGTTTGCCTTTGATAGATCATCCGCTTCATCTGGTTCTTGCCGTCATAGGGCGACATGGACATCAGATTTATACGGACGTCCGGACCGTTCATTCCCAGATTCGCCTGTTCTTCTGTTGGATGAGGCGACGAGCGTGCTGGATCCGGAAAGCGAGTAGGTCATTCAGTCCGCGTTCGAGGCCGCCGCGAAAGAACGGACCACACTGATCATCGCGCACTGGCTCGCGACGGTCCGCAATGCCGACCACATTATCGTGCTGGAGGATGGGCGGTTTGCCGATCAGGGCACGCATGACGAATTGCTGGGCCGGGAAGGCGTCTACAGGCGCTATATCGCGTTGCAGTTCGGGCAGGTCTGAGGTCAGGTGTCACCACTTTTTTGGCTGAGGTTTACTCGTCGCCCTGCCATATCATTTCGCGCCAAGCGGCCGGGGCCAGGTCGCTCGCCTTTTCATGAGCCAACGCGAGATACTCGGCCATATCGACATTCAGGGCGGTTTCGATCCAGTCATAAAAAGGATCAAAATCCCGATGCATATTGTCTATCCTGACAATGCCCTTGCGGGTTTTCAGCTCAAATACCCAATCGTGACCCATTTCGCCGCCGCCGCGCATGTGCACGGCGAGTAGATCGATTCCGTTCAGCGAGTTTTTCAGATCATCAGACGGTTGCAGGACAGGTGCGAAATCCTGACGCAATGATCCCAATCCCAGTGGAATGTGGACCAGCATCAGCTTCGAACCAGCACGTATTCTCCGGGGGCATCGCAGATGATGTCGAGATTGCCATCGCCGGGCCGGCGCGCGGGTACATCATCGCCGGAACGTTCATAGAGCCAGTCGCGCCATTCTTCCCACCAGGATCCCGGCACTTCTGTCGCGCCATCCAGCCATTCCTCGACCGTGTCGGGCAGGTCCTTGTTGACCCAGTGCTGATATTTGTTGGCGCCGGGGTGATTGATTACGCCGGCGATATGGCCTGAGCCTGCCAGCATATAGCGAACCGGTCCGCCAAAGAGTTTCGCGCCGCGATAGACGGACGGGTAGGGGGCGATATGGTCGTCCCGGCTTGCCTGCATGAAGATGGGTGTTTTGACCTTCGTCAGATCGAGTACCTTCCCGTCCATCTCGATCTCTTTTTTCGCAAGCCGGTTCTTGCGGTACATATTGTCGAGATACCAGAGATGCAGAGTCTGCGGCATGCGGGTCTGGTCCGCATTCCAGTACAGAAGGTCAAAAGCCTGCGGCTGGCGTCCCAGCAGATAGTTCGAGACGACGAATGACCAGACAAGATCGTTGGAGCGCAGAAGATTGAATGTGTCCGACATGGTGCGCCCGTCGAGTACGCCGCCTTGTGCTTCCATCAGGCGATTGATTTCGTTGAACCAGGCATCATCCACGAAAAGAAGCAGGTCTCCGGCGAGTTCAAAGTCGGTCTGGGCTGCAAAGAATGTCGCAGATGCGATCTTGTCGCTTTCACCACGCGCCTCGAGCAAGGCGAGGGCGGACGCCAGCATGGTGCCGCCAATGCAATATCCGACCGTGTTGACGCTGTCCTCGCCGGTCGCTTCCTTGACCTGATCGATCGCGACGAAAAGACCCTGTTCGATATAATCCTGGAAGGTCTTGCCTTTCAGTTCCGGGCCGGGATTGACCCAGGAAATGAGGAATACCGTGAAGCCCTGCTGGGTCAGCCAGCGCACCATGGAATTTTTCTGGCGCATATCCATGATGTAGAATTTGTTGATCCAGGGCGGCGCGATCAGCAGGGGCCGGGTCTTCACCGTCTCCGTGGTTGGCGCATACTGGATCAGCTCGAAAATCTCGTTGCGGAAGACGACTTTACCTTCCGTGGCCGCCAGATCCACGCCCACCCTGAAGCCGTCCATATCGGTCTGCGTCAGCGCCAGACGGCCGCCGCCCTTTTCCAGATCGCTGGCCAGATTGGCGAGCCCCCGGGTGAGGTTTTCGCCCTTGGACTGGACGGTTTCACGAATGACATCGGGATTGGTCAGGGCGAAATTGGTCGGAGCCAAGGCATCGACCATCTGCTTGGTCAGAAATTCGACCTTGCGCTTCACGGCTGGGTCGACGCCCTCAACCCCATGAACGAGCCCCATGAGGAAATTCTGGTTCAGCAAATAGGATTGCTTGATGGCATTGAAGACCGGATTTTCCGACCAGTCCTCACTGCGCCAGCGTTTGTCACCGGCGTCGGCCTTGACCGTTTCATGATCTCCACCGTCCACAAAGTGACGGGCTGTATTGCTCCACAGATCCAGATAGCCGGTCATCAGATTGGCTTGTGCATCCATCAGCTTTTGCGGGTCGGAGATGATTTTGGCCCAGACCTCGCCCAGTTCCGGCGTCGAGTTGATCGCCATCGTATCGGGCATTTCAACCTTGCCTTCCAATGCCTTGCGCATGGAATCGGACATCAGCTTCTGGCTTTTCAGCGCGGCCTGCATGAGGTTGCGGGACATATGGTCCAGCGCCTCGACATCCGCGGTGTTGAGCGTGCCAAACGGGTTGTCGGCCTGAGCTTTGCTGGCATCGAGCTTCGGAGTGGTTTCTGGCTTTCTTGCCGTTTGCGCTGCAGGCTTTTTCTTTGCCGCAGGCTTGCGGGGTTTTGGCTTGGCTCCGGTTTTCTTATCTTCGGCCATGAAAAGCGTCCCTTTAATCTGTGCACGGGCGGGTGACAGCGATCCCTGACAGCGTATAGATAGCCACAGCGGCGTCCAGCACCGGAGCACGGGTTTGAACCGAAAAATTCTCTTTCTTTGCCCCCTGGTTTTGGCGGCGTGCACGACGCCTGACCTGCCGGGCGGGTTCGAGGACGAGCAGAGCTGGTTCGATGCCCGCGTGGAAGAAGGCGCGAGCGCGGATAATGCACCAGTTGCCATTCCGGACAAATCGCCTTCCGTCAGTGCCGAGGAACTCAGCGAGTCGGCGCGTGAAGTCCTGGAAGCGCGGGATGCGGTCTCCTCGCAGGAACGCGCGACACGCCCACCCGTTAATGATACCGAGTCCTATGCCGAAGAAGCGCGTCAACGCGCTGAGCCGCCACCCCCGATCGACTGAATTATTCTCCGGAGCCTGAAAACATGAGCGACGCCCGAAATCTTGAACGCCTTGCGCTGGATGCTGTCAGCGCTGCCGAAGCTGCTGCAATTGCCGCCGCGACGCTTGTTGGACGCGGGGACAAGGAAGCCGCTGACCAGGCTGCGGTGGACGCCTTGCGCACGGGGCTCAATGCCATGGCCATGAAGGGCCGGATCGTGATTGGCGAGGGCGAGCGCGATGAAGCGCCCATGCTCTATATTGGCGAAGAAGTCGGTACCGGCGAAGGTCCGGAAATCGATATTGCGCTTGACCCGCTGGAAGGTACGTCCCTGACGGCCAAGGGCATGGCCAACGCTCTGGCGGTTGTCTCCTTTGCCCCGCGGGGCGGGCTGTTGTACGCGCCGGACACCTATATGGACAAGATCGCCGTCGGGCCCGGCCTGCCGGCGGGGGTGATTAATCTCGACCGGTCACCCTCTGACAACATCAAAGCCATTGCCAAAGCCAAGGGCGTGTCCACGGAAGAGATTTGCGTCTGCGTGCTGGAACGGGAACGCCATGAACATATTGTCGCCGACATCCGCTCTGTCGGGGCCCGCGTGATGATGATCCCGGATGGCGATGTGAACGGCGTGATTTCCACGACGATTCCCGAAACCGGCATTCACATGTATGTGGGTCAGGGCGGGGCGCCGGAAGGTGTGCTTGCGGCCACGGCCTTGAAATGTGTTGGCGGGCAGATGGAAGCGCGGCTTTTCTTCCGCAATGATGACGAGCGGGCACGCGCCGCCAAGACCGGCATTACGGACCTTGATCGCAAATACGACCTCAGCGAACTGGCATCTTCGGAATGCCTGTTTGTTGCGACGGGCGTGACGTCGGGTGACCTTGTTGATGGCGTGCGTCATAGCAATGGTCATGTCAGCACCGACACGCTGATCATGCAGTCGGCAGGGTCTATCGTGCGGCGTATCAAGACGACCCGTCCGGTATAGGCGGCGGTATGGGCGAGCCCTTTTCGGTTCAACATTCGCTTTCCGGCAAGGCCTGGCGCCTGCGCGACATTGATGATCAGGTGATATCGGACATCCGCCGGAAGGCGGGGGTGGATGAAATTGTCGCCCGTATGCTGGCCGCACGCGGAATATTGCCCGATGATGCCGAAGCGGTTCTCAGCCCGACCTTGCGCCACTTTTTTCCAGATCCGTCCAGCTTTCAGGATATGGACAAGGCTGCATCGGTCATCTGGGATGCGGTTGAAGCGGGAAAAGTACTCGCGGTTTTTGCTGATTATGACGTCGATGGCGCGACGTCCGCATCGCAACTCATTCGCTATTTCCGGCAGATGGGGCAATCCATGTTGCTCTATGTGCCTGACCGGATTGAGGAAGGCTATGGCCCTTCCGCCGAGGCCTTTGCCGCACTGAAAGAGCAGGGCGCCGAGCTGGTGATAACGGTGGATTGCGGTGCCGCGGCTCATGAGCCTTTGAAGGCGGCTGCCGATATGGGGCTTGATGTAGTGGTAGTGGACCATCACCTGATGGGCGCCGATTTGCCGCCCGCTTTGGCCATTGTGAATCCCAATCGCCCTGATGACACATCCGGCTGCGGGCATATGGCGGCGGCGGGCGTAACGTTTGTCTTGCTGGCCGCGCTGAATCGTGAGGGACGGCGGCGCGGCAAATTCGAGGACCAGCCGGAACCCGATATTCTAAAACTGGCTGATCTTGCCGCCCTGGGCACACTCTGCGACGTGGTGGCGCTGAAGGACATCAATCGCGCTCTGGTGTCACAAGGCCTCAAAGTGATGGGACAATGGCGGCACGCCGGTTTGAAAGCACTGGCCGAAGTCGGGGGCCTGACCGGCGATCCATCTGCCTATCATCTCGGCTTTCTTCTGGGGCCGCGCATCAATGCCGGGGGCAGGGTGGGCCGTGCCGATCTCGGGGCCCGGTTGCTGTCGAGCGATGACCCGGCGGAATGCATGGAAATTGCCGGTGAACTGGATGCGCTGAATGCTGAACGCAAACAGATTGAAGCGGATGTGCTGGAAGCAGCGCAGGCCCAGATCATTGCCGCCGGCGAAACCGATGCGCCTTTGCTGATCGCGCGCGGCGAGGGTTGGCATGCCGGTGTCATCGGGATTGTAGCGGGCCGTCTGAAAGAGCGTTTCGGACGCCCGGCCATCGTGATCGGCACCGACAATGGCGTCGGCAAGGGCTCAGGCCGCTCGGTTTCAGGCGTCGATCTTGGAAGTGCGATCGCAGCAGCAAAATCGGTGGGTTTGCTGATCGCCGGCGGCGGTCATCCAATGGCGGCAGGCCTGTCGGTTGCCGAAGACCGGATTGAAGAATTGCAGGCCTATCTGATCGATAGACTGCAGCCGGAATGGGATGCCAGTCACGCCGAGCGGGCGCTAATGCTCGATGCTGTGCTCACGCCTGCAGGGGCGACACTCGATCTTGCCGAGCGAATCATGGGGGCTGCCCCCTTCGGGCAAGGATTTGCGGAGCCGCGCTTTGTCATGCCGGCTGTCCGGATTGCCTATGCCGAGCGCGTGGGGGCCGACCACGTCCGGTTCAGCCTAGCGGATTCGGACGGTCAGCGAATCAATGGTATTGTCTTCCGGCAAGCTGATCAGCCGATTGGTGAAGCCCTGCTGAGCAATTCCGGCGGGCTGTGGCATGCGGCGGGACGATTGAAACTGGATGAATGGCGTGGAAATCGCCGTGTTCAGTTCCATCTCGAGGATCTTGCTGCCGCAAGCTGAAAAAGTCTGCAAAGTGACGCTTGCGTGACCGCGATGGAGTCGATATATGACGCCCTCCGATGAAGTGGTCCCTTCGTCTATCGGTTAGGACGCTAGGTTTTCAACCTGGAAAGAGGGGTTCGATTCCCCTAGGGACTACCATCGGGCTTCCTGACAAGACCGGTATTGAGGGTTATGGCGATTTCTTGCCGTTTTTTGCGGCGAATGAGGCTGCCATATTAATACGCGATACATTGCCGGTTGGGATTAATTCATTAATTCAATAGCTTGACATCGTTGTTCATAATTATGAACGATTCGTATTCCCTTTCATGACGAATTGGTTACATTAATTCCCCTGACAGTTGTGTTGTGGGGGAGCGTCATGACGATCGAAACCGATACGAGTCCTGAAGATCTGGCTTCCGTCGTAGAAGGCCGCGTGAAATGGTTTGATCCCACGCGCGGCTATGGATTTATCGAAACGAGTGATGGTCTGGGCGATGTGCTGTTGCATGCCAGCCGGTTGCGCATGTCGGGCCGTATGACAGCGCCGGAAGGGGCGCACGTCAAATGCCTGGCCATTAGCGGTGACAAGGGCCGTCAGGCCGTTGAGATCATGTCATTGGAAGGCGGCGTTGCAACCGATCCACGGCCCCGGCGGTTTCATCCGCGGCGCGAGCCGGAAGAGGGTGTGAGTGCAGCCGTTGTGAAGTGGTTTGATGCCGATCGCGGCTTCGGATTCCTGGATGTTGATGGCGTCGACGGAGATGTCTTCCTGCACGCGGCGACCTTGCGGCGCGCCGGCATTGATGAAGTTCATCCGGGAGAAACCATGCAGGCCCGGTGCACGGACGGACCGAAAGGTATTCTCGCAGCGGAAGTCTATCCCAACCAATACGCGTGAGATTACAGCCATCGGCAATTGCGAAAGGCGCGGCCTCCGGCTAGCTTGCGCGCCATGAAACGCTTTCTGATTTCCGCTGCCTTCGCGCTCTTTGCGCCGGCCGCTTTCGCACAGTTGCCGCCTGCACCTGTTGGCGATCCCGCTCATCCCGAAACAATTATCGAATTTGGCGCGCCGCAAACGGTGATCGTCGATACCGAAGCCGGTGAGGTTGTCTTCGAAGCTCTGATCGCCGACAGCGATACCGAGCGTCAACGCGGTCTCATGTTCCGCGAGTCGCTGGCGGATAATGAAGGCATGCTGTTTGATTATCAGGAAGTGCAAACCGTTTCCATGTGGATGCGGAATACGTTGATCCCTCTGGACCTGATCTACATCGCGCCGGATGGCGAGATTCTGAAGATTATCGCCAATGCCCGGCCTCACTCCTTGCGCTCCCTGCCATCTGATTTCCCGGTCCTGGGTGTATTAGAAGTGCGCGGCGGCCTGACACGGGATGCGGGAATTCAGCCCGGTGACACCGTGCGTCATGCCATGTTCGGCAACACGGAAGTGGCTGTATCAGAAGACGATTCAGATGCAGAAGAGGATGCAAATCCAGACGGCGATGTTGATGCAGATGCAGCCGCTGCACCTGAAGAAGAGTGATTGGCTTGCCAGCCCGGCACGACATCACTAAACACCGCCGCACGAGAACGGGATTCATTTGTCGGGGCGTGGCTCAGTCTGGTAGAGCACTCGGTTTGGGACCGAGGGGTCGCAAGTTCGAATCTTGCCGCCCCGACCATTAATTCTGGAGGCCTTGCGGGCTATCATGTTTGCAAAGATTTACCGTCCGTCTCGGACCGCCATGCAGTCAGGTCAGGCCAAGAGCCGCAACTGGATTCTCGAATTCGAGCCATCCATGGCCAAGCGGCCGGACCCGCTGATGGGATGGAATTCCACCGCGGATACAGCCGCTCAGGTTCGCTTGAAGTTTGACGACAAGGAACAGGCCGTCGCTTATGCAAAGAAGTACGGCATTCCGTATCGCGTGACCGAAAAAGCGGACATGGTGCGCAAGCCGAAAACCTATGCATCGAATTTTTCTGCAGACCGGAAAGAACCCTGGTCGCATTAAAGCCGGTTGGGTGCGGCCTGCCGCGCTCCCGCCCCCGTAGCTCAACTGGATAGAGCAGCGCACTTCTAATGCGCAGGTTGCAGGTTCGAGTCCTGCCGGGGGTATCCCATGATGACATCTGAATGGCCACCCACATATTTGGTCAGGGACTGCGCCGCATAGTCTGCACCGAGATCCAGCATGTTGGCATTCAACCCGGCAGACCAGGTATCATCGACCATGACGCGCGCACCGACTTTCGCGGCGGCTGCGGTGATGGCCGGGATATCCTGAACCTCGAAGGTGAGCGATCCCGGAGATTCGCAAAACACCAGTTGCGTGGTCTTTTTCAGGCGATCCTTGATACCGGCGCCGATCCTCGGATCGTAATACTCAATGTCGATGCCCCAGCGAGAAACGGTATCGGACAGGAACATGCGAGTCGGCCCATAGAGGCTGTCCGAGGCCAGCAAATGCCCGCCCGCTTTCACTTCGGCGATGGCTGTTAATGTCATGGCGGACAGGCCAGACGGCGCCAGTGCGCAATAATCGGCTTTCTGCATTTCGCAAAGCGCATGACGCAAGGCATTCTGGCTGTCGGTTCCAAACCGGCCGTAAAGCGGCGTGCCATCCGGCCGGTTATACAGTTCGTGGGCTGTCCCCGCGAGAATGGTCGAAGCACGGTTGACCGGAGCGTTGACGGACCGCGTTCCGTGGTGCGCGCGGCCGGCTCGCGATAATTGGGTGTCGCGCTTCATTCGATTCCCCGTTAAACACACTCTCAGGTCCCGCTTATTCAACAGGAGTTTTGTTCCGGTGTCGCCCCTATCCTTCTTGTCTCCGCGCCGATTGCGAGAAGCGGCAGTGGTTATGCTGGGCGGTCTGGCGGGCATTGCACTGGACACGGGCGAGGTCGCGCAGTCTGGCACTACATTGCGGTTGATCGAGACAAGAGGCGAACTTCTCTGCGGCGTCGATGGCGGGCTGAGCGGTTTTGCTCAACAGGAGGAAGACGGGCAATGGAGCGGATTTGACGCGGATCTTTGCCGGGCCTATGCGGCGGCCATCCTGGGGGATGCGGATGATGTGCGTTTTGTGCCCGTGACAACGGCCGAACGCTTTTCCGCGCTGGCCGATGGCGAGATTGATATCCTCGTCCGCAATACCAGCTGGACGTTTGCGCGGGACGTAGGCCAGGGCTTCGATTTCGCCGGAATTGCCTATTATGACGGGCAGGGCTTCATGGTTCCGGCCGATCTGGGGATTTCAAGCGCGCGGGATATCAATGGCGCCCGGATCTGCGTGCAGGGCAGCACCACAACCGCGCTTAACCTCGAAGACTTCATTGCGGCGAACAATCTGAGCGTCGAGGTCATCGAATACCTGACGGCACAGTCCGGACTCGAAGGCTATGTCGGCGGCGAATGCGATGTCTATACGAATGATCTCTCGTCACTGGCCGGGTTGCGCGTCAGTCTCGAAACCCCATCAGATCATATCCTTTTGCCGGATGTGATCTCAAAGGAACCCCTCGGGCCGGTCATCCGCTCGGGCGATGCGCAATTTCTCGATATTTCGCGGTGGGTGCTGTTCGCGTTGATTGCCGCTGAAGAATTTGGCGTGAATTCGGCCAATGTGGACAGCGTTTCGGAGGCGAGTGCGAACCGGGAAATCCGGCGCTTGCTGGGCGTCGAGGATGATTTCGGTGAACGCCTCGGGATCGAGTCGGACTTTGCGGTCACCATGCTGCGGGCGACCGGGAATTACGGCGAGATATTTGACCGGAATCTGGGGCAGGGGTCCGAGCTGGGTTTGCGGCGCGGTCTGAACTCACAATGGACGGAAGGCGGATTGCTGTACTCGCCGCCCTTCCGCTAATCGTCCAGCCAGGCCGGCACTGGCAGGCCCTTTTCACGCAGAAAAGCAGGGTTATAGAGCTTGCTCTGATAGCGCGAGCCATGATCGCAAAGAATGGTCACAATGGTATGGCCGGGCCCCATATCCCTGGCGAGGTGCATGGCGCCCGCAATATTCACGCCCGCAGAGCCGCCAAGACAAAGACCTACTTCCTGCACGAGATCGAACAGGATGGGCAGAGCTTCCTCATCGGAAATCCGGTAGGCTTTGTCGACGACGACACCTTCCAGGTTTTTCGTAATCCGGCTCTGGCCGATGCCCTCGGTGATCGATGTACCCGAAGCGCATAATTCGCCCTCGGTATAGAAGCCATAAAGCGCCGCGCCACCGGGATCCGCCAGTCCGATCTGGATGGCCGGATTGCGCTCCTTGAAGGCCATGGAAACACCGCCCAGCGTTCCTCCCGAACCGACCGCGCAGATAAAGCCGTCCAGCTTGCCCTCAAGCTGATCCCAGATTTCCGGTGCCGTCGTGTCGTAATGCGCTTTTCGATTGTCGGTATTGTCAAACTGGTTGGCCCAGATGGCGCCATTCGGTTCTGTCCGGTTCAGTTCCTCAGCCAACTGACCGGAATACCGGGCGTAGTGGTTCGGATTGGCGTAGGGGACGGCGTCAACCTCGATCAATTCGGCGCCCATGAGGCGAATGGCATCTTTCTTTTCTTTCGACTGGGTGCGTGGGAATACGATGACGACGCGATACCCCAGCGCCGCCCCGACCATGGCCAGTCCAATGCCGGTATTGCCGGCCGTGCCTTCGACAATATGATGACCGACGACATCTGGGATGACATCCAGAGCAACACACCGCTCTCTTTGGCAAATGAGGCGGTGCCTGTTCCGGCCGGGTCGGATCCCCTTTATCCGACGGCCCTTCATCGCTATGGCTTTAAGGCGTCCGACAGCCCCTGGCGCAGCAAGTTGGGCGGGGTTCAGGGGCGCAAGATCAACCGGCTGTGCGAGCCTGGTGTGGATGCCCGGCTTTTGAAAATCCAGCCGGGTTCGGCTATTCCTCACCACGATCACAGGGGGCAGGAACTCACGCTTGTTCTACAGGGCGGCTTTTCCGACGAGAAAGGTGTCTATCATCGCGGCGATGTATGCGCGGGTGAAGCGGGTGAACCACACACGCCAGTCGGACTTGAAGGGGAACCCTGCATCTGTTTCGCCGTTTCTCTTGGTGGATATCGTTTCCGCAATCCGCTGATGTCAATCGCTGCAAGGATACTGACATGATACGCATGATCTTCGCGAGCATAATTCTGGCTGCAGCGTCGTTGGGCTCTGCACCTGCCGCCAACCGGGAAGCTGTACCGGACGCCGGCACGATCGCTTTTGATGTCTATCGGGGGAATAGTCCTTTCGGTACGCACATCCTGCGCTTTGAAGAAAACGGTGATGAGTTGCGCGTAACCACGGATGTGGATCTCCGCGTCCGTATCGGACCGATTACCGCCTTCCGGTATGAGCATGACTCGGTCGAGGTTTACCGGGACGGTGAGCTCGTCAGCCTTCAGACATCCACCCTGAAAGACGGCGAACGCCTGTCGGTCGACATTTCCAGAAATGGCGATGTCTATTCAGGCCAAGGCTCTGATGAAGACGGAAATACCCGCCCCGTCAGCCTTCCGTCTTCCTTGCCACCATCAAGCCATTGGGGCGGATATGCTGTCGGGCTGGACACCGTACTCAATACGGAGACCGGGGCTGAAATGCCGGTGACGATCACTGAACTGGGTCAGACCATGATCGAGGTGGGCGGACAAACCATCGAGGCTCGTCATGTCCGTCTGGAAGGCTCGCTGACGCTCGACCTCTGGTATGATGCCAATGGTGAATGGGTTCGCAGCGAGTTTTCGGTCCGCGGTCAGGACATCACCTATGTACGCCGTGACGTGTGAGTGACGCGCCGCGAAGCCTGAGACTGGTTCTGGGCGATCAGTTGTCGCCCGCTATTTCCTCTCTGAATGACTATCAGGATGGCGATCTGATTATCATTGCTGAAGTAGATGCCGAGGCGATCTATGTTCGGCATCACAAGAAAAAGATCGCCTTTCTGTTTTCGGCGATGCGTCATTTTGCAGAAGAGCTAACGGAAACAGGCCAATCTGTTCGCTATATCAAGCTGGATGATGCCGGGAATGCGGGCTCGCTCGTCGGCGAAGTTGAACGCGCCATCCAGCAGGATTCCGGGACATTTGATCGCGTGGTTATCACAGCGCCGGGCGAGTGGCGCTTGCTGGACGAAATGCGCGGATGGGCCAAACGCCTGAAAATCGACGTCGACATTCGTGAGGATACCCGCTTTGTTGCGTCGCTTGACCGCTTTGCCACATGGGCGGAGGGGCGCAAACGCCTGACGATGGAATATTTCTATCGCGAAATGCGCAAGGAAACCGGCCTTTTGATGGACGGCGATCAGCCGGCCGATGGTCAGTGGAATTTCGATCAGGAAAATCGCAAGAAGCTGCCTCCCGAAATATCTCTACCGAAGCGCCAGACTCACAAGACAGATCAGATCACCAAGGATGTCTGCGCTTTGGTGGCAGACCGCTTCGCGGATCATTTCGGCGACCTGGAGCCCCTTACCTATGGGGTGACGCGATCGGCCGCAGAAGCGGACCTTGATCATTTCTTCCGGTATTGCTTGGCTGATTTCGGCGATTATCAGGACGCGATGGCGCAGGGTGAAGCGTTTCTCTTTCACTCGGTGATCGCGCTTTACCTCAATTGCGGACTCCTCGACCCACTGGATGTTTGCCAGCGTGCTGAAGCGGAATGGAAGGAAGGCCGGGCCCCGATCAATGCCGTCGAGGGTTTCGTCCGGCAGATCATCGGCTGGCGCGAATATGTACGCGGGCTCTACTGGCTGAAAATGCCGGACTATGCCGAAACAAATTTCCTGAATGCGTCGCGCTCACTGCCTGATTTCTACTGGACGGCGGAGACGCGTATGGCCTGTGTGAAGGATACGGTCGAAACGACCCGAAAGCACGCCTACGCGCACCATATTCAACGGCTGATGATTACGGGCAATTTTGCCCTGTTGGCCGGTATTGATCCCCGGCAGGTCGAGGAATGGTATCTGCTCGTCTATGCGGATGCCTATGAATGGGTGGAGCTTCCCAATACGCACGGCATGGCCCTTTTCGCAGATGGCGGCGTCATGGGTACAAAGCCCTATGCCGCGAGTGGCGCCTATATCAACCGGATGTCGGACTATTGCGGGAAATGCCATTATGCGGTCAGCAAGAAGAACGGGCCGAAAGCCTGCCCGTTCAATTATCTCTACTGGAATTTCCTGATCGAGAATGAGGACAAGCTGAAAGGCAATCCCCGTCTCAACATGCCGTATCGGAATCTCGCCAAAATGAGCGATGAAAAAACGGCGGCGATCCGGGAGGACAGCCGCCGCTTTTTCAAGGATATCGGGATCAGCTAGCGGCTGACCGCATATTGCGCGACATCAATCCGTCCGGTGCGGAATCCGGCTTCACAATAGGCCAGATAGAATTCCCACATTCGTTTGAAACGGGCATCGAATCCCAGGGGTTGAATGTCGTCCCATGCGGAGGTGAAGCGCTTCATCCAGTCGGCCAGCGTGTCGGCATAGTCGGTCGCGAAAGCCTCGACCTGATCGAGCCTCAACTGAGCATTGGCAAACTCTTCCTTCAGGCGCGCCAGGCTCGGCAAGACGCCTCCGGGGAAGATATAGCGCTGAATAAAGTCGGCCCGCTTGGCGTAGGTCTCGAACAGATCATCGCGAATGGAAATGATCTGCAGACCCGCTTTTCCACCCGGCTTCAGGCAATCATGGACTTTCCTGAAGAAAGACGGCCAGTATTCCTGTCCGACAGCCTCGAACATCTCGATGGAGGCAATCTTGTCGTAAACACCGGTTTCGTCGCGATAATCCTGAAGCTTGATATCGACCTTGTCGCCGAGCTGCAGTTTCTCCATACGCTCGATGGCGTATTCACGCTGTTCGGTGGAGAGGGTGAGACAGGTGACGCGTGCGCCGCGATCGCGAGCGGCATACTCGGCAAAGCCGCCCCAGCCGCAACCAATTTCAAGGACATGCTCGCCTTCCTGCAAATCGATTGAATCCGCCAGTGCGCGGTATTTCTCGTGTTGTGCATCTTCCAGCGACTGGTCCGGCTTCGTGTACCGTGCCGATGAATAGGTCATCGAAGGATCAAGCCATTTTTCGTAGAAATCATTGCCGAGGTCGTAATGGGCTTCGATATTCTTCTTCGCGCCTGACTTCGTATTCGCGCGCAGCTGGTGATAGGCCCAGTGGAAAAAGCGCGTGATCGGTCCGCCGGCAACGATGTCCGGTTTTGCATCCAGATTGACCGAGAAGAATGAGAGCAGAGCCGTCAGGTCAGGCGTTGACCATTCGCCTTCCATATAGCCTTCAGCCAGACCGATATCTCCGCCAGCGAGGGCCCGGCGAACGAATTTGAATTCATGAACATGAAGCTCGGCAACCGGGCCGAGAGATTTTCCCTTGAAGGTCAGTTCCTGCGCATTCGGGAAGCGTATGGTCAGCTGTCCGTTCGGGAGGTGCAGGAAAATACGGAGCGCTGTTTTCATGCCCATCGGAAGACCGCGAAGGGCGCGAATGCTGTCCGGCGTTGCCAGCAAGGGGGTCTGAGGCGTGACTGCGTTCATGTTTTAACCTTACTGCTTTTGCGGCTTTGATTCCAGAACCGGCGTTGAGGGCCGGGCTGGCGGGGAGGGACGAGAATGATAGCGGGCGCCCTTGAACCAGAGGCGGAGCGCTTCGAAATGGATCAGTGCGATCGTCGCCAGTGTGGAAAACGGGAAACCGAAGAACCATGCGAGAAATGACCCGGTTTTCGCGGCCTTGCGCCGAAGCGACATCGAGGCCCTGAAATCCGCGCCCTGGTCAGCGATTTTGCGGATGGCCAGAGCAAGGCTTTCATCCGGCGGCTGAAGGGCGAATTCGTATTGACCGGAAACGTCGAAAAACGGCGAAACATGCAATGATTTCTTTGCGGTGTGCTGTTCAACCGCGCTGCCTTTGACTGGCGCGACATAGGCATGAGAATCCCCGAACGTGTTGTGGACCTCATAGATAATGCCGAGGAGTACGCCGTCGCTGCCATAGCCGAAATGCAGGGAGATCGGGTTGAATTGATAGCCCAGAATTCTCGGCTGGCAGATAAAGATGATACGCTTCACGTTCGGAATACCGGCATCGGCAAATTGCCGTTTGGACCAATCCCGCAGGCAGGAATTGTCACGGGCCCCGAAGTCTTTTTCGTGAAAGCTGAAGAGTCCGGCCCGGTTGACGTTGAATAGCCGCGTAATCCGGCCCGCCTCATCCAGGCGGTCGAGATCGACTCCGATCATGGCCACCGGATATCTGAATCCGTGCTTGAAAGGCTTCAGGCGTTTATGCGCCGTCGATCCACGCCAGATATGGAGGGGGTCGATCATTCGGCCGCTGCAAGCGCCGGATCGGAGAAGAATGGACGCTTGCCCCAGCTGCCACCGCTGACATCGCCCTCCGCAAAGGCCCAAGGAATTTGTCCGCCCAGGCGAAGCGCGACCCGCAATCCCGATCGCAGGCCATCTTCGTGGAAGCCATAGCCGAGCCATGCGCCGGCAAACCAGGTGTGCCGGACGCCCTGGACCTGGTTGAAAATGCGCTGAGCGGCGAGACCCGCTGTATTGAATTGCGGGTGGTCATACTGGAATTCACCAAAGGTGAGGGCCGGATCCGGCTCGCGGTGCGGATTGAGCGTCACAAAAAGCGGCTTCGCGGGGTCGATGCCCTGCAGGCGGTTCATGTCATAGGTGACCGAGGCAGGCCCATCTACGTCATCACGGCAATAATTCCATGCGGCCCGAGCCCCGGCGCGTTTCGGGCATAGTGAGGGGTCGCGATGCAGAACAGCCCGATTGGGTGAATAGGGGATCGCGGACAATAATTCGCGCTCGGTCGTGTCGGCATCCGACAGGAGGTCGAGTGACTGGTTTGAATGGCAGGCGAGAATAACTTCGTCGAAATGTTCGGCATTCCCGCTTCCGGTCTGGATGCTGACGCCCTGTGCGTGACGTTCGATGCGGGTTGCCGGTTCCGCCATGCGGATATGCCCCTCCAGATCCGCCGCAATTTTGTTGACGTATTCCCGGCTGCCGCCTTTCACCGTGCGCCAGAGCGGGCGGGACATATTCATCAAACGGTGGTTTTGAAAAAACCGGACAAAGGTATCGGCCGGATAGGCGCGCATTTCGTCTTCGCTTGCTGACCAGATGGCTGCGCCCATTGGCAGAAGATAATTCCGTATAAAGCGCTCACCGAGGCCGAGTTGGGAAAGGTAATGTCCGAGACCCAGCCCGTTCAGCTTTCCGGATTCGAGATCTTTCGGTGCGGCCGCATTGAATCGCAACACATCGCGCAGCATGCCGAGGTATGACGGGCGCAAGGCATTGCGCTTTTGCGCGAAGAGCCCGCCCAGCCCATTGGACGACCATTCAATATCGCCATCCAGCGCGAAGCTGAAGCTCATATCGGATTCAATCGATTTAACTCCCAGCTTCTCAAAAAAGGCGATCATGTTGGGGTAGTTGAGCGGATTGAAGACGATGAAGCCCGTATCGACGGCGATTGTCTGTCCGTCATAATCGACATCGACGGTGTTCGCGTGCCCACCCAGACGGTCGCGTTTTTCGAACAGGGTGACATCATGCACCTTGCGCAGCGCCCAGGCCGCGCCCAGCCCGGCAATCCCGGCACCGATAACGGCGATTTTCTTTCGCTGGACAAAATCCGGGGTGATGATCGGGCTCATGCGGTTTCCTTCAGGCTCTTGAATGCGTCCAGCGCGCGCTCTCGAGCGGCTTTGTGATCCACAATCGGTTCGGGGTAGGTATCGCCGAGTTTGACACCGGCTTCTTTCAGGATCAGCGGACCTGCTTCCCAGGGCTGGTTCAGATATTTGTCGGGCAGTCGTGCGATTTCGGGGATCCATTTCCGGACGTAGTCGCCATTCGGGTCAAACTTTTCGCCCTGGGTGATGGGATTGAATATCCGGAAATAGGGGGCGGCATCGGCTCCAGAACCGGCGACCCATTGCCAGCTCGCGGAATTGTTCGCGAGATCGGCATCAACCAACGTGTCCCAGAACCATTTTTCGCCCTCTCGCCAGTCGATCAACAGATGCTTGATCAGGAAGGAGGCGACGATCATGCGGACACGATTGTGCATAGTGCCTGTTGCCCAGAGTTCGCGCATTCCGGCATCCACGATCGGATATCCTGTCTGGCCACGCTGCCATGCGGACAGGGCGTCTGAGTCCTCGCGCCAGGGAAAATGATCAAACTTCGACTGGTAATTCTGGTGCGGAAAATCCGGAAAGTTGAATAGCAGGCTGTAGGAGAATTCTCTCCAGCCGATTTCGCTGAAGAATTTCTCGGCATTCCGGTCGCCGATGCTGTCGCGGACACTATCTGTCGCGGCAAGAATTTGCCGGGGACTGATCTCACCGAAATGCAAGTGCGGGGACAGGCCTGATGTGTAAGCCTTGTCGGGCCGATCGCGGCCATCCGCATAGTGTTTCGCGCCATTTTCCAGGAATCGGTCGAGGCGGTCGCGGGCACCGTTTTCACCCGGTGTCCAGATGTCTTCGAATTCCTTCGCCCAATTCGGTTTGGTGGGCAGCAATTCCCACTCCTCAAGCCTGTCACTATCAGGCCAGGATTGAGGGGCGTTCAGCGAGTCGGGTGTCTTCAGGGGCTTGCCGGGATCCAGTTCCGCTCTGACCGCGCGCCAGAAGGGCGAAAACACCTTGAACGGATCGCCGGACTTGTTTCTCACCGTCCAGGGCTCTGCCAGCAGGTTGGCATTGAACGAGCGGACGGTCAGCCCGTTGTCCGTGAAAGTGGATTTTATTTTTGCGTCCCGCTCGCAGTGAAAGGGCTCATAGCAACGGTTCCAGAAGATATACGCTGCGCCCGTATTCTCGACCAGGTCGGCCAGAACATGTCCGGCAGGACCACTGCGAAGAATCAAACGTGATCCGAGCTCTTCAAGCTGGCCGGCAAGTGCCTTCAGACTGTGATGCAGCCACCAGCGGCTGGCACCGCCCGGTTTCCAGTCTCCGGGCGTTTCATCATCAAGAATATAGATCGGAATAAGGGGGTGTCCGGACTTGACCGCTTCCTCCAGTACGGGATTGTCGGATAAGCGCAAATCCTGACGGAACCAGAGGATGATCGGGGCGGGCAAATTGGAGGACAAAACTTCAGCGGCCTTCTATTCTTTTCCTCCATAACTACGTAAGCAGATGAAAAGCGGATCAGTTGTGTCCGCATCGCAGTTGCAGAAAGACAAAACATGGCAACCAGCCAACCCAATGCCATCATTGAAGTGCCGCGTCCCAACGCTGCGCCCATTCAGATTTCCAATTCAAGGAAGCTGGTCATGCTGGCCGGACCGTGTGCTTTGGAGAGCCGCGATCATGCGCTGGACGTTTCCGGCCAGCTCAAGGAAATCGCGGACCGCCTCGATATCGGGCTGGTCTACAAGACCTCTTTTGACAAGGCGAACCGGACCAGTATTTCAAGCGCACGCGGCATTGGACTGGAAGCGGCTTTGCCGATTTTCGAGGAGATCCGGAAAACCACCGGATTGCCGGTTCTGACCGATGTTCATACCGCTGAACAGTGTGCCATCGCCGCGCAAGCCGTTGATGTCCTGCAGATTCCGGCTTTCCTGTGCCGTCAGACGGACCTGTTGATTGCGGCCGCCAAAACCGGCAAGGTGATCAATGTCAAAAAGGGTCAGTTCCTGGCGCCCTGGGACATGAAAAACGTCATCGCGAAAGTGACGGATGCAGGCAATGGCAATGTCATGGCTTGTGAGCGCGGTGTCAGTTTCGGGTATAATACACTGGTCTCCGACATGCGGTCTCTACCGGTATTGGCCGACATTGGTTGTCCGGTCGTCTTCGATGCGACCCATTCGGTGCAACAGCCGGGCGGCCAGGGCGGAACCAGTGGCGGTCAACGCGAATTCGTGCCGGTTCTGGCGCGCGCTGCGGTTTCGATTGGTGTCGCTGCTGTCTTCATGGAAACCCATCCCGACCCGGATAATGCGCCATCTGATGGCCCCAACATGGTCCCGCTGGATCAATTTGAATCTATGGTCTCGCGATTGCTTGAGTATGATCAGCTCACCAAGGGCTGGTAATCCGGCGCGCTAGAACCGCGAGGTCTTTATGGATATCACCACACTCTCCGGCATTCTGGAGCAGGCAAAGGATTTGCGCATCCTTTGTGTGGGCGATGTCGTGCTGGACCGCTTCGTTTACGGCTCGACCCATCGGGTATCCCGCGAAGCGCCTGTCCCGGTGCTGGATGAAGATGCTGTCGAGCTGATGCTCGGCGGTGCGGGGAATGTGATCCGGAACCTCCGCGCACTCGGCGCCGAAGCGACCCTCGTTAGCGTCGTGGGTGATGATGCTGAAGGCCGTGATGTGGTGGAGCGCCTTCGCCAGGAGGGAGCGGGGGAGGCTGTTGTTGTCGATGCCGACCGGCCGACGCCCGTCAAAACGCGGTTTGTGTCCAATGGTCATCAAATGCTTTGCGTCGACCGCAATCCGAAATCCGGTCTGTCGGAGGCGACCACAAAATCTGTTCTGGCGAAGATCGAGCGTGAGCTGGACGCTGCGGATATCGTGATCCTGTCGGATTATGGACGCGGCGGCGTGTCTCCTGCCATCAGTAACGAACTCATGCGCCTTGCCCGAGCCGCAGGAAAACGTGTTTGCGTCGATCCCCGCGGCCGGGATTTCTCGCGCTATAACGGGGCGTTCCTGATCAAGCCGAATGCGCTCGAATTGTTCGAAGAGGGCGGCATCGATCCCGTAGATGACGAGTCAACGGCCCGTGGTCTGGCGCAAGTCTACCAGCGGCTTGATGATGTCGATCATCTGATTGTCACGCGCGGCTCCAAAGGCATGAGCCTCTATGGTCAGAACGGCGTCACGCATGTTCGTGCGCGCCCTCGGCAGGTTTACGATGTGTCCGGGGCCGGCGATACGGCCATATCCATGCTGTCCATCGCTCTGGCGGCAGGGGCGGATCTGCGCACCGCCATGGAAGCGGCAGTCCATGCCTCGGGCGAGGTTGTCACCAAGGTAGGAACCGCGACGGTTTCACCCGAAGACCTGTTTTCGATCGCGGGTGCGGGGCGCCCCAAATCCGGCGGGCAATCGCTGGCTCAACTGGTTGAAACCGTTGCGCGGTGGCGGGCTCATGGTCTGAAGGTCGGACTGACCAATGGCTGTTTTGACATCCTGCATGCCGGGCATGTCAGCTACCTTGAGAAAGCTCGCGCCCATTGTGACCGATTGATTGTTGGCCTGAATTCGGATGCGTCTGTGCGCGCACTGAAAGGCGAGGGGCGTCCGGTGAATGATTCCGATGCGCGCGGGAGTGTTCTGTCTGCGCTTGCTGCGGTGGATCAGATCGTCGTCTTTGATGAGGACACTCCGGCAAATCTCATCGAGGCCTTGCGGCCGGATGTTTATCTGAAAGGCGCTGATTACTCGGTTGAGGACCTTCTGCCACTCGGCGGGTCGATCGTGCAGTCCTATGGTGGTGAAATCCGGTTAATCCCGCTTGTGGCAGGCAAATCCACGACCGGTATATTGCAGAAACTTTCGGATCCGGCCGACTAATTATCGTCCGAGCGGTCCGGAATGGGTCTGAAGGGCACGTCTTCGATCTCTTCCGGCTGTTCCAGCGGCGGTGCCATCTGATTTTCGGCTTCGAAAACCGGCAGGAATGCTGCCAGCCTTTGCTCGGCGTCGACCCGCAAATCCTCATAAAAGAGATTGAAGGGCGGCAGGCGATAATTTTCTGTCAAACGTCCCGGCCGATGCAGGGTGCGCGAGCGCGGTGGCTCGGTCATCAATACGCCATCGGTACATTGTGCGCCGGTCTGCGCGGGTAGGGCGGCCGGACTGGTACCTTCACGAAAACCGGAAGCCTGAGCGCCACCGCGGTGCAGCCGGGCTGGCGCGTAATCGATGGTGCGAGCGCCGAGAATGGGATTGATGCACAAAAGTCCTCGGCCATCGACGCGTTCGAGTGATCCGCCGGGCGCCCAGGTCATGGTCCGCTCGGTCAGATAGCGGATTCGGTCTTCATTCTCTGATATGGCGGAGACATAGCTGTAGGCGCACCGGAATGCCTCGGGGGCTTCGCATGCGGGAATATCTGCCAGCGGTTCCTGCAAAAGATCCAGCGGGAGCGGATATTCCAGAATATAGGCGGCAACGAGACGACGGCGGAGCGCCGGGTTGGGTGCAACATCTTCTGTCAGGACCGCCAGTCCATGCAGGCCGCCCTGACCGATTCCGGCAATGATAAATGGTCGGTCCTCGCCGATTAATCTTATGAACTCGGCAAAAGCCGCGCGCACATCGGTTGTAGCCGTCAGCCGAGCGGCTACGCCATCTTCCCGGAGGTTCATGAAGGTGTAGAGAGACGCCTGACGATATCTCGGCGCATAGATCGCGCCCACCGTCGAGAAGGGGGCTGCGAAATTCGGAAGCTGCTCTTCGATCACCAGACTGGCAGGCTCCTCGGCGTCGATGGCCGCATTCCAGTCCGAACCGCCGGGATAGGTGGTGCCGTGAACGAAAAACACCGCCGGCTGGTTTGCCAACGCTGCCGGGCGGGCATACCAGGAACCGACTTCATTGTAGTCGGGGGCATCCGGCAGGACGTAAGTCTGATAAGGTTCGCCGGGGTCCAGAAGTGACTGGTAGATCTGATCGCGTAAAATCCAGGCCGCCAAAGCGACCAGTATCAGAAATCCGACAATTGCCGTTGTGATCATCCACAGCGCAATACGGGTGCGGGATACGGATTGCCACAGATTAGCCATGCCTGACTGTTACCTCGTTGCGTGTTGGCGTTGATCCGCCAGACGCGTAGTGTTGCCGAGTTCGGCTCAGAATCAACCGGATTGACAGCCGGAATTGTTGCAAGGGAGACCAAGCGTGTTTCGCTGGCTCAGAAATAGTCTTCTGACGGGGATCGTCGTGGCACTGCCCGTAACGGTAACCATCTGGATTATCTATACATTTGTGAATTTCGTTGATCGGGTGATCAAGCCCCTTATCCCGGCGCAGTATAATCCTGAAACCTATTTGCCATTTGCGTTGCCAGGACTGGGCGTTGTTGTCGCGGTCGTCGGGCTGACTCTGCTGGGCGCGCTCGCCGCCAATTTCTTCGGACGGACGCTGATCAGCATGGGTGAAAGCCTGCTGAATTCAGTCCCGCTGGTGCGTAATCTTTATGGCGCCGTCAAACAGATCGCCGAGACGGTGTTTTCCAGCCGGCAGCAATCTTTTCAGGAAGTCGTGCTCGTGGAATTCCCGACCAAGGGGTCTTATGCGATCGGGTTTGTCACGGCCGCCGCCCAGGGCGAAATCAAGGATGATGTCGGCGAGGATTCGATCGGCATTTTCGTGCCGACAACCCCCAATCCGACATCGGGTTTTCTTTTATACACGCCGCGTTCGCGCGTGACCCCGCTGGACATGTCCGTGGAAGAAGCCGCGAAGATGATCATATCATTCGGACTGGTGACCCCTGAAGGCCTGGCGCGCGCGAACGTGCCGGAGCACATCAAGAAAAAGGCGGCCAAGTTGAAAAAGAGCGACTAGCCAGATTCAATCAGACGAATGCCGTCGTCCTGTTCAAAGAGATACAGCAATATCCGGCGGGCCTCGGCGTATTCACCCTTGAAATCCGGGTCTTCATAGACGGCTTTTTTCGCCGCCTCATTGGCGAGCGGGATCAGGTCGAGATGGGCCTCGATGTCGACCAGCCGGTAGTCCGGCAGGCCGCTCTGGCGCACACCGAGCGGGTCGCCGGCCCCGCGAAGTTTCCAGTCTTCCTCGGCAATCAGAAAACCGTCATCGGTCTGTTTCATGATATCGAGGCGTTTCCGGGCGATCTCGCCCAGCGGTGCCTGATAAAGCAGCAGGCAGGTCGAGGCCTTGTCGGAACGCCCGACGCGGCCGCGGAGCTGATGCAACTGGGCGAGACCGAAACGTTCGGCGTGTTCGATGATCATGATGGTGGCATCGGGCGCATCGATCCCGACCTCGATGACAGTTGTCGCGACCAGAATGTCGATCTCGCCATTTCGGAATCGTACCGCTTCAGCGTCCTTGTCTTTCGCATTCATCCGGCCATGCACGAGACCCACGCGATCTTCCCCATAAATGGCAGCGAGTTGCCGATACCGGTCTTCGGCCGCTGACAAATCGGACAGGTCGGATTCCTCGACGAGTGGGCAGACCCAATAGACCCGCTCATTGCGTTCGATCGCGCGGCCGACGCCATCAATAACGCTGTCTATGCGGTCCATTGAAATCGTACGCGTGTCGGGCGGCTTGCGACCCGCCGGCTTCTCGTCGAGTCGCGACATATTCATGTGACCATAAACCGACAGGGACAGGGTTCGTGGTATAGGGGTTGCCGTCATGACCAGTAATTCCGGGCGCCGCCCCTTTGATGACAGTTTCAGCCGGTCGGACACACCAAACCGGTGTTGTTCGTCAATGACGACCAGGCCGAGCTTCTCAAATTCCACGCCTTCCTGGAACAGGGCATGCGTGCCGCAAATGACATTGATTTCTCCAGCTGCCAGCTGTTCGAGAATCTCGCCGCGCTTTTTGCCTTTATCCCTGCCGGTCAAAACCTCGACCTGCATGCCTGCCGGCTTGAGAAAAATCTCCATATTCCGCGCCAGCTGGCGGGCAAGAATTTCGGTCGGCGCCATGATGGCGGTCTGCAAGCCCGCCTCGTGGGCGCGCGCGGCGGCGAGAGCGGCCACAAAAGTCTTTCCAGAGCCCACATCACCATGCAGCAGGCGCATCATGCGGCGGTCGGAGGCCATATCTCCGGAAATTTCGTCGAAGGACCGCATTTGCGCATTGGTTGGGGTAAAGGGGGCGGCCGCGAGCACCTTGTCAATGCTGGAATTGTTACCGGTGACAGGCTGACCGGCCCGGCGCCGGCGTCTTTGAGCCACGATCTGCAAGGCCAGTTGGCGCGCGAACAATTCATCAAATGCCAGACGCTGCCGCGCGGGATGACTAGGGTCCGTTTCCGGAAGGCTTTCAGGATAATGCAGGCTTTGCAGCGCCTGATTCCAATCCGGCCAGCTGCGGTCGTGCAAAACCGAGCCGTCATGCCATTCCGGCAGATGTGGCAGGCCTTGCATCGCCGCGCGGATTGCCTTGCGCAGGACTTTCAGGCTCAGTCCCTGTGTCAGAGGATAAACCGTCTCCAGGCCACCCAGTTCTTCTGCTTCACTTTCAGTTAGAACGAGGTCGGGGTGGGTGATCTGTTTTTCGCTGCCGAAGGTTTCCACTTTTCCGGAGACGATACGGGTTTCGCCTTCTGGCAGCAGACGTTTGAGATAATCAATACGCGGTTTGAAATAGACGAGGTGTAGAAACCCCGTCTCGTCGCTCATTCGCACCTTGTAGGGCGTAAAGCGGTTTTTCGGTGGCTCGATATGCCCCTCGACCTCGCACCTGATGGTGACGATCTGTCCCTCGGGAGCTTCTGCAATCGTCGGACGCAGGCTACGATCGATGACCGAGCTGGGCCGGAACAACACAAGATCCCGTACGCGGTCGCCGGCCACTTTCTCCACCAGCGCAGCCAATCGGGGACCGATGCCGGGCAGGGTGGTTACCTCCTTGAAGAGGGGAAAGAGAATCTCGGGACGCATGAGGTGCAGATTGCGACAGGTTACGCCTTCACGCCAGCGCCGGGTCAGCCTATATGGCCGTCCCATGTCAGAAAATGTTGAAACACGCCGCCGCCGCTTGCTTTTCCGCGCTGAACACCGGGGCTTCAAGGAAGCCGATCTGGTGATTGGTGGTTATGCCCGCAAGAATTTGCCGAGCATGAGCGAAGCAGCTCTGGATGAATTTGAAGCCCTGATCGAGACACCCGATCAGGATCTCTACGCATGGATTGTCGGGCGCGAGCCGGTACCGGATGAATTCCGCGGTCCGGTGTTTGATTCTCTGGCGGCGTCGGCTGTTGCGGTTGTCAAACCCTGACCATGGAGTGGATTGAGCCCATTGCCTTGTCGCCCGGCGGGTTGACCGTTGGCGGCGCGCCGGAAGGCTACGACGCGCTGATCCTGGCGCAGGCTCTTGCAAAAAGAGGGGGCACCGCGCTCTTTATTGCGCGGGATGACTCCCGCGCTGCAGCCTTCGAATCTGCCTGGCAATTCTTCGCGCCCAAAATACCTGCTTTGCGTCTGCCGTCGTGGGATTGCCAGCCCTATGACCGGGTTTCGCCCAGCCCGCGTGTGGCGGCGCGCCGGTCTGCAACGCTGGCCTGGCTGGCGACACGGCCGCGCGATGAAAAATCGCCGCTGCTGATCATCGCGACGATCAATGCGGTGACACAGAAATGCGCGCCCCGCGAAACCATGGCGGCGCGCGGTTTTCAGGCGAAACCCGGAGAGATCATCGATCTGGAGGGATTGAAAGCCTACCTCACCGCGAATGGCTATGCGCGGACGACGACGGTTCGCGAGCCGGGTGATTTCGCTATTCGCGGAGGCGTGGTGGATGCTTTCCCGCCGGGGCGAGAGGAACCCGTCCGGCTGGACATGTTTGGCGATACGCTGGAATCGGTCCGTTCTTTTGACCCTGAAACGCAGCGCTCCACCAGGCAGCTGAAAGTCATTACCTTTTCCCCGGTCAGCGAGCTGTTTCTGGATGAGGCGAGCATATCGCGCTTCCGCTCTGGTTATGTTCGCGAGTTCGGCGCCATAACCGATGGCGATCCGGTGTATGAGGGTGTCAGTGCAGGACACAGGCCGCAGGGGATCGAACACTGGCTGCCGCTCTTTCACGAAACACTGGAAACCCCTTTTGACTATCTCGGGCCGGACGCCCTGATTGCGGTGGATCATCAGGCATCGGACGCGCTCGCCCAGCGCGACGAGCTGGTGTCCGATTATTACGATGCCCGCAAGACCGCTGCCGGAACGGTGAAGGGCGGGATCAAGGCCCCGACCTATCGCGCGCTTCCGCCCGCAGTGCTATACCTGACGTCGGATAATTTTGACGCGGCCCTGTCCGGTCTGGACGTTCGCCGCTTTACGCCTTTCAACGAGCCGGATGCGATTGATGCTGGCGGCCGGCAAGGTCGCAGCTTTGCCGCCGAGCGCGCCGCTGAAGGCGTCAATATTTTTGATGTCACCGCCAAGTATATCCAGTCCCAGCTTTCGTTCGGCAAACGGGTTGTGATTGCTTCATGGACGGAAGGGGCGTCGGACCGGATGGGCAGTGTGCTCGCCGATCATGGTCTGAAAGACCCGGTTCCGGCCAATAGCTGGCCGGATATTCAAAAAGCGTCAGCCAATACGGCGCTGAGAACGGTTCTTCCGCTCGAACATGGTTTCGAGACCACCGATCTGGTCGTACTTTCCGAACAGGATGTTCTGGGCGACCGCCTGGCGAGGCCGCGCCGGAAGAAGGGCGCTGAAGTCATCCTGGAGGCGGGCTCACTCGGTGTTGGCGATCTCGTGGTCCACAGCGATCATGGATTGGGACGGTATCTCGGTCTGAAGACGCTGGACGTTCATGAAGCGCCGCATGATTGTCTGGAGATCGAATATTCCGGCGGTTCGAAGCTGTTCCTGCCGGTTGAAAATATTGAACTGCTTTCGCGCTATGGCAATGAAAGCGATGGCATTCAGCTCGACAAACTCGGCGGCGTGGCCTGGCAAGCGCGCAAGGCCAAGGCCAAGAAGCGCCTGCGTGATATGGCCGAGGAGCTCATCCGGATCGCGGCACAGCGCAATGCCCGCAAGGCGGATGTGATAACGCCGCCCAGCGGCACCTATGACGAGTTCAGCGCTGCCTTCCCCTATGTCGAGACGGACGACCAGCTTTCAGCGATCGAGGACATTTTCGGCGACCTTGCCAGCGGACGTCCAATGGACCGGCTGATTTGCGGAGATGTCGGTTTCGGCAAGACCGAAGTGGCGCTGCGCGCGGCCTTCATCACCGCAATGGAAGGCCGACAGGTCGCGGTCGTTGCTCCCACCACCTTGCTGGCCCGTCAGCATTTCAAGACATTCTCCGAGCGTTTCCGCAACTGGCCGGTCAAGGTGCGTCACTTGTCGCGCCTTGTGTCGGCCAAGGAAGCGGCGCTGACCAAAAAGGAATTGCAGGAGGGCAAGGCCGAGATCGTCGTCGGGACCCATGCCTTGCTGTCAGACTCCGTGAAATTTTCGGATCTTGGCCTTCTGATCGTCGATGAAGAGCAGCATTTCGGTGTGAAGCACAAGGAAAGGCTCAAGGCACTGCGAACCGATGTTCATGTGCTGACGCTGACGGCCACGCCCATACCCCGAACGCTGCAACTGGCATTAACCGGCATCCGTGACCTGTCGATCATTGCGACGCCTCCCATCGACCGGTTGGCGGTGCGAACCTATGTCTCGCCCTTTGATCCGGTGACCGTTCGTGAAGCGCTGCTTCGTGAGAAATACCGCGGCGGGTTGAGCTATTTCGTCGCGCCGCGGATAACCGATCTCGATGCGATGGCGGAATATCTGCGCGAACAGGTTCCGGAAGTGTCCTTTGTGGTCGCCCATGGGCAAATGGCCCCGACGCGCCTCGAAGACATCATGACCGCCTTCTATGAGGGACGATATGATGTGCTTGTCTCGACGTCCATCGTGGAATCCGGGCTGGATGTTCCTACCGCCAATACGCTGATTATCTATCGTGCAGACCGGTTTGGCCTGGCGCAGCTTTACCAGCTCCGCGGCCGGGTCGGACGCTCGAAGACCCGAGCCTATGCCCATCTGACAACCTCTCCCAACCAGAAGATTACAGACCAGGCGGAACGCCGCCTGCAGGTGCTTCATTCGCTTGATACGCTTGGTGCCGGCTTCTCGCTGGCAAGCCATGATCTCGACATACGCGGTGGCGGAAATTTGCTGGGTGAAGAGCAATCCGGACATATCCGCGATGTCGGCGTCGAGCTCTATCAGTCCATGCTGGAGGAAGCGGTCGCCTCGCTTCAGAATGATCGTGAAGAGGATGATCGCGATTGGTCACCGGCCATCAATGCGGGCGCAGCGGTTCTGATCCCGGAAAGCTATGTGACCGATCTGGACTTGCGATTGCAGCTCTATCGCCGTGTGTCGAACCTCGCCAACAAGGCCGAACGCGAGGCCTTTGCCGCTGAGCTTATCGACCGTTTTGGGCCCTTGCCGGAAGAAGTCGAGCAGCTGATGCATGTCATGCAGGTCAAGACGCTCTGCAAGATTGCGGGTGTGCAGAAAATCGATGCCGGTCCGAAAGGCGCGACGATCCAGTTCCGCAATGGCGAGTTTGCCGACCCGGCAGGCCTCGTCAAACTGATCACGGAAAACCCGCATGAATTCCGCGTGCGTCCTGACCAGAAACTGTTTATCGCGGGCGACTGGCCGGAGCCGCGACAACGGCTGAAGGGTATGGAACGCGCGCTGGCAAGGCTCGCGGATCTCGCACGGCGAAGCTAGACCGCTTCCATCCGTGCCTTGTCCAGAAGGCGTGTGGCGCGTTCAACAAGGGCTTCGGCCGTTTCTTCTCCCGAAGCTTCCAGGGCAACGCAGTGGACGTTCAGGCGGAAGGGGTAGAGCGGATCATCGCCATCAAACGCCGTGCAATCGGCCACCGCCGCAATGCGCTCCGCGACGCAGGTTGCGCCTTCCTTGCCAGTATAGGGTAGAATTGCCGCGTAGAAATCGGGCGCAATCAGCGCCGGAAAATCCTCAGCGCGCAACAAATGTCGTAACATGGCAGCAAACTGAACCTTGGCGCCACTTAACTTGTCTGGCCCCACCGACGCCTCGGGCTTGCCCATGGAAATCAGTACCAGCCCCGTCGGTTTTCTGGACCGCACCGCCGTATTCAATAAATCCTGCAAATGCGCCATTGCCAGTTTCGGTCGGTAAAGGCCCAATTCGGCATCCGTTGTGGAGCGCGCCCGGCAGTTTTCCAGCACAGTCTTTGCCGCCCGGCGGCGCCGGCGCTCATCTGCCAGCCGCAACACCCGCGCCGCGATCTCCGCCGATGAGGCGTTGTCGGGTAGAATATCCGAGACCCCCCGTGCGAACGCTTCGTCTGCCGACTCATAGCGGCCGGACGGTGTCAGCAGCAAAACCGGTGTGTGATAAAGGCGGGCATTGCGCCGCATGGCCGATGATATGGTGAAGGCCAGCTCTTTCTTGTTGATGGCGTTCAAGATAACGGCATCGAACGGGCGTTCATGCAGATAATCAAATGCCGAAAAAGACGAGAACGCGGCGACCATGCCGGTGCCGGCAGACGTCAACGCATGGTGAATCGCCATGAAACGGGAGGTCGCATCGCCCACGAACAGAACGGTTGGACGCTTTTCGGAAAGCATATCCGTGTTGGCGGCATGACCGAAGACTTCAGCCGCGGCCCGGCGGCGGCGCGCCACATCCTCCATGACCCAAAGACGACGCAGGGATTGGATGCGATTTGCCAGTTGCACAGCTGATACAGGCCGGCGCAGCCATCCATCAAATCCCACAGGCGGTGTTTCACTATCGGAAATGAGAATGACTGGTGGTCGGGTTTTTCCCGAACCTGCATGCAAATCGGCCAGTTTTCTCGCGTCATCCATATCGGACGCGCAAACAATGATCGCATCGAGGCGGTTGGGTTCCAGGGGGCGATCTGCGGAAACGGTCTGCGCCGCAATCCGGTAGACCTCCAGGTCTGCAGGTTTCAGCGACAGATTTCCGTCGGCATCAATGAGTGCGATATTCAGCATGCGCGGCAAGCCGTCCCCCAAGGCAACAAACTCCACGTTGTCATAAAATTGTGGCCGGGGAAACAGCTGAACGGATCGGCGGAATTTCGTTCATATAGCGTTCAAGCACCGTTCGGTATTCCTGTTCTCGAGATCAACGGACACCTTCTTGTCCCTCGCACGTTCGTTGTCTTGGCCGGGTCACCGGTCCTTCCTATCCCAGATGCGCCAGCCTGCACCCACAGGCTGGCGTTTCTGTTTCCGTCAGCCCGTTTTCGCGTTATGGCGTGGGTATGGAAAGAATTCGCAAACATGCCGGAAAAATCCGTGATGTCGCGCAGATGGTGCTCGACTGGACACCTTTGGCGATCATCATCGCGTCGGTCAGCCGGACGATGGCGCGGGAAGTGATGCTGTTTGCGGGTGGCGTGTCCTTTTTTACCCTGCTTGCTATCTTTCCTCTCATTGCTGTTGCCGCGGTTTCCTACGGCCTGATCTTCGATGCTGATGATGCCAGCCAGCAATTGGCGCGACTGTCGAGCGTTATGCCCGAGACGGCGCAATCCTTTATCGCCAACCAGATATCACCAATAACCGAAGCGTCTTCGGCGGCGCTCTCGCTGCAGGGACTCCTGGCACTGGCCATCACCATTTTTGCGGCCTCGCGCGGCGCCAAGGCACTCATCGCCGGGTTGAACCAGATTGCAGGAATGGGCGACTTCCGGAATGTTATCAAATTCAACCTTCTGGCAATTCTGACCGTTGTCATGGGTGGTTTGTTGCTGGCCATTTCGAACATCGTCGTGTTGGCGATACCCACAATTGTCCGGCCTGCACTGGGATGGCTCGGTTTTGAAATTCAAGGGTTGAACGCCGTCTTTAATGAGTGGACCGTTGTTTGCGTCACGATGCTCCTGGCTTTGGTTTTGCTGTATCGCTATCTGATGCGCCGTGCTGGCGGGATCAGTTGGGTGGCGTCACTGATTGCGGCCGTCACGGCTTGCGGGCTCTGGCTCTCTCTGTCGGCCGGCTTTTCGTTTTACGTGAACGGCTGGGTCAATCCGACGGCCTACGGGTCCATCGGCGCTTTGATCGTTTTTCTTCTGTGGATCTATTGGGGCTCCTATTCCGTTTTCTTCGGTGGGGCCCTGGCTGTGGAGATCGACAAATACCGGCTGACTGAAAAGCGGCATCGCGAATGACTGGCCAATTTTTCTGCACGCGATATAAGCGGGACAGCCATCACATAATCCCACGCAAGGACGCCTGATGAACAAGATATTTCCCGATGCGCCCGCGGCTCTGGACGGCGTGCTGTTTGACGGCATGACCATCATGGCTGGCGGCTTTGGTCTATGCGGCATTCCGGAGAATGCCATTCAGGCGATTCTGGATTCCGGCGTCAAGGATCTGACGATTATTTCCAATAATTGTGGGGTCGATGGGTTCGGTCTGGGCAAGCTGCTGGATGCCAAACGCATCAAGAAAATGGTTTCGTCCTACGTCGGCGAGAACAAGGAATTCGAACGGCAATTCCTGTCCGGAGAGCTGGAGCTTGAGTTCAATCCGCAAGGCACGCTCGCTGAACGCATCCGGGCCGGCGGCGCCGGTATTCCCGGATTCTACGTCAAGATCGGCGTGGGAACGGTCATCGCCGAGGGCAAGGATCACCGCGAGTTTGACGGGGAAACCTATATCATGGAAACGGGCCTGAAGGCCGATCTGTCGATTGTAAAGGCGTGGAAGGGCGATGCCCAGGGCAATCTGATCTATCGCAAAACTGCCCGCAATTTCAATCCGATGATGGCGACAGCGGGAAAGATTACGCTGGCCGAGGTCGAAGAGATTGTTGAGGTCGGCGAGCTGGATGCAGATCATATCCACACGCCGGGAATTTTTGTTCAGCGCCTGATCAAGGGCGAGTTTGAAAAGCGTATCGAACAGCGCACGACGCGCGCGAAGGAGGGTTGATCATGGCCTGGACACGCGAAGACATGGCGCGCCGCGCAGCGCAGGAGCTGGAAGACGGGTTCTACGTCAATCTGGGTATCGGGATACCGACGCTGGTCCCCAATTTCATTGGCGAAGAGATCGACGTGACGCTGCAGTCTGAAAACGGAATGCTGGGCATGGGCCCTTTTCCGTATGAGGGCGATGAAGACCCTGATCTCATCAATGCCGGCAAGCAAACCATTACGGAACTTCGCCGGACCAGCTATTTTTCATCTGCTGACAGTTTTGGCATGATCCGTGGCGGCCATATCGACCTGTCGATTCTGGGCGCGATGGAAGTGTCCGAGACCGGGGATATCGCCAACTGGATGATTCCGGGCAAAATGGTCAAAGGCATGGGCGGGGCCATGGACCTGGTCGCGGGCGTCAAGCGTATCGTAGTGATCATGGATCACACCTCGAAGGCGGGCGAGCCGAAGCTTCTGAAAAAGTGTAGCTTACCACTGACCGGCACGGGCGTTGTCGACCGGATCATCACCAATCTGGGCGTCTTTGATGTCACGGATAAGGGTTTGGTTCTGATCGAACTGGCCCCGGATGTTTCCGTTGAGGATGTTCGCGCCAATACGGAAGCTTCCTTCGGTCTTGCGGGTGGGCTTGCTGCCTGATTTGTGATGCAGGCATTTTTATCCTCAATCGCATGGCATCACAGCCGTGTGAGTAGCCTGTCCATAGTTTAATTAGGTGAATTTGTCGCATCGTAGCATTTAGCTCTCCGAGTGAGGGAGACGCGAAAATGCCATTGACCCGGTTTGCATTGAATAATCCGGTCGCCATTCTGATCGGCGTCATGCTGCTGGCCGTGATCGGGGCGATGAGCGTCACCCAGCTGCCCGTCCAGCTCTTCCCGGACACCAACCGGCCCCAGCTCTTCATCCAGACCTTCTGGCGCGCCGCATCGCCGCTTGAAATGGAATCCCAGATCGTCGAACCGCAGGAGCAGGCGCTTGCCGGTATCTCCGGGCTGGAGGAGTTACGCGTCAATATCGGGCAGGGCGGGGCCTTTCTGAACCTGACCTTTGCCAATGGCACGAATATGGATCAGGCCCTGATTGACGTAATCGGGCGCATGAACCAGCTGCCGCCCATGCCGCTTGATGCGGTCGGTCCTAATATCAATAACGGTTTTGGCGGCGGTTCGGGCGAGATCCTGATCTATTATTTTGTACAGGCGCTTCCCGGAAATCCCAGAGAAATCAATGATTACAGTAATTTTATCAATAATACGGTCGTGCCGCGACTGTCGGCCCTGCCGGGCGTTGCCAACGCGCAGGCGAATTGGGGTCTGAGGCCTCAGGAATACCAGATTGTGTTTGACCCCTACCGGGCTGCGGCGCTCGGCGTGACCATTCCGGAAATCTCCGCAGCGCTGCGCGGGAATACCGATGTCTCAGGCGGAGATGCCACGATCGGCCGGCGTGCCTTTACCGTTCGCTATGAGGGAGAATACGACCCCAGCGAGTTGTCGGAGCTGGTAGTTGACTGGCGGGATGGACGGCCGGTCTATCTACGGGATGTGGCGGACGCCCGTATCGATTACGGCGAGAACAACACTTTCGCCTATCAGAATGGCAATCCGGCGATCGGCATCCAGATTACGCGCGAAAACGGGGCCAATTTCCTCGCCGCGCTGGAAGCCGTCAAAGACGAAATTGCACGCATAAACGAGAGCGAAGCGGCCGATCTCGGCTTGTCGCTGCAGCCGTCTTTTGATGCGTCTGTCTTCATCTATCGCGCCATCAATCTGCTGCGCACCAATCTGGCGCTTGGCATTGTTCTGGCCATTGGCGGGCTCTGGCTTTTCCTGCGCCGCAGCCGGGCGACACTGATCATATCGCTGGCGATCCCGGTCAGCTTGCTGGCCACGCTGATTGTGCTGTTTGCACTCGGACGGACGCTGAATGTGATCTCCCTGGCCGGCCTCGCCTTTGCGACCGGTATGGTGCTGGATGCGGCCATTGTCGTGATGGAAAATATCATAAGGCGACGTGAAGCCGGCGAGGACGCCCGAACGGCATCTGACAAGGGCGCGGGACAGGTCTGGGGCGCACTATTTGCCTCGACGACGACGACCGTCGCGATTTTCCTGCCGATCATCTTTCTGGACGACGCTGAAGGGCAGCTGTTTGCGGATCTTGCGATAACCATCGCTGTTGGCGTGGCGATTTCCATGTTTGTCGCGGTGACAATCCTGCCAGTGGCAACGGAGAAATGGGTTCGGGACAAGAGCAACCCGACCGGTCAGCCCATTATCAAGCGATTGTCCCGTTTGCTGATGACGGTCACGGGTGGAAAGTCCCGACGCCTTGGGCTGATTGCGGGGCTGATTGTTGTTCCCGCCGCTGCCAGCTGGTTCCTCTTGCCCAATCTGGACTATCTGCCGCCGGTGCGCCGGGATGCGATCGACGTGTTCTTCCAACTGCCGCCGGGGGCCAATCCGCAATGGGTCAATGATGAGGTCGCCAGTGTCATCATCGAGCGGGCTGAGCCATATATGTCCGGCGAGCAGGAACCGGCGCTTCTGAACTATTATTTCGGAACGTTTGGAACTTTCGCCAATGCCGGTTTCCGGGCCCGCAACATCGAGGATATCCGCGCGCTGGAAACGCTGGTCCGCGACGAGTTGATTGCCGGCATACCGGACGTCAGTGCCTTTGCATTCCGCGGACAGTTATTCGGCGGCTTTGGTCAGGGCGGAGGCATTCAGGTCAATCTTCAGTCGGCCGACCCCGATCGCTTGTCCGCTGCCGCAATTGAAGGGCTCCAATTGCTCCGGGAGCGCTTTGCGGGGGTGAATATCAATGCCAACCCTTCCCCGCAGGCGACGCAGCCCAGCCTGTCCATCATTCCAAATGACCGGCGTATCCAGGAATCCGGCTGGAGCCGGGCTCAGGTCGGAAGTGTCATCGCGGCCCTTGGCGATGGTCAGTTCGTCGGTGAATATTTTGACGGTGACCAGCGCTTGAACATGATCCTACGCACCGAAGGCTGGGAGAATGTGCAGGAGCTGGAAGGGATACCCGTGGCGACGCCATCCGGTGCCATTGTGCCGCTCGGCGATCTTGTGGATGTGCGCGAAAGTCTGTCGCCCACCGGCCTGCAACGCGTGGATCGCCGCAGAACGATCACCCTCAATCTGTCCCAGCCCGAGGGACAGACCCTGCAGGAAGTTCTGGAAGTCATTCAGAATGAGATCGAACCGGCTTTGATGCAGACACTCGGCGCTGACGGTTCCATCGTTTATGGCGGCAGTGCCGACAGTCTCAATCGGGCGATCAGCACGATGCTGCAGAACTTCGCCTTTGCGCTCTTCATCCTGTTCCTGATCCTTGCGGGCCTTTTCCGGTCGATCTGGGATGCCTGTCTGGTATTGATTTCGATCCCGCTGGCGACGGTCGGGGGTGTCATAGTGTTGCGTATTCTTGATCTGGTGATGCAGGCGACGACCCAGCAACGGCAACCACTCGATCTTCTGACCATGATGGGCTTCATCATCCTGCTCGGTCTGGTGATCAATAATGCCATCCTGCTGGTGGATCAGACACGGCAAGGCGAACGTGAGGGGCTGTCCCGCACCGAGGCCGTCGAGAACGCCCTGAATATCCGCCTGCGCCCCATCTTCATGTCGACGCTGACCAGCATTCTCGGCATGACGCCGCTTCTGATCTTCCCCGGCGCCGGCAGCGAGATCTATCGTGGTCTGGCGGCTGCGATTGTCGGCGGCATGAGTGTGAGTCTGATTTTCACCCTTATCCTGATCCCCAGCCTGTTGCGGCTGGGGGAGCATTCACCGGCCCGGCAGGGCCAATCCCGGCTCGTGCCGGCGGAGTAAGTCCATGAATTTGAATACCGCATTGATTGTCGGCTTCACCATTGCACTGACGTCTGTTCCGTCTTTTGCGCAACAGAGCCCGGGCGGCGCACCGCCGCCAGCACCTGTGCGGATTGATATGGCGATCGAAACGGATATGGCACCGACCATTCAGAGCCCGGCAACGGTGCTCAGCCGCAGCGATTCCCGGATTGCGTCTGAAGGTGTCGGCCGGGTGGTCTTTGTGGCTGAAGCCGGTGATTTTGTGGAGGCGGGCCAACCGGTCGCTCGCCTCGATGATGCCGAGCCACGCCTTCAACTGGGAGAAGCGCAAGCCCGGCTGGCACGCCTGACGGCAAATGCCGACTACCAGACGGCCGAGTTCGAGCGCTGGTCGCGCCTTGTCGAGCAGGGGACCGCGCCGCAAACGCGGCTGCGCGAAGTCGAACTGGCACGCAATCTGGCGCTTCAGGAACAGGCCGAAGCCCGCAGCGCCGTGCAACGCGCCAGACTGACGCTTGCGCGTATGGAAATTCTGGCACCGTTTGACGGGCGGGTTGTCGAGCGCCTGATCGAAGTTGGCGAATATTCCAATCCGGGGCGGGAAATCGTCCGGCTGGTCAACACAACGGCCCTGGAGGCCCGCGCCCAGGCTCCGATTTCCGTGGCATCCTTCATCACGGTTGGAGATGAGGTCTCCGTCAGCGATAGCGAGCAGGCGATTAATGCCCCTGTGCGCCGGATTATCCCCGTGGGCGACGAGGCGACCCGCACCTTCGAGGTCCGCGTTGACCTGGAAGATTCTCCCTGGATTGCGGGAACGGCTGTTCGCGTGCATCTGCCCCGCGCGCCCAGCGAGCATGTCATCGCGGTGCCGCAGGACGCGCTGGTGCTTCGGTCTCAAGGCTCTCATGTCTGGGTGGTTGAAGAGGACAACACGGTCCGCCAGGTCCACGTCGAGGCCGGAACCCGCGGCGACGGCCTGATCGCTGTGACAGGTGAAGTGGATGCCGGGGATCGCGTTGTTGTACGCGGTGCGGAGAATTTGCGCCCGGGTCAGAGCGTCAACATTCTGGGTAATCTCGCATCGGCGAATGGCGCAACGGGCGGCAATATTGCCAATTAGCGCGCGCTAGCAGACCGGGACATTGATGGCGAGACCGCCTTGCGAGGTCTCCTTGTACTTGTCCGACATATCCTTGGCGACATCGCTCATCGTCTTGATGACCTGATCGAGCGAGACCTTGTGCTCGCCATCGCCGGACAGGGCCAGACGAGCCGCATCTATGGCTTTCACCGCGCCGATGGCATTGCGTTCGATACAGGGGATCTGCACCAGGCCAGCGACGGGATCGCAGGTCAGCCCCAGATTATGCTCCATGGCGATCTCGGCGGCGTTCTCGATCTGGCGGTTCGTGCCGCCCAGCGCCGCGGCGAGCCCGCCGGCGGCCATGGAGCAGGCGACGCCAACTTCACCCTGACAGCCCGCTTCCGCACCGGAGATAGAGGCATTCTTCTTGTAGAGGGCGCCGATGGCGGCGGCCGTCAAAAAGAAGCGCAGCATGCATTCCGTGTCGCCGGTGCGGCGATGATGTCGGTCAAAATAGCGGGCCACGGCGGGAATGATGCCGGCAGCGCCATTCGTGGGGGCCGTTACCACACGTCCTCCGGCGGCATTTTCCTCATTTACGGCCATGGCCCAGAGATTGATCCAGTCCATGGCAGTGAGGGGATCGGCTTCGGCCTTGTCTGGGTTCTCCAGTAGTGAGCGATGCATCTTTGCGGCCCGCCGCTTCACATTCAGCCCGCCGGGTAGGGTGCCGTCATGCCTCAGGCCGCGATCGATGCAGTCTTCCATCGCTTTCCAGATGGCTTTGATGCCATCCCGGATTTCAGATTCCGAGCGGAAGGCTTTTTCATTCGCCAACATGATTTCGGGGATCGACAGGTTATGTTGTTTGCCCAGCGCAATCAGCTCATCGCCGGTATTGAAGGGGTAGGGTTCGCCCTCCTGGTCGCCGACAGCGGAATTGCGGCCGGCTTCCTGTTCATCAATGACAAAACCGCCGCCGATCGAATACCAGAATTCTTCACGCAAGACTTCGCCATATTTATCCAAAGCGCGGAATTTCATGGCATTTGAATGAAAGGGAAGGCGGGTTCCGCCATCAAAGATCAGGTCTTCTTCGACGTTGAAACCTATGTCGTGCTGGCCAGCGGCTTTCAACGTGCCGTCCTTGCGGATTCGTTCGATCTTGGCCGCCATCGTATCCGGATCGATTCCGGCAGGGTCTTCGCCTTCCAAGCCGAGCAGCACGGCGTTGTCCGTGCCGTGGCCGACGCCGGTAAAAGCCAGAGAGCCGTAGAGTTCAGCCTGCAGGCGCGCAATACGGTTCAGGCCGTGATCGTCACGGACGCGCGACACAAAGGTGCCGGCTGCTTTCATCGGCCCCACAGTGTGCGAACTGGACGGACCGACGCCAATCTTGAAGAGATCGAAGACTCCCAGGTGCATGGGTTAGCCTTCGCCCAGCCCGCGATCGGGGGTAAAGGCGTTGAAGCAGAGGATTGTCTGTGTGTCCTTGATCCCGGGAAGGATTTGCAAGCGCTGGTTCACAAACCGGCCAATGTCCTCATCGGCCTCGACCGAAAAATGGGCCAGCAGGTCATACACGCCGGAAACCGAGTGGACGTGCCGGGCCTCGTCGATCTGGTCAACGATATCGCTGGCCACATCGTAGGTTTTGCCGAGCTCGCATTTGATAAAAACGTAGAATTGACGCATCGCATCCTCTTTGACTGTCGCAGGCTTTCTAGGCGGAATTCCGTCCGCTTCCTACATGGAATGTCCGCCATTGAGCGCAATAGCCTGTCCATTGATACTGCGGCTGTCAGGATGACAAAGCCAGCCGGCAATTTCGGCCACTTCCTCGACTTCCAGAAGGCGGCCCTGCGGATTGCTCTTGGCCAGCTCGGCGATGGCTTGCTCGCGGGTTGCGCCGGTCTTCTCGATGATCGTCCGGATCGCGCCTTCGGCCATTTCGGTACGGACATAGCCCGGGCAGATGGCATTGACGGTCGTGTTGGTCTTGGCCCATTCGGCGGACAGGGCGCGGGTCATGCCGATAACGGCGTGTTTGGACGCGCAATAATGCGAGATATACGGCCCACCCGACAGTCCGGCTATGGATGAGATGTTGATCACCCGGCCAGAGTCGGCACCCCGCATGTCGTGCGCAACCGCTTTGGTGCAGCGGAAGACACCGGTGACGTTCACGTCCTGAATCCGCAGGAATTCATCCTCGCCCATCCGGTGGAAGGGCGCAGAAGAGGCAATGCCGGCATTGTTCACAAGGATGGTGATCGGGCCATCGCGGCGCGCCTCTTCGAAGGCGGCCTCAACTGCGGCGCTGTCGGTCACGTCGCACTGGATGGCACGCGCGCGCTCAACCGTTTTCGCTTGCGTTTCCAGGCGCTCCAGATTTCGCCCCATCAGCACACAATTTGCACCATCGGCTGTCAATCGTTTGGCGATCGCCAGACCAATGCCGGTTCCGCCACCGGTAATGACGGCGGTCTGCCCCTTCAGATGTCCCATCTGCTTATCCCTTTTTCCATTGTCCGAATGTGCCACCCGTTTCAGCCAGTTCCCGGATCAGCGGGGACGGCGTCCACCATTTGGGGCCATATTTTTCCTGATAGTGTTCAAGCCGCTCAAGAATATGAGCCGCACCGAGCTCATCGGCATAACACATCGGTCCGCCGCGATAGCGCGGGAAACCGTAGCCGTTGGCGTAGACGACGTCGATATCGCTGGACCTCTGCGCGATGCCTTCGGACAGTATGGCGGCGCCTTCATTGATCAGGGCGAGCATGCAGCGCTCGACGATTTCCTCGCTGGCAACATTGCGCCGTTTGACGCCATGCTCCTTTGCCAATTCTTCAATAAGTGCGGTCACCACCGGATCGGGTTGCGGCGTGCGGTCACCGGGTTCGTAGTTATAGATGCCCGCACCGGTTTTTTGTCCCTTGCGGCCCATTTCGACGAGTCGGTCCTGAAGAACCGAGGCGAGGGGCTCATAGTCCTCGCCCGCCGTCATCGACCGGCGATTGTCATAGCCGATATCAAGGCCGGCAAGGTCGGCCATGGCCAGCGGCCCCATCGGCATGCCGAAATCAAACAAAGCCTTGTCCACGTCTTGTGGGGCAGCCCCCTCCATCATGCAAAGACCCGCTTCGCGGCCATAGCCTTTCAGCATGCGATTGCCGATGAAGCCGTGACAGACGCCCGACACAACCGGCACTTTCCTAATCTTCTTGGCGGCATCCAACGCAGTGGCCAGCGCGGTGTCCGATGTCTTTGCGCCGCGCACGATCTCCAGCAGGCGCATCACATTGGCCGGTGAAAAGAAATGCATGCCCAGTACGCGCGTTGGGTCTTTTGTGCCGGCCGCTATGACATCGAGATCAAGGTAGGACGTATTCGTGGCGAGAATGGCGTCTGGCCGGGCGACGCGGTCGAGTTCGGCAAAGACGGCTTTCTTGACGTCCATACGCTCGAACACCGCTTCTATAATGAGATCACAGGCGGCAAATGCCTCCCAGTTGTCGGCCGGCTGGATCCGGTCATAGCGATCCAGGGCTTCGGCTTCGCTGGTCCGGCCCTTGGCGGCCGAGGCCATGTAAAGGCTGCGAATTTTCTCCAGCCCCGCCGCCAGAGCGTCTGCATTGGCATCAAACAGGCGGACTGCGAAACCGGCATTGGCAAAGGCCATGGCGATACCGCCGCCCATTGTTCCGGACCCGACGACGCCAATCAGGCCAAGCGACTTTGGCGTGGCATTCAGACCATCGACCTTCGCGGACAGGCGCTCGGAAAAGAAAAGATGGCGCATGGCGCGGGACTGCGATCCGCCGATCAGCTCCAGAAAGAGCTCGCGCTCCTTTTCCAGTCCCTGCTCAAACGGCAAGGAAGCGGAAGCGAGGACGGCCTCGGTGGCTTTTTCAATCGCGATCTGCCCCCGCCGGGCTTTGGCGGCTTTGGCCAGTTCGGCGTCGATGGCAGGCTGATCCATTGCGGGGGCCGGTAGATCCCTGATGCGGCGCTTGACGGATTGCTGGCGTGCAAAGGCAATGGCGTTTTCCAGAATATCTCCGTCGGACACCTCATCACAGAGCCCGATGTCTACGGCTCGCGCGGCAGAGACAGGTTTGCCGTCCAGTGTCATGGCAAGCGTCGCCGCAATACCTGTAAGACGGGGCGCGCGCTGTGTGCCACCGGCCCCAGGGAAAATACCCAGGTCAATTTCGGGGAATCCGACGCGGGCTTTTCGGTCAATCAGGCGATAGTCGCAACCCAGCGCCGTTTCGAGTCCGCCGCCCAGCGCCATGCCATGTATGGCGGCCACAACCGGAACCGGGCAGGTCTCGAGCGCTTCGATCATGTCGGGCAGAGAGGGTGACTTCGGCGGCTTGCCAAATTCGGTGATGTCGGCGCCGGCAAAGAAGGTGCGGCCTTCGCAGTGAAGGACGACGCCTTTCGCATCGCCGGCTTCTTTCAATGCATTGACCACACCGTCCCGTACGGCATGACCCAGCGCATTCACCGGCGGGTTATTGACCCTGACGATCAGACACTCATCGCGGATTTCAGTGGTGACGATTTCGCTCATGTGACAGCGGCCCTTTGTTTGAACTGGCTCTGGTTCCATGCCTCGCTGGACATGACGTCGCGCAGAATGTCGACGGCTTTCCAGACATCGCGATAGGAGATGTAAAGGGGGGCGAACCCGAAACGGAGAATATCGGGCGCCCTGAAGTCTCCGATCACACCGCAGGCGATCAGGGCCTGCATGATGGCGTAGCCGTCGGGATGATGAAAGCTGACCTGGCTTCCACGCTCGGCGGCATTGATCGGGCAGGCGGGTTCAAATCCGAATTCGCCGCATTCCTGGTTAACCAGCTGGATAAACAAGTCACCGAGGGCGGATGATTTTTGGCGGAGCGCCTGCATGTCGGCTTCAAGCATGAGATCGATACCGACCTCCAGTGCTGCGCAGCCAATGATGCCCGGCGTGCCACATTGAAAGCGGTTGATTCCGGGGGCAGGCGCATAGCGATCATCAAAGGCAAAGGGCTGCTTGTGGCCGAGCCAGCCTGAAAGGGCCGGGAAGACTTTTTCCTGATACCGCTTCGCCACAAAAGTGAAAGCGGGCGCGCCGGGGCCGCCATTGAGATATTTATAGCCGCAACCCACCGCAAAATCCGCATCGCAAGCGTTGAGATCAACCGGCATGGCGCCGCAGGAATGTGACAAATCCCAAATCACCGGGACGCCCTTTTGGTGGGCGGCCGATGTAATCGCCGCCATGTCCCGCAGACGGCCCGTCTTGTAGTGTGTATGGGTCAGAAGGAGGGCTGCGGTGGTCTCGTCCAGACTGTCGATGACCTCATCGGGATCCACCAATCGCGCGCCGATGCGGTCCGGGGCGATACCCGCAAGGCCTTCTGTCATATAGGCGTCGGTGGGAAAGTTACCGGTCTCGGTGATCAGCGTGGTGCGTGAATTATCTAGTTGAAGACATGCGCTGAGGCATTTGAAAACATTTATGGATGTGCTGTCGCCAACAATAACTTCTCCATCGTCTGCGCCAATCAGTTTTGCAATTTTGTTACCGATGCGCGCCGGCGCATTGATCCAGTCATTCGAATTCCAGGACCGGATGAGGTCCTGGCCCCATTCCCGTGTGACAACCTCATTCAACCGGTCTTTTGCCGCTTTTGGCAAGCACCCGAGGGAGTTGCCGTCCAGATAGATCAGCCCGTCCGGAATATCGAAACGCGCACTAAAGGGGGCGAGGCTATCCTGTTCATCCAGATGGCTGACGTCGTCGAAGGTTATGCGGGTCATCTACAATTCTCTCAAAAGGGCGCGGACGGGTGCGGCATCGGCATCGGCAATTTTCAGTGGCGCAGCGATCAATTCGTATGCGCCTTCGTCCACATCATCCAGCACCAGGCCTTCCAGAATGGCCATACCCGCCGTCCGGACCGCATTATGTGCGTCCAGCGTTTTGGACGTTTCGGGGTCGAGGGAGGGGCCGTCCATACCCACAAGTTTCACTCCCGCGCTCGCCAGTAACTCAATGGTTTCGGGCGCAATGGCGGCATAGTCCGATACCCAATGATCGTGCGGAAACCGGTCGAAGGTGCGAAACAGAATACGATGACAGCCATTGGCCTCGGCCAGGTTGAAATCGTCGGGGCGCACAAGGTCCTTTGCCTGGCGGACATCAAAGACATGGCAGGGGCCGACATAAATCTCCGGATCCACCTCCGCGATCGTTTTTCCTTGCGGGTCATAATGGAGCGGCGCGTCGGCATGGGCGCCGGAATGCGTTGATAGCGTGAGACGGGACACATTCACCGGGCAGCCGGGCTCGATCGTCCAGGTCGGCTCCAGTGCAAAGGCGGTGTCTCCCGGCCAGACCGGCAGGGCAGGGCGAAGGGTCTGGGAAATATCGATCAGGCGTTTCGCCATCAGAGCGATGTCCTGACCGTCCAGAGTTCAGGGAACAGGCGCAGGTCGAGCGCCTTGACGAGATAGCTGACGCCGCCGGATCCGCCGGTGCCGCGCCGGAAGCCGATGATGCGCTCGACGGTCTTCATATGGTTGAAGCGCCATTGCTGGAATTTCTGCTCCAGATCCACGAGCTTCTCAGCCATTTCATAGAGTTGCCAGTGCTCGTCAATGTTGGAATAGACCTCCTTCCAGGCGGCCTCGACAGCCGATGAAGGCTTGTAAGGCTCTGACCAGTCCCGGTCGAGGCGGTCGGCCGGAATATCAAATCCGGCTTTTGCCAGCTGGCGCAGGGCCTCATCATAGATGCTGGGCTTGTTCAGATAGTCACGCACCGCATCGGCGTGTTCGGACTTGCCATGCACCCGTGCCATGGCGGCATTCTTGTTGCCGAGACGGTATTCCAGCATGCGGTACTGATAGCTCTGAAAGCCGGAGCTCTGCCCCAGCTTGTCGCGGAATTTCAGATAATCCGCCGGCGTCATGGTAGCCAGAATCGACCAGGACTGGGTCAGCTGTTCCTGGATCCGCGCGATCCGGGACAGCATTTTCGAGGCCGGGCCGAATTCACCGGCATTGATGCATTCAATCGCCGCATCCAATTCATGCAGGCACAGTTTGAGCCAAAGCTCAGACGCCTGATGGATGATGATGAACATCATCTCGTCATGCTCGGTGGTAATCGGTTTCTGGGCTTTCAGGACGTCATCAAGTTTCAGATAGGCCCCGTAGGAGAGACCGCCTTCAGGCGACCAGTGCACGTCCTCTCCGGACAGATCGACGGATGTCGAGATGGATTCAGGCATTTGCAGATTCCATTTGTTTCGAATTGCGTCGAGCCTAGTCCGAGTGTTGCCATGACGGAAGGCGGCAAGATGCTATCGACAACCCGAGCCGAGCCATAAAAAAGGGCGGCCCGAGGACCGCCCTTGATTTTGCTTCATGCAGACGTGTTACCAGCCGCAGTCGCGGTCGGCGTTCTCTTCTTCCAGGTGCGTCATCAGCGGCTGGAAGTAAGCGATAATGGCCGAGCCGTCCATTTCACGTGTGCCGGTGAAGGCTTCCAGCGCATCCGGCCAGGGCTGGGAGGCACCCATTTCCATCATTTCATTAAAGCGGGCGCCGACTTCCTCATTGCCGTAAACGGTGCAGCGGTGAAGCGGGCCTTCCCAACCGGCCATTTCGCAAGCGGCCTGCTGGAACTGGAATTGCAGGATGTAGCTCAGGAAATAGCGCAGATACGGCACATTATTGGCGATGTGGTATTTCGCGCCCGGGTCAAAGGCATTCGCGGGCCGTTCGACCGGCGGATAAACGCCCTGATACTGGTTGCGCAATTCCCACCACGCCGTGTTGTAGTCCTCCGGCGTGATTTCGCCGCGGAAGACACGCCAGCGCCATTGATCCATCATCACGGCAAAGGGCAGGAAGGCGATCTTGTCGAGTGCCAGATCCATCAGCAGGCTGAGATCGGCGGATTCATCGGGAACCGCGCTTTCATCGAGCAAGTCAATCTGGACGAGGTATTCCGGCGTGACGGACAAAGCGACGAAATCGCCGATGGCTTCGTGGAAGCCGTCATGGGCACCGGTCTGAAACAGCGTGTCCTGATGCTGATAGGCGCGTTGATAGTAATTGTGCCCGAGTTCGTGATGGACCGTACGGAAGTCCTCGGCATTCACATTGGTGCACATCTTGATGCGGATATCGCCGCGTGAATCGATATTCCATGCAGAGGCATGGCAGACCACGGTACGGTCTTCCGGCCGGACGATCAGAGAGCGGTCCCAGAAGGTGTCGGGAAGCGGATCAAGACCGAGCGAGGTATAGAAGCGCTCACCGGCCTCAACCATGTCGTAGGCATTATAATCCGCATCGACGAGCAGCTGGGTCAGATCATAGCTCTCGCCGCCACCTTCAACGCCGGCAATGTCGCGGATCGGGCCCCAGCCCTGCGCCCACATATTGCCGAGCAGATCCGCGCGGATCATGCCGGTCTCGGGCTGTACATCCGCGCCATATTCGGCGCTCAACTCGGACCGGACAGCGCAATGCAATTGCTCATAGAGCGGCTCGACCTGTCCCCAGAGACGTTCGACTTCGGCTTCCATCTCGTCGGCCGGCATGTCGTAATTGGACAGCCACATCTCGGCGAGATCAGAGAAGCCGAGCTCGCGGGCGCCCGCATTGGCGATTTCCACCATGTCGGCGTAGTCCTGAGCCATCTGCTCAGGCTGAATGGCGGCCCGCCAGTCATTCCAGATCGTCGACAGGAATTCCGGATCGCGCTCTGTGCCCATCAGGACTTCAAGCTCATTCAGCGTGGTCTCGGTATCATCAATCTCGATCGTGCCCGTTGAATAGGCGGATGACATGCGGGTCGTCAGCACGGCGAGCTCCTGGGCGCCATTGCCTTCCGACGGGGCAGGGAGGGTTATGCCCGCTGTCAGATTGGTCATTTTACGGCGCAAATCCAGCGGCAGTTCAAGTTCCGCAAACGGTGCCGTGCCGACGGCCATGCGAACCGCCATTTCGGTGCCTTCGGCACTTACGCGGCTGACCAGATACTCGGTGTCTTCGGTGATGAAGTTGGAATAGACCCAGAAAACCCGGCTGGCATATTCGTTGAACTCGGCGAGCTCCGCTTCCGTTGCTTCAAGGAAAGCTTCTGCATCAGCGATCGTTACGTTTCCGGTATCGTTCGCCGTATCCGCCGCAGCGGTTTCAGTCCCGGCGGGCTCGTTCTGACTAACCGCTTCGCTCTCCCCACAACCGGCAAGAGACAGCAGCGCCAGGCCGGCAACACCATACATCCACGTCTTCATATTGATCTCCCCTGAGACGTTAGAAAATCAAAGCGACCCTATTGCGGGAGGGGATATTTGTAACCCCCGAATCGCTGTGCAAACATCTGTCGCTTCCGGGAATGCGCCGGCGGTGACGTGATCAGGAATTTCGTCAGCTGACCCAGCGCGGCGAAAATTCAGATTGGTTGTTTCGTCCATGGCCTTCGCGTGATCTCGATCCGCTTTTGTCGGATTGCCGCTATTCCGTCGGGACCAATTATGAGAATTCGCCAGAATTCGATGAGCCGCTGTCGCGGTGCGCAAGAGGCGGAGCAGATATTGGCTTACGAGGACCTATGAACCGAGAGGGGAAGCCTGAAGGGCGGGCCAATGGGGTATCAGGATGGCGATTGGCGGAATAAATGGCATTAGCGGACAATCAGGTGTATGCTTGACGGGATTCTTTGCTGGCCGGATTAAAAAGTTGGCTGCGGAGCTGTGCACTATTTTTCTTGGGGAGAACTTTATGAAACGCTTGTTAATTGCCGGGGTTGCTATCGCGGCGATGCCTTCGATGGCATTTGCTGATGATATGTTTGGGGGTGTTTCGGTTACGGCGGATAGCGATGGCGATACGCGGATCTTATTTGAATCGCTGAATCCTGATGTCATGCGAATGGATGTCGGTGATCGTGTCTCGCTCAATTTCGGACCGGGCTATGAAGCCGAGCTCGACCGGATCGAAGATCAGGAAATGGGATCGCGGGTCTGGGTCGGTCGTCTGGCCGGACATACCATTCACAATCGTGTTCTGATTACACAGACCAACGGCTTTGTGTTCGGGCGTATCCAGACCGAAGACGGTTTGTGGATGATTATTCCCGAGGCCAATGGTCATCGCATTATGCAGCTCCCCGAAGGCGGTGAGCGTCTCCAGAACCGCAATGACGTTCTTATTCCTAATTATGATCTGGTCGTTCAGGAAGGTCGCGCACGCGCCGCTGAAGCTGGCGAGACCATTGCCGAAGCGGTTCCGGTTGGATCCAACGGCATTGTCGATATTGCCGTTTTCTATTCACAAGGGTTTTCGGCACGTTGGGGCCTCGCAACGGGTGGCCGCGTACAATACTTGATGGCCGTTCTGGATCAGGCGCTGATCGATTCCGATACCGGGCTGCGTGCGCGGCTGGTTCATCTCGACTCTGTTACCCTGACGAATGACGCTGCCAATCAAAGCGAAACACTGAACAATCTGTCTGGCAATCCCAATGGGGATACGCCTGAAACGCAGGATCTCAGCGCATTACGGGCAGCGGGCGTTACATACGGTGCCGATCTTGTCGCGATCCTTCAGCGTTCCCTGACGGGCCAGAGCTCTTGTGGCCTGGCGTGGGGGATTGGACAGCCCTCCACGAATGGCGTGATCAATCAGAACAGCCGTCGTTTTGGATACTCTGTCTCCGCAGACTGGATCGCGGATACAGACACCCCTGTTGGTCAGTACAGCTTCTGTTCTGATGTGACTTTCGCGCATGAAATCGGGCACAATCTAGGCTTTGCGCACAATGTCGAGGACGCGGGCGGCACGCCAGGCGGCGGCGTTCGGACTTACGCCCATGGTCACCGGGTCGACTGCACATTTGGCACGATTATGGCCTATTCTTCCGGCGGGGGCGTGACATGTCCGCCCGGCGCTCCTAACGGTCCCGGCGGTGAAGCCGAAGCCTTGTACTTCTCGAATCCGGACATCAATCTTTGCCCCAATGGCGCGGCTTGCGGGATTGCGGCTCCCGCTGCTGCGGCTGATGTGGATGGAGTTCTGACGAATGATCCAGCGGATAATGCGCGGGCGGCAAGGGAAGTAAGCCTGAATGTCGTGAATTTCCGTGCTGAAGCCCCCCGGGTTGTCTCCTCGGTTCTCCCGATAACGCGGTCGGTCACGAACGGCACGGCTGCGACAGCTTTTGCCACAATTATCAATCCGGCCGCTACCGGATCAACGGCGACAGGCTGCGGCTTGCGGCTGGCTGGAGCGTCGGCGGCTCAGTTCTCATACCAGACGACCACAGCTGCAAATGCCCTGAGCGGCACCGTCAACACGCCGGCTGACATTGCTGCGGGCGCTGCACAGAATTACGTATTCTCCGTAACAAGTGCGGCCGATTTTGTGGACGGTGTCGGTACACAGGCTTTCTATCCCTCGAACAATAACGAAAGCGATCTGTTCATTGAGGCCTATTGTGCCAATCGGCGGTCGGCAGAGTATACGCTGGGTCTGAATTCGCTGACCTTCCGGTCCACTGCAGCCGGTTCGGCGGATATTGTGGCGCTCGCCACATCCGGCGATCCGGGACGAGTGAATGTTCCCACGACAGGTAATTTTGTCGGCGTTTTTGCTGTTGCAATTTCCAATGTTGGCAATGCGGGAAATATTGTTGTTTCTGCTGATACAGGTGGCCGCACACTGGCAATCAATAATATTGAAATTTGTCCCACCGATGCACTTGGTGCCTGCACGGCGCCTCGGGCTGCTACTCAGAATATTGCCGTCGGCGCCAATGGCACGGCCACATTTGGCATATTCGTACGAGGAACCGGTGCTGCAATCGCAAATGATCCGGCGCGCAACCGCGTCTTCGTCCGCTTTGCAGAAGGTGGAAATGCCGTAGGCGCCACCAGCGTGGCTGTCCGTACGCAATAATACCTGCACAGGACATCCAGACTTATCAAGGCCGCTCTCCGGAGCGGCCTTTTTTATTTGAGCCGACGTTAAAAACGACGTAATGGCGGACTAATGTGTAGAATGTCCATGATCCCTGACTTCGAGCTAAAATACAGACTATCAATGGTCTAACATGAAGATTCCTATCCCCTACAACAAATTCTTTGATTGAAGCCACGACACTGCGAGAATCCTGAAAATCTATCAGCCGCAAGGCGCCGCGAGCCGGGCATGATCCGTTGCGGGCGGCTGACGCCATCTCTAATGGGCCGGGAGGCTGCGCAATAAAGCGACGGTGTCGCTCTGGCGCTGGCCATAGCGGGTGTGACGTCGCTGGCTTCGGGTGAGAATTTCTCGCTGTCGGCCAATTATGGCTTCTTCAACAACTCCTCGGCCTTTGCCTTCTCGGGCGCGGCGCGTGTGAACGAGACCTTCTCGATCAATGCGGGCTTTGGCTTCGGAGCCGATACGGGCGAGGTTGGTGGTCGTGCTGGCGTCCGCTGGGGCTGGTAGACGTCCTGAAAAATGCAAAAAAGCCCGGCCGTGGTGCCGGGCTTTTTTGTATCTCTGGCGGAGGGGGAGGGATTCGAACCCCCGGAACCTCGCGGCTCAACGGTTTTCAAGACCGCCGCAATCGACCACTCTGCCACCCCTCCGCAGATGATGGTTTCTCTTAGCTGGGGAGGCTGGTAAAAGGCAACCGGCTTATGCTTACACTTGTTTCATTCCTTTCCGGTACAAATCCCACCTGTTTTACAGGCGCAGGAGAAGTGCTGTGGGGTTTTCAGCCAGGTCTTCGGTTGTGATTGCGGCCATGGTCTGTTCGGCGGTGTTGAGCGCGTGTTCATCATCGCCCGCATCCTACATTGTTCGCGGCATTGATATTTCATCGCCGCCCGGCCGGTCCACATCCTCCGGAACCACGAATTCCGGAAGCGGCGCCAGTGCCTGGAATGGCGGCAGCAGCGGCGAGCAGAAAATCGGACGTCCCTATACCATCGCTGGCCGTACCTATGTGCCGGCCCGCGATGATGATTATGACGAGATTGGCGTTTCGTCCTGGTATGGACCCAATTTCCATGGACTTCCGACCGCAAATGGCGAGATTTTTGACCAGAATGCGCTGTCTGCGGCGCATACGACCTTGCCGATCCCGGCGATGATCGAGGTGACCAATCTGGAGAATGGCCGCACGGCGATACTGCGCCTGAATGATCGCGGGCCGTTTGCCGATGATCGTATTCTGGATGTCAGTCGCGCTGCGGCGATTGAGCTTGGCTTCCTGTCGCAAGGACTGGCCCGTGTCCGGGTTCGGTATCTGGGACCACCGGACGGAGTTGCCCCGGCGGGAACAATTGCGCCTTCGCGCATTTACGCTTCAAACGATCCTGGCGCCCGGTATCGCGTCCAGGCGGGGGCCTTCTCCGAACGCGAAAACGCGGAAGCCATGCGCCGGCGTCTGGCGGCTGCAGGGGATGTCCGGATTGAGGATGTCCGCTCGGCCGGACGGCGTATCTATCGTGTTTATGTGGGCGATGATCTGCCCCGCTCGGAAGCTGATTCCCTCAGCCGCGACCTGACCCGTTACGGGGTCTATGATGCACGGGTTGTGGCGCTGAACTGACAGCAGGCTTGCGGCCAGAGCGGCATCGCGTTTCAATCAGGGCAATCAACCGGCTGTCTGATTCCGCGATGGAGAAATGCTCGTGCGCGCATTCATTTTTTTCTGCCTGCTCTGTTTTGCGCCCCTGGCGCAGGCACAGGATTTTCAGACCACTGCCAGCCATGCCGTAATCCTTGATTACGATACCGGTGAAATCCTCTTCAATCACAATGGCAAAGAGCCGATGCCGCCGGCCTCCATGTCGAAGCTGATGACGTTGCTGATGGCCTTCGAAGCCATCGATCGCGGCGCTCTGTCTCTGGATGACGAATTGCCGGTTTCCGAACATGCCTGGCGCACCGGTGGGGCCGCGTCCGGTTCCTCCACCATGTTTCTGGAGATCAATTCCCGCGTGCGGGTCGAGGACTTGCTGCGCGGGATTATCATCCAGTCCGGCAATGATGCCTGCATCGTTCTGGCTGAAGCACTGTCCGGGTCGGAGACCGCCTTTGCGGCGGACATGACCACGCGCGCGCATGAATTGGGACTGACGAGTGCAAGTTTCGCCAATTCGACCGGTTGGCCGCATCCGGAACAGGTGATCAGCGCGGCCGATCTGGCGCGTCTGGCCGCAATCCTTATCCGCGATCATGCTGATCTCTATGAGATTTTCGCCGAACGGGAATTTACCTATAACGGGATCCGCCAGTTCAATCGCAATCCTTTGCTGGCGACCATGGACGAGGTCGATGGCCTGAAAACCGGCCATACGCAGGAAAGCGGCTATGGCCTGGTCGCCTCGGGAGTGCGCGACGGTACACGCCGGATTGTCGTTTATAACGGTATGGAAAGCGAACGTGCCCGCGCCAGTGAGGGCGAACGCCTGATGCGCGTGGCGCTGGCCGATTTCGAGGTCGTGGATCTGGCAGATTCCGGCGTAATTGTCGGCGAAGCAGACGTGTTTCTGGGGCAGGCAGACACGGTCTCCCTGCGCCTGACACAGGATGTTCGCGTCGGTGTCCATACGCGGTCACGCGATGATGTGCGTGCGGAAGTCGTCTATTCAGGCCCGCTTGCCGCGCCGATTGCCGAGGGCGATGTGGTGGCCAGGCTGGAGGTGTCCGGCCCGGGCATTGAAACCCGCAGCTATGATCTGGAAGCGGCCGCGGATGTCGCCAAGCAGGGCATGGTCGGTCGGGCGCTCGCTGGCCTGGGCAGTCTGTTTGGCGCCAATTGATGCCAAAGGGACTATTCGTCACTCTGGAAGGCGGTGAGGGGGCCGGCAAGTCCACACTCGCGCGGGCCTTGCAATCCACACTGATCCGCCGGGGGCGGGAAGTTGTCCTGACGCGGGAGCCCGGGGGCACGCCGGGGGCCGAGGAAATTCGCGCCCTGCTGGTCAAGGGCGACACTGAACGCTGGTCGGCCATGACCGAGGCCTTGCTGTTTTACGCCGCCCGTGTCGATCACGTTGAAAAAGTCATCCAGCCCGCCATGGCCCGCGGCGCGATCGTGATTTCAGACCGGTTTGCGGACTCCACCATGGCCTATCAGGGGGCAGCGGGCGGGATCGCGCTGGATCGGTTGAAAGCCTTGCACCGGCTGGCCCTGAATGATTTTCAACCCGCCCTGACCTTGCTGGTGGATATTGCCCCGGAAACCGGTCTGCACCGGACCCGCGACCGTCTGGGCCTGGAGGTCCGGTTTGAATCCAAAGCGCTGGCTTTCCACGAGCGTTTGCGGGCCTGTTTTCACCAATTGGCCGCCGAAGAACCGGATCGCTTTGTGACGCTGAATGGCGAGGATGATCCCGCCGACGTCGCAGAAGCCGCATTGAAGGCTGTGCTGGAGCGGTTGAACGATGACTAGTCCGGATCTTGAACCCGATTGCGAAGCCGGATGTGCGCCGCCGCGCGAGATTGACCAGCTCTTCGGTCATGACGCTGCCATGGCGCAGTTCGATTCCGCTCGGCAATCCGGTCGCCTGCATCATGCCTGGATGATCACCGGGCCAAAGGGCGTCGGCAAAGCCAGTTTTGCCTACAAAGCCGCCCTGTCGCTGCTTTCCGGATCGAGTAATACCGACAGCGCCCGGCAAAAGGTGAGGGCGCAGGCCCATCCCAATCTTCTGACCATTCGCCGGCCCTGGGATGACAAGCGCAAGCGCTGGCGCGGTGAAGTCACCATTGATGAAGTGCGCCGCGTTCCGGACTTCTTTTCGCGCAGCGGCGGGGAAGACGGTTGGCGGATCGTTATCGTCGATTCCATGGACGAATTTAATCGCAATGCCGCCAATGGCTTGCTCAAGACACTGGAAGAGCCACCCAAACAGGGATTGCTATTGCTGGTCACACATTCACCCGGACGTCTCTTGCCGACCATCCGGTCGCGCTGCCGGCAGCTGGATCTGAGGGCGCCGTCGATTGAAGCAACACGGGACTGGCTGGTCGCGGCGCACGGGATTTCGGCAGACGAAGCGGCCGCCGCGTCAGAGCTGGCCGGTGGCGCGCCGGGTCGGGCGCTGGCGCTGCTTCAGTCCGGCGCTGTAGGTCTTGAAAAGGATGTGCGTGACCTTTTGCGGCGCTTACCCAATTGGGATACGCGCGCATCGCGGCGATTGGCATCAAAGGTCGCTACAAAAGCCGGCGAATCCCTGCGTCCCCATCTTTATGCCTCGCTGACCCGCAATGCGGCGCGGCTGGCCAAGGAAGCCGCCGAAAACGGTAATGCGCCAGAGCCCTGGCTGGATGCCTGGAAGGCGATACAGGGGCTGGAATCGGAAGCAGAGGGCGTTTATCTCGATGCCAAGCAGGCGGCTTTGGCAGCCTTTGCTCATATGGAAAGCGCCGCGCGCGCCAGTCGTGTCTGAATATGCTGATCGATAGTCATACTAATTTGCACGGTGAGACGTTCGCCGAGGACCTCCCGGAGGTGCTGGATCGTGCGCGCTCGGCCGGCGTCAGCGGTATGATCGCGATTTGCTGCCGGCTGTCTGATTTTGAAGAGGTTTCTGCCATCGCAGAGGCCCATGATGATATCTGGTGCACGATTGGCGCACACCCGCACCACGCCAAGGACCGGCCCGATATCACCGCTGACGAGCTGATCGAGATCGCAGCGCACCCCAAAGTGATCGGTATTGGCGAAACCGGGCTGGATTTTCATTATGGCTACAGCCCGCGAGACGATCAGTTTCAGAGCCTGCGCACCCATATCGAGGCGGCGCGGCGGACCGATCTGCCGCTGATCCTGCATACACGAGAGGCCGATACGGAAATGGCGGATCTGCTCGAAGAGGAAATGGGGAAGGGCGCCTTCCGCGCCTTGTTGCATTGCTATACCGGTGGACCGGAGCTCGCGCGGCGCGGCGCCGCACTCGGAGCGTATTTTGCGGCGTCCGGTATCATCACCTTCAAGAAGGCGGATGACGTTCGCAGCGTTTTTCGGGATCATATCCCGGCGGACCGGGTGATAATCGAGACCGATTGTCCCTATCTTGCGCCAATGCCGCATCGCGGGCGCCGGAATGAGCCGTCCTTCCTGCCGGATGTACTGTCCGGGGTTTGCGACACGCTCGGCTGGACCAAAGAAGAAGGTGAAAGGCGCACGACGGATGCCTTCTTCCGGCTGTTTTCCAAAGCGGAACGCCCGGCATGACCGATGCGGCGGTCTGGCAGGTGACGATATTGGGGTGCGGTTCATCCGGCGGTGTGCCGCGCCCGGATGGAGACTGGGGCGCTTGTGATCCCGACAATCCGAAGAACCGGCGGCGGCGCTGTAGCATTCTGATTGAATACGCTGAAACACAAGCACTATTTGAAACAGGAAGCCGCACGATTTCAGTCATTGATACGTCTCCGGACTTTCGTGAACAGATGATATCGGCAGGCGTGAAGCGGCTGGATGCAGTCATCTATACGCATGACCATGCCGACCAGACCCACGGGATTGATGATTTGCGGCCCTATGTGCTGCGCGCGCGAAAGCGGATGCCGGTCTGGATGATTCCGGAAACGGCCGCCAGTCTCACATCGCGTTTCAAATATGTCTTCGACTCCAGGCCCGGTTCGCCATATCCGTCGATCCTCGAGGCCAGAGATATTCCATCCGAAGGCCAGGTTTTTCACATAGATGGACCCGGCGGTGGCATGCCAATTCGCATGGCGCGGCTGCAGCATGGCGGAATTATCGCGGCCGGCTTCCGATGTGGACCGTTTGCATACTCGCCGGATGTCAGCGCCGTACCGGAGCCGGCGTTCGAAATTTTCCGCAATGTACCGGTGTGGATTGTCGATGCGCTGCGAGAGACGCCGCATCCCACACATGCCAGCGTCAGCGATGCACTGGCCTGGCTTGAACAGGCTGGTGCGGGACAGGGCATTCTCACCAACCTTCATGTTGATCTTGATTACGATGTTCTGGCCAAAAAATTGCCGGAAGGGGTTACGCCAGCTTATGATGGCCTTTGCATCCGAAAGACTGGTTCGTGAGGATATTCCTCAATGATCCAAATAACATATATTATGCCTCATAATATACATTATGCGTTATATTGTGATATGAAGATGGGCCAACCATGATGGAACACGAAACTCCACTCCAACGTCTTCGCAGCATTATGGAGCGCCTGCGCGATCCCGATAGCGGCTGCCCCTGGGATATCGAGCAAACGTTCGAAACCGTCGCCCCCTATACGATCGAAGAAGCCTATGAGGTTGATGATGCTATCCGCCGCGGCGATATGGCAGAATTGAAGAATGAGTTGGGAGATCTATTGCTACAGGTCGTCTTTCACGCCCGTATGGCCGAGGAAGCCGGATTATTTGATCTGGATGACGTTGCGAATGCCATTTCCGACAAGATGGTGAGCCGTCACCCCCATGTATTCGGAGATAAATCCTACGCCAATGCCGAAGCCCAAACCCTTGACTGGGAGAATCTGAAAGCGGCCGAGCGCAAGGAGAAAACCGGTTCTGACGGCTTGCTGGACGATGTTCCCCTCGCCCTGCCCGGACTGAAACGCGCCCAGAAGCTCCAGAAGCGCGCCGCCACCGTGGGTTTTGACTGGCCGGATGCCGCGCGGGTGCTTGAAAAAGTCGATGAAGAGCTGGCCGAGGTACGCGAAGCCATCGATCTGGACGAGGCCGACAAGATCGAAGATGAGATCGGTGATTTACTGTTTGTTTGTACGAATTTGGCGCGGAATTCCAAAGTTGATAGTGAAGCTGCTTTGCGGCGGGCCAATGCCAAGTTCGAACGCCGGTTCCGGTTTATCGAAACGACATTGAAATCCCAGGGCCGCGATATTCGCGAGACCTGCCTTGAGGATATGGAAGCGCTCTGGAACGAAGCCAAAGGCCACGAAAACCGCTAGTTGGCGTCCTCGAAATTCGGCGCGAGCTCGGGAAACTGGGAGGCAAACCGTCCCGCCTCTTCCGGCGATAATCGCGCATGGGCCGTCGTGACGCCCTGATCGTCTACCGATTCCGACAGGACAGCGCCGTGCTGGTGTAACCAGGCCAGCGCGCGCTGGTCCTTCACGCCCGCCTTGACGGCCAGAACCACAGATTTGTCCGCCATGGCGCGGTCAATCGCGTGCAGAAGGCGATCAATGCCCTCTCCCGTTTGGGCGGATAACGATATGGCGCAGAGCGAATCCTCGCTCTTGCGTGGCAAGTCGGCGAGACTGTCAGGGTCCAGCTCCTGATCGTTTTGCCAGAGGTCGATCTTGTTGAAGACCTCGATCACCGGCTGATCGTGTTCGCTCCCGGCATCAATGGCGTCGAGGATGGCTTCAACCTCGCGGCGGCGGGTTTCGAAATCGACCGCCGACACATCCAGCACGTGGATGATAATGTCAGCCTCTCTCACCTCCTCCAGCGTCGCGCGGAAGGCCGCCACGAGTTCCGTGGGCAGATCGGTGATGAATCCCACCGTGTCTGACAGGAGGAGTTGCGTGCCGGCCGGCGTCTTGAAGCCACGAATGGTCGTGTCCAGCGTCGCGAACGGCATGTCCTTGGCGAAGACGCCAGCGCCGGTAATCTTGTTGAACAGGGTCGACTTTCCCGCATTGGTGTAACCAACGATGGCGACCATGGGATAAGGGGCGACCTGCCGGGATTTACGGTGCAAAGCCCGCGTGCGGCGCACCTCTTCGAGTTCGCGACGCAACCGCCCCATCTTGTCTGCGAGAATACGGCGGTCGGCCTCGATCTGGGTTTCCCCCGGACCACCCATAAAGCCCTGCCCGCCACGCTGACGTTCCAGGTGGGTCCAGGTCCGGACCAGGCGCGATCGTTCATAAGCCAATCGCGCAAGCTCGACCTGAAGCCGGCCTTCCTTGGTCCGCGCGCGAAGCCCGAATATTTCAAGGATCAGGCCCGTACGGTCGACCACCTTGACCTTCCAGGCCTTTTCCAGATTGCGTTGCTGTACGGGTGACAGGGCGGCGTCCACGATGGCCACGCTGGCGCCAATCTCACGAATATGATCGCCGATTTCATCCAGTTTGCCGCGTCCGAAGAACCGGCCGGGATCAATCTTGCGAACCGGCGCAAATGTGGATTCAATCACATCCAGCCCCAGCGCTTCGGCAAGACCTGTGGCTTCTTCCAGACGTGCGGTTTCTTCGGGATCCTCGACGCCCAATCGGGCGCGAATAACGATAGCCTTGTCAGCGGGCGTTTCGGTTTCGATCAATCTTCACTGTCCTCATCGTCCTGCTCAGCCTCAAACAGGCTGACCGGCGCGGAAGGCATGATCGTCGAAATCGCATGCTTGTAGACAAGTTGCGACTGGCCATCGCGGCGGAGCAGCAGGCAGAAATTATCAAACCAGGTCACAACACCCTGGAGCTTGACGCCATTAACCAGAAAAATGGTCAACGGGGTTTTGGTCTTCCGCACGGAATTGAGGAAGACATCTTGCAGATTATTGCTTTTACGTTCGCCCGACATTGGCCTGCTCCAATTATTCTTGTTCTTTTTCTCGAACCGAAAGTCTAATTTACAAGGCGTTCGCCCCGCTGCGCAACCAGCCAGACCGACGGCCTCGGCGCCCGCTTGCGAGCCCGTTCGTTCGCAGTTGCAACATAAGTCGCGCGAAGCTGCAAGGAAAAGCTTCCCGCATGGCCATTTCCGACCGGTTTTCCGTCAATTTCCACGACGGGCGTCACAAATGCCGATGCCGATGTGACAAACGCTTCGCGAGCCGATTGAGCCTCCTCCACCGTGAAGGCGCGTTCCTCGGTTCGCAGGCCGGCGTTTTCCGCCAGCGCAAAGAGCGTTCGCCGGGTGATTCCATTCAATATGTCCTGACTGGCCGCGCGGGTTACCAGCACATCGTCTTTCGTCACAATCCAGGCGTTGGAGGAGGAGGCCTCTGTCACGAAGCCCTGGGGATCCACGAGCCAGCACTCCCCTGCTCCAGCCTCGGCGGCAGCCTGTTTGGCGAGGACATTCGGCAACAAGGAAACAGATTTGATGTCGCGGCGCCCCCAGCGAATATCGGGCCGGGTAATAACGCCAATGCCTTTCTGCGCCCGGGCTTCGGACTTGATCGCATTGAGAGACTTGGCCGTAATCATGATACCCGGCCGGGTCTTTGCGGGCGGAAAAACATGGTCGCGTCTGGCTTGCCCGCGCGATACCTGCAGATAAATCAGACCATTGCGGATATGATTAATCTCCACCATCCGGTTGATCACCGCACTCAGCGCGGCATCCGACATGGGCCGGCGGATTTTCAACTCTCCCAGTGACCGCGCCAGACGGGTCATATGTCCGTCAAAATCCATCAGTGCGCCATCACGAACGCCCCAGACTTCGTAGACCGCGTCCGCGAACTGGTTGCCACGGTCTTCAATGTGGATGCGGGCATGACGATGCGGAACATATTGTCCATTGACGTAGGCAATGCGTGACATGGAACTCAGAACCTTCTGAAAAGCGACGCGATGGCCGCCAGACCTGCCAGAACCTCCAACCGGCCCAGCACCATGAGCAGGACGGTGATCCCGAGCGATACCGGCGATAAATCAGCCCAGGCATGGCTGGGTGATAATTGATCATGCAAAGGTCCGGCATTGGCAATAGCCGTCGCGGCGGCGCTCCACGCCCCTTCGAAGGGCTCCCCGGAAAGGGCCAGAAGGACCACGCCGATGGCGACAAGGCCGATATATCCAAGCACGGTTGTCCAGAGCGCCAGCATGGCCGGATTTTCTGTCGTGCGTCCCCGGTATTTGACGGACACAATGCCGGACGGATGCGCCATACGGGCCAATTCAACAAGGGCCGTGCGCGACAGAATAACCAGCCTCGATATCTTCAGGCCGCCTGCCGTCGACGCCACTGCGCCGCCAATCATTGCTGCGAGCACGGCGGCCAGCGGGACATGCCCTGCAGAATTGGACACCGTAAAGCCTGCGGTCGAAACGACGAATATGGCGTCGGCAATCACGTGATGCGGGCCCGCATCATGCGACGTGCCGATAAAAAACAGGAGCGCCAGGGCGGCGATGGTGGCGATCATCGCCAGGGGTTCGATATCCATCCGGACTTCACGACGCGATGCCAGATTCCTCAGGTACGCAATATTGCTTGCGCCGATAAAGGTCAGACCGGCAATGATTGCGATCGCCAATCCGTTGACTTGTCCCTCCAGCGCGCCGGAAGACACCGTATATCCACCCGTTGAAATGCCAGAAAAAGCGAGACACAGGGCCTCGAATGCGGGAACTCCGGATGCCAGAAGCAACAGAAAGCCGATGGCGGTCAGTCCACCATAGATGAGCGCAATCCGCTTGGCCGCGACATGCAGGTTGGAGAATATGTTCTCCTTGCTCACGGTCAGCAGGATCGATTTGCGCAATTCGAGGCCGGCCTTGTCAAAAGCCGCCAATACACCCGCAGCCGTCAGGAGCGTAAGATACCCGCCGATGAAGCTGAGCACACAGCGCCAGAAAATCAGCGTGTCGGGAATGTTTTCAGGCGCGATCAGGATCGCGCCGGTTGTTGTAAACGCCGAGTAGGCCTCAAAGAGCGCTTCGAGATAAGTCAGATCCGGCGATAACAGCAGAAAGGGAACGATCAGGAATATCGGCGTGAGTATCCAGAGCACCATCACATAGGCCGAAGCCTCGACCGCCCTCGCCACCAGCTTGACTCCGGCCGACGCCGACCAGATCAGGCCGCCGGCAAATCCCAGCATTGCTGCCGTGATCAGAAAGGCTCTGGCGGCCAACCATGACTGGGTCATCAATGTCATGAGAGCGATCAGGAAGATGGCAATCGCCAGTGCGGTCCATGTCTGACCCAGTGGCCTGAGGAATCCGAGGGAGCGCATTGTAGCCTAGAAATAATCCAGGCTGACGCGGAACAGGCGTTCGACTTTCGAAACGGCGGCGGATTCCGCAAACAGAAGCATACGATCGCCTTCCTTCACCACAGCCCCCTCGCCCGGCATGTAGATTTTTCCGGCCTGCACCAGCGCCCCAATGGTTACATTGTCGGGCAGTTCCAGATCATCGATGGATTTTCCAAGAAGGGGCGAGGTTGCGAGGATGACGCCTTCGAGCGCTTCGGCCAGACCGCCTGCAATGGATTGAAGCCCGGTGATGCGGCCCCGGCGGATATGCTGGAGAATGGTGGAAACGGTTGTCGTTCGCGGGTCGATAAAGGCATCCACTTCCAGAGGTTCACGAAGCGATTCAAAGGCTTGCTCGTTCACCAGGCAGATAGAACGGCCGGCCCCTTCGCGCTTTGCCATCACTGATGTCAGCAGGTTCACCTTGTCATCATTGGTTACGCAAACGACGAGCTCGGCACGGTCCGCTCCCGCTTCGCGCAGCATATCCGGTGTCAGGCCGTCGCCGTGCAGGACGACGGTTTTCTTGAGCTGATCTGCCGCTATTTCGGCGCGCTTCTTGTCGGCCTCGATAAGGCGCACTTTGACCCGGCCGATACGTTCGAGTGCCTGAGCGACATATACCCCGATATTGCCCGCACCGATGATAACGACCCGTCGCACCTTGTCGGTCTTCTGGCCGAAAATCTGCAGCGCCCGCTCCAGCATGGAGGGCTCGATGGAAATATAGATTTCGTCTTCCGCTAGCAATGGGTCAGCCACGGTGGGGATAAAGAGCTTGCCGTCGCGATTCACTCCGCAGAGCGACAAACGCAGATCCGGGAAAATCTCGCGGATCTGTTCGATCGAGGAGCCCGCCACGGGGCTTTCTTCATCCATGCGAATGCCGAGCAACTGAACCCGCCCGCCGGCAAACAGCGCAGTTGAAAAAGCGCCCGGCGTTTCGACCCGCTGGAGGATTGCGCGTCCGACTTCCAGTTCCGGTGAGATCACCACGTCAATCGGCAGATTGCCGGTTGAAAACAGGCCGCGCCAGGCCGGATCCAGATAAGCCTGCGCTCTGACCCGGGCAATCCGCATCGGTGTCTTGAAAAGCGAATGGGCCACCTGACAGGCGACCATATTGGTCTCGTCGGAATGCGTGACGGCCACTATCAGCTCGGCATCGGCCGCCCCTGCCCGTTCGAGCGCTTCAGGGTGGGAGCCATGCCCGACAATCCCGCGGACATCGAGGTCCGTCGTGATCTGCGAGATCAATTCCTGCGACCAGTCGACAACGGTGACCGCATTGCCTTCACGGGAAAGCGCTTTGGCAATGCCATATCCAACGCGCCCGGCCCCACAAACGACAGCCTTCATGGCGTCTAATCCTTATTCCTCGGTGAGCTCGCCGTCAGAGCGGGCCTCAGAGGTATTTACCCCTAAAGACTTCAGCTTGCGATGCAAGGCCGAGCGTTCCATGCCGATAAAGGCGGCGGTCCGGGAAATATTACCACCAAAGCGGTTTATCTGTGATTTCAGGTATTCCCGCTCGAATTTCTCACGCGCATCTCGAAGCGGCAGAGCAATCATGCGCTCGGCATCAAAGCCGCTATCATCGGTCTCACGACCGGCGACTTCGGACGGCAGCGAATCAAGCGTAATCGGTCCGTCTTCATTGCCGGAGCTCAGAATCAGGAGGCGCTCCACATTATTGCGGAGCTGGCGGACATTTCCGGGCCAGTCATGCGCCTGAAGCGCCGCCATGGCATCGTCGCCGATGGCGCGTTTCGTAAGCCCGGAATAGCTGGTGATCCGCGACAGAAAATGCTCCACCAGAAGCGGGATGTCTTCCCGCCGCTCTGACAATCCGGGAACATCAACCGGCACCACCGCCAGGCGGTGATACAGATCCTCACGAAACAACCCGGCCGAGATGTGGTCGCGCAGATTGCGCGAGGACGATGAAATGACACGCACATTGATTTTGACATCGGCACCGCCGCCGAGCCGGCGGAAACTGGAATCAACCAGCATTCGCAACAGCTTGTTTTGCGTGGCTACCGGCATGTCGCCGATTTCATCGAAGAATAGTGTTCCGCCGTGCGCGCGTTCCAGAAGCCCAATCTGGGAGACCAGACCCTGATCTGTCTCAGATCCGAACAGCTCCTCCTCGACACGGTCAGGCTCCATGCCCGCCGCATTGACCGCAATGAAGGGCGCTTTGGCGCGTGGTGACTTCGCATGGATCAGACGGGCCACGACTTCCTTACCGCTTCCGGCAGGGCCAGTGATCAAAACCCGGCTATTGGTGGGACCGACGCGGTCGATCATCTGCCGCAGCTGGGAGATCGGTCCGGATTTGCCAACCAGTTCCGGTTCGCCCGGTCCCCTCGCCCGAAGTTCGGCATTCTCCCGGCGAAGCTGGCTGGCTTCCATGGCCCGTTCGATTGTCAGGATGAGCTTGTCGCTCTTGAATGGCTTTTCGATAAAGTCATAGGCGCCCTTGCGGATCGCCGCGACTGCGGTCTCGATTGTGCCGTGGCCCGAAATGACGATCACGGGCAATTCCGGATCGACTTTTTTCATTTCGCCAAGCAATTCGATGCCGTCCAGCCGGCTACCTTGCAGCCAGACGTCGAGGATCACCAGTGACGGCTTGCGCGTGCGAATGGCCGCCAGCGCATCATCGGCATTGGCCGCTTCGCGGGCCTGATAGCCTTCGTCTTCAAGCAATCCGGCCACCAGATCGCGGATATCTTCTTCATCATCTACGATGAGGATGTCGTTCGCCATGTCTCACACCTGGGCATTTTCTGATTTCAAAGCGATATCCGGGCCATTCTGGTCCGATACCGGGAATTTCATGCGTACAATCGCGCCGATACCGTCGACCGGCTGGTCAAGTTCCAGCCGGCCGCGATGGTCTTCCATCACGCGTTTCACAATGGCGAGGCCAAGCCCGGTGCCTTTTTCGCGCGTCGTCATATACGGCTCGGTCAGGCGTTCCCGGTTGGCCAGGGGCCAGCCCAGACCATTGTCCTGAATGGTAATTTCCGCGAATCCATCGGCGGTCTCGAGGGTCAGCTGGATACGTCCGGCCTGTTTGGTGCCAGCCATGGAATCGATCCGGGCTGTAACACTCTCGGCTGCGTTCTTAACGATATTCGTGAGCGCCTGCGCGGCCAGCCGTTCATCGCAATCGGCCAGCACATCATTGTCGGGATGGGTGAATTCGATGGCCACAGACGGGCTTGCGACGCGTTGAGCGAAGACCACGTTCTGGATCAACTCGGTCATCCCCACCGGTTCGATTTTGGGCTGTGGCATGCGGGCAAAGGATGAGAATTCATCGACCATTCGGCCGATATCACTCACCTGACGAACAATGGTCGAGACGCATTTGTCGAATGTCTCGACATCCTCTTCTGCCACCTGCTTGCGATAGCGGCGCTGCAGGCGTTCGGCAGACAGCTGGATCGGGGTGAGCGGGTTCTTGATCTCATGGGCGATGCGGCGGGCCACGTCCCCCCAAGCAGCGCTCCGCTGGGCAGCGACCAGCCGGCTGACATCATCGAATGTCAGAATCAAACCGGCATCCGGATCCAGTCCGGCGCGCACATTCAGGCTGATCGGGCGCTCTTCATCCTCTGAAAGTTCAATTTGTGAACTGGCAATATCGCCCGGCCGTTGGCGCGCCTGTATGGCGACGCTTTCGAGCTCCGGAGACACAACGGCCAGTTTTTCGCCGACCAGGGCGTCTTCATCGCGGCCAAGAAGGTCACAAGCCGGCCGATTTGCCAGCGTGATGCGATCCTGGTCATCAATCCGGATGACGCCCGCACTGATCCCGGACAATACCGCTTCGGTGAAGGCCCGCCGGTTTTCCGACTGGCTGTGAGCCATCACCAGTTCACGGCGCTGCCCGCGGAGCTGCCGAGTCATGCGGTTGAAAGCCCGGCCCAGAGTGGCGATCTCATCATCGTCGCGTTTGACGTCGACACGGGTATCCAGATTGCCCTGCCGCACCTGTTCTGCTGCCCGCACGAGTTCTGCAACGGGCCGCACAACGCGGGTGGCGGCGGATAGTGCCAGCCAGATCGCGCCGAGCAGAATGAGGAAAGCCGTCTCCAGATAAACGAGCACGAAGACCAGCCGCGTTTCCGCCTCGCTTTGTGTCGCAGACCGGTAATCATCCAATGCGGCTTGGGCCCTCAATAACAGAGAGAGATCGACATCCAGCGTCACGTACAAAAAGGCGTCCTCATATGCCGGGAGCAGCAATAGCCCGCGCAAAGCCGGCTCGGTTCCGGAGGTCTGTTCCGGATCGGAAACGCCAAGATCGCCATCCCGCGCCAGCTGATACAGCCGGTCAGAGGGGCTGATATAGGCCGGCGATCCGGAATCCTCCGCTCGCGCCAGAATATCGCCATTGCTATCAACCAGATAGGCCGACTGAAAGCCGCGAACGATCGTCTGGCGCCGGAAATAGGAGGTGTAGGTTTCCGGATCCTGAGAGAAAGCGGCGACCGGTTCGGCGCCACTGATATCAAACGCCATCAGCTGAATTTCGCTCAGCGCCTGCTGGGATTGCTGCTCGACGATGACGGCGGCCGTGTCCGCGGCGGATTCCACCAGCGTATTCACCCGTTCGCCGAACCAGTACTCCACGCCGCGTGTCAGGATGCCGCCCAGAAACAGCGCCATCAGAATGGCAGGCGCGGCTGCCGCGAGCGAGAACATGGCGATGAAGCGAAGATGCAGTCTCGGTGCCGGCTCTCCATATTTACGTCCAGCAAAACGGCGCGCTACCCGAAAGCCGACCAGTCCGGCCAGTCCGCTCAGGATGACGAGGTTGGCCAGCAGCAGGTAGACGAGATTGCGGCGACCGGGAAAGGTCTGATCATCCCCGAAAATCAGGACAAAGGCCGCAAGGATGATGATTGCTGTGGCCAGTGCCACACCCGCCCAGAGCGCAGCGACGACAGCGCGCGGCAAGTTGACGGTTTCTGGTAGAACCGAGGTAGAAGGATCGCTGTTCTCAGCCGACATTTGCCGGAGTTTCGTTGAGTTGTTGCTGAAAATCAACGCCCTTGTGTCGTTCTGGACACATCCGGATCAGGCCGCGATATTTCCCGCCCCTTCAAGCCGATTCAGACATTCAAACACGGATGCAGGATCGTTTGTCTGACAGAGATTTTTGCGCAATCCGGGTTGGCCGCCAAATTCGCAACCCACAAAGGCTGCAAGATGCTTTCGCATCATGCGCAGGCCGATATGATCTCCATAGAAAGACAGGGACTGATCGAGTTGCTGTTGAATGGCGGATAATTTCTCGGAGATGGAAATGCTCTGTGGCTTATCCGCGAGTGCGGCGTCCAGCTCTGCTACCAACCAGGGCCGTCCCTCCGCCGCGCGCCCGATCATGACGAGATCTGCCCCTGACTGAGCGAGCGCCGAGCGGGCGGTTTCGATGTCGATTATGTCCCCATTCACCACAACCGGGATAGACACGGCGGAGGTGACGTCTCCTACGCGCCTCCAGTCGGCCTGACCCTTGTAGAATTGTTGCCGGGTGCGGCCATGCACCGTCACCATCTTGACGCCGGCCGCCTCGGCCCGGGACGCGAGTTCCGCCGCGTTCAGGCTGTCATGATCCCACCCAAGGCGCATTTTCAGCGTGACCGGCACCTTCACGGCGGACAGGGTGGCCTCGATCAGGCTCATGGCATGATCCAGATCGCGCATCAGGGCGGAACCGGACAGGCCATTGGTCACCTTCCGGGCCGGGCACCCCATATTGATGTCGATAATGTCGGCGCCCTCGCCTTCGGCGATCCTCGCGGCCTCATACATCCATCTCGCTTCCCGCCCGGCGAGCTGGAGGATTTTCAGGCCCGAACCATCATCCATGGCCGCCTTTTCCCAGGCCTGCTTGCCGCCGGTCACCAATTCCTCGCTGGCCACCATTTCGCTGACGACCAGTGACGCGCCAAAGGCCCGCGCCTGCGCTCTGAACGGCAAATCCGTCACGCCAGACATCGGCGCCAGCATGGCGCGCGCATCAATCTGGTGGGGACCGATCTGAATCATCTATCGAGTGCTTCGCGGCTGGCCTAAAAAGTTGGCGGAACCTATAGAGGAGGCTTCTGAATCGCAAGCCGGGACCGAGAGCCGCCGTGTTACCCCCGAAAACTGCTGCCTTGATTGTTGCTGCCGGGCGTGGACACCGGGCGGGCGGCGGGTTGCCGAAACAGTATCGTGACCTTGATGGCGAGCCGGTTCTCAGCCGCACTCTGAGAGCGTTTCATCAGCATCCGCGGATCGACACGATCATGGTTGTGATCCACCCGGATGATCAGGACCTGTTCAACGCAGCGAATCAGGAATTCTCAGCATCCTGTTGTTATGGCGGCGAAACCCGCAGTCAGTCCGTACGCAATGGCTTGCTAGCCTTGAATGCCGAGCGGCCGGATCATGTCCTTGTTCATGATGCGGCACGTCCCTTTGTTTCGTGCGTTCTCATCGAGCGTCTGTGCAACGCGCTGGACCACGGCGTGGCCGCCGTGCCGGGCCTGCCGATGACCGATGCGATGTTTAGCCGGGATGGCGATCACATTGCGGCGGGCATAGATCGCGATACCCTCGTGCGTGTGCAAACACCGCAGGCGTTCCATTTCGAGTGCCTGATGACAGCATTTGATGGCGCCGATGCCGGAATTTCCTATCCTGACGAGGCCAGTCTTGCGCGTTCTGATGGCATGGCGGTGCAGATCGTTGACGGTGACCCTGCCAATATCAAGCTGACCTTCGCCGAGGATTTCCAGATGCCCGCCTCCCATGAACAGATGATCACTGTCAGCGGAACAGGATATGACGTGCACCGGCTGGGGCCGGGCGATGGTGTCTGGCTTTGCGGGGTCAATATCCCCTGCCCGTTCGAGCTGATTGGCCATTCAGATGCGGATGTGGGTCTGCACGCGCTCGTTGATGCCCTGCTCGGAGCCATCGGAGCGGGAGATATTGGCCAGCACTTTCCGCCCTCTGATCCTCAATGGAAAGGGGCCGCCTCCTCAGCCTTTGTCGATCATGCGGTTGCATTGGCGCGTGACGCCGGAGCCCTACCGGTCCATGCAGACATCACGCTCATATGTGAAAAGCCCAAAATCGGGCCGCATCGCGACGTCATGAAGGCGCGGATCGCGGATATGCTCGGACTGCGCCCAGGGTCCGTGAATATCAAGGCGACCACGACGGAAGGGTTGGGGTTTGCCGGTCGCAGTGAAGGCATTGCGGCACACGCCATTGTCACGGTGAAACGTTATGAATGATCTCGAAGCCGAAATTTCAGCCCTTGCGATCCGTCTGGTCGAAGCCGCGAGATCGGGAAATCTTCGTCTGGCGACCGCTGAAAGCTGCACCGGCGGACTTGTCGGCGGCGCGATCACGCGTGTGCCAGGTTCTTCGGATGCGTTTGATCGTGGCTATATAACCTATTCGAACGCCGCGAAAATCGACAGTTTGGGTGTTGATCCCGACCTCATCGCCGAATTTGGAGCGGTTTCGGAACCTGTGGCCCGGGAAATGGCGCTGGGCGCTTTGTCAGAATCCGGTGCGGACATTGCCGTTTCCATCACCGGCATTGCCGGGCCTGGCGGCAGCGATTTCAAGCCCGCCGGCCTTGTCTGGTTTGGCTTGGCAACCTCCCGCGGTCTGATTGAAACGCTGGAGATGAGTTTGGGTGATATCGGACGGGATAATGTGCGTCAGGCCGCCGTCCGGCAGGCGCTGGTCTTGCTTCTGTCCGGCGTTGAGCGCAGCTAGACTGACCTATCCGGCATTGCCGATGATCGGATACCGGCGGTCGGCTTCAGACACAAACAGACCGATCATCATTTGAACGGCACGCTGTTTGTTGGCGCGGACCAGCATGTCCAGAACCATATTGTTGAACTGGAATTCCAGCTCAAAATCGATGGCAGTTGATCCATCCTCGCATTCCGACATCTGCCAGACATTGCGCAGAACATGGAAGGGCCCTTCCACCAGATTGACCGATACGCGAAGCGTTGCCGGGTCCGCCACAACGCGCGTGACGAAACGTTCCCGGGCAAATTTGTATCGTGCGACCGCTTCCGCGATGAAAGTGCTGCTGTTTCCGGTCGTCTCACGGCTGAGGACGCGCAGTGTCGTCAGATAGGAGATGAATTCGGGATACCGCTCGACATCGGAGACCAGCTCAAAGACGTCGGATGGCGCATGATGCACCCGCAAGCGTTCCGAATGCCGGGTAATCATCTGCCTGCAAGCGCAGCATCCCGTGCGGCCCTGAGGCGCACGAAATCGTCTCCGGCATGATAGCTGGACCGCGTCAGCGGCGTTGCCGATACCATCAGGAAGCCTTTGGCGCGGGCGATGGTTTCATAGGCCTTGAACTCGGCCGGCTCGACAAAGCGCTGAACAGAGGCGTGTTTCCGCGTGGGTTGGAGATACTGGCCGATGGTCAGGAAATCGATCCCCGCCGACCGCATATCGTCCATGACCTGCATCACCTCTTCCTTGCTTTCACCCAGACCCACCATCAGGCCGGACTTGGTGAATTGTGCCGGATCGCGTTCCTTGACGCGCTCCAGCAGCCGCAGGGAGTGATAATAGCGCGCCCCCGGGCGTATCGAGAGATAGAGCCGCGGCACTGTTTCCAGATTGTGATTGAAGACGTCCGGCCGGGCATCGATCACGGTGTCGATCGCACCATCCTTGCGCAGGAAATCCGGCGTCAGGATTTCGATTGTCGTCTGTGGCGAAGCCGTGCGAATGGCGTTGATGACATCCACAAAATGCTGGGCACCGCCATCCTCGAGGTCATCGCGGTCCACCGATGTGATCACGACATGCTTGAGCCCCATTTTCACAATAGCATCGCCAATACGATTGGCTTCATCGTAATCAACGGCCTGCGGCAGGCCCGTCTTCACATTGCAGAAGGCACAGGCCCTTGTGCAGGTGTCGCCCAGGATCATGAAGGTGGCGTGTTTCTGCGTCCAGCACTCGCCGATATTCGGGCAGCCCGCCTCTTCGCACACAGTGATCAGATTGTTGTCTTTGACGACTTTTCGCGTTTCCGCGTAATCGCCACCCACCGGCGCTTTAACACGGATCCAGTCCGGCTTGCGCAGAACGGGGTTATCCGGGCGATGCTGCTTTTCCGGGTGCCGGGGCTTTTGTTCGCCCGCAAGGGTATCAATGAGATTGGCCATTGCGGCGCAACATGGCGCTAGTTGCGGGCGGCTTCAAGCGCCGCCCGCAATTTGTGTTCACACGGCACCATCGTCTGCAGACGGCTGGGGTGCTGCTTGCGCATTATCCTTGCTGCCAAAGGCCGCCAGAACCCAAGCGCCCAGACCAATCCAGGACAGGATGGCACCGGCAATGACCGCCAGAAGCGGAACCACCCAAAGTGCCGAAGCCAGAATGAGAATCACCATCATTCCAAGCAGCCGAAGTCCGAGGCCCGGATCACTACGGCCCGTACGCGCGAGGATCAGATCGCCCACGGCGATCGCGCCTAGCGGATAGGCCAGCAGGATCACGAAGACCCCAAACACCCACCAGAAGGGGATCAGGACAATGCCGACAATCGAAATGCCGAGCAGAACGGTGCCGGCCATCATCAGCATGATCCAGCCAGTCGGAAGCAGAAGCAGACCCAGCAGCGGCGCGAACAGCGGCTGTTGACGGAATTTGCGGCTCAGACGCGCAACGCCGCGCGGCATCATCAGAAGCGCCAGAAGGCCCAGCAGGAGCGAGAAACCGACGCCTGCGACCGCAAAGGCCTCGGCAGGAGGCAAAATATCGAAATCGATATCCACGCCATCAAACTGATCACCGTCCCAGTCGAAATCGAGCTCACGGAAGGTGTATTCAATCCCGTTGGCCATGACGGCGTCTGACGACACTTCTGCCGGATTTGGACCGGAATACTCAATACGGCCATTGATGATCGCGCCAGGCTGGATCACCAGATGTTCGGCCTCAATGTCGATATCACCGTCAATGCGGCCGGCGATAATGACTTCTTCCGCGAGCGCATCCAGATTGCCGAGAATCCGGCCTCTGAGGGTGATGGTCTGACCCGTCAGATCTGCAGATCCGTTGACGGTGGACGCTTCTTGCAATTCGAGCACGCCAACCGCCGTATCCAGATCGCCTTCGATCACGCCTTCATAGCGGACATAGCCGGCCGCGAACTCGGCGTCGCCGCCGACATCCATCGCAACCTCGACAGAGCCACCGGCAAATTCACCATCGCCCGCTACACTGCCTTCCGCCATGACGCTGCCGCCGGCAATGCGGATATCGCCGCCGACTTCGACATCAACTTCGATGCTGCCACCAAAGACGGCGAAATCCTCTCCGATCCGGCCGGAAATTTCGGCCGAACCCGCGATGACCTTGAGGTCGCCGTCGCGATCGACATCCCGGAACTCGACATGGCCGCCAAATGTCTGTGCAACCGCGCCCGAAGCGAGCATTGCAGCCAGCCCTGCTGCCAGAAAAAGTGATCGAATGAACATCATTACCTCCGTTCGCCCCCCGGCGTAACGTTTGGGTGCGAATAGGGATTAGCGATTGTAGGTTTCCAGCAGGTCGTCGCAGTCGCGGCCATCAATTTCCTCATAGCTCACGCCTGTTTGTGACGCGCCATTCTCGAAAACCGGGGCTTCGTCGGCGAAAACCACCAGGCCATTGGCCAGAACGGCGTCCCGGCCAATCGTGACACGACGGGCGCAAACGGCGCTGCCTTCGCCAATAGCGCCATCAATACGGATACGCTGGTGGCTGTTGTCAGATGACCAGCTCCATCCGCGGCGGGAATAGGCAATGGCCATCAGGGCACCGTCAATGCGGCCCTCGATATCGATTGAACTGCCGACCAGATCGGCATCTCCGGCAATTTCACCAAAAACATTCAGATCACTGCCGGCAATCGAGAGGTCGCCGGCGATCCGGCTGCCGGTCGAAACATCAATATCGCTGCCCGCAATATCCAGATCATCGCCGATACGGCCATCGACTTCGATATCGCTACCGGCAATCGACAGGCTGCCTTCGGCCGAGCCGCTCCATTCGACGTCACTACCGGCGATCTCAACATCACCACCGACCGATCCGGACCACTCGACATCGCTGCCCGCAATATTGGCGTCGCGGCCAACGCTACCGTCAAATACGACGTCCGAGCCGACCAGGGACATGCCCTCGCCGATCTCTGCCGAAACATCCAGATCAGAACCAACAACCGACAGACCGCCGCCAATGCGGCCACGAATCGTCATGTCACTACCCATCAGGCTGACATCGCCATCCTGATCGAATTGATGCACGCCGTTTGAGCGGCCGTGATGATCATTATCCACGTATATCGTGGCGGCGGCGCTATTGCTGCAGCCGGCCATTATCAGAGCGCCAGAAGACACGCTCACGGCAAGAAAAATTCTCATGCCCGAAAACTCCAGACTCGAAGGATCATTCTTCGTGATCCAATACGCTCCCCAGCGATGGAATCGTCATAGCATATCGAAATTCGATATGAAAGCGATTTTTCGTTAATCGATAAATCTTTGACACTTCAACCACTGGCAATGCGGCAAGTGAACGGAATTTCGGGCTTTTCAGGAACGTCTTGTGCCCTTAACGTCTGCGTCAACGATATGACAAACGCGCAAACGCGTGACACGGGGAGACTATAATGACCGACGGGAAACCCGCGGACAGAAATTCTGCTGTCGATCATGACGCCAGAGAGTCTGACATTCCGGCTGCCGACGCGCTTGATGCCGTCACCGAGACCGAGGCTGATGCAACGGATCTCACATCCGCTGACATTACCCCGGACAGTACAGTACCCATAGCGTCAGACAGTGATCAGACGCCGGAGTCAGACCCGTCGACATGGCCGTTACTGGAGGGCGCTCCATTCAAGCTGTCGCGCGCCCGGCGTTCTGTGTTGCAGGCCATGATGCGCGCCAAGTCCAAGGTTGGCGGCAAGGCGGTCGCCATCATCGATGCCGATGGCCGCAAATTTGATTACAATGAAATACTGAGAGCGTCATTCGGACTGGGATCCGCACTTTCGCGGTTGACCGAGAAGGGTGAGAAAGTCGCCGTCCTTCTGCCCACCGGTGCAGGGGCTGGCATCGCCTTTTTTGCCCTGAATGCCTATGGCCGCATCCCGGCCATGCTGAATTTCACGGCCGGCCCAAAAGCCATCAAGGCCGCCTGCCGAGGGGCCGAGGCCACGAAAATTGTGACGGCACACAAATTTATTGAGCTCGGCGGCCTGGAAGAACTGGAGCTTCAACTCGCTGAAGATCACGAGATGATCTACCTCGAAGACGTTCGGGAATCGATCGGGCTGGGTGACAAGGTGCGGGCATTGCTGGGACCCATTTTCCCCGATTTTGTCGCCACTCGCGTCAGTCCGGACGATACGGCCGTCATTCTCTTTACCTCCGGTACCGAAGGTGATCCGAAAGGCGTCGCGCTGAGCCATCAGAACCTGGTGGCCAATGTCGAACAGGCGCGTGCGCATGTCGATATCTACCCGACGGATATCGTCTTCAACTCGCTACCAACATTTCACAGTTTTGGCCTGACCGGCGGCCTGCTCCTGCCCTTGTTCGTTGGCATTCCGGCCGTACTTCATCCCAGCCCGTTGCAAGGCAAGACCATTATGGAGCGGGTGCGCAAGACCAAGGCGACCGTGCTCTTTGCTACCGATACCTTCCTGAACCAGTATGCCCGCGTTGCCGAGAAAGGTGATTTTGACAGCCTCCGCTTTGTGCTCTGCGGGGCCGAGCGCGTGAAAGATGAAACGCGGACGATGGTGCGGCGCGAGTTCGATCTGATGATACTCGAAGGCTATGGGGCCACTGAGGCGTCCCCCGTGATCGCGGTCAATCAACCCGAAAGAAACAAGCCCGGCTCGGTAGGACGGATGATTCCCGGCATGTCGGCCCGGCTGGAGCCGGTTGAGGGCATCGAGGACGGTGGACGCCTACATGTGAAGGGCCCGAATGTCATGCAGGGCTATATATTTACGGATCAGCCCGGCGTGATCCATCCGCCCAAGGATGGCTGGCACGATACCGGCGATATTGTCATCTTCGATGAAGAGGATTGTGTCCAGATCCGTGGGCGCCAGAAGCGCTTTGCCAAGATCGGCGGAGAAATGGTGTCGCTGGCGGTCGTTGAAAATATCGCCACGTCACTCTGGCCGGATTGTCTGCATGCTGCTGTCACACTGCCCGACCCCCGGAAAGGCGAACAGGTTGTAATCGTGACAGAATATGCGAATGCGGAGCGAAGTGATATGGTCGCCTTTGCCCGCAGTCACGGCATTGCCGAGCTATCGATTCCAAAACGGGTGATCCCGGTTTCCGAGATCCCCGTTCTGGGCACTGGCAAGATCAACTATGTTGCGGTCGAGAAGCTTGCCAAAGGCGGCGATTAGTCGTCGTCGCGGCAACGCTCGCGCTCGCGCATGACAAAGCTGATATTGGAAGCGTCGAATCCGGCCGCGTAATCCGGTTCCTCATCCGCGTGGACGGTGAGCGGCCCATTGACCTCGGCACCCTCGCGGAAACGGACTTCGTGAGCGCAGATCGTGCCACCGGCATTCAGCACGCCAGAGATTTCGATTTCACTGCGGTCGCGGCGGCGGAAGATGCCCTCGCGGTTATTGCCTTCAAAATCGACGGCGGCGTCGGCCCGTCCGGTAAAGTCCAGATCGCCAAACCGGATCGACAGGCTGGACATCGCATGACCGCCAAAATCCATGGCACCGACCGAGATTTCGGTATCGCCCGTGAAAACAGATCCGGAGTAGACATCAATGGCGCCGCCGGAAATATCGCTGCGGCCGGCTACGGTGAGATTGATATCAATGGCGCCACCACTGATTTCGGCATCGCCGCCGACTGAGCCGCGGATATCGACTGCACCGCCGCTGATTTCCAGATCATCGCCGACTTCAACATCGGCTTCAACGGACGCACCGGACACTTCCAGATCGCCGCCAAACGAGCCGCTGACATCCACGGTCGCTCCGGAAAAATCGCCATCGCCGGAGACGTCGCCCGAATAGTCCACTGTTATGCCGGACATGGAGACATCCTGGCTTTGCGCCAGCGCCGGGGATGCGGCAAGGACGGCCACAGATGCCGCCAAAAGATAGATTGATTTGTTCATTTCAAGCTCCCTCAGGGATTAAAAGAGAGCCCCTTCCAGCGGGCAATCTTGTTGTTTTTTGCGTTTGATGCAACCGGCTTTCGCTTTATCCGCGTGAAAGATGTTCGCAGTCACGCCCGTTCAGAGCCTCGAAATCATAGCTGCCATCCCAGTCCGGACGATCTTCAGCGATGATCGTCAAGGGGCCGGAGATTTGAGCATTGCGACGAATATCAACCTGGCTGGCACAGATATAGCCGCCCTGCTCTAACGCACCGGATATAACGATGCGGCCATTGCGGCCTTCACGTCCGCCACCGACAACGCGGACGGGGGATGCAAACCGGCCTTGAAGATTGAAGCGGGCACCGATGGCTTCCAGTTCGCCCAATACGTCGCCGTCAATCGTGGCCCGCGCGCCCATGACCTCCATGCGGCCACCGAAATAGCCGTTGAGATACATGGTTGCGCCGGCAACTTCCGTATTGCCGTCTACGCGGCCGGTGAACCGGATGCGGGCACCTTCCATGCTGAGGTCACCGCCGACGCGGGCGTCCGAAACGACATTGGCGCCGGCAAGCGACAGATCCCGATCGATATTGCCGCCGGCATCGACGAACATGCCGGCGTATTCGGCACTCCCGGTAGCATCGATGTCTCCGGCAGCGACAAGGCCGGCGCGGTCAATGGATCGGTTGCTTGCCGGTCCACTTGCAGAATAGCTGCAAGCGGTCAGAGCAAAGGTCGAAGCGGCAAGGCAAAGAATGGCTTTCATGATCAGGCTCCCATTATGGCCGCAATCCGGCCCTTTGGAAGAATGATGCAGGAAATACACGGATCGGATGCAGGTCTCAGTTGTCGTCGCTGAAAACGGTCGAGACGTTGGAAAAGCTCTGCTTGCTGGAACGCAGATTTCCGAGAGGCAGGAATCTGCCCACCAGTTTGACGATCAGAGCCGACAGCACAGCGCCAAGGGCGGAGAATATGCCGCCGGCAATCAACGAGATGAGCAGGCCGGTGATGAAGCCTCCGACACCATGGACCGGCTGGCCATTCCAGCTGACCGTGTCCATGCCGGCCAACGACAGGAAAGCCATCAGCGTACCGAACAGCATCCAGAAAGAAAGGCTGTTCCAGAAGAAGATCCGGAACAGAGAACCGAATGTCAAATGGCTGGCACCGATACCTGTTTCGTAAGCCATGTTGCCCTCCCTTCAGGCGATCTAGATGTGAATCACGCGGCCATAGGCATCGAGCACGCTCTCATGCATCATTTCCGAGAGCGTAGGGTGCGGGAAGATGGCGTGCATCAATTCCTGTTCAGTGGTTTCCAGCACCTTGCCGACCATAAAGCCCTGAATGAGCTCCGTGACTTCTGCGCCGACCATGTGCGCGCCGAGAAGCTCGCCTGTCTTGGCATCGAACACGGTCTTGATGAGGCCCTGATCCTCACCGAGCGCGATGGCCTTGCCATTACCGACAAACGGAAAGCGGCCGACTTTCACGTCGTGACCGGCGTCCTTGGCCTTGGCTTCCGTCAGGCCGACCGAAGCGATCTGCGGATGACAATAGGTGCAGCCGGGAATGTTGGAGGTGTCCATGGCATGCGGGTTTTTGCCCGCGATTTTTTCAACGCAGATAATGCCTTCATGGCTGGCCTTGTGCGCGAGCCAGGGCGGTCCGGCGATATCGCCAATGGCATAAAGTCCTTTGACACCGGTCGCGCCATATCCGTCGATGACGACATGGCCGCGTTCAATCTTGACGCCGAGGTCTTCGAGACCAAGGCCCTCGACATTGCCGGTGATTCCGATGGCGAGAATGACTTTTTCGACCTCGATCGTCTGGCTCTTGCCGTCTTTGGTCTTCACCGTGGCTTTCACTGATTTCGCGTCCTTGTCGAGTTTCTCGACCTGCGCGCCGGTGATGAGCTTCATCCCCTGCTTCTTGAACTGCTTGGCCGCAAAGGCGGAGATTTCCTCATCCTCGACGGGCAAGACACGGTCCATCATCTCGACCACGGTCACATCAGCGCCCATCGTCTTGTAGAAGCTGGCGAACTCGATGCCGATCGCGCCCGATCCGATCACCAGCAGGGATTTCGGCATCTCCTCCGGCACCATGGCTTCGCGATAGGTCCAGATATGTTTGCCGTCCGGCTCCAGTCCGGCCTGCGGGACGGTTCGGGCGCGCGCGCCGGTGGCCAGCACGACATGCTTGGCCTGATAGGATGCGTCCTTGCCGTCTTTCGCCTTGACGATGACTTTGGGGGCGGACGATCCCTTCTCCAGCCGCGCCGTCCCTTCGATGACCGTAATCTTGTTCTTCTTCATCAGATGGCCGATGCCACCGGAAAGCTGGCCCGCAACCTTGCGCGAGCGCTCGACCACTTTCTTGATGTCAAAGCTGATATCCTTGGCCGACAGGCCGAACTCATCTGCACGGTGCATCAGATGATAAACTTCGGAGGTTCGCAGCAGAGCCTTTGTCGGGATACAGCCCCAGTTTAGGCAGATACCGCCCAGCTTGTCGCGTTCGATGATGGCGGTTTTCATGCCCAGCTGAGCCGCGCGAATGGCGGTGACATAACCGCCCGGTCCACTACCGATCACGATGAGGTCGAATGCGTCCGCCATGCCTTGAAACTCCTGCGTAAATTCAGTGCCCGGTTTGGCGGTTGGTCACAGAAAAATCAATGCTTCAACCGCAAACCGGGTTTGCAGCCGGGTATTGTTTGCCCAAGGTGCACTCAAACCCGAGGGAGACCCAGATGACAATCGATGCACTTCGCACGCCGGACGACCGGTTCGCCAATCTGAAGGACTGGCATTACGACCCCCATTATATCGAGGATCTGCCGGGATATGAGGGCCTGCGCATGCATTATGTGGATGAGGGTCCGAAAGATGCACCCGTCTTCCTGTGCCTGCATGGCGAGCCGAGCTGGGCCTATCTCTATCGCAAGATGATGCCGGTGTTTCTCGACGCGGGCTACCGGGTGGTGGCGCCGGACTTTTTCGGCTTTGGCCGGTCTGACAAGCCGGTGAAGGATGAGGACTATACCTTCCACTTTCATCGCAATTCCCTGAAAGCCTTCATCGAATACATGGACCTCAAGGATGTCTGTCTGGTCTGTCAGGACTGGGGCGGCTTGCTGGGCTTGTCCGTGCCGATGGACTATCCGGATCGCTTCACGCGCCTTCTGGTCATGAATACCGGACTGGGGGTCGGCAAGGATCCCGGGCCGGGCTTCATGGCCTGGCGCGACTATGTCGCGACCAATCCGGAGTTCAATGTCGGCGATCTGATGAAGCGCGCCACGCCCATTCTCGACGATACAGAAGTGGCAGCCTATCAGGCCCCCTTCCCCGACCCGTCCTATATGGGTGGCGTACGGCGGTTCCCGATGCTGGTGCAAGTCTCGCCGGACATGGAAGGCGTGGACACCAATCTGAAGGCCGCAAAATTCTGGAACCAGGACTGGTCCGGCGACACCTTCATGGCAATTGGCATGCAGGATCCAGTGCTAGGCCCGCCCGCCATGCGCGCGCTACAGAAACTGATCAAGGGATGCCCCGAGCCCATGGAAATCGCCGATGGCGGCCATTTTGTTCAGGAATGGGGCGAGCCGATTGCGAAAGCGGCGCTGGAGACGTTTGGTATGTAGCCGCTGACTTTTCTCCCGTCATTGCCCGGCTTGTCCGGGCAATCTGAGAGAGTTTCAGATCCCCCGAATAAATCGGGGGATGACGGAACACTCATAATCGTTTCGCAACCACCGCCCGCTCATGCCCGGCATCACCGGTATTCAGGACGCCCTTGCGCTCGATCATCATGATCTCGGCGTAAGGCAAGGCGACGGGGCGATGTTGGAGGCCGGCCGGGACAACATAGATTTCGCCTTCGTCCAGAACCACGTCATCGCGGCCCTCCAGCTCCAGCTTCAGCCGGCCTTTGGTGACGAGGAAGAATTCGTCCTCTTCATCGTGCTTGTGCCAGACGAACTCGCCTTCGACCTTGGCGATCTTCACATCGTAATTGTCTAGCCCGGCGATGATTTTGGGCGTCCAGCGCTCATCGAACAGGGTGTGCTTTTCGGCGATGGAAACTTTGGTTTTCATCACATCAGCATCGTCATCGGGTCTTCGATGAAGCCCTTGAAGGCCGAGATCCACTTCGCTCCGGTAGCGCCGTCCACAACGCGGTGGTCGCAGGTCAGTGTGACCGTCATCACCGTCGCTTTGGCCAGAGCGCCATCCTTGACCACCGGACGTTCCTCGCCCGCGCCCACCGACAGGATCATGCCCTGCGGCGGATTGAGGATGGAGGCAAAGGATTTGATCCCCATCATGCCCAGATTGGACAGGCTGAACGTACCGCCCTGGAACTCTTCCGGCTTCAGCTTACGGTCTTTGGCGCGCGTTGCGAGGTCTTTCATTTCTGTCGAGATTTGTGCGAGGCCCTTGGCGTCCGCGTCAAAAATGATCGGTGTGATCAGACCGCCCTCAATGGCCACGGCCACCGAGACATCAGCATGCTTGTGGCGGGCGATACGGCCATCCTCGATCCACGAAGAATTGGCTTCCGGCACACGCTTCAGCGCGAGCCCGGACGCCTTGATCAATATGTCATTGACCGAGACCTTCACGCCCTCCGGGGCTTTCTCATTGACCTGCTTGCGGAAAGCCAGCAGCGCATCCAGTTCGCAATCCACGGTCAGCGGGAAGTGCGGCACATCGCGGAAGCTGTCGGTCAGACGTTTGGCCGAAATCTTTGTGATGCCATCGGCTTTCTCGACCGTGTAGCGATCTTCGGAAATGCCATAGCGCGCCAGAGGCGCATCCTCGCTGATCTCTTTCGGCGCATCCTGGGCAGCCGCTTTCGGCGCCTCTGATTTCACCGGTTCCGGCTTGCCGTCAAAGTTTTCAATATCGCGCTTGACGATACGACCATTCGGTCCGGAACCGTCGACGTCCTTGAGATCGATCCCCGCCTGTTCGGCCATCCGTTTGGCGAGTGGCGAGGCCTTGATCCGGCCATCATTTTTATCGTCTTTTGAGGACGACTGTGACTTTACGGCAGGCTTATCGTCCGCCTTGCTTTCCGGTTTCGCGGACTTTTCGTCCTTTCCCGTCTTCTTGTCGCCGGCATCGTCATCTGCCGTGTCAGACGACACATCAGGTCCGCCCTCGGGCGAGTAATCCTTGAGCGCGCTCTTGTCTTCGCCGTCTTCCAGAAGCAGGGCGATGACGGCATTCACCTTCACGCCATCCGTGCCTTCATCAACAAGGATTTTTCCAACGACGCCCTCATCGACGGCTTCGACTTCCATCGTTGCCTTGTCGGTTTCGATTTCGGCCAGCAGGTCACCGGAGCTGACCGTATCGCCTTCCTTCACCAGCCATTTGGAGAGCGTGCCCTCTTCCATGGTGGGCGACAGGGCGGGCATGAGGATTTCTATCGGCATTCTAATTCCTCTCGGCGGAAGCGGGCGTCAGGTCGATCGCGGCTTGCGTGATTTCATCCGCGCCCTGATCGCCCATCACCCGGTAAATAATGAGGCAGGCTTCCAGGCCTGCATATTGATCGATGTCACCGGCGACGATTTTTGCAGTGCAATGGGCGCGCGCCGCTTCCGGCTGCCCGGCCCAGCTCTCCTGCAAGCGGTCCAGCGCCCCGGCTTCGCGCGTCAGGCAGGCCCGGTCGCCGCGGCAGATCGTGTCCGGCTCGAGGACGGGAAAGGCCGGCGACAATGCCTGCGACAGAAAGAGGGCGGCGATCATGCGCTCATCTCCGGATTGATCTCGTTCACATTCTTTTCCCAGTTGGCACCGTCAAAATCCACGATCCGGCCGGAAATGCCCTGATCACTGTCGAAGCAGCGCAGATTGATCGAAACCTTGCCCGGATGGGAGCGCGGATAATACCAGCTCTTCACCCCGCAGGTCGGGCAGAAGAGATGCTTCGCCTGATGCGTATTGAAGGTGTACTCGCTTTGCGCGCCCTCGCCCTTTTCCAGATGGAATTGCTCCGGCTCGACGATGACATGGATGAAGCCCGTCATCGCACAGATCGAGCAATTGCACGACAGCGCGACAATCTCGTCCGGCAGATCAGCCGTGAAGCGCACCGCGCCACAATGGCAGCCACCGCTGCGGGGTTTGGTGGGCGCTGCCATCAGTCCACGTAACAGACTTGTTTCGCCGCGCGGACGACATCGTCCTTGCCCGGCAGGGAGAGTTTTTCGAGATTGCCGGCATAGGGCAGAGGCACGTCCTTTTGATGCACGCGCGCAGGCGGCGCATCGAGATACTCGTGTTCGAGGAAGACGACCGGGTTCGGATCACGGATGGCGGCTTTCAGTAGCCCCTTGGCGTCCGCCGCATCATAGGGCGCGATCACTTTCAGGCCGGGCACAGACGCATACCAGGCCGAATAGTCCTGACTGTGCTGGGCGCCCACGCGAGACGCCGCGCCGTTCGGGCCGCGGAACACCATCGGGCAGCCCATCTGGCCGCCGGACATGTAAAGGGTCTTCGCGGCCGAGTTGATGATGTGGTCGATCGCCTGCATGGCGAAGTTGAAGGTCATGAACGACGAAAACCGTGTCGTCACGGCGCATTTCCTCGGCCATTGCATCGCGCAAGGCATCGCGCACCGTGGTCGGGACCATATCGGTGCCATCGGGAATTTCGGGGTCTGACGCGGCCGGCTTAGCGTGACGCACAGGCTCGGGGGCGGCGTCGGCGCTTTCGTCTTCGGCTTCGCCGTCGTCCTGGTCTGAATCTGAAGAGTCATCTTCTTCGTCCGATTGGGCCGATTTGGCGCCGCCGCCATCCGTCGAATAGGAATCCAGATCGCTCTCGTCCTCGCCCTCCTCCAGCAGGAGCGCGATGGGCTCATTGACCTTCACGCCTTCCGTGCCTTCGGCGACGAGTAATTTGCCGACCTTGCCCTCTTCCACGGCCTCGACTTCCATCGTGGCCTTGTCGGTCTCGATCTCGGCCAAAAGATCGCCGGAAGAGACGGTATCACCTTCCTTCACCAGCCATTTGGCAAGATTGCCCTCTTCCATCGTCGGCGAGAGCGCTGGCATCAAAACTTCAATTGGCATCAGGCGGCTCCGGTAAAGGGCAGGACTTGCAGGAAGATGAGGACAATACCCGTCAGGCCGGCCGCCCAGACGAGCGTGCGCAGCCAAGGAATCCCGAACCAGTAGATCGGGGCATAGACGATACGCGCGGCGAGAAACAGGCCGGCACCAAGCTCGGTCATGCCGTTCAGATTATCGGTGACGTAAGCGACCAGGACGAGCGGCACGAACATCATCAGGGATTCAACCATGTTGGCATTGGCGCGGCGCGCCCGGCCGAGCATGACGCCCTTATCTGTTATGCCATCGCGGCTGCCGGCCATGGCGGCCGGCTTGTTTTCGATGTTGGACAGGAAAGCCTGTACCGCAATCATCACGAAATAGAGGGCGATCGCGGATACGAGATAGGAGAGTTCCAGAGGCATCATCAGGCGATTTCCTTCTTGAAGGCCAGCGCGTGTTCGCGCATGCGGGTGGCAAATTCGATATAGGTATTCATGGGGCGGATTAGGACTTCGATACGGATCATACGGCCATCTTCGCCGAGCGTGATCTTGTCGATCCCGACGAGGCCTTTTCCAGCGACCGTGCCGGTAAATTCCAGAATGATGCCGTTCTCCTTCACCCATTCCTCCCGATAGGCAAAGTCATCAATCGTATCGATAACGCCTTGCAGGATGTGAATGAGATAGGCCTTGTCGCTCGTCGGCTTCCAGACGACTGGCGAATGCAATTCGCAGCCCTCCGCAATGATGGACGACAACAGCGCCGCATCCTTGCTGAGGACGGCCTTGTGCCAGAGATGGAGGAATTCAGCGGGTGTCATCAGCTCTCCACCAAAACGTCGGTGTAGAGTTCGGACGGATCGGGCTCGGGGCTTTCCTTGGCGAAATCTGCCGAGGCGTTGACGATAGCCTTCACGTCCTTGTCGATTTTCTTGAGATCGTCGTCAGTGGCGAATTTCTCCTTCAGGAGGCGTTCCTTCGCGCCCTCGATGGGGTCGTGGTGCGAGCGGATATCGTCGACCTCTTCACGGGTCCGGTATTTCGCCGGGTCGGACATGGAGTGACCACGATAGCGATAGGTCTTCATTTCCAGAATGAACGGGCCCTTGCCCTCCATGCAATGCTTGCGCGCCTTCGCGGCGGCTTCCCGCACGGCGATGACGTCCATGCCGTCGACTTCGATGCCGGGAATGCCAAAGGACGCGCCACGCTTGTGCAGGTGCGTTTCGGATGAGGCGCGTTTCACCGAGGTGCCCATGGCGTACTGGTTGTTCTCGATGATGTAGACCACCGGCAGATCCCAGAGCTTGGCCATGTTGAAGCTCTCATAGACCTGGCCCTGATTGGCCGCGCCGTCGCCGAAATACGTCGCGCAGACCTTGCCGTTCTTCTTGTACTTGTCAGAGAAGGCCAGCCCGGTGCCGATGGAGACCTGAGCGCCGACGATGCCATGACCGCCGAAGAACTGCTTGTCGCGGCTGAACATGTGCATGGAGCCTCCCTTGCCGCGTGAATAACCGCCTTCGCGCCCGGTCAGCTCGGCCATCACGCCATTCGGATCCATGCCGGTGGCCAGCATGTGGCCGTGGTCGCGATACCCCGTGATGACCTGATCGCCCTCGTCGAGCGCTGCCTGCACACCGACAACAACGGCTTCCTGGCCAATATAGAGGTGGCAAAAACCGGCAATCAGACCCATGCCGTAAAGCTGGCCCGCCTTCTCCTCGAAACGGCGGATCATCAGCATGTCGCGGTAATAGGTCAGAAGGTCGTTCTTGGTGACCTTGGCCTCTGGCCCCTTGGCCCGCTTTGCAGCGGTGTCGGTCGTCCGGTCAGCAGATTTCTTTGCAGCCATTCTTTCGTATGTGAACTAAAGTCCACACTCCCTGATCTTTGGCTTGGCCATAACAGGAAGTTGCCGCTTACGGCAAGCTGCAATTTCGTGATTTGAACGGGTGTTTAACGCTCGCGCGGCGTCTCTATGTCCACCACAAAATCGCGCGGGTGCGCGATATTCAGCAAGGCGGTGGCGCGCTCCTCGACATAGTCGAGGTCGAGACTGTCCGAGCGGAGCCGCGCGGCGCGCACTTCCAGAGCTTCCCGTTCGGCGCGGGCCTCGGCCAGCTCGATCTCGGCCTCGTTGATCTGGTTCTTGACCACGATCCAGTTCAGAACGCCCTGTTCGCCATTGAGGGCGTGATAGCCGAAATAGGCGATCATCGCGGCAAACAGCATGGATGGAAAAAGTCGTTTCAGGGATTGCATCCGGCTGCCCACCTCATTCACCAAGTCTGAAATCGGCCAGGTTCATCCCGGCTCGTTTTCTGATGAGGCATTGAACCTCAACAGGGTGAATCAAGGGTTACGGGGATCGAATTAATCGTCCTTGTGGCGGTTACGGATTCGGCCACCCGAACCACCGAGCAGGATCAGCAGCGCAAACATCCACCAATAATTCGATATGAAGTCCAGCATGAGCGCTCCTCGCCTGGAACACTCACCTCATTCACGTATCAAACAAAGCGGGAATGACGCCTGCGCCATCCCCTGCCCTTATTTGCGACCATTGCGATTTGTGCCGGCCGCAAACACGAAAAGGAAAAGTATCGTCAGAAACCAGAATAATCCCAAAGCGAACGCCTACATTGCGATCGGATCCGCGCCGGCATAAAGCGCCTGTGCGCCGAGCTGTGCTTCAATGCGCAGCAGCTGGTTGTATTTCGCGGTGCGGTCCGAGCGCGCCAGGGAGCCGGTCTTGATCTGACCGCAGTTCAGCGCCACGGCGAGGTCGGCGATGGTGGTGTCTTCGGTTTCGCCCGAACGGTGGCTCATCACCGCGCCATAGCCAGAGCGCAGGGCCATTTCGACCGCATCCATGGTTTCAGACAGGGTGCCGATCTGGTTGACCTTCACGAGCACAGCGGAGGCCGCGCCCATTTCGATACCCTTTGCCAGGCGCACCGGATTGGTCACGAACAGATCATCGCCGACCAGCTGGGCCTTGCCGCTGACCGCTTCGGTCAGCGCGACCCAACCGTCCCAATCATCTTCGGCCATGCCGTCTTCGATGGAAATGATGGGATAGTCATTGGCCAGCTTGGCGAGATAGGCTGCGAAGGCTTCGGCATCATGCGTCACGCCCGCGCCTTCGAGCACGTATTTGCCGTCCTTGTAGAATTCGGTCGAAGCCACATCCAGCGCCAGACCGATTTCATCACCCGGCTTGAAGCCGGCCGACTCGATCGCCGCCATAACAAAATCGAGTGCTTCTTCGGCGCTTTTCAGATTGGGCGCAAAACCACCCTCATCCCCGACATTGGTATTGTGGCCGTCCGCCTTCAGGCGCGATTTCAGCGCGTGGAAAATCTCGACACCCTGACGCAGCCCCTCCGAGAAGCTGGGCGCGCCGATCGGCATGATCATGAATTCCTGGAAATCGATCGGGTTGTCCGCATGGGCGCCGCCATTGACGATATTCATCATCGGCGTCGGCAATACGCGGGCATTGATGCCGCCGATATAGCGATAAAGCGGGAGTGCCAGAGAGTTCGCCGCGGCCTTGGCGGTGGCCAGAGACACGCCCAGAAGCGCGTTGGCGCCCAGACGGCTCTTGTTGTCGGTTCCGTCCAGAGCAATCAGCGTATCGTCGATATCGCGCTGCTGTTCGGCATCCATGCCGCCAATCGCGTCGAAAATCTCGGATTCAACCGCTTCAACCGCCTTCTGGACGCCTTTGCCATTATAGCGCTCGCCGCCATCGCGCATCTCGACGGCTTCGTGTGCGCCGGTTGACGCGCCGGACGGCACAGCCGCACGGCCCATGCTGCCATCTTCGAGGACGACATCGACCTCGACCGTGGGATTACCCCGGCTGTCGAGAATTTCACGGCCAATAATGTCGACGATTGCAGTCATGGAAGCGCTCCGGGTTCAAAGTCAGTGTCCGGGCGCGTCATAAAAGAAAAACGCGCGGGCGCAAGCCCACGCGTTCATCCGAATTCCAAATGAAACCTCAGAAGACCCTAGTCTTCCTTCGGCTCCAGAATTTGCTTGCCGCGATACATGCCGGTCTTCAGATCAATATGGTGAGGACGGCGCAATTCGCCAGAGTCCTGATCTTCCACGTAGGAAGGATTAGCCAGCTTGTGGTGGCTGCGGCGCATCCCGCGCTTGGACGGGGTCGTTTTTCTCTTGGGGACCGCCATAGGTCTCTCCGGTCGTTAAGTGAACAGGTAACGCAGGGACACCCCCGCGAAGACCGGGGCGTATAGCCTCACTCACCGGCGAACGCAACCGCCTTGGTGCATGGACTGCGGCTAATTCGACCGACGGCTGCCTGCGCGGACATTTCCGCCGGTGCTGGACCGCACGCTCAGGCTTTGTGGCCGCGTGATCGACCGGATATCCGCGCCGGTCGAGGCATTCGCCACCAGTTCGTCGCGGGCATCAATTGTGACGGTTGCACCGGTAGAGGCATTCGCGCGAATTGTGCCACACGCCAAATCCCGTCCGTCGAGATCAGAGCCGGTCGACACATTGATTCGTGCCGTCCCACAGGTGCCGGAAAACTCCGCATCGGCACCGGTCGAGACCCGGATCGCAATATCATCCCCCTCCAGCGCACTGATATTTGCGTCAATGCCGCGAGAGAATTCGAAGGAGCTGACGCCCGGGCCGCTCACATAGACCGTCAGGTTCAAATGCCGCCGCCGGCCAAACCACCCCAGTGCGCCGCGGTCCTGCCGGATTTCCAGCGTATCGCCCCGCAGATCGATTTCGATATCGTCGATATCGTCCACATCGCCTTCAAATCGCAGGCTGGCGACATCCGACGGTTCAAAACGGATGTCGAAATTTCCGCCCGCATCGAGATGGCGAAAGTTGTCTATCGAGCGTTGGGTGGTGGCTGATTGCGCTGCGGCCGTTCCCGCCAGCCCGATCGCAACAAGGGCACTGAAAGCGTATTTCATCATGGTCTTCTCCCGTCCTGACACGCGTCGTCAGTTCAGGGATGCACCTGCTCCGGCAATTGGATGCAACCGAATGAAAATCAGACCAGCCGGCTTTGCTCGACAGCGGCCTTGATGAAGCTGGCAAAAAGCGGGTGCGGCTCAAACGGGCGGGATTTCAGCTCCGGATGGTATTGCACGCCAATGAACCAGGGATGGTCTTCCAACTCCACCGTTTCCGGTAGAACGCCATCAGGTGACAGGCCCGCAAATTTGAGCCCGGCGGCTTCCAGCTGTTCGCGATAGGCGATATTGACCTCATAACGATGCCGGTGACGTTCCTCGATCTGGGATGAGCCGTAGATTTCGTGAATCCGGCTCCCCTCTTTCAGCGTCGCCTTGTAGGCGCCCAGCCGCATCGAGCCACCCAGATCATCATCGCTGCCGCGACGCTCGATATCATTTCCGCGCGTCCACTCGGTCATCAGGCCGATCAGGGGCTCTTCGGTCGGGCCAAACTCCGAGGAATTGGCTTTCTCGAGGCCGGCGAGATGGCGAGCCGCTTCGATCACGGCCATCTGCATGCCAAAGCAAATTCCGAAATACGGAATCTTGCGTTCGCGCGCAAAGCGGACTGCGGCAATCTTGCCCTCGGCGCCGCGCTCACCAAATCCGCCCGGCACGAGAATGCCATGAACATTCTCCAGCGGTGCGAAGGTGTCCGCGTTATCGAACTGTGCGGAATCCAACCATTTGAGCTTCACCTTCACATTATTGGCAATACCGCCATGGGTGAGGGCTTCGTTGAGCGATTTATAGGCATCGAGAAGGCCGGTATATTTTCCAACAACACCGATTGTGACTTCGCCGTCCGGCTCGTGAATGGTGCGGGAAATCGCTTCCCAGCGCGACAGATCGGGCTCCGGTGCGTCCTCGATACGGAAACGCTTCAGAACCTCGCTATCGAGGCCCTGGCCGTGATATTCCAGCGGCACATCATACAATGACGATGCGTCCTGACCTTCGATGACGGCTGATTCCGGCACGTTGCAGAAGAGCGCTATCTTGCGGCGATCACCGGGATCCAGCGGTTGCTCACAACGGCAGAGAAGAATGTCGGGCTGGATACCAATGGACCGCAATTCCTTGACGGAGTGCTGGGTCGGCTTGGTTTTCATCTCGCCGGCGACCTTGATGTAAGGCAGCAGGGTAACGTGCAGGAATATGGCGTTGTCCCGGCCCAGCTCCTGGCCCAGCTGACGGATGGCTTCAAAGAAGGGCAAGCCTTCGATATCGCCCACGGTGCCGCCGATCTCGCACAGCACGAAATCCACGTCGCCGGCGTCCGACAGCACGAAATTCTTGATGGCGTCGGTGACGTGCGGAATCACCTGCACGGTCGCGCCCAGATAATCGCCGCGGCGTTCGCGTTCGATAATGGTCGAATAGATGCGGCCCGTCGTGATGTTGTCGCTTTGCGCAGCGGCGACGCCGGTAAAACGCTCATAATGGCCCAGATCCAGATCGGTCTCGGCCCCGTCATCGGTCACATACACCTCACCATGCTGGTAAGGCGACATGGTTCCCGGATCGACATTCAGATAGGGGTCCAGCTTGCGCAGGCGGACTTTATATCCACGCGCCTGAAGCAAAGCACCGAGTGCGGCGGAGGCGAGGCCTTTTCCAAGCGAGGAGACCACGCCGCCAGTGATGAAGATATATCGCGGCATGGGAATTCTGAATAACCCAGATTCGGACGCAGCGAAAGCGCGCCATCCGTCAGTTCATTGGAAATGTCAGTGAAAGACTAGCGTTCGTCCGGCAGGGATGGCGTCGAAGTATCTTCCTCGATCGTCAGATCAAGCGTTTGAGCATCGTCTTCAACCTCGTCGAAAACGCTGCGTCCCTGTGCATCCACGCCGGCCACAATCGCCAATATAATCGACAGGGCAAAGAAAGCAGCCCCGAGGAAGGTGGTCGAGCGGGTCAGCACGGTCGCTGCGCCGCGGCTCGACATCATGCCGCCACCGCCGCCGCCAATGCCCAGCGCACCACCATCGGAGCGCTGCATCAGAACCACGCCTACCAGCCCGGCCGAAACCAGAAGCTGAATGATCAAAAGTACTGTCATCATGGCAAAATCGCCGCCTTCTTCGGGAACCCCGTCTACATGGTGGCGGCTTTTAGCGCAGGCAAGTCCTGAACGCTACTCCCCGGAGCGGCGGATGACAGCCGCGTTCGCAGAGCCTGCACTGTCGACGAGATTTCATTCTCTGCTTTTTCCAGTGACTGACCGTTCGCATAAGCGGCATAGGTCCCGATCGCCAACTCTTTCGCCAGGCGGAAATTCTTGACGTTTCTCTCATCCGGATTGCGGAAGTTACGGGCGTGATCAATCAGGGCCTCTGCCACCTGCACGGCATCATACCGTCCGCATTGTTCCAGCTGATCACGCAATTCGCGAGCTGTCTTCATCATGTCAGCGGGGTCAAAGGCTTTCGCCGGCCCCGCCTTGGAATCAAATTGTAATTCCGTGGTAACAACAATTCGCATGGCGAGACGCCGGATCCGTTCGCCTTCAATCTGCTTTTTTGTTTCGCGAATGCCCATATAGGCCTCGCGCAATTGCTCTTCATCGCCATCGGCTTTCGCCTGAAGCGTATTCGGTACGATCACTGAGTCATTGGCTTCCGCCGCCCGGTCACCGGATCGGCGGTCCGGGCCGACATAATCGCTGGTGACCACAAAGGCCTTGCGCTTGCGGATCATTGTCCGGATTCGTTCTTCGGCAAATAGCGTCGAGAACGGGCGGACAATGACATCATCTGCGCCGGACTCGATCGCCAGACGTACGTGTGCGCCATCGCGCGTCCAGGACGTCAACGCAATCACGGCATAGGGATTGGGCGTCATCTCGCCGCGCCGGATCATGCGGACCAACTTGAATATATCAACTTTGGGAGCCGAGCATTCGGCAACGATCATGTCCCAGCTATTGTCGCGCAACTGGCGCTGGAACTCATCAACGGCGCTGGTGGCTTCAATGGAGCGAAATCCAATTTCATTCAGTGCATAGCGCGTGGTGCGCAAATTTACGTGCACGGGATCGAAAAGCAGGACTGACGCGCGCTGAAGATCCATTTCCGCCATTGATTTCACCCCGAACCCTATAGGTAGTCGAGTTCAATTCATGCCGGAAAATGATTGATATCGGCTTACGACGACGTTTCGAATCTTACGGGGCGGCCTCGATAATTGCACCAAAATCTGCCGCTTTCAGGCTGGCGCCACCCACAAGCGCGCCGTCCACATCGTTAAGTGACAGGATGTCTGCCGCATTCGCCGGTTTCACCGATCCGCCATACAGGATTTGCGTCGTCGCTCCGTCTGGCAGCTTCGAGCGGATGAAGGCGTGCATTGCCGCGATATCGTCCAGCGAGGCTGTCAATCCGGTCCCAATCGCCCAGACCGGCTCATAGGCGATAACATAAGCCGTGCTTCCTGGAAGTGACTGGTGCAGTTGCTCGCCCACGACCGCTTCGGCCTTCCCCTCACGACGGTCGGATTCGCTTTCGCCCACGCAAATCATGGGAACCAGCCCCGCTGCCTGCGCCGCTTCTGCTTTCGCGCGGACCAGCTCGCTGCTCTCGCCGTGATCTGCCCGGCGTTCGGAATGCCCGACGATGACATAACTGGCCCCGGCATCGCGCAGCATTTCCGCTGAAATATCGCCGGTGTGCGCGCCGGACGGGTGAATATGACAATCCTGTCCGCCGATTTTAACGGGCCCTGCGATTTCTGCAGCGCTGACAATCAACGTCGCCGGCGGGGCTAGCAGAACATCCACATTGCGCCGGGAATGGGCTGCGGGACGGATTTCCTCTAGAAATCCAAGTGATTGGCGTAAACCATTCATTTTCCAATTGCCTGCGATCAGCATACGGCGCGCCATTCACCCCTCCTCCGGTCTGATTCCGTTGCACCGGACAATGACGGCGCGCTTGCGGCCTGTAAACGCCGCCGCTAGTTTCCGGCACTCACGCAAGAATATCGGGCTCTCGTCAATGCTTTCTGTCGTTCGCAATGCCATTAAAAACCCCATTTTCGTCGTCATCATCGGGTTGATGATTGTGAGCTTCGCGCTCTGGGGCGTGAATGACATCTTCCAAGCGCCGGGCACCGCCGTCACCACGGTCGGCAATGAGCGCGTGACGGTTTACGAATTGTCACGGGACTTCGACCGCGCCGTACAGCGCGAGCGGGAAGAAAACCCGAGTTATACGCAGGAGCAGGCCCGTGCAGACGGTCTGGGCGACACCGTTCTGAACCAGCTGGTGCTCGATGCCATGCTGCGCTCTCAGGCCCGCTCTCTGGGGATTTCCGCCTCCAACGCAGCCGTTCGTAACGAAATCATCGGGTTTGAGGCGTTCGTCGACCCGATCACTGGCGGTTTTGACCGCCTCGGATACCAAAATTATCTGGCCAGTGCCGGTCAGCGCGAAAACCAGTTCGAGGAAGAAATCCGGAACGATATCGTTTTGCGCCAGCTGACCGAAGGGCTGTTCGATGGCATTCGCCAGCCCGATGTCTATCGCACCATTCTGACCCGCTATCTGTCGGAAACCCGGGACCTGGAAGCGCTGATCATATCCCCGTCTGCGGCGGGTGAAATCGGCGAACCGACCGATGAGCAACTCCAGACGACGATTGACGAAAATCCGCAATTCTTCACGACGCCGGCGCGGCGTGGATTCACCATCATGCGTCTGAGAATTGAAGATTATCTCGGCAACGTCACCGTCGATGAAACGCAGATCGCCGAGCAATACGAGTATGAACTTGAGGTGGGCGCCATCGGCACACCCGCCACCCGTACCTACACCCAGATTTCTTTCGATAATGAGAGCGCCGCCCGTGAAGCGGCCGAACGCCTGGGTAATGACGAAGACCCGGCGGCGATTGCCGCTGACCTTGGCGGTAATCCGCCATCGCGTCAGGAAGACCGGCAATCCTATCAGGTGCCGGACGAACAGGTGCGAGATGCGCTGTTTGAAATGGCCGCCGGCGACACGATTGCCGTGGAAACGCGGTTTGGCAGCTGGTTTGCCATCGTCGTCGAGGCGGCGCAGGACGATGACATTCCGACACTCGAAGAGCGGAGTGCTGAAATCCGCGATGAGCTGGCCCGGGCCGCGGCTGAAGATGCCCTGTACGCAGACCTTGGCGCTTATGAAGAGGCACGGGGTAGCGGCTTCAACATCGAGGAATCCGCTCTGGCTGCGGACCTGCCCTATGCGGTCTACCAACCTGTCGACAATCAGGGCCGTGATGATGATGGCCGCTTTGCCTTTGTTTTCTTCCAAGAACAGGATGTTCTGGAGGCCATTTTTGCCAGCCCGACCCTGATTGATGGCGAACTGACCGAATATGGCGACGGCAATTTCTTTGCCGCGCGCGTAGATGTGGTTGAAGAACCACGGGTCCGGACGCTGGAAGAGGCCCGCGATGATGCCGAAACTGTCTGGCGTTTGCAGGAGATCGATTCCCGCCTCGAGGCACTTGCCAACGAGGTTGTTGAACTCGTGGAGAGCGGACAGACGCTCGACGCCATCGCAGCCGCCAATCCGGATTTCCGCGTCGAACAGGCCAGCCTGCGTCGGGACCAGACGGCGGATAATTTCAGCCGCCAGGTTGTGTCCCTGGCCTTCGGTCTTGATGTCGGTGAAATGGAAGCGACCCGGACGGGTTCCGGCCGGTCGCACATGGTGCTTCGCGTCAATGCCGCGCGGGATGGCGAAATCCCGCAGCCGGAAGTTCTGGCGCAGGTCGAGGACTTCCTGAACCAGGGATATCGCCGGGATATCGATTCCAGCCTGGTGTCGGCCCTTTATCGCGAATTCGACTATGATGGTTCGGCCGTCAATGTGCAGCTGCGCGATCAGGCTCTGGGCGTGGTCGATCCTAACGCAATCCAGTGACGCAGACCGGCTTCGCGGGCTCTTCTGGCAGACTGGTCTCGGTCAATCGGGTTGATGACCTGACCACGCCGGTTGCTGCCTTTCTCAAACTGGCAAGAGACCGCAAGAACGCTTTCCTGCTTGAATCCGTTGAGGGCGGGTCTTTTCGGGGGCGGTTTTCGGCCATCGGCATGGATCCGGACCTCATCTGGACGGTCGAAAAGGGTCAGCCCTTTCTTCAGGAACCGGAATCGGGCCTTGCGCCAAAACCGGATGGCCGCGACCCTGTTGCGTCGCTCCGGAATCTGATCTCGGAGGCACAGCTTCCAGAACTTGCCGGTATTCCGTCGATTGCATCCGGCCTCTTTGGCTATGTCGGATATGACCTGATCCGGGCGATCGAGCCCCTGCCCGACACGCAAGCCGATGATCCAGCGGGCATTCCGGAAGCCCGGCTGATCCGGCCGCGCGTGGTGATCGTGTTTGATGCCCTCAAACAGGAAATCACCGCTTATGGACGGGTGGTTGCAGGCGCGTCGGAAAATGAGGTGCGGCACCGCTTGCAAGGCCTGCTCGACCAACTCGATGCACCTTTGCCTGCCTCCGGAACGGGTCCCGAGCAATCGATCGCGCCGGTCTCCACCTTCGATGCAGACGCCTATCGCGCCAGTGTTGATCGGATCAAACAGCACATCAAAGCCGGGGATATTTTCCAGGGCGTTCTCAGCCAGCGCTTTTCATCCGGCTTCGATCTGCCGGCCTTTGCGCTTTACCGCGCGTTGCGCCGGCTCAATCCCTCCCCCTTTCTGTTCCACTTCCAGTTTGACGGTTATGCCGTGACGGGGTCGAGCCCGGAAATTCTGGTCCGCCTGCGCGACGGCAGAGTCACAGTCCGTCCGATCGCCGGCACACGCCCACGCGGCGCCGACCCTGCCGAGGATGCGGCGCTGGAAGCTGATCTTCTGGCGGACCCGAAGGAGCGCGCCGAGCACATGATGTTGCTGGATCTGGGCCGCAATGATGTCGGCCGGGTCGCAAAAGCGGGTACAATCCGCATCACGGAACGCGAAATCGTCGAGCGCTACAGCCACGTCATGCACATTGTCTCCAATGTCGAAGGCGAGCTGGCTGACGGCGAAGACGCAATATCTGCCCTGTTTGCCGGGTTTCCGGCGGGCACAGTGTCCGGCGCGCCAAAAGTGCGGGCCATGCAGATACTCGATGAAATCGAGCCGTACCGGCGCGGTTATTATGCCGGCGCTGCCGGATATTTCAGCGCCGATGGCAATATGGACATGGCGATCACGCTTCGAACTGCGCTGGTCAAGGACGGCCAGATGCATGTTCAGGCGGGAGCCGGGATTGTGCTCGATTCAGATCCGGAAGCGGAACGTCAGGAATGCATCAACAAGGCGCAGGCCCTATTCCGCGCCGCCGAACAGGCCCACCGCTTCGTCTGATCTTTCCGCCAGTTCCGCTGATTCCCGGATTGCCTCGGCGTATTCTGACATGGTCACAAAACGGACCGATTGCGCCGCCTCGCCCTGAAGCCAGCTTTCCAGAGCTTCGAGCGTGCCCGTGCGCGGGTGGCCGATGGCGATGGCCTGCCCGTTTCGATGCGCCGCTGCGACCAGTGCATCCAGAGAAGCCGTAACCGCATCGGCATCGTGATCGATGAATATATCGCGGCGATAGGAGATCAGCCCAAGCTCGTCGGCAATTCTGCCGGCGCGGCTGCGGCCTGAAGTCAGGGAATCGAGAAAGATCAGATCACGGCCTGCAAGTGGCGTCAGGGCCGCGCGCATGGCCGCGGCCTCGGCGGTAAAGGCACTGCCCATATGATTGTTCAGCCCGATGGCTCCCGGCACACGTTCCAGCGCGGCATTCACCCGGCGGGCCATTTCATCCGGCGGCAGATAACGCGTCAGTGCCCCCGGCCCCGGGTCTTCGAGGCCAAAAGGCTCCATCGGCATGTGCAGGAAAACAGCATGGCCATTGGCTGCCGCTGCCCGAGCCAGGTCGGGTGTCGCTTCTGCATACGGCAGAAATGACAGGGTCAGCGGGACATTCAGCGCCATGGTGCGGCGCGTCAGTTGCGGATCAATCCCGGCATCATCGATCACAAGAGCGACGACCGGGCGCAGATCGGGTTGAACCTCCTCCACCACGGCTATCGGCGCTTCAACGGATGGAGCCACCATCGCTATGGACTCCGCCGGGAAATCCACCGCACGTGTCTCCGCTTCTGCCGTGCTGCGGCCAAACTCGAATGCCGCCGCCCCCGCCATGAAGGCCAGAGCCGCGATCAGGCCGGACACCAGAGGCGTCGAAGGATGAAGGGTGCGCTTGCGCATGACATAACCCACACACCGCTTCGGTTAACGTCTCGTTTACCCGCAATTACCGCATTGCAGCATTGCACGCGGCAGGCGCTTGCCTAGATTACCGCGCAAACCAACGGGACCGGCCTTCATGCTGCTGATCATCGACAATTATGACAGCTTCACCTTCAACCTCGTGCATTATTTCGAGGAATTGGGAGCGAAGACCCATGTCATCCGGAATGATGTGATGTCAGCGGCCGATGCGCTGGCGCTCAAGCCTGCCGCCATCTGCCTGTCGCCGGGCCCGGGGCGTCCCGAAGACGCGGGAATCTGCATGGATATACTGCGCACTGCACCGGATGAACTGCCCATCCTTGGCGTCTGCCTCGGCCATCAATGCATGGGCGAGATATTTGGCGGACAGACCGTTCAGGCCAAGGCGATCATGCACGGCAAAACCAGCGATATCACACATGATGGAAGCGGCGTTTTTGCCGGATTACCCAGCCCGTTTGGCGTAGCGCGCTATCATTCTCTGGCCGTGGCAGGCCTGCCTGATAACAGCGGGATGATCATCAATGCCCGCACCGCCGACGGCGAAAACATGGCCATGCGCCATAAATCGCGGCCGCTACACGGCGTACAGTTTCATCCTGAATCCATTGCGTCCCAATACGGGCATGATGTGCTCGCCAATTTCATGACACTGGCCGGTCTGCCGGTGAAGGAGATCGCCTGATGAGCGCGCTTCATAACTGCCTGCAATCGCTCTCTCGCGGCGAACACCCTGAAGCGGACGACATTGCCGGGGCTTTTGACCTGTTGATGGAGGGCGAAGCCGGAGAAGCCGAGATCGGCGGCTTCCTCATTGGCCTCGCCGCTGTCGGCGAAACGCCTGACGATCTCGCCATCGGTGCCAGAGCGCTGCGCAAGCGGATGAAGGGGATCACTGCCCCCGCCGGCGCCATCGATACTTGCGGCACAGGCGGCGATGCGAAGGGCACCTACAATATCTCCACGGCGGCCGCGATTGTCGCCGCGGGCGCCGGCGCAAAGGTGGCCAAACATGGCAACCGCGCGGCATCGTCCCAATCGGGCTCATCGGAAGTTCTGGCCGCGCTGGGCATCAATCTGGAAGCGACGCCTGATCAGGTGGAGCGTTCGGTCAGGGAGGCCGGTGCCGGTTTCCTGTTTGCGCCCGCGCACCATTCCGCCGTGCGCCATGTCGGCGGCGCACGTAAAGCGCTGCGATCGCGGACGATTTTCAACCTTTTGGGGCCGATGGCGAACCCCGCCGGAGCCAAACGTCAATTGCTGGGCGTGTTTGATGCCCGCTGGCAGGAGCCGGTCGCAAAAGCCTTGCACACGCTGGGCTGTGAATTTGCCTGGGTGGTGCATGGTTCGGATGGTCTGGATGAAATCACCACGACCGGCGAAACCCGTGTGGTTGAGCTTGATAATGGCCAGATCACCGAATTCACGCTGCAGCCGTCCGATGCCGGCCTGCCCCAGGCTGTGATCGAAGACCTGATCGGCGGCACTCCGCAAGAAAACGCAGCCGCCCTGCGTGCCCTTCTGGACGGCCAGCCGTCGGCCTATCGCGATATCGTCGTCATGAACGCGGCCGCAGCGCTCATCGTCGCCGGGCTCGCCAGGAATCTGAAGGACGGTGCGCAGATGGCCGCTGCTGCCATTGATGGCGGCGCTGCAAAAGCAACACTGGAGACGATGGCGCAGATTTCCCGAGGCGAAGCGTGAACGCGCTTCGCAAGATCGAGGCCTACAAGCGCGATGAAATTGCCGCCGAGAAAGCGGTTTTCAGCAATGCACGCCTGGACGAGATGATCGCCGCATGCGGTCCGGCGCGCGATTTTGAAGGCGCATTGACCGCCAAGGCCGGCGCCTCAGGCATCGCCCTGATTGCCGAAATCAAGAAAGCCAGCCCGTCCAAGGGACTGATACGGGATGATTTTGATCCCGCATCTCTGGCCAAGGCCTATGCCGATGGCGGGGCGGCCTGCCTGTCGGTTCTAACCGATCAACCCAGTTTTCAGGGACATCCGGACTATCTCGCTCAGGCGCGTGGCGCTGTGTCCCTGCCCGCCCTTCGTAAGGACTTCCTGCTCGATGTCTGGCAGGCCAAACAATCGCGGGCGCTGGGCGCAGATGCGATCCTGGTGATCATGGCCAGCGTAGACGACGCGCTGGCGCTGGATCTGGTTCAGGCGGCGCAGGATCTCGGCATGGCCGCCCTGATCGAAACCCATGATGCGGCCGAGCTCGAGCGGGCCCTCGCCCTGCCCTCGAAATTGATTGGCGTGAATAATCGCGACCTCACGACATTCGAGACGTCTCTCTCGACCTTCAAGAACCTCGCGGCGAATATTCCGGCAGATCGATTCGCCATTGCCGAGAGCGGTATCGCCACGCATGCGGATGTCGTCCGGCTCAAGGCCGCTGGCGCCAAAGGCCTGCTCGTCGGAGAAAGCCTGATGCGGCAAGCGGATGTGACAGAGGCGACGCGTCAACTTCTGGGCTGATCGCCGTTTACTTGACGTCCCATATATCCCCTTGAGGTATGTGACGTTATGACGACTCCACAAACTCACTTGGAACGTGCATTCATTGGGGATGAATCAGAGCGACAGATATTGGATTACAGCGACGACCATGTTGTTTGGGCTTGGTCTTGCGGTTCTGGACATTGCGATGCCTGATCTAGACCCGAACCACAGCCGCATTCTACTAATTGTCGCCTTCATCTTAATAGGGTTAGGAATTATAACCGGCGCGTGGTCGATCATTCTATGGCTTCGAAAAACGGGAATGCCGAACTGGCTGCGGAAATTCGTTAATCTACGCATCGATATTTATGATCGGCGGAACCTTCGGTCGCTTTCAGAAAACGATACAAATCCACCCACTCCGCCAGTAGGGCCAACAAAAAGCGAGCTAAAATCATATCGCTCACCACCTAAGCAGCCCTCTTTGCGCGTTGATAAAGGCTTTCAGCCTAGTTCGAATGTTGTGCCAGAAAGTGCCGATTTGGTTCCAAATGGCATCAAGGTCGCGGGAATACACACCGTAGACGGCGTGGATCTGTGGTTAGAAGTTGCTTTCAGAAACCGCTCGCCTCGTCGTTTGAAGCTGAAGGGGTGCGGTTGGGACTACAATATTGATGGGCGGCAACATCAAACCGGCAAGGCAAGTTCGGGATTTACTTCCCCTGTAAATCCGGAGACTAGTGAAAAAATTCGATCCGGTCGCGTGCGGATTTACAAGCCCTCTGACACCTTTTCGGCGATGCTGTCTTATGCGCTGGAGTTTGGCGGCGTAGATGAAGAAACACCCGAGGCCGTTATGAAGGTCGATTATGAGGTATCTATTTCCAATGTTCCGGAATTGTTGGTCGGCGGGCGTCAAGTTGGAAAGACGTTTTATGTTGAAGGTGTTAATGTGCAAAAAGAAAGCGTTGAATATCTGAAGCCTGTTCAGGAGGGTTGAGCATGTCCAGAGGCCGATACCTATCCCTAGAAGAAGCCCGCAAGAGCGGCCAGCTAGAGCGTTTTGCTGCGGAACACTACCGCACGGCAGACGGTGCTAGATTTGACGCTCTGACGGAGGCTATGGCCGCTGGAAAGCCGACAGCAAAAGCGGGAACATCATCTGCGGCTGGTTCCGCAGGTTGTACCGAAACTCCGCCTCGCCGAGATAAGTAGGCAGGTGCTTGGGGCTTACCCAGATATGGGTGCCTTTGACCATCCGCTTAACGCCTGACCAGAACGCTTCGATATTGTTGGTATGCGCATCGCCGCGAACGTACTCTTTAGCGCTGTGATTGACGCTTTCATGGAAGAAGCCCCAGTTACGAAGGCCGCGATAGGTTGACCAGTCGTCAGTCATAACGCGCGTACCTTCTGCGATGCACTGACGAATGATAGGGACCAGAGTTTTAGCGTAGCGGTTTGGAACAACGCGGGTCACGACTTCGCCGCGACGTTCGATCATGCCGAGTACAACGGTCTTGTCCTCATGGCCGCGCTTATCCTTACCGCCGATGAATGTCTCATCGACCTCTACAGCCTGACCACGGCCCCCTAGGGTGCCTTCACCGTCCACATAGCCCATGTATTCGCGGATCAGCTTCGCCATACGCCATGCCGTCTTGTACGTAACGCCAAGCTGGCGCTGCAATTCCTTTGCGGCAACACCGTTGCGCGTCGTGGTGAACAGGAACATTGCGTAGAACCATTTTTGAAGCGGCGTCCGCGAGCGTTCAAACGGCGTATCGACCATTGGATGCAGGTGATGGCCGCAATTACATGTGTAGGCAGGCATATTCGCCAGCCGACCGAACTTGCCGACCTGTCCACACTTAGGGCAGACCGGCTCATCGCCGAAACGGGTCCGAAACAGGTGATCCAGACAGGCATCATCATCGGGGAATTGCCCGAAAAAGTCCTGAATTGTCATCGCCTTGGTCTTAGTCATTTGTCCTATCTCCTATGCCTAGGAATATAGGATAACTGGCTACATACGTCAAGGGGATATATGGGCTTGACGTCTACCCGGAACACTCATAGAACATCCAGAGAAGTTTCTGATTTGTTCCTATGGAGTGAGCCCATGCTGACGCGCAAACAACAACAGCTTTTGCTCTTCATCAACAAGCGTTTGAGCGAAGATGGCGTCTCGCCCTCCTTTGAAGAAATGAAGGATGCATTGGATCTGGCGTCCAAGTCAGGGGTTCACCGCCTCATCACCGCTCTGGAAGAGCGCGGCTTCATCCGCCGTCTTGCGCATCGCGCCCGGGCACTGGAAGTTTTGAAAATGCCGGAGACCGGCGCGCCAGCGGTATCAAGCGATGCTGAGAATGTTGTCCGGCCCAATTTCGGCGCCGAGCCGGATCACGGAGCCGGTGTCGAGGTTGCCGTGCTGGGCAAGATTGCCGCTGGTGTGCCGATCGAGGCCATCCAGCATGAGCAATCGCGCATCATGCTTCCCCCTGACCTCGCCGGTGGACGCGGCGAGCATTACGCCCTCGAGGTTGAAGGCGATTCCATGATTGAAGCCGGCATTCTCGATGGGGATATCGTCATCATCGAGCGCTGTGATACCGCCACAAATGGCGAAATCGTGGTGGCGCTGGTCGATGAAGAGGAAGCGACGCTGAAACGCCTGCGCAGGAAAGGCGGCTCTGTGGCCCTTGAAGCGGCAAACCCGGCCTATGAAACCCGGATATTCGGACCGGATCGCGTGCGCGTGCAGGGCAAGCTGGTCGGTCTCATCCGCCGCTATCACTAGACGTCCAGATGCGGCGGCCGCGGCGGGTTTCGACATCTGTTTCGCGCTGGATTTGACCCGATTGCAGATAAAGCGCCCTGGCGCCGCCAGCCTCCAGTTCGCCCAGTTCAATGAGGCGCGCGCCGCAGTTCGCTCGCTGAATCGGTGAGGCATAGGTTTTCAGGACCACCAGGTCCGCCACGGCGCAGTCTTCCGCCAGCGTCTCGTCGCTTTCGGAAACCACAATGAGGACGTCGTGCGTTCTGCCGGCGCAGCCGCGCGGATCACACACGACGCCATCGCGGCCGGGGCGCACGGATTCGCCGGCCTGTTCCAGAAATACCGATGTTGCAAAGCGCGCGCGGCGACGATCTGTGCTGGCCCATTCACTTCCATTTTCGCTGTCGAACCGGGCCAGAATGACGCCCTCCTCGCTGATGAAGACATCGGGTGGCCGACTGAGCCCCCACCCCGTATAAGCGACGAGCATGAAGAGCAAGCCGATCCGCCGGGCAAGGCCGGAGGCTGCGACCAGCAACACAAACCCCAGAGCATAGATCACCAGAACCGTACCCGGGGCCGATGCCATGGGGGCGAGCGAGCCGGGCCAAGATGCCACCCATTCGGCGATGCGGACGACCCAGATCAGGCCCCAACTCATCACGGATAGCGCCGGCCCATCGAGGCCAAAGGGTGCCAGCGCGAGCGCCAGAGCGCCTGCCGGCATGACGACCAGCGAGAACACCGGCATGGCGGCAAGGTTGGCGGCAAGGCCGTAAACCGCAATGCGGTTAAAGTGGAAGGCCGCGAAGGCGGCGGTCGCACTGCCAGCCACGAGAGATGAAAAGGACAGCGTACCCCAGAATCCGAGAAAGCCGCCGATCGCGCCTTTCTGCCGTTCATGCGAGTCGCGCCGTCGCCAGAGATCGAACGCGGCCACCAGTGCCGAAGCGGCGGCAAAGGACATCTGGAATCCGGGCGACAATACGCTCTGCGGCTGCAGCACCAGGATGATCGCGGCGGCCAGTGCGATGGATTGCATGGAAATCGCCCGGCGCTTGAGCAATATGCCCAACAAGACCACGGAGACCATCACGAAGGCCCGCTGGGTCGATACGGATGCGCCTGAAAGGGCAAGGTAAAGCGTCGCGCCGATCAGCGCGATAATGGCCGCCGGAACGCGCGGGTCATATCGCCGGGCAAAAGCCGGAATAGAAGCGCCGAAAGCCCGGACCACAAAGAAGAGGCCTCCGGCAAACAGGCTCATATGCAGGCCGGATATGGCGAGGATATGCCCCAGACCGGTGGCCCGCAGGGCCTCGGCCTGATCCGGCGGGATGCCGGAGCGATCGCCTGTCAGCAGGGCCGCCGCAATGCCGGCTGTCTCCGGATCCGCGCCCTCGCGAATATGTTCGGCCATCCGCCACCGCCAGCGGGCGAGTTGCCGCAGCACCGATCCTCCGTCGACATGTGCCACTTCCGGCGGCGCAATCGCATATCCGGTCCCGCCCAGCCCCGAAAACCAGGCTGCAAAAGCGGGATCATAACCGCCCGGCACCGCCGGACGCCTTGGCGGTGTCAGGACAACCCGCGCTGTAATGCCGTCTCCGGGACCGAGTTCTCCCCGGCGCGCGTAAAATCGCACCCGAGCCGGCGGGCGTGCCATCCCTTCAAGCGAGCTGACCCTCACGATAATCCGCTCGCGGCCATTGCTGTTCTGAACAGCCTCGATCCAGCCCTCGACTTGCAAGGCGCGATACGAGTCTGTGACGAAAACCGTTTCCTGACCCAGCGTGTGATGCTGCGCGCGCGAAAAGCCGAAAGCGGCGAAGGCTGCCAGCATCAGAACGGACCATAAAACAGGCTTCGCCGCCGCATATTTCCAGCCGATTATCGCCCCCAGAACAGCGATGATTGCCAGCGCTGAAATCAGAATCGCGGGTGGCTCCGCCGGCAACGCAAAATAGGCCAGGGCCCCTGCCCCGAGTGCCACGGGCGCCCAGATCGCCATGCGCACAGGACGGTTCAGATCCATGGATCCCAACCATTGCTCACGTGTGCCAGCGAGCCGAACCCTTGCGGATTTCAGAAGAGAGGCTTCATTCAGGCGCAATCGACTGTTCCATCCCCCTGCCTGCCATGCTACCACGCGATCATCTTTCCGCAGTGCAACATGGTTTCGCGAGTGCAAAACACGACACAACCCATCGTTACACGCTTTGCGCCCTCACCGACAGGCTATCTCCATATTGGCGGTGCGCGCACAGCGCTCTTCAACTGGCTGCTGGCACGCGGTGCAGGCGGCAAATTCCTCTTACGTATTGAAGATACAGACCGCGAACGCTCAACTGAAGATGCCACACGCGCCATTCTCGAAGGTTTGACCTGGCTGGGTCTGGACTGGGATGGCGAACCGGTCTCCCAGAACGCCAATGCGCCGCGCCATGTTGCGGTCGTCGATGAATTGCTGGCCAAGGGCCGGGCCTTCCGCTGCTATATGTCAGACGAAGAGGCTGCTGCGGCGCGCGAGATCGCCTTTGCCGAAGGCCGGGCGTTGCGCAGCACATGGCGGGACCGCCCCGCATCGGACGCACCGGACGGCGCCCCCTTTGTCGTGCGGTTTCGCGCGAGCGATGATGACGTCGTGGTGAAGGATGCTGTTCAGGGTGATGTGCGCTGGAAGGGCAAGGAATTCGACGATCTCGTTCTTCTGCGCAGCGATGGCTCGCCCACCTACAATTTCGCGGTCGTGGTGGATGATCACGATATGGGCGTCACCCACATTGTGCGCGGAGACGATCATCTGGTGAATGCCGGCCGGCAGGCGCAGATCTATGATGCGCTGGGGTGGAAACGCCCGATTTTCGCGCATGTGCCGCTGATCCATGGCCCGGATGGCAAGAAGCTTTCCAAGCGTCACGGCGCTCTGGGCGTCGAAGCCTATCGGGATATGGGTTATTTGCCGGAAGGCCTGCGCAATTATCTGCTTCGCCTTGGCTGGGCCCATGGCGACCAGGAATACTTCACCGATGCGGAGGCTCAGGCGGCATTCAGCCTGTCCGGCCTGAACAAAGCTCCGGGCCGGCTCGATTTCGACAAGATGGCCAGTGTCAACGCGCATCACATGAAGCTGGCAGATGATGCCCGGTTGCTCGAGCTGGTCTCGCCCTGGTGTGCAAAGCTGGTTGAAGGCCTTGACACTTCAGAAGATCATTTCCGCCAGCGCGTCTTGGCGGCAATGGAGGTGCTGAAGACACGGGCCTCTACCCTCGCCGAACTGGCCGATCAGACCTATTTCCTCTTCCGGCCGACACCAATCGTGCTGGAGGGAAAGGCAGCAAAGCCGCTCAAAGGCGATGCGCCGGACCTGTTGGCCCGGTTCCGTCCTCGCCTCGAGGCCTTACCGGCGTGGACGTCAAAACGTTTGCATGCCGAGCTCGAAGCCTTCGTTGAAAGCGAGGAAATCGGGTTTAGAAAAATCGGGGCACCATTGCGGGCGGCTCTCACAGGCGGTGCCCCTGCGCCAGACCTGTCTCTGGTCATGGAATGGCTGGGTCGCGATGAAGTCTTGCGCCGGATAGCGGATCAAATCAAAACGGGCGGATAGACCCGAGGAAGACGAGAAGGAAGACCATGATGGAAACCAAGGCGAAACCCAATGGCACGGCCACGCTGACGATCGATGGTCAAAGCTATGAATTTCCCGTCCTGAAGGGGTCTATCGGTCCCGATGTGATCGATATTCGCAGCCTTTACAGCAAGGCCGGGGTTTTCACCTATGATCCGGGTTTCACATCCACGGGGTCGTGCGAAAGCCACATCACCTATATTGATGGCGATGAAGGCACCCTGCTCTATCGCGGCTATCCCATTGACGAGCTTGCTGAAAATTCGAGCTTTATAGAGGTTTGCTATTTGCTGCTGCACGGTGAATTGCCGACCGCGCAGGAGCTGGAAGATTTCGATCTGACCATTCGTCGGCACACCATGTTGCACGATCAGTTTGACCAGTTCTTCCGCGGCTTCCGCCGGGATGCACACCCGATGGCGGTGATGGTCGGCACGGTTGGCGCGCTGTCTGCTTTCTACCATGACTCGACCGACATCAACGATCCGCAAGCGCGCATCATCGCCAGCCATCGCATGATTGCCAAAATGCCAACGATTGCGGCACGGGCCTACAAATACTCCATCGGCCAGCCTTTCATCAGCCCGCGCAATGATCTGGACTTCGCCGGGAATTTCCTGCGCATGTGCTTTGCCGTGCCTGCCGAGGATTTCGAGCTCAACAAGACGCTCGCCAAGGCCATGGACAAGATTTTCATCCTGCATGCCGATCACGAGCAGAATGCCTCCACCTCGACGGTGCGTCTGGCCGGGTCGTCGGGCGCCAACCCGTTTGCCTGTATTGCTTCCGGCATTGCCAGCCTCTGGGGTCCGGCGCATGGGGGTGCCAATGAAGCCGCGCTCAACATGCTCGAGGAAATCGGCACGGTCGACAAAATCCCGGAATACATCGCGCGCGCCAAGGACAAGAATGACCCTTTCCGCCTCATGGGCTTCGGGCACAGGGTCTACAAAAACTTCGATCCGCGCGCCAAGGTGATGCGTGAAACCTGCCATGAAGTGCTGGACGTCATGGGCGTACGTGACGAGCCCTTGCTGCAGGTTGCGATGGAACTCGAGAAGATTGCGCTGGAAGATCCGTATTTCGTCGAGAAGAAGCTCTATCCGAATATCGACTTCTATTCGGGTATCACGCTGCGCGCGATGGGCTTCCCGACCTCGATGTTCACGGTTCTGTTTGCTCTGGCCCGGACCGTCGGCTGGATCGCCCAGTGGACTGAAATGCTGGAAGATCCGGTCCAGAAAATCGGCCGGCCGCGCCAGCTCTTTGCCGGTGCGACGGAACGCAAATACGTCCCGATTTCCAAGCGTTAGTCTTGATTATGGCGGGCCGTGGTCAGATCGATCACGGCCTTTGCCGCCCGGGCGCTGGATTGCCCGTCGCCCTTCATCGCCATGGCCGCAGCCTGTAGTGCCGGCCCGCGTGATGCGCCGCTTTCGATTTCCGACAAGAGCGCGCCGACAGACGCGGTCAGCGTTTCGCCATTGGCGCCGGTTTGCGCGTGTTCGACGATCAATTCCTGGTCGGCGGCGATATTGACGAGGCTGAAATACTTCGCCTTGAACAGGATGAAGCGATAGATGAACCAGCTGAGCCAGCCGAGCTTGTAGGTCGCTACGGTGGGCACGCCTGCCAGCGCCAGCTCGGTAGTCGCCGTGCCGGAAACCGCCAGCGCCACTGTCATCGCGGATGTGGCATCGCGCTTTTCGCCTTCATCAACCTGAATGATCGTTGGCATGCGTCTGTCGGCCTGAAGGTCGGAGGCCACGTCATCGGCAATTGCTGGTGCCATGGGCGAGATAAAAACCGCGTCCGGATAGCGGCTGGCCAGCAGCGCAATGGCATCCCTCAGGACCGGCCCAATCCTCCGGCGCTCACTCTGGCGGCTGCCGAATAATACGCCAATCACCGGCGCATCAGGCGCTATGCCATGACGCGCCCTGAACGCCGCACCGTCGCCGGTGACCGGGCGTTCCAGAGCGGGATTGCCCACAAATGTCGTGGACAGACCCGCCGCTTCGAACATCGGGGCATCAAAGGCATGGATGGTCAGAAGATGGTCGACGGAATGGGCCAGCACATGGGCGCGCTTGGGCCGGGCAGCCCAGATTTGCGGCCCGACATATTTCACCAGAAGTGGCGGATTTTCCCGTTTCTGCAGGCGCTGCGCGACCCGGATCATGAAGCCCCAGGAATCAATGAGCACGACGGCATCCGCGCCAAAATCCATGGCGGCATCGACCGTCTCGTTCACCCGTTTCAGAATGGTGCCGTAGGATTTCAAGCCGTCCAGCAAGCCCAGAATAGCCAATTCCGAAATATCGATCGCGCTGGTCAAACCCCGCGCTTCCATCTTCTTTCCACCCACACCGGCGATCTCGACACCGTCGCCATAGGCGGACTGCAAAGCGTCGATCAGGTCAGCGCCAAGGGCGTCGCCTGATGGCTCGACCGCGACAAGAAATATGCGTTTGGGATTATTCATCGGCCCTGGCGGCATAGATGAAAATGCCTGCCGCATCTGCGGCGGCGATGGTTTCGTCCATACGTGGAATCAAGGCGTTACCGGCATGAATGGCAATCCCCGCCAATCCGGCCCGGCTGACGCCATCAATGGTATGCAGGCCGATGGTTGGCAAATCGATCCGGCGTTCCTGTTGGGGTTTGGGTGTTTTTGCGAGGACACCGAGACGGCCCTCGGCCCTTCCGCGAATGTCGTCAGGCAGCTCCGCCACACGTGCCAGCATCCTGTCGGTGCCTTCCTGGGCTTCGACGGCGAGTACCAGGCCATTGGCGACAACGGCCCCCTGCCCGATATCGTGAGCGCCAATGGCGCGCGCGATGCTCAGCGCTTTTTCAATATCCGCCATGGCCGCCGCATCAGGTTGAATCGCGCCCAGCGTGCCGGCCTCGGGCACAAGGCTGGACAGTGCCTGATCTGCCCCGATCGCCCGCAAGCCCTTGTTTTCAAACGAATCGATAATCACCCGCATCAGGGCATCATCGCCATAGCGCGCTGCTTGCGTGATTTTGGGGAGCAGCGTCATCGCGGCTGTATCCAGTCCCATCAGGGACTTGAAATCCGGCCGGGTGATACGGCCGATAAAGCAGACGGCATCACAGCCAGCCTCGCGCATGGCCTTTTGCATACCGCCGATCTTTGTGACCGGAAACGCCGACCGGTCGTAAGCGCTGTAGTCCTGATCGGCAAAGCCCGTCACTTCAACAATAAATGGCGAGCGTCCCGCGCCTTTTTCGCCTTGCGCAATGAGCAAGGGCACTTCCCCGCCACCCGCAATGATGGCGAGTCTCTGCCAGCCGGTGTGCGCTGCTTCAGTCATGCGGCATGCAGATCGAGCGTTTGGGCTCGGCGCGAATGAACTGGATGATTTCCTTCACGGCCGGGTTTTCAGCGTAAAGACCGGCCACATCTTCCAGCCTTTCGTTGAAAGAGCCTTCCTCTGCGAACAGTAGACGATAGGCCGTGCGTAATTCCTTGATCGCTTCCCGAGAATGACCGCGCCGGCGAAGGCCGACCAGATTTAGCCCCTCCAGATGGGCGTGATTGCCGCCCGCCGCGCCATAGGGGATCACATCCTTGGTCAGGAGCGACATGGCGTTGACGAAGGCCTGGCGGCCAATCCGGCAGAATTGCACCACGCCCGTATAGCCTCCGAGGATGACCTGATCCTCGACCACGGTATAACCGCCAAGCACGGCGTGGTTGGAAAGCACTACCTTGTTCCCGACGATGCAGTCATGCGCAACATGGGTTCCGACCATGAAGAATCCATCATCGCCGATAACGGTTTCCTTGCGGCCGACACCGGTGCCGGGATGCATGGTGACATATTCGCGGATTGTGTTGCGGGCCCCGATTTTCAACCAGGTTTCCTCGCCCTTGTATTTGAAGTCCTGCGGCGGATGGCCCAGCGAGGCATGCGGATAGATCACGGTATCCGCGCCGATCGTCGTATAGCCGGAGATGGTGACATGTGAGATCAGGCGAACCCGATCGCCCAGCTCCACATCGCCATCAACAATGCAGAATGGTCCGATTTCCACGGCGTCCCCAAGCTTTGCCGATTCCGAGACAATGGCGGTGGGATGAATGTTCGCACTCATACGACGCCAACCCCTTTGGCCGAGAAGTCGAATTCGGTGACGCGCTGATCCCCGACAAAGGCCTGCCCGCTGAACTTGAACAGATCGCCGCGGATATGGGTAACGCGCACCGGCATGCGCAAGACATCGCCCGGCTTGACCGGACGGCGGAAGCGCACCTTGTCGACGCCCATGAAATAGATGGCGGTTTTGGACACATCAGCATCCAGGGTTTTGGACATCAACAACGCCCCGGCCTGCGCCACAGCCTCGACGATCAGGACCCCCGGCATGACGGGATTGCCGGGAAAATGGCCCGGAAAGAAAGGCTCATTGGCGGTGACATTCTTGAAGCCGACGATTGACTCGCCTTCGCGGTAGTCTTCCGCGCGGTCGATCAGCAAAAACGGGTAGCGATGCGGCAGCCGGTCCAGGATTTCCTGGATTTCAATCGTTGTATTCGCGTCTGTCATGTCTATCTCCGCGCCTTCTTGCCCTGAGCGCCCTTGATCCCTGACAGCTTCCGCAGCTGCGTCAATTGCCGCAGGAAATTGCGGGCAGGCATGGCCGGGCTACCGCCCCAGCGTTCGCCATCGGGAATGTCATACATGGCCGCCGCATCGGCCAGCAGCACCACATCATTGCCAATGGTGATGTTATCGGTGGTCGCGCACCGGCCAGCAAAAAGACAGTTTCGTCCGATACAGGTGCTGCCCGAAATGCCGGCAAAGGCTGCCATGACGGTGCCACTGCCGATCTGCACATTATGAGCGATCTGGCAGAAATTATCGATCTGGCAATTGTCATCGATACGCGTGTCGCCGAAGAGCCCGCGATCAATCGAACAGGATGCGCCAATGGACACGTCTGCACCAATCAGAGCCCGCCCGAAATGTGGGACCTTGATACGTTGTTCAGCGCCGAGGACGACAGCAAAGCCTGACTTCCCGATCACGGTGCAGGACCCGATCTCGGTGCGCGGACCAATAGTGGCGCAGGAAATAACGGCATTGGCGCGGATGATTGCGCCCTCGCCGATCTCAACGCCCGGCCCGATTACCGCATTGGGTTCTATGATGGCATCCCGGCCGATTTTCGCTCCGGCGCTGATGAATGCCCCAGGAAAAATGCGTGCGCCCGGATCGATTTGGGCCTCTCCGGCCTCGAGTTCTTTCAGCCGGTAAATCTCGCCGGCGGACCGCGCAAAGGCGGCGCGCGGATTGCCCGTTACGCCGACAATGCATCCGGATGCCCGCAGATCATCGGCAAACTCGGATCTGGTAAAGACGATGGCGCCCGCGACCGGTGTCTCGACCTTGCGCTCGGCATAGCTGAGATGTCCGGCTTGCATGGCCTCAAGCGGGGCAACGCCACCCGCAGAAACGCCATCGGGCGCAAGCCCTTCAAAGCTCGCGCCCGACAGTGTTTCAAGCTCCTGAATGGATAACGGACGCGCCGACTCGTAAAAACGCGGATCGGCCACGGCGCTACCCTTTCAGATTATTGTTGCGGCTGCTGTGCGTCGCCTTCCGGCAGACGGACACGGTTCACCGGTACTGTTGGCAGCCGGGCGTTGAGACGCTCGATCACATCGGCGCTCGCATCGACGCTCGAGCTGGCATAGACGAGTGCGCCACGATCAATAACGATGTCCGCATTGCGGGCTTCAACGACTTCCTGCAGGACGGCCTGAAGTGCTTCGAGGACCGGGCGCATGGCGGCGCGTTCGGTAGCAACCAGCTCGTTGGAGTATTGCTGGCGGCGGGCTTCAAATTCCTGAGCCTGCTGGCTTACGGTCTGGATGCGCTGAAGCAAGTCCGGGCGCTGCTGAATGGCTTCCTGGGTGATACCGGCGGTCTCGGCGTTAAGGCGCTCGGCCTCTTCATCGATCGGAGTCCGCAGTGCGCGAAGCTCATTGTCCAGCTCGGTCGAGATCGCCTGAAGACGTGAAGCAATATGCTGACCGACGGCGCTTTCACGCAGAATCTGGTCTTCATTGATGACGAGAATGGTTTGTTGCGCCATCGCCGGTGCGCTGATCGCCATAAGCGTGACAGCGGCTGCGAAAATCGCAATCGGGTTAAGGGAGGAAGGTTTCATTTTAGAATCCTGTTCGTGTGCTGAAGCGGAAGAATTCGGTGCGGTCATACGATTCGTTGACCAGCGCCTCGGCCAGGTCAAAGCGGACCGGACCGAAAGGTGAATCCCAGAAGATGCTGAGGCCGGCGGAAACGCGAAGCGACAGATCATCTGTGGTGAAGGATTGGCCGGCGACCTCGGCGATAATGTCATTATCATCCAGAAGGCCGACCGTACCAAAATCGGTGAAGAGGCTGCCACGGATGCCGTATTGCTCCGGCAGCGGCAGCGGGAATGACATTTCGGCCGTCCCGATGGCGTAGACGCGTCCACCGAGCGCATCACCGCCGAGCAGACGACCTGATGCGGCATCGCGTACAACCACGCGCGGGCCAACGCCGGCCACTTCAAAGCCACGGAAGGAGTTTCCGCCGCGGAAGAAGCGGTCGTTAATCCGGATGTTGTCGCCGCCCCAGCCCATGATGAAGCCGGAATTGACGCTCAAACTGCCGACCACGTTCCAGAAGAGCGGACGATAGACCGCTGCGGTCACCTCGGTCGAGACAAAGCGGACATCGCCGCCAATCCCGGCGAAGGACTGGGTGAGTTCGGCGCGGAAGCCGCGGCTTGGCGCCTGCGGATTGTCCACGCGATCCCAGCGCAGGGAGTAGTTCAGAACCGATGTGATGCGGGATCCGGCCTGATTGCGCAGAGCCTGGTTTGCACCCGCGAAGACAACCACGTCATCATTCCGGAGCGTGTATTGGAGACCCAGATTGGTGGAGCGGGTCGTCGGGAAACCGGCGCGCAAGCTGAAACCGGTCGACTGGGTCTCAAAGCTGGCTTCTGTGATGAAGTCGGACCGAACGGAGAAAAGGTCGATACCGGCCGCAAGATTGCGATCAAGGAAGCGCGGCTCGGTAAAGCGCACATCGATCTGCTCACGGCGCGAGCTCGCGGCGATCCGGAAGCGAAGGAATTGACCACGTCCCCGCAGGTTTCGTTCCGAGATCGACAGATCAACCAGGAAGGAGTCTGTAGACGAGAAACCGGCACCAAAGGCCAGCTCGCCGGTAGCCTGCTCCGTGACGGCAACACGAAGGCGAGCGCGGTCAGGCGTGGATCCCTGCGTTTCGGTGATCTCAACTTCTTCGAAGAAGCCGAGGCGGCGCACGCGGGCCTGAGACCGGTCGATCAGCGACCGGTTGAAGGCATCGCCTTCCACCAGCTCCATTTCACGGCGGATCACATAATCCAGCGTCCGCGTATTCCCCACAACATCGATCCGCTCGATATAAACGCGCGGACCTTCCTCGATTTCAAACGTCACATCGACCGTGCGTTCGTCGCGGTTACGCGAGATATTCGGAATGATGTTGACGAAGGCATAGCCTGACGCACCAACCGCAAAGTTCAGCGTGTCGACCGCATTTTCAATCTGTTCGCCCTGGAAGAGCTGTCCGGTCTGGATCGGCAGGAAACTTTCAAGCACTTCCGGATCCACATCCGGCAATTCGCTATCCACCGTGATCTCGCCGAAATTATAAACATCGCCCTCATCCAGAGTGAAGGTGATGTAGAAGTCTTCCTGATCCGGGGTCAGCTCGGCCACGGCGGAGACAACGCGGAAGTCGGCATAGCCGCGGTTCTGATAGAATTGACGGATCAGTTCACGGTCATATTCGAGGCGGTCCGGGTCGTAATTGTCATTGGTCGAGAAGAAGCGCCACCAATGTGATTCCACGGTGACCAGTTCGCCGCGCAGCTCGCGATCGGAAAAGCTGTCATTGCCGATGAAGTTCACGCGGCGGACGCCAGTGACCGGACCTTCGGAAATTTCAAAAATCAGATCGACACGGTTTTGCGGCAATTCGACGATGCGGGGGGTTACTTGAGCCGCGAAACGGCCCGTCCGGCGATAAACTTCGATGATGCGTTGTACATCCGCCTGCACACGGGCGCGCGTGAAGATCGCGCGCGGCTGGGCCTGAATTTCCTCGGTGATGGTGTCGTCATCCGTGGCGCGGTTACCTTCCAGCAGCACACGGTTGATGATGGGGTTTTCCTGCACATAGACCACGACGACTTCGCCGCGATTTTCGATCCGTACGTCAGAGAACAGACCCGTGGCAAACAGGGTCTGGATGGACAGGTTGATGGATTGCGGGTCGGCCGGAACGCCGGGCTGCAGCAGCAGGTAGGACAGAACCGTGTCCGCCTCGACGCGCTGATTGCCCTCCACGAGGACCTGACGCAGCGGCGCAGCCTGCTGAACGGGCTGGGTCGCTTGGGGGGTGGTTTCCTGCGCTCGTGCGGATGCAGAAACGCCCAGCGGCAATGCCAGGGAAAGGGTGCAATAGATTGCCGCGGTCAGGACGCGCTGAATACTCGACATACGGGCCGCCGTTCTTGTTTGCGGATCAGGAACCTAATCCGCCCAGATAAACCAAATCGTTCCAGGTTGCCACTAACATCATACCCAGCACAAGGAAAAGCCCGACCCTGAAGCCGATAGCTTGAGCCTTCTCGCTGAGCGGACGTCCCGCAACCGCCTCGTAGGCGTAATACACAAGATGCCCGCCGTCGAGTATGGGAATCGGCAGCAAGTTGACTAAACCCAGTCCAATACTGAAAAAACCCGCAAGCTGAATGAGATTTAATGCAAGTCCGCCGACTGCGGTGCCGGCATCGGGCGCATTATCGACGGTTCCGTTTGCGATCTGCCCGGAAACGGTGACGATTCCCAACGGTCCATTCAGCATGTTGGCCGGTGCGCGGCCGGTCACAATGCGCCAGACATACTGCCCTGTCGTTGAAACAACCCCGGCAACGCGGCGGATCCCGGCTCCGACGGCCTCCACCGGATTGTAAGCGCGCTGATAGATTTCGCCGGACGGGGTGAAGCCCACGACCGCGACTTCCCGATACCCGCCAAAACCATCCGGCAGCCTGCGCAATTCCGGCGCTGCGGTGAGCTGAATCTGCCGTCCACTGCGGTCAATATCAAAGGTCACGACTTCGCCGGGACGCCACATCAGGGCCATGCGAATATCAGAAAACCTTTCGATATCCTGCCCGGCAATGGCGAGGACCCGGTCACCAGTTTGAAATCCGGCTTCCGCCGCTGGCGACTCTTCGGCCACATTGCCGACAATGGGCTGATACCCCCGCTCGCCAATGGCCGCCGCTATGACAGTGAAAATCGCGATTGCGAGGATGAAGTTCGCCAACGGGCCCGCGACCACGATAAAGGCGCGTTGCCAGACCGGTTTGAAATGAAAGCAACGGTCGGCATCGGGCCCAAGCTTTGCGCCCATTTCAGCCAGTTTGGCACTGTCGGGCTCACTGGCCGCACCCGCATCACCCATGAAGCGGACATAGCCACCCAGTGGCAGCCCCGCGATCCGCCAGATGGTGCCTCGCCGGTCCTTGACGGCGAAGAGCGTCGGTCCAAACCCGAAGGAAAAGACCTCGGCATGCACCCCGCACATGCGGCCCGCATAATAATGGCCGAGCTCGTGTATCACCACGACGATCGAAATCACCGTTACGAATGTAAAGAAGGTGAGCAGGCCGTATGTGAGAATATCGAGCAAATGAAGCCTCGTGAAAAATCAGGCAGGAATGCCGGTCATCCGGCGGGCGACGATGTCCCGCGCCAGACGGTCCACCTCCAAAGCATCTTCTATGCCAGAAAACCGTTTGGGAAGCATTGCATTCCGGTCCATTTCTTCCAGACAGTCTGCAACAAGGTCAGGGATGTCAAGAAAGCCGATCTGATCCGCCAGGAACGCACCCACCGCGACTTCGTTCGCAGCGTTCAGGCCAGAGGTCGCGCCCTCTCCCGCCAGTAGCGCGTCACGCGCAATCCGCAGCGCCGGAAAACGCGTATCATCCGGCGCTTCAAAATCCAGCTGCGACAGAGCCGCAAGATCCAGCGGTTCGGCCGGAGTTTCCATCCGCTCGGGCCAGGCCAGCGTCGAGGCGATAGGGATGCGCATGTCAGGACTGCCCAATTGCGCCAGCACGCTGCCGTCGATGTATTCGACCAGCCCGTGGATCACCGACTGACGGTGGACCACGATATCGACCTGTTCAGACGGCAAGCCGAACAGACGGCAGGCTTCGATGACTTCCAGCCCCTTATTCATCAGCGTCGCGGAATCAATGGAAATCTTGTCGCCCATGCTCCAGACCGGATGGGCCAGCGCATCGGCTCGCGAAACGCCCTTCATCCTCTCGACCGGCCAGTCGCGGAAGGGTCCGCCGGATGCGGTCAGAATGATGCGGCGGATATGTTTGTCATGCCCCGGATAGATCGCCTGAAAGATGGCATTGTGCTCGCTGTCGACCGGCAGGATGCGCGCGCCGCGCTGCTGTGCTAGGTCCATGAAATAATCGCCGGCGCAGACCAGGCATTCCTTGTTGGCTAAAGCGAGGATCGACCCGTTCTGAAGCGCGGCTGCAGCCGGCCGCAAACCCGCTGATCCGACAATGGCGGCCATGGTATAGTCGACCGGACGGGCCGCGGCATCGACCAGCGCTTCGGGCCCCGCAGCGGTTGCAATGCCGGTTCCTGCCAGAGCGTCTTCCAGCGCATTTGCAAGCCCGGCATCGCCGATGACGGCAATTTCGGGCAGATAGGTCCGAGCCAGCTCGGCCAATGCCGCGACGTTGGAATGCGCCGTCAACGCGACAAGCTGGAAAGTGCCGGGCTCGGCTCGCGAGACCAGGTCCAGCGTGGCAGTACCCACCGATCCCGTGGCGCCCAGAATGGAAATTCGGCGGCTCATAACGGGCCTTCCAACACATTCAGCGAGGCAATGGCAAGCGCGGCAATGCAGGCCGCCATCAAGGCATCAACGCGGTCGAGGACGCCGCCATGCCCGGGAATAATCTCCCCTGTATCCTTCACGCCGAACAGGCGCTTGAACAATGACATGGCAAGATCGCCGGCAACGGCAGCGAATGATAACAGGATGCCGGCAATCAGCGTATCGGTCAGAGGCTCGGTCTGCCACACGGCAAATCCCCAGGAGGCCGCAGTGCCGCCTGCAATGCCCGCGATAAATCCGGCCCAGGTCTTGTTCGGGCTGGCACGCGGCCACAGCTTGGGGCCCCGCAGCCATGTTCCCGCGAAATAGGCGGTGCTGTCGGCCGCCCAGACAATGAGCAGGATGAAGGCGGCGGCATTAAAGCCATTCAGCGACCGCAAGGATGCCAGAGCGGAAACGGCGAGCGCGACATAGAGCACACCAAATCCACCGCGCCAGCGGCGGGATAACGGCATATCGCCGGTGAAACTGATGCCGATCGCACCCGCGAGAGGCCAGGCCAGCATCCAGAAGAACTCGCCATCGGCTGCAAACAGAACCGCACCAGATGCCGCCGCCGACGCGATGGCAAAGCTGCGCGTCGGCGCTTCCCGGTCCGCCATGCGCATCCATTCCCAGGCCATGGCCGCGGCAAAAGCCGCGCAATAGGCCGTGAAGGCCAGACCGCCATTCCACAACAGGAATAGAGAGACCGGAATCAGGATCAGGGCGGAAACAATGCGTGTGACCAGCGCCGGGTCGCGCTGGCGCACCGCTTTGATGTCAGGCGGCATTCACGCCTCCGAACCGCCTCTGGCGCGAGGCATATTCATCCAGAGCCGCCTTGAAATGTTCCGCGGAAAAGTCGGGCCAGAGCACATCCAGAAAGACGAGTTCGGCATAAGCGGCCTGCCAGATCAGAAAATTGCTGGTGCGATGTTCGCCGCTTGTGCGGATCAGCAGGTCCGGGTCCGGCATGCCCGCCGTGTCGAGAAAGGCCGCAAACGCATTTTCATCGACCGCATCCGGATTGATGGCACCGCTCTTCACGTCGCGGGCCAGCCGGCGGGCGGCGCGAACAATCTCATCCCGGCCGCCATAATTGAAGGCAATCGTCAGAAAGCAGCGGTCGTTGTCGGCGGTTCGGGCTTCCGCGCGATCAATGATGGCCAGCAAATCCTCCGCCAGCCCCTCGCGGCGCCCTGCGATCCGGATATTCACGCCTTCCTTGTGAAGCTTTTCCAGGTCGGCGTCGACGAAACGCTTCATCAATTCGAACAGGGCATCGACTTCGTCGCTTGGACGGCGCCAGTTCTCGGTCGAGAAGCCAAATAATGTCAGATATTTGACGCCAAGATTTCCGGCTGCGCGAACCGCCTCGCGGACCGCCTCCACGCCCTTGTTGTGTCCAAAAGCCCGGGGACGGTTGCGCTGCTGCGCCCATCGCCCGTTGCCGTCCATGATGATAGCGACATGCCGAACCTCGCGGCACCTCTCCTCGCTACTGCTCATGGACACCTCCCAAGACGGACAGGCCTAAACCTGCATGATCTCGTCCTGCTTGGATTTCAGCTCCGAGTCCACCTTGGCGACATAATCATCTGTCAGTTTCTGGACGTTGTCAGACTGGCTTTTCAGTTCGTCCTCGCTGATCTCGTTGTCTTTTTCCATCTTCTTGAGCGTATCCATGCCGTCCCGGCGGACATTGCGGATGGCCACACGGGCATGCTCGGCATAATTGCTGGCGGCCTTGGCCAGTTCGGCGCGGCGTTCCTCATTGAGCGGAGGAATCGGGATCCGCAGAAGCGTGCCCTCGACGACCGGATTGACGCCCAGCGGCGCATTGCGGATCGCCTTGTCGACAGCCGACACCATGGACTTGTCCCAGACCTGTACGGAGATCATGCGCGGCTCCGGAACGGAGACGGTCGCGACCTGATTGATCGGCGTGGGTGAGCCATAGGCCTCAACTTTCACCGTATCCAGAAGGCTGGCCGAGGCGCGCCCGGTACGCAGGCTGCCAAACTCCTTGTGCAGGGCGTCAATCGCCCCGTCCATCCGGCGGCCCAAGTCTTTCATATCAATGCTGGAACTCATGGCACTACCCCTGTTGTGATCGGGCCGTGCGCGGTTCGCCAATCGTGGTGCAGGTGCCCTCGCCCCGCAGCACACGCGCAAACTCGCCCGGCTTGTGAATGTTGAATACCACGATCGGCACGGCATTCTCGCGCATCAATGTGACGGCTGCGGCGTCCATGACTTTCAGATCGCGTGACAGCACTTCGAGATAATCAAGGCTGTCATAGCGTTTGGCGTCCGGATTCTTGCGCGGATCATCGGAATAGACACCATCCACCTGCGTGCCCTTGAACAGCGCTTCGCAGCCCATCTCGGCAGCGCGCAAGGCGGCAGCGGTGTCGGTTGTAAAGAACGGATTGCCCGTGCCCGCAGCAAAAATGACCACCCGGCCCTTTTCCATATGCCGGATCGCGCGGCGGCGGATATAGGGCTCGGCAATCGAGGTCATCGGGATAGCGGACTGGACGCGGGTCGGCACGCCGACGCGTTCGAGCGAATTCTGCATCGCCAGCGCATTCATCACAGTTGCCAGCATGCCCATATAGTCCGCAGCAGCGCGGTCCATGCCCTTTGCAGCGACAGACAATCCGCGGAAAATGTTTCCACCGCCAATCACCAGGCAGACTTGCACGCCGCTATTGACGGCGTCCGACACTTCGCGGGCAACGCGTTCAGCGACGTTGAGATCTATGCCGTATTGCTGCTCGCCCATCAGGGCCTCACCGGAAATCTTCAGCAGCACGCGTTTATAGAGCGTGTGAGTGCCCTGTGGGGCGGGATCTCCGGCAGAATCAGTCATGGTGTGCAGCCTAAAAGAAAAGCGCCGGAGCGGTAAGGCTCCGGCGCTGTTTGTTCATACTAGCCGCCCTTGGCAGTGGCAGCGACTTCTGCGGCGAAGTCTTCGGTCTTCTTTTCGACCCCCTCGCCGACTTCCATACGGATGAAGCCGAGGATTTCGACGCCGGCCTCTTTGGCCGCCGCTCCGACCGTCAGGTCCGGGTTGATGACGAAGGACTGGTTAAGCAGCGTCACTTCGGAGAAGTATTTCTTCATGCGGCCGTCAATCATCTTCTCGATGACGTTTTCCGGCTTGCCGCTTTCACGAGCCTGTTCGGTCAGAACACTGCGTTCCTTCTCGACCAGGGCCTGATCCAGATCGGCTTCCGACAGCGATGCCGGATTGATGGCGGCAATGTGCATGGCAACCTGACGGCCGAACTCGTCGTTCGAGCCCTTCAGAGCAACCAGAACACCGATCTTGCCCATACCGTCCGCAGCCGCGTTGTGCACATAGGCTGCAACGCTTTCGCCTTCGATTTTGGCCATGCGGCGCACCGACATATTCTCGCCAATCTTGGCAACGCGGTCGGTGATCATGTCCGCAACCGGCTTGCCATTGACCGAAGCCGCTTTCAGCGCCTCGACGTCGGCTGCATCCATGGCGACGGAGGTGATATCCTTCACCATGGCCTGGAAGTCGGCATTCTTGGCCACGAAGTCGGTTTCGGAATTGACTTCCACGGCGACGCCCTTGCCACCGACCACCGCGATGCTGACCAGACCTTCGGCCGCAACACGATCGGCTTTCTTGGCGGCTTTGGACAGGCCCTTGGTGCGCAGCCAGTCGACTGCGGCGTCCATGTCGCCGTCATTTTCCGTCAATGCCTTCTTGGCATCCATCATGCCTGCGCCCGTCATGTCGCGCAGTTCCTTGACGAGGGCTGCTGTAATAGCCATCGATAATGCTCCTGATTTTCGTTCGACGTGAAAGCCGGGATCAGCCTTCGGTCTTTTCTTCTTTTGCTTCGGTAGCGGATTCGTCTGACGTTTCCGCGACAGTTTCAGCTGCCGGAGTGGCCTCGGCTTCCGGAGCCGCGGCTTCGTCCGCCGTTTCCGTCAGAACCGGTTCGACAATCGGATTTTCCGCTGCGCCAAGGTCCACACCCAGATTGGACTGACCCTGCGTCATGCCATCGAGCGCTGCATCGGCAATCAGCTCGCAATAGAGCGTGATGGCACGGGCCGCGTCATCATTGGCCGGGATCGGGAAATCGATCGGGTCCGGGTCGCAATTGCTGTCGACGATACCGATCACCGGAATGCCGAGTTTCTTGGCTTCCAGAATGGCGATCGCTTCCTTGTTCGTGTCGACCACGAACATCAGGTCCGGCGTGCCACCCATTTCCTTGATGCCGCCGAGCGACAATTCCAGCTTGTCGCGCTCGCGCGTCAGATTCAGAAGCTCTTTCTTGGTAAAGCCGGCCGATGCCTGCTCATCATCCAGAAGACCTTCCAGTTCGCGGAGACGTGCGATTGAATTGGAAATCGTTGCCCAGTTGGTCAGCGTGCCGCCAAGCCAGCGATTATTCATGTAGTATTGCGCGCAACGCTGAGCGTTCTGCGCAATGATTTCAGACGCCTGACGCTTGGTACCGACAAACAGGATCCGGCCGCCTTTGGCCGCAACGTCGCGGACCTGAACCAGCGCCTGGTGCAGCAGCGGAACGGTCTGCGACAGGTCGATGATGTGGATGTTGGCGCGTTCGCCGAAGATGTAATCTTTCATCTTCGGGTTCCAGCGGTGGGTCTGGTGTCCAAAGTGTGCGCCAGCTTCAAGCAATTGACGCATGGAGAATTCAGGCAGTGCCATTGATCATTTTCCTTTTCCGGTTGGCCTCCACGGAACGGAGTCACGATCAGCACCTTGCCAATCGCAACACCGGAGCGACGTCCCCAACTCGGTTCAGCCGAAGTCCCGTGTGCGTGATCAGGCGCGCATATAGGCGGGAAAGGCGCGTGGCGCAAGCCCGGCAGGGCAGATGATGCGTGCTAGATCAGCTCGACGCTTTCCACGCCCTTGACCCCGCGCAGCGCGGCCTGAACCGGAGGCGTGGTCGGCACCCGGCCCGGCAAGCGCAATTCCGCCTCACTGCCATCGGAAACCGAGAGAATAAGGTGGATCACCCCCTCGCCCTTGGCGCTGTCAGCCGCGCGATCCAGGCGGGCTTTCACGCTTTCCAGCGCGTCGACATTGAGGCGGACCTTCAAGCCTGCGGCAGCGGGCGCATCCTCAAGCGCTTCGATACTGTCGGCAAAAAAGCGCAATTGCTCTTCCTTGTCGTCAATACTGGCACTGATCATGACGGATGCACCGACTTCCAGCGCGTCGCGCGATGATTGCAACATGTCCGGATTGACCAGAACCTCGAATTCGCCCGACGGATCGGAAAGCGTCAGCCAGGCAAAGCGTTTGCCGGTGCGTTGCGAGACCCGCTCCTGACGCCGGCGGACCACGCCGGCCATGCGAATCGCAGACGCGCCATCGGCAACACTGTCGGGCGCATCGGCCACGAAGACCACGCCGCGGCGGGCGAGCATGTCGGCCTGATCATCCAGCGGGTGACCGGACAGATAATAGCCAATTGCCGCCAATTCCTCGTCGAGCCGCTGCGTCGCCGTCCAGGGCGGCACATCCGGCAATTTCGGGCGGGCCAGCCCACCCGCATCCGGATCGGCCCCGCCAAAGAGGCTGACCTGAGCGGTATCACGTTCCTCCTGCGCCTTGTTGGCCATGGCGCACAGGGTTTCCGCCGCTGCAAAGGCGCGGGCACGATCCGGTTCGATACTGTCGAACGCGCCGGCGCGGGCCAGATTTTCCAACGTCCGCTTGTTCAGGAGCTTGGGATCCACGCGTTCGGCAAAATCAAACAAATCCTTGAACGGGCCGTTGGCCTTGCGTTCCTCTGCGAGGGCCTCCATCGCAGACAGGCTGACATTGCGGACCGCGCCGAGCGCATAGACGACCGCGCCATCTTTCACCGAGAAATCGGCCTCGGACAGGTTGATGTCCGGCGGCAGAATGGGCGTATCCATCCGGCGCGCTTCCTGAAAGAAGACGGCCAGTTTCTCGACATTGCTGCGATCGAGGCTCATCAAAGCTGCGAGGAATTCAACCGGGTGATTGGCCTTCAGATAGCCGGTCCGGTAGGCGATGGCGGCATAGGCCGCGACCCATGGCCCGGCGCAACAGATCCGCTTCGCCAAGGGAATAACCAGACAATTCCTGCGCAATCTGCATCACCTGTTCCTGATAGATGATGACGCCATAGGTCTCATCCAGAACGGTCTTCAAATCCGGGTGAAGATAATCGACTTCGGCCCGGCCGAACTTCCGGTCGACATAGACATCGATATTCTTCATCGGCCCCGGACGATAAAGCGAGATCAGGGCGATCAGATCCTCGATCTTGTCCGGCTTCATCTTGGCGAGCGTGTCGCGCATGCCGGAGGATTCCATCTGGAAGACGCCGATCCCTGCCCCCGTCGACAAAAGCTCATAGACTTTCGGATCATCGAAGGAGGCATTTTCCAGATCGGGAATCTCGCCGCCCGCCTTTTCGATATAACCAAGCGCGCGCGCAATCACGGTCAGGGTTTTCAGGCCGAGAAAGTCGAATTTCACAAGGCCCGCCGGCTCTACCCATTTCATGTTGAACTGGGTCGCCGGAATGTCGGACCGCGGATCGCGATAGAGCGGCACCAGCTCATCCAGGGGACGATCGCCGATCACGACACCAGCGGCGTGGGTGGAGGCATTGCGGTAAAGCCCTTCGAGCTTCAGCGCGATTTCCAGCAGGCGATCCACACCCGGCTCTTCCTCGCCAAAGGCGCGCAGGCGCGGTTCGATCTCGATGGCTTCGGCCAGGGTTACCGGATTTGCGGGATTGGCCGGAACCAGTTTGGCAATCTTGTCGACCAGGCCGAGCGGCAATTGCAGCACCCGCCCGACATCGCGCACGACCGCGCGGGCCTGAAGCGTTCCGAAGGTGATGATCTGGGCGACGTGATCGGCGCCATAATGCTCCTGCACATAGCGGATGACTTCGCCGCGCCGCTCCTGACAGAAATCGACGTCGAAATCGGGCATGGAGACGCGTTCGGGGTTCAGAAACCGCTCGAACAGCAGACCAAAGCGCAAGGGATCAAGGTCGGTAATGGTCAGCGCCCAGGCCACGAGCGAGCCGGCCCCCGACCCCCGGCCCGGCCCTACCGGAATATCATGGTTCTTGGCCCATTTGATGAAATCGGACACGATCAGGAAGTAGCCGGGAAACCCCATGGAGCCGATGATTTCAAGCTCCAGCTTGAGCCGCGCCTCATAGTCCTCAACCGGAGCCGCCGGATCGACAACGTCCAGACGCGCCTTCAGGCCGGCCTCTGCCTGCGCCCGCAATTCCTCCAGCTCATCGCGCCCGGCTTCGGTCGGGAAGCTCGGCAGAATGGGATCATGGGTGCGCGGCCGGTAGGAACAGCGCCGCGCAATCTCGATCGTGTTGGCAATGGCTTCGGGCAGATCCGAAAACCGGGCCCGCATTTCCTCGCCGGAGGCAAAGAAATGGTCCGGCGTCACCCGGCGGCGATCCTCGACGGTGAGATACTGGCTTTCGGCAATGCATAGCAATGCATCGTGCGCGGAATGCATGTCCCGGTCCGGGAAGAAGCACTCATTGGTCGCCACGAGTGGCAAATCGCGGTCATAGGCCTGCTCCACCAGCCAGTTTTCCGCAATCAGCTCCTCGCGGCGGCCATGCCGCTGAAGCTCGACATAGAGGCGGTCGCCATAAGCCTCCTGCAATCGCAATAGCCATTTGCCGGCTTCGTCCCTGTGATCGTCCACGACCAGCCGATTGAGCACGCTGTCCGGCCCGCCGGTCAGCGCGATCAGGCCCTCTGTATGGGTAAACAGTTTTTCTGCGGTGATATGCGCCGGTTCGGTGGGACCAACTTCAAGGAAGGCCGCGCTCGTCAGTTTGAGGAGGTTGCGATACCCGGCCTCATTCGCCACGAGCAGCGCAATCGTGCCATCCGGCCGCGCGGCATCTCCGGGACGCGGCTCACCGAGGCGGATCGAAAGCGTGCAACCGGTAATGGGCTGAATGCCCGCCCCAGAGAGCACTTCTGAAAACTCGAGGGCGCCAAAAAGATTGTTGGTATCGGTGAGACCGATGGCGGGCATGTTGCCCGCCCCGGCCAGCGCCACCATTTTCTTGATCGGGATGGCGCCTTCAAGCACCGAATAGGGTGAGCGATTGCGGAGATGGACAAAGCCCTGCCCGGTGTCTCCTGATACGTCGCTCATGCTCATTGCTCCTTCGGTCCCGACTCACTCCTAGCAGAGCCTGCCCGAAAAGGTCAGGCGAGGAGAATGGATGTCCACATCAAAATCATCCAGCCAAAGCCCAGAATGGCAGCAGCAGAAGTTGCGTCAGCAAGAAGTCGTCTCATAACCAGCTCCGTTTCGTTCGTTCTGGTTATGTTCTTTCATGTTTTGTTCTCATTGCCAAGAAGTTTTTAGTTAACGTCGAAAAGCCGTGACTAAACAGGCACCTGAAAGGAAACGAGCTTGCCGTTTTCGAGGGTCAGCACGCGGTCCATGCGTTCTGAAAGGCCGATATTGTGGGTGGCCACCAGCGCCGCTACGCCCTCGTCCCGCGCCGCCGACCGGAAGCTCTCGAACACGGCATCCGAGGTTTTCGGATCGAGATTGCCGGTGGGCTCGTCGGCCAGGATCAGCTTGGGATTATTGGCGAAAGCCCGCGCAATCGCGACACGCTGTTGTTCGCCACCGGAGAGTTCTGCCGGCCGGTGCGTCAGCCGTTCGCCGAGGCCTAGCGCGGTCAAAAGGCGCCGGGCTTCCGGCATGGCCTTATGCCGTAATTCGCCATGGATCAGCCGCGGCAAGGCGACGTTCTCGAGCGCATCGAATTCCGGCAGCAGATGATGGAATTGATAAACGAAGCCCACATAATTGCGGCGCAGACCCGTGCGGACATCATCATTGGCATTGACGGCATCCACGCCGGACAGGGTGACACTGCCCGCATCCGGTGGCTCCAGCAGACCCGCAATGTGAAGCAGAGTGGATTTGCCCGAGCCTGACGGTCCGATCAGGCCGACAATCTCGCCCGGCTTGAGATCAAGATTGACCCCGCGCAGGACCTTCAGATCCTCGCCGCCCGACTGATAGGTGCGCTCGACATTGCGCAGGGAGAGCACGGCATCACTCATAGCGCAATGCCTCCACCGGATCGAGACGCGCGGCGCGCCAGGCCGGCGGGAAGGCCGCCAGCAAAGCCGAAAGCAGACCGAACAGGACCGCAAAGCTCACCTCACCCGGATCAATCCGAGCCGGCAGGCGCGTCAGGAAGTAGACTTCCGGGTTGAATGGATCGACACCGGTGACGAGCTGAATGAAGTTCTGGATATGCTCGATATTCAAAACGAACAGGAATCCCATCGCGGCGCCGGATAAAGCGCCGACGGCACCGATCATCAGTCCGATGATCAGAAATACGCGCATCACGGAGCCGCGCGTTGCGCCCATGGTGCGCAGGATCGCAATGTCCCGTCCCTTATTCTTCACCAGCATGATCAGTCCGGTGATAATATTCAGCGCCGCGATCAGGATGACGACCGACAGGATCAGGCGCATGGCAAAACGTTCAACCTGAAGCGCCTGATAGAAGGCCAGGCTTTGATCGCGCCAGTCAAAGATCGATACGCCATTGCCGACCGCCTGACGCACGCGCACCATGGTGTCATTGATCTCGACCGGGTCTTCCACCCTCGCCTCGATGGTCAGCGGGCCGTCCTGGGCAAAGAACAAAAGGGCCTGCTCCAGCGGCATGAAGGTCACGACCTGATCGAATTGATGAACGCCGACGGTGAAGACACCCGCCACCGTGTAGGCTTTGCGCCGGGGCACGGTTCCGAACGGTCCCGATGACCCATTCGGTGCCAGCAGCGTAATCTCGTCACCCGGAACGACGCCCATGCGCGAGGCCAGTGCCCGTCCGATCAGGATATTGTCGCCGCCATTATTGCCCACGCCGAACGTATCGAAACGCCCGTCAATCAGGCCATAGCGTTGCTCTCCGCTGGGCGGGGAAGAAATCCGGGGGATATTGGCGATGTCGGACGGTTCAACGCCAACGACTTGTGCGCCTACGGTTTCACCATTGGCGGTAAACAGCGCCTGCCCTTCATAGCGCGGCCCGACATTCAAAATACCGGGAATGCGCTCCAGATCGCGCTGGATTTCGTCAATTTCCGGCTCGGTCAATCCGCGCACATCAACATAGACATGGCTCTGGGCCCCCAGGAGCTGGCTCAAGAGCTCGTAGCGAAAGCCATTCATGATGGAGAGCACGATGATCAACGCCGCCACGCCCAGCATGATGCCGAGGAAGGAGATGATCGCGATCAGGGCGATTCCGCCCTCCTTGCGCCGGGCGCGCAGATAGCGCATGGCGATGACAAATTCGAACGGCGCAAAGGGCCGCGCGCCACCCAGCCGGGTCTCAGCCATTCGTGAATGATCCTTCCGCAAGCCGGTTGATGGCATCGTCCAGAGAGAGCTCGTGCTTTTCTCCGGTCCGACGCACCTTCACTTCTATCTTGCCCTCTTTCAGCCCCCGGGGGCCAATGACCAATTGGTAAGGCAGGCCGATCAGATCCATGCGCGCAAACTTGGTCCCTGCCCGGTCCGCCGTATCGTCCAGCAGCGGTTCCCGGCCGGCTTTGGTCAGCGCGGCATAGGCCGTCTCACACGCGGCGTTGATGTCGTCATCATCGGCCCGCATATTGATAATGCCGACGCCATAGGGTGCCACGCTGTCCGGCCAGATAATGCCGTCATCGTCATGGCTGGCCTCGATAATGCCGCCCATCAGACGCGACACCCCCACGCCATAGCTGCCCATATGCACCGGGCGTTCCTTGCCATCGGGATGTGCCACCACGGCTTTCATCGGCTCGGAATACTTGGTGCCGAAATTGAAGATATGCCCCACTTCGATCCCGCGTGCCGAGAGGCGCTTGTCTGCCGGCACGTCGGCCTCGAAGCGCGCCGCGTCATGCATTTCCTCGGTCGCGGCATAAAGCGCGGTGCGCTGATCGACCAGCGGCTGGAGGTCGCCGTCGAAATCCACGTCCAGGCCCGGCGCACCCATCTCGACGAGGTCGGCGTGACAGAAAACCTCGCTCTCGCCGGTTTCGGCCAGAATGATGAATTCATGGGAGAGATCACCGCCAATGGGGCCGGTATCGGCGCGCATCGGCACGGCCTTCAATCCCAGACGGGAGAAGGTGTTGAGATAGGCCACGAACATGCGGTTATAGGCCTTGCGGGCGCTGTCTTCGTCCAGATCGAAGGAATAGGCATCCTTCATCAGGAATTCGCGGCCGCGCATCACGCCGAAACGCGGGCGGATCTCGTCGCGGAACTTCCACTGGATATGATAGAGCAGCTTCGGCACGTCCTTGTAGGAGCGGCAATAGGCGCGGAAGATCTCGGTGATCATTTCCTCATTGGTCGGACCGTAAAGCAGATCGCGCTCATGGCGGTCGACAATGCGCAACATTTCCTGGCCATAATCGTCATAGCGGCCGCTCTCGCGCCACAAATCAGCGGGCTGCAAGGTCGGCATCAGCATCTCGGCCGCCCCTGCCCGGTCCTGCTCCTCGCGGACAATCTGCTCGATCTTGCGCAAAACGCGATGACCCAGCGGCAGCCAGGCATAAATGCCGGCAGCCTCCTGACGGATCAGGCCCGCGCGCAGCATCAGCCGGTGGGAAACAATCTGGGCGTCCGAAGGCGTTTCCTTCAGAACGGGGATGAAATAACGGGAAAGGCGCATGGGTGGAGTTCCGCAAAGGTCTGAATTTCGACTCTGACGCTTAACCGGGCTTGGCGGACGGAGCAAGGCGGTTGCGCGTCATTGCAGGTAGCCGGGTGTTGCTTGAGCGCAAATTCTGGCATGCCATGCCAGAGGGGAAGAAATGTCCGAATTTCCGCGCAATGATCTTGAAACGGCGATGCTGCAGGCGGCAGATGACCCTGTTGCCCGGCCTGATTTCTATGCGGCGCTGTTGCAAGCCAAAATCTACGTCATCGGGGATGTGAGCACGGACCTTCCCGAAGGCGAATTCCGGATATCCGAAGGCGATACGATATCGCTCGCCAATTTCGAATTCGAGGATGGCCAGCCCTACATCCCCTTCTTCACGTCGCTTGATGCGCTGAATGAAGCCGTGTCCGGCGAGACGCCCTATCTGTCGATTGGCACGCGCGAATTGCTCGACTCCACGCGCGGCAATTTTCTGGTGCTCAATCCCGGTCAGGATATCGCCAAGGAATTCACGCCAGAGGAGATTACCCATCTTCTTGATGGCACGCCCATTTCCGGAACGGGTGAATACCGGCTGGACGATGATACCGAAGTCCAGATCGGCCAGCCGGCGGATGAGCCCGTTGAGTTGATTGATGCACTGACACGGCTTTTTGCGCGCCATGGAGCCGTCAAGCGCGCCTTTTATGCGCAAATGCTGGTCGAGACCCAGGACAAGCCGCTCAGCCTTGTCGTGGCTCTGGATGCCGACGGCAATATGGACCGGCTGATCCGCGAAATGCAGATGGTGATCCCCGATACCGCGCCGGAGGGCCTGCCGGTCGACGTTGTTCTGATGGGGCAAGCCGACAGCCTGGTGGATGAATACTTCCGGTCAGCCGAGATTGCGCCCTTCTATGAACGCAGCTGGGGCCAGCGCCTGCGAGGTTTTTTCGTACGCGGTTAGGCGTCCCAGGCGTGTTCGTCGGGAATGAAGGGGATGTCGTTCAGCGAGATCAGCTGGAATTCCAGAACCACAAACAGCACCAGCCATATGATGGCGGCCGTGACGGTCGTGATCCACGCCTTGCTTTTGAAATTGGCCGCAACCGGCGCGCCGGCCTCGGTGCCGTCAATGATCTCGCCACTCTCGGCCTGTCCGGTGATACCGAATGGCAAGACGGCAAACAGCGCGATCCACCAGACAATGAGATAGACGACCAGACCAGTCACAAAATCCATTCCCTCGCCCGGACGGATCAACTGAAACAGCCAGGCCAGAGCCGCAATGGCGACGACCGCAATCTGGGCCATTTTCAACGGTTTCATCGGGGCTCCTGCATCAACTCAACCAGTACACCATGCGTATCCCTGGGGTGAACAAACACCACTGGCACACCATGAGCGCCGATATAGGGCTCTCCGGTGCCCAGAATAGTCGCGCCGCTGGCCTGCATGGCATCGCGGGCCGCGACGATGTCCGCCACTTCAAAACAAAGGTGATGCTGGCCGCCCTTCGGATTCTTTTCGAGGAATTTGTTGACCGGGCTTTCCGGACCAAGCGGCTCCAGCAATTCAAGCTCGGTATTGCCGGTATTCACAAAGCAGACCTTCACTCCCAATTGCGGGAAATCCTTGATGTCGGTCACATTGTCCAGCCCGTAGAGCGCGCCATAGGTGTCGCGTGTCGCGGTAATGTCCGGTGTCGCGATTCCGATGTGATTGAGACGTCCGACTTTCATTTCATCTCTCCTCAGGCGGTGAGTACCATAATATCGACCTGGGGCTTTTTACCCCAAAGATAGTTGAGTTCGCGGCGGACACCCCGGCGCACCATTTCCTCGACTTCCGCTTCATCACAGCGATCACGCCGCTTCATGCGGTCAAAAGCGGCTTCTGCTGTTTCGCCAATCAGATCCAGCCATTGTTCTTCGGATCGCTCACGGGTTTCCGGAAGGCCCATAGCACGCACATCGGGACCGGAGATCAAGCCGCCCTGCCCGTCAATCACCATGGCAACGGTAATATGCCCGGCATAAGCCATGGAACGGCGCTCGCGAATGGCCGGGTTTTCAGCCTCGGTCAGCAGATTCCCGTCGACATACAGGCGGCCGGATTTGACCTCGTCCACCACAGAGGCGCCGTCCTTTGTAATGCGGATCATGTCACCATTACGGCCCGGCAGGGCGTGCGGCACCTGCAGGGATTTCGCGAATTCGGCATGTTCCACCAGATGCCGCCGCTCGCCATGGACCGGAATGGCAATACGCGGCTTCACCCAGGCATACATCTGGCGCAGCTCGTCGCGGCACGGATGGCCGGAGACATGAACATGCCGGTCGCGCTCTGTGATTATGTCGACGCCGCGTTCGGCCAGCTGGTTCTGCAGCTCGAAAATGCCGGCCTCATTGCCCGGAATGACCCGCGAGGAGAAAATCACGGTATCGCCCGTCGTCAAATTGATGGAGCGGTGATCGCCGCGAGCCACGCGGGACAAGGCGGCGCGGGGCTCGCCCTGGCTGCCGGTACAGAGATAGAGAATCTTCTCGGCCGGAAAGTGGGCCGCGTCATCCTCATCCACGAAAGGTTTGGCATTCTTCAACATGCCGACGGCCTTGGCCGCTGCTGCCATGCGATGCATGGACCGGCCTGCCAGACAGACCCGGCGGTCATTGGCTTCAGCGGCTACGATCGCCGATTCCATGCGCGCGACATTGGAAGCAAAGGAGGCAATCGCGACGCGGCCTTTCAGCTCGCCAACCAGTTCGATCAGATTTTTGCGAACACCGGCTTCGGACCCGGATTCCCCTTCGGTGAAGACGTTTGTACTGTCGCAGACCATCGCCAGCACGCCCTCTTCGGCAAGAGCGGTCAGCGCATTGATGTCGGTGGCTTCCCCGATCTGGGGTTCGGGATCAATCTTCCAGTCACCCGTATGCAGGATCAGGCCTTCCGGTGTCCGGATGGCGAGGCCATTGGGTTCCGGAATGGAATGGGTCAGCGTGACAAAGCTGATATCGAAGGGATCCAGATTGATGTGTCCGCCCATCGGCACGACATTGACGATGGCTTCCTTGTGCAGGCCCTTTTCCTTCAACCGGTCGACCATCAGCCATGCGGTAAACGGCGTGGCGTAGATCGGGCAGCGGAAGCGTTCCCACAGATGGGCGACGGCACCCATATGGTCTTCGTGTGCATGTGTTAGAATGATGGCCAGCAGATCGTGCGCGCGTTCCTCGATGAAATCGGGATCCGGCATGATGATATCGACGCCCGGCGTGGTCAGGTCCCCGAAGGTGACGCCGCAATCGACCATAATCCATTTGCGGTTCTCTTCCGGCCCATAGCCGTAGAGATTGAGGTTCATGCCAATTTCGCCAGACCCGCCGAGCGGCAGGAAGTAAAGCCCGTTATCGTTTGCCATTATCGGGCCCCACCGCCATTCAGACGCCAGACCTCGAGCAGGCCGCGAATGGTCATATCGGAATCAAAATGATCAATTGACCGGGCCGCGCCTTCAAAGAGCGAGGCAACCCCGCCGGTCGCGATGACCGTCAATTCCTCAGGATATTCCTCGCGCGTGCGGCGCACGAGGCCGTCAATCAGCTCCACATAGCCCCAGAAGACACCCGATTGCATGGCGGATACCGTATCCTTACCAATGATGTGTTCCGGTTGACGGATTTCGATGCGTGGCAGGCGCGCTGCGGCCTCGTGAAGGGCTTTCATCGACAGGTTCACGCCCGGCGCAATAATGCCGCCCTCGAACGCACCGTCGCTGGACACAACATCAAATGTGGTCGCCGTGCCGGAATCGATGAGCAGCAGCGCACCCTCATATTTTGACCGGGCACCGAGCGCGTTCACGAGGCGGTCCGCGCCGGCTTCCTGCGGCTTGGGCAAGCGCACCTGAACGCCGAGTTCGACATTGGGCTCGCCGATGATCAGGGGCTCCGCCCCGAGATAACGGCGCGAGAGATTACGCAGATTGAACAGGGCTTGCGGCACGACGGTTGAAATGACACAGGCACCGATATCGGCAAAGGTCAGGCCATTCATTTCCATGATCTGGCTGAGCCAGACAGCGTACTCATCCGCCGTGCGCGTGGAATGGGTCGCGGTGCGCCATTGCGCCCGCCAATCGTCGCCGTCATGCACGGCGAACAGCGTGTTGGTGTTGCCGCAATCGATTGCAAGAAACATGAGGAGTGGTCTAGCCCAAAGCCCCAGGGAAAAATACGTCTCCCGCTGAAATAAGGCGCGACTGGCCGCCGGCGAGCTCGAGCTTCAGCGATCCATCCGCCGCAAGGTCCGTGAACACGCCTTCCAGCGTCTCGTTTTCCAGACGCACAAGACAACGCTGCCCGACACCATGCGCGCGCGCCAGCCATGCCTCCCGTATCGGCGTGAAGCCTTCCCTCGCCCAAACGGACCGCCAGTGTTCAAACCGCTCGACCAGAAATTCAAGCGCGGTGGCCGGATTGATAGATGCTCCCAGGCTGGCAAGGCTCACCGCAGGGCGCTCGGGAATGTCCGGCGCCGCCATGATATTGATGCCGATCCCGACAACCAGCTGCACGACCTGACCGGGCGCATCGGCGGATTCCAAAAGAATGCCGCAGACCTTTTGACCGTCGATCAGGACATCATTCGGCCATTTCACCTTTGGGGTATGATCTGCAAGCGCCGACTGACAGACTTCGGCCGCAGCCAATGCGGCGGCGAAGGACAATTGCGCCGCCTCCCCCGGCATGCACTTGAGCGAATACAGTCCCGAGCAATAGAGATTCCGGCTGAGGTCCGCCCATGCACGGCCGCGGCGCCCACGACCGGCGGTTTGCCGACGCGCGGCGATCCAGAGGGGCCCGATCTCACCAGCCCTGAACCGGCGGCGGGATTCCTCGTTTGTGGAGTCAATTTCGTCCAGCCATTCGATCCGGACGCCCGATGCTGTCATCTAGAGCAGTCCGAAACCGGCACCCTGCGCGAGTTGGTATAGCAGAGGCACAATGACGATCAGCACCAGGGTTGCGATACCGGCGATATTGGTGATCCAGGCGGTTGTCGCGGGCGACCCGACGAATTTCACGATCGGATCGGAGAACCACATCACCCGCACAATGCGCAGATAGTAATAGGCCGCTACGACCGAAAAGAGCACCAGAGCAATCGGCAGAAGAACCAGACCGGCCTGCAGCGCGGCATAGAGAATGAACAGCTTTCCGAAGAAGCCGACGAGGAATGGCAAACCGCCGATGGAGAACATGGCGCCGGTCATGGTCCAGGCGAGCCCCGGATGGGATTGGGCCAGGCCTGCGAGGTCCTCGACCTGCTCGACCATGCCTTCACTCGTGCGCATGGACAGGATCACGCCGAACGCCGCGATCAGGCCGATCACATAGAGGATCATGAAAGCGAGAAGCGCCCACAAACCAATCTGTGTGCCGGCGGCAATGGCGACAAGCGCATAGCCCATATTGCCGATGGAGGAGTAGCCCATCAGGCGTTTGATATTGTTCTGGGTGAGCGCGCCGAATGCCCCCACGGCCATGGACAGGATCGCAATCGCGGTAATGACCTGCTGCCATTGTTCCGTCATCGCGCCAAACGGTTCCATCAGGATGCGGGCCAGCAGGATGATGGCAGCAAATTTGGGGGCCGTCGCAAAGAAGGCCGTCACCGGCGTGGGCGAGCCCTCGTAAACGTCGGGCGTCCACATGTGGAAGGGCGCGGCTGAAACCTTGAAGGCCAGACCGCAAATGATGAACACCAGTCCGAAGAGGAGGCCGATGGAGACCTCGCCAGAGGCGGCAGCGACCGCAATTTCGTTGAAGCCGGTCGCGCCGGTAAACCCGTAAACCAGCGAGGCGCCATAAAGGAGCAATCCGGAAGAAAGCGCGCCCAGCACGAAATATTTGAGACCCGCTTCCGAGGCCCGGAGGCTGTCGCGGTTGAAGGCGGCCAGCACATAGAGCGCCAGCGACTGCAGCTCGACCCCCATATACATGGAGATCAGATCGTTCGCCGACACCATCATCGACATGCCCAGTGCGGCCAGCGCGATCAGGACGAAATATTCAAACTTGGCAAGCCGCTCGGCCTTCAGATACGGCACCGCAAACAGCAATGCGACCGCAGCCGATCCGAAGATCGCGACCTTTGAGAACAGGGCCAGAGGATCGAACACAAAGGCGCCTGCAAAGGCCTGTCCGCCTTCAGACGGCACAAAGAAGGCAGCAACCAGTCCGGCAACGACCAGCAGGCCGGCCGTCAACGGCGCGACAAAACCGGCCGCCTTGTCGTGATCCTTGACGAAAACGCCAAGCATCAGAAGCGCCATCGCCCCGATGGCCAGAACCAGCTCCGGAGCGAAGAGTGAGTATTCAGCGGTGAGCGTTGAAAGGTTCATCGCTTCGGTCCCTACTGTGCGCCGGCGGCAAGGGCCGCCTGATAATTGGAAATCAGCTGCTCTACCGAGGCCGCGGTAACATCCGTGATCAGGGTCGAGAAGAAGCCGAGGACGATAGTCGCGATGATGAGCGGCATGAAGATCGCCCATTCGCGGACATTCATGTCATTGATCTCGGCCAGCTTCGGATTGGTCAGGTCACCGAGCACCAGATTGCGATAGGCCGTCAGCATGTAGACCGCTGACAGGATCACGCCGACCGCGGCGCCTGCGGCTGCCCAGGTCGAAACCTGGAATGTACCGATCATGGCCATGATTTCGCCAACGAATCCGGATGTGCCCGGCAGGCCGACATTGGCCATGGTGAACAGCGCCAGCACGGCCGCATAGACCGGCATACGATGTACGAGGCCGCCATAGAAGGCGATTTCGCGCGTATGCATCCGGTCATAGATCACGCCGACCGCAAGGAAGAGCGCGCCGGAGATGACCCCGTGCGATAGCATCTGGAAGATTGCCCCCTGCACGCCCAGTTCGGTCATGGCGAACAGGCCCATCGTCACCAGCCCCATGTGAGCGACAGAGGAATAGGCGATCAGCTTCTTGATATCGGTCTGCCGGAAGGCCACCAGCGACGTGTAGATGATCGCAATAACCGACAGAACGAAAACAAGCGGTGTGAAATAGGCCGTCGCATCCGGGAACATCGGGATGGAGAAACGCAGGAATCCATATCCGCCCATTTTCAAAAGGACACCGGCCAGAATGACCGATCCCGCCGTCGGCGCTTCCACGTGAGCGTCCGGCAGCCAGGTGTGAACAGGCCACATGGGCATTTTCACAGCGAAACTGGCGAAGAAGGCCAGCCACAACCAGGTCTGCACTTCCGCGGCGAACGGCGTGGTCAGCAAGACCTCGATATTCGTCGTTCCGGCCTGCAGATACATATAGACCATGGCGATCAGCATCAGCACTGAGCCAAGCAAAGTGTAGAGGAAGAATTTGAACGACGCATAGACCCTGCGAGCGCCACCCCATACGCCGATGATCAGGAACATCGGGATAAGGCCGGCTTCGAAGAAGATGTAGAACAGCACCAGATCCAGCGCGCAGAACACGCCGATCATGAGCGTTTCCAGGATGAGGAAAGCGATCATGTAGTCGGCGACGCGCTTCTCGATCTTCCAGCTTGCCAGAATGGCGATCGGCATCAGGAAGGCGGTCAGCAGGACAAACAGGACGGACAGGCCGTCCACGCCCATGCGATAGCCCATGCCGAGTTCGGTGAACCATGGCACGTATTCGACCAACTGGAAGCCGGCGACCTCCGGATCGAACTGGAACATCATCACAATCGACAAGGCGAAGGTGACGAGCGTCGTCAGCAAGGCCACGCCGCGCGCATTCTTCTCGATGAAGGCGGAGTCCTCGGCACGCGAGAACATCTTGAACAGCGTGATAACGAGGGCGCCAGCCAGGGGCGCAAAGGTTACGGCAGAGAGCATCTATTCGCCTCCCGCGCCGGTCATGGCCCAGATGGTGAGTGCCACCACCCCGATCAGCATGACAAATGCGTAGTGATAAAGGAATCCGGACTGGGCTTTCGACAGGCGCCGGGCGGCGGCCATGGCCGAAGCGGCAAAGCCATTGGGACCAAAACCGTCAATGATGCGGCGATCGCCCACTTTCCAGAACAAATCGCCAAGCGCGGCGGCCCCGCGAACAAAGACGAAATTGTAAAGCTCGTCGAAATACCACTTGTTCAGGAGGAAGCTGTGCAGCGGACCTTTCCGCGCGGCCAGCTGCGCTCCGAAACCGGCATGGCGCACATAGAGGAACCCGGCCAGCACAAAGCCGAAAGCCGTCACAAAGAGCGGCGTCCAGAGCACCCAGGTCGGCGGATGGTGGCCGCCATGGTGCTCGCCCTCTTCACCGTGATCGCCTTCTCCGGCGTGAGCCGCGTCGTTACCGTGGGCTGCGTCGGCGCCATGATCGGCTGCCGATTGCGACGGCGCATGGGCATCGCCCTCACCCACTGCCGCATCCAGCGAATCTGCTTCCAGTTCGGAATGGCCGGCCATGACTTCGTCGGCGAGCGAGGCGCGGTATTCATCACCGTAATTGCCTTCGGCATATGGGCCGGCCGGCAGGGAATCTTCCCAGAAAGTGAACGCATTCTGGCCCACAAACTGGTTCTTGAAGGCAACGCCGGCAAACAGTGCGCCAACGGCGAGCAGGACCAGCGGGATCATCATCACAGGCGGGCTTTCATGCGCGTGATCAATGACTTCTTTCTCACCACGGAACTTGCCGTGGAAGGTCATGAAGATCAGACGCCAGGAATAGAAGCTGGTCAGGCCTGCCGCGATGACGCCGATCCAGAAGGCGAACATGCCGAAGGCGACGCCGTCCTGGCCCATCATGAAGGCTTCTTCGATGATCATGTCCTTGGAGTAGAACCCGGCGAAGCCGATCGGCGTGCCCGGAATACCGACACCGGTCAGCGCCAGCGTGCCGATGATCATCAGGAGATAGGTTGCGGGCAGCACCTTGAACGTGCCGCCCATTTTCCGCATGTCCTGCTCGTGATGCAGGCCATGAATGACCGATCCGGCGCCGAGGAAAAGCAGGGCCTTGAAGAAGGCGTGCGTGAACAGATGGAACATCGCCGCGGAGTAGAGCCCGAGGCCTGCCGCAAAGAACATGTAGCCGAGCTGTGAACAGGTCGAATAGGCGATGATGCGCTTGATGTCGTTCTGCACGAGGCCGACGGTGGCCGCATAGAGCGCCGTTGTCGCGCCGATCACCGTCATGAAGGCCGAGGCCATGGGCGCGGCTTCAAACAGCGGGTAACAGCGGCAGACAAGAAAGACGCCAGCCGTCACCATGGTGGCAGCGTGGATGAGTGCGGAGACCGGCGTCGGGCCCTCCATCGCGTCCGGCAGCCAGACATGCAGGAAGAATTGCGCGGATTTGCCCATCGCACCGATGAAGAGCAGGAAGGCGACCAGTTCGATCGCATTGTATTCCATGCCCAGGAAGCTCCATGTCAGCGCAGACATGCCCTCCACATCGCTGAAGACGCTGTCGAAGCTGATGGATCCGAAGATCGCAAACACCGCCATGATGCCGAGCGCGAGGCCGAAATCGCCCACGCGGTTGGTCACGAACGCCTTGATGGCGGCATTGTTGGCGGATTTCTTCTTGTACCAGAAGCCGATCAGCAAATAGGAGGCCAGCCCCACGCCTTCCCAGCCGAAGAAGAGCTGGAGGAAATCGTCGGCCGTCACCAGCATCAGCATGGCGAAGGTGAAGAGGGAGAGATAGCTGAAGAAACGTGCCCGATGCGGGTCGTCGCTCATATAGCCCCAGGAATAGACGTGGACGAGCGAAGAAACGCTCGTCACCACGACCAGCATGACCGCCGAGAGCGTATCGAGGCGCAGCGACCAGGTCGCCTGGAAGTCGCCAATGCTCATCCAGGTAGCGAGCGGGATGGTGCGGACGTTTTCGGCGAAGATGACGTCGTAGAAGACCCAGGCCGACAGGACGGCGGAAAGGATCAGCAGGCCGGTGGTGATTACCTGAGCGGCGCGATCGCCGATGAAGCGCTGGAAGAGTCCGGAGACCAGAGCGCCGACCAGCGGGCCGAAGACGATGAGGATCGGTGCCATGCCTCTAGCCCTTCATCAGGTTCACGTCTTCGACCGAAATGTTTCCACGATTCCGGAAGTAGACGACAAGGATTGCAAGACCCACCGCGGCTTCAGCCGCCGCGACGGTGAGAACGAACATGGCGAAGACCTGTCCGGCGAGATCGCCGAGGAAGGAGGAAAACGCCACGAGATTGATGTTGACCGCGAGCAGCAAGAGCTCGACCGACATCAGAAGGATGATGACATTCTTGCGATTCACGAAAATGCCGAACACCCCGATGGTGAACAGGATCGCGGCAACCGCGAGATAGTGTGACAGTCCGATCTCGGTCATTCGCCCAATCCCTCTCCGGATTTCACATCCTGCATGGTGACCGCCGTCTTGCGATCGCGGCCCACCTGTTCGGCAATATTCTGACGTTTCACATGCGGCTTGTGGCGCAGGGTCAGGACGATCGCGCCAATCATGGCGACCAGCAGGACCAGACCTGCGGCCTGGAAGAAATAGGCATAATCGTCATAGAGCAGCATGCCGAGCGCCTCGACATTGGAGACGCCTTCCGGCGTCGTGCTGGCACCTGCGGGGGCCACGACATTCGCCTGCGTCCAGGACTGACCGACAATGATCAATTCCGCGACCAGCACGATCGCGACCAGCGCGCCGAACGGCAGATAGCTGAGGAAGCCCTGCTTAAGCTCGGTGAAATCAACATCGAGCATCATCACGACGAAGAGGAAGAGCACCGCGACCGCGCCGACATAGACCACGATCAGAAGCATGGCGAGGAATTCCGCGCCCAGGAGGACGAACAGGCCCGCCGCCGAGAAGAAGGCGAGGATCAGCCACAGAACGGACCTCACCGGGTTTCGCGCGGCCACGACGAAGAAAGCGGACAGGACTGTCACGCTCGCCAATATCCAGAATGCTATTACCTGCAGCATCAGCCGCCCCGTTCCGTTTGCGCCCGCCCTAGCGGTAAGGCGCGTCCAATTCCAGATTGCGCGCGATCTCGCGTTCCCACCGATCGCCATTCGCAAGCAGTTTTTCCTTGTCGTAGTAGAGCTCTTCGCGGGTTTCCGCGGCGAACTCGAAATTCGGCCCTTCGACGATGGCGTCTACCGGACAGGCTTCCTCGCAGAAGCCGCAATAGATGCACTTCACCATGTCGATGTCATAGCGCGTGGTGCGGCGTGAGCCGTCCTCGCGCGGTTCGGCTTCAATGGTGATCGCCTGCGCCGGGCAAACCGCTTCACACAGCTTGCAGGCGATGCAGCGCTCTTCGCCATTGGCGTAGCGGCGCAAAGCGTGCTGACCGCGGAAGCGCGGGCTGATCGGCCCTTTCTCGAAGGGATAATTGATGGTCGCTTTCGGCTGCGCCATGTAGCGGAGGCCCATGACGAACGCGCCCCAGAAATCCATCAGCAAGGCGCCGCGAATGGTTTGGGCGATACGGCTCATGAGGCAGCTCCCGAATAGGCAACGTAAGCGCCAACCAGTACGACAGCACCGAGTGAGGTCGGCAGGAAGATTTTCCAGCCCAGACGCATCAGCTGGTCATAGCGATAGCGTGGCACCAGCGCCTTCACCATGGCGAACATGAAGAAGAAGAAGACCACTTTCGCGGCGAACCAGAAGAAAGGCGGCAGGAAGGACAGGAATTCGAACGGTGCATGCCATCCGCCGAAGAAGAGAATGGTCGTCATGGCGCACATCAGAACGATGTTGAGATATTCGCCGATCATGAACAGCAGATACGGGGTGGAGGAGTATTCCACCTGATAACCGGCCACCAGTTCGGATTCCGCTTCGGGAAGGTCAAACGGCGGACGGTTGGTTTCCGCCAGCGCCGAGATGAAGAAAATGCCCGTCATCGGGATCATCACCAGGAACATCGGCACTGGCAGGGTGTGCAGCGCCAGAAGATTCCAGTTCCAGAAGCCGCCGGCCTGTTGGTCGACAATGACCGACAGGTTCATGGATCCCGCAAACAGCAGGACGGTGACAATGATGAAGCCGATGGAGACTTCATAGGACACCATTTGCGCCGCAGACCGCAGCGCGCCGAGGAAGGGATATTTCGAGTTGGAGGCCCAGCCGCCAATGATGATGCCGTAAACGCCGAGCGATGAAATCGCGAACAGATACATGATGCCGACATTGAGATCGGCAATCACCCAGCCCGGTGCGACCGGCACAACGGCCCAGCCGATGAAGGCGAGGATGAAGGTAATCAGGGGTGCGATCAGGAAGAGCGTACGGTCCGCGCCCGCGGGCACGACGATTTCCTTGAACACGAATTTCAGGAAGTCGGCAAAGGACTGCAGCAAACCAAAAGCGCCGACCACGTTGGGGCCCTTGCGCATCTGGACGGAGGCCCAGACCTTGCGGTCCAGAAGCAGCAGGAAGGCAAGCGAGATCAGAAGTACGATCATGAAGGCCAGAATCTGACCGACCGCAACAAGCGTCCACTCGACGGAGACCGGCAAGTTCCAGAAAGAGATCGGGTCCATCGTCTCCATCTCCCCTACTCCGCCGCTTGCGCGTGAGGCGCTGATTTGAGTGCCGAACATTCCGCCATGGTTTTCGAGGCCCGTGCGATTGCGTTCGTGAGGTAGAAGTCAGCGATTGCCGACCGGAAAGGCTCGGCGCCCATATCGCCCGCTTCGCCAATCGATGCCACATCAAATTCAGCAGCCGAGGCATGGCCCGGCGCGTGATCAATGCCGCCGAAGACCGGATGATCGGCAATCAGCTTCTCACGCAATTCTTCCAGCGAATTGTATGGCAACGTCTTGTTGAGGCGCTCTGACAGGGCCCGGAAAATCGCCCAGTCCTCTTTCGCGTCGCCCTTCGGGAAGACGGCCCGCGCATTGAATTGCACGCGGCCTTCCATATTGGCCCACATGCCCTTTTTCTCGGTATAGGCCGCGCCGGGCAGGATCAGGTCCGCGCGATGCGCACCGCGATCGCCGTGGTGGCCGACATAGATGACGAAGGCATCGCCGAAATCGGCCTCGATCTCGTCTGCGCCCATCAGGACGATGGTGTCCATGCCACCGGCCTGCATTTCGGCGACCGACTTACCGCCCTTGCCCGGCACAAAGCCGAGATCCAGAGCACCAACGCGCGAAGCAGCGGTGTGCAGCACGTTGAAGCCGTTCCAGCCATCCTTGACGGCCCCGACCTTCGCCGCGACCTCGCCGGCTGCGCGCAGCACCTGAGCGCCGTCTTCGCGGGCCAGGGCGGACGCGCCAACGATGATCATCGGTTTTTCGGCGTCTTTCAGGACTTTGGTAAAGCCCGAGCGTTTGCCGCCAAAGCCCTTGAGGTCTTTGGGGCCATCGCCCACTTGCTCGAACGGATAGGTCAGATCACCGGTCGCGCCGATGACGCCGACTTTCACGTCCCGCTCCAGCCAGGCGCGGCGAATGCGGGCATTGAGCACCGGCGCTTCAAGGCGCGGATCGGTGCCAACCAGCAAAATCGCGTCGGCCTCGTCAATCCCGGCAATGGTGGAGTTGAAGAGCCAGCTTTCGCGCGGCCCCTCACCCAATTTTTCGCCGGCCTGACGGCCATCCATGGAGGTGACGCCAAGCGCGTCGAACAGGTCTTTTGCCGCTTTCAGCTCTTCAATCGAATTGAGATCGCCGGAAATGACGCCAATTTTCGAGGCATCGCCGGACAGCTTGTCGGCGGCCATGCCGAGCGCAATATCCCAGCTGACCGGTGCCAGCTTGCCTTCGACACGAGCATAGGGCTTGTCGAGGCGCTGACGCTGCAGGCCGTCCCAGATGAAGCGGGTTTTATCCGAAATCCATTCCTCATTAATCTCGTCATTGACGCGCGGCATGATGCGCAGAACGCCCGGCCCGCGGCTGTCGACGCGGATCCAGGAGCCCATTGCGTCCATCACGTCGATGGTCTCGGTCTTCTTCAGCTCCCAGGGCCGCGCATTATAGGCATACGGCTTGGAGGTGAGCGCGCCAACGGGGCAGAGATCGATCACATTGCCGGACAGTTCCGACTGGATATTGCTTTCCAGATAGGTCGTGATTTCAGCATCTTCGCCACGGTTCAGCATGCCGATTTCCGGCGAGCCGGCGACTTCGGTCACGAAGCGCACACAGCGCGTACACTGGATGCAGCGGGTCATGATCGTCTTGACCAGCGGGCCCATATTCTTGTCTTCGACGGCGCGCTTGTTCTCGGTGTAGCGCGTGCCGGAACGGCCATAGGCCATGGCCTGGTCCTGCAAATCGCACTCGCCGCCCTGATCGCAGATCGGGCAATCGAGCGGGTGGTTGATCAGCAGGAATTCCATCACGCCTTCGCGCGCCTTCTTCACCATCGGCGAAGCGGTATTCATCGCAGGCGGTTCGCCATTCGGCCCGCCGCGCATGTCCGACACATTCATGGCGCAGGACGCGGCCGGTTTCGGCGCGCCGACCAGCTCGACCAGACACATGCGGCAATTGCCGGCCACGGACAGGCGCTCATGATAGCAGAAACGCGGGATTTCCTTGCCCGCCGCCTCGGCTGCCTGCAGCAGCGTGTAGTGGTTCGGGACGTCGATTTCCTCGCCGTCGATGATGATGGTGCGGAGATTATCACTCATGCCGCAGCTTCCATTGTTTGAGTAGCTTTAGGCTCACGGAGCCAGAAGATGGTGCCCCAGATCGCGCCGGGGATCGCAGCCAGGGGCAGCAACATCAACCCGGGGATAAGGGCGAAGAGCCCGAATTGAATTTCAGTTCGATGCTCAGCGGGCCGCATCGTTTGAACGTGCGCGGCATATTCTGGCCCGAAAAGCGGAACGGTAAGCAACAGGGAAAAACCAGCAAAAACAGCACTGGACCTGACAATCGTCCACCAGGTGCGATGTCCCCAGTTGAGGAAATAGCGAGCGCCCGAGGCAACAACGAACCAGATCAATGAACCGGCGACAGCCCAAGTTCCAAACCAGAGCAGCGCAAGGCCGGGCAGACGTTCAATCTGCCACGCTTCGGGACTCAGCCCGGTCAGCATGCCGACCGTCACGGCCGCTGTGGCCAGCGCCGCCAGAACGTATGTAAGGAAAGTTGTCATGCGAACACCTCCTTCGTATCAGCCCGCTTTGGCTGGCGGAGCCAGAAGACCGTGCCCCAGATTGACCCTTCAATGATGCTGAGGAGCAGAAACCCTGCGGCCCTTGATACATCAATGAGGCTCGTCAATAGGAAAGCAATCATCAGAATTGCTCTGGCTGAAACGGCTGTGGCAATTCCGGCGGCAATGTGGCTTTCAGTCGGGCGGCGCGGATACTTTTTTCGAAGCACGGCATTACCGAACCACGCGACTAACCCGTACGATACCGCAATCAGCGCAAGATTGCCGAATGAGGCTATCGTCAGTTCGAATAGGCCGCCAGCCAGAATATTGGGCGTGAACTCGAACATTCTGGTCTGAGAATACAGCTTTAATCCCAATGTTACCGCAAGCGGTATGGAGGCAACAGTTGCAGCAAGGCAGATTGTTTTCAGCATGTCGCCCTGCTCTGCTGACCCTTGCGAGGATCTTCGCGAGACAAACCAGGCGAAGCCCGCCAAGGCCAAGCCAACAAATATCGCAGTCATACCTACGAGAGAGGATGACGCCCATGAAAACAGATTCGGAAATAGGAGGCGTTCCACCAAGTCTGCAGTCGCAGGATCGAATCTATAGCTTCGAGCAATGATCGCGACCGCAGCATTCTGCGTCGCAAACCAGCCCAGAGCCAAAGCGCCAGCCGCCAGAACGTATGTGAGGAAGGTTCTCACTGCGTCATCTACTCCGCGGCCATCTGTGACACCGCGACGGGCTTACCCGCGCGGTAGGCGTTGATGCGGTCTTCAATCTCGTGGCGGAAATGGCGGATCAGGCCCTGTACCGGCCAGGCCGCGGCATCCCCGAGCGCGCAGATCGTGTGGCCTTCCACCTGGCTGGCGACATCGAGCAGCTTGTCGATCTCGTCGGTCGAGCTTTCGCCGCGCGCCATGCGTTCCAGCACGCGCCACATCCAGCCCGTACCTTCGCGGCACGGCGTGCACTGGCCGCAGCTTTCATGCTTGTAGAAATAGGATATCCGGGCAATCGCCTTCACGATGTCCGTGGACTTGTCCATGACAATCACCGCCGCCGTGCCGAGGCCGGATTTCACATCCTTCAGCGCATCGAAATCCATCAGGATATCGGTACAGGTATCGGCCGGAATACACGGAACGGACGAGCCGCCCGGAATGACCGCTTTGAGATTATCCCAGCCACCGCGAACGCCACCTGCATGGGTTTCGATCAGCGTTTTCAAGGGGATCGACATGACCTCTTCGACATTACACGGCGCGTTCACATGGCCCGAGATCGAGAACACCTTGGTGCCGGCGTTGCCCTCGCGGCCAAAGCCTGCAAACCAGTCCGCGCCGCGGCGCAGAATGGTCGGCGCGACGGCGATGGATTCCACGTTGTTCACAGTCGTCGGCGCGCCATACAGGCCGGCGTTCGCCGGGAAAGGCGGCTTCAGGCGCGGCTGGCCCTTCTTGCCTTCCAGGCTTTCGAGCAGCGCGGTTTCCTCGCCGCAGATATACGCGCCGGCGCCGTGGTGGATATAGAGATCGAAATCCCAGCCATGGACATTGTCCTTGCCGATCAGCTTGGCGTCATACGCCTCCTTGATGGCCTTTTCGAGCGCGATCCGCTCATCGACATATTCACCGCGGATATAGATGTAGCAGGCCTTGGCGCGCATGGCGAAAGAGGCGATCAGGCAGCCCTCGATCAGGAGATGCGGATCATTGCGCATGATCTCGCGGTCCTTGCAGGTGCCCGGCTCGGATTCGTCCGCATTGACGACCAGATAATGCGGGCGTGCGCCGACTTCCTTGGGCATGAAGGACCATTTGAGACCGGTCGGAAACCCTGCTCCGCCGCGGCCGCGCAGACCGGACGCCTTGACCTGATCGACTATCCATTCCGGACCCATATCGATCATGTCCTTGGTGGCATTCCATGCGCCACGCTTCTTTGCCGCGTCCAGACCCGGATCTTCCCGGCCAAACAGGTTCAGGAAGATGCGATCCTTATCGTCCAGGAGCTTTGTCATAGCTCACTCCCCTTGCCCTTTTTGCGCACGGCCTTGGGGGTATCCTTTGGCGGTGTCGTGTTGGTGTCCTTGGGCTTGGCCTTTTCCTTGGGCTTTGCCGGTTTTTCGCCGGTATCATTCGCGGCGTTGGGCAATTTGATCTTCTTGGCCAGCGAGCCGTCATAGAGTGACCCGTCGGTCAGCGCGGTCGAGCCACCTTCGGCTTCCGAACAGGACCGCCCGATCTGCGATCCGGCTTTAGGCGTTTTGCCGGCCACCAGATCATCAATGATCTGGCCCAGGGTTTCGCCCGTCAGGTCTTCATAATAATGATCGCCGGCCGTATTGGAGATTTGCACCATTGGCGCATTGGCGCACGCGCCGAGGCATTCCACTTCCATCCAGGACAGCTTGCCATCGGCCGAAACCTGTCCCTTGGGACCGATCTTGTCGGCGCAGACCTTCTTCAGATCATCCGCACCGCGCAGCCAGCAAGGCGTCGTGCCGCACAGCTGGATCAGGTGCTCGCCCGCCGGGGCCAGATTGAACATGGTGTAAAAGGTGGCCACCTCCATCACCCGGATTTTCGGCATGCCCAGACGATCCGCGATCTCGCGCATGGCCGGTTCGGACACCCAGCCATCCTGCTTTTGTGCAATCCACAGCATGGGAATGACGGCGGAGGCTTTCTTGGCCTCCGGATACTTGTTCAACCAGAACTTTATTTCTTTCTCGGATTCCTTTGAAAACGAGAAGCTTTCGGGCTGGTCCAGAGCAATTTTGCGAGCGCTCATCGCGCGCCTCCTTCATACGTCTCGGCGACGGTGTCATTCTCGACATACCAGTCCGTAACACCCTGCCCGTCACACCATTCCCGGCCGGCCCGCAGGGCTTCGGCGACGCCTGCCGGCGTGCCATCATGTTGAATGCGTTCAATCCCATGCGCCCCGCCAAAGGAGACAAGGTCCATCCCCGCTTCGCCATCGGTCCGGAAATTGTATTGCTGGATTTCAGCAAAAACCCGATTATCCAGATCGCCGGGATCATAAGCCGTCAGCACACAGCCCATGCATTCCGCCTCGGCGTCATTACCCAGACAGCGAATGATGCCGACTGCCGAATAGGGTGGCTCATTGCCGATCGATTCCGCGATCTGCGCATGCAGCGCGCTGTCATCACGTGGCGAGCACGCGGCGACAGTTATCAGCAAAGCCGGTATGACAGCAATCCGCAGCATTATCGGTCGATCTCTCCGAACACGATATCCAGCGAGCCCAGAATGGCCGACACGTCTGCCAGCTGGTGACCGCGATTGATATGATCCATGGCCGCAAGGTGGGCAAAGCCCGGCGCGCGGATTTTCACGCGATACGGCTTGTTGGTGCCATCGGCGACGAGGTAGACGCCAAACTCGCCCTTCGGCGCCTCGACGGCGACATAGGCTTCGCCTGCCGGGACATGGACGCCTTCAGTGTACAGCTTGAAGTGATGGATCAGCGCTTCCATCGACTGCTTCATCTCGGCGCGGCGCGGCGGTGCAAATTTGGAATTCGTCGGCAGGACTTCGCCGGCATTTTCCGCCCGCGACAGCCATTCGACGCATTGTTTCATGATCTTGACCGATTCCAGCATCTCCTCGATGCGGATCAGATAGCGGTCCCAGCAATCGCCGTTCTTGCCCAGCGGAATCTGGAATTCCAGCTCGTCATAGACCTCATAGGGCTGCGAGCGGCGCAGATCCCAGGCCATGCCCGAACCGCGCACCATGACGCCGGAGAAGCCCCATTCGAGTGCATCCTGCTTGGACACCACGCCGATATCGACATTGCGCTGTTTGAAAATCCGGTTTTCGGTCAGCAGGTTATCAATGTCCTTGAGCTTGGCCGGGAATTGCTCGCACCACTCACCGATATCCTCGATCAGCTTCAGTGGCAGGTCCTGGTGAACGCCACCGGGACGGAAATAGTGCGCGTGCATGCGCGAGCCGGAGGCACGCTCATAGAACACCATCAGCTTTTCGCGCTCTTCAAAGCCCCAGACCGGCGGGGTCAGAGCGCCGACGTCCAGCGCTTGTGTCGTGACATTCAGGATGTGCGACAGGATACGGCCGATCTCGCAATAGAGAACGCGGATATACTCACCCCGGCGCGGGACGGGAATGCCGGCGAGCTTCTCGATCGCCAGGCAGAAGGCGTGCTCCTGGTTCATCGGCGCCACATAGTCGAGGCGGTCGAAATAGCCGATGCCCTGAAGGTAGGTCTTGTGCTCCAGCAGCTTTTCCGTGCCGCGGTGCAGAAGGCCGATATGCGGATCCACGCGGTCGACGATCTCGCCATCGAGCTCCAGCACGAGGCGCAACACGCCGTGTGCCGCCGGGTGCTGCGGGCCGAAATTGATCGTGAACTTGCGGTCGTCGAGCTGTTCCATGTCTTCGGGGTTGATCAGATCGGACATTATGCGCCCTCCCCCTTGGCTTTCTCGTCACCCGGAATGACGTATTTCGCGCCTTCCCAGGGCGAGAGGAAATCGAAGTCGCGATATTCCTGAATCAGCTCGACCGGTTCGTAGACAACGCGCTTTTCTTCCTCATCCCACCGCACTTCGACATGGCCGGAGAGTGGGAAATCCTTGCGCAGCGGATGTCCGTTAAAGCCGTAATCGGTGAGGATACGGCGCAGATCGGGATGGCCGGAGAAGACAATGCCATACATATCAAAGGCTTCGCGTTCGAACCAGTTGGCAACCGGGAAAATGTCCGACAGCGAGGCCACCGGCGTTTCCTCGTCGGTCGAGGTCTTGATCCGGATGCGATGGTTCAACGGCATGGACAGCAGGTGATACACCACCTCGAAGCGTTCGGAGCGCTGCGGATAGTCGACGCCGCAAATATCGATCAGCGTCGTAAAGCGGCAGGCGCGGTCATCGCGCAAGAATTTGATCACTTCCACGACGCGGTCGCTGTGAATGGTGATGTTCAGCTCACCGACATCCACCGACCAGTCGCGGATTGCCGAATCCAGCTGCGCCGAGATGTGTTCGCCAAGTTCCTTCAATCGTTCGCTCATCGTTCGATCGAGCCTTCGCGGCGAATTTTCTTCTGAAGCTGCAAGATGCCGTACACAAGAGCCTCAGCGGTCGGCGGGCAGCCCGGCACATAGATGTCGACCGGCACGATCCGGTCGCAGCCGCGCACCACGGCATAGCTGTAATGGTAATAGCCACCGCCATTGGCACAGGAGCCCATAGAAATCACATATCTCGGCTCGGGCATCTGATCGTAAACCTTGCGCAACGCCGGTGCCATTTTGTTGGTCAGCGTGCCAGCCACAATCATCACATCCGACTGACGCGGAGAAGCGCGCGGCGCAAAACCGAATCGCTCGACGTCATAACGCGGCATGGCCGCCTGCATCATCTCGACCGCGCAGCAGGCCAGACCGAATGTCATCCACATCAGCGAGCCGGTGCGCGCCCAGGTGATGAGGTCATCGGCGGCGGCGACGACAAAACCCTTGTCGGCCAGCGCATCTGAAACACCGTCAAAAAACGGATCGTGCTTTTTCGGGTCATAATGCGGGGTGGCGGCGCGACCGGCAGAACCCGCAGGAATGATGGTGTTCTCAGCCATGATTTACTCCCACTCCAGCGCGCCTTTTTTCCACTCGTAGATGAAGCCCACGGTGAGCACACCAAGGAACACCATCATCGACCAGAAAGCGAAAAGACCGGTCTCGCCGAGCGTCACTGCCCACGGGAAGAGGAAGGCCACTTCCAGATCGAAGATAATGAACAGAATCGCGACGAGATAAAAACGGACATCGAATTTCATCCGGGCATCGTCGAAGGCTTCAAATCCGCACTCATATGTCGAGACTTTTTCCGGATCCGGCTTGGACGGCGCCAATACCCAGGCGGCCAGCATGAAGCCAATGCCCATCGCAGACGCGATTCCCAGAAAAATGATAATCGGCAAGTATTCGAGCAGAAGCGCATTCATGACGGATCGCCCCGAGTAGCTAATGTGAGGGGCCGGCCTACGCAGAATAGCGAGTCAGGCCTGACCAATAGCCCCCACACGGTCGGGCCGGAAGCTAGAGCGAGCCGACATCACTCGCAAGGCGAAAAGGCGGCTTTTTCTGTGCGAAATCCACGCGCAAGTGCTTGAAATACCGTCAGGTGAGAATGGTTTGCAAGTTTGTCCCCGCGGAATCAAAAAAGCCGCCCCCGGAGGAGCGGCTCTTTCAATCGATTCCGGGCCGGATCAGGACGTCGCGACCTTGTCCTGCGTCTTTGTCTCGAAATCCGAAGCCTCATGGCGTTCCAGCAACTGGCTTGAGGGCTCGCCCCAGGCGCGGTTGACCATGCGGCCGCGTTTGACCGCGTCGCGGGCATATAGTTGGTCGGCCCAACGGATGACATTTTTGTATTCGTGGACCGACAGGAACTCGCCGGCATCATAGAGCAGGCCCTTGGCCATCGCGCCATACCAGGGGAAGATTGCCATGTCCGCGATCGTGTATTCATCGCCGATTACGTATTCGCGGTCGGCCAGATTACGGTCGAGCACATCCATCTGGCGTTTGACTTCCATGGCATAGCGGTCAATCGGGTATTGCCATTTCTCCGGCGCATAGGCGTAGAAATGCCCGAAACCGCCACCCAGCATCGGCGCGGAGCCCATCTGCCAGAACAGCCAGTTGAAGGTCTCGGCGCGTTTGCTCGGGTCGGTGGGCAGGAATTCACCAAACTTCTCCGCCAGATAAACCAGGATGGAACCGGATTCGAAGACGCGTTGTGGTGTTTGGGCGGAATGGTCGACCAGCACGGGGATTTTGGAATTCGGATTGGCCTCGACGAAGCCGGAAGAGAATTGATCGCCCTCATTGATATTGATCAGCCAGGCGTCGTATTCCGCGCCCTCATGGCCCTTCGCCAGCAATTCTTCCAGCAATATCGTGGCCTTCACACCGTTCGGCGTTGCCAACGAATAAAGCTGAAGCGGGTGTTTGCCGACGGGCAGATCCTTATCGTGCGTCTTGCCCGCCGTCGGCCGGTTGATATTGGCAAAGCGACCGCCATTGCCCTTTTCCCAGGTCCAGACTTTCGGCGGTGTCCATGAATGCGTATCGGCCATGATCGATCCTCGGCGTTTGGTTGGTTTCGAGCATATGGGGAGATGCGACGATAAATAAACCACTCACCGGAAAACCCGAACGTAATTCGCTGGAATTATCGGCATCGATGGACAATGTCGTTAATCGCAAGCATGCTGCATGACATGAGAGAATTACGTATTCCAATTGCCCTTTTCGTCTTATTTTCGTTTTGGCCAGCGATACCTGTTGGAGCCCTGCAATCAGCAGTTCGGCCCGAGATTGGATCACAATTTCTCGTCGTGATGGAGACAGAAACACGCGGAACGGCTGACGGGTCGAGATCGAGTTCTTCCTCGCGGCAGACTTTGACCGAGCGTATTATCGAGCGAAGCCAAGACGGCATCCTCGTCGAATACGATTTCCATTCCGATGCGACAGACGAGGAGCGGGCGCGCGTTTGGCAATTGCCGGTGCATGTTTTTATCGATTCCGCAGGAACGGTCTCAATTCAAAATCTTTCGGAGCTTGAAAGCCGGGTAGATCCTTGGCTCGAACACTGGGATTTTGACCGATCGATGTGCGGCCGATGGCTTTTCACCTGGACCGCTTTCCAGATCGATTGCGATCCCGAATCTGCCGTGGGATATGTTCAGCCTTTGATCGTTCACCAATACCAGTTGTTTGATGGCAGTCTGGTGGCTGAGCATGGAACACTTGAGCCAGCTCATCTTGATAGCCGCCAACGGGATTCAGGCGGTCTTAGCTATACTGCACAGTTCGATATCGATCCCGATGTCATTCGCCGCGAACGCGCAATGGCTGATGTGATCATTGCCGAGATCTATGGTCGCCCCCCGCTAGATATCGAGGATTCAATGGAAGAGCGGAGAGACGAGCAAATCTCCGGGCAATTATCTCTGACTATCGAAACGGACACACTAGGCGATATCCTCCGAATCGAGAGGCTGAGCGAAACCGAAATCAGACTGCCAGACGGAGCCAATGAAAATCAGTGGCGCAGTCAAGTTGTTACACGCCAACCATTGGCTAGCGGAACTGATTAGCCAATTGGCATTCAGAAAGGCTCTTTGAAACCTTTCAGGCGTTCATATCGGGGCGGAAGAGCAGAACCGGCACCGGGCAATCGCGGATCATCTGGGTGGTTGTGCTGCCAATGATCAGATTTCGCAGGCGCGAATGTCCATAGGCGCCCATGACCAGAAATTCGATCTCGCCGGCCTTTGATTTTTCGGTGAATACGGCGTCCGCTTCCCCCGACACGATTTCAAAGGCCGCCTCATACCCCGCCTCGCGCAATTTTGCGGTCGCGGCTTCCATGGCTTTCACGAGCGCCTCGCTCGAATCGCCGACGTGAAGCAGATGGATGGCCATGCCTTTGAACAATTGCCCCTTGGCGATGTGATCAACGGCCTTGGCGACGCTGGGGCCGGTATCAAAGGCAATGGTCGCGCGCTTTGGCGTCTTGAAGGCGCGCGATGTGACCAGAACCGGGCGGTGCGCGACGCGAACCACGCGCTCCAGATTGGAGCCCAGATGACGCTTGGCGAAATCGGCATGTTCACCGCGTTTGCCGATGATGAGGACGCGGGCCTCGTCCTCGACATCCTGTACCGCTTCCAGCAAGTCGCCATTGCGCAGCCTGGTCTGCACGTCCTTGCAGCCCAGGGATTCCAGATGGGCCTTGGCCGCATCGACGATCAGCCGGCCGCGTTCGCGGGCCAGACGCGCGCCCTCTTCATCATGTTTCGTCAGCTTTTCCAGAAGCTCGGAGCGGGCCCCGAGCGTCAGGTTTCCGGAGAGATTGACAGGACCGGAGCGGCCCGGACGGTGATCAATGACATGCAGCAGATCAATGCCAAATCCGGTCTTTTCAGACACCCAGGCCGCATGATCGCACGCGCTGTCGGTATAGGCCGAGCCGTCTATCAGGGTGATGATACGATTCATGTTGCGGCTCCTAATGGCCTGCGGCGCGGTCAATCGCACCCGGCTTGTCGTGCTCACCGAGGCGGTCAACGATGGTTTCACTGGCTTCATTCATGCCAACCAGATGGACCGTCATACCTTCGCGGCGGAATTTCAAGACGATGAGATCAATCGCCTGCACGCTGGAAATATCCCAGATATGCGCGGCGCTGAGATCAAGCGTCACCTCGTCGAGCGCTTCCTTGAAGTCGAAGGCGTTGGTGAAGGCTTCCGTGGACGCGAAGAAAAGCTGACCCTCAACGGCATAGGTCCGCGACCGTCCATCATCCGACAGGGTCGAGGAGATCCTGAAGATCCGCGAAATCTTCCAGGCAAAGAAAATGCCCGACAGGAAGACCCCGACCATCACGCCAATCGCCAGATTGTGCGTCAGGATCACGCCGGCGACCGTCGCCAGCATGACAACGCTGGATGAAAGCGGGTGCGAGCGCAACGATTTCACCGATGACCATGAGAAGGTCCCGATGGAGACCATGATCATGATGGCGACCAGCGCCGGCATCGGGATGGCCGCAATCCAGTCGCCCAGCACAAGGATCATGAAGAGCAGGAAGACGCCCGCCGAGAAGGTCGACAAGCGCCCTCGTCCGCCCGATTTCACATTGATCATGGACTGACCGATCATCGCACACCCGGCCATGCCGCCGAGAAAACCGGTGACGATATTGGCCGTGCCCTGCCCCACGCATTCGCGGTTCCGGTCGGATGGTGTGTCGGTCAGATCATCGACGATCTGCTGGGTCAGGAGTGATTCCAGCAAGCCCACGGCCGCCACAGCCGCTGAATATGGCAGGATGATCATCAGGGTCTCGAAGTTGAACGGAATGTCCGGGATCAGGAAGACCGGCAACGTATCGGGCAATTCGCCCATATCGCCGACAGTGCGGACATCCCAACCGAAATACATGGTCAGGCCTGTCAGGACGAGAATGCAGACCAGCGGAGACGGCACGGCCTTGGTAAAGCGCGGCAGGATGTAGATGATGGCCAGACCGGCCGCGACCAGCACATAGGTGAGCCAGGTCACGCCGATCAGCTCGGGCAATTGCGCCATGAAGATGAGGATGGCCAGCGCATTGACAAAACCCGTGAGAACGGAGCGCGAGACAAAGCGCATCAGATTGCCCAGCTTCAGCGCACCGGCTCCGATCTGCAGCACGCCGGCCAGCACTGTCGCGGCCAGCAGGTATTGCAGGCCGTGATCGCGGACCAGCGTCACCATCAGAACGGCGGTCGCCGCGGTCGCCGCCGAGATCATGCCCGGACGCCCGCCGACGAAGGCAATCAGCACGGCAATCGAAAACGACGCGTAAAGCCCGATCTTGGGGTCCACGCCGGCAATGATGGAAAAGGCAATCGCTTCGGGGATCAGCGCCAGGGCCACCACAAGCCCGGCCAGCAAATCCCCGCGGATATTGCCGAACCATTCCAGCCGGGTCCGTGTCCAGTCAAAAGCGTCGAGTCGAAGAAAATGCATAACGTCCGGTCCGGAATAAGCGGGGCGATCATCGCCGCGTCGCAAAAGAGCGGCGCGTCTAACAGAGCTCGACGCCATTGGAAACCGGCGATCGTGGGCGGCGGCTATGCGTATTCAGGATGCTAGGCTTCGCCGCTTTCAGCGGGCATGCCCAGAAGGATCACCGCGAAGGCCAACACCGCTCCGCTCGCAAAAAGGGCCGCGCGGGCATATTGTGGCTTGTCCGCTCTCAGCGCGCTGATCACCGCAGTGACGCATTGCAGTAAATAATAGGCGGCGAAGGCTTTGGAGGCATAGACGATGATCTGGTAGATATTTGCGCCCCAGGTCAGTGCTATGGCCGCGATGGCCGTGATTGCATAGTCATAACGCATCTGAATGCGTTTGCCGGAAATATCCTCCACGAGGCCGCTTGATCCGTTCATGTCGGCCACCGCCGCAGAGAGCTGCGAAGCCAGAGCGACAATGATCAACATGGGCGCCACAACAAAGGCCATCGGTCGCAAAAGGTCGATCACCGCGGTTTCGCCTCCGACCGGCGGCAGCGGCCCCGCAAACCACGGCGTGGCGAGACCAATGAAGGCCACATAGATGACGGTCGCAATGATTTGCGCATAGCGCATTGTATTGATGCGCATATCCGCCTTGTAGGCGCTGCCGAGATAGCGCGAGGTTTCGAAGCCCTGTACCAGAATGACAAGTCCGAGAAGGATGCGCACCTGATCGCCAGTGGATGGCAATTCATGCGAGGCTACTTCCGGTGGCGCGCCGCCCCATCCAAAGACCAGCGACATGGCAAGACCGATGATAAGGGCCGCGATAACGCCCAGCTTCAGCCCGACGGCGGCGACTTCCACATGCTCCAGCCATTTTAATCCGCGTATGACGCCCAGTATCGCCAACCCGGCCAGCACTGCCGTGGTCAGGGCGTCGATCCAGAACTGGTCCATGATTCCAAAACCGCGGAGCGCAAAAGCGGCGAAGAGATTGAGGTAATACGCGACGGATACCCAGTAGGCGAAAGCCAGCACAAGCGCTGATGCCTGATCAAGACGTCGAAAGACAACCTGTTTGCGATTTTCCAGCACGCCTTCGACGTTCGCGATATTATGGCGGATGGCCGATCCGAACAGCCAGCCCGCCGCACAAAGCGCGGCGATACCGAAAGCAGCAAAGTCGCCAACCGCGTGCGCAAGTATCGGTGCCGCAACGAGAAAGCCGGACCCGATAATCGAGGCCAGCGGAGTAACGGTGGCTCGCCAGCTTTTGTTGCCCGTTACAGCCGGCAGCAGCAATGCACCCGATGCCGCAATCAGGACAATGACGAGAAGGATATTCATGGCCATACCCCCTCATAGGTGAATCGCGCCGGGAAGTAACGGGCCCGGAAGGCGATGGCTACTGGATAGCAGCGTGAGGATAGTCCGCCTGCCGGTTCTGGAAGGTCAGAATTCCCGGCTTCACGACAATGCCGTTCTCGATATTGATGGCGCGGCGGATGGTTTCATTGGCTTGCCAAGCGTCATGCCCATCGACAACGGAGGGCAAGTGCTGAACCAGCGCGGCCGAGATTGACCGCGTTGCGCTTTCCCAGAGATAGCTGGGCGTGTGATCAACGGCATAGTAGTCGACCTTGCCAACGCGGATCATGGGCTCCCTGAAGGTTGTCGGTACGGCAAAATAGAATCCCATGCCTTCATCACAACTGACATCAATGATCAGGCAACCGGGCTTCAGGCAGTCCTTTTCTGCTTCGGTGACGAAATCAATCGGATGGTCGGGGTCCTGAAATGTGCCGTTCACGATAATGTCGGACTGCCGGATCAGATCACAGAGGTCACTGGTGCCGCCGTCATGCTCGATCACCTGCATGCGTGCCTGCCCTTCGCCGCCCTCATGGATGCGGACATAATGACAATCGAGCACCTCCTCGCGCACTTCGTGATCCGGGCGCTGGATGCAAATCGTGATGTCGCGGAAACCGTGCGCCTTTAGCGCATAAATTGCGCCGCGACTCACCGCGCCAAAGCTGAAGATAATGACTTTGCGCTGATTGCCGTAATGCCCGTCTATGCCTTTCAGGCGAAGCGCGTGGAGCACGGCGCAATAGCCCGCCATTTCGTTATTCTTGTAAAAGGTGTGTCGACCCATTTGACCGGTTTTGCCCCAGACAAACATGTCTTCGAATGCAATCAGGGTCTGCCTGCGGTCTATTGCAACCTGGGTGATGGCGCGTTGCTGGGCGCAGTGCGGATAGCCCCATAGAATGCCGCCTTCGCGGAGCTCTTCCAAATCCGACAGAACGGGTTTGGCGATAATGACATTGCCGAGTGTTGCCAGAAGCTCCTGACGGGACGCCATGCCGCCAACCTGTCTCTCAATTTCGGCATCCGGGACATCGAATGGTGCGCCATAGCCTTCTTCGAAGATCAGTTGCTTGCGATAGACTTCGGGGAGTCGTCGCAGATGTTCCGGATGAATGGGAAGGCGTTGCTCGTCGGTCTTTTTAGAGGTCCCGATGACCCCTAAAGTGAGTTGACTCATTGAATGTCCTTTGAGGATCCAGCGCGCCGATCGTATTCAGGGGGCTGCTCCAGCCCGGTCGGTGCGCCTTTTTCAGGCCAATAGCAATGGCACGCCGGAAATGAGCAAGAAAAAAGCCGCCCGGTCGGGGCGGCTTTCTTGAAGGAAATGGCGCGAGTGACGGGACTCGAACCCGCGGCCTCCGGCGTGACAGGCCGGTGAAACGTCAAAGATTTCAATACAGCGTTCCGACAAAATGGTCGGAAATCGGGGCTCTTTGCAGTTTCAGACAGGCTTGAGTCGGAACACGGAAAAACGTTTGAACGGCATCGTCCAATCTATTGTTGCCAAGAAAGCCGCTCGTCGCTTCCCGGTGAAATGGCCGCAACTTCTAACCGATATCGGATGCCCGGATTTGTGGATTCGATCTCATCCGACAATTCAATGACCCAATTGGTATTCTCCAAGCCCGCTTGTGCGGCGAAAACACTGAGAACTTGAATCGCCTCGGCCTCGTTCAATGCAACGATCCGTGCATCGACAAATTCACCTTGATCGACGCCAGACTGCATCATCGTTTCCAGCAATGTGCAGGCTGAAAGACGCGCCTGCATGATGATATCAGTTCCGTGCCCTGCCCATTGTTGGACGCCATAAATACTTGGTGCAAAACAGTTCGAGCCTTCGCTGCTTAAATAGACGATATCCGGCTCATACTCGGCAGCTGTATTGATCCCTTCTTGCCGAATGATATCGAGCCATCGCTCGTCATCAGCTGCTGCCTGTGACGGAAATACGACCACCATGCTGGCAACAAGGAACCAACCGACCTTTAAAACCAAACCCATTGCGACGCTCCATTCTGCATCCGTCCGCTTATTCCTCGGCCGCAACCAGCGCGGGCCTTAAACTAATAGAGATTAATCCCGCGTCTTCGCTGCCAGTGTCCAACCTCGACAATGACCCAATTCTTGCCCGCATCACCTGATCGAAAATCACACGCCGTTCGCTGCTCTCTTCGTCAACCAAGATGAATTGAACTGTGTAGACGAGATGCTCTCCTTCGGGGGCTTCAATGGCCGACACTGTTACCCAAAGAGCGGCATCTTCCGTATATGAAGCATCAACAAGCCCCGTTCCGAAAACGGCTTCTAACGCTGGACGAAACCGAGTGAAGCGGATGCCATTCTGCTCACCGAAATCATGGCGAATACGAGCATCCATCATGGCGCGGTTTTGTGTATCAGAGACCGCGGCGACCATCACACTGATATCAGTTTCCAATTGGGTGGCGGAAGCCTGTTGTGTTGAGTTTGAGCCGAACGCCATGAACAGAAGGGCAATCCCGACTATCATGCCTAAACCGTAGAATGGGGCACGAGAACGCTGACGTGCGTTAATGCTGGGAGAAAGATATCCATCAATCAGTTCTCGAACGACCGCACTGGTGGACTTTCCTTCGCGCGTTGCTGCCCGCGCCAATTCCGATTTCTTGCTGGGCGAGATGCGTATTTCAACGCCTTCTGTCTTCTTATCGTCTTCGCTCATGGCCGCCCCTAAGGAATCAAAATCAGTGACTGATTGAAAACTCGTGGAAGATATCGACCTCATGCAAGGAAAACCGTGTCCCGACATTACAGGTCTGAACTAAATGCGGCCTTTAGCCGTGCCGCCAGCTAAGCCTCAGTCTCATGACTTCCGTGAATAATTCGAGGACAAGCTCAAGGAAGCCATGCGGACAGCTGACGCGAGATTGTTGAATGGATGATCGTGCTAGTTGACCGATTTGATCGGCATTCTTGACGAGACATTGTCTATCGCGGCATTCGCTATAGCATCTTGTAGACACTGGAATGCGGGTGCCTGCTGAAAAACGTGGTTTCTTCCAACGACGGCGACAATGGTCTCGCCGTCGGCAATCAAAGAAGATATTCGCCGGAACATGGCGACATTGCGGATATTGGACTCAACGCGGTTCGCTTCATTTATTAGGCGCCCGCCAGTTTGGCTGCCGTCCAGCATCGGATTGAACCAATCCCCCGGAATCTGACTGAATTCAAGGCCCGGCCAAACATCTTGGAAGTGTTCTTGATATTCGTCGAATGCCGCAATGGGCATAGGCCAACCCCACGCCTCGCCACGACTTTGCAGGCTTGAAATATACCGATCTGACCGTTCGGTCAGCTGTGTTCCATTAATTCTTTGTCGAACCCAACCGCGCACCCGTCGCGTGATCAAATACATCTGATAATCAAGGGCTGAAATCTTGTTCAATACCTCCGCCCAAAGATCGGGCTCGCTTGGTTCCAATGTTCCCGTCGGAATGCCGAGCGAACTTGCCAATGATTGAGTATAACCCGGCTCAAAATACCGCTGCACGGCTTCTCTCAAGTTCGCGGTGTTCGGCCATGAATAGCCTTCGTGCAAAACGATATCTGGCTGGTCGTCTTCAATAGCGGATTGTATGGCGATCAATTGCGGGTCGTCAGGATCATTCGTATGTGCCGCACCAATGTAAATTAGTTCGGCGCCGTTGCTGAACGACAGGTTTAGCTCAGAATCTACAAAGTCGACTTCGTCTTCGCGCAATAATGCGACACGGTCTGCGCATGTTTCAATGATTGCGGCGATCTGTTGCGATTGAGATTCGAAGTCCGGCGGTGCGGCTAAAGCAAGTAATGCCAGTGCAAAATTCAAAGCATCCTCCGCTTGCCAAACAAAGCGCGGAAAGTCTCTATTGCTACCCCTTGGGACATGAAGCGCATATAATTATGGCCTTTCCCAATCACACGAGCCCGCATCATCAACACCGCCACCGTGGACAAACTGGTTCCTTCTTCCGGTCGCCGCAAAGATGCGTTCTTCCCGTTCAGCTTCCCATGGTGAGACCGGATCGTTTGCAGACCATTCTACAAACATGTCCCACTCATCGTCTGGAATGCGAACGCCGTGGGTGTCGTGCATGTAGAACCAAACGCGTGCGACATCGCCTCGATGGCACGGCGGCGGTTCAAACCTGCCTCGGTCGTCTTCAATCTGGCAGGAACCGTAATCGCTCGTTTCGTCTGGAAGGTCAGCGTAACGATCATTGCTGCGGTGTTGGTTCACCTGACCGATAGACGGAGCAAGATTATGAAGGTCGAAGATCATGGCCTGAGCGTTGGCATTCTCTTGTTCACAACGACCGCGACTTCCATCCGGTCCGGCCCAGCACGCCCATTGCCTCGCCGGCATCAGTGAAGCTGGGACAATGTGCTCCCATTCAACTCGTTGAGCACGAGATGAAGCATTGTTTCCACTATCGTATCCGCAGGCATCAAGATCATCGATGGAACCTGATCCATCATTGTCTTCGTGGGATGTATATGAGCATCCGCAATAGAACGTCGAACGATGTTCGGCCGTGTAGATGACATCGTCGGCTTCGTTCTTCGTGTCAGCCCAGTCTTGAGCAAACGCGCTGAATGGAAGCAGCAGAAGAAACAGAGCTAGGGACCGGATCATGAGCTCGTGATAACCGTGCCGATTGGGGAATATGGCAGTGTCATTGAAACCTTCACTCCGCAGACATCAGTATATCAGGACGACGAATGAGCCGATCGGGAAGCTGAATGTCGACGCGATACCGGCCCGGCGGAAGAAGAAGCTGAACCTGATCCGCTGCTTCGCCTTCTTGTAACGCATACTGGTCGGTCGCGATTGCGTTTACCACCATAGGCAAACGAAACGCTTGAACCACTGCCGGCCGATCCGAAACATCTGAAACATCAACCCAAGCCGATCGCCGATCTGGCAACTCCCACAACCATCGGGGTCGGCGATCATTTTCTCTAGCACCCTCGGTCGGGGTAAACACTACAAGGTCTGCCTGCCAACGGTCAGGCGGCGGCGCCAATGCTTGGTCATTTTGGTCTATCAGCACGCTTGGCTCGCTGAACTCGAAGCGATCTGAAATTAGTCTGGCGGACTGTGCAATACTGGTGGTCCCGATCCCGGCGCCGCTAACTTGATCTATCGTTAAAGGGTCATATCCAGTTAATTCCGAAAGCGCTGCCGCCATCCAGCCATTCTGATAACCATCCGCAGATCGACCGGGCGTTTCGTCGAGGTGCGCAAGTCCTACATACAAGACAACACGCGCATCCGGATTTTGAGCAAAGACACGTTCAAAGATATTTTGGGCTTGGACGGTTTCGCGATGATTTATCCGAGCCTCGCGAGAGCAAGATTGAGTCGAACAGTCGAGTCTTTGATCGCTGCGCACCTCATATGGAAACCACACAAATTGTTCGGCCACTGCGGTTTCGAGCAAATGGGCCATCATGGGGTCGCCAAAATAGAATCCCATTTCCCGAACAGGCACGCCGTTTTGATTCCATGCCGTTTCGGAAATTTGCGAGAGTGCTTCCATGCCAAAATGCGTGAAGCCCTCGGCTCTAAGGATCGGCAGCAATTCTGCCATAAATGCTCGATGACGCCCCATTTGGTGGGATTCATTGACGATCACGACCTGCCTGCCTCGAACGGCTTCCTGAATGTATTCGATGGCGTTTGCTGCACGATAGCCTTCAAGCGCCTCTGGGGTGACCCATACTTCGTCGTCGGCTGAAATCTCCCGGTTTTCCGAAAACATTTCTGGGGCGATGATGAAATACGCCTCGTCATACCGGCCAGTGAAATTCAAAAGCTGCGCTTCGCCATCTCTGAGAAATTGCTCTGCGAAATCGTCCGGCAATCCGTCGGGCAATACTTCTGACTGAATTGCAGCTGCGTATTCACCTTGTGCAGCATAGCTCGTCCAAGGACGAGCAACGGCCTCTCCTTCATCTTGTGCTGACGTCAATCCGCCACCAAAGACGGTGAGCACAGCGACAAAAATATGCTTCATTGAAAACAATTGATGCATGGAACCCTCTCCCCATTCCGTCCAGCCTCGATTCTCTGCGGAGGTGAAATCGTCAGCTAGTAAACAACTACAGCCAAATTAACTGCGACCAAAGGTGGTGGGGATGTTAGAGTCGCCGATGGCAAAAATAAGGCGCCCAAATAGACCAAGCCCTATTGAGGCTTTGCAGGCGGTCTTAATCTGGCGTCACTAGAATTGCATCATCCCTATTGAAGCCTGTGCCGCACAATGTCCTGACCCTATTGAGGCCTACTCGCTGGCGTAAAATTCTAGAATCCTTACTATCGCCGAAGTTGATAGGCGAATGGGATTAAAATGGCAAAGCCACGCGCGACCCTTGAACGAGCAGAAATTGCTATCGTGAAGGCGATGGTGAAAACCAAGAAGTATAATGATCAGCAAATTCTTGCGTTTTTCACCCGACCAACTCGCTCCATCAATCATCGCGTTATCGGTGAAATTCGCAGTAATACGAAGTATGCCAATATCAAAGCTGCGTCAGAGTCACAGTTGGATCAGTTTCTTGATCGATGGCCGGACGTTGATCCAGAAACCGGATTAAGTAATAGCGGCGATGAACTGTTGATCAAAGCTCGTGAGGCGATGATAGCGGCTGTCCATATATTCAACGGTGCTGGGCTCACGTTCCGCTCAGAACTGTTCATCGTGACCGCAGTGATTGCATGGACCTACCTCTGCCATTCTTGGTTCAATAAGCACGGTATTGATTATCGCCATCGCGATACCAAAGGAAACGTCGTTAAGACCGCGGAAGGCGCCGAAAAGTACTGGGAGCTAAGCCAGTGTTTGAAACATGGTGACCTACCTATTTCCGAGGGCGGCAAGATAAATCTCCGGTTTCTGTTGGAACTTCGACATGAAATCGAACACCGTTCAACCTCGGCCATCGACGACAGCGTTGGAGCCCAATTGCAGGCTTGCTGCATCAATTTCAATAACTTCATCCGTGAAGAGTTTGGCAGACAATTCGGCTTGGAAAAGCGACTTCCCATCGCGCTCCAGTTCGTGACTTTTGATAACCGACAGCGTGCTGAACTGATATCGGCTGATCTACCAGCCAATATATCGTCAATGTTGGAAACCTTTCGGAACAAGCTGACGCAGGAACAATTTGCTGATCTTGACTATGCCTACAGAGTGATTTTCGTACCCAAAATCGCCAACAGCAAAAGCAAAGCCGATGTTGCCGTTGAATTCGTTAAAGCGGACTCGCAAGAGGCAATCGATGCAAATGCTGTCTTCTTGAAAGAAACCGACAAGAAGAGATATTTACCGTCAGCTGTTGTGAAACTGATGCAAGACGAAGGTTATTCGAAATTCAAAATGCATGACCACACCGAACTTTGGCAGTCGCTTGATGCAAGAAACCCGGCAAAAGCATTTGGAACACAAGGTGACTACAAAGGCTCTTGGGTTTGGTACGAGAATTGGGTTGAGCGGGTTCGTGCCCATTGTGAAGAAAACGCCGAGCAATATCGATGAAAACGGATATCCTGCACCGCATTTAGTTGCAGAAATTCATTGGGCGCCCCATCTGCAATTTCCCAGCATGATGGAGCCCCACCATAATCATCGGATACGCACGAACATCGACATCTGACCAAACCGCAGGCCTCGAAGCCCAGATCACAGAACTGACCAAAGCTGGCGCCGATCGCATCTTTCAGGAACAGGTTTCCAGCGTCACCAAGCGGGACGAACTGGAAGCGGCCCTTGATTATCTTCGTGATGACGACGTGCTTATGGTCACCAAACTTGATCGTCTTGCCCGGTCTGTTTCTGACCTTATGAGGGTCATCGAACGTATCAAAAACCGAAACGCATCATTGCGTATTCTTGCCATGAATTTGGATACTGAATCTGCCACCGGGAAGCTGATGATCTCGATCCTTGGATCAGTGGCTGAATTCGAAAGAGAGATCATGCTGGAACGTCAGCGTGAAGGCATTTCAAAAGCCAAGGCCGCCGGAAAATACAAAGGTCGTGCCCCAACCGCCCGACATAAGGCTGAACAGGTTTTGGGTTTGATTGGAAAGGGTTGGAAGCAGGCGGATGTTGCAGTCGAATTGGGGATATCTCGGTCCAGCGTTCAGCGGATCGTCCGCAATGATATAGAAAACGGCCGTGAAGATGACCGCGGCGGTGGCCTCACTCTTCCGGGAGTCGCGAACTATGGGAATAAATGATCATTCGGCGATCCGCTTCGATTTCTCTCACATACAGCGACACAACAAGTCGAAATACGTCTTCATCTCCCGCAGGCGATAACCGGCTGCCGCCAATCTGTATGACCAGAATATATCCGCCTTCAAGATAGAGAGCCGATGGTGGGCTGAATTGGACGTCATACCTCCCGCCGCCTTCGCACAAGCTTTCGAACCAAGCTGTGTTTCCGCCTAGCTGCCTTGCACTGTCCGTCGGAAAGCCAACGATCCATGCGTCATTGTTGACCACCTGTTCAAACAACACCGCATCACATTCGTTCAGTGCCAGTTGATACGTGTTCAGGAGACCCAAGGCTCCGGGAATATTCGATTCGATGAATGCGGCGGTCTGACTATCCGGGTCTGGGAGTGATTGAGAAAAAACAGGAGCCGAGACAACGGCATTGCCCAGCATGACCAATATCGTTGGCAAACTAAGCCTTAACATCAATGCGGAGCTTAATTCGGACATTGGGGCGCATCAGGCCCTGTGTAGGCTTCGGCGATTGTGGCAAGTCCTACACTAATTCGCCGATCATCAATGTGATCAGGGTCTTCGTATTCGAGGATATTGATCTCGCCGTCTTGGCATCGCCAATGTGTTCCATAGCGCTGAGGCTGATCATTGTTGAGCAAAATCCGGTCAACCAATCGTGCCAACAATCTCGGCTGGGCCCGTCCTTCTGCGACTTCATTCTCCAACATGGGAAGAAATGCTTCTTGTCGTTCTAGACTTCCATGTTGAAGAATTAGCCATGCCGCATCAATTGCTGCATTCGGAGCCTCATCCAAAGCCGGCCAACCGTGTTCTTCAACAAACGCGTCCAAATACACGCCATTGGATTCGTCTGCCTCACACCATCGAAACGCTACCGCTTGCCAAATGTATTGAAACAACTCCGGGTTCTCTTCGACGAATTGAGGCTGATCTTGGCGTCGAACTCGCCGCCACCATTGATCAGACTCCAACCGCATAACCAATTCCCGATAAATATTACTCTCGGCAATATCCGCAACGGCTTCTTCTTGTGCCTGTAACAAGCGAAGGTCTTGCTCCATCATCCAACCTCTGCCCTGTTCCAACAGCGGTCGATAGTCAGCTAGTTCCTGATTACGTGTCGCCAGTATTCCACCCGCCGAAAAGCCTCTTGCGATACACGGCAACACACCTGACGGGATGGGGTCTCCGGGTTGATATCCCGCCTCTCTCGCCGGCGCTCGAAAACTGGCCCAAAGTTCAGCACTCGATGAAACAACCTCTGGGTTTTGCATGGCTAGAATGTATGGGGACCAATCTGCCAAGACGGGATCGATCTGTCTGGATTCAATCCCGTTCAATAGTGCCAAAGCATCTTCAACATTGTCGGCCCAAGCAGTGCCAGAAATAAAAAGAATCCAGATGATCAAAATACGCATCGCGTGCCCCTGAGATATTGGCTCTGCGCGTATTCAAAACCCGCCGCCCCCATAATTCAACTCGAAATTTAATTGAGTTGGTTCCGATGCGGGTTGCAACGTGCAGGTGGTTTCAGCCACGTTGTTTTGCATGAAAGGTCGATACGTTCGGCGCGCTGACCTGCGCCCATAGTGGCCTCGTATATATTGCGAATCTGACCAGTGAAGCTGCGGTGTTTTTGACTCTCTATCTAAGCGCAGAGAGATGGCTGTGCTGGATGAGCATTGTTCCGGTATCATCTGGCGCAATGATCAACGTTACGCGCAAATTGTTTGGTGTGAGTTGACCTTCTGTGGAGATCATGTCGCCTAAGAAAACAGCCGCAATCGTGTGAACTTGGTTAAACGCCCAATGACGGTTGATTGTGACTTCGAAATTGAATGTCGTGCCGTTCTCGCAGAACGAACGAAACTGATTGATTGCTCCGGCTTTGTCAGCGCTTAGTTGGCCATGAACTCCAAAGCCAGCCCACTCTTCTGACGTAATTTCATCTAGCAACTCAGCGCTACATTGCTCGAAAACCTGTTCAAACTGGGCAAGCCACTCAAGTGCGGATGATCTGTCGCTCGGCTCCTGTGCGCTGGCAGCAGAAGCAATGCTCAAACAAACCGCGAGTTTCAGCATCTGCATCCTAGGCATTGCGATCCATCTTCGTTGTGCTTTCGGCGGCCTGCCAGATTGTCATGGCAGTAATAACTAATGCCACAACCAGCATTGAAAACGCAGCAGCGGCCCAGCCTGCAACAATCTCCCCTGTAGCAAGCCAACTGAATGCGGTCATAGTCAAAAAAGCCAATGCAAGCATCCAAAAGATAATGGCAGAAAAACGCAATCCACCGATCATTTTTATGATAGCCCTCATGCATACTCCAATGCTGTCGTATGTGGCACCGACCTACACGAGTGACAGCTTAAGTTTGAAGCGCCCCACCCTGCAAGCAGTGGTGTGGTCATGATAGCTGCGCCTAGGCAATTTCCTTTTACCCCCTCTGCTCGATGGTGGGAGTTGATATTTACAATTCGGACAAGGTCGAATTCGGGAAGCCAAATTCCAATTAGCTAATCGCTCGATATAACGTCGACCGGGACACCCCCAACTGATCCGCAATCGACTGCATCGAGTGACCACCAGAAGATTTCAACTTCTTGGCCATCTGAATCTGATTGTCGGTCAATGCAACGGGACGCCCCAACCGTATTCCTTTTGCCTTCGCATTTGCCAGACCGGAACGAGTGCGTTCACCGATTAGTGCCCGCTCATATTCAGCCAGCGCCCCAAATACATGGAACACCAACCTTCCCCCAGCAGTAGTCGTGTTGATATCTTCTGTGAGTGAAATGAAACCGACATTCTGATCACCCAGATGATCCACGGTTTCAATCAGTTGTCGGAGGGAGCGCGCAAGCCGGTCCATTTTCCAGACCACCAGCACATCACCTTCACGGAGGTATTTCAGGGCTTCTAGAAGCTTCGGCCGATCACGCTGGGCACCTGATGCAGATTCTTCGAAGATCATCTGACAGCCTGCTTCTTTCAAAGCGGCAATCTGCATCTCGTTTGATTGATCTTCGGTGCTTACCCGGGCGTAACCGACCTTCATGAATTCTCCTGTGCCAAAAACGGCTTCTGCAAATGGTGACACAGTTTGGAATTTCAAGAGGGTTTTTGACACAGCGAATGGATTGATATCCGATCCCCCGGTGGTCACTAGATGGTCGTGTCAGTTACGGTCGTTTTTGGGCCGCCGGTTTTTTGTGTCCAAATGGATTTTCACATTCGAACTTGCCGCAACTGATATTGATTCACATCAATTTTGTGAAAATGCTTCTCATTCTTTCAAGTATTTCCGTTTTTCGCCGATTTATTTGAAAAATCGCCCTGCTCTCGTTTGACGCTCCTGTCTTTGCGGGCCTAACATCCGCTTGCGAGGTATTCGGCCTTCGGGCTGACAGGCAAAAAAATCAGGGAGGCCCACTCACATGGCCAAAAAAGGTAAACTCAGCCGTCGTTCTTTTCTAACTCGCGTTGCTGGAACGACGCTAGCGGCAGGCGCCGCAGCTAGCATTACAGGTGTTGCTCTCGCTCAGAACAGAACCGGACGGACCGATTCCGACACCGGCAACAGTGCCGACCGCGCTGGTTATGGTAGAACCGGCGTTACCGACAGCGATACCGGCGGCAATTCTGACCGTGCCGGCTATGGCCGGGGAAGTTCTGTGGATCGTACCGGCTCAGGGCGCAACTGCTCGGACAGCGACTCAGGCAGCTATGCTGACCGTGCCGGCTATGGCCGTCGCTGCAACGATTCCGATCGCTAATTTTTCTGGTCTCGGCGGCTAGTCCTCCGAACCAATCTTGTAGAGAAACCGGTCGTTTTTGACCAAGTGACTATTCGCCTTGATCTTTTGACCGAGCAGGAGGATCGCCCTCTTTACGTACTCCCATCGCTATCAGACGTCGCCTTAGTCCAGTGGGGTGACCATGAGTGCGTTGATATTCGGCTTCACGCTGCCGTCTGCTTTCCGTTCGCGACGTAGACTCTAAGCCCATGAGTCTGACGCGGATCAAATTCTCTATCGGTTCAATCAGCAGGACTTGTCCGCCATCAGTGAAAAAAGCGCCCCCAAACAGGAGCGGAAGTAACAATGCCGTCACCCAAGGCAGGTCCATGTAAAGGCGCAGAAATGCAATGACACAAAAACTAATAAGCGAGCCTAGAACGCAGGCTATGACAAACGCGAAGAATAATGCGGCGCTTGCTCGTTTTTGCCATTCAACGCCGTCTTTGGGCACAGTACCCTTGTCCTCTTGATTGTGCATGATCAGCTCAACCCTCGGCCGGGCAAGGCCATGAATTCAAGACTGCCGGGAACCCGTAATTTTAGCGACATCGGTTTTCTGTGATTCTAGTTGTATATTGACCTATCGACCCGAGGCCAATTTCGGCCCTCCGATTGTCTACATTGTCACGGTCGACAATCGGAAACGGGACGAAAACACCTTCATCGCAACGACCTTGCGATCCATAGAGTTGTTCGCCTTGTGTCCGCCAATGCACGCGGTCAACAAAAAGGGCATACTGTTGAGGCGATAACACGTTGGCCGAAAACAACCCGTCAATGACCTCCATGCCATTCTGAGCGAGCCATACCTGATTATGATGGTGTTGCATCAGCAGCCAAATGCCGACGCCAACATCACTCGAAATGTAACCCGCGTTGGGCGCAATCAAATCGCCGCAATTTTCAATAATCTGTTGAACCAGTTCGTCGTGGGCCATGCTGACGTGATAAGCTGCGTTATCGGTATATAATGTCAGCCTCTCTCCAAGCGGGGGATTTCCGATTCCGGGTGACCAATTTCGCCTAAGCAATTGGTCAACTTCGGCAGCAGCAAGCACCTGTTCGAACCTATTTTCACAAAGGACTATCCGGTCTCGTTCAACTTCATCAGCCTTTTCTGGCGCCAGAGCTGTTTCAGCGACGGTCGCTTGCATGCTGGCCAACACGATAATCCAAACAATGCTTGGCATGTCCCATACTTTCAATCTGCTCGTAAACTAAAAACCGACCTAACGCGCTTCCGGTTACATCAGGCGCAAGACCGGACCTTTTGCGTTGAACGAAGGCAATTCACACCACCACCCTTATAGTTGAGTTGCTCCCAAAACTTCGCAATAGTTGCAAGCTATTTTGAACACAACGGCCGTATCCACATAACCGCAGGGGCAATAATGATTGAAAATGCGTTGATCGCTATCGGTTTCGTGATGGCATTGGATGGCGCCGTCGAATGTCCGGAATCGGAGTCCTATTGCATTCTCGACACCGAAATCCCGGCGGAAGTCCTCGCGGAGCAACTCCAAGGGTTGGATGAAACCTATTGGGTAGAAGGCAACACACTATTTGCGGCTGCTAGGCGGGAAAGTGAAAGTGTATTTTTTTGCTGTGCGGTTCAAACGTCTATGCGGCGGGCCGGCGATAGCGATTATTGGTATGTAGCAGTCGAAGTGCCACGGATCAGCGAAGCCATTCTTGATATTTTTCCAATACCGTTTGATTTGCCCGGGCGCCGCCAGCCATTCCAACCATTAGAATACTGGGGGCCTGATGCACCCCCGCGTGTAGATCGAAATCCGGTTACAGAAATCCACGTCACCGACCAAGCGATAGATAGCGAATCTCTAAACGCGATCCGTCAAATTTCAATCTACGAACCGCCTGAACTTGCTGGTTCTGAAAATCATCCGGTAGTTTTTTTGGCTGATGGGCAAGGCACAGGCGTTTTTGCAGCAATTGCCCAGTCCCTTATAGAGGCTTGCCGAATTGAACCGGTCCTTCTCGTCGGCCTCTGGCATGGGAATGTTGAAGGCGAACATTATCCCGGAAATGCTTCTGACCCAAGAAGTCATGACTATCTCTGGGGTGTCGATGGCGGTCATTTCGAACAATACGAGGCTTTCTTCTTGAACGACGTAATGCCGCTAGTCGAACGACGGTATAATGCCAGCGATGAGCCCAGTCGTAGGGCGCTGTTTGGCAATTCAAGTGGCGGGGCATGGGCATTATCCACCGGCCTCAGAAATCCTGAAACATTTGGCACAATTGCAGCAGCATCAACGGTATGGCGGCGATCTATCAATGCAGCACCCCCGACCGAAGGCCCACGCTACATTTTCACGACCGGGCTCCTTGACCAACGTGCACAAACTGCGTTGGACGATATTATGACCGGCTTTGCCGAGACCGGAGCTGACCATGAATCCCGCACATTGGTTGCTGGCCATTCTCCACTCGTTGCGTATCGAGCCTTCGCTGATTTGCTTTTGAGTGAGTTTCCTGCCGCCGAGGATGCTGGTTGCGGGCCCGATGAATGAAGTCCTCCCCTTAACGCATTCGAGCAATCATTGATGATAATCTCGTTTCTAATCGCGGCATTCACCGCTTCGTCTGATTGCCCTCTCGAAATACCGAGCATCTCGGCTGTTCAAACCGATGAAAGCCATCAAGATTTGGTAGAGGCCTATCATGAGGACTTAGTCGAACGGCTAAGGCATCTTGAATCTCCAACGGAAGAGCCGACGAATGCGTGGGAGTATTTCCTATCGGCCGACCAAACAACCGCGGACGAGCGAGCCAGTTGCCTTTTGAACCTTGTTTCGCACGACATGTATATCCGATTGGAATTGGGGCGACTTGGACAGGAAGCGGCACCAGAAGACGAACGTCGCCAGTACATGATCAGCGCCTCACGCACGATGGCAGCGATAGATCAACGAAACCGGGAGTGGCTGCGTGGCCAAGTCGAAAATCATGGTTGGTTTTCCATCAGCGGGTTTGGTGAAGACGCTGACCAAGCCGCTTTTCTGATCGTTCAACACGCGGACGGTGACATCGCATTCCAACAAGAGATGCTCGATTTGCTATTGCCGCTGGCGGCGTCAGGCGAGACAAGTGTCATCGGCTTCTCCTACTTGATGGACCGCGTGGCCGTGAATACCGGCGAGCGACAACTTTATGGGACACAAGGTTGGTGTACTGGTCCCAATAGTTGGGAGCCACGCGAGTACGAAGGATCGAGGCAAGATGTTGATGGACGACGACAGGCTATCGGTCTTCAACCGCTAGAAAACTACATCTCTCACATTGCCCAAAATTGCACTACTGATCAGCGATACTGAGCAGCCAGAATCATCGTTGATGGCTCTCGCATGGATCAAAATTCCAGTGCCCGGACACGATTCTTCTTGGCCCTGACATGGTTTTAGTGGCGCCATGTTCAGAACAGGCGAGCCTCGATTCGATTGGCGAGTTACCTAATGAAAGAAAAGCCAAAGCCGGAAAAGAAATCGGAGTCCTTGGAGATCAGGGTAGCACCACATGAAAAGGCTGCCTTTCTACAAGCATGCCGAAATTTGGGCCTCACAGCTAGCAACGTTCTTCGTCAATCAATGCGGGCATTTGTCCTGCGCCAAACCAACCTTCTTCCTCGAAAAGGGATAGCGATGATCACAACAGCTTTGATCGGAGTCTTCGGATGGGTAATGCTTGGCTCGTATCAGGCGGGCGCAGCCCCAATTAATACGGATGTCGATTTACAATTTCATTACGTCGATGAAAGCGGAACTCTATCTCGCCGCCGAATGTCGGCGCAATTGGATATGGAGTTGGGGGAAACCGTTTCGATGTATGTGAACGATGACGGCCCTTTATCGATTGCCAGTTTTTTTGATGCGCCAGAATCTATGGAGGGCTCACGTATCCGTATCGATCTCACCGCAAGGGCCGCATCTGTCGATGATCAAGTGACTTATAATGCGATCCTTCGTCTGATAGGCGCCGATGGAGAATTTGTTGGTGAACCTATCGAACCTGAGCTGACAGTAAAATATGGGTCACAAGCCGAAATTGTCATCGGGTTTGAAGTCTTTGGCGCATCTGATGAGATGTTGGAAATCAGCCTCCAGCCGAATGTCAGATAAATCCCTCGAGGCGAACATTTAACTCTGCCGGTCATTGATCAAAACATCAGCCGAGGCGGCGCTTTTATCAATTCGACAGCCCATCCGACGACGCCACGACGATTGACGCATTGTCCCTCAACCGGGATCGAAACACATGCTGATCATTCACCGACTTGATGTGCTCCAAGATCGCTTGAAAGTCAGATCGACAATTCGTGCCAATTTTAAACAAGGTCGACGAAGTAACATTGGCACCATCTGAGGCGGCCTCATCTGGCAGCACTAATTCCTCAGCAAATACGGGTTCGATGCAATTGATAGAAATGAACTCGCCATTCTTCTTTAGCTCGACAATGGGCTGGTCGTTGTAGAGGTATCGATCCCCGCGTAATTTCACGTGTCCGGCGTGGAAAATCAGCAGATTGCTTTGCTTTAAAAGGGTGAGTTCAAAGCAGTCCTGCACCCGCATTTTTTGTTGATCTCGTATATTGAATAATTTCACCAAAATTCTCCTTCCCTCTATTTAGGGCCGGTCGCCATTTGAGTGTTCCCGAGGCCTCTAGAATGCCTCTGAGTGGCCAATTCTCTCGGTTAATCGGGGGAAGTATGAACGCCTCGATGCGGAAAATCGTACAAAGCTAGTAGAGCCAAAGTGCAAAAAAATGGGCCGGAACTTTCATTCCGACCCTCTAGATATTGATGGGAGCCATCAAAGAAAATCTGAAAAGAACTTGGAACCTAGTTTTTGCTTCTTGTCGGCCTTCTCTTCGAATATGCCCGCAGCCCATGCCTCTATCTCCGAGGGTTTCCAGACCTTGTGACCCAGCCCCCTGATCCGGGCTGATCGTTAGTAGAGTCTGTTCGCCTTTCTTTCTGGTTTTGGTTCAAGGTTCAAGGCCCGGTGAGCGGAGCCCATGCGTAGCTCAGGCGAACCGGGCCGGTGTTTGCGGGTTTGCTGGGCGTAGATGACCGGGGCCAGCCCTCCCAGCGAGGTGTGGGGCCGGCAGGTATTGTAGTCGATCCGCCAAGCCTCGATCAGGGTTCGCGCTTCGGAGAGTGACGAGAACAGGTGCTCGTTCAGGCACTCGTCCCGCAGGCGGCCATTGAAGCTCTCCACGAAGCCATTCTGCTGGGGCTTTCCCGGGGCGATGTAATGCCATTCGACACCGCGCTCTTTCTGCCAGCGTAGGATGGCGTGGCTTGTCAGCTCCGTGCCATTGTCCGAGACGATCATGGCCGGCTTGCCGCGCCGGGCGATGATCCGGTCCAGTTCCCGGCCCACGCGCACGCCCGAGAGCGAGGTGTCGACCGTGATCGCCAGTGCTTCACGGGTGAAGTCGTCCACCACGCACAGGGTGCGGAAGCGACGCCCGTCGGTAAGCGCATCCGCCACGAAGTCCAGGCTCCAGCGCTGGTTGGCGCCGCTCGGCAGCAGCATGGGACGGCGCGTTCCCGTGGCCCGCTTGCGGCCCCGGCGTCGGCGTACCGCCAGACCTTCCTCGCGGTAGATACGGTAAAGCTTCTTGTGGTTCGCATTCAGCCCCTCCCGGGCCAGAAGAATGCCCAGACGGCGATAGCCGAAGCGGCGACGTTCGCCAGCCAGGTCGCGCAACCGCTCACGTAGACGCTCATCGCCCGCATCGCGCTTGCGATACTGGAAGGTCGAGCGGTCCAGCCGGACCAACCGGCACGCCCGACGCTCGCTCAGCCCGTGCGCCTCCACCAGGTGACGCGCGACCCGCCGCTTCACATCGGGCGTTAGAAGTTTTTTGAGGCGAGATCCTTCAGCGCCGCATTGTCCAGCATCTGCTCGGCCAGTAACCGCTTCAGCTTGGCATTCTCTGCTTCCAGCGTCCGTAGACGCTGAGCATCCGACACCGTCATGCCGCCGAACTTGGCCTTGTACTTGTAAAAGGTCGCGTCCGAGATGCCGTACTTGCGGCATAGCTCCTTCGTCGTGACACCCGCTTCGTGCTCGCGGAGCATCCCGATAATCTGTTCTTCCGAATAACGGCTCTTGCGCATCGTCCATCCTCTTCTCGATGGACTCTACCATCCCGTGGCCGGAATTCAGGGGGCTGGGTCAACAGCTGATGAGCCCATCATCCGGATGCGATCTGGTACACCATATAAAAACAAAGACACTTTCGCGAAAGACTTCCGAAAAGTTCGAAACCTTGCATTCAAAGCCGACGTTCGGACCTTCAAGGACATACGCCGATCAGGCAATCTCGAGGCAGACTTGGGCGATGCATCAGCGGAAGATCGAGCGGAGATTCTTGCTAACACCCTTCATAAGAGCGGGTATCTTGAAGCCACTTATACACCGGCCACTGTAGCCCGCGGAAAAAAGATTCGGGACAACCGGGCTGCCGGCCGCGCCCTGCTCGAGGCCGAAAAAAAAGCCAAGAGTCGGAACGATGATGAGAAATAGAGTCGGAACGAGTCGGAATGGAGCGCGCCACTTCCTGCATATTATTGATTTTATTGCAGGAAATGGCGCGAGTGACGGGACTCGAACCCGCGGCCTCCGGCGTGACAGGCCGGCGCTCTAACCAACTGAGCTACACCCGCGTGGCCATTCCATCCCTTTCGGGAAGGCGCGTTGTCTACGCAAGGCCGCGCCCGTGGTCAAGCGCGTTTCGCGGCATAGTGCAGGCCCAATGTGCAGTTTGTCCCATCGCGCCGCGACACGCTCCGCCGCGCGCAAATCCGGCCGTGCGGGTACAGCCTGAAAATCGGTCAAAAAGTGTGTTGCCGGTAAGCTTTCGCTCTTGCTCCTGGCTTGCCAAGCCGAAGCTCGCGCCAGCGAGCGAAGGCCCCTGCCGGGGCCATCCGCGCCTAAATTTGATCCACCGGATCAAATTTTCTGCCACGGCAGACCGTCTTGGAATGGTGGGCGGTGAGGGGTTCGAACCCCCGACCCTCTCGGTGTAAACGAGATGCTCTCCCAGCTGAGCTAACCGCCCGGTTGATCGCTAGATAGACTCTTTATTCGCGTTCGTGAAGTACCGATGACGGTGCGAGCCGATCTGCCCCGTAACAGCCGAGGATTCGCAGCCGGGTGGTGCAGTTTTCCAGCTCCGTCAGTGCGCGTTTGCACTCCGGTGCGTTCATATTAGACTCGATATCGAGGAAGAACATCTCCTCCCACGGCGCGCCGGGGACCGGACGGCTTTCCAGCCGCGCCAGATTGATTCCCCCGTCCCGGAAGGCGGCCAGCCCATCGACGAGCGCGCCGGGCGTATGCTTGGTGGCAAACACAATGGTCGTCTTGCACGGCAGGCCGGGCGCCGGCGGCTTGGGCGATTTCGCGAGGGAGACGAAGCGTGTGTAATTCTCTCCGGCATCGCTGGCCTGATCATCAATCACATTCAGGCCGAACAGGCGGGCTGCATCCGCGCCGGCAATCGCCGCAGTCTGTCCGCCCTCCTCCATTGCATGTTCCAATGCCCGCGTCGACGAACTGGCGAAACGCTGGGTGATACCGTCCAGCCCCGACAGGAAGCGCCGGCATTGGGCCAGGGCCTGCGGATGGCCGTAAATCGTGGAAATGCCGCTCAGCGACTTGCCCCTCCCCACGACGCAATGGCGAACGCGGTAGTGATGCTCTCCAGCGATCTCGAGCTGGGTATCCAACAGCAGGTCATAAACTTCGTTGATGCTGCCGGTCGTGGTGTTTTCAATCGGCAGGAAGGCGTAATCGGCCTCGCCCTCCTCGACCGCCCGAACGATGGAGGAAAAATCGCGGCGCACGACCGGCGCCATCGCCGAATGCCGACCGGCAAAGTGCGCCAGGGCAGCAAAATGCGAATAACTGCCGGGACCACCGAGATAGGCCACGCGCGCCTCGCCTTCTGCCTCCATCGCGCGGGCATCCAGTTCGGCGCGTTGACCGCTGAGGGAAAGCTCGATCAGCGTCTGGTAAAGGCGCTCGACGGCGGACGGGTCGAGCCCGAGTGCGGCGCCATTCTCGATGGCCGCCCGGAGCACGTCCCGCTCCCGGGCCGTGTCTCGCACCGCGGCACCGCTCTGCGCCTTGGCGCGGGCGACCTGAATGCCAAGCGAGGCCCGCTTTGCACACAGACGTAAAATATCGCGATCCGTGTCGTCGATCTCGGCGCGCAAATTTTCCAGCGTATTCTTCGGCATGTCCGGTCCATCCTGCTTCTGCGTGATCGTTAGCAGGTGCAGCAAAAATGGAAAGCCCGTGCAGTCATGCGGACAAGAAAAACGCCGCCCCGATAACGGGACGGCGCTTCTTACTCAGCATTTGTATTCAGATCAGTGCGCGATCGGGCTGCCGGCTGCCGTGCCGCCGGATGGTGACGTCGACAGCGCCGCCAAGGCTGCGTCATCGGCTTCCGTCCATTCGGCCGGAACGATCGGGCTCACCAGTGCATTCTCCAGCACTTCCTCGATTGTGGAGACCGGGATGATCGTCAGACCGGCTTTCACATTATCGGGAATCTCGGCGAGATCCTTTTCATTCTCGGACGGGATCAGCACCGTCTTCACGCCGCCACGCAGCGCCGCGAGCAGCTTTTCCTTCAATCCGCCAATGGGCAGCACTCGGCCGCGCAATGTGATTTCGCCTGTCATGGCGACGTCCTTGCGCACCGGGATCTGATTGAGCACCGAGACAATGGCGGTCATCATGCCGATACCGGCGGACGGGCCATCTTTCGGCGTTGCGCCTTCCGGCACATGGACGTGGATGTCCGTCGCCCGGAAGACGGTGGGCTTCACGCCCAGCTTGGGCGCCCTCGCCTGCACGAAGGAATTGGCCGCCGAAATCGACTCCTTCATCACATCGCGCAGATTGCCCGTGACGGTCATCTTGCCCCGGCCCGCCATCTTGACGGCCTCGATGGTGAGGAGATCGCCACCGACCTCGGTCCAGGCCAGACCGGTGACCACACCGATCTTGTCCTCGCCCTCGGTTTCGCCAAAGCGATGTTTGCGGACACCGGCAAAGTCGCCGAGATTGTCCGACGTGATGGTGACAGACTTCGTTTCACCGCCTTCAATCCGGCGCACGGACTTCCGGGCCAGATTGGCGAGTTCACGTTCCAGGCTGCGGACACCCGCTTCGCGCGTGTAATAGCGGATCAGATCGCGAATGGCGCTTTCCTCGACCGAAAACTCTTCCGGTTTGAGGGCATGGTTCTTGATCTGCTTGGGCAGCAGGTGACGGGTCGCAATCTCGACCTTCTCGTCCTCGGTGTAACCCGCGATCCGGATAATCTCCATCCGGTCGAGAAGCGGTTGCGGCATGTTCAGCGAGTTCGCCGTCGTCACAAACATGATGTCCGACAGATCATAGTCCACTTCCAGATAGTGATCTGCGAAGGTGGAATTCTGTTCCGGATCAAGCACTTCCAGCAGGGCCGCCGACGGATCGCCGCGATAGTCCGCGCCGAGCTTGTCGATCTCGTCCAGCAGGAAGAGCGGATTGGTCGACTTTTTCTTCTTCAGCGACTGGATGATGCGCCCCGGCATGGAGCCGATATAGGTGCGGCGGTGACCGCGAATCTCGGCTTCATCTCTCACACCACCCAAAGACATGCGAACAAACTCACGGCCCGTTGATTTGGCAATGGATTTGCCCAGCGAGGTCTTGCCAACGCCGGGAGGCCCCACAAGACAAAGGATCGGACCTTTCAGTTTCTTGGCGCGGGCCTGAACAGCGAGATGCTCCAGGATGCGTTCCTTGACCTTGTCGAGGCCATAATGATCCGCATTGAGCGTGTCCTCGGCCTTCTTCAGGTCGTGCTTGAGGCGCTTGCGCTTGCCCCAGGGCAGTGACGTCATCCAGTCGAGATAATTGCGCACAACCGTCGCTTCGGCTGACATCGGGCTCATCTGCTTGAGCTTGCGGAATTCTGCATCCGCCTTCTCGCGGGCTTCCTTCGAGAGCTTGGTCTTCTCGATCTTGGCCTCGATCTCGGCCATCTCCTCACGGCTATCATCAGGCTCACCCAGCTCGCGCTGGATCGCCTTCATCTGCTCGTTGAGATAATATTCGCGCTGCGTCTTCTCCATCTGGCGTTTGACGCGGCTACGGATTTTCTTTTCGACCTGAAGGACGGAAATCTCGCCTTCCATGAGGCCCATCACCTGCTCCAGACGACGCGCAACATCACGCTGTTCCAGAAGGTTCTGTTTTTCAGCAATCTTGACGGCCAGGTGCGCGGAAATCGCATCGGCCAGCTTTGCCGGATCCGTAACTTCCTTGATGGTGGCAAGCGCGTCCGGCGGCACTTTCTTGTTCAGCTTGACATAGTCATCAAACTTCACGGCCGCAGCGCGCATCAGCGCCTCCATCTCGGAGGCATCGCCGATTTCCTCGCTCAGAATGGTCGCTTCGGCCTCGAAATAGGCGGCATTGTCGAGATAGCGCTCGATTTCAATGCGGGCCCCGCCCTCGACCAGCACCTTGACGGTGCCATCGGGCAGCTTCAGCAATTGCAGGACGGACGCGATGACGCCGGTCGTGTGAATATTCGCGGGCGACGGGTCGTCGTCTCCGGCATTTTTCTGGGTGGCGAGCAAAATCTGCTTGTCGGCCCGCATCACCTCTTCCAGCGCGGCGACGGATTTCTCGCGGCCAACGAAGAGCGGCACGATCATGTGTGGAAACACAACAATGTCGCGCAGGGGCAAGAGCGGAAGGATTTTGGTCTCGGTCATATGCGTCTAAACTCCTGACAAATAGGCCGCTGGCGCACCATGCTGATGCGATTCGCAGCCTCGCAAGCGCGGTGATGACGCGGCTTGCACAGCTTTCCCAGCTTGAAACTCAAATGGTTGTCGCAGGTCCCGAATTCAACCGGTTGCCTGCGCGAAACCGTCAGGACGCGGTCGGCCGCTTGTCTTTTTTCTCTGACGCTTCGTTTTCAACGTAGATGAAGAGCGGCTTCGCACCACCATTGACCACATCCCCATTGACGACGACTTCGTCAACGCCTTCCAGGCCCGGAAGGTCAAACATGGTTTCCAGCAGAATGCCTTCCATGATCGAGCGCAGACCGCGCGCGCCGGTTTTGCGCGTGATGGCCTTCTTGGCGATCGCGGCATAGGCATCGTCGGTGAAGGTCAGCGTTGCGCCTTCCATCTCGAACAGGCGCTGATACTGCTTGACCAAGGCGTTCTTCGGCTCGGTCAGGATCTGGATCAGGGCGTCTTCATCAAGGTCTTCGAGTGTGGCGATCACCGGCAGACGGCCGACAAATTCCGGGATCAGACCGAAACGCTGCAGATCATCCGGCTCGCATTCGCGCAGGATATCGCCCGTGCGGCGGTCATCGGCATCCTTCACGTCGGCCCCAAAGCCGATGGAAGAACCTTTGCCGCGTTGCGAAATCACCTTCTCAAGGCCGGCGAAGGCGCCGCCCACGATGAACAGGATGTTGGTCGTATCGACTTGCAGGAATTCCTGCTGTGGATGCTTGCGGCCACCTTGTGGCGGCACACTTGCAACAGTGCCTTCCATAATCTTCAGCAATGCCTGTTGGACGCCCTCGCCCGATACGTCTCGCGTAATCGAAGGGTTATCAGACTTGCGGGTGATCTTGTCGACCTCATCAATATAGACGATGCCGCGCTGCGCGCGCTCCACATTATAATCGGCTGACTGAAGCAGCTTCAGAACGATATTTTCGACGTCCTCACCGACATAACCGGCTTCGGTCAGCGTCGTGGCATCGGCCATTGTGAACGGCACATCGATGATCCGCGCGAGCGTTTGAGCCAGCAGCGTTTTACCGCAACCGGTCGGCCCGATCAGCAGGATGTTCGACTTGGACAGCTCGACATCCTGGTTTTGCGTGGCGTGATTGAGACGCTTGTAATGGTTATGGACCGCGACCGAGAGGACGCGCTTGGCCCAGTCCTGACCGATGACATAATCGTTCAGGACCTTGTAAATCTCTGTCGGTGTCGGAACGCCTTCCTTGCCCTTGACCAGCGAGGTTTTGTTTTCCTCGCGGATGATGTCCATGCAAAGCTCGACACATTCGTCGCATATGAAGACGGTCGGCCCCGCAATAAGTTTGCGCACCTCGTGTTGGCTTTTGCCGCAAAACGAGCAGTAAAGCGTATTCTTGGCTTCGCCGCCGTTATTTGATGACTTGCTCATTTCCCCACCTGTTCGTCACTCCGACACGTCGCACAATCGCTTCGCGCTTTCCGTTCGACCCCCGCAAGATCGGTGCCGAACGTTAGCGAAACGTAATCACACACCCAAATCGCTCCACTGCCAACCCGTGAGAACAGACTTAGATCAGTGGCTAAGGCCTCAGCCTTCGCCGCCTGCCGCGTCCTCGCGGGTGGCATAAACGTGGTCGATCAGCCCCCAATCCCGCGCCTCTTCCGAGGACATGAAGGTGTCGCGATCCAGTTTCGCCTCGACCTCATCATAGGTCTGACCGGTGTGTTTTACGTAAATTTCGTTCAACCGCTTCTTCGTCTTGATGATATCTTCCGCATGGCGCTGGATATCCGAAGCCTGACCGCGGAAGCCGCCCGATGGCTGGTGCACCATGATGCGCGAATTCGGTGTGGCCGAGCGCATGTCGGGATGTCCGCCGCACAGCAGCAGCGAGCCCATGGACGCGGCCATGCCCATGCAGGCGGTCGCGACGGGGCTGCGGATGTATTGCATCGTGTCGTAGATCGCCATGCCGGAAGTCACCACGCCGCCCGGCGAGTTGATGTACATGGCGATTTCCTTTTTCGGATTTTCCGATTCCAGGAACAGCAATTGCGCGACAATCAGGCTGGCCATGTTATCTTCGACCGGGCCCGTCACGAAAATGATGCGCTCCTTAAGCAGCCGCGAATAGATATCGTAGGCGCGTTCACCGCGGCTGGATTGCTCCACGACCATGGGAACAAGGTTCATCATCACTTCTTGAGGATCTTTCATCGCGCGCTCCAGCAGGCTTGCGGTCCGGGCAGGACGCCCGTCCGATTCGGCTATTCAGACTGGAGATAACTATCGCGACGCAAAACGCCCCGCGCAAGGCGGGGCGTCTTATCGATGTCAGCAAAGGTTAACGAGCGTTACTTTTTCTTGGCCGCTGTTTTCTTTGCCGGTGCCTTCTTGGCGGCTGGCTTTTTGGCTGCAGCCTTCTTGGCAGGGGCCTTCTTGGCCGCCGGCTTTTCTTCAGCCTTTGCAGCGGCTTTCTTGGCCGGTTCCTTCTTTGCCGGGGCTTTCTTGGCAGCCGCCTTCTTCTTGGCCGGCGCTCTCTTCGCACCGGACAGAATGTCGTCCTCGTCCGAGAACAGAGCTTCGCGGCTGACCGGCGTGTCGGTTACCTTGGCCAGTTCCAGCACATAATCGACGACTTTTTCCTCGTAGATCGGCGCGCGGACCTGAGCGACGGCGTTCGGGTTCTTGGTGTAGAACTCGACGACCTGCTGTTCCTGACCCGGATAACGCTGGGCTTCCTGGTTGATGGCGCGGGCGATTTCTTCCTGCGTGACTTCCACGCCGGATTTCTGACCGATTTTCGCCAGAACCAGACCCAGACGCACGCGGCGCTCGGCGATCGTGCGGTATTCGGCTTTCAGCTCGTCTTCGGACTTGTCCTTGTCTTCATCATCCAGCTGGCCCTGCTCCATGGCATGGCTGACTTCGCGCCAGATGTTTTCAAACTCGGCATCCACCATCGATGCCGGCAGATCGAATTCCTTGTCCGTATCCAGAGAATCCAGCAGCGAACGCTTGGCCCGCATGCGGGACTGAGCGGCGTGTTCGCGTTCGAAACGCTGCTTCAGGGCGTCCTTCAGGGATTCCAGCGATTCCAGACCGAGGCGCTTGGCCAGTTCATCGTCGATCTTGGATTCAGCCGGGGCCTCGACCGCCTTGACGGTGGTTTCGAATACAGCCTCTTTGCCGGCCAGATGCTGGGCCTGATACTCTTTCGGGAAGGTGACTTTCAGCTCGATTTCGTCGCCCTTCTTGGCGCCTTTGAGCTGTTCTTCAAATCCCGGAATGAAAGCGCCATCGCCAATGACGACACGGGCATCCTGCGCGGAGCCACCTTCGAAGACTTCACCGTCCATCTTGCCGACAAAGTCGACCAGAACCGCATCGCCGTCTTCAGCCTTGGCCGCCTTGCCCTTTTTCTCTTCAAAGGCACGGCTTTCTTTCGCCAGCTCGGCCAGCGCCTCATCGATCTGCGCATCCTCGACCTCGGCCACGGGGCGCGTGATCTTCAGCGATTTCGGATCCGGCGCCTCGAAGGACGGCATGATGTCGAGCTCGATCTTGAACTCGAAATCAGATCCGGAAATCAGCGCTTTCGGATCGCTCTTGATCTCGATCTTCGGCTGGGAGGCCGGCTCGATGGAACGCTCTTTCAGCGTGGAATCGATGGATTGCGGCAGCAATTCGTCGTTCAGAAGATCGCCGAGGATGGACTCACCAAAAACCTTCTTGATGTGCGCGGCCGGCACCTTGCCCGGGCGGAAGCCCTTCAGGCGCACTTGCGGGCGGATTTCCATGATTTTGGCGTCGAGGCGAGCCTGCAGATCCTTGGACGGGATCACAATCTCGAAAGTGCGGCTCAAGCCTTCGGCGGCTTTTTCTGTAACTTGCATTTAAACGGTCCTGGCAAGGTTGGCGATCAGCGGGGCAATGCGACTCCGCCGCGTTGAAGGCGCGGGTTATGTCATGGTGCCCTTTGCTATGCAACGGCAATGCGGCAGCTAATGCATCAGTCGCTTCAATCTGGTTGAATCGCCAAAGGTAGCCAGCCAGATCAGCGCATTGGTTATTCCTTTAATGACGCCGGTATAACTAGACGCGGCCATGCATTCGGGATCATAGCCCGCCTGCCCGGCCTTCTTGTGTTCGATTTCCTCGACACGGATTTCGCGGATCAGATTTGCCAGCGCGTCATCGCGGCCTTCCAGATAGGAAATTTGTTCGTTGAGGTGTCCATGGACGGCCTCCTCAATGGCGGCCGTGCACGCCATCACGCCGCGATTGCCTCCCGCCAAACTGACAAGACCAAGCAAGAAGCCCCCGCAAACCCAGATAAATGTCGCCGGGCAGACCGCTACCCGTCTTTCCAGCATGGCCTTGCGAAATTTTGTTGCATGCTCGCGCTCATGACCCACGGCGTGCTCCAGAAAAGCCGCCGTCTCGTTGGCCAGAATGCCTTTAAACATGAGCTGCGCGGAGTAAATTGCTATCGCGCCGCGTTCGCCAGCATAATTCACGCGGAGAATTCGCGCCCGGGTTCGTTCCAGTGGCAGTGAGATATCCGGCTTGATTGCGATCACTATTCTACCCTTCAGATCGGCGCTATTGCCTGATTGTTATTAAAAAGGCGCAATCCCTGGACAATTGAAAGGTGGCAACATGACCCACAGAGTTTACAGGATGAGTTTTGCCAGCGTTTACCCCCTTTACGTCGCAAAGGCGGAGAGGAAGGGCCGGACGAAAGCTGAAGTGGACGAGATCATTTTCTGGCTGACCGGATATGACGGCAAGGTTCTGGCTGAAGCCCTGAACGACAAGCGCGACATCGAAGCCTTCATCGCGAGTGCGCCCCGCCTTAATCCGGACCGCGCGCTCATAAAGGGCGTGGTGTGCGGTGTACGGGTCGAGGAGGTCGAAGAGGACCTGATGCGTGAGATCCGCTATCTCGACAAGCTGATCGACGAGCTTGCGCGCGGCAAGGCGATGGAGAAGATTTTGCGGACGCCGGTATAGTCAGTGAGCGAAAGCCCCTGCCGGGGTATTCCGCGCCTGAATTTGAATCATCGGCCCGCCTCCGCCAAGGCTACGGCGCGGCAGCCTTCGCGCTGGAATGGTTTACCCAGCCGAAGCTCTCGAAGAGAGCGAAGGCCCCTGCCGGGGCATTCTCCGTTTAAATTGATCCACTGGATCAATTTTTTTGCCTCCGGCAGGCCAACTTCGAATGGTGCGGATGAAAGGAATCGAACCTTCACGCCTTGCGGCACTGGAACCTAAATCCAGCGCGTCTACCAGTTCCGCCACATCCGCACGATATCTGGTGGCGGGGTTCATAGTGCGAACCCGCCTCGCCGCGCAACCGCTTTTGCTCAGGGCGCCAGGAATGACCCGCTATTGTCGGGCTGGCCCCAGTATCGCAGGTAATGGATGTCGTGTTCCGGCACCGGGTGGGTATAGCCGCCGCAATCAATCGTGCGGAGGATATCGTGGATCACTGTCAGCCGGGCGGTGCGCTTGTCATCGGCTTTCACTACACGCCATGGCAGGGGCTGGCAGGTCTCGATCAGCATGCGGTTGCGGGCGGCTGAATAATCCGCCCATTTTTCCACGGCGACCGCGTCAATCGGGCTGATCTTCCAAGTTTTCAGCGGGTTTTGCCGGCGATCCTCCAGGCGCTCTATCTGCTCCGGTTTTGAGACGTCCAGATAGTATTTGAGCAGCATCAAGCCGTCATCGATCAGGATTTTTTCAAATGACCCGACATCGGACAGGAAGCTTTCATACTGGGCGTCCGTGCAATACCCCATGACTTTCTCGACGCCGGCCCGGTTATACCAGGACCGGTTGAACAGAACGGTTTCACCTTCCGCCGGAAGATAGGAGGTCCAGCGCTGGAAATACCAGGAAGAGCGGTCGCGCTCGCTGGGTTTTCCCAAGGCGATGACCCGGGTTTCGCGCGGGCTCTGATGTTCGGTGATCCGCTTGATCGTGCCATCCTTGCCGGAGGCATCCCGCCCCTCGAGGATGATCAGAAGACGTTTTCCCTGAGAGATGACATGGCGCTGCAAGTCGACGAGATTGATCTGCGCCTGCCGCAATGCGGCGCGATATATCTCCTTGTCCATTTCGGCCTCTCTGCTTTCCCGGTGAGCAGTCTGGGCCAAAACCGGGGTCAGGACCAGTGCGCCGCGTCATCGCTCTCAGGCGCGTCGAGCTCCGGCTGGATAAAGATAGAACGCTCGCCCGGATTATCGAACCATCCTTCATTGCGCGCATAGGCCAGCGAGAAGACCAGCGCCAGACACGCTGCGATGGTCAGACAGATGAGTGCGATGCCTGTGCGAATGGCGTCCCGCATGTCAGGTCAGCCTCCCCGGATCGTCCTGCCAGCCTCCTACCCGGCCCGCAAACTGTTGCCTGCGCTCGATTCTTTCAAGTCGAAGGGAAATAATCAGGGACATATTCTGTGGAAAGCCTGCACCATGACGAACCCTGATGAACGCTCCCCCATGGACTGGGACCAGCGATTTCGCGACGAGACCACGCCCTGGGAAAGGCAGGGTCTGCATCCGGCCTTTCTGCATTGGCGGGATCGTGGCGCATTCGAGAACATAAAGCGCGTGATTGTGCCGGGATGCGGACGCTCGCACGAGCTTCTGGCCTTTGCTGCACTTGGAAAAGAGAGCATTGGGGCCGATCTATCTGCGACTGCGCTGGCCTGGCAAAAGGCGCAGCTGGACAAGGCCGGGCTGGACGCGGAGCTGATCGAGGCCGATATCCTGCTCTGGCAGCCGGAGACGCCGCTGGATGGCGTCTATGAGCAAACCTTCCTGTGCGCCATCCCGCCGCGCTTGCGCGAAGAATATGAGCAGGTCGTCCATGCATGGCTCAAACCGGGCGGAGAGCTGTTTGCGCTCTTCATGCAGAAAGAGGAAATGGGCGGGCCGCCCTATGGCTGTGCTATCCCGGCGATGCGCGAACTGTTCCCGGACGAGCGTTGGGAGTGGCCGGACGGCGAGCTTGTCCCCTACCCGCATCCCTCTCTGAACGGTAAGCCGGAACTGGCGGCTATTCTGGTACGACGCTAGCGGCTTCGGGCGCTTTGCGAATCTTGCGTTTTCGCGCCTCCATCGGCGCGCGAAACAACACAAAACCGGCGGTGCCAACACCGGACAGAATATTGGCCAGAGCGATCCCCAGGATCACGCCGATGGGCGCGTCCATAATCATACCGCCTGAAACTGCAAAGACCGCCATCATGGCGGCGCGGCTGGAGGTAATCATCACGCCAAAGGACGGCCGCCCCAGCCCGTTGAAACCGGCGCTGGCCGCCATGGTAATGCCATAGCCGCCAATGGTGAGCGTGACGAAGGACCAATAGGTGCGCGCGACCTCCTGACCCATTTCGCTGGGCAGGAAGGCCGGGGCCAGCCATTGCTGGGTCAGAAGGATCACCGCGCCCAGTGAGAGCGACCAGGCCATGCAGAACAGAAAGCTCTTGGCGAAGGCCTCGCGGACCCGCGATGAGATACCCGCCCCGCCATTCTGGCCTGTGACTGGGCCGATGGAGGCTGACAGGGCAAAGAGCGGCACAATGGCGAAGGCCTCAAGGCGCGCGCCGACGCCGACGCCGGCCACGGCGGCATCACCGAATTGCGCCATGCCAAGTGCGGACATGACCACTGTCAGGGCAAAGGGGTTGAAGGTGTTGGACGCCGCCGCCGGCGCACCAACGCGGGCAATCTCGCCCCAATTATGGAAGAGTTCGTCAAATCCGTGCCAGGAAAAGTCGATCAGCTTCTCCCGGAAGACCAGATAGAGGCTGATGAGGACGAAAGTCACCGCATTGGCCGCGACCGTCGCCAGTGCCGCCCCGGAGACGCCCCATCCGAGGCCCGGCAGGCCCATGAATTCGTCGAGAATGAAGAAGGGATCGAGCACCATGTTCACGACGGCCGCGCCGATCATCATCATCGAGGGCAGAACGGCATTTCCAAGGGCGCGCAGGATATTGCTCGCCACCATCGGGCCAACGATCAGGACGATGCCGGCGAACCAGACCGACATATAGTCCAGCACGTGCGGCATCATGGTTTCCGAAGCGCCCAGCGTACGGAAGATCGGCTCGATAAAGAGGATGCCGAGAATGGAGACCGCCCCGACTGCCAGGATCGAGAGCGAAAGGGCATCGGTCGCCGTGCGCTTGATGACGCTGTCATCCTTCTCACCGGCAGCGCGGGAGACGACGGAGACAGCCCCGGCCCCGAGGCCGATCGCGACACTCATCACCAGCATGGTGACCGGGAAACTCATCTGTACGGCGGCCTGCTCGGCCGTGCCCAGCGTGCCGACCCAATAGGTGTCGATCACGCCGGTCAGCATCATGGCGACAATACCGAAACTCATCGGCACCAGCATTCGAAGAATGTGACCAAAGACCGGACCGGTCGTCATGTCACGCGTTGCGCGTCCAGCCATGAAATACCCCTCAGCAGTCAGGCCGATATAGGGGCGTTCGAATTCAATTGCACGTCACGAAGTGATGACGCAGGCGTGAGAGTGTTCCGGTTGCGTGGTTCGAGGCCCGCTTATAGCGGGCACCTCACCATGAGGTCGGTCGGGAACAGCTTGAAGAAACCTCATCCTAAGGTGCGAGCGGCTTGTCCCCGCGAAAGCGGGGAAGCGAGCCTCGAAGGACGAGGTGTAAAATCTACAACGCCGCTCGGGACGGATCATAGGCAGCCAGACCGGCCAGATTGACGATATCGGAGACCTTGGCCCCGAGGCGAGCGACCTGAACCGATTTTTCCAGCCCCACGAGAATGGGACCGATCACTGTGGCCGCGCCGGCTGCCTTCAAGAGGCGTGTGGCGATAGAGGCCGAGTGCACGGCCGGCATGACCAGTACGTTCGCCGGTTCCGACAGGCGCGAGAATGGATAGAGCTCGTGATGGTCGGGATCGAGCGCGATATCGGCTGCCATCTCGCCTTCATATTCAAAATCCACGCCGCGTTCATCCAGAATGCGGACGGCGCCCGACATTTTCTCGGTCCGTTCGCCCGGCGGATTGCCAAAGGAGGAATAGGACAGGAAGGCGACGCGCGGCGTCAGGCCGAAGCGGCGCGCCGTGGCGGCCATCTCGATGGCAATATCGGCCAGCTCGTCTGATTTCGGAAATTCGGTCTCGAGAACATCACCAATCAGCAATGTCCGGCCGCGCGAAATCGCGGCATTGACGCCGACAATGCGTCCGCCGGGCACAGGATCCAGCACCAGGCGGATATCATCCATCACCACATTGGTGTGACGCGTGACGCCCGTCACCATGCCATCAGCCTGCCCCATCTTGACCATGCAGGCGGAGAAGACGTTCCGGTTGGTATTGACCATCCGTTGCACGTCCCGCTTCAGATAGCCTTTTCTTTGCAGACGCTTGTAGAGATATTGCGCATAGTCATAATTGTGATCGGACAAGCGCGCATTCCAGATTTCAAGCGAGTCCTCCGGCAGGCCCAGTTCGCGCATATTCTCTTTTGCGATATTCTCGCGCGCGACGAGGATGGCCTTGCCGAGACCCTGATTCTGGAAGGCATGGGCGGCGCGGATGACGCTGGGCGCCTCGCCCTCGGCAAATACGATGGTTTTCTGGTCGGCACGGATTGAGGCCGAGACCCGCTGCTGCAGGGCAGCGGTCGGGTCGGCGCGGCGGGCCAGCGACTGACGATAGTTTTCATCATCACGCGCTTCGATGCGGGCCACGCCGGAATCAACGGCGGCTCGCGCCACACAGGGCGGGATATGCGAGATCAGCCGCGGATCGAACGGGGTCGGGATGATATAGTCGGGACCGAATTTCATCCGGCCCTTTCCATAAGCGGCGGCCACCTCATCGGGCACATCTTCTCGCGCCAGCTTGGCGAGGGCCTGCGCGCAGGCAATCTTCATCTCTTCATTGATGGTGCGCGCCCGTACATCCAGCGCGCCGCGGAAGATATAGGGAAAGCCCAGAACATTATTGACCTGATTGGGAAAGTCCGACCGGCCCGTCGCCATGATGGCATCGGGGCGGACTTCCTTCACCACTTCGGGGCGGATTTCCGGTTCCGGATTGGCCATGGCGAAAATGATCGGATTTTTCGCCATCGACTTGACCATGTCGGGCTTGATCACGCCGGCCGCCGACAGACCGATCAGGCAGTCTGCGCCCTTGACGACTTCGTCCAGCGTCCGGAGCTTTGTCTTGACCGCCTGCGTGGCCAGTCGCGGATAAAGCCCTTCCCGGCCCTCATAGACGACACCATCAATATCGACGACGATGGTCTTGTCCTTGTCGACCCCCATGGACTGAAGCAATTCAATGACGGAAAGGCCAGCCGCGCCGGCGCCGACCAGAACGACGTTCAGGTCCTTCAGCTTCTTGCCGGTCAGTTCGCAGGCATTGAGAAGCCCCGCCGCTGCGATAATGGCCGTGCCGTGCTGGTCATCATGAAAGACCGGGATATCGAGCCGTTCCCGCAGGCGCTGCTCGATCTCGAAGCATTCCGGGCTCTTGATGTCTTCAAGGTTGATGCCGCCAAAGCTGTCGCCGAACCCGGCGACGCAATCGACGAACTTGTCGGGATCTGTGTACTCAACCTCGACATCAAAGGCGTCGATATCGGCAAAGCGCTTGAAGAGCACCGACTTGCCCTCCATCACCGGCTTGGACGCCATGGCGCCCAGATCGCCGAGGCCCAAAATGGCGGTGCCGTTGGAGATCACGGCGACCATATTGCCCTTGGAGGTGTAATCGTAGGCCGTATCCGGATTGGCCGCGATTTCCTTTACCGGCACCGCAACGCCCGGCGAATAGGCCAGCGACAGATCCCGCTGGGTCGCCATGGGCTTGGTGGGTTGCAGGGCCAGCTTGCCGGGCGTCGGCCGGCTATGGAAATCCAGCGCTTCACGATCAAAGGCGGAGAGGTCGTTGCGTTTTGAATGGTCAGGCATATCGACTCAATCTGTCAGGTTCGGTTTCTTTATGCGTTGTTGTGGCGCGCGTTTAAAGCCGCCCGCATGGCGAAAATCCGGCGGCGGCGCACCACATCTGCAAATACTTCCGGCAAAACACCGGGGAGATCGTCCGCCGTGAGCCCTGCCCCCAGACGAATTCCCGCTTCACCGTGAATCCAGGCGCCAATGGATGCCGCATCGAAAGATGAAAACCCGCGCGCCAGAAGCCCGCCTATAATGCCGGCGAGAACATCTCCCGCTCCGGCGGTGGCCAGATTTACACTGGCATGGATATTGACGCGAACCTGCCCGTCTGGCGCTGCGATCACCGTATCCGGTCCCTTGTAGAGAACCACGCAACCCGCCTGCTCGGCGGCCATGCGTGTCCGTTCGATCTTGCTGCGCTGATGCGAGAACAGGTCAGGAAAGAGCCGCCTGAACTCGCCCTCATGCGGCGTTAGAACATCATGCGCGCGCAAATGCGAAAACAGGCTTTCGGGATCCTCCTCGAAACTCGTTAGCGCGTCGGCATCCAGCAATAGCGAGCCCTCCCGGGAGGCCGCGGCCACGACGAGTTGGCGGGTCGTCTCCCCCACGCCGCATCCCGGTCCGATGATGGTCGCCGTGGCGCGGCGCGCCTCCAGCACATCAATCAGGCTTTGTGCATCCTCAAACCGGTCGAGCATGATGGCCGTCAGATGCATGGCGTTGACCTGAAGGGCGGATGGCGGGCTCAACAGCGTGACCAGCCCGGCCCCGGATCGCAGCCCGGCCTCCGCCGCCAGACGCGCCGCGCCGGTGGCTGTAGAGGCTCCGCTGACGACGCACAGCCGTCCCTTCTGATGCTTGTGGATGTGCCCGGGGCCAGAATGCGGCAGGCGGGACCAGAGCGATGGCGCATTCAGCTCGGCTTCGGCCGCGATGCCGTCAGACCATCCGGACGGGATACCGATATCGGCCAGAACCACGTCTCCACACAGGGAACGGCCCGGCTCGAGCACATGCGCGGGTTTGAGGCAGTGGAAGGTAATGGTGAGGTCGGCCCGGAAACAGCACCCGCCATTTTCGCCCGTATCGCCGACAACTCCGCTGGGAATGTCGATCGCGATAATGGGGCCGCCCGCTTCATCCAGCTTGTGCGCCAGTTGAAAGACAATTCCGGAAAGCGGCCGCGACAGGCCGGCGCCAAAGATAGCGTCGATAATGAGTTCATATTGAGCCAGGTCGACCTGAGACATGGGCAGAGTGCGGCCCTGCCACTTCGAGAGCATGGCGGCAGCATCTCCGCCATAATCCGCGGCATCGGCGAACAGGGCAACGTCCACCGGCCAGCCCTCTTCCGCCAGTCTGCGGGCCACAACAAACCCGTCGCCGCCATTATTGCCGGGCCCACACAGGACCAGAACAGGACGCGGTGCCCAACGCCTGGCAACTTCCCGCGCGACCGCTTGCCCGGCCCTTTCCATGAGCGCTATTCCGGTGATGCCGTTTTCATTCGCAAAAGAATCTGCAGCGCGATGACCGTCCACGGAAAGAATTTTATTTGCGAGGGGATGCATTTTCGATCAAGTTCCGTTTATGCTGCAAGTGCGTAAAACGTGGCGAGGTTGATTCTCGCACGTTTCAACATACGTCGACAATCGTGAGCGGGGGCCATGAAAAAAATCGAAGCCGTCATCAAGCCGTTTAAACTGGATGATGTGCGCGATGCGCTCCAGGAGATCGGTGTGCAGGGCATGACCATCACAGAGGCCAAGGGTTTTGGCCGCCAGAAAGGTCATTCCGAGCTTTATCGCGGTGCAGAATATGTCATCGACTTTCTGCCCAAGGTGAAGCTGGAAATCATTGCGCCCGAATCCCGCGTCGAAGCCATTGTCGAAGCTATCCAGACTGCGGCCCGCACCGGCCGTATCGGCGATGGCAAGATTTTCGTATCCCCCGTTGATCAGGCGATCCGCATCCGGACCGGCGAAGCCGATGAGAATGCCATCTAGGGTCCGACTTCACCCCTCAATCCCAGCAGCCCCAAAAAGGGAGCCTACCCCCAATGTCAAATGACATTCAAAAGCAAATCAAAGACGAAGAAATCGAATTTGTAGATCTGCGCTTCACTGATCCGCGCGGAAAACTTCATCACGTGACCTTTGACGCCTCCATGGTCGATGATGATTTCTTCGAAGACGGGGTGATGTTCGATGGCTCGTCCATTGATGGCTGGAAAGCGATCAATGATTCCGACATGACGATGATGCCGGACGTCCTGAACGCGACCGTTGATCCCTTCTTCCAGAACAAGACGCTGAACATGTTCTGCGACATTCTGGAGCCGGGTACCGGCAACGCCTACAGCCGCGACCCGCGCACGACCGCCAAGAAGGCAGAGGCCTATCTGAAGTCCTCCGGTATCGGCGATGCGATCTATGTGGGTCCGGAAGCCGAATTCTTCGTGTTTGACGATGTGCGTTGGTCAACGGACCAGCAAAACACCGGCTATGCCTTTGATTCAGAGGAAGGCCCGTACAATTCCGGCCGCCAGATGGAAGGTGGCAATATGGGCCACCGTCCGGGACCGAAGGGTGGTTATTTCCCGGTTCCGCCGATCGACAGCGCCCAGGACATGCGCTCTGAAATGCTGGCGGTCATGACCGAGCTGGGTCTGCAGCCGGAAAAACACCACCACGAGGTCGCCCCGTCGCAGCACGAGCTGGGCATGCGCTTCAACACGCTGACCCGCATGGCCGACAACATGCAGGTCTACAAATACATCGTACACAATGTCGCTCACGCCTATGGCCGCACGGCGACCTTCATGCCGAAACCGGTTGTCGGCGACAATGGCTCGGGCATGCATGTGCACCAGTCGATCTGGAAAGATGGCAGCCCGCTTTTTGCCGGCGACAAGTATGCTGACCTTTCGGAAAACTGTCTGTTCTATATCGGTGGCATCATCAAGCACGCTCGCGCGATCAACGCGTTTGCGAACTCCACGACCAATTCCTACAAACGCCTGGTGCCGGGCTTTGAAGCGCCGGTCCTGCTCGCCTATTCCGCGCGCAACCGGTCGGCCTCCATCCGCATTCCATATTCGACCTCGCCGAAAGGCAAGCGGATCGAAACCCGCTTCCCGGATCCGGCCGGCAACCCTTACCTCACCTTCTCGGCACTGCTGATGGCGGGGCTTGATGGTATCGAAAACCGGATTCACCCGGGCGATGCCATGGACAAGGATCTCTATGACCTTCCGGCAGAGGAATTGAAGGATATCCCGACGGTCGCCCGCTCGCTGCGCGAAGCTCTGGATGCGTTGAATGAGGACCGTGACTTCCTGAAAAAGGGCAATGTCATGGATGACGACCAGATCGATGCCTTCATCGACCTGAAAATGGAAGAGGTGCTCCGCTACGACATGCATCCTCACCCGGTCGAGTTCGACATGTATTACAAGGTCTGATCCTTTCCGGATCGACGCAAAAGCGGCTGGCGTCCGGGAGGGCCCCAGCCGTTTTTATTTGCAAACAGCGCTGGGTGGTCGACGGATGGCTTCTGCTCGGCTAAACCTTCGGCCAAGTGCATCTTAACGCCTTTGATTGTTACGAATTGAGAGTTGTCCATGCGGAATCGTTTTCTGATCTCAACCGCGCTTTGCGCTGCCTTCGTTTCGGCACCGGTCTTCGCCGACACCACGGTTGATGATGAACGTAATGACGGCATCCGGACGTCGACGATCAATGATGGCGCTCCGGACAATCTGATTATCGGCGCCAATGGCCGCGTCACCATCACTACCGACAATGGCGGCACGGGGCCCCTGGTGACGGTCGACAGTGACAACACCTTCCTGAATAGCGGAACCCTGGAAGATACGACTGGCGATGACGGCGCGACCGGCGTGCTCGTCAATGGCGGTACAACGGGCGGTATTACCAATAATGGCCGCATCGCGATCACGGGCGCGATTGTCTCCAATGATGAAGATGGCGACGGCGACAATGATGGTCCCTTCGCGAACGCCAGCAACCGCGCCGGCATCCTGATCGTCGGACCCGGCACATTTATTGGTGACGTTCTGAATACAGAAAGCGGCGTTATTGACGTCATCGGTAACGATTCCGCAGGTATCCGTTTGTTGACCATGGTCGACGGCAATCTGACCAGCCTGGGTACAATTTCCATCACAGGCGAAAACAGCTACGGCATTGATCTGGCGGGTGGGTTGAGCGGTGACTTTATTGTCGATGGCACAATTTCGACCACAGGGCCTGGCTCGGGCGGCATTCGTATCCGGAGTGATGTCGGCGGTGCCTTTGTTGTTGCCGGACAGGTGAATTCAACGGCTTATCGCTATGCCGGCAATGTCCCGGACAATTTCCAGAATCTGGTGGATGAAGACGATACCTTGCTGTCGGACTCCGCCATCACGGTCGGCGGCAATATCGCGAACGGCATTTTTCTTGCGGGCACGGATTATACCGGCAATGGCACGAACGCCAGCATCGCTTCGGCAAGCACAGCTCCGGCCTTCTGGATTGCGCCGGAACTCGGGAACGGCAACGATATTGTTATCGGCAATGTCTTTATAGGGGCGGACCCGGATGTCGAAGGCGATGAGGACATTACCTTCAACTATGGTTTCGTGAACCGGGGCGTGATTGCCGGAGAAGGCCGCTTTGGTGGATTCAATTCGACGGCTTTGAGAATATCCGGCTCGATGATCGGCAATGTCTTGCGGACAACTACGATTGAAGGCGGTGTTCTCAATGAAAACCTGATTACGTCCCGCGCCCATGAAGCCGAAGCCCGTTCGGTGGAAATCGGCAATGGCGCGATCCTGCCGGTCTTCGAGAACTCCGGCGGTATCCGGGCTACTGCAACTGGCCAGAATTCCAACAGTATCGGGTTGATCATTCTCGCCGGAGCCAATGTTCCGATCATTCGCAATGCGTCCAACTTCTTCGTCGAGAATTTCGGTGTCGGAAGCGCAACAGCCATCGTCGATCAATCCAACACTGTCGGTTTGATCGAAAATACCGGTCTGATCTTTTCCACTCTCGGCTCCCTGTCGACCGAGGTTCAGAGCGAGCCGGACGGTACCGCAAGCGGCGAACCGATTTCTGTCGTCAACCGGACTGCAATCGACGTGTCGCGTTCGACAATCGATGTGACGTTCCGTCAGCTTCTGCCAGATGTCATTGCCCGTGAAGGTTCCGGCCAGGTTCGCGGCGACATCCGCTTCGGGTCCGGCAATGACTTTGCCGATATCCAGGGCGGTCTTGTCGAAGGCGATATCTATTTCGGCGATGGCGCAGACCGGCTGAGCATTACAGGCGATGCCGCGGTTGTGGGCGCGATCGACGATTCTGACGGTGACCTCGAAATTTTTGTCGAGAACGGACAGCTGGAACTTCAGAACACATCCAGCGTGAATATCCGTCAGGCCACCTTCAATGACGGGGCCCGGCTTGTCTTCGAAGTCGACACGCTGGACGAAAATTCGCGTTTCATTACAGCGTCTGACACGGTCACGTTCAATGAAGGTTCGACCGTGACGGCCACTTTGGCGAATTTGATTGGCGAAGGCGCAGAATATATCGTTCTGGAAGCCAGCAATCTGGTCATCAATTCCGCAATTGACAGCCTTCAGGACGCCAACGCCCCGTATCTCTACAACACGACGCTGGCGCGCGATGCCAATAATCCGAACCAGCTGGTTCTGACCTTGCGGCGCAAGACCTCGGACGAGCTGGGCATGCACGCCAATCGCGCCGCCGCCTATAGTGCGGCCTTTGCCGCGTGGTCCGAGAATGAGCGCCTGGGTGCGGCTTTCGCATCGCTGAGCAATTCAGCCGATTTCTTCGAAGCCTATGACCAGTTGCTGCCGGAATATGCAGCCAGCGCCATCCAGTTTGCTGTGGCCAGCAATGACAGTGCCATCGGCGCCCTGTCCGGACGCCTCGATGCGGCCCGGCGCAGCCCGGACGGCACCGGCGGTATCTGGCTGCAGGAATTCGGTTATTTCGCAGATCGGGAGCAAACCTCCTTTGGTCCGGGTTATCGCGGGCAAGGTGTTGGTATTGCAGGCGGCGTCGATCGCCCGATGGGCCCCTTCTATGCGGTGGGCGTGAACTTTGTCGGTGCGGCCAGCGAGATTGAAGAATCCAATGGCGTTGATCAGCCCATGACGGCTCTGACCGGTCAGATCGGCGTCTATGGCGGTGTGGATTTCGGCAGTGCGTTTGCCGGCGAATTCTACGCTGGTGCCGGTGTCGACAGCTTTGAAACCGAACGCCGGGTGCTGATTGGTGTCTTCGACCAGACGTCGATCGCGGACTGGACCGGCTATCACTATGCCGCATCTGCCCGGTTTGCCCGTGATTTCGAGATGGGCCGCTGGTATGCACGTCCGTCCCTGTCGATCGATTATCTGCGTCTCTATGAGAGCGCCTACAGCGAGACCGGCGGCGGGGCCGGTATTGATCTGATCGTGGATGACCGGGAAAGCTCGACCTTCTCTTCGACGGCCAGCTTTACGCTCGGCGGGCTTTACGGATCGCCGTCCAGCTGGTGGTCGCCGCAAGTGCGCCTCGGCTATCGCAATGATTTCAGCGGCGACCCGATGGTCACCAACGCCCGCTTTGCCGGTTATAACAATGAATTCTCCTTCCGGTCCGAAGACCTGCCGGGCAGCGGTTTCATTTTCGGCCTGGCGCTTCAGGCGGGGTCGGACTATTCGACCTTCTCGTTTGATTATGACGCCGATCTGCGGGACGGCTTTGTACGCCACACGGCCCGCCTGGTCTTGCGTCTGGTCTTCTAGGAAACCAGCGGTTAACCGTATTCCGGTCAAAGAAAGGGCATGCAGAGTCTGCGTGCCCTTTTCTTTTGCCTGATCACAGGCCTTCTCGCCGGGTGCGGTCATGCCCCGCCCGAGCAGACTCATGATGCGTGCCTGATCCTTGAAGATAATCGCGCCTGGTGGCGCGATCTCCGGCAAAGCGAAGACCGCTGGGGAATCTCCCCGGGTATTCAGCTGGCGATCCTGAAGCGCGAATCCTCGTTCGACGCCAATGCGCGCCCGGCCCGGCGCCGTTTGCTGGGATTTATTCCCGGAAGCCGCCCCTCATCCGCCTATGGCTATGCGCAAGCGCTGGACGGGACATGGGACTGGTATCGCGAAGAAACAGGCCGACGCTTCGCAGACCGGGATGATTTTGGCGATGCCGTCGATTTTATCGGCTGGTACGGACATATGAGCGGACGCCTCTCGGGCATCGCTGCGACGGATGCCCGGGCCCAGTATCTCGCCTACCATCAGGGCCATACCGGTTATAATAATGGCAGTTACCGCAATATCAGCTGGCTGAACCGGGCCGCGGATCAGGTCGCGGCCGATGCCGCCCGATATGACAGCCAGATATCGCAATGCCGCCGGCGACTGAATCGGCGCTTCCTGGGAGTGTTCTAAATCTCCCCTTCCGTTTGCGACTCGGGCAATATCAGCGCATGAGCGCCAAACCTGAACAAGACGATCTGTTTTCCGCCCCGCAACCTCCGGCCAAGACGCCGGCGGAAAGCGTTGACGACAAACCGGCCGCAACGCCGCCTCCTGCGCCCGCCGCGAAGCCCGCCGACGGCCCGGCACCGAATCCGGGCGGATCCTCGTACGACGCCGACTCCATTGAAGTGCTCGAGGGGCTGGAAGCTGTGCGGCGGCGGCCAGGCATGTATATCGGCGGTACGGATGAGCGCGCCCTGCACCATCTGTTTGCCGAAGTGCTCGACAATTCCATGGACGAGGTTGTGGCCAGCTGGGCGGACCGGATCGAGGTCCGCCTCGACGCCGACGGTTTTGTGACCGTCACCGATAATGGCCGCGGCATCCCCACAGGGCCGCACCCGAAATTCACGGACAAATCCGCGCTGGAAGTCGTCTTCACCACGCTGCATGCCGGCGGCAAGTTTTCCGATAAATCCTATAAAACCGCGGGTGGCCTTCACGGCGTGGGTGCCGCCGTCGTTAATGCGCTTTCCGAGCGGCTGGAAGTGGAAGTCGCGCGCGAGAAAACCCTGTGGCGGCAGGTCTTCGAACGCGGCATCCCGGTCGGCAAGCTGGAGAAGGTCGGAGCGGCTCCGAACCGTCGCGGCACGAGCGTCCGGTTCAAGCCCGACAACGATATTTTCCACGGCCGGGCCACGCTGAAACCGGCGCGCCTGTTTGCGATGGCGCGGTCGAAAGCCTTCCTGCGCCGCGGCGTTGAAATCCGCTGGTCCTGTGACCCTGAACTGGTTGCGGGAACCGACACACCCGCCCAGGCCGTGCTCAACTTCCCGGGCGGATTGTCAGACCGGTTGACCGAAATCGTCGGCAAGAAAAGCCAGGTGACCCAGTCGCAGTTTGCCGGTCGCATTGAAAAGGAAGCCGGCCACGGTGCCGTTGAATGGGCTGTGAGCTGGTCGCTCGTTGGCTTCGGGGACGCAGACGGCTTTGTTCAGTCTTTCTGCAACACCGTCCCGACGCCGCAAGGCGGCTCGCACGAGCAAGGCTTACGCAATGCCCTGACCAAGGGCTTGCGGGCCTATGCCGAGCTGGCCGGAGTCAAGAAAGGCAATCTCATCACGCCAGAAGATGTGATGGGCGGTGCCGGGGCGCTGGTGTCCGTCTTCATTCACGATCCGGAATTCCAGGGGCAGACCAAGGATCGCCTCGCCACGGCCGAAGCGACGCGTATCGTCGAGAATTCCGTGCGCGACCGCTTCGATCACTGGCTGGGCGGTGCGCCCAAGGAAGCCGATATCCTTTTGTCCTGGGTGATCGAGCGCGCGGAAGACCGGATGCGCCGCCGCAAGGAGAAGCAGGTCAAACGCCAGACCGCCTCCCGGCGTTTACGTCTGCCAGGCAAGCTCGCGGATTGCTCCAGAGCCGGGTCCGACAATACCGAACTCTTTCTGGTCGAGGGCGATTCAGCTGGCGGCTCTGCCAAGCAGGCGCGCGACCGGAAAACCCAGGCCATTCTGCCCCTGCGCGGTAAAATTCTGAACGTTGCGTCGGCCACGGCGGACAAGATGGCGGCCAATCAGGAAATCAGCGATCTGCTTTTGGCACTGGGTGTTCAAACCGGCGCGAAATTCAATCCGGACGATTTGCGCTATGAACGCATCATCATCATGACCGACGCCGATGTGGACGGCGCGCATATCGCCGCGCTGCTCATTACCTTCTTCTATACCGCCATGCCGCGCCTGATCGAAGCGGGCCGCCTCTATCTGGCCCAGCCGCCGCTCTACCGCCTGACACAAGGTTCCAAGACGGTCTATGCGCGCGATGAAGCGCATCGCGAAACGCTTCTGAAGACCGAGTTCAAGGCCGGAGCAAAGGTTGATATCGGGCGCTTCAAGGGCCTGGGCGAAATGACGCCGACCCAGCTCAAATCAACCACGATGGATCCGGCCGTGCGCCAGATGGCCCGCATTACCTTCGAGGCGTCCGGGCGTCCGGCCTTTGCCGATCTGGTTGAAACCCTGATGGGCAAGAAGGCGGAGTTGCGCTTCCAATATATTCAGGATCACGCGCCGCAATTTGCCGAAACCGAACTGGACGTTTGACCAACACGGCTGCAGCCGTTTGAATGGCGAGGCGTGTTCAAACTACGAATTCACAAGGGGTGGAACATCATGTCACTGGACTGGAAGCGTTGGACAGCTGTGCTGGCCACGGGATTATTGGCAGCCTGCTCAGGCGGCCAGGATAGCGATGCTGGCAGCGCTAATGCGGGAAATGATGACGCGACGGAAATCGTTCGCGTTGATCTCGATCCGTATCCCTCAACCTATTCACCTCAACCCAGTGAAACCACTCTGATCACCGGCGCGACCATTTTTGATGGCGCAGGGAACCAGATCGATAATGGCGACATCCTTCTGGAAAACGGACGGATTTCGGCTGTAGGCCAGGGTCTGGAAGCGCCCGAAGGCGCGACAGTGATCAATGCCGAAGGCCGCTATATCACACCGGGCGTGATCGATATTCACTCTCACCTGGGTGATTATCCTTCGCCGCAGGTCGATGCCCATTCGGATGGTAATGAACTGACGCAACCGAATACCGCCGAAGTCTGGGCCGAGCACTCCGTATGGCCGCAAGACCCCGGTTTTGCCCGGGCACTGGCGGGGGGCGTTACCACGCTTCACGTCCTGCCGGGCTCCGGCAATCTCTTCGGCGGCCGCGGCGTCACGCTTCGCAATGTTGCTGGCCGGACTGTGCAGGACATGAAATTCCCGGGCGCGCCCTACTCCCTGAAAATGGCCTGCGGCGAAAACCCGTCGCGCGTCTATGGCAGCCGGGGCTCCTCGCCCGCCACTGATATGGGCAATATGGCCGGATACCGCGCCAACTGGATCCGGGCCGCCGACTATCGCGATAGCTGGCACGAATACTGGGACGATCCGGAAAACAATTCACCGCCGACCCGTGATCTCGAACTCGAGACCATGATGGGCGTGCTGGAGGGCGAAATTCTGGTGCAGATGCACTGCTACCGCGCCGACCAGATGGCGCAGATCATCGATCTCAGCCAGGAATTCGACTATCAGGTGACAACCTTCCACCACGCTGTGGAAGCCTATCAGATCCCGGACCTTCTGGCGGATGCCGGCATTTGCGCCGCTGTCTGGGCGGACTGGGGCGGCTTCAAGATGGAAGCCTATGACACCATCCGTGAAAACCTCGCCCTCACCCACGCCAACGGGGCCTGCGCCATGATCCATTCGGATGATGCGCTGGGCATTCAAAGACTCAATCAGGAAGTCGCGAAGGCTCTGGCCGATGGCCGGCGTATGGGGCTGGACATTTCTGATGCCGAGGCGGTGTCATGGTTCACCTCGAACCCCGCACAGGCCTTGGGAATTGCGGACGAGACCGGCTCTCTGGAAGTGGGCAAGCGCGCTGATCTGGTGATCTGGTCCGCCCACCCCTTCTCCACCTACGCGCAGGCAGATGAAGTCTTCATCGACGGCGCATTGATGTATGACCGGGCCAATGGTGTGCAGCCGGTCAGCGACTTTGATCTCGGACAGATTGGTGAGGGAGACGACTGATGAGAACGCTCGTTACACTTCTCGCAGCCACGGCAGCGCTGACCAGCGCCGCAGCGGCACAGGATATCGCCATTCTCAATGGCCGGATCGTTACCAACACCGATCAGGGGCAGATCGCGTCGGGCGGCATCCTGATCCGCGATGGCGTTATCGTTTCTGTCGGCGCCAATATCGACGTGCCCGATGGCATCGAGACGATTGATGCCGAAGGCGGCTGGATTACGCCGGGTATCTTCGCGCCGTTTACTCAGCTCGGCCTCGTCGAAGTGGCGCTGGAAGATTCCACCAATGACGCCTCGGCCCCGGACAGTGAATTTTCCGTGGCGCTCGACGTTGCCGACAGTTTCAACCCGAATGGCACCTATCTCGCCACATCGCGGATGGAAGGCATCACCCGCTTTGCTGTCGTTCCATCGACAGGCTCCAACCTGTTCGCCGGTTTGGGGGCTCTGGGTAATACAGGCGGCAGCATGGACGCGCTGTTCGAGACGCAAAGCTTCGTCTTTGCCGATCTCAGCCAGTCCGGGGCCGGAACCGCAGGCGGATCACGCTCTGCGGCCTGGGCCTATCTGGAAGCGGCGTTCGGCGATGCCCGCGCCTATCCGGGCCGCTATGCGTCGGGCCATGGCGACGCTCTCAACCGCTATGATGCCGCGGCGTTGGTCGATGTGGTCCGTGGACGGATCCCGCTTATCCTTGAAGTTGACCGGGCCACCGATATCCGCCGGGCCATCCGGTTCGCCGCCGAGAACGCGCCTTTGCGTCTGGTTATCTATGGCGGTGCCGAAGCCTGGATGGTCGCCGAGGAGCTGGCCGCGTCGGGCATCCCGGTCCTGATGGATCCCATGCGTAACCTGCCCTCGTCCTTCGATGCACTGGGCTCCACGCTGGAAGCGGCAGCGCGGCTCGATGAGGCGGGCGTCACGGTCGCCTACACGACGCAAACCGCCGATGGCTATTTCAATGCCCGCCTGTTGCCGCAACATGCCGGCAATGCGGTGACCAACGGCGTTTCCTGGGATGCGGCCTTTCGGGCCATCACGCTGACACCGGCGGAAATCTATGGCGTGGGTGACCGGTATGGCGCGCTGGCGGCAGGCTACATGGCCGATGTCGTCGTCTGGGACGGTGATCCGCTGGAAGTCATGTCGGCTCCAACCCATGTCATCATCGATGGCGAGGATACGGATCTGACATCGCGCCAGACCCGATTGCGGGATCGCTATGCTGACATGGAAGACACAACACCCTTTGCATATCGCGACTAAAGGGTCACACTGATTGACACATCCGGCGCCATTCGTATGGTGCCGCCAACTTAATGGACGGTCGCGTTTCTGTTGGAGGCGCGACCGTTACCCTGTTTGGACGGCTAGATACCCAATTCATGACATCCTTTTCGGACCTTGGCCTCGGCCAGAAACTACTCGATGCCCTAGATGCTGTTGGCTATAAAGAGCCAACCCCCATTCAGGCGGGCGCCATTCCACACGCATTGGCCGGTAAGGACGTTCTCGGCATTGCCCAGACCGGTACCGGCAAAACGGCATCCTTCACGCTTCCCCTGATCGAGCGCCTGTCAAAAGGCCGTGCCAAAGCGCGCATGCCGCGCTCGCTGATTCTATCTCCGACGCGCGAACTGGCCGCGCAGATCGCCGATAATTTCGATAATTACGCCAAGAATACCAAGCTGACGAAAGTCCTGCTGATTGGCGGCGTGGCCTTTGGTCCGCAGGAAGAAATCCTGAACAAGGGCGCCGATGTCGTTATCGCGACACCCGGCCGCCTGCTCGACCAGTTCGAGCGCGGCAAAGTCCTGCTGAATGGCGTGCAGATCCTGGTAATCGATGAAGCTGACCGTATGCTGGACATGGGTTTCATTCCGGATATCGAGCGCATTCTGAAAACCCTGCCGGCCAAACGCCAGACCCTGTTTTTCTCGGCCACCATGCCGCCGGAAATCAAATCGCTGGTCGACCGCTTCATGCATGAGCCGGAGCGCGTGGAAGTCTCGCGTCAGGCCTCGACCGCCACGACGATTACCCAGCTTCAGGCGCGGGTGAAGGACAAGACGCCCGCTGCCAAGCGCGACATGCTCCGCAAGGCGATTGATCGCCCGGGCGTCAAGAACGGCATCATTTTCTGCAACCGAAAGCGCGATGTCGACATTGTCGCCCGCTCTTTGACCAAGCACGGCTTCTCGGCGGCCCCGATTCACGGCGATCTGGACCAATCGACCCGCACCAAGACGCTGGATGATTTCAAGACCGACAAGCTCCGCTTCCTGGTGGCCAGCGATGTGGCCGCCCGGGGTCTCGATATTCCGGCCGTCAGCCACGTTTTCAACTTCGATGTGCCGCACAATGCCGAGGATTATGTCCACCGTATTGGCCGGACCGGCCGCGCGGGCCTTGAAGGCGAAGCGGTGACGATCGTGGGGCCATCTGACGAGAAAAACCTGGCCGCCGTCGAGAAAATGCTGGGCCGCAAAATTGACGCCGCGGATTTTGGCAAATCAGGCAAGTCATCGCCTGCCAAAGCCGCTCCAGCCGAGTCTGAAACTGACGAGACCGAGGATAAGCCCGCCAGTCGTTCCCGGCGGGGCCGCAGGCCCAAGAAGGACCCATCCGTCAGTGTTGAAGCAAACGCGCCTGCGAAATCAGAGCCGCTCGCCAAAGACGACAAGAACCCTTCAGCCCAGAAGCCGGCTCCGAAGTCCGGCAAGCCCGCATCGAAATCGGAAAAGCCTGCGCCCCGGCGCGAGCGGTCCGGGCGCAACGGGCATCAGGACGGCGAGCGGTTCAAGGGCTTTGGCAATGACGTGCCCGCCTTTTTCAATATCGAGGGCTAAATTAACCGTGCTGTTTACCGGTTCTTTCCCTTTCTGATCCATCTTCATCGCAACTCGAATCGCGCTTTTGTCGCGGTTCACCGTGAAGCCGGATATCAAGGGGTTGGCCGTGAACGGACGATTGCAAGGACCAGAAGGTCGCACACTCGCGAAAGAAACGCTCGAAATGATGGAGCGTTATGACGTCGCGCCGACACCGGAAAACTATGCGGTGTTCTCCAGTTTCGCATCCGACTCCATCCCGGAACTCTGTGATGCCATGACGGTGCGCCTCGAAAAGGGTGAATCGTTCAATCAGGCATTCTGCGACCGCATGTATGATGAACACTTTGCCATCGCGAAGATCCAGGAAGCGGTCATGGCCAGCTCCGGCGCGATGGGCAAAGAACTCGCCCAGGTTCGCGAAACCCTGAAAGCGGCCGAACAGCACACCGCCGAATATGGCGAAACGCTGGCCGGCGCTGAAGGTGCCTTCGACGAGAATGCCGATCCATCGCAGGTTCGTAGCGTAGTTCAATCCCTGGTCGCCGCGACCAACCGGATGCAGGAACGCTCGCGCGAGCTTGAGCGCCGCCTGCATGAGACGTCGAGCGAAGTGGTCAAGCTGCGCTCCAATCTCGAGCGGGTCCGCGAAGAATCCATGACGGATGCCCTCACCGGCATCGCCAACCGAAAACGGTTTGATGAAATGCTGCGCAAGGGCCGCCGGTCTGCCGATTCAAATAATGAATCCATGTGCCTCATCCTGTGCGACATTGATCACTTCAAGCGCTTCAACGACACTTGGGGCCATCAGACGGGTGACCAGATTATCCGCTTCGTGGCGGGCTGCATGACCCGCAATGCCGGCGATACGCACACCGTGGCGCGTTATGGCGGTGAGGAATTTGCGGTCGTGATGCCGAAGTCCAGCCTGATGGAAGCCAATGCCGTCGCGGAGAAAATCCGCATGACGGTCGAAGGCAAGCGCCTGCTGCGCAAATCGACCAGTGAAGACCTGGGAAATATAACGATTTCGCTCGGCGTTGCGACCTACCGGCATGGCGAGGCCATCGAGGAGCTGATCGAGCGCGCCGACGCCAATCTCTACAAGTCAAAGAAGGCGGGCCGTAACCGCGTCACGACGGAAACGTCCAATAGTGTGAAATCTGCCGCCTAGCGGCCTATGGCATTACACATTAGTCTGAGCCCCGGTAACCAGCCGGGGCTTTTTCTTTGACCCAACACACGTCCTCCGAAAAACATTTTGTCTGGCGCGGCCGCGATGTGACGCGGGTCGAGAATTTCTCCGACATTGTCTTCGCCTTGTCGCTGACCCTGATTGTCGCGTCATCGGTTCCGACCACTTTCGACAACCTGGTCAGCCTGTGGCGGGAGGCGATCGCGGTGGCGATGTGTTTTGCACTCGTCCTGTTGATCTGGTCCAAGCACCACGCCTTTCATCGGCGCTATGGGCTGGACGATGGACCGACAGTGCTCCTGAATGCCGTCGTGCTGTTTCTGATCATGATCTTCGCCTACCCGCTGAAGTTCCTGGCACTCTTCCTGGTGAATTTCTTCACCGGATTCTATTCGTCCGCGCCCGAGATCGCCGCGGTATTGTCACTCGATCAGGTCCAATGGTTTATCGTGATCTATGCCATGGGATATGCCGCCGTCTTTGGCGTTTTTGCCCTGCTCTACGCGCATGCGCTGAAGCGAGCGGATGACCTGGAGCTCAGTCCAGCCGAACGCATCATGACACGGCTGGAGGTCGATCAGGGTCTGGCCGCTATGGCCATTTCGGGTCTCGCGGCCATGACCGCCCTGCTCCTGCCGGATCGGTTCTCGCCGATGGGCGGCAGCGTGTATTTCCTGATCGGCCCGGTGGTGGCCATACTGACGCAGCGCGCCCGCAAGCGCGCGGATACGGCTCAGGCCGAAGCCGGCGGCTCTGTCGACTGATAGGACGGGCGCTCGGCCCATTTTTCATGGAATGCGCTCAAGCGATCACGGCCGGTCCGCCATTCGCTCTCCGGATAGCGGAAATCGAGATAACCCAGCGCAACCGCGATCGCCATACCGCCCAGATCGAAGGCACCCGCAAACTTGTCGGCCTCGGATTCCAGCAGGTCGAGCGAGCGGCGAATACCGTTTTCCTGACGCTCGATCCAGAACTCGAACCTTTTGTCTTCCGGGCGGGTCATTTCCACGCGGCGTCCGACGGCGAGGTCGAGAATGCCGTCAGCAATTGCCTGAAAGCGCAAGACCCGCCAACGTGACGTCCCGGATTTCGGGATCCAGCGGTCTTCATTGAGGCTGTCGATGTATTCGCAGATCAGGGGGCTGTCGATCAGGGCCGTCGCGCCATCGCGGATCAACGCCGGAACCTTGCCGAGCGGATTGATGGACAGCAAATCATCCGGATCATCCAGCGGCAAGGCTTCCACTTCCTCGATCCGCGCCGTCAGGCCCTGTTCGCGGATCAGCATCCGGCACTTTCTCGCATAGGGCGAGGTTTCGGTCATCAGAAGTTTCAATGGACAGCCCTCGAATTGGCGCAAGGCCCAGACAACCTGCGCGCAGGCTTCTACTTAATTCGAAACGGCCCTTTCGGCGAATGTCTTTTCGCAGCTTTCAAGCAGGGGCCGCTCAGGAGGCCTGTTGAGCGGGTACGAGGGTGACACTTTCCCCGCAGCCGCAGGCATCGGTCTCGTTCGGATTGCGGAAGACGAATTTCGAGGAAATCGGCGTGACATCCCAATGGATTTCCGATCCGAGGAGAAACAGGAGCGAGGTGGCATCGATCACTATCGTGACGCCCTTGTCCTCGACAATTTCGTCCAGAGGCTCCGGTTCGGTGATGTAATCCATCACATATTCCATGCCGGCACAGCCGCCCTTCTTGACGCCGACGCGCAGATACCCTGCCCCGCGTGAGGCCATGATCTCCTTGACGCGCTCGGCGGCAGTTTCGGAAATGGTGAGAGCCTGTTTCTGGGTCATGGATATCCTGCCTACAGCATGTTCAGCGCGAGACGCGCTTCATCGGTCATACGATCGGGTGTCCAGGGCGGTTCGAAGACGAGGTCGACCTTGACCTTGTTGACGCCCTCGACCTGGGCCGCAGCATCATGCACCCACATCGGCATTTCACCGGCCACCGGGCAGCCCGGTGCGGTCAGCGTCATGGTGATGTGCATGGTGCGGTCATCATCCAGATCCACCTTGTAGATCAGGCCCAGCTCGTAAATGTCGACCGGGATTTCCGGGTCGAAGACGGTTTTCATGGCCGCGACAACATCGGACGTAATCTGCTCCAATTCTTCAGCCGGAATGCTGGACGGTGCGGACGGCGCGGACGGCGCTTCCGTCACCGGTTCGGCGTCCGGCTTGGCAGACAGGTCAATCATATCGCGGGCATTGTCGGTCATATCAGTCATCTAGATGAGGAAGCTTTTCGCTTTTTTCAATGCCTCGAGGAAGACATCGACTTCGTCGGATGTGTTGTAGATGGCGAAACTGGCGCGCACGGTGGAGTCCACGCCGAAACGGCGCATCAGTGGCTGGGCGCAATGATGCCCGGCGCGAACGGCAACGCCATACTTGTCGAGCAATTGCGCCAGATCATGGGCGTGCGCGCCCTCCATGGCGAATGACAGGATGGCGCCCTTGTCCTGCGCTGTGCCGATGAGTTTCACGCCGTCCATATCGGCGACGCCGCGTGTGGCGCGGTCGAGCAAGGCGCGCTCATGCTCCATCACAGCGATGCGATCAAAACGGCTGACCCAGTCGATCGCCGCGCCCAGGCCGATCACATCGGCGATGGCCGGTGTTCCGGCCTCGAATTTGTGGGGTACATCCGCCCAGGTCGAGCGGTCCTCATAGACGTCGGCGATCATTTCACCACCGCCCTGCCAGGGTGGCAGACGGTCCAGCCAGTCGCCAGCGGCATAAAGTGCGCCCGTACCGGACGGGCCATACAGCTTGTGCCCGGTAAAGACAAAGAAATCACAGCCCAGCTCGGTGACATTCACCGGCATATGCACGGCGGACTGGGAACCATCGAGCAGGACAGCCGCGCCATTGTCGTGCGCGAGCTGCACGATTCGCTCGGCATTATTCGCCGTGCCGAGCACGTTGGACATGTGGACTATGGCGACGAGCTTCGTCTTCGCGCTCATCAGCCCTGCCAGCGCGTCATAATCAAGCTCACCGGTCTCGGTGACCGGACACCATTTCACGACCGCGCCGCAGCGCTCTGCCGCCAGCTGCCAGGGAATGATGTTGGAGTGGTGCTCCATCTGGCTGAGGACGATCTCGTCACCCTCGCTCAGCGTCTGCCCGAACGCATAGGCGACCAGATTGATCGCTTCGGTGGCCCCACGGGTCAGCACAATCTGTTCTGCCCGGTCTGCACCGAGGAAGGCGGCAATCTTGCCGCGCGCGCCCTCGAACGCCTCTGTGGCCTCATTGGCGAGCGTATGCAGGCCGCGATGCACATTGGCGTAGGAATGGCGATAGACATCCGCCACAGCCTCGATCACGGCCTCGGGTTTTTGCGCCGAGGCGGCATTGTCCAGATAGACCAGCGGCTTGCCATTGATCTCGCGCTTCAGGATCGGAAATTCCGACCGGATGGCCGCGATATCGAGTGCCTTTATGGGCGTGTGAGCCGTCATACCAAGTCCTTCAAGCGTTTCGACATCAGGCCGCGGATCGTTCCGGCCGTTTTCTCATGGGAAATCTCTGCCAGCGCTTCATCGAGGAAGCTTTCCACCAGCAAGCGGCGCGCATCGGCTTCCGGCAGTCCGCGCTGCTGCATGTAGAAGAGCGCCATTTCATCCAGCGTGCCAATGGCATTGCCATGCGCGCACTCGACATCATCGGCGTAGATTTCCAGCTCCGGCTTGGCATCGATCTCGGATTTCTCGTCGATGATCATGCCCTTGTGGGTCATTTTCGCGTCCGTCTTCTGGGCGGCCTGATCAACATGGATCTTGCCCTGGAAGACGCCATGGCCCCCGCCATAGGCAATGCCCTTGGTGAGCTGCGACAATTCTCCGCCCGGACCATGCATCTTCACGCGGGTCGTCAGGTCGGCATGAGCGCCCTTTCCGACCAGATATGCGCCGTTCAGCGTCGCCTTTGCTCCCTTGCCAGCAGAATGCAGCTGGGTTTCGTGACGAACCAGCTTGCCGCCCTGGGTGATGACGGTCTGGATGAATTCCCCGGTCTCGTGCAGCGTCACGCCACTGGAGAGAAGCAGGACGGATTTAGGCGCTTCATCGATCAGGATGACGCGCTCCACGCGCGCGCCCGGCCCGACCACATAATCCACGCCGATAGAGCTGAACGCCTGTTCTTCGGAAGAATAGTGCTCATGCACGCGGATGTTATTGCCCGCCGCGCCGATAATCGTGGCGGCGGCCTGCGACACCCCGCGTGTGGCGCGGAAATCAAGATCGAGCACGGTGAGATTCCGGGGCTCGAAATAGGTCACATTCATCGTACCGGCAAACGCCAGCAGGCTGGCGAAGAAATCCTGGCTGGCCGAGCGGCGCACTTCCGTCCATTCCGGATTGACCGAAGAGCGGAACTGGACCTTGCCATAGCCGGTAATGCCCTTGGTCGCGCGCGCGACATCCGACCATTTCCAGTCTTCATCGCGCTTTGTCGGCAAACCGTCCTTTTTCAGGCGCTCGGCAAATTCGCCGCGCCAGCCGGTTGCGCCCTTGAACGGGGCCAGGACCTGATCGAGCGTGTTGGTCGGTTCCAGTACGGCCATCAGGCAGCCCTCACATATTTGTCATAGCCTTCGGCTTCGAGTTCTTTTGCCAGTTCCGGACCACCGGAGGCCACGATCCTGCCCGCGCTCATCACATGCACCTTGTCGGGCGCAATATGATCGAGCAGGCGCTGATAGTGGGTAATGACCAGCATGCCGCGCTCCGGAGAGCGCAGCGCATTGACGCCATCGGAAACGACTTTCAGCGCGTCGATATCGAGCCCGCTGTCGGTTTCATCGAGAATCAGGAAACGCGGCTCGAGAACCGCCGCCTGCAGGATTTCGAGGCGTTTTTTCTCACCACCGGAAAACCCCACATTCACAGGACGCTTTAACATATCGCCGGAAATATTCAGAAGCTTTGCCTTTTCCCGGACATGCTTCATGAAATCGGGTGCGGACATTTCATCTTCGCCACGCGCGCGCCGCTGGGCATTCAGCGATTCCTTCATGAAGGTCAGCGTCGGCACGCCGGGGATTTCCACCGGATACTGGAAGGACAGGAAGAGGCCTCTGGCGGCGCGCTCTTCCGGCGCCAGCTCGGCGACATCCTCGCCATCATAAATGATCGTACCGTCCGTGACCTCATAGCCATCGCGGCCCGTCAGCACATAGGACAGGGTCGACTTGCCCGAGCCGTTCGGGCCCATAATGGCGTGTACCTCTCCTGCCGGCACGGACAGGTCCAGACCTTTCAGGATCGGTTTGTCATCGCCCACAGAGGCGTGGAGGTTCTTGATTTCAAGCATTACTGATTACCCAACTATTCGATTGGCGTGACTGAATTTTTTCATTTACTACCGCCGAACCACCGCTTGTTCATTCCTGTCAGGAATACTTTATCGACGGCTGGAAAGCCCGAAGCGTCTCCAATGACCGCGTCGATTCCGCATTTTGGACATAGCGCTGTTGTTTCTTCGTCTGTCCATTCCGCTATCTCCGAGGGCTCGAATACAGCCAGGCAAGAAAAGCAGCCACAGTGTTGACTGCGCTCAATTTCGGCGCGGTGATAAATGCTGCGTTTGTGCGCGAGTTCGACGTCTGTGCTGGATTCAGTCATTCGCCGGCCTCCGGCAGATAGGCGATACAGGCGATTTCCACCCGAGCCCCCAGTGCCAATTCATTCACGCCGGCCGTCACGCGGGCCGGTTGGTGGCCGTTCAGGGCCGCCGCATAGGCTTCATTCATGGCCGGATAATCCGCCATATCGGTCAGATAGACCGTGCAGGAGACCAGATCGGAGAGGTCCGCTCCGGCCAGCGCCAGCGAGGTTTCGATATTGGCCATGGTCTGCGTAGTTTCCGGCCCGGCTCCGCCCTCGATGATCGTGGTTGTGCCCGGCAGGCGGCCGAGATGACCAGAGACATGCAGCGTATCCCCTGCCCGCACGGCCGAGCTGAACGGCGCCCAATCCGGCAGACCTTCAACGCGGTAGGTCTCGATGCCGTCCTGTGCGTGGGCACAGGCCATGGCCGATACGGCCAGGAGGGAGGACAGGATCAGCTGTTTCATGGGTTCAATGCCAGGCCGCAATAATAGGCCTCGCCCTCGGCTTCACCGCCATCGACCAGGGAACAATCCGGACCTTCGTCGACATCCTCGACGGTCTCATAGGTCAGAAAGACGGTCGCGATATTATCCAGTTCGAGCCCGTCGAGGCGGTAGAATTCGATATAGCGCGAGATCGCGCTGTCGCGGGCCGCAGCCATGAACACCCCATCGCCGACCGGGTCGATGCCGTAGCCATTCAGTTCATACGACGTCCATTCGAAGCCGTATTCGGTTCCGACGGCGAGGCTGTAAGTCGTGTTGATGTTGCCGGTTTCGAGCGGCACAAGCAATTCTTCCATTCCGTCGCCATTGAGATCGTTCAGGCTGGGATAGAAAAAGCTTTCCGTGGCATAGCTCATCGTCTGCGCCAGCGGGCCATCGGCATGCCGGACCGTGGCATCAATCATCTCGCGGCGGTCATCCAGCGGCGAGAATTCGAAGGTGAGGATGAACCCATAGCCCTCGGTCAGCAGCGCGCAATCCTGGTGAGTCTGATCGGCTTCCAGCTGATCGCAAAGCGGCAAACCGTTCGTGAAATCAGGCCGCAATGCTTCCAATTCATCGCGAGAAATGCGTTGAGTGGCGACGATGACACTATCCTGCGCCATCAGCGCAGCGGCGAGTACGAGTTCGATCATGACGGGCCTCCCACTCTAATAACCGGGGTGCCCGGGCTTGCCTGTCCTCGACCTTGATCGGGGAAGCCGGGCATCCATCGATCATGAATGATGGACCCTCGGGTCCCCCGATCGGTGTCGAGGGCAGGCGAGCCCGAAGGACCCGGGTTGTTTATGTTCAGGGAATCGATCACCTCACGCTCCGATTCTTGTCGTCCTGCACATTCTTTGAATTTCTTACGGCGCGCCAAAAATCACCGGAAAACATCAGCAAGCAAAGCAAGGGGAAAAATAGAAGCGACCATACCATTCCTGTCCAAAACTGTTCTCTGCCAACCGCCAAATAGACGCCCAGACCAGCAGCCAGCAACGAAGCCGCCGTTACAAGAAAATAATTGGTGAGCACCTTGATCACCCCACACTCCCTTCGAGTGAGACTTTCAGGAGTTGCTGGGCTTCGACGGCAAATTCCATCGGGAGTTCCTGCAGCACTTCTCGTACAAAGCCGTTCACCAGAAGCGCCGTGGCGGTTTCCTCGTCCAGACCGCGCTGGCGCGCATAGAAGAGCTGGTCCTCGGCGAGCTTGGAGGTGGTCGCCTCATGCTCCAGCGTCGCCTTGGGCGTCTTGCATTCGATATAGGGCACGGTGTGCGCGCCGCACTGATCACCGATCAGCAGACTGTCACACTGGGTGAAATTGCGCGCGCCTTCGGCCTTCGCATGGATGGAAACGAGGCCGCGATAGGTATTGTCCGAGCGCCCCGCCGAAATCCCTTTCGAGATGATGCGTGAGCGTGTGTTCTTGCCCAGATGGATCATCTTCGTGCCAGTATCAGCCTGCTGCGCGCCATTGGTAACAGCGACCGAGTAGAACTCACCGACCGAATTGTCCCCGCGCAGAATGCAGGACGGGTATTTCCAGGTGATGGCGGAGCCGGTCTCGACCTGTGTCCAGGACACCTTGGAATTCTTCCCCCGGCAATCGGCGCGCTTGGTGACAAAGTTATAGACTCCGCCCTTGCCGTTTTCATCGCCCGGCCACCAGTTCTGGACGGTTGAGTATTTGATCTCAGCATCATCCATCGCGACGAGTTCGACCACGGCGGCGTGCAGCTGGTTTTCATCGCGCATCGGCGCAGTGCAGCCTTCCAGATAGGAGACGTAAGAGCCCTCTTCCGCGATGATCAGCGTGCGTTCGAACTGGCCGGTGCCTTCCGCATTCATGCGGAAATAGGTGGAGAGCTCCATCGGGCAGCGTACGCCCTTGGGCACATAGACAAACGTCCCGTCGGAGAAGACCGCGCAATTGAGCGTCGCAAAATAATTGTCCGATGTCGGCACGACCGAGGCGAGGTATTTCTTCACCAGTTCCGGATGCTCGCGAATGGCTTCGGAGATCGACATGAAGATGACGCCCGCCTTGGCGAGCTCGGCCTTGAAGGTCGTTGCCACCGAGACGCTGTCAAACACGGCATCGACGGCCACGCGCGGCTTCTCACGCGCTTCAGCGGCGGTTTCAGCAGCGCCGGCAACGCCGAGCAGGACTTCCTGCTCGCGCAGTGGAATACCGAGACGTTCAAAGTCCGCGAGAATCTCCGGCGGCACATCGTCGATGGATTCGTATTTCGCGCCGGATGATGGCTCGGCGTAGTAATAGATGTCCTGATAATCGATCTTCGGATAATTGACCTTGGCCCAGTCCGGCTCGCGCATTTCCAGCCAGCGCTTATAGGCCTCCAGCCGCCAGTCGAGCATCCATTGCGGCTCGTCCTTCTTGGCCGAGATATAGCGGATCGTCTCTTCGGACAGGCCTTTCGGCGCACGTTCCTGCTCCACCTCTGTGGTGAAGCCGTACTTGTACTTGTCCGCTTCCAGACGTTTGACGTCTGCGATGGTTTCCTTGACCGCTACCATGATTTTCTTTCGCTTAAGCGATTTCCTTGAGACGCGGTTTGACCCGCGCAAATTCCGCTGACCAGACCTTCAAAAAGGCCTCCACATCAGCTTCGGTCGAATTCCAGCCCAGGCTGACCCGGATCGTGCAGCCAGCCGTCTTCTCGCACATCATCGAGGCCCAGGTTCTCGACACGCCCGTCTTGCCCGACGAACAGGCCGAACCGGAACTGACGCAGATGCCGGACAGATCCAGCGCAATCACCTGCATACCGCCTTCCCAGCCCGGCAGACAGATGGCCGAAGTGTTCGGCGTACGTGGCGCGCTTTTGCCAAGAAAACAGATATTTGGATCCATTTCCTGCAATTCTGATTCAAGCTGGTCGCGCCAGATTTCGATCTGCTTCCATTTGTCCGCATCGGCCAGACAGGCTTCCAGCGCCTTGGCGAAGGCATAGGCCCCCGGCACGTTTTCCGTGCCGGAACGGCGGCCCTTTTCCTGACCGCCACCGCGCTTGGGAACATCAAATGGGGCATCGCAGGCAAGGATTAAAGCCCCCACCCCCTGCGGTCCGCCGACCTTGTGGGCAGACACCGCGGCGTAATGGGCACCGGAAGCCGCAAAATCGAACGGGATTTTGCCCAGCGCCTGAACGGCATCAATGTGAAAGAGGCCGCCCGCTTCGCGGATCATCTGTCCGGCTTCGGCATAGGGCTGGATCACACCGGTCTCGTTATTCGCGGCATGCAGGCAGACCAGAACGGTTTCCTTATCGCCCAGCTCTGCCAGGCGCGCCTTCAACCAGTCCAGGTCGGCAATGCCATCGCGCCGGATCGGCATGAGCTCTACCGGCAAGCCGGTCGATTCCGAATACCGGGCCACGGCCTCGTGCTCACTCACCGTGTGAATGATGCGGGTCACCCCACCGCCGCGAACCGCGCCTTCAATCGCCAGATTGTCGGCTTCGGTGCCGCCGGCGGTGAAGATGATATCATTGGGCTGGGCGCAGACCGATTTCGCAATCGACAGGCGCGCGTGCTCGAGAATGGCGCGCGCGCCGCGTCCGGCGGTGTGGACAGCGGATGCATTCCCTCCCCGATCCATAGCGTCGAGCAGAGCCTGACGCGCCTCGGGGCGCACCGGCGTTGTCGCATTATGATCGAGATAGACTGCCATTTTCCGCGTTCTGTCCTCGCTTATTCGGCGGCGATTGCCTCTGCCGCATGATCATTCGCGCCACGAGCGGAGCCCATCACCCGCCCGGCAATCACGTCTTCCAACGTAATGGAGCCGAGAAACAGGTAGATGTGACGACTCAACTCATCCCACAGATCATGGGTGATACAGCGGCGGCCGTCATCCATACAGCCCTTGGCCTCACCTTCGCAGCGCGTGATGTCCACGCTTTCATCCACGGCCGACATGATATCGAAAACGCGGATCTCTTCGGCAGGCCGGGACAAGGAATACCCACCGCCGGGTCCGCGAACCGATTCGACCAGCTCCGCTTTGCGCAGCCGGGCAAACAATTGTTCGAGGTAGGATAGCGAGATGGATTGGCGCGAGGCGATGTCGGCCAGCGTCACCGGTCCCCGCACGGATTTGCGGGCCAGATCTGCCATTGCCATGACCGCATAACGGCCTTTAGTGCTTAACTTCATGTCTTCACTCCCCAAAACCCTCGCATTTACAAGGTGGCTTGTGTTATCACGCGCCATCTTAGCCAGGGCGGCTGGACCATAACGCAGTGGGACGTAGATCTCCGAGTGTTTTAGTCAACTTTTCTTCGCCCGCAAACATGAAGTTATTTGCCGATTGCAGTTGATAAACCGCATTGGCAACATGGGAATTGAAAAAGAAAGGCGATATCGCCATGCCTGACGTCATCATCCCCGGCCCGGAAGGGCGCCTGGAAGGCCGCTATGCACCGGGTGAGGAAAGCAATGCGCCCATCGCCCTGATTTGCCATGCCCACCCGCTGGGCGGTGGCAATATGGAAAACCATACCTCGGTGATGATGTATGACATCTTCCGCAAGCGCGGCTTTGCGACGCTGCGGTTCAATTTCCGGGGCGTTGGACGCAGCCAGGGCAGCTATGATCAGGGTCTGGGCGAATTGTCCGATGCCGCCACCGTGCTCGACTGGGTGCAGGCCTATAACAGCAATGCACCGTTTTCCTGGGTGGCCGGTCATTCCTTCGGCGCCTGGGTCGGCATGCAGCTCTTGATGCGCCGCCCGGAAGTCGGCGGTTTCATCTCGGTGGCACCGCCCACCAACATGTATGATTTCAACTTCCTGGCCCCCTGCCCCGCCTCCGGCATCATCATTCACGGCTCGGACGACAAGATCGTGCCCTATGACGATATGGAACGCATGATGAGCAAGGTCCGGGTCCAGAAGGGCATTGTGATCGAACGCGAGGAAGTGCCGGGCGCCGGCCACATGTTCGCCAACCATCTTGAAGAGCTGGAACAGCGGATCGAAGCCTATCTCGACCGCCGACTGCCGATCGTTTTTGAAGAACGCAAAGCCGTCCGTCCGCGCCGCTAGGGCGCTTCTGCCAGACGGCCGCCTGTCATCGGCTGCGGGACACCCGTCGTCGAGGGCAGGCTGAGTGGCAATTTCTTCAGCGAGCGGACAGCCAGCCAAGCGAAGGCCTGCGCTTCCATCAGATCGCCATTCCAGTTGACCGCTTCGCCCGGCTCGACCGCATGGCCCAACCGCTCGGCAATCGCGGCCACCATGACCGGATTCTTGCGGCCCCCTCCGGACGCCAGAATACGTTGTGGCGCTCCCATGCGGGAAATCGCGTCGGCCACTGTCTGCGCCGTGAATGCCGTCAGCGTGGCGGCTCCGTCTTCGGGCGACAGGCCGCGGACCGGATCCAGCGAGAAATCCCAGCGATCCAGCGATTTGGGCGGGGTCAGCGCAAAATAGGGATGCGCCATCAGGCGTGCGAGCGCGTCGTCATCAACCTCGCCTTTGGCCGCCAGTTCGCCATTCTGGTCGAAGGACTGATCGATTGTCTCCTCACACCAGGCATCCAGCAGGCCGCTGGCCGGGCCGGTATCAAAGGCGACGGGATCGCCCTCACCCAGCCAGGACACATTGGCGACACCGCCCAGATTGAGGACCGCGACCGGTCCCTCCAGCTTGTCGCGTTTGAACAGGGCATCGTGGTAGAGCGTGGCCAGAGGCGCGCCGTGGCCACCGGCGGCGACATCGGCGCTGCGCAAATCATAGACGACATCGATCCCCAACCGGCGGGCCAGTGCCTCGCCATCGCCGATCTGGCGGGTCGCCCCCTTGCGCCCCGCGCTTGGTGCGCGGTGCAGGACGGTCTGGCCATGAAAGCCGATCAGATCGATATCCGCTACCGTCAGCCCGGCCGCCGCGAGCACACTTTCCACAGCACGCGCATGCGCCTCCGTCAGGGCAATTTCCGCGTCGGCGAATTCGGCCGGCTCCGGGCCTTCGAATTTCCATTTCAGGGCGGCATCGACCGCGGCCTGCAGACGCGCGCGCTCTGGCTTGGCGTAAGGCTGTTCGGCCCCTGCAACCGGCGTTATCCACATGCCGCCATCGGTTTCGATCAGCGCTGCATCAACGCCGTCCAGAGACGTGCCACTCATCAATCCGATTACGCGATACATGCTGCCCCCTTCCGGGTTCGATAAAGCGCCGCTAAAAGACGCGGCCAACCCCTAATCAGGCCGAAGCCATGACCGAATACAAGTCCGATCTTATCAAAACGCTGGTCTCCCGCGGATATCTCAATCAGGCCACTGACATTGAGGGGCTGGATGACGCCGCCGCCAGCCAGAAGGTCACCGGCTATATCGGCTTTGATATCACGGCTGATTCCCTGCATGTCGGCTCGCTGGTGCAGATCATGATGCTGCGCCGCTTGCAGCAGGCGGGGCACAAGCCGATCATTCTGGTGGGCACCGGCACGACCAAGATCGGCGATCCGTCGGGCAAGGACCAGTCGCGCAAGATGCAGACGGATGCCGACATCGCCGCGAACAAGGTCGGCATTCTCAAGGCCTTCAGCAAGCTGCTGACCATTGGCGACGGGCCGACCGATGCGATTGTGGTCGACAATGACGAATGGCTGTCGAAATTCGGCTATCTGGAATTCCTGCGCGAATACGGTCCGCATTTCACCATTAACCGCATGATGACGTTTGAATCCGTGAAATTGCGGCTGGAGCGCGAACAGCCCCTCACCTTCCTCGAGTTCAACTACATGCTCCTGCAGGCGGTCGATTTCCTCGAATTGTCACGCCGCTATAACTGCACGCTGCAGCTGGGCGGTGGGGACCAGTGGGGCAATATCATCAATGGCGTCGAGCTCTGCCGCCGCATCGATCAGAAACCGGTCTTCGGCTTTACCACACCGCTGATCACGACTGCGTCTGGCGCAAAGATGGGCAAGAGCGAGTCCGGGGCCGTCTGGCTGAATGAGGACCGGCTGAGCCCGTATGAGTACTGGCAGTTCTGGCGCAACACGGAAGATGCCGATGTCGGCCGCTTCCTGCGCCTCTTCACCGATATACCGCTGGACGAAATCGCCGAGCTGGAAAAGGCCGAAGGCGCTGAACTCAATCAGGTCAAGGTGCGCCTCGCCAATGAAGCCACCGCGATGCTGCATGGCGCGCAAGCCGCGAAAGAGGCCGAAGACACGGCGCGGGCCACCTTTGCAGCGGGCGGCAGCGGGGGCGCCCTGCCGTCATTTGATATTCCGTCGGGCGAACTCGCCGCTGGATATCCGGTTCTGGCGCTTTTGACCGGTGCGGGATTTGCCGAGTCCAATGGCGAAGCCAAACGTCTGGTCAAGGGCGGCGGCGTTCGCGTGAATGGCGAGGTCGTGAGCGATCCTCAAGCCACCGTTGCCGAGGCTGACCTGCAAGACGGGGCGATCAAGATCTCGGCCGGCAAGAAGCGCCACGCGCTCGGCAAGCCAGCTTGATCTTGTTGTCGGGCCCGTCTTCTACCACGTCATCGGCGGGATCGATCTGAGGTTCCGGCGTCATTTCCGGCTCTTCGTCCCCATTGTCCGGCTGAATAATGGTTTCTGCATCCGGCGTGGTTTCAGGCACGGTTTCAGCCGGGGCGGCATTCCGGTTTTCGTCATCTGCCGCCTGCCGCGCCCTTTCCCGGTCTGCGGCCGAGCCTTCAAACAATCGCCTTAGAAGACCGGGCGCCAATGCCGAGAGCGGATTGGCGATGACGGTGGGCTGGTCGAAGGGACCTTCCGCCGAGAAGGTGATACCGATCACGCCCTCGCCCGGACGCGAGACCAGCGCTTCGCCGACCAGAGGCAAATTGCCGACAAACGAATTCAGACCATAAGACGGGGCCAGCACGCCATCCAGGGCGAGGCGGTCCTCGGCCATGTTGATCGTGCCTTCGGTGGTGATCCCCAGTGAGGGACCATTGGCGCGCGCTTCGGTGATGTTGATATTGCCGTCTTCAATGACGATGTCCGCCTGCAGGACATCAAAGGAGATGCCCTCATCCCCGCTTAACAGCGCGGCCAGCCCGGGCAGTGAGCCCGCGGCCAGAATCCGGGCCAGAACCGGCATTCGGATCAGATTGAAAGTGTCGGATTCAATGCGAAACTCGGTGCGCCCTTCCTGTCCCGGTGGCGGTGTGGAACCGGTCACGCTGAGCGAGCCCCCGGATACATTGTCGTAAAGGTCCAGCAGACGCAGGAATTCGCCAAAATCGGCCGTGTTGAGGGCGATTTCCCGCCGTCCGCCAATTTCGGAGGTCAAATCCAGCACGAATTCCCCGGCCGGTGTATTGGCTCTTACGGTCAGCGCTTCGCCGTCTATTTCGTCGGACTGCCAGTCCAGCGTGACATCGCTGTAGCGCGTCGCGTCTGTGACCTGCACCGCATCAAAGGCCACTGACAGGCCCAATGGCGGTGGTGCCCCGCCGGCTCCAGAGAAATCCGTCAGGCCGGGCAATAAATCCGTCGCGTTGAAAAACGGGCCGTTCAGGGTAAAGGCCAGCGGACCGTCCGGGCCTTGCGGGCGGGAGGCACTGCCCGCGGCATCAATAAACCCGTCCAGAAAGAGGCGCGAGACATCCGCCGCCAGCAGGCGCCCATCGCTTCCAAATTGTGCCGAGGCCGCCGCCGATAAACCCTCTGCCTCCATCAGGAAGCGCTCGACATTCACCTCACCGGAGTCGTCAAAGCGTAATTCGGCTTCCGCCAGCGCTGGCTCGCCGTCCGGCTTGATGAATAATCCGCCGGGCCATTCGACGCGGGCGTCGCGCAAATCAGCGGCCAGCGTCACCGTGTCAAAGGCAAACGCCTCGCCCAATGTCTGGAGGCGGACATCAATGTCGCCGTCGAGATAGCGCCGCAGCGGAATGCCCAGACGATCGAGCGTCACCGGATCGAGGCGCGTCTCCATCTCCAGAGCAGTCGAGGCTTCGCCATCCGGCAGGCCCAGGCTTTCGACCCAGCGGATGCGGGCTTCGGACCCGGCCAGTTCAGCCGTTCCTGCAATCTCGAGCGCTTGCGGGGTGGCGGTGACCCGCACATCCCCGTTGGACAGGACGAGATCGCGAAGGCCGGTATCCATCGAAACGCCGGTAAAATCGGCGCGGATATCAAAACCGACATCTTCTACAGGAACATCTTCCAGCATGGGGCGCTGGATTTCGAAACGGACATCGCCCTGACCGGTAATGGATTGCGGATCGAGCCCGTAGCTCGACACCAGATTCAGCGGCGGCTCGTCGATCAGGGCGAGCACGGCCTGTGCCTGTGCGGTCGCCTCGCCGCCAAACGTGGCCAGCGCGCCGCGCGGATTGAGATAGGGAATGTCCACATAGCCATTTCGGACCGGCGTCTCGCCGATAAAGCCGCGATCCAGGATCGCGGTAAAGGCATTGCCGAACAGCGTGGCTCGCCCGTTGGCCCGCGTCATCGGCGTCATCGTCGAGATATAGCGGAAAGCCGCATCCTCGTAGGCGAACGTCAGTGTCATCCGTTCATTCGCGAGGCGCTTTTCGACAAGCGCTTCGGCGTTCAGGTCCAGTTCCAGATGCGCGTCAAAAATCCGCGCGGATATAATTGACGCTTCAATCCAGCGGCGCGCTCCATCGGCGAGTTCGACCGGCCAGTAGCGCAAGACCAGATCCGGCGGCACATCACCCTCGACGGGACCTGTCAGCTGGATATCGGGCAGCCAACGACCGTCCTCGACCTGACGCAAGCGGGCCAGGCCCGTCAGCCGCGCCGTGATGGGTCCGATCTCGGCATCCAGTCGATCAAAGCCGATTTCGAGATTGCGGGCATTCATCTGCCCCGCGAGTTCAATGCCGCCCCATTCGGGTGGGGCTTCAAAAACACCGCCCAGATCCAGCTGCCCGGCGCCAATGCTCAGATCGTAATTCCAGCGCCGGGGGAAGGCATCGTCAAACTCGCGCATGTCAAAAATGCGCCCGGTGATCCGTGTCGTCAGACGGTCGGCGTCAATGTTGAGCTCATTAATCCGGATGGCGCCATCGATCGGTTCGTATTCGATATTGGCGATCAGCCCGCGAATGGCCTGCGCCGAAGTCCCCCGCCCCAACTGCCCTGCGCCGACATTCAGGTTCAGGCTTGCGGCGCGTACACCCTCGCTGCGCGATGCGCTGGCGAACATTTCGATGGAGATCGGCGCATTGATATCCCCCGCCCTTGCAAAAGGACCGGATAGCGGCGCGATGGCGCGCGGAGACAGGTTTTCCGCCCGGGCTTCAAACAGGAAAGTGTTGAGATCGGCGCCCGCTTCAAGACGCATGGCAACGGGCGCAAAACCGGCCGTCGTGGCAAACCGGCCCGACAACTCGGCCTGCAGCCGTGTGGTGTCGCGATCGAGCCGCAATTCGGCCTGATCGATATACCAGTCGAGTTCATTGACCTCATCGACAACCCGGACAGAGGCCGAGTGGATGGACACGCGAGTCAGGCGTCCGAGCAGCGCATTGTCATCAGGATTGCGGAGAAGTTCGAGGACGGCATCGACATTCCGGTCACTGCCCGCCGGCCGTGCCGCTTCCGCGACCCGCGCGGGGGATCCCAGGCCGGCCCCGACCGCGCCATCTTCCCGGCGCACGATGGACACCGCCCCGCCGTCGATCGTGACGCTGGATGGCGCAATCTGGCCCGTGAGCAAGGCATCTAGCCCGAAACCGGCCTCGATCAGGGGCGCGCGGGTGATCAGGTTGCCGCCGGTCTCCGCGACGGTCACATCACGGGCGGCAATGATCAACAGCCCGGAATCGGTATCGAAACGTGCTTCCAGTGACGTCAGGGAGACCAGATCGCCCTCGAAGGCCTCGGCCAGACGGGATTGTGCATCCGCCAACAGGAAATCGAGTTCCATCGGGCCTTGCGACAAGCGCCAGATCAGCGCTCCGCCGGCAAACAGTGTCAGCGCAAACAGAACGGCAATCGCTTCCAGCGCGTAAATGACAAGGAACCGGAAGGAACGCCTGATCATAAGGACACATCTCGTGCAGTCAGCGGGGCTGTCGTCGGCTCCAAATCTTGTATGACAGTGCGGCGGGCATTGCACCCGGCGGAAACAGGGAGACGATAGATGAGTACGTTGAGCGAGGGCATGAAGGCCCCGGAATTCCATATGCCAACCGACGGTGGCGGTGAGGTCAGCTTGTCGGCACTCGCGGGCAAAACCATCGTCCTCTACTTCTATCCGAAAGACTCCACGCCGGGATGCACAACCGAGGCCATCGACTTTTCGGCGCTGAAAAAAGACTTCGACGCCGCAAATGCCGTTGTCGTCGGCGTGTCACGAGACAGCGTTAAACGGCATGATAATTTCAAGACCAAGAATGAACTGGACGTGATCCTCGGTGCGGACCTCGATGGCACGGTGACCGAAGCCTATGGGGTCTGGGTCGAGAAGAGCATGTATGGCCGCAAATATATGGGCATTCAGCGCGCAACCTTTCTGATTGATTCGCAAGGATTAATTCAAAAGATCTGGCCGAAGGTCAAAGTTAAGGGCCATGCCGCCGAAGTTCTCGACGCAGCACAGACGCTTTCTGCCTGAATTTGCGTGTGTTATTTGGCGCGCCGATTGCATAACGAAATATTGATAAGTAGGGCGGGATCGTGTCCTATGCCCGGCAAGTCGGGGTGGCGAAGCACAGGTGCGGACCAGTTAAATGATTTCTGGCGTATTTCAGAAAGCGTGGGATCTGGCGGAACAATGGTTTCCGGGACGCCAGATCTATCATCGCAGTGACGGTCAGGTTCGGTATTTCGAGCTGACAACAACGATGCAGGTCGGGGCACTGGCCAGCGTTGTGGCACTGACAGGCTGGCTTTGTTTCACGACTATCTCGGTCGCCTTTCATGGCTATCAGATGTCGCAACAAAGCGCGGCGATGGAACGTGTCCGGACAGAATCCTCCCGCATGGTCAGCGAAGCAATGGCGAATGAAGCCGCAACGCAAGCCATGTTTGAATCCCAGGTCGAGGAATTCCGTTCGACCGCCAATGAATTCCAGTCCCGCCATGAAACACTCAGCCAGCTGATCCAACTGGTAGAGGACATCGACGGCGATGAGTACGACCCTTCGCCTGCTCTGGACGGCGGCCGCCTTCTGATGGCGGCAACGCCCGCAGATCCAACCCCTCGCAGAGCGCGCGACGAGCTGACCCTTTCAGTGCATGACGATCCCAATGAGCCGGAAGACCGTGTGGTCTCCCTGATCGAGCAACAGGACGTCGTGCTCGCAGAAGCCGAGGATGCTGCCGAGGCGCGTCTTGAAAACCTTCGCGCCGTCCTGCGGCTGACCGGATTGCGCCTCGACGATGTGCTGTCGGAGAACCGCGATAGTGAAGAAAGTGGCGGCCCCTTCCTGTCGATTGCCAGCTCCGCCTTTGGTGCCGAGCTGGATATGGACGATGCATTCTCGGCCCGCGTGGCCCGCATCGCCACTCGACTGATCGAAGCGCGCGAAATTGAAACCGCGGTAATGGCATTGCCGCTCGGAGTCCCGATCCGCGGCGAATACCGGGAGACCAGCGACTATGGCCCCCGCATGGACCCCTTCACCGGTCGTCCCGCCTATCATTCCGGGCAGGACTTCGTTTCAGCTGAATATCGCACTCCCATCTATGCAACGGGACCGGGCCGCGTCGTTTACGCTGGCTGGCGCTCGGGTTATGGTCGCACTGTAGAAATTGACCATGGCTATGGCTTCATGACGCGTTTTGGTCATCTTTCCTCGATAGAGGTGAGACGTGGCGATACGGTTCGTACCGGGCAGCAGGTGGGCCGCATGGGCTCAACCGGCCGTAGCACGAGCACGCATTTGCACTATGAAGTCTGGAATAATCGCCAAACGCTTGACCCTGAACGCTTCCTGAGAGCCGGACAATATGTTCAACAGAACTAAAGAAAATTCGTCAGACGGCGCTGCCAGCGCCCCCCAACCTTCCCCCGTCAAAAGGTCCGCCATGAAATCGAAAGCTCCCTCCATCATCAGCGCCGATATGGTGCTTCAAGGCTCCATCAATTCCGAAGGCGAAGTTCAGCTGGACGGTTCCGTCGAAGGTGATATCCGCGCCGGGTCGCTGACCATTGGTGAGGAAGCCTCCGTTGACGGCGAAGTCGTTGCTGAAACCGTGATCGTTCGCGGCAAGGTGAAAGGCTCAATTCGCGCACGTCAGGTCCAGCTCGCTGCGACCGCGCGCATTGAAGGCGATATCGTGCATTCCGCCCTGTCGATGGAAAGTGGTGCCTTCTTTGACGGCCATTGCCGCCATTCCTCTGACCCTGTGGCCGATGCCGGCAAGGCTTCGAGCGGCAAGGACCCCGCGGCGGCCGCATCCTCATCCTCCTCCAGCGCGTCAACGCCGCCGGCCTCGTCGTCGAGCAGCAGCGCACCGTCTTCACCGCCCAAGGCCAGCGACTCGTCGAGCAATCCGTCACTGGATTTGCCGAAGTCCAAAAGCTCGGCCTGAGCCGATAGCTGATTTTATGATTGAAGGCGCCGCTGACTAATCGTCAGCGGCGTTTTCGTCTGCGCTTTCGCCAAGCGGAGCGGCCAAGGCAGCCGCCATGAACTGATCCAGATCGCCGTCCAGCACGCCTTGCGTGTTGGAGGTTTCGACATTGGTCCGCAAATCCTTGACCATCTGATAGGGCTGCAGGACGTAGGAGCGGATCTGCCGCCCCCAACCGATCTCGGTCTTGGAGTCGGCCTCCGCCTGCGCGGCCGCTTCGCGCTTTTGCAGCTCCAGCTCATAGACCCGCGCACGCAGCATGTTCCACGCCGTGGCGCGGTTCTTGTGCTGGGACCGGTCGTTCTGGCATTGCACCACGATCGGATCGGTTTCGCCGCGCGGCGTGTAGGTCAGCCGCACAGCACTATCGGTCTTGTTGATGTGCTGACCACCCGCCCCTGAGGCGCGGTAAGTGTCGGTACGAACCTCGCTCTCGGGAATATCAACCTCGATTGTGTCATCCACCAGCGGATAGGCCCAGACGCTGGCAAAGCTGGTATGGCGGCGTGCATTGGAATCAAACGGCGATATCCGCACGAGGCGGTGCACGCCCGCTTCGGTCTTCAACCAGCCATAGGCATTCTCGCCCTTGATCAGCAATGTGGTCGACTTGATGCCGGCTTCCTCGCCGGCCTGCTCCTCGATCACCTCGACCTTGTAGCCGGAGGCATTGGCCCACCGCATATACATGCGCTGCAACATCTCGGCCCAGTCGGTCGCCTCCGTGCCACCGGCGCCGGGATGGATTTCGATAAAGGCGTCATTTCCGTCGGCTTCGCCGGAAAGCAAGGCTTCCAGCTCTGCGCGTGCGGCCCTCTCCCGGGCCTTTTCCAGCGCCGAAATGGCCTCAGCCATCAACTCGTCATCACCGTCGGCTTCGGCCAGTTCGGCCAGTTCCGCATTGTCCGAAAGCTCGGATTCAAGCTCCTGAATCACCTTCATGGATGATTCCAGCTTGTTTCGCTCGCGCATCAGGGACTGGGCCTTGACCGGGTCGTCCCAGAAGGACGGGTTTTCAGCGCGCGCGCTTAATTCGTCGAACCGTTTTTCCGCTGTAGGCCAGTCAAAGACGCCTCCTCAGCAGTCCTACGGACCGCTCGATTTCGTCTGACAATTTTTGCACGTCTGCGCGCATGGATCATTTCCTCGTTTCAGCTTTCCGGATAGCCGCAGCGCCCCGCTCTATCAAGCGGGCAACTGCGTCATATCAGGAAATCAGTAAATTCCGCCGAGATCCTCGTCGGTCGATTCATCATCGGCGTCGCCGGAAACCGAGCTGCCGGTAAAGGTCAGGCCCGTCTCACTTGAATCGCCGCTGCGGCTTGGCTCGGTGCCCGGCTGGAAAGCCTCCAGAATCGTGCCCGGACGGCCGAGCACGGACGGTTCGCCGGTGCGCGCATCAATCGGCACCAAGCTGACACCTTCCGGCACGCGGAAAGGCGCAACGGGATAATTTTGCAGAGCCACTTCCAGGAAGTCGCGCACGATCGGCGTTGCCACGCGGCCACCGGCCTCGCCCGAGCCCATTTGCTGGGGTGAATCGAAGCCGACATAAGCGCCAACGACGATGTCCGGACCAAAGCCGACAAACCAGGCATCGCGGAAATCATTGGTCGTGCCCGTCTTGCCCGCCAGCGGACGGCCAAGCGAACGCAATGCCGTACCGGTACCGCGCTGAACGGCGCCTTCCAGGATATGAACCACCTGATAGGCGGTGACCGGGCTGATCACTTCTTCGCCCAGTTCCGGCACTTCCGGTTCGTCCATGCTCGGTTGCCACTCCTCGACGTCATATTCGTCGCTGGCGCGCGGATCGTGGACGTAGATGGTGTTGCCATCCCGGTCCTGCACGCGGTCGATAATGGTCGGCTCGATCCGGGCCCCGCCATTCACCAGTGCGCCATAGGCCGTTACCAACCGCCACAAGGTGGTCTCCCCGGCGCCGAGCGACATGGCCAGCACCGGTTCCAGGTCATCATAAATGCCAAAGCGCTCGCCATACTCGGAAATCGGTTCCATGCCCATTTCCTGCGCCAGGCGCACGGTCATGACATTCCGCGACAATTCGAGGCCCAGGCGAAGCGTCGACATGCCGTAAAAGCGTTCGGAATAGTTTTGCGGACGATAGAAGCGCAGATCCGGGCCGCCGGAGGCGACAAAGGGCGCATCCAGGATCATGGAGACCGGCGTATAGCCATTGTCGAGCGCCGCCGCATACACGAAGGGCTTGAAGGAAGAGCCGGGCTGACGCCGCGCCTGCGTGGTGCGGTTGAACTGGCTCTGCTGGAAGGAATATCCGCCCGCCATGGCCAGCACACGGCCCGTGTGCGGATCAAGCGCCAGAAGGCCGCCATTCACCGCCGGCACCTGCCGCAGGCCAAAGCCTGATGTATTGCCTTCCTCGTCGAGAAGGGCTTCGGTCAGGATCACATTGCCCACCGACAGCACATCTGACGGCCGGTTGATTGTCGAGCCCATCAGGCCATCCGCGAGGGATTGCCGCGCCCACTCCAGTTCCGACAGGGCGATTGTCCCCTCGGCCGGTTCTGGGCCGGTTTCGTCCTCGGTTTCCTGATTTTCAATATCAATGAAATTGGAGCCGTCATCCTCGGGCGGAATCAGATAGCCGATGCGGACACTGTCGGCGGAGACTTCCAGTACAACAGCCGGCATCCAGCCCTCATCGAGATCGGGCGGCGTACCTTCGAATGCATCCAGACGCTCGGCCCAGCCATCTCCCGCCTCGATCTGACCAAGGGTGCCGCGATAGCCGTGACGGCGGTCATAGGCTTCCAGACCGCTGCGGAGCGCGTTGCGCGCGGCCAGCTGCAGCCTTGTATCCAGCGTGGTCCGGATAGACAGACCGCCATTATACAGCTGATCGTCGCCATACGTGTCGAACATCTGCCGGCGGGCTTCCTCGACGAAATATTCCGCCGCGACATACTCTTCGCCGCTGAAGCGCTCGATGACCTGCATCGGCTCCTGAGCGGCTGCTTCGGCCTCTTCCTGCGTAATGAAGCCTTCTGCGGCCATGCGCGACAGCACCCAGTTGCGCCGGTCCAGCGTGCGCTCGGGGTGGCGGATCGGGTGGAAGCGCGACGGTCCATTCACGACTGCTGCGAGGAATGCCGTCTCGGCAAGGGTGAGTTCATCCAGCGACTTGCCGAAATAATTCATGGCTGCGGCCGCGACACCATAGGAGCGCCGGCCGAAATAAATCTCGTTCAGATAAAGCTCGAGGATTTCGTCTTTCTCGAAGGCGCGCTCGATCCGGCGCGCGAGAATCATCTCGCGGACCTTACGCTCCAGACGCTGATCGGAGGACAGCAGGAAGTTCTTGGCCACCTGCTGGGTGATGGTCGAAGCCCCTTCCAGACGATCATCCCGGAGCACATTGCCGATATTGTTGATCGTCGCGCGGACAATGCCAAGGAAATCCAGCCCGCCATGCTCATAGAAATGCGCGTCCTCTGCGGCCAGAAAAGCATTGGACAGGGTCGGTGGAATGCGGTCGATGGGCACGAATATCCGCCGCTCGCGCGCGAATTCGGCAATCAGGCGGCCATCACCGGCATGAACGCGGCTGGTCACCGGCGGCTCGTATTCGGCAAGCTGCGTATAATCAGGCAGATCCTGAGAAACGCGCGCCACATAAACAACGGCGACCACCAGACCGATCAGTCCGAGTGCCACTGCCGCTCCACCGCCCCAGATAATCGCGCGGAACATATTTCGCCAGGTAAAGAGTTTCATGCCGCTCCCGTCAGGCCGGTTTTATTGCTGCGTCTGTTGTCAACATTATGGCGAAGCCTGCGATGGAACGAAAGCCGTTTATCGTCTCAGGCGTATCAGGGGATGGGCGTCAGCTGCGCGGCGCGCACCGGATTAGTGTCGCGCACATCGTCGCGGTCAAAATAGGCATCGACGGCATCGGCCACAGACTGCATCAGACGGCCCCGGAAAGCCGGAGAGGTCAGATTGGCGGCGTCCTGACGATTGGTCAGGAAGCCCATCTCCACGAGAACGGCCGGCACCTGAGAATCCAGCAGGACGTAGAAACCGCGCTGGCGATGGCCATTGGTCAGAACCGGCCCGACCGATTCCATCGAATCCAGCACCATTTCGGCAAAGACGGCCGAACGATTGCGCTTTTCACGCAAGGATAGCGACAACAGGATATTGCGCACGACCGGTTGCTGGGCGGAGGCATTGATGTGCGACCAGTCATTCGAATTTGCCGCCCGGCGGGTCGCCCGGCCCGCACCGCTATCAGACAGCGTGTACACCGCCGCCCCGCGCGCCGAGGAACCGGCGCCGGCGCTGTCCGCATGCAATGAGATAAAGAGATCGGCATTGGCGTCCCGCGCGACCTGAACGCGCTGTTCCAGCGTCAGGAAGGTATCGTCCGAACGGGTCAGCACAACGTCATAACGGCCGGTCGCCAGAAGGCGGCGGCGCAATTCGAGTGCAGCGGCCAGATTCACATCGGCTTCTTCTGCGCTGTTGGCGGACGCGCCCGGATCATGGCCACCATGCCCGGCATCGACCACAATCACGCGGCGATCGCGGGCGGGTTCGGCAAAGGTCGCCTCGCCGCGCTCGGCAATCAGCTGGCTGAGGTCGGAGGGTTCGGGAAAGCCGGATTCGGCTTCTGCCTCGACGCTTTCGACACGGCGCAGATCAATCACGAGGCGATGATGCGGATTGTCGGCATTCGCGGGAATGCCGAACTGCCCGGTAATGACGGAGGGCCCCTCCAGCTCGAACACAAGCCGCGAAGCGTCAGCGGACCGGTCAAAGAAGCGGAAATCCTCGACAAGGCCATAGCCCAGTCCCTCGCCGGTCTCGAGCCCGGACACCGACCAGGCCGCGCGCGGCAGATCAACGACCAGACGCATGGACGGATCGGAGACGGTAAAGGCGCGGAAATCCATTTCAGAGGAGAGTTCGACCACGACGCGGGTCTCGCCCTCATCGCCGCCAAAGCGGACCTGACGGATTTCAGACGCATCTCTCGCGTCTGCCGTTGCGCTCACAGCCAAGCTCCACATCAGGAGCGAAATCAGGAATGAGGACGTTCTGCCCATGACAACACCATCGCATGACGCCGTGATTCGTTGCACGGCTTTTTTCCAGTCTTACCCCGTTTGCATTGACGTTTCGTTGACGACAGCCCCAATTCCGGCTTGCTGATCAAATGCTTTCCATTGCGGACGCTTTCGGGCATGTTGTGAAAAGTTCCGGAAGGTGAAGCGCTTGCGCCGCCTGGCTGAGGTCCCGGTCCGGAACGCGCCGAGGCGGATGTCCGCCAAAACGCACTTCATCCCGCAGGCCAAATCTGTTGCGGCCTGCGCCCGAACCGCCCGTGACGCCGCTCTGATACGATCGGCTCACACCAGGAAAGTTTAACATGCGCGTCGCGCCGATTTTCCAGCCCCTACAATCTGATACAGACGGGTCTGTCTGCTGCGCCGCGCCGCCGCGTCCAATTGGGATGCGTGCAGGAGCAAATTTGCATGTCAAAGAAAATGCTGATCGATGCGAGTCACTCGGAAGAGACTCGCGTCGCCATCGTCGAAGGGTCCCGCGTCGAGGAGTTTGATTTCGAATCCGCGGCCAAGAAACCCATCCGCGGAAACATCTATCTGGCAAAAGTCACCCGCGTAGAGCCCTCTCTGCAAGCGGCCTTTGTCGAATATGGCGGAAATCGCCACGGCTTCCTCGCCTTCAACGAAATCCATCCGGATTACTACCAGATCCCGCACGAGGATCGCCTCGCCCTGCAAGCCGAGGAAGAGAAAGCCGTCGAAGAAGCGATGGCCGAAGCCGATGAGGCCGATGAGACGGAAGGCGAAGACGGCGCCGAGGATGACGCCGATGTCGAAGTCGAGGCCGTTGCCCGCAAGCGCCGGAATTTCTTCCGCAAATACAAGATCCAGGAAGTGATCAAGCGCCGTCAGGTGCTACTGGTGCAGGTCGCCAAGGAAGAGCGTGGCAACAAGGGCGCGGCGCTGACGACCTATCTGTCGCTGGCCGGCCGGGGAAGGCGAGGAAGGCTATAAGGACGCCAAGGGCTTCATGAAGCTTCTGATGCCGTCCCATGCCTCCAAGGTCCAGCAATACAAGGAGCCAATGCCGCTCTTTGTCCGTCACCATGTCGAGGACCAGCTGGAGTCGGCCTATAATGCCGAGACACAGCTGAAATCGGGCGGCTATCTGGTGATCCACCAGACGGAAGCCCTGGTAGCGATCGATGTGAACTCCGGGCGCTCCACCAAGGAACGCAATATCGAGGACACTGCGCTGAAAACAAATCTGGAAGCGGCCGATGAAGCGGCGCGCCAGATGCGATTGCGTGATCTGGCCGGTCTGGTGGTCATCGACTTCATCGATATGGAAGAAAACCGGAATATCCGGGCCGTCGAAAAGCGCATGAAAGATGCGATGAAGAAGGACCGGGCCCGGCTGCAAATGGGCCGGATTTCCCAGTTCGGTCTGATGGAAATTTCGCGTCAGCGCCGCCGGACCTCGATTCTGGAAGGCTCGACGAAGACCTGCCCGCATTGTGGCGGCAAAGGCTATCAGCGGACGCCGTCCTCCAGCGCACTGGTCGCGCTCCGCGCCCTCGAAGAAGAAGGTGCCCGCAAGCGCGCCGCCAAGGTGCGCATCACCTTGCCGACCGATGTGGCGCTCTATCTGCTCAATGAGAAACGCGATCATGTGCTGGCGCTCGAACAGCGCTATGATTTCCGTGTCCTGATCGGTGCGGATCCGGATCTCATTCCGCCGGATTGCAATGTCGAGGTCATTGAGGCCCGTGATCGCTCCGGCGAACCGGAAACAGAGTCCGCCCCGGTGACCCAGCATACGCCCGCCGAATCGCCTGCTTCCGAGCGGGACGACACGCCGACAGAAGATTCCGGCAATGAGGGCGATGGCCGCCGTCGTCGGGGCCGCCGTCGCCGCCGGAAAGATGAAGACGGGCCGGCTTCCGATCAGAGCGCGGCTACGACCGAAACGGACGAGAATGACAGCGATGAGGACGGCGAGACGAAGTCTGCCGCACGTCCCGAGCTCGACGAGAATGGCCAGCCGCGCAAGCGCCGCCGCCGGGGCCGCCGCGGTGGTCGGGGCCGTCGCCGGGGCCGCGGAAATGAACAGGGCGAAAACAACGCCAATGCCGAAGGCCAGCCGGATACAAACGAAGCCAAGGATATTGCCGAAGCACCTGCAGGCATGGCTGTAATCGATCCGGAAGCCGAAGCTGCGCCGCTGCCGACGGAAGCGGCCGACACGGACAAGCCGAAGCGCCGGACACGCCGGAAGAAGGCGGATGCGCCTGCTGAAGCGGCCTCTGAGGCGCCTGCCGAGGACGCGGCCACCGAGCCGCAGGCCGATGCCAAGCCGAAGCGCACGCGCAAGCCGCGCAAGAAGCCGGACGCCGAAACCGATACGTCGGCACCCGATGCGGCAGCCGAAACGCCTGCTGCTACCGAAGACGAAAAGCCAAAGCGCAAGCGCGCGCCCCGGAAAACCGCCGCCGCAAAAGCCAAGGCGGAAACCCCGGCGGACGAGTCAGCGCCCGAGGACAAGCCAAAGCCGCGCCGTGCAGCCAAAAAGCCCGCTGCCAAGGCCGAACCGAAAGCCGAGGCCAAGGCTGAGACAAAGGCTGATGCGCCTGCCGAGTCGGCACCTGCCGAAAAGGATGCCAAGGACAATGCTCCCAAGCGTTCCGGCTGGTGGCAAAAGGGCGCCAAACTCTTTGGCGGCTGACAAATCGCACATGAGGGGCAACGGATAGGACTTGGTCCATCCGTTGCATGTGCTAGAGTTCGAGTTCAGCGGGGGCTGTTCGAAGGATAATTGTATGCGTGCCCTGATCGCTTTTATCGCCGGAATTGTCTCCGCAGCCGCCTTGTCCGGCTCGGCTCTGGCCCAGAACCTCATCCGCGATACCGAAATCGAGATCATGCTGCGGGATTATACCGACCCGTTTCTGGTCGCGGCCGGTCTCGAACCCAGCGATGTTGGCCTCTACATAATCGCTGACCCGGCCATCAATGCCTTCGTCACCGGCGGACAGAATATCTTCATGCATACCGGCACCATTCTGGAAGCGACCGATCCGCTCCAGATCAAGGGCGTTCTGGCGCATGAAACGGGACACATCGCCGGGGCGCACCTGGCCCGCACGGGCGAAGCCATGAACCAGGCGGCCATTCCGATGTTTGCCACGCTCGGCCTGGGTGTTCTGGCGGCTTTTGCCGGTGAAGGCGGCGCAGCCGGTGCGCTGATGGCGTCCAGCCAGCAATTCGGCGCGCTGCAATTCTTTACCTATACGCGGACGCAGGAATCCGCCGCTGATCAGGCCGCCATTCGCTATCTTGAAGAAACCGGAACTTCGGCCGAAGGCCTGATGGAGTTCTTCGAGCGCTTCCGGTATCAGGAGGCCTTCAGCCCGGCCCGCCGCTATCCCTATTTCCGCACTCACCCGCTTTCCTCGGCCCGCGTGGCCGCGCTTCGCGAAGCGGTGGCGCGCTCGCCCTATGCCGATCAGCCCGAAAGCGAAGAAGAAATTGAACGTCTGGCCCGGCTGCAGGCGAAAATCTACGGCTTCATGGCCGAGCCCAGCCAGGTGCTCTATCGCTATCCGGAATCCGATCGCAGCCTGCCGGCCCGCTATGCACGCTCCGTGGCTTACTACCATGATGCGCGCATGGATCGCGCCCGCGAGGAGATCGAATCGCTGATTGCGGAAGAGCCGGACAATCCGTTCTTCTATGAGCTCTACGGCCAGATGCTGTTTGAAAGCGGGCATGCCGAGGAATCCATCCAGTATCACCAGCAATCGGTCGATCTGATGCCGCAGGCACCGCTCTTGCGGATCAATCTGGCGATGTCGATGATTGCCACCGATGATGATGTCTATCTGGAAGACGCCGCCCAGCATTTGCGCGTTGCACTGGATATCGAGCCGGACAATTCCTTTGCCTGGTATCAATTGTCGATTGTCCATGAGCGCAATGGCGATACAGCGCGGGCGCAACTGGCCATAGCCGAACAATCCTATGCGCTCGGTAATAGCGGCCGGGCCCTGCAATTTGCCGTGCGCGCCGCCCCGCAGCTGGAGCGCGGCACGCCGGACTGGTATCGCGCCAACGAGCTGATCGGCGTGGCTCAGGCCAGCCTGCCCGCCCCCGGTGAACGCCGCGAGCGGCGTCTGAGTGTCGGCCGGTAACAGCATCGTCATTGGCAGGGGCGTTCACTGCCGCTAAATGACACTCAGGATTCAATTCGGGGAAGTTTCATGAAAGCGTTTTTTGCCGCCTTGACCGGCCTGTTTGCGATGCTTGTTTTTGCAGCACCTGCCACAGCCCAGTCCGACAGCGAATTCTCCGAAGCCGAGCGGGCTGAAATCCGCGACATGGTCGGCACCTATATCCTCGAAAATCCTGAAATCATCGAGGAAGCGCTGATCGAGCTGCAACGCCGGGCGCGCCAGCGCGAGAGCGAAGCCATGCTTTCAGCCATCCGCGCCAATGCTGACCTTATCTATAACGATGCGCGCGACCCGTCGATTGGCCCGGATGATGCGCCGATCGTGATCGTCGAATTCATGGATTACAAATGCGGCTATTGCCGGATTGCATCGGAATGGGTGGCCGAAGCCCGCCAGGCCTATGGCGACCAGATCCGGTTCGTTTTCAAGGAATATCCGATCCTCGGCGAGGAATCCCGCGTGGCCGCGCGTGCCGCGCTGGCCGCTCTGCGTCAGGGCGAAGACGTCTACTGGCGTTTCCACACCGCCATGGTCCAGTCCAGCGGCCCCCTGCCCGCCGGCCGGATCGAGAATTTCGCCCGCCTCGCGGGTGTCGATGTCGAACAGATGCAGGAAGATATGGATGACCCGGCCATCCAGCAGCATATCGAGCAGGTCTATGCGCTTGGCCGCGCCATCGGTGCGGAAGGTACGCCGTTCTTCATCATCAATGGCCGTGCCGTGCCGGGTGCCAACCGCGACATGCTGGATGAATTGCTGGCGGCCGAACTGATCCGGGTCCGTCAGGGCGGCTAGATCAGGCCGCTGAGCGGGCTGGACGGGTCGGCATAGCGCTTCTTGGGCATGCGGCCGGCCAGATAGGCTTCGCGGCCCGCAATGACGGCATGCTTCATTGCCGAGGCCATGCGGATCGGGTCTTTCGCCTCGGCGATGGCGGTATTCATCAGCACACCATCACAGCCCAGTTCCATCGCCACGGCGGCATCCGAGGCGGTGCCGACGCCGGCATCGACGATGACGGGAACCTTCGCTTCCTCGATGATCAGGCGGATATTGACCGGGTTCTGGATGCCCAGCCCCGAACCGATGGGGGCGCCAAGCGGCATGATGGCGCAACAGCCGGCGTCTTCCAGCTTCCTGGCGTAGACCGGATCATCCGAGCAATAGACCATCACCTGGAAGCCGTCCTTGATCAGCAGTTTCGCGGCCCGCAAAGTTTCTTCCATGTCCGGGTAGAGGTGTTTGGGATCCGACAGGACTTCCAGCTTCACCAGATCCCAGCCGCCGGCTTCCCGCGCCAGACGCAGGGTGCGCACCGCATCCTCGCCGGTAAAACAGCCCGCCGTATTGGGCAGGAAGATGTATTTTTCCGGATCAATGAAATCGACGAGCATGGGCTGGTCCGGATCGGTCAGATTCACCCGCCGCACCGCGACCGTGATCATCTCGCTGCCCGAGGCTTCCAGCGCCCGGGCATTCTGCTCATAGGTCTCGTATTTTCCGGTGCCGATAATGAGGCGCGATTTCAGCGTCCGTCCGGCGACAACAAGGGGGGTATCTTCCATGATTATCCTCCGCCCACGAACTGGACGATTTCGATCCGATCGCCATCGGCGAGCACGGTTTCCGGGTGAAGCGATTTCGGCACGACTTCCAGATTGCGTTCCACCGCGACCTTTTTCGGGTGCAGGCCGAGCGCCTCGACCAGACCGGAAATGGTCAGCCCGTCGGTAAAGTCCTGTGTCTCGCCATTAATGGTCAGTTTCACGCCAACCGCCTCGCCTACTTGAACTTGTCTGTCTGGAGGTCGTAGAACGCGGCCTCCACGTCAAGGGGCAAGGCGCATTCATGGCAGCCAGACTGATGATCCTGAATGGTCCGAATCTCAACCTGCTCGGCAGCCGCGAGCCGGAGATTTATGGCCATGAAACCTTGGCCGACATCAAGGCCATGTGTGCCAGGGCCGCTTTGCCGCACGGGCTGGAAACCGATTTCCGGCAATCGAATCATGAAGGCGTGCTGGTCGACTGGATTCAGGAATCCCGCGAGGGATTCGCGGCTCTGATCATCAATCCGGCCGCCTATACGCATACATCCATTGCTTTACATGACGCTTTAAAGGCGGTTTCCATACCCGTCATAGAAGTGCACATCAGCGATCCATCCACGCGGGAGCCATTCCGGCATCATTCCTTCGTGGGTCTTGTCGCGACCAGAACAATCGCAGGACGCGGTGCGGCGGGTTATGTCGAGGCGGTGGAGATTGCCGCCAGTCTGATCTAGAACACGCCTACCGAATCCGAGCCGAGGGACGATAAACGCATGACCACGTCTTCCAAGTCCGGTGCGAAATCCGCATCCGCCTTCGATCCGAAACTGGTGCGAGAGCTTGCCGACATTTTGCGCGACACCGAATTGACCGAAATCGAGGTCGAGCGCGGCGATCTGCGTCTGCGCGTTGCGCGCACGCTCACTGCTGCGCCCGTTCAACAGGTCATGGCGGCCCCGGCGGCGGCACCCGCCCCGGCAGCAGCCCCCGCCGCAGCGCCAGCTTCTCCCGCATCCAGCGCCAGCGACGCGCCTGCCAATGCAACGCCATCACCGATGGTCGGCACCGTCTATATTCGTCCCAATCCGGATGCCGATGCCTTCTTCAATGTCGGCGATTCCGTGAAAGAGGGCGATACCGTCCTGCTGGTGGAAGCGATGAAGACCTTCAATCCGATTATTGCGCCCAAATCCGGCAAGCTGACAGCCATGCTGGTCGAAGACGGCCAACCGGTCGAATTCGGCGAAGCCCTCTTTGTGATCGATTGATCGGCGAGAACTGATGTTTGAAAAAATCCTCATCGCCAATCGCGGCGAAATCGCGCTCCGGGTGCACCGCGCCTGCCGCGAAATGGGTATCAAGACCGTCGCGATCCATTCCGAAGCGGACCGGGATGCCATGCATGTGCGGCTGGCCGATGAAAGCGTGTGTGTCGGCCCCAATCCGGCCTCGCAATCCTATCTGAATATTCCACAGATCATTGCCGCCTGCGAGATCACCGGCGCGCAGGCCGTGCATCCGGGCTATGGCTTCCTGTCGGAAAACGCCCGTTTTGCCGAAATCGTTGAAGCGCATGATCTGGTCTTTATCGGCCCGACCGCGGATCACATCCGTCTGATGGGCGACAAGATCGCCGCCAAGAAGGCCGTGAAAGAAGCCGGCATTCCCGTCGTTCCGGGCTCTGACGGCGGTATCAGCGACATCGATGAGGCCAAAAAAGTAGCGGACGAGATCGGCTATCCCGTGCTGGTCAAGGCCGCCGCCGGCGGTGGCGGGCGCGGCATGAAGGTCGCGAATACGGCCAAGGATTTCCGCGAAGCCGTTGAAACCGCCTCGCGTGAAGCAGAGGCCGCCTTTGGCGATGGCGCCGTCTATCTGGAAAAATATCTGGGTCAGCCACGCCATATCGAAATCCAGATCCTGGCCGACACGCATGGCAATGTGGTGCATCTGGGCGAACGGGATTGTTCGCTGCAGCGCCGTCACCAGAAAATCCTCGAAGAAGCCCCCTCTCCGGCTCTGACGCCTGAACAGCGCGAGAAAATTGGCCAGGTCACGCGCGATGCGGTCGCCGCCATCGGATACCGCGGTGCGGGCACGATCGAATATCTCTACGAGAATGGTGAGTTCTACTTCATCGAGATGAATACCCGCCTGCAGGTGGAGCACCCTGTGACCGAAGCGATCACCGGTCTGGACCTCGTGCGCGAGCAGATCCGCGTCGCAGCGGGTGAAAAGCTGGGCTACACGCAGGAAGACATCACCTTCGAAGGCTGGGCGATTGAATGCCGCATCAATGCGGAAGACCCGGAAACCTTTGCGCCGTCCCCGGGCAAGGTGACGGAGTTTCATGCGCCGGGCGGTCTGGGTGTGCGTCTCGATAGCGGGCTGTATGCCGGTTATTCCATCCCGCCCTATTATGACAGCCTGATCGGCAAGCTGATCGTCCATGGCAAGACCCGCGAAGAAGCCTTGCTGCGCCTCAAACGGTCTCTGGAAGAAATGGTCATCGGCGGCATCAAGACAACAAAGCCGCTTCACCTGGCCCTTCTGGAAGAAGAAGCCTTCGCTTCGGGCGATTATCATATCCGCTGGCTGGAGAACTGGCTCGCCGAACGCGCCAAGGGCTAGACCATGCCGGGCTTCGGACCGGGCGAATTACTCGACTGCTACCGTACGGGCGTGTTTCCGATGGCAGATTCCGCCGACGACCCGCGCCTCTATCTGATCGAGCCGCCGGAACGCGCCAATATCCCGCTGGACGGATTTCATCTGCCCCGGCGGCTACGGCGCACCGTCCGGCAGGACAAGTTCGCCATCACGATCAATCAGGACTTCGACGCGGTCGTGGCCGCCTGCGCTGCGCCCGCTCCGGATCGCCGGCAGACCTGGATCAACGGCCCCATTCGTTGGCTCTATTCCGAGCTTCACAAGATGGGTCATGCTCATTCGGTGGAATGCCGAATAGAGGGCCGTTTGGCCGGCGGGCTTTATGGCGTATCACTCGGGGCGGCCTTTTTCGGTGAAAGCATGTTTTCCCATATGACGGATGCCTCGAAGGTTGCGCTTGTGCACCTGATCGCGCGGCTGAAGACCGGCGGCTTCAAACTGCTGGATGCCCAATTCATGACCGATCATCTCAGCCAGTTCGGCACAGAAGAAGTGCCCGCCGAAATCTATCGCGAACGCCTCGCAGAGGCGGTGTCGCAGGAGGCTGATTTTTTCAGAATGCCGGAAGGTGCCAGCGGCGATTATGCCCTGCAGTCAATCGGCCAGACGTCGTAGACCGGATGTTCGAGCGGATTGAGCGCCGGGTTGGACGCGAACATCCATCCGGAGAAAATGCGCTGTCTTTCGTCATCCGACAGGCTGCCATCTTCGGCGCGGCGTTCGAAAATCTCGACGAAAACAAAAATTTCCGGCGTTTCTTCCGGCGGACGTTCCCGGCAATAGCGCGGCAGGATCGTCAGGGACCCGAACTGGTATTCCTGGCCAATCGGGATTTCGAAATCAACGGTCCGCGCCGTGACCTTGTCGAGACCGCGCATCACCAGAACACTTCCCGGCAGGCTGGAGCGCTGATTGTTCTGTTGCGCCCCCGCAGAGGCCAGCGGCAGGGCAAGAAGGACACAAAGGAGAAGACGTTTGATCACAGACATTCCATCATGATGCCGCGAAGCGGCGTCCACGTCGAGCCGGCTCACCCCTCAGGCGACCAGCTTTCATAATCAGCGCTATTGGCCTGCCGCTTGCCGCCGCGCGACAGCGCTCCGGCCGGCTTGTAGGCATGCAGTGTGCCGGTCAGGTTCGGCTCGTGGCCTTTTTCCCAGGCATAGGCGGCCTCATCGCCGGTCGGCGCATCTTCATAGGTGTGATGCAGCCAGCCATGCCAGGCCATTGGAACGCGGCTGGCATCGGCATAACCGTTGTAAACCACATAGCGGCGGATGCGGCCGTCTGAACCGGTCGCCTTCTTTTCCTCGAAATACTTGTTGCCGAACTCGTCCTCGCCCACCTTCGTGGCGCCTTTTGCAAACAGCGTCAGATAGGTGCCGGGCGTGGCATCATCCCACCAGGCGAAAATTTTTCCGATAAAGCCGAGCATCCCGCGATCCTTCAAGGGTCAGAGTCGGGCCGGAATATGCCTATCCACACCCGATAGGTCCAGTGCGCTGTGTGTCCATTGGGCAGTTCCCTTCCGGCGCGTATGCTTCCAGCTGATGTAACTGATTCTCTTGATGCGGCGGGGCGGCCATGGCCAAGGCAAAGACACCGGTTTTTTCAACATTTGACATTGCAGACCCGGATGGCGGGACGGGTGATGCCCTGCGGGCGCCGGAGGACTGGAATGTCAGCGCGGCCGCTGCTCTGGCAGAGCTCTGCACCATTGCCCGGCCTGTCGAAACCCGGATGAAGCCCGGCACAAAGGGCCCTGACGTCTTGCGCAAGCGCAGCCCTGTCGGCACCGACCGCGCCCCGGAACGCGATGCCGAGACGGTTTTTGACCGGATTGCCGTGCATTTTGCCGCACCGACGAAAGACGCGGCCATCCACGCCGCCCTCAAATCGGATCTTCTGGCGCGCCGCATACTGCCCGCCTCTGAACTCATCCGGCATGCAGGCATTGATATCGCCTATGGCGATGCCATTCCGGCGCTGGACGCATGCGAGTATATCTTGCCGGTGGCTGCCGATAGCGGCGAAGCCCGGTCTCTGCCACAGGATATCAGCAATGCCCGCCTCAAGGCGGCGGTCAGCGATGTTGGCGCGCGGGTTCTGCGTGACCGGCTGATGGCGATTGGTCATGCTGTCGCACAGTGCGCCGGTGAGGCCGAGGACTGTCTTGATCCGGCGCAAAATCCGGCGCTGAAGCGCGCTCTGCAGGCCGCCAGACGCGACGGCGCCCCTGATGAGGCCATCGAGCATGCGCTCGCTCTGGCGCGTCAGGGCGAGTTTGACGAGCCGGATCTCGGATTTGTGCCATCGGTTACGCCGCCTGCCCCGGTGCTGCAGATTCCCGCAAGCCTACTCGACGCCGAGGCTGATGATGCCGTCTGGACCTTCCATGATGGTAAGGAGGCCGGCGCGCGTGACTGGTGGCATCAGATCGCCCAATCGGTATGGAGCTTTGGCGCACCGGACTTCCGCTTTGCAGAGGAACGCCCGGCACCCGGCCCGGTGCTTTATCTCAATCTGCCGCTCTTTGGCGCAGACACGAAGGCGATCGGCAAGACCGTCTCGCTCTGGGCTGATGCGCTGCGCAAAGGCGCGAAGAAAACGGCCCCCGCCGGTACCATCTCGCTGACCGGGTTTGCGGCGCTGTTTGCGCAGCTGGGCCTGCCCTATGACAGCGATGAGGCGCGCAGCCTTGCCACCGAGATCGCACAGGCCGCCATGACCGCAGCTGGCGAGCGGGTGACCATTGCCGCCATCGAGCCGGAGGGCGTTATCGCGCGCCTGATGGAGGCGGATTCGCGCGGGCTCGCGCCCCTCAACGACGTGCTGGTGCAGACGGTATCCGGCCGGGAGATGCGCCCGTGCGTGATTGCCGGCCTCAAAACCCTTGGCCTCGGCCTGACGGACAAGGGCGCCATGACCGCTTTTGCGCGCCCCGCCCCCGATGCGGTGATCGCGCTTGCGTCTGCTCTGGAGGCGGACATCAATGGCCCGGCGCCTGCGATTGTGACGCTTCCGGCCGATGCCGGACCGGATCAGGTCGCCCGCCTGATGCGCCAGGCCGGCAAGGCCGGGCTTTCCAGCCTGAAGATTGACCGTCAGGGCTCCGGGCTTGCCGGTATTCTGGACGAGATCGACGAGGATCTGGAGCCGGGCGAGGAACGGATTGTCGAAAAGATCGTCGAGAAGATAGTCGAAAAGCCGGTCAATCGCCGCAAAATGCCCGATCGCCGCAAGGGCTATATCCAGAAGGCGACGGTTGGCGGTCACAAAGTCTATCTGCACACCGGCGAGTTCGACAGTGGCGAGCTGGGCGAAATCTTCATCGACATGCACAAGGAAGGCGCGGCCTTCCGCTCGCTGATGAACAATTTCGCCATCGCGATTTCCATCGCCCTGCAATATGGCGTGCCGCTGGAAGAATTCGTCGATGCCTTTGTCTTCACCCGCTTCGAACCGGCCGGCGAGGTGGAAGGCAATGACTCCATCCGCCATGCGACCTCCATCCTGGATTACCTCTTCCGCGAACTGGCTGTGTCCTATCTGGGACGCAATGATCTGGCCGAGGTGCAGCCGGATCTGACGGGCGGAATTGGCCGCGGCGTGGCGAAGGAGAAAGTCGTTCAGGAAGATGCGCTGCGCTATATCTCCAAGGGCTTCTCCCGCGGGCAGCTGCCCGACAATGTCGTCATGCTGACAGCCGACATGCGCAAGGCCAAGGCGGACGAAAGAGAGGCCGAAACGCCCGCAACTGCCGACATCCTGCCGCCCGACAGTTATGATGGCGACCCCTGCCCCGAATGCGGGCATTTCACCGTGGCGCGCCTGAATGACGGGACGCTGGATTGTCAGGCCTGCGGTTGGGTCAAGAAAAGCGGAAGCGCCGGCTAGTTCTCGATCACTTCGACCGGTCCGAACGGGACGCGCGGGAAGCCCAGATCGCCCTCGGGCGGCCATTCGAAACCGGCCTGCGCCAGACGGCGGGAGAAATCCGGCACGGCATCGCGGTCAAATGGCGCGCCGCAACGGCAGGAATCAATCGCCGTTATCAGATCAAGATAGCCATAGGGCCGGGCGTCGATTTCTGCGGCGACCGCGTTGGCAGCCTCGGTATCGCCCATCCAGGCCAGCAGGATGAGATTGAACCAGTCGGCATCCTCGCTCAGGAAAGGCGTCAGCGCCTCCCGGGCGATGTCGCCACCGCGACGGGCCGCCAGACGAAGCGATTCCCATTCCCAGTGCGGCTGCAGCTGGGCCTCGGCCTCATCCAGCAGGCCAAGACCCAGAAGCGCATCAAATCCGATGACTTCCGCCTCGTATTCCATGCCCCGCTCTCTCAGGTCTTCTGCCCACTCGCGGGCGGCATTGAAGTCACCGCGCACCAGAAGCGTATTGCCATAGTAGAGGCGGGTTAAGGGGTTCAGCGGATCGCAGGCGACCAGACGGTCAGCATAGGCCAGACGCTGGTCCAGATTGCTGTACAGATAGGCGAAATCCTGAGTCCAGTTGTCATGCGCGCACATATCCGACGTAATCGCCAGCTCGAGCGATTGCCGGGCGAAGGTCCAGTCTTCCGCGAATAGAGTATCGTTGACGGATGCAATGGCCCTCCGCGTGTCGCTGGAGGCGGTGTCATAGGCGAGTTGCAGCAATTCGGTCTGACGAATCCGGGCCTGTTCGCGCGCCGCTTCGTCATCTGCGAGCGTGCCATCGCTCAGCAGGTGAGCATACCAGTCGCTTTGTAAAAGATAGGCTTCGGAGAAATCCGGGGCGAGTTCGGTTGCACGGGTAAAGTGGGCATCCGCCTGCTCAAGAAAGCGATTGGTGTCATCCTCTTCATGCGCGCGGTTCCAAAGCGCCTGGCCCTGTTGAAAGGCGATGAAGGCGTCGATATTGCGGGTGCCGGAATTGCGCATCTGACGGCGATTTTCCTCGCTGAGCACGACGTCCAGGACAGCGGCAACATTCTCGGCAATGTCTTCCTGTATCTCGAAAACATCTTCCATGGTCCGGTCATAGGTCTGCGACCACAGATGCGTGTCGTCGGCGGCCCGGATCAGCTGGACCGTGATGCGGACATCGTCGCCGGACCGGCGGACCGAGCCTTCCATGACGTGCGCTACACCGAGGCTTTCCGCGATCTCGGGGATAGACGGCAAGTCCCGCCCCCGAAACTGGAAGGCGGACGTTCGGGAGGTCACGCGCAAATCCGGCAAGGTCGCCAGAGAGTTCAGGATTTCTTCGGTCAATCCATCCGCGAAATAGGCGTCATTGCGGTCATCGCTGAAAGGCAGGAAAGGCAAGACGGCCACGGAAAGCTCTGCCGGTTCGGGCGGCACGAACTCATTGGCCTGGCCTGCCGCACCTTCGGCGGGTGTCACGATATTCACTTCGCTGTCATTGCGCGCCAGCGGCGGAGCGCCGGTGCGGATGGTGTGGCTGATCGGCTGCCAGGCCAGCAGGCCGGCAAACAGGACGATACCGCCCATCAACACATAGTCTATCGGACGCGGGGCTGGCAGGTCGTCGGCTTCATCGGCATTCAGCGGTCGCGTGGCGCGGATGCCGTCCGGCGTCAGTTCGAAGGTCCAGGCGACAAACAAAACGACCGGAAATGCAGCGACCAGAAGGATCAGGGCGACACTGTCGGCCCAACTTGGCAGACCCGCAGCGCCTTCAACGCCCTGCACCACTTCGAAAGTCACCCACGCCACGGCCAGATATCCGGCCGCGAACCGGTATACATTCCGGCGTCTCAATTCGTGCAGCAATCGACCCATGAGCTACATGCCCCTCGCAGGGCAATTGCGAAACGCCATGACGCCGCCGACAGTCCGGCGTTGCAATTCCCGCAATAGCTGACCCATGGAATTCCCCCTATTCCCTGAAATGACACGGATTAAGAATTAACTCAACGAATTCCGGTAATAATGCGGGAGGAGAGTCCGGCACCGGGCTTGCACGTATCAGGGGAATCCTGAAGGGAGCGATCCAGAATGAAACGACTCGCGCTTATCGCCGCCGCCATCATGGCGCTCACCGCCCCCGCCATGAGCCAGAATGCGGGGGAAATTGCCCGGGTTCAGGCCGGATCGTCCTGTGCGGGATGCAATCTGTTTCAGGCCGATCTGGCCTATCGCGATCTGCCGAATGTGAATCTGTCGGGCTCGCGGCTGCGTCAGGCCAATCTCAGTCTTTCGACCATGAATGGTGCCAATTTCAGCCGCGCCGACCTGTCGGTGGCCGACCTGTTTGGCGGACGCTTTACAGGGGCGAGTTTTGCGCACACCAATCTGCAGAATGCCAATCTGGTCGGGGCCTATTTCGGCAGTGCCGATTTTTCCGGAGCCGACCTCACCGGTGCTATTTTGTCCGGCGCTGAGATGGAACGGGTCCGGGGCCTGACACAGGCACAGCTGGACACAGCATGTGGCGATCAGGAAACCCGGCTTCCGGCCGGTTTGCGCATTCCGGTTTGCTAACGATCAGGTAACGGGCGACTTACAGCGATTTAAGTCGAATTTTTTCTGGAATTGCTCTAATTCCTTGTTCCGTGAAAATATTTACCTTCTCCCTTCTGGCTTTGTTTGGCCTTCTGGCGGGCTCTGCCTTTGCAGGCGACGATCATCCGCACAGGACCATCACGATTTCAGGCGAGTGCCGCAGCTGCGAGCTGGCGCGGGAAAATCTGTATGGCGCGGAAATCCTGGGCGCCGTGTTTATTGACGCCAATTTTGATGGCGCGAATCTCAGCCAGTCCGCCATTATTGAAACCCGCTTCATGGGATCACAGCTGAACGAAGCGCATTTCAACCGCTCCCGATTGTCCGGCGTGATTTTTCACGGCTCTTCCCTGCAGGGCGCGGATTTCTCCCAAGCGCGAGGTGAGCGGGTCCACTTTGACGCGTCGGACATGGCCGATGCGGACCTGAACCATTCCCTGATGATTCTGGCGAGCTTTGTGGAAACCGATCTCAGTCGCGTCGATTTCAGCTCGGCGCGGCTGTTCAATGCCCGGTTTGATGCCGCCATTCTGGACGAGACCAACTTTACCGATGCGCGATTGCCGGGTGCCATTCTGCGCAATTCACGCGGCCAGAACGTGTTTTTTGTCGGCGCGGACATGCGCGGCGCCGACCTGTCGGGCGCACACTTGACCGAAGCGAATTTCGAAGGGGCGAATCTGAATGGTGCGCGGCTGGCCGGTGCCATTCTGCTTGATGTCCGGGGACTGACGCCGGAGGCCGTGCAGGACGCCTGCCGAGATGCCGAAAGCCGTCTGCCCGAAGGTCTGGAATTGTCTGACTGTTCCGAATTCCCCGTGAGTTCAACCACATCCGGCGAGCGGCCCCAGACGGTGACTTTCACCATTTCACAACGGCGGATCAGCGAGGCAAGCCCCGCCGCACCGCGCGGCGATGGCGTCATCCGGCTGGAACTGATCCGCGAAGAACAGGCCCGGGCCGTTGCCGAATTCGAATCCGCCCGCGAAGCGCTGGAAATCACCCGCAGAGCGGTTGCCGAAGCGCAGGCCGCCTCACGTCACATGGATGCCGATATCCGTGAAGAGATGCTGCAGGAAGCCGAACGGCGCATGGAAGAAGTCGAAGCGGCCGAGGAAGAACTCCAGCAACAGCGCGCCATCGTGATCGAACAATTACGCAATAATCCGGACCTGCTGCGGCTTGTGCGCAATTCCGGCGAGCGTCTGGTCTATCGCGAGGATGCCGATATTGGCTCAGGCAATGCGACGAGCGGCTCCGTTATCGTGGACGGCAATCGCTATCAGCTGAATGGCCGGTATCGCTGGGTATTTGAAATGCCCGCACCGCCGACCCCACCTGAGCCGCCGGAATCGTCCGCCGACCCGCTGGGACCGAAAGGCCCCGGCACGCTGCCGCAGGTCGCAGACGAGGACTGATCAGCTCTTTTTCGGTTCCTGAACGACGACGCGCAGGCTGAGATCCTTCAGTTGTTGCGGATCGGCCTTGGCGGGCGCATTCATCAACAAATCGGCGGCCTGCTGGTTCATCGGGAAGACGCAGACTTCGCGCAGATTCTTCGCGCCGACGAGCAACATGACAATCCGGTCGACGCCAGCTGCCATGCCGCCGTGGGGCGGTGCGCCATACTTGAACGCCCGATATAGCGCGCCAAAGCGTTCCTTCACCACATCCGGACCCAGGCCGGTAATGCCGAAAGCCTTGATCATCGTTTCCGGAATATGATTCCGGATCGAGCCGGACGCGATTTCAAATCCGTTGCAGACCAGATCGTATTGCTGGGCCTTCAGCGCCAGAAGCGCGTCCGTGCCTTCGGCTTCGGCAGCTTCCAGAGCCGCCATGCCGCCCTTGGGCATGGAGAATGGATTGTGAGAAAATTCAACCTTCTTGTTTTCTTCATCCCACTCATACATCGGGAAATCGACAATCCAGCACAGCGCAAACCGGTCTTCATCAATCAGGTTGAGCTCTGACCCGACGCGATCGCGCGCCTTGCCGGCAAAGCTGACAAAGTCTTTTGGAACGCCGGCCACGAAGAAGACGGCATCGCCATCCTCCAGCCCCAGCTGGTTGCGGATCGCAGCCGTGCGCTCTTCCCCGATATTCTTGGCAACCGGACCAGCGCCCTCACCGTCACGGAAGAAGATATAGCCCAGCCCCGGCTGGCCTTCCTTCTGCGCCCAGGAATTCATCCGGTCGCAGAACGCGCGGGAGCCGCCCGACGGTCCCGGGATCGCCCAGACTTCCACTTTCGGGTTTTTCTCGATCATGCCGGCGAAAATCTTGAAGCCGGAACCTGCAAAATGTTCGGTGACATTCTGCATCTCGATCGGGTTGCGCAGATCCGGCTTGTCGCTGCCATATTTGGCCATGGCGACATCGTAGGGAATACGCGGGAATTCAGCCGTGACCGGCTTGCCCTCGGCAAAGTCCTCGAAGACAGAGCGGATGACCGGCTCCATGGTCGTGAAGACGTCCTCTTCCTCGACAAAGCTCATCTCGACATCGAGCTGATAGAATTCACCCGGCAGGCGGTCGGCGCGCGGGTCTTCATCGCGGAAGCACGGCGCAATCTGGAAATAGCGATCAAAGCCGGAGACCATCAGCAATTGCTTGTATTGCTGCGGGGCCTGCGGCAGCGCGTAAAACTCACCAGGATGGATGCGGCTCGGCACAAGGAAGTCGCGCGCGCCTTCCGGGGAGGAGGCCGTCAGGATCGGCGTGGCAAACTCGAAGAAGCCGGCTGCCGCCATCTTGTCGCGCATGGCGCGAATGATCGCCACGCGGCTCATGATGTTGGAGTGCAGCGTTTCGCGGCGCAGATCGAGGAAGCGGTATTTCAGGCGCACCTCCTCGGCCCATTCCGGCTCACCAAAGACGGGCATGGGCAATTCTTCGGCCGCGGACTGGACGGCAACGTCCTCAACCCGCAATTCGACTTCGCCGGTCGGCAGGTTCGGATTGATCGCCTCGGCAGACCGCGCCACCACCTTACCGGTAATGGTGATGACGCTTTCGACGCGCGCGCGCTCGAGCAGCTCAAAATGCGGGCTTTCCGGCTCCAGCACGCACTGGGTCAGGCCGTAATGGTCTCGCAGATCGATGAAGAGCAGACCGCCATGATCGCGTTTGCGATGGATCCAGCCGGAAATCCGGGCGGTGGTATCAACGTCGCTGGCGCGAAGCTGGGCGCAAGTGTGCGAGCGGTAAGCGTGCATGGTGAAATCCGTTCCGGAAAGCGCGTGAATTTGATCGGCGCGACATGGCGGAGAAGCCCGCCTGTTGTCAAGAATTGGGGTGTGTTTCGGGCCGGTCCAAGTGCGCGTAAGACGGGAACAGGTCCGAAAATGGAATCAGCGTGCGGCGCGTCAGAGCGGTGACCTGTCGAGCCGGGCGGAATCGGTGATCGTGCTTCCGGCCACGGCTGCCGGCAAATCGTCCACTGGCGTGCGCCCGACGGACATGCCGCGCGCCCATTCGCGCCCACCCGCCTCGACGCGCTGTTGGATACCGGCAGTGGCGACGCCGTCGCTCTCCGGAAACCCGCCCAGTTGCACCGCTAGCGTACCGATCGCGTCGGTCTGAGGTCCGGCCCAGATACATGAGAGGCTGTCACCGTTCCACAAAAGCAGCACGTACTCACCGTTATGGGACAGGAAGCTGGCATTTTCCGAACTGGCCGCGCCAGTCACGCCAGCCACCAGACGATCAAAATTATCGTCCCGCGCATCGGGCGGAAGATTCGGCATGAAGGACCAGAATAGCGCCGCTCCAAAAGCGGGGATAATGGCGTCCCGGTCTTCGACAGGTACCGGCATCCATCCGCGCTCCATCATGTGATCGCGAATGGCCGGCCCTTGTGCGTCGATGGGCGTGCAGGCTGCCATCAGGGCTGAAACCTCGGGCGCTGCCATTATCGTGATGTCCTGAGCCTCAAGTGGCGACGCGATAGCGATGGACGCCATCGCCGACAGGGACATCAGGGTCGTTCGTACCGGCAGGGTGAAAAACATTCGAGGCTCCGCAAATTTCTGAAAATCATCAGGCGACACGCCCCGATACACGCAATGTTGCCCGAGGCCTGACCTGCGGGCAACTCAAATCGCACCTGACGAAAATACCGCCGCTTCTCCGCGCGGATATCGATCTGCTGAATCTCTTGTCCCGCCGACAACTTCCCCCGTCCCAAGAGTCCCGGACTGGAAATTTTATGCTGTAAGTGATTATTCACTTGCAATTCGAATTGCTCTGGATTATCCAGAATGTGAATGAACGATTACATACTCATTCTGGAGACGAAAACGATGGAAACCTATCTCGACAAAACCCTGCTGGAGCGCGGTCCGGACGGCGTCGGCATCACTGGAAAGCCGGGCTCGACCAAGGCGCGAATCGAACGCGCCGCGCTGAAACTGTTTGCCGCCCAGGGCGTGGACGGGGTCTCGATCAAGGAGATCGCCAAGGCGTGCGAGATTTCAGATGGCGCCATGTATCGCCATTTCGACAGCAAGGAATCGCTGGCCCACACGCTGTTTCAGGCCATTCACGCCAATCTTCTGGGCATGCTGAAGGAAAAGGTCGCGCCCTATGACGGTCTGGAAGCCACGGTTCGCGCTGTTGTCACCGCCTATTGCGAACTGGCGGAAAAGGACCCGGCCGCCTTCGCCTATCACCTTACCGCCCGCAACACCGTGCTGGCGCGCGCGGGCGATGGCGGCGCCGATCCCTCCACCCTCATGGCACGCCGGATCGAAGCGGCCATGGGCGCGGGTGATATACCCAAGGGCGATCCGGAACTGAAATCGGCGATGGCGCTCGGCGTCGTCATGCAGGCGGCGGAATACCGCCTCTATGGCCGGATTACTACGCCCCTCACCGATCTCATCGATACATTCACCGACGGCGTCATGGCCGTTCTGAAGACCGCATAAGGAGACCTCCCATGCGCTCGACCATCTTCAACACCCTCTACTGGACGGTCTCCGGATTCTATGGCGTGCTGTGCGCCTTTCTGGCCCTGATCCCCGGGAAATTCTTCCTGATGCACGGCGTGCGCTCCTATTGCCGCCTCGTCGTCCTGATGATGCGCGTCATTTGCGGTATCCGGGTCGAGGTGCGCGGCCAGCGGCCGAAGAACAAAGCCGTCATCATTGCCGCCAAGCACCAGTCCTGGGGCGATGGCATTGTGATGATCGCCAAGACCGGCAATGTGAATTTCGTGGTCGGCGACCACATGCTGAAATTCCCGCTGATCGGCTGGGTGCTGAAACGCGCCGGGGCCATCGTGGTCAACAATCAGGGCGGCCGCAAAGCGCTCGACTCCCTGAATGACGGTATCACGCGCTCACAAGGCGAAACCCGCCCCATCCTGATCTATCCGGAAGGACATCTGACGCCCGTTGGTACCGGAAAACCCTATCGCAAGGGTGTCTATCGCCTGGCAACCAGCCTTGAGCGGCCGGTGGTACCCGTGGCCACCAATCTGGGGTGCTTCTGGGCGCAGCAGGAGTGGGAGAAGAAACCCGGCACGGCCATCATCGAATTCATGGAGCCGATTTCACCCAAACTTGACGGGGCCTCATTCATGGCCACGCTGGAAACCACAGTTGAAGCGCGCTCGCGCCAACTCGAAGAGGAGGCTCAGTCATGAGCGCCAAGATCGCAGCATCCCTTATCGGTCAGCGCCGTTACTGGCCGATGCTCGTCGCCCAATCGCTCGGAGCTTTCAATGACAATTTCTTTCGTTATGCGCTGGTGACCATCGTCACTTTCCAGAGCGTCAGCCTGTTCGGGCTGGATGCCGACCTACTGGTCCCTATTGCAGCCTCGGCCTTCACCCTGCCGATCTTCCTGTTTTCGGCGATTGCCGGGCGGGTTGCTGACAAGTTCGACCGCACGAAAATGATGCGCTTCGCAAAGTTTGCCGAAATCTGGCTGATGCTGATTGCTGCCGCCGGCTTTGTGCTACGCGAACCTCTCTTGTTGATCATCACCTTGTTCTTCATGGGTGTTCAGTCGGCTTTCTTTGCGCCGGCCAAGAATTCAGCCCTGCCCACGCTGCTGGAACCCCACGAGCTCGTGCCCGGCAATGCGATGATTTCCGGCATGCTGAACATTTCGGTCCTGATCGGGATCGGCTTTGGTACCGTGATGATCACCCGGAAATTTGGCCCCGAAATCGTCGGCGGCGGACTGGTTGGTATGGCCATTCTCGGCTGGCTGGCCATTCGTCAATTACCACCCGCCCCGGCGAGCAATCCGGAAATGCCGCTGACCTTCAACTTCGTCTGGGAAATTGTCCGGGTCTTGCGGTCGACCATTGGCCATCCGGAGGTCTTGCGGCCTTTGCTGGGCGCGGCATGGTTCTGGATGCTGGCCGCCTCGGTGGTTACGCTCATTCCTAACTTTGCCCGGTCCGTTCTTGGCACGGACGAGACGGCGGTCTTGTTGTTCAGCGCACTCTTCACTTTTGGTGCGGCCACCGGCGCGATCCTTTGCGGCGCGCTGGCAGGTAAAGGCGATGCATTGCCGTTCTCGGTCGCGGGCGCAATTGGTCTGGTTGTGTTCAATCTGGATGTCGCGTTGATCACCTGGAATCACCCTCCAATTCCCGCGGATGCCGCTCTCATTCCCGGAATGGAATTTGTCAGCGACCCGGCCAATCGACGTTTGCTGATAGATCTCGTGCTGGCCGCTGTGTCCGCCGGGTTATTTGTTGTTCCGCTTCAAGCCATGGCGCAGAGACGGGCGCCGGCCGAAATGCGTGGACGCCTATTGGCGGCGGGCGGCCTGATCAATGCAGCAACGGCGACACTCGGACAGTTTACGCTTGCCGCGCTGGCCTTGCTGGGCCTGCCATTGCAATCCGCCTTTCTTTACATTGCAGGCATCAGCCTGATTGTCGCGATTGTGGCATTCATCCGGATGCTGAAACTTCGCGGCACCTCCCCCTCGCCAAGTTGAGCGAAGGCGTTTAAACGCGGTCTCGATGAAACTGATTACAACGACAAAAGACCTCGAGGCCGCGTGCGACGCGCTGGTGCAATGTGACTTCATTGCGGTGGACACCGAATTCATACGCGAGAGCACGTTCTGGCCGCAGCTGTGCCTGATACAGGCGGCGGGCGACGACACCGAAGTGCTGATCGACCCCCTCGCCGAGGGGATTGATCTGGAGCCCTTCTACGACGTGCTGGCGGACGACCGGATCATGAAGGTTTTCCATGCGCCGCGGCAGGATCTGGAAATCTTCTACCATTTGGCTGACGGGCTGATCCCGGCGCCGATATTCGACAGCCAGGTTGCCGCCATGGCGCTCGGACTGGGCGACTCGATTGCCTATGACAAGCTGGTCATGGCGCTGCTGAAGCATCCCATCGACAAGGGTTCGCGCTTTACCGACTGGGCGCGCCGACCGCTGACCCCGGCGCAATCGGGCTATGCCCTCGCCGATGTCACGCATTTGCGCGACATGTATCCCATTCTGCGCGACCGGCTGGAAAAGGCCGGACGGATCAGCTGGGTGGCCGAGGAAATGGCGATCCTGACCAATCCGGATACCTATGCACAGCATCCCGAAAACGCCTGGCAACGCCTGAAGGTCCGCAAGAACAGCCCGAAATGGCTGGCCGGTCTGAAAGCGGCGGCGGCCTGGCGCGAGGAAGAGGCGCAAACCCGCGACATTCCGCGCCAGCGCATCGTCAAGGATGAAGGCCTCTATGAAATTGCCCATGCGGCCCCGACCAAGCCGGAAGATCTGGCGGGCATGCGCGCCTTGCCGCGCGGCTTCGAGCGGTCGGCCCCGGCCCAGCGCCTGATTGAAAAGATGGCCCCGGCCCTGGCCGATCCCAAGGCCTATGCGCCGGATGTTCCGCCACCGCCGCGGCGGCCGGAAGGTGCCAGCGCCATCGTGGAATTGCTGAAAGTCCTGCTGAAACTGGTCGCCGAAGAGGCCGATGTCGCGTCGCGCCTGATCGCCAATGTCGCAGACCTTGAAGCCATTGCCACCAGTGATACTGCCGATGTGCCCGCCCTCAGGGGCTGGCGGCGGGAGGTGTTTGGTGAAGCCGCTCTCGCCCTCAAGCACGGCAAGATCGGACTGGTTCTGGAAAACGGCAAGGTTGTCGGAAAGCGGCTCTAGAGGCTCTTGACCACCGGCTCCAGATCCAGCGCTTCGGCCAGTTGCTCGAAACGATAGCGGGCGCGCTCCACCACCAGATCGGCATCCGCCTCCGGCGCGCTGAGAATGAGATGGCGATTATCGCAGGATAGCGAGAACCGGCTGAGCAAGGCTTCCGAGCGTCCTGACAGCGCCGCCGAGAAGCGAAGCCCCAAACCATAGGCCAGCGCCCATTGGCGGGTTTCCTCATCCAGTAAATGCAGGAAGACGCGGTCATCCGCCGGGGCTTTCTTGCCATCATATCGATGGTGCAATGCCAGCCCCATATAGGCCCGCTCGGCATGCGCGATGCCGGCGAAGGGCGCGTAAAGGGCCAATTCCTCTGCCAGTGCGGCGCGGTGATCCGGGTGATGGCGCGCCCCGACATCGCAGAGACGTGCGGCCGCAGCGCGGATCAATGGGCTGCGATTGCCGAACGCCGTATCGCGTTCGACGAAGACCGGCTCCAGCCAGCTGGCAATCGCCCGGCCAAAACCGGGGCTGGGCGCGGCGGGACGCGCGACGGCCTCAGCGCCCGACAGAAGCGGGTCCACGTCGCGCACGGCTTCGGGAAGCGTATCGAAAACCGCCCCCTCCCGGACGCCGAAAGCGGAAAAGACCACGCGGTTGAACTTGCCCTTCTTCATCAGGCGTTTCAGCAGCAGCCCGGCATAGGGCAGCATGGCCGCACGTCGGGCGGAAATGCCGGGAATGCCGGTCAGCGAGACCACGCTGAGCCGGGAGGCGAGATCGGCAATCTCCCTCGCCGCCATCCGGCTGAGCTGGAATTGATGGATGACGCGCAGGGGATAGTCCGCTTCGGCAATGGCCAGATGCGCCAGCGCGCGCCAGGACCCGCCCACGGCATAGAGCGTGTCGCCACACTGTTTCAGTACCGGCGTGGCGGGTTTGAGAATCTTGTCGATCCAGGCCTTTGCCGCCTTGCGGTCCGTCATGAGATTATCGGGCGCTGCCAGAGGCCCCAGCGGCAGGGTAATCCCCTCGCCCGGCGTCTTGCGTGAGACCGGCACGATCTCCAGGCTGGACCCGCCAAGGTCAGCGGCGGCCCCTGTCGCGTCCGGCGCGCCGGCGATCACGCCCATGCCTGCCAGATGGGCTTCTTCTGCGCCTGACAGAACGCCGATCTCGACCCCGGCTTCCTTTTTCGCCCGCTTGATGAATTTCGGACCGTCCTTCGCATCGCGCACTGCAGCCGTAGCAAGGACAATACGGTCGCTGACGCCCTTGGCATCGAGCAGGATGGAAAAGCGCCGCAGCGTGCGCAAGGCGGATTCCACGCCTTCGGGATTCAGCCTGCCGGTCTCACCAACGCCCTTGCCAAGGCCTGCACTGGTCTTCTCGTTGAAGACCGGCCAGAGCGCCCGTCCCTCCACGCGAAAATGCACCAGCCGGACCGAGTTGGACCCGATATCGATGACTGCGAGATCATGCTCGACCGCATTCTCGCCGGTGGGCATGGTTCCGGGTCGGGTCAAAGACGCGGACCCGAATAGGGCAAGGTCAGCGGCTGGTCATTTTTCAACGCCTGCCCGCGACCTGAAAGGCTCGGATTGGTCATGAAATAATCATGCGCCGAGAACCGCTTGTTGAGGTCGCCGGTATCGACCCGCTCGTATTCGCCATTGGCCTGCATATACCAGCTCTGGTCATCGTCATTGAGATTGGCGACCATGATCTGGTCCAGAATCTGGCGATGGACGGTCGGATTCTGGATCGGCGTCAGCACTTCCACCCGGCGATCAAGATTGCGTGGCATCCAGTCGGCCGATGAGATGAAGACTTTTGCCGACGGGCTGGGCATGTCCGCGCCATTGGCAAAACAGACAATGCGCGAATGCTCCAGAAAGCGCCCGACAATGGACTTGACCCGGATATTGTCAGACAGGCCTTCCACGCCGGGACGCAGGCAGCAAATACCGCGAACGACGAGTTCGCACCGCACGCCTGCCTGACTGGCCCGGTAGAGCGCATCAATGATTTCCGGATGGGTGATGGAATTGAGCTTGGCCCAGATGCCGGAGGGTTTGCCAGCGCGGGCATTTTCAATCTCGCGGTCGATATGACGGAGCAGGAATTCCTTCATACCAATCGGAGAGATCGACAGACGCTCCAGATTTTCCGGGCGCGCATAGCCGGTGACGTAGTTGAAAATCCGCCCGGCATCGCGGCCAAAGGCCGGATCCGCCGTGAAGAGCGACAGGTCGGTGTACACCTTGGCCGTGATCGGGTGGTAATTTCCGGTGCCGAAATGCGCATAGGTCTGCAATTCCCCGGCTTCCCGGCGCACCACCAGGCTCACCTTGGCGTGGGTTTTATACTCGATAAAGCCATAGACAACCTGCACGCCGGCGCGTTCCAGATCGCGCGCCCATTTGAGATTGGCTTCCTCGTCAAAGCGGGCTTTCAGCTCGACCAATGCGGTAACGTTCTTGCCGCTCTCGGCCGCCTCGATCAGGGCGGCGACAATCGGCGAATTCTTGGAGGTGCGGTAAAGCGTCTGCTTGATCGCCACGACGTCGGGGTCGGCGGCTGCCTGGCGCAGGAACTGCACAACGACGTCGAAACTCTCATAGGGGTGGTGAACCAGAATATCCTTGGCCCGGATGGCCGCAAAGCAATCGCCGCCATGATCCTTGATACGCTCGGGAAAGCGCGGCTCATACGGCTCGAAAGCAAGATCATTGCGATCATCGGGGATCAACTGGGAGAGCTGGGCCATGCCCAGAATGCCATCGACCTCAATGGTGTCTGCGCTATCCGCCTTCAGATGCCCGGCAATGAAGCGTTTGAGATCATCGGGCATGCCGGCATCGAGCTTCAAGCGGACAAGCTGACCGCGACGGCGCTCTTTCAGAAGCTGCTCGAACTCCCGAACCAGATCCTCGGCTTCTTCCTCGATCTCGATGTCGCTGTCACGAATGATCCGGAAAGTGCCCTTCCCTTCCAGGTCATGTCCCGGAAACAGATTGTCGAGGAAGAGCGTCAGCACGGTTTCCAGCGCCACATAGCGCTTGATCGGCTTGCCCGCCTTGTTGACGCGGCGGTCGGGCAATTCAATGAAACGCTTCACCCCGTTGGGCATCGGCACCAATGCCGTCATCAGCTTGCGATCCGATTGACGGCGCAGCTTCAGGACCAGCGAAAAACCGAGATTGGGGATAAAGGGAAACGGGTGCGCCGGATCAATGGCCAGCGGCGTGATGACCGGCAATATGTGCTGGAGAAAATCCTCGGACAGCCAGTTCTTGTCCTGCTTGGAGATTTCCGTTTCGCCCAGCAATTTGACGCCGGAGCGGCCCAGTTCGTTTTTCAGCTGGCGCCATCGGGTCAGCTGTTCGTCCATCAATTCGCCCGCGAACTGATTGATCCGTTTGAGCTGTTCGGCCGGGGTCAGGCCATCTATGGATGGTGTGCTGACGCCATTGCGGACCTGCGCCCGCAAACCGGCGACTCGCACCATGTAGAACTCGTCCAGATTGCTGGCGGAAATCGACAGAAAGCGCAGGCGTTCCAGGACCGGATGATCCTTGTTGGCGGCCTCTTCAAGAACCCGCGTATTGAATTGCAGCCACGACAATTCACGGTTCAGGAACCGGTCGGTCGATGCTGACAATTCTGACGGCTGGCCATCCATGATCATACTTTCATTCGATTCGGGCCGGGACTTGCCCGGAATTCCGTGCATCAATCCTCTCCAATCGCGTCCAGTTCGTCCAGCACGCGACGCGCGACGCTGCGATTGATCGTGGTGCGGCGCGCCAGAGCTTCGCGGTCCAGCGCGTCCACCAGGCGGCGCGCGCCTTCAACCGAACGCTCCATGCGCGGCAGCAGATAGTCTATCAGACCGTCCACGAGCGGTGATTGCCGGTCCTTGAAGAGCTTCTTCAACAATCGCGCCAGCAAGGCATCATCGGGCTCCTGCAATTCCGCGGTCGAGACCGCTTTCAGCCGCGATTGCAGGTCGGGAATATCCGTCTGCCAGCGCACCGGGGCCTCACGTGCGGTCAGGAGCAGTGCAGGAATGGTTTCGTGCTGCGCCCGGTTCATCAGATGAAATAGCGCCGCGCGATCGGCAAAGCGGTCGGCATCTTCAACGGCGACGGGTTTTCCGTCCGGCATGCCTTCCAGCGCGGCTTCAAGCTCCGAGCCGCCCAATACCAGACCACCGCTTTCGCGCGCCCACATATGCGTCAGATGCGTCTTGCCGGTGCCGGGAGGTCCATAGAGCACGAGCACATGCCCCGGCCATGCGCGCCATCCCGCCAGCGCCCAGCGGGCAGACGCATTGGCTTCGCCATCGACGAAGCTCTCCGCGCTGTAGTCCTCACGCGGCGGCAGGCCGAGCGCAAGCTGTTCACCCATGGGGAGTCACTTTCTAGCGCGAGCGCACCACAAGGCCGAGCTCGGCATCTTCCATCAGACGCGCGCCGCGGGCATCGAGCTCGCGTTGCAGCTGGCTCATCGCGCCACGGTATTGCAGCGTCATCATGGCACCGGTCGGGGCGATGGCATCCAGCTGGGCCGAACTGATCAGCGATGCGCCGGTCAGCGCATTTTGCAGGCGCCGCCACTCGGCAAGCGAATTGTAGAGCACGGTCACGGAGAGGGTTTCTGCCATTCCGCCGCGCACGATGGCTTCCGCCTTCCAGTCGGATTCCAGGGCACCGACAAAGCGGCGCGCGGCGGTCCGGTAGGTCTGAACCGCCATGGTCGGGATGGACAGGCTGGTGACCTCACCGCCGCCATCAAAGGAAAACAGACGTCCGTCGACGCGAATACCGCCCTCGGAGCGGTTGGCGATCATCACCGCGACCCGCGACACGCCATAGGCTTGTGCAACAGACCGCAGCTGATCTTCATTCATTTGCGCCGCCCCCGCGCCATCAATCAGCATCCGGCCCGCATCGCCAGACGGCGCGCTGACGGGTGAAAGCGCATGCTGATATCCGCCGGTGCGCCATTCCATCAGCCAGGGATTCTCGTTGACCTCGCCGGTCTCGGTGTTCGTGGAATTCCACAGCCAATAGCCATTGGCGGTTTGCAGGACGGGCAGCACCAGAATTTCGCGCGCCTGGGCCTCAACGAACGGAACGCCCAGCCCGTTCAGCCAGCTGCGAACGGCGCGCGGATCAAAAGTGACGGTCAATTCGCCCAGATAGCGCGTGGCACTGCGCTGTTCATTACGGACCTGAAGCCCGCCAATCATCATGGCGGCCTCGTCATTGGTGATCTCGGGTATCAGCGCGCGATCTTCCGGCAGGGTCAGGCGTTCCACCAGCGCCCGGACAGCGGCCACCTGCCCGTTCTGCATGGCAAGTGTCTGGGCTTCCAGCGCATTTGACGCCGTGGCATCAATCGGGACGCCCACAACGGTGTAGGGTGAGTCCGCAGCGGCAAGGCCGGTCCAGACGGTTAGCGCGGCAATGGCTGCAAAAATCTGACGCATCATGGCGCGTTCCTCTTCGCATTCGGATATATCCCCCGTTATACCCGCCTTACGCGCGCGGTGAAGCCCGTGTCTTGCGCGCAAACTGCCTTTTGGGGAGAAGTGCCCCGCAAACGACTCAGGAAAGCGCCTGCCATGACTGATGAACGCCGCAACAGCCTGACCTATGCCGACGCCGGAGTGGACATTGATGCCGGGGACGCGCTGGTCGACCGGATCAAGCCGCACGCCAAGTCGACGGCCCGTCCGGGCGCAGAGGTCGCTCTGGGCGGATTTGGCGGCGCATTCGATCTGAAAGCAGCAGGCTATGAGGATCCGATCCTGGTTTCCGGCACGGACGGGGTGGGCACAAAATTGCGCATCGCGATTGAAACCGGGCGGTTTGACACGATCGGCATAGATCTCGTCGCCATGTGCGCCAATGACGTTCTGGCGCAGGGCGCAGAGCCCTTGTTTTTCCTTGATTATTTCGCGACCGGCAAGCTCGACCCGGCGCGCGGCGAAGCCATCGTCGCGGGCATTGCCGAGGGCTGCCGCCAGTCCGGCTGCGCGCTGATTGGCGGCGAGACGGCGGAAATGCCGGGCATGTATTCGGGCGATGACTTCGATCTGGCGGGATTCGTGGTGGGCGCCGCCGAACGCGGCTCCCTGTTGCCACGGCTCGACGAGATGCAGGCCGGGGATGTCCTCATCGGGCTGGCCGCCTCGGGTCCGCATTCCAATGGCTATTCGCTGATCCGCAAAGTGGTGGAGATGTCCGGACTGTCATGGACGGATGATGCGCCGTTTGCGCCTGGTCAGTCAGTGGGCGAAGCCCTGCTGACGCCGACCCGGCTCTACATCAAATCCGTCGTGCCGCTGATCAAGGAAGGCCTCGTCAAAGGTCTCGCCCATATCACCGGCGGCGGGCTGATCGAGAATCCGCCGCGCATGTTGCCGGATCATCTGGACTTCGAGCTGGACTATACGACATGGAAACGCCCGGCCGTCTTTGACTGGCTGGCCGAGACGGGCGGCATCGAGGAAAGCGAAATGCGCCGGGCCTTCAATGGCGGCATCGGCATGCTGCTGGCCGTGGCGGCTGATGATGCCGAAGCGATCACAGTGGCATTGAATGATGCGGGCGAAGACGCCTTCATTTGCGGGCAACTCGTCGCCAAGTGACTCAGCGCGTTGCCATCCTGATTTCCGGGCGCGGCAGCAATATGCGCGCACTGTGCGAGGCGATGGCCTCACCGGATTTTCCGGCAAAACCTGTGCTGATCCTCTCCAACCAGCCGGATGCGGCGGGGCTGGACTATGCCCGCGCCGAGGGCCTGCCGCATGCCGTCATCGATCATACGCAATACGAGGCCCGCGCGGCGTTTGATGCAGCGCTGGATGCCGCGCTAGAAGCGGCCCGCCCCGATTTCATCTGCCTTGCGGGATTCATGCGATTGCTGACCCCCGGCTTTGTGGAGAAATGGGCGGGCAAGCTGACCAATATCCACCCCTCGCTTCTGCCGAAATATCCCGGCCTGAAAACGCATCAGCGCGCGCTCGATGCCGGTGATGCCGAGGCGGGTTGCACGGTGCATTATGTGGTGCCGGAAATGGATGCGGGCGAGATTATCGGTCAGGCGCGCGTGCCCATCCGGCCCGGCGATACGGCGGAAATGCTGGAAGCCCTGGTGCGCGACGCCGAGCACACGCTTTATCCGGAGTGCTTGCGGAGACTTGTCGCGCAAGCGTAGCGAAAGCGTCAGCCTATTCCGCCGACGCCTGCTTTTTCTGCCACTGACTGCCCAGCGCCGCGATGGCCGCGCTGATCATGCCGGCATCATCAATATAGCCCGCCACGGGAATGAAATCGGACACAGCATCGGTCGGCAGGATGAGATAGCCGAGTGCGCTGAGGCAGGTTGCTTTCGCCCAGCGCGGGGTTTCGGGATCCCGCAGCAGGCCGTAGAGCGCGCTGGCCTGGTCGACCAATTGCCCCACACCGCTGATATGCTCCAGCTTGGAGGTGAATTTACCGGCACTGAAATGACGGGCATGATCCATGACAGGCTCCTTGCGGATCGCTTTTGCCCGGCACAGGGTAGGCCCAATTGAGGCAGAAATAGGAAAACCGGCAGAGACGTCATGCAGATCACCGACGCCATATTCATCGATGAGAGCGAGCTGGAGGAGCGATTTGTGCGCGCCTCCGGTCCGGGCGGTCAGCATGTCAACAAGACGTCCTCGGCCGTGCAGCTGCGCTTTGATGCCGCCAATTCGCCCAGCCTGTCTGCCGAGATCAAATTTCGCCTGAAGCGGGTCGCTGGACGCCGTCTGACCAAGGAGGGCGTTCTGGTGATCGAGGCCGATGGATCCCGCTCGCAGGAGCGCAACCGCGCGGAAGCCCGTCAGAAACTGGCGGAGCTGATCATCAAGGCCTCACACCGGCCCAAGCCGCGGAAGGCGTCGCGTCCCTCCCTGTCCTCGATCCGGAAGGTCAAGGAGACCAAGGCCAGGCAAGGGCAGAAAAAGGCGCTGCGGAAGAAGCCCGCGCGGGACGAATAATTCCGCAAACAAAAGCCCCGCACTATTTCCCTCTCCCTTCAGGGAGAGGGTTAGGGTGAGGGGTCTTTGTGATAACCTTCGCCTGTGCCTGAACGTCTAACACCGCTCGCCCGACGACTACGTCGCGAAGCAACCCATGCAGAACGCAAGGTATGGAATATGCTGCGCGAGCGGCCGCTGGGGTTCAAATTCCGACGGCAACAACCCATCGAAGGATTTATCGCCGACTTCGCATGCTACGAGGTGAAACTGATTATCGAGATCGATGGCGCACAGCATTTCGAGAATGCCGAGGATGACGCGCGGACACGCAAGCTGGAAGCGGCGGGGTGGACGGTTATCCGCTTCTGGAATGCCGACGTGCAAGAATCGATGGATGGCGTCTACGACCGGGTGGCGGACGCCTTGCGGGCGCTGAAGCACGTCCAGCAGCCCCCTCACCCTGAGGATGGCTTTCAGGAATGAAAGCCATCCTCCCCCTCTCCCTCAAGGGAGAGGGAACCCAGAGGGTGCACGTTCGTCACTAGCCGACAATCTCGTCGTCGGAGAAGAAGAATTTGATCTCTTCCGCGGCCGTTTCCGGCGCATCGGAACCGTGCACAGAATTGGCTTCGATGGATTCGGCGAACATCTTGCGGATCGTGCCTTCGTCGGCATTTTCCGGGTTGGTGGCGCCCATGACTTCGCGATATTTCGCGATGGCGTCTTCACCTTCCAGAACCTGCACGACCACCGGGCCGGAGATCATGAAGCTGACGAGGTCGTTGAAGAAGGGACGCTCCTTGTGAACGCCGTAGAAGCCTTCAGCCTGCTCCTTGGTCATGTGTATCCGCTTTTGCGCGATGATGCGCAGGCCGGCACCTTCGATGACGGCGTTGATCTTGCCGGTCAGATTGCGGGCGGTGGCATCGGGCTTGATGATCGAGAATGTGCGTTGCGTGGTCATTTGAGAAACTCCGTAGCGTTCGGGGAGGTTTGACGAGTCGCGCGGGCTTATAGAGGCGCTTTCGCTCCTTGTGAAGCCGTGCTAGCGGCAGCATCGCCATGTTACACGTCAACAACCTCACCTGCCGGATGGAAGGCCGCCTGCTGATTGATCAGGCGACGTTTCATCTGCCGCCGCGCTGCCGCATGGGGCTGGTGGGCCGCAATGGTTCGGGCAAGTCGACCCTGTTCCGCGTGATCAAGGGCACGTTTGCGGCTGAAAGCGGCGATGTCCGCATCCGCAAGGGCGCGCGCGTGGGCACGGTGGATCAGGAAGTGCCCGGCGGGCCGGAAAGCCTGATGGAAGTGGTACTCGCCGCCGATACCGAGCGCGCCAGCCTGCTGGCCGAGGCGGACACCGCCACCGACCCCACCCGCATCGCCGACATCCAGACGCGGCTGGCCGATATCGAGGCGCATTCGGCCGAGGCCCGCGCCGGCATTATCCTGTCCGGGCTGGGCTTTACCGCGGCCGAGCAATTGCGCCCCTGTTCGGAATTTTCCGGCGGCTGGCGCATGCGCGTGGCGATGGCGGCGACCCTGTTCGCCCAGCCCGACCTGTTGCTGCTGGATGAACCGACAAACTATCTCGATCTGGAAGGCGCGGTCTGGCTGGAAAGTTATCTCAAGACCTTCCCCGGCGCGGCGCTGGTGATCTCGCACGACCGCGATTTGCTGAACGCGATGGACAAGATCGCGCATTTGCGGGTGAAGAAGATCGGCATTTATGAAGGCGGATATGACGTCTTCGAGCGGCAACTGGCGGAGAACCAGCGCCTGCAGATGAAGCTGAAGGCCAAGCAGGATGATGAGCGCCGGCATCTGCAAAGCTTCGTCGATCGCTTCAAGGCCAAGGCCAGCAAGGCGAAACAGGCGCAAAGCCGGGTGAAACGCCTGGAAAAGATGCAGCCGGTGGCCACCATAGTGGATGATCCGGTTTCGCCATTTGAATTTCCAGCGCCGCAAAAGCAGATGGCCCCGCCCCTGATGCGGATTGAGGGGCTGGATCTCGGCTATGAGCCGGGCAAGCCCATCCTGCGCGGGCTCAATCTGCGTATAGATCCGGATGACCGGATTGCCCTCCTCGGCCGCAATGGCTCGGGCAAATCGACCTTTGCCAAAATGCTGGCGGGGCGGCTGGATCCGATGCAGGGCCATTTCCGCCGTCACAAGAAAATCCAGACCGCCTTCTTTGCCCAGCACCAGATGGATGTCCTGCCGCCGGAAAAATCCGCCTATGACCATGTGCTGGACCGGATGCCCGATGCCACCGAGGCCCAGCGCCGGGCGCGACTGGCGCGGTTCGGCCTGCCCATCCATCTGCAGGAAACCAAGGCGCAGCAATTATCCGGCGGCGAGAAAGCGCGCCTGCTGCTCAATCTGATCGTGTTTGACGGGCCGCACCTGCTCATCCTCGATGAACCCACCAACCACCTCGATATGGATGCCCGGGCCGCCCTGATTGATGCCATCAACACCTATGAGGGCGCGGTCATCCTGATCGCGCACGACCGGCATCTGGTGGAAAGCTGTGTGGACCGGCTCTGGCTGTGTGCCGATGGCGGAATCGAGCCCTATGAGGGCGATATGGAGGATTATCGCCTTCTGGTCACCGGCAAGGCGCCCAAGGAGAGCCGTGGCACGCGGACGCGCACCGCCACGGACGAGAAATCCGAACGCCGCCGCGACAAGGCCAGCCAGCGCGATGCGATCAAGCCCCTGAAGCTGGAAGCGCGCAAATGGGAGAAGGAAACCGAGCGTCTGCGCGGCATTCTGGAGACCATCGATAAAGGCCTCGCTGCCCCCGGGCTTTATGAAAAAGACCCCAAGACCGCGACCGAGTTGCAGGTCAAGCGCGCACGCGCCGTCGAGTTGATTGACGCCGCCGAAACGAACTGGCTCGACGCGATGGAAAAGCTGGAAGCCGCGGAGGCGGAGTAGCCGCCGCCACGCTCCGGTTCAAACCGTGCTTTCCTCCGCCCGATGATCCGGGACGTTCACCAACAGACTGAATTCCCCCAAACTATCTGTTTGATTCATCAAAAATATGGAACGATAATACAGGCAGAATCTGGTGTGTTTTCCAATCCTGGATGGTGAAATGAACATTAAATCCTTTGTGCCTTTTTCTGCCCTCCTGGGGCTTGCTGCGTGCGGTGGTGGCGGTGGCGGAGCCTTCGTGGACCCGGTTGACTCGGACACCATGCAAGCGGCCATCGAAATGCATTTTGATGGGACATGCGAGGAGAGAGAACCGACTGTCTTCGTCTGCGGCTCATATGGCGAAGAACCTGTCGGTTCTGGCGGGCTACCCGAAATCGGGTATGTCTTGATGGCCGCCGATGAAGACACACAGGGTGTGGCCAATCTTTACTTGCGGCACTCTTTTCTCGAGGACGCTGACACACTGAACATGCTCAACCGGTTCGGTTTCAGTGAAAGCGATTTTCGCGGCGTCATCGAGACCGGTGACTCGGTAGACAGGGGTGACTTCAGGCTGCGGCGCATGAGCGACGACCAGGTTCTGGTTATTTCAAAACCCCTGACCAATCTCGATTGATCTCCAACTTTCTTCGGACTTAACGGAAAGGAGCGAGTTATGGCTTCCGGCACCCAACCGATGAGCAAATCCCGGCGCAATGCGCATTTTTTCAAGACTTTCACAAACGTCTCCAAGGGCAATGCCACGTTGGAAGGCGAAAATCTCGAGGACGCCACCAAGTTCATCCACGCCTATGGCAAGAACGCCAAATCCTACAGCCTGATGTGGAAAATTCTGCTGGCCGTCACGATTGGCGTCATCGTTCTGTTCATGATCAAGCTCGGTAACACATCCGAGATAGCGCTGAGATATAACGAGCAGGCGCAAACCGAACTGGGCCAATGGACGCTCGTCATTATCGGCTTGTCGTTCTTGTCATTGATGTTTGTTTTTATGGGCTTCCTGATGGGCAAACGGACGAAGGCCTGGCGCGCTCTGCTTGTCTCCGAACTCCGCAAGCGCGCAGATAGCGACACCGATCGCAAATCGCTCTACGAATCCCTGTTGCGGGAACTCGGAGCCTGAGCTGACAAGAGAAGCCGTCATGGCTTCGCCGGCACGCAGCCCCTACCCGCAGCTCACCTCAGTGACGACCCCATTGGCATCATATGCGATGAGCAGGCGGTTCGGTGTTTCGGTCGCCAGCGGCGGCCGTTCCTCGCCATGCACCTCGAACGGACGCGGCAGGGTCGCGAGGTCGACCTCGGTGACTTGCTGTCCGGCAAGCACGCTGAACGTTTCGGACGGGCACGTCACCGGCTGAACGGGGTTTCCATCCAGATCGGCCATAAACAGGTCATCGCGCGTCATGCCGGGAGATGCGACAAGCCCAAATCCGGCCAGGAAAATGGCGGTAGAACCCATAATGGCGGGGATGTTGAGCTTGACCATGGCACGTCTCCTTTGAGCGTCTTCAAAAAGATTAACGCTCGCGTAGGGGCCCGGTTCCGCAATGTCTGATTCGGTTACCCGCAATAGACGCGCACGACGCGGTCATCCTCATCGAGTTCGATATTCGTGCGGTCGGCGCGATAATCCATCGTGACGGCCGTGCCCGGCGGGATGATGCGGCGCGGTTGCGGCAGGGTGGCGACGTCGATCTCGTTGATATCCTGCCCCACCAGATAGCCCAGCATTTCGGCATCACAGCCGCCCTCGCCCAGCACCGGGCGGTCAATCACCGGATCGGCAGGCTGTGGCGTTGCACAAGCGGCGAGTGCGAGGATCGGAACAAGAGCGAGATATTTTTTCATTATGGAGACCCTAGCGGCTGATCGTAATCGCTGCGCAGCCAATGGCCGCGGAGCGAGGCGAAGAAGGGATCAATATACACCCATTCGCCATCGAGCTGCACGACTTCTACCGCCGCCCATTCCCGCATGTAGTCATTGACGGGATGGTGATCCCAGAACTCGCCCGTTGTGTAGAACACAATGAGGGCCGTACGTACGCCCTCCTCGTTGAAATCGCGATGACTGAGAATGTATTCAATACCGCCTTCTTCGCGCGACAGGATGGCCGCAACAGACTGATAGCGATCATCGCCTTCCCGCTCAGCCAGCCAGGTATCGCTGTAGAGCCAGGCCTCGACCGGTGCGGCAAAGCCGTCGTCTTCGAAATGCCACTCGCTGACACCGTGGGCGCGGAAGAAATCCATGTCGCGAGCCAGTATCGCCGCACGCGTTTCCTCGGCGAAATACTCGATGGAGCCTTCGCGCGGCGCGCCGGGCCCGCAGGCGACGACCAGCAATGCCAATATTGGAATGAAATGTTTCATCTTCGCCCCCGGTCCTGCTCAAGGCTTGCCGGAAGCAGGCGATCGTTACAACTTACAATTTGGCGAGAAAGCCTAGGCCTTTTTCTCCCAGCGGCCTTCAATGGATTGCTGCCAGTAGGCGATAGAGCGGCCGTCGGCCTTGGCCTGTTTCCAGAGCGCGCGGGAGGCGGCAATTGCCTGCTCGTCGCTGGCGTCGAACATCACGCAGACACGCTCGAACCCGTCAGGATTTTCAACATCCACACCATCCAGCGCGAACAGGATTTGCGCCTTGTTCAGATTGTCTTCGGTAAGCGAAAGCAGGATGGGCTGGCGGTCCGGGTCCGGCTCGTCGAAACGGCCATGGGCGAGGAAGCTATCCTCCTTCGCCGTCCAGAGCGTCGATTCCAGCGCCTTTATGTGATCGGCGTGGCCTGTGCGCACGAGCGCGCGCCAGCCTTTTTCAAGCGTCTTTTCAAGCAATTCCGGCAAGGCATCGGCGAGCGTGGTTCGCTCCAGGTGATAGAACCACAGCTCGCCGGCCATTTACCTAGCCCTCGTAATTGTCCCGCACGAAGCGGTCCAGAAGGCGCACGCCATAGCCCGTGCCGAAGGTCGGCAGGCGGGCATCCTTGGCGCCCGACCACATGCCGGAACCGGCAATGTCGATATGGACCCAGGGCTTTTCATTGACGAAGCGCTGAAGGAATTGCGCCGCGGTGATCGAGCCCGCCAGACGGCCCTCGCCCACGTTTTTCATGTCCGCATTCGGGGTGTCGATCTGGCGGTCATATTCCGGACCGATCGGCAGACGCCATACTTTCTCGTCCGAGGCCAGACCGGCCTTGGACAATTGGTCAGACAGCTTGTCGGAGTTGGAGAAGATGCCCGCATGCTCATGGCCCAGCGCGATCAGGATCGCCCCGGTTAGGGTCGCCAGATCAATGATGAATTCCGGATCATAGGTTTTCTGCGCATACCAGAGCACATCGGCCAGAACGAGGCGGCCCTCGGCGTCGGTGTTGTGGATCTCGATGGTCTGGCCGGACATGGAGGTGACCACATCGCCCGGGCGCTGTGCGTCGCCATCGGGCATGTTTTCCACCAGACCGACGAGGCCGACCGCATTCACCTTGGCCTTGCGGTTGGCGAGTGTGGTCATCAGACCGACAACAGCCGCCGAGCCGCCCATATCGCCCTTCATCTCGTCCATGCCGGCGCCCGGCTTGAGCGAGATACCGCCGGTATCGAAGGTCACGCCCTTGCCGACGAAGCAAAGCTGCTTGTCGCCCTTCTTGCCGCCATTCCATTTCATGATGGCGATCTTGCTCTCGGCCACCGAGCCCTGACCGACACCCAGCAGGGAGTGCATGCCCAGCTTGGTCATTTCCTTTTCGCCAAGGATTTCGATCTCGAGACCGATATCGGCGAGCTTCTCGATGCGCTGGGCATAATCCGGCGGGCGCAGGAAGTTGGACGGCTCGTTGACGAGATCGCGCGCGAGATAGACGCCTTCGGCCACCGCCGACCAGTCTTTCCAGGCGGCCTTGGCCGCTTTCTGGTCATCGGCAGAGATCGTCACCGATTTCAGCGACGGCTTCTTGTCTTCCGCCAGCTTGGTGCGGAATTTGTCGAAGCGGTAGGCCGCCAGCATGCCACCCAGCGCGAAGCGCGAGGCGCCTTCGGCATCGGCAATGCCTTCCAGATGGACGTGAAGCTCTTTTTCACCCGTGGTCAGAAGCGCCTTGACCAGACCGGCTCCGGCCTGTTCCAGCGCATTGCCGTCGGTTTTCTTGCTGCCAACGCCAAACACCACGATGCGGTCGGCTTCGATGCCGGACGGCGCATTGATCACCAGCGCTTCACCGGCCCCGCCCTTGAAGCGGGAGGATTTGATGGCGCGGGTCAGCGCGCCTGCGGTGGCGGTATCAACGGTCTTGGCCGTATCGGACAGGACTGCCTTCTCAAAAGCCGGAACCGCAATCGAACCCTTGGCGGGAGCGTCTGCAAACTTGATTTTCATGCCTCACCCTCTGTTGTGGATCGCCACACCCCGAATGGGTGTGCGAAGCTGTGTCGCTGAAGTGGTATCCGATCGCAGGGTGATATAGAAGGCCACAACCGCATGAGTCTGCAGGCCCGATGATTCTCGTTCAGCGCTACATGTTCCGGCAATTACTGATGCCCTTTGTTACCGCCGCGTCTGCGTTTGCGGCGCTGGCCCTGCTGACTCAAAGTCTCTCGAACATTGAATTCATTTCGAATTATCGCGAAACCGCCTTCACTTTCATCAAGGTGACCTTGCTGGCCCTGCCGCAACTCGTCGCCCTGCTCTCGCCGTTTGCGCTCTTTATCGCCGTGCTGGCGGGGCTGTCGCGGCTCTATTCGGATTCCGAAGCCACGGTGGCCTCGGCTGCGGGCCTGTCTCGCTGGGGCGTGCTGTCGCCGGTGGTGCGGCTGGCGGTATTGGCGGCGATGCTCAATCTGGGCGTCAATCTTTTCGTCCAGCCCCTCGCCTATCAGGAAATGCGGCGCAGCGTTTACGAGCTGCGCACGGATGTGGCGGCCAGTCTGGTCCGCCCGGGCGAGTTTGCCAATCTGGCCGCCGGCGTGACGCTTTATGCGCGCGAATCCGACGGCAATGGCCGGATGGCTGATATCTTCATCCATGATGCCCGCGATCCGGACGAAGTCTCGACCTATGCGGCGCGTGAAGGCGTTATCGTGCGGGGGGAAGAACGCCCGTCCATGGTGCTCATTGACGGCAATGTGCAGCAGGTCGATGAGCTCGGAGAGCTGAGTTTTCTGACCTTCGACCGGTATGAGTTCGATCTGGGCGATTTCGTCGATCCGCAGCTGATTTTCTTCTTCAAGGAATCCGACCTCTTCCTGCACGAGCTCTTCTATCCGGATTCGTCCGCACTCTCTCGCGCCCGGGGCACGGAACGCCTGCTCGCAGAAGCGCATTATCGCCTGTCGGCGCCGCTTTATAATATCGCGCTTGCCCTGATCGCCGCCGCCGCCTTCATGGCCGGAACCCATTCGCGGCTGGGCAATTCCCGCAAGGTGATCATCGCGGTTGCGATTGCGCTGACTGTGCGGCTGGCCGGTTTCGCGGCGCAATCAGCGGCAACGGATGATCCGGTCTATAACTACGTCCAGTACGCCATACCCATTCTGGTGATGATCGGCGCCATGGTGCTGATCTGGCGCCGGCGCGGACAGCCGCGCCCGCCCGCCGAGCCCGTTGGAGCGACCGCATGAATCCGCTCCGCTCCCGCCTCGCCCGCTATCTGGCGGTCCAGATCCTGTTCGGGATTTTTGTCGCCGCCAGCGTCGTGACGACGATCATTCTCCTGGTCGACTTCGTGGAGCAATCGCGCGCGGTCGGCACACGGGTCGATGTCTCGGCCTTTGATCTTCTGATCCTGACGCTGATGCGCGCGCCCTTGCTGGTTGAAGAAACCCTGCCCTTCATTTTCCTGTTCGGCGTTCTGTTTGCGCTCTTCCGGCTCAACCGGCGCAGCGAGCTGATTGTCATGCGGGCGTCGGGCTATTCTGCATGGCGCATTGTTTCGCCGGCCGTCATCATCGCCTTTGTGTTCGGCGTCCTCGCTGCGACCCTGCTCAATCCCATCGGCTCTGCCCTGAATGCGCAGTATGAAGCGCGCCGGGATATGCTGACGCAGGTGCAAGCCGCCACACCGCAGGCGCAACCCGTCTGGCTGCGGGAGACAACCAATGACGGTTTCATCGTCATCAATGCCCGGCAGCTGGAAGAAAATGCCCGCGAGCTGGAAGCGCCGGTTTTTCACTTCTACACGACCAGCGAGAGCGGCCGACCGGTGCTGGATCGGCGCATCTCCGCCACCGCGGCGCAGCTGACCGCCGGGTTCTGGACACTGGAAGACGCGGTCGAGCGGACACCGGGCGCTGTGCCGGTCGAGATCGGGGCAGTCTCCCTGCCCACGAGTATCGACCGTCAGTCCCTGTTTGAACGTATCCGGTCGCCGCGCGGCGTGTCCTTCTGGGATTTGCCGGGGCTTATTTCCTCGGCGGAAGCCTCTGGCCTCGCGGCCGAGCGCTTTGTCCTGCGATGGCAGGGCCTTCTGACCCTGCCGCTGACCCTGATCGCGGCAAGCCTGATTGCGGCGGCGGCGACGCTGCGGCTCTACCGGCTGGGTGGTGCGGCGGCCTTTGCCCTGACAGGCGGAGCAGCCGGTTTCCTCGTCTATTTCGTGCAGGAAGTCCTGCATACGCTGGGCGAGAATGGCACCCTTCCCCCGCTGACGGCGGCCTGGGCCGCGCCCCTGATCACCACGCTGCTGGCCCTTGCCTATATCGCCTCGACAGAAGATGGTTAGCAACGCGGCGTGGACGCGCGCGGCATAAGTGTTTATGCGGGTTGGACACCGGCCCACCCCGAAGGAGTCTTGTATGCGGTCCCTGCTTCTCGCTGCGGTTTGTGCCAGCGCTCTCATTCCCGGCATAGCTGACGCCGCCATTTGCACGGTGACGCAGGACAATGATGGCGGACTTCTGTCCGCGACCGGCGATCAGCCCGTCTATATCGAAGCCGACACGCTGATCGAGAACCGGGATGCGGGCAGCTATATCGCGCGCGGCAATGTGGTGGCCCGCCAGAACGGCCGCACTGTGGAAGCCGATGAGCTGGAATACCGCCCGGAGTCCAACCGCGTGATCGCGCGCGGCAATGTCGCCATTTTCTCCGACAACGCACCACCGCAATATGCCGATGAAATCGAGCTGGATGATGCGCTGGGCGAAGGCCTGGCCGTCGGATTTTCGACCTTGCTGGAGAATAATGGCCGCGCCGCAGCCGCCTTCGCCGTGCGCCGCGCCAATGGCTCGCTGGAGCTGACCAACGCCTATTACACCGCCTGCCGCTTTGAAGACGGCGGCGATGCGCCGACCTGGCGTCTGCGCGCAGCGCGCGCGGTACAGGATACCGATGCGGAGATGATCTATTACCGCGATGTGCGACTGGAAGTGCTGGGCGTGCCGGTGGCCTATGCCCCGACTTTCGCCCATGCCGACCCGTCTTCGGAACGCCGGTCAGGTTTCCTGTTTCCCGATTTCGGCCTGTCCTCACGTCTCGGGGCGTTCTACGGCCAGCCCTATTACTGGGTGATCTCGCCGCATCAGGATCTGACCGTGACGCCGCGCGTCATGGCCAATGCCAACCCGCTTCTGGAACTGCAATATCGCCGCCGCTTCTGGTCCGGCGATCTGGAGTTTGAAACCAGCTATACGAATGAGCGTGACCTCGATAGCGATGGCAACAAGCTGAATGATGCCGAGCATCGCTGGCATGTCTTTGGCGGCGGACAATTCGACATCAACGAAAACTGGATCTGGGGTTTTGGCGTTCAGCTGGCCTCGGACGACTTCCATCTGCGCACCTATGACATTTCCGAAAACTACGAGGAATATCCGGGGATTATCCAACCGGCCCCGCGGCGTTTGATGAACCAGCTTTATGTCAGCGGGCGGACGGACACCTATTATGCCGAGATCATTGCCTCGGGCGTCCAGAGCCTGCGGGAGTTTGAAATCGATGACCGGCTCCCGGTCATGGCGCCCCTGGGTGAATTACGCCTGACGACCGCGACGGGCGAGAATTTCGGCCGTCTGCGCACGATTGCGTCCACTGCCGTCCTGACACGAAATGACGGGGTCGATTATCAACGGGCCTCGGCCTCGGCAGACTGGCAGGCGCAATTCATTTCGCCCGGCGGACTGGTGTTTGAACCTTTCGCCGCGGCCCGCGCGGATTATTACAGCTTCTCGGACGTTCCGGGCGTTCTGCCGGGCAATACCGTGACCGAGGATTCCTTTGGCCGGTTTCTGGGCTATGCCGGCGCCGAGCTGAGCTGGCCGCTGATCAATAGCAGCGGTTCAACGGATACGATTCTGGAGCCCATGGTGCAGGCCCTCGTTGCGTCCGATGACAGCGAGTCGGCGCGCATCATCAATGAGGACAGCCAGACTGCCGAGCTCGATGAAACCCTGCTCTTCGATCACAACCGCGCAGCCGGATATGATCTCTGGGAAAGCGGCACGCGGCTGACCTATGGCCTGCGTTCCACCACTTTCTGGGGCGATGGCAACCAGTTGCGCGGCTTTATCGGCCAGAGCCGCCGGATCGACGGCGATCCTGTCTTTGCCGCCAATAGCGGCCTGTTCGAGGATGAGTCCGACATCATCGTCGCCGGTGAGATTGATCTGGGTTCCTTTGGCATCATGGCCCGCACGCGCGTCGATGCGAATGATGGCACGCTGAACCGGATTGATCTGGTGGCGTCCTATTATGGCGACCGGGTATCCGGACAGATCCGCTATTTCAGCTTTGATGACTCTCTCAACCGCTTCGGCACGAGCGAGGAAATCCAGCTCGTCTCCCAGACCCGGCTGACGGATGACTGGAGCTTTGTCTACAATCTGCAGCGCGACATGGATCAGGGCGTCAACCGGCGTCAGGAGATCGGCTTCCGCTATCGTGATTTCTGTACAGACTTCGAAGTCGTCTATCAGCGCGAGAACCTGAATATCGGCACGCTGGGACCATCGGAATCGATCCAATTCCGCGTTACGCTGTTCACGCTTGGTGGTATTGGCTCCGAATAACTGCCATGAGCAGCGTGGCATCGTTGCGCCGCGCGCGCGTATGAGTATTTTCGAACCGGACCAGAAACAATCGGCCTTGATGATGAAACGAATTCTAACCGCCTCACTTGCCCTGGCGCTCTCCGCATTTGGCAGCGCCTGCGCTCACGCCCAGCAAGTTGAAGGCATCGCCGCTCTGGTGAATGATTATCCCATCACGACGGTGGATGTGCGCAACCGCATGCGCCTGATCATTGCCTCGGCCGGCGTTCAGCCCACGCCGGAAGCGCTGGCCCGGATCCAGGATCAGGCGATCCGGTCACTGGTCGATGAAACCCTGCAATTACAAGCGGCTGGCGAGTATGAAGTCGCGGTCGATCCGGCTGAAGTCGATGCCGCCATCCAGAATATCGCCGTCCAGAACGATACAGACCCGTCGCAGATCGAACGCGATCTGGCGCAAAGCGGCATTGCCGTTTCCACGCTCCGCCGTCAGCTGGAAGCGGAAATCGCCTGGCAGATTCTGGTGGGTGGCCGCTATTCCAACCGCATCCGGATTTCGACCCAGCAGATCGAGGCCACTCTGGAGCGGGTCGCCGAATCCGCGTCCGAGCCGCAATACCGGCTGGCCGAGATTTTCCTGGAAATCCCGGTATCATCGGACGAATCCGAAGCCCAGCAGCGCGCCGTCGCCGTGATGACGCAGCTCAGCCAGGGCGCGCCGTTTCAGTCCGTCGCCCAGCAATTTTCCGATGCACCCTCAGCGGCCAATGGCGGCGAGATCGGCTGGATGCTGACCGGTCAGATGCGCCCGGAAGTCGCACAGGTCGCGCAAGCCTTGCAGCCGGGCCAGCTATCCCGGCCTTTCCGGGTTCCCGGCGGCCTGATGATCATTGCGCTCATTGATCAGCGCGAAGGCACGACGTCGATCATGTATGATCTGGTTCAGGTCACCTTGCCGACCAGCCGCGTCACCGATGACTCGGTTGCCGCGCTTCAGCGCGCGGTTTCACGGATTTCCAATTGCGACCAGATTGATTCCGCGATTGAAAATGTCGAAGGCGCCTTCTCGTCGCGTCTCGGACAGATCTCGCTCGATGCCCTGTTGCCGCAGGTCGCCGATCCGCTGTCTGGGCTGGCGGTCGGCGAGAATACCGGCGTGCTGGAATCGGCTGCCGGCCGGCAGGTCTATTTTGTCTGTGACCGCTCCATTGGCGGTCCTGGCGTTCCCAGCCGTGACGATATCGAACGTCAGCTGCGTAACCAGCAACTCTCCATGCTGGCGCGCCGCTGGCTGCGCGATCTGCGCCGCGATTCCACGATCGAAATCCGCTAATGACGGCGCCACTGGCGCTGACGATGGGCGATCCGGCTGGCGTCGGACCGGAAATCACAATTGCGGCCTGGACCGCGCTGAAGGATAGCGGGCCGGCCTTTTTCGTGATCGGTGATCCCGCGCTCTATGACGGCCCGGTCAAAGTCATCCAGACCCCGGCGCAAGCCGCCGATTTCTTCTCCACGGCCCTGCCCGTTCTGCCCGCCCTGCTTCAGAAACCCGCCATTGCCGGCAAGGCTGACAGCGCGCACGCCGCGGCCATCCTGTCGTCCATTGAAATGGCGGTCGAGTTGTCGGCCAGTGGGCTGGCGTCCGGCCTTGTGACCAATCCCATTTCGAAATCCGTGCTTTATGCGGCGGGATTCAAGCATCCCGGCCATACCGAGTTTGTGGCCATGCTGACGCAGAACCTCAAACAGTCCGGCCCGCGCGGGCCGGTGATGATGCTGGCCGGAAAGCATTTGCGGGTTGCGCTCGTCAGTATCCATACCTCGCTGAAAGAAGCGATATCCGGGCTGAATGCGGAAGCGATCATCCAGACCGCCCGCGTCGCCGCCTATACGCTGCAACAGGACTTCGGCATCACATCGCCCCGGCTGGCGCTGGCGGGGCTGAACCCGCATGCCGGTGAAGGCGGATCGCTCGGCCGCGAGGAAATCACCATCATCACACCGGCCGCCGATGCGCTGCGCGCGGACGGCATTGATATCGTCGGCCCACTGCCGCCCGATGCGATGTTCCATGAAGAGGCCCGCGCCAAATATGATGCCGCCATCTGCCTCTATCATGATCAGGGACTGATCCCGTTCAAGGCGCTGGATTTCTGGGGCGGGGTGAATGTCACGCTCGGCCTGCCGGTGATACGGACCTCGCCCGATCATGGCACCGGCTTTGACATTGCCGGCAAGGGCATTGCCCGGGCCGATAGCCTGATTGCCGCGATCCAGCTGGCCGCCGACATGGCCGCCCGGCGCGCCGCATGACCACGCCCCCGCCTCTGCGCGAGATGATCGCGGAATACGGATTGCGCGCGGACAAATCCTTTGGCCAGCATTTCCTGCTCGACCTCAATCTGACCAGCAAGATTGCCAGCCTGTGCGAGGATGTTTCCGATGCCACGCTGATCGAGGTCGGCCCCGGCCCCGGCGGGCTGACCCGGCCCTTGCTGGAGCTGGGACCGAAACGCATGGTGGCGATCGAGATGGACCGGCGCTTCATTCCCGCGCTGGAGGCCACGGGTGAGTATTACGACACGCCGTTCGAGATCATCGAGGGCGATGCGCTGAAAGTGGATGAGGCCACTATCATTGGCGATGGCCCGGCCATTATTGCCTCCAACCTGCCCTATAATGTCGGCACACCGCTTTTCATCAAATGGCTGAAGGCCGATCCGGTTTTCTGGCGGCGTCTCGTCCTGATGTTCCAGAAGGAAGTTGCCGAACGCATCGTCGCGCCGGTCGGGGCCAAATCCTATGGACGCCTGGCCATTCTGACCGCCGCAATGGCGTCAGCGCGCATCGTGCTTAAGGCCCCGGCGCGGGCCTTTACGCCGCCACCGAAAGTGGAAAGTGCCGTGATCGTTGTCGAACCTCTCCCGGAGGATCAACGCTTTACGGATCTGACTGCGCTGGAGGCGGTGACGGAAAGCGCCTTTGGTCAACGGCGCAAGACGTTGCGCAAGAGTCTGGGTGTAGCCGCAGGAAAGGCCAACACCTCATCGGAAACCCTGCTGACGGCAGCCGGAATTGATCCCGGCGCGCGGGCGGAGACGATTCCGCCGGAGGGATTTTTCGACCTGGCGCGCGCGTGGCGGGCCGCGAAGGGGTAAGGATGGTTGTACCTCGCCCTTCGAGGCTCTCCCGGACAAATTCCGGGCTCGCACCTCAGGGTGAGGTGCTGACCGCAGGTCAGCCTCGAAGCACGCAAGGTTCAGCGCCGCTCCTTCATCAATTCCTTGACGAAACCGCGCAGCCACGGGCGGCGCGTCCGGCGCAGGCGTTCTGCGCGCAGGATCATTTCGAGCTCTTCCAGTGCGCCGGAAAAATCCTCATTGACGATGACATAGTCGTATTCCTCCCAATGGGAGATTTCCGCCTCGGCGCGTTCCATCCGGCCATTGATGGTGGCTTCTGAATCCTGCGCCCGCTTGCGCAGACGGTCTTCCAGAAGCTTCAGGGAAGGCGGCAGGATAAAGACCCGCACAACATCGCGCGGCGCTTTTTTCGCCAGCTGCTGGGCCCCTTGCCAGTCGATATCGAAGACGACGTCCCGGCCATCGGACAGGGCCTCCTCGACCGCCTTTTTCGGCGTGCCGTAGTAATGATCGAAGACCCTGGCGTGCTCGAAAAAGCCATCCTCGGCGATCTGTTTTTCAAAGGCGGCATGGTCGGTGAAGAAATAGTCTTCGCCATCCACCTCCCCCGGACGGGGGGCGCGCGTCGTTGACGAGACCGACAGAACCACGTCGGGATGATGCATGATGAGACGTTTGGAGAGCGTCGTTTTGCCGGCACCGGACGGGCTGGACAAAACCAGCATCATGCCACGACGGCCGCCACGGAATCGCGGCGCGGACGGTCGGCTATTCGACATTCTGTATCTGCTCCCGGAACTGATCCACGGCCGCCTTCAGCGCCAACCCGATACGGGTCAGCTCCGAATCGCCGGACTTGGAGCATAGCGTGTTGACCTCGCGATTGAACTCCTGAGACAGGAAATCCAGCTTGCGGCCCACAGGCGAGCCTTGCGCCAGCAAGTCGCGCGCGCTGTCAATATGAGCAGTCAGGCGGTCGAGTTCCTCGCGAATATCCGCTTTGACGGCCAGCAAGGCGGCTTCCTGCGCCAAGCGGTCCTCGGGAATGTCGCCGTCGAGAAAGTCCTGCAGCTTGGCGCGGAACTTGTCGCGGATCATATCAGGCCGGGTTGCGGCCAGATTCGCGGCCTGTTCACGGAAGGCGACGATTTCGTCCAGCACGGTGGTCAGAATGCCGGACAAGGCCGCACCCTCCTCCCGGCGTACTGCATGCAGCGCTGCGAGCGCCTCATCGAAGCAGACCAGAATGGCGCCATGCAGCGCCTCGGCATCATCGTCGCTGGCGTCTTCTTCGGACCGGAGCACACCCTTGATGGCCAGCAAGCCGTCAAAGCTCGGCGCGCTGACCTCGCCACGGGCGACATAGTCGCGGCTCGCTGCAATCAGGCCCTCAAGGCGCGCCGTGTCGATGGCAATCGCGCCATCTGACTGATCGCGCGACAGGGTCAGGCTGGCTTGAATATTTCCGCGGGAAAAAGTCGCCTTGGCGCGCTCACGGGCGGCCTGTTCCAGCGCGTCATATCCGGGCGGCGTGCGAAAGCGCACCTCCAGCCCCTTGCCATTCACGCTCTTCAATTCCCAGGTAAACGTCCATTGCGCCAGCTGCCCGCTGGCACGGGCAAAGCCTGTCATTCCGGAAAGCCGGGCCATCAGCGACGCTCCCTTTCGATGCGGCGCCAGTTCGCCACATTCCGCTGGTGTTCGCGATAGGTGGCGGCAAAGGCGTGCCCGCCCGTGCCGTCCGCCACAAAGAAGAGATAATCGGATTCGGGCGGATTGAGGACGGCGGCAATGGCATCGCGTCCCGGATTGGCAATCGGCGTCGGCGGCAGGCCATCGACAAAGTAGGTGTTGTAGGGATTGTTCGCATTATCCAGTTCGGATCGGCGGATCCCCCGGCCCAGCGGTTCACCGCCGGTAATGCCGTAAATAATGGTCGGGTCGCTCTCCAGACGCATGCCACGGCGCAGGCGGTTGACGAAGACGGAGGCCACCAGCGGGCGCTCTGACGCGACGCCGGTCTCCTTTTCAACGATGGAAGCGAGAATGATCGCCTCTTCGATCGTATCGAAAGGCAAGTCCTCTGCGCGCCCGGCCCAGAGCTGGTCCAGCAGGGCCTGCTGGTCCGCGCGCATGCGATCCAGCACATCCTGACGGGAGGTGCCGCGCTGCACGAAATAGGTTTCCGGCAGAAGCGAGCCTTCAGGCGGTGTCTCCGCAATTGCGCCGGTGAGCACATCGGAGTCTTCGAGTATCCGAACGATCATCGCGCTGGTGCGGCCCTCCGGCACGGTCACCGGATAGGACAGGGTCTCGCCCGCGCGCAGCTGGTCATAGATGTCGAGCATGCTGGAGCGGGCCGGAATGGCGTATTCGCCAGCCTGCAGATCGCGGTCGCCGCCATCAATCGTCACCCAGATACGGAAAATCCGGGCATCTTCAATGACCCCTTCGCGCTCCAGCTGGTTCGCGATGGCGATCAGACCGGCGCCGCGCGGCAGGGTCAGAACGGTTTCGGTCTCAGCCGGACCGCTATCGGCCACTTCACTCTGAAGCCATTGCCAGCCGAACCAGGCACTCCCTGCAAGCGCGAGCGCGCCGCCAATAATCAGCACCAGCAGCCATAACAGGATTTTGCCCAACAGGCCGGAGGTCTTCTTTTTCGGTTTTTGCTCGCTCATCGCCGCGGATCAATCGACAGCGCGGAAGATGACAGACGCATTCGTGCCGCCAAATCCGAAGGAGTTGGACAAGGCTGCCTTGACCGGCTTCTCGACCGTTTTGTGAGGCGCAAGATTGATCGGCGTCTCAACAGACGGATTGTCCAGGTTGAGCGTCGGCGGGCAGATGCCGTCGCGCATGGCGAGGATGGAGAAGATCGCCTCGACCGCTCCGGCGGCTCCCAACAAGTGGCCGATGGAGGATTTCGTCGAGGACATGACGATATCGCCCGCGGCATCGCCAAACAGACGCTCCACCGCCTTGAGTTCAATTTCGTCGCCCTTGGGCGTCGAGGTGCCATGGGCGTTGACGTAATCAATGTCGGACGCTTCCATCCCGGCATCTTTCAGCGCGGCGCGCATGGAGCGATAGCCGCCATTGCCGTCTTCGGCCGGCGCGGTGATGTGGAAGGCATCGCCGGACAGGCCATAGCCGGCCACTTCGGCATAAATCGTCGCGCCGCGCGCCTTGGCGCTTTCATATTCCTCGAGCACGAGCACGCCTGCGCCTTCGCCCATGACGAAACCGTCTCGGTCCGTGTCATAGGGGCGGGAGGCCTTTTCCGGCGTGTCATTGAAACCGGTCGACATGGCGCGCGCGGCCACGAAGCTGGCGACGCCGAGGCGGCAGATGGCGGCTTCTGCGCCGCCCGCCACCATCATGTCGGCATCCCCGTATTTGATCATCCGCGCCGCATCGCCAATGGCGTGGGCGCCGGTGGAGCACGCCGTCACCACGGCGTGGTTCGGGCCTTTGAGGCCATGACGGATCGAGACCTGGCCGGAGATCAGATTGATGATGATGCCGGGAATGACAAAGGGTGAAATCTTGCGGGGTCCGCGCTCCTTCAGGAGGACGGATGTCTCATAGATCGTGCTCAGACCACCCGTGCCCGACCCGATCATCACGCCCGCGCGTTCGGCCTGTTCGTCCGTTTCGGCCTTCCAGCCGGAATGTGCGATCGCCTGATCAGCGGCGGCAATACCGTAGAGAATGAATTCGTCGATGCGCTTTTGTTCACGCGGCGCCATGGTGGCATCGGGATCAAAGGCATGCGGATCATCCGCACCGCCGCCCCGGCCATCCTTGCGTGGAACAATGCCAGCGATCCGGCTTGCGAGATCGCTGGCATCAAAATGTTCAATGGGCTTTACGCCCGATTGTCCGGACAAGAGCCGCTTCCAGACAGGTTCGATTCCGCACCCCAGCGGCGAAACGATTCCCAGTCCGGTAACAACAACGCGGCGCATGATATCCGTGACTAGCCGGTTTTCTCGCTGATGAATTTCACAGCAGAACCAACCGTCGAGATGTGCTCTGCAGCATCATCCGGGATTTCGATGTCGAACTCTTCTTCGAACGCCATGACCAGCTCGACATTGTCGAGAGAGTCAGCGCCGAGATCGTCGATGAAAGACGCGGACTCTGTGACCTTGTCTTCTTCAACGTCGAGGTGCTCGACAACAATTTTCTTAACGCGGGCAAATACGTCGGACATAAGCGATTCCCTTCTGCAATCCTTCGTGAAACCTTAAGCGGGGCCGGGCGAGCCGTGAAGCGCCGAGTACAGACGCCTCTCCCCCCGAAATAATTTGTGCCGGGCAGTTAGCACGCAAAATCACACTTGACCAGACACGCTGCGCTTCGCCCTGCCCGGCCATTATTAGATCATGGCCATGCCGCCATTGACGTGCAAGGTCTGGCCCGTGACGTAATGGGCCTCATCACTCGCCAGATAGGCCACAGCGGCCGCGATATCATCGCCCGAGCCAAGATCATTGGCGGGGATTTTGGAGAGGATGGCCGCGCGTTGCTGGTCATTCAGCGCATCGGTCATGGGCGAGGCAATAAAGCCGGGAGCGACGCAGTTCACGGTGACGCCGCGCGCCGCGACTTCCTGGGCCAGGGATTTGGAAAAGCCGATCATGCCGGCCTTGGAGGCGCAATAATTCGCCTGCCCCGGATTGCCCATCACACCGACAACGGAGGTAATTCCGATGATGCGGCCAAAGCGCGCCTTCATCATGCCGCGCATGGCGGCGCGGGAGAGGCGGAAATAGCTCTCCAGATTGATCTTCAGGACCTGTTCCCAGTCCTCGTCCTTCATCCGCATCAACAGGCCGTCCTTGGTGATGCCGGCATTGGCCACCAGAATATCCAGACCGCCCATGGCTTCTGCCGCCTGTTTGGGCAGCGCATCGACCGCCTCGCCATCGCCGAGATTACAGGCAATGGCATGCACGCGCTCGCCCAGCTCGGCTTTCAATTCGTCGAGTTTTTCCTGGCGTGTGCCGGAAATGGTGACCGTGGCGCCCTGCGCGTGCAGGGCTTTGGCGATTGCGCCGCCGATCCCGCCGGTGGCGCCGGTGACCAGAGCGGTTTTTCCTTCAAGTGAGAACATGGGTCTTTACCTCAATCTAGGTGAAACTCGTTATCGCGATAACAATCAATGCGAAAGCTGAAACCGCCAACCAAGCCCATCCAGCCGGCGTGGGCCGCGATCTGATGAAACGCGAAATCGCAAACACAGCAGGCGAGCCAACAAAGGCAAAGCCAAACCACTGAATCCGTCCGTCAGAAAACTCGGCGGTGAATGCCATCCAAAGCGCGTAAACCGAACCGGCCAATACGAGCGCATCGAGAACGAAAGCTGGCCAATACGCCCAGGATTCGCGCTGGCGACGTTTCGCTGACAGGCGTTTTTGAACAGCCTCTTTTGAATAGTCTGGATTTGTGCCGTCAGACACCGTTCAGCCTTTCAGGGACGACGCAAAGGCGTCCAGATTATCAGGGGTGATGAGCGGCGTGCCACTCGCATCCGGCGCAGACCGGCGTAACATGCCAGACAGCACTTTTCCGCCAGCTTCGGCGAATTCGGTGATACCGCCCTCGCCCGCCATCCATTCAACGCTTTCGCGCCAGCGCACACGGCCCGTCACCTGCTCGACCAGCAGACCGCGGATGGCATCCGGGTCGCTTTCCGGGCGGGCGCGCACATTTACGACAACGGGCACGCTCGGCGCGTTGATCGTGGCGGCCGCCAGCGCTTCGGCCATGGCGTCAGCGGCCGGTTGCATCAAAGAGCAATGGAAGGGTGCGGAAACCGGCAGGGGCATGGCGCGCTTTACGCCTTTTTCCTTGGCAAATTCGATTGCCGCATCAACAGCGTCTTTCGCGCCGGAGATCACGATCTGGCCGGGCGCGTTGTCATTGGCAAACTGGCAAACGCCGTGCTGCGCACCAGCGTCGGCGGCGGCCTGGGCGGTTTCGATATCGGCACCGATCAGAGCGGCCATCGCCCCCTCGCCGACCGGTACGGCGGCCTGCATGGACTTGCCGCGCAGCTTCAGCAGTTTTGCCGCATCCGTGATTGACAAGGAGCCCGCAGCAGCCAGCGCGGAATATTCACCGAGGCTATGACCGGCGACGAATTTCGCGGCGGACACATCGATGCAGTACTGGCTTTCCAGAACGCGCATCACCGCCAGCGAAGCCGCCATGATGGCGGGCTGGGCATTTTCGGTCAGGGTCAGGTCTTCCAGCGGACCATCCGCCATCAGGTGAGAGAGTTTCTGGCCCAGCGCCTCGTCCACCTCGTCGAGCACGTCCTTTGCCGCCGGAAAGGCGCCGGCCAGCTCTGTGCCCATGCCCACGGCCTGCGAGCCCTGTCCTGGAAATACGAATGCCAGTGTCATCTCGGAACTCCCTCAACTTCGCTGCGGGACTCGATAAACAGCATGGCGGCTTTAATCAATCGCCGGAGGTCAGCCAGGCCAGTGCCGCATCGCGGTCACGAAACACCCGGCTCTTCAGCCCCGGCACGTCTGTCGCCATCATTTCGAACAGTTTGATGATGGCCAGATCGAGGTCCTTTTCCACCAGAATGGCTTCTTTCAAACCCTTGTATTTGCCCGAACGCGCCTGCGTCATCGCCGGTATCAGCACCTCGCTATAGCCCTGGAATGTAAACTCGCTGAAATCGGCGTTGGCGCTGGCAATGCCGAGAATCTGACTGTCGTCATTCCATTCCGGCCGCGCCATGCAGTCGGGAATGTAGGCGGCGATCTCCTCCACGGTCATTCTGCCATGGGTGCGCATCTCGAAGACATTATGTTCGGGCAGGTATCGGATCGTACAGGGCATGGGCGACTTCCGTTCAGGCCTCTTGGCCGGCTGGCGCCCCTCCCCCGGCACCATGAATATTAGCAGATTGCCCCGCCGCATCCCAGCATTCGCTGGTTGCAGCCCCTGTCGCCGCTATTGCCGACGCTTTCCGTTCGCACAAGCCTTGCCTGCAGCGGTAAATCCGTCAGACTTACGCCATGCGCCCACGTCCCTCTCTCGCCCGCCGGTTTCTGTTTGCCGTGATTTTTCTCGCCGCCGGGAGCGCCATTCTGATGGCCATCGCCTGGTGGAAGAACCCGCCCGAGCGCTGCGTGGAGCGCGGCGGCACCTGGCATTGGGATGGGCGACATTGTGAAGAGTCCGGCAACGACGCCTGATTTGCGCTGCTGCGGCCTTTTAGCTATTTTAGCCAAAATAGCTAAAATGGACAAAGCCCATGAAGACCTACACCGCGACCGAAGCCAAAAACAAATTCGGGCAATTGCTGGATGATGCCCAGCGCGAGCCGGTGCGGATTGAAAAGCATGGGCGACGTCCCATGGTTGTCATGACCGAGGAAGCCTACGAATTCCATCTACTTATGCAACAACCGGAAATTCGCGAAGCGGTGAGCGAAGGATTTGCGCAAGCAGATCGCGGAGAAACGGTTGACGGCCGAACAGCTCTGCTTCGGCTGAAGGAAGAAATAGCGAACAGCGCGGTTGCCAGCGCCGATGACTGACTATTCGCTGACCGAGGCGGCCATCAGCGATTTGAGCCAGATTTCCCGTTACACAATCGAGAACTGGGGGCCCCGTCAGGCCAACGCCTACATTAAAAAAGCCTTTGAGACATTCGAGATGCTATCTCGCTTCCCGGCGCTCGCGTCGCGCGCGGATGAGTATTTCAATGGGCGCGTCTTTTTTTACAAGCATCATTTCATTGTATTCCGTGAAACAGAGAACGGTATTGAAATCCTGCGTATCCTTCATGAACGCATGAACCGATAATACCTCCCCCACTTGCCTCCTGCGCGGCTTTCGCCTATACGCCCGCCTTCGAACGAATGCGGTCCTTTCTCCCGTCTGTAACGTGCGCACAGGGCGCATGGGAAAAGGAGCCACCGCAGATCATCCCGACCCTTCGGTTGATCCGCGCCGCATTCATGAGAGAAGGGAGTACCGACATGGCTCTGTATGAGCATGTATTCATTGCGCGTCCGGACATTTCTCCGGCGCAGGTTGAGTCTCTGACCGAAGAGCTCAAAACCCTCATCGAGGAAAAAGGCGGCAAAGTCGGCAAGACCGAATACTGGGGTCTTCGCAACCTGGCTTACCGTGTGCACAAGCACCGCAAGGGCCATTACGGCCTGATCGACATCGACGCCAATGGCGACGTGCTCAACGAGCTCGACCGCCGTCAGCGCCTGTCGGACGACATCATCCGTCACATGACGGTGAAGGTCGACGCGCACACGGAAGAGCAATCTGCCATCCTGTCCAAAAAAGACGACCGGCGCCGCCGGGAACAGCGTCGCTAGGCCGAGGGAGACACACACATGTCTGATCTGAATATTTCCAATATTCCGGCCCGCCGCCCGTTCCAGCGCCGCCGGAAAGTCTGTCCGTTCTCCGGCGAGCATGCGCCGGCGATCGACTACAAGGATCCCAAGCTGCTGCAGCGTTACATGTCGGAAAAGGGCAAGATCGTCCCGGCCCGCATCACCGCTGTTTCGGCCAAGAAGCAACGTGAACTGGCCCGCGCCATCAAGCGCTCCCGCCAGATGGCAATCCTGCCCTACGCGGTCGATTAAGGAGAGAGACGATGCAAGTTATTCTTCTTGAACGCGTCGGAAATCTGGGCGGTATTGGCGACGAAGTGACGGTAAAATCCGGCTTCGCCCGCAATTACCTCCTGCCTCAAGAGAAGGCGCTTCGTGCGAATGAAGCCAATCGCAAGCGTTTTGAAGCGCAGCGCGAAATCCTTGAGAAACGCAACGAAGAACGTCGCGATGAAGCCGCCAAGTCGGCTGACGGCATTGATGGGGAAACCTTCATCATGATCCGTCAAGCTGGCGAAACCGGTCAGCTTTACGGTTCGGTTTCGAGCCGTGACATCGCGGAAATCGTGACCACGGACGACGTCAAGGTCGGCCGCTCCATGGTTGTTCTGAACGTCCCGATCAAAACGCTGGGTCTGCATGATGTCGAAATCAAGCTGCACCCGGAGGTCACGATCACCGTGACGATCAATATCGCGCGAACCGAGGATGAAGCCGAACGTCAGGCCTCGGGTGAAGATGTGATCGCAGCCCAGGCTGACGAAGATCGCGCCATCGCCGAAGCCCAGGCCGCCGAGCTGTTTGAAGCCGGTGCCGAGCCGGAAGATCTGATCGCGGCCGAAGACAATGCTGAAGTCGAGGCGGACGCCGAAGCAGAAGCAGCCGGGGAAGACGAAACGGCGTAAGCCTTTCCACCTTCCTTGCAAGGATCAAAGGCGGGTCGCTTGGCCCGCCTTTTTTCTTTGCGTGCGACTCGAGTTATCCACAGTCGTGCAGTTTCCTGTTGGCGATCTGAAAAACCCCAATGTCAACTCCAAACGCGCGCTTGTCGCGCTTTAAGATATCGTTAAGACAAGCCCCATGGCGATACATGACCTCCCCCATCCGGAAGATGCCGGAACCGATACTGCCCCTCACAATATCGAGGCCGAGCAGGCGTTTCTGGGTGCGTTGATGTATGACAATGAAGTGCTGCACCGGGTCAGTGACTGGCTCCGCGCCGAGCATTTCTATGACCCGGTCCACGGTCGTGTCTTTCAGGCGATTTCGGATCGCATCCAGCGCGGCGCACTGGCCGATGCCATTGTTCTCAAATCGGATTTCGAACGCGATGGCGGTCTGAAAGAGATCGGCGGCGCCTCCTATCTGGCCCTGCTTCTGGAGAGTGCATCCGACGCCGTCGCCGCGATTGAATACGCCCAGCTCATCTATGATCTGGCGCTGCGCCGGGCGCTGATCCGCGTCAGTGCAGAACTCTCTCACGAGGCCACCGACGCAACTCCGGAAACCCATGCCCGGCATCTGATCGAGACCGCTGAACGCAAGTTGTTCGAACTGGCTGAAACCGGCGGCAATCAGCGTGGCTTCATCAGCTTCAAGGACGCCCTGACAGAATCCGTGGAGATGGCTGCAGCGGCGTACGAGCGTGAAGGCGGGCTTTCGGGTATTTCCTCGGGTCTGAAGGCCATGGATGCCAAACTGGGAGGGCTGCACTCGTCCGACCTGATCATTCTCGCGGGCCGCCCCTCCATGGGGAAAACGGCGCTGGCGACCAATATCGCCTTCTCGATCGCGCGCGCCTACCAGTATCAGACCATGCCCGATGGGGCGAAGAAGACGGAAAGCGGCGGCGTGGTCGGCTTCTTCTCGCTGGAGATGAGCGCCGAACAGCTCGCCACCCGTCTGATCGCGGATTATACCGGCATTCCCGGTTATCAGATCCGCCGCGGCGATATTGACCCGGCGCAGTATGAAGAAATCCGCGATGCGGTGCTCGATATCCAGAGCCTGCCCTTTTACATCGACGATACGGGTGGTCTGTCCATCGGCGCGCTGTGCGCCCGGGCCCGGCGGTTGAAACGCCTGCACGGGCTGGATGTCATCGTGGTCGACTACCTGCAGCTGGTGACCGCGTCTGCCAGCAAGGCCAGTCAGGGCCGGGTGCAGGAAATCTCCGAAGTCACCCAGGCTTTGAAAGCGCTGGCGAAGGAACTCTCCGTGCCAGTGATCGCTTTGTCCCAGCTGAGCCGTCAGGTGGAGCAGCGCGAAGACAAGAAGCCCCAGCTGTCCGACCTGCGTGAATCCGGCTCGATCGAGCAGGACGCGGACGTCGTGATGTTTGTGTACCGGGAATCCTACTACAAGGAACGCGAGAAGCCGACCGAAGGCACGCCGGAATATCTCGCCTGGGAAGAGGAATTCCGGCAGATCGAACGCAATGCCGAAGTCATCATCGGCAAGCAGCGTCATGGCCCGATCGGCACGGTCGAACTGGCATTCGATGGCGCCCGCACGAAGTTCTCCGATCGCATCCAGGATGATCGCTATGACGGGGCCGCGCACTAGCGCATTGCCGCCTTCGGCCCGGGAATTGCGACGCTAACCTTTCGTTAAGTCGAAAGGCTCGCCAGTGTATCAAGTTGACGCAATCAGAACTGACAGGCTGACGCACGAAGATCGTGCGCGCTGGATTGCGGCCCTGGCAGACGCCGACTTTGTCTCGCCGCTATTGCATCCCGATTTCACCGTTCTGGTTGGAACCACGCGGGCTGATGCAAGAATTCTGATTGCAACCGACAAGGCCGCCCGGAAAGCCTTTCTGCCGATTCACAAGCTGGCTTTCGGATTTGCGCGGCCGATCGGCTCGGTTTTTTCCGACTATCACGGCCTGATCGCCGAGCCGGCTTTCCGCGGAAACATTTCCAGCGTTCTGGCCGGTGCCGGTCTGCGCGCCTTTCGCTATTTTTCACTCGTCAATTCCCGGGCCGACAGCCCTCATGAAGGTGCCTATGCCGATGCGTCCATCAGTGATCTGACGACGCTGGTTCAGGACAACAGCGCCTCGCGCGCCAAGACCTTACGCCGTCTTGACCGCAAGCTGGAACGTGAAGTTGGCGATGTCGTCCTCGAAATCGGCGATACGGATACCGCCGCGTACGCCCAATTGCTGCACTGGAAGTCGCAACAATTCATCGCCACTGCCCGCCACGATGTGCTGGGTGTCAGCTGGGCGCGGAAGATGCTCGACACGCTGCAAACCTGCCAGACCGGCGATCTGACTGGCTGTCTGGTCACATTGCGAGCCGGAGACCATCTGGTAGCGGCCGAATTCGGACCGCGCTGGAATGGCATTTTCCATCCCTGGATCGCGGCCTATGATTCCGATTACGCGGCCTACTCACCCGGCAATATTCTGGTGAAACGCCTGCTCGACAACATGCAGCAAAACGGGCTGCACCGCTATGATCTGGGGCCTGCCGATGCCGGGTACAAATCCGGATTTGCCAACGGGACGGTCGCACTGGCTGAAGGCAGTTTGCGCGCAAAAGGCCAACGCCTGACGCCGCGCCTGACATCCGGCAGCCACCTCGTGAACAAGGTGGCCCGCAGATGGGAACAGATCCTTCTCAGCGAACCGACCGTCAAGGGCCGTCTGACCGGCGCCGCGCTGGCTGCCGCTTCGCTGATGCGATCCTAGGAGAGGCACATGCCGGAAACGACTGATCATATCGGCCCTCTCGTCTCGTTTGGCGCTGCGGCCCTGTTTGCCGGATTTATCCTGCTTCGCGCCATCTGGCTGAAAACCGAAGGCTTGCAGCATGCGCTGCGCTCGGTGCCGATACTGATGGCAGGCGGACTGATCGGTGCGGGCGCTCTCCTCAGCGTGTTTCACAATCGCTCGGGCGAGCCACTGGGCTGGCTGTTCGGATCGGAAGCCGTGGATTTCGGCTTTTCCGAATATGGCGTCGTCTTCGCGCTCTTTGGTATTGCGGCCATCTCTGCGCTGCTCGCAATCCGGCAGTCCGGCCTCAACCGCGTTCTGTTCGTGCTTCTGGGCCTGGCAGCGATAGTTATAGCGGGTGAGGAAATGAGCTGGGGCCAGTGGATTTTTGGCTGGTCAACGCCCGAAACACTGGCGGCGGTCAACCTCCAGAATGAAACCAATCTGCACAATCTGGTCGATCCGCGTCTCTACGACATTGTCTATGCCGCCATTGGCTGGAGCACGCTGGTACTGGCGCTCATTGCCTATGGCTTCATCCAGTGCCCGCCCCATAGCCCGGACTTTGTCCTGCTGCGTTTGCTGCGGGCTGCCGGAGAGTGGCTTCGGAACAGCCGCTATGGCCTGATCACGACGATCAGCGCCGCCGTCCTGTTGCAGCACGAATTGTTCGAGGAGTATTCGGAATTCGTTTTCGGATTTGCCGCGCTTCTCTTCTTCCTTCACCTGATCAAGCCGGACGGTGAGCCGGCACACCGGGAGGTGTCTTATGCGTGATTTTCCTGAAACCACCACCGTTTTTGACCCGGCCACATTTGATGCGGAAACCCGCAATCAGTTCGGAGAGGTCGTGTCGGCCCATACGCACTCCCTCCATCGTGATGCCATGTTCACAGATGAGGGGCTGGCGGCCTTGCTGGACCGCTATCCGCGCGAGCATATTGGCGTTTACCGGATGGGCGATACGCCAGAAAGCTGGGAATGTGGCCGGCTCGGCAAGGTCACTGGCCAGCAGATGGTGCAGGCCGTCAAGGACGGGCGCATCTGGCTGAATCTGCGCGCCGCCGACCGCCGCGATCCGGAACTGGCCGAGATGAACCGGCGGATATTTGCCGAGCTGAAGGCGATCATCCCCGGTTTCCGGCCCTTCAACACCGATCTCGGGCTCTTGATCTCGTCACCGCGTGCGCGCGTTTTCTACCACCTTGATGTGCCGCGCGTCATGCTGCTGCATCTGCGTGGTCACAAATCCGTCTGGCTCTATCCGCGGGAAGAACCCTTTGTGGATGCGCATGGCCTCGAGGCGGTGGTCAGCGAGAAAACCGAAGAGGAAATTCCCTACTCGCCGGAATTCGACGCGGGCGGCGAATGTTTCCATCTCGCCCCCGGCGATATGGTTCACTGGCCGCAAAATGCGCCACACCGCATTGATAATGGTGATGATCTGAATGTCTCGCTGTCGATCGAATTCATGACACCGGTGGCGCAATTGCGGGCCAATACCATTCTGGCCAATGCCTGGCTGCGGGACCGGTTTGGATTGAAATCCCGGATCGAAGCGCGCCCGAATGCCGGCTGGCTGCCCAAAGTCCTGCTAGCGCGCGCCTTTCGCCTGCTGGAACCCCGGCATAAAAAGCCGACCGTTATCCCGCATACTTTCCTGCTGGAAGAGAGCTGATCCTTCACATCACAATGCGCTGATGATTGCAGTCCCGGCTTTGGATTTCCGGGCAAAGCCCCCATTCTGGACATTGAGTTCCGGGATGATTCGTTATGGCGCGTGCCGACAATCAGTATGTCTGTCAGTCTTGCGGGTCGGTTCATGCAAAATGGGCCGGCCGCTGCGATGATTGCGGCTCGTGGAATACGCTGATCGAGGAAGTCGCCTCTGCGCCCGTCGGCACCGCAGCCAAGAGCAAGAAAGCGGGCCGGCGCGGCCGGCTGGAGCTGGTCACGCTGGACGGGGATGGCGGCGAGCTGCCGCGTCATCAAAGCCGGATTGCCGAGTTTGACCGTGTCTGCGGTGGCGGCATTGTGCCCGGCTCGGCCCTTTTGGTGGGCGGTGATCCCGGCATTGGCAAATCGACCCTGCTGCTGCAGGCCGTGGCCAATCTCGCCAACAATGATGTCAGCACCATCTATGTGTCCGGCGAGGAAGCCGTGGATCAGGTCCGGCGGCGGGCGCGGCGGCTCGGTCTGGCGGACGCGCCGGTCGCGCTGGCAGCTGAAACCAATCTGGAAAACATTCTCGACGGGCTGAAGTCGGAAAAGCCGCAAATCGCGGTCATCGACTCGATCCAGACGCTGTGGACCGATCAGCTGGCCGCGGCGCCCGGGACCGTTGCGCAGGTACGCGCCTGCGCGCAGGAGCTGGTCCGGTTCGCCAAGAAATCCGGCTGCGCCATCGTGCTGGTCGGGCATGTCACCAAGGACGGACAGATTGCGGGTCCGCGCGTTGTCGAACACATGGTCGATGGCGTCCTCTATTTTGAAGGCGAGCGCAGCCACCAGTTCCGCATCCTGCGCGCGGTGAAGAACCGCTTCGGCCCGACCGATGAAATCGGCGTGTTCGAAATGGGCGAAGCGGGGCTGCAGGAAGTTGAAAACCCCTCCGCCCTTTTCCTGAATGATCGTGGCAACCAGACGCCGGGAGCGGCTGTCTTTGCCGGTATGGAAGGCACGCGACCCGTTCTGACCGAAATTCAGGCGCTGGTGGCGGCGTCGCCACTGGGCACGCCGCGTCGCACGGTTGTGGGCTGGGATTCCGGGCGGCTTTCCATGGTGCTGGCCGTCCTCGAAGCGCGATGCGGGCTTTCATTTGGCGGGCGTGACGTTTATCTGAATGTTGCAGGGGGCCTGAAGATCGGCGAACCGGCGGCGGATGTGGCCGTGGCGGCGGCGATTATCTCCTCTGCGCTCAACGCGCCTTTGCCCGTGGATGCTGTGGTATTTGGCGAGATGAGCCTTTCGGGTGATATTCGGGCCGTGGGCCGGAGTGAGGCGCGTTTGAAAGAAGCAGCGAAACTCGGTTTTTTACAGGCACTCGCCCCGCTGTCCGCCAGCGAGGGCAACCCGCCCGTTTCCGTGCGCGGACTGGGCGGCGTGGCCGACCTCGTCGCCACGATCAGCGCCTGGCAATTGGAGGACTAGCGGATGGGCGGCCTGACCCCGATCGACGGCGCCATCCTCCTCTTCATTGGGGCGTCCGCTTATCATGCCCTGGTCCGCGGCTTTGTCAGCGAAGCCCTGTCCATGACCGCCGCCATTGTGGCCGCCATCGCGGCGCTATGGAGCCGGCCGCTATTTGTCACGCTGGCCGATGATTTCGTGCCATCGGGATGGATTGCCAATCTGATCACGCTCGCCGTGGTCTTTGCGCTGGTCTTCATGGCCGTCAGCTTCCTGACCGCGCCGATGCGCGCCAATGTCAAACGCGGCGATGATGTCGGCTTCCTCGACCGCATGCTGGGATTTTTCTTCGGCATTGCGCGGGCCTTGCTGGCGCTGGGCTTTTTCCTGATCATTTCCAGCCTCGCCAATCAGGGACAGCCGCCGGGTCAACTGACCGATGCCCGGCTGTATCCGCTGGTGAATACATCTGCCCGCCTGCTGCAATCACTTGCGCCGGGGGATTCGCAAATCGGACGAACTACGCCTATATCGCCCGCAGAAATTCCGGACAGACCGGATGAAGAGTCGTATGAAGACCGCGACCGCAATCGGCTTGATGAACTAATCGGCAATGCCAGTGAGGATGATGACGGATGAGATTTCCGGCTCCCCCCCTCGCCTATGATCCGGCTTCGGACCATATGCGCGAAGAATGCGGCGTTTTTGCCGTCTACGGCGCAGCCGACTCGGCGCTGCTGATCGCGCTGGGCCTTCACGCCCTGCAACATCGCGGACAGGAAAGCTGCGGCATCGTCACCCATGACGGATCGCGCGTGTATGCCGAACGGCATATGGGACTGGTCGGCGAGCATTTTGCCGATGGCGAAACCCATCATCGCCTGCCCGGCTCTGCCGGCATCGGCCATGTGCGCTACTCCACGCAGGGCGCGACCATCACCCGGAATATCCAGCCGCTCTATGCCGATGTGCGCGGCGGCGGTATTGCCGTGGCACATAACGGCAATCTGACGAATTCCCGCACATTGCGGAATGACCTGGTCGCCAGCGGCGCCATCTTCCAGTCGACCAGCGACACGGAAGTCATTCTCCAGATCGCGGCGCGCTCGGAACGCACCAGCGCCTCCAAGCGCTTCCTGTCAGCCCTGAAGCAGATCGAAGGCGCTTTTGCCCTTGTCGCTCTGGTCAACGGCAAGCTCGTTGCCGCGCGGGACCCGTTCGGCATCCGGCCGCTCGTCCTGGGCGATCTGGATGGTGCGGTCATCCTTGCGTCGGAAACCTGTGCGCTGGATGTGATTGGCGCGAAATATATTCGCGACATCGATCCGGGCGAGGCCATTGTCGTCAGCGATGACGGGATCAAGTCGGAGCGCTTTGCCCCGGTTCAGCCCTCACGGCCGTGTGCCTTTGAGTACATCTATTTTGCCCGCCCCGATTCGATCATATCCGGGATCAGCGTCTATGAGGCGCGCAAGGAAATGGGGCGTCAGCTCTACCGGGATGCACCGGCGGATGTGGATGTCGTTATTCCGGTGCCGGACAGCGGCGTGCCAGCGGCTCTGGGTTATGCGCAAGCCGCCGGCGTGCCCTATGAAATGGGCATTATCCGCGGCCACTATGTCGGCCGGACCTTTATTCAGCCGACCCAGGCGAAACGCGATCTGGGCGTCCGCCGCAAGCACTCGGCCAACCGCTCCGTGATTGCCGGAAAGCGCGTCCTGCTGGTGGATGATTCCATCGTGCGTGGCACCACGTCGCGCAAGATTGTCGACATGATGCGCGATGCCGGGGCGACCGAAGTGCATTTCCGCTCCGCCTGTCCGCCCATTGTCAGCCCGGATTTCTACGGCATCGACATGCCGCGCACGGACGAGCTGATGGCCTCCTCCCTCGATTGCGAAGCCATGGCGCGCGCGCTGAAAGCCGACAGTCTCGGCTTCCTCTCCATCAACGGCCTCTATCAGGCTGTGCTGGGCGAGGCGCGCAACGACAAGACCCCGCAAATGGCCGATCATTACTTCACGGGCCAGTATCCGACCCGCCTGCTTGACCATGAGCGCGCGGCTTCCGACAAGGACCGGCAGCTTTCCCTGCTGGTCGATGCATGAGTAATCCGATGTTGAATGACAAGATTGCGCTGGTCACCGGCGCATCCCGCGGTATTGGCCGCGCTATTGCGGTTGGTCTGGCCAAAGACGGCGCGCATGTGATCGCCACAGCGCGCACGCAGGGCGGGCTGGAAGAACTGGACGACGAGATCAAGGCTGCGGGCGGCAAATGCACGCTGGTGCCGCTGGATCAAATGGATCCGGAAGGTATTGAAAAACTCTCCGAAATCATCGACGAGCGTTGGGGCCGGCTTGATATTCTGGTCGCGGCTGCCGGGCAGTTGGGCGAGTTGACGCCCGCCTATCAGGTGACAGCGAAAACCTGGAATGAAGTCATGGGCGTGAATGCGATCGCGCCGGCGCGTCTGATCCGGGCGTTCGAGCCGCTATTGCTGAAATCCGAGGCTGGCCGGGCCGTCTTCCTGACGTCTGGCGCATCGAAGTCCTGCCGCGCCTACTGGGCGCCCTATGCAGCCAGCAAGGCGGCGCTGGATGCGCTGGTCATGTCCTGGGCGGATGAGCACATTTCATCCGATCTGCGGATCAATCTGGTCAATCCCGGCCCGATGCGGACCGCCATGCGCAAGAAAGCCTTCCCCAGCGAAGACCGCGATGCGCTGCCCCCGCCCGAAGCGCTGGTGCCGCTGGTCCTGTCGCTGGTGTCTGCGGAAAATACGCGCCACCGCGAATGGGTGGATTTTCCCGACGAGGGGTGACGGAGCTTACCCCGGACGCCCTGATAAAACCGTCATCACCCGATTCATTCGGGTGATCTCAATAGATGGTGAGATCCCCCGGACCCGCGCAAGCGCGGCCGGAGGATGACGGATTTTTCTGGTGAGATACGGGCGTCACTCGTCCGCTCACGCTTCACACAGCAGGATCAATTCCCGCTGCCGCCGCGTGCGCCGTCCGTATAGGGGTTCTTGCCCGCCTTCACGATCAGACGGATCGGCACGCCCGGCATGTCAAAGGCTTCACGCAATCCGTTGACCAGATAGCGCTTGTAGCTTTCCGGCAAATCCGCTGCGCGCGAACACATCAATACGAAGGTCGGCGGGCGTGATTTCGTTTGCGTCAGATAGCGCGGCTTGATGCGGCGGCCATTGACAGCGGGCGGCGGATGCCGGGCCGTCATTTCCTGCAGCCAGTCATTGAGATCGCGCGTCTTGATCTTGGCGGACCAGTCCTTGTGCAGGCGGGTAACCGCCGGCATGATGTCGTCCAGCCCCTTCATCTTCAGCGCCGAGACCGGCACCAGAGGCGCGCCCTTGGCCTGTGGCAGCAGGCGCTCGAATTCGTATTGAAGCTCTTTCAGGGCGGCATGGCGGTTGGCCACGAGGTCCCATTTCGCCAGAACCATGACCAGTCCCCGCCCCTCGCGCAGAACCAGATCGGCCAGGGTCAGGTCCTGCTTTTCGAACGGGTGTTCGGAATCGGTCAGCAAGAGCACGATTTCGGCAAATTTGATGGCGCGCAGCGTGTCCGCCGCGCTCATCCGCTCCAGCCGGTCATCCACCTTGCCGCGTTTGCGAAGCCCCGCCGTATCGTGCAGACGCACGCGGCGGCCATCCCAGAACCAGTCGACCGCAATCGCATCGCGCGTCACACCGGCTTCCGGGCCGGTAATCAGGCGATCCTGTCCGATGAGGGAATTGATCAGGGTGGATTTTCCGGCATTCGGCCGGCCAATCACCGCAATGCGCAGAGGGGGTTCCTCGCTGCGGTCATCTTTCAGATTTTCAAACTCGCCCAGCGCCTCGCCAACCGCGGCATAGAGGTCGCCAATGCCATCGCCATGAGAGGCCGACAGGCCGACCGGCTCGCCAAAGCCCAGCGCATAGCTCTCGGAAATTCCAACCAGCCCGGCCCTGCCCTCCGCCTTGTTGGCGACCAGCACGACCTTGGCACCGGAGCGCCGGATCACATCAGCGAAGGCTTCATCAAGCGCGGTGACACCTTCGCGGGCATCAATGACGAACAGGCAGACATCGGCATCGGCCAGCGCGAGCTCTGTTTGCGCGCGCATATCGGTGCCGAGCTTTGTGGCATCGGCATCGTCAAAGCCGGCGGTATCGATGATCCGCAAGGGAATGTCGCCGAGGCGGCCGTGCGCTTCGCGTCGGTCGCGTGTGACGCCCGGCATGTCGTCGACGATGGCGAGTGGTTTGCCTGCAAGCCGGTTGAAAAGCGTCGACTTGCCGACATTCGGGCGGCCCACCACCGCAATTGTGGGGACAGCCATATCGTTATCGCAGCGCGACCAGACGTGCCTCATCGGTCACGACATAGATCGTTTCATTGACGATGATCGGGGCCACAAAGACCGGACCACCCAGATTGACGTCTCGCTGGATAGTCCCATCGATCGCCGACAGAATGACGGCGCGGCCATGCGATCCGGCCAGTACCAGGCGTCCACCGGCCATGATCGGGCCGGACCATGCAATGCGGTCGCGGCGGCGGCGTTCACTTTCGAACTGCTGCAACTGGGTGATCCACTGGATGGCCCCCGTCACCCGCTCGACGCAGACGACTTCGCCGTCAGACGTCACGAGGAACAGAAAATTGCCAGCGACCCATGGCGCATGCAGTCCGCCCGCCGGTTGCGTCCAGAGACGCTCCCCTGTGCGCAGGTTGAACGCGGCGAGAATGCCCGAATGGCTCATCGCATAGACGAAGTCATCCACGATGACGGGGCTGCCTGCCACATCATTGATCGCGGAAATCGGTGTCAGCCCGCCCGACCGTGTCAGCGCATCGGTCCAGATCGGGTTACCGTTCTGGATGCGCAGTGCGACAAGCTCGCCGGAGGCATAGGGCGCAACCACGGTTTCACCCAGCACAGCCGCACTCGGCGACGTCAGAAGGCGCGCCGGCTCGGAAATGCCCTGGTGGTTCCAGGCAATATCGCCGGATCCCTGCTCGATGGCGTAGAGCTCATTGTCATCGGTCGAGACAAAGACCATACCGTTCACAGCCGTCGGGGCCGAGTGGAAAGGCGTCAGCGATTCCGCGCGCCAGATTTCTGCGCCGCTCGTGGCATCGAGCGCTGCGAGGAAACGATTGCCATTGTGGGCAAACACCCGGCCTCCGTCGAAGGCGAGACCGCCGCCGAAAGTTGTCCGGTCATTGCGGGCCCCCGATTGCAGGCGGGCCTCCCAGATTTGCGCGCCGGTATCCGGGTCCAGCGCATAGACGCGGCCGCGGCCATCCATCGCGTAAATGCGTCCATCGGCATATATCGGCCGCGCATTGATGCGGCTGGAGCGGTCCGAGCCCTGACCAAACCGGTTGCGGAACAGAACGTCGAGATTGCCGGTCGCCTGCGTGTGCTGCATCGCGTGCGTCGGATAGCCGTCCGGCTGCGCCCAGATCGTGTTGCGATAGGCGGTCGGCAATTCGACTGGCGTTGCCGCCGCATCCGGGTCGGCCTGCAAGGATTGCTCGAAGGAGAGGATGGAGACGCGTTCGTCTTCCGGTGGCCGTTCCGGATCGTCCTCTTCCAGAAGGACGAAGGGATTGATTTGCGCGGCTGTGTCCTGAATGGAGGAACAACCGGCAAGGAAGGCCAGAGAGGCCAGCAGGAGATACCGGCCCGGGTTCGAAAATGTCATCAGCTTAGTCCTGTCCGTCTTCGGCAGAGTCATTGTCATTTGTTTCCAGCAAGCCGGCCGCGTCGGGCAATTGCGGGCTGTCGGTCGTCAGCGTTCCGGTCTCTTCATCGACGCGGTCCAGCACTTCCCCCAGATTGAAGGTCGCCGGATCCACATCCGGTGTTTCCGGAAGCGCCGGCATTTCGATGGCATCGTCTGTTGCCGGCGCGTCCAGAGCTTCCTGCTGCTGAAGGCGCTCGATCAGATCCACGGCAGCCTGCGCGCGTTGCGAGACCGGCAAGGCGAGACCATCAATATCGCCGGCAATGGCATTGTATTCGGTCAGGGCGCGGTCGAGATCGCCCTCGGCAAAGGCTTTTGCCGCGATCACTTCCATCGCCAGAAGGCGATAGGGCCGCTCCGGCTGCATCATGTCGCCGAGGCGGTTTTGAAGATCGTCGATCGACAGTTCCTCGAACTGGGCCATCGCGGCCTTGACGCGCGCCAGATCGGAGAAGGCGACGGTTGAAAACCGGTCCGCAGCCTGCTCGAACAGATACCCGGCTGTTGCCGCATCTCCGGCCTGCAGCGCAAGTTCGCCGCGCTGCATCAGCGCCAGTGCCGCATAGCCGCCCGCGCTGTCTTCGGAAATCTGCTGCAAGGCGAGATCGGCTTCGACGAGGCGGTCGTCTTCAACCAGCTCCAATGCCGCAAAATAGCGATCCGACATGGCATGGGATTGCTGGGTCTGCCAGTATTCCCAGCCTTGCCAGGCTGCTGCGATCACGACAATCGCAATGGCGCCGCCAAGAACCCACGGTCCCCATTTGCGCAGGAGATCGTTATACTTGTCCTTGCGGAGTTCTTCTTCAACTTCGTGGAAAATGTCGGCCAAGGGAAACGCCCTGTAATCTCTGGTCAATCGGAGCCGGACACTAGCCGCGCTGGGCCTCAGCGGCAACAGCGCTGAGGGCCAGGACCTGCTAATTTGTCTGTAATGGCGGCCGGGGTGACGAGAGATGCGAGGAAAAGCCCGAAGAGCGGAGCCTTTCCCCCGGTCGAGGGCTTTGACAAAGCAGATCGACGTCATCATGGCCGTCCTTCGGACCGGGCCGCTTTGCACGGGCTACTGCGTCGCAAATCCTTGAAAGGCATTGGCCTTCCGGCGGGTTTGCTCCTTGTATCCGCGCAGATCCGCTCCGGCCATTGCAGCCAGATTAGCAGATCCTGGCCCTAACTGCTCTTCGGCTTGAAGGAATAGGTTTCTGCATCTGCCGGAAAGGCGCGTGATTTCACATCGGCCGCATAGGCTGCAACGGCCTCCTCCACCACGCCGGACAATTGCGCATACCGACGCACGAATTTCGGGGTCCAGTCGAACAGGCCGAGCATGTCCTGGGTGACCAGAATCTGCCCGTCACAGGCGGCCGATGCGCCAATGCCGATGGTCGGCGCTTTCACCGCGCCGGTAATTTCCCGCGCCAGATTTTCCGCCACGCCTTCAATGACGATGGCAAAGGCACCGGCCGCATCCGCTTCGCGCGCTTCGTTGAAGACGCGCGTGCGTTCCATATCGTCGCGGCCCTTGGCTTTGAAGCCGCCTTCATTGAGGGCCGCCTGCGGGCGAAGGCCGACATGGCCCATCACCGGAATGCCGCGCTCGGCGAGAAAACGGATCGTGTCAGCGGCATAAACACCGCTTTCGATCTTCACCGCCTGCGCGCCGGTTTCGGCCAGAGCGCGCGAAGCGCTTTCAAACGCCTGTTCGGGCGATTTCTCATAGGTGCCAAAGGGCAGATCAATCACCACCAGCGCCTGTTTCGCAGCCCGCATGACGGCCTTGCCATGCAGGATCATCATGTCGAGCGTCACACCGATGGTGGAATCGAGCCCGTGGACAACCATGCCGAGGCTGTCGCCCACGAGGAGGACATCGCAATGCGGGTCCAGCAGGCGCGCCATCGGCGCGTCATAGGCGGTCAGGCAGACCAGAGGCTCGCCCCCCTTGCGGGCGCGAATACCCGGCACTCCGATGCGTTTGATCTTGTTTTGAGCAGACATGGCGGCGTCATAGCCGAAGAGCCGCTCCGGCGATAGCGTCCGGCTGGTTAAATCTGTTTTGGAATGACGACCGCGAATCCGGCGATCATTAGGGCGAGCGCCCCGGCTGCCAGCATTTCCGGCGAGGTATAGGCGAAGACCTGTCCGGCTATCCCGTCCACGGGCAGCAAGTCCGGGTTGGAAAAAAAACCCTCCAGCTGCGTGCCGGCCACGGCCGACCCGGTCGAGCCGGCCCCGCCCAGTATCAGAGCGCGGCGGCGGTCGGGACGCTTGATCCGGCTCTGCACCTTGCGGACAAAGTCTTCGGCATCGCTGTGATCGGGCTCAGCGGCCGCAAAAGCGGAGCGCAGACGATCTTCAAATGGGTCATTCATGGTCATGATACCATCGCCTCCTCGGCCTCGAACCAGGCCTTCAGCTTTTCCCGTCCCCGGTTAACGTGTGACTTCACGGTTCCCAGTGGCATGCCTGTCGCTTCCGATGCCTCTGCATGGGACATTCCGCTAGCATAACACAGCACAACACACACCCGTTCGTCTTCCTTCAGTGTTTTCAATCCGCGGTCGAGATCGACCACTGATCCCATGTCACGCGGCTTCTCGACGTCATCGACATCTTGCTGAAAGCGTTCCATGGCCTTGTCTGTTGCCTTGCGCTTTCGCGCCGACATCAGAAACTCGTTGTAAGCGATCCGGCAGAGCCATCCCCGAAAGGATCCGCTGCCCGTAAAGCTGTTGATCTTGTTGAAGGCCTTGATGAAGGCCTCCTGGGCAAGATCGTCTGCGAGGGCGTGATTGCCACACATGCGGGTCATCATCCCTCGCACAACGCCCTGGTGACGGCGGACGAGCTCGCCAAAGGCCGCGCCGTCCCTGGCGGCGACGACCAATGCGATCAATTCCTCGTCCGATGCACCCCGAGACACTTGAGCGTTCTCCGATTATTCGGCGTCGTCTGATTTGTCGCCCATAAGGACGCCAATTGCGATTAGCGTCAGGCCGATAAATCCGGGGAAAGCTGCAATACCGGCAAATACCCGGAACGCCATGTCTTCTTCAGGCCCGACCGCCCAGCCGAATACCAAGACGGCGGCGGCGACTGCGGTCCAGATCATTCCGGTGCGAAGCTCGCTACCTTTCTTGCGTTCCTGAACGCCGAGCGATTTGACAACTTCCGGCGTCAGAATGGTGCCGTTCTGTGAGGCCACGCGTACTGTTTCCAGTATTTCCCGCTTATTCTTGTTGCCGAAGTGGAGAACAATTCCGACGATGATCGCTGGCAGCAAGATTGCCGACAACGGGATCAAGACCATAAAACCTTCCATTGGGATTTCCTTTTCGTGTCTCGAAAGCGCTCAAATGCGCTTCTCGAAACCAAGATGCACCGCCGGTCAAATTTGGATGCAAACCGTCATCCGACGATGCCGACGCCAAACAGGTAGAGGTGAAACCGCGCCAACAGGACGGCGATCAGAGCGCCAATGACAATCGCCACGACATCTCCGCCCCAGCCCTTGGGCGGCACCGGCGCATGGTCGCCGCGAATGAAGGCGGCGATCAGGGTGATGAGCGACCAGACAAAAAATGAGCCAAACAGATAGACTGCGGCGCGCTCGCTATTGGCCGCCAGATGGGAGCCTGACCAGAGCAGAACGCCGGTGAGCATGGGATGCTGGACAAAGCGGCGGATATGGCTGGGCGTATTGGCCGCCACGATCAGGATCAATGATACCGGCACGGCGATCAGCGCCGCGAGACGGCCCCATTCCGGCGCAACCCACAGAATTTCGGACGGATGCGCCTGTATCTTGCCATAGATGATCAGGCCGAGGCCGATGATGGAAATCAGCGAATAGAGCACCTTGAACCCGCCGGGTCCGAAACCGGATATCATGGCGTTGCGTCCGCCCGGCACCAGCCGGATGGAATGGATGCCCAGAAACAGAACCAGACCGATAATCAGAAAAATCATGCAATGTCCCCCTCGACCCGGTGAGACTAGTCCGAGTCTGCGGGGCTTGGCGAGATCAACGGATCAGATTCCCGCCAATGACGCGCGGCAGCAACACAGCCGCCGCGACAATGAGGGCGGCGAGCGCAAGTCCCGGCGTGCTGGCCATATCCGTGGCAAATTGTGCCGCAGCGCCGACAAGACTAAGGCCCGATGCCTTCACCAGACCGAAGAGAATGGCGGTTGCGGCAATCGCAATGATGCCATTGCGGCGCAGCTGCGCGGACAAACGAATACGGGCCATCCGCCCTTCCAGATCGGCCATGAAAGCCGGATCACGTGCCGGGGCGGCATCGGCCTGAAGAAAGGCGTTCAGCCTGTTTTCTGCGCTCATGAGTCACCTCCCAGCGCGGCGAGCAATCGGGCCCGGCCGCGCTTGATATGAGATTTGATCGTTCCGACCGGCATGTCCAGTGCCTCTGAGGCTTCGCCATGCGACCATCCGCCGGCCAGACACAGGGCAATACAGGCGCGCTGGTCCGGCGTGAGCTCCTGCATCGCCGCCTCCAGCTCCATGTTTTCCGCCAAGCTGATGCCCTCTGGCCGCATCTGGTCTTGCGTATCCGACCAGTCCTGTTCGCGCCGCGCGCGCCGTCCGGCAGAGCGGCGCTGTTGCGATGCCAGCCGCCATCCCGTGCCGATCAGCCAGCTTTTGAACGCGGCCGGTTCGCGCAATTGATGCAGTCTTTGCCAGGCACGAATCAGCGCGTCCTGCGCGATATCGTCTGCCAGCGCATGATCGCGGCAAACCCCGCGGAGAAAACTCCGCAGGGCCTGACTGTGTCGCTGGGCGAGCTGCGCGAAGGCGGCATCTGAGCCTTGCCGCGCAGCGCCCACCAGCTCGGCGTCGCTGGCGTCGTGCATGGCTAGCGCTTGCGGCGCTTGCCAAAGAGCGACGAGGCGAGAAAAGCCAGAGCGAGCACGCCCAGTATCATCGAGACGAAATACATGGACGTCTCGTCGCCCAGCCAGCCAGAATAGCCGGCAAAGGCAAAGATCGCGCTGAGGCCGGAAAACAGGACGACCAGAAAGACGCCGCTGCCACCGCCGGAATCGCCATCGCCGTCATTATCGTGCCATTCCCGGCCGCCATGACGATCTGTCTCGGAATTCAGCGAGGCGACCAGATCTGCCGGCGCTTCCTTGCCGGCCGCGGCGTAGGTTTTCAGAAGCTCGATTTTGGCTTTGGTGCGCTTGTAACTCATGAAGCTGTTCCATCCGGCTATCAGGAAAAAAGCCAGCGGAAACAGAAGCCACCAGAAACTTGAGAAGATTTCGCCAAACGAATCCATATCCATTCCTCCAATCGATGCGGCGATTATTGCCGTTCACAGGATGAGTGGCCACCGGATACGGGTTTGGAGGCAGATAGGTGCAGATTTATTCACGGCGCAGCGTGCAACATCCCGAATAGACCGTCTCCGCATGATCCGGCAGAACCGTATTCAACGACCAGCCATAGGGAATATCGCTCATGCCATCGGAGCAGTATTCCGGCTCCAGCACGGCGACGCCGCCGCCCTCAAGCATCAGGATGACGGGATAGCCGATCGTGAAGGCGCGCGGCGCGGCCGTCACAGGGTAAGGCGTTGATTCCTCTTCTGCCCAGAAGGCATTGAAAACAATATTATCTTCGTCGATTTCGGCGCTCCAGAATGGCTCCGTTCCGCCGCAGGAGAGGCCTACCGGCAGGCCGGAGGCCAGCAATTCCGGCTCCGTACGGGCCAGATAGGTGAAGGACACCCAGCCCGCCTGTTCGCCGCTGGAGACCTGTGCCCAATTGCCGTCTCGCCCGGTGACTTCGATATTGACCGCATCGAATGCCAGTTCACCGATCACCTCAGCTTCGGGATTGGCGTCAGCGCGAATGTTCAGTGTGTCGTCCGGAGCTACGCCCGTGACGTTGAAATACTGCGTCTGATATCCGGTCTGAGCGAGCGCGGGCGCGCTGAACAGGCCCAACAGGAGGATGAGAATTCGAGTCATGATCTGCCTCAAAGTGGCTGATGAAGAGTCGGTTTTCACCTTCGCGCACTGAACCGGACATGAAAAGGGCGGCCGCCGAAACGCCCGCCCTTCATGTATTGATTCAAGTTGAAGTTCTGATTCAGGTTGAAGCCGGAAGCTCTATTGTCCCTGCCCCAGCGAGTATCCGCGTTCACCATCAAACTCGTAGAGGTTCTCGGTTTTCACCGCATCGATTCCGGCCTCTGCCAAAGCGGCCAGAAGCCTTGCGACATCGGCCGTGCCTGCTTCGCCGCGCGCTTCAAACCGGCAGCGCCAGTGATCGGTGCAGAAGGTTTCCGGCAAGCCCTGCGGCCAGACCTTCACGCCGCGATTGGTGATCAGAACCAGCTCGAACGGGCCGGCTGCTGCCGCATTCAGGCGCGCGGCCAGGTCATCGGCCGGGGCGCGGTCATGGGTGAAGACATCAACGCCGACCAGCTCCTTTTTCGCCGGTGCCGGGCGATCGGGTGTCTCGATCACGATGGGCTTCTGGTCCGGATCATAGGCGGCCGGTGGCAGCGTGCTCGGGGTCTGACCGAGACGATCGATCACGGCATCCGCAAATTCGCGCGTGCCCAGAACCGCATTCTCCGGCTTCATGTCACCCGTGCCGACGCCATCCTCAACCGTCTTCAGCCAGGCATTATGGATGCGGGCTGCGGCTTCGCTCTGGCCGAGATGCACCAGCATGGTCACACCGGCGAGGATCAGGCCGGACGGATTGGCGATATTCTGTCCGGCAATATCCGGGGCCGAACCATGAATGGCTTCGAACATGGCGCAGCTTTCGCCGATATTGGCAGACGCGCCCATACCCACCGAACCGGCGATCTCGGCGGCCACGTCGGAGATGATGTCGCCATAGAGGTTGGGCGTGACGATCACGTCGAAGTTTTCGGGCTGGTCCGCCAAACGGGCCGTGCCGATATCGATGATGTAGTGATCGGCCGCGATATCGCTGTATTCCGCGGCGACCTCGTCAAAGACCTTGCGGAACAGGCCATCGGTGAGCTTCATGATGTTGTCCTTCACCATGCAGGTCACCTTCTTGCGGCCATAGGCGCGCGCATATTCGAAGGCATAGCGGACAATCTTCTCGCAGCCGGGGCGGGTGATCAGTTTCAGGCACTGATAGACCTCGTCGGTCTGACGGTGCTCGATGCCGGCGTAGAGGTCTTCCTCGTTCTCGCGCACGATCACCACGTCCATGTCAGGATGGCGCGTGGCGACGAAGGGCGACAGCGCGGCGCAGGGGCGCACATTGGCGAACAGGCCCAGCGATTTGCGCACGGTGACATTCAGCGATTTGAAGCCGCCGCCCTGAGGCGTGGTGATCGGCGCCTTGTAGAAGACCCGCGTGCGGCGAAGGCTGTCCCAGGCTTCCGGCGTGATGCCGGCGCTGATGCCGGATTTGTAGACTTTCTCGCCGATCTCGATGGGCTCGATCTCGAAGCGGGCGCCGCCCGAGATGAGGACATCGAGCGCGGCCTGCATGATTTCCGGGCCGATGCCATCGCCAAATGCAACGGTGACGCGCGGGGTTTCAACCTTGGGCGATGATGTCGGGAATTCCTGCGGGCGGGTCGGGGCGTTCATGGCTATCTCCTGCCGGTTCGGGGACGTGATAGCGGCGACCTATAGCCGTTAGTGTCATTTTGGAAATTGATTGTCTTCAACTTTACTATTACAAATCTCAATCATGCCCCACGCTCTCCACCCCGACCTCTTGCGCGCCTTCGTGACCGTTGTCGATCATCGCGGTTTCAGCGCGGCCGCCCAGCGCCTCAATCGCGGACAATCGGCGATTTCGCTACAGATCAAGCGGCTGGAAGAGCGCCTCGGCGTGCAATTGCTGGAACGCAATCCGCACCTTGTCCGCCCCACAAACGAGGGCGAGGCTCTGCTGGAGCAGGCGCGCAAGATTCTCGCCCTCCATGACGATCTCGCCAATCGCTTTGACAAGCAGAGCCTGACCGGTGTGGTACGGCTGGGCGCGCCGGAAGATTTTGCCACCTCTTACCTGCCCAATGTGCTGGCGCGCTTCTCCCGCAGCCATCCGGGCGTGGTTCTGGAAGTGACCTGCGAGCTGACGCTGGATCTGATCCGGCGTTTCGAGGCCGGAGGTCTTGATCTGGCACTGGTGAAACGCGAACCCGGTTCCGGCGTGACCGGGCGCCGGGTCTGGCGCGAGCCTCTGGTCTGGGTCGCCGCCTCAGAGGAGGCCGCGAAACGCGAGGATTTGCCGCTGGTCGTCTCGCCCTCGCCTTGCGTCTATCGCAGCCGCGCCACGCAGGCGCTGGATACAGCCGGGCGGCGCTGGCGGATCGCCTATACCTGCACCTCCCTGTCCGGCACGCATGCCGCTGTGCGCGCCGGGCTGGGCGTCAGCGTACTGCCCAAGGAAATGGTGCCGTCCGACCTCACCCTGCTCGATAGCGAGGACAGCGGATTACCCGATCTTCGCGATACGGAAATGGCCCTGATTGAAGTGCCGACCCTGCCCATTGCAGCCGAGCGCCTGCGCGAAACCATCATCCGCGAGCTGGAACACGGGCCGACGGGCGGCTAGGCCTCCACGATGGCTTCAAAGCCGCCCATGATCATGCGCTTGCCATCAAACGGCATGTTGGCGGTATCCATGCCGGCCATGCGCTCGTCTTCCATGGCCTTGGCCATGCCGGCATCGCGGGTCGCCTTGTCGGGCCAGGTGATCCAGGAAAAGACGACGCTCTCATCGGCCGTGGCCTTCACCGCCATGGGGAAGGACGTCACCTCTCCGTCCGGCACATCATCGCCCCAGCATTCCACCACGCTGAGCGCGCCATAATCCTTGAACAACGGCACCATGGCCTCGGCAACCGTTCGATAGGCCTCCTTGTTGGCGGTGGGAACGGCAATCACAAATCCATCGACATAGGTCATGGTCAAATCTCCCCTGTTGGTGGCAGTATCGATTCCGCGATCAAAGGTGGCAAGCGGGGATTGAGACATGAAACTGAGTGTGAGAGACGGAAAACTGCGGCTGCGCAGCGCGTTCAAACTGATCTTCTTCGGATGGGTCTTTGGTATTGGCGGGTTTTTCGCTCTTATTTTTCTTCTGATGATGCTCATCGCGCTGGCGGGCGGTCCGATCGACATCAATGGGGAAACGGTTTCGGGCAGTGCGGCCTTTATACAAATGTTGCCCATGATGATCCTGTTACCCGTTATCATCGTGTTTCAGGGAGCCATTTTCTCCGGCCTGATGGTGCTCGGCCTTCTCATCTACCGCCTGTTCTGGCCGATCCGGGTAGATGGAGCCATTTCCCCCAGCGTGTTTGAATAAAGATTGTAGCGTCCGCTACATTCTGTTAGAAGGCCTGTAGCGATCGCTACAGGAGCCCTCCCATGAACCTCGCCTCACGCCTAGGCCTGACCGGCCATCAATTCTGGTTATCTGCCCTGATGGGCGTTATTCTCTGGTTCGTTGCCGCCATGATGCTACGTTTCTTGGGACCGCTGGGAATTTATGACGGGCTGGCACGCGCTCTGCTCTACGCCGCCATCATTCCCGGAACCGTTCCATTCATGATCCTGTTCAAGAAAGTCGCCGGGCTGGGCCGCCAGCAAGTCGCGCTTGGCGCCTCGGTCGGTACAGCAGCAGCCATTCTGTGCGACGGAGTTGCGCTGGCCTGGTATCCGCAGCTTTACGGCCCGACAGTTGCGCTACACGCCGGTGCGGGCGGCACAATCCTGTGGGGTGGAGGCGTGGGACTCGTTATCGCCTTTTTCATGAACAAGGCCGACTAGCGCAGGGCGGCGTTGACGTCGTCCAGGCCAAGGCTTTTCAGCAAGATCATGCCTTCGACCGTGACCAGCAGGCGCGCCGCTTCGGCGGCACGGTCCGCTTCGGCGCAATCGAGTTGCGCACCGCCCCACTCCATGAATCCGCGCCCGATGGCGCCGCCAATGTCGCGCAGCGTCTCATCGCCGCCCGCCGCTCCGGCTGCGATCTCCAGCCAGAGGCGCGCATAAGGCCAGATATCCGGGCTGGTCATCAGATTATAAAGTTTTCGCGCCAGCGCTTCGCGCGGCAGTTTTTCCAGCTCACCCGGAGCGCTGAACACCGCCATCAGGCGCGCGGCCCCGTGCTGGAGCACTTCGGCGATCAGGGCGTCCTTATCTTTGAAATAATAAAGCAACATACGATCGCTCGTGCCCGCCGCCTTCGCCATAGGGCGCAGGCTGGCTGCGCCCAACCCTTCTGTCAGGACATAGTCGACGAGCTTGTCGAGCAGAGCGGTGCGTTTATCGATCATTCAAGCGCGCGCATTTCTTCGGCAAACCAGTGACCGCTCACGGCCATGCCGGGAAAGACAGAACAGGATCATTGTTGCCGGCCCTGACGCACCATCCGCACTTGCGCAAGCGTGCTATCCGCAATGCCGATCGCATTTTCCATCGCTGCCAATTGCCCATCAAGTACACTGACGTGAAAGCGCAACTCCCCCTCGATCTCGACATTTGCGGCAAGGCGTTCTGCTTCAGCTATGGCAAGCTCCAATGGTAATTCTACCGAACAGAGTTCCGGCAGGGTCAGATAAAAATAGTTTGTATTCTCGACCACGTAAGTGTCTCCACAATCGCGTCTTATGGCCCGTTGGACCGTATTGTTCATGTAGAAACGAACCGTTCGGCGGTATTGGAACTCTCCGCGACTGGAATCGAGGACATTCTGCAAGGAAGACATCCGCAAATAATGATTTGCGAGGCGCGCCCGCATGTTCTCATCGCCAATCAATGAGATACGGCCTGACGATATCAGTTCATCATAAGTGCCGCGTTGCGAGGTGAGATTCCATCGCTGGCTGGCCTGATAAAGCCGTACCAGAAACGCGGTGGGATCAGCGATGTCCTCGGCATTGTAGGCCTCAAGCGCCAGAAGGCCGTGATCGCGGGCGACCGCATAATATTCAACGCCGCGCTGCCAACCGATAATTTCCGTCTCAAGGTCTGATTCCAACCGCAACAGGATAGATTGCGCCTCCTGCGAATCCTGTCGGGCATCATTCCAGTTCGACACTTGCAGGCCGACAAACACACCTATCACCACGATCAGGAAATCCAGCCCGACCGCTATCCAGTTCTGGGTCCGGACATGCACGCTCAATTGCCGCAGGATCATTGCAATGCCTCCAGCCGGGCTGCCAGCGCTTCGGTCTCCTCGATCAGCGGGATGAGCCGACGATACTGAACGTCGGTAAGTATGGCGAATTCGCGTAACCGGGAAGCCAGTTGCGGGTCATCGCGAACCACAGCAAGCAATGCTTCCACTTCGACTTCATCGAACCGGGCAATTCCGTTTTCATGAAGCTGTTCGAATACGCCAAGATAACGCGGCAGCAGATAGTTGGATTCAAAATCCTGGAAGGCAGAGATATCCGAGTAATGCGCGCGCAAATCCCGGGCGATCGGGCGGCGGTTGAACAGCTGGAACTCACCGGTATTTGTCAGCGCATCGAAGGTATGCCGCTGACCGTCAAAAGTGTACAGTGTGAGGACTTCATTGAAGATGGCCTGGCCTGTTTCAACCTCCACGCCTGGCATCGGATCGATCACTAAATCCTCTCCGAACCGAACGATGACTTCCGGCATGGACCAGTCAATCGCCTCGCCCAGCAAATAGGATAGAGCTGCATGCCGCTCGATTGCCGTTTGCTGAACGCGCAGCATTTCCTCACGCTCTGCCGCCAGGTCCTGCCGCAGCTCATCCACATAACGATCCAGGCGGGCCTGCGCCGCCCGTGCCTCATTCCCGTTATTGACCTGCAAGGCGATCAGAACGCCGGCGATGACCAGCACAAATTCAATCAGCACTGTCACCCAGTCCTGACGGCGAAGCGCATCGGCAATACGGCGCAAGATCATCCGTGTTTCCCCCTCATGGACGCCAGACTAGCAGGTGTGGCACGCGGCGCCATCATTTGTGGCCTGACACATCGGTACGGCGGCGGGTGCCTAGAACCCCACAAACAGGAAATCGAGTGCAGCGGATATCTCGTCGCCATGCCGGGCGCCCAGATTGCCGATTTTCTCGCCGAGGCGCCTGACCGGCAAAGCGGCGATATCCGTGGTCATCAGCACATAGTCTTCGCCGTCAATTTCGATCACCGGCTTGAGCCGGGCCAGAGCCTCCTCACCGGCGTCTTTCGCCGGACGAAGCGGAATGACCACCCGGCTGGCAAGATCGTCGAGAATCCCCGCCTGAACATCAATGACGAGCGGGACACCATTGGCCTCAAACCGATACAGGTCAAAGCGCGCCATCCGGCTTTATTCCCTAGCCCAGTCGGGCGTCAAAAGCGGGCCGTCCTTGTCAATTCTCGCATTGTGCGCCGAGATCGCAGCATGATTTTTGCGGCGCCAGTCCGCCTCCCGCGCGCGGCGCACAGCCTCGCGGATACCGGCTTCTGCCGCCTGAGAGGTGTTCAGGGACAAGGCTTTCGCCTCGGCGATGACATCCGCGCTGATGGTCAGATTGATGCGGCGGCGTTGCACGGACAGGTTCTCCGATTGAATGCGCATAATCATCCCTCCATTTATGCGTACAAACAATACGCATAAATGCGAGAGTATCAATAGACGGCACACGGCGATTATTCATCGCCCGCCGCGGGCAGGCCGGCCAGCGCAATAAAAAAGGCCGGACAATTGTCCGGCCTTCTTTCACGTCGGGCGCTGCGCGAGTGTTCGCGCAGGTCCGGTCTAGACCTCGCGGAGATTATCCGCGGCGTTCTTTCCGGACTTCTTGTCGGCAACCACGTCGAAGCTGACCTTCTGGCCTTCCTGGAGCGAATGCATGCCAGCGCGCTCAACAGCGGACGCGTGCACGAAGACATCAGTTGAGCCATCTTCTGGCTGGATGAAGCCGAAGCCTTTGGAGGTATTGAAGAATTTAACGGTACCAGTAGCCATGACGATTTCCTTTCAATCAATCACGTAGAAATCAGGCCCGGGCCGGCCGAATGCCGGTGGGTCCTGACAGACGATTTTGGAAGGAATTCAGTCGAAGGCGTGCCAGGCACGCCGGAATCATTCGGCAAACAAGATCGTGGGGAGGCGTCTAGACCCGAACTGTGGCGACAACAAGGGCAGATCCGCTCTGACCTGCTTTCGTGGCCTGAACGGTGCCCGGCGCAGCCGGGCCCTACCTCCCACCACCGTCATCCCGGACGGCGTGGAACGACGATCCGGGACCCATGCCGAGGCGTCTCCGTGCCGGCATGGGTTCCGGGTTCATGCTGACGCATTCCCGGGAATGACGGAATTCGTGCTTGTCTGGAGCCGGGCCTCGAACCGAGCAGAACGTCACACACCAAACCGGGGTCCCCGGACTAAGCCTCAATAATGCGGCGGCTTTTCATTGCCGGACGCAGGATTATTGCAACGCCTCTATTTCCTGCTCGATATTCACGAGGAAATCTTCTGCCCGCTGCCGGAACAGGCGCAAGCGGAAAGCTGTCGAGGCATGCCAGATAACTGTCGTCGAAAACCGGCGCACAAATTGCGTATTCTCGCAGACCGTAGAGAGACCTCCCGTAATGGCGAGTCGAGGCGCGGACATGCGTTCCGGATTGGCCCTGATGAGGATCGCGGGATGGTCCACGATGTGTCGGTCCCACATCAAGTCATAATTGATCAGGAGCTGTTCTTGCTCGTCGGAAAAAGCGCCCGTATAGGCATAAAATGACGTTCGGAATCCGCTTGACATCAGATCGAGATAATCTTCGCGGCGGGACAATCCGTCCGCCGCCTGACCTACAAAAGCTGGCAAGATGTCCCCGGTCATCTCCCAAACCGTCTGCGCAACATGGTCTGCCGCTTCATCTGTTGGATCGCAGGTCTCTATTGCCTGCAGTGATACGTCCCTAGTTTCCGCGACCATGTCGAGATCAACAAGCTCGGCATCAATTGCCGCAATATTGGCTTCGACCTCGTTGTGAAGGCGGTTGAGCGCGCTGATTGCGCCTTGCGTACTGGACCTGGTCTCATTCCAGTTATTGACCTGAAGCGCGATCAAAACACCGGCAATGACGAGCACAAATTCGATCACCACCGTCACCCAGTCCTGGCGGCGAAGCGCATCGGCAATCCGGCGCAGTATCATGATGTTAGTCCCCTCACGCCCTCAGGGTAGCAGGAAATGCGCGGCTTTCCATCTTTTCGGGATGTCTCTTTAAGCGAACCTAACCGGGGTGCCCGGACTCGATCCGGGCATCCATCAATTTTGAAACGATGGACCCTCGGGTTCCTCGATCGGGGCCGAGGACAGGCAAGCCCGAGGGACCCGGGTTGAGAGTCAATAATGCGGCGGCTTTTCATTGCCCGGCGAGGGCAAGCCGGATTCGAGCTCGGCGATGCGGTCGTCCGAGGCGCGCAGGCGCGCCGTCAGCCGGTCGAGCTCCTTTTGCTGACGCAACAGACCGTCGGACAAATCCTCAATCGTGCGCTGTTGTTCAGCGACGAGCATTTCCAGGGTGTCGAGGCGGTCAGAGCTCACCCCCCTATTCCCACTCAATCGTGCCGGGCGGTTTGGAGGTGACGTCATAGACGACCCGGTTCACGCCGCGCACTTCATTGATGATGCGGGTGGCGGTGCGGCCCAGGAAATCGTGATCAAACGGGAAATAGTCCGCCGTCATGCCGTCGACTGAAGTCACGGCGCGCAAGGCGAGCACATTGTCATAGGTGCGGGCATCGCCCATCACGCCGACCGTCTGCACCGGCAGGAGCACGGCAAAGGCCTGCCAGATCGTGTTGTAGAGGCCGGCTTTACGGATCTCGTCGATATAGATGGCGTCGGCCTTGCGCAGGATATCGGCCTTTTCCTTGGAGACCGCGCCGGGAATGCGGATGCCCAGACCCGGCCCCGGGAAGGGGTGGCGCTGGACAAAGCCATCGGGCAGGCCCAGCTCGCGGCCCAGCGCCCTCACCTCATCCTTGAAGAGTTCGCGCAAGGGCTCGACCAGCTTCATATTCATGCGTTCGGGCAGGCCGCCGACATTGTGGTGGGATTTGATCGTCACGGACGGGCCGCCATCGAAGGACACGCTCTCGATCACATCGGGATAGAGCGTGCCCTGGGCGAGGAAGTCCGCGCCGCCGGCGGCCTTGGCGTGCTTTTCAAACACGTCGATGAAGAGCCGGCCAATCGTCTTGCGCTTGGCTTCGGGATCGGAAACGCCCTCCAGCTCGCCGAGAAAGAGGGCTTCCTCATCGGCATGGACCAGCGGAATGTTGAACGAATCCCGGAACAGGCCGACGACTTCCTCGGCCTCATTCAGGCGCATCAGGCCGGTATCGACGAAGACACAAACCAGTTGATCGCCAATCGCATCGTGGATCAGCTTGGCCGCCACGGCGCTGTCGACGCCGCCGGAGAGCCCGCAGATCACGCGGCCGGAGCCGACCTGCTCGCGGATCTTGGCCATCGCTTCCTCGCGGAAGGCGGCCATCGTCCAGTCGCCTTTCAGGCCCGCAATATTGTGGGTGAAGTTGCGCAGGAGCAGCGCGCCGCGCGGCGTGTGCACCACTTCCGGGTGGAATTGCACGCCGTAGAATTGCCGGCCTTCATCGGCAATCGCGGCAAAGGGGGCATGGTGCGAGGTGGCAATCACCGAGAAGCCGGGCGCAAGGCTGGCGACGCGGTCGCCATGGCTCATCCACACGCGCTCTTCATGGCCGATCCCGCCAAAGCCCTCAAACAGTGGGCTGTCGGCGACAATCTGGATGTCGGCGCGGCCGAACTCCTTGTCCTCACTGCCTTCCACCGCCCCGCCGAGCTGGGCCATCATGGTCTGCTCGCCATAGCAGATGCCCAATACCGGCAGGCCGCGGGTGAAGACGCTCTCATCGGCGCGCGGGGAATTTTCCCAATGCGTGGAGTGCGGCGATCCCGACAGGATGATGGCCTTGGGATCGAATTCATCGATAAAGGCGGCATCAGCCCGGTTATAGGGGTGGACCTCGCAAAACACGCCGCTCTCGCGCACGCGGCGGGCGATCAATTGCGTCACCTGAGAGCCGAAATCGACAATCAGAACTTTTTCATGATGTGCGGTGATGTCTGTCATGGGTGACGATATCTCTTCAGACGTTCGGCGGCTTCGTGAAAATACGGCATGTCATAAAATGCGGAATGGTCGCCCTCATGGTTATCCATGCCCGGCTTGGTCAACAGCCCCTTGGGCGACACATAACTCTTGATTACGCGCTTCGGTTTTTCTGACCAGGTCAGATTGAATGCGCAGAGCGGCGGAAAATAATACTGGCTGGAATACGGCAGATGGTCGTGAATGAACCAGGCCATGGCAGGCCAGTCGCCGGTCTTCTCGTAGTATTCGACAAAGCTGTTGACGACAATGCAGACTGTCCCGCCCAGCGCGCCCTCCTTGTCGCGATAATCGAAGATGTGGCCGCCATAATTACCTTCGTTCGAGCCGCAATTGAGCTTGTTTCTGTTGCCGAAATCATTGACCTCGGGGGAACGATAGGCCGAGCGGATGGATATCTTGCCGAAGGCTGCCGTCAGGGGCTCCAGCAATTGTTCGCAGTGATTTCGCGCCACCTCGACCGCGACATCCGGATAATGCGGCAGGTTCGGAATACCGTGAAAGTTCGAAATTTCAGAATAGAGAAAGTCGCGGAAGAAAAAGTTCGGGGACAATCGCACCCGTCCCAGCTTTTCCAGCGCGGCGTAGGACATCTTCTTTTTCATGGCGAGCGGTTAGCGCGAGTCACCGCGAAAGGCGAGTCTGTTGTTGCACCCGCTTTCTCCTTTACCCGTCATTCCGGGGCATGCGAAGCATGAACCCGGAACCCATGCCAGACCGTCGCCATCACGGATTGGGTCCCGGATCGCGCGCTGACGCGCTTGTCCGGGATGACGGGTGTGTTGTTACCTCATGCTGAGGTGCTTTTCGAAGAAAGGCCTCGAAGCACGCAAGGCAATCAAGCCGCCCAACTCAACGTCATCCCTGCGAAAGCAGGGATGACGACTACTTTTCGAGCATCCTGCGCTCACGCAAGCGGAGCACCCATTCGGGTTTCTTGTTGTCGCGTATGGGACGCGGATAATTGGCCTCGATTACGCGACGTTCTTCGCTCGAGAAATTCCGGCCGAGTTTGAGAATGTCATTGCAATTGAAAAGGAACCAGGCATTGCCCAGATCGGAAACACCGATTTCCTCGACTTCATGCCAATGAAACCGTCGCGGTGACCTGAATGGCCTCAAGACCACGCCGCGCGAAGGCGCGAGACCTAATATCGGGTAGCGTCCGGACAGCAGCGGGAGCCCGCCGACAGATAGCGCCAAGATGAAACCCGAGAACGAAAACAGACTCTGCAACCAATTTCCCAAAAAGGTGGCCAGTACCAGAAAGATAATTCCACACGGCAGCGCCCACACGCCAACGAAATAAGCATAATAGGTTATGATATTGAGCGGCCGATAGCTCCAAACCTGAACGTCCGGGATTTCAGCGATACGGGCGGTGCGCAATGCAGACAATTGTCTGAAAATCAGATACGCGACCAGCCAGCAAACGAACGTTCCGGCCCAAGCCGCAATTGTCAGCTGTCCAAACCCGGATATCATCCCCGCTTCATCACCGCGATGAAGAAGCCGTCCTTAGCGCTGCGGTGCGATATTGGTTCATGACGTCGCAGAGTTCTTCGAGATTCATTCCGTAAGTGTTTTCGGGACCCAGCGTTTCTGTTTTTCCCTCGCGCGTCACATCGCAAACCAATGACGGCGATCCTCTCGAATTTCCGTATTCATCCAACTCGCTGTGTTCGAGCCGGAACTCGCTGCATTCGTCCCATCGATAACGTGTGGGTTCCCACAACATTACGGATTCCCAAGCGTCGCTTTCCAGTTTGAGGTGAAGGCGGCCTGTCGCGATCGCAAACACGATCACCAATCCTCCAAATGCGCCACCGGCCGACAGGAAAAGCAGAAAAAGGGTTCCGATACTCCAATTGGGCGGACTGATTTCACCGGTGCCAAAATTCACGAACAGGAAAATGAGCCCTATCCAGCCACCGATCATCGGCACAATCGCTTGCCAATACTGAGGCCTGTAAATCTGAGTCTGCATACCGTTTAGTTCCCCCGCTCCATCACGGCGATGAAGAAGCCGTCCGTGGCGCTGCGGTGCGGGGTGAGCTGGAGCGCGCCGCTCTCCATCTCGCAGGCGGCGAGCACGTCAGCGGCGCCGTCGGCCAGACCGCCGGAGGCGATCAGCGCCTCGCGGGCTTTGAGCGGGGTAAAATCGCGCTCGCGGCCCAGGAAAGCCTCGATCCGGTCGCCATTTTCTTCCGGCAGGATGGAGCAGGTGACATAGACCAGACGCCCGCCGGGCTTTACGTATTTCGCCGCATTATCCAGCACTTCGTCCTGTTGTTCGATGCGTTGATTCAAGGCGCTTTCCGAGACGCGCCATTTCGCATCCGGACGCCGCCGCCAGGTGCCGGTGCCGGTACAGGGCGCATCGACAAAGACGACATCCATCCGGCCTTCCAGCTCGGCGAGCTCTTCTTCCGGACCGTCATGGACCTGCACATTGCGCACGCCCGCCCGCTGCAGGCGCGGCCAGATGGCCTTCATCCGCCGCCAGTCATGGTCCCAGGCGTGAATCTGTCCGGTATTGCCGGTCATGGCGGCAAGTTCCAGCGTCTTGCCGCCCGCGCCGGCGCAGAAATCCAGCACCTGATCACCCGGCTTCACGCCCGCAGCCAGGCCGGCCAGCTGGCTGCCTTCATCCTGCACCTCGACCCAGCCCTTGCCATAGGCGGGGATGGCATCCGCCGGCGGGGATTTGCCCGTCGCCTCGTCCAGCGGAATACGGATGCAGGAGCGCGCCAGCGCCCCGGCGCGCGCGGTCGGGATTTTCGACTGCACGGCGGCGAGCGCCTTTTCCGGCTCGGACTTCAATTCATTGACGCGCAGATCGACCGGGGCGCGATCGGCCATGCCGGCGCCCTCCTCTGCCGCCGTCTTGCCAAAGGCGCGCGCCATGGAGGCGGCCAGCCATTCGGGATAATCACCGAGGATATGCGCCGGCGCATCGGAGATGTCGCGCGCGAAGGCGGCGATCTCGGCTTCGGTCAGCGCATCGGGTGAATGCGGGTCCACGGCGAGCTGTTCTTTCAGCGCTTCGACATCCATGCCCCAGATGCGGCCGACCACGCCCAGCGCCAGAGCGCGCGGGCTCGCCTCGCCCATGGCATGGCCGAGCGATTGCTTGCGCCGCAGGGCGTCCATCACCAGGCCGGAGATGAAGGCGCGGTCGCCCGATCCGGCAAAGCGGTGCGCCGAGCCCCATTCGCGCACGGCGAGCTTTACGGGGCGGTTCTGACGTTCGATGACGTCGAGAATTTCCATTGCCGCGGCGATGCGTCCACCGAGTCTCATGGGCATGATCCTTTAACGCGTCATCACCCGATTTATTCGGGTGATCTGAAGATCCCCCGGACAAGCCGGGGGATGACGGAGAATGTCTTGCGGCTGCCGCGTGCCGTCCCTAATTCGGCGTCGGATAGTTCGGCGCTTCGCGGGTGATGGTGACGACCCCGACGCCGGAGACGACGCGCGTCGTGCAGATCGAGCCCGGGCCGATGCCGACCTTCTATCGATCACCAGAACGTCCACACCGGCGTCGATCAGCGCTTCGGCGCGTTCATAGCCACTGTCGCCGACCGTGGTGGCCGCGCCGCAGCGCAAGCGCCCGTGGCGGTCCTTGGAAGCGAGCGGGTGGGTTTGCGCCTTTTCCATATCCTTGACGGTGATCAGGCCGATACAGCGATCCTCCTCGTCGACGACAAGCAGGCGCTCGATGCGGTGCTTGTGCAGGAGACGCCGCGCCTCGTCCTCACCGGCGCCCTCGCGCACGGTGACGACCTCGCGGGTCATCATATTGCCGACCTTTTCGTTGGGATCCTCGGCAAAGCGGACATCACGATTGGTGATGATGCCGATCAGCTTGCCCGGCATGCCGTTATTGCCCTCGACGACAGGAATGCCGGAGACCTTGTGATGCGCCATCAGCGCGTTGAGCTCGGCCAGGGTGGCATCCGCGCCAATGGTGATCGGATTGACCACCATGCCGCTTTCAAAGCGCTTCACGCGGCGCACTTCCTCGGCCTGCTGCTCATTGGTCAGATTGCGGTGGATGATGCCCAGCCCGCCGGCCTGCGCCATGGCGATGGCCATGGGGGCTTCGGTGACCGTATCCATCGCTGCCGAAAGGATCGGAATATTGAGGTTCACACCGTCAGCGATGACGGTGGTGGTGTCCGCGTCTGCGGGCAAAACTTCGGATGCGCCGGGTTGCAAGAGCACATCATCGAAGGTCAGGCCTTCGCGAATCTCCGCCATGGAGACCTCCTTGCTGCTTGCGGGGGCGGATTAACGGGGAATCAGTCCGGGCGCAAGGGGGTGGGACGCTTCCATCTCCTTTTTCGTCATTCCGGGGTGCGCGCAGCGTGAACCCGGAACCCATTCTGTGGATTCAGTCTTCCGGCATAGGTCCCGGATCGTCGCTCCGCTCCGTCCGGGATGACGGCGGTCGCGGCTAAACCTTCACCGCCACGGGATCCGGGCCGTCATAGGCGGCCAGCGTGTCCCAATAAAGCTGCGGCGGGTTCACATTCAGGCGCGCCCGCGCCTCTTCCAGCGGCAGAGGCAGAAGCGCGGTCAGGTCGGTGGTGTAAAACGGCGTGGCCGCCAGCGCATTGCGCTTGGCCTCGCTCATCATCCGGCCCACCGGCCAGGACGGGATTTCATAGCGCAGCCGCAGTCCGGCCAGACGCCCCAGCCATTTCGGCCCGCGGCCATTCGTTTGCGTGCCGGTAAAGACCAGCAGCAGCGCCTCGCCCAGCGGATCGCGGCTATAGCCCGACAACACATGATAGAGATCATGCGTCAGGCTCATCATGTAGGAGACCGCATACAGGCCCGGCCAATCGTCGCGCATGGCCGCCATTTCCTTTGGCGCCTGCGCCCAGTGGGCTTCGAACACGCCTTCGGGCCGGAGATTTTCAGAATCCAGATAGTCCAGATAGGCGGCGGCAAACGTGCCGGGGCCATGAGATTCCAGCGTGGCGCGATCATTGAGGACGCGGCCCACCTGCTCGCGATCGGCCAGGATGGACTGGCCATATTCCGAAGCGGTGAAGCGCTCATAGAATTTCGTGTAGGAGCGGCCGTTTACATTCTCGAAGAAGGCAAACACATAGCGGGTGTCTTCCTTGTCGCGCACCAGACCCTGAAAGGCCTGCCAGGCTTTCCACGGATTGATCGGCCGGACGGGATAATCGGCGGCGCTGTGCGTGTGGCCCGTGGCCTCACTCTGGAATGTCTGCGTATCCGGCATGGGACGGCTCTCCTCCGATACAGGATAAGTGAACACTGTTTACTTTTTCGTCAAGGGGGCGCCTCGATTTCCGATCCTTCGAGGCTCACTTCGCTCGCACCTCAGGATGAGGTGGGAGGACGTCAGATAACAACTCACCTCATGCTGAGGTGCTTTTCGACAGAAAAGCCTCGAAGCACGCAAATCGGGTTATCCCTCAACCTGCGCCCCCCCCTCACTTCTCCGGTGTGTCGCCGCGATAGCCCTTGGCGATGAGATAGGTTTCGGCGCTTTCGGAACGGCTGGATGGCGGTTTGGCGTGGCGGATGGTTTCAAAGCGGTGCTTCAGCCGGTTCAGAAGATCATCCTCGGTGCCGCCCTGAAACACCTTGGCGACAAAGCTGCCGCCGGGGCGCAGCGTCTCCAGTGCGAATTCCGCCGCCAGCTCGACCAGGGCGACAATGCGCAAATGGTCGGTGGATTTATGCCCCGTGGTCCACGGCGCGAGATCGGAGAGGACGATATCCGCCTCCCCGCCCAGCGCGGCCTTCACCTTCTCCGGCGCGTCGGGCTCGGAGAAATCCAGCGTCATCATGATCGCGCCGTCGATCGGGTCCATTTCCAGGAGGTCCACGCCGACAACGTGAGACGCACCTTTCTTCAACGCCACCTGCACCCAGCCACCGGGGGCCGCGCCGAGATCGACGATGCGCGCGCCGGGCTTGAGCAATTTGAAGCGCTCATCCAGCTCGATCAGCTTGTAGGCCGCACGGGAGCGATAGCCTTCCTGCCTGGCACGCTGAACGTAAGGATCATTCAGCTGGCGCTGCAGCCAGCGCGTTGAGGAGAGCTTGCGGCCGCGCGCGGATTTGACCTTCTCGTGCAGGGATTTGGCCGAGCGCGCATCGCCGCCCTTCTTTACCGGGCCGGATCGGCGGCGGCGTTTTTCTTCCGGCGGATTTTGATCGTCACTCATTCGGCGGCCTTTGAAGCGGTGCTTGAGCCCGCGCCCTTAGCATTCCTGCGGCGGCGGCGCTTCGGTTTCTGCATCAGGTTCAGCAACAGGCCTTCGCGCAGGCCCCGGTCGCCGACGCGGATTTTCTCTACCGGCCATTTGTCCATGACGACTTCGAGGATGGCACAGCCTGCCAGTACCAGGTCGGCCCGGTCGCGTCCGATGACCGGATTGGCCGCCCGGCCATCGATATCCTTCGAGGCCAGATCGAGACAGGCCGCCCGCGCATCGGCGGCCGTCATCCAGCTGCCATCGACCAGCGAGCGCTCATAACGCGGCAGGCCCATATGGACGCCCGCGACGGAGGTAATCGTGCCCGATGTACCAATCATGTGGGCGCGGCCGGAGGTGAACAGGGTTTTCAGCTTGCGGGCCCCGCGCGGCGTGCGGATCGCCTCGGCGGCAAAATCCTTCATCGCCTCATACCAGTCCTCGGGATGATCGGACTCGGGGATGCGTTCCGACAGGGTGACCACGCCGACCGGCGCACTCGCCCAGGTCCGGATCGGCGGCCGGCCGCCGCTTTCAAAACCGCCGCGCGCGCGCCATTGCGCCAGATCCACCCAGGACAATTCGGTCGAGCCGCCGCCAATATCGACGACCAGCGCGACGTCATAATCCTCATCCATCAGGTCCAGACAGCCCAGAACCGCCAGGCGGGCCTCTTCTTCCGGTGTGATGATATCGAAATCGAGACCGGTTTCGGCCTTGATCCGCGCCATCAGCTCGGGACCATTCTCGGCCAGGCGGCAGGCCTGTGTAGCCACCGAGCGGTATTTGACCACTTCGCGCCGGTTCATCTTTTCCGCGCAAACACCCAGCGCCGAGACAACATTGTCCATCGCCACGTCATTCAGCTTGCCGGTTTCAGTGAGGCCACCGCCCAGCCGGACAATGCGCGAAAAGGCGTCAATAATCCGGAAGCTGCGCCCTGCCCGGCGCGCAATCAGCATGCGGCAATTATTTGTGCCCAGATCAATCGCGGCGAATGCAGGCCCCGGCCCGCCTCTTTTGTGCTGGCCGGGCTTTGGCCCTGTGAATCGCGATTGCGCGGCAGCAGGCTTGTCCTGCGCCATTATATACCTACCTCTCGCCGTCTCGCGCGTTGGTCCCGATGGGCTCGCCGCGTTTCGGCCTGATCTTTGCCTTCATCTTGCAGCATAAGGCTTAGTTCGGCAGCATCAAGTGAAACCGGCTCAAACCGGCACACACGAAAGGATCGGTATACAGAATGACTCTGGAACGCGACGCAAAGTTCGGCATTGGCGATGTGGTGCGCCACCGGCTTTTCCCCTTCCGGGGGGTTGTGTTCGATGTCGATCCGGAATTCGCCAACACGGAAGAATGGTGGCAGGCCATTCCGGAAGCCATCCGCCCGGCGAAGGAACAGCCCTTCTACCATGTGCTGGCCGAGAATGAGGACAGTTTCTATACCGCCTATGTGTCGGAGCAGAATCTGTTACCGGACGCCCGGAGCGGCCCGGTCAAACACCCCCAGACCCGCGAATTGTTCGAGCGCTTTGACGGCGAACGCTACAGGATGAAAACCGGAGAGATGAAGCCGAACTGATCACTCGCTCCAGCCATTCGCGCCGGCCTTGTCTCCAAACGTCATCCCTGCGAAGGCAGGGACCCAGAGCTACGGTGAAACGCTAAATCCATGCGCGCAATCTGCGCAGCGGCGAAGCTGGCGGCTGGTTGGCGCAGGGCGTGCCGGTTGAAATGGCGCAACTGAGTCCCAATGCCTGTCCCCGCGAAGGCGGGGATCGCAGAGATGACGGTATAAATTCTAACCCTCAGGAATTAGCCCCCCCCCTTTAACCCACTCCCTTGCCGCTTCTCTCTGCCCGCCGCGTCGCCGAAGCCACGCTTCCCATATCGCGAATGACACGCATTCGCCTTGCTTGACTTACCTTCCATTCAATTCATGCTGGCAGGCTAGGGGCGAGGCGTTCTAGTGTGGCTTCGGGCCGTGCGGCAAAGCGGAGCTTGTTCGCGACGTTCGCGTGGGAGAATGGTGGGTAACGCCATTTTTTAGCTTCAATGTACCAATGAAGATAGAGAAATCAGATGCCAAACATGACCAAAATACTATTGGCGCTTTTTATTGGCATCATTCTTATACTAATATCATTGCTAGGCGTTAATATGACCATGTTGGGGAGCGTTGAATCAAGCCACTACATTGATGTAGAATCGGCAACCAGCATTGAAATAATTATCGGAGCCCTGGATTTTACGTATCCTTTTTCATCTTTATTATTATACTCTGGTTTTATTTTGATAATTATTTCTATATTAAGGCTTTTTAGAAAATATAATTGTTAAGAATAAAAAAGCGACACTTTGCCCCGCACGCGCCGGCGCATGGAGAGACGCCGGAGATAGCGCCCGCGAACTCCCGGAGTTAAGACGGTGGCGGCGAGTGCTAACGGCTTGGAACTGACGACCTCAAGCCGAACTAGCGCGTATACCGCACAACCTTCTGATCAATCGCGCCGAAGATGGACTGGCCATCGGCATCGAACATCTCGATGCGCACCGTGTCGCCCGGAGTCATGAACGGGGTTTTGGGTGCGCCATCATAGATCGTCTCGATCATGCGGATTTCCGCAATGCAGCTGTAGCCTAGCCCGCCTTCGCTGACTGGCTTGCCCGGGCCATCATCCATCTTGTTGGAAATAGTGCCGGAGCCGACAATCGTGCCATTGGTGAGCGGACGAGTCTTGGCGAGATGCGCAACCAGCTGGGCAAAGTCGAACGTCATGTCGACTTCGCAATCGGGCTCGCCGAATTTTTCGCCATTCAAGTGGCTGACCAGCGGCAGATGCACCTTGCGGCCATCCCAGGCCTCGCCCAGCTCGTCCGGCGTCACCGCGACCGGCGCAAAGGCCGTGGGCGGCTTGGACTGGAAGAAGCCGAAGCCCTTGGCCAGCTCGCCGGGGATCAGGCCGCGCAGGGACACGTCATTGACGATCATGAGAAGGCGGATCTGATTTGCCGCTTCGTCCGGCGTCAGGCCTTGCGGGCCGGAGCCGGTGATGACGGCGACTTCGCCTTCAAAGTCGCAGCCCCATTTATCATCGCCCAGCGGGATGTCTTCGGTCGGCGCAAGAAAGGCATCCGAGCCGCCCTGATACATGAGCGGATCGGTCCAGAAGGTGTCCGGCATTTCGGCATTGCGGGCCTTGCGCACCAGTTCAACGTGATTGACGTAGGCCGAGCCATCCGCCCACTGAAAGCTGCGCGGCAGGGGCGACAAGGCCTGTGCCGGGTCGAAGGCCGAGGTATTCGCCGAGCCATCATTCACCTTGTCCGACAAGGCTTTCAGCGCCGGTTCGCTGGTCTCCCAGCTGTCGAGCGCGGCCTGCAGGGTCGGCGCGATATCCGAAGCATCGGCATAGCGGGAAAGATCACGGGAAACGACGACGAGTTGACCGTCGGGATGTCCATTGCGCAGCGAAGCGAGTTTCATGATTGAGGCCCTTCGACATGTTTGCTTTGGCGCTTTACTAACGCGCGCAGCAAACGGTTCAAGGCCTGTGTGCGGACGTCAGAAATGATCGGCGCGGATCACTTCGACATTCGAGACCGTCACGATGCCGATCTGGGACGAGACCAGCGCATAGACTTCATCCAGCACCGGCGGCAGGTCTTTATCGTCGAGCACGGCAAAGAGCACGAACATGCGCTGGCTCTCGCTGATCTCGCCCTTGCGCGACCAGGAGCCGTTCTTGCCGCGGCCGGAGACGGCGGGCATCACGGTATAGCCGCTGACCTTCAGCTGATCCAGACGGCGGCAGAGCCGGTCCAGCACCGGGGCCTCGATCACGATTTCAAGCCGCTTCTTTGGCGTCGTATCCATGGTCATCCACCCAGCATCTGCCCGGCCACCGCGTAGTACAGCGGGATGCCGAAAATAAGGTTGAAGGGGAAGGTTACACCCAGCGACAGCGTCAGCGAAATGGCGGGCTTGGCTTTCGGCAGGGCGAGGCGCATGGCGGCCGGCACGGCGATATAGGAGGCACTTGCCGCCAGCGTCATCAGGAGCGCACCGCTGCCCGGCTCCATGCCGATCAGCATCGCCGCGATCAGGCCGAGCGATGCGCCGATCAGCGGCATGTAGAGGCCATGCAGGATGACCGGCAGCCGGATATCACCGGCCTGCCGCACAAGGCCGCGGCCCGCAACCAGTCCCATATCCAGAAGGAAGAGGCAGAGCACGCCGCGGAAAATATCGTAGAAGAAGGGCTGGACCACTTGCTGGCCGGTCTCGCCCGTCGCCCAGCCAATGGCGAAGGCGCCGATGAGAAGCACGATGGAGCCGTTGAAGGCGACGTCGCGGATCAGCTCCTTGTTGGACTGGCCCTGTTGTTTGCCCGCGAGCATCAGCCCGGAGAAGATGGCGGGTGCTTCCATGGCCGCGGCCACGGCCACCATGAAGCCGGCGGCAGCTAGCCCCAGCGCCGCACCGGCATCGGAGGCTGCGATGAAGGTGACGATGGAGATCGAGCCATAGTGCGCCGCAATCGCCGCCGCATTGGTGCGGTCGGTCTTGCTGGTCGCCCGCAGCAGGGTGAAGCTGATGAAGGGAATGGCGAAAGACAGGATAATGCCGGCGCCGATTGCCAGCGCAGCCACGGACAGGCTGCTATTGGCCATCTCGACGCCGCCTTTGAAGCCGATGGCCATGATCAGGTAGATGGAAAGGGATTTGGCGACCGCTTCGGGCACGACCAGATCCGAGCGCACCAGCGCCGCGGCCAGCCCGAGAGCGAAGAATAATATTGGCGGCGAAATCAGATTTGCCGCTGCCAGATCAAACAATCCCACCGGGCGCTCTCCCTCATGATTGCGCGCCGTCTAGCAGCGCTGCAGGCCGCCCGCAAGCAGAATGGCTATCGATGATCGACCTGGGCGAAATCGCCATCAATGGTCAGCCATTCCAGCTCTCCATCGGCAATGCCAAATCGCGCGCCGTGGATTTTCAACATGCCATCATCGACGCGCTGGCGGATGAAGGGATAGGTCAGGAGGCGCTCCATGGAGCGGCGGATGGAGCACAATTCGGTGCGTTCCGACAGCGTGTCGATATCCTCGACGCCGGGCAGCTCGGCGCGGGCATCCTCCAGCGCTTCGGCAATGGGTTCGATCCAGTGGTCGATGAAGAGCGAATCGGGGTCCGGCTCGCCGCAGACGCAGGCATTGACGCCGCCGCACGCCCTCGCCCACATCGAGCGGGTCGCGGGTGTCGATCATCACGGCGTATTCGTCGGTCGCGGGCTTTTTCTGTTCCAGCATGTTGGCCAGCGCCTTGGGGTGCGGGCCATGGGTGAAGCCCGCCGGGTGGAAGGTCATCATGCCCGCATCGATATTGTCGCGGCTGAAGAAGTCACCGGCATGGTAGAACAGCACTTCATCATAATCGTCATTATTATGGAAGAACGGCACTTTCAGCGCGCCCGGATCGGTCTCGAAGGGACGCGGCGCGAAGGTGCAGATCACAAAGCGATCCGACAGGAAGGTGGTGTGCGCGCTTGGCGGCAGATGGTAGCGATGGCTCATCAGCGGCCGGATATGGCGCACATTCAGGCGCACCGGGTGCAACTCGCCATGCCAGCCGACGGCATCGAGCGGATTGAACGGATAGGTGATGCGCGAGACCGCGCCACGCTTTTTGACCTCGACCACCCATTCATGATTCTCGTCATTCTGCTGGGCCGTGAAGGCGTCATTGACTTTCGGCGCGTCCAGAATGGCGGGATCGAAGACGGCATGCGGGCCGACCAGCCCCTTGTCCGGCAGGGTGTAATGCGTGTTCGTCGCCTCGATCATCAGCACAGCCAGCGGCTCGGATGGCGTCAGCCGCCACATCGTGCCGCGCGGCAGATAGACATAATCGCCCTGCGTCACCTCGATATGGCCGAAGTCGCAGAAGAGGTCGGCGGTGCCGCGATGGATGAAGAGCAATTGGTCGCCATCGGCATTGCGCGCCAGCGCGGTCATCGGCTCGGCCAGCTTCCAGAAGCGCACATCGGTGGCGTTATTGTGCAGGACGGCGCTGGAATTCCACGGCGAGTTTTCTGCCGCATTCAGCTTGTTGAGATCAAAGGCGCGCGGTTGCAGCGGGCCTTCAAAATTCACCCAGCCGGTGGGCGGATTCTTGTGGTGCAGAAAAGCGGCGGGGCCGAAAAAGCCCTCCTTGGACATTTCGCGCTCATACGTGCCTTCGGGCATGTCAGCGTGCGCCTGCCGGGAGGCATTGCCCTCCACGCGAGAGGCATAAATCCATTTGCGATTGGCCATGATGCTGTCTCCTGCCGAACGGGTTTGGCGGCAATTTAGTTACAAATGAAACTAAATGCTAGCGGTCAATTTCGCGCAGCCGGATGCACCAGCGGGATCAGGGCGAAGGCGATCTGCCCGGTCAGGCCGATCGCGCCCGGCGGGGTCAGCCAGCTGGCGAGAAATCCCCTCACCCCGCCCGCGGCAATGACGGCAGACAGGGCGAGCTCCAGCGCCATCAGGACGAGGAAGGCCACAAGACCGGTCAGCGCTTTCGATGGGGCCGGACGCCTCACCAACGCGCCGAAGACCAGCCAGGACACGCCCAGAATGATGGGCAGTTCGATCAGCACCGCGATCAGATCGCCCGTGCGCGGCGCGATGAGCAGCGTGCGCAGCGCGCCCAGCATGAAGCCCACCGCGAACACCGCCCCCGCATAAAGCGCGCCGAAACGCAAGGCGGACAGGCTAGTCCTCATCGCCATAGATCGCCACGACCGGTTCACGGCCCGAGCCCCAGCTGGCGCGATACATGCCCGGCGTGTTGAAGCTCCAGGCGGTCTCGCCCGAGGCCGACAGCACGATGACTCCGCCATCGCCGCCCAGATCGGTCAGATCGCCCTGGATCACCATGTCGGCGGCATCCTGCGCGGCATAGGGCCGTTCTTCCGCGCCGCGATCCATCACGTCCAGCTCATGGCAGATGCGCGCGGCAATGTTCAGCCGGATGAAATACTCGCCCGTGCCCGTCGCGGAGACGCCGCAGCTCTGCGTGGCATAGGTGCCCGCGCCGATCACCGGGCTGTCGCCAACACGACCCCAGCGCTTGGCGGTGGTGCCGCCGGTGGACGTGCCCGCCGCGATATGGCCGGATTGATCCAGCGCCACCACGCCGACCGTGCCAAAGCGGTGCTCGCGCTCCATCAGATCGAGATGGCCTTCCTGAATTTCTTCCGGCTCCGGTGCGCCGGCGGGGCGTTCCGGCAGGGGCAGGCCCATATCGCCGACGGCGCGCTCCATGGAGCGCCAGCGGCGCTCGGTGAAGAAATATGCCGGATCGACAAATTCCAGCTCCTGCTCGCGGGCAAAGATCTCGGCCCCCTCACCGGCCAGCATGACATGGCGGGAATTTTCCATCACGGCGCGCGCGGCCGTGATCGGGTGGCGGATGCCGGTGACGCCCGCCACGGCGCCCGCATTCAGGCTCGATCCATCCATGATGGAGGCATCCAGCTCATTGCGGCCCTCGGCGGTGAAGACCGCGCCGCGCCCGGCATTGAACAGCGGATCATCTTCCATATCGCGGATGACGGCTTCGATGGCATCCAGCGCCGATCCGCCCCTCGACAATATGGCACCACCGGTTTCCAGCGCGGCGTCCAGCGCGGCGCGATAGGCGGCCTCGGTCTCGGCAGTCATCGACTCGCGCTCGATCACGCCGGCCCCGCCATGGACGACAATGGCCCAGCGGGCATCGTCCTGAGCCAGGCTGGCCGACGCGGCGAGCCCCGCCAGTAATGTTGCTGTCAGTGTCGCTGTGAATATCCGCATATCCGCCTCCCCGAAATTGCTGCGCGACATTCCGCCTGATTATGGCGGGAATGCAAGGGGGGTGGGTGGGGTTCGGAGGGCGATATTCGCGGATTTTTATAGATCGCCATTCGCAGATTCTTTCTTTCGGGCACTTCATCTGATTGCGAATCCGCTCCATTTTTGATTGTATCTTTAGATGACGGACTTTTCTGATTTTCTGGTTTTTGCCGACGAGAGTGGTTCAGCCGTTCTTGAGGGTGGAGATCCCCAATACCCAATATTCGTTTTGTCATTTATTATGGTCAGAAAGGACGACTACGCTGACAGGGTTGTTCCACAAATTCAGAGGCTCAAATTTGATTTTGTCGGCCACGACCAGCTGATATTGCATGAAAGAGATATCCGCCGTCAGTCCGGTGCCTTTGCCTTCCTGCAGACCTCTGAGGATATTCGGGAGGCCTTCATCGAGCGGATCAATTCCATTGTTGAGAATTCAAGCTTTGATCTGATCGCCGCCACCGTCCACAAGGATGAATTAAAGGCCAGATACGCCAATCCATTTGATCCATATGCCTTGGCTCTTCAATTCTGTCTCGAACGGCTCGTTGCCCGCATGATGGAGTTGGGTCAGCAGAACCGTCATGTCCATGTTGTGTTTGAAAGCCGTGGGAACGCCGAGGACCGCAAGCTGGAGCTGGATTTCCGTAGAATTGTCGACAACGATGCCAGATGGGGATGGAAGCAGACTAACTTCAAAAAGTTCGACTGGACGCCTCTTTTTATCGACAAGAAATCGAACTCGGCTGGTCTGCAGCTAGCCGACCTGACCGCACGCCCCATTGGGCTAAGCCGTTTGAGGCCTGACCAACCGAACCGGGCTGCAGAGCTGTTGCGTGAAAAACTGGTCTTTCCCGGAACAAAACACTTTCCATAAAACCGGAAAGCAAAAGGGCCCCCGAGTTACCCCAGAAGCCCATCGCCGACCGAAAAACTCCAGTCCATTTGCCCACAATATAGGTAATATTCCTCATTTTGCAATGATGGCGCATTAGCTGATCGCCGCTTCCAGAAGGGCGATTTCTTCCTCTCTGAAATCGAACAATTTGTAGACAATGGCGTCGATCTCGGCCTCTCTGGCCCTGATCCCGGCCTCTAGCCGCAAGATTTCGGCACGGTCGCGCGTCATCCAGTCTTCCCAGTCGGACCGCTCGGAAAGCGGTATGTCGGTCTTGAAGGCCTTCTTCTCCTCGGCGCGGAAAGCGGTGAAATAGGGCAATTTCCAACAGAAAAAACAGGAACACACACCACCTGACTCCCCCTCAAGCGGCCGGCCACGCGGGCGCAGTGTGAGGTGCCGGGCCTACTTCGCCTCCGGATCAAGCGGGCTTTGCCACGAAAAAGCGGAAGTGTGTCCCCGTTTTTTGAGCCGCGCGCCTCTCGCTCAATATAGGCTGGCACATCGTGTCCACTTCGCGTTAGTCTTTTTGCTCTTTTGGAAAGAGCAAATGCGAACGCTAATCCTTCTTTGTTCGATTATGGCTGCAGGATGCTCATTTGCGTCGAGCGACATGCGCCCTTTGAATTACATAGCCATTGCCGAAATCGGCAATGGGGACATCGAGTTGCCTACTCCAGCATGCGTCCGAGGGACGATATATGATCTCAGAGCGCTTGGGCATGATATGGTTTTTATGGGCCCCGATGGCTTCAGAGACTTTGCAATACTCAACGAGCGCAATGAGATATTATTTGGACGCGAGAGCTATTCGCAATCTCTTCGTGTCGATCAAGAACAGTCACTAAATTATTGGATTTCTTCTCTCAATCCGAGGGTCCGGATAGCTGAATTCGATCCGTTTACGGGCCGCTCATTTCCAGAAATTGCGGTTGTTTGCGGCACATTATCAGCGGATCGTCATGTTCCGCTCGGTTCCTTGTCGTGGGATTATACCATCAGCGATTGGCATTTACGCCAGGATTAGGTGTGTGTGGCAGCGTTGTCGTGTGTGGAAGCGCCCGCGTTAGCAAGGTTGATTTGGATGGTGGAGAAAAGCAGGAAAATGAGTAGGAAAATTGCCTCTATTTTGACTATTGCGTTTCTTCCTCTGACGATTTTTACAATATCGGTTGTTGGCGTGATTTTTGGGCCGCATTGGTATCCGCTCCTGTGGTTAGTTCTTTGTTTTGGTGCTTGGGGGCTAAGATTGGTTTGGAAGGCCGTCGAGCGGGATGAAAACACTTGATGGGGTCGGTCTAATAAATAGGAACACACACCCTGGCCCCCACTCCTCATGGCCTCCCCACCCGGCCGCCATTTTGGTCCTTTTGCTGTTATACTGTGCTAATACATTGAAATGGTAGAGCTGGCGGGCGTGGAAAGTGCCGGATGGGCGGTTGAGAGGCGCGGATGCCGCTCCGCCTGAGTTGTACGGCCTCGACCGAGAAAAGCAGGGGCACACACCAATTAATTGGCCCCCTCACGCGGCCGACCACGCCGAAAAATGGTGTGCCCTGTTTTTTGTGAATCTAAGCCTTCGACCGTCCCACGCTGTGGTCGAGTTTCGATATATCCGAGGCTCGACAAGCCCTTAAATGATTTCACTGAACATCATAGTCCCACTGCTTGAAAACGAAGCTAATGTTCAACGGTACAAGGGCTGGAGATTAGATCAATGCGGAAGGTGTTAGGAATAATTTGGCCGACAATTTCTGTCGGGTTACTCGTGAGCGGCTGTAACGGTATACAAAACAACATAGGTGCGCCGGATTCCAATGCTTCATTGTGCGAGATTGTTGAACGTCCCTTCGCAAGTCTTGGACAACAACAAGGTACTGAATATGAAGGTGACAGCTCGGTCTATGAATTTGCTGCCGAACAATACCAACAAAGTCTAATTTTATTGCAGGATTCAGAGTCGGCGGAGGACTCCGCTGCCGCGATTTCTACTCTTGAGAGGCTGGTTGCCTGTAATTATGGGCCAGCGCACTACACACTGGGGGCTGTGTATTCCGATGGCCGATTGGTTGAGTTGGATCACGCGCTAGCAGCGACATATTTCCAGTCTGCTGCAGAACATGGCTCTTTCGAAGCAATGTTCGCCTTAGGCTGGATGCATGAACATGGACAAGGCTTTCGCGTCGATACTGAAACTGCTTTCATGTGGTATGTCCTTTCACAGGACGGCCCAGAACGACTTGGAGTAGATCGAACAAATGCACTGACGCAAATCATGTCAGAGAGTGAGGTTCGGGAAGCCCAGTATCGCGCGGAAATTTGTCGAACTAGCTGGTACTTGGATTGCTAGCCAGCACAAGTATTGGCGGTATCCTCACTGATTTACGAACATAATTGATACCCTGCAATCCATCGCGTCCGGTGTGTGGGGTGATGGTTTCGCCCCTGCCGGGGCCTTCTTCGCCTGGCTTTGATCCACCGTCCCACCTTCCCCACCCGGTCGTCACTATTGTCTCTTTGCTGTTTCACTGTGCTAATACATTGAAATGATAGAACTGGCGGGACTGGAAAGTGCCGGATGGGCGCTCCTGAGGCGCGGATCGCCTCCGTTCGCGTGAGGCTGAGGCAACCGCCTTATCCCCTGCCCGCCGTCACCGCCTAGACTCTGCGGCTGATAGCCGTCTCCGGTCGTGACCTTGCGCGCCTCGCGCGTTCGGGCCGGGCTGCAAAACCCGCCGGACACGCGCTGAAAACAGTCGGAGACTGTCGGAGACCGTTGGAGACGGACTGGAGACTCGCGGGAGAGGCCGGAGAAGATGAAAACGCCCCGAAACACCTTGTGCCACACACATTTTGCGCCCGAGCCCGTCCGGCGCGCCGGCGCCATAATCGTAGTCGTAGTAGGAGACGAAAATCGCTATCCACGCCCCTTATCCACGCCCGGCGTGAAGACCGGCCGGGCCGGCCTGAAATTGGCCCGGTTTCATCTGCACAATCCGTACCGGACCGGAGGCAGGACTCGCGGGAGGGGAATCCCGATTACAATCCCCGCGCACATGCGCCATAGTCCGTCCCGACAGGAGGTGACAGCGTGATCAAGGCGATAATGGGACTCTTCAGGCGATCAGGCGGGGGCATGGCCGCCGCCGGCAAACGCGCCGCGCAAGCCAGCGCGGTGAAAGCGGCCGGTACGCATTCGCCGGGCGCGCATGCGGAAGTCTCCGAGGATGCGCGCGATGTTGAAAAAGCCCTCTTCTTCAAAAGCTTTCCGCGCCCGAAAATCATTGCCCTGCGCGCCTCCGAAGTCGATCACGAGGCCGCCCAGGCCTATGCCGAGAAAGCCCGGCGTTTCTTTGCCCACCCGATCAATCTCTTCAATCAGAGCAATGTCTTCTATGAGGAATCGGAAGCGGGATATATCGAGTCCATCTATGGCAATGAGGCGAAAAGCTCGGCTCTGTCGGGCGAGGAAGATGCGCCGAACGAGAAGCTGAAAACCATCGAGGAGGAAGACCGCTATTATGTCGGCACGCTGACGCGGATGCGGCATACGACCAATCAGAATACGGCGACCTATTTCCTGTGGCTGCTGACCGCCGGCATGGTGCTGGGCTTTGCGCCGTTTTTTGCCGCCTTCATCGATCATGCGCGCGGGCGCGACGTGTTTGCCGGGCTGCAGATCTTCCAGGATCAATGGATGCTGCTCAGCCTGATCGGGCCGGTCCTGGGGCTCGGTTTTGCGACCTTTTCCTATTATGTGAGCTACAAGAACCAGCAGATCCGCAACACGCAGAATTTCAACGGCTATATCGAAACGCGGCTGAACCGGATCAATACGATCCGCGCCGATGCGCTGAAGGAATCCGCCAATGCGGAGAAGGAAAAATCCAACGAGGCCGAAGTGCTGACCTCGGCGGTCGACTGGATGCTCTGCTATCACTGGATGATCTGGCGGTCCTTCCTGAACGAGCAGGGAATCCGCAATATTCTCTTCCAGATCCGGCGCAATACCGATCTTTATAAATGGGGCAGCTTTCTCATTCTGCTGGCCGCAAATGCCGGCTTTGTCGCCGCCAGTTTTTCCTTCGGTCTGGAATGGCATGAGGCGCTGACGATTTCGATCGCTGCGAATGTCTGGTTTGCCGTGCTGCCCTATTTCTACATTTTCCATATCTGCGCCGATCCCGCCTCTCTGGTGGAGCGCAAAATGTATGCGAGCGAGTGGGCGCGGTTTCACACCTCCGGCATCGACAAGGGGCTGGAGGATCAGATCCGGCGCGATAAGGGAGAAATCCTCCATTATCGCAACCGGTTGAAAAACGAGAACTTCTAGCGTCAGGCGGTGAGGACGACCTTGCCCTTGACGCGGCGCTCGATCAGATCGTCAAAGGCCTTGGTGACGTCTTCCAGCGGGTAGCTCGCCGAGACCATGGGCTTGATCTGGCCTTTCGAATAGAGCTCGAAAAGCTCGGCCATGTTCTTGCCGTTCTCTTTGGGGAATTGCCCGGCCCAGGCGCCCCAGAACACGCCGCGGATATCGCGGCTGTTCAGCAAGGCCAGGTTCAGCGGCATCTTCGGAATGTCGCCAGCGGCAAATCCGACCACCAGGAAGCGCCCGCCCCAACCAAGGCCGCGCATGGCCGGTTCCGAGAAGGGACCGCCCACGGCATCATAAACCACATCGGCGCCCTTGCCGCCGGTTAGCTCCTTGAGGCGGGCTTTCAGATCTTCGCTTTCATAATCAACGAGTTCGTCCGCCCCCGCCTGCTTTGCCGCCGCAAGCTTGTCCTCACCGCGCGCGCAGGCAATCACCCGCGCGCCATACGCCTTGCCCAGCTGGCAGGCCGCCGTGCCAACCCCGCCGCCCGCGCCCAGCACGACCAGCGTTTCGCCCGCCTTCAAATCGGCGCGCTGCTTCAGCGCATGGATCGTGGTGGCGTAAGTCGTGATCAGTGCCGCCGCTTCGTCAAACGGCATCGCATCCGGGATCGGCGCGGCCTGAACTGCCGCCGTGGAAACCTTTTCAGCAAAGCCGTTGAGCAGGGTCGCCGCAACCACGCGATCGCCGATCCTGAAGCCTTGCACGCCCTCGCCGATGGCCGAAACCGTGCCCGAGACTTCGCCGCCGGGAATGAAAGGCAAAGGCGGTTTCATCTGGTATTTGCCTTCGACCAGAAGGATGTCAGGGAAATTCACCCCCGCCGCCTTCACATCAATGACAATATGCCCGGCCTCGGCAACCGGGTCTTCGACGTCCTCGACGGTGAGTTGCTGGTAGGGCGCAAATTCCTTGCAAACAACGGCTTTCATCAACTCTCTCTCTTTGCTTTCGCTTCGTTCAAAATCAGTTGCTCAACATAGACGATATGGGTCTGAAGCACATAGACCTCGTCAAAAAAGGTCCAGGGCACATTCATTTTCCGCACGTCAGATTCCATGGCCGAAAGCCGGGCAAGCAAATCCGGAAAGTCCGGTGCTTCATCCTCGCGAAAAGCGCTCTGCTCCAGAAGTCGCAGATCCCGGTAATAGCGCTTGATCCGCCGATGTATTTGCCAGAGGTAGATCGGCGGCGCGGATTTGAACAATGGGAAGAGCAAGGTGAGAATCGGTATGGCCAGAATCCAGATGCGATCCACAAGATTGGCCGCCCAGAACGGCAAATAGCGCTGAAGGAAGGCCGGCCCGCCGCGATCAAAATATCGCGCAGCCTCGTCCGAAAGATCGAAAGTAACCAGATGCCGGTTCGGGAATTCAGCCGGCGCTGACAATACCGTGCCGTCCGTGAAATCAGCGTGCATTGCCTGCAGGAGCAGGGACTGAATGGCCGGATGCAAGTCTTCCTGCACAACGACGACGGCTGCAGCGGCGATGAGGCTAACATCCAATTCAGGAATATTCGCGGCCGGATCAAGCACGCCTTCGTACAGCGTTACGGTCGACAGATACGGTAACAACCGCACATAAGCCGGACCGCGCTCCATCTGCATCACAGAGATCGCCGGGTCAGCGACAAGATCGCGAATGTAGGCCCGATCCGGCGAGGTCATGAAAGCGGCCACATCTGCGTTTCCAGCGCGCAACGCTGCAGCAGCGGCGCTGCCGGCCTCTTCCACCCAAATGATGTCTTCAACGCCGTTCAACTCGAACAAGGCAGCAAGCAAAACACGCGTTCCCGACCCCACATCTCCCGCAGCTATCCGCAATCCCGCAAGGTCGCGAATATCGCTGACGGGGGGCCCGGCGGCTGTAAATATCCAGAGCGGCTCGTAAAAAAGAGCGCCCAGCGATTCGAGCCGCCCCATTGGGGCCAGTTCAGCACCGACCCCGCCTTGTATGATCGCAACGTCTGCGCTACCCGCCATCAAACGGTTGATGTTTTCCGCAGAGCCTGCCGTTGTAATCAATTCAACCGTAACGCCTTCACTTTCGAGAAAAGACGCAATCCGGCGCCCAGCCGCGCTATAGGCACCCCCGTCTGCGCCGGTCGCCAGCGTTATAGAACGGGGTGGCGCCGGGTCCAAAGACAAGGCAATCCAGAGCAGGATAAATGTCACGCTCAATGAAACGGCGACACCGCCGAACCAGAACGTTTTCTCACTCAAACTCAGGCTTCTCCAACGCGCCAGAATTTTACTCATCATTGCCCCTGCCCCCATTTGCCCGCGCTTCTATACGCGAGACGCGGCGCTCCAGGGAATTGAAATCGTCCCGATTGAGGAAAACATGGGGCCGCTCTTCGACGCGCGGCGGATCGGCGTCCATCGCGTCATACTGCTCGCTTACCCAGGCGGCCCAATCGTCATTTTCCAGCCATTCGGCGCGGCGCGCTGCGACTTCAGCCCAGTGTTGGTCGACATTCTCTGTCGTTATACGGACACCAAATTGATCTGGCGAAACGGGCGGAGCCGTCTCTTCGCCCAGCAATCTGTCCAGAATAGTCAGGCCCAGCGCCGGGCGATAATGCGATGGCTCATAATACCAGGGATTGACCGGATCACCGGAGTGGGCGGGCGGCGCGCTCTGTGAAACTTCGGAGAAGCCTGCAAAGTCCCAGACTTCCAACGGAGCGCCAGGAAAACACGGCGCGCGCGATTGCGACGGATGGCGAGCAGCTGCCAGCGTGACGAGATCACGCCGCAACTGAAGCTCGATATCGTCTATGCTTGTCCGCCAGCGCGCCTCTTCAATGCGGGAATGGATCGGATGGATAAATACCCGAACCTGAACGCCGCGGGCCAGCAAGGCATCAATACCGTGGAAAACGAATTCGGGGCGCTCGGGATCGTAAACAAAACCAAGATAGCTGCGGTAACGCTTTGCCAGCTCGGTATCAAAGCGTTCGCGAGAATTCTCAGGCGCATACGCTGTTTCCCAGTCGACATCAGAGCCGCCAGTCGCATTATCGATCACGGTTTGCAGCGCCCGCGCGAACGCATCCAGCGAGAGGGACGTCTGGATATGCGATTGCAATTGCGACCCACCGGCCAATGGCGTCAGCCAGTAGGTTGCATCAGCGCGCGGATAATCTCCGAACTCGCGAAGATCAAGGCCGATGACAGCACAGTCAACGTGCTCATTCTCGGCGGCGAGAACGGCTGCATTGGCAATTTCGAACGCATTCGTCCCGCCCATGGCCATATTCTCGAAACCACCCGGCCAATCGGGGATTTCGTACGGAAAGCCGTCATGCGAACGAGACGAGCCAAACAACAAGGTTCCTGCCTGCGTCTCCACGAGGCCATGACCGACCGCGACGCGATACCCATCTGCATGTGCCCGCGTCCGGCGCTCGTTGATCCCTGGAATCTCACTCCATTCGGAGACGTGATAGGGATCGACGATAAACGTAAATCCGCCAAAAAGAATCAGCCACGCGGCCAGCGTCAAAACGAGACGCACGGCATATCCCTTCATCGTCAGGGGCGGTTTCGGCCTAGAAGTTGTAATAGATAAACTCCGCAGTGTTCCAAGCGTTTACGATGGACAGAAAGAGAAGAAAGGCGAGCGTCCCGGAAATCCAGGGGCGAGTCGTGAAACGCAGGCCCTTTTGTGGCACCAATCCTGCGGTTTTGATGGTGACGTCATCGAACCAGTTGATGAAGATCGACGCTGTGTCTGGCAATCCCCAGACAATGGCAAGGCCGATCGCAATAGCGATAAAGGGCTCGTCACCGACACCCGGCCCGATACCGTTCAGTCCGGCCATGCCCCGCAGCATTTCGATGGCCGCATCAAAAGACGTTGCGCGGAAGAAAACCCAGGCGACAACCACAAACAGGAAGGTACAAATTACCGACACCCAGGGCGCCGATGGCAACAAACCATTCGGCCGAACCTTGTTCAGCCAGTTGCACCAACCCAGCGCGAGGCCATGCAGCGCGCCCCAGAAAACAAACGTCCAGGCCGCGCCATGCCAAAGCCCGCCGAGTAACATGACCACGGCCAGATTGATCGCTCGCCGCGCCTGACCGTGGCGATTACCGCCCAGCGGAATATAGAGATAATCGCGCAGGAATTGGGATAACGTAATGTGCCAACGGCGCCAGAAATCAATAATCGACCGGGCGCGGTATGGAGCATTAAAATTGATGGGTAGCTTGTACCCAAACATGCGCGCCAGACCGATGGCCATATCGGAGTAACCGGAGAAGTCGAAGAAAATCTGGAAGGTGTAACAAAGTGCGCCGGTCCAGGCTTCCAGCAGACCGACTTCATCGCCCCGTGCAGCGGCACCAAATGCGCTGGCCGCAAAAGGTTCAAAATTATCGGCGAGCAGAACTTTCTTGGAAATACCGATTGCAAATATCGACAATCCGATGCCGATATTCGCAGCCCAGTCATCCACCCGGTCCTTGTCTTCATACTGCGGCGCGATCTGATCATGGCGGACAATCGGACCCGCGATCAGCTGCGGAAAGAACGCCACAAACAACCCATGGCCGAGCCAGCCAGAGGGTTGGCTTTCCCGCCGGGCAACATCCACCAGAAAACTGATTTGCTGGAATGTGAAAAACGAAATTGCGAGAGGCAGAGCGAAACCAGGTAGCGGGAAATCAGTACCTGCAACGGTATTGATATTGCTCAGAAAAAAATCCGCGTACTTGAACAGACCTATACTGGCGAGGTTTACCACCACGCCAATCGCCAGCCAAGGCTGTGCCCCGCGCTTGGCGATGATCAACCCCAGTATGTGATTGACGATGATGGATCCGAGCAAAAGCGGCAGATACCGCACATCCCACCACGCATAGAATATGAAGCTGGCAACGGTTAGCGCGACCAATGCGGCATGGTGCGCCACCCAGCGGCGCAAGACGTAATAAATGCCAAGCGTCGCGGGCAGGAAAAGAAACAGAAATTCAAAGGAATTGAAAAGCATTCATCCGCCCCACGCGCGATCGCAAATAGACGGTGTTTCACACATAGGGTCAATTCGGGCCCGCAGCCATACATTCAGCACTGAATGCTTCCATTCATTCAGCTTTCATCTCATGATCCCTGACCATTGATTTTGGGGAGACAAGAATGAGCGTTATCGACAAGGCACTGGAAACACAGCTGTCCAATATTGAAAACAAGACCGGCAAACCGCGTGCTGAGTTGGCCAAGGACATACTCCGCCAGGGCCTCACCAAGCATGGCGAAATGGTCAGCTGGGTGAAGGACAATTGGGGGCTGGGACATGGCGACGCCAACACAATCGTTCATGTCGCCCGGCGGTCAGTTGAGACCAGGCCGGCAAGCAATGATCCGCTTGATGAAATTTATGTCGGTCCAAAAGCCCATCAACGCGCCATTCATGACGCGCTGATGGAGCGCATCAAAGAATTTGGTGACTTCGAAACTGCGCCAAAGAAGAACTATGTTGCGCTGCGTCGCCAGAAGCAATTTGCCATGCTTGGCCCGAAGACGAAGGACCGCTTTGAAATGGGCATTAATCTGAAAGAGGATGCAGACCATCCGTTGATGAAACCAGTCAAGCCGGGCGGCATGTGCCAGTACATTGTTTCATTGCATTCCGTCGACGAGATTGATGATGGCATCATCGCCATCGCAAAGCGGGCTTATGATGCTGCAGGGTAGCCCGGTCGAATGAACCGCGGGGCATTCCCTGTTTCAGTCGACATTCAGCTTGCCAGAGTGATGCTGGCTGGATGAAACTGATGTACTCACGGGGAGGCTTGCCATGCTGTTTCGTTTTCTGATTACCATTGGGTCCATGCTGGGCTTTGTTACCGGCGGGCTGGACCTGCTCGAACGTTTCGGCGTTCCGGTCAATCAATGGCTCTCGGGACTTCCGGATATTATTTCAGGCCTGTTCTTCCGCTTCGGGCTTTTCGTGGACGAGACCGCCGTCGCGGTTTTTGGCGCGCCCGACGCGGAAATGAGCGTGCGGAGTCAGTCGGTTGAAAACGGCGACATTGATGGTGTCGCGGCCGCAAGCCCGATGATGACCGGATCGCCTGACCAGGCGTTGTGGATCTCCGGAGCGTTTACGCTCGTCATGCTCTTTATTCTGCTTGTCGCGATGCGGCGAACCGGGAGATAGCTTGCTGGATGAAATGGTGCCCGGGGACAGAATTGAACTGCCGACACGCGGATTTTCAATCCGCTGCTCTACCAACTGAGCTACCCGGGCGCTCGATGGCCTTCGCGTAAAAGGCCTTCGGAGAGGCGGGTTTATAGGCGGCAGATTGCGGCCTGTCCACGCCCTCTTGCGCTCAAAGGTCAGTCTTCTGCAGAGGAGTCGATTGCGCCTGCAGGCGCGGGCTCTCCCGGTATGGCGTAGTCATCCGCCAGCCAATTGCCCAGATCCGCATCCGCACAGCGTTTTGAGCAGAAAGGCAGCCATTTGGCCTCAGCCGGCTTTTTACAGATCGGACACTTCACCTTGGTCATTTTACCGCGACAACCTCCGCATAATCCCTTGCGGCGTCCTGCCGCGATTCGAGCGAAAAGCGAGGACCTACGCGGTCGGTCAAAGCGGCGCGCCAATCGATTTGCCCGGCTTCCAGCCATGCCGAGATAACAGATGAGGCGCGCAACACCAGCCTGGCCGACCGATTGCTTTGCGCTTCGGTTTCCAGCAGCCGTAGCGCTTTCAGTGCCAGTGTTTCGCCCGTTTCCTGTCCGGTTTCGTTATGCAGAACTTCCGCCACAGACCGTCCGGTACGCTGGCGAACCAATTCGATCAATCCGAAAGGCGACATGGGCAAAACATCTATGCGCGCCGCATCCGGCTTGAGCGCACGTTTCAAAGCGCCCTCGACCGACTTGCGGTCCGGCTGAGCGCGCAAATGCAGACAATCAATCACGACATTGCCGCCAATGCCGCGCAGGCGGAGTTGCCGCGCGATTTCAGGCATAGCTGCCAGATTGAGGTCCAGCGCCAGCTTCCGCCCGGCATTTGCCGTCCGACCGGCGCTGTCGATATCAATTGCGGTCAGCGCTGACGTCGGCTCGATGGCCAATGCACCGCCCCCGGGCACAGGCACTCTGGTCGCTATCGCCGCGTCAATCGCGCCGGAAATATCAATGCCGACTTCGTCCGCCCAGACGGCATCAGCTTCGGGAAAGCGGCGCAACAAGCGCTCGGCAAGGTTGGCATCCGCCTCTAGCAGGCAAGGCGCATCTTCGCTGCTTTCGAAATCAGCCATTGCCAATGTCGGGCCCTTTTCGGCGAAGGCCTCGCGCGTGACCCTCACAGAGACCGCAGCACCTTCATGCAGACCCACGGGTCGCCCCGCTTTGCCAAATGGGAGAAACCCCGGCTCGCCGCGACCCAGTTCGACAAAGGCGGCATTGAGCGCACCCTCTACCTTCCGCACACGCCCCAGATAGAGCTCGCCTGTATAGGCGCGACGGCCCTGCTCGCTCCATCGATCAAAATGGAGTTCAACGATCTGTCCGTTTTCGATGACGGCGGCGCGGGTTTCGCCGACCCATTCCTCAACGGCGATCTGGCGTTTCATGAGACCATCACCGGATAGCCAAACCCGCGAAGCATGTTGGCTGTTTCATAGAGCGGTAGGCCCATTACACCCGAATAGGACCCGGCAAGGCGCATGACGAAAGCTTCGGCCATACCCTGTATGCCGTAACCACCCGCCTTTCCTTTCCATTCGCCGCTGGCGATGTAGGCATCAATTTCTTCAAATGAGAGGCGTTTGAACGAAACACGGGTTTCCACAAGCCGCGAAGCGGTGCGGCCATCCGGCGCGATCAGTGCAACGCCGGTCCAGACCCGGTGATTGCGGCCGGACAATAATTCTAGACAGGTTCGCGCGCTCTTTTCGTCTTCCGTTTTGGGAAGAATGCGCCGGCCAACGCCCACGACAGTATCGGAACCCAAAACAAGCGCCGTATCAGATACGACCGCGCCCGCCTTCGACCGCGCCAGACGTTCTGCCAATTGCCGCGGAGTTTCTCCGGGAATTTCGGATTCATCAATATCCGCGGGGCGGATTTCATCCGGCTCGACGCCAATACGGCGCAAGAGCTCCAAACGCCGCGGAGACGCGCTGGCCAGCACAAGGCGCAAGGGCTCAGTCATGCCAGCAACACGTCCAGGAATTACTTGAAGCGATAAGTGATCCGGCCTTTGGTCAGATCATACGGCGTCATCTCGACAAGCACCTTGTCGCCCGCCAGAACGCGAATACGGTTCTTGCGCATCTTGCCCGCCGTGTGGGCAATGATTTCGTGGTCGTTTTCCAGTTTCACGCGGAAGGTGGCATTCGGAAGCAATTCCGTCACCTCGCCGGGAAACTCCAATAGTTCTTCTTTCGCCATAGGCTCCTCATCTGGCGGTGAATCAACGCTCGACCATATCACAAATGGCCCAGCGGCGCGGTATATAGACGTGGGCGATGCAACAAGTCGAGCCCAAATCCTGTTAATTCATGCGGGGATCAGCTGCTGCCGGCGCGGTGGTGCAAGGCCCCGATCAGCGTAAACAGTCGGCGAGCCGTTTCAAAATCAACGTCGATTTTGCCAAGGAAGCGTTCCCGCAACAGCTCGGCCCCTTCATTGTGCACACCGCGGCGCCCCATATCGATGGCCTCGATCTGCGCCAAAGAAGAGTCCCGAACCGCTTCGTGATAGCTCTCGCAGATCATGAAATAGTCTTTGAAAATTCCCCGGAATGGTCCGAGTGAAAACATGAATGCGTGAACCGGCTCACCGTCTTCGGTTTTAACCTCTATCGCGAGCTTGCCATCATCTATCGACAAATTGACCGCATAAGGCCCCAGATTTTCACCGTCCGGGGAAAAGAAATTCGAGTCGAGCAAATCTGATATGGCAACGCGCCGCTCTCGATCTGCAGTCGTGTCGCCGCCCGGCAGTCCGAGCAAATCAATCGAGACAATATATTCTGAAGCGCTCATTTGCCGGTCTCGTGTTTCGGCCGGCTTTTCGCAGGCCAAGGCTCGGACACATCTACGAGCAAGGCATCAATGCACTCCACTTCGAGGCGCAGTTCGCCTCCTCCGGAAAAGGCAAACAGGATTTCGCCGCCCGGCGCTTCGCCGGGTTGGAATGACAAGGATAGCAGAGACACAATCGCTTCAGGCGAATCCTGTTTCAATCGCTTGGACTGAACCTTCAAAACACCGGAAACATCCAGCGCCGAGCGCGTTCGCCAACCCTGCGCTCCCTTGCCGTCTTCCCAGCGAAAACGATTGAACACGGCCGTGAACCGGCGCGCCCTCCGATCGGCACTGAAATCACCCAGCTGCGCGACGGCATCCTGGAGGGCCGCCGAAATCACGGACAGGTCGTCAGCATCTTCTGCCGCAAGCCTGATTGGTTGGCGTCGTGCCACAGCCCGGTCCTATTCCTTTATCCGCTCGATATCTGCGCCACAGCCGGCCAGCTTGGCTTCCAGATGCTCGAATCCCCGATCGAGATGATAGACTCGCCCGATTGTGGTTTCACCTGCGGCAACCAGTCCCGCTATGACCAGTGACACGGATGCCCTCAAATCTGTTGCCATCACAGGCGCTCCGCGAAGCGACTCGACACCGGTGACGATGGCCTCATTGCCGCGCAAGTCGATTTTTGCGCCCATGCGCATCAGTTCGGGCGCGTGCATGAACCTGTTTTCGAAGATCGTCTCGCGGATCACGGACCGTCCATCGGCCACACACATAGCCGCCATGAACTGGGCCTGCTCATCGGTTGGAAAGCCCGGGTATGGGCGCGTTTCCATATCGGTGGCTGCCAGTCGATCGCCACTGGCAATCACGCGGACACCGTCCTTTTCCGCTTTCAGGGCCGCGCCCGCTGCGCTCATTCGATCCCAAAGGGCCGTATTATGTTTCCAGACTGCGTCACGCAGCAGCACTTCGCCGCCGGCTGTGGCAACCGCCAGGGCATAAGTTCCGGTTTCGATACGATCCGGCACAACCGCATGCTCAGCGCCGCGTAGCCGATCAACGCCTTCAATGAGTATCGTGGAGCTCCCCGCCCCCGACACCTTGGCTCCCATGGCATTCAGGCAATCGGCGAGGTCCTGAATTTCCGGTTCGCGCGCCGCATTCTCAAGAACAGTGTCACCCTTCGCGAGAACCGCTGCGAGCATAGCGTGTTCAGTTGCGCCGACGGATACAAAAGGAAAATCGATCTGTGCGCCAATCAAGCCTTTTTCGGCTTTGGCTTCCACATAGCCATCCGACAGCTCAATTTTTGCGCCCAGCGCTTCGAGCGCTTTAAGGTGAAGGTCGACCGGCCGCGCGCCGATTGCGCAGCCGCCCGGCAGGGAGACACGCGCCTGACCGTTTCGCGCCAAAAGCGGTCCAAGGACGTTGAAGCTCGCGCGCATTTTCCGGACGAGATCGTAGGGCGCTTCCGCGCTGGCCAATCGAGCGGTGTGGAGCGTCATGCTTGCCGCATCGCGCTCGACAGTTGCGCCGAGATGATTCAGAAGCCCGGAAAGAAACCGCGTGTCAGCCAAGTCCGGCATACGCGTCAGCGTCAGCTTTTCATCGGTCAGCAACGTCGCGACCATAAGCTTGAGCGCCGAGTTCTTGGCCCCGGATATGATCACCTCGCCCTTCAAAGGGTGACCGCCTCGCACTTTTATTGAATCCATAAAAACCTGCCTTCGAGAAAATCCGGTATCAGTTCAAATGCGGCCAATGACCATTTCAAGGCGATTTGGCAGCCTTTACAGCTGCCTTTCGGCGACGCAGGTTTTTCCGAAGCGCCTCTGCGAGACGGTCTTCGCGCTTGTTTTTTGGCGGGGCGGCCTTGGCCCCCTCGCCTTTTGAATCTTTGATACTCATAGGCCTTGATGTGACGCCGCTGCACCTTCTCGTCAAGCCGCACTTGGCGAGCGCGACAGCATAGGTTATACGCCGCGATCCATGGCTTTGGCCGCAGTAGCTCAGTGGTAGAGCGCATCATTGGTAATGATGAGGTCGGCAGTTCAATCCTGCCTTGCGGCACCATTCTATGACCCTTTTTAACGAAATCGTCCCATTCCAAATTGGCCACCACCCGACCGGTGATGGCCATGAATTGTATTGGGAGAGATGCGGAAAACGCGGCGGCGTGCCGATCGTCTTTCTCCACGGTGGCCCCGGATCTGGCTGCACGCCTTCCCATCGGCGTTATTTTGACCCGGATGTTTTCGACGTTGTTCTTTTTGATCAACGCGGTTGTGGGCGCTCCAGGCCTTTATTCGCCCTCGATGGAAATACGACGCAAAACCAGATTGCTGATCTTGAATCGCTCAGAAAATTATTCGGTTTCAAAAAATGGATCGTGATGGGGCCGTCATGGGGCTCCACCCTGACTCTCGCTTATGCGCAAGCCCATCCCGAATCGGTATCCGGCATTCTGGTCGAAGGTGTTTTTCTGGCCACGGAGTCCGAATTTGCGTGGTGGCATACTGAACCCGGTGCCCCCAGCCTCTTTCCCGATGCTTTCGAAGTCTTCATGGCTCAGGAGGAAAGGCCCGAAAGAGCCAAAATCAGCGCGTTTTTCCAATCTGCATGCAACGCTATGACGGCCGAAATCGAGAGCGGAATGCCTGTGCTGGCGCGCATGTCAGACACAAATGCTTCTCTCGACGAATTGCGTACATCCCTGCTCTATCGCTGGACCGAATACGAAGACCGCATTTCCTGGCTGGATGCTTCGCCCCAACATGTCCGCGAAAGCCTTGCCTCAAGGGGAGCGGATTTTGTGGCTTGCCACTCGTTGATCGAGGCTCACTACTTTGCCAATGGGTGTTTTCTTGAGCCGGGTCAATTGATCCGCGATGCTCATCGCCTCGGCGAAATTCCCATGGAAATTGTCCAGAGCCGATATGACGTCGTTTGTCCGCCAGACGCTGGCTATCGGCTCAAGCAGGCCTGCCCACATGCCCGGCTGACCATGATCACGCGAAATGGTCACGCGATGACCGAGGCGGTTTATCCCGCCGTGTTGGAAGCCTTGGCCAGACTGGCCAGTTCAGCCAGCTAGTGACGTGGCAATGGACGCGCACGGTCTCCAAACCACCACAAGGTGGCGGCACTGGCCGTGAAGGCAATATTTCCGATAAAATAGCCCACGAACTCCGCTTCCAATTCATCAGCAATAAAATGATCGGCCGTGCCGTTCATGACAGCGAAGAACACGATTAGGTAGAGCAACCATAAAAGCGGCGTCAGCACCGGACGAACAAGCGCGCGAACGGCGGATACCCAAGCATATCCGGATTCCAGGGCCGCATCGCCGCGTAAACTTTCCTCAAGCGCTTCGAATCGCGACGACTGCAAGGCCGTTGCGCGCTGGCTGTCAGCGGCGGAGACAGCATTGCGTGCCCGCATTTCTTCCAGTTGCAATTCATGCGTCCAGCGTTCGCGTTCCTGACCCAGCTCAGCCCTTCGTTCAAAATATCCCGTAACTCGTCCCAATGCAGTTCCGAGCGTTCCAAGCAGCCCGCCTGACAGGGCCGACGCGCCCAATTCGGCAATGTCCATAATTCTATTCCTCCTGACTCAATGGTTCGAGAATGACAACGGGCTCAATGACTGGCAGCCCCGATGCTGCATCAGCCGGGCGGGCGGCGCATAAAAGCTGGTATTCGGCATTGTCGGCTGCAGCGGGAATGAAGCGAATATCAGAGCCATTCGTTACCCGAACGACTTCTCTCGCTGCGGTTTCAAATCTGTATTCCATCATGGGCCTCCTAGAGCTCAGCGCTTGCTGTTGCATGGGCGCGTGCGACAACCAGGCCGGAGTGGGTTGCGGACTGAAAACTCACGCCGCTTGACGCGATGGAGAGAGGCGTTCCGGAAAGGTCAGTTCCGGACGCATCAATTTTTCCGCTTGCTCCGGTCGCAGGAGAGTAAAGCGCAAGCGATGGGCTTCCGCGCATTTCGACCGGAAACCGCCAGTCAAACACCGCAGTCGTCGATGGGCCGCTCGTTGTACTCGTAAGGCTACCGTTTGTCGTCGAGCTGCCCGGCTCGGTTCCCTGAGGCCAGGTTTTGACGAAATAGCGCTGGCACAGGCGTAGATTTTCGGCCTCACCCACGCGTTCAAACCGGCTGGCAATCGGGCCGCATTCCAACTGAACATCTGCAATATCTATGTCGACCGATGTCTCGCCACCCAGAAGATAGAATTCGAGGCTGAGATAGTGGCCCGGGCCGAGCGTCTTGCCTGTCAGACTGGTCACGGTGACGGGCACAACAAATCTTTTCCAGCCCGTAGCGAGCGCAATGGAATCCTGAGCGATCTGATCCGTCGTTGATCCGCCGGCCCCGAAATAGCGGCGCAGCCGCGAAATGATTCCGATGCTGCGGGAAGCCCGTGCATAGAAGCTTAATGTGGCATCGCCTTCCGGAAGCGCGCGGACATTCTCAATCCGTTGCTCGATCCATGGATTCCCGCTGGCCGTACCGGTCAGGGCCCATCGCATAAAGTGCGACGGCGCACCGGAGATGTCGGCCTGCCCTGGCGTGAAGTCCTCCTGCGATATGTCAGCCGACATGCCGCCACCGGAGACAAAAAGCCACCGGTCCAGTGTGTAGGTTCCGGCCGGCACGCTGTTGAAGTTCAAGCCGCGCTGGGCAATTGAGAAGTCCCCATTGATGATCAGATTGCGCCGTTGCCCGGGTGCTGTTCCATTGATAGCCGCGACGCTCATGCCCTCGCTGGCCGGAACCGACAGCCGCGTGGGCGATATCCGCAATAACTCGGACCAAGTCGCGCCATCCGCGCTCATTTTGAGCAGGAGATCGTCGTCACCAATCAACCCCAGCTCCGCGCGTCCGGAAAATCCGCTCTGAAAGATCAGCGACAGGACATCGCCTTCGCTCTCCTTATTCAACGTATATCGAAGGTCGCCGGTCCCGCCTTCGCCAGTTGTGCGAGCCGTCCAGAGCGAGGCATTGAGTTTGGCGGAAAAGGGATTGGCCATATCGGCCGTGGTCCCAAGCCCCAGCAGGCCGAGATTCTGCAGGCTATCAAGCGTTTCCTCTACATCGACCCACCCAAATCCGTCGAAAAAGCCAAATCTGGCTTCGTCGCTGATCCAGACGATCAGCCCTTCGAATGCCGGGATTTCTGTCCATTCGCCATCACGGTACGCCGCAAGATTATGCTCGGCCATCAAGGACCACTGGTCGCCCGAGTGCGTTGCCGTCAGAATGTACAGGTCGCCTTCGCTGGGGCTGACCGGTTGATCGTCGGTGAGACGGCTTTGAACGCAAGGCTGAACAAGGGCATCCAGAATCCGAAAACTCTCATTCACCGTGACATGTTTCTGGGCCTGAGCGGCCATTACGTATTCAAGCCCCAGGCGCGGGGACGTTTCTGTGGTCATGTGCCGCAAAACTCCTTCATCCGGCCTGCAGGCTAGATGCAGGAAAGGCCCGTGCGGATAAGCATTTATGCTATCCATGCCCTTCCGGCTTGACCTCGGGCCGGGCACACGCCTTTTTCTTGCCAGAACCACGGCCAGCAGGATTTTTTGATGACCGAAACGCTCCACGCCCTGATTGATGGATTACCCGCCGCGCAGGCAGATGACTGGCGCGCTCTGGCTGACAAAGCGCTCCGCGGTGCAGATTTTGACGCAACGCTCATTCGGAAAACGGCCGATGGAATCGCGCGCGGGCCCGTTTTTTTCTCCGCTGAACGTACCGGAAATGCTGCTCCGCAACGCGCGGATGCACATTTGCCCTGGCAAATTCGGCAAATCTTCACCGAGGCCAATCCATCGATCGCAAATGCGGCGATACTGGCTGATCTGATGGGCGGTGTCTCGGAAATTGGCTTGCGCATTGATTCCGATGGCGCGAGCGGAATTGCAATCAATGAGGTCGATGATCTCGCCGCCGTATTGGATGGCGTGGATACCACCATCGCGCCAGCCTTTCTGGAACCGGGCCATGATTTCGACGCTGAAGGTTTTGCGGCCTGGATGAAGGCTTCTGGAGCGCCTGTCGCTGGCTTGGCCCTTGATGCTGCCGATCCTAGTCTGGCGGAACTGGCGAAAGCCCATCCGTCGTACCGCATCGCCAGCGTAGATGCGCGCGCTATCCACGAAACTGGCGGCACCGAGGCCCAGGAGTTGGCCTTGGCGGCTGCCGGGTATGCAGAAGCCATCGGCAGGCTTATGGAAGCCGACGTAACGGTCGAACAAGCCACCGCCCAAGTGGAAATCATACTTGCTGCCGATGCGGATATTCATCTGACAATCTCGAAGATCCGGGCCGGCTATCTGCTGGCACTGAATATTCTTGAGGCCTACGGCGCGACGAAAGCCAAGCCGCAATTGCGCGCGGTAACGTCCGGCAGAATGATGACGCGGCAAGACCCGTGGACAAACATGATCCGGACCTCGGCGGCCGGATTTGCCGCCGCAGCGGCCGGCGTTTCTGTCCTTACCGTTCTGCCCGCCACTTATGCCCTGGGGCGGCCTGACCGGTTGGCGCGACGCGCTGCGCGCAATCTGCAAATCCTGTTGCAGGAAGAGGCCCATATCGGGGCCGTTGCGGACCCGGCGGCTGGATCCAATCTGCATGAACACCTGACGCAAGCACTGGCAGAACGGGCCTGGCGCCTGTTCCAGTCAATTGAAAGCGATGGCGGCTACAGCGCCCTCTCCGAAAGTAGCACATTCACCCAAGACGTGACGGCAGCGCGGCAGGCCTTGCAAAAGCAATACGAAAGCGGTGAACGGGTGCTATTCGGAATTAATCGCTATGCCGCGCCGGATTTGCGCGAAATGAAATTCGATGCCGGTCAGTTGCCGCCCTCGAGCCTCTCCCTGTTTCCGGCCATACGCCTCGAAGACGCCGCCATGGCAGGAGCGAACTCATGAGCCAGCGCATCGACTTCAGCCGTCGGGACTTTCGTTCGGTCGCCAGCAGTGTAGCCGGGGATACAGCACCTTGGCGCTCGCCCGAAAATATCGACATCAAGGCACACTATGACGCCGCCGACAGCGATGAGCGCCTTCGCCAGACGATTCCGGGAGCAGCGCCCTTTATTCGTGGCCCCTATCCGACCATGTTCCTGCAGCGTGCCTGGACCATCCGTCAATATGCCGGTTTTTCAACGGCAAAGGACTCCAACGCATTCTACCGCAGGAATCTGGCTGCAGGTCAGAAAGGCTTGTCGGTCGCCTTCGATCTGGCAACTCACCGAGGCTATGACAGCGACCATCCTCGCGTGGCCGGCGATGTGGGTATGGCGGGGGTTGCCATCGATTCCATCTACGACATGCGCGAATTATTCGACGGGATACCGCTCGACGAGATGAGTGTGTCGATGACGATGAATGGTGCCGTATTGCCGATTCTGGCGCTCTTTATTGCCGCCGCCGAAGAACAGGGTGTGAAGCCGGAACAACTTTCAGGAACCATCCAGAACGACATCCTGAAAGAATTTATGGTGCGGAACACCTATATCTATCCGCCCCAGCCATCAATGCGGATCATCTCGGATATCTTCGCTTATACCGCTGAAAATATGCCGAAATTTAATTCCATTTCGATTTCCGGCTATCACATGCAAGAGGCCGGAGCGCCTGCTGATATCGAACTCGCCTACACGATTGCCGACGGGCTGGAATACATCAAAACCGGCGTTGATGCCGGGCTGGATGTAGACCGGTTTGCCCCCCGCCTGTCGTTCTTCTTCGGCATCGGCATGAATGTGTTCATGGAAATCGCCAAGCTGCGGGCGGCCCGCCTGTTGTGGGCCGGTCTGGTGCAGGAGCGGTTCTCGCCCAAATCAGATAAATCCATCTGCCTTAGGACCCATTGCCAGACATCCGGCTGGTCCCTGACGGCACAGGACGTGTTCAACAATGTCGGCCGCACGGCGCTGGAAGCCATCGCTGCAATTGATGGCCATACCCAGTCGCTGCATACAAACTCGCTGGATGAAGCACTCGCCTTGCCCACGGACTTTTCAGCGCGGATCGCGCGAAATACGCAGCTGGCGCTCGCGGAGGAAAGCCGCCTCATCGACTCGATCGATCCCTGGGGCGGGTCCTATTATGTCGAAAGCCTGACCCAGGATCTTGCTGCGCGCGCCCTGGAGCATATTCGCGAAATCGACGCGCTGGGCGGCATGGCGAATGCCATTGCCGAGGGCACGCCCAAACTACGGATTGAGGAAGCGGCCGCGCGAACCCAGGCCCGGATTGATAGTGGCCAGCAGACGATTGTCGGGATCAACAAGTTCATTCTCGACGAAGACGAGGACGTCCCGGTTCTGAAGGTCGACAATTATCAGGTTCGAAAGGAACAGGAAGAAAAGCTGAAGCGCCTGAAGGCAGAACGCGATGATGATCTTGTTCAGGAAAAACTGACCGCTTTGACACGGGCCGCGTCAGAGGGCGGCAATTTGCTCGCGCTTTGCGTCGAGGCGGCCCGCGCGAAAGCCACGGTGGACGAAATGTCCGCCGCTATGGAACGCGTTTTCAATCGTCATGAAGCCGACATCAAAGTCATCAAAGGCGTCTACGCGGAAGAGGCCGGGAAAGATCCAAAAGTCGCCGCAGCACTCAGAGCTGCTGCTGATTTTGAAGCCCGCACCGGACGCAAACCCAAGATCCTGATCGCGAAGCTGGGTCAGGACGGCCATGATCGCGGCCAGAAAGTCGTCGCATCGGCCTTTGCCGATATGGGATGGGAAGTCGTGATCGGCCCCCTTTTCCAGACACCGGAGGAAGCCGCCGAACTGGCCGACACAGAGAATGTGCATGCCGCAGCGATGTCGTCGCTGGCCGCGGGCCACCTGACCCTCTTGCCGGAATTGCGGAATGCCTTGCGTGATCGGGGCCGGGAGGACATGCTGGTGATCGTCGGCGGTGTTATCCCGCCTGACGATGAGCCGGTATTGCGCCAGATGGGCGCGGCGGCGGTTTTCCCGCCCGGCACGGTCATTGCCGATAGCGCTCTGAATCTGCTCGAGCGGATGGAGGTCACGGTCAAGGCTTAAGGAGGTAAAGGATGCGAAAGTTTATACTTCTGGGTTTGTTCGCCGGACTAACGGCGTGCGCCTCTGCACCGACAACCTATGCGCCCTCTGCCGGGTCCAATCGCGGCTATTCCGAACGGCAAATTGAATCCGACCGCTTCAGAATCCGTTTTGACGGCGGATCGGATGTCAGCTTTGAAGAGCTGGAGGACCTCGCCTTGCTCCGCGCTGCAGACCTGACTCTGGAGCGGGGTGGCGACTGGTTTGAAATTGTTTCCCGGTCCAGCGATGGCGATGATGAGCGGCCGGTACGCGTGGGTGGGTCTGTTAGTCAGACGTTTGGATCGCGCCGCTATTCCGGGTCGGGCGTTGGCATTGGCATCCGGTTTGATCCCGGCGCCGGCGACAAGACGATCTTCCTGGAAATTCTCATCCGATCCGGCCCTCTGCCCGATCGTCCCGATGCCTATGATGCCCGGCAGATTGTCCAGCGGCTCGGCTAGGCGAGTTTCCCTTTGGCCTGACCGACCCAGTCGTCCCGCTCAATCCGCCCCCGCGCAGTGAGTGTCTCATCCCATTTGGCGATATCCGTCTTGGTCCATGTGGCGATCTGCTGAAAAGACGTCACCCCTTCTGCATTCAACGCTTCAGCGGCTTTCGGCCCCAGACCTTTCAGCTCCGTCAAATCATTGACCTCAATCGGTCTTGATGGCGTCTTGGGACTGGCTGCGGCTTTCTTTTTTGCGGGTTTGGCCACTGGCTTTGAATCTGCGGATTCCGGCTTTGCCGACGACTGGCTGACCTCAAGCGCGGCTTGATGGCGCGCGGCCACGCTGGACAGGCTATCATTCTCGCGCTGCAGGCGACCGATCTCGTCCTTTGCGGCCTGCAGGGCTTTGCCGGCCTCGCCCGAGGCTGACCAGAGACGCCAGCCGAGCCCCAAGCCAATCAGAAAGGCCATGAGCAGAAAAAACCACATCTGCCAGATTAACCAGAGCATTCAGCCTTCTCCTTCACCGTCCAGAACAATCCGGACAAGTTGATCCTGATCCGCGCTGACAAGAGCGCTGACGCGATTTTCGTCTATGCCGAAGGTCACCAAAGCATTGCGCACGGATTCGGCGCGCGATCGGGCCAGTGTTTCGGCTTCGCTATTTCCGCTTACGACCGGGCGGACACTGACGCCCAATGCACCGGACGGGCATACGGCGAATACGGCTGCGACGTGTTCCAGGCCGGCGCGAGCCCCCGGCGACAAGGAAGCACTTCCCGGGTTGAATCTCAATCTTCCCATGGCGAAAGCGGCATCAAGCAGCATTTCGCAATCCCGCGCGGAATCGATGCGCCCGAGCACTTCATCATCGGCCAAGATGAGCGCGACCGGCTGTATTGTCCCAGCAATATTCCCGATTGACTCAAGAATCTGCCGGGCATCCTCACTGCTGGAGGATACGCCATAAAGAACAGCGGAATCGGTATCCAGAATTACGGCGCCCCGCTCCAGCCGCTCCAGACCGGTCAGCAATGTCATGGCGGATTCCAGCCAGTCATCCGGATTATTATTGCCGGATCGAGCCGCCAGGCGCGGCTCTATACGCCCCCGGAAAAGCGAGCTCACTTGTTCGATCAATCCGGTTCTGGCGGCATCTCCCGGCGCAATACCGGATAACGTCACACCATCGGAGTTGTATACCGCAACAATTCGGCTTTCTGCCTCTCCCGGCTGGGGGATGCTGTTGTCAATAATGCGCGTAATACCCCCCGCAAGCCATCCACCAGACCATTCTGCCGACCAGAGGGCCTCTAGAGCCGCGCTGTGCTCTGTCTCATTGGGCCAGCGACCGGAGAGGGTTGCGACCTGCCCATCAACCGAAACGCTCGCCCAGCGAAAACGCCGAGCCGACAAAGCGTCATCTGCCGCTGACTGGAGGTAGGTTTCCAACTGACGTGGCGCTATCGGGCTGAAAACCGACGTATACACCGAGAAGGCCAGAAAGACGGCCAGTCCGATCAATAATGTGCGGCGTTCCGATGACATTCAGCACTCACTTCCCGACAACATCATAACGCAAAAAAGGCGCTTCCACAGGATCGGTGATTCTATCGCAATAAAAAAGGGCCGGAGCATGGCTCCGGCCCTCATTTCTAAAAGCCAGACTGTCTAGCGGCGAGCGCGGAGCGTGACGCCCCACATACGCGGCTGGCCAAGGAAGGCATTGAACGAGCCCGGCTGGAACGGACCGTCAAAACCGACCTGGATGTAATCCTCATCCAGAAGGTTGTTGGCGAACAATTCAAGTGCCCAGCTCTGATCATCAGCGCCAATGCCTACACGCGCATTGAAGACCGAATAACCTTCCTGGATTTTTTCCGGGTCGAGGTCAGAGCCGGTATTTTGCTCTGACATGTAACGACCGCTCAGGTGTGCCAGCCATTCCATGCCATTCCCGAATGGGCGCACATAGCTGATTGACGCAGATGTGTACCATTCCGGGGCCAGCGAGAAGTTCTGACCGGAAAGACGGTCAACATCCGGCGTGCCCGTCGCAGCGAACGAGTTATACGTGGCGTCGGCGTAAGTGATGCCACCCTGAATGGTCAGGCCCTGAACTTCTTCCGGGAACCAGAGCACCTCAAGCTCGGCTCCTTGTGTAACTGCGCCTTCATTCAACGACGTCACGAAGAAGGCCAAACCGTTGAACGTGTTCAGCTGGAACGATTCAAAGTCGGAATGGAAGAGGTAGAGGTTGGCCAACAGTGTGTCGTTGAGCGCCTCGGTTTTAAAACCGACCTCGAAGGAGTTCACAATTTCCGGATCGAACTGGGCCGGATACGGGCTCGTTCCAGCCAGAACATTGGTGAAGTTCACAGCGTTGGAACCAGCTTGTGTGAAGCGGTCGAGGTTGAAGCCGCCGGCCTTGTAGCCGCGCGAATAGGTACCATACATCAGGAAGTCATCGTTGAAGCGATGCGACAATGACACCAGCCCGGTGAACTCATCTTCCGACAGAGATTCATTGAAGTTGATGTTCGAATACACATCCCGGGCGCTCGGCAAGCAGGTGAACGTGCCGAACTGGATGAGGCCGGCGACAGACACCTGAGATGCTTGCGAGAAGCCGGCGAGGATTGCCTGGTTCTGTGCGGTCGAGAAATCGAGCGCTTCACCAAAGACGGTTTCCCAGACATCACACGCTGGCGCATTGCCCGGCGAGAATTGCGCCGTGGCGTCTTTCTCGGTCGAGTTCCAGCGCAGACCAAATGTGAGATCGGTATTTTCCGTCAGTGCGAACGTGTTGTGGGTAAAGATGCCAAACGTCTGGCCATCCTGCTCATACCGGTCGCCGCCGCTATTCGCACTACCTGCCGGGAAGCCCTGGCCGGGTGCCAATGGCGTGAAGCCCGGAATGAAGGCACCGCCAAGACCGTTAGCCAGCGTTGTCACCAGAACGGGATTTCCGCCACCGATGAGCCCCAGATAGGCTTCAAAGTCTGAGCCGTACTGAATAGCATCGCGACGAACCAGATCTTCGGTCGAGACGAATGCACCAACCATCCAGTCAAGATTCTCGCGTTGCCCCTGAGCACGGAGTTCAAACGTCGAGTTTCCGAATTCAAACGAGTTCAAAGACGGATCACGGTAGACGATATCGGCGCCCGTGAAATCCGTGTCCTGACCCGTGACAATTTCATACTGGCGAGTCGAGCCGATCGCTGTCAGCGAGAAATTTTCGAATTCATACTCGTATTGGAATTGGAAGCCGCCATCTTCGATGTCCTGCGTCGTGTCGCGGTTGGACTGAATTACGCGGCTGAATGGGTCTTCTGAACCCGGCAGCGGACGGCCGCCCGGTTGCAATCCATTCACGGCTGCGGCGGTCGGACCCGACACAATGCTCGGCGCGCCACAACAATTCTCGTCACGACTGGTAAAGTCGCCCTGCAGGGTCAGCTCACCACGATCGCCGATGTTGAACAGCAGCTGACCGCGAATGGTGTAGAAGTCCTGATTGTTATCTTCATTGATTGTGCGGGGACCGCCAAAGGTCTGAACCGACTGGAAGCCATCGCGTTCGCCCCGCGCTGCGTAAATCCGGAAAGCAGCCTGATCTTCTGCGATCGGGCCGGTTACACTGCCTGCAATGCGGAAACCATCCGCGCCGCCTGTCAGATACGTCGCTTCGGCATTAGCGCCGAATTCGAATTCAGGCCCTGCGGTTACAATATTGATGATACCGGCAGAGGTGTTCGCGCCGAACAGAGTGCCCTGAGGGCCGCGCAGCACCTCAATGCGCTCGATTTCGCCGAGATCGCCGAAGCTGACGCCGTTACGCGCCCGCGGAACACCGTCAATCACGATACCCACAGATGATTCCAGGCCCGGGTTATCCCCCACCGTGCCAACGCCGCGGATACGTGCGGTCGTGGAATATTCGCTGGATGTCGATGTAATATTCAGTCCCGGCGCGATCACTGCCAGATCGCGAATATCGCGAATACCTGCATTTTGAAGCAGTTCGGCTGTATAAGCGGTCACGGCAACCGGGACATCCTGAATGCCCTGTTCGCGTTTTTGGGCTGTGACGGTGATGACATCGACCGTCTGACGTTCCTGAGCAAAAGCTGGCGCGGTAAACGCCGCGGCGGATACGGCAGCCATAAGAGCTGCGCGACTGATCATTTTCATTCTGTTTCTCCCGGTCCTGGACGAGCCAGTTGTGCTTATCTCGGCATTTTTGCCGTTATTGATATCGTAATTCTGTCTTATTTCCGTCAAAGGAAAAAGGACAATCCGCTTACGGAAATGCCGCATAAGGCCTGAAAGCCAAGTATCCTTTGCCTTTTCGACGGCATCGTTGCACTGATGTCACATTAGACGCGTTCTAAACCTTCGCACTCGGCCGCGCGGCAACGGCATCATACCAGCGATTGAGCGCCTCATGATTCTCGCCGGGGACAAGCTTCACCCAACCGGCAAAATCAATCACAACATACGCTGTGATGTCCGCGACAGAGAAAGCCTCGCCTCCCAGATAGGCCTGCTTGGACAACCGGTCATTCAACAGATCGAAGAAATGGCCGATCCGCGCCTTTCCGCGTTCAGCAAGCTCGGGAATTTGATCGTAATCCTTGGGCCCCGTCAGTGCCCTGCCTTTCATTCCGGGCAGAGAATTCCGAATGATTTCCGCCATAGCCAAAAGGCCGTCACTTTCCGCAATGGCGTTCCATTCCGCAATCACGGCCTTTTCAACGGGATCGCGCCCCATTAACGGCGGATCAGGGCGGATTTCCTCGAGATATCTGGCAATCGACGCATTGTCGCCGAGTACCTGCCCGCCGGGCAATTTCAATGCGGGCACGGTGCATCTTGGATTAATGGCCCTGTAGGCCTCACCCAATTGCTCCTTGTTACGCAAATCAACCTGAACAGTTGGAATATCCAGCCCTTTTTCAGCGATGAAAATTCGCGCCCTGCGCGGACTGGGGGCCGTCGCGCAGTCATAAAATATGTGATCTTCCATCATGAGAATTGTCCCGGTCTTTCGCCCGCTACATGGAGCCGGGATTCAATTTCCCGTCCCAGCAGCAACAACTGATCTTCGCCAAACAATGGTCCCCAGAGCGACGTGCCGTGAGGAAGCCGATATGTTTGCTCCTGCCGCGCTGCGCCACTTGCCGTCAGCGGATTCAGTGTCCGCTCGACAAAGCCCGATCTGAAAATCAGACTCGGATGGCCCGTGAAATTGGTGATCAGCAACATATTCGACGCGAAGTTGGGCCCGATTACCACATCACACCGGTCGAAAATGTTCGCCATGACTTCACAGACATCTCGTCGAAAGCGGTCCACATTAACGTAGTCCACGGCAGAGCGCAGGCGCGCACGTCGCCACGTATTTGGCCAGGCATTCGGTTCCTGCCAACGCAATGAATCATCTTCGCCGGACAAGGTCAGCTCTTCAAACGCGGCGGCGGCTTCCACCTCGACGACCGTGCCCAGCGCGCCATAAGGCAAATCCGGCAGGCTGATTTCAACCAGCTCACAGCCAATACCCCTGACGGCCTGCAAGGCGGCCTGGTCCGGTGCCGCTGCATTCTCAAAATCGCCGGGCAAGTATCCCACTCTCAATGATGATGTATCCGCACGCCAGTCGACGTTGAAAGACGTGTCGAGTGAGGATGCATCCGCGACGTCATAACCGTTGAGGACGTCAAGGATCAGCGCGGCGTCCGCCACTTCGCGTGTTATCGGACCGATTTTATCGAGCGACCAGCAAAGCGCCATGGCCCCGGCGCGCGACACCCTTCCGAAGGTCGGACGAAGACCGGTCGTCCCGCAACGGTGCGATGGTGAAACAATCGACCCCAGCGTCTCGGTTCCGATCGCAAAACTCGCCAGCCCTGCGCCAACAGCGGATGCCGATCCCGCGCTGGACCCGGAGGAGCCTTCATTCGGATTCCAGGGGTTGCGCGTGAGGCCGCCAAACCAGAGATCATTATAGGCGATGGCTCCACTGGTTGATTTCCCGAGCAGAACGGCGCCAGCATCACGCAGCCTTTGATAAACCGCCGCATCATCTTCCGCGATTCGGTCCTGATAAGGCGTAGCGCCCCAGGTGCTGCGTATGCCGGCAACGTCAATAATGTCCTTGAGCGCATAGGGCACCCCTTGAATGGGACCAGCATGCTCGCCCCGCGCCAGAGCAGCATCAGCCGCCCTTGCCTGCTCAATGGCCAGTTCGGGCGTGACCGTGACAAAGCACTCCAGCTCACCTCCAAACTGTTCAATTCGGTCGAGATAGATTCGCGTCAGCCGTTCAGATGAAATTTGTCCGGCGCGAAGCCATTTCGACTGCTTCCATGCGGATGAAAACGCAATATCAACGTCCCGAGACGGAACAGAGCCAGGCGTAATGTCAGGAACAGTGTTCGAGCCCCCTTGGGGCAAATTGTATGAAACGCCGGGGAGGCGTGGATCAAATGTCGTCGCCGGTTGGAGCGAATTCGGCTGGTCGATGGCCCGCAAGCGCGCCGCATTTTCAGCCCAGTCATCCAGACCCACAATCATCTGCTCGACTTCGGTGTCAGTATAATCAATGCCGAAAAGTCCTTCGGAACAGCGGATCATATCGCCGGTCAGCCGTTCCTGCGCATTTGCCTGTGAGCCAAGGGCAAAAGCGCCCCCTCCTACCGCCAGACCATGCAGCAATTCGCGTCGTGTCGTCGCCATGCCCACCTCCTTTTATGAACCCAACATAAACGGATTGATCCCGTTTCCCATCAAATCACCCTAATTCAGCCCGCATTGCCGCCGCAATCTGCCACATTTCATGGTTAATAAATCAATTGCGTCGCTCCCGACGTGGGCTGTCTAAAGAAATTCTGGGGGAGAAAATGGCACTTAATGATCTGAACGAAACCGCTACGCGGCAGTTTTACAAGCCGGAAAATGAACGCGATCAGCGGTCGCGGGCTCTGGCCAGCGAACATTTTTCCAATGGCGCTCATATTCAGGACTTTGACCTGCAATTTGCGCTGTCCCGCGCCCGGCGCGACTTCGAGAATTTGCGAGCCTTTCGCCGCACGTCCGGCTGGGCCTTCGATGATCCGATCGGCAAGGAAAAAAGCGGCAACGCCGGCAAGCCGATTGAGCGCTCTGCCATTTATCCGGATTCGCATCTGCTGACATTTTCTGTTCTGGCCGCTCTTGTCCTGTTCGAGGGACTGGCCAATGCCTACTTCTTTGCCGGCAGCTCTGACCTGGGACTGCTCGGCGGTTGGCTGCAAGCCATTACCGTTTCGTTCGTGAATGTCATCACGGCCTTTTTTGTCATTGGCTATCTCTGCCTGCGTCACTTGACCAATCCGCAAAAGCGCTGGTCGTTTGCGGCGGCCGCGCTCGGCCTGCCGATTGCGATCGCGTTCATCATTGTGCTCAATCTCGCGGCTGCCCACTATCGCGACCTCCTGGAAATCCATGCGGCGTCACTAGCCCTAGGCGGGACGGACGTCACCGGCGAGCTGATCGCTCCCATCCAGCATCTCATTGCCGCTCCATTCTCATTCCAGACCCTCGAAGCGTATCTCTTGCTGACACTGGGCCTGACCTTTGGCATCATTGCTGCCTATAAAGGCCGCACGTTTGATGATGCGATCCCGGGCTTTGGTGTGGTGCAACGCCGCGCCGAGCGCTCGGCCCGTGAACTCAATCGGGTGGTCAAGAAAGCCGCGGGTGGCCGTAATTCGCCGGAAGAGCAAATTGCCGAAGCCCAGATTCTGCTTATGGATATGGCAGAAGATTTCGGATCAGCGCGCCCGCGCTGATCCCGCCTTTGGGGGGTGATTGATGTCCGGACGCGACCTGCTTGGTATATTCAACCTGTTACTCGTGGCCGGAGTGGTGGCAGCGGTCAGTTATTTCGCCCTGACGCTGCGGCCCGCTGAATACGATGCGGACACGCTCTGTATTGCCGGCATCGTTCCCCCTCACCGCGTTGTCATCATCGACAAGACCGACCTCTACTCCACTCAACAAGCTGCCGCGATCGAGCGGATTATCCTGACCCAGCGTGACACGCTGGCCGTCGGCGAGCGATTGTCCCTGTTCGAGCTGGATGAATCCGGGCGCCTTGACGACACAAATCAGTTCTCGCTTTGCAATCCCGGCAGCGGAGATCAGGTCAATCCGCTTTATCGCAATCCTGATCGCATTCAGGCGCGCTATGAAGCCCTGTTCGATGCCCCCCTGCAGCAAGCTCTTGCGGATCTGGTGATCGCGAAGGACGCGCCGCAAAGCCCGATCCTGGAAGCGCTTGCCGAGCTGACGCAGCAGGAGTCCATGGCGCAGACTGTGCCGGGCCGCCGGATCGTTCTGGTCAGCGACATGTTACAGAACTCGGACATTTTTTCTGTCTACGGCCGGTCACGCGGGGCGCTGCCCGACCGCCTGCCGCCGGTTGAAGAGACAGTCCAGGCCATTCGCGATCAATACGGTTTCGCGCTCGGCGGCGTCACAATGGAAATTCACCTGATCGAACGGCCCGGCTGGGAAACCGAGCAAACAGGGCCTCTCCGCGCTTACTGGACGAACGTGTTCAGGCAACTAGATGTCAACGTCAGCTGGCAGATTCTACCCGCTGACTCGTATTCCTGAACCACCAACCTCTTAGAAGTGCCAGACCGCTCGGGCGATGAAAGCTTCATCGTCCGTATCGCCGACGCCGAAGCGGTATTCCATTTCCAGATCCAGTCTTTGACGTGGGGCAGACGTCTCGCTCTCGTCGAACCAATGTGAGAAGACAACACCCGGGCCCACTTCCAGACGTTCGCGGATCTGGAAGGTATCGTCCGACCATTGCGCCACGCCCGTCAGATAAGGCGTCACGGTCCAGCGATCACCGGTACGGAACCGTCGTCCCTGACGTATAGAAGCATAGGCGGACAGGAATTCCGGATCATCGGGGATATACGCCAGATCAGCGAAAGCCGTGGTGTAATTCCAGCTGCTCTCATTCGGATTCCAGTCAAGCCCGCCCGACCAGCCATAACTGGCGCGTAGCAGCCAAGCATCGCGCGCCTGATCGCCGCCCGCGATCATTCGCTCAGCCGCCAGATAAAAGTCATGATCAGCGAGCGGCTTCCAGCGGGCCCCGAGGCCCAACTGCAAGGTGTCTTCATTCAACGTGATCGTTCCGGGATCGGCAGAAACATAGCTGCGCCCGAAAAGCGTCAGTCCAGTGTTCGACGTATTGAACGCATCCGGTCGCCAGCCAAACTCACCGCCGAGCTGGGTTTCGTTAGGCCCCGTCTCCGGCAAGTTGATCGAGTTTGGTGCAGACCCGTCGCGATAAGACGCAAAGACGAAACCGTATGTCGATCTCTCCAGCTGTTCGACCTGGCGGCGAAGACGGTAAATACGCGCATCGCGCTCATCCGCGGTTTCACCCTCGCGCATGGCGGGGTCCAGGATTGCTGCCCGAAAAGCCGAAGCGGCCTCGTCTTCGCGATCTGACTGCAGCAGCGCGTATCCAAGATCCTCACGCACGGCTGAACGAGATGGATCAATAGCGAGTACCCGCTCGAACAAATCGGCCGCAAGATTCGCGTCGCCGCCCCGCTGCGCCGAATAGGCCGTGGATAAAAGAATATCCACATTGCGCGGGTCGCTTTGCAAAGCGCTGCCAAACTCCGCAAGAGCGGCGCGTTCGTCGCCGGCTTGCTGAAGAAAGAGGCCCCTCTGAAAGCGTCGATATGGACGATCCTCAATTTCGATTGCGCGGGCCAGATACATGGCCGCCGCGGCGAGTTGGGTATCGGCCATGACAAGCGCGCGTTCCTCAAAGTAAAGCGCCAGATCAGGGCCGGACAACTCTGCCATTTCGATCCGCTGGAGGCGAGCTGCGCCCGATTGTGGGCGCCCGTCCAGCCTTGCTGCCCGAGCCGCCATCAACTCGTCAAAGGGGGCATTGGTGATTTCAGCGGCCTCATTCCAGCCTATGGCAGATCGCGAAAACTCGCCGGCGGCCTCAGCCTGATAGCCCAGGCTGCGGAAAACATAGGCTCGCTGCGCATAGTCGAGCTGATGGCGATAGATAACGGCCTGCCAGAAGGCTTCCGAGGCCTGTGCCGCATTTCCGGTTTCGACCGCGCATTCCGCTGCGGCAATATAATCCAGCGCTGTGCGACTTGCGTCGGCGACGGCCTCCAGCGCAGGCAAGGCGATAGCGCACCCTGATTGTTCTAACTGGCTGCGAGCCTCCGCCCGGCGTTGCTCCACTGGCCGTGGGTCGTCATCCGCGCCGGCTGACACTGCGAAGCTGATCGCCGTTAAAGACGCGGTTGTCGCCAATAGGAGGCGGGGGCGCAAATTGTGTTTCGCCGGCGTGATCCAGCCGCGACTATAATAACGGGACATCAGGCATCCTCCTTCACCAGGTCAGCATGCGCCTCCTGGATTTCACTCCATTCCACATCGGTCAGGTAGCCCAGCGCTTTCGCGCGTTGCACAAAGCCTAGTGGAGGCTTGGGTTGAGCGGCCAGCGCCGCATCGAGATCTGTCATCTTTATGAACCGTTTCGCGACAAGGGCATTTCCCAATGCCGCCTCATCCAGCGCGTCGACACCTTTTTGTTCGGTGAGCAATTGCGCATGGCTGAGTGCGCCGCGACGAACAAGGTGGTCCCCTAGACGGGTCCAGTCCTTGCGCAGGCTTCGCCAGACTGTCGCAATCTGCTCGTTGTCCAGTATGGACAGGCGCTTCAGGACGCGAGCCGCTCTGATATCGGATTCCAGAAGGCCCGGTTCATAACCAAAGCGGATTCCAAAACTGACATCGCTCAAGGGTGCGACCGAAACTTTCAAACTCCGGCCTACCTTGTGGCGAAGGTCAGACAATTGTGTCTCACTCAGAGGCTCACCGACGGCCAGGTGCAGGCTGCGGCCGTCGCGAGCGACAGGAAACGCGCCGTACTTTGCGGCAAGCTCACGCGGAAAATGCTTCAGCGCATCAGGCTTGGTGTCGAGTGGATTGAGCTGAATGCGCTCCAGCCCTTTATGCTCGGCCACACCATCGGCCAATTGATCATCATTGATGTCGCCCAGGTCGAGAAGCAGCAGGCCCAGCGGACGATATTCGTCTTCCTGCAAGGCCAGGGCGCGTTGCAAGGCCCGCTCGTCAATCGCACCCCAATAAATCAGAGCTTCACCGAGGCGCCCTCCCTCACCCTGTCCCAGTTCTGCCATGGAGGGGTAGGCGTGTGCGGTCTTGTCCCAGGTAATCCTGTTTCCGCTAATGACGTGCCAGAGATATCGCCGGGCTGCGCGCATGGATGCGAGATAGCCGATATAATTCGCCCAGACCATTCGAACCGGAACGAGTACAGCGTATTTCAATCCATGGGCGGCCGTTGTGAAAATCAAACGGTGCACAACGCGATTTACGAGGAACACAAAATTGATGAGCACGATTGTCCAGACCCAGGAATTCGGGTCGATCAGCGGCGGTAAGCCGCCAGCTTGTGGAAAGAGCGTTGCTATCAACCAGTAGAGCGCCCACTGGAGCAATATTGCATAAGCCAGCATGCCCGTAGGTGCGGTCCAGATTGCCTTCCGGTCGCGGTAGAGAAAGTATCGATGCGAGGCCGGGCCGATCCACCCCAGCTGCTTCCAACCCAGATAGGAAATACCCAGCATCCATCGTGATTTCTGGCGCACGGAAACCGTTGCGTTATCGGGAAAGAATTCACGCGTGCTGACAAGCTCGCGCCGGAATTTTGTCACGTCCCGATTCGCAAACCAGGCCTTTCGCGTCCCATACGGCATGCGCGCCCAGTAACGAACAAACATGGATTTCAATCCGGCCTCATAAAAGCGGTGGCCGATATCATAGTCTTCGGTCAGCGAATCCACGTTGAAGGGCTGATTGTGACGCTCGGTTCTCAGCAACTCGATGGCGTCGCGACTGAACGCCGTTGCGACGCCAGCGGACGGCACCAGATCCGTCATGTGTGACCTCGCAATCAGGTCCTTGCCGTGCCACTCGGCAAACTCGTCCATATAGTGGCAGGCTGTAAGCGATGACCATTTGCGCGGCATGGACAGGACCGGCAGTTGCAACATGTCTGCCCGATCCAGATACGCATTGATCACTTTGAAGGACATCGGATGAATAACGTCTTCGGAGTCCTGCATCAGGATGCCATCAAAGCGCTCGCCCAGCTCTTTTTCACGCTTGACGATTCCGGCGATCATCCAGTTTAGATTGTCGGCCTTACACGTCGGGCCGTTTTGGCCGACAAACGCGATATTAATCCCCTCATTCTGGCGAACAATCCGGTTCACCTCGTCAATCGTTTCCTGATCATTCGGATAAACACCGACGAAAATCTCGTAATTCCGATAGTCTATCGTGTTAAGCGTATTGACCAGCATGCGGCCGATAACGTCGGCTTCGTGCCAGGCGGGCACCATTACCGCCAGCTTCTTTTGCTCCATTTCATGGAGCTGCTTCATGGTCGGAACATATCGAAACGGCCGCGTGACAATACGCTGAAGGGTCAGCACCCAATAATAGAGATCGAGAAAGGCATCATCGACAGACGAGATGAAGATTGCGATGGCCGCATAAACCGTCAGCCCGCTGAGAACTGCCCAGTAGAAACGAACGGCCTCGCCGGACAATAGACGCCCGAGCGTAGCCTCAACCCAGACCAGAAAGCCTGGGTCTATTGTGGCAATTTGCGCCAGGGATGGGTCAAACCCGTCCATCAGCTGGCCTGCCTGAAGCTATTCGGCTTGCCCAATTCACGCGTCAAAATGTCAGTAATGCGAGCGCTCGCCGTCCCATCACCGAACGGGTTCTGGCGACTGGCCATTTTGCGGTGTGCAGCGGCTCGGGTGAGAAGCCTTGAGGCCTCTCTTACGATGACATCGGGATCGGTCCCGACCAGCTTGGCAACACCGGCATCTATGGCTTCTTGCCGTTCTGTTGTTTCGCGTAGAACCAGCACCGGCACATCAAAACTGGGTGCCTCTTCCTGGACGCCACCTGAATCCGACAAGACAAGGTGGCTGACTTTCAGAACAGCGATGAATTCGGGATAGGCCAGCGGTGCAACGACATGGATGCGGTCAACCCTGCCCAATTCAGCTTCGACCGTTTCACGAACGCGGGGATTTGAGTGAGCAGGAAAAATTATCCGGATATCAGGATGACGTTCGACGAGTGACCTTGCGGCACGGCAAATGTCTGAAATGCCGTTGCCCCAGTTTTCACGGCGATGCGCCGTCAAAAGGATGAGGCGTTCTTCCGGCTTGAGTTGTGCCAGCACATCCGGCGCACGGACCTGATCTGCCATTTGCAGAACGGTATCGATAATAGTGTTGCCGGTGATCCAGATCCGGGTCCGGCGCACGCCGTCCAGACGCAGATTCTTTTCTGCGAGTCGGGTCGGCGCAAAATGAAAATCGGCGATCGGCGCGATCAGGCGACGAAAACTCTCTTCGGGAAACGGATTATTGGTGTCGCCGCTGCGCAATCCGGCTTCAACATGTCCCACAGGCACTTTGTGCAAATGGGCTGCCAGCGCGCCGGAATAGGCACTTGCCGTATCTCCCTGAACAAGGACCGCTTGCGGCCTTTTCACCTCGACCCACTGCCCCAGCTGAGACAGCAAGCCTGCGGATAACTCTGTTAACGACCGCGCATCCCAACCACCGGTAAGCGTGATGTCGGGCGAAATGCCAACCGCTTCGAGCGCCTGCTCGGCCAGATCGCCGTGTTGTCCCGTGGCGATCCAGAACGGCTCCAGCGCCGCTGTGTTCAAACTCCGGTAAACCGGCGCGAGCTTTAGAATCTCAGGCCGCGTTCCCGCTATAATCGCGATTCCCATATCGCCCCCCAGTGCGATGGTGAGCACGCCCACCGGAAATCCCTCGCACCGGGAAAGTCGCTTTGAATCAGGGAGTAATAACCGCCACTAAAAGGCGATTCCGGGACAGAAAAGACAAAACCGCCCCAAATGGGGCGGTTAAGTGTTGGTTAAGTCCAATAAGGGCGATCAGGTGTCAGGCTTATTCATCCTGCATTCGGAATTCGATTTCCGCATCGGCGGCAAGCCAAACAACGGCCGCCCACGCCGCCACATTCTGTGCAAAGTCGTCCGGATCGATTTTATCGAATGTGTCGTCGGGCGTATGATGAAGATCAAAATAGTCCGTCCCGTCCTGCATCAGGCGGAACACAGGTACGCCCTGGGCGGCCAGAGGAATAATATCCGGGCCGCCGCCGCGCGATGCCCGGTCGCCGCGCAAAATACCGAGCGGTGCAATTATGCCCTGAACCTCATCCATGAACAGCGTACCCTCTTCACTCGCTCCTGATGTCAATGACAGGACAGGTCCGGCACCGAAATCAGATTCTGAAGCCATCACGATATTGCCGGTTTCGGCAGCATTCTGCCTTGCATAGGCAAAGGCTCCCAGCAGCCCGACTTCCTCGGCTCCAAACAACACAACCCGAATCGTGCGGCGCGGAGCCCGTGGCAGCTGGCTGATCAAATGAGCGGCCCCCGTGACGATTCCAACCCCGGCACCATCATCTACGGCACCGGTTGCTTCGTCCCAGCTATCGAGGTGGGCGCCGATCAGAACGATCTCGTCTGGCAGTTCGCGGCCGGGAATCTCGGCGATCACATTTCCTGACTGTCTTTGACCGCGCCAACCGGCAACAACCGACAGACTGACGATGATTGTTTCACCGGTATCGTGAATCCGCTCGATCTGATCAGCATCTGGTGCAGACAATGCGACAGCGGGAATGGAAGATGATATTCCGGTCTCGGCGTAGTCCGGATATTCGCTCTCGATATAATCGACAACTATCGGGGAGTGGCGACCGGTCTCGATAGTGTTTGGCTGAGGTCGGCTCATCATCCCCGTATGGGGGAAACGTCTTGAATCTGTTCCCACCGAACGGATCATGACACCAAGAGCACCGCGCGCTTCAGCTTCAAGCCAAGCGAATCGGCGTTTTTCATTGGCGGTATTATATCCACCACCATTCTGGAGGCGGACCATACGATCATTCACATAGGCTATGCGACCATCCAGCCTTCCATCAAAATCATAGAGATCCTGAAAACTGTCGAAAAAAACAAATTCGCCTTCAATTCCGCCCTGTGGCGACGCGGCCGATCCGCCCAGCGCTGAGGCGTAGAGTGGCTGAGGAAAAGGCGAAACTATCGACGCCCGGATAGCACCTCTGTCCCAGTAGGGCATGTCGAAAGGTTCAATGCGTACGTTCTCGAAACCAAGTTCAGTGAACATCTGGACGGCCCAGTCGCGAGCCCGCGCTTCCTGCTCGGAGCCTCCGAGGCGGGGCCCGACTTCCGTGGTCAGCGACCGAACCACTTCATATCCCGTATCGGACTCCAGCCCCCGCTGCATCAGCTCCCGGGCTGTATTCGCGGCGTCTTCGCTGATCAGCGCGTCGTCCTGCGCAAAAGCAGAGGCTGATAGCAAAAGGCAGGCGGCACTCGCAACGCGAATAAGCATGTTGGTTATCTCCCAAAACCCCGTGTTCGCCGGGAAGCTAACCCGGCTCAACTCGCCCCTCAAGGCAGGCGCTCAGACGCAGGCCTCCTCCCGGTATGCAAAGTCATGAAAAGCACCCTATATTCGGGCAAAGTAATCGGGAGTACCGCCGTATGATTGAAATGACGATTTCCGGACGGGCAAAGGATCTCGGCGGATTTTCCGTCCGGCGGCTGATTCCTGTCGCCAAAAAACGCCTCGTCGGGCCGTTCATATTTTTCGACCATATCGGACCCGCTGAATTCGAGCCCGGCACTGGCATCGATGTGCGTCCACACCCGCATATCGGTCTTGCGACCGTGACATACCTCTTTGATGGTGAAATGGACCACCGCGATACGCTCGGCGTTCATAAAACGATCAAGCCCGGCGATGTGAACTGGATGACGGCGGGGCGCGGCATCGTTCATTCAGAACGGACTGGTGAAACGGCGCGCGCCGCTGGTCACAAACTGCACGGCATCCAGACGTGGGTCGCCTTGCCGACCGAAGACGAGGAAACGGACCCGTTTTTCAGCCACCATGCCTCCGGAGAATTGCCCGAAATCGAGATGGATGGCGTGAAGATGCACCTGATTCTGGGATCGGCTTACGGTAAAACATCTCCAGTGAAAGTGTTTTCTCCGATCTTCTATCTGCATGTCGAATCTGAATCCGGCTCCGTTTTCAAACTGACCGACGAGCACGAAGAACGGGCTGTGTATGTCGTCAGCGGCGAGATCGAAATTGATGGCCGCTTGTTCGGTGAAGGCGAGATGATCGTGCTGGATGATGAGGCGTCGATCGGTATACGCACAGTGAAAACGGCCTGCCTTATGATATGCGGCGGCGAAAAGCTGGCGGGAGACCGGCATATTTTCTGGAATTTCGTGTCCAGCAACAAGGACCGCCTTGAGAAAGCCAAGGCCGACTGGAAAGCGTCAGCTGATGCCGAATTCGAGAACAGCGCCTTTGCTTTGCCACCGGGCGAAACCGAACACATTCCGCTACCTGAGTCATAATTCGTTATCTGGCCCTGCACTTGCAGTGGGAGAATAGACTTGATGCCGGGCGTCTCGTCCCTTAGTGAGGGCGTTTAACCGGCAAAACGCGCAACAGGATGGATCGGTCGCTACGGGCGGCATCCAGCAACCGGGGGGTATCATGTTCGAGCAGGCGAATGACCGCGATGCGAACGTATTGGCATATCTGGGAGTTTCCAGAACCGGGCCGCTAAATCACAATTGGAACGAAGCCGCCCTGTATCAGGAAGCGGTTCAGCGTGGCGAAGGCGAAGTCGCCAAAGGCGGTGCGCTTGTTGTGAAGACCGGTCAACACACGGGCCGATCTGCAAAAGACAAATTTACTGTTCGCGATGAGACCACCGAAGACACGGTCTGGTGGGACACGAACGCTTCGATTACGCCTGACCAGTTCACGGCGATATGGGAGGACTTCCAGGCCCATATGGCGGACAAGGAATTGTTCGTTCAGGACCTGTTTGGCGGCGCCGACCTTGACCATCGCCTTCCGGTTCGCGTGGTAACGGAATTTGCCTGGCACTCGCTTTTCATTCGCCACCTGCTGCGTCGTCCGGAAGCCAGCGAACTGGCCACTTTTGACCCGGAATTCACCATTGTGAATCTTCCCAGTTTCCAGGCCGACCCCGAGCGCCATGGTTGCCGCAGCGAAACCGTCATTGCCGTCGATTTTGCACGCAAAATGGTATTGATCGGCGGTACGTCCTATGCCGGCGAAACGAAGAAGTCGGTATTCACCATTCTCAATTATCTGTTGCCGGCCAAGGGCATCATGCCAATGCACTGCTCGGTGAACACCGATGGCGACAATGCAGCGATTTTCTTTGGTCTGTCCGGTACCGGAAAAACCACGCTTTCGGCAGATGCCAGCCGTACGCTGGTCGGCGATGATGAGCACGGCTGGTCGGAAAACGGCCTCTTCAATTTTGAAGGTGGCTGCTACGCAAAAATGATCCGGCTCTGCCCGACGGCGGAGCCGGAAATTCACGCCACTACACAACGCTGGGGCACTGTGCTGGAAAACGTTGTCATGGACCCCGTCACCCGGGAGCTTGATCTGGACGACGCGACACTGGCTGAAAACAGCCGGGGCGCCTATCCGATCGAGGCCATTCCAAACGCTTCCGACACCGGTCGCTGTGGTCAGCCCAAAAACCTGATCATGCTGACGTGTGACGCCTTCGGTATCATGCCGCCGATCGCGAAACTGACGCCTGCGCAAGCCATGTACCACTTCCTGTCGGGCTACACCGCAAAAGTCGCCGGCACCGAAAAAGGCGTCACTGAGCCAACAGCGACCTTCTCAGCCTGTTTTGGCGCGCCCTTCATGCCGCGCCACCCGGCCGAGTATGGCGCTCTTCTGCGTGAACTGATCGCGGAACACGGCGTCGATTGCTGGCTGGTCAATACGGGCTGGACGGGCGGTGCCTATGGCGAAGGCCAGCGCATGCCGATCAAGGCCACGCGCGCTCTGTTGAATGCGGCCCTTGATGGTTCGCTTAACAATGCCACCTTCCGCCAGGACCCGAATTTCGGCTTTATGGTTCCGACCGCTGTTCCGGGTGTTGAGAGCCGCATTCTCGACCCGCGGTCCACCTGGACAAATCCGAACGCCTATGACGTCCAGGCAGCAAGACTGGCAGAGATGTTTGTCTCGAATTTCACGAAATTCGAGGATCATGTTGCCCCCTATGTGCGCGCAGCCGCTCCGACCCTGGCCGAGGTCAACGTGGCCGTCGCGGAATAGAACGCCTTCACGATTAGCGTTTTGACAAAGTCCCGGTAGCCTCTCTACCGGGACTTTTTATTTGGAGACAGATTATGCAACGGATCATTTTCACCCTCGCCACAACCGTTTGCCTTGCTGGTTGTGGTGGGTCGACAGACACTGCCGCCCCAGACACTCTGTCCTGGACATCGCCGAACGCAAACGAACTTCTGGGCGTCTATCAGGACGCCGGCGATAGCGTCGCTGTGATTGATCAGAATGGATCCGACTACGGACCGATGTCCATGTTTGTCAGCGGAGTCGAACTGACGCCGGAAAGCGAAATCGCGGCTTTGCGCGAGAGAGCAAACGATGTGACGCAGGTTTCGTCCGGATCGGCCAATTGCACCGAAATCGAGGATGTCCCGCTGGAACAGTTCTGCATGCTCTCGGTTAGCGGGTTCGAGATCGTCCCCGACGGCATGGAATGCATGGATATGGAATGCGGCGAGAGCTATTTCGAGATCACGGCGCGCCTGCGTCAGACCGCGCCGGGCGAATGGGAAGTTGTTGGCGAAACCGCCAGCGGCCTATTCGCCGGCTAACCAGCCCTCAGAAAAGGAAAAGCCCCCGGCAAGTGCCAGGGGCTTTTTTGGGTGCGGGAGTAGGATTTGAACCTACGACCTTCAGGTTATGAGCCTGACGAGCTACCGGGCTGCTCCATCCCGCGTCAAAACCCCATCCTTCAAGGACGGGAGGGCGTATCTAGGCCATGACGGAGGCTGATGCAAGGCCCGTCACACTATCATGACAGCTTGGCGACTGCTTTTCTCTCGCCTATGCAGAAGCCATGACAAATTCCGATCCCCGCCCCTGGGGGGCAGATGCTCCATCCGGCCTGTTTGAACGTTTTCTGGAACGCGCATGCACCAGTGACAGCAAGGTCTGGGCACGGCTGGCCAGCTGGTTTGCAACCGACGCGGTCGATGTCGAAAGGCTTGGCTTTCGCGCGCGATTGCATCCGAAAGACAATCTCTCGGAAAAGCGGGTTCTTTATACTCCCGGCCGTTTTGACCCTGCTGAGCTGGCCTATCTATCCTCGATGATCGATGACGGTTTCACCTTTATCGATCTGGGTGCCAATTGTGGCGGATATACGCTTCATCTCGCCGCCAAGGCCCCGGAGAGTGCGCGCCTGTTCGCGATCGAGGCGCAGCCCGAAATGGCGCGAAGATTCGCTTTCAATCTGGCATCCAATCATTTTGCTGCGGTAGTTCAACTCGATGAACTGGCGATATCGGATGAGCGCGGCGACATCATTTTCACTATCAATCACCGCAATAGGGGCGAAAGCGGACTGGCGGGAGAAGGCGAGACAATTACGGTTCCGGCCCTGCCATTGGCCGACTATCTCGCAGAGCGCTCGATTGAGCGGCTTGATGCGATGAAGATTGATGTTGAGGGTCTGGAGCATCGCATTCTGGCACCCTTTTTCCAGAACGCGCCCAGGACAAGATGGCCACGCTGCCTGATCGTCGAGCAACTTCTGGCAACACCGGCAACGGACCCGGTCGCTTTGGCGGTCGCGGCCGGTTACCGCATCGAGCGGGATCTGGGTAGAAATGTCATCCTGACGCTCGGGCCGGCAGGCCATGAGTGATGAACTCATCAAATCGGCAGATGCTGCGTTTGCGCGCGGTGATGCCGCGGCGGCGCGCCAGTTGCTGAGACAGGCGGCGGATGCTGGCGACGTAAACGCTGCCTATGCCTATGCCATGGCGCTGGCTTATGGACAAGGCGGTCCCATTGACCATGCAGGCGCTGCCGACTTGATTTCGCAGATTCACAGATCCAGCCCTGCCGCGAGCAAGCTCCATCGCGTCGCGTTGGCATCTGGCTGGGCCGCCGGAACAGGCTGGGGCGAAGCCGCAGCCGCCCTGGTTGCTGACGCCCGCGCCGGCCAACCGGCGGAAATTCGTGAGGCTGGCCTGCTGTGTCTGATTGCCGGCGACCTTTCAGCCGGACGCACATTGCTGAGCATGGCAGCGTCGGAAGGCGACCCTCCTGCCGGCATGGCGTTGATGCGAATGGGCTTTGCCGATCGGGCGGCGCACTCTTGGGCTGCAGCTACGGCGGAAGGCCTCCAGCGGTCAAAGCATCCGCTCGCAGATGAGCTACTTGCCACCTCGCAGCGCCCCTTGCCGTCAAGCAACGGCATTGACTGGAAAAATCTGGAACACCTCCTTAGCGCGGATTTCTCTTCGGTCCCTGCTGCGGCGAACACGTTGGTCGAGGCGATCCACGCGCAACAATACACCGAAGCCTTGCCGCCGCCCGTCTGTGATTACATCCTGACCACGGGCCTGCGAGCATTGCGGTCTTCCATGGTCGTCGACCCTGACACCGGACAGCAGACAGCTGATCCACACAGGCAGTCCTTGTCGATGACATTTGCGCCCAATCTACAGGACCTGGTCCATGCCGCTGCTGAACACCGCATGGCGGCGATGGCCGGACTTCCGCCAGAAAACACCGAGCGTTTGAACCTGCTCTTCTATCGTCCGGGAGAACACTACAAGCCGCATGTCGACTATTTTGCACCGGACGACCCCGGCAACGCCCGTGAATTGAAGCGTGCGGGTCAGCGCGCGGCCACCAGCCTTGTCTGCCTCCATGCAGCCCGCGAGGGCGGCGCAACCCGCTTCCCGCGCTTTGATACAGCATGGACCGGTTCAATCGGCGAAGGGCTATCGTTCAGGAATACCGATGATGACGGCAATCCCAATCCGCTGACGCTACATCAGGGCGAGCCGGTTATTTCAGGCTGGAAAGCACTCGCCAGTCTGTGGATCCGGACCCGGAAAGCCGACTAGTCACGCTCGACACGGTATTCGCGTGACATTTGCCACTCAGTATTTGCTGAGCTGCGCCAGTCGACGCGAAACACCAGTTCTGTCTCCGATATTTCCAGCCAGCCAATACGCTGAAGACTGTCGGTCAGGTCATCCTGTGCGTGGTTGATATAAGGCGTTTCAGCGTCAACGATCGCGACGCCGGGATTCAGGTTGAACGACGCACCTTCACTTGCGGTCGCGGCGGAGTAATAACGATGCCCCTGCCCCGATTGATTATTGAGGTATAGCGCAAACCAGCGCTCCAACTGGGGGCTCCAGGACCAGAAGGTCAAAGAGCGATAGCCGGATTCCGGACGCTCGAAAGCCACCATAACTCCGCATCCGTCCAGCATCTGCCCCGCCGTGATCCGGGAAGCCTCCACTGTTCCGTCGGGAGAGGTGGCTGTGCCGGACCAGGCCCCGATCACGCCATCCAATGCTCCGTGCGGTTCATCCGAGCAAAGCAGGCCCTCATTATAACCGGGCAATGGCTCACTGGCCGGCGGCATGTCCACTTCCGCGTCAAGCCGGCGGAAGTCGACCGCCATCCAGGTAAACCAGCTGGTGCCGCGATCCGCTGTGTTTGCGCCATCCCAACGAAATGCATCCTCCCGGATGTCCGAGAAGGTATACCGGCGGATCTGCGGCTCGCCGTCGGGCGTCGTGCGCCGAAGGTCAGGACTGTATACAGCTATGCGGCCAAACCGTTCGTTTCCGGTCAGCTGATCGAGAAAGGCGACGCCGTCGTTTTGTGGCCCTGGCCAATGCTGAGCCATGATCCAGCGATCATTTTCTTCATCATAGTAACGAAGAGAGAAGCCACGCCATTGAGCGACGCCAGACGTCAACTCACTCGGGACCATCAACTCCATCACAGCCTTACCATCGAGTACAGGAATGACGAATTGATGCGTGTGCGAGCCATCCTCGACATGATCGAGACCGTCTTCCTCACGCCCCCGCCAGTTGGCGTCCCATTCGCCCAGCCAGAAATCATATTGTCGATGAACGGGCGATTGCCATTCCTCGGTGATCTCCGTTCCGAGCACATCATCCCAGTCGCGCGCCGGATCCGATTGCAGGGTCAATACGGACGCGGCCATCCATTCGATTATCATGGTCTCTCTCCCGGTTCTGGGCATACCATGACGAACCGAAATTAGCCCGCAATGAAAGTTTTCGTGAGACTTGACCCCAAGCCGCAAGTTAATGGACGGGCCACTCGCTCTCGCTCGTAAAGCGGTTTGTAGAGAACATTGAAGTGACATGGGTAAAGCGGAAACAGAAAAAGCCCCGCGGCGAACCACGGGGCTTTTCTGTAAATTGCATAGATCAGGGCTAAATCAAACGTGCAGACCGGGCGGCGACCTACTCTCCCATGCCTTAGGACATAGTACCATTGGCGCAGAAGGTCTTAACGGCCGTGTTCGGGATGGGAACGGGTGTGGAGCCTTCGCTATAACCACCCGGTCGGCACGTTTGATTCAGTTTCATTGAGACATCCAGATTTCCGACGCTCTGTCACGCGCGAACGAGGCGTTCGCCGTGCATGAACCGTCAAAAGATCAAGCCAATCGAGCTATTAGTACCAGTCAGCTTCATGTGTCGCCACACTTCCACACCTGGCCTATCAACGTGGTGGTCTTCCACGACTCTCAAGGAATACCTGGTTTTGAGGGGGGCTTCCCGCTTAGATGCATTCAGCGGTTATCCCTTCCGTATATAGCTACCCTGCTATGCCGCTGGCGCGACAACAGGTCCACCAGAGATACGTCCATCCCGGTCCTCTCGTACTAGGGACAGCTCCTCTCAAGTATTCAACACCCACGGCAGATAGGGACCGAACTGTCTCACGACGTTCTAAACCCAGCTCACGTACCGCTTTAATTGGCGAACAGCCAAACCCTTGGGACCTGCTCCAGCCCCAGGATGCGATGAGCCGACATCGAGGTGCCAAACAATGCCGTCGATATGGACTCTTGGGCATCATCAGCCTGTTATCCCCGGCGTACCTTTTATCCGTTGAGCGCTGGCCCTTCCATTCGGGACCACCGGATCACTATGGCCGTCTTTCGACTCTGTTCGACCTGTCAGTCTCACAGTCAGGCGGGCTTATGCCATTGCACTCAACGACCGATTTCCGACCGGTCTGAGCCCACCATCGCGCGCCTCCGTTACTCTTTGGGAGGCGACCGCCCCAGTCAAACTACCCACCACGCAGGGTCCCGGATCCGGGTTCACGGATCGCGGTTAGACGTCAACAAGAATTAGGGCGGTATTTCAAGGATGACTCCACCATGACTGGCGCCATGGCTTCAAAGTCTCCCGCCTATCCTACACAAATTGTCGCTAACGCCACTGCGAAGCTGTAGTAAAGGTGCACGGGGTCTTTCCGTCTGACCGCGGGAACTCCGCATCTTCACGGAGAATTCAATTTCGCTGAGCCTATGCTGGAGACAGCGGGGAAGTCGTTACGCCATTCGTGCAGGTCGGAACTTACCCGACAAGGAATTTCGCTACCTTAGGACCGTTATAGTTACGGCCGCCGTTTACCGGGGCTTCAGTTCGGAGCTTGCACTCCTCCCTTTAACCTTCCGGCACCGGGCAGGCGTCAGACCCTATACGTCGTCTTGCGACTTCGCAGAGCCCTGTGTTTTTAATAAACAGTCGCCACCCCCTGGTCTGTGCCCCTGTTCAGGAATATTAACCTGATTCCCATCGACTACGCCTTTCGGCCTCGCCTTAGGGTCCGACTAACCCTGGGCGGATTAGCATTGCGCAGGAACCCTTGGACTTTCGGCGAAAGTGTCTCTCACACTTTTTGTCGCTACTCATGTCAGCATTCTCACTTCTGATACCTCCAGGAGCCCTCGCGGGTCTCCCTTCATCAGCTTACAGAACGCTCCGCTACCACTCTTTCGAGTCCGCAGCTTCGGTGTATCACTTAAGCCCCGTTACATTTTCCGCGCAGGAACGCTTGACCAGTGAGCTGTTACGCTTTCTTTAAAGGATGGCTGCTTCTAAGCCAACCTCCTGGTTGTCTAAGCACTCCCACATCGTTTCCCACTTAGTGATAACTTAGGGACCTTAGCTGGCGGTCAGGGCTGTTTCCCTCTCCACTACGGACCTTAGCACCCGCAGTGTGTCTGCCTCGCTCTACTCTTCGGTATTCGGAGTTTGGTTAGGTTTGGTAAGTCGTTGGGACCCCCTAGCCCATCCAGTGCTCTACCCCCGAAGGTAATACGAGACGCTCTACCTAAATAGATTTCGCGGAGAACCAGCTATCTCCGAGTTTGATTGGCCTTTCACCCCTAGCCACACGTCATCCCCGTCTTTTTCAACAGAAGTGGGTTCGGCCCTCCAGTGAGTGTTACCTCACCTTCAGCCTGGACATGGCTAGATCACCTGCTTTCGGGTCTTATCCCTCGAACTCGTCGCCCTATTAAGACTCGCTTTCGCTACGCCTACACCTAACGGTTTAAGCTTGCTCGTCAGATTAAGTCGCTGACCCATTATACAAAAGGTACGCTGTCAGGCTTGCGCCCTCCAACTGTTTGTAAGCATCCGGTTTCAGGAACTCTTTCACTCCCCTTGTCGGGGTGCTTTTCACCTTTCCCTCACGGTACTGGTACACTATCGGTCGCTAAGGAGTACTTAGGCTTGGAGGGTGGTCCTCCCACGTTCAGACAGAATTTCACGTGTTCCGCCCTACTCGAGTCTCTCTCATCGACGCTTCATACGGGGCTATCACCCGCTACGGCCCAACTTTCCAGATGGTTCTGATAATCTAAGAGAGAGCACTGGCCTGGTCCGCGTTCGCTCGCCACTACTAACGGAGTCTCGGTTGATGTCCTTTCCTCTGGGTACTTAGATGTTTCAGTTCCCCAGGTTCGCCTCTTACACCTATGTATTCAGTGCAAGATACCCTTGCGGGTGGGTTTCCCCATTCGGATATCTGCGGGTCAAAGGTTGCTTGCACCTCACCGCAGCTTTACGCAGCATGCCACGTCCTTCATCGCCTCTA
>NZ_CP121327.1:1652500-2955266 GCF_043584775.1 Hyphobacterium sp.
GAGGAGGCGCTACTTATGCCCCCGGCTGTATGACGTCAACCGCGTTTCTCAAAAACTTGCAGCACCCGAAACAAATCAGCCGACGGACACAAAGAAGGTCTGTCGGCGCACGATGTGCATCAGCGCCGTTGGGCAAGTCTCCGGATCGACGGAGGAGGCGCGATTATATGTATTTTGCCTTGGTGTGCAACAGGGTTGGCAGATTTTTCTTTTTGCCCCGAATTCGCCTTACAGGTAAGGCTTTTGCGGGCCACTCGCCTCATTCACCTTGAGGGCTGACTGCATGTGAATCCGTTTTTCGTAGCCGCCGTGGGTGGCTTTTCCTATGGTTTGATTCTCATGGAGGCCCGCCATCATGGCTGTATCGCGCTTTAAAAAGCGGCTTGCAAAGGATCTCGACCGCTGGATCGAAAATGGCCTTGTGCCAGCGGGTAATCGCACGGCCATTCTCGGCGATGTCCCAGACGCGCGAGTCGGCTGGTCGGCCTCCGGCGCCCTGGCCATCCTCGGTGCAGTTCTTCTGGGCCTCGCCGCAATCAGTTTTGTTGCCGCGAATTGGGCCGATATGGGAGATATCCTGCGGCTCACTCTGCTTTTCGGCGTACTCTGGGGCTGCTTTGCGGGTGCCGGCTGGGCCTTCGCGCGAGATCATTCTGCTATAGGCCATGCACTGGCCTTGTTGGGGGCGGCCATGTTTGGCGCGTCCATTGTTCTCGTCGCGCAGATATTCAATATGAGTTCCTGGCGCTACACGGTCCTCGGCATTTGGGCCGTCGGGGCGCTCGCGGTCGCGCTGCTGACGCCTTCCCGGCCGGTGCTGATTCTGGCGAGCCTGCTGGGCGCGGCCTGGACCTGGGCAGAGACCTACAACACGTTTGCGCCTGATGTTATCTGGGGCTACCTGCCACTCTGGGCGATCACCATGCTGGCCGCCAGCCGTATGCGTTCACTGGTGTCCGCAAACTTTCTCGGCATCGGCCTGTTTGTCTGGCTCTCATTCCTTGTCTGGGATTATGCGCAAGATGATCGGCTGAGCGCCCTGCAAAGCCTTAGCGTCTTTGTGCTCGCAGCCGGCGGTCTCGCCATGCTTTTCGCTGCCCTTCGCGATGGTGACAGATTCGGATTTGGCGCGTTGACCAATTGGGGGAGCGTCGCTGCACTGGCAGGCGGGTTTGCGCTTCAATTTCAACTCAGTGAATTTGAAGACTACGCCGAACGCGGCTCCTCTTATCGCGGTTCCGCACAGGAATACTGGGAGACGCTAACCGGCCCGGGAACAGGCGATTATTGGCTGCTCGCTGGTGTGTTCGCCGTCATTTTTGCGATTGGCATTGTCATCCGGTCACTTCACCGGTCTGCCAGCCGTATCCTTCTTATTCCTGCGAGCATCGCAATTGCGATCGCGCTGTTGTTGCCGACATTGACGCAACTGGCCGGGCCGGACGCGGTTCTGATGTTGAGAATTCTGACCGGCGCCAGCGTGTTTACCCTCGCGGTCGCTTTGATTCTTTACGGATCGAGAGAAGGTCGGCGCTTCACAGGCGGCATCGGCATCGCCCTTTTTGTGGCGCAGGCCCTTTACGTCTACAGCGTCACATTCGGCGGATTGCTCGATACGTCGCTCTTCTTCCTTATCGGCGGCCTTCTTCTGTTCGGCCTTTCGATCGCCGTCATCCGGATGCAAAAGCACTTGCAGGCAAAGCCCGGAGAGATGTCATGACGCGCATGGCCCGCCTCCTTTTAGCCGCCTTCGCGATGACGCTCTTCCTCGTGGCCATGATCGCAGATCACCAATTCCGGCGGCACATCGGGACAGAAGTCTTGCTCGATCTAGAGCCGGTTGATCCGCGCGACCTTCTGGCCGGATATTATGTCGTCATCACCACGCCGCTGCACAATCTCGATCCATCCGGACTGGAGGGTGACAACCAATTCGACCCGGGTGATGATATCTTCGTCGCGCTCGAACCCGTTGCCGACCAGAGCTGGCGGGCCGTATCAATCCATCGGGAACGGCCGCAAGACGGGCTCTATGTATATGGCAAGGTCCGCTATGCGCGGGATACGACGCTGCGGGCGCGTTTCAATCTCGAACGATATTATGCTGATGAAGCCACTGCTCAGGCGCTTGAGGATCGCCGCCGTGCCAATCGGTCAAGCATGCGGCTGATTATTGCTGTGGGCGATGACGGCAGCGCATTGATCCGCGGCCTCGAAATCGATGGCGAACGTCATCTGGACCGGCTGAACTAGAAGCTCCGGCGGCGCGAGCTGAACAACGCCACAAATAGCGGATAGAGAATGACGCCAGCGATCAGTCCGCCCAGATGCCCGGCCCAGGAAATCGGTAATGGCGAAAGCGGGCCGAGCAGCGCCAGCAATATATTGAAACCGCCCCAGGGCAGCGCAAATCGCAACATGCCGCGATAGCCACCCTCAGCCCACCCCGCAGCCGCAATGCAACCCGACAGGCCGGTGGAGGCCCCGATCATCGGAATCATCGAGCCTGGCGCGACCAGAACCTGCAAGCCGGCTCCGGCGATCGAGCAGACAAAGAAAAAGAGCAAAAAACCCAAATTGGCCGACATCCCACGACCGAAGGGACGAAATGCCCCTGCCCCGAATGTCAGAGTCGCGACCGAATTGAACACCAGATGCATCAATCCGCCGTGCAGGAAGACATGGAAGATATAGGGCGACCAGGGCCCGAGCGGGCTGGGATGCTGCAACCCCGCACCCGGGATCACCGCGCCGATGGTCAGGAAAAGATAGTTGAGCTGGGGAAATAACGCTCCGAGCGCGAAAACGGCCACAAAACTTCCGGCCAGAACCAGCAGCACCGTCGGAATATCGTTGAAGATCGGCGAACGGCCTGGCCGCATTTCTCAGTATCCTTAATCTCTTGTTTGCCCGCTGCGCATAATTTTAGCGAGAAATTTCAGACTTGGGTGTCGTGACTTCCGGAAATTGGGCCCTCGTCTGCATCATAGCAAGTGCGCAGCGGACCTTTCGCTGCGCGGGAAAGGAAAAGCCATGCGCCGCCTCTCGCTTCTTGCCGTTTGCGCTGGAATAGTGACGGCCTCCGGGCCTGCCTTGGCGCAAAACGCCGGTGATTTTCAGCGCCCGTGGGGCACCGACAGTACTCAGAATAGTCAGCCCTACCGCGCCGGAACACGTGATTCCAATGGCAATCGCGTTGTGTTGAATGGCGTGTTGCAAACCGGTGTGGGCGTGCAGGCGCAGATGGCAGGCGTCGGCGGCGTCGGCAATGCGCCCACGCAATCCACCAATCAGGGCTCCAGCAGTACCGGCATGAGTGCAACCGGGTCCAATTCAAGCGCGCTGGCCGTTGGCAATCAGCTGAACGTTATCGTTAACGGTAACTACAACACTGTCATCGTTAATTCGACACAGACGAATAATGGCGATGTGAACGCAACTGCAAATTCGGGCAGTGGCGGGGATGGCGGGAATGGCAATTAAGCGACTCTTTTCAATCGCGACAGGTGCCCTGCTTCTGGCAGGCTGCGCCGTCACGCCCAATTCCGGGTTTGACGGGCGCTATGCCAATCCGATTGGCAATGCGCCGGTCACGACCAACCCGACGCCCTATTCCGAGGCGCTGGTGTGTCTCGCTAATTCAGCACGGTCGGCGGGCCGGCCCTCGCCGCGCATCGCGGTTGGCCGGATTGCGGACTATACTGCTGCGGGCAACCCGGAAGGTGGCGGCCCTGCGATTACGCAAGGGGCATCGCTTATGGCGATGTCTGCTTTTGCAAAAGCGGGTATCAATCTGGTCGAGCGATTTGACACTTCGGTTGCTGAACTGGAACTAAGATACGCAAATAACCGCCTCTTGGGCGATTCCGGCGAAGAGGAGGGCTTTCGGCGAATATACGCGGGCAGCATTCCCGGTTCGGATTTTCACCTGGTCGGCGGCATTACGGAGCTGAATTTCAATATCCGGTCGCAGGGCATTGATATTCTCGGTGGAGACCGCATCGATTCCGATCCGACCGGCGTCTTCAATGGCCGCATGTATGTGATGAATGTTGCAATCGATCTGCGCCTGGTGAACTCCGAAACGCTCGAAGTTGTCGACGTTATCTCCTACCAGAAACAGATTATCGGCCGTGAAGTCAGTGCCGGTGTCTTCTCCTTCTGGGGAGATGCCGTCATCGACATTTCGACCGGCGGGCGCTCGCTGGAGCCTATCCAGTTGGCCGTCCGGTCTCTGGTCGAGCGGGCCGTTCTGGAATTCTCTTCGACACTGTACGGCATCGAAGCGCGCAGCGTCTGCGCCTTTGATGATCCGCTCGGACTGACCAATAGTTCGGGTGGCATCAATCCTCACACGACTTACGCCTCCCAAACAGGAGCTTCCAATGTCCAGATTCGCCAAAGCGTTGACCGCGGGCACGAGCGCCGCGACCCTGCTGTGCGCACCGGGCTTCGCGGACGATACGACTGAGATCCTCAACGGACAGCTGAATCTGGGCGCTCAGGTGAACGCCAATGGTCAGGTTGTGGTCGGCGGAACAGGCAATGTCACTCTGAATACGGTCGGTATGGGCAATGCACTCGATGTGCAGACCCAGACCGGACATGATGTGACCAGCACCCAACAATTTGGCGGCTTCGTTACCTCCACTGCCGAAACCAATGGCGTCGCCATTGATGGTACCGCCATTACTGCCGCCGGTGGTTATGGCAATTCCGCCATTATTGAAGTCGAGGGCGATAGCGACATATCGCTCAATCAATCTGCCGGTGATGGTTCCAGCGTCTTTTCGTCGGCTATGCTGCGCCTCGATTCCTATGCCGTTGGCAATATCACTGCCGCGACATCGGCCGCCAATGCCGTTGAAACAATCGGCGAATATGGCGGCATCCAAGGCAGCATCCAGCAGGATTCGGGCGCTACGGTTGAATCCCGCGCCATCGTGGAAGCCCGCACAGCCGGCCTCGGCGAATTTTCCGCCACGGCCGCGACGGCTTCAGGCAATGCCATTCGCTCACAAGGTGACGAATCGTCCGTCATCCTCAGCACCGGCCAGTCCAATCGCGGCGCAATTCGCGCTTCAGCTCGCGTCAATGCGGGCGGTGGCGGTGTCTTCACAACGGTTGCTGCCCAGGCCCAGGGCAATGGCCTCGATGTCGCGACAGAATGGGCCTATGGCGATGTCCGCGGCTCTCAGGACAATAGCGGCGAAACCGATGCCGAAGCCAACATCAATATTGGAAATTTCGACGAGGACAGCATCATCGCCTCCTCCGAAAGCATCGGCAATTCAGCCATCATCACCAATCTCGGGACCGATACATTCATGGGGCTGGATCAGACCAATTCCGGCAATTCCCGCGCGACCACCCGCTTTGACGGTGGTTTTGGCGGCGAGGTCATAGGCTCTGCTGCTGCGTACGGAAATGCTGCGACCAGCTGGGGCTGCCAGGCCTGTCCGGATACGACCACACGCGGCGAGATCAACCAGACCAATTCCGGCGCCGTTAATGCCACGTTCCAGAGCCAGTATATCAGCGGTTGGGGCACGACCGGATCTGCGACCGCCATCGGTAATTCTGCGACGTTTGTGACGCAGGACCCGCAGGAATAAAAAAGCCCCGGTTCGACCGGGGCTTTTTGCTCATGCATTCAATCAGTTCTAGCGATATCCGCCGACGCCCCCGTCCAGCATGAGGGTCATGTTGGATGTGTTCACGATCTCGCGGCGATGCTCGACCATTTCGGTATAACGCTCCTCGCGCCGCACATAGACCAGCTTCACGCCCGGGCCGTAGAGCCGCAGCAATGAGCGCTCATTGCAATTGCGGCGCGGTTCCTGCGTCGCACAATATACGCGGCCGCCGGCCTCATGGCGTAGGGCTTCGCCCTGGTTGCAAACCAGGGTGAAGGCGTCATCAAACACATCTGCTCCATCTATGCGCCAGCCAATCGTGACCTGCATGTAGGTTCCGGACATGCAGCGGAATAGCTCTCCGGAGAATACCTCTTCAACTCGCTCTTCCGGGTCAGGCCGTGAGGCCGGATGCGGTGTGCCGCGATCATCCAGGCAAACGGCGCGGATAACGCGCCATTCTTCCAATATGCGGGTCCGCTCCTCTTCCACGACTTCGATCCGTGTGAGACCGGAAACATTCAGACCATTGATCGCAGTTGCCGGAGGCGGCGCACCGATCGCGGCCCCTCCCCCACCAAGCGAAATAATCGTTGTACCGCCACCGCCAGCGCCGGCTCCGGCGCCGGCATTACCGCTTGCGCCAGCATTGGCGTCGGCATTTGCATTCACGACAGTTGAGACATTGACGTTGGTGTTGACGTTTACGCCGACATTGATGCGCGGACCGTTGATGCGAATGTTTGGCGTCCGGACGCGATGGCCTCCGCCGCCACAGCCGGAACCACAGCCTCCGCCTCCGCCGCCGTGATACCCGCCACCACCATGACCGCCATGACCGCCGCTGCCGCACGAGCTACCGCAGCTGCCGCCGCCTTGACCGCCACCGGAGCCGCCACCGCCAAATGCGAATGACGGTGTGGCCAGTGACAGGGCCAGTACGGCTGTGCCGACAAGAATTTTTACTGGTGAGACGCGCATGGCGTTCCTCCCGTTCAATTCATGAGCGAATTTAGCCCCTTGCGCGGTTCCCCGGGCAGGCGAGCGATCACTCTCGCGCCAAGAGTATGGCCCAGAGATTGAAATTACGTTTCCAAATTGGCCGATACCGGCACACCAAGGAAAAAGTGACTTCGATTATGATGCATGCCCACGCAAGAACACTGGTGTCCTACTGGGACTCCCGCAGACGTTCAGACGCCGTTCCAGCACGAGCGGACATTGCCGCAGCGGATTTGCGCGACCTTCTCGGCAATCTGTTCATGCTGCAAAGACATGATTCCTCGCACCATGTTTTCCGGTTGGCCGGCACGAAATTGTGCGAATTGCACCAGCGTGAATTGCGCGAGCAGAATTTCCTGTCTTTCTGGCGCGGATATGACCGTGAGCATATGAAATTACTACTGGAATCGGTTCTGGCCAATGCCGCGCCAGGGCGTGGATACGCGACGGCTGAAACGATAAACGGGGACAGGATCGATATCGAGATGGTATTTACCCCCCTCGCCTCGACCGCTGGAAGCGTGGACAGGGTGCTGGGGCTGTATCAGCCGCTGCAGTCCGACGGCCGGTTCCGGAACCGCCCCATCATCCGCCACGACCTGACCCGCATTCTGCCGCCGGTCGCCAAACAATGGACCCTTCCGGCCACACCGCCGCCCGGCCTGCCGGACGCTGCAAATGATCGCTAATCCGGCAAAGGTGTTTTAACGCATTGCCGCCAGACTGGCCTACGAAAAGGCAAGAGATCATGGCGGAAGTATTCACACGTCTGGACAAGCGGAAGATCCGCGTTGCGGCCCGCGGGGCCGAAGACAAGCGGCGGCACCGCCGCGTGCCGCTGCAGCTTGTGGGCCGCTTTCTCGACCAGCATTCGGGCGAACAGAAATGCCGCCTGATTGACGTGTCCCCAGGCGGGGCCAAGATCATGGCCAAGAAACCACCCATGCCCAGCGACACAATCGTTCTGCTGATCGACGGACTCGGCCGCATGGAAGGCAAGGTCCTGCGCAAGGGCGAGAACTGGTTTTCCCTGGAATTTACAGCACATATGCGCAAGCGCGACCGCCTGGCCGATGCCATCACCTGGCGTTTCAACATGGAGCGTCTCGGGCTGGAAGAAGACCGTGCTGCCCCGCGCAAACAGGGCAAGGGCCGCGCGGTTCTGCACTTCAGCGACGGCGTGAAGATTGACGCCGATGTCGTGGATGTTTCCATATCCGGCGCGGCTTTCTCATGCCTTGAACGGCCGCGGATAAATGAAGAAGTCCGTGTTGGAGAGATGCGCGGCACGGTCGCGCGCATCTGGGACGGCGGCTTTGCTGTCGCATTCATGCCGCCTTCAGGTGAAAACGCCAACGCTGCCTGATATCAGGACTGGCCTCATTCTTGCCCCTTAAAGGGGTCAGAATAGGTAATCGTATCAGAATGGCGCGTATTATGAGTGTGGATGCCGGACAGGCGAGAACGTGGTTTGTGAAAGTGGATGGACGGGTCTATGGCCCCTACACCTCTCCACAAATGCGCGGCTATGTCTCCGAAGGACGTGTGGCGGACTACACGCTGGTCAGCGTGGAGCGCGATGGCACGTGGAAGCCGGCCGCTGATGTCGAGATACTCGCCAGCTGGATCGAAGACGGCCGCAAGGTCTCCCAGGCCGCGGCCGAAACCGAAGATCCTGCCAATCTCCTGGTCATTACCGAAGTCAAATCCGGCGTCGGCGAGGCGGTTGCCTCTGTGTTGCGTAGGTATGGTGACGCTGTTGATATTGTGCCGGGCGTATGGCTTGTGCGTGCACGTACGACGGCGTCCGCTTTGCGCAATGACCTCTCCCACCTACTGGACCGGGAAGACAAGCTCTTCGTGGTCGATGCCAGCCGAGACCGGTCCGCCTGGTTCAACTTTGCCAGCGATGCTGACGCCAAAGTGCGTGAATTGTGGCGCGGCGATTCTACTGGCTAATCCCCGCATTGGCGCGTGAACAACGCGCCTTTCGTTTGTGGTTTTCCTGATGGTTCAGTGTGGTTCCGTGTAGGTTCCAGACGTGGCTTTCTGTCTGAAATCGCGGGTTCTGGCGGTTTGATGTGCTGTTTCGAGGCACACCGACCCGATTCAGCCGGGAATTTCCGTCAGTCCCGTTTTGTGACGCTTCCAGTTTTCGACATAGTGATCGGCCGACGCTTTCAGGATATCGAACATATCGGCTTCCAGCGTCCGGATGACCTTTCCCGGGGATCCGACGACGAGGGAGTTGTCCGGAATCTCCTTGCCCTCGGGCAGAAGGGTATGGGCGCCGATAATGCAATTGGTTCCGATCTTCACGCCGTTCAGCAGAGTCGCGCCAATCCCGATCAGCGAATAATCGCCAATCGTGCAGCCATGCAGCATGACGCGGTGGCCGACCGTGACGCCCTTGCCGATAACCATGGGATAGCCATGGTCGGTGTGCAGCACTGAATTGTCCTGGATGTTGGAGTCTTCGCCAATGGTGATGTCGTCGACATCGCCGCGCACCACCGCATTATACCAGACGCTGGCATTTTCCTTCAGCGTTACACGGCCGATGACATGCGCGCCGGGCCCAATCCAGTAATTCCCGCTCTCGGGCAGTTTCGGGGTGTGTTCTTCAAGGCGGTAGACGGGCATGTGGCTCTCCGGACACGGGCTGTGTGAAGTTTATAAAACGGGGGCGCTTAATCTTTGTTCACCATACTACACTGATACTGCTCCTGCGATTCGGTACTTCCATCGAGTCGCAGGCGCTTCGAAGAGGAGGCGAATGGCCATCGTGCGAAACCGACGCACCCACCGGGCCGAAAACCGGATCCACCACCGCCACCGGTCTGAATCCGCCCCCTCAAATGCGCACCTTCATATGCCTGCCCACAGCCCTCGCCCCTCGGTGAGGGTTTTTTTGTTTCTGGCCAATGCGTCATCAACCGGTGACGCAAACTTTAGTCTCAGGAGAGTCTGTCCATGACGAAACGTTCCGCAAAGCGCCGCCAATCCTCGGGTGAGTTCAATTCCGGTCATTATCAGGACGAACAAACCAAGGTGCGGGCGCTTTTTCCGGGGGCCAGCTGGTCGCCGGACGAAAAGGAACCCATGCGCGATCAACGCTATGTCAAAAACGTCAAACCGCGATCTGAAGGCCAGGCCAGGCTGATGAAGGCGATTGATGAGCACAATCTGGTCATGGCGCTCGGACCGGCCGGCACCGGCAAGACCTATCTCGCGGTCGCCAAAGCGGTGGAACAGCTTGAAAAGGGTGAAGTGGGCCGCATCGTTCTCTCCCGCCCGGCGGTGGAAGCAGGCGAAAGCATCGGCTTCCTGCCCGGCGCCATGGAGGAGAAACTCGCGCCCTATCTGCGCCCGCTTTATGATGCCCTCGCCGACCGGCTCTCGCCCAAACGCCTGAAAGCGCTGATGGCGGAAGGCCTGATCGAGATTGCCCCCATCGGCTATATGCGCGGCCGCACGCTGAACAATGCCTTCGTCGTGGTGGACGAAGCGCAGAACTGCACCTACGGGCAATTGAAAATGCTGCTGACACGGCTGGGCTGGCACTCGACCATGGTGGTCACCGGCGATCCGGCCCAGACCGACCTCCTGCCGGAGATGTCGGGCCTCGCCACGATCTCGGACAAGCTCGAAGCCGTACCGGATATCTCGGTGCAGCGACTGGCGGCGCAAGACATTGTCCGCCACCCGCTCGTCGCCTCGATGCTGGACGTGCTCTAGGGGCGGATTGAATAAGCTGAATTGAGGCCGGCGGTACGTGAAAGCGTGCCGCCGGTTTTCTAGTGCGCGATCTCCGCCCACAACCACGCGGCCGCCTGTTCCGGCGTCTGGCCCTCCAGATCCACGCGGCGATTGGCTTCGCGCATCATGTCCGGCGTGATGGCATTGATCAGCGGGCTGAGCGCGGCGGCAACCGCGTCCGTCTCCGCCGCATCGGGTGAGAGCAAGAGCATGGCGTCATAGGGCGGCAGGATGCCGCGCGGATCGTCCAGTATGACGAGATCATAGGCCGTAATGCGCCCGTCCGTCGTATAGGCGGTGATGACATCGACCTGGCCATCGCGCACAGCGCCATACATGAAGGTTGAATCCATCGGGCGCGGCGTGGCGGCCTGCAAGCCATAGGCGTCGCGGCTGCGCGTCCATTCCGGACGGGCGAAGAATTCGCTGTCCGCGCCGATCGTCACGCTTTCGCCTGCGAGATCGGCAATGGAGGAAGCTCCCAGCGCTGTTGCCCCCTCGCGGCTCATGGCAAAGCCATAGGCGTTTTCAAAACCGAGCGAGCCGAGGCTGAGCACGCCATATTCATTGAGCAGGAAGGCCGCGCTTTCTGCCATCAGGCGATGACGGCCGGGATTGTCCTCGCGGTTCAGGATGTTGGCCCAGAGCGTGCCGGAATAATCGGCATAGACGTCGATCTCATTGCCGGCCAGCGCATCAAAGACCACGGCCGAGCCGAGCCCGTCGCGGCGCTCGACAATCGCGCCCTCGTCTTCCAGCACGCGCTCGAACAGGACGGCGAGGATGAATTGCTCGGTGAAGGGTTTGGATCCGATGGTGAGCGTCCGGCCTTCGAGCCCGATGGCAGCATCCGCCATCTCACCCGCACTGCCCGCCTGCCCGGCCCGGCTGATCAGGCCCGGTCCCAGCGCGCCGCCGATCAACACCAGAGCCGCAAACCCGGAAATCAGGGCGGTGCGGCGCGAGCGATTAGCCGCCGCGCTTTCAAAGCCGCGCACAATCTGGTCCAGGAAAATCGCCAGCAGCGCCGAGACGACACAGCCAAACAGGACCGCTGTCCAATTGCGCGTCTGCAGCCCCGCGAAGATATAATTGCCAAGGCTGGGCGCCCCGACCGGCGTTGCGAGTACCGCTGCGCCAACCACCCAGACGACGGCGGTTCGGATGCCCGCGACAATCGTCGGCAGAGCCAATGGCAATTCAACATCAATGAGGCTTTGACGGCGTGTCATGCCGACGCCGCGCGCGGCCTCCCTCACCACAGGATCAACGCCTTGCAGGCCGACAATCGTGTTTCGGAGGATGGGCAGAACCCCGTAGAGGGTCAGCGCCACGAAAGCTGGCGCAAAGCCGATTGTGCCACCCAGAATGGGCACCATCAGCGCCAGCAGCGCAAGGCCGGGAATCGTCTGCAGCGTGCCGGCAATGCCCAGCGCGGGTCCTGCGAGCCAGTTGCGTTTTGCCGCCAGAATGCCCAGCGGCAGGCTGATCAGGATGGCGCAGGCAATCGCCGCCATCGAGAGGCGCATATGCCCGCCCAGATATTGCGGCAGGACGGCAAAGGCTTCGGCCAGCTGCTCGCTCATCATGCCTGCTCCAGCGCGGCGACCGCCTTCGCCTGTCTGGCAGGAGCGGCCAGAAGCTCGGTGACATAGGGGTCAGCCGCGCGATTGACGAGATCGGAGGGCGTGCCGGTCTGGACGACCTTTCCATCCTTCATCACCAGAATGCGGTCGGCGAGCAGCAGGGCTTCCGCCATGTCGTGCGTGACCATGACGGCTGCAAACTGAAGGCGCTCCTGAAGCGCGACGAAATCATCCTGCAGGGCGGCCCGCGTGACCGGGTCCAATGCGCTGAAGGCCTCATCCAGCAGCAGCAATGGCGGTTCGACGGCCAGTGCCCGGGCGATGGCGATCCTTTGCCGCTGTCCGCCGGACATCTGATGCGGCAGGCGATCCCGGAATGGCGCCGCGTCGAGCCGGACCAGTTCCAGCAATTCATCAACCCGCGCCGTGATCCGGGCGGGCTCCCATTTCAGCAGGCGGGGCGTGATGGCGATATTCTGCGCGGCGGTCAGGTGCGGGAATAGCCCGTCACCCTGCATGACCCAACCGATTTCGCGGCGCAGATCATGAGCCGCCAGCGACATCACATCCCGGCCCTGAAACAGAATGGTGCCGGCACTCGGCTCGATCAGCCGGTTGATGGCCTTGAGTGTGGTGGTCTTGCCGGAGCCGGATTCGCCGACAATCGCGACGCGTTCGCCGGCGGCGGCGGTCAGGTCAACGCCATCCGCCGCCAGAACACCGCCGGGATAACGCTTGGTCAGTCCTTCAACGTGAAGGACGTCTTGCGCGGTTCCGGTTGGGCTCAAACTTCTTCCAGGTCGATATCGAGAATGGTGATCTCGAAGGCATAGCTGGTCTCGCCTTCATCGACGATCTTCTGGACCACGCCCAGGCATTCATCCCCGATATGGATCTCGGCGCATTCGTCCGCGCGCTGACGGCGCTGAACGACCATGCCCGGGTTCAGCTTTTTCTTCAGGAAGGCTTCAAGTTTTGCCGCTTCTTGGGCGGTCACGATATTGGACAACGTTCTTGTATCCCTGCGTTTGGTGAATCTGCGGGCGACCATACCCATCGCGCCTGACAGCGCAAGGCCGGGCTATGTGTCGGTGTCAAAGCTCTGTTCCATAGTGCGGGCCGGCTCCTTGCACGGACCACCAACCGGCACGGCGGGAATACCGGCCACTGTGCAGTGCGCGGGAACGTCCTTGAGGACAACCGAGCCCGCAGCGATGCGCGCTTCCTCTCCGACGGTGATATTGCCGAGCACCTTCGCGCCTGCACCGATGAGCACGCCATTGCCGATCTTCGGGTGGCGTTGAATACCGGACTTCCCTGTTCCGCCCAACGTGACTGAATGCAGCATGGAGACATTATCGCCGACGACCGCTGTCTCGCCGATGACGACGCTGGTGGCATGGTCGATCATGACCCCCTGGCCAATGACGGCGGCAGGATGAATGTCCAGACCAAAGCGTTCCGATATGCGGCTTTGCAGATGGAAGGCGAATGTCTCGCGGTCCTCGCTCCACAGCCAGTGGGCGACACGGTAACCCTGCAGCGCCAGATATCCCTTGAAGTAGAGAAATGGCTGCAGAAGAGACCGGCAGGCCGGGTCGCGTTCCTCGATGGCCACCATATCTGCCGCGGCCTTTTCGGCGATGGACGGATCAGCCGCGATCGCCTCTTCGACGACATCGCGCGCCAGCATCGCGTCCAGCTGCGCATCCGCCAGCTTGGACGCAAGGCGATAGGCCAGCGCATGCTCGAATTTCTCGTGGCGCAGAATCGCTGCGTTCAGGAAGCTGGCCAGAATGGGCTCCTCGGCCGCCGCCTGCGCGGCGTCGACGCGCAAGCGCGACCAGACTGCATCCGTGCCGGACTTGAGAGATGTCGCAGTTGCCGTCGGCATATCAGCCTCCATTGAGCATGGCGCGGGACAGCGCGGGATCCAATTGCCCGCTCCTCGCCATGTAGTGCGCCTTCAATATCATTGCCACTGACGGCAGGTCGCGAATCTCTCCCGCCATCACCATGTCCAGAGCGGCCATAAAGGGCAGACGCTTGCGCTCGACGACCTCGGTGCCATCCAGTTCCTGCTCTCCTTCCTCCAGCCCCCAGGCGAGAAAGCCGAAGGCGAGTTCGTCGGTGACGGAGTTGGACGTTTCGGCCTGCAGGATTTCGCGCCAATGCTCTGCGATCAGCCCGGTCTCCTCCTTCAGCTCACGGATCGCGCCATCCAGCGGCGGATCGGTTTTCGGGCTGCCGCCTTCGGGAATTTCCCAGCTGTAATTATCCAGCGGAAAGCGATGTTGCCCGACCAGCATGGTCGTGCCGTCCGCAAAGAGGGGCAGGATCAGAATCGCATATGTCTTCGGTGACATCACGCCGTAGATGCCGGGGGCGCCGTCTGGCCGGATGCCCTCATAGGTATGAAGCTCGATATAAGGATTCTCGAAGGCTTTCGTCTTCGCCGTCACCGTCCAGGGTCCGCGCTTTTCCATCCTGCCCACTCCCGACTGTTTGCAGGGCTTGGCCTATTCTGCGGGCTGCATCAAGGCACCGCGGCGCACGCGCTTTTTCAGACGTTCATGAAAATCGCGGCGTTTCTGACGTGCCTTGGCCAGCATGACGAACGCCGCCGGAGCAAAGAGCAAGGCCAGTATCGCTGAACCTGCCACACCGCCCGCAACAGCGGCGGCAAACGGCAGCCAGAAGGCGTCGCCTGACAGGATGAGCGGCACAAAGCCGCCAATCGTCGTCAGCGTCGTGGAGATGATGTGCCGGGTGGCATCGACCACAGTGTCCTGGATGGCCTCCATATCGAGCGCTTCAGCGGCGGGATTCGCGCGCAAGGCGGAGAGGACAACGATCGTGCCATTGATCGAAAGACCGACCAGCCCCATCGAGCCCACAATGGCATTAAAGCCCAGCGGGGTTCCGAACATCCAGACGCCGAACATGGCCAGCCCGACCGACAGGAAGCCGGTAATGAAAACGACGCCGGCAAAGCGGAAGGAGTTGAATGCCAGCACGACGGAACCGATCATCAGGATCAGCAAAGGTGCTGCCGTTCCAAACAGATTGCCCATGGCATCGCCTCGCGCCTCGGCTTCACCGCCGATTTGCAGGGAATAACCCGCTGGCATTTGAACGCCCGCCGCTTCCAGGCGGGTCATGAAGTCATCCAGAACCGGCGCCGGCAGGCTGAAGGGCTCGAGATAGGCGAAAATCGGATTCATCCGCTCACCATCCTGGCGGCGAATACTGGCGACTTCCGGCGACAGGCCAACCTCGCCAATGGCGGAAACCGGCGCGGACAGAAGGCCGCTTTCCGGATTGGTCAGAAGGGGTGCGGATGACAGATCGGAAACGCTGGCGCGGCGATTGGCCGCCGCAATCACGCGGACCGGCATTTCCTCGACGCCTTCGAGAATGCTGCCGCCGGGCACACCGTCGAAATCTCCGCGCAGGCGATTGGCGAGATCCTCGAGGCGAATGCCCGCCAGCTCGGCTGACGCTTCATCGACATTCACCCGCGCCACAGGCTCACCCATGCGCATCCCGGCGACTGTGGTCGTGACGCCCGGCGTTTGAGCCAAAACCTGACGGATCTCGTCGCCCAGACGGTCCAGCGTGGCCAGATCGGGGCCGAAAATCTTGAGCTCGATCGGTGCTGCGGTCGGGGGGCCCTGCTCAAACGGGAGGGTCAGAAACCGGGCCTGCGGAAACGCCGCGATCATATCGTGCTGCAAACGCGGCAGCAGATCATGGGTGACCTCTGCGGAGGCCGTGCGCACCCAGCCTGCTGCCAGATAAGGCGCAGAACTCTCATTGCCGATGACGTTGTAATACGTCCGCGGCGGGCTCTCGCCCAGCGTCCAGCCAACGTCGATCACGCCGTCATAGGCCTCCAGAAGCTCCGTCGCCCGCAAGACCTGACGCTGTGTTTCGTCAATCGAGGTATTGGCGGGCAGGATCATCTCAATCTGGAACATGTCCCGATCAGTGGGCGGGAAGAATTGCATGGGCAGGGTTGTAGCGGCTGCGAAGCCCGCTATGGGGAGGATGGCCCCACCCACCAGGCCGACCCAGGGGCGGGTCGTCACGGCCTGAAGAATGCCGCGATAGAAATATTCCAGCGGCTTGAACCGCAATCCATCGCGCAGAAAAGAATGCCGCCCTTCGGCGTAGTTATTGTGGTCGAACCAACCCGCAAAAGCCGGCACCACCGTCATCGCCAGGATAAAGGATGCCACGACGGCAAAGATCACCGAAACGCCGATCATGCCGATGAATTCACCTGCCGCGCCGGGCATCAGGGCAATAGGCGCAAAGGCGAAAACCGTGGTCAGAGTGGAAGCCAGAAGCGGCCCGAACAGATGTTTGAGCGAATGATTGATGGCATCCAGTGGCGGCAGGCCACGTGCGCGGCGAAGCTGATACTCATCGACCACGACAATCGCGTTATCGATCAAGAGGCCCAGCGCCACCACAAGGCCCGTGACCGACATCTGGTGCAGCGGCTCGTCATAGAGATTGATCAGGAAAAGCACGAAAAGGACCGTCAGCGGCAGCGCCGATCCGACGATCAGCGCCGCACGCCAGCCCATCAGCAGGAACAGAACGGCAAAGACGATCAGGGCCGAATATCCCAGATTCACCGACAGGCCATTCAGGCGCGATTCCACGTAATCGGATTGTGCGAACACGATATCGACCGACACGCCCGGATTTTCGGCCGCAAAGGCGGCGATCTCCGCGCGTGCACGCTCCGTCCATTGATCCACGCGCAATTCCGGCTGCAGAAAGCCCGCCACAAAGACGGTCCGGTCCGCGTTGAAATAAGCCATGGCAGCAGCGGGGGTACGGATGCCCCGTTCGACTTCCGCAACATCACCGAGGCGAACAAACGCGCCATTGACGGTCTCGCTGACCGGCACGGTGCGAATGCGGTCCAGAGTCTCGAATTCTCCGCCAATCTCGACATTCAGATTGACGTCTGATGATCTCAACTCGCCCGCGGGCGTTTTGGCATCGGCACGTGAGATAAGGTTAGCCAGTTCGCCAATGGTCAGGCCCAGCGCCGCCAGAGCATCCGGATCCGCCAGAATGCGAATCTCCTCTTCGGCAATGCCATAGGTGTCAGTCTGATCCGTGCCGGGAATATTGCGAAGGCGGTCTTCAAGGTCGCGCGCCAACCGCGACAGGATTGCCATATTCGGCTCACCCTCTGCCGTCCATCGCAGTGCGGTAATCAGGGTCGCCGCGCCCAGATAGCTCCGTTCGACATCCGGTGCGCCGGCCTCCGCCGGCAGGAAAGGCCGGACGGCATCGACCTGCTCGCGAATTTGGGTCCAGGCCTGGTCCACTTCAGTCGGGTTCAGGTCTTCACGAATATTGATGTTGATCAGCGAGATGCCCGACCGCGATGTCGACACCACCTCGTCAATCTCGGGCAATTCCCGGATCGAATCTTCGATAGGGTCTGTAATGAGCGCCTCGACGCGCTCTGCCGACGCCCCCGGGAATGCCGTGACGATCACACCAAAGCGTTCCGTCAGGCTGGGGTCTTCCTGACGTCCAAGGGTCAGGAGCGCGCCCAGACCGGCCAATGTCAGCAAAAGAACGGCCAGAATCGACAGGCGCGAATATCGATAAAATAGCGTCGCCATCGCCCTATTCCCCCGCCGGGACAACGCTTTGCCCCGGTGTAACGCGTTGCAGGCCGGAGGCGATGATCTGCTCGCCGTCACTTACCGCACCGCGCACGAAAGCGCGGTCGACTTCCACGCGCAGCGTTTCAACGACCCGTGGTTCCGTAATCCAGCCGCCGTTGTCGTCCGCGACGAGTGTTTGCACTGACCATAGGCCGCGGCGACCTTCGGTCAGGGCACTGGTCGGCACCCAGAAACCGCGATCCGTAATGCCGGTTTCCAGCTGCAAACGCGCCACCTCGCCCGCCCGGGCCGTGCCCGATTCAATATCGAAGATGGCGGTCACTGTTCGCGTACGGACATCGACCACGCCGGTCCCCCTGCGATAACGGGCTTCAATCGCACCGCCATTTGTCAGGAAATGATAGATCTCGCCTTCATTCAGAGCGGAAGCGGCCGATAGTGGCAGTCCTATCCGGATTTCAAGGGATGTATTTTCGACCAGCCGGATGACCGGGCTTCCGGGCGCCGCAATCGCGCCTTCATCCGCCATGCGTGCAGTGACGACGCCGTCAAAAGGCGCGGTGATTTCAGAAAGCACCAGCTGCGCCCGCAAGGAATTGGCCTGCGCGGCGGCGGCGGCGCGGCGGGCTTCGGCAGCGGTGGTATTGGTTGCAACCTCGTCCAGCCGTTGCTGGGAGATGTGGCCACGCTCCAGCAAGGTGCGCTGGCGCTCCTCGGTTGCGCGGGCGATGTCCAGCTGGGCATCGGCCTCATTCGTCTGAGCGTCAGCCGCAGCGATCTGGGCCCGCAGCGTGCTGGTATCGAGGCGCGCAAGTGTGTCCCCTACCTCGATCTGATCGCCGACATCCACGGAAACCTCGACGATGCGTCCGCCGCGTTCAAATCCGAGATCGCTCTCGCGGCGCGCCAAGATCAGGCCCGGATAGGCCTCGCTGATCATGGCATCGCTTTGGTAGCTGACCGTCAGCACCGGAACGGGCAAAGCGCCGGGCGCGGCTTGCTGCACATCGGCATCGGCCGCCCGCAAGGCCGAAACCAGAATGACGATGACGGCCACACCGAATGCGGCAGCCAGGACCGCAAATCCGGAACCCAGAGACTGAAGCCTGTTTTTCAATGCCGACATTGATTTCGTCCTCGCTGACATACGTCTTCGAGGCGATATAGTGCATCAAATGTTGTTTGAAAAGTGAACGCTGTTCACTTTTTTGCATATCAACTATGCATCAGGCATCCAGACCACGGATAATCATGTCCGTATGGAAATCGATTACGGCATCGCGAGAAACATGCTCGGAGCCCGGCATGCCTTGAGGAAAGTCATCAATGGACGCCATCAAAACAGCCAGACCATGCACACTCGCCCAGACACTTTTGGACGCGACCAACGGGTCCATTTCCCGGAAGGTGCCATTCTCGATACCGGCCCGGATCATATCGCAAAGCTGCTTTTCAGCGTGGAATGCGAAACTTGATTCGTCCGGGAGCTCGTCTTTCTTGAAGAAAGAAAAGGCCATCACATAATGGCGCGGTTCTTCCATCGCAGTTTCAATGTAAGCCCGGCCGCAACGCGCGCAGAGAACGTGTTCATTACCGCCCTCCTCCGCCGCATCATTCATGCGCTTGATCAAGCGCTCGAAGAATAATTCGCGCATCTCGGAAAAGAGCGCTTCCTTGGAATCGAAGTATTTGTAGATGGCCGCAGGCGAATAATCGATGGCTTCGGCAAGGCGGCGCATGGAGATGCCCTGCTCGCCCTCCTTGGTGAACAGGTCTTCAGCCGCTTCGATAATGGCATCGCGGACTTTCAGGCGACGCCGTTCTGCCGGTGTGAGATCGTCAATTGTGACTTCAGCGTTCATGTGTTTTCCAAGAGCTTCCCCGAATGCGGTTCTAGCGCCGCACATTCACCCCATATAAGGTCCGATACCGTGAAACGTCAAAATTCTGCAACAGGATGGGCCCGATGAGCAAAGCGCAAACCCCGGAAATTTTGCCCGAATTCCCCAGCCAGGGTGAACGACTGGCGCCGCATCACAAGAATGCGGCAACGCTCGAATTGCTGGCCCGGCGGCGCTCGACGGCGGCAGCGGCGATGACGGAGCCCGGTCCGTCACCGGAGGAAATCGACACCTTGTTGAGCATCGCCCAGCGCGTGCCCGACCATGGCAAGATGGCTCCCTGGCGGTTTATCCTGTTCCAGGGCGAGGAACGCGCCAATTTCGGTCAGATTCTGGCGAAAATCTGGGCCGGGGAAAACGATGCCGATGAGGCCCGATTGAATCTGGAATTGAACCGATTCACCCGCGCGCCGCTGGTGATCGGCGTGATCTCCCATGTTCTGGAAAAGCATTCCATTCCGGAATGGGAGCAAATCCTTTCCGCCGGCGCGGCGTGTCAGAACCTGCTGATCGGGGCGCAGGCCATGGGCTATGCCAGCCAGTGGCTGACCGAATGGTATGCCTACCACCCCTTCGCCAAGGATGCGCTCGGCCTGCGTTCCGGCGAACGCGTGGCCGGCTTTATCTTCATCGGATCAACAGAGGATCAACCGGTAGAGCGCGTTCGCCCGGAAGCAGAAATCGGCGTCTGGCGGGGCTAGCCGCGTCCGCGATACGCGGCGACGCCTTGCTCGGGCACCCAGACGCCCTTGGGCGGCTCACCGGTCTGGAAGAAGATATCGATTGGGATGCCACCGCGCGGATACCAGTATCCGCCAATCCGCAACCATTTGGGCGACATCTCCTTGACGATTCGCTGTGCAATCATGGTTGTGCAGGCTTCATGGAAAGCGCCGTGATTGCGAAAAGCTGTCAGATAGAGTTTGAGCGACTTTGATTCGACGATCCATTTTTCCGGCACGTAATCGATCACCAGATGGGCGAAGTCAGGCTGGCCGGTCACCGGGCAGATCGAGGTGAATTCCGGACAGGCGAAACGGATGAGATAGTCGACGTCACACGGATTCTCGACGCGCTCCAGACGGGCTTCTTCCGGGGATGCGGCAACGGGGCTGTCCGCGCCCAGCATTTCCAGTTTTTCGTATCGTGTATCGCTCATCCGCGTTTCCCTAGTCAGACGATCACATTATTGCAAGTGACGCATGTCGGGCATGGTCATGGCCGGATTTGGCATGTATGAGGGCGCGAAATTCAAAAACAACCGCCAGATGGTGCGGAATTTATCGGGAGTTGGTTTGATGCGGATTGGTGCACCCAAGGAAATCAAGGTTCGTGAAAACCGCGTCGGTCTGACGCCGAATGGTGCTGCGGAACTCGTTGGCGCGGGCCACGAAGTCGTCGTGGAAACCCATGCTGGCGCGAATATCGGTTTTACCGACGAGATGTACAAAGCCGCCGGTGCGAAAATCCTCCCGGATGCGGCCGCCGTCTTCGGCGAAGCGGACATGATCGTGAAGGTCAAGGAACCGCAACCGTCCGAGACAGCCATGCTGACCCAGGACCATGTCCTGTTCACCTATCTTCACCTGGCCCCGGATCCCGTCCAGACCGAAGGTCTGCGCAAGTCCGGCTGCATCGCCATTGCCTATGAAACCGTCACCGATGCCGATAATCGCCTGCCGCTTCTGAAGCCGATGTCGGAAGTTGCCGGACGTATGTCCGTTCAGGTTGGCGCGCATTGCCTTGAAATGCGTCAGGGCGGCCGCGGCATTCTGCTCGGCGGCATTCCCGGCGTAACCCCGGCCAAGGTCGTCATCCTCGGCGGCGGTGTCGCGGGAACCCATGCCGCGGAAATGGCCGTCGGCGCGCGGGCGGATGTCACCATATTTGACCGCTCGATGAAGCGCCTGGCCGAACTCGACACCCAGTTTGGCGGCATGGTCAAAACCGCCTTCTCGACCACGGCGGCCGTTGAAGCGGCCTGCATGGATGCCGATCTCGTGATTGGGGCCGTGCTGATCCCGGGCGCAGCCGCGCCCAAGCTTGTCACCCGCCAGATGCTGGGCGGCATGAAGGATGGCGCCGTGCTTGTCGATATCGCGATTGATCAGGGCGGCTGTTTTGAGACTTCAAAAGCCACCACGCATGACGATCCGATCTATGTCGTCGATGGCGTGGTGCATTATTGCGTCGCCAACATGCCCGGCGCCGTGGCGCGCACGTCAACGCTCGGCCTGACCAATGCCACCCTGCCCTTCATGGTGGCGCTGGCCAATAAAGGCGCGAAGAAAGCGCTGAATGATGACCCGCATCTGGCGCGCGGGCTCAACGTCGCCCATGGCGAAGTGGCCTATGAGCCGGTCGCGAAAGATCTGGGTCTGCCCTATGTGAAGCCGGACTGGCTGACGAGCATCTAGCGCGTCAGTGAATGCGCAAGGCCGAGATCAAGTCGTCCTTGTTCCTATCCGAGCGGCCCTCGATACCGAGCTCCCGGGCGCGGTCGTACATCTCGTCCTTTGACCACGCCTCATAGGGCGCAGCCTTGCCGCCCTTTTTGCCGGGACTTTGCCGGCTATTGGCTTGCGCGTTGGCGATACGGGCCGCCTTTTCCTTGCTCGCTCCGTCCTCGCGCAAGGACTGATAGACATCTTCATTCTTGATGCTGGGATTGGGCATGATCGGTCTCCCGTTGCAAGTTAGCCGTCAATCACGGCCTCACGAGAGATAACGAACAGGAGCGGGCCGGGTTCCGGACTACCCGCAAATGCGCCGTTTCGCGGCCTCGTATTCGGCCGCCAGGCGGTCGATATAGACACTTGCGGGCGCCACTTCCTTGACCGCGCCAATGCCCTGCCCTGAGCCGCGATTGTCAATCATGCCGGCGGAGCGCGGCTGCGATCAATTCAGCTTCTTCGCCGAAATAGCGTTGGGTCGCTTCGTCACTCCCCGGCTCTCTGACGACCAACCAGCGTTCTCCAGGGCGCGGCGTGCGAATATCGCATGAATAGACCAATCCAATATACCTGTAGGTATCTTGAAATGCCGGCTCGGCCGGGCCCGAAATGGTTTCCTCAATGCTCCAGGCCAAAATCAAAGCGGTCGGCGGCGGCCCACGCGGTCGCGGACCAAGTCCGGCGGCAATGACGCAAGTTGTGGGGCCCGATTGCGGACAGTCTTCAGACCATTGCGGCTCTGGCGGTGGAGGAGGAAACACTGCCCCTTCCGGATATACATGTTCCGCTCCTTCAACGCTTCCCCAGAATACAATGTGATTGCTGGAGGTTGATTTCAGAGCGGTTAGAACGACCTCATCCTGAGACCGCCATGACATCGAACACGCATGGCCATTCGCAACTGTCAATAGCGCGAGGATAGAAGCAAGAGGCCATTTCATCTGTCCATCTTACAATCTTTGCGGCAGAAGCGGAAGCTTCGCCTACCCGCAAATGCGCCGTTTCGCGGCCTCGTATTCGGCCGCCAGGCGGTCGATGTAGGCACCGGCAGGCGCGACTTCCTTGACCGCGCCAATGCCCTGGCCTGAGCCCCAGATGTCCTTCCAGGCCTTGGCAGAATCAGAGCCGAAATTCATGGCGGACGGATCGCTTTCCGGCAGATTGTCCGGGTCGAGCCCGGCGCTGCGGATGGAGCCTTTGAGATAATTGCCGTGCACGCCGGTAAACAGGCTGGAATAGACGATGTCGTCGGAAGAGCCCTCGACGATGCCCTGCTTGTAATCCTCTGAGGCGCGCGCTTCCTCGGTGGCGATGAAGGCCGAGCCGATATAGGCAAAGTCGGCGCCCATGGCCTCGGCCGACAGGACAGCCGCGCCATTGGCAATGGATCCCGAGAGGGCCAGCGGGCCGTCGAAGAATTCGCGAATTTCCTGGATCAGGGCGAAGGGTGATTTCACGCCGGCATGGCCGCCCGCGCCTGCACACACTGCGATCAGGCCATCCGCGCCTTTTTCAAGGGCCTTCTTCGCAAAGGTCACATTGATAATGTCGTGCAGCGTCTTGCCGCCCCAGCTGTGCACGGCCTCGTTCAGTTCGACGCGCGCGCCCAGCGAGGTGATGACCAACGGCACCTTGTATTTGGCACAGGTTTCCAGATCGGCTTCGAGCCGGTCATTGGAGCGGTGCACGATCTGATTCACCGCATAAGGCGCGGCCGGATTGTCGGGATTGGCCCTGTTATAGCTGTCCAGCTCGGAGGTGATCTCGTCCAGCCATTCATCCAGCTGGCTTTGCGGGCGCGCATTCAGCGCCGGGAAGGAGCCGACAATGCCCGCCTTGCACTGGGCAATGACCAGTTTCGGGTTGGAAATGATGAAAAGTGGTGCGCCGATCACCGGCACGCGCAGGTTTGGCGCGATATCAGATGCGTTGGACATGAAGGCTCCCGATCCCCTCCCCGGATCATGGCCGGGGTAAACAGTGTTTATCTGGACTGGAAACTAGGGTGGAAGATCGACCCGGTCTAGTTCGCGCGGGCGTCAACTTTCAACGCCATCCATTTCACCGAGGGTCCAAGAAAGCAATATATTGTAAAAACGATCCGTATCTGAGATCAAAGCATCGCCTGAATCTTTTTGAAGGTCGTGTATCGTAAATATTGGATGCTCCTTTTGATCATTTGTCCAAAATTCAAAAATTTGATTTGAGTTTATTATGTTTAACCAATCAATACTATATTGTAAACCATCATCTAATTTTGTGGCGACTAAATTCATATTATTCCTTACACCGAATTTATAAATTTCTTTCATTTTATGACGCATACTATCATTTGATGTGTCAATATTTTTTATTGAATTGAACAGTTCTGATAGAGAATAGAAACCTTCATTATTTTTATGAAAAAATAGCCCTTCATAATCTTGATTGCCTTCTTTCTTTTTTTTATTACCAATCAATTCAAAATAATCGTGCGTGTTATTGTTGCATGATAATTTTATCCGCTCTAGATAATCATATTTATTTTTGCTCTCTTTAAACCGACTTAAGCAATATTCCGCAATCAACAATTCAAATGAGTCAGGCCATTTACAATCACGCAAATCCGCCCCTGTGAATTTTGCTCCCACAAAATTCGCATGAGAAAAATCTGCCCCTCGCAAATCTGCGCGAGAGAAATCGAAGCCGCTCAGATCGCACCCTTCAAAGTCAATATTGCGTAGGTCAGCCCCTCGCAGTTCGTGAGTAGGATTAATCTTTGCCACCTTGAGCAGTTCAGAAAACGTTCCAGTAGGCTCTTCAATAACATTTTCAATAAGATCTAATGGTATCTCAGTCATCTTTTGTCTCAATTTTTACTTGACTGGTTGCTATAATTACTTGAGCGGCTTCTTGCCGTACCGACCTCGCAATGAGCATCTCTATCACCTTGAGCTTATTTCGGTCGGTAATTTCAACTGGGATGAGCTTGTTTTTTTTGTAGAGCTCTACAACCTTTATCCAACCGGGCCGCACAATTAATTCGGTATGTATATTCCCACCGACCTCCCCTTCGCTTACCATTTCACAAATATTTTCGTTTCCTAACTTGCGGCCCTCTAAAATTTCACCACCGAACTCTTCTATTTTCCAAGTTTCATTACTCAGAGCTACTACATTTCGTCGTGCTTTATTTAGTTTCTGCTTTTTAATTCCTTGCTTCTTAACATTCTTCTTGGTTCCTGAATCAGCTCTTCCAGAGACCAAGTTGGCAAGCCCTCCCCTTAGAGAGGCTGAAAAGGAATTCTCCAGCTCCACCTCCGCTTTCTCACCTTGTGTATGCTGAATAAGTTTTTCGATAGCTTCCTGTTCGTCAGCAAACCTTGTTCCGTCTTTTGGTTTGTAGTTCTTAGAAAATACGCGCACATGGCACCTATTGAGCCCGCAAATAGCTGTGAATGTTGGCCCTTCTAGCTGGCATTCACCGAACCTTACCAGCACATTCAATGACACCGATGTTATTACAGAGCCTTGAACTTCTGACCCAGTGACCCAGCCCCCTGAATTCCGGCCACGGGATGGTAGAGTCCATCGAGAAGAGGATGGACGATGCGCAAGAGCCGTTATTCGGAAGAACAGATTATCGGGATGCTCCGCGAGCACGAAGCGGGTGTCACGACGAAGGAGCTATGCCGCAAGTACGGCATCTCGGACGCGACCTTTTACAAGTACAAGGCCAAGTTCGGCGGCATGACGGTGTCGGATGCTCAGCGTCTACGGACGCTGGAAGCAGAGAATGCCAAGCTGAAGCGGTTACTGGCCGAGCAGATGCTGGACAATGCGGCGCTGAAGGATCTCGCCTCAAAAAACTTCTAACGCCCGATGTGAAGCGGCGGGCCGCGCGTCACCTGGTGGAGGCGCACGGGCTGAGCGAGCGTCGGGCGTGCCGGTTGGTCCGGCTGGACCGCTCGACCTTCCAGTATCGCAAGCGCGATGCGGGCGATGAGCGTCTACGTGAGCGGTTGCGCGACCTGGCTGGCGAACGTCGCCGCTTCGGCTATCGCCGTCTGGGCATTCTTCTGGCCCGGGAGGGGCTGAATGCGAACCACAAGAAGCTTTACCGTATCTACCGCGAGGAAGGTCTGGCGGTACGCCGACGCCGGGGCCGCAAGCGGGCCACGGGAACGCGCCGTCCCATGCTGCTGCCGAGCGGCGCCAACCAGCGCTGGAGCCTGGACTTCGTGGCGGATGCGCTTACCGACGGGCGTCGCTTCCGCACCCTGTGCGTGGTGGACGACTTCACCCGTGAAGCACTGGCGATCACGGTCGACACCTCGCTCTCGGGCGTGCGCGTGGGCCGGGAACTGGACCGGATCATCGCCCGGCGCGGCAAGCCGGCCATGATCGTCTCGGACAATGGCACGGAGCTGACAAGCCACGCCATCCTACGCTGGCAGAAAGAGCGCGGTGTCGAATGGCATTACATCGCCCCGGGAAAGCCCCAGCAGAATGGCTTCGTGGAGAGCTTCAATGGCCGCCTGCGGGACGAGTGCCTGAACGAGCACCTGTTCTCGTCACTCTCCGAAGCGCGAACCCTGATCGAGGCTTGGCGGATCGACTACAATACCTGCCGGCCCCACACCTCGCTGGGAGGGCTGGCCCCGGTCATCTACGCCCAGCAAACCCGCAAACACCGGCCCGGTTCGCCTGAGCTACGCATGGGCTCCGCTCACCGGGCCTTGAACCTTGAACCAAAACCAGAAAGAAAGGCGAACAGACTCTACTAACGATCAGCCCGGATCAGGGGGCTGGGTCACTGCGTCGGTTTCTAGTTCAGCGAGTTCGCTGAGCTCGTTATTTATGATCTGCGACACTTTCATGGTGGCATAATATAAATTCTAGATCGTAATACTATACAATTCCGAGTGCTTCACACCGGCGGGGCGTCGGCATGACGCCACATATACAGCGCGAGATATGACCGATGCGGCGCAAAGCGTTCTGCCGTGCGGATAGTCTTCCGGCGCGGGCTTGTGAGGCGTTCCAGCGTCTTGCGCGCGGCGACATCACCGTCCGGCCAGATATCGGGTTCGCCGAAATAGAACATATTCATCATGTCCGCCGTCCACTGGCCGACGCCCCAGATGGCGGTGATGTGCGCCGTGCGATCCGCGGCATTCATCTCGCGCAGATGATCATCCTTCAACTCCCCGCGCCGGGCGAGGTCGGCAATCGCGCAAACGGTTTTCGTCTTGGCGCCGGAGAGACCGCAGGAGCGGAGCAGATCGGTATTGCTTTCGCAGAAATGCTCGGCCAGCGGCTTGCCGGCGGCGCTGTCTTCCACCCGGCCCCAGATGGTTTTCGCGGCCTTCACCGATAATTGCTGGCCGGTGATGGCGCGGCAGAGATAATCGGCAAAGGGCAGGTCAGCGCGGGATGACAGCTCGATCGGACCTGCGCGCTCGATTGCGGCGGTGAGTTCCGGGCCGAGCTCGCGGGCGGTGTCGATAAAACGGGCATGAATGGCGCGATGGGGCATGATGGAAGCCTAGCCAGAATAGCGCGCCTGCCAACTGCAAAACGGCCCAAGTGTCGCATTGTCCCGACATCCCAAATGACCTACCCGGAAATCATGTTGAGACGCATGTCTTCTTCTCGGGCACCTCTGGCGGCGCTATTCATGTCCCTTGCCTTTATGGCAATGGGGACGCGCGCCGCCCTGCCCGCTGGCTATATGCCGGTGTTTGGCGAGGACGGACGCATTTCCGTCGTGGTGTGTTCCGCCATCGAACGGCACGTCATCGAGATTGACCTGACCGGTGATGACCGCCCCGACCCGATAGCGGCTCAGGACTGCCCCTTCAGCGTAACGCAAATGGCGGCGCTGGATGCGACACCGCTCGGGTCACTTGCCGCCCCCTCCCTTCTTCACGCGCCGCGACACCCGGCCAGAACCGATACGATTGCCACGACGGCGCGTCTGAATCCGCAAGCGAGAGCTCCGCCGGCCGGTTTACGCGCGTCTATCTAAGCCTTTCCCGACCAAAATCTGATTTCGGCACGCCGGCCCGATGAGGCCGTGCTCGCTATTGCGGAGCTATCCATGTCTTCAATTCACGCTGCCAGCGTCAGTGCGCTGGCCCTGTCTGCTTTTCTCACGCCTGCTTTTGCCCAGAACCACGACACAGCCTTGCAGGATGTTATCACCGTCACCGGCATCCGGACGCCGACGGAGGTGCACGCAATCGTGCCCGATATGGAGCCGGATACCGGCCCGGACGCGGCGGCGCTGGCGGCCCGTTTGCCCGGCGCAGCCCTTATTGGAAACGGTGCCCTGTCCGGCCAGGTCCAGTATCGCGGCCTCTTCGGATCTCGGCTGAATATTCGCATCGACGGGCAGAATTTTGCCTCCGGCGGCCCCAATCTGATGGACCCGCCGCTTCACTATGCGCCTGCCCCTTTGCTGGCTGCGATCGAAGTCGACCGCGGCATTTCACCGGTCTCGGATGGTCCCGGCCTCGCCGGCGGGGTCAATGCCATCCTGAAACGGGTTGATTTTGTCTCTGCCGATGAGGCTTTCCGGCTGCGTTATGATCTGACCGCTGGAGGCCGCTCGGCGGACGCGTCCCTTTCTGTTGGCGGCATTGTCGGCACGTCCAGCGACACATGGCGGATGCACATTCTGTTCTCGAATGAGGAGGGCAATGATGTGGATTATCCCGGCGGTACAATTGGCGGCAGTGAGCACCAACGCACCGTCTATGGTGCCGGCCTGGGCTGGCAGTCAAACGGACACGAATTCGGCCTTGATCTGCGGCGGCAGGAAACCGGCGCCACGGGCAACCCGCCCTTCGCGATGGATATCCGTTATTTCAATACCGATTTCGCACGGGGCTTCTACGCGCTTCCAGCCGGTGAAATGACGCTGCGCTTCGAGGCCGGATATACGGCCGTCGATCACGCCATGAACAATTTCGATCTACGGCCCGCCCCGCCTGCCATGCAGCAGCGTGAAACCTATGCCAACAGCGAGAGCCGCACGCTGTCTCTGGACGCTGTCTGGCCGCAAGCTGGCGCTGAATGGCGCTTTGGTATTGACCATCAGGGCGATGATCATGCGACCCGGATCACCAATCCCAATGCAGCGGGCTTTTTTCTCGACAGCTTTCCCGCCGTCGAGATGCAGCGCACCGGCGCATTTATAGAATGGCGTGGCGAGGTATCGGGATGGGATGCCGAACTGGGCCTCAGAACCGATCTCCACAATGCCAATGCCGGCCTCGCCCGGACCGGCCCGATGGTCCCGGCCATGCCCGGAATGCTGGCCAATGCCTTCAACGCATCGGACCGCGATACTGACGATCAGACGCTGGATCTTGCCGCAAGGTTCTGGCGCCAGGAAGGAAACGTGACCTGGCGATTTACGCTGGCGCGAAAAACGCGCGTTGCAGGCTATGTGGAACGTTTCGCCTGGCTGCCGACTCCGGCCTCCGGCGGGCTGGCAGACGGCAACACCTATGTCGGCGATCTCGGTCTCGACCCGGAAGTGGCCTACATTGCTGAGGCCGGTTTTGACTGGACCCGCGACGGGGCCTATTTTCGACCGACCGCCTTCGTGCGGCACGTCGATGACTACATACAGGGCGTCCCGTTTGACGCTACACCGGGTGTGATCGACACCCCGGTCGAGATGGTCTCGAACATGAATGGCGATCCCACGCCCCTGCGGTTTGCCAATGTCGACGCCCGCCTCTACGGGCTGGATTTCGACTTCGGTTACGCCATTGATCAGAACTGGCGGTTGGAGGGTGTTTTCAGCTATGTCCGCGGGGAACGCCGCGATATTGACGACAATCTCTATCGTATTGCCCCGGCCAGCCTGCGCATGGCGCTTACCCGGGACGCGGTGAACTGGTCTGCGGGTCTGGAAGCGCTCGCCGTCGCCGAACAGGATGACGTCTCTGCCACAAATAGCGAAGCCAGAACTGATGGCTATGTCATTTTCGGCGCGTCAGGCGATTGGCAGATCCGCGAAGGTGCAACGCTTCTGGCAGGCGTGAGCAATCTCCTCGATCATCGCTATGAACGCCATCTGGCCGGATATAACCGCAATGCCGGTTCTGATGTTGCTGTTGGCGACCGCTTGCCGGGTGAAGGCCGCTCGTTCTGGCTGCGCCTGCATTTCCAGCGCTAGACGGAAGCCGCCCCGGAATTCCGGTTTCGGGGCGGGCACGGCCAGCCAAAGCGCAAGTTAGAGCATGAGAACTCCGAACTAATTTCCGTCCCGCCCCAGCCCTGAGCGCGTTTCATGTGAGCACGGCCCGTATCGCAGGCGGGGCTGACACGCGCCCGGGCCGCGCGCAACGGAAACAACCAACAAGATTCATTCCAATCCGATTTTCGATCCACAGGATCGAAAATTTTGCGAAGCAAATTGGTTTGGAATGGTGCGGACGGAGGGACTTGAACCCTCAATCCCTTACGGGCGACAGATTTTAAGTCTGTTGCGTATACCAGTTCCGCCACGTCCGCACAGGCGTCCTTCATAGCCGATCAGGCCGACAGGGAAAGAGCCGGATGCCGTGCCGGGGCGCTTTGTCGACGCCATCCGGTTGCCTGACGGATTTTTAATTTAATATATTTTGATATTTCGAATTATAAGCGGCGCATGAGCCATATGCACCCCCCTCTGGAATCCTACTGGATTCTCGATCCCGCCCAGATTGCGTGTCTCGCCTCTGCGCCGCGCATGACCATCATTGACCGGCTGGCGGCGGATGGCCCCTTGTCCGTGGATGATCTTGCGCGGGTGATCGGCATGAAGCAGACCGCCGTGTATCACCACATTCACAAGCTGGCAGCTGTCGGTCTTGTTCACGCCTCGGAGCGGCGTTTCATGCCCGGTGCGCGCAAGCCGCAGACATTGTATGCCACGCCGGCGCCGCGCATGCGGCTCGCGAAAGCGCTGCAGGCTCCGCAGCATCAAGCGGGCGTGAAGCGCTGCGCTGCCGCCATGTTGCGTCAGGCCGAGCGCGACTTTGCCGAAGGCTTTGATCGTGAAGCCGTTCATGAGGGTGCCCAGAGAAATCACGGGTTTTTCCGGTTGATTGCCCGGCCCAGCCCGGCGGCGATGGCCGAAATCAATGATCACCTGGACGCCATCGCCGACATTCTCTGGCGCTCCAACACCGACAATGGCGAACCCGTTGCGCTCAGCTGGGCGATGGCGCCCCTGTCCGATGAAACCGATCCCCGATCCGAAGAAGGTCAAAAACGATGAAACCACTTGCTCTTGTGTCTCTTGCCGCACTCGCTGCGGCCACGCCTGCGCTGGCGCAGGACGACCCCGCCATGCTGACCGCCATGGATATAATCACTGCGGACAATATCCGCGAGGACATCGCCGCCCTGGCCTCGCCCGCCTTCGAGGGTCGCGCACCCGGCGGCGTTGGTGAGGAAATGACCGTGAATTTCATTGCCGGGCAGTTTGCCCAGGCCGGCATCCGCCCGGCGATTGATGGCTCCTTCATGCAGCCCTTCGAACTGGCCGAGTTCCGCCCCGATGGTGGAGGCGAAATGTCGATTACCGGACCGGATGGCGACATCGCCTTTGAACGCGGCGCGGATTTTGTGCTGTATGCCGGACAGCCCGCCGAGACACTGCAGCTGGACACCTCGCGTATTGTCGTTGGCGGTTTTGGCATACGCGCCGAAGAAGAAGGCTGGGATGATTATGCCGGCATGGATTTGACGGGCGCGACCGTCATCCTCTTCCGCGGTGATCCCGGCACAGCCACCGGCAATGACGATCTCTTCGGCGGCAATGCATTGTCTGTGCACGGTCTGATGGGGTCGAAGGCGGATCTGGCCGCCGAGCTGGGCGCGGAGGCCGTCTTGCTCGTCCATACCGAGGCCAGCGCCGGCTATCCCTGGGAAACACTGTCCAGCGGTGGTGCGTCCGGCGTCCAGTATTCGCTGGATGATCCGGAAGCCGATCTCACCCTGTTTGCACATATCAGTCAGCCGGCTGCGGCGCGCCTGATGGCGGCGGTGGGCCTGGACTATGACACGGTGTATGCGGCCGCTGCCGAGCCGGGCTTTACCGCCATTGATACCGAATTGATGGCATCCGGCCGCCTGACCGGGTCGGTGTCATCAACGACGACGCGCAACGTGGTGGGCATGATCGAGGGCACGGGCGCGCCGGAGGAATGCATCGTCTATTCCGCGCACTGGGACCATATGGGCGTCAATCCGGATGCGCCGACCGATGATCACCTGTTCAACGGGGCGGTCGACAATGCCATCGGCACCTCCATGCTGATCAATATCGCCCAAGCCTTTGCCAGCCTGCCGGAAGCGCCGCGCCGCTCGATCTATTTCTTTGCGACGGCCGCAGAAGAACGCGGCCTTTATGGTGCGGAATATTTTGTCGACCACTCACCGTGCGAATTACGCAATATTGCCGGCGTGCTGAATATGGATGCCCACTTTCCCTATGCCGATCACTGGGGGTTGATGGTGGTGCCAGGGTTGGGCACGAATGACCTGCAGACCGCGCTGGAAAGCCCCGCCTCGCGCTATGGCCGCTATCTGATCGACGATCCCAATCCGGCGGCCGGCGGCTTTTACCGGTCCGACCATTATCCCTTCATCGAGGCGGGCGTGCCGGGCCTGTATGCGGTTGGCGCACCGACGCCCGAACAGGCCGCCGCCGATGACCGGATCAATCGGGGCTTCGCTTGGTATATGGCCAATGGCTATCACCACGCCGCCGATGAGATCGACCGGCCCTATGTCTGGCGGCTGGGCGGCGTGACCGAGGATGCCCGGATCTATTTCGAGCTCGGTTGGCAATTGTCGCAGTCCGGCGACTGGCCGAACTTCACCGAAGGCACGCCCTGGCGGGCCCTGCGGGACGAGATGCGCGCGGAATAGCTGTGTCCCTCCGCCGCTGATGAGGGCGCGGACCAGATCAACGGTCCGCGCCCTTTTTCATCAGCCGGGAGATGCCACTATCGCGCCGGGTCTTGCGCACCCGGTTTTAGCGGCGACTGGCTGTCGGCCCGGTCCGCCGCCTCTGCGAGGCTGACAAATTCTGCGCGATAGCCGAATTCATCCTCGCCGAGGAAACGATCCGCCAGCCGCGCCACGCGGGCATAGTCAAACGCCTCGTCGGCGATGTATTCATCGCCGCGCAGAAGCTGGGCAAAGCCGGCGACCGCGATCGAAAAACCGACATCGTCGCTGATCGCATCCACGCTTTCCACCTCATTGGCGGTGGTGATCGGGAATTCGATCAGACGGCTCTCATCTTCGCCCGGCATTTTATAGCGGACGCGGAAGAAGCCGTATTCGTTGGAAAATTCGGTCTCGGTCTCAACGCCTTCGGCGTAGCGCAGCGGCTCATTCAGAAGGGCCGGACTGTCCGGTGCCGTGATCTCATAGATTGCGGTGACCGAATGGCCGGAGCCGATTTCACCGGCATCGACTTCATCATTGTTGAAGTCTTCGCGATTGAGCATGCGGGTTTCATATCCGATCAGGCGGTATTCCGCGACCAGCGCCGGATTGAACTCGATCTGCAGCTTCACATCATTGGCGATCGGAAAGAGCGCGGATGAGGCTTCTTCCACAAAGAAGCGGCGGGCCTCCCGCTCGGTGTCGATATAGGCAGCGATGCCATTGCCATTCTGGGCCAGGGTCTGCATCAGCGCATCGTTATAATTGCCGCGTCCGAACCCCATGACCGACAGATAGACGCCGCTTTCGCGCTCGCGGGTGACGAAATCTTCCAGCCGCTCGTCCGAGGTAATGCCGACATTGAAGTCGCCATCGGTGAGCAACATGACGCGGTTGACGGCGTCTTCGTCAAAATGTTCGCGGGCAAAATCATAGGCCAGGCGCAGGCCTTCACCGCCCGCCGTCGAGCCTCCGGCTTCCAGCATGCCCAGCGCCGCATTGATGCAATGCCGGTCGGATCCACGCGTGGGCTCGAGGATCGCTCCAGCCGCCCCGGCATAGACCACGATGGAGACGGTATCGTCATCATCGAGATTTTCGACCAGCATCTGCATGCCCTCGATCGCCAGGGGCAGCTTGTCTGGTGAACCCATCGAGCCGGACACATCCACCAGCAGCACCAGATTGGCGCGCGGGCGCTCCTCGCGCGGAATGTCGTAGCCCTGAACACCGATATGCATCAGCTGGGTGTTCTCATTCCAGGGGTTGGGCAGGACGGTGACATTGGCCGCGAACGGTGCATCCCGGTCCTCCGGCAAATCGTAGGAATAGTCAAAATAATTGACCATTTCCTCGATCCGAACGGCATCCCGCGGAGGCATGTTTCCGTCGGTGAGATAGTCGCGCACAACGGCATAGCTGGCCGTATCAACATCGACAGAAAAGGTTGAAACCGGCTCTTCGGACACAAGCACGACATCATTGCGCTCGACATCGCTATAGCGTTCGCGGTCGATATCGCCGGGCTCCGGTTGCGGTTGTGTTTGAGGGCCGACAAGCCCCACTTCTCTAGATGCCGAGCCCGAAAGGGGCTGGACTGCCGAAACCGAATCAAACTCGCTGCGTTGAATTCGGCTCCCGGTCACGATCACCCTGTCATCAGAGGCTTCCTGCGCGGCGGGTGGTGGTGGCGGTGGTGGAGCAGGCGGTGGTGGTGGCGGCGGAGGGGGCGGCGGCACAGAGCCATAGGTCGGCTGCGGGCGACCGCGTCCACGCTCATTGCTGCCATAGCCGCGATTGGCGACCAGTGTGGGGCATTGCGCAAAAATATCCGCAGGCCGGGCATCGTCATCCTGAGCGGTGACGGCCAAAACCGGCGCGGTCTGCATGGCGGCGAAGGCGAAAGCCCCGGCCACTGTCGTGAGTAGAAGCTTCTTCGTCATGGTTTTCCCTTTGTCCCCTCCCCGATGGACTCAACATTCCCTCGCATGAGGACTATCGTCAGACGGGAATGGGGCAATGATGGGGCAGATCGAATTTCGGCAGATCGCGCGCCCAATAGATTTGATAAAAAACGCATTTAGGATTCCCCAATGATAAAAAACTGGCTCGACAATCAAAGAGATAAAGCGCTTTTCGTTAGCATGACCCGGCGCGGAACAGTCTTGCCAGAAGAGCGCGCTAACAGCGTCGATGTAACAATATTCAAAACCGAGCAGTATCGTCTTTTGTGGAGAATTTATTACTTCGCAAGCACGGTCAAAGACGGAAGCGATCTCGATTTCCAGAGGGAATCGAAAGAATTATACAGTGTGATTCCGGAAAATGTGAAAGGTGACAGCAACGTCTCCTACCTCCAATATTTTTGGATTGCCTTTTTATCTGGCCTGAAGAATCCGCCTGCCTGGCTAGAGGCCAACACAGTCGAGGTGATGTGGGTTCATATTTTTGTCAGTCGCGCCATTAAAAACACTTTTATGCTTGGCCCATTGCCGGACGATAGCTAACGAATTCGGGCAACCACCTCCACAATTCATCCGCCGCCAATCCGCCGCAATCCGGACGCCAGTGTGGCCGCCGATTTCCCTTGCTGACAAGGTGATTCAGGCAGATCATGGGTGCCGGTCGAAAGTATGCCGCCGGGCGGTCCGGTGGTTCTGAAAGGACGACCGCTACATGAAATTCGCCCTGTTTTCTGCATCTGCCCTGATGGCTGCAGCCCTGTCTTTCCCGGTCATCGCGGAAAGCCTTTCCAGCACAATCACCTTCGTCAATGCGACCGGCCAGGACGTGGTCGAGATTCACACGACTCCGTCCGCGACAGACGGCTGGAGCGGCAATCTGATCGCTGATGGCGCTCTGACCACCGGTGGAGAAATTGCAACGCTGGTCGTTGCCGATACCGATCATTGCTTCCACGATTTCCGCTTTACGCTGGCTGATGGCAGTGTCGTGGAAGAAGTCGAAATCGACGTGTGTGACCTCGACGGTCAACTGTTCGAAATCGCTGTGCAAGCATAAGCCAGACGGGCAATCTCTAAAGGCGCAGGGCCTCACCGCCCTGCGCTTTTTTATTTCGCATCCGGTGGATCAATGACCGGCTTGCCGCCGACGGAGCGGGACAGATCGGCGAGCTTTTCGACCACCTCGTCCAGCATTTTCTCATCGGTTGCGCGCGCGACCAGATTCGTGCCGCGCTGGATCTCACCATCCGATCCTTCATAGAAATAGGGATAGGAGCCAATCGAGACGGCGGGATATTCGCTGGCCAGAACGCCCAGTCCTTCCGCCAGATCGCCCTCGCGTAGCCCGCCGGTCGCGACCGTACGCGAAAGCGTCACCGCTCCGCCCTCAATGCGATGCGCGACATCCTCCAGCATGGCGCGGGCGATCTTCGGCACACCGGCCAGAGTGAAGACATTCCCGGTCTGGAAACCGGGCGCGCCCGTGACCGGGTTCCTGATCAGGATGGCGTCTGAGGGCACACGCGCCATACGCTTGCGGCTCTCGGTCAGCGGCGTCTTCGTTTTGGCGTACCACTCTTCGATGATGGCCAGCGCATCGTCGCGGACATCGACGGTCTGGCCAAAAGCCGCGCCGATGGCATCCGCGGTGATGTCATCATGCGTCGGGCCGATCCCGCCGGTTGTAAAGACGTAATCATATTTCGCGCGAAGATGATTGATCGCCGCCACCATTTCGTCCGGCTCATCCGGTACAATGCGGCATTCGGCAACCGACACACCGAGCGGCGCGAGGAATTTTGCGATTTCGGAGAGATTGATGTCGCGCGTTCGTCCGGACAGAAGTTCATCGCCAATCAGCAACACTGCTGCCCTGACCTGTTTTGTGTCGCCCATCATCCACCCTTTCATCCGTTCGCCGCGACGGATATAGGCAATGGTCATGACCAAGGCCAAGACATTTGACGGCTGGGACCTGCCCTCGCCCTTCATTCACCGCATTATCGCGACCACAGCCGACGAGGACGAGTTCGACCACGTCAATAATGCGCGCTATCTGACGTGGGGCGACGAAACCGCCTGGGCTCATTGGGATTTTGATGTGCCAGAGCATCCGCGCACCGAATTTGTCCGCTATGAGCATGGCATGGCGATTGTGCGCTCCGAGTGCGATTATCTGGGCCATTGCCATGCGGGCGACGCGCTGGATTGCGCGGTCTGGATCACGAAGTCCGATGGACGGCTTCGCGCGGAACGCCGCTATCAGTTCCGTCGGGCGGATACCGGACAGACGATTTTTCGCGCCCGGATGGATCTGGTCTGCTTCAAACTGCGCACGGGGCGGCCGACGCGCATGTCACCTGCATTGGTAAAGCACTACCGCGTTCTGCCGGACATCGAAGACGCTCTGATGACGGAAAGTTTAGGTGCCAGCGATTGATGCTCTATCTATCGCGACTATAGTGCCGAAAAATTTGTCCAAGAGGTCTCTCCTGTGAAACTGTTTACCCGCCTGGCTGCCGCCAGCCTGTTCGCCCTCATTCCGGCTACGGCCTGCGCCCAGTCCGCCGAAGAGGACTTTGTCCCGGACATCCCGTCGTCCAACATTGAAGCGCATATCCGTTTCCTGGCCCATGACATGATGGGTGGCCGCGCAGCGGGTTCTGACGGCTATGACATCGCCTCGAATTATGTCGCCTCGCAATTCCGCCTGATGGGCCTGGAGCCAGCAGGCGAAAATGGCGGCTATTTCGCCGAAGTCCCGATGCAGGTCATGACGTCCGTTGCATCTGGCGGCACGCTGGTCATCGGCGAAGGCGACGACGCGGTCGCTTTGCAGAATGGGCACGATCTGATCATCGCCGGCCACCCGGTTCTGGATGAATCCTCGATCACAGCCGAAGTCGTTTTCGTGGGCTATGGCCTGTCTCTGCCGCATCATGGCTATGATGATTATGCCGGCGTCGATGTGGAAGGCCGCATCGTGGCCTATTTCGGCGGCGCGCCGGACATCATGCCGTCGGACGAACGCTCGCATCAACAACGCACCTCCACCAAGCGCGAAACCGCGGCCCGTCATGGCGCGATTGGTTATATCCAGCTGTCCGGAACGGCCGCAGAGCAATATGCGCGATTTGCCGAGCGCGCGGTCAGCGCCTCTAACATCACGCTGGCTCCGGAAGGCGCAGAGCCAGCCTATAGCGATCTTCTAGTCGGTGCGGGTGTGGCACTGGAGGGTGCACAGGCATTGTTCGCCAATTCCGGCACGACGTTCGAGGCCGTCGCAGAAAGCCTGCAGGCGGGCGAGCCGGCCTCCATGCCGCTGAATATCACGGTCACGATGACCCAGGAGACCAGCCGCGAGCTCTTTGTCGACAACAATGTCGTCGGCATGATCCCCGGATCAGATCCTGAACTGGCCGACGAAATCGTCGTCCTCACCGCCCACCTCGATCATGTCGGTATCACCGATGCCGACGGCGTTTCCATGACCGGCTGCCGCTCCAACAATGAAGAAGACCGCATCTGTAACGGAGCCGTGGATAATGCGTCCGGTTCGGCGATCATGCTGGAAACGGCACGGACCTTCATGGAAACCGGCGCTCCGCGCCGCTCCCTGTTGTTCGTGGCGCTGGCGGCGGAAGAACAGGGCCTTCTGGGCTCTGAATATTTTGCTTTCCACCCGACGGTTCCGGCCGAGGCCATGGTGGCCAATGTCAATCTGGACATGCCGGTCATCGTTTATGAATTTTCCGACGTCGTCGCCTTTGGCGCGGAACGCTCATCGCTGGGTCCGATCACTGAACGGGCCGCCGCCCGGATGGGGATTGAGGTCAGCCCGGACCCCCTGCCCGAGCAGAATCTCTTTATCCGCTCGGACCACTACAATTTCGTGCGCCGTGGCATCCCGTCCGTTTTCCTGATGACGGGTTTTTCCTCACCCGATCCGCGTTGGGATGAGGGCGAAGGTTTCATGGGCTTTCTGTCCACGCATTATCACCGTCAGTCCGACGAGCCAGATAGTGATGAGGAAATGGTCATCCTGTACGAACAGGGCGCGAAATTCGCGAATATCAATTTCCTGATCGCGCGCGAGATCGCCAATAACGATACCGCGCCAACCTGGAATGAAGGTGATTTCTTCGGCGATTTTTATGGTTCGGATCGCTAGGGAATAATTCCTGAATGCCGAATGACAGGCGCGCGGCGTTTCAAACGCCGCGCGTTTTGTTTATATGGAAGCGGAACAGGGCACAGGACAGGTCATGAATCTGGCATATGACGTTCAGGATGACGGCGCGGACGAGGTTTCGCGCGACGGTCGGATCAAGCTGCACGGCGCGGATGGCTTTGCGGGCATGCGCAAGGCCGGTCACGCAGCGGCGGCGGCGCTGGATCACATTGTCCCGATGGTCAGACCCGGCGTGACGACCGAAGAAATCGATGATGCCGTGCGCAATTTCATGTTCGAACAGGGCGGCGTGCCGGCCACGCTCGGCTATCGCGGCTACACCAAATCCTCCTGCACTTCGATCAATCACGTTATCTGTCACGGTATTCCGGGCCCGAAACCCTTGAAGGACGGCGATATCGTCAATATCGACGTCACCATCCTGCTCGATGGCTGGCATGGTGATACGTCGCGCATGTTCATTGTCGGCGAACCGCGCCGCAAGGCCGAGCGACTGGTTGAAGTCACCTATGAAGCGATGATGGCCGGCATAGCCGAGGTCAAACCCGGTGCCACGCTGGGTGATGTCGGCGCGGCGATCCAGGAAATCGCCGAGGCCAATCGCTGTTCAGTGGTTCAGGATTTCTGCGGGCACGGCATTGGACGCCTGTTTCACGACAGCCCGAATGTGCTGCACTATGGCCGCCGCGGCGAAGGCGTTGAACTGAAGCCGGGCATGTTCTTCACCATCGAGCCCATGCTGAATCTGGGCCGTCCGGACGCCAAGGTCCTGTCCGATGGCTGGACCGCCGTCACACGGGACAAATCCCTGTCGGCGCAGTTTGAACACTCGGTCGGGGTGACAGAAGACGGGGTCGAAATCTTCACCGCCTCGCCTGCCGGGCTCGACTGTCCGCCTTATGCGCCATAACGCATGACGGAAAAGGCGGCGACACCCCACCATGCGGGACATCGTGACCGCCTCAGAGCCCGCTTCGCCAAGGCCGGCGGCGATGCGCTCGCCGACTATGAACTCCTCGAACTCTTCCTGTTCCGCTCCATCCCGCGCCGGGATGTCAAGCCGCTCGCGAAGGATCTGATTGCCCGTTTCGGCGATCTGGGCGGGGTCGCGGCGGCATCTGTCGAAGCCCTGACCGAGCTCAAGGGCGTCTCGGAGAAGACGGCGATTGATCTGAAACTATTGCAAGCGGCCTCCGCCCGCATGGCACTGGAAGGCGCGCTGGACCGGCCCGTCATTTCGTCCTGGTCATCGCTCATCACCTATTGCCGCACCGCCATGCAGCACGAGCCCGTCGAGCAATTCCGGGTATTGTTTCTGGACAAGAAAAACCGGCTGATGGCGGATGAAGTCATTTCCAAAGGCACGGTCGATCAGGCACCGGTCTATCCGCGCGAAGTCGTCAAACGCGCCCTCGCCCATGAAGCCAGCGCCATCATCCTGGTGCACAATCACCCCTCCGGCGAGGTTACCCCCTCGACCGCAGATATCGAGATCACGAAGACGATTATTGATGCGTCCAAGCCGTTCAACATCGTCGTCCATGATCACCTGATCATTGGCCGCGAAACGACGGCGAGCTTCAAGTCGCTGGGGTTGATCTGACACTTCCACCCAGCCGATACTCAGCGAACCGCTACCGCGTTTCAAACACGCGCCGTCATCGTCCGGCTTGACCGGACGACCTCACCGGTTTTGAGATCCTCCGGTCAAGCCGGAGGAAGACGCAGTGGGAAACGGGAGCCATTCACCTCAGGCCGCTTGCCGCCCTCCCCCGTGCCGCCTAACAATCGCGTATGAGTTATAAAAACTATTTCACCCATCTTGAGTGTTCCGCCACGGGCGAGCGCTATGAGAAGGACCGCCCGCACAATCTGTCCGCCGCCGGAAAGCCCTTGCTGGCGCGCTACGATCTGGCGAAAGCCAAATCCGAGATCGACCGCGATGAGATCTGGGTACGGGATGGCGGTTTCTGGAAATGGCGTGAGCTTCTGCCCGTCGCCCGTGATGAAGATGTGCTGCGGCTCGGTGAAGTGGATACGCCGCTGATCGATATCCCGGTCGCTGCGAAAATGGCCGGGGCGACCGGCCGCGTCATCGTCAAGGATGAAAGCCGTCTGCCGACCGCCAGCTTCAAGGCGCGGGGCCTCGCGCTGGGCGTTTCCATGGCGAAGAGTTTTGGTCTCAAACGCCTCGCCATGCCGACGGCGGGCAATGCGGGCGCGGCCATGTCCGCCTATGCCAAGCGCGGCGGGATGGAGGCCTATGTCTTGTGCCCGGAAGATGCACCCGAAGTGAATATCCAGGAGACCTGCCTGCAGGGCGGCAAGGTGTTTCGCGTCAACGGTCTGATCCATCATTGCGGCGCGCTGGTCGGTGCGGGCAAGGAGGCGATGGGCTGGTTTGATCTCTCCACACTGAAGGAGCCCTATCGCGCCGAAGGCAAGAAGACGATGGGGCTGGAGCTCGCCGCCCAGCTGGGCTGGCGACTGCCCGAAGCGATCTTCTATCCTACGGGCGGCGGCACGGGCCTGATCGGCATGTGGAAGGCCTTCGACGAGATGGAAGAGCTCGGCTGGATCGGGCCGGAGCGCCCCAAGATGTTTGCGGTCCAGTCCACAGGCTGCGCGCCGATCGTGAAAGCCTTCAATGAAGGCGCGGACCATGCCGAGGAATGGATGGACGCCGACACGATGGCGGCGGGCATGCGCGTGCCCAAGGCTGTCGCCGACTTCCTGATCCTGCGGGCGGTGCGCGAGAGTGGCGGCGCGGCGCTGGCCGTGACGGACGAGCATATCCAGCGCTGCTGGCACCGGATCGGCGCCGCAGATGGCTTGCTCATGGGGCCGGAAGGCTCGGCCACCTATGCCGCCATGGAAATGGCGATGGCCGACGGCTTGATCGAACGCGACGCTGATGTCGTGCTCTATAATTGCGGCTCGGGCCTGAAATTCTCCATGCCGGATACGTCGCGAAAACTGGATCGTCACAACGAGATTGATTGGAAATCTTTATGACCCAAGCTGAAAAAGCCCGCGCCTTTCATGCCCTGCACAAAAAGGGCGCCCCGCTGGTGCTCTATAATGTCTGGGATGCGGGCAGCGCGAAGGCGGTCGCCGAAGCCGGCGCAAAAGCCATCGCGACCGGCAGCTGGTCAGTCGCGGCTGCGCAGGGCTACGAGGACGGGCATGCGCTGCCGAAAGACACGCTGCTGGCGGTTGCCGCGCGGATTACGGCCAGTACCGACCTTCCGGTCAGCATCGATTTTGAAGGCGGGTATGCGAAACGGCCGGAATTTCTGGCCGCGAATATCGCCGGTCTGATCTCTACCGGCGCGGTCGGCCTCAATTTCGAGGATCAAGTGGTCGGCGGCGAAGGCTTGCACTCGATCGAGGATCAGGCCCACCGGATCGCCGCCATCCGCGCGGTGGCCGACGAGACCGGTATTCCGCTCTTCATCAATGCGCGCACGGATGTTTTCCTGAAATCCGATCCGGCCAGCCATGCCGATCACATGAAGGAAGCGACCGATCGCTGTGACGTGTATGCCGAAGCGGGTGCGAGCGGGTTTTTCATTCCCGGCCTCACCGATCCGGACCTGATCGGCCGGATCTGTGCCCACACCAAACTGCCCGTGAATGCCTATATGAAAGACGGTGCGCCGTCGATTGCCGAGATGGCGAAGCTGGGCGTTGCCCGGATCAGCCATGGTCCTGCCCCCTATCGCGAGGCCATGCGTTCGCTCACCGAGCGGGCGGCAAAATTGTATATCTAACCCCCTCACCCTGATCGCTCATCGCTTCGAGATTTCGCGCGCCTCCCTCTCCCTCGAGGGAGAGGGAAAGGGTGCGAGCCCTGCAAGGGCAGAGCGCCCGAGGGTGAAGGGGCAGGCCTTGACCTCCCCCCGCCCCGGGAGCATTAAGCCGCCTTCCTCGCAGACAGGAGCGCTTCCCGCATGATTCCTCGTTACACACGGCCCGAAATGGCGGCCATCTGGTCACCGGAAAACAAGTATCGCATCTGGTTCGAGATCGAGGCGCATGCCACCGACAAGCTGGCCGAGCTGGGCGTTGTGCCGGAAGCCGCGGCGAAAGCCGTCTGGAAGGCCAAAGACAAGACATTTGATGTCGACCGGATCGATGAGATCGAGGCCGAGGTCAAACACGATGTGATAGCCTTCCTCACCCATCTGGCTGAGCTGGTGGGCGAGGATGCCCGCTATGTGCACCAGGGCCTGACCTCATCGGATGTGCTGGATACGTGTCTGGCCGTGCAGATGCGAGATGCCGCCGATATCCTGATCGCCGGTGTGGACCGCGTCATGGCAGCGCTGAAATCCCGTGCCATGGAGCACAAATTCACCGCCTGTATCGGCCGCAGCCATGGCATCCACGCCGAGCCGACGACGATGGGCCTGAAATTTGCGCGCTTCTACGCCGAATTTGCCCGCAACCGGGCGCGTCTGGTTTCCGCGCGCGACGAAATTGCGACCTGCGCCATTTCCGGCGCCATCGGCACATTCGCCAATGTCGATCCGGCAGTTGAAGCGCATGTCGCCGAAAAGATGGGGCTGTCCATCGAGCCCATCTCCACGCAGGTCATTCCACGTGACCGGCATGCAAATTACTTTGCCGTTCTGGGCCTGATTGCTTCAGCGATTGAAAACATCGCCGTCGAGGTGCGTCACCTCCAGCGCTCGGAAGTGCGTGAAGCGCAGGAGTTTTTCTCCAAGGGGCAGAAAGGCTCGTCGGCCATGCCGCACAAGCGCAATCCGATCCTGACAGAGAACCTCACCGGTCTGGCGCGCCTGGTGCGCATGGCGGTTGTGCCCGCAATGGAAAACGTCGCGCTCTGGCACGAGCGGGACATCTCCCACTCCTCCGTCGAACGCGGCATCGGGCCGGATTCGACCGTCCATCTGGACTTTGCCCTGCACCGCACCGCCGGGATGATCGAAAAGCTGATCGTCAATGAAGATCGCTGCCGGGAGAATCTCGAAGCCTATGGCGGCATCCACAATTCCCAGCGCATTCTCCTGGCCCTGACACAGGCCGGCGCGTCCCGCGAGGACGGATACCGCTTGGTCCAGCGCAATGGCATGAAAACCTGGGATGAAGGCGGACGGCTGATGGACCATCTGAAAGCCGATGCCGACGTTGGTAAATTCCTGTCGGATGAACAAATCGAAACTTGTTTTGATGAGGCGTACCACCTCAAACATGTTGAAACGATTTTCGCGCGGGTCTTTACAGACTGACAGACAGGAGAAGCGGCGTGTCCAAATTCTCGGATCATATCGACGACCGGATCGCCGACTTCATCAAGGCCCAGAAAATGTTCTTCGTCGCCACCGCGCCGTCGAGCACGGATGGCCATGTGAATGTGTCGCCCAAGGGTTATGACAGTTTCCGTATTCTGGGCCCGAACAAGGTCGCCTATCTGGACCTGGGCGGATCGGGTATCGAAACCGTAGCGCATCTGCGTGAGAATGGCCGCATCACCTTCATGTTCTGCGCCTTCGAGGGCAAGGCCAACATCCTGCGTCTATATGGCAAGGGCGACGCGATCTGTTTTGATGATCCCGGGTTTGCGGACGCGCTGGCGCAATTTCCGGACTTTCCGAAAGCGCGCGCCATCATCACCGCCAACATCACGCGCATACAGGATTCCTGCGGCTGGGGCGTGCCATTCTATGACTTCGCCGGGGAACGCGATCAGCTGATCCGCACCAATGAACATCGCAGCGATGAGGAATGGCGGGAACGGCGCTATGCCTCGAACGCAAAATCGATCGATGGCCTGCCGGGGCTGGTAAAACCGTGAGCGATGAAGCCGAGATCCGCGAGGTCGTCCGGGCCATTTATGCGATGATTTCCGGACCGGCCGGCCCGCGCGACTGGTCTGACCATTTCGAATACTTCCACCCGGATTGCCGCCAGATCCGCACCGGCGTGGACGACAACGGCAAACCCTGGGCCGTCATGCTCTCGCCCGACGAATACCGCGAAAATACGACGGAGCATTTCAACGAGAATGCATTCTATGAGATCGAACTGGCCTGCGAAGTCCGGGTCTTCGGTAATATGGCCCACGCCTGGTCCAGTTATGAGGCGCGCACCGACCTGGATAGCGCCGAACCGGAACGCCGGGGCATCAATTCCATCCAGTTTTATAAGGATGCAGGCGGCAAATGGCGCATCATCTCGATGATCTGGGATAATGAGCGGGACGGTTTGAACCTTCCCGCCAATATGCGCGGCTAGTTCGCCTTCGACTTGACCTTGTGCACGCCCAGCATGTCAAAGACCGCTTTCTCGTAAAACGGCTCTCCGACACCGTTGCGGATCTTGCCGAGGAAGTATTTTTCAAATGCGACCTTGGCCATGTGGACCCAACCGCCTTCGGCTGACCAGTTTACATTGCGCGGCGGGATTTGCGGCATGGCGACAAAGCCGACACCACCATCGCCAAAGTCCGCAATACAGACCGCATTCCAGGTGGCCTCATGGCGCAATTCCTCACCCTTGATCAGGCAGCGGATATTCTTGGCCGCGGCATGCACCATGGATTCAATCATGAAGCCGGTTTTCGGAACGCCCACCGGCACGGCGTAGGTCTCGACCGGGGCAATGGCGACGCACACGCCCACGGAGAAGACATTCCTGAAGGTCGGATTTTGCTGGGTTTTATCGGCAATGACAAACCCGCGCGGATTGACCAGGCCTTCTATGTCGCGCACGGCCGGAATGCCACGGAAGGGTGGCAACATCATCGAGTATTTGAAGGGCAATTCATGGGTTTGCTTGACCGAGCCGTCAGGATTGACCTCCTCAACATGCATCAGTCCGGCCTCGACCTTCTTGACGCGCGCAGAGGTGATCCACTTGATATGCCGGTTGCGCATTTCGCTTTCCAGCAAGCCCTTGGTATCGCCAACACCGTCCAGGCCGAGATGGCCGACATAGGGCTCCGAGGTGACAAAGGTCATCGGGACCTTGTCGCGAATCTTCCGTTTGCGCAGATCGGTTTCCATGATCATGGCAAATTCATAGGCCGGGCCAAAACACGACGCGCCCTGCACCGCTCCGACAACAATCGGGCCGGGATCCTTGACGAAATCATCCCAGACCAGTTTGGAGTCTGCGGCATGATCGACATGACAGACCGATTGGGTATGTCCGCCGTGCGGCCCCAGACCCTCGATTTCGTCAAACGCGAGCTCCGGACCGGTGGCGATGACCAGATAGTCGTAGTCTACGGTTTCGCCATTCGCCAGAAGAATAGAGTTCTGGTCGGGCTGAACCTTCTTTGCGGCGGCATGGATGAAGTTGATCTTTTTTTTCGCGAACATCGGGACCAGATCGACCTTGATGGCGTCGGGCTTGCGCCAGTCGACAGCCACCCAGGGATTGGACGGTGTGAAATGAAAGGTCGCCGAGTCGCTGATCACCGTGACATTGACGTCTTTCGAGAGTTCCTTGCGCGCTTCCAGCGCCATCGGAACCCCGCCCAGACCTGCGCCCAGAATAACTACATGTGTCATGATTTCCTCCCGACAGGCCGGACTGTCCCGGCGGCTTATTTGCCCGCGACCTCATCGACCGCGGTACAGAATTCCGATTTCAGATGGTGCAAAAGGCCGATGCAGCGCTGATCGGCGATGGAATAGAAAACCTGCAAGCCGTCCTTGCGGCCCCGAACCAGTCCGTCCTGACGCATCTTGGCAAGATGCTGGGACATGGCCGATTGGGAAAGGTTCGCAATCGTGGTCAGTTCCGCCACGGTTGCCTCGCCCAGCGCGAGCCGGCACAGGATCAGCAGCCGCTTCTCATTTGCAATCAACTTCAGGAAGCCGGCGGCTTCTCCCGCTTGCTCCTGGAGCTCGCGAATGGAGGGGTCTGCTATCGAACTCATAATTCATCCTTATTAGTTGACACTAATGTAGCTATTGCTTATTTAGCTGTCAATCATATAGTTTCAGAACCGGAGAAAGCCATGTCTGTTCAGGAAATCAGTCCGCAAGCGACCGCCGAAGCGCTGAAAAGCGGCAAAGCCATTCTCATCGACGTGCGCGAACCGGGCGAATTTGCCGCCGAGCGCATTCACGGCGCCCTGCTCCATCCGCTTTCGACCTTCGATCCCAAAGCGCTTCCGATTGACACCTCACGAGACGTCATCCTGCATTGCGGATCGGCCAAGCGGTCCGGTGATGCTCTGGCGCGCTGTGCCGAGGCAGGCGTCCCGATCACGCGCCATATGGCGACCGGATTGATGGGCTGGAAAGCTGCGGGTCTGCCAACCATTGCAGTTGACCCGGCAACCGGCCGCGTTGTCGATCCGCAGAAAGGCTGAGCGCCATGATCACCGCCCTCTTCCTTGCATTCCTTCAAGCCGGCACCGCCGAAACCTACGTTGTCGAGCCACGTGTCGTGACGGACGAAAAGGCGGTTTTCGCGACCGTCGAAAGTGTTGACGTGGTCAGCGCCCGCGCCCGCATTGGCGGCGTGGTCGGCGAATTGCGCGTTGATGAGGGCGATGCGGTTGAAGCCGGCGACATCATCGCGATTGTGGTCGATGACCGCCTCGGGCCGCAAATCGGCGCGGTAAATTCGACGGCAGCGGCCTTGAGCGCACAGCTGGATCAGGCCCGTTCCGACCTGACACGGGCGCAAGACCTGTTTGATCGCGGCATCTTTGCGCAGGCCCGCCTGGATGAGGCCCAGACGGCGGTTGATGTCCTTGAAAACCAGCTGGCGTCTGCGCGGCAGGAACGTGCGGTCATTGTGCAGCAATCGCGTGAAGGCAATGTCCTCGCGCCCACGGCCGGACGGGTTCTGGATGTCCCTGTCACAGCCGGGTCCGTCGTCCTGCCGGGCGAGATGATCGCCTCGGTCGCATCGGACCTTTATGTGTTGCGTCTTATGCTGCCGGAGCGCCATGCGCGGTCCATATCAGAAGGCGACAGCATTCGCGTTGATGGCTCGGACCTTACCGGCGATGTCGCGCCGACCGGCTTTATTCGCCAGGTCTATCCACGCATTCAGGATGGCCGGGTTATGGCCGATGCGCTGGTGGATGGGCTGGGCGACTTTTTCGTGGGTGAACGGGTCCGGGTGCTTGTTGCGGTTGATAGCCGCGAGACGATCTTCATTCCCGATACATTCGTCGATACCCGCTATGGCGTCGATTACGTACAAATTCAGGGCGAAAGCGAAAACACGTATGATGTGGTGATCCAGCGCGGAGAAGTCCGCGGCTCTGAAATCGAGATTCTCTCAGGTCTGTCCACGGGCGACATTCTGGTGCAACCATGAAGCTGGGTATATCCGGAAACCTGACGCGGGCCTTCATCAACTCCCCGCTATCGCCGCTAATCCTTCTGGCGTCCCTCGCGGTCGGACTGATCGCACTGGTGACGATCCCGCGCGAGGAAGAGCCACAGATCTCCGTGCCGATGGTCGATGTCATGGTCCGTGCGGACGGTTTACGCGCGCCCGACGCCGTTGAGTTGATCACCGAACCCCTTGAAGCCATCATCGGATCGATCCAGTCGGTAGAGCACATCTACTCCCAGACGGAAGACGATAAGGTGATGGTCACAGCCCGTTTCGAAGTTGGAACGGACTTTGACGATGCCATCCTGCGCGTGCACGAGGAAATTCGCGCCAATTACGCGCAAATGCCCATCGGTATTCCCGAGCCCCTGATTGCAGGCCGGGGAATCAGTGATGTGGCAATTGTCTCGTTGACGCTCTCGCCTTCCGCTGAAGTGGCCGAGCGATGGGATGATAATGCGATCTACAATATCGCCGAGGAATTGCGTTCCGCGCTGATGAATGTCGAGGATGTCGGCCAGACCTATATCGTCGGCGGCCGCGCGGACCAGATCCGCATTGAGCCCGACCCGGAGCGGCTATCGCTCCACGGCGTGACGCTCCAACAGCTGGCCGGCCGTCTGGCAGAAGCGAACCGCTCTTTCCCGGCGGGTCGCGTCACTGCCATGGATCAATCGCGCACTATCGTTGCAGGCCAGACCTTGCAGGGCGGGCCGGATATCGGCCTTCTGCTTCTGACAACCCGCGATGGGCGTCCGGTCTATGTGCAGGATGTTGCAGACGTCGTGATCGGTGCTGAGCCCGCCGATGCCCGTGCCTGGAATCTCACGCGCGACGACCATCATGAGGGCTGGACGCGGACACCGGCAGTCACGCTCGCCATTGCCAAACGCGAGGGTGCAAATGCCGTCGTAGTGTCCGAACACATTCTCGAGCGGCTTGAATTGCTGCGGGGCGACCTCATTCCCGAGGGGCTGAATGTCACCGTCACCCGCAATTACGGCGAGACGGCGAATGAAAAGGCCAATGAGCTCCTGTTTCACCTGGCCCTGGCGACGATTTCCATCGTCCTTCTGGTGACCTTTGTCATCGGCTGGCGCGAAGGACTGGTCGTGCTCGTTGTGATCCCGACCACGATTCTGCTGACGCTTTTTGCCTCGAATCTGATGGGTTTCACGATCAATCGTGTCTCCCTCTTTGCGCTGATTTTCTCCATCGGCATTCTCGTGGATGACGCGATCGTGGTGATTGAGAACATTGCGCGCCACTGGGCGATGGATACCGGAAAATCACGCGTCCAGTCGGCCATCGAAGCCGTCGCCGAAGTCGGCAACCCCACGATCGTCGCGACGCTCACGGTTGTCGCGGCGCTCCTGCCCATGCTGTTCGTCTCGGGTCTGATGGGGCCCTATATGGCGCCGATTCCGATCAATGCCTCGGCGGCAATGATCTTTTCCTTCTTCGTCGCCGTGATCCTGACGCCCTGGCTGATGAAGGTGATTGCCGGCCGCCGCAAACACAGTGGCGGACATGATGCACACAACAGTGAGGGCATTCTGGGACGGCTTTATCGCCGGGTTGCAGCGCCGGTTGTCAAATCGCGGGGCAGCGCCTGGACGCTGCTGATCGTTGTTGGAGTGCTGACGGCGCTTTCGCTGACACTGTTCGCGACCCAGGCGGTGACGGTGAAGCTTTTGCCGTTCGACAACAAGTCGGAATTCCAGGTCATTGTCGACTTACCCGAGGGTGCGACGCTGGAACGGACAGAACGAGTGTTGATGGACGCTGCTGACCGGCTGGCCGCCTTGCCGGAAGCAACGTCGATCCAGCTTTATTCCGGGACGGCGGCGCCGTTCAATTTCAACGGCCTGGTGCGGCACTATTATCTGCGTGAGCGGCCGGAGCTCGGCGATTTGCAAGTCAATCTGGAGGCCAAGCACCATCGCGACCGGTCGTCGCACGAAATCGCGCTGGAGGCGCGGGAATTGCTGGCAGATCTGGATGTGCCGGAAGGTACGGTCATCCGTGTGGCGGAAATCCCGCCCGGACCGCCCGTGCTCGCCACCCTGCTGGCCGAGATTTATGGTCCGGATGCCGATACGCGCCGTGCTGTTGCGACGGAAGTGCGCGCCGCCTTCAACGATGTTCCCTATATTGTCGATATCGACGACAGCTTCGGCACGCCCCGTCCGCGCCTGCGCATCGCGATTGATCAGGAAAGCCTCGCTTTCTTCCAGGTCCAGCAATCAGACGTCTATGACACGATCCGCGCGCTTTTCGATGGCATGCCGGTGGGTTATTCCCATCGCGGCGAAGGCCGCAATCCGGTCGAGATTGCCGTTCAACTGCCCGATAGCGGGCTTGTATGGAATGAACGCCTGGCCTCTACACCGGTCCCTGCCAACACATTGCCCGGCTCGCGCGCCATTGCCGAATTGGGTGATGTCGTCACGGTAACTGAAGAAGCCGGTTCCTATCCGATTTTCCGCCGTGACGGGCGCTATCTGGAAATGGTCATGGGCGAACTGGCGGGAGATTTTGAAGCCCCGATATATGGCATGCTGGCCGTGGCGGATGCACTGGATGGCCGCGACTGGTCGGAGGCTGTTCCGCAGCCTGTCATCAGCCTGTATGGCCAACCGGCCAGCGATGCAGATGTGACTCTCCTCTGGGATGGCGAATGGGAAATTACCTATGTCACCTTCCGTGATATGGGCGCTGCCTTCATGGTCGCGCTGCTGGGGATTTATGTGCTGGTGGTCGCCCAGTTCGGCTCCTTCCGCGTGCCGCTGATCATCCTGATTCCCATCCCCCTGACCTTTATCGGCATCATGATCGGGCACTGGATCTTCGGGGCGGCCTTTACCGCCACTTCGATGATCGGATTTATCGCGCTGGCCGGCATTATCGTCCGCAACTCCATCCTGCTGGTGGATTTCATCCGGCATGGCGCGGAAGCGGGCGAGCCCTTGCGGGACACGCTGCTGCGAGCGGGAGCGATCCGGTTCAAGCCGATCCTGCTGACCGCGCTTGCCGCGATGATCGGGGCCTCGGTGATTTTGACCGACCCGATCTTCCAGGGGCTGGCCATCTCGCTCCTGTTCGGATTGGCCTCATCAACCCTTCTGACCGTCCTCGTCATCCCGGCGATCTATGTGATCTTCAAGGATGCCGATGCGCCCTATTCCCCTGAAACGACGGTCGAATCCGCCGCCCCATCACAAGGAGACTGACATGACAATTGGTAGAGCTGTAACCCTGTTTGCAGGCGTAATGGTCCTGGTGTCGCTCGCACTCGCCTGGGCGTTCAGCCCTTACTGGCTGGCGCTGACGACTTTCGTCGGACTGAATCTGATCCAGTCCAGCTTCACCGGATTTTGCCCGGCCGCCATGGTCTTCAAGGCCATGGGCCTTAAGGAGAACGTGGTTGGCGCCTAGCCTTCGGCCATGATCTGCTGCCGGGCTTCGGCGAGCAGCTGGTCCATTCTGGTGCGGATGACGTGTTCGGAAACGTCGACGTCAGCCGCATCCAGATCGCCCTTGACCTTGCGGTAGACGTCTTCATGCCCTGCCTCTTCGAAGTCCGCCTTCACGACTTCCTTGGCATAGTTTTGCGCGTCTTCGCCGGTTTTGCCCAATTGCTCGGCAACCCAGAGACCCAACAGCTTGTTGCGGCGGACCGTCGCCTTGAATTCCAGTTCCTGACTGTGAGCGTAAGCGCCCTCCAGACCTTTTTCGCGATCGTCCATTCCGCTCATGCGCGTCTCCCTCGAAATGCATGTTGTGCTGTCTCTCCGTTAGCTTGGCGCGGCGCGTAAATCAATCATGCGAGACGGCGCACATCACCGCATTGCAGCAAAGCGCTGCGCGGAGTAAAGAGGAAGGCCTAAGGCGGCCCTGCAGATCGATTCGGGGCCGTTTGCTTTTTCGGACCTCTGGTCCCGCGCGAGGAGCAAGGCGATGGCACGCCGCAAGATGATCTATGAAGGCAAGGCGAAGATCCTTTACGAGGGACCCGAGCCGGGCACAATTGTCCAGTATTTCAAGGACGATGCAACCGCCTTCAACAATCAGAAAAAGGCCACGCTGGAAGGCAAGGGTGTTCTGAACAACCGGATCAGCGAGTTTATCATGATCGGGTTGATGCGGGCGGGCATTCCCACCCATTTCATCCGCCGCCTGAACATGCGCGAACAATTGGTGCGCCAGGTCGAGATCATTCCGCTGGAAGTGATCGTGCGCAACGTTGCGGCCGGGTCTATCTGCACGCGTCTCGGGATTGAGGAAGGTACGCAATTGCCGCGCTCGATCATCGAGTATTGCTACAAGAAGGACGAGTTGGGCGACCCGCTGGTCACCGAAGATCACATTACCGCCTTCAACTGGGCCAGTCCGCAGGATCTGGATGACATCATCGCCCTCACCGTGCGGATCAATGATTTTCTGACCGGTATGTTCGCCGCAGTCGGGATCCAGCTGATCGATTTCAAGATCGAGTTTGGCCGTCTGTTCGAAGGCGATATGATGCGGATCGTTCTGGCTGATGAAATCAGTCCGGACAGCTGCCGCCTGTGGGATATCGAAACCAACGAGAAAATGGACAAGGACCGGTTCCGCCGCGATCTGGGAAATGTCACCGAAGCCTATACTGAAGTTGCCCGCCGTCTCGGCGTGATCCGGGAATCGGGCACGGTCACGAATATCGAAGAGGTCATGAAGTGAAAGCGCGTATCCACGTCTATCTGAAGCCCGGCGTTCTCGACCCGCAAGGGGCCGCCGTTGCCGGAGCCCTGAAAAATCTCGGCTTTGACGAAGTTGAAAACGCACGTCAGGGCAAGCTGATCGAGCTGGATCTTTCCGGTGACGATGCCGACGCTGCCAAGACCCGCGTCGAGGAGATGTGCAAGAAATTGCTGGCAAATCCCGTGATCGAAAACTTCACGGTGGAGATGGCTTGAGTATGACCAGACTCGAATTCTGGTTCGAGTACGCGTCTACCTATTCCTATCCTGCCACATTTGCGATTGAAGCGGCCTGCGGGCAGGCCGGCGTCGAACTGGTCTGGAAGCCCTTCATTCTCGGGCCGGTCTTCGCCAGCCAGGGCTGGAACACGTCTCCGTTCAATCTCTATCCGGCCAAGGGCCGTTACATGATCCGCGACATGCAGCGGATCTGCATGCGGACCGGCCTGCCCTTCCAGCTCGCGGCCGATGGCGACTGGCCCCAGAACAGCGTCCACGCGGCGCGGGTCGGCCTAATCGCCGCTCAGGAAGGCTGGATCGGCGAATTTTCGCGGCGCCTCTATCTACTGGAGTTCGGCGAGGGCCGGAATATCGCTGCGGAAGACACCCTGCGTACCGCGATCGGTGACCTGGCGGATACTGACCGTGTTCTGGCCGCCAGCCGCGCGGAAGAAAACAAGCTTGTCCTGCGGGCACAGGTGGACGAAGCCCTGTCTGCCGGGATATTCGGAGCCCCGACCTACAGAGTCGGTACAGAAATCTTCTGGGGTGGCGACCGTATGGCCGACGCGCTGGACTGGGCCGTGGAGCAAGCCGAACGATGAAATCTGCTGTAATCGTCTTTCCCGGATCCAATTGTGATCGTGATGCCGCCATGGCCATCGAGAAGGTGACGGGAACCGCGCCAGCCATGGTCTGGCATCAGGAAACCGCCTTGCCCGACGGCACGGAGTTCGTGATGCTGCCCGGCGGCTTTTCCTACGGTGATTATCTGCGATGCGGCGCGATGGCCGGCGTCTCGCACATCATCCCGGCGGTGAAAGCCCATGCCGAAGCCGGCAAGCCCATCCTGGGCGTCTGCAATGGTTTCCAGATCCTGATCGAGACCGGCCTCCTGCCGGGCGCGCTCATGCGCAATGCCAGCCTGCACTTTGTTTGCGAAAAATCGCCGCTGAAGATTGAAAACGGCAATACGCAATTCACAAGCCAATATGGGTCGACGCGGGATGTGATCATTCCGGTGGCGCACCATGACGGCAATTATTTCGCCGATGATGAAACGCTGGACCGGATCGAGAGCCAAGGCCAGGTCGTCTTCCGCTATGCGCACAACCCGAACGGCTCAGCGCGCGATATCGCCGGCATTACCAATGAACGCGGCAATGTGATGGGCATGATGCCTCATCCGGAGCGCGCAATTGATGCCGATCATGGCGGAACGGACGGCCTGCCCGTCTTTGAAAGCCTTCTGGGGAGTGCGTGAGATGACCCAATTTGCTGAAGGCATCACGCAAGAGATCGCGGACTCGCACCTGCCACGGGACGAGTATGAGAAAGCTGTCGAGATTCTGGGTCGTGCTCCGAATATCGTCGAGCTCGGTATTTTCTCGGTCATGTGGTCCGAGCACTGCTCGTACAAATCCTCACGCGTCCATTTGAAGAAATTTCCGGTGACGGGCGACAAAGTCATCCAGGGCCCAGGCGAGAATGCCGGCGTTGTCGATATAGGCGATGGTCAGGCCTGTATCTTCAAGATGGAGAGCCACAACCACCCCTCCTATATCGAGCCCTATCAGGGTGCAGCGACCGGTGTGGGCGGCATCTTGCGCGATGTCTTCACCATGGGCGCGCGTCCGATTGCGCTGATGAATGCGTTGCGCTTTGGCGCGCCCGAGCATTCCAAGACGCGCCAGCTGGTCTCCGGCGTGGTCGCCGGCATTGGCGGTTATGGCAATTGCGTGGGCGTGCCGACCGTTGGCGGCGAGACGAATTTCCACGCCGGGTATAACGGCAATATCCTCGTCAATGCGATGGCGGTCGGCCTCGCCGATGCGGACAAGATTTTCTATGCGCGCGGCGCCGAGCCGGGACAGCCCATTGTATATGTTGGCTCCAAGACCGGCCGCGACGGTATCCATGGCGCCACCATGGCGTCGGCCGAATTTGACGATGAAAGCGATGAGAAGCGCCCTACCGTTCAGGTTGGCGACCCGTTTGTCGAGAAAAAGTTGATCGAGGCGTGCCTGGAACTGATGGCGACGGATGCGATTGCCGCGGTTCAGGATATGGGCGCTGCCGGCCTCACCTCTTCGTCTGTTGAAATGGCCGGCAAGGGTCAGGTTGGCTTGCTGATGGACCTCGACAAGGTGCCCCAGCGTGAAGACAACATGTCGGCCTACGAGATGATGCTGTCTGAAAGTCAGGAACGGATGCTCTTCATCCTGAAGCCGGGCAAGGAACACATTGCCGAGGCCATTTTCGAGAAGTGGGAGCTGGACGTCGCCACGATCGGCCGCACAACCGGCACCGGACGCATGGTGCTGATGCACAAGAATACGGTGGTTTGCGATATCCCGCTCGACCCGCTGGCCGAAGATGCGCCCATGTATGAGCGCCCGTGGAAACGCGCGGCGCCGGAGCCGGCTATCCTGTCCGACGAGCTGTCGCAGCCGAAGGATTATGCCGAAACCCTTCTGACGATGATGGTCTCGCCGGATCTGTCATCAAAGGCCTGGATCTGGAAGCAGTATGATCGGCACGTCATGGCGGATACAGCCGCTTCGTCTGAAGACCCGGCGGATGCCGCCATTGTCCGCGTTCATGGCACGAATAAAGGCATTGCGATTACAACCGATTGCACGCCGCGTTATTGCGAGAACCACCCGATAGAGGGCGGCAAGCAGGCCGTGGCGGAGGCCTGGCGCAATCTGACGGCGGTGGGTGCTGACCCTATCGCGATTACCGACTGCATGAATTTCGGAAACCCGGAAAAAGAACACATTATGGGCCAGTTCGCCGAATGCGTTGAAGGCATGTCGGAGGCCTGCCGCGTGCTCAACTTCCCGGTCGTGTCCGGCAATGTGTCGCTTTATAACGAGACCAACGGCTTTGCCATTCCACCAACCCCGGCGGTTGGCGGCGTTGGCCTGATCCCCGACATGTCGAAGCGTATGGGCTATGGCTGCGTGAGAACCGGTGACATCCTGATGGTGGTCGGTGATAACGAAGGTCATCTGGGCGCGTCCATCTACCTGAAAATCATCGAGAACCGCGAAGACGGCAGCCCGCCACCGGTCGATCTCGCCATTGAGAAACGCAATGGCGATTTCGTGCGCGAGCAGATCCGTGGCGGCCACATCAAGGCCTGCCACGACTTGTCCGATGGAGGGCTGGGCGCGGCGGCGTCCGAGATGGCGATGGCATCAGGTACCGGGCTGAATCTCGTCCATGACGGCGATCTGCCGCTGCATGGCTGGCTCTTTGGCGAAGATCAGGCGCGATACCTGATTGCGGTTGATGAAGCGTCCGCCAAGGATATGCGCAAGGCCGCCAAGGCCGCAGGCGTACCCCTCCACGTTATCGGCATCGCCGGTGGCGATGCTCTGACCATCAATGGCACAATTGAAGTCTCGATTGCCGACCTGAAAGCCGTCAATGAGAGCTTCATGCCGTCCCTGATGGGCGAGGCGGAGTAGCCCCGCCCTCTATTCCATGCCCGGCTTGATGAAGCGGCCATCGTCGCTGACGTGGCCGCTTTCAACCTCTGGCGCGGCGGCGCGTTGCGCCGCCAACTCTTCCGCAACGGTGTCCAGATTCTCGTCGAAATAGACGACCGCATTCAACACGGTCTGGGCGTTTGAGAGGAAGAAGTCCTGCTGGACGACTTCGAACTCGTCTGTCGGCTGATGATAATGTTCGTGAAAGTCGACCCCGTAATAAATCCACGGAATGCCGGCATCATGAAAGGCGGCATGGTCAGACGAATAGGTCCAGTCACCATTCGGGCCCCATTCCGGTGAATCATAGCCCTGGATCACATGTGTCGGGGCTGCGACGTCAATCGCGTCGATATGATCGCGAAGGAAGGGGAAGTGGAACGCCCCGGCCGCCGGCAATTCGTTCTCGGCATTGATCGCCAGCATATCCAGATTGATGTTGAGCACCACACGGCTCTGGTCGACGGGCAGGTCTGCCACGAGCGCACGGGCACCATTCAATCCGTTTTCCTCGGCATCCAGCGCGGCAAAAATGATGGTATGTTCCGGCGGATTGTCGCGCAGCGCTTCAGCCACGGCGATCATCGCTGCCACGCCCGAAGCATTGTCATCCGCACCATTGCAGATCTGACCGCCGCAATTGCCCAGATGGTCATAGTGCGCCGTCACGACGATCACCGGACCGTTCTCATTGCCACCTGTGCCGGCATGATAACCGACAAGATTGATCCCCTGCAGCTCTTCTGCCGAGCGACGGGGCGTATAGGTGAATGCCTGTTCCCATGTCTCGCCGAACGCCATAAGGCCCGACAGGAAAAACCGCTCGCTGATATAGGCGCGCGCATCGGCAGCGCCTTGCGTGCCGGTGCGGCGGCCATCCATCTCGTCCGTTGTCAGTGCCCGAAGGTCATCCAGCGCCTGCTGCGCATTGATATCCTGTGCGGAGGCCGGAAGGGTTGCAGCGAGGGCTGCGGCGAGACCAAGAACGAGATGACGCATGTTTTCTATACTCCACTGACATGGCAGATTTTGAAGAACGGTCTATACAAACGGACCAGAAGCCGCCACATACGATTCTGTCATGCCGATGAATGCCGAAGATATTGTCCGCCTGATCCAGGACGGAATTGAGGGAGCCGAGGTAGAGCTCAACGATCTCGCCGGCGATGGCGATCATTACGAAGCCATCGTGACCGCTGAGGCGTTTCGCGGCCTGCCCCGCATCAAGCAACACCAATTGGTCTATGCCGCCCTGGGCGGACGCATGGGCGGCGAACTGCATGCTCTGAAGCTGAAGACGCGAGCTCCGTGACACCCGTTTCGCCGGCCATGTCGCGTCTGGGTTTCGGCGTGTCCGGCCCGCACAGTTATTTCAGCGTGGGCCGGAAGAAAACCATCCGTCTGATCCGGCAAGCGATTGATCTCGGAATCAATGTGTTTGATACGGCGCCGCTCTATGGACATGGCGAGGCTGAAAAACGGCTGGGATCAGCGATCAAGGGGCTAGATCGCTCGCAACTGAACATCCTGACCAAGGCTGGTGTACCGCGCCGAAACAGGCGCGATTTCTCACCCGCCGGGATCGAGGCCGAATTCCATGACAGCCTGAAACGGCTGGGCACGGACTATGTCGATATTCTCTTCCTGCAGGGCGTTGCCACCGGCGAGCTGACCGACGAGCTGATGAGCGTTCTTCAGCGCATTTTTGACCAGGGCAAAGCAGTCGAGATCGGCGTGTCGGGCCGGCCGCCCGACCTTTATCCGCCACTCGAGCACGATCTGTTCGGCGCCGTCATGGCTCCTGTCTACAAGGGCATGCCGGATGAGCACCTTGCCCTGCTGGCTGATCAGTATGCCAAAAACCGGCTGGTCGTGGGTATCGAGGCCATGTCTGTGGCGCACCGCCCGCTGAGTTTTCCCCGGAGCGGCGCACAAGCCTTCTATCTGGCCCGGCGCCTTTTGCGCCAGACAGGGCCCGGCGGTCTGCATAGCGCAGAAGAGGCCATGTCCTGGGCCCTGAAGGCTCCGGCCTGTTCGACCACGCTCTGCCTGACGACGCGTTCAGAGCACTTGCGGGCCAATGCCGCCCTTGCCGGGCTTTAATTGCCGGTTGACGCAAACACCGGCTCGATCCGGACCACATGCGACCAACCAGCGACAACCAGAACCCGCTCGCCTTCGCCCGTCAGGCGCATGACTTGATCCAGCAAGTGGGCATCGCGAACATCATTGGCGTATTCAAACAGCTCGCCCAGATAGGACGGCAGGCTGGTGCCGAACCGCAGATCCCGCCAATCGGTTTCGCCGGCAAAATCCCTGGCCCAGATGGCTTCGACATCTTCGACACCGGTAATCGTGCCTTCAATACCGGGCCGATCGCCCCGATCGCGTATATAGCCTGCCAGCCGGTCTTCCGGCGACACGTCCTGATTTGGCCAGTTGTTGGCGAGGAAGGGGCGCATGATAATAAAGAGCGCGACCTGCTCCTGCGAGAATTGCTCGCGGAGCGCGGCAATTTCGTCGGCCTTGTCGAGCTCCCAGCTGAAATAGTTCAGGCCCCGGCGGCGCGCTTGCGCCACGGCAAAGCCGGACTCCCCATAGGTCTCCACAGGATCCATAACGCCGGGCAGCAGAAACCCGAGCCGGCCCTCGACCAGCACCACGCTCGGCTGGAAGGTTTCGAGCGCCTGCTCCAGCGCGGCAAACTGCGGGTGCTCGATATTGCCGGAATGCTCGGCGCCGAAAAACAGCACGGCGCCATCGGCCAATGGATCAACCTCACGGATAACGGGCGCCTGATATTGCGATGCGACCGTGCTGTATTCCTGCCAGCTCATTAGCGCCCAATTTTGTCCCTCGGCTGTTCGCGGCATCGTCGCGGGAGACCGCCAGGCGAGAAAATAAACCGCGCCGATCAGTACGATCAGCAGCCCTAGCACCGCCGTGATGACATTCCTGATCATGCATTTTCCTCCCGAATGACAGGACAGCAGTGAATTCCGGCGGAAATGCGGCACCCCGCTCTCTTGACGGACGGCCCGGCGCTGCCTAGCTCCATGGGACAAGTCAGGGAGCGCCCCAAATGAGCCGCAACGTGCAAGACGAAATCAAGTCCATGGTCGAGGGCAATGACGTCCTCCTGTTCATGAAAGGCACGCCGATCTTCCCGCAATGCGGTTTTTCATCCGTCGTCGCGGGCGTCCTCGGCCATCTGGGCGTGGAATACGCTTCGGTAAATGTGCTCGAGGACATGGAAGTACGCGAAGGCATCAAGGCCTATTCCGACTGGCCGACCATTCCCCAGCTTTATGTGAAGGGCGAATTCGTCGGCGGCTGCGACATCATCAAGGAAATGTTCGAAGAAGGCGAGCTGCGCCCCTTCCTTCAGGACAAGGGCGTGCTGTCGGCGGACGCTTGAGCTCACCCAAAACCCATCACTGCATGTGAATCAAGTAAACGTTGATCCTTGCGCCCGGAGAAGGTTGGTTCTCCGGGGAGGGTCAACGATGCGACGGTTTCTGGCATTTATATTTGCGGTCGTGTTTCCGGGCTTGATCGCGCTTTTCTCGATCAATGGTCTGCTACAAAACAGCCGCTATGATCAGGAATTGGGAACCGGCTTATACATTCTGATTACTGTATTGCTGTCCGGAATGGCTCTCGCAGTCTGGCTTGTCGGTCTTGGCATTCTCCAAAAGCGCGCAGCGCGACAATCAGAATACGATGCGGACAACAGGTTTGCCGGCCAGGTCTTGAAATATGCCGGGCCTGTTGCACTGATCCCGGGGATAGCGATCTGGTTGGTGGGGCTCATGGGCACCAGCAACACCCATATGGACGCCGCTTTCTGGGGCTATTGGCTCACGCTGCTGGGGGCGATGTACCACATCCTCGGACGACGCATCATCGCATTCGAAAGACTTGCTAATCGAGTATCGGATTCATCACCGTGACGGTGGCGCCGGGACGAGTACCCAGTTCTTCAAAACCGAACGGGATTTCGACGCCATTGGGGACCAGAGCGCGGCAATAATCGTCGCGCGTCCGGCCGATCGTGACCTGTGTTTCACCCCGGCGTTGGCGCACGTCTACGGTCAGATCCGCTTTTTGCGTACAGCCATTCGACGGCACCCGCACCACCAGAATGTCATCGCCGACAATCCGCCAGCCATGAATGGCAATGTTTTCGTTGGACGCCTCGACAGTCTCTTCCCGATCTCCGCCGGGCATAAGGGGCAGGTTCTGAACTGTCGAACAAGCGGCCAGAGAAAGAGGCAAAAGCGCGATTGCGAATAAACGAGGTGTCATTAGGCGACTCCGGGGATTTCCTGAATCAAATTGATAAGCGTGTTTGCGTCTCCATGCAAAGCGCAGGCCGATGCAAACTCATGCCTGGCGGGAATTTACATGACCCTGACTCGCGTTACGGGCGAAAAGAGATTCATAACTTGAGGCAGCGTGAGAATGTGACTCTTTTCCAATGGATTGGAGCAATTACTTGATTCAACTTGTCTGAATTTAAATTCAGTAGAGCGCTTGACCATAAAGAAAGGCCGCTCTGGTTCAACACCAAAGCGGCCTTCAAACTGCATTTCCTCAATAATTACGAGGAGTAGAACTCGACCACGAGGTTCGGTTCCATTTGCGCCGGATAGGGCACATCAGCAAATTCCGGCGTGCGCACATAGGTCGCTTTAATGCCCTTGCCGTCGACTTCGATATAATCGGGAATGTCGCGTTCCGGGCTTTCCAGCGCTTCCAGCACGAGCGCCATGGAGCGCGACTTTTCGCGAACTTCCACAACGTCACCCGGCTTCACACGGTAGGAAGGAATGTTGACCCGCTTGCCATTCACCTTCACGTGGCCATGGTTCACGAACTGTCGCGCTGCGAACATGGTGACGACGAATTTGGCGCGATAAACAATCGCATCCAGACGGCTTTCCAGAAGACCAATCAGCTGTTCGGCCGTGTTACCGCGAAGGCGCTGGGCTTCGGCGTAAATGCGGCGGAACTGCTTCTCGGTGATGTTGCCGTAATAGCCTTTCAGCTTCTGCTTTGCGCGCAGCTGCAGGCCGAAATCGGATAGCTTGCCCTTGCGGCGCTGACCATGCTGGCCAGGACCATAGGGACGGGAATTCAGGGGAGATTTGGGACGGCCCCAGAGGTTTTCACCCATGCGGCGGTCAATTTTATACTTCTGCGTATGACGCTTCGACATGCTCTTCTCTTTTTCGACGCGGCCCGGCAGCCTTCGAACCTGAAGACTGCGATCTCAACGGCGGTACCGCACCACCCGTAATCACGCCCACAAGCGGAGCGAAGCGCGGCTTTTACCGGGTTGGAGGGGGATGTCAACGCTCTGAGGCAATGCGCACACTTGCCCTGACAGGCGCTGCCGCTCAGAGTATGCCGCGAATGGGGAACAAGATGCGCATTCTCGTGCTGGGCGGCTATGGACTTATCGGATCGGCCATTGTGCGCCGACTGATTGCTGACGGTCATGAGGTGACGGGCCTTGGCCGCAGCCGGTCTGCTGGCGAGCGCCTTATTCCTTCAGCGTCGTGGCGTACGGTTGATATTGCCCGCCTGACAACGCCCGGAGACTGGCAGCCCTTCATTGCCGGGTTTGATGCCGTCATAAACGCATCTGGCGCGCTGCAGTCGGGTGGGCGGGACAATGTTTCGGCCGTCCAGTCGACCGCAATCAAATCGCTGATTGACGCCTGTGAGGCCGCTGACATCCAGCGTTTCGTGCAGATTTCCGCGCCCATGGCGGCGGCGGACGCATCAACCGACTTCATGCGGTCCAAGGGCGAAGCCGATGCGCACCTGAAGGCGTCCAGCCTCGACTGGACGGTCTACCGGCCCGGACTGGTGATTGGGCACGCCGCCTATGGCGGAACGGCGCTCTTGCGCATGCTTGCCGCCCAGCCGGCCGTCGGGCTAATGGCGTTTGGCGACCAGCGGATTCAAGCCATCGCGGTCGACGACATCGCCGAGGCCGTTGCGCGCGCCATCGACCGGGAAGAGCTCATCGGTGTTGATGCGGATCTGGTCGAGGATAGCGATCATGCGCTGGTCGATATCGTTGCTGCTATACGCCGCTGGCTGGGCTGGGCACCCCATGCAGCAATCATCGCTCTTCCACGGTGGATAACGTCGGTAATGGTCGTGTTGGCGAACCTCGCCGGCGCTCTGGGGTGGCGCTCGCCCCTCCGATCCAATGCGGTGAAGGTTCTGGAAGACGGAATCTCAGGCGACGCCTCTCAGACCCGGAGGGTGCTGGGGCGGCCTGCCCTGTCGCTGACCGAGACACTGAACAGCATGCCCGCCACACTGGCCGATCGATGGCATGCCCGATTGAGTTTGCTGTTCCCGATTGCCCTGAGCGGGTTGATTCTGTTCTGGCTTGTCAGTGGCCTGATTGGCGCGCTTCATTTCGCGGAGGCGTCGCGCGTCCTTTCCAGCAGCCCTGCCGCCGCGATATCGGGCTGGCTGGTCGCCGCCGGAATAATCGCCGACCTTGGCATCGCTGCCGGCCTGGCGTGGCGGAAAACAACGGCATGGGCGGTGAAGGCCGCCATCGCGCTGACCCTGAGCTATCTGGCACTGGGCAGCTGGCTGACGCCGGAATTGTGGGCCGATCCGCTCGGCCCCTTTGTGAAGTCCGCCACGCTCATACTGCTGCACCTGATGGTATTGCCTCTGCTGGAGGAAAGATGACGGCCGAACTTGTTCTGCGATGGCTGCATGTTGGCGGTGCGACGGTGCTTCTGGGCACCGGCGCAGGTATCGCCTTCTTCATGCTGATGGCGCATCGTACGCGAAATGCCGTTCTGATTGCGCACACCGCGTCTGTGGTGGTGATTGCCGACACGCTCTTTACCGCGACAGCCGTCGTCTTGCAGCCGGTCACCGGGGTTATGCTGGCGCATTCGGTCGGCTGGTCGCTCGCAGAAGGATGGATATTGCTCTCAATCGGACTCTACATCCTCACCGGCGTCTTCTGGCTGCCGGTGGTCTGGATCCAGATCCGTTTGCGCGACATGGCGCGCACGGCTGCTGAAACAAACAGCCCCCTGCCCGCCGCCTATGACCGTTTATTCTCGATCTGGTTTCTGTGCGGCGTTCCGGCGTTCCTGGCAGTGCTGAGCATACTCTGGCTGATGATCGCACGACCGGACATCACTGTTCTCTGATTCTAGGTGGTGTGCTCTGCCGCCTCTCGCAGTGCCGCTTTCAGCTCATCAGGCAGATGCCGCCAATCAACATCCATCAGGCCGGCCTGCATGGCATAGAGAGCGTTTAACGACACCTTTCCAGCCCGGTCGCGGAGTCGTTTGTAGGCTTCAACAGCCCCGATCCTTTCGAGGTCGGCACGACTGTGAATCCCGACCTCTGACAATGCTAGCGCTGTCTTTGGCCCGAGATTTCGTATTGCGGAAATGGGTTGCGCGGACATCAACAAGAACCGTTTAAAGAGGCGCCGCAATTCAGCACGACGCCTCGTATGACGCAATTTCGACTATTCGAAAATCGCGGGTAGTGCATTACGCGCGCCCTCGAAAAAATATGGCTCGCCTACCGCCTGATTGGTGTTGCCAACCATGGCGACTACTGTACCGGAAGCCGGTGTGTAACGGACAAACGCATATCCTCCATTGGTCTCGCCGCCGTGTTCATAATGAATGATGATGCCCGCCTCATTGCGCACTATCTGCCAGCCAAATGAATAGCCGGTTGGCGCCCCGTCATTTGTCATCGCTTCAGTCATGACGTCTGCTCGAAACGAAGGTGGCAACAGATCTCCTGCAAACATCGCATTCGTGAATGCCGCGAGGTCTTCCGCCGTCGAGAGAATGCCGCCGGATGGATAGAAATCGCTGGAATCACGCCAGATGGTGTTTCGCGTCACTCCATCCGGGAAGTGGGTATAAAATCGTGTCCGGTTCTCGATAATGTTAAGCGGGTGGTCGATTATCGTATTAGCCAGACCGAGCGGCTCGGCAATTTCGCTGGTCAGCAATTCACCAAATGATTGATTGCTCGCGCGTTCGGCAGCCACACCCAGAACATTATAGGCCAGACTGGAATAGTGAAATTGTTCTCCCGGCTGACTGACCAGCGGGTCAGAGGCCGTTCGCGCCAAAGCGTCTGTCAGGCTGGGGAAGTAGAGAAAATTGTTGGCATCCATGATGTCATTGAAATCATAGTGGCGAATTCCCGACGTATGGCTCGCTATATTGCGCGCAGTGATAATACCTTGCTGGGGAGCCGCCAATTCCGGCACCAGATTGCGAATGTCGCCGTCCAGATCAAGCTCTTCGCGGCCCGCCAAACGCAAGACGATCGCCGCCGTGAATGGCTTGGACACGCTGCCGATCCGCATACGCGTTTGGGTCGTCAGCTCGATTTGCGCTTCCAGATCCGCATAACCGGCTGCACCGCTCCAAAGCATTTCGCCGTCCCGCATAACGGTCGCCATTACACCGGCAGATTGATCGCGGTCGAGTATGTCTCGAAGCAGAGCATCTGCCTCGGCATTGGAAGAATTGTTTCGAGTTTGTTGTCCTGCGCAAGCTGATGGAGCCAACGAGGCCAATACGAGGCAAGCCAAAACAGTAAAGGTTTTCATCGTGAATATCCAGTTCTTGAGGGAAATCCCCGTCCTGACTGGAGCGATGGAAGCGCTATACAAATTAATCCAGCAAATTCCCGTCCGGTTTCAGATTTCCGGACATTATTTGTTCAATGACTTCTCGCGAAATCTATTTGGCGATACGCCCGTTACGGTCTTGAAAGCCTCATAAAATGCAGAGCGGGACTTGAAGCCACTTAACAATCCAATGGCTTCAATTGAAGTTCGCGATTCATCAGGATTCGACAGAAGCGCTTTGGCATGAGCGATCCGGCATCCTGCCAGCCATTCACGGAATGTTTGCCCCCGAGTCGCGTTTATATATCCGGATAGCTTGTGAGGCTCGATCGGCATCAACCCGGCGAGCTTTTCCAGGGTGACCCCCGGATCAAGAATGGCGCCCGTCAGAACCAGCTTGTCCTGTAGAGCTGCTTCCATGTTGAAATCAACTGGACGTTCTGCCGGCGTTTTTACAAGATCGCTCAACGTGCGTGAGCCAAGAAGAGTCGCTACCACAAAAGCCGTCAGTCCCAGCGTTCCGATGGACGGCACCAAATCGAAGAGTAGCTCGCTCGCCGGAACCAGGAACCTCGCAATCTGGCTCAAGTGTAACGCAGCCATGAGACCGAACAGATAAGGTAACAAGCGCATAACCCGATGGCGCTTCTGAGTGGTTTTTGAGTCTGATTTTGTTGTCCACCAAAAATAAGCGCCGACAGTCGTGGCGAGCATTTGCAGCGCGATCGCACCCGAAAAATTGGAGGCAGCACCGAGAATCTCGCCGAACAAAACTGCAGCGATTGTGAATGCAGGAACAGAAAGGTAGAGCCAGTTTCGGCCTCGCAGGCGACCAGTCGTCGTCATCACATAGTCCAAAAACAGGGCCGGCATAGCTGCAGACACGATCTCCAACAAGATGCCGATTAGGCGGGTATGAAAAATTATCGACCGGTCCAACAATACGAACAGCGCCAACAGGACTGATCCGGAAAATAGAAATCCGCCAAGCGACAATCTGGGCCGACGAAACTCGGGCTTGCCCGTCGTTATCAAGATAACCGATACGATCAAACCATTCAGGGCCGCGAAAGCATGTAGCAGAGAAAGAGCAAACGCTGGCTCCATCTAATCATCCCGGACGATCCGGGCCTTGCCGCGCCCTAGCGCCAAAGCCTTGATCGCGCCACGGAAAGTGCGGGCTTCCTGTTCGGTGAAGCGGCCGCGCACCAGAGCCGAGCGCAGATTATTGATCATGAGCGGCGTTTTCTCGGGCGGATGGAAGAAACCGGCCCGATCCAACTCGGTTTCGAAATGGACAAAAAGGCGGTCCATATCTTCTTTCGACGCGGGGTCGCGAATGGGCTCGAAGTCTCCGGAGACGTCATCTCCTGCCCGCCATTCATAGGCACAGCAAGCCACCGTCTGCGCCAGATTCAGCGACCAGAATTCCCGGTCCACCGGAAGGGTAATGATGGCGTCTGCATCGGCCACCACCTCATTGGGCAAGCCGGCCTTCTCGCCGCCGAAGATCACCCCTGCCCGCTCTCCTGCCCCATGTGCTGCGCGGATTTCCGCCATCGCCTGACGCGGCGTCAGGACGCGCTTTTCCATCCCGCGCGGGCGGGCGGTCGTCGCGTAAAGCCGCGTCAAACCGGCCATGGCGGGCGCTGTTGTGTATTCAACCTGCACAGATGCCAGAACGGGCGAGCCAACAGCAACATTCTCCGCTTTCGGATTGGGCCAGCCATCGCGCGGATCGATCAGTCGCAGATCACGCAAGCCAAAATTGGCCATAACCCGAGCCGCGGCTCCGATATTCTCGCCCATCTGGGGCTGGTGAAGGATGAAGGCGGGTGCAGGCAGCATCAGTCAGGCTCTTCCGATATTCGTTTCACAGTGATAACTAGCGGCCAACTTAACCGGAAGCCTCCGGATTCCTCAGACCTTCAGCAGCATTGGATAAAGACCGACATGGCAAAGATCAAAGTCGATACCCCGGTCGTCGAGCTCGATGGCGATGAAATGACCCGCATCATCTGGCAGATGATCAAGGATAAACTTATACTGCCGTATCTCGATATCGATTTGAAATATTATGATCTGTCGATCCAGAAGCGCGACGAGACCGATGACCAGATCACCGTCGATGCCGCTGAGGCGATCAAGCATTATGGCGTGGGCGTGAAATGCGCCACCATTACGCCGGATGAGCAGCGGGTCGAGGAATTTGATCTCAAGAAAATGTGGCGCTCGCCCAACGGCACCATCCGCAACATTCTGGGCGGTGTCGTCTTCCGCGAGCCGATCGTGATTTCCAACGTACCGCGCCTTGTTCCGGGCTGGACCCAGCCCATGGTCGTCGGCCGGCATGCCTTTGGTGACCAGTATCGCGCCACGGACTTCCTGGTACCGGGACCGGGCAAGCTGACCATGAAGTTCGAGCCGGAAGATGGCGGCGAGGTTCAGGAATACACGGTCTTTGACTTCCCGTCTGCCGGTGTGGCGATGGGCATGTATAATCTGGACGATTCAATCCGCGACTTTGCCCGCGCCAGCCTGAATTACGGCCTGAAACGCGGTTGGCCGGTTTATCTGTCAACCAAGAACACAATTCTGAAAGTCTATGACGGCCGTTTCAAGGACCTGTTCCAGGAAGTCTTCGATGCCGAATTCAAATCCGCCTTCGACGCCAAGGGCATCACCTATGAACACCGTCTGATCGACGACATGGTCGCGGCGGCCATGAAATGGTCCGGTGGTTTCGTCTGGGCCTGTAAGAACTATGATGGCGATGTGCAGTCCGATACGGTTGCGCAGGGCTTTGGCTCGCTTGGCTTGATGACGTCAGTCCTGATGAGCCCGGACGGCAAGACGGTCGAGGCCGAAGCGGCTCACGGTACCGTGACGCGCCACTATCGCCAGCATCAAAAGGGCGAGAAAACCTCGACCAACTCCATTGCCTCCATCTTCGCGTGGACGCGCGGCCTGGAGCATCGCGGCCGCATGGACGGCAATGAAGCGGTGATGGACTTCGCCCAGAAGCTGGAAGACACCGTCATCAAGACCGTGGAAGCCGGTTACATGACCAAGGATCTCGCCCTTCTTGTCGGTGATCAGCAAGGATGGCTGTCGACCGAAGGCTTCCTTGAGAAGGTTGGCGAACGTTTCGAAGCGGCCATGAAGGCCTAGGCTTCGCCCGATCGCTCCCGTTCGGGATCGCCATAAATCTCTTCACGGGCGCGGGCAATCCGCGCCCGTGCTGCATCCGGGGCTATGCCGAAGTCCTGCAAGGTCCGTCCGGCCAGCTGCAGCGCCGCTTCTGCGGCTTCATGAATGACGAAGTTCGCCCCCGCCGCGACCAGCGCATCGGCATGCTCGCGGTCCATGGCCCGCGCGGTAATCGGGGCAGTGGCCCTGCGCGTGCGTATTGCCTTCACAACCCGCTCAGCCTTGTCCGGTTCATCAACCGTCACAATGAACTGGGCCGCTGTCTCGACGCCCGCCTTGGCTAGCGTCTCGACACGCCCGGCATCTCCATAAAGAATTCTGATCCCGTCCCGACGGCATTGTGCGACCCGCTTGGGGTTACTGTCGATTGCGATGATGTCCGCATTTTCTTCCAGCAATAACTCGCCCAGCATCCGGCCGACCCGCCCATACCCGGCAATGATGACATGGCCTTCCGGCACTTCGTCCGGCGCATTTTCCCTGACGCCGAGATCAACCGGCATGAGACGTTTTCCAAAAGCACTGCCCGCGCGGGCCAGAAACGGCGCAACCAGCATGGAGAGGCCGGCGATGGCGGTTATCACGGCGGCCAGATCCGGTGCCACGACGCTGGCGGCAACTGCCGCGCCGAGAACCACAAAGGCAAATTCACCGGCCGGTCCGAGGAGAGCAGCCACCTCCACGGCGGAATTCCGGGCGCTGCCAAAGAGGCGCGCACCGCTATAGGCCAGGGCCGCTTTGCCAATGATCAGAACGGCCGCGCCCCCCAGAATGACCGGCCATTGCGCGATCAAAGCCACCGGGTCGACATTCATGCCGACCGTCATGAAGAACAAACCGATCAGCAAGCCTTTGAACGGCTCCAGATCGATCTCAATCTGGGCCTTGAACTCCGTTTCGCCGAGCAGAAGGCCCGCAAGAAAAGCGCCGAGCGCCAGTGAAAGACCCGCGGACGCCGTCGCCACCGAAGCGCCCAGCACGGTCAGCAGGGTCAGAGCCAGCATCATCTCGCGCCCCCCGGCAGACGCGGCCAGCTGAAAGGCGGGACGCACCACAAACCGGCCCACAAGCGCAATGAAGGCCACAGCAATGGCGCCGCCAATGACAGCTTCGCCAATCGCACCCAGAACGCCTTCGCCGCTTCCCAGCCCCAAGAATCCGACGAGAATGAGGATGGGCGCGACCATCAAATCCTGAAACAGCAGGACCGCGAACGCCGTCCGCCCGGTGGCGGTTGCCGCCTTTCGCTCCTCGATCAGGATTTGCATGACGATCGCGGTCGATGACAGGGCCAGCGCGAGAGCGATGATGACGGCTGATGGCGTTGGCACACCAAACGCCAGAAGGATACCGCCTATGGCTATGGCCGAAATCAGCACCTGAAAGGCGCCGAGGCCAAAAACCTGTTTCCTCAAAGCCCACAGACGCCCGAACGACAATTCAAGGCCCAGAAGGAAGAGCAGGAAGAGTATGCCGGCTTCCGCGAAAGGCTCAGCGGTATGCGGGTCTTCTATGGTGACAAATTGCAAAAGCGGCTGGGATTCCACCAGCCGGCCAAGGCCAAACGGGCCGAGTAGAACGCCCGCCAGCAGAAAAGCCAGAACGGCGCTTTGACGAAACGCCCTGAATAGAGGAGCGGCAACGCCCGCTGCGACCAGAAACACGGCCACATCTTTCAGCCAGGTCTCGTAATGCACGGGAAAGGTCCTTGTTTTGCCTGTGCGCAGTCTGTCAGGTCCAGCCGCTGAAGGCGAGATCAAACAATAGGGCGAAGGCAATAATTGCGGCGAACGCCGTGCCTGTCAGCCAGAGTATCCAGCGCAGTTTGCGCCAGAGGGATCGAAAGGATGAAAGCTGAATGAAGACGTCCGGGATATACGCTGTGGAGTAAAGGAAATTGGCAATGACGGCATAAACAAAAAGCAGAAAGCCGTATTGCAAAACGTCGCCGCGCAACAGGTAGAGCGTGAGCCCTGCCAGCAAGAGATTGTAAGCGAGACGGCCCCATTCCCAGAAACGGATCGCATCGGTAGCGATCTCGCGAAACCCGGGGCTGGAAGCCTGTTGCGTCACCCGGCTATGGCCGCTTTCAAGGCATCCACCGCCGCTTGTGCCTTCGACGCATCCGGACCGCCTGCCTGCGCAAAGTCAGGGCGGCCACCGCCACCTTTTCCACCAACCGCTTCCGCCGCGACCTTAACCAGATCAACCGCATTGAAGCGGTCTTTGAGGTCGTCCGTAACGCCGACGGCGAGCGCGACCTTGCCATCATTGACGCCCATGAAGGCGGCGATGCCGGAGCCCATCTGCTTTTTGGCGTCGTCGATCAGGCCCCGCAAATCCTTGCCGCCCACGCCTTCAACGACACGGCCGGTAAAATGGACATCGCCAATTTTCTCCGGTCCGGCGGGCGCGCCAGCGGCGCCCCCACCCATGGCGAGCTGCTTTTTGGCTTCCGCGAGTTGCCGCTCCAGCTGTTTACGTTCGTCCTGCAGGGATTGGATCCGCGCCGGCACGTCCTGAGTTGGTACTTTCAGCAAATCTGCCGAGGATTTGGCGAGTCCGGCCTGTTGCTCCAGGTATTGCCGTGCCGCCTCTCCGGTGAGGGCTTCGATCCGCCGGACGCCGGCAGAGACCGAGGTTTCGCCCACGATCTTGAACAGAGCGATATCACCAGTGCGGGCGACATGTGTGCCGCCACACAATTCGACCGAATAGGGTTTGGTGGCCTCATGCAGATCGTCCCCCATGGCGAGGACACGTACCTGATCGCCATATTTTTCGCCAAAGAGGGCGAGTGCGCCCGCTTCGATGGCCTCATCCGGTGACATCTCTTGCGTCGACACAGCGACATTCTGGTGAATAACGGCGTTTACATCAGCCTCAATCCGGGAAACCTCCGCAGACGTCACGGCACCATTATTCGAGAAGTCAAAGCGCAGCCGGTCCGGACCGACATAGGATCCCTTCTGGCTGACATGATTGCCGAGCACATCGCGCAAGGCCCGGTGCATGAGGTGAGTGGCCGAGTGATTGGCACGTGTCCGATTGCGCCGTGTCTCGTCCACAACAAGGCGCGCCTGATCGCCCGTTTTCACATCGCCGGATTCCAGAATGCCGGCATGAGCGAACACGTCACCGGCGCGCTTTTGAACATCATGCACGACAAATCTGGCACCGTTTTCAAATTCGATGGTACCGGCATCACCGATCTGGCCACCGGATTCGCCATAAAACGGTGTCCGGTCAAACACCAACTCACCGCTCTGGCCTTCCGAGAGTGCATCCGCAACATTCCCGCCCGCTACAATGGCGCGCAGCTTGCCGTCGCCCTCAACGCCATCATAGCCGAGGAATTCTGTGTTACCGGCGGTATCACGTACGCCGAACCAGACGGTATCTGGCGCCGCCTCTCCCGAGCTGAATCCGGAGGCGCGCGCCATTTCGCGCTGCTTGTCCATGGCGGTGTTGAAGCCTTCCTCGTCCACCGACATGCCCCGGGCCCGCAAGGCATCCTGAGTCAAATCCAGCGGGAAACCATAGGTGTCATAGAGCTTGAAGGCCGTTTCTCCGGCCAGCGCGTCGCCTTCCTTCATGCCGGTCGTGGCTTCGTCCAGCAAAGCCAGCCCACGGCCAAGCGTCCGTTGGAAGCGCTCTTCCTCTGCCTGAAGCGTCGATTCAATCGATGCCTGCGCGCGTCCAAGTTCCGGGAAAGCATCGCCCATCTGGTTGACGAGTTCGGGTACCAGTCGGTGCATCACCGGCTCGGTGGCGCCGAGCAAGTGCGCGTGACGCATAGCCCTCCGCATGATCCGGCGCAGCACATAGCCCCGACCCTCATTCGACGGGGTCACACCATCTGCCATGAGGAAAGAGGTGGACCGCAAGTGATCCGCAATCACGCGGTGACTGGCAAGCGCCTCGCCCTTCGCTTTTGACGAAAGAATGTCTTCGGAATTTGCAATCAGTGCCTTGAAGAGGTCGACATCATAATTGTTATGAACGCCCTGAAGCACGGCAGCGATACGCTCCAGCCCCATGCCGGTATCGATTGACGGCTTGGGCAGATTGATCCGCTCGCCGCCCTCTTGTTGCTCGAATTGCATGAAGACGAGATTCCAAATCTCGATAAAGCGATCCCCGTCTTCATCGGGAGAACCGGGAGGACCGCCCGCGATCTCTGGTCCGTGATCATAGAAGATTTCAGAACACGGCCCGCACGGGCCGGTATCGCCCATCATCCAGAAATTATCCGACGTCGCGATGCGAATGATCCTGTCGTCGGACAGGCCGGCAATCTTCTTCCAGAGATCCGCCGCTTCATTGTCCTCGGCATAAACCGTGACGAGCAGCTTTTCAGCCGGCAGTTCGAACTCCCTGGTGATCAAATTCCAAGCGTAGCTGATCGCCTGTTCTTTGAAATAGTCACCAAATGAAAAGTTACCCAGCATTTCAAAGAATGTGTGATGGCGTGCCGTATAGCCAACATTGTCCAGATCATTATGCTTGCCGCCTGCCCGCACACATTTCTGGGTCGTCGTTGCGCGCGGCGGATTGCGCTTTTCCTGTCCGGTAAAGACGTTCTTGAACTGAACCATCCCGGCATTGGTGAAGAGCAGAGTCGGGTCTTCTTTCGGGACCAGCGGGCTTGAGGCAACAATTTCGTGACCTGAATCCTTGAAGTAATTCAGAAAATCGCGGCGGATATCGCGCAGGCTGGTCATTATAATCGTCCCGAAATCTTGCTGTCTGGTCCCATATACGAACGGGTGCCCGGCATCGCCAAGCACCCGTTACTGTAAACCTGAAGATAGTGAGGGTTGGCGCGCTTATCTAGCCCGCATCGGCAATATCATCTTCAGCGGATGGTCCGACCAGCATTTCGTCCGCAATCAGCCCTGCATTGGCGCGAACCTTGGCCTCGATAGAGGCCGCAATATCCGGATTTTCCTGCAGGAATTTGCGTGCATTTTCGCGACCCTGGCCGATGCGTTCCGATTCATAGGAATACCAGGATCCCGATTTCTCGACGATATTGCCCTTCACGCCCAGATCGAGCACCTCACCCATCTGCGAAATGCCTTCGCCATAGAGAATGTCGAACTCGACCTCGCGGAAAGGCGGCGCCACCTTGTTTTTCACCACTTTCACGCGGGTCTGGTTTCCGATGACCTCATCCCGGTTCTTGATCTGACCGATACGGCGGATATCCAGACGGACCGAGGAATAGAACTTCAGCGCGTTGCCGCCGGTCGTGGTTTCGGGGCTGCCGAACATCACGCCGATCTTCATGCGGATCTGGTTGATGAAGATCACCAGGCATTTCGATTTGGAAATGGAGCCGGTCAGCTTGCGCAGCGCCTGGCTCATCAAACGGGCCTGGAGACCGGGCAGCGAGTCGCCCATATCGCCTTCAAGCTCCGCCCGCGGGGTCAAGGCCGCCACGGAGTCGATCACCAGCACATCGACGGCACCGGACCGCACCAGCGTGTCGGCAATTTCCAGCGCCTGCTCGCCACAGTCGGGCTGCGACACAAGAAGTTCACTGACATCCACGCCAAGCTTGCCGGCATAGACAGGATCGAGCGCGTGCTCGGCATCCACGAAAGCGGCAACGCCACCGCGTTTTTGCGCTTCAGCAACACAATGCAAGGCGAGCGTGGTCTTACCCGAAGATTCCGGCCCGTAGATTTCAATGATCCGGCCCTTTGGCAGGCCGCCAATTCCCAGCGCGATATCCAGACCGAGCGAACCGGTTGGAACCGATTCGATATCCATTTCCGGGCGTTCGCCCAGTTTCATGACGGAGCCCTTGCCAAACGCCCGGTCAATCTGACCCAGCGCGGCTTCCAGCGCCTTTTTCTTGTCGTCACTCTTCACGTCGCTCACCAGTCGAATCGCTGCCTTGGCCATAATGCTATCCCCTTATTTCACGTCCCCGGGCGGGGAGCAATTGAGGGTTATGTACCGCTTTTGTTCACAGAACGCAAGGAGAACATTTATTATGCTGAAATTGGATCAGGCCGCGTCCCGCACTTCACCGGACAGGACTTCCTTCACGCGCTCCGCCAGCTGCGTCAGCGTGAACGGCTTGGGCAGGAAGGAGATATCCTTGTCACGCGAGAGCGTGTCGGAGAATTGCTCCTCGGCATAGCCGGAGATGAATATCACGCGGGTATCCTTCAACAGGTCTGCGGCCTTGGCCAGCAAGCCCGGCCCGTCCAGCCCCGGCATGACTACATCCGAAACGAGCAGGTCAAACCCCTCTTCGTCTTCAGACAAAATCTCGAATGCCTCCTCGCCGTCGCACGCCTCGACAACATCATAGCCTCGCTTGGCCAGCGTCTTGGCTGCGATGGCACGGACCGCGTCTTCATCCTCGACCAGCAAAAGACGTCCGCGACCCGCAAGGTCGGCTGGCTTGGGGTCGCCTTTCGGCTTTTCGACCGGTGCTGGCGCTTCGTCCTCGCCGGCGACATAGGCTGGCAGGAAAATTCGGAAGGTCGAGCCCTTGCCCACCTCAGAATCAACGAACAGGAATCCACCTGACTGTTTGACGATGCCATAAACTGTGGCGAGACCCAGCCCGGTCCCCTGCCCCACCGCCTTGGTGGTGAAGAAGGGTTCAAAGATTTTCATCCGGGTGGCTTCATCCATGCCAGTGCCCTGATCGATGACCTCGATCTGGACCCAGTCACCGTCATCCACGTCCGGCGCACCGGCATCCGAAACGACTTTTGGCGTTACGGCAGACGTACGAATAGTCAGAGTGCCCCCACCGTTATCACGCATGGCATCGCGGGCATTTGCCGCAAGGTTCATGATCGCGGTTTCCAGCTGCCCCTTATCGGCGCGGATCGCCGGCACATCACGGCCATGGACAATGTCGAGCTTGACGGTCTCTTCCAGTATCTGGCGAAGCAATACGGTGAAATCCGACAGCACATCCGACACATCCAGCGCTTCCATGCGGAAGGTCTGCTTCCGGGAGAAGGCGAGAAGCTTCTTCACCAGTCCCGCAGCCCGCGCAACGGTCTGGTTGATCACCTGCAACTCACCATAGGACGGGTCACCGACCGGGTGACGGCCCAGCAATTCATCCACATTCAGGCGGATCGCCTGCAAGAGATTGTTGAAATCGTGGGCAACGCCGCCGGCCAACTGTCCTACAGCCTGCATCTTGTTGCCCTGGCTCAACTGCCGTTCCAGCTCTTTCCAGGCTGTGACGTCGATCATGTAGGCAGCGCGCTTTCCGCCCCTGGCAGGCGAAAACACCAGGTGGATATCCATCGGCGGATCAGTCTTCAGAACAGCCTCGGCGGGCTCTCCCTTTTTGGAGGCCTTTTCGAAAACATCCTCCGGCGCGCGCCCGGCTTCCCAGTCAAACAGATCCGCAAACGTCGCGCCGGATTTGGCCAGACCGCCGGTCATCTGGACGAGTTGAGGATTGATGTCCTCAATCACAGCTGTCGCCGGGTCCGAACCGGACAGGCGCGCGACTCCGAATGGAGCGGCTGCAAACATGTCATCAAATGTACGGCCCGCCTTGCCGCCCGTGGCGCCCGCAATAGCCTGTGCCACGCCTGATGGCGTCCCGGTGGCCGTGAGCCCATATATGACTCCGCGCGCCGTCGGCTTTTTCTCGCTGTCCCAGGACAGGGTAATAACCGCATCGGTCTCAATGCCGTCGCGCCCCTTCAAACGGGTCTCAAAGCGGCAAACATCTTCGTCGCCTTGGGATTTTTCCAGCGCACGAACAGTATCGGCGTCGAAAATTACCGCGAGCTCCGGCAAAGCTTCGTCCGCGTTCAGACCCAGCCAGTCGCGGAAGGTCGCGTTGGCCGCGAAGAGCTTCCCGTCTCCAGAAAGAGCAAACAGTCCCACCGGGGATTTATGTGTCCAGTCCGCCGTCGGAACCGACCCGGCCGCACTGGTTTCCTCAAAGACCGGCATCAGCCGCCAGCTGATGTGATCCTTACCCGATGGCCGCGCTTCGAGGCAGAAATTTCGAGTCTCACCTTCCTCGCCCGGCAATTCGGGCAAACGCTCGCGCGCCACCTCGCCCTGACGTGCGGCCCGTGCCAGACGATAAATGGCGCCATCGCCGCTGGCCGCCCAGATGCGCTCAAGGGCGGGCAAGGTTGACGCCTGTCCCGTTGATGCGAACCGCCCGGCCAATTCGCGATACGCCGAATTGCCCCAGCGCACAGCGCCGCGCCGGTCGGTCACCAGCATCGGATCTTCGAGCGTCTCCAGCGTCTCCAGCGCCAGGCTGGCCGGGCCTGGCTCTGCATGGCTGTCTGCCTTTTCCTTCATCGATCGTCCCGCGGCTTCTCCTGCGGCCAGCGCGTAGAGCATGCCGAATGCGGCGATGGCGACACCGCACAACAGAATGAAGCCGTTCCAAACCATGGCCGAAGCCGCAAACAGCGCGACGGCAAAAACGCTGAGCAATCCAAGGCCGACGACCCATTGCAGGCCGCGTTTCAATCCTTTCGACAATAACGGAGATTTCATGGTTTCAACGGGTTCGGTGAGATCAGCCATGGCTCTGTCCTTATGCGAATCAATATCCGCTACTCGAAGTCTAACCCGGTTGGGCCTTTTGTGCGCGCTTGCCGGTGAGCGTCAGTACGTAGCCGATCACCTTGGCGACCGCCTGGAAGTGTTCGGCCGGGATGGTTTCGTCGATATCCACACTGGCGAAGAGTGCGCGGGCCAGAGGCGGATCCTCGACGATCGGCACATCATTTTCCTCGGCCAGATCACGGATATTCAGCGCGACCTGATCCACGCCCTTTGCCACACAGATTGGCGCGGCTGTTTCGCCCTGTTCGTATTTGAGCGCCACGGCATAGTGGGTCGGGTTCATGATGACGACAGTGGCGTCCGGAACCGCCGCCATCATCCGCCTCTGGGCGCGCTCCTGCCGGATCTGGCGCAATTTGGCGCGGACCATCGGATCGCCCTCGGACTGTTTGTGTTCGTCCTTGATGTCCCGGCGCGACATGCGATTGCGCTTCATGAAACTCTGCCGCTGATAGATGAAATCGGCAGCAGCGATGAACGCATAGGCGACAAGCGCAGCGACCAGCACCAGAAGAATATCCTCCCGTATAATGCTGAGCAGTGCAGAAACATCGACTTGCGGCATGGTGGCGAGGTCGCCGCGTTTGGGCCAGATGACTACGAAGACAGCGGCCGAGACGATCGCCATTTTGCCCACGCCTTTAAGGAAGTTTGCCAGCCCCTCGGCTCCGAACATCCGTTTGAAACCCTCCAGAGGATTCAGCTTGGATAGTTTCGGCTGCATCTTCTCGGTCGTGAACATCAGCCCCGTCTGAAGCAGGTGGCCCGCCAGCCCCGCCGCGCCAATCACGGCAAACGCCAAACCGGTCGCAGCGATCACCCGCCAGCCCAGCGCCATGCTTTCGGCCCGCAACGCGGCTGGCTCCAGGCTCATTGAATGCGCATTCGACAGGAACAGGCTGAGATCTGAGGATAGCGCTCGCGCCGCACTCGGGGCCATCAAGCCAATGACCACAAGGCCGGACGCCAGAACAAACCAGCCGGGAATTTCCTGGGATTTGGGAACATCGCCTTTCTTGCGCGCTTCATCCAGCCGCCGCTGTGTCGGTTCTTCGGTTTTTTCGCTTTCGTCCTGACCTTCAGCCATGGATCATTGAAACTCCACAGCGAAGCTTTCCATCCGACCCAGCCAGAGTGTGGCCATGGATCCCAGCGCAATGGCGGTGATGAAAAGGCCGGCCAGAATATTGACCGGCATGGCGATAAAGAAAATCTGTGCCTGCGGCATGAGGCGCGAGAGAACGCCCAGGCCGAAATAGAAAACGAGACCAAAGACAATCAGAGGCGATGCGATCTGCACGCCAATCGTGAAGGCATCAATAAAGGCATTCAGCGCCCATTGGGCTGCATCCGCAATCATCGGCGGCTCGCCAACTGGAAACAGCATATAGCTGCCCTGCGCGGCTTGCAGCAGCAGGTGGTGAACATTTGTGGCGAACAGCAGGAGCATGAAAGTCAGGTTCAGAAATGTCGCCATCAAGGCGCCCTGCTGACCCTGCCCCGGATCAAAAACCTGCGCCATGGCGAGCCCGCTCTGCTGACCGATGACCTGCCCCGCAACGGCTGCCGACGCCAGAAACAACCGCGCCACAGCACCGATCATCAACCCGATCAGCACCTCATTGATGATGAGACCGGCGATCTGCATCGGACGTTCCGGCTCTGCCGGAATCTGGCTTGCCAGCATCGGGCCGAGTGCCAGTGCGAACAGCAACGCAAAGGCCAGCCGGATTCGGGGCGGAATGCTGCCTTCACCAAATCCCGGTAGCAGCATCAAAATCGCGCCGAGCCGCGCAAAAATCAGCGCTCCGGCAAAAACCAGCAATGACGGATCGCCAATCATGCCGCGACAATCCGGTCAAAAATCCCGTTCATGAAGGCCGACATCAGCGCCCCCATCATCGGCAGGAAGATGAGCAGGGCAACAAAGATGGCAATGATTTTCGGCACGAAAACCAGTGTCATTTCCTGCACTTGTGTCAGGGCCTGGAACAGGGCGATGACAACGCCGACAGCCAGGCCGATCAGCATGATCGGTGCGGCCATCGCCAGCATCAACCAGATCGAGTCGCGGGCAATATCGAGAACTTCTGAACCCGTCACGCGGCTTCTCCGCAATACAGTGTGTAGCGCAATCGTGTATTTACGCTCTCGTCGTTCGCGTTAAGAAAGAGTCAACAAAGGTAAACGTTTTCATTTTCGGGGAGTTTCATGATGCGTCGTTTTCTCATTGGTGTAAGTGCGATGGCGCTATTGGCTGGCTGTTCGCAGGATGCAGAAACAGACACGATGCAAACCGCCGAGGTCGTGGCCCCGGCAGACGACATACAAGAGGCCGAGACGCAATCTGAAACCGAACGCCTGATGGCGGCGTTTGACGAACAATTCCAGAGAGAGCTGGCGCTCAGTCCGGAAACACAAACCTATTTTGGCATTGTGGACGACAATGCCGCCTATGGCCGTTGGGACGACCCGTCATCGGAGGCGTTTGAAGCTGCACAGGCCCGGACTGTGGCCGATCTGCAGAATCTTCACACCAATTTTGATTTTGACGCTTTGACGCCGCAGGCTCAGGTGTCTTACCGCTTTGCCGAATTCGTCCTGGAAAACCGGCTGCAGCAGGGTGAGTTCCGGGATCACAATTATATCTTCACGCAATTCTTCGGGCCGCACAGTGACATGCCGGCCATGATGATCGGTTATCACCGTATCCGGAATGCCGATCAGGCCGATGCCTATGTCCGCCGTCTGGAAGGTCTGGGACCGCAACTGGATGCCCTGGTTGCACAGGCCGACGAACGCGCGCGCGCCGGCGTTCTGCCGCCCGCCTTTGCCTACCCCACGATCATCAACACGGCGCGGGGCATTGTGACCGGTGCCCCGTTTGACGACAGCGGCGAAGACTCCCCGCTATGGGCCGACTTCAACGAGAAGCTCGCCGGAATCGAGATTTCCGAAGAGGACGCCGATGCACTGCGCGAGGCCGCGCGGACGGCGTTGCTGGAATCAGTAGGGCCTGCGTATGAGCGCCTGATCTCGACCATGGAAACCCACGCTGAAGTCGCGGAAGGCCTCGAGATTGACGGTGTGTCCCGTCTGCCGCGCGGCGCTGAATACTACCAGGCGCAGGTCGCCAATTATACGACCCGCGACGATATGACGGCTGAAATGGTTCACAACACCGGACTCGCCGAAGTTGAACGTATCCACGGCGAAATGCGCGACATCATGGAGCAGGTGGGCTTCGAAGGTTCGCTGCAGGACTTCTTCGCCTATCTGCGGGAAGACCCTCAATTCTACTATCCCGATACGGAAGAAGGGCGGCAGCGTTACCTTGATGAAGCGACCGCCATACTCGACACAATGAGGGATCGCCTGCCGGAATACTTCGGACGCTTGCCACAGGCCGAAATGGAGGTCCGCGCCGTTGAACAGTATCGCATCGAAACCGCGACGGGTGCCTTCTATGAACCCGGCCCGCTGGATGGTTCTGCGCCCGGCGCCTACTATGTCAATCTGGCGCAGATGAGCGAATTGCCGGTCTATCAGATGGAAACGCTCGCCTATCATGAAGGCTTGCCGGGTCACCACATGCAATCGGCCATTGCCCAGGAGCTCGACGACGTGCCGATGTTCCAGCGCGTGACATGGTATTCGGCCTATGGCGAAGGCTGGGCGCTCTATGCAGAAAATCTCGGCAAGGATATGGGCTTCTTCACGGACCCGTATCAGGATTTTGGCCGTCTCGGCTACGAAGTTTTCCGGGCCGCGCGCATGGTCGTGGATACCGGCATCCACTATTATGACTGGAGCGAGCAGGAAGCCATGGACTACATGCTCGCCAACACTCCGATGACGGAAGGCGACATCCGCAACGAAGTCCGCCGCTATATCGTCTGGCCGGGACAGGCCATGTCCTACAAGGTTGGCATGTTGACCATTCTCGAGCTGCGTCAACGCGCCATGGATGCGCTGGGCGACGATTTTGACTACGGCGAATTCCATGATGTGGTGCTGGGCAATGGATCGGTACCGCTGACCTTGCTCAGTGAGCTGGTGGACTCATATATCGCAGAGACGCTGGCTGAATAATTGGTCCCGGGGAGGGCTCGACATGACACTTCGCATTTTATTGGCCAGCGCTTCCAGCCTGGCCTTGCTCGCCGCCTGTAGCCCGGCCGCTGACGAGGTGGACTCCACGTCAGCGCCTGCAATGGAAAGCGCACAAACCGTTGCACCAGAGTCGGACGGGGAAACCGAGGCACAAACCGAATCCGAGCGCCTCTACGCCTGGTTCGACATACTGTTTGAAGCCGATCTTCAATACTCGCCGACAACACTGACGGCGCTGGGGCGGATTGATGATCTTGATGCCTATGGCCGCTGGGATCCGGTGACGGAAGAAGCGGCTATGGCGGCCAATGAGCGGCGGATCGAGCGGCTGGACTACCTGCGCTCCAATTTCGACATTGATGCGCTGAATGTCGACGCAAGGGTCTCATACCTTGTCTTTGAATACCTGGCGGAAACCGGTATCCGGCAGTTTTCCTTCCGCGATCAAAGCTACATCTTCACCCAGATGTTTGGTCCCCACACCGGGTTTCCAACCCTGCTCATCAGTCGGCACCGGGTAGAGAGCGTTGGTCATGCCGAGGCCTATATTTCGCGGCTGGAAGGGATCGCGCCAGCGCTGGAAAGCCTGATCGCTCAGGCAGATGAACGCGCCGAAAATGGTGTTATTCCGCCGCGCTTTGCGTTCGACTACCTGATTGGCAATACGCAGAACATTATTACCGGTGCACCTTTTGATGACACGGAAACGCCGTCCCCTCTACTGGCTGATTTCACAGCCAAGGTGAACGCGCTCGATATACCGGATGATCAGAAGGCGGCTCTGATAGATCGGGCAGCCGAGGTAATGGCCAACGAGGTCGGCCCGGCCTATCGCGACCTGATAGCGATGTTCGAACGTCATGCTGAAATGACGGATGACCGCGATGGCGCCTGGAAGCTGCCGCGCGGCGAGGAATACTATCAGTCCCAGCTTGCGAGCTTCACCACCATCCCTGACCTGTCCGCGCAGGAAATCCACGATACCGGCCTGGCCGAGATCGCGCGCATTCACGACGAGATGCGCGAGGTAATGGCGGAAGTCGGTTATGAGGGAACACTTCAGGAATTCTTCGAATTCATGCGAAGCGATCCCCAGTTCTACTATCCGGACACGGATGAAGGCCGGCAACGATATATCGATGAGGTCAATGCCTTCTTTGACCGCGTTCGCGAGGCCGTTCCCGATTATTTCAACACCATACCAGACGGCGAGATGGTGGTCCGGGAAGTCGAGCCGTTCCGCGCTGCCGGTTCGCCGACCGCCTTCTACAATACCGGCTCACCCGACGGAGCGCGTCCGGGGGTCTATTACGCCAATACGTCCAACATGCGGAATCTGGCGGTCTATCAGATGGAAACGCTGGCGATGCATGAAGGCATCCCGGGGCACCACTTCCAGCTGACGCTGGCTCTCGAGCGCGAAAACACGCCGATGTTCCAGCGCCTGCTCTATCTTTCGGCCTTTGGCGAAGGCTGGGCGCTCTACGCCGAGAGCCTCGGCAATGAGATGGAATTGTTTTCTGATCCGTATCAGCAATTCGGCCAGCTCGCCTACGAGCTCTGGCGCGCTGGGCGACTGGTTGTCGATACCGGCATTCATTCCTTGCAATGGAGCCGGCAGGACGCGATCGATTTCCTTCTGGAGAATACTTCTTTCACAGAAGAAGAAGTGACCCGCGAGGTCGAGCGCTACATCGTCTGGCCCGGGCAGGCCACGTCGTACAAGATTGGCCAGATCCGGATCCGGCAATTACGCGATTATGCGCAGGCCGAACTCGGCGATGCCTTTGATTATGGCGAATTCCATGACGTCGTGCTGACCAACGGATCCATCCCGCTGGCCGTCCTGACCGAGCTGGTGAATGATTATGTCGCGGAACGACGCGATGAAACCGAACAGGAGTAAACTCCGATGACGAAATTTCCGACCTTTCTAACGTCTGTATCGCTCGCCGCATTGCTGGCAGCCTGCAGCCCGTCCGGCGAAACACCGGAACCGGCCACACCGGCGAATGACGTCTCCAGCACCACCGCAGCAAACGATAATGACGGCGATGACGGGAATGACACGTCAGTTGAAGCGACTGAAACCGAGCGGCTGAATGCCTGGTTTGATGAGGTCTATGAAGCCGGCGTAGCCCGTTCGCCCGTCACACAGACCTTTCTCGGCCGGAAAACCGATTACGATCAGTGGAATGATGTGTCGCCGGAATTTGCCGAAGAAAGCATCGCCATCACCGAGGCCAATCTCGCGCGGATGCGGTCGGAATTTGTTTATGATGCGCTTGATGAAAGCGCTCAGATCTCCTGGCGCATGTTCGAGCGCAATGCCGAACGGGCGATTGAAAGCCGGCGCTGGCAGGACCATGGCTATATCTTCACTCCCCGTGCCGGACCACACAGCTTCGTGCCGTCCTTCCTGATTGGGCAGCACCGGGTGGCGGATGTCTCTGATGCAGAGGCTTATATTGCCCGGCTGAACAGTGTGGATGGTTATCTCGACCAGTCGATGGAAAATGCCCGGCGGGCCTTTGACATGGGCGTCCGCACCGCGCGCTGGACCTACCCTCCGATGATTGCGACTGCGCAAAACGTCATTAGCGGCCACCCGTTTGATGACAGCGGCGTGGATTCACCCATCATGGCGGATTTCAGGAACAAGATCACCGATCTGGATCTGGCCGAAGACGAACATGAGCGTCTGATCGCCGAAGCCGAAGCGGCCATGGTGGGCGTCCTCCAACCTGCCTATGAGCGGATGATCGCCATGTTTGGCGAGATGGAGGCTCAGGCTGACGACGATGATGGCGTCTGGACCATGCCCGATGGCGGCGAGTATTACGCCTATCTTTTGCGCGGCTACACCACGACGGACATGACCCCGGAAGAGATTCACAATCTCGGTCTGGCGGAAGTCGAGCGCATCCATGGCGAGATGCGCGAGATCATGGCCCAGGTCGGCTTCGAAGGATCCCTCCAGGATTTCTTTGAATTCATGCGCACGGATGAGCAGTTCTATTATCCCAATACAGATGAAGGCCGTGCCGCCTATCTGGCTGATGCGACGACCATCATCGACAATATGCGCGACGCGCTACCCGCCTATTTCGACACCTTCCCGGAAGCTGATATGGAGGTTGTTCGCGTTGAGCCCTTCCGCGAGGCATCCGCCGGAAAGGCCTTCTACAACCGGCCATCCGAAGACGGCTCCCGCCCGGGCCGGTATTACGCCAACCTTCGGGACATGGCGGATATGCCAACCTATCAGATGGAAGCCCTCGCCTATCATGAAGGCATTCCGGGTCACCATATGCAGCTGGCCATCATGCAGGAACTGGAAGGCGTGCCGGCCTTCCGTCGTTTCGGCGGCGTGAATGCCTATACCGAGGGCTGGGGGCTTTACACTGAATACCTTCCGCTCGAGATGGGCTTCTACGACGATCCCTATTCCAACTTCGGGCGGCTGGCGATGGAGCTCTGGCGGGCCTGCCGGCTGGTGGTCGACCCCGGCATTCACCATTATCGCTGGACCCGGCAGGAAGCGGTCGACTATCTCGCCGAGAACACGCCCAATCCTCAGGGCGATATCGTCAATGCCATTGATCGCTACATCATGATCCCGGGTCAGGCGACCTCCTACAAGATCGGTATGAATGAAATTCTCCGACTTCGCAGCGAGGCACAGGCGGCACTCGGGGATAACTTCACCATGGGCGGTTTCCATGATGTTGTGCTGACACAAGGTGCTGTCCCGCTGAACATTCTGGAAGAACGCGTGAATGCGTGGATCGAAGAGGTCCAGGCAGGCGAGTAATCGCTCGACCTGAATCATTCACCGGCCAAATCAAAAGGGCCCGCGGATGCTGTCCGCGGGCCCTTTCTTTTGATCCGTCAGGAGTTCTAGATCGGCATTTTCAGAATGTCGTTATAGGCGCGGATCACCTGATCGCGGACCGCCATAACGGTTTCCAACTGAACCTCTGCTGCCGCAACAGCCGTAACAACGTCCACCAGTTCAACCTGACCGGTCGCGGCGCTGGCCGTCAATTGTTCGGCCTGGACAAGTGAGGCATTGGTCGCTTCCAGCGCGCCTTGCACCATTTCCGTGAATTTCAGACCACCGGCATCGGCCGCTTCCGGCCCGGCGGCGGCACTTCCGGCAGCACCGGCCGCTTGCTGATACGCATTAAGGGCGGCTGTTATATCCATTGCCATCGTCTATTGTCCTATCGGCGCAGAAGGTCCAGCGCGCGCTCCATCATGCGCTTGCTGGATTCCACCATGTTGAGATTGGCTTCGTAAGAGCGTTGGGCCTCGCGCATATCCATCAGCTCGACCAATGTCTGGACATTGGGATAGCGCACATAACCGTCTTCATTTGCCGCAGGATGTCCGGGCTCATATTCCAGTCGGAATTCCGACATGTCGGGCGTCGCCCGGCTCATTCGCACGGTTTCCAGTCCTGTTGCCCGATCCAGCTCGGCCTCGAAGACCGGCATCTGCCGGCGGTAGGGATCGCCCCCCGGCGTCTCAGCCGTCGAGTTCGCATTGGCTATATTCTCGGCAATGATCCGCATGCGCGCCGATTGAGCGCGAAGCCCTGCGGCGGCAACAGATAATGCATCGGCAGCGTCGGTCATCTATCGATCTCCTAGCCACCAACCGGACGCGCGGCCATGCGCATCAGGCCAAGGCTTTTCTGATACAGCGTCAGCGCGGTTTCGTATTGCATGCGGTTTTCCTGCGCTCGCACCATCTGCTCTTCCAGAATGACGGAGTTTCCGTTCACTGTGGTCTGGCTGTCAGGGCGGTCCTGCGCGGTATAGGTGCGATTTCCGGCGGACACGCTGGCGGAATTGCGCAGCTGTTGCTGCAGCGTTCGATGGAAATCGGCTTCAGACAAATCCTGCGGCGTGTAGCCGGGCGTATTGGCGTTCGCGATGTTCTGCGTCAGCAAATCATGCCGCTGACTGTGAAAAGCCATCGACTCACGCAAGATTGCCAGTGTTGGCGCGTTATCCAGACTCATATCACTACTCCGGTCTGTTGAGTGTGAAGCTGGAGTGTGTCGCTTAACGCCGCGTTAAACAGGAAGGAATTGCCCACCTTGGACGTTCTCGACTTCACCCGATACATCGCCGCGCTGGCCGTTGTGCTGGGCCTGTTGGGCTTGCTCGCCCTGGGCGCGCGGCAAGGCTGGCTGGCCAGTTTCATCGTCGGCCTGTCACGCGGTCAGGTTCCCGGTGTCAAACGGGAGCGCCGCATGAAGGTGATCGAGTCGCTCGTGCTCGATCCCCGCCGCCGCATCGTCATCATCGAAATTGACGGCAAGGAGCAGGCCGTCCTGCTGGGCGCATCCGGCGAAACCCTCCTGCCCCATGATGAAAGGCCGACGCCATGAGTTTCAAGCGCTGGGCGGGACTGCTCGCTTTGGTCGGCGGATTTTTGCTTATCACGGGCAGTGTCTGGGCCGCCGCGCCGGGCGGGCCCGGCATATCCCTGGATCTGGGCGATGAAGGCACGCTGACCGAGCGTGTGCTGCAATTGATGGCGCTGCTGACCGTCTTGTCGCTGGCCCCGTCCATCGTGATCATGACGACGTCATTTGTCAGGATTGTCGTGGTCCTGTCTCTATTGCGAACCGCGGTCGGCCTTCAGCAGAGCCCTCCGAATGCGGTTTTGATCTCGCTGGCGATTTTCCTGACCGGCTTCATCATGGCGCCCGTGTTCAGCGAATCCTACGAGCAGGGGATACGTCCCCTGCTGGACGGCGAGATAGAGCTGACAGAGGCCTTTGATCAATCCAGCGCGCCGGTAAAGACCTTCATGCTGGCGCACACGCGCGAAGATGATCTGGGCCTCTTCATCGGATTTATGGAAGGCGACCTTCCCGCCAGCGCCGAAGAGACACCGTTTCACGTCGTCGCGCCTGCCTTCATGATCTCGGAGTTAAGGCGGGCCTTTGAAATCGGCTTCCTGCTATTCATCCCGTTTCTGATCATTGACCTAGTGGTGGCTTCCATCCTGATGTCGATGGGCATGATGATGCTGCCGCCCATCGTGATCTCCCTGCCGTTCAAGCTGATCTTCTTTGTGCTTGTGGACGGTTGGCGGCTGGTCGCCGGCAGCCTGGTGCAGAGTTTTGCGACGGTCACTCCCCCCGGCTAGGCGGGGTCGTTGTCTTCCGAGAACCGATCACGGAAGCGGCCCATAAAGGCATCCAGCGTATCCACGCCGGCAATCTGGCGCGCCAGATCACCAATGCGGACATCGCCGCTGACCGCCGTATCGCTGGTCAGGACATCAAACGCTTCCGCCTGATCGGTGACGGCCATTTGCGCCCCGTATCGCGTCGTCAGGCGATCGATCGAGGCCCGGTCTTCAGCCAGATTGTAGGCGATGGCTGCGCGCAAGACATCAGCCTGCTCGTCAATGGTCAGCGGGTCGGGATTGCTCCAGCGATTGGCGAGTGCAGCTTCAATGCGGCGGCCCGCATCCGGCCAGTTTCGTTGAGCCCAAGCGATATCGGCGCGCAAGCGCCGGGCTTCCTCGCTTGTATCGCGCTCGATCAATTCCAGTGCGTGCTCATGACGGCCCAGCTCGGACAGAGCGCGAGCCTCCAAAATACGGCGCTCGCCTACCAGTTCCGATGGCAGTCCGGCAATGCGGGTAGAGCGGATCACGGTCAAGGCCTCGGCCGGGCGGTGATCCATCAGGTAAATAACCGCCAGATCCGTGCCGACGCGGGCCCGTGCTGCCGGTTCGCGCAGGCGTTCATTGACCTGGTGCGCCAGCAATTGGGCGGCCGGCTCCAGCAAATCAAACGCCACGAGGCGGTCAGCCAGACGCCGGATCATTCGGTCGCCATTAGCGCCGATCGGCGTCATGTAGGAATGCTCATAGAAGAGCGCGACGGCCTCAATAGGGTCCATTCGATCCGCTGCGCCCTCAAGAAAGAGGTCATTGAAAATGCGGCTCATTTCCTGGCCTGTACGGCGGGCCGCGCGGGTCTCCGGGAATTGAGCGCGCGCATTCTGCATCAATTCCAGACCTTCGCTGTATTGCCCCTCACGGATATACAACTGAGCCAGCAGATTCATGGTCTCGAGTTCTGTTGTATCCCCCCGCCAGCGCAAGCGAAGCATTTCCAGACCTTCAACAGCTTCAGCCGCAGATATCAGATCATTTTCAATGCGTATCTTGTAGAGCTCGAGCTGAGCCAGCGCCTGAATTTCCGGAAAGCGCGATGTCGACAATGTGTCGAGACGCCCCAGCGCCATCGCCGTATTGCCAGACGCTGCTGCAAGCCGGGCTTCCAGCAAAGCGGCCCGCGCAGCCATTTCCGGCCCCGGATTGTCTCCATCCAGCTGCCGCAGCAATTCAGTTGCTGCAGCAAAATCATTCAGCTCCAGCGCCGTCTCCGCATGGGTGATCCGGAAACGCGCGCGCCATTCAGGGGCATAATCGAACAGCACCTCCCGTGACGCCGCAAAACGGCGGCTGGCTTCTTCCCATTCCTCCCGCTCCGCCGCGATAAGCGCCTGCCAGGGTGCCGCGCCGGGGTCGTTGCGAATTTCCGGCGCATTGAATGCGAGGCGTGCATCTTCAACGCGGCCCATCATCAGGCTGGCGACGCCAACAAGCGCCAAAGCGTGAGCATTGCCCTGCATGGCGGGATCACGGTCAATGGCGACATCAATAACGCCGAGTGTTTCCGCAGCAAGACCATTGGCGAGCATATACCGCGCCAGCGTGATGCGATCAGATGTCGTCCCGCGCGCCGCCTGTCCATAGAGTTCGGTATAGGTTGGCCAGAACCGGCCCTCCCGCTGCCAACGCTCAAAATCCATGAATGAGGGTGAATCAAGGCTGCGGCGCCCTGACGCCAGAATGCTGTCGGAGGTTGGTGACAATGCCAGCCCTTCCGGGCGCGCAAACACAACGACTTCGCCCTGACGTGTCATGACGACATCATCCGCCGTCACTTCCATCGCCGCGCCCTGGCTGGAGGGCAAAAGCGCCATACCGACAAAATCGCGGCGCGAGGGCGCCCCCTGGATTTGCCCGCTTGCGGTAATGACAGCCAGGGAATCGCCGACCGTTGGATCATCGACCCACAGCGTTTGCGCCAACCCGTCCAGCTCCACCAATATGCGCGCGGAGGCTCCGCGTCTCGCATCGCGCTCGACCGAGATCGGGCGCGGCGGAGACTCGATCCGCTCGGCCAAGACCACGCGCCAGACCGGACCCTCAGAGAATACGGCTGCCTGCGTGGATTCCGGCACCACGATCCGGGCGGCAGTGAACCCCTGCCCCTGTACGGTTGTGAACCCGATGACGTGGCCGCGGGATCCGTGCGCCATCTCCTCGAGGTTCAATTCGGCTTGGGCATCAAATACGATCCAGACGGCAGAGCCGCGGCGAAACACGGCGGCTCCAACGGGGGCTGCCCATTCGAAAATTGCCGTCAGTTCGCCATCGGCTTCGCTGACCTCGGCCTGCACAATGCCGCTGGCAGGCACCGGGTCGGTGCGCACTGCGGGCACGTAGTTCAACTGATCTTCGTCGACCTCCGGCACAAGGACCGGTTGACCGGGCTCAATTTCATCGTCGTCCAACGCGGCTGCGGCCATGTTCTCTGGCTCAGTCGCTGCATCATCTTCCGATGCGCTTTCGCCGCCTGAATTCTGTGCGTCTGCCAGCGCCGTCAAGGCCGCCAGCACGTCTGTCGGATTGCTGACACCATCAGCGAGCAGATCGATCACAATCCGCTCCCCCTCATCCCAGATACGCGCACTCGCGCCGTCGTCGAGGGTGAGCACCAATTGAAAGTCGGTCTCGCCGCGTTCACCGGAAATGTCTTGCAATAGCCGCGGCTCGGCCGTTCTGAGCTCGACCAGATCCATTATCGCAGGCTGGGAAAACGTCACGGTTGCGATATTGCCGTCTTGCTCCAGCTCATAGCTGACAACTTCCGGCCAGACGAATTCGATCCGGGTGTATTCGGCGGCTTGTCCGAATGAGACCGCGACATCCAACGCTTCCGGTGGTGGGGGTGGTGGCGGTGCTGCGGCAGCGGCAGCAGCCGCATCAATCTCCGCCTGCTCACGCGGCGATATGATCCGCGGCAAGGGTGAAGCACCAGCCGGCACCAGATCAATGGCGATCAGATTGTAAGACGATGATATCTGCGGCGTGACGGCTTCATTCCGCAAGGCAAGCCGCAGCGCGCTTCCGTCCGGATCAATGCGCGCCAACGCCACAATATCTCCGAGACGGGACGTAATGTCACTTGCGCTGCCCTCGATCGCATCTGTCAGACGGACGACCAGCACCTGGCCGCCCAGAATTTCGGCTTCGGCATCGGGCCGCTCATCGGCATACGCTTCCGGATAGGTCAGCAAAATGCGTGAGACACCATTGGTGCGTTCTGCTGAGAATGTGACCGGCTCGGCCGCATAGGCCGAGGCGCAGACCGCTATCCCGATCAGGCAGGAAAGAAGGCTAGCCCTCAGTGCCAATCCGCGCCTCCAACTCAGCGGCGGTCTCAGGCACCTCGCGGCGCGCCGCGATCAACGCCGTCAAGACCGCAGCATCCCGCACATCCATTTCGCCCATGATTTCGCCTGCCTTGCGGGCTGCCATACGCGTCACAATCTGAACCTGAGTCTGGGGATCGAGCGCTGCCAAACGTTCGGCTGCCGCATCCACTTCCATATTGTTGTATATGGAGACCAGCCGCACGATTTCGGCTTCTTCTTCCTCATCCAGCGTGCCCAGAAGCGTCTCGATATCATCACGCAGCGTACGCAATTCGGTAATCCGTTCGTCGATGCGGATTTCTGCCGCTTCCAGCAATTGCTCGCGCGTATCGAGCTCGCGAGCGCGGCCATCCAGTTCATTGCGGCGTTCGCTGAGGGATGTCAGCACGTCGCGCTGGGACGGGCTGAGCCCCACGCGAGAAGCAAATAGTGCCGATTGATCGGCAGATGGCTGGGCCGGCGTGCATGTTTGCTCGCCGATCGAATTATCTGGCAAAGGCGAAACGGCCTCATTGGTGTCGTCTCTGACCTCTTCAGGCGTTGTGTCGGCCGCATCATCAGACAGGTTCCATGCTGCCAAAGCGTCCGCCGCACCCACGCCCACTTCAAGCGCTTTCAAAACAAACAATCCGCCCGCAAGGACGGCCGCTGTGGCAAGGAGACGAACCGGGCGCATGACTAGCGAACATCCTTCAGGTCAGAATAGATGGTTTTGCGGCCGCCCTCGGGGAAATGCTCGGCTATGGTTTTGCGGCGTGGCCGCGCGGCGATATCATCGGCCTGGCGGTCACCGGCCTCGACCAGGAGGCGAAGCTCGTCGGACAGGCCCTGAGCCTTGCGCACATTCTGTTCGAGCGTTTCTCCGCTCTCGCGGGCGGCGCGCTGAAGGCTGGCCAGACTCGCCCGGGCGCGTTCGGAGGCTTCATCGAGAGCGATAATGGAGGCCCGGATGCCATCCTGCCCGGAACGCAAGGCCCGCAGGCGTGCATCCACGCGCCACAACATCACGGCGGCGATCAGAACGAGAAGGGCGACGGCACCTTCAAAGACGAGCGTGGCAAGGGTCATGCTTTTCTCAACAATGCTTTTTTGGCGCGGGATGTCAGAGGCGCATCTAGGCGGACCGCGACGTTGTAGCCGAGCCGCCCCATGCGGCCGCGCGTGAGCGGAACGTTTCCGCATTTCAGTTCAATGGCGCTGTCAGACGAGGCATCGAGAAAGAAGGTGTCCCCCACCTTCATGTCCATGACCTTGCCCAACGGCATGCGGATTTCGTCCAGCACCGCTGAAACTTCCATCTGCGTGGACCAGAGCTCGGTCGCAAGGTGGCTTTCCCAGATATTGTCGCGGCCAAACTTCTCGCCCATGAATTGCTGGAGCAACATTTTCCGGATGGGCTCCAACGTGGCGTAAGGCAAAAGCAGCTCGATCCGCCCACCCCGGTCTTCCATATCGACACGCAGTTTCACAAGGATGGCGGCATTGGCCGGGCGCGCAATCGCGGCAAAACGCGGATTGGTCTCGATCCGTTCCAGAGCGAAATCGACTTCGGTCAGAGGCTCAAATGCCGATTTGGCATCCTGAAGCACCACTTCGATCATACGCTGGACAAGGGTGCGCTCGATCGTCGTGTAGGGCCGCCCTTCAATCCGCATTGCGGAATTGCCACGGCGGCCGCCGAGCAGCACGTCGACGATGGAATAGATCAGGTTGGAATCAACCGTGAGCAGGCCGTAATTGTCGAGCTGTTTTGCCCGGAAGACGGACAAAATGGCCGGAAGCGGAATTGAATTGAGATAGTCGCCAAAGCGCATGGACGAGATATTGTCGAGGCTGACCTCGACATTGTCCGATGTGAAGTTTCGCAGGCTGGTCGTCATCAACCGGACAAGGCGGTCGAAAACAATTTCCAGCATGGGCAGGCGTTCATACGACACCAACGCGGAATTGATGATGGCGCGAATACCGGATTTATCGCCATCCTCGTCATCCGACATCGAGAAGCCGAGCAGGCTGTCGATTTCGTCCTGATTGAGAATGCGTTCCGGCGCAGCGCCAGCCTGGCCCTCATGACCGTCTTCGCCGACCATTGACTGCCATTCTTCGGAGAGATCATCTCCGGAGGCAGCCTCGGCGTCTTCCGCTTCGGGCGCTTCTTTTTCTGCGGCATCAGCCATGGACAATCCTAAACGATCAGAACGTTTGTGATGAGCACAGCGGAAACGCGCTCCTCGCCCAGCACGAGTTCGGCACGCCTCAACAATTCCATACGAATGCGCTGGTAGCCGGCGCTCCCGGACAAATCATCGGGCCGCAACTCACGCAAAAAGCCCATGTACAGGTCTACGAGACGACGACCATCTGCGGTCAGCGTCTCTCCGTCTTCCTCGACCAGGCTTTCCAGAAGGTGCTCATCCGGCGTCTCGAAGCTGAGCTGGAGCGTCAGAAGCGAATTGCGCCCGTTCGCATCCGTTATAGAGACAATCAGATCCGGCAGTGTTGCGACCGCAAGGTCAGCGCCAGAACCGCCTCCGTGACCGTCTCCGCCGCCATGACCATCCGTCACCTCACCATGCTCGCCGGCCTCGGCCACCTGGTGCTCATCATCGCCCCCGCCTGAGAGCAGCAGGAAAGCGGCCGTACCGCCGAGCACAAGAATGAGAACCGGCAGGCCGATAAACAGCGCCAGCTTCATTATGCCCGGCTTCTTCTTGCCGCCTTCAGCTTCTTCGCCGTCGACGCCGTCTTCGATCTCTTCGTTTTCGTCCGCCATTTTCCCGGCTCCGATTCTTGGAATCACCTGACGATTAAGGCCCGGTCCGGTTAACGAGGCGTTTGCAATTACGCCTTGCCCGGCAATTCCTGCCGGTTGCTGGGCCGCAATCTGCCGGGAATGCGAGCCCCACTGGCTCCGTCTTATCATTAAGTCACTGAAATATTTCATAATTAACTATGGCACGCCGTCTGCAATGCGTTTGGCAAGCACTGCGGAAGACAGTGCTGAAACATATCGATCCAGAACGGACGGAACGCGCCATGGACAATGCTCTGATGATAGGGCTTTCGCGACAGCTTACGCTGCGTCGCGAAATGGATATCACCGCGAACAATATCGCGAATGCCAACACGCCCGGATTTCACGTCGAAAACCTTCTGCTCCGGAGCGAAGCGGCACCGACAGCCACGTCGCAAGACGGGCCGGATAATCTTCAATATGTCGACGCCTGGGGCGTCGGCCGGGATTTTCGCGAAGGGACGCTGGAATTCACCGGCCGCCCCTTCGATGTCGCGCTGGAAGGCGATGGCTTCTTTCAGGTCGAGACCGCTAACGGCGATGCGCTTTACACGCGCGATGGCCGTTTCCGCATCGACAATAATGGCCAGCTGGCCGCGTCCGATGGCGCGCTAGTGCTGGATGATCTGGGTCTGCCCATAGCGGTCGATCCCGCCCAGGGCACTGTCATGATTTCGGAAGACGGCGCGCTCGTTCAGAACAATGCAGAAATCGCGCGGCTGGGTGTCTACCGCTTTGAAAACCTGGGCGCGCTGGAAAAGACCGGGTCCGGACGCTACGCCGCGAGCGAAGAGGCTCCGGCCGATATCGCCGTCGAATTCCAGATCCGCCAGGGCTATGTCGAAAGCTCGAATGTCCAGCCCATTCTCGAGCTGACCCGCATGATCGAGACCATGCGGGCCTACGAATCCGTTTCACGTTTCATCTCGCAAGGCGAGGAATTGAGCCGGAAGGCGATCGAACGCCTCGGCCGCGTCTAAGGGGAGTATCACCATGCGCTCACTCACCACCGCCGCAACGGGCATGCAGGCCCAGCAGATGAATGTCGAGGTCATCTCGAACAACATCGCCAACATGAACACCACCGCTTTCCAGCGGCAGCGGGCCGAATTCCAAGACCTGATCTATCAGAATGTCGAGCGGATGGGGGCCTCCTCTTCCGATGCGGGCACCATCGTGCCGACCGGCGTTCAGGTCGGGCTCGGTGTACAGGCCGCCTCGGTTTACCGGATCACCGAACAGGGCAGTCTGAACCAGACCGGCAATCGCTATGACCTGGCCATTAATGGCCGCGGCTATTTCCGGATCCAGCTGCCTTCTGGCGAGGATGCCTATACCCGCGCCGGCAATTTCGCCATCAGCCCCGATGGACAGCTGGTCACGACGGACGGTTATACGGTCGCCCCGGGCATCGCCATTCCGCAGGGAACGCGGGATGTGGCGATCAACCAGCAGGGACAGGTGCAGGCCATCATCGATGGCGACCCGACCCCGCAGATTGTCGGCCAGCTGGAATTGTCAAACTTCTTCAACGAGGCAGGACTTGAAGCCCGCGGGGATAATCTCTTCACCGAGACAGCCGCGTCCGGTGCCGCCACCAGCGGCACGCCGGGTTCGACCGGGTTTGGCGTGGTCCGGCAGGGCTTTGTTGAATCCTCGAACGTCAATGCGGTCTCCGAAATCACCGCTCTCATCCAGGCCCAGCGGGCCTACGAGATGAATGCGCGGGTGATCTCGGCGTCTGACGAGATGCTGGCCGCCAGCTCCAACCTTCGCTGAGGACTGAGCCATGAAACGTATTCTGCTCGCCCTCGCCTTCATCTTCGCCCCGCCACCGCAAATCATCGGTGCCGCCCTTGCCGACGACGCGGTCATGCTGCGCACCGATATCCGCGTGGAGGGCGATGTTATCACCCTGGGCGATCTCTTCGGCGTCACCGGAGACGCCGCTGAGGTGGTGATTGCCCGCGCACCGGAACCGGGACGCCGCACCTCGCTGGACCCGGATTATGTGCGTCAGGAAGCGCGCGAGCACGGCCTCACCTGGGCCAATGCCAACCGCTTGCGCCGGGTGACGATCGAACGCGCCAGCCGGATGATCGATGCCGATCTGGTCGCCGAGATGATTTCCGCCGAGCTGAACATGCGCGACGGGTATGAATACGAGATCCAGCTGACCGGCGTGGGCAATATCCACATGCCGACCGATGCGGGCGGCCTGCCGGATATCACCCAGCTGGACTTTTCCAACCGCACCGGCGTGTTCCAGGCCGAGCTGATCGCCTATGACGGCGCGACGCCGATCCGCCTGTCGGGCCGCGCCTATGCGACCATGGATGTGCCGGTTCTGGCGCGGGCGGTTCCGGCCGGGCAGGTCATTGATCACGCCGATATCGACTGGATGCCGGTGCGCGCCGACCGGGTGCGCGCCGATGCGCTGATGGATCCGGACCACATGGTCGGACAGGAAGCCCGCCGGGCCCTTCGTCCCGGAGAGCCGCTGCGCGCATACGACCTGCAGGCTCCGGTCGTGGTGGCGCGCGGTGATATCGTGAATCTGGTCTTCACCGTTCCGGGATTGACGCTGACCGCGCGGGCGCGGGCGCTGGAAGATGCCGGCTCGGATGAAATTGCCCGCTTCGTGAACCTGCAGTCCAACCGCACGATTGACGCAATGGTGGAAGGCCCGGGCCGCGCCCGCGTTGTCACCGCCGGACCGTCCTGACCAAAACTGGAGTCTCCGACTATTTTCGGCGTTTTGTCTCCTACTACTAGTACTACGACTGCCAAGACGCCCAAGACCAAGAAAATGAATAAAATCAACAGCCCTGGGAAAACTGCCATGATCCGCAAACTCCTTGTCTTCGCCGCCGCCTCCAGTCTCGCGGCCTGTGCCACGGCCGATCGCCTGTCGGAAGTCGGCTCTACGCCGCAATTGTCGCCGATTGAAAACCCGGCGCTCTATGCCACCGGCCCGAGCACGAATACGGCGCAGAACACCCAGTATAACGCCCCCTCGCCCTATGGCGGACAAGGCGCCCAATACGGCCAGCCGCAGCAGGGCGCGCAAGGCGCACAGACCGGCGCCTATCCGCCGCCGCCCGCCTCGCAATACGGCAATAACTATGCGTCCAATGCCGGGGCTATTCCGGCGAATTATGATGTCTCGCCCACCAACTCCTTGTGGACGCCGGGCCGCCAGACCTTCTTCGGCGATCCGCGCGCGGCCTCTCCGGGCGATATCCTGACGGTGAATATCAATATCGCCGACAGTGCGAATGTGCAGAACTCGACCAACCGGTCGCGCTCGGCTTCGGAAGACAGCGACCTCACCAATTTCCTCGGCGGCGAAGCGGCGCTCTCGCAATTCTTCAATGATGCGGTCGATCCCACCTCGCTGGCCAGTTTCGGCTCCTCCGGCTCGCATGCCGGTACGGGCGCCGTCACGCGGCAGGAGACGATCAACCTCTCCATTGCGGCGGTCGTGACGGGGCGGATGCCGAACGGCAATCTCGCCATTTCCGGGCGGCAGGAAGTGCGCATCAATAACGAGATCCGCGAGCTCCTCGTCTCCGGCGTAGTGCGCCCGCAGGACATCGCCTCGGACAATACGATCCGCCATACCCAGATTGCCGAAGCCCGCATTTCATACGGCGGCCGCGGCCATATTTCCGACGTCCAGCGCCCGCGCATGGGCCAGGAAGTCTTCGACATTCTCTGGCCCTTCTAGGGCCGGAGCCCGTTCCACCACCCAGTGGCGCACCTTGGCCCCTGTTGCTCCGGCAGCAGGGGTTATTTTTGTCTGGGGCTATGTTGGCGGCTTTTTGGCGTTCGTTTCCCCTCCCCTTGATGGCTGAGGGTCAAAGAAAGCTCCGGTGGAGCTTTCGACATCCGAAGGGTGGTCCGAAGGACCGGGTGGGGTGAAGATGACAAGCATTGCGCTGGATTACCCCCCACCCCTACCCCTCCCCACAAAGGGGGAGGGGAAAGTGTTGGCGAGCCTTGTGGTTGCTGGAATTCGCAAATCTTGTGGTCAGCGGATGAGCACCCTTCCCCTCCCCTTGATGGGGAGGGTCGCAGGTCCGTCAGGATCGGCGGGGTGGGGTGATGTGCTTTGCCACCCCCGCAAGCAGGGTAGGACATCCGCTCCCCCACCTCATGGAGAGGTGCTGCCCCAGGCAGCCTCGAACCACGAACACGCCCTCCGCGATTGAAGTGGGTTGTATTTCTTCACCGGGGCGGACGGTTTTGAGGGTGAGGGTCATGGTAGCTCCAAGCCAGAAGCGTGGCATTTACATTGCGCCAGAATTTATGATTTCACTAGTCCAAGCATATCCGTTACTTTCAAATAAGTTCATCTTAAAATTTATGGAGGCGTTCCGAATGGATCGTGTCGAATATCAATCACTTGTGATCCAAGACATACTGAATTTCCATGATTCAGGCGAACTGAACATCAGTCCGTGGTATCAACGACGTTCGGTTTGGACGTCACCTCAAAAGTCCTATCTGATCAATACTTTATTTGAACAAAAACCCATTCCAGCACTCTACATCAGGCATTCAATCGATCTTGAGAGTGAGAAAAGCGTCAAAGAGGTCGTTGATGGTCAGCAGCGCACCCGCACCATTCTCGAATTTCTCAAAAATGAATTTTCCGCGCGGCACCCCAAATACGAAAAGCGTATCAAGTTCAATGAACTCAAGCCGGCTGATCGTCAGAAGTTTCTCCTCACTTCATTACCAGTAGGATATCTTCTCGGCGCCGACGATGCTGACGTAATTGATATATTTGGTCGAATAAATTCAGTTTCCAAAACTCTGAATGCACAGGAAAAACGCAATGCTTCATACAGCGGCGAGTTTAAGCAATTTTGTCTCGCTCAATCATCAAGTCGTGTTAATTTTTGGCGAAATTACGGAATTTTCACTGCGAACGATATTGCACGAATGAATGAAGTGCAATTCGTTTCGGACCTTGCTCTAAATTTCATGAAAGGGCTAAGCGATTTTTCGCCAACTCGATTAAATAATATATATGCAGAATTTGACGAGGAATTCCCGGTTCGTGATGAAATTATCGCGAGGTTCGACAACTGTTTCGATTTAATTGGCTCTTTGAAAGAGACTCTTATCAAAGACACGATTTTCAAAAGACAACCATTATTCTTTAGCCTGGCCGTCGCAATCGATAGACTGCAACCAAATAAATCCGTTGCCGTTGAAAGGGCAATTATCGAAGCGGATAACCGATTTAATGCTGAGGAAAATCAATCCGAAAGCGACCTTGATTTTATAAGAGCATCGACTTCATCAACCCAGCGCATCGCGCAAAGGCGAGTGAGGGATGAGTATCTCGGAAATCTGATCGCCGGCTAGGTCCATGCCGCCACCGTCGCTTGCGATCACCACGGAAAAGTTCCGCAAAGACGTTGCGCGCCTTCAGGCTGTGCGGAAGGGCGCATCAACACTTTCCGGCATTCATCAACACATGATCGCTGAACTACTAATGCTTCAACTGCATTTTACGTTCGAACATTGTATCAGCGAGATTGCGACGAAAATTGCTGCAGGAGCCACTTACGTTAATGGTACTGCTCCGGTGACCTTGGTGAGGAGTAGAAGCATGCTGGAGGCCACCGAGAACTTTCATAGCCACGCTCGACGCCAACGACGTCGTTACCTCAAGTGGACCACAGCGTCATTTATCAAGGAAACCTGCAAGCACGTATTGGATGAGTCCGACCGCTTCCTAATACAAATTGATAAGAATTCGCAGCTTATCAGCGACGTAAACGATGTTCGGAATCACATCGCGCATAAAGCTAGCTCCACCAGGCAGCGTTTTAAAGATGTCGTTCGTCGAACGTATGGCTACAATCGAAATGTAACCCCGTCTCAGTTCCTCATTTCGCCCGCTGGCGTAACGACGCCAAATCTGGACACTTACATACAAGCATCAAAGATTGCCATTTCTGATATTAGTTCAGGCAAATAGACAACCAACCTACCCCTAATCGTCCCGATGCACGCGCTCGGAGCGCTCATGGCGTTCCTGGGCTTCGAGCGAGAGGGTCGCGACCGGGCGGGCATCGAGGCGTTTCAGGCTGATGGGTTCGCCGGTTTCCTCGCAATAGCCATACGTGCCGTCTTCGATTCGGCGCAGGGCGGAATCGATCTTGGAGATCAGCTTGCGCTGGCGGTCACGGGCGCGCAGTTCCAGAGAGCGGTCGGTTTCCGTCGAGGCGCGATCGGCAATGTCGGGCATGGCGCCGATATCTTCCTGGAGCGCATCCAGCGTAGTCTTGCTCTCGCGGATGATCTCATCCTTCCACGCATTCAGCTTGCGGCGGAAATACTCCACCTGACGCTCATTCATGAAAGGTTCTTTCGGGGACGGCACGTAATTGGCCGGCAATTCGATTTCAGAGACCGAGGCGGTTTTTGTCTTCGCCATAACGCTTACTCCGATAGATATTTCGCCCCTCGACAGGCGCGGCGCAATCTACTCACGAGGCCTTCCAAGTCAACGCAGGAGTGCTGTTGCGGCGGGGGAAATTGCCGTCACAATTTCGTGTTAAAAGCGAAGCGTAATCCGCAGCTTAGCGTTCGAGCTTGGCGAGCTCGACAGCGGCGCGGGTTTCCACCTCGTCCAGCATGGCTTCCAGGCGGTTGTCATTGGTCGATTCGCGGCGCGATTGCAGGACGTCCATCAGGGCGACCAGCTTGGCGCGCGGAATGCCGCCTTCCAGCAGCGAGAGTTTGAGATCATCCAGCACGTCCAGCATGGTGAAGGCGCGCTCTGTCGCGCGCTTCTTCGCACCAGGGAAATCGCCGACCGATTGCAGCGCCAGAATGGCATCGACCGAGGTCAGCGCCGAGGCGCCGCTGGTGGCGGCCACGCCCGCAGATCCGCCGGACGGCACTTCTACGGAGAAGCCTTCCCCGCCCGCGCCGGAGCGGCGCTTCGAAGACGAAACGGCGGAAGCGGAATTGGGTCCGGTTACCTTCATGGATCGACTTACCTCAATCGTGTCACTGATGACGTCAGCAGACTCTCCTGCTTCGGCTTAACAAGCTTTTAAGGCTGTGAGGGCGCACGGCAATTTCTGCCGGGAGCGGCAAAATGCCCCCTGCCCGGCCCACGCGACGATCTATTTTAGAGCGTCTTTTCAATGCGATAGCGCGCGGGAGAACTGGCACGAAATTCGCACCGTCACGGGCAGGAAAAACAAGGGGAGAACCCCGCACATGCGCCGCGCCAGTTTTATCTTCGCCCTCTTCACCTTCGTGATCGGTTGTCTGGTGCTGACGGCACCGGCCCACGCCAATTCCCGCATCAAGGATATTGCCGACGTCGAAGGCGTCCGCGACAACCAGCTGGTCGGCTATGGCCTGGTGGTCGGTCTCGATGGCACGGGCGACAGCCTGCGCAATGCCGCCTTCACCCGGCAATCCCTCTCCGCCATGCTGGAGCGCTTCGACGTCAATACACGCGATGCGACGCTGAACACGCGCAATACCGCCGCCGTCATCGTCACCGCGCATCTGCCGCCCTTTGGCACGCAGGGCACGCGGGTCGATATCACCGTCTCCGCCATCGGCGATGCCAGCAGTTTGCAAGGCGGCACGCTGATCGCGACGCCGCTGATTGGCGCCGATGGTCAGGTCTATGCCGTGGGTCAGGGACAGCTCGCCGTCGGCGGTTTTGCCGCCCAGGGCGATGGCGCCGCCGTCACCCGCGGTGTGCCGACCGCCGGACGCATCGCCAATGGCGCGCTGATCGAGCGGGAGATGCAATTTGACCTCGCCGGACGCTCGGCCATTCGCCTTGCCCTGCGCAATCCGGATTTCACCACGGCGCGCCGTACGGCCGTTGCCATCAACAATTATCTCGGCACGGAAGCGGCCCGCGCCTCCGACCCCGCCACGGTCGTTCTGACCCGCCCGGACTTCTTTGAAGGCGATATGGTCGCCCTCCTCGCCGAGGTGGAGTTGTTGCGCGTCGAGCCGGATCTGCCCGCCCGCGTCATCATCGATGAAGCCACCGGCACCATTGTGATGGGCGAGAATGTGCGCGTCTCCACCGTGGCGATTGCACAGGGCAATCTGACCATCTCCGTCACCGAAAGCCCGGTTGCCAGCCAGCCCGCCCCCTTCTCCGATGGCGAGACGGTTGTCCTGCCGCGCACCAATGTCTCGGTCGAGGAAGATATGAGCCAGCTGGGCGTGCTCGATGATGGCGTGTCGCTCTCCGACCTTGTCGATGGCCTCAACGCGCTGGGCGTCTCCCCGCGCGACATGATCGCCATTCTGCAGGCGATTGCCGCTTCCGGCGCGCTGCAGGCCGAGATCGAGGTGCTCTGATCATGGACAATCTCCTCTCTCCCGACATGCAATTGTCGCAAGCGCTCTCCGGGGCGTCGTCCGGCCGCGAGCCGACGCTGCGCCGTGTCGAGAACGAGGCCGAAGCCCGGCAGGTTGCCGAAGACTTTGAAGCCTTCTTCCTGGCGCAGATGGTGGAAGCCATGTTCAAGGGCGTGGGCGAGAATAATGAATTCACCGGCGGGGCCGGCGAGAGCGCCTTTGCGGGCCTCCTGCACGAGGAATATGCCCGCGTCATGGCGGGAACCGGCGGGCTGGGCCTGTCGGACAACCTCACCCAGGAAATTTTGCGCTATCAGGAGTCCGGATCATGAGCCTTCTGGCCGCCAATTCGCCCGCCGAACGCGCCGAGGCGCTGATCCTTCTGACCTCTCGTCTGACCGATCTGATCGAGCAGGAAACCGCGCTGTTCGAGGCGCGGCGTCCTCTGGAGACGCAGTCCTTTCAGGATGAAAAGTCCAAGCTGGCGACCATCTATCGCCGCGAGATCGCCGCGGTGAAACAGGAACCGGATCGCCTCGAAGGCGCACCGGAGGCGGTGAAGCGGCAGCTGAAGGACGTCACCACCCGCTTTACCACGGCACTGGAAGCCAATGGCCGCGCCGTCGATGCGCTGCGGGTTTTAACCGAAGGCATTGTCCGCGCCGTCGCCGATGAAGCGGCACGCCTGAAGGATCAGGATGCGGGCTATGGTCCCGGCTATGGCCGCACGTCAGGCTCTGCCCCGGCGATAGCGGTGAATCAGCGGGCCTAGCCCCCTCACCCTGACCACTCATCGCTGCGCGAATTCGTGCTCTTCCCTCTCCCTTGAGGGAGAGGGAGAGAATACGAGCCTCGTCGAGGCGAGTATTCGAGGGTGAGGGGGAATGGGTTCCGGGTTCATGCCTTCGGCCTGCCCCGGAATGACGGGAATAAAAGCCGATAAAACCTAGAAAAAGCCACCACCCGCAGGTGCGCCCGCCTGCAGCCGGGCGAGGCCTGCGGAATAGTTGGAAATCTGCGCGGTGAGATAGGCGGGGACCGGGCCATTGCGATTGCCTTTGCCCTCGCCATTGAGCAGGTCTTTGAGCGCTTGCGGCGTGGTCAGGTCGCGATAGGCACGCTGCACGATATTCATGGCATCTTCCAGCGCCTTGGCGGCGACTTTCGCGCGCTCCTTGTTGGCGAGGGAGAAATCGCCGGAGAGCTCCAGCGCGAAGACTTTCGGCGCGGCCGACGTCTTGTCGCGATCCAGGAAGCTTTCCTTGCCCGTCACGGCGCCCGGTTTGAGGCCGAGCCCGGCCAGCGCATCGCGGCCTTCCGAACCGGCAAAGAGCTCGATCGTCACGCCCGGCTTCGGTGTGATGCGCAGCGTATCGCCGGCCTTGGTGCGGCCGACATCGCCGGAACCATCGAGCACCAGCGCGGCATTGATCTTGAAAGTCAGCGAGCGCATGGAATCGTCGGCGTCGATGGTGATTTTCTTGCGCCGTCCGCCATCGACGGAGAGATAGAAGAAATCGCCTTCGCGCACCGAGGTCCGGTCGGTGACAACGCGCGTATCGGCATAGGCGAGCGTGCCGGACGGCAGGCCGAGATCATCGAGAATGCTGTCGCCATTGGGATCAATCGCGATGCCGGTGGCCGCCGACACCCCGCCGCGCCCGGAGATCTGGGTGGCGAAATCAGTCGCGCCGGTTGTCGCATCAATGGAGGCGGCAAAGGCATTGCGCGTGCCGTTCTGTGTGGCCCCGGATAGCTCGCCCGTCGTCTTGCCGGCGATATAGATTTTGCCGCCGGAGACCTGGATGGAGGCGGCGCTGTCATCGGCGTCGGAGCCGACAAACTGCGTCCATTGCGTTGTGGGTGATGCGCCATCGGTCAGCTTGACGACGACGGCATCGCGGCCGCCGGAATGGGCGCTCAGGGGTGCGCTCGGCGCAAAGCCCGCACCCGCCGATCCGGCAAAGTAGATATCATCGCCGTCGACGGTCAGGCCGCCAATCGCGCCATCTTCCAGATCGCCGAGATCGACTTCCCAGAGGACGGCAGACGCCCCGTCCGCACTGTCATATTTGCGCAGTATGGCGCGGCCATCCTCGTTTGACGCCACCAGCAAACCGCCATCAGAGGCGATGGCGACGGCCTCGGCGCGCTCATCCCCGGAGGCACCGATGCGGCGCGTGAAATCGAGTGTGCCATCGGCATTGAAGGCGCGGACATAGCCATCATTGGCGCCGCCCTGATGCCCGGCACCGCCAAAGGCGGTCGCGGCGCGTCCGGCGACAAAGATGCGGCCATCATCGGTAACGGTCACGGCGGACGGGCTGTCATTGCCGGTGCCGCCAAAGCGTTGCAGCCAGTCTTCGACGCCTGCGGCGCTGAATTTCGCAACGAAACTGTCCGTGCCGCCGACATTGGTGGTGTCGCCCAGCGCGCCCTTGACCGAGCCGGCAACGATGATGTCGCCATTGGCATCGACGGCGAGGCTCGCGCCCGCGGCTTCATCGGCCGCGCCCAGCGTGCGGGTCCAGACGGTCTTTCCGGTGGAATCGATCTTCTGCAGGACCAGATCGCTCTCGCCCTTCACAACGCGGCCCTCGATATCGGCGCTGGTCTTGCCCAGCACATAGAGCGCGCCATCCTGGCCCAGCGCGGTGGCGGAAATTTCCAGCGGATTGGCTTCGGTCGTGGTCTTTTCCTTGCCGTCATCATCGACGGTGGCGATCTCGTCCGCGCCGGCTTCCAGGCGGCGGGAAAATTCCGATGTCGGCGTGCCGGAGGCAATATCTGTCAGCTTCACGACCTGTCCGGCGGCGGTGTCGCCCAGGCCGGAATTACCCGCCATGTAAATGGCCGGGCTGGCGCTGGCGGCGGAGAAGGTCAGGACTTCGGTCGAGGCGCCGGAAATCTTGAAGCCGAAATTATTGCCCGGAATGACGCCGTTCTCGTCCTTCTCGCCGATCTTCACCCGTTCAAAGCGCGAGATCATGCCCGCGGCTTCCAGCTCGGAATTGATGTGCGCGGCGATATTGTCGAGATTGCGCACGGTCGCGCCCATATCGGCCAGATCGATATTGATATCGGTCGTCACGCCGGATTTTCTCACCGAGACGGTAAATTGCGCATTGCCTGTCAGGCTGGCGACCTCGGCATCGAAATCGCCGGAATGGATCGTGCCGGTGGTATATTCCGACAGGCCGCGTTTGACCGCGACGCTGGATTCCGCCTTGGACAATTCCTCGCCCTTCAGGACGTTGACGCCCTGCAGGTCGATGTCCTGGAAGAAACTGTCGAGCTGGCCCAGCCCTTCATTGAAGCGGCGGTCCAGAAAGCTGCGGCGGCTGTCGATCGTGGTCTTGTCGGCGGCCTCATTGGCCAGCGCATAAAGGCGGCGCAGCCCCTGATGCATGGCAAAGAGGGATTTGATATCGGTCGAGGCATCGGTGCCGGAAAACTCCGACAGTTTGGAATCAAAGAATGTCCCGCTGGCCAGAACCTTGCGGCTGACCTCGTCGAGCCCGGTGATCTCGCCGCGCACATCCCAGGGCGGCAAGACGCCCGCCCCCTGACGCGCCGCCGGGTTGGCTTCGCCCGCACTCACGCCCGATGCGCGCGGTGTCAGAGCCGCCAACCGCGAAGCGGTCTTGGCCTGATACCACCCGGTCAGGGCAGAGAAATCAAAGGGCGAAATGTTCAACGCAGGGCGCTCCGGTCTCATTGACCTTCAAATGTGCGCTCAATGCATTGGGATTTCGTTTATTTTCTTGGTGAATGGGGCGCTCATCTCTCAAAAAAAATGCGCGCAAGAATAACTCAAGCCGGTTTGTGCCGGTATGAAAGAAAAGCGGCCTCAAAGAGGCTAAACAAACGTTTCGGGGCTATATTTATATCGTCGGCAATCGCCAAAATCTCATCGATGTAGGCGTAAGAAAATCTTGGATCTTTTTGATAGGCGAGTCCAAACAACCCTGCCATTGCGTTTATGATTTTGCATTCAGTTCCATCGCTATCGCGCAATCTCATCAATTCTTGGAAAAATTGTACTCGGCCAGCTTCGTCCAAACTGTCATTGATGTTCAGCAATTCGTCATAGTATTTTGAAAAAAGATTATCATGAGATTTTTCAAATAGATCAGATATTTTCATTATTACGAAGGCGCCAAACTTATTGTCTCCCAATAGTTTGTGCTCTTCTACAAATCGGAAAATTTCTTCTTCGGTCATTTTCAATCAACCTTGCCGTCAGTTTCCGGATATGGCTGTGACCCAGCCCCCTGAATTCCGGCCACGGGATGGTAGAGTCCATCGAGAAGAGGATGGACGATGCGCAAGAGCCGTTATTCGGAAGAACAGATTATCGGGATGCTCCGCGAGCACGAAGCGGGTGTCACGACGAAGGAGCTATGCCGCAAGTACGGCATCTCGGACGCGACCTTTTACAAGTACAAGGCCAAGTTCGGCGGCATGACGGTGTCGGATGCTCAGCGTCTACGGACGCTGGAAGCAGAGAATGCCAAGCTGAAGCGGTTACTGGCCGAGCAGATGCTGGACAATGCGGCGCTGAAGGATCTCGCCTCAAAAAACTTCTAACGCCCGATGTGAAGCGGCGGGCCGCGCGTCACCTGGTGGAGGCGCACGGGCTGAGCGAGCGTCGGGCGTGCCGGTTGGTCCGGCTGGACCGCTCGACCTTCCAGTATCGCAAGCGCGATGCGGGCGATGAGCGTCTACGTGAGCGGTTGCGCGACCTGGCTGGCGAACGTCGCCGCTTCGGCTATCGCCGTCTGGGCATTCTTCTGGCCCGGGAGGGGCTGAATGCGAACCACAAGAAGCTTTACCGTATCTACCGCGAGGAAGGTCTGGCGGTACGCCGACGCCGGGGCCGCAAGCGGGCCACGGGAACGCGCCGTCCCATGCTGCTGCCGAGCGGCGCCAACCAGCGCTGGAGCCTGGACTTCGTGGCGGATGCGCTTACCGACGGGCGTCGCTTCCGCACCCTGTGCGTGGTGGACGACTTCACCCGTGAAGCACTGGCGATCACGGTCGACACCTCGCTCTCGGGCGTGCGCGTGGGCCGGGAACTGGACCGGATCATCGCCCGGCGCGGCAAGCCGGCCATGATCGTCTCGGACAATGGCACGGAGCTGACAAGCCACGCCATCCTACGCTGGCAGAAAGAGCGCGGTGTCGAATGGCATTACATCGCCCCGGGAAAGCCCCAGCAGAATGGCTTCGTGGAGAGCTTCAATGGCCGCCTGCGGGACGAGTGCCTGAACGAGCACCTGTTCTCGTCACTCTCCGAAGCGCGAACCCTGATCGAGGCTTGGCGGATCGACTACAATACCTGCCGGCCCCACACCTCGCTGGGAGGGCTGGCCCCGGTCATCTACGCCCAGCAAACCCGCAAACACCGGCCCGGTTCGCCTGAGCTACGCATGGGCTCCGCTCACCGGGCCTTGAACCTTGAACCAAAACCAGAAAGAAAGGCGAACAGACTCTACTAACGATCAGCCCGGATCAGGGGGCTGGGTCAATCTGAGCCGTCCAGATCAAACGACCATCGGCGTGACAAACTCGAAATAATATTGCTCCGCAGGCGATGAAACGTCACAACAATTTGCGTTCATAGCGCTCAACCAAGCAAAGACCTAGAGCGTGGGCAAAAACGTCGCTCAAATAAGTAGCAGTATATTCTTGTCGTCGCTCGTATCGCTCGACAAAGAATAGCGTATAGCCGTCCTCAACTTCATGAATCTGCCACTCTGACGTCGGGTTACTCAACCTACCGTCGAACATCCATTTCGGAACTTTGAAATGCTCCAGCATTTCAATCATGTCTTTTTCGTTCATTTCTAAGCCGCCGCACTCAACGCCATCGGAGGTGTTGCAAATTCCGGCGTCCCGATGACCGGGGCGGTGGCGTTCAAGCCGGCATTCAGCCCGGCAATATCCGGGCGGCGCAGGCAGAGGGCGGCGAGTTCGGCGGCTCCAATGGTCGCGGCGCGATCCCCCAGCTCGGCATAAACGGCGGCGCAGAAATCCAGGTCTTCCGGTTCTTCCAGCGTCCAGCGCAAATGTTCGAGACCCTGGCCCGGCCCGGTCAGGGCGACGCGGCGCAGGCGCGGATGCGTGCGCATCCAGCCCGTTACCGACTGGCGATCAAAGGGCTTTGTCGCATTGCGTTCCGCCTCGAACAGGAGGTGAGCCGGAAAGGCCTCGCACTGGAGCCCGTTGGGGAAGCGCAGGGGCATGTCATTACAGGCAAAGTCGGCATGCGTATCGTCGAGCAGCTGGACGACGCGATGGCAGATTTGCGGATCGATGAAGGGATGATGGCCTTCAACGCGCAAAATCGTCTCCGCACCGGATTCCCGCGCGGCGCGGGCCATGCGGGCGAGGACATCCTCCTCCGGGCCGCGCGTGACCATAAAGCCGGCATCGGTGGCTTCTTCGGCGATTTCATCATCAGCGGCGCTATCGGCCACGGCGGCCAGCACCAGCTCTGCGCCCTCAATTTCCCGGCAGCGATCCATGCAGCGAAGGAGCGCACTGCGTTCGCCCAGGGATTCCAGCAATTTCAGGGGAATACGGGAGGAGGCAGCGCGTGCCTGCACGATGACGGCCAAGCTCATGGCGATCCCCCTTTTTCCTTACCCTTGAGGATGCGCGCGACAGCCTAACGGCGCGTTAACCGGCGCACCGCAATCCTTAACGAAATCGATTCGTCAGGATTGCCATGGCCACGCTCGCTTCCCTTCCGCCCGCCGATATTGAGAGCCTCTTTTCCAAGCGGGATTTCAAGACCCCGCGTATCAATCTGGATGGCCAGACCATCCTGATTACGGGCGGGACGGGCTCGTTCGGCAAGCGCTTCGTGAAAACCGTTCTGGCCGAATACAAGCCGCGAAAGCTGATTATCTTCTCGCGCGACGAGCTGAAGCAATACGAGATGGCGCAGGAATTTTCGCCGCAGGACTATCCCTGTCTGCGCTATTTCATCGGCGACGTGCGCGATGAATCGCGGCTGGATATGGCAATGCGCGATGTCGATATTGTCGTGCATGCCGCCGCGCTGAAACATGTGCCGATTGCCGAATACAATCCGTTCGAATGCATCAAGACCAATGTGATGGGCGCGGAGAATGTCGTGCGTGCCTGCATCAAGCGCGGCGTGAAGCGCGTTGTCGCCCTCTCCACCGACAAGGCGGCCAGCCCGATCAATCTCTATGGCGCGTCCAAGCTGGCCTCCGACAAGATTTTCACCGCGGCCCAGCATATGGGCGGGCGCAATGGCCCGGTCTTCTCGGTCGTGCGCTATGGCAATGTCATCGGCTCGCGCGGCTCGGTCGTGCCCTTCTTCAAGAAGCTGATCGCCGAAGGTGCCACCGAATTGCCGATCACCGATGCGCGCATGACCCGTTTCTGGATCACGCTGGACCAGGGCGTGAACTTTGTGCTCTCCAGCCTGGAAATGGCCAAGGGCGGCGAAGCCTTCGTGCCGAAGATTGCCTCCATGTCGATTACAGAGCTGGCGAAATCCATTGCCCCTGACCTGCCGCACAAGGTGGTGGGTATTCGCCCCGGTGAAAAACTCCATGAGGTCATGGTGCCCATCGACGATGCCCGCCAGACGGTGGAGATCGAGGATCGCTATGCCATCCTGCCCGCCATGGATGCGGAAATCCGCCTGCGCTATATCAGCGAAGGTGCGCGGGCGGTCGATGAAGAGTTTTACTATGCCTCCGACAATAACCCGGAAATCATGGATGCCCGCTCCCTGCAGGGATTGATCGAACAGCGGCTGAAGTCGCTGGCAGGCTAGTCATGGCGGGCGGCGATCCCTTCGACACATTCGCAATCGACGGCTATGCGCTGATCCGGGACCCCGCGATTGCCGCGATGAAAGACGATGTGCGCGCCACGCTGCACGCCACCGCGCTACACATTGCGCGCCGCCTTCTGCCTGCAGACGTGTTTGCGGCGCTGCCCAAGGATGCCGGGTTTGATGCGCTGCTGGATGGTATTCACGCTGCCGAGACCGGCAATGCTGTTACCCGCGCCCTCTATGAAGTCTTCCCCGCCCTGCCGCCGGTGATCGCGCTGATCGACCGGCCCGTTATCCGCGAGGCTGTGGCCCGCGCCGGTGTGGCGGACGCCATTGCGGGCACCTTGCCGCTCATCCGGCTGGACCGTCCGGGCGATGCGCGCTTTGCGACCCCTGCTCATCAGGATAGCTGGTATTCCCTGCTCTCACCCAACGCCGTCACGGTGTGGACGCCGCTCTGCCATATGACGCCGGAGATGGGTGAGTTGCGCGTCGTGCCGGGCAGCCACACCGGCGGGCCATGCGAATTCAAGCCGTATGAGGCCGGGCATGAATGGTTTGAAACCGCCGCGCCCGTGCCGGATGAGGCTCTGGTTTCCGTGACGGTCGGCGATGACGAGATGCTGATTTTCAACCAGTCCCTCATCCATAAAAGCGGCGTGAACCGATCAGGCCGCGTGCGGATCTCCGTGCAGCTGCGTTATAATGATCTGGCGACGGCAAAGGCCCTGACCTCGACCTACACACCCTCGCTCTCGGCCTATGTGCTGAACGCCCAGAAGGAGCGCCTTGATGGCCGCGCCTGACCGCCCCTTGCGCCGCGCCGACTGGCAGGCCGTGGCCTGTGATCTGTGCGGGGCGAACGCGCCGGAGGAGTTGGGCCAGCGCGAGGTGATCGTGCGTGGGCGGACCAGCGATTTCGACATGCGGTTCGAGGATGTCGCCTGTTCACGCTGCGGCTTCGTGCAGGCCTTGAAGCGGCCGGAAAACGCTTTTCTGATGGACTATTATCGCGATGCGCATATCGGCCATCGCGGCGGCGAATTGCATTTTGATGGCAAGGCGCGCCTGGCGGCTGTCGCGGCGCGCGTGCCCGAAGGTGGCCGGATCATCGAGATCGGCGCCAATGACGGGGCGTTCTGCGCGGAACTTGCCAAGGCCGGCTATGACGCGTTCGGCTTTGACCCGGTGGAGGCCGACGAGGCCGCCGGCGTCGAGAAAGGCTTTCTGGAAGCCGGTGTCGCATCCGTTGCGCCCCGGTCCGCCGATGCTGTCATCGCCTATTATGTGCTGGAGCATGTGATCGATGCCGGGGCGTGGCTGCGTTCGGCGCTGGCGCTTTTGAAGGATGGCGGGGCGCTGATCCTCGAAGTGCCCAACTATGCCACCCATCCGCAGGATTCGCTCAATCCCGAGCATTTGCTCCACTTCACGCCGGAAACCCTGCGCGAATTACTGGAACAGCATGGCCTGACGATTGAGACCGGTGAAATATCGCCGACCGTGGCCTATGGGCAGGCGATCGCCGCGCGCCTGACGGACCGCACGCTGGCGGAACATCCGCGCCCTGCATCGGCGGCGTTTCTGGCGGAGGCGCCGTCGCGCCTTGCTGAGGCCCGCACTGCCTATGCTGCTGCCAAGGCCGACCGCGATCAGCGGCAGGCGGCGGCGCAAAGCGCCTGCCGTTTGGCACAGGAGGCGGACCCGTCGGGTACGGCCTCGGTCTTCATCTGGGGCGCGAATGAATATGCCGAGCGCGCTGCGCCACTGCTGTCGCAGGCCTTTTCATCGGTGCAGGTGGTGGACAAATCCGCGAGCAAGATCGGCACGCCCTTTCCGGGCCTTGCCGCCCCGATTGCGCATCCGGATGTCGCGGCAGACGCTACAGCGCGCATCTTCCTCCTCTGCTCCCCCAACTGGAATGCCCAGATCGCAGCGGAAATTGCTGCGTCGGGCTGGGGCGCGTTGGCGGTGATTGATGCGGTGACGGGGGAGCGTCTGTAGTTCACCTCGCCCTTCGAGGCTCACTTCGTTCGCACCTCAGGATGAGGTGAATGATTTACGCCGACCTACCTCATGGTGAGGTGCTGGCCGCAGGACAGCCTCGAACCACGCACGATCAAACCTTCTCCAACAGGAACCAGGTCCCGTCATCGGACCAGGAGATCGGGTCGCGGTGATAGAAGAAACCGTAATCCCTGAGCTTCAGCTTTCCCTCGAAACGGTCGAGCATTTCCCCGGCGAAATCGCGCTTGAAGAGGCGGCCTTCATGGCCGCGATACGTCACTTCGACCGGGGTCGGATTGTAATATTCGAACAGCAGTATGAGCCGGTTCGAGGCGTTGAAGAGCACGTCATAGACTTGCGGCAGCACATCCGGATTGAGGTGGATCAGCACGCCGCAAATCATCGTCAGATCATAGGTGCGCGGCGGGGTATATTCGAGGATGGAGCCGGTCTCGACTTTTGCAACGCCCAGCTTGTTGGCCTGCGCGGCGGACTCGGCATTGATCTCGATGGCCTCCAGCTCGGTGCCCGGTGAAACGCGGTTCATGGCCAGAAGGTTCAGGCCAATATTGCAGCCGATCTCGAGGGCGCTTTTGACAGGGGCGGCCTTGCGCAACATGCGCGCCATGCAGGCGGTGCGCGCAGCGACGAGCTCGGGCTCCAGCGAGCAGCGCTCGCGATAGGCATCGCCGAATTCCCCGGCCCAGAAGGCTTCCTGTTCGGTCTTGTAGCTCATGTCATCGTCCTTGCAGCATGGAGGCGCTCGGCAAAGGCCCAGTCCTCTTCGGTATCAATATCAATCGCCTTCAGCCGGTCGAGGATGAAGGGCCGGAAATGCAGGGGCGCGCCACCATCATCGTCCGCCAGCAGGGTGGGCGCGGAGAAAATGCCGAAAGCTCCGGCGTCCTGATAGGCGGGTGTGAGGTCCTGCGTGCGCGCGCCGAAGCGGGCGGCATCGGCGGTCTGCAGAATGCCGTCAGCCTCGATGAAGAGCTTCTCGAACGGCGTGCCGATTTCGGCGACGGCCAGCACGGGATGGGTGCGGTGCGCTTCATAATCGGCAATGCCGCGCGCAATGTCCTGCGGCTCGACAAAGACCGCGGTTGCATAGAGCAAGGCAGCTGTTTCGAAATGCTGACCGCGCTTTTCATATTCGTGCAGCGTCCAGCTCATCACGGTGCGGATCGGCGTGTGATCATCGGCGATGGCGGCATCCCGCCGGAAGTCCGGGCGATACCCCGCCCCGGCGGCGACCTCGGCAATCTCCGGATCATCGGTCGAGACATGGATGACATCGAACAGGCCGCTGTCCGCGGCGGCCGTCAGGATATGCGTCAGGGCCGGCTGGCCGGCGAAGGGGCGGATATTCTTGCGCGGGATGCGTTTCGAGCCGCCGCGTGCCGGGATGATGGCGATGCGGCGCGTCATGCAGTGAGCCCCGAGCGGAGAATGTCTCCCGCCTTCGGCCCTTCATTCACCAGAAGGTCGAGCGCGCACATATAGGGCTCGAAAGGCCCGTGCTGCTGGGCGTATTCGGGATGGGCGTAGGTGAAATAGTCCAGCGATATACCGGCTTTTTCAAACGCATCACTGGCGTCGAGATAGGCTTTCGAGCCGGGCGGTGAGAGATAATCCGTCACGCCATGCGCCTGGCAGAGGTCGACCAGACGATCCGCCTTGGCCGAGCCAACGGGGGTTTGTGACGCACGCACCGTGGGGGTGGTGATACCAAACTCCCCCGCCATCCATTCGATGATGGCGATATTCAATTCACCGATCCGGTCACGGTGCGTCTGCATGATGTCGTGCAGCGCGGGCAGGTATCGCGCGGCGAAGGGCGCGCGCGCAAAATTCATCTCGATGGTGCGCCACATGGCGTCGGGGAATTTCGCGTCGGGCTGGATCTCTGCCTCGGCGATGGTCTGTTCGCGGCGGCCTTTGGTAAGGACGGGCACGGTCAGCCAGATCACGCCATTGGGCGTCTTGATCCGGTTGCGCTGTTGCCAGGAACGTTTGTCGAACTGGACATCATCGAGAAAGACAAAGAGGTCGACCGAGGCCATCAGGCCGAAATAGCCGATCCAGGGCAGGAAGGTCGGCTGCATGATGGCCGCGGACTTACGGGCCGGATTTACGGCAGGCTGCATCATTCCTCGATCGCGACGAGCACGCCGCCCTTCCCGTAATCATTGCCATTATAGAAAACGATGCGCTGGCCGTTATGGGTCAGCACGACGCCGTATTCGATCATCTGGCTGTCTTCGCCGTCGCCCGGTTCCAGCCCCGGCGCCTCGATGCGCGTCCAGTTCAGCCCGTCCTGCGAAATGGCCTGCTTCTGGCGATAGGCCTCGCCTTTGGCGGCAAACCACATGCGCCACATCTCGCCATCATGCCAGACAAAGGGCCGCGCCAGAGCATTCTCGCCGGGTTCGAAATCAATCGCCACGCGACCGTCGCGCTGCCAGTCCAGCCCGTCTTTGGAGGTGGCGATCTGGATGTTGTAGCGGGGCAAATCCTTGTGCACCCATTCCACACCGGCGACGTAATACATGCGCCAGCCAAAGGGCGTTTTCACAACCCATGGCGCGGTATTGATGAAGGGATTGACCTTGCAGCGCTCGATGATCGGGGCTTCGGAATAACGTTCAAATGCCGCCGCACCATCGGGCTTGATTGCCAGACCGCCATAAAGGTCCATGCGCGTCGTTCCGCCGGGCTTGAAGCCTATGTAATAGAGCCGCGTTTCGCCTTCTGCGCGGATCACGCAGGACGGCAGGACGCCATTATCATCGAACGTGCCCAGACGTCCGGGCGTCAGTTCCGGTTCCAGCGCTGTTTCGAGAACCGTGTCCGGCCGTTCCAGATCGATCAGCGACCAGCCGATATGCGACTGGTTGGCATCATTGCGGCCGCCCCACCAGATCCGCGCGAGCGATCCACCGACGCGTTCCGGGGTTGGCAACATGGCGTGCGTCCGGCACCAGGACAGGTCCGGGTCGGGCTTGATAACAGGGCCGAGTTTTGTCCAGTCAGTCATCGAGACCAAAATAATTGTTGCGGATCTTGCGGCCCTTGGGATCGTCGGGACCGAAGACCGTGCCGGGCGAACCGAGAACCACAGAGCCGGCCTCGACATCTTTGGTCAGGCTGGCATCCATGGCGATGAAGGCTTCATCGCCGACTTTCAGAAAGTCTCGCAGCGTGGCGTTGACGCCAAAGAAGCAGCGTTCTCCAATCCGGCAATGACCGGAAACCACCACGTGGGAGGCGAAATATGTGTGACTGCCGATATGCGTGCCGTGGCCGATATGATTGCCCGACCAGAGCATGACATTGTCCCCGAGCTTCACCGTCGGCTGGATGGTCTGGTTTTCAAGGATGAAGCAATTCTCGCCCATCTCCAGGTCCGGCCAACTCACTGATTTTGAACAGATGTAGCTGGGCAGGCTGTAACCTGCGGCCTTGACCTGTTCGAACTTGGCCTGCCGCAGGCGGTTCAGCTTCATATAGGAGAGCGCGACATGGCAGGCATGAGTGTCGGGACCAAAGCGGGTCTGCGCCTCGCTCCACGGCACCATCGGCAGCCTGCGGAATGTATCTTCCTCGACATAGGCATCGTCCACCGTAAAGGCGGCGATCTCGTAATCGCTGTCATGGGAGAAGTAGAAATGCGCCAGCTCCGCGATCTCTGCGGAACCGAATATCACGAGGGGTTTAGCCATCGATCGCCTCCCATGTGACCGGCTCGTGCGCGGCAATGTCGGTGGAGGCCGTCGCACCAAACAGGCGTTCAAACTCCCGCGCCGCAATGCCCTGGCGGGCCCGAATGGCCTTCACATTATCGGGGCCGATTTTTTCGCCCACAGCGATATCGCGCGTCGCATAGAAATGACGCCGATAGATCGGGGATTTTGTTTCCGCGTCCTTCATGCCGAATTGCGGACCGCCCAGCGCGGCGTGGGCATCGCGCACCGTTTCGCACAAGCGCTTCAACTCCTGCGGCTCGACGGCGAAGGAGGAATCCGGCCCGCCTTCTGACCGGTCCAGCACAAAATGCTTTTCAATGATGGCCGCGCCGAGCGATGTGGCCACGATGGGCGCGGTGATGTCCAGCGTGTGATCGGAAAAACCGATCGGCACGGGAAAGCGCTCGCGCAATGCCGTGATATTGCGCATGTGGGCGCTGTCGATGGGCGCGGGATAGGCGCTGACGCAATGCAGCAGGGCGTAGTCGGTGATGCCCTCGCCTTCCAGAAAGCGAACCGTATCGTCGATTTCCTCAAGGCTGGCCGTGCCGGTGGAAAGAATGACCGGCTTTCCGGTCTGCGCTGTGCGGCGGATCAGGGGCCAGTCGGTAAATTCGTTGGAGGCGATCTTGTAGGCCGGAGCGTTCAAGCCTTCCAGGAGATCGACCGCCTCATTGTCGAAAGGTGAGGAAAAGACGGTGATGCCGAGCGCCTTGCCGTGATCGAACAGTGCCGGGAACCACTCATAGGGCGTCGCGGCTTCCTGATAGAGTTTGTGCAAATTCCATCCCGCCCATGTTCCGGTCGTAATCTGGAATTCCGGCTTGTCGCTCGGCAGGGTCAGGCTGTCGGCGGTATAGGTCTGGAATTTGACGGCATCAGCGCCGCACTCGGCGGCGACCTCGATCATCTTCAACGCCCGCGCCAACTCCCTGTTATGATTGCCGGAAACCTCGGCAATCACATAGGGCGCGCAGCCTTCACCAATCTCGCGGCCGGCAATGGCGAAAGACGATCTGGGTAAGGCCGGATGGGGCGACATGAAACGGGTCCGATAGCTTGTCGTCACCTTCCCGCGATTCGTCTTAACGATTACTCGCCAAATGTGCGGATGAGTTCGCGGGCGACGCGGCGGGCACCCTGCCCGTCAATGGGACCGGGATATTCAGGCGTCTCTGCCAGAGCCTGATCCAGCGCTGCGGTCAATTGCGCGTCCATATCGGTATCTTCCCCATTGATCAGCTGGCCCAGACCTTCAAGAATGAAGGCCGATTGCATCGCCGCATAGCGTTCATCCGGGCAGACAATGACCGCCGGTGTCGCCGTAGCGGCGGCTTCATATTTGGCCAGACCCGGTCCGAGAATACAGGCTCTCGCGGCATTGAAATGATCAAACAGACCGTCGGGCGAGATCAGGGGCATGGCCCCTATGGCCTCGATGGCGGCGGCGAGTTTGCGCACGCGGTCTTGTGGGACGCTGTTGCCGATGGCGATGCGCAATTCGCCGCCACGCGCGGCCAGTGCCCCGATCACCCGCTCGGTCAGGTGCCAGGGGTCGGAGCCGGAGAGCATGACCAGCACACCATCGCGCTGATCAAGCGGCGATGGCCGCGCCTCATATTCCGGGCCCAGAACGGCATATCGTCCTCCGCCGATCCAGCGCTTTGCCGGGCGCGGTGTCTCGGCTTCCGCGCCGATATAGGGCGTGATGACCAGGTCGGGTTCGGCCGGGCCTATATAGGCTTCCTTGTCGAGCCCCTCGATAAGCGCGGTCTTGCGTCCCTGCGCCTGAAGCGCCGCAATCAGGTCGGAGAGCTGGGCCAGAAGGAGCGGGTTGGACAAGTCCACCAGGACTGGCCCGGCCGGAAACTCCGCCACTTCTTCAGCAAGCGTGGTTCGGGGTGATACGGTCAAAGCGGGAATTCTGGCGGCATCGGCCTGCGTCAGAAAGGCCGTATTCTCATGATCGAAGATAATGCCTGCTTCACCGCCTTCGGCCTGAATGGCGCGCGCCAGCGACAGGCAACGCACGGCATGTCCGGTGCCGATATTCAGCCCGGCCTTGCAGCGCAGCCAGATCATAACGCCTTCATGCCGAGGACATCCCCCAGCGCCCGGACGACGCGGTGCACGTCCTCGTCTGACATGTCGTAAAACATCGGCAGGGTGAGGCAGCGTTGATACCAGCCCTCCGCGCCCGGGAAATGCCGGTGATCGCCGTAGATTTTCTGTGTATGGACCGGAATGTAGTGCACCTGTGTGCCCACGCCGCGCTCGCGCAGGGCGTTCATGACGTCGCGCCTGCTTGTACCCAGAGCCTCGAAATCAATGAGCGCGACATAAAGATGCCAGCACGGTGTCTGATCCGGCATGCGGGCGAAGGGGCGGACATGCTCGCCCAGACGCGGCAAGGCGCGATCATAGATGTCGGCAATGGCGCGGCGGCGGGCGGCAAAGGCGTCAAGCTTTGACAATTGCGACGTGGCCAGCGCCGCGCACAAATCCGGCAGGCGGTAATTCCAGCCCAGGTCATGGAATTCCTGCCGCCAGGGCTCGGATGGGTCGCCAAGAAATTCGTCCGGATTGCGGGTAACGCCATGGGTGCGCAGGCGGCGCATTTTCTCGGCGAGCGCGGGATCATTGGTGGTGACCGCCCCGCCCTCACCCGCTGCAATCGTCTTGACCGGGTGGAAAGAAAAGGTCGCGGCATCGCTATAGCGCCCGTCGCCGACCATTCCCTCGCCGCGCGCCGTGCCGAGGGCGTGACAACTATCCTCGACGATGAATGCGCTCGCTTCGCGCGCGAGATCAGCGATCGCCGCCATATCGCAGCTTTGCCCGGCCAGATGGACCGGCAGGATGGCCTTCACCGGACCCTCAAGGCGCGCTATCGCATCGGCCAACGTCGCGCGCGTCATCAGGCCGGTATCGGGATCCACATCGGCGAAGACGACCTCGCCGCCGCAATAGCGGACGGCATTGGCGGTCGCCATGAAGGTGATGGTCGGGACGATGCAGATATCACCCTCACCCACGCCCAGCGCCGCCAGCGCCAGGTGCAGGGCGGTCGTGCCGTTGGAACAGGCCACGACTTCTGCTGCGCCGGTTGCGGCGCACATGGCAGCTTCGAATTTTTCGATTTCCGGGCCGGAGGTCAGATAGTCGGATTTCAGGACGCGGGTCACCGCATCAATATCGGCCTGATCAATGCATTGTCGGCCATAAGGCAAAAAGCGCGAGGTCATGGATCAAATGTGTGACGGGAGTCGCGCAAAAGAAAAAGCGGCGAGCTAAAAGCCCGCCGCCCTTTTCCGCATGAGGTTGCTCAAATCTAGCCGTTAAGCAGGTTGAGGATGATCTGGGGCTGGGAGTTGGCGATGGAGAGTGCCTGCACGCCCAGCTGCTGTTTGACCTGCAAGGCCTGTAATCGCGCGCTCTCCTTGGCGAGGTCGGCATCCACGAGATTGCCGACGCCTTCGGTGAGCGAGTCCATCAGCTTGCCGACAAAGCCCCGGTGAGCTTCCATCTTCTTGGCGTCGGAGCCGAGATTGGCCAGCGCCTGATTGACATTGTCGAGACTGGTCTGGATCTGCGACACGACCGTGCTGGACAGCGTCACCGTCCCGAGGCTTGCCGATGCCGAAATCGTAATGACCGAGCCGGACAGGCTGAGATTCTGGGACCGCAGGGTGATGGAGCGCGAGGCGTCCGCATCGGCCAGGAAGGCAATGCCGCCCGTGATCGAACCATTCAAAATATTGGCACCGTCAAACTCTGCATTCTGAAGGATGACCGAGACCTGATCGATCAGCGCCTTGAAGTCCGCGTCATACGCCTGCCGCGAGAAGGTATCGATGGAGGGGTCCATCGCGGCAGTGGCTTTTTCGCGCATCTGAACCAGAAGGTCGGAGATGGCCTCTCCGGCCGCGAGCGCGACATCGGCAATGGAAACCGAGCGGTCGAGGCTGGTCTGGACCGCCGAGAGGCCGCGAATGTCCGAGCGCATCCCCTGCGCCACGGCATAGACGGCGGCATTGTCCTTTGCGCCGCCCACGCGAAGGCCGGTATTCAGCTTGGTCTGAACATCGGCGAGTTGGTCATTGGTCTTGTTGAGGTTTTGCAGCGCGACCATGGCCGCGGCATTGGTATGAATAGAGAGGGTCATGCGGTTCCCCTTGGATTGTCCTTCGGACGGGCCGGGAGACAATTCACCCGGTGTTCGGGACCAGGGGTCGCAAGCAGCATGCCGAAACAGGCCAGAAATTAGCTGTTATATTTCAAGGGGTAATTCAGGGCGCATTTTGCCTGTACAGCCAATCGGCCAAAATTGCCGGGCTGTTTTACGCCTACTGGTCCGCCTTTTGCCGGGCGGAAACGGTCAGATGCGTTCGTCGACCAGGCCGCCCTGTTTCGAGCGCAAATACTCACGCAGGGCCAGGAAGTCCTCACTCGGCCATTGGCGCATGACGCTGCCATTGCGGCTGTCGATCAGGCGATAGACGAAAACACCGGCAGCATCATGTTTTTCGATGGCCAGGCGGGAATTGCCAAACGCCTTTTCCGCCATGCGATCGATGGATGCTTCCAGTTCCTTCAGGGACGGCGTGCCGGGACCCGGCCGGCCATCGGCTTCGCGTTCGCTGCTTCGCGACGTTTCGCGGACCGGAGTCTGCGCCATTGGAAGCCCTGAAAAGGCTGCTGGCGTGGACGCCGTTACACTTTTTATCAGCTCGTTCATGTCGGGTTGCCAACGGGTTCTCCGCCGGCACCTCCTAGATTGAACGGATATCCTCCTTCATCGAGGGGTGGGTGGCCGGAACGGAACCCCTTCAATTCCGGCCACCCGAATCCCGCGATTAACGGAAGTATCCGAGGATCGCTGACGGCGCAGAGTTTGCGATGGACAGCGCCTGAATACCCAGCTGCTGCTTGACCTGCAGCGACTGGAGACGGGCACTTTCCTTGGCAAGATCCGCGTCGACGAGATTGCCGATACCCCGTTCCAGGGCATCCGACAGCTTGCCAACAAACGTCTGGTGGATTTCGAGCGACTTGGAGCCCGTACCCAGACGCGCCAGAGACGCGCTGAGATTATCCAGAGACGTCCCGATCTGGCTGGCAATGTTGTCAGCCTGGGTTGCGGTCGTGAATGACGCATTGGTGGCGATCGTGATGATCGAACCGGCTAGCGACAGATCTTCATCCGCAACCGTGATGTTGTTCGAGCCATCCGCATTGGCGAGAGCCGAAATGCCGGTGGTTGAACCATCGATCAGGTTGGTACCGTTGAACTCGGCGTTGGCGATGATCGTTTTCAGCTGATCCCGCATAGCCGTGAAGTCAGCGTTCAGCGCGGTCCGCGATGCAGCGTCCAGCGAAGAGTCAGCCGCAGCAAGCGCCTTTTCCTTCATCTCGACGAGCATATCAGACAGAGCCTCACCACCGGCCAGAGCCACGTCCACTGTGGACACGGCCAGGTCGATCGAGTTGCTGACAGCCGAATAGCCTGCCACGTCAGCGCGCATCGACTGGGCAATGGCGTACACGCCGCCATTATCCTTTGCCGATCCGACCGCGAGGCCAGTGTTGATCCGGGTCTGGACCTGTTCCAATTCCATATTGGTCTTGTTCAGGTTTTGCAGAGCGATCATTGCGCCTGCGTTGGTATTGATAGTAGCCATTTCTTGGCCTTTCCCATTCTGGTTACGACACCGGCATTTTGCCGGCCATTTATCCGGTCACGGGGTATTCCCGTTCACCGAATTCCCACCCTTCCGCTGGATTAGCGGAAGTATCCAAGGATCGCTGACGGAGCCGAATTGGCGATCGAGAGCGCCTGAATGCCCAGCTGCTGCTTGACCTGCAGCGACTGGAGACGGGCACTTTCTTTTGCCAGGTCCGCGTCAACGAGATTCCCGATGCCTCGTTCGAGAGCGTCCGAAAGCTTGCCAACAAAAGTCTTATGGATTTCGAGCGACTTGGAGCCCGTACCCAGACGCGCCAGGGACGCGCTGAGATTGTCCAGAGACGTGGCGATGGCAGTGGCTTGTGTGCTGGCAGCTGCAGCCGTCCCGAAGGATGCGGTTGCTGCAACGGTGACAACACCGCCGCCGAGCGACAGGTTTTCATCCAGCACCGTGATGGAGTTGGAGCCATCCGCATTGGCCAGAGCCGAAATGCTGGCGACCGAGTTGTTGATCAAATTCGTGCCGTTGAATTCGGCATTGGAAACGATCGTGCTGATCTGATCGCGCAGGGCCTTGAAGTCTTCGTTCAGAGCCGTGCGGGATGCCGTATCGAGCGAAGAATCGGCGCCTGCGAGGGCCTTTTCCTTCATTTCGATCAGGATATCCGAGATCGCTTCGCCAGCGGCCAGAGCGACATCAACCGTCGAAACGGCCAGGTCGATGGAGTTGCTGACGGCCGAATAGCCAGCCACATCTGCCCGCATGGACTGAGCGATGGCATAAATGCCGCCATTGTCCTTGGCAGAGGAGACAGCCAGACCGGTATTGATACGCGTTTGAACCTGTTCCAATTCCATATTGGTCTTGTTCAGGTTCTGCAGGGCGATCATCGCGCCTGCATTCGTGTTAATGGTAGCCATTTCTTGGCCCTTTCCATTCTGGTTTTTAAGCTGGCTTTTTGCCAGCCGATGTATTCGAAAAGCGGCTTCTGCCCCTCATCGAATTCTGCTATCCCGCTGATTTAGCGGAAGTATCCTAGGATCGCTGATGGCGCAGAGTTTGCGATGGACAGCGCCTGAATGCCCAGCTGCTGCTTGACCTGCAGCGACTGGAGACGCGCACTTTCCTTGGCGAGATCTGCGTCCACGAGATTGCCGATGCCCTTTTCAAGCGCATCGGAAAGCTTGCTGATAAATGTGTTGTGGATCTCCAGAGACTTTGAACCGGTTCCAAGCCGCGCCAGCGAGGCGTTGAGATTGTCCAGCGATGTCGCGATCTGTCCTGCGATCACATCGGCCTGGGTGGCCGTGGCGAAAGACGATGTGGCGGAGATGGTCAGACGCGTGCCTGTCAAGGACAGGTCTTCGGCCTGAACGGTGATGGTGTTCGATCCGTCTGCATTGGCGAGGGCGGAAATATTGCCCGCACCATTGGAGATCATGTTCGTGCCATTGAACTCGGCATTGGCGACGATCGTGCCAATCTGGTCGCGCAAGGCCTTGAAGTCTTCATTCAGCGCCGTGCGCGAGGCCGCATCGAGGGATGAATCACCCCCTGCGAGCGCCTTTTCCTTCATCTCGATGAGGATGTCGGATATCGCTTCACCCGCTGCGAGCGCCACATCGACCGTCGACTGTGCGAGATCGATGGAATTACCGACAGCCCGATAACCCGCCACATCGGCGCGCATGGATTGAGCGATGGCATAGATGCCGCCATTATCCTTGGCGGAGGAGATTGCGAGACCCGTATTGATCCGGGTCTGGACCTGCTCAAGCTCCATATTGGTCTTGTTCAGGTTCTGCAGGGCGATCATCGCACCCGCATTGGTGTTGATTGTAGCCATTTCTTGGCCCTTCCCATTCTGGTCATGATGCCGGCGTTTTGCCCGCAGGGACTTCTGTCCCACCCCCTCATCAGCAAGGGCGGGGCCAAAAAAGTTTCCAGCGAATTAGGGAATGGCTTTAGTTATTGATATTATTGATAATAATATTCTTGCATTCAAAACGAATCAAAATATAGGTCGGCAAGACCTGCCGGGCAAAGACGGATTCACGGGGAAATTTTTGCCGGGCGGTCAAAGATTCCGCCCAATAAGCGATTCAAATGATTCAGAAAAAACGGGGCCGCTCCGTGGTGGAGAGCGGCCCCGGTCTTCTTACTGGAAGAAGGAGAGAATCGCCTGTGGCCGCTGATTGGCAATGCCCAGCGCCTGGATCCCCAGCTGTTGCTTGACCTGCAACGACTGAAGACGGGCGCTTTCTTTTGCCAGATCTGCATCCACAAGATTTCCGATCCCGGTTTCCAGAGCATCGGTCAGCTTGCTGACGAAGGTATTGTGAATGCCAATCGCCTTCGACTGCGTACCAAGCCGTGCCAGGGCTGCATTGACGTTGTCGAGCGAGGTCTCGAGCTGGCTCGCGATATTGTCGGCCTGCGTCGCCGTAGAATATGACGCATTGGACGCAATCGTGATCAGCGCGCTTCCGGCTCCCAGAACAAAGTTCTCGTCTTGCACCGTGATCGTGTTCGACCCGTCCGCATTCGCCAGTGCGGTGATCTGCGCTGTCGAGTTGTTGAGCAAATTGGTCCCGTTGAATTCGGCATTGGCGACAATCGTCTTGATCTGGTCGCGCAGGGCCGTGAAGTCTTCGTTCAAGGCGGTCCGCGAGGCCGTATCCAGAGATGTGTCAGCCCCTGCCAGCGCCTTCTCTTTCATCTCGATGATGAGATCAGAGATCGCCTCGCCTGCCGCGAGCGCAACATCCACGGAGGATATCGCCCGGTTCAGCGAGTCGGTGACGGCACCATAGCCGCTCACCTGCGAACGCATCCGCTGGGCAATGGCATAGATGCCGCCATTGTCCTTTGCACCGGCCACTTCGAGGCCGGTATTGATGCGCGACTGGGTCTGCTCAAGCTGCATATTGGTCTTGTTCAGATTCTGCAGTGCGATCATCGCACCTGGGTTTGTGTTGACTGAAAGAGTCATTATGGGGTTCCTCCGTTCTGGAAGTGAAATGACCCCGCCTTTTGCGGAGTCTCCAGGACGTTTTGTCCTGCCAGCGAAGGCGCAAGAAACGCGCCACGGGCGAACAGCGACCCACGGCTCTTTTATCTTTATTTTCAGCGCCTTGTAGGCTTCAACTTGCCCACCCGGCAATAAGTGTCACGTCAGAAGGCGGCAATCTGTGCCGATAAGGCAGGTCTCGCCTAGCTTGGTTCACGAAATTGCCCACGCTCAGTGGCACTGAACGTGGGCAGGGCAATGCATCGTGGCAGGCACGACGCGCCGGCAATCACGCCTAATCGTTGGCTGATGGCTTTGGCACACAGTGTTTTGTGTTGATGCCCGCAAAGAGCAGCCACAGCGCAAGCACCCATTCGAACAGAGCGCCCGGCACGAAGAAGAGCATGACCTGCTCTGCCAGAGCCGGATACAATACGATCGACCCTGCCAAAGTGCCGATCACGGCATAGGTCAGAATGCCCCAGGCGGACAGCCAGCGCGGAATGAAGCGCGAGCGGAAGAACAGGGCAAAGAAGATGACGCCGCCAACGGCCATCGGGATCAGCAGAAAGTAGATCGCCGAGCCATAGACATCGCGCAGGAACATCACGAGGGCGTTTTGCTCCTCGCCTGAGAAACCTGCACTCAGTTCCGGGTTCACCACTGCCGCAAAAGCCGCATATTTAAAGATGATGAAAGCTGCGCCCATTGCGGCCTCGATCAGCCGACAGAATGCTGCCGTCATGGCCCCACCCTGGCTCAATGGTTTCAGGACGACATACATCGCCGCCGCTGAAATACAGACGAAGGTGTACATCACTGCCTCGGCCAGAAAACTTGTCCGGAACAGGAATTCGAGAGACTGCGACGCCGCACTTTCACCTGAAAGCGCGCTGAGTGATGGAATAGGCCCGAAGGTGATGTAGAGGCCGGCCAATGTATAGATGACGTAAGACAAGCCGGCCAACCGAGCCATTCGGCGGGCGGCTTTTTCGGTGTGTTGTGTAAGCATGGCGTTGCGCCTCCTTCGAACAATCAATGATCCAGACCGGGTTTGATCCCGGTGATCAGAAAGTGACGGAGGTCAGCTTGGCTGTCGTCCGAATGGGGCCATTCGGACATCGCAATGATCAGGCTATCGCCTATGCCGCGTCGAGCGAATGCGTGCGACGGGCGTTTTCGCGATACGTGCTCGGCGGTGCGCCGACATGTTTCTTGAAGGCGGCATTGAAGGTTGATCGGGAATTGAAACCGACCTCCAGAGCAATCTCGAGAATGGAGAGATCGGTCTCCTCCAGTAAACGCCGGGCTTCGTCGGCTCGATGACTGTTCACAAAGTCAAAAAAGTTGACGCCGAGATGCTGGGAGAGCGTTTCGGAAATATGGTTCTTGGTGACTCCGGTGATATCAGAGAGCGTGCGAAGTGACAGCTCGCTATCCGCATGGAGCCTGTCTGTATTCAGGGCGCTGATCAGCTTGGCGGCGGTGCGGCTCATGCGTTCGTCGGACAGGATGGGCTGCCGTGTCTGGGCTTTGGATATCTGCTCAAAAAGCAAATCGGGTTGCTGCAGGCCGAGATAGGCGAAAGCCGCGATGGCAAACGTCTCTGTATAGGCCAGGGCGAGATTGAAGGCGGGGATCGAGGTTCCTGTTACCCAGAGCACCTGCTTGATGGCGAAAAACAACCACGCGACCGCGAAGACCAAAAGAATGGCGCGGAGCCAGTCGAGGGATTTGCGTTCGATATTCGCGAATTGCGCCATCATGGTGCGTCGATGACGCATCTGGAGCCTCAAGGCCGCAACAAGATAAATCGCCGTAAAGCCGATAAAGACGACAAGAGATGCCGTACAGGTGAATATCGCCATCCGGAAATGAACGGGATTCCGTGTCGCGGGGTCCACCAGCGCCAGCTTCTCTTCGGCGCTTAATGCTCCGAAAGGAATCCAGACCAGAATGATGAGTGCCGGGCCGAGAAGCCATAGCCAATCAAGGCGGCCAAAACGTGGTCTTTCCGGCGAAACCAGAGCGCGGGTATAGAAAAAGACGGCCGGGCCCAGCGCCATCTTGATCACGGAATCCACACCGACAAGATGCGGCGCGAGCTCATAGGCTCCGGAAATGATGAGGAGCTGGCCGAGCACGTGTATGAGAAGCGTTATCAATACTGCGCCGAAGAAAAAGATACGGTCCCGCCGCTGACCTGATTGGCTCAAGGCCTGAACAAACGCAAAGGCGATGGAACCGGATGCGATGGCGTAGGCGATTGTCAGGAATGTGTCGGACATGGTGGTTATGTTTCAACGGATTACGGCTCAGCGCAATCACTGATCCGGTCAAAGCGATCTCGCACTGACGGACAACGAACGGCTAGACTACCGCCACGCCCTAGCCCGCCACAGGTTCCGGCGCGGCTTGAGTCTGGGGCTGAAGCCCCTGCATAATGGTCTTGTTGATCTCGATCAATATGTCGATGTCCGCGCCCTCGCGCATGACGGCGGAGGAGTGCTTCGAGACAAATATCGACAGCGAGATAATCGCGGCACGCAGGCCCTCCGGCAGCTTGTTGTCGGATTCCGCGCAATCAATGGCAAAGGCGCTCCAGACACGGCGATTCCAGTCGAGCGCTTCGGAGCGCGTTTTCATGTCGAGGACATCAGCCTGGCTGGCATTGATGAGCGAGCGCGTCACCTGCGCAAACAGACGATACTCTGTCGAGCGCGGATCTTCGGCCCGCGTCGCGGCGTTCTGATAGGCATTCAGAGACACTATTTCAGCCTCTCGTCTTCATATTCGATCAGTTTGCGGCAGCGGATCAACGCCTTGTAATGCTCGCCGGCCATGACATCGCGGGAAACCGAGACGCATTGCTGGAGCACCTCCGGGGACGAGATCGCATTCATGAATTCGGTCATGCGCAGGACGAACTCGTCATACGCCTTGTCGTCCGGCTTGTCGGACAGATACATGACCATGATCGGGAAATAGACGCGGCGCGCCGGCGTGGTGACATCGCGCTCATGCATGATGTCCTTTTCGCGCAGGACCGAGGCCTTGTTCTGCAAAACCAGCGTCGCGCGGCGGTCGCCATTCTGCATGACGGCGCCATTGAGCACGAATTTCTCGCCGGGTTTCAATGACAATTTGAGCGGCATTCGCCTTCCCCTCCTCGCACCTGAAACCGGTGCGTTGGGGCAAGCTAAGCCGGGCAAGGTTTAGAAAGCGTTTCGCCAGTGTGCAAAGCCCCGAAAAGAAATGTGCCGGGCATCGGCTGATGCCCGGCACACGTCGAGACGTACGGCAGATGCCGCGTTCTAGTTGGGGCTGAAGGGGAGCGAGGAGTGGTGCAGGACGATCTGCAGCTCGCCGTCTTCACCGCGCACATAGCCGAAGCTGTATTCCACTTTCACTTCATTGCCTTCGGTGGTGGTGAAGAAATAATTGCCCATGGACATGGCGCTGTCTTCATCGATGATGGTGCCCTCGTTTTCCCAACGAACATTCGTGTAGGGCGCAATCGCGAAACCGCCATCTTCGGCGATATCGCCACCGACAAAGTAGGACAGCGCTTCGTCAAAATCGCCGCGGAACTGGTCTTCAGCAGCCAGGGTCGGCTTGAACAGTACGTCATGCTCGCCATAGGCGTAGAAGCGCTCGATATGGGCGGTTGCCGCGGCGGTGTAGTCTTCTCCTGCCGTGTAAGCGGCCCCGATGGCAACAATGCCTTCACCCCAGGCTTGCTGGGCGGCGGCGACTTCTTCGGCCGTGATGGCATCGCTTGCAAAAGCGGCGGGCACCAGGGCTGCGCTGGCAACGAATGCGGAGAGGATCATTTTTTTCATGCGCCAAGTCCTTCTTAGCTGGCTGTGAACTTCCGCGAGCCGAAATAGGAAGGTGTCTGTGACATTACCAATGGAATTTATGCCCGCGATCGATAACCTGAAGGCATTGATCGAGAGGCTGATGGTCCATGCGCCCCACGCTGAGGCAATTGCAATATTTTGTCGCTGTCGCCGAAGCCGGTGCGTTCGGGCCGGCGGCCAAGACCCTGCATGTCACACAGCCCAGCCTGTCCAAACAGATTGCCGTGCTCGAAGCCGAGCTGGGACTGGCGCTGTTCCAGCGCACCTCGCGCCGCGTGGCACTCACCCGCGAAGGCGACAGCCTGCTGGATGCGGCGCGCAAGACACTGGATGCGGCGCGGACCTTTCGCGCTGAAGCAAAATTGCTGGCCGGTGATGCGCGGGTGCGATTGCAGGCTGGCGTTCTGCCCTCGGTCGGGGCGTATTTCATGCCCAGTTTTCGCGAGCGTCTGCAGACCCGCCTGCCGGATGTCCGGATTTCCCTGACCGAAGGCCCATCGACGGAACTGACCAGCCGGCTGAATTCCGGGGATCTGGATTTCGTTATCGCGTCGGCCAGCGACGCCGCCGGGCTGGAACGCCTGCCGCTTTTTGACGAAACGCTGTGGTTTTGCAGCCATCCCGACGATCCGCTGATGGCCAGCGACGCCCCGTGCCCGCTTTCCGAGTTGTGCGGGCGCCAGATTCTGACCCTGTCATTCGACTTTCACCTGGCCCGGATCGTCCGCGATCTGGCGGCAAAAGCCGGCGCAACGATCAGCCCGGAATATAGCGGGGCCAGCCTGGATGCGATCCGCCAGCTTGCGGTGAGTGGCGATGGCATTGCCATTCTGCCCAGCCTGTATGCACTCGGGGAAGCCATCCGCGATCCCTCGCTGCGGGTGCGCCGGATTGATGATCCAGCCGCCATACACCCGGTCTATCTCTACTGGCGGTCATCGGAACCGAACACATCATTCTACAAGCGGCTGGCCGAGGAGATGATCGCGGAAAAAACAAACATCCGGATGTCACGTATTCCCCGGTTTCAGTTCTAGCCGGCCATCACCATGCAATGACCTGCCCGTCCCAGGCGAAAGCCTGGCCGCTGTCCGACGCCTCCAGGCCGGACAGCACACCCAGCAGTTTTTCCGCAGAGTATTCAGGCGTGAACAGCTTGCCCTCCGGCACGCCGCGTTGGAAGGGCTCCGACAGGCCGGTATCGACCGTGCCGGGGTGGAGGCCCACACAAATGGCCTGCTTGCGCTTGCGGCCGAGCTCGATGGCGAAGTTGCGGATCAGCATGTTGAGCGCCGCCTTTGAGGAACGGTAGCTGTGCCAGCCACCGAGGCGATTATCGCCAATCGACCCGACCCGCGCCGACAGCGCGGCAAAGATCGCCGCTTCATCGCGCGGCATCAGATCCAGCAGGTGTTTGGCAATCAGCGCCGGACCAATGGTGTTGAGGGCGAAGACCTCCGCCATAGTGGCCGCATCCAGCTCGCGCCAGCTGCGCTCCGGGCCGAAGGTGTCGGTGTGCAATATGCCGGTCGTGACCAGAACAAGATGAACCGGACCGTCCTGCCCGATAGCTTCGGCTGCTGCTTCTATGGAGGCTTCATCACTCAGGTCGAAGGCAAAACCGGTTATTTTATCATCATTTTCAGGAGCGTTCCGCGCCCCGGCCCAAAGCCCGGCGCAGCGGGGATCATCGGCAAGTGCGGCGACCATAGCCGCGCCGATGCCGCCACTCGCTCCGAAGACAACGGCGCGGTAATTTTCCGGCAGATTTTCCAGCATTCGCTTATCCCTCGATCTGTCCTGACAGCAGCTAGCGCGCGTTAACCCGGCATCAAGCGAAGCAGGCCTTGCTGGGCAGGAATTCTGTAATTTCCGGAGCGCTTGATGTCCGACCTGAAACTTGATGACTTGCTGGCCAAACCCGAAGAAGCCGCCAAGCGCGACCTGACCGATGCGGCAAAAGTCGATACCGGGCCGGACTTCAAGGGGGCGATCGAACGCGCCAGTCCGGCCGAGCGCAAGAAATTGCGCAAGATGGCGGAAATCCTGAAACGCGCGGTGAAGCTGGCGCATTCCGGCCATGGCGCGCCCGCCGCCAAGCTGGCTATGCGGGCGCTGGACATGGACCCGGAAAGCGCGCTCGCCAATCATGTGATGGGTGTTGCACTGGAAGAGCTGGGCCGGCTTTCCGTGGCGCTCACCTTCTACGAACGCGCCCTGAACAAGGACCCCAATTCGCCGGATATCTATCAGTCACTGGCGATGACGGCCTGGAAGCTGGACATGCTGCCCGTGGCCGAGAAATTCCTGCGGATTTTCCTGCGCATGCAGCCGGGCAATGTCGATGGCACGATCAATCTCGCGGGCATTTTGCGCGATCAGGGCAAGTTTGATGACGCGGTTGAGCTGTTGCGGACCACCATCTATGCCAATCCCGAACATTTCGATCTCTGGAATGCGCTGGGCACGGTGCTGATTGAATCCGGTGATCCGGTGCAGGCCGCGACCTTTTATCAGGAAAGCCTGCGCATCAATCCGGAATTTGCGCGGGCCTGGAACAATCTGGCCTATGCGCACGATCTGGTCGGCGATTCCCGCGCCTCGATCGAGGCTTTTGACAAGGCGCTGGCGGTCACGACCAGCCTGAAAGACCAGGCGATCATGCGCCATGGCCGCTCGCTCTCCTATCTCGGCGTGGGCGATCTGGAACGCGGCTGGGCGGAATATGCCGTGCGGCTGGACCCGGATTACAAGGACGCCACCCTGTTTGAAATCAGCCTGCCGCGCTGGGACGGGACCGACCCCGCAGCCCTGAAAGGCAAGACCGTCGTCATGGTCGGCGAGCAGGGACTGGGCGACGAAGTCATGTTCATGAACACGGCGCGCGATGTCATCGAGGCCATCGGCCCGGACGGTGAATTGCGCATTGCCTGCGAGAAACGCCTGCTGCCGCTCTTCCGGCGCAGCTTCCCCGGCCTGATGATCGAGGCCCATGCCTCGGCACGCGTCGAAGGCCGCGACTGGCGCGTGGCAGAAAGCGTGATCAAGGACAAGCCGGCGGCCGATCTCTGGTTCCCGATGGGCAATGCCGCGCGGGCATTTCGGTCTTCACTGGACGCCTTTCCGGAAACGCCCGGCTTTCTGACCGCCGATCCGGAACAGGTGGCCCACTGGCAAGCCGAGCTGTCAAAACTCGGCGGCGGACTGAAAGTCGGCCTGCTCTGGAAATCACTAAAAATGACGGCGAAGCGCCAGAAATATTTCTCGGCTTTTGAAACCTGGAAGCCGGTGTTGAACCTGCCCGGCATCACTCTCGTCAATCTGCAATATGGCGAGGTCGAGGATGATTTGGCCCGGGCGGAAAAGGAATTCGGCGTCAAAATCCACCAGCCTGCTGATATCGATCTCAAAATGGATCTTGATGGCGTCGCCGCGCTCGGCAAGGCGCTGGACGTGATTGTCGGTCCGATGAATGCGACGGCGAACCTGACCTGTGCGGTGGGCGGCGAGGCTCTCATTGCCACCCCGACCGCGCAAGGCTGGTCAAAACTCGGCAGTGACGGCCTGCCCTGGTATCCCACCGCCCGCCTCTTCCACGGCAAGACGTTTGGCGACTGGGCCACCCCGATGAACGCCATCGCGGCGGACCTCACCGGACAGGTGAAGCGCGCGAAGGCGGCTTAGTCTTCGATAACGGTTACATCTCGGCGCGTCGCCACATATTGCCAGACACCCTCGATCACCGGGCCATTGACGTAGCGATAGTCCTGCGAGACGACAAAACGGTCCTCGGTAATGTCCGAGAATGTCAGCGTGGTTTCGAACGGGCCGAATTGATCCTGACCGGTCGGCCAGGTTTCAACCATGCGGTCCTCCTGCCAGACGGCGGTCGCCCCGGCGGAGGCCTGGGAGCCCGCAGGTATCCAGGAGACCGCCCAGTTTTCGTTCACCGGGTCATAGGTCCGCATGGTCGAGCCGATGAAACCGGTTCCATTCTCGAACTCGACCCGCATGTCGGCCTGGAGCGTGTGACCCTCGTGAACTACATAGACATTCATGACGCCCGAACCCGGCAACAGTGTCTGATCCGGCAACATGGTGGCTGCTTCCAGATCCCAATCGCCCAGCAGGAAGTCATATTGAGCGGTCGGCTCGGGTGGCATGTCGTCCGCTAGGGCATTCGTTGAAAACGCCACGCAACTGGAGATGGCTAGAGCTGAAATAATGTTTCTTGGCGCTTTCATCAGATCCTTCCTTTCGAACAAGGCGTCATCTCAAAGGGAGAAACGAATGGCTCGTCTGGCGCACGGGTACGAAAAGTCGACCCGGACAAATTCTTGCCTGCCAGCCAGAAGATAGAACATTTCACCCCGTTATCGCCAACAAATTAGAACCGCATTCCACATTCAGGCCAATGACAATAAGTTGATCCACCCCGGCAAGCCGCGTCAGGTGCGATTTGATACCACCCGGTTCAGTGCCGGCAGCGCGATCCGATAATGTGGGAGATGCTCAGGAGCAGGGCAGAAGCGATCGTTGCGGCCTGTTCCATCGCTTCTGCGATGTCCGCCAGCGCCGCGCCAAACAGGCCTGCGACCGCTGTCACTCCCAGCAGGCGCACGATGATACCCGTGCGATCGCGCCGCCACTGGCGCATGGCGAGCAGGAGAAAGCCCGCCGCCATTGTTGCAAAGCCGAGATGGATCCATTCGTTCTCGAACCAGAACAGGCCCGGCGCCAGAGCAACCAGAAGCGGCGTTGCCAGACAGTGCAGAACACACAAGCCCGACACGCCGATACCCAGGCGATCATAAAATGACGTTGCGACAGGCGACACGGAGCGGGATGATGTCACGGATTGCATTCCTGTAAGATGACAGGGTGTTTTGTTATGTTATAACATATACGATATCAACCTCATTCCCGCACAATGGTGTCTTTGATGAGCCTTACCTTTTTCCTGACGACAGCCCTTTCGACGACCGGCCTCCAGGGCGATGTTCACGTCCATGGCCACGGAAGCGCCATGATGGCTGCCGAGGATAATGGCCGTGTCGAGATCATTCTGGAGATCCCTGCCGAGTCCCTCTGGGGTTTCGAACGCAGCCCGCGGACCGACGCCGAGCGTCAGGCCATTTCGGATGCGCGAGATGTTCTGGGCGGTGAGGTTTTCTCCTTCTCCGCGCGCGCTGACTGTCAGCTGCTCTCGGCAGAAATCGGTGACGATGACGGACATGAAAGTGATGGCCACCATGGATCCGGGCATGACGATTCGGGCCATCACGATGTCGAGGTGCACTATGTCTTCCAGTGTTCCGGTAGCGCCGAGATAGACGAAGTCTCAACCACGCTGTTTGCTCACTTTGCCCGTCTGGAAGAGCTGGAGAGCGTTTTCGTTGATTCCTCGCGGCAAATCGGGTTTGAGTTGACAGAAGAAAGAAGCCGCTACCCATTCCCGCGATGACCGCACCTGCCATTTCTGTCAGCCATCTTGAATTTGCATGGCCGGCTCGCCCGCCATTGCTATCAATCCCGTCGTTCGAGCTTGCGGCCCGCGAACACGCATTGCTGATTGGCCCCAGTGGCTCCGGCAAGAGCACATTTCTGGGACTGATTGCCGGCGTGACGCGTCCTCAAACCGGCGAGTTCAGCCTATTCGGCGAGCGCATGGATTTGCTGGGACCCTCCCGGCGCGATGCTTTCCGCGCGGATCATATGGGCGTGATTTTCCAGCTCTTTAACCTGCTGCCCTATCTCAGTCCGATCGAGAATGTGACCCTGCCAACCCTGTTTTCGGCGGCGCGGCGAAAGACCGTCGAAGCGACGGGGCGGTCGTTGCGCGAAGAAGCCCTGCGCCTCCTCGACCGTCTCGGACTGGATGGCGACCATGCGCGAAAGCCGACACTGGAATTGAGCGTCGGCCAGCAACAGCGCGTCGCCGCGGCGCGCGCCCTGATCGGCAGTCCCGGTCTGGTGATCGCGGATGAACCGACGTCCGCGCTGGATCACGAAGCGCGGGATGCCTTTCTCGACCTGCTTTCCGAGGAATGTGAGAAGGCCGATGCCGCGCTGTTATTCGTCAGCCATGACCAGACGCTGAAAGCCCGGTTCTCCCGGTCGATTGACCTTCGCGAAATCAATCAGGTGAAGGCGGCCGCATGAGATTTCCCCTGCTCCTGCTCGCGATGAAGAGCCTTGCCAATCGCAAGGTGTCGATCCTGCTGACCCTGCTTTCCATCAGTCTCAGCATCACCCTTTTCCTGGGCGTTGAGAAAATCCGCGACGGCGTACGCGAAAGCTTCAACTCCACCATATCGGGAACAGATCTGATTGTGGGCGCGCGGGGCGGCTCGGTGAATTTGCTGTTGTATTCGGTTTTCCGTCTGGGAGACCCGACGGCGAATGTCAGCTGGGAAACCTATGAGCTGATAGCGACCGCGCCGAATGTGGAGTGGGCGGTTCCGATCTCACTCGGTGACAGCCATCGCGGCTATCGCGTCGTGGGCACACAACCATCCTATTTTGACCATTATGGCTATGGTCAGGACCAATCGCTTTCCTTTGCGCAAGGCGGTCCTTTTGCCGGCATTTATGAAGTCGTTCTCGGCGCGGAGGTTGCGGCCCAGCTGGACTATGATCTCGAGACCGAAATCACGCTGTCGCACGGGATCGGTGATGTCAGTTTTTCCGAGCACACCGGACATGAGTTCCGCGTCGTGGGCATTCTTGCGCCGACCGGCACACCGGTTGACCGGTCCGTGCATGTTTCACTGGGCAGCATCGAAGTCATTCATGGTGGATGGCAGACGGGCATGGCCCCCACGTCGGCGCCAGCCAGCGTCGCCGGTGACGACGAGCTGACGCCGGAAAGTGTCACGGCCATTTTTGTCGGCGTATCATCTCCGGTGCAGATCCTGCGTTTGCAGCGCGACATCAACACCTATCAGGGCGAGGCCCTGTCGGCGATCATGCCGGGAGTGGCGCTCGGCCAGCTCTGGCAAGTCATCGGCGTCGCAGAGCGCGCCTTCTGGGCGATCTCCATTCTGGTGGTACTGGTCGGGCTGACCGGCATTCTCACCGCACTGTCCGCCAGCATCAATGAACGGCGCCGGGAAATGGCCGTCATTCGTGCAACCGGCGCCCGGCCCAGCGACATTTTCCTTTTGCTGATCGTCGAAGCCGCCATGGTCGCTTTGATCGGAACGGCGCTGGGTATTGTGATCGCCAATCTCGCTTTTGCCGGCCTTGGCGTTATAATATCACAACGTTACGGGATCAGCCTGCCGGCCGGCCTTGGCCTGCTGGAAGCCTGGTTACTTGTGATTATGCCCTTTGCCGGTGCCACCATGGGCGTTTGGCCCGCTGTGCGGGCGCTGAGAAATGCCTTGTCTGACGGGTTGTCGATCAGGCTGTAAACAATAACGGAGTTGTCCGGGTCATGAAATCTCTTCTGCGCGCCGCCTTTGCCGGAACCCTGGTTCTGGCCCTTCCCGCCACGGCTCTGGCGAAGCCGGCCCTGTCCGTGTCGCTGCTGAAGCAGGATGATGGTGCGCCGCACGCCGCCCAGCCGATACCGCCGCGCGATGATTTGCCCGAACCGGACGAGAACGGCATCACCACAATCAACTGGGACCATCTGCTGCCGGACGGCGAGATGCAGCGGATCGAGGAGTTGTACCGGGCCGCTGACTCGATCATGGGCATGAGCCATTTCGGCGGCCAGATGCCACAGATCGGCACGTTCAATACCGAGGCGGGCCTGATTGGCCGGACCATCCGCATGCCGGGATTCATCCTGCCCCTGCATTATGATGTCGGCGGTACGGTGAACGAGTTTCTGCTGGTGCCCTATTTCGGTGCCTGCGTGCACACACCGCCGCCGCCGCCCAATCAGATTGTCTATGTGACGACGGAAGAACCCGTATTGATCGAAAGCATGTGGGACCCTGTGTGGGTGGTGGGCGAATTGCTCGCCGAGCGTAATCAGAACGGCATGGGCGATGCGGCCTATACGCTGGTTCTGCAATCCCACGAGCCTTACTGACCCTGCTGACAGATTGCCGTAGACGTCAACGGCACCGGCGGCTTTACCCGCACATTCACCGCCCTATGCTTTCAGCGCAGACACAGGGAGCGGGATTTCATGCGGTTTGAAGGCACAGACGAATACGTCGCAGACGGTGAATTGCAGGCAGCGGTCAATGCCGCCATTGCGCTGGAGCGGCCGCTTCTGGTGAAGGGTGAACCCGGCACGGGCAAGACCGAGCTGGCCCGGCAAGTGGCGCAATCCACCGGCGCAAAGCTGATCGAATGGCATGTGAAGTCCACGACCAAGGCCCAGCAGGGGCTCTATGAATACGACGCCGTCTCCCGCCTGCGCGACAGCCAGCTGGGCGATGAGCGCTTCAACGATATTTCCAACTATATCAAGAAGGGCAAGCTGTGGGAGGCGTTTACCGCCGAGGAGCGCCCGGTGCTCCTGATCGACGAGATCGACAAGGCGGATATCGAGTTTCCCAACGACCTCCTCCTGGAGCTCGACCGGATGGAATTCCATGTCTACGAGACCGGCGAGACCATCAAGGCGGACAAGCGGCCCATCGTCATCATCACCTCGAATAATGAGAAGGAATTGCCGGACGCCTTTTTGCGCCGCTGTTTCTTCCACTATATCGCTTTCCCGGACGAGGCGACGATGCGTGAGATCGTGCAGGTCCACTTTCCGGATCTAAAAAGCCGGCTGTTGTCGGAAGCGCTCAAGACCTTCTTTGAAATCCGCGATGTGCCGGGCCTGAAGAAGAAGCCCTCAACGTCCGAATTGCTCGACTGGCTGAAACTCCTGCTGGTTGAGGATATCGACCCGGACCTGCTGACCGAAAAAGACCCGAACAAGCTGATCCCGCCGCTTCATGGGGCTCTGCTCAAGAATGAGCAGGACGTGATGCTGTTTGAAAAACTGGCCTTCATGCATCGCCGTCAGCAGCGCGGGCCGAGTGGGCCTTCAGGCCCGAGCGGACCGTCGGGGCCGTCCGGCCCACGGGCGGTCTAGTCTTCCGCGAGTAATTCCTCTGCCCGTGCAGCAATAAGAGTGCCCAGCGTTTCAAAGTCCTTTTCACGCGGGCTGCCCTTGCGCCAGATCAGGCAGACCTGGCGGACGGCTTCTGCGCTCTTCAGCGGGCGGGCGATCACGGCGCGATCATTGCGGATTTCACTGCGCTCATAGAGGTGCGGGAAGATGGCAACGCCCATGCCCATCCCCACCATCTGACGAAGACCGTCGAGACTGGTGCCCTGATAATCCTCCAGGATGTTGGCGCCGGATTGCCGGGCGATCTCCTTGACCTGCTCGGTCAGGCGGTGACCGTCTTCAAGCGTGAGAATATCGCGCCCCTTCAATGCCGCCGCGCCGACCCGTTCCTGCTGTAGCAGGTCGTCCTCGTGCGCGAGGCCCAGCATCAGGGCTTCATCAAAGAGTGGCATGACCCGAGTGCGCCCGCCGGCGGTTGGTTGCGCCGTCAGCGCCACATCAAACTGGCCGGACTGGATGCCCTCTTCGAGTGCGTGCCCCGAGGCTTCCCGTACATAGAGCCGAAGGCCCGGAAAACGCGCATGGAGCACCGGTACGACATAGGGCATCAGATAGGGGCCGAGCGTCGGCAGCCCACCCATGCGGATCAGGCCGCCGAGATTTTCTGCGCTGGAGCGCACCACGGCATCCAGCTCGGAGACGTCGGCAAGAATGCGGCGGGCCCGGGCGGCGATCAATTCACCCACCGGGGTCAGGCGCGCACCGCGCCGGTCACGTTCCAGCAGACGCGCGCCCAGGCGATATTCCAGCTGGGTGATCTGTTCGCTCAGCGCCGGTTGGCTGACATTCAGCTTTTCCGACGCCGTCCGGAACATGCCGGTGTCGGCAATGGCGATCAGTGCGGCGAGTTGCTTCAGGGTCGGTTGGGCCATGATCTTTAATTCGGTTTTTTCGATCCAATGTCAAATTTAATTCGATTTGATTGATGCAGTGATTGGGCCGATATTCGCCGTGTCGATTGAAACAGACTTGAAAACCGCAAAGGAAACAAAACAATGATTGGCCGTCTTAACGCGCTGAAATCCCGCCATTCGGAGCTGGAGAAAAAACTGTCAGAAGAACAGTCGCGCCCCCTCCCCGACAGCCTGGATATCGCGACGCTGAAGAAGATGAAGCTGGAGGTCAAAGACGAGCTCCAGCTCGCCAGGGACAGTTCTGAGGACCGTCTCCGCCGCCGCCGTCGCCGCCGCAATAGCGGCCTTGAATACCCCGGACTGGGCGTCTGAACCCTCGCAAATACCGCCCAGTTCAAAGCCCCCGCGCCTCCCCCAAGATGTCGGGGTCTGCCGGGCCGCAAAGCACTCCCCTGTCCCTTGTGCTTTGCGGCCCTTTTTGCTTTTCGCGACCGGCTTGTCTAAAATCCTCATACAAACGGAGAGTGACATGTTTCAGCGCGGCTAGATCGCGCTTCCGGGGCGACCCGCAAGCGCCAGACATTCTGACAGACTGACAGCTTGCGAGGCTTTTCATGCCCCTTTCTCCTGACCTCCTGCGGCCCGTCGAGGCCGCGCCCTCCATCGTTTTCCTGAAACCTTTGTTGAAGGACCATCCCAAGGCGTCCGCCGGGGAGTATTCCTACTTCCACTCCTTTGATGATCCGGAAGCGTTCTCGGACAACATCAAATACGCCTTCGATTTCATCGAGGACCAGCTGACCATCGGCAAGTTCTGCTCCATCGCGCACGGGGCCAGCTTTGTTCTCAATGGCGGCAATCATTTTGCCGACCGGCTCTCCACCTTCCCCTTCCCGATCTTCGGCGAAGCGTTTGGCGCGCCCGATCCCGGTGCCTGGCCCAACAAGGGCGGGATCAGCATCGGCCATGATGTCTGGATTGGCTGGGATGCGACGATCCTGCCCGGCGTCACCGTCGGCCATGGCGCGATCATCGCCACCAAGGCGGTCGTCGCCTCCGATGTGCCACCCTATGCCATCGTCGCCGGCAATCCGGCCAAGGTCGTGAAATACCGCCTGCCCGAGGCCGATATCGAGCGGATGCTGGCGCTCGCCTGGTGGGACTGGCCGGTGGAGAAAATTGCCGCGGCGTCCAACGCGCTGATGCAGCAGGATGTGGTGGCGCTTGAACAACACGTGCCTCGATAAGTCGGCCCGGAACGGCAGGCTCGCCTTGATCTACTCGTGCCGCCCTCGCTATCTTAGGTATAGGCACGTGCTGGGGGAGGTGGTGTTCCTTGGAGTCAATTCTAAAATCCGAACATGATGAAGCCGCGTTTGACATGCCGCACAGGCGACAGACGCATCTGTTGAACACGCCAGCGCTGATTGATCATCACGTCATCTGGCATGCTGATGACGCCCGGCATTTCCTTGCCCAACTAGGGAAAGAGCTCCGCGACATACCGGAAGACAAGCGCAAGACAGAGACGCCAAAGGCGCTCAAATCACTCGGGTTTTCTACCCAGCAAAACAGTCTTTTTCGCTGGCCGGAAAGGTCGAAATCCTCGACATCCGGTGACAGGCGAGGTCATGAGATCGATCTGCCGGATGCGCGCTCGCTGGTTGGGGCGTCCGTCAACCAGTTGTTTTCGCGGATAGAGGCTTTTTCCAGTGGCGGGACGACGGAGCGTTTTGACCGCTACAGACCCGTCTTCACGAACAATCTGCGCATGTGTAAGGAAAGTGAGAGAATTCGTCGCCAAGATAGTCTCGGTGAACCCAGCGGCCGGGACACGTCTCCACCCAATTGCCTGTACATCAACCGCACGCTAGCGGCGTCCGGGCGGGTCGATGATATCCGCTTTGAGATCATTGTGGATATTCATGCCGAATATCACACAGTTACCGTTCGCGCCTATCCGCTTTTGCAAAGAAATTTTGGGGGCCCCGAATTTTCAGAAGAGTGCGCGCTCGAACGGGCCGCTCAAATCCTGACGGTGCTTAATCGACGCGATCATGGTGGCTACGGAAACGGAGAGGACGAGCCGCCATTTGAAGACGCAGACAAGCGTCTGGATACGCTCTATGAGGGCTTCTGGGATGTTTTCTATCAAAGACTCCTGGTACCGGAGCCGGTGAGAAAGCATTTCAAGATGCAACGCTCGGTCTGCACAGCGCGAATTTTCGTAGCTTTGTTATCCGCTCGGCCATGCCGGAAAAGCAGCATGATGCCACTATGCACCGTCCATTCTCGCCCGAGGACGAAAACCACGCCCACCGGTCCGGCGATGCCGATTTCAGCGTCATCAGCGAAATTCCAGAGAGCCCCTATGGCGAATCCGATAATCGGCAACTGGATCAGGAGGGGCCCCATAATCTGGTCCTTCAAAGACTGCGAAGTCATGTGAACCGGCACCGACACCTGTTCGGTCGCTTTTTCGGCCTGAATGACGGCTTTCCCCATACCGAACAACTCCGTGCCGGCAATTCCGTCCTGTCAGGGCTGCTGGACGGTCTGGCGGTCTATGGCTCGGATCTCGGCGCACATACAATCAAAGGCGGCGAGCCTTATCCCCATAAACAGGTCCGGTTTTTTATCATTTATGGTGGCCCGTCACGCGGGCAATTGGGGCGGCTTCTGCGGCATATCCTCTATTGCGGCGAAATGCGCGTCATCGGATTGCGTCAGTTTCAGGAGCTCCGGGTTGCCGGCAAACAGATCTCGCGGTTTGCCGAACAGTATGATGATCTCGAAAATAGCCTAATGAATGAAACCGGCGACGGGACCTTGAGCTCGACGGACCAGCTCAAGGAACTCGATCGGGAGCTGGATAACCTTTCTCCCAACAAGCTAGGCTGGATTCGCCAAAGGGCGACCCGGTCAAAATTCTACTACAAACTGCTTGAGGACTTCATCAAGCAGCTCAGGACCGTCCGGTTTGAAGGCTGGCAGACTTACGATGAATTCATCTACTCGCGCATGCGCTCGAGTTTTCTGTCGCTGGCCGCCACCCTCGATCAGATCAATACACTCCAGGAAACTCGGCGCCGGATAGATGGCCGGATTTTAAGCGCGCGGCTGGCTCTTCACACGACCAGCCTCGATGATGGTGTCGGAGACTTGCGGAAGCTTCAGCAGAATCTTGGCGAGTTGTTCCAGACAACAAAGGATGTTCTGGAGGAATCGAAAGGGCTCCACGAAATCAATTCGCACGTCTCAAGAATGAACCAGATTCAGAATGAGATCACGTCTGAAATTCAAGCTGTTGGCGAACTCCTGGCCTTTGCCGGTTCGGCCTGGGTCTTACGAGACATCCTGATAAAATCGATCCCGAATGTATCGTGGAGTGGGTCGGGCGATCTCCCCGAAGGACAATTCAACCTTCCAGCCTTCCTGGACCTCCACTTTTTTATAACCTTCCTGATTTTTGCTGCCGGGGCCTTTGCTTACTGGCTGCGCTGGAAAAGCAAAAAGGCGCGAACGCAGGAAATAAAGGCTATCAAAGACAAGTTCAGGCAGATCAACCAAGAGTCCGACTAACGCCTCTGTACCACGGTTCAACAACAGGAGTCCGACAGTCCTGTTGGTCTGCATAGACAATCGGGAATCCACCATGACAAAAATCCTGGCGACGCGGCCCGTCCTGCCATCGCTGGATGTGAAGGTCAGTCTGAAATTCTGGGAAGAGGCTTTCGGCTGCAAAACCTGGCTGTATGAGGACGGCAAGTTCGGCGGTGTGCAGCGCGACGGGTTTGAATTCTACTATTTCTTCACCGACAGGAAGGAGGTCTGCGAGTGGACGTCCTGCCGCATCGATGTCGAGGATGTGGACGGGTTTCACGCCATGGCGAAAGCAGCCGGATGCGTCCACCCCAATGGCGATATCGATACCAAGCCCTGGGGCTATCGCGAGTTCGCCGTGCTGGATCCCTTTGGCGTGCTGGCGACCTTTGGTGCGGATCTGGAACGGAACTGATCCCCTGACGGGCCGCCGGCAATCCTTGCCCGCATACTTTTGCCTGAATCTGCTCGCCTGATACGCGTGGTTGTGCTGAACTGAGCGTCAACAAAGGGGAGAGTTATGCGGATTGCTCTATTGATTGCATTGGTTGCGGGGCTGGCATCGACGGCATATGCGCAGAATATGAGCGAGGATGTCGCCGCCGAATTGCGCGAAGCGGATCGGGCTTTTTCTGCTGGCGACCCACAGGCTGCCTATGAAGCCGCCGAGCGGGCCATGGCGCTCGCGGATACCGATGAAGAGGAAATCCGCTCGCTCTATCTGATGGCGGAAATCACGTTGGATCAGGAACGCTTTGTGGAAAGCGAAGGTCTCGCCCGCGCCGCGTTCGAGCGGCTGCAGGCCGTCTCACCCGGTTCGGTCGAATTCCTCGAACGCCTTTTGCAAATCGAGAGCTATTCCGCCCTGCGGCAGGGCAATCGGGACCGCTGGTATGACCTTTTGCAGGAAATCCAGTTGTTGAATGCAACCGAGCTGGAGCGGCAATGGCTGATCGGCGAGGACGGCATGCAACACTTGCTGTCCGGCTATGAGTGTCCACAGACAACTGAATTCGGCATCCTCTACGAGCCGCTCAGCTTCGAACTCGACGGGCGGGATGTCGGTTGCAAATACATATTCCGCGAACGGCCGGATATTGTTGTCACCATGCATGTCTATCGCGCGCCGGGAAGCGATTACGACCAGACCTACCGGGATGCCCGCGCGCCACTGGCACAGGTATTTCCGACCGCGCGGGTGACCGAGGACGGCGAAACCGAGATGGCCGGACTGCCGGTGCGGTTTGCCATTCTGACGGACGCGGACCGGGAGACCGGTGTCTGGACATCGCAGATCGGGGACTGGAGCATCAAGTTGCGCATGACGCATTTCGGCAATGGCACGCGCGCCGATTTTCAGGCGGCGGCTGAACAGACCTTCGCCAATACAGCCGCCATGGCGGATCATCTGGCCGCCTGCGAGACCGGCCGGACCACGCTGACGGCGACCACACCGCAAACCGGTTTCGAAACGGCAATGCGGTCGGCGATGATCATTTCAGCCGCTGCCGATCGCGGCTTCGCGCCGCCGGCGCGCCTGCGCTGTTTCATCGAAGGTACGCCGATGGGCGATGAATCCACGGCCTGGTTCGAAACCGATTCCAGCGGCCGCGTGGCCGGCCTTCATGCCGAATCGACGACCGGACGCGGACTGGCCGTGCGCGCCATTCCAAGCGGCGACTTCATGGGCGAAATCGGCGACTGGGATTCAGCGGAGTTCATCGGCTATTTCGTGGACCCGGCGGGGGCGCACATTGTCGGGGTTTATGACGGGCCACCCTCAGCGGAGGAATTCCTGCGGCTAACAGCCAGTATCGACCAGGGCGAAGTGCAAATCATTTCCAGCGTCGAAGTCGGTGAAGACGGGAGGAATATCGTCCTGCATACCGATGGCAGCGACCTGTTGAGCGACAATTGATCCTCACCCTCTTTCCCGGAGCGCGAAACGAATGCGGATTGTCCTTCTCCTGATTGCCGGCCTTCTGGGCGCCAGCCCAGCGCTCGCCCAGATCAGCGACGACTATATCGATGCGATCAACCACGCCATTTTCATCGCAGAGGATGGCGACCTTGCCGCAGGCTATGACGCCGCAACCGGCTTGCTGGACATTGCCGACACGGATGAGGAACGTCTGCGCGCTTACGATCTGGCCATGAATATCGCCATGGCGGCGGGCCGCTGGCTGGACGCCGAAAATCAGGCCTTTGCCGGTGCGCAGCTGGTGCGTGAAGAGCTCGGTGGTCAGCCCGACCTGCTTCGTCCCTTTCTGGAACGTCAGGCAGAAGCCGCGCGTCAACAGGGCGCCATGGATCGCCATCAACAACTGGAAGCGGAAATCCGGTCTCTCAGCGCCGGACGGCTGGCACTGATCTGGAATGAGGACAGACGGGGATTTCGCCACCGCCTTTCGGGCTTTCAATGCCCGCGAGAGATCGACGGCCTGCCTTTCGCACTCCGCCATTCAAATGAGCTGGCGGGAACCGACAGTTATTGTCTCTATCGCGCAGCGGCCGGTTCTTGACCGGAAATCTCGATTTACGTCCGGTATTTACCGGAGGCCTCCGGCCCGTTCATGGACCGAATTCCCGTCGCCGCACGCGCTGGCCTGTCGGCAGAACAGCCCCTTTCGTGGGGAGATCACAGCGTGCTGTTCCGGCAGGGTGTGATTGACGGCGTGTCGATACATCTCTGGCAAGCGCTCCGGTTCGACTGGGAGTTCACGCTTATGGGCACTGGGCTCAGCGACGCGGCTGCGGCCACAGTTCTCGCCGAGGCATTCGCATCGATGGACGATTCAGCCGAGCATTTGCAGGATTGCGCGGGCTTGTCCGGGCGGCGTCAGCTGCGGGATGCCTATGACCGGACCGGCTTTGCGAACACGGCGTTTATCGCATCGATGATGCCGCATCAGATCGGTGGCTTCGGACCGGATGATCGCCGTCTCGACTGTCTCATCGCGCATCGCCCTGACAGTTATCAGGTGGCGTATGCCGAAGTTGACCGGAGTGGGGAACCCACCCGTTATGTCTGGCGGACCGTATTCGGCGACGCCAATTTCATCGCGGCGACGGCGCAGCCGGACATCCGCAATATCGAGCGAAACCTGACCGGGCAGCGCAGCAGCGGCGTTCCCTTTGTGCTGGCCCTGCACCAGCCCGATCAGGTCCGCATTTTCGGCTTGTTCAATGGTCCGCCCTCGCCAGACGCCTTTCTCGAACATGTCCAGCGGATTGAGTCCGGCGAGCTGCCGCATATATCCGGCGCCAGAATTGATGAGGACGGCGATACCGTGATTGATGCCTCGCAGCTGTTTGAAGACTAGGCCTTTGCCCTGACCCGTTCGGCGCGCTAGCTTTATGTCCATGCTGCATCAATTCTTCACCCATCTGCGCGCCGCGAAAATTCCCGTCACCACGCGGGAATACCTGACGCTGCTGGAAGCGCTGGATAAGGGCGCGGTGCGCCCCGAGATCGACCATTTCTATTCGGTCAGCCGGGCCGCGCTAGTGAAGGATGAGCGCAATTACGACAAGTTCGATGCCGTCTTCGGCCATGTCTTCAAGGGTGTGGAAGCGCTCTCCATCCTCTTTGAAACCGAGGACATTCCGGCTGAATGGCTTCGCCAGGCCATGGAAAAGCTTCTGACGCCGGAAGAGATGGAGGCGCTGGAAGCCCTCTCTTTCGAGGAGTTGATGGAAACGCTGAAGAAGCGGCTGGAAGAACAGGAAGAGCGCCATGAGGGCGGCTCGAAATGGATCGGAACGGGCGGCACCTCGCCTTATGGTCATGGCGGCTATAATCCGGCCGGCGTGCGCATTGGCGGCAAGTCCACCCACAAGAAGGGCGCGAAAGTCTGGGAGCAGCGGCGTTATAAAGATCTCGATGGTGAGCGCGAACTGGGCACGCGCAATCTGAAGGTCGCGCTGCGGCGTTTGCGGAAATTCTCGCGCGATAGTGCGCGCGAGGAATTTGACCTCGACCATACGATTGATGCCACGGCGCGGCAGGGCTGGCTGGACGTGAAGATGCGCCCGGAACGGCGCAATGCGATCAAGGTTCTGGTGCTGTTTGATGTCGGCGGCTCGATGGATCCGTATGTGAAATCCTGCGAGGAATTGTTCTCGGCGGCGCGTTCGACCTTCAAGAATCTGGAGTATTATTACTTCCACAACTGCATCTATGAAGGCGTGTGGAAATCCAATTATCGCCGCCGGTCGGAGACGATTCCGACGATGGATCTGCTGCACAAATACGGCCGCGACTGGAAGATCGTTATCGTCGGTGACGCTTCCATGGCACCCTATGAAATCACCCATCCCGGCGGCTCGGTCGAGCACTGGAACGAGGAAGCCGGCGGGGTCTGGCTCAACCGGCTGGTGGAACAATACACCGACCTCGTCTGGCTCAACCCCGAGCCGGAAAAATGGTGGCAGCACGCCTATTCCATCCGGCTGGTGCAGGACATTATCGGCCCGCACCGCATGTTCCCGCTAACGCTGGAAGGCGTCGACAATGCGATGAAGGAGCTGGGGCGCTAGGCGACGGTTTCGTATTCTGCCGGTTCCAGCCCCAGTTCCCGCTCCACCCGGTGGACCCAGGAGCGCACCGCCGGGAAATCCGCCAGATCGAATCCACCTTCATGGGCGACGCGCGTATAGGCGACGAGCGCAACATCCGCGAGCGTGAATTGTTCTCCGACAATGAAATCGCGCGCCATCAGGCGTAATTCCATCACGCCGAGTGCGCGGCGGCCCTTCTGCATCAGCATCGGGTCGATGTCGGCTTCCGGCATATTCATGAATTTCAACTGCGCGCGGCGCACAGCGATCGCCGGCTCGTGCGAATATTGCTCCCAGAACATCCATTCCATCATCTTGGCGCGGTCAAACGGATCTTCGGGAATGAGGGCCGAGCCTTCGGCCAGATAGAGCATGATGGCGTTCGACTGGGCGAGGATGCGCCCATCCTCGCGCACCATGCAGGGCACCTGGCCCGCCGGATTGATCGCGAGGAAGTCCTCGGTTCGCGTGTCACCCGCGAAAACATCCATCTCGCGCCAATCATAAGCGACGCCCATCAGGTCCGCGATCCAGCGCGTCTTCAGGCAATTGCCGCTGGTGGAGGAACCATAAAGCGTAATGTTCGACATGCCCGAATCTCCTGATCTCGTTTTCCCAGCCTAGCGCGGCCCCGTGCCGCACACCACTGACTTGGCGCGTGGGTGCGAACGACATAGAAGGGACAGCAGATCAAATGCGAGCAACAAGATTGTGACCTTGCCTAACGTAAAAGCGCCCGAAGACTGTCAGACCATGCCGGAGGTCCGCGAGGGCGTGGATGCGATAGATCGCGAGCTGGTGCGGCTGATCGCAATCCGCACCGGCTATATGGAGGCCGCCGCGCGGATCAAGCCGGATCGCGGCGCGGTGCGTGACGAGGATCGCAAGCAGGATGTGCTCACGAAAGTCGGCCGGGCCGCTGACGCCGCCGGCGTGCCACGCGCCATTGTCGAACCGGTCTGGGAAACGCTGGTAGAAGCCTCGATCGCCTACGAATTTACCGTCTGGGACAAGACGCGGGTTTAGGCCGCCAGAACATTGTCGATTTCGGCAAAGGCGGCATCGGCCGCGCGGCGCACTTCGATCACCATAAGCGGCCATGCGGCTTGCGGGGCATCTTCGGCCCTCCTTAGCTCAATTGGCAGAGCAGCTGACTCTTAATCAGCGGGTTCAAGGTTCGAGTCCTTGAGGAGATGCGCTCTGCTCTTTTGCCCTTCGCCTTTTTGTTGACGGCCGCGCCTGCCACATCTCAAGATTTTACCAATGCAGGTCAACTTGACGGCGATGATGTGCGGATCGACGAATGGTGGGTGCCCTATGAAGATACGCGCCCGCGCGACCCCTTCACCGCCGATGGCGAGCGCGTCTGGTTTGTGGGTCAGCGCGGCGATTATCTCGGCTGGCTGGAACCGGCGACCGGCGAGATCGGCAAGCTGGATCTGCCCGAAGGCACCGGACCGCACAACCAGATCGTCGATGCCGAGGGCAATATCTGGATTGCCGGCAATCGCGATGCCTATATCGGCCGCTATTCGCCGGCGACCAACCAGTTCATGCGGATTGAAATGCCCAATGGCATTCCGCGCGACCCGCACACGCTGATCATGGATCAGGGCGGGCAATATCTGTGGTTTACCGCGCAGGGCGCGAACCGTATCGGGCGGTTGAATGTCTCCACCTATGAGGTCGATATCATTGATGTGCCGACCGAAGGTGCGCGGCCCTATGGCATCGAGATCGGGGCCAATGGCATGGTCTGGGTCGTGCTGCTTGGCACCAACAAGATTGCCGCCATCAATCCGGACACGCTGCAGATCACCGAAATCACCCTGCCACGTGACGGTGCCCGGCCGCGCCGTATCGGCATTACGGACAATGGCTATGTCTGGTATGTGGATTACGCGGAAGGCTATGTCGGCGCGTTCGATCCGGCCTCTGGCGGGGTGGAAGAATGGCCCGCGCCAAACGGCGCAGAGAGCCGTCCCTATGCGATGGCGGTCGATGCGCAAAACCGCATCTGGTTTGTCGAGACCGGGCCGGAGATCAACAATTTCGTCGGCTTTGATCCCGCCAGCGAAACCTTCTTTTCGCAAACCTATGTGCCCTCGGGCGGCGGCACGATCCGGCACATGCAGTTTTATGAGCCCACAGGCGAGATATGGTTCGGGGCCGATACCAATACGATTGGCCGCGCCGTGGTGATGCCGCAGGAGTGATCTGGCTCGCGCTGATTCTGGCGAGCACCGGCTATCCGGATGGCGCGCCCTGGGGCCATGCCGGCGCGCCGGATACCGGCACATGCTCTAGCTGCCACTGGGATGGCGCGCCGGAAACCGATTCTCCGCGCCTGTCGCTGGACGGTCTGCCCGCACAATTCGAGCCGGGGGCGCGATACGAGATCAGCGTTCGCCTGTCCGATGCGGGGGCGGCCAACGGCTTTCAGCTGGTCGCCAGTGCCGGTTATTTCGCAAGCGTTGATGCGTCAACCGAGGCGCGCGACCACGCCGTGCGTTCAACGCGTGCCGCAGGCGACTGGCCCATTGTCTGGATCGCGGACGAGGCGTCAGAGCCGGTTCGTTTCTGGCTGGCCGTGAATGACGCCAATGATGACATGTCGGAGTTTGGCGACACCATCCATTTGCGTGAGTTTGAAAGCTTGCCCTGACGGGCCTGTGCGGTTATGCCCCGCCTCCCCGGAATGCAGGACCGAAATCATGAATATCGACGCCATCTCCATCGGTGAAAACCCGCCTGAAGATTTCAACATGATCGTGGAAGTGCCGCTCGGCGGCGATCCGATCAAGTACGAGATGGACAAGGCCTCCGGCGCCGTCATCGTCGACCGCTTCCTGCACACGCCGATGCGCTATCCGTGCAATTACGGCTTCATCCCGCACACACTGTCGGATGATGGGGACCCGATTGACGTCCTGCTCCTCGGCTCGACCACGCTGATGCCCGGCTGCGTCGTGCGCGCGCGCCCGATCGGCGTTCTGCTGATGGAAGATGAAAGCGGGCTGGATGAGAAAATCCTCGCCGCGCCGCACCACAAGCTGACGCCCTATTATGACGATGTGAACGACTATTCCGACCTGTTGCCGGCCCAGCTGGCGCGCATCACGCACTTCTTTGAGCACTACAAGGATCTCGAGCCCAATAAATGGGTGAAGGTTCAGGGCTGGGAAGGCGCGGACACGGCGCGGGCCCTGATCACGAAAGCGATCAAGGCGGGGAATGGCTAGCCGATTGGCGGCCAAGCCATAATATCGTAGGCAACGTGCTTGCGTTCGAGTGTTGCAGCGGTCAATCTACCCACTCAGAGTGAGGGGGGGGCGATATGCGCAGTGACCCAGCCCCCTGAATTCCGGCCACGGGATGGTAGAGTCCATCGAGAAGAGGATGGACGATGCGCAAGAGCCGTTATTCGGAAGAACAGATTATCGGGATGCTCCGCGAGCACGAAGCGGGTGTCACGACGAAGGAGCTATGCCGCAAGTACGGCATCTCGGACGCGACCTTTTACAAGTACAAGGCCAAGTTCGGCGGCATGACGGTGTCGGATGCTCAGCGTCTACGGACGCTGGAAGCAGAGAATGCCAAGCTGAAGCGGTTACTGGCCGAGCAGATGCTGGACAATGCGGCGCTGAAGGATCTCGCCTCAAAAAACTTCTAACGCCCGATGTGAAGCGGCGGGCCGCGCGTCACCTGGTGGAGGCGCACGGGCTGAGCGAGCGTCGGGCGTGCCGGTTGGTCCGGCTGGACCGCTCGACCTTCCAGTATCGCAAGCGCGATGCGGGCGATGAGCGTCTACGTGAGCGGTTGCGCGACCTGGCTGGCGAACGTCGCCGCTTCGGCTATCGCCGTCTGGGCATTCTTCTGGCCCGGGAGGGGCTGAATGCGAACCACAAGAAGCTTTACCGTATCTACCGCGAGGAAGGTCTGGCGGTACGCCGACGCCGGGGCCGCAAGCGGGCCACGGGAACGCGCCGTCCCATGCTGCTGCCGAGCGGCGCCAACCAGCGCTGGAGCCTGGACTTCGTGGCGGATGCGCTTACCGACGGGCGTCGCTTCCGCACCCTGTGCGTGGTGGACGACTTCACCCGTGAAGCACTGGCGATCACGGTCGACACCTCGCTCTCGGGCGTGCGCGTGGGCCGGGAACTGGACCGGATCATCGCCCGGCGCGGCAAGCCGGCCATGATCGTCTCGGACAATGGCACGGAGCTGACAAGCCACGCCATCCTACGCTGGCAGAAAGAGCGCGGTGTCGAATGGCATTACATCGCCCCGGGAAAGCCCCAGCAGAATGGCTTCGTGGAGAGCTTCAATGGCCGCCTGCGGGACGAGTGCCTGAACGAGCACCTGTTCTCGTCACTCTCCGAAGCGCGAACCCTGATCGAGGCTTGGCGGATCGACTACAATACCTGCCGGCCCCACACCTCGCTGGGAGGGCTGGCCCCGGTCATCTACGCCCAGCAAACCCGCAAACACCGGCCCGGTTCGCCTGAGCTACGCATGGGCTCCGCTCACCGGGCCTTGAACCTTGAACCAAAACCAGAAAGAAAGGCGAACAGACTCTACTAACGATCAGCCCGGATCAGGGGGCTGGGTCAGCAGCTTAGCTTTAATAGGGTTATTCTCCATTTTTCTGGCGGCATGCAGCCAACCCGTTATTGACGGTCGCGACGATGAAACTCTGAGCCAGAGCCTTGAAAGCGTTACAAATTCGCTTAGCGAAACGCGCTCTGAAGAATTCAGTTCGGCTATCGCTTACCTGATTTTCAATCTTCCATCCGAGAATGAAACGCTTGGAAGCGCTATCGACGGCATGACGGCAGAAGAGGTTATCCGCTTCGCCGATGAAATGCGGTTGCTTAATCTTAACTCCAGATTGGAGAGACAGCGGATCGCGCTGAATGATGCTCAAGACATGTTTCGTGAACAGCAAGCTGAGCTAGAAGCATATCAGCTTCGTTTATCGGCGGCGGAAGAAATACTCAATGATATCGTCATCTCGAATGCGGAGTATTTCTGGCAGCGGCAACGTTATAGCGAAGAGCCCGTTATCGCATTCCGGATAGAAAATAATTCTGAGATCGCAATCGGTCGAATTTTCTTACACGGTGTGGTGCAAACGCCGGGCCGAAGCATCCCATGGATCGACGAAAACGTGAGTTACGTCATTAGAGGTGGTCTCGAACCTGGCGAATCCGATGACCTTCGCCTAGCGCCAAATCGGTTTGGCGAGTGGGGGCTTCGCGAGTTGGCCGATAGCGACGATCACATCCTCGAATTAACCCTTTTTGATATTGAGGGGCCCGATGGCGAGCGACTGGTCGGGCCCATGAATAACTACCTTTTTGGCGATGAGACCGAAGAGGAACGCATGGAAGCTCGCATCGCTTCGCAGCAAGAGAGAATTGCCCGAATTGAATCCGTCATAGCAGAGATTGAGAGTGAAATTTTCGTCGTCGAAGCCAGACTGGCCGATTGATATCAGCTCTATAAAGTCGACAGCAATGTGCCCCCTTCGACTTTTAGACAAATTGTCGTATCTCTTCCGGTGAACACCATTCATCAGGAGGAAATGCGTTGAAAAAAGCCGACTTTATCTGGATGGATGGCGAGATGCGCCGCTGGGAAGACTGCACGGTGCATGTGATGAGTCATGCCCTGCATTATGGCTCGTCCGTCTTCGAGGGTATTCGCGTCTATGACACGCCGGACGGCCCGGCCATCTTCCGGCTGGAAGACCATATCAAGCGGCTGTATCGCTCCGCGCGCATGTATCGCATCGAAATTCCCTATGATTTCGAGACCGTCTGCGAGGCCTGCTGCGCCGCCGTGCGCGATAACAAGCTGACGGCGGGCTATATCCGGCCGCTGGCGTTTCGCGGAGCGGGCTCGGTGGGCGTGACCGCGCGCGACATGCCGATCCATCTGATGATCGCGGCCTTTCCCTGGGGCACGTATCTGGGCGCGGATGCTTTGGAGAATGGCGTCGATGTCGCCGTATCCAGCTGGAACCGGCTGGCACCCAACACCATCCCGCCGGGCATGAAGGCGGGCGGCAATTACCTCTCCTCCATGCTGATCGGCTATGAGGCCAAGGATCGCGGCGTCGCCGAAGGCATTGGCTTGGGCACGGACGGCCTTCTGTCAGAAGGCTCGGGCGAAAACCTGTTCATCATCGAGGACGGCGTCATCCGCACCCCGCCGGGAGCGGCCTCCATTCTTAAGGGCATTACCCGCGATACTGTCATCAAGCTATTGGCGGATATGGGCCATGGCGTGCAGGAGCAGGCCCTGCCGCGCGAAGCCCTCTACACAGCGGACGAAGCCTTCTTCACCGGCACGGCCGCCGAAGTCACACCGATCAAGAAAGTGGATGGGCTCGATGTCGGGACGGGTGACTACCCGATCACCAAGTCCGTTCAGGACGCGTTTTTCGGCCTGTTTTCCGGAAAGACAAAAGATACGCGCAACTGGCTGCGCCACGTATAGGATTACATCATGACCGTTCAGGACTATCTCTCTCTAGCTGGCCAGACCTTCGTCTCCGACTGGTTCGAAATGAATCAGGACCGCGTGAACCAGTTTGCCGACCTTACCGTTGACCACAATTTCATCCATGTGGATGTCGAGCGCACCAAGGCGGAAACGCCCTTTGGCGGCACGATTGCGCATGGCTATTTCACGCTGTCCATGCTGTCGCATCTGGGCGAAACCTGCCTGCCGCCCATGCCACCCAATGCCATTCCGATGAATTATGGCTTCGACAAGGTGCGGTTTTCCGCGCCCGTGCCGGTGGGCAAGCGCATCCGCGCGCATTTCAAGCTGTCGAAAGTGGAAGAGCGCAAGCCGGGCCAGTGGCTCAGCCATTGGGATGTGACGGTGGAGGTCGAGGGCCAGGAACAGCCCGCCATCCGCGCGCACTGGCTGACGCTGTTTATTCTGCCGGGTTAGGTTTCCGGACCACTTCCCCGCCCCCCACAGGGGGAGGGGAAACGCGTTCGGTCCGTTCTGTCGTTCCGGCCTAGTCCCCTGCCAATGCCTCGGCCCGCTGTTCCAGCCGGACCAGCAACTCATTGAGCTGCTCGATCTCGGCGCGCGAGAATCCGTCGAGCAAATCCGCCTCATGGCGCAGGGCGACCGGGGCCACCTCGTCATAGACGCTGCGCCCGGCGGAGGTGAGTTCAAGCAGGGCAGAGCGGCCATCGCTCTGATGCTTTTGCCGGTTCACCAGGCCGCGCTCGATCAGCGCCCGCACGGCGCGAGAGACATTGACCTTGTCCATGGCGGTCGCGGCGGTGAGCTCCTGCGCGGTCAGACGGTCGGCCCCACCCAGCACGGCAATCACGCGCCATTGCCAGATGGACAGGCCGAATTTCGCTTCATAGGAGCGCGCCACCCAGCGGCTGGCGCGATTGGACGCCACAGACAGGCGGTAAGGCAGATAGGCCTCAAGCCGGAGTGCGGCGTCCTTTGGCATGGATCGATTAAGCCAGAACGCCGCGGCGTTCCTGGTCCAGCTCGATGGATTCGAACAGGGCTTTGAAATTACCCTCGCCGAAGCCTTCATTGCCCTTGCGCTGGATGATCTCGAAGAAGACCGGACCGATCACGGTCTGGGTGAAAATCTGCAAGAGCAGGCCTTGTTCGTTCTCGACATCGCCATCGAGCAGAATGCGGCGCTTGGCCAGTTCCTCGACCGGTTCGCCATGGCCCGGAACGCGGGCATCGATCAGTTCGTAATACGTGTCCGGCGTATCCTGGAAGATGACGCCATTTGCGCGCAGTGTATCCACGGTCTTGTAGATGTCCGGCGTGGTCAGCGCGATGTGCTGGATACCTTCACCATTATATTCATTGAGGAATTCCGCGATCTGGGACTTGTCGTCCTGGCTCTCGTTCAACGGAATCCGAAGCTTGCCACACGGGCCGGTCATCGCTTTCGAGAACAGGCCGGTCTTCTTGCCCTTGATGTCGAAATAGCGGATTTCGCGGAAATTGAAGACGCGTTCGTAGAAATGTGCCCAGACGGCCATCTGGCCCTGATCGACATTGTGGGTCAGGTGGTCGAGGATTTCGAGGCCAACGCCGCCATTGTCGACCTCGCCGGTCGGTTCGAAATCGCCATAGATGTCGCCCTTATCGCCATACTGGTCAACGAGATAGAGGACCGAGCCGCCAATGCCCTTGATGGCCGGGATCTCGTCGGTCCAGACGCCGTCGCCGAACGGTTCGGCGCCGCGCTTCAGGGCTTCTTCGAACGCAAATTTCGCATCCTTGACGCGGAAGGCCATCGCATTGGCGGACTGGCCGTGGATCTTGGCGAACTCGGCTGCCTGACCGGTCTTCTCACGGTTCAGGATGAAGTTGATATCGCCCTGTTTGAAACGGGTGATATCCTTGGTCTTGTGCTTTGAGACCGCCGCAAAACCCAGCGACCGGAAGAGCTTTTCCAGCGCCTCGGTATCCGGACCGGTGTATTCCACAAATTCGAACCCGTCGGTTCCCATCGGATTTTCAAACAGATCAGCCATGGCCTTGCTCCTTTGATGTCGGCGGACAGCGAGGGGGCGGATCGCCCGCACCTCGAAAACTTGCCCCCTCATGACGGAATTTAGTTACATTTGCAACTAAATTGTCGGCTCGACGCAAACTTCAAGGGGCGGTATGCGGGTGTCCATGAGTTATCTTTTTGCGCCCGTCCCGCCTGTGACTGTCCCGGTAGAGGGGACGGACGCCTTTCCGGTGAACCGGATTTTCTGCATCGGACAGAATTATGCCGAGCATATCCGCGAGATGGGCGGCACGGATACGTCTGTTGAGCCGGTCATTTTCATGAAACCGGCCAGCGCGCTGACCCTCGGCCCGGATGTGGCCTATCCGCCGGTCACGACCGACCTGCACCATGAAGTGGAGATGGTCGCGGCCATTGGTCCGGATGGCGTCATAGCGGCGGGTATCGGCATTGACCTCACCCGCCGCGACCTGCAGGGCATGGCCAAGAAGCGGGGAGGACCCTGGGAAATCGGCAAGGCTTTTGATCAGGGCGCGGTGATGGGTGCGCTTCGGCTGGGGCCGCCGCCCGAAAGCGGGCCTATCCGGCTCAGCGTCAATGGCGTTGTCAAACAGGATGGCGATCTGGGCCAGATGAATCGCAAACTGCCTGAACTGCTCGCCCTGATCGGCAAGTATTTTGCCCTTGGCCCCGGCGATCTGGTGTTTACCGGAACCCCGTCCGGCGTGGGGCCCCTTCTGCCCGGCGACAAGGTCTCAGCCGAGATTGCGGGCCTGCCCCCGCTATCCTTCCACATGACTGACCGAAAGGCGTAACTGATGACGACACTGCATGGATACTGGCGGTCCGGCACGTCCTACCGCTTGCGCATTGCGCTCAATCTGAAGGGCATTGCCTTTGATCAGGTGCCGGTCAATCTGAAGGACGGGGAACAACGCCAGGCCGACTACAAGCGCCTCAACCCGCAAGGGCTGGTGCCGCTTCTGGATATCGACAATGTACAACTGATCCAGTCGCCGGCTCTGCTGGAATATCTCGACGAGACTCATCCCGAGCCCCCTCTCCTGCCCGGTTCACCGGTCGATCGCGCCCGCATCCGGGCTTATGCGGCGGTTATTGGCTGCGACATCCATCCGCTGCAGAATCTCCGCGTCCTGCAATTTATCCGGACAGAGCACGAACAGGATGGGGATGGCGTGTCGGCCTGGGCCCAGCGCTGGATAAAGGACGGTTTTACAGCGCTTGAGGCGATGGTCGCAGCGGATGACCGCGGCGGCCCCTATCTCTGGGGCGCACAGCCCACCCTCGCCGACATCTATCTGGTGCCGCAAATGTATAATGCGCGGCGCTTTGGCGTGGATCTGGTGGCTTTCCCACGTCTGGTTGCGGCGGATGAAGCTGCGCGCGCCCACCCCGCCTTCGAGGCGGCGAAGCCGGAAAACCAGCCCGACGCCCCTGAAGACGGGCACTAAAAGCTAGGTCGCTTCCCAGAAGCTATTGACGACCTGCCACTCATCATTGAGCCGCTGCAGGAAGAGCCACTCTGTCCAGCCATCGGCATCAATGCGGACGGCGCCGGTTGTCCGCGTCAAACCGATCACGCGGACATCGGCGGGATCCGAATTTGCAAATCGTCCGGTCTCGCCGGCCTGCGCAATCTGTTGACGCAGGATTTCCATGGTCTGTGGCTGCAGATATTCGGTGTCCTCGCCACGCTCCACATAGCGGCGGTCGGCATCCACGTAGAAACCGCTCAAGGCGCGCTCCACATCGCCAGCATAATAACCGTCAATGTAATCGCGCATCCGGGACTCAATCGCGTCTGAATCCGCTTCAGCATTCGGATTCGGGATATCCGGAACATTGCCATAGGCGCAATTGACGAAGACCCATTCGTCATTGATCCGGGTCGCGAGGAAGAAATCATACCAGGCCCGGTCCGCCGTCAGCTGGATGACGCCAACCGTTTCTGTCTGATCAAAGAAATCCACCCCGACCGCCGCCGTTTCGGCATCGATATGGCCGTTACGGTTCAGTGCACTGGCAATCACCAACAAGTCACCGGGGGATAATTCCTCGATCACATCGCGGCCCGTATTCCAGTAATTGGCCTCGATCCCGATCTTCGAAATCTCCGGGTGGATAACCGATTGCGGGGCAGCCGGATCCAGCTCGTAGAAGCCGCGCGCAAAGATATTGGCCATCTCGACGATACGCGGCTCGCCGTCCACACGGGGGTCTTGCGCGGCCAGCGACCCCGATAGAACCAATGTGGCGGCGATCCCGATTGCGGATAAATTCATGCTTGTCCCCAAAATTCAATTTCGGGCACACACTAGGATTTTAATTGCCGTATTATAATTAATATACAGCAATATATACCAATATTTCCCGCTATCAGGGCTGTCTTTATTACGCCTTCCTGATCGGTTGCAATTTTTTGTACGTCAAAGATCTCCAAAGCCACTCGAACGGACCAAATCGGAAGACGCTGAGCCAGAGCATCGAGAAAATCAGCTGCCCGATCCATACGATGATCACCAGCTGTGCCTGCTCCACACGCTCCAGCGTGCCGAACCAGCCGAGCCCCGGCGGGCCGACGAACAGATAGGTCATGATCAGCGTCTGGCTGAGATAGTTGGTGAAGGCCATTCGCCCGGCGGCGGTAAACGGATAGAGGATGAGTTTGAACGCGCTGATCTTGCTGAGCAGCATGACAACCGAGGCATAGCCAAACGAAACCAGCAGGCTGGCAAAATAGTTTGCGCCCTGATGTTCCCACATATGACGCAGGTCAAATCCGTCCGCGATCGCCGCATTGCCGGCCCAACCGGCAATTGGCAGCCCAATGCCCAGCGCGACAAGCGCACAGACCAGATAGGACAGCAACGGCCAGCGCGCCGTCAGAAAGCCGGATTTGAACAAAGCCATGCCGATCAGCATCAGGCCGAACGTCCGCGCTCCGAAGAATATCATGCCCATGGTCTGCCCCAGCGCGGCAAAGCCGGCATTGTACGGCAAGCGGTCAAGGAAGCCCGACTGGTAGAGCGCTACGGTGTCCTGCAAATCCTCGGCCGAGGGCATCATGCCGAGCTCGACGGGGTCGATCTCCCCCGGGATGAGATTGAAGGATGCGAAAATCCCCAGAAACAGCAGGCCGTTAATGGCGATGGCGAACAGGCCCCAGAAAAGGAGTTTGCCGACCGAAAGCCCGCGCAACAGCACGGCAATCATGCCGATGAGGGCATAGGTCACGAGAATGTCGCCGAACCAGAAGACGTAAGCGTGGACCAGACCGAAGGCCAGGAGCCAGAGCATGCGTGGATAGTGCTGGCGCGTTCCCTGACTGCGGTCATCCCCAAGCATCAATGCGATACCGGCTCCAAACAGCGCCGAAAAGATAGTGATGAATTTCACCTCGAAGAAGGTGAAGGCGATCCACCAGACCGTCTGGTTCGCGCCTGTGAAATCCATATGCGCCGGCGGGTACTGGTAGGCATTGGCGTGCATGGCAAAAGCCTGGATATTCATCATCAGAATACCGAGCACGGCTATGCCGCGCAGCGTGTCAATGGATGTGAAACGTTCCAGTTTCGGCGCAGCCTGTGGAGCTTGCGGCGTCGCAGCATCTGTCATGGCATTCTCCCTGTCCCTGCCCGTCATCCTACATGATTATCGCGAGGGGAAACGGGATTGTGAATTGAACTGTCCCCCTGTTTCAAGCCATAGAGGTCGTCTATCAACACTATAGATTACTTCTGTGCGCGAGGGACGGATGCTGCAGTTCTTGACGATGTTGATCGATTGGCTGGGCGCTCTGGCGATGATGTTTCTCGGGCTGAGCTATTCCGCACCGGAGAGCTGCGCTGCGGCCATCCACATTGTGCCTGTCCACTATGTTGAATCCGTTGAGCTTTCGGAAACACAGACCGTCGACTGCGCATCCTACGAGGCCGAGGACGCCGACGAGGTCGAGGTTTTCCGCATCTGATTTGCGGCCAACCGACTCCCACCCTTCGAATAATCGGAAAGCTGCGGTAAGAAGGCAGACCCCGCAAGGATTGCGGGCTGATTATGCGATTCAAGGATAGTGGCGCACACCATGGCCGATACCAAAACCCGCGACCGCGAAACGTCCAGCGATGCACTCATGGCAGCGTTGAACGAACCTCATAGCCGGGGTGAACTTGACCAGGATCGCCGCGCGGCGGCATCCCGCAACCTGCCGCCGAAGCGCAAACATGGCTGGTATCTGTTTTTCGGATTCACGGCGGCTTTCATCTGGGCCGCCGGCACGGCCGCGTATCTGACAGCCTATGCCGGGGTGGATATCACCAATCCGCTGGCGGCCCACACACCGGCGCAACTGGCAGGACTGGCGATTTTCGCGCTCGGACCGGCCCTGCTGTTCATCATGGCCGCGTTGATCATTCGCGAATTGCGTCAGACCGTTGACCGCACACGCGGTGTGGAAGCGGCGCTTTCCCGCCTCGCAGCGCCCGCCGAGGCAGCCGAGTCCGAAGTCCGCAGCCTGTCGAGCGCCATCTCCGGTGAAATCGACCGGATCAATACATCGCTGGAAAGCGCCCTCGCCCGGCTGGCCGCGATGGAAGAAGTGATCCGTCATCATGCCGATACGCTGGAGCAATCAGCGGGCGATGCCCGGGACCGCGCCGAGGGGTTGTTGCAGGATCTGCGCGGCGAGCGAGAGCGCCTGCAGGCCGTCTCGGACTCGCTGGACGACAAGGCCGCCCTCATTGCAGCGGCGATTTCCGACCAGTCGCGCATGGTGGCCGCTGCTGCCGAGCTGGCGGGCGACACCGCCAATGACGCGGAAAGGAAATTACGCGACAGCATTGAATCCCTCACGGGCGCGGGCAATCTGATTTCTGACTCTGCCCAGTCTGCCGCCGGCAAGATCGATACGCGATCGGCCGAATTGCGGGAAATGGCGACTCTCCTTGATACGCGGACCACCGAGCTGGAAGCCGCCTATCACCGCCACAAGGACCGTCTGGGCGAGGCCGGAGAAGGCCTGCGCAAGGAACAGGAGAAAATCGCGGCCGCGCTGGATTTCCATCGCGCCGAGCTGGACGTGATGGCCAAGACAGCACGTGAAGGGGCCGACGCGCTTAACGCGGCGGCAACGCAGGGCTCCGGATCCTTCAAGGAAACGATTGATGCTGCGCTGGAGCGCGCCCGGAACATGGCCGAGCAGGTTCGGGCCGAGACCGACAAGGCGGGCGAGTCTCACCAGACGGCTATGGAAGCCCTGCAAGCGGCTGCCGAAAACGCCGGCAAGGCGTCCGAAGCGGCCGCAAAGGCGCTGGACGAACAGACCCGCATGGTTTCCTCGCGCATTGAAGAGGTCAATGAGAAGGCCTTTGAAGCCGCGCGCAAGGCCGATGAGGGCTTTGAGGCGCGCATGAAGGAAGCTGAAAAGCTGACCTCGCGAGCGGCGCTCGCGGCCGATGAAGCAGCCGAGTCCGTCAAACGCCGCCTGTCATCTGTCCTGAAGACGGCACAGGAAGAATCGGCCGCCATTGAACGCGAGATCGAGAAGCTGACGGACAAGCTGGCTGAATTGCCCGAAGCGGCGCAAATGCGCGCGAAGGAGGCGTCCGACGCGCTGCGTAGCGGGCTTGAAGGCCTCAATGCAGCCGCGATCGCCGCCGCGGAGGAAGCGCAGGAAATTGATGCGGCCTTCCAGTCCCGCATTCGCCAGAATTACGAATTGCTGAGTGACTTCATGCTTCGGATGGGATCGGTCGCGGGCGGGCGCCGCGCGATCGATCTGCCGGGAAATGAATTGCCGAACCCATTGTCCGGCCGGAAATCAAAGCCGGCGAAGGATGATGCTGACGCGCCTGAGGAAACCCCCAGCGTCACGCCCAAACGGGATACGATCGCCTTCCCCGAAAAAGGCCGTACGGGAGAACCCGGCTGGCGTTGGAAGGATCTGTTATCCAACATGCCCGGCAATGAAGATGATCCGCGTGATCGCAGGGACCGCGACGACTAGTGCAGATGTTCGGCGTCGTGGAATTCCGCGACCTGTTCAGCCGTCCACTGCGCGACATCCGCCATGGCTTCCTGGGATGCGGCATCGAAGGCGGCCACGATGTCTGACAGGCTTGTGGACCTCGCCTCAGCCTGAGCGCCAATGGCTTCGACCGCCACCAGACGGCGGTCGCTCATCCGGATCAGGCGCGCCCGCATACGCACCACAACGGTGGGCGCTGAATTCTCACCATTGATGTAGTTGGCCTCGAAGGACCGCAATTCGGTCGCGAGTTCAAACTCCGCACGGACACCATCTTCAGGCCGCGATGCGATCAGCGACGGCTCGAAAGCATCCATCGACTCGACGATAAGGTCCTGTACCAGGCGCGGAACGGGGGTGATCCACTCTGCCCCGGAAGCGAAGACCAGCTGACCCCGGTTCTGTGACAGGGCAATCTGATCTCCCGACAGGGCGCGCGGCGTCAAGGGACGCTGCACCCCAACGATCACAGCTTCGGTCCGCAACTCGCTCGACGGTTCGGGTGTCGACAGGCGATAGACGGTTGCCGGTGTGTTTTCGGGCAGAACACTGATGCAGCCTGCCAGAAGAGTGGCAGCGCCCAAAACAGCCGTGGTCAGGGTTTTACGGATCATTGTGGTACCTCAACTGTCCGGCGTTGTTCGCCTGAAATAAATCCAGTCGGATTGTCTTCGATTTCCAGTGCAATTCGATCAAGCGTGGCGATCAATCGGCGAAGATCTTCCATGGTCCGCGTCAGCTCGTCCGTGCCCTCGTTCGACAGGCGTTCGATTGCCGGCTGCAGCGTTGTCATCAATTCCTGAGCCTGACGGCCCGCGATATCGATCTGCTCGGCAGCGAGCGACACATCAATCGATGCCTGTGTCAGTTCGTTGTTGGCGAGCGTCGTGGCGTCGCGTCCAAAGATTTCCAGCGACCGGGCGGCAGCCCCGACATCAACCGACGTGGCCTCCAGACTCCGGATGGCGGATCGCAATTCTTCCACGAGCGCATCTTCGCCTGCCAGCCGCTCGGTAATTTCATCGATATTCTCGAATGTGGAGGCAATCCGATCGAGGTTTTCCTCGCTCAAAAGCAAGGAGACCTGATACAGGGCGCGTTGCGCAGCTTCGAGCGCATCTTCACCACCTGCGACCAGCGATTCAATCTGTGCCTGCTCGGCATAGATACGCGGCGGATCCCCGCGCGTCGTGCCCTGCAGACGTTGCGCTTCGGCGGTGCCGCCCGAAATCTGGATGTAGGACAGGCCGGTCAGGCCTTGCGGCTCCAGCTGGGCGCTGGAATCGACGCGCACAGGGGTTTCCGCCAGCAAGCGGATTCGGGCAATCACGCGGTTGGGGTTTTGCGGATCGAGGCCAATCTCGGTGACCTCACCCACCTGGATGCCGTTGAAACGAACCTCTCCGGCTTCGCGAAGTCCACGGACCGGCCCGTCGAAGACAACATCGTAGAATGAGTAATCGCGGTCGAAAGTCGTCTGTCCCAGCCAGAGCGCAAAAAATCCGCCCGCGAGAATGAGAAAGACGGCAAAGAAGCCGACGAGTGCGTGATGGGCTTTCGTCTCCATGACCTAGCCTCCTTGTGCGCCGGCGGCCATACGCCCGCGCGGTCCGTGAAAATATTGCTGTATCCAGGGATGCGAATTCTGTTCCAGCTCCCGGATGGGTGCAACCGCGGCCACGCGCTTATCCGCCAGAACGGCGACGCGGTCGCAGATTGTATACAGGCTGTCGAGGTCGTGCGTGACCATGAAAACCGTCAGACCCAGCGTTTCCTTGAGGTCCTTGATCAGCATGTCAAAGGCCGCGGCACCGATCGGATCCAGCCCGGCGGTCGGCTCATCGAGAAAGAGAATGGCCGGGTCCAGCGCGAGAGCCCGCGCCAGCCCGGCGCGTTTTCTCATGCCGCCCGACAATTCGGATGGATATTTGGGTCCGGCTTCCGAGCCCAGCCCCGACAGGGCGATCTTCATGTCCGCGATCTCGACCATCAGGCGCTTGGGCATTTTCATATGCTCGCGAAGCGGTGCCATCACGTTTTCCCGCACCGTCAGAGAGGAAAACAGGGCACCGTTCTGGAAAAGCACGCCCCAGCTTGATTCCAGCTTGCGACGTTCCCCCGATGACATCGAATTGAGCCGCTGTCCGTCAAAGAAAATTTCGCCGGCGTCCGGGCGCTTGAGGCCGATAATCGTATTCATCAGGACCGACTTGCCCGTACCCGAGCCGCCCACGAGGCCCAGAACCTCCCCGCGCCGGACAGACAGGTCCAGCCCGTCATGAATGACGTGGGAGCCAAAGGCCGTCTTGATGCCCCGGACCTCGATGATGGTGTCATCGCTCATATATCGAGCTCCAAATACATCATGGCGAAAATAGCATCGATGACGATGACCATGAAAATCGACTGCACCACGGAAGCCGTCACCCGGCGGCCGAGCGATTCCACATCTCCGCCGACCTGCATGCCCTGCTTGCAGCCAATGATGGCGATCACGAGGCCAAAGACCGGGGCTTTCGACATGCCGACCCAGAAGTGGCTCCAGTCGATGGTTTCATGCATGCGCGTTATGAAAAAGCCGGGTGAAATATCCAGTGTCGCCCAGCTGACCATCATCCCGCCGAAAATGCCGGCCATCATCGCGCCAAAGGTCAAAAGCGGGGCCATGAAAACGCACGCGATGACACGCGGCACAACCAGCGCTTCATACGGGTCGAGTCCAAGGACGCGCATGGCATCGATTTCCTGCTGCATTTTCATCGAGCCGATCGCTGCCGTGAAGGCGGAGTCCGAACGCCCGGCCAGCATGATCGCGGTGATAAGGACGCCAAATTCCCGCAGGACCGCAATACCGACGAGTTCGACGGTAAAGACCGATGCCCCGAAGGTTTCCAGCAAATTGGCGCCCATAAAGGCCACGACAGCCCCGATGAAGAAGGTCAGCACCACCACTATGGGGAGCGCGTTAACCCCGGCTTCCTCCATGACATAGACGGTCGGCGTCCAGCGAAACCGATGCGGACGCAATAACAGCGAAAAACCGGTTGTCAGCGTGCGGCCGAAAAAGCCGAACGTCTCGATCGTCTCCTGAACGAAGGCGTCGAGCCCTGCTCCGATGCGCTCGAATGCGCGGACAAAGCCATAGCGTGCTTCCGGCGCGTCCGGCTCGCAATCAATCACGCGCTCGAGAATTTCACCGATCAGACGGCGCGCCGAGGCATGCTCGCCCCGAAAATGCCAGTCGGCATTGGGGCTGGAGCACTGATAAACGGTCCGGCCAAGCAAAAAAGCGCCAGTCGTATCAATCTGATCAAGGCGGGAGAGATCAATGACGACCCGCCCGGCATCATATTCGGACTCGACCCGCTCGATTTCGGAATAGATGGGTGTAATGGCGTCAATCACCCAGTCACCGATGGCCTCCACGATAACGTGTTGACCTTCCTGACGGATATTGATCTCTGCGATGTGACCCGACGCCATGCTCATTCACCCCTTCATGGCCAGTCTTAGTCGATTCATTCCAACTTAGGGAGTGCGAACCCGCAACAGTAGGTAAGCGCAAATACCGCCGATCGCAGCGGGAATTGCCATCAGAGCGAAACCCGCCCCGCCCGCATAGTCATATATGATGCCCGAGGCCGCGCTCATCGCTGCCAGAGCCAGGCCTCCGGAAAGCGCTGAATTGGCCGCCTGGGTGCTGGCCTGCAAGCGATCTGGCGCAAAGTCACTCGTGAAGCGCAGAAAGCCGAGATAGGCGGCCGCAAAGCTGAGGGCATGGGTCATTTGCAACACAAAGAGCACCGCCAATGGCGGCGAAAACGCAGTAAGCGTCCATCGCAGCACAGCGGCCCCGGCCGCGATCATCATGAGATGTGCCGGGCGAAAGCGGGACAGATATCGCCCGGACAGGGTCAGGAAGACGATTTCTGCCAAGACGCCGGTCGACCAGAGCGCGCCGACCATTTGCGGACGGATTCCATCGGCCTGCCAGCTGATGGCCGAGAAGACATAATAGAAGGCGTGGCTGCTCTGAATCAACGCGGATGCCAGCAGCGCAAGAACGAAAGGCCGCGTAATCAGCAGGCGCAGCGGCACGGGGTCGGTGCCCTTGGCAGGCTTCTGCCGATCGCCGACCGGCAGCCAATGGGCCGTCGCCACGGTGAGCGCGGCACCGCCCGCCATCCAGACCAGAGCCGCCTCACCGCCGAATTGGCCTATGAGCGCGCCCGCAGACAGGTTGGCGATGATGAAGGTCGCTGATCCGACCGCGCGCGCCGGCCCGAAGGCAAAGCCCTCCTTGCGGGAGGACCATGCCGCAAAGGCATCCACCAGCGGGATCTGCCCGCTGAACGTGGCTCCGGCCAGCGCCGCGACAATGGTCAGCAAAACGGCATCGCGGAACGGTGCGACCAACAGGAATCCTGCCAGGCCCGCCCAGGCAAAGCCGACAATGGCATCCCGGCGGCGGCTGGCACCATCCATCCAGGCCGCCCCTGCGGGTGCCAGGACGGTGCGGCCAATCATGCCGCCTGCCAGGGCAATGCCGATCAGTTCCGGCGACAGGCCGCGCGTTTCCAACCAGACCGGCAGGTAAGGCAGAAACGCGCCGAAGGCGAGATAAAAGGCGCCATAATGCGCGGCAAAGCGGAGCCCCGCCGGATGAAGAATCCGCCCGTTCATGAGCGCCGCGATAGCCTGTCTGCACATAAATGGAAAGCCTGTTGCATTCGCACCTTTGCAGTGCAGCAAAGCGCGGCTAGGTTCGCCGATCCAAAAAGGTGAACACTGTTTATGGATCAAGCCCTTGCCGATATTGCGCCGGACATTCCGGCGTCCGGATCACCCGAGAGCGAGACGCTGGCGCTGCATCCGCGCCGCGTATTGCTGACGGGTTATCGCTCCCATCCGCATGTCGGCGGGCAAGGCGTCTATCTGCGCGAACTGGCCATCGGGCTTCGCGATCTGGGGCATCAGGTCACCATCGCGTCCGGCCCGCCCTATCCTGATGTTCCAGAGGGCGTCGAGCTCATTGAATTCCCGGCGCTCAACCTTTTCGAAGAGAAAAATGCCTTTCTGGCGCTGCGTCCTAAACACCTGTTGTCCAAGGCGGATCGCTCGGAATGGCTGGCGCATAATACCGGCGCTTTTGGCGAATTGCTGGCCTTCAGCTACCGGCTTCAGACATGGCTCCGTCAGCATGCGAGCCGCTTTGACGTCGTCCATGACAATCAGACGCTGATGCCGCCCTTTATCGACATCTCGCGCGATGTGCCGGTTGTCGCCACCATCCATCATCCTGTGGCCATCGACCGTGGCTTTGCCGTCGATGGTGTGGCCAAATGGTGGGAAAAGGCGCTGACGCGGCGTTGGTATGGCTTCACCGATCTGCAGGCGAAGACGGTGCGCGCCCTGCCCTACATGCTGGCCGTCTCCGAGGCCGCCCGCGACAGCCATGCCGCGCACTATGGCATGCAGCCTGCCCAAGCCAGCGTCAGCTTCAACGGTATCGACCATGCCGTCTTCTGTCCGGATAGCGAGACACCGCGTCAGCCCGACCTGATCGCCGCAACCGCGAGTGCAGATGTCCCGATCAAGGGGCTGGACGTGCTGATGCGGGCCTTTGTGTCGCTGGCCGCGCAAAACCCCGCTCTGAAGCTGGAAATGATTGGCCAGCTGAGCGATGGCCGCGCCAAACAGATTTTGAGCGAGGCGGGCCTTCTGGATCGTGTCAGCTCCAGGTCCGGTGTGACCCGCGAAGACATTGCCGACCTGTATCGCCGCGCCAGCGTTGTTGTTTGCCCGGCCCGCTTTGAAGGCTTCGGCTTTCCTGCCGCCGAGGCCATGGCCTGCGGCGCCCCCGTGGTGGCCAGTGATGGCGGTGCCCTTCCGGAAGTTGTTGGCGACGCCGGCAGTATCGTTCCTGCCGGCGATGCGACCGCGCTGGAAATCGCTATCCGCGCCGTCCTCAACCAGCCGGACATGGCCCGCGAGATGAGCCTGGCCGGTGCACAGCGCGCCCGCAACGTCTTCAGCTGGCGTCATCATGCGCTGGCGGCCAGCGCCCTCTACGAGAAGGCGATTGCCGCGTGCTGACCATTGATTTCAAACGGCTCGATCTGCGCGATGGCGACCGGGTGCTGGACCTTGGATGCGGCCGGGGCCGCCACACCCACGCCCTCTACTGGCATGACGCCCCGGTTCATGTGACCGGGCTGGACCTGTCCGAAGCCGATGTAATGGCGACGCGGGAAAGCTTCGCCGATCTGCCGCCGCCTGATGAATCTCCCCTGCGCGTGGGAACTCTGGCCGCGGGCAATGCGCAGCGCCTGCCTTTCCCTGACAATACGTTCGATGCCGTGATCTGCTCGGAAGTGCTGGAACATGTCGATGATCCGGACGCGGCCATGGCGGAGATCACCCGCGTCACGAAACCGGGTGGACGCGTCGCTCTGTCGGTTCCGCGCTACTGGCCGGAATGGATTTGCTGGAAGCTGTCCAAAGGCTATCAGAACACGCCGGGCGGGCATGTCCGTATTTTCCGACAGGACGAGCTGCATGCGGGTGCGCGCCGGACCGGCCTTCGCAAGACCGGTCATCACTGGGCGCATGCTCTGCACAGCCCCTATTGGTGGCTGCAATGCGCGGTCTGGGACATTCGCGAGGAGCACGGTCTGGTGAAGGCTTACCGCCGGTTTCTGGAGTGGGATTTGCTGCAGGCACCGTGGATTACGCGAACGCTGGAGCGTCTGCTCAATCCGGTCATGGGCAAGAGCCTCGTCATGTATTTCGTGAAACCGGTATGAGCGATCTTATCAACCTGTCCGCCACCGCATCGCGGATCGAAGCGCTGCAGCTCGCCGATGGCTCCATACCGTGGATCGAAGCGGGCCTTTGGGACCCATGGAATCACGGCGAAAGCGCCATGGCGCTGGCCGTGGCGGGACGAACCGAAACCTGCGAGCGGGCGCTGGATGCACTGTTTGACCGGCAGGAATCCGACGGCGGCTGGACGGGCGAACTGGGCGCTGGCGTGCCACTGGATGACACCAACCGGCGGCTGGTGGTGGATAATCCGGCGACCGCCCGGGATACCAATTTTACCGGCTATGCCGCCGTGACGGTGTTACGCAGCGCCCTCGCCCTGAATGAACCCGGCTGGCTTGATCGCTATGCCGAACCGGTGCGCCGCGCCATGGCGTTTGTGCTCTCCTGTCAAACGCCAGAGGGCGATATCGTCTGGCGCAAGCCGGATGCCGGTGAAAAACTCAACAATGTCGACTCGCTGCGGGCCGGCAATGCCTGCCTTTACAAAAGCCTCGAATGCGCGATTCGGCTGGAGACCGCGTTATCGGGAGACATTGCACCCTTGATTGAAGCGCGGACACGTCTCGCGGACGCGCTGCATGACAAGGACTGGCGCTTTGATCGCAAGTCTACCGACCGCCGCCGCTATGCGATGGACTGGTATTATCCGGTTTTGTCCGGGGTGCACTCACGCGAAGAATCGAGGCGGCGGCTGGAAGCGGGCTGGTCGCGCTATGTGATCGAGGGGCTAGGCTCGCGATGCGTGGCCGATGAGCCCTGGGTCACGGCAGCCGAGACGGCTGAACTCGCGCTCGCCTGCCAGGCCGTGGGCTGGACGGCGAAGGCACGCAAACTAATCATGGACCTGGCACCGCTGGCGGCCCGCTCCGGCGGATACTGGATGGGCTGGCAGTTCGAGGAAGAAATCCTCTGGCCATATGAGCGCCCGGCCTGGACGTCTGCCGCCGTCATTCTGGCGGCTGATGCGATCGAGCATTTATCGCCGGGGTCAGATCTGCTGGTGACGCCGCTGAAAGCGGTCAGTCCGAAGCCACGCGACGCAAAACCTCCAGCGTCCTGACCCGCTCGACCGGCTCGAAATCGCCGGACTCCACGGCCTGCTTCCAGATTTCATAAGGCGGGCGCCCACCGTCAGCCGGGTCGGGAAAGACGTCATGGATCGCCAACAGACCGCCCGGCGCGACGCGCGGCGCCCAGCCATCATAGTCGGCCTGCGCGGCGGGCATGGAATGTCCGCCGTCGATAAAGACAAAGCCCATCGGCGTTGACCAATAGCGGGCGATGGCACCGGATTTTCCGACCAGCGGCACGACGAAATCTTCCAGCCCGGCAGCGTGTATGGTCCGCCGAAAAACCGGTAGCGAATCCACCGCGCCTGCAATCTCGTCGTAGAGTTCGGGATCAAAATATTCTTCGCCCGGCTGATGTTCTTCGGATCCGCGGTGGTGGTCGATGGAAAACAGGAGTGTGCCGGCTTCACGCGCAGCGGTTCCCAGATAGAGCGCTGACTTGCCACAATAGCCGCCGATTTCCAGAAACGGCCCGAGATGCGCGGTGCCCACCGCATAACGGGCGAGCGCGGCCCCTTCTTCGGGCTCGAGAAAGCCTTTGACAGAATCCGGATTCATCAGGGGATCAGCTGCCGATCGAATTGCGCAATTCGCGGCGGCGCGACATCAGGGCATCAGCGGCTCCGCTCAGCCGCTCCGAGGCCAGTTCCAGCGATCCGATTTGCGGCGAGAGATCATCTTCGCCAGCGTCATGACTGTCATTGATCTCGCGGAAAAGCGAAAGCGCCTGCCGCACATCACTGATCGCATATTCCAGCGCACCCAGATCGTCATTGAGGCTGCTGGCCGTCAGCCCTTGCGCCTCGGCCACCTGCTCGCCATCCACGGCCAGATCGTGAACCAGAGAGGTTGCTTCTGCGAGATCACGGCGGGCCGCTGCCCGGATGAGTTCGCTATCGGCACCGGTCAGCCCTGATGCTTCGAGATAGACTTCGACGGGACCCTGACGGTCATTATCGCCACGGCCAAACATCAACATGCCGGTCAGGCGTTGAACAACGGCGCCATGCTCCTCCGCGACCCAGCCGGCTTCGTGGAAGCGGGAGTCCAGAGCGGCTGCATTCTGGCGGAGTTCGAGTTGCGCCTCTGAAAGGGATTGGGCGCGGGAAACAAATTCGGCTGGACCTGAAGGGGTGGCAACGCACGCTGAGAGGCCTACCAGGCAGGCACACATCACTCCGGCACGAAACATCATATTTCCAACCCATATCGCTTCGGTGGCAGATTTATTTGCCCCCTTGGCCAACAATTCCTTGCCAGCCCTTGCCCCGTTTTCACTTTGGGGCAAGAACACCATGTCTTTCAAGGTAAAACATACAGGTTAGTCCTTTGCAAAAATCACAATCCCGCACGCCGCTCTTTCCGCCTCTGGAGCCTTTCCGTCATTTCCGCCTGAAAGTCGACGGCGGCCATGAACTTTATGTCGAGGAATGCGGGCGAAAGGACGGCCTGCCGGTTATTGGCCTGCATGGCGGTCCCGGCGGCGGTGCCAGCCCGATGATGCGGCGCTTCTTTGACCCGGAAAAGTACCGGATCATTCTTTTTGACCAGCGTGGATGCGGACGCTCAACGCCGCACGCCTCGCTAGAAAACAATACGACCTGGGACCTGGTGAAAGACATTGAAGCCATTCGTGAAGCGCTTGGAATCGAGAAATGGGTGGTATTTGGCGGCTCTTGGGGATCCACCCTGTCACTGGCCTATGCGCAAACCCATCCGGATCGTGCGCTGGCGCTGGTCTTGCGCGGCGTCTTCCTGTGCACGCAGGCCGAGCTCGACTGGTTCTACAAGGACGGTGCCAATCGGATTTTCCCGGATGCCTGGCAGAAACTGGTTTCGCGCCTCAGCGAGGCCGAACGCGACGATGTCCTCGCCAGCTATCATGCCCGCCTGATGCAGGATGATGTCAAAGCCCGGCAGGCCGATGCCGTCGCCTGGGCGGACTGGGAGAATGAACTGATTTCCTTTGCCTCGCCCGAGCCATCCTCGAATTCCAATCCGGCCCGCGCCGACGCGATCTCGCGGATTGAAACGCATTACTTCGTCAATAAGGGCTTTTTCGAGCGCGACAACCAATTGCTCGAAAACATGGACCGGATCCGGCACATCCCCGGCTATATCGCCCAGGGGCGCTATGACGTCATTACGCCACCGACGGCGGCCTGGGATATCGCCAAGGCCTGGAATGGAAATGCCCGGCTGGAGTTTATCTCCGATGCAGGGCATTCAGCCGGTGAACCGGGCACGGTGGACGCGCTGGTGCGCGCCACCGATGAAATCGCCCGGCGCTTTGGTTAGCTGCCGAACAGCATAACCGACAGGCCCCAGCCGAACTTTGCGTCCAGCCCCAGGATCAGGATCAGGGTCAGCGCCACCGGCGCGAAGAACCGCAGAACGAAACGGAAGAATCCGAACAGCAGCGGTGAAGCATGCGACAACTGAGCGTGTGCAATTTTCCGGTCGACCACCCAACCCATGAAGACCGCCATCAACAAGCCGGCCAGCGGCAGGGCGATGGAGCTCGACAGGAAGTCCAGCAGATCGAAGAAGGGGAATGAGAAAGCGACACCTGCGCCCACCAGCCAGATAAAGCCGCCAAATGTCCAGGCGATGGTGCTTTTGTGGAAGCTGGAGTTTTCCTCAATCCAGGCGACCACGGCCTGCAGAAGCGAAATCGATGATGTCAGTGCCGCAATCAGCGCGAGGATGAAGAAAGCTCCGCCGACGATATTGCCGCCCGGCATCTGCGAGAACGCCGCCGGAAGCGCCTGGAAGAAGAGGCCGGGGCCCGCCGTCGGCTCAATCGAGAAGGCGAAGACGAAGGGGAAGATGGCGAGGCCCGCAATCAGCGCAACGCCGGAGTCCGCCGCTGAAATGATGCCTGCCGATTGGCCGATATTGGCGTTCTTGTCGAGATAGGAGCCATAGGTGATCATGATGGCCGAACCCAAACCAATCGAGAAGAAGGCCTGCCCGACTGCTTCGAGGAAGGTCTGGCCATTCACTTCAGAAAAATCGACGGCGAAGAGGTAGCCAATAGCGGCTCCCATATCGCCGGCAATACCGGCATAAACGACCATGCCGAGCAACATGGCAAAGAAGATCGGCATCAGAATGGACGCGGCGCGTTCAATCCCGCCGGTCACGCCCTGTGCCACGACCAATACGGTCAGCACCATAAAGGCTGTATGCCATCCGAGTACGTTATAGCTGTCGGCAGAGAAGGTGCCGAAGGCCGCCTCGACGACTTCCGGTGCCTGTCCGGCAAACTCGCCGGAGAACATCTTGAATATGTAGGCTGCGACCCAGCCGGCCACGACCGAATAGAAACAGAGTACCAGAATGCCGCCGATCAGACCGACAAGGCCGGTCACGGCCCAGAGGCGCGAAGAGCCATTGTCCATGGCGACTTTCTGCACCGAACCGATGGCGCTTTTCTGGCCATACCGGCCCACAGACAATTCTGCCATCAGGATCGGGAAACCGATCAGGAGAATGCATGCCAGATAGATGATGACGAAAGCTGCGCCGCCATTCTCTCCAGCTGTGTACGGAAACCGCCAGAAATTCCCCAGGCCCACCGATGAGCCGATGGCCGCCATCAGAAATCCAAAACGTGACGACCAGTGTGCATGAGCCGCTGCGGCCATGGCAATTCTCCCCAGAAATGCAGCGGAAACCCCCGCCTGAACTGGCGTGAAACCTTCCCTATCCTGACGCAAGGGTCAAGGAATTCTAACCGTTATCCAAAGAGGCCTGCGCCGCGCGGTGGTTCGGCATTACGATGTATGTGCGCGCCGAGAATCAGGCCGAATCCGAAGAGCACGGCCAGCATCACCGTCCCGCCATAGGAGACGAGCGGCAGGGGCACACCGACCACGGGCAACATGCCGGTGATCATGCCGATATTGATGAAAACATAGAGGGCAAATGTCGTGGCTATGCCCATCACCAGCAATCTGAGGAAGGTGGATTTGCAAGACGCCGCAATCGCCAGCGCATTGGCCAGAACAAGTGCATAAAGACCGATCACGACCAGACCGCCAATCAGGCCGAACTCCTCACCGAGGATGGTAAAAATGAAGTCGGTCTGCTTTTCCGGCAGGAAGTTGAGCTGGGTCTGGGTGCCCTCGATAAATCCCCGTCCGGTCAGCCCGCCGGACCCGAGCGCAATCTTGGACTGGAGAATATGATAGCCCGCGCCTAGCGGGTCTTCTTCCGGGTTGAGGAAGGTGAAAATGCGCCGGCGCTGATACTCTTCCAGACCAAAACGCAAGAACGCCGGAATGGCAAAGGCGGCCGCTATGGCTCCGCCGATGATGATCCGCCAGCTGAGCCCGGCGAGAAAAACCAGCGCGGCGCCTGAGACCAGCACCAGAACCGCTGTCCCGAGATCGGGCTGATGCAGGATCAAGGCGGCGGGCGCTCCGATCAGGAAGGCCGGCATCAACAATCCGAACGCGGAATTGACCTTCTCCGGCGGCAGGTCGTGATAAAACCGTGCCAAAGCGAACACGACGGCCAGCTTCATGATTTCCGACGGCTGCATGCGGACCGGACCAATATCCAGCCAGCGCTGCGCCCCGTTAACGGTCTCGCCAAAGAACTCGACGCCTACCAATAAGGCCAATGCGCCAAGATAGATCGGATAGGACATACCCATCCAGAAGCGCGGCGGGAAAAGCGCAATGACGAGCATGATGCCAATGCCCATCGTAAAGCGGATCAGATGGCGGCTGGCCCAGGGATCCCAGGCGCCTTCAGCCGCCGAATAAAGCATGCCCACGCCGACAGCGCCGAGCAGGAGAAGGAGCAAGACCACGCTCCAGTTCAGCTCGAACAGCTTTTCCTGAAAGGTGCGCGGAACGGTTTCTCTGAAAACAGCCATCAGGTCGGTTGGCCCCCGCCCGAATTTGGACCGAAGGGGCCGGCCCCTGACGGATCGCGCTCGATAAGAAAACGCAAAACATCACGGGCGGGCCTTGCAGCCGCACGGGAACCGCCCCCTCCATGTTCCACGACCGTCGCGACCGCATATCGCGGACGATCTGCTGGCGCATAACAAACGAACATGCCGTGATCGCGCAGTCGCCAGGGCAATTCGTCCTGCGTGCGCACGCCCGCATCGCGCTCTTCCTGGGTAATCGAATAGACCTGTGCCGAACCCGTCTTGCCGGCCATCTCGACGCCCTCCACGCCCAGTCCGCCGAGCGTGTAATAGGACGTCCCGCCCGGTTCATGGACCACGGCGCGCAAGGCATCACGGACCACAGCCAGATGCTCCGGATTCTGAACGAGTTCCTGTCCCTGATCCGCCGGCCGGTCGAGGTAAAGGCGCGGGCTGACAGATCGGCCTGACGCAAGGCGCGCCGTCATGATCGCCATCTGGAGCGGTGAAGCGAGCATGAAGCCCTGCCCGATCGCGGTGATGAGCGTTTCACCCTCCGCCCAGCGCTGACCATAACGGGACAGCTTCCATTGCTCGTCCGGCACAATACCGCGGGAAATGCCGGCCAGCCCGATGTCCGGTGCTGATCCCAGGCCGAAGTCCCGCGCGGCCGCAGCAATACGATCAATGCCGAGGCGTTGCGCCATTTCGTAAAAATAGACATCGCAAGAGGTTTTGACAGCATCGCGGAGATTGACCCGGCCATGCCCCTGTCGGCGCCAACAGTGGAATTCGCGATTTCCGAACGGAATACTTCCCGTGCAGGTGACGCGCTCTCGCGTATCGACCACACCGGCTTCGAGCGCAGCGAGTGCGACGACCGCCTTGAAGGTTGAGGCTGGCGGATAAGTACCCTGCAGCGCCTTGTTATAAAGCGGGCGGTACTCGTTCTGATTCAATGCGTTGAAGTCTGTCTGCGAAATACCGGTCACAAACAGGTTGGGATCAAATCCGGGCGTGGAGGCCAGTGCCAGCAAATCGCCGGTCTCGACATCCATGGCGACAGCGGCCGCGCTTTCACCTTCCAGCCGGTCAAAGGCAAATCTCTGGACATCCGCATCAATGGTAAGGCGGACATCCTCGCCCGGCGTGGCAGGGTTGGACTGTTCCGGCAGCTCACGGATGACGCGGCCGAACGCATTGACCTCCACCTTGAGAGAGCCTGCCGCGCCGCGCAGTGTCTCCTCACGTGCGGACTCCGCCCCTGTCCGGCCGATGCGGAAACCGGGATGGCGCAAAAGCGGGTCATCGCCTGCATCGGCCTCGGAGGCCGGTTGCACATAGCCCAGAATATGGGCAAAGGCGGGGCCGGACGGATAGTCGCGGATTTCTGCGACTTCGGGAATAATGCCCGGCAAATCCGGCGTCTGAAGATTGATCGCGGCAAAACTGCCCCAATCAAGGTCATCGCGAATGGTCACGGGGCGAAAGCGCGGGGCGCGGCTGACATTGCGCAGAATGCGGTCGCGTTGCTCCGGCGTGATCTCGATCACACGGCCAAGACGATCGAGCGCTTCCTCGGCATCTCCGGCCTGTTCCGGAATCATGACCACGCGATAGCTGTCGCGATTGTCGGCAATCGGCACGCCGAAGCGGTCCAGAATGCGCCCCCGCGACGGAGCGGTCAGCAGGAAGTTGAACTGATTGTCTTCCGACAAGACGCGGTAGCGCTCGGTCTGGATGACCTGCAATTGATACAGCCGCGCGCCAAGGGCGGTGAATACGGCGGCGCCGCCCGCGCCCATCATCAGCGCCCGGCGGGTGAATTTAAGCTGTTGTTCCTGACGATCCGACTTCATCGCATCAAGACCCGAACGTGCCGCGCAGATTGCGGCGGCGAATGAATATGAAGGCCAGAAGCGGGAACATGAGCGCGGAGGCGACACCCTCGATCAGCAAGGGCCGCACCGGAGCCGGCTGGCCGATCGCCAGACTGCCCGCGCTCCACGCCACCGGTATGGCAATGGCCAGTACAACGAGAAAACGGATCCACACCGGGCCGAATTCGCGTGTCGGACCATCTTCATCGCGAGATCGGGCAATCGTCAGCGAGGTGAGATAGGCCAGCGCCCAGACGCCCAGCACGCCGCCGGTCAGCACATCATTCAATATCCCGATCACGAAAATCACAATGGGGGGAATAAATCGCGGTCGCACCGTCGACCAGATAAAGAGCGTCATGAGCGGCAGCATCGGCATCAGGTCCGGCCCGTTGGCTATGCGGAGAGGCGCTGCATAGAAGGCGAGTGCGAGGATCAGGCTGAGCACGGCCCAGACCATCAGGCCATAAGGCGGGCGCGTATCGATCGGCGATCTCATGGCTCACCTCCAACAGAGGTTTCGGTGCCGTCTGCTACGGAGGGATCCACACCCGCTTCGCCCGCGCTGTCCCCGGTCAGCAACGGTGCGTCCCCGGCGTCTGATTCTGCTTCTGGTGCCGCCATCGGCTCGAAGGGGAATACCCAGACGAAATCCACTGGCGCCTGGTCCGAATAGAGGCGAATCCGCCAGCGGCCCTGACGATCCCGCTGGGCCTGACCAACCGGCAGCCCCCGCGGCATGATTCCGTCATCCCCGGATGTCACGATGCGGTCGCCATCTTGCAGATCAGCATTGCGGGTGAGAAAATCGAGCCGCGGATATTCCGAGTTATCGCCGACCATAACGGCCCGCGCGTTGGACCGGTCCGCCATCACGGGAATCCGGCTGTTCAAATCCGTCAGCAGCAAAACCCGCGATGAAACGCGCCCGGTTTCCACCACGCGCCCAATCAGGCCGTAGACATTCAACACCGGGTCGCCGGTATCCACGCCCTGCCGTGTTCCCGCCCCGATCAGCCGGGATTGTACGAAGGGGCCATCCGGATCGCCCAGCGTCCAGGCCCCAATGCGGTTTTGCGTGGCCGGCGATTCGACATTCAGGGCTTCTTCATAGATTTCGCGCTGATCCCGCAATTGCAAGGCGAGATCGCGCCAGTACCGAGTCTCGTTCAAGCGCTGGCGGAGTTCGGCGTTTTCCTCGGCCAGCCGGGCCTGATTGCGCCAATAGGGCCCGATATTGCTGATACCGCGCACGGGCGCTGCCGCCAGATCGAGCAAGGGAGCCGATAAATCCGTGATCCCGGCCCGCAGACCTGCCAGCGCCGGAGACCGGGCTTGCGGCCGGTCAAACGCAATCAGAACAATGGATATGAGAAAGAGCGCGACCGTAAAGGTACGCGAAAAGCGGACTCCGCTTTCATCATTGCGCCTGGAAGATCCGCCGATCGCCAAGGCGACACTCCTTTTGGTTTGGGCTCAGGGCTAAACTGCCTCGGACAGGATAGGTCGCCAAAGCCTAAGGTTTTCTACCGCCTTGCCGCAGCCCATCACAACACAGGACAGAGGCTCGTCTGCAAGACTGACCGGCAGGCCGGTCCGCTCCCGCAATTCGGTATCCAGATTACGCAGCAGCGCACCACCACCGGTCAGCACAATACCCTTGTCTACAATATCGGCAGCCAGTTCCGGCGGCGTGGCTTCGAGCGCCTGCTTGACCGCCTCGACAATCTGCTCGACGGGCTCGGACAAGGCATCGGCAATCATGGCTTCAGTCACGGCAATCTCTCGCGGCACGCCGTTCATCAGGTCGCGCCCCTTGATTTCCAGCGTCAGCCCCTCGCCTTTCGGCGGCGGCATGGCTGATCCGATTTCTTTCTTGATCCGCTCTGCCGACGTCTCGCCAATCAGCAAATTGGCTGAACGGCGGATATAATTGATGATGGCTTCGTCCATCTTGTCGCCGCCGACGCGGACCGAGCGCGAATAGACGATACCCGACAGCGACATCACTGCGACTTCCGTCGTGCCGCCGCCAATATCGACAATCATCGAACCGGTCGGTTCATCAATCGGCAGGCCTGCGCCAACCGCGGCCGCCATGGGCTCGTCGATCAGGAAGACCTTGCGGGCGCCGGCCAGACGCGCGGATTCATGGATGGCCCGGCGCTCAACAGCCGTTGCACCTGACGGGACGCAGATGACGACCTGCGGCGAAACAAAGCTCTGACGGTTGTGCACCTTGCGCACAAAATAGCGGATCATCTCCTCGGCGACGTCGAAATCGGCAATAACGCCATCCCGCATCGGACGGATCGCTTCGACATTGCCGGGGGTCTTGCCCAGCATCATCTTGGCTTCGGCACCAACCGCCTGAACGTGCTTGCGGCCTTTCTCCAGTTTGTAAGCCACCACGGATGGCTCGTTCAGCACCACGCCGCGTCCCTTGACGTAGACAAGCGTGTTGGCTGTTCCGAGATCGATGGCGATATCGGCAGAGAGAAGACCAAAAAGACTATTGAACATGGGCGCGCGTTCATGTTGCGATCACCTGTCAGGCGATCAAATTTTCAAGAATTACCCTTGTGCGATGCTGCAGCGCGGAATGCAAGCGCGACAATGCAGCCACACGTCAAGTCTCTTCGTCTGTTTCTTCCGGAACGGGCAGACGGCGCCGCGCTGCGAGCATGATGACAAGCCAGACAGCCAGCGCCACAACCATCAAAACCGCCGCATAAAGCAGGTTTTCGCCTGACAGAACTGTCAACAGGCTTTGCCCGGTCAAACCGACCACCAGAATCTTGGGCGCGGTTCCCAGCATCGCGCCGAGAATAAAGGCCCAATAGGGCGTCTTCGATGCGCCGAACGCCATGTTGACGACGATGAAGGGACCGGACGGCACAATGCGCACCAGGGCGCTGGCGATCAGCCCGTTGCGGCCGACAAATTCCGCTGCGCGATTCATCCATTCGCCACCGAAGCGCTCCAGCAGTCCGGCGCCGAAACTTCTTCCCATCCAGAAGTTTACCGAGGCCGAACAGGCGGTGGCGATCCAGGCATAGGCAAAACCGTAAATCGGGCCAAAAGCGAGCATGGTTGCCGCCATCAGCACGAATTGCGGAGCGCCAAATAGCGACATGATGATGTAGATCACGATGGTCAGCGGCAGGGCATACCATTGGCTGGCGGCGGCCTCGAAGACCTGGCCAAGATTGTCCGTGCTGGCATCGAGGAATAGCCGGCCAAACACAAACACCATGCCGACGGATGTTAGAAGCGCAAAGGATACCATGACCGCGCGCTGAGCCCGGGCATCCATATTCAGAATGAAATGTAGAAAGCGCTTCATTGCGTTGCGGGTCCGGTTAATGCCTCGCCCCCCATATCACGCATAAAAGCTGTATCAATCCTTATCGCCAACCGGGCGTGCAGATGGATCGCGTTCGCCATTGGCGATGCGGGCCAGTTTCGAACGCTGGCGGGCCAGCACAGCCAGCTGCTGATCGAGAACCTTCAGGATTTCGCGGGCTTCCTGTTCATCAATCTCGCCTGGCGAACGTTCGGTTTCGCTCAGGGAATCCATGAGTGCTGTGATATTGCGCGCATGCTTGCGGCTGGCTTCTCCGGCCAGGGATAGCCAGTTGTCATCGTCCGATTGATCCAGCGGCATGAAAATACCGCCGGCCAGATAGGCCAGATCTTTCGCCGCGGCCGTCGCGCCTGTCGCTTCTGTCAGCTTGGCCACACGAGAATAGGAGATTTCGTTCGTCGCATCCGGATCCGCCAGCGCATACACGCGGGTGCGGGATAACTCCAGCAATTGCATTACCGCGGGAACACCGCCCGCTTCCTCAAAAAGCGCGGCAACCACCGACTTCGGGTCTCCATAAGGACGTTCCTTGACCGGCTTGAATGCCATCGACTCGCGCTCCGCTCATGCTGCAACGCGGCAAACCTAGCCAAATAACTCAAAGTGGCAAGCAATCAGGGCTATTCTTCCGCCGCTGGCTGCTCGCGGGAATTGGTGACGCCCGTGTCCAGCACATACTGCCAGCCCTCCGATCCGAGACGCCACGCAGATACGTAATTACCGGTCGCAACCGGCGCTGATGCGTGATCTCCGTCCGGATGATAGCTCCAGTCTCCGTAAGTGATGGCGAAATCGCCGGCTTCGCCCGCATAGCCGCCGCGCGGCTCCCAGTGCAGAAGGCCGGTCGCACCTTCGCGCGACGAATAGATGGCATCGGAACCGACAATATCATCGATATTCGGCTGGATCAGACGCGCATCATCGGCCGCATAAAGCCGAAATCCTTCCGCAATTCCGTTTTCCGCTGCGTAGGCTGCAAATTCGCGATCGGTCTGCATTGCCTGCGCGACGGCCTCGTCGGCATTCTGCATCATCGACAGCGCCATCGCGCCCGCAAATATAAATGACATTGGCATAATCATCTCCAGAACTGATGTTTCGACTATCCGACTGAACGATCCAGCTGTGAAATCACGTCTGCGAGAGAAACCTTTCCATCCGGACAGGGGAGCCGCTGCCAGTCCGGCATCTGATTGCGAAGCCAGGTCAGCTGCCGCTTGGCGTAGCGGCGGGAGTCCTGCTTAGCCTGATGCACCGCCTCGGCAAGATCAAGCTGCCCGGCATGGACGGCCAATAGCGGCGGAACGCCCAGCGCCTTCATCGCCGGCAGAACCGGATCGAGGCCGCGCTCGGCCAGTGCGGCGACCTCCCCCAATGCACCTTCGTCCAGCATGCGGTCAAAGCGTTGCTCAATGCGGGCGTAAAGCGCGGCACGTTCCGGTTCGATGACAAGCCCGATCCAGTCGTCTGGTGCCAGCAACGGGTGGGTATCGGCCTGATAGTCGGAAATCGCCTTGCCGGTCTCGAGACCGATTTCGACAACCCGCATCATGCGTTGACGGTCGGCCGGCTTGATGCGGGCCGTTGCGGCCGGATCACAAGCCATCGCCTGTTCGCGCAGAGCCTCCAGCCCCTGAGCGGCAATGTCCTCGACCGATTGGCGGGTCCGCGCCGAAATCTCTGGCATGGCGGCCAGACCCTTGACCAGCGCGCTGAAATACAACCCGGTTCCACCCACGAGGATGGGCCGCTTACCGCGAGACCGAATGTTATCAATGCAGTCCATGGCCGCATCCGCCCACCAGCCGACAGAGGCCCGTTCGGATGCGTCCAGCACGCCAAAGAGATGGTGGGGAATGCCGCCCTGCTCACCCTCGTCCGGCCGCGCCGAGAGAATGCGCAGATCGCGATAGACCTGCATGGAATCGGCATTGATGATTTCGCCATTCAGAGAGCGGGCGAGGCCTACCGACAGGGCGGTTTTGCCGGACGCCGTCGGTCCGGCCAGCAGGATGACGGGATCTGTGTTCGCGATCACCGGCGAATGGACTGGAAGACGAATTGCCCGCCGCGATTCAGCTGGAACAGCGCGACATCCCCGTCCTCATACTCGCCCAGAACCGTGACGGCTTCGGCGAGGGTCTCGACCGGCGTATAGGCGATCTCGGTAATGACGTCGCCCGGACGCGCCTTCGCGGCCGCGTCGCTGAGTGGGTCGACGGCCACGATGAGCACGCCTTCAGCATCAGGATGAACGCGGAAGCGGCGGCGTGATGCGGCGTCCAGCTCGGCCAGGGTAAGGCCGAACATTTCGGTCTCGCCAGATTCGACCTCGGGACGGGTCCGAAGCGTCCGGTTTTCCGGGCGTTCCTCGGCCAAACGTTCGACGGTTGCGGTCAATGTCACCGGTTCTCCGCGGCGCTGGACTTCTATCCGAACCCTGCGGCCAATTTCGGTCTCTGCAACCAGACGCGAGAACATGCGGTCATCGACAATGTCGAAGGTGTCAAAGCTGAGAACGAGATCGCCTTCCTGAAGCCCGGCGTCAGCCGCCGGTCCACCCGCCGTTATCCGGCGAACCAGCGCGCCACGCGGCGTGCTCAGTCCGAGGCTCTCGGCAAGGTCGGAATCAACATTCTGGACACTGACCCCGAGCCAGCCGCGACGGGTCTCGCCATATTCGATCAACTGTCCCACAACGCGTTCGGCAATCGCCGAGGGAACAGAAAAGCTGATGCCGACACTGGCTCCGGTTGGCGAATAGATCAGCGTATTGATGCCGATCACGTCACCATCCAGATTGAAAAGCGGGCCGCCGGAATTACCGGTATTGATGGCCACATCGGACTGGAGATAGTCGTCATAGCGGCCGCCAACATCCCGGCCGCGGGCTGATACCACGCCCGCCGTCAACGATCCGCCAAAACCAAACGGGTTGCCGATGGCAATGACCCAGTCGCCGACACGGGCGGCATCGGAATCGCCAAAAGAGACATAGGGAAAGTCTTCATCCGCCGACTGGATTTGCAGCACGGCCAGATCGGTCACCGGGTCGCGGCCGATCAGCGTGGTCGGCAATGTCCGGCCGTCGGTCAGCGTCACTTCGATTTCATCGCCATTTTCGATGACGTGATTATTCGTCACCACCGTGCCGCTGGGGTCGATGATAAAGCCGGAGCCGAGGGAGTTGGCGATCCGCGGTGCGTCCCCGAAGAATTCGTTGAAACGCTCCAGTGGCGAACCTTCGGGAAAGTCGGGCATGTTGCCGTCATCGTCTCCGAGGCGCTGAGCGGAAGAAATGTTGACCACGGCAGGGGCCAGCCGATCATTCAGGTCGGCAAATCCCTCCGATGGAATTCGTTGCGCTGCCGCTGCGCCGGTAAGCACAATGAAAGACAGAAAAGCGGCAAGAATACGCATACAAAACTCCCAAATGGTCGACTCTGGTGTCTACATGCCGCGAAGCGCGGCACGGGGCAAGGTGACTGACGATTTCGTCAACAATATGTGCGGGATTTCACGCCGCGCCCAATTGCCGGGCGAGCGCGACGATGGCCACGCCGAGAGCCAAAGCGAACAGCCCGGCGAAGCGCAAGGCTCCGTCCGGGCTGTTTTGTATTTCAGCCATCATGCGTTTCATCGCACCTGGCGCGGCGGCGTAGACAAAGCCTTCCACCGCCAGAGCCAGTCCCACACCCAGAAGGATGTAGATCAGCATGACTGCGCCTTAATTGTCGCCGTTTTCAGCTCCGAAATACTCGAAGAATTCCGAATTCGGCGGGATCACGATCGGTGTTCCGCTCTGAATGGCTTCTTCATACGCCAGCATTGACCGGTAAAAGGAGAAGAACTCCGCGTCCCGGTTATAGGCTTCGGCATAGATGGCATTCCGTTGGGCATCACCTTCACCACGCAGACGCTGGGCATCTGCCCGCGCTTCGGCGACGATGATCCGGGCGTCGCGGTCTGCCTCGGCCCGGATTTCCTGAGCGACCTGTTCGCCCTGGGCCCGGATACCGGCCGCTTGCTGCTCACGTTCCGAGCGCATGCGCTGGAAGACACGTTCGGCAATCGTCGGCGGCAGGTCAGCGCGCAGGATACGGACATCGATCACATCAATGCCGAGGTCCTGAGTGCGGACTTGTGCTTCAACCGCTTCCTGAACGCGGTCCATGAGTTCGGACCGCTGACCGGAGATCACGTCTTCGGACGGGATGGAGGCGATCACGCCGCGCAGGCTGTCATTCATGATGGAACGCAGGCGGGTGCGGACACCATTCTCATCACGCACCGTCTGATAGAAGCGTAGCGGATCAGAAATCCTATAGCGCAGGAAGGCATCCACCACGAGGCGTTCCTGGTCTGCAGCCTGAATTTCCTCGGGCAGCATATCAAACTCGATATTGCGCTTGTCGAAATAAATGACCTGGGTCACGAACGGCATCTTGAAATGCAGACCGGCATTATCCGCCCCCATTTCATTCACCACACCAACAGGATCGCCGAATTGCAGGATCAAGGCGCTCTGACGCTCATTGACGACGAATATGGATTGAGAAACGACGACCGCAGCGCCAACGCCGATCACGATCAGAAGAGTGGAAATAAGGCGTCCCATTTTACTGACCTCCCTGCGTACGGTTACGGCCAAGCTGATCCAGCGGGAGATATGGTATCGCCCCGCCCTGCTCGTCCAGAATGATGAGCTCGGACCCGCCGAGCACGCGTTCCATGGTTTCCAGATACATCCGGCGGCGAGTCACATCCGGCGCTAGTGCGTATTCGTTGTAAATGGCCACGAAGCGGTCAGCATCACCCTGGGCCTCGGCAATCACCGAGTCGCGATAACCTTGGGCTTCCTGACGCAACTGAGCTGCATTACCGCGCGCTTCCGGGATCACCCGGTTGGCGTGAGCGGTGGCGTTCAGCCGAACGCGTTCTGCATCCTGAGCGGCAGAATCAACGTCCCGGAAGGCGTCAATCACCGACTGAGGCGCCTGCGCCCGTTCCAGGTTGACCTGGAGAATCTGGATGCCGGCTTCATACTCGTCGAGTGTTTCCTGCATCACCTGACGGGTTCGCTGGGACACTTCGGCCCGCGCGGTCGTGATAATCGGCACCAGGTCCGACGTGCCGGCTACTTCACGCATGGCGCTTTCGGCAACGGCGCGAACAGCCGCTTCGGGGTCACGGACATTGAAGACGAAGTTGTCGATGTTCGCCGTATCCACACGCCATTGCACTTCAAAGGCGATGTCCACGATATTCTCGTCGCGCGTCAGCATCTGGCTCTCGGCAATATTGTTATTGCCGATGGAGATGGTGCGGGTTTCGGTGACGTTCGGGAATTCGACCGATTCAATCGGCCACGGCATTTTCAGATTCAGGCCCGGCGGTGCGGTGCGCACATATTCGCCAAAGCGCATGACCACGCCGACTTCCGACGGCTGGACCTGATAAACGGCCTGCCCCGGCCAGATGATCACACCAAAGCCCACGGCTGCTGCAATGATGATGGCACCGAAAACGCCGCCACCCTTGCCGGACTTGCCGCCGCCGGATGATCCACCGGAACCGCCGCCGCCAAACAGACCGCTCAGGCCTGCCTGCAGCTTTCCGATCAGCTCGTCGAGATCCGGGGGTTCCTGACCGCCACGGCCACCACCGCCGCCGCCATTCTGACCCCAGGGATTATTCCTGTTTCTGTCGCCATTATCGCCGGAACCCCATGGGCCACCGCCGCCTCCGCCTGCATTGTCATTCCAGGGCATGTAGGAGCATTCCTCCGTTAAGATCAGTCTTGCGCGTGTATGTGGACGCCTTTGCCCGCAGATTCAAGCGGAACCGGTGCGCTGCGCGTCCCTCTTGGCGGGGCTGCGTTAATTCAAGCGATCCAGAATTTCCCTGATGAGCGAAATATCTGAGAGTCGTTCCAGTCTAAGCTGGGCCGCAATGTCACCCATGTTTTTTCGACGAATGTTTAAGTGCTCGAACAGATACTCGCGGCTGATTTGTTCGCAGTATTCGAAATCTCCGAGAAGGTGTTCATAAAGAGCCAACTCATACAGAAGGGCAAGAGTTAGATAGGAATCTTCCCACTCGCTCGACGGCGGTAGAGGAAGAATGCCCATTAGCCGATCAAAAGTTTTGTGCCTCTCGTCTGAAAGTTGGCGCCGGAGCCGGGCATCAGCCTGCAATTTTGCTGACAATTCTCGGGTGTTTTTAAGTCCGCGCTTTTCAACTTCGTCCAACGCCTCAATAAGCCATCGATAGAACGAAAGTGGTGGCGTATCTGCGGGCATCTCCTGAACGATCAATCTCTACCGGCGGTCCAATACCCGATAAACAAAAGCATGATCATCGTCCGGGCCAGCTGGATAGGCTTCGGAGTGGACTTCCTGCCAGATGTCCGGATCGAAGGGATCGAGGACGGCATCGCCTTCGGGCTCGGCGTGGACCTCGGTCAGATAGATGCGATCCGCCAGATCGCGGGTGGCGGCGTAGATCTGTGCGCCGCCAATGACGCAGACCTCATCCACGCCCAATTCCCCGGCCAGGCCGTGGGCCATTTCAAACGCCAGGTCGAGATCGCTGACGGCAATCGCACCACGTGCGGCATAGCCCAACGTACGGGTCACCACGATATTGGGGCGCTTGGGCAGAGGCTTGAACGGCAGGCTTTCCCAGGTCTTGCGGCCCATGATGACCGGCTTGCCCAGCGTGTTCTTCTTGAACAGCTTGAGATCGGTTTTCAGTCGCCAGGGCAGATCGCCATCCACCCCGATGACGCCGTTTTTCGCGGCGGCGACGACGAGGCTTATGCGGGCCAAAACAGGCTCCACAAGCGTTCGGCGGCGAACATCAACCAGATGCCTGCGACCGCAAGCGGAATGCCGAAGGCGAAAGCACCGGGGCCGAATTTGCGAATTCCCTGGGACGGTATGGCTTCTCGATAAGCGACATAGCCGGGCAGCTTGTCGCGGACGATACCGGCGGCTGTGCGCATCTCCTGCAATTGCCGGGCGTTCACGATCAGCCAGAGAATGGACATGACAGCCCCGATCAGGATGCACGCCATGACCGCGAAGATGTGGAGATACTCGATCGCGGTGACGGCAAAGACCAGCAACATGGCATGGGCGATCAGGAAATAGCCGGAGCGCTCGTTCAGAACGCGCTCTTCATGCAAGGCCAGTTCCCACAGCCGGTCGAGCTCGCGGTCGCTGAGCTGCGCCTTTTCCGGCGGTGTTTCCGCCGGCTCGCTCACACCGCCACCGGCGCGGCGATCCGGGGATGCGGATCATAATTCTCGATGGCGACATCCTCATATTCGAAATCGAAGAGGTCTTTCTTGTCCGGATTGATCGTCAGCTTTGGCAAAGCGCGCGGCGGGCGCGAGAGTTGCTCTCTCACCTGATCTATATGGTTGGTATAGATGTGGGCATCGCCGAACGTGTGAATGTATTCGCCGACTTCCAGGTCACAGACCTGCGCCATCAGATGGGTCAGCAATGCATAGGAGGCGATGTTGAACGGCACGCCGAGAAACATATCCGCCGAGCGTTGATAAAGCTGCAGGCCGATTCCACGTCCGATCCCCCGGAACGGTCGGGGCGGAAATCATCGAGTCTTTCTGCATTGGCCATGGCGCGATCCTTTCGAGGCCATACTCTAGCGATTCGCGTGAATTGATCGCACCCGGAATCGCCGGGCTATCCACAGATTATCGCAGACGCCTGCCATAGCGGGTGATCCGGCCCTGGTGGCGGGGTGCTGGCGTGCTTCTGGCGTGTCACTGACACCCCTCTGGCGTGGCGCGTGCCGACCGTTTTTGGCTTTTTCCGGCGGTCTGATTACAACGCCTGAAGAGGATAATAGAAATGGCTTTCAAAACGGACTCCGCAAAAATCAAACGCTGGCGCGAGGAGCGTCACTGGTCGCAGGAACATCTGGCCGAGCTGGCCGGTGTCGGCATCCGTACGGTGCAACGTATCGAGAATGGCGAACAGGCCTCGCGTGACACGATCATGGCCATCGCCGCGGCGTTCAATGTCGAAGCGATTGCGCTGTGCATCGATCCCGAAACCGAAGCCGACGAAATTGTACAGCAGCGCAATTCAGAATTGGCGTCCGGTTTGCGCCTGTCTTTCCTGGTTCACCTCGTCGGCTATCTGATGGGCATGGTGGTATTTCTGGCCATCAATCTGTCGGTCGGCGCCTTCGTGATGAAGTGGGCAACAATCTGGTGGACGGTCGGTCTGGCCGGCCACGCTGTGCCGGTGGTACTCGTTGAAATCGTGTCACGGTTTCAAATGCCCAGGAAAGCCAGTTAGCCAAGCGTGCATCTTGTGTAACAAACTACACGCTCGTGCGCATGGACCCGCAGACACACCTGCGATGAGGGCTGGGCCCATAGGGGGACGCTCGGAGGCGACCTACGACCGAAGCTCGATTCGACTTCCCGAGACGGCCCCCGTCTCCTTGCGAGAAGATGTACGAGCCTTTCAGCCCAGCCGCATGGTCAATTTTGTCGGCCAGAACGCGCAGCCACGACGATCAATTGGTAAAATACAAGGACGATGAATGCGCCACCGATTATCCAAGGCACAGCGCTCGGCGGCATGCCCAAGAATCGTCTAAGAAAAATGGAGCCCATCGCGACCGTTAGGTACAGCGCTATCGAAATGCCGAACCGGCTCAGAAACCTCGAATAAAAATCTAACATGAGCAAATCTCCAATTCCCAATCCGGCTCATCTTCGCGGTCCGCAGCCTTCTCATTCGTCATCTTTCACCCCGTTTTTCAATCAACGACCTATACGCGATAGCGATCGGCTAGAGTCCCAACGTGCCGGGCGTGTCACCCTAGCCGAGTTTTCACGAAAATGAGACTCGCCAAACTGACTGGCTTGTGTAGAGTAAATCCGTCAGAACATAGAGGGAACATTCAAATGCTGGGTTATGTAACACTGGGAACCAACGACCTTGAAAAAGGCGCAGCGTTCTACGACAAGCTGTGTGGCGCTCTGGGCGTCGGCCGGATGATGGAATCCGACACCTTCATCGCCTGGGGCAAGCCGAATGGCGGCGCAGGCATCGGCCTCACCAAGCCGTTCGATGGCAAGCAGGCGACGGTGGGCAATGGCGTCATGGCGGCTCTGCAGGCCGAGAGCCCGGCCCAAGTCGATGAAATCTACAAGCTGGCCATCGAGCTGGGCGCGACAGATGAAGGTCCGGCCGGGGCCCGCGGCGACTGGTTCTATGCCGGTTATTTCCGCGACCCGGATGGCAACAAGCTGAACGTCTTCTGCATGCTTTCCCCGGAGTCTAATGAATCCGGCACATAGTGCAGGTGAATTTGAATGTCTCGATCACCGACGATAATTTCGTCGGTGATCGATTCAATTATTCTTCTTTTTTGATCGAAGGTTAGCTTGTCCCATCGACCATATAGGTCGCGAGCCTCTGAAATGATTTCATCGCTTGATGCATCAGCAACCTCCAACGCGGCAATCTGGCCTTCCAGGCCTCCGATGCTTGTATCGATCTGTTCCAACCTCTCCCCTGCCCTGGTATCGAGCTCGCGAAAGCGCGCGGGCTTAAGCGTCTTGTCGAGATAGCCACGCAATAGCTGCTCGCGGTCTTGAACAAGCCCGACCTTTTCTCGTTTGAGAACCTCAACTTGTTCCTTTTTGTCGGATAACTCTTTTTGGGTCTCGCCCATGTGGTTTTTGAGCTCGACATCGGACGCGAAAAAATTTCGCAACTGATCGCGAAAGATGGCTTCGATATCATCCTGCGGGATCTTGTTGCGACATTTGCGGCATACAAATTTGGGCGTCTCATTGAGCACATACATGGTGTGATGATCGTGCGCACATTTTATTTTTCCGGCGAACAGATACTTGCCGCGAGGTCCCGGCGCACGTCCCTTGGACTGTTTGTCGAGGATGGCGTTGCACTGATCCCAAAGCTCGACACTTACGATCGGCTCGCAAGTCTGCCAGATCCATTCGCTCTCCGGTTTGAGTTCAACCGACCCGTCCACATTGTGCGAATAATTTGTCCTTCGAATCCCCTTGGCGGTTGGGTCGCGCAAAAGCAGCTGAATGGAATTGATGGCAAATTTCTTGCCACGGCGCGTCCGGTAACCCCGATCATTGAGCTCCCGCGCAACCGCATTCTTGCGATGATATTCAGCGAACAATTCATAGATGAGCTTTCGCACCGGAGCTTCGTCCGGATGGGGAACAAATTTTCCATCCTGCCAATGGTATCCAAAGGGTGCAGATCCGGCGACGCGCTTTCCAAGCTTTGCGCGGGTAAGGGCTGCTGCCTTGACCCGATCGACAATCTCTTCGCGCTCCCACTCGGCAATGGCCGCAATCATCGTATAAAATAGTCGGCCAGCGGGCGTTGAGGTATCGATACTCTCATGCAGCGATACAAGATCAGCATTGTGCTTGCTGAAAATATCGGAGAATTCGAGAAGCTCCTTGGTGTTCCGGGCAAGGCGGGCAAGCTTGGAAAAAAGCAAAGCTGAAATGCGCCCGCTTTTGACATCTTCCAGCATGCGAAGCGCTTCCGGCTGGTTGATGATGCCCTTACCCGACACACCGGAGAGATCGTAGTATTCCACAATCTCCCAGCCCTTGAAGGCCGCATATTGCTCGGCGCGCGCACGGTGAATGCCCGGGCTGTCACCTTTGGCCTGATCTTCGGTCGAAACACGAATCCATACGCCAACGGGACGCCCGGCCTGCTCCTTCATTTTAACCTCTTAGAGTATCGTGGGCCCGCAATATACGCTCTCTACTTGTAATAGGCGAATGCTTTATGTGTCGCCTTATTCGCGAATATCCGTCAGCACCTTTTCCTGCTCGATCTACCTAAGGACGGCACTCTTCGCGTTGAAAATTCCGCCCGGTGACCTCTACTTCCACGATCGCCGGGCCGTTTTCGATTTCCCGCGCGCAACGGCCAAGTATCTCTATCGCCCATTGGCGAGGACGCAAATTGGATGCGCGCATCAACTGGACGGTTTCAATCGCACGCGTCGGCAAGGGCGCCACATCAAATGTATAGTCAGCATAAGCGATTGGTTCGCCCAAGCCATTGGCGTCCAGAAACTGAACCGTCAATTCGCCGCCCTCAGCCAGAACGAGCCAATAATTGGCAGCGGCGCCCGCTGCCATGTCCCAACGGAAGCCGATCAAATTTGACCGAGACCATATATCATTGCGGCGAACGACATTCGACATTATCCGCTCACCATCCTTGAATACACGAACCACAATATAGCGTGCATGGTCCGGTGGTCGTTCCAGATTACCCCACACTTCCGCCTGACAGGGCGAAAAATCTCTCGAGGAAGAAGAACATGCAACAGCCAGACCTGCCCTGTCTGGCAACCCTACGCTGGCTATCATGTCCCCTTCGACGCTCGTTGCGCTGTATTGAACGCGGATCGTGCCGCTCCATGCATTTTCAGTTTGAGCCTGCGCGCAGCTGGCTCCAATGCCCGCAATTACTACTATAAAGGTGACTAGCAACCCCAGGCGAGACATGATGCATTCTCCCTATTTGCGACAATCAAAATAGCTCACACGGCGATGGGAACTGGTAATTTTGAATCGCCGCGCGAGTTTTGATTAGTCGCCGCACTGATAGGCCGTACCGACCCATTCATTTGTCAGGCTTGTGCCCATTTCGCGCCAAACGACATGGGTTGCACCCATAGTGCTGGCCTGAGCCAGCGCATCGTTTTGAGCACGCGTCCGTCCGATGGAGGCGCTCAGACCGACAAACATGGCATTGGAACCGGCCACGGCCCCTAGCTCCTGACAATGCTCCACCCTGTCCGCCGTGGTGGCCACGATCGATGTCTCAATGGGCGTAGCGCATCCGGCGAGCAAAAGGCCGGTACAACTTCCGATGATAACTTTGAAAGGCACAAAAGAGCGAATTGTGTGGACCATGATAAACCTCTGCGTTGAACACTTTGGGGGGAAAGTGTTCAAATGCGCAGAGCCGTCCGCCTGCTCCCATAACGCGGACGATGAAACCGTTTCGTGAGCTGCGGTCTTCCGTTAGTGTCGCTTCGTTGCCTAGCCTAGGGAGGGGTAACTGTGGGGTTTTGAGTAAGCTACCTGCTACAACAATGTGCGACTAAATCCTGCGCTCATTGGGCAGGGCGAGTTAAAATGCGGTAATCGGCCGAGCTTAGCTCGCGGCCACACGATCAAAACGAGAAGATGAACTATCTATTGGTGGCGCTCCCGTAGAGCGTGTGGTGGCAAGGGGCTCAGGTCAGCGGTGGCACAAAAACAATCGGGTTTTGACCTCGAAGCCGTACGGGAACGCGCACGAAAAGCGGTCGCGCCTCTAAAGTCGGCTGACGACGAAACGTCGGCACCGAAAGACATGTTATTCTCGGCGAAGCCCACTGATGCACGGCGCAACCTACCTCCGCCTTATCTTGTCTATTTCCTATTGCACGACCTTCTCGGGTTCAGAGATCTAGGGCAATTCGAAAAGCTGGCCTATTCGCTGCCGGTTGATCTTAATGGCACAGCCTATTTGATTGAACACCGAAAATTCGGGCTAGGTGTATTCGCTGCCGATCCGGAAACCCAGGGGGCAGATGCTGCTGAGATCGTGCGCCTCGTAAGTAAGGGGGTTAAAGCTGCACAGCCCTATTTTGACCATCTGGCGCAAACCGCTGGCGATGGCTCAAAGCTCAATGTCCATAACCACTCTCGCGAACTCTATAAGCGGTTCGAGTATCTCCGCCATCTCCATCAGGAAAAGGCGGATGAGGCTGAGAGGCGCAAGGACGAACACCATGTCACTGAACATCCGAGTGAAGATGGTGAGGTACGGTCGTGGACGCACACATCCCCGGCCTTTGAACTCCTGCGTGAGGCTCAGTGGCTTGGGATTTCAGCGGTAGAAGCCTTCTTCGCCTGGACAGAGCACGTGTTCATTCATATCGCGATTCTGCGGGGCAAATGCCAAACCGGACAGGACGTGAGCCAGCTCGCGGCTTCGGAATGGGCGAAGAAGTTCAAGGCATGGCTTGCTCCCTTAGAAGTGGTCCGTTTTGTGAGTTAGTGTCTGGCTCTTGATGAGGAGTTTTGACATGGGCCGTCGAGTCTACAAGGCCGAAGAGATTATCGCGCATTTGCGGGAGGTTGAGGTTCGCCAGAGCCGGGGTGAGAGTATTGCCTCGGCGGTGAAGGCTATAGGGATTACCGATCAGACTTATTATCGCTGGCGGCGGGAGTATGGGGGCTTGAAGGTTGATCAGGCTCGGCGTTTGAAGGCGTTGGAGAAGGAGAATGCGCGGCTTCGTCGTGCGGTCTCTGATCTGACATTGGATAAGATGATCTTATCAGAGGCTGCCAAGGGAAACTTCTAAGCCCTTCACGTCGCAGAGCATGTGTTGATCACGTGGTAGAGGCCTTGCGTGTATCTGTGCGCCGGGCCTGCCGCGTGATCGGTCAGCATCGCTCCACCCAGAGAAAACCTCCGCAGGGCCGTCAGGATGAAGCGGCCCTGACGCAGGCTGTGATCGACTTGGCTGAGCAGTATGGCCGCTATGGCTATCGCCGGATTACGGCGCTTTTGCGGTCTGACGGCTGGTCGGTGAACACCAAGCGGGTTTACCGCATCTGGCGACGTGAGGGGCTTAAAGTGCCAAGCAAGCAACCCAAACGGGGTCGGCTCTGGCTCAATGATGGATCGTGTGTGCGTCTACGCCCGCAGTATAAGGGCCATGTCTGGTCCTATGACTTCGTTCAGGACCGCACCCATGACGGTAAGATCTATCGCATGCTATGTGTGATCGATGAGTATAGCCGGGAGTGTCTGGCCATCCGGGTTGAGCGAAGGCTTAACTCAACACGGGTTCTGGAAACTCTTGCGGATCTGTTCGTTGAACATGGAGCACCTGAGCATATCCGTTCTGATAACGGCCCTGAGTTCATTGCGACAGCCTTGCGTGACTGGCTAACACGGCTGGATGTGAAGACGCTCTACATCGAGCCCGGATCACCTTGGGAAAACGGTTACTGCGAAAGCTTCAACTCAAAGCTCCGCGACGAGTTCTTGAACCGGGAGGTGCTCTATACCCTCAAGGAAGCGAAGGTGCTCATCGAGGCGTGGCGCCAGCACTACAACACCATCCGGCCTCACTCGTCACTTGGCTATAAACCGCCAGCGCCTAAAGCCATCTTGCCAGCGGCTTATCTGCCGCCTTACGATCAACCCGTGTCGACAGATAAGCCGCACATAACCCGCCGGGCTCTAACTTGAAACATGGGCCACTAAACAGGGGCAGGGCAACACTGTAGGAGATAATTCTGCGGGTCTTTGGGTGCTTACTAGTAAAGACAACCCAAACTTCCGCCCTTCTTTGGCAAGCCGCTCATACGCGAGCGTGTTAGATCCTGTCTCGCTATCGCCTGGTGGCTGGCGAAGATAGTGATGCGCCTCTTCAAGAACCAAAAGAGTTGGGTGAGTCGCATTCGCGCCCCGCCTAAAAAGCTGTTCAGAAAACTGCTCCAAAAGCGCTCCAAGAATGAACGGCATAAGGTCTTGTGCGAGCTGGCTTAGATCGATGACATGAACACGCCAGTCGTTTTCCTGGAAACTAGGCGCCCCAAATAAATCGTCTATCAAGGCTTTAGACTCTGCGCCTAAATCACGACCCACATCGTTCGCATAGGTTCCACCCGAGACATCAACCACCGCTTGGAACTGACTATCCAGAATAAGCGTATTAATTCGAGTGATGAGTGGTTGAATGTTGCCATATAAAAAGCCGTCTCTGGCATAACTACGATTGTTTGCCTGTTTGATAGCGAATGACTCTGCACAAAGGCAGCCCAATCCTCTCATATGGGGCCAGCGGTTCGCCGGTTGGATCTTTTGTTTCACTCTCTCGATCGCTGTATGTGCTGGACCGGCGTCCCCAGACCTCCCATCATCGAACAGCACGTTTTGTGCCGCACCAAATGGCCGTGCTCCGTTTGCATCTCCTTCGATATACGCCAAGTGCTCTAACGCAAACCGGAGTGCGGGTGCCTGTGTCTTATCGCTTGGAAGCAATAGCCGAAATATTCCCTGTCGCCCAAGTGCAAAATACGGAATTTTGAAAGGACGCGAGCCTTCTGGCGCACATCTCCCGTTTGTGTTTCCGAGAGCAGTGTACCGAGCCTGATCGCCTAAATGACGAAAAGCCTTATAATATTCACCATTTACATCAAAAATAACAACACGTGCCTTCTTCCCAACTTCAGCAATCTGCTGAAGCACATCGGCAACAAAGTGTGTTTTTCCCTGACCTGTCGCTCCCAGAACGACCATGTGGCGAGTGAGCAAATCGTCTAAGTTTGCTCGGACCCGAAGCGATGGGTTTCTAGCTTCATTTCCAACGTAAACTGTAGCCGCATCATCATCACTCGCATTCAGAGCGGCTTTTAGCTCCGAACCTGAGAGAGGGTAAACCTGCGCACCGAGGGCCGGCAATCGAGTCGTTTGCGGACTAAAGCGAAGCTTTTCATCAATACGCGACAAGAGGCCAATAACCTGAGCTCTCAGCTGGCGAAGAGGGTGAGAAGTTCCACTCTGCTTGCCACGGTTATGAAGTTCGCGTGGTTCGGCAAATGAAAGTGTCTCGACTCGAGCCACAAGAGTATTGGAACCAGCTTCAATTGCTATCAGATCCCCGGGCTGTTCAAACCCAGAGACACCCTCAAGGTGTCCAGCCACGTGGCTTCTCACACCATCCTCAAGGTTGAGGGCCACTGACCCAGCCCCCTGATCCGGGCTGATCGTTAGTAGAGTCTGTTCGCCTTTCTTTCTGGTTTTGGTTCAAGGTTCAAGGCCCGGTGAGCGGAGCCCATGCGTAGCTCAGGCGAACCGGGCCGGTGTTTGCGGGTTTGCTGGGCGTAGATGACCGGGGCCAGCCCTCCCAGCGAGGTGTGGGGCCGGCAGGTATTGTAGTCGATCCGCCAAGCCTCGATCAGGGTTCGCGCTTCGGAGAGTGACGAGAACAGGTGCTCGTTCAGGCACTCGTCCCGCAGGCGGCCATTGAAGCTCTCCACGAAGCCATTCTGCTGGGGCTTTCCCGGGGCGATGTAATGCCATTCGACACCGCGCTCTTTCTGCCAGCGTAGGATGGCGTGGCTTGTCAGCTCCGTGCCATTGTCCGAGACGATCATGGCCGGCTTGCCGCGCCGGGCGATGATCCGGTCCAGTTCCCGGCCCACGCGCACGCCCGAGAGCGAGGTGTCGACCGTGATCGCCAGTGCTTCACGGGTGAAGTCGTCCACCACGCACAGGGTGCGGAAGCGACGCCCGTCGGTAAGCGCATCCGCCACGAAGTCCAGGCTCCAGCGCTGGTTGGCGCCGCTCGGCAGCAGCATGGGACGGCGCGTTCCCGTGGCCCGCTTGCGGCCCCGGCGTCGGCGTACCGCCAGACCTTCCTCGCGGTAGATACGGTAAAGCTTCTTGTGGTTCGCATTCAGCCCCTCCCGGGCCAGAAGAATGCCCAGACGGCGATAGCCGAAGCGGCGACGTTCGCCAGCCAGGTCGCGCAACCGCTCACGTAGACGCTCATCGCCCGCATCGCGCTTGCGATACTGGAAGGTCGAGCGGTCCAGCCGGACCAACCGGCACGCCCGACGCTCGCTCAGCCCGTGCGCCTCCACCAGGTGACGCGCGGCCCGCCGCTTCACATCGGGCGTTAGAAGTTTTTTGAGGCGAGATCCTTCAGCGCCGCATTGTCCAGCATCTGCTCGGCCAGTAACCGCTTCAGCTTGGCATTCTCTGCTTCCAGCGTCCGTAGACGCTGAGCATCCGACACCGTCATGCCGCCGAACTTGGCCTTGTACTTGTAAAAGGTCGCGTCCGAGATGCCGTACTTGCGGCATAGCTCCTTCGTCGTGACACCCGCTTCGTGCTCGCGGAGCATCCCGATAATCTGTTCTTCCGAATAACGGCTCTTGCGCATCGTCCATCCTCTTCTCGATGGACTCTACCATCCCGTGGCCGGAATTCAGGGGGCTGGGTCAGCCAGATTTCTCAATATTCCTGCGTAAATACGTAAACGCCACAAGTATGCTGGCTAGAAGCACCATTGCCGTTATCCAGAGGGCGGAATCTCCGACGGAATGCCTGTTTAAAGTATTGAACGAATGGGCAGCAAACAGACTTCCGATGGCCGCGCCTGAAGCGGCTTTAAGAGGACGAGGAATTCCTTCATGGACAACAATGTGCCGCCAATTTGTCTTCTGAATTACAATAGCAAGAAGACAGACGGACGCTATTATAAGTGCGAGATAACCCTGCTGCCAATTAATTGCGCTTGACGCATTAACGTATGAGGCAAAAAACGTGCTTATACCAATCGCTGGCCCAATCAAAAGCGCTGACCTGGTCAGCAATACACCGCTCAGATTTCCAACTATTATAATTAGGAATGTTCCGACAATTGCAGCGCCCAATGGAACACCGGCTTGAGACAAAATCTCGGGATTAGCCCCCGCGACATAAACAGTCGCCAGAAAAAGTGCGATACCCGCTGCAATAGATTTCAACATATGACCCACCTTATAGTTGTGGGCTGATGATTAACTGAGTTTCTCCAGCTTGGAAAGCGCCAAATTCTTAAAATACACGACTAGGCCAAGGAGCGTTGGCCACGCTACGGACAGCGTGCCTTCACGCGCGCTCGCGCAATGCCAAAATGAAGTGGCGTGTTCCGCTAACGGCGCGCGCCATTCAATTATGTTCCATGCAAATTCAATTCGTCTGAGGGCGTGTCGAAAACGCGCCGGGTTTGATCAAGCTGAACTCGCCAACCTAGTCGGCCGCAATATCCATTCCTTTATCGGCATCGAGACCGGGCGGTTTTTGCCCGACACGCAAAGCCTGATTGCTTATGAGGTCTTGTTTGATATTCCCGCATCCAGTCTTCTGCCCGACACCAGAGCCAATGTCTGTCGCATTACGTATGAGAGAGCTCAAAAGCTTCTAAAGCGCTGCAAGGCGTCTCCGTCACGCCATACGCGCTCCAAGGTCGAATTTCTAGAAAACCTCTGCCATCGCCTGGATGGCAGCGCTGCGTGAGCGGCCCACTGGGCGAGCGTTCCGCCCTTTCCATCGAGCCTCGTTCAAAGGGGCTGGGGTTTGTCGCAAGTGACGGGAATGGCCGACTTATTGACTGGGGCGGATATCGAGCGCGCCCTGGACGACAAAATTATTATCGGTCTTGCGCCCGCAGGCTCTTGCAGGGCTATGGTCCAAATTTCATGTTGGTGGAGGATTGCAATGCGCCCTCTTCGCGCCGACGCGCAAAGACCAGAGCGCTCATTGACGACATTGCATCGGATGCCGAACGGGTCGGAATTGTTATCGTTCGAATCAAGCGCCGCGACGTTCTCAAACGCTTTTGTAGATATGGTGACAGTTCCACGCATCATTTGGCAAAAGCCGTTTGCAGGCTTCATCCGCCGCTTCGCGCCCGGCTGCCAAAACCACGCAAACCCTGGGAGAGCGAACACTATTCAACCGCACTGTTTGAGGCCGCCGCCAGATTATACGTTTACTTTGACACCGCGGAACGACTGGCAAATTCTGGCCAGAGTTGAGGCGTTAAAACAACTTTCGTGGGATTAAACGCCGCGCCACGACAAATGCTGCGACACCTATCGTCGCGCTCAATACCAGGGCCGACCTATTAAATTTGTTGTCTGCAACCCTAATTATTGCGTACGATGGCGCGAGCGCTGAAATGGCAATTGCGATAACGCCCAGCTCAACAGCAATCCTTGTAAACCATTCCGTCGTGCTCGGGATGCTAAGATCCAGCAGTCGATCAAAATGCTTTTTCACGCCTCCTGAAGGTTTGGCTTGGTTAGGGATTACGGTAGGTCGTAAATGTCGCAAAATCACCTGTCGCATCGCTTCGAAGCATAACCGTGAACGCCTCATAATCGTTTCGTTGCCCACCAGCAAAAATGTTGCGGAAAAAGTGGGCGGCCGAATAACCACGCACAGTGCCAGCGATCGAACACCCCGTTACCGTGCCTGTCGTGCGCAAAAGGTTTAGGGCCGGATCAGGTTGCACCAAATCAAGATCAAAAATGCAGGTCTCGGTGCCATTCGTGAGATCTCCGGCGGGGTTATATGTGAATTCTCCAGTGGCATCCCCTGCGGGCGTAATGGTCGCAAAAACGGTATCCGACGCGCTTTGACCGCCAACGAGAAACTGGGTTGTGTGATAGTCCCCTGCCAGGTCTGACAGCGTCAAGGGCAGCAAGCTTTGTGCGTCAAAGTTTGCGCGCAAACGAGTGGGCCCCGGCCACGATGAAATCGCAACGTTGCTGGTATCGCCCACGGTGCGTGTGAAATTGCCTACGAAAAACCCGCCCGGCGCAGCATTGCCACTTAGTGCACCTTCAAATGGAGCATGAGTGGCCGTAATGCCTGCGACGTGGCGAGATTGCCCGGTAAAACTTGCAGAAACGGGACGCGGATTATTACCCGCCGCCCCAAGGACAAGACTACCCTCCATGCTGAGGTTCAATTGGAAAGCTGTCGCCGAGGATGCCGGATCGATACGGGCACTATTTATATACCAGAAAATCCAGAAATCTCCGTTCGGGTCAATAATGGCCCAACCATCCCCCCGGTCCGAAGTGCCATTCCAAAGCTGGCCGTCATCACTTCCAGATATCAGCGTATAAATTCCCGCAAATTCTGAAATTGTCGCCGCTGATGCGTCGGGCGATGGCGTTGAATAGGCGATATTGGCATCCCCGACACGGTTTCCTGAGGCATCTCGAAATTCCAACCCGACTCTGGCCATATCAGGAAGCAGGCGTGCACCGTGCGAAAGTGTATCTCTCAGCGCCAGTGAGAAGGTGGCGTCGCTGGGACCAATATTGGTGGTAACGCTGCTCGCTAAGGGCGCATTACAAATTCCAGTGATCGGGTCCGTTTCGCAAACCAGCAATTCAAACGGTGAACCCAATGACCCGAATGGCATGATGAGATTGGAAACAAAACGGTAAGTCGGCGTAACGGTTATAGGCTCGGCAGCACCATTAGACCCAATATTGATCATGGCCACACCGGCGCGTTGGGCTGTGCCGTCGGTTGTAACTGCGAGTACGCCGTTCATTGTCGGCGTTACAATAACGGAAATCACATCGGCTGGTGTACCGGGGAGTTGAACGAGTCCCAGCGAACTAAAGAAGTTACGCCCGGCGGTTGCAGCGTTGTCGCAAACCACATGCATAGCGGTTCCGATGATGTCCGGAGCCGCCCCAAAATTGGCCAGCAAGTTCCAAGACACAACCGCATAACGCGTCGCGCCGGCCGGTATAGAGAAAGGCGCATTCACGACGCCTTGATTGATGAATTGCTGATTGGCATCTATCTCGACGAAGAAATACTCAAAGACGGAAGCGCCGTTATTGGGCCCGGTTACTTGGCAATTGGTGGCGTCAACGAGGCTATCGTTGATCATTGCCAAAACTGCAGTGCGTGGTTCACCGGGAACTTGTGTTCGAACCGTCGGACCCATCGCCGTATATATCTGCGCCTGACCAAAAACTGGCGAAAAGCCAATTAAAGCAAATGCTATCCCCATGATTACAAAGACAAAGCGCATATTAGCCTCCGCTATATTTGGCAAACATAAGAAATGCCACCTTTACAGCGCCATGGACACATCATCTTGTCAAGGTTGTTTTGGGTGTGAATGCCAACCGTCAGTTTCCAATAATTCTTTCAAACCCCGCTTGCAGCGCACTCGAACTCCTTAGGCCAAGGCGTGCTCAATCTCAAATGTTTGAAATATGCGAGGGGTCAAGAATAAGCTCAGTTCATGAGGCTATAAAAGTGTCCGGACAAAAAAATTCTTGCGTTTGAAACGTAAGGACCAAAAAAGTCCGTGTCGCGACGGTCTTTTGATGGACCCAGCACGGCTCAGTGCTTTCCTTAATCTGCGATAAGGAAGAGATATGGCTCGCAAACCACGTGTCAAAAAAAGTGAGGCGGTCGAAGTCCGCGTTTCCTATGACGAGAAACAAGCCTTCATGGAGGCAGTTGACCGCCGTAGCACCACAGCAAGTGCGGTTGTTCGTGAAGCCATGCTTCTCTTTATCGCCAATGGCAGATTAAGGAGACGAAACATCATGGTTAGCGCGACACTAGCCGCGACAGCAGCGGGGATGATTTTTCTTGGAATGGCCGCAAAAAGTTCCGGCGATGACATGACGGGTCTATCGGAATTCAATCGCATTGACACTAATATCGACCGCGTTTTATCGGAGCACGAATTTCGAACATACATGAACACAGCTCGCCATGCTTTAAGCCCTGAGTCTGGCGCAGCAGCCTTTGGCGCAGCAATCGGCACTCTGTTTGCGCCTTATGGTGACGTCATACCGGAAGACTTCACTTTAGCGGCACGCAGCAATCCCGACGCGGTAGATCAGGCGTGCTGGAATTCAATTGAATCCAGTTGGAGCAATCATATCGGCCGGCGCTTCACCGCGATGGACGTCGATGCCGACACCTTGGTAAGTTTTGCTGAATTTCGGGACCGCGAAATTACGCAAAGGCGACGGAGTTTCGACCGCTTGGATAGAAATGCTAGCGGCGCATTGGACCAAGACGAAATGGTGCCAAGCGACGACAATCAATCAACCTTCAATCAATATCCCAGCCACATCACAGTGTGTTTTGGGGAGCAACCATTGCCCCAAAGCGAATTGGTGGAACCCGCGAGGATTCAGCAAGCCGCAGAGACAATGATGCGGTTTTACGATTTGGACCGGAACGAAGAAGTCAGTTGGGATGAATATCGAGCCGCGTTTGACTGATAAACAGCCTCTAAAAGTATGCCAGAGACACAAAACTCGGCCAGCAAATCAAAAAAAGCTTGCACCGGCCGCCAAGGCTGATTTTGGCGGCCGGTATCTGGTCTAAAGCCTATTGATGCCTGCCCGGCGTCCATTGGCCGAAAAAGTTCTTTTAACTGCCCAACGACTCGATCAGTTGAATGAGACTTCGCCGTTGTTTGGTATCCGCAGCGTCAATCGTTGCTAGCAGGCTGGCCGCATCCTTGGGCGACAGGTTTTTAAGCGGCTTCATAAGTTGCTCATCCATGCCAACGGCAACGTTTTCATCGCCATAAAAATAGGTGATGGGTTTGTTGAGCGCTTTGGCGATCTGCAACAGCCGCGATGCAGATATCCGGTTTTGCCCGCGCTCATATTTTTGGATCTGTTGAAACGTAATGCCTGCCGCATCGCCCAATTGTTGCTGGTTCAAGCCCATGAGTTTTCGCGCGAGTTTCACCCGTGCGCCAATTTCGGCATCCAAGGGCGTTGCGCTTCTGGGTTTATGTTTATCCACCACCTGTGGGCCCCTGACCATTGTTTGAATCCGGATCGCACACTGCGATCTCACCTGTCAGCTTGTTTCGAACAACCAACTGATACCTGTGAACATACAACTGTTCACACAAGTTATGCAAAACAACACTTTGTCGGTTATCGTCACCAAATTCGACTTCATGGTCGCCATCATCGGGGAAAATGGCCAAGCCTGGCCAAGTTTTTCCTCCGACCTCAAATTCCATGAATTCCCAATCCGAACTTTCTATCGCAAAAATATAGTCTGTAGGCACACACGTTTCCAAATCGCCCTTTTTTGTACCGGCATAAGCCTTCCAACCTTGGCGCAGCGCTCCGCCCTCATCAAACGTGTAAGGAAAAACTGTCACGCAGATATGCCGAACGTCACGGCCCGTATGTCCTAGTTTGGTAAAGGTTGCCTGTGATTGATTAACCATCATCTTCCTCGCGGGAGCTTATGTTCTGTGCGTTTAGTTGATCGTCCGATTGGGCCCAAAAGGCGACGAAATCGGGACGTGCATAGCCGCTTTCAATAAGCTCCTGTTGTCTTTGCCGGCCTTCCTCGCGATCGCCCAGCCGGTATGTAAGCCGCCCAAGTACATCATCAGCGCGCAGATCGCGCGGCGGATCGATTTGCTCGATCTCTGAAAGACCGCGCCGCCATTCGCGTTCCGCATCGCCCTGCCGGCCCAGAGCTAGCAGCGCTTCGCCAGCATAAAAATGCGCAAATGCCGCAAAATGGCGAAGCCGGCTGCCCTCGTCTGTCAGGTCAGCTTCATAATCGGCTACGGCTTCAATCGATGCCGTCAAGCTCGCTTCGTAAGCTCCAGAGGCAAGCGCAATTCTGGCACGCAATAGGTCAAGATGCCCGAGATCGATGCGGCGGCCATCTTCTAAAGCGGCACCTTGTCCCGACGTATAGTCACGGCTAGCAGCGTTATGAATGAGCTGAGCTCGTATAGTATCGCCTTGGTAGAGCGCAATTTGGGCCCGCAGCAATTCGTTTTCGAGATATTTGCGGCGGATAAGTCGGCTTTCCGGCAATTCTTCGAAGAGCGCCGCTATGATGGGTGATACCCGTTCCAAATCAGATTGGGCTGTTTCAACCTCACCAAGGTCAAGGCGCATATCGATGCGCGCCTGAAAGGCATTGACCCAGGCTTCGCGCAAATGGCGACTGTCAGGGTTTTCGCGAACGAGGTCTTCCAGGATTTCAATTTCGTAGGACCGCGAGGCTATCGCCTCTTCTATTCGGCCCAAGCCTCTTAAAGGGCCTGCTCGCCATCCATATGCATTTGACAAGCTACGACGACTGACAATACCGGCCTCGATAGGTCCGGCTTGATATCCTTCGATCGCGCGATCAAAATATTCCAATGCGAACTGACGCTCGTTTCGGCCAATCGCAACTGCGCCCAAATTCGATTGAGCGTAAGCCCACTCGGCTTGATAAACCGGGTTCTCGGCATCAATTTCAACAAGTTGATTGGCGAGGCCAGCATAGGTTTCAAAATATGCAGATGCCTGATCAAAGTCTCCGGCAATCAGAGCAGAATCTCCAATCCAGAAAACCGATTGCGCATGGTCAAATATTCGCGCGGGATCACCTGGCGCCTCATTTAATAGAAACTCTGTGATGTCGGACGCGTCTTGATAAGCGTCTATTGCACCAATGAGATCCCCGTCCCTCGCACGCACCTCGCCAATCACCTGAAGCAGCCGTGCCTGCCGGGCGAGGTCGGCGGAATCGACATTGTGAATATCTTGTTCGGTAAGCGCGATCACGTCATCGCTAAGTCGCGAGAACACTTCTCTGCGAGCCTGCGAAGAGAGCGTGTCATCAAGATTGGCGAGCATCTGGCGCGAGGCTTGACGGGCAAGATGAGCTTGAAGGGCAGCCTCATCGGCAGCGTGTTGTTGGCTTAGCCCCCAGATTCCGAATGTAATAGCAACCACGCCCGCTATAGTCGCCGCACCCCAGGCTGACGGGACCTTAGCCATAGCAGCAATAATGGCTGCCTGACGGGTTGAGCTTAGCGATGGTTGACCCAGAGATGATGCAATCCGGCGCGCCACGGTGTCAGCGCCGTCGTCACTTATCGATCCGATAGCTGACGGACCCTCGCGGCGAAGCTGAAGAAGTCCATCTTTGTCATGTCTTTCATAGGCAAGGAGCGGATTGATCGCTGCCTGGCTTTCTTGCTCGCCTTTTGGCGCTTGAACCCAAACCGTGAATACATCCGAAATGTCGCGGCGTTTAAGAAACGCATCAATCGAGCGGCTCACGAAAAAACTTGTCGCGGACGCCGTGGACGCGACCAATAAAAGATGGGTTGCATCTCTTGATATGGTGGGACCGGCTTGGTCTGAATTTAGATCAGAGGGTTGCAATCCAAGCTCTACGCTGTAGCCTAACGCGTTTAGTGCCTGCCATAATGCGAGCGCAGCACTCTGATCTTCGGGAGAAAACGCGATATGTATGGACGGCTGGTTCATGAATATCCGTGCTGTTTTCCGGTTATTGCCCAAGTTACATAGCACACCTTTATGTTGTTGTTGTATACATACTCAACAAAATCGCGATTTGTCAGTGCGTCATTGTGTTGCAAGCAAGTCAGGCTCATGGCCGCGCCTTTCTCTGGCGAAGCTTTGCGAGCAGGTCCGGGCTGTCATCATCTTCGCTGCGAATAAGATCAAGCAGCGAGGAGGCTAGTCTTTCGCGCTCTCTTCGATTCATGCGCAACGCACTGTAGGAGATTTCAGCCCACGCTATTTCAAGTTCTGCAAAATCACCCGGCCCCATGATCTGGAATACCGAGATCGGCACGGATAATATGCTGGCGATTTCTTCAAGCTCGCTGAAACGCGGCTCGTCGCCTGAATAGATTTCGACCAGGCGTTGTTGGCCAAACGCGCTGATCAGCGCATGTTCTCCCTCAATACCGCGATGATGGACGAGAAACCGGATCACGTCCGCAATACGCTTGCCCGGCGTTTCGCCCAGTTGGTCAATATTTCCAGGCAAGCGCTGCATCCCCCCACAGCGGCACGTAGCGATCAATCCGCCCGCGCCATGTTTGCGGCGGCCAACATAGGAGACTTCGCAAGCAACTATCAAGGGGTGATGATGTGATCGCAGACGATTAAAACGTGTGTTTCTATCAGAGGTTAGCCGATTCTCCTGAAACGCTATTGCGTGAGCGCCAAAACACCACTTATAATAGCGTGGCAAATTGGACGCATCTTAAACAAGCGCAAGGTTCAGAGTACGCTCCAATGATCAAGATCCGGCTGGCCGCAATTATCTGTGTTCTCGCGCTCGCGGCCTGCCGCGGTGAAGCCGGGTCAATCTATCTGGGTTCGGCCAATGACGCACCTGAGCTCCCCTCCACGATAAGCGATGATATGGCCCCCTCCCCAGACGGGGCCGCGATCCGGTTTGTCGATGTCGGCCCGGGACTTTGCGTTGTTGGCCGTTTGCCCGGGGGGCATGATTTTTTATACGATGCCGGTCACTGGGTGGGTTCCAACTGCCTTGCTGCGGTACGTGAGCTGGTCACTGACGGTTTGATCGAGCTGGTCGTCATCAGCCACAGTGATGCAGACCATATTGGCGAGCTGGACGACATCCTTGCAGAATTTGATGCCGGGATGATCCTGCACACCGGCTATGAGCGCGACACCACTAGCTGGCAAAATGCAGAAGCTGCCATACAGGCTCAAGAGGCGCGCGGGGCCACAATCATCAATCTGGCCGACACCCCGCTTGTGCCCGGCGAGGTGTTCGGGCTGGGACAAGCCCAGGCCGTCTTTATCGCCGGCTGGCCTGAATGGGACGAAAGCTACTCTGATCCCGGATTTATACCGGAAGCAGCCGAGCGCCGGAACGTCATCTCGATCGTGATGCGCATCGAGTTTGCCGGACGACGGCTTCTTTTGACTGGTGATACAATTGGACGTCGGCTTGATGATGTGCCCGGAGCCTGCCGGGATGCCCAAGCGGTCATGGTTGGCCGCCATCCGGCCATAAGCCTTGACGCAGACATTTTGTTATCGGCTCATCATGGCGGAGATAATGGTGATGCCGCCTGCTTTATCGAGGCAGTCTCTCCGCAAGATGTGATCATTTCTGCCGGTCATGCACATCGCCATCCGCGACTTTCGACAATCGAACGTTATCTCGCGGCCGGTATCGACGTTGATCGCATCTACCGTATGGATCGCGGTGACGATGAAGGTGCAGGCGAATGGGATACTGGCCGCATCCCCGGCTGCAGTGATAGCCGCGGCGATGACACGCTCGATATCTCTATCCCTGCTGATCCTAATCAAACCATCTCGATTGCTTATGTCGACCCGGTCCCGGCGTGTTGACGTCGATGCAAAAACGATAGGTAGACGATGGTTGAACTGGCAGAGATTAAAGAGCGCGACGGACCGGAGCTGACAAAGCTCAAACCACCCGTGCAAAGAGCCGCTTATAGTGACCGGACAGCCTGGCAAATGGCGGTCCTGGCAGAACTCGCCTACGTTGAATTTGAAACAGCCACACCCCAATTGCTTAATTCGCTCGCCGAAGAGTTGGCTCGAGCCTCGGGCGTCGAGGACATAACCAAGCGCTTGCTGGCCTTTCGTGACCTGCTCAAAACACCCAATCCCGGCGGCGAGGATCGCCTTCGACAAACGCTCGCCGCTGGCGGATTCGAGCTCGTGGGAACTTTCTTCAATCAATCGCTGAACCTGTTTGCCAACACAGAAGGCTTTGTTGCCAAGAAAGTTGACGGTGAAGGTCGCGAATTTGCCGTCCTGGCCGTGCGCGGCACGACGACACCGCAGGACTGGATTAAAAATGCCAAAATCTCGCTTGTCGATATCGGCGGGAATCGAAAAGTGCACAAGGGTTTTCACGAGGCTTTCAAGGATGCCGAAAACCAAATCGACGCCCACCTAAAGTCCATTCAGGATCTGCCACTTTTTGTGACCGGTCATTCTCTTGGCGGCGCCGTTGCGGTTGTCGCAACCTGGTATTTCAAGCGCGATACGCTGGCGGCTTGCTATACGTTCGGTGCGCCGCGCGTCGGCAATCACGTGTTCAATGATGCCTTTCATACCCCGATCTACCGGGTCGTAAATGCTGTCGATCCTGTGCCGATGGTTCCACCAACCGAATACCCCATCGTCGTTATCAAATTCACGCTAAGGGCTCTCTCGCGTTTTTTTGGAGCGGGATTGTTCGACTGGCTCATTGATATGCTGCTCAAAGCTCAGGGATTTCGCCACGCAGGCGATCTCAGGCATATGACAGCGGGCGAGATGGCGCCTGATGGAACCTACCCGACCGTTAAATTTCATACCCAATTTGGCGTCATGGATCGCATCGCCCGGATATGGAAATTGATGCGTAGCAAACAGCTAAAGCGGCTCGACATCTATCACAATATGTCAACCTACCGGCGCAAATTGCGTTCCCGTGCCTTAGAGCGCGCACCGCGGGCTGCACTGATCGCTCCGTCAGCTTTGCCTGAAAATGAAAGCAGTCAAACATGACCCGGCTCTACAACCGCGCCCGATATTTTGTTCTTGCCGCCACGATGTCCATGAGTGTCTTGACGGGCTGCGTGACCGTCCCTCCAGAAACGGTCGAGCTATCGCATACGATTGGACGCGACCTGGAAGAACTCCACAGATCGCATCGCGCGCTCGTTGAGCTTCATTTTAGAGGTGCCAGAAATGAAGTGGACGCCTTTATCGATAATACCTATCGGCCAGCATTGATCGAGCTTACTGCGCGCGACGCTCGATTGGTTGAGGGCATTTCAACAATTATCGACAATGACCCCGGACGCCTTCCCGCTTATCTGACGCGATTTCTTCAGGCTGTAGATCCGCGCGTTGAAGCCAAGCGGCAGGAATTGCTTGAACCAATTGTCGCCCAGGAATTAGCATTGCTTGACGAGATCGATGGCGCACATTCGCGCGTTCAAGCAGCGAACGCGGTCATCTCTGGCCACCTCGCTTCAATCCGCGATGTGCACGAAGCACAATCGGAAGTACTCGCGATCGCCGGGCTACCTGACCTTCGCGAACTAATCGGTGCCAGCATTGCCGACGTCTCAAACCGCGCAGAGCGTCTCAACAGACGCGGTCAGGAAGTCAATTCAACAATTGATGACGTGACCCAGCGGGTCGAAGAGCTGGACGAACTTATTTCGGAGGCATTCGGAAATGGTGATGGAGATAACGAATGACGGGAATCAGCGACGAAGAATTCGAAGCCATGCTCGCCGAAATTGATCGGGCGGCCGAACGCGCCGAGGCGACACTGAATGGCCGTTTCGCGAGCATTTATCGTGAATTGCGAGGCCTGTCGCCGGAGGACATCAACGACATTACGCCCGACACAAGCGATCAGAAAGAATATGAGAAACTCATGGCACTCGTTCAGGAGGCCACCCAGCGCAATCTCTCTCAAGCTCAGCTCGTTGATCGCATTCGCCAACTGGGAAATACCGCCGTGACGATCGCAAAGAAAACAAACAACCTCGCAAATGCCTTCTAACTCAATTCTTCATGCGTAACAGACCGCCAGACCGTGAATCGAACCGCGAATGGGCGGGGTGTGCTTATTTCATAGTGGTGGTTGCCATAATTTTGATCGTGGTTCTCGCCTCACCCAATCCGTTCCTTTGAGTTTTATCCTTGGTGGGTCTCAAAGTATCGCGATATCTCAGCTTTCGCCCTTGGCTCACAAGATTAGTTTGCGATTTCGTACATTGCCGGATTTGACGTTTTCGCGTTGCAGCGGTGGAGACGAACAATCCGCTTTAGGCGACACTTCTCATACAATAGGGAATCATCTTTCTTATTCAAACAAGCGTAGCTCCCGGCGCTCTTCGCCGGAGACCAGCACTATATTCGTCGTTTGTATTTGGGCGACCATCCACCGCTCGACTTCGTCTCCCACGCTCAATCCGGTAGCGGGCTGCTGATCCACACGCACCCACGCGCGGTCAATTGAACCGTCTCTGGTTATGCCTAAAAGCGAAATCTGCGGCTCACGTGGCGGCGGTGGTGGCGGCGGGGCATCTTGTTGGGTACGTGTCTGCACCTCAGCATTGGGGCCAATTAGCTCTTCGGTCGGCCAGACAATCGGAACTGCCAACGCGACCTCTGAAGCACTGACATTCTCACTTAAGGGAAGGTCACCTTCTGTTACGCCGACAGGCATCACGTAAATGCCAGCCGCTGCGAGAACGAATGCTGACGAGATGATCATAGTCGCGCGATAATTCATTCCGGCCGCCAGCCCTGATACCCGATGGCATCAATCTCAAAGAACGGCTCGTTTTCCATTTCCACGCGTCGAAGTTGGAACTGTTCATATTCCAGGTTTGGCATTGCTTCGTTGAGCGCTGTCAGCATTGCGCGCATCTCGCTCTCATCGCCCCGCCAAAGCCATTGCAAACGAATTATCGCGCCTGCTGGACTGCCCTGCACGCTCAGAAGGGCACCGCCGCCTTCATCGACCGCTGCCTGCAGCGTCGTTTGCATATGACTGGAAGCCACTGAGGCGCTTTCTGCCGGAATCGATTGGCGAATTTGCTGGTTGCTTATTTCCTGACGCTGATGCTCCAGCGTTGCAACGATTGTGGTGAGGCCATCCAATCGTTGAGCATCGCTAGATGAAGAGGAATAGCTGGAGACGCTGCTGGCGATGCTTGTGATCGCCGCCGACAGCGCTGCCAAAACAAGAAGGCCAAGCACCAATATAACAGTCGCGCGGCGCAGTGTTGCGAGCGTCATGGCGCACCTCCATCCAGCATTGCCACTAACCGGATCTGTGACCGGCCTGCACCAGCAGTCTGGCGGGTTAATGCAAGCTCGTTCGTGCCCAGTGCAGAGCGAAAGGCAGAAGCAAACTCTGCCGGGGCACCAGAGACAGGTGTGTTCTCATCGAAAACGACCGTCAACCGGTCCGATGACCATTGATATTGACGCAAGTGCCAGTTGTCGGGTTTGGCGTTATGCACCCTGCCAAGAAGGTCAATAATCTCTGGAATTGAGATAGACGTAGTAGCTGGCTCCGCGCTTTGAGCCGCATCCAGTTGCTCTCTCAATGTCACAGCCTGAGACATATAGGCTGTTTCCTGTGCTCGCAGCGCCTGATTCCGACGGTCGAGCCAGTTCTCGACGCTGAAAAGAAACAGCAAGATCGAAGATGCCAGAATGAGCAACATACCGATACGGGCAACCCAGTTGCGCCGCCAACGGGCGCTCTGCTCCGGCAAGCGAAGCAAAACGTGCTTTCCACTTGGCGAAGAAATGCGAAAGCCCTCGGCTTTCCTGCCTGAGACAAGCGCTTCCAGTTCGCTTTTTCGCGCCATCGCGACATGCCAATTTCCGTCGCCCTCGGCGGTCACCAATCCATGTATCAATTGTTCAGGAGTGACGGGAGCGTGGCGGTCGATCTGATATGCAATCGCGGCCTTTGCTTCAACGGGATCATCTGTAGGCAAGCTTACATCTGCAAAGAAGGCTGCACCTTGATCAAGGTCTAGCACATGTCGGCGGAGCGGCGCCCGGCCGACCATTGACAGCGCCCATTCAAGAGCATCTTCAAGAACACCAAACGCTGCATCAATCGCCCTGATTGCTCCTCCGGTCATGGGGTTCCACTGGTCCATCAATTGGCGGCCCCGAGACAACGTCGAGAGATTGCATCATAGGAACATGGCAAGGGTATACGCCCCTGCAGCCTGGCTGACGCGATGGAATGATCACCATCCTTCAGGAATATGCTCGCGGCCGCTTCATCATAGTCCAGCCGCCAACCGGACGCTGGTTCCGGCAGCGAGATCGTCACAGGAATTTGCCGGTTCCAGACGAGCGACCGGGCATCCGGATCAAGGAGAAGACCTTGATCAGACGTCGTCAGCAACGTTTGTGTACCATTCGTCTGCTCAAGCAGGCGCCCATCAACCTCATCGGCAAAACCGGCCAGCACAGCCTCGATTTCGCGTATCGCAGTCAGATCACTGCGAAGCTCGCGCATCTGAAACCATCCTCGGACAAGCGTGCCGATATGATCTGTCGCCAGCAGGAAAACGAGCCCGGTCAAACTCAAAGCAATCAGTACCTCCATTAGCGAGAATCCGGCACGATGATCTGCCGCCTCGCGCTGAGCAGTCTTGTCCGATTTCCCCGTTGCCATTGGATTTCAACCCTGACTTCTTCAAGACGAACAGGCGCTGACGCCACCCGCCCGGAATCTAATACCTGACGTACTACCCGCCACTCTCCGACAAGCCCCTCTGCGGCGTCAATACGTCCCTCTCCTGCCTCACCGGCAATCAAAAGCTCATTGAGAAGGCGACGAGCCAGACTTTCATTCTTTGCGTTTTCCATCCGGATCAAAGAGGATGAAACCACAGGCGATGCACCCGCAATGGCAATCGATAACAACATCAGCGCCACCAGCACTTCAATGAGAGTAACGCCCGACCTGGTATCCCTCTGCTGGCAGTTAGCTGCGCTCATTGAGTCAACGTGTTTGGCAATGAGGCCAACGTCGAAAAGACGGTCGCAACAATAGCGCCTATGACGCCGCCCAGAATGATGATGATCAATGGCGCAGCCAACGCTGCGGCACGCTCCAGCTTCTGGCCTGCGCGATCGACGAGTACATTTCCAGCTTCGAGTATCAGCGGGGCGGCAAGACTGGCTTTATCACCAATCCGGGTGGCGCGGGCGATCAGATCGTCTTCACCTAGCGCTTCAGCCAGCGCATCAGCTTGTGTGCCACCCGCACGCACTTCTTCGGCCGCTGCATTCAGGCGGGCTTTCAAAATGGTGTTTGACAGCGCATCAGCCGCTTCTGATATCGCCTCCGCTGCGGGAGCCCCGGAGGCAATCAGCGCACCATAAAGGCGTGCAAAGAGTGCCGTCTCGCTGGTCTTTGAAAGTCCAAGGCCTATCGGCGATAGCGATATCCGGTCCCGGAGATGTCTCAAGAAAGCCTTCACGTCGGGAAAGCGCGACAGAACAAGTCCGCCGGCCATTAAAATAGTCAGTATTGTGATCATAAGCGGCAGGGCGTCCGAAATCGCAAACAGGACACGCGCACTCCCGGTGAATTCACCTGCTTGCTCTAATACAGGCCGAAGCGTTGGCAGCACATACAGAAAAAAGATGGCCAGAACGCCAAAGGATGTGACGGACACAGCCGCCGGATAAAGCATCAGCGTGGCGAACCGGGATCTGAACTGGGCCGTCGAAGCGAGCACCGGTGCCACAGAGCGAAGCGCCTCTGACAAGTCACCGCTGCGCTCGCCGGCTCGAATCGCTGCCGCCAGCACTTTGCCTGCCGATCCCTCCAGCGCATCAAAAGCCGCACCCGGACCTGCACCATCGCCCAGCTTTCGGGCGGCCTGATCGAGCGCCGCCCGGGTCGGACCGTGCTGTTCAATATCTGCAGCCAGTGAGAGCGCCGTTTCCAACGGCAGACCCGAGGCTGATAGCCGCGCCAACTCTCCTGCCAGCCGCGCGGACCGTTCATAGGATAAGGCTGCCGTCGCGTTCTTGACCGGCTTGACCGACAAGGGCGTCAAACCCCGCGCCAGCAATTCATCGAGCACGTGCTGACGATCGGACAAATCCAGAAGCCCGGACAAGCGCCGCCCTTCCGGACTACGCGCCGTGTAGCGCCACGCCATCAATTTGCCTCCAACGCGCGCAAGACTTCTTCACGTGTCGTCTTTCCAAGCGCGACCTTGGCAAACCCATCGGCCCTCATGTCGGATATGATGTGTTTTCTAAAATCGGGGATAGGCGCACGGTCCCGGATCAGGGCCTGCACCGCCTCAGATATCTCCAGCGTTTCAGAAATCACCAAGCGCCCCGTAAATCCGGCTCCGCCACACGCTGCACACCCGACGGGTTTAAATTCGGACGAAGCCGATGAGACCGGTTCTTTGCAGGCCGCACATAGTTTTCGAACCAGTCTTTGCGCGGTCGCGGCTGTCAGAGTGGAGGCGATCAGATAGGGTTCTACGCCCATTTCGATCAGGCGCGCAGGCACAGAGGCTGCGTCATTGGCGTGAAGGGTGGATAAGACCAGATGCCCGGTAAGAGCAGCCTGCACAGCCGTTTTGGCGGTGTCCGCGTCGCGAACTTCTCCTACCAGGATCACATCGGGATCATGACGCAGGAAAGCGCGTAGCGATTGGGCAAAGCCCAGCCCGGCTTTTTCATCAATTGTCGTCTGATGAATATCCTCAAAGAAATACTCGATCGGATCTTCAACCGTGACGATTTTCTTTTCCGGCGACCGTAACGTGTTCAATGCCGCATACAGCGTGGTGGTTTTACCGCCGCCTGTCGGGCCTGAAACAAGGAAAAACCCTTGGGGCCTGTCGATAGCCGCCCGAACGCGAGAAATCTCTTCGGGTGCAAATCCCAATGCTGCAAAATCAAGCGCTATGTCCGAGCGATGAAGCAGGCGGATGACGGCCCCTTCACCCCAGGCTGACGGGATAATAGAGAGCCGCACATCAACCGGATGTCCGCGTGCCGAGATCGTCAGCCGCCCATCCTGAGCGCGGCGATGGTCTGATACATCAAGATCACTCAATACCTTCAAACGGGCAATAACCCGATCCGTGAGGTCACCCGACAGACGGTCATGATCGTGCAATCGTCCATCCACACGAAAGCGGATAAGGCCGCCATTGCTTTTCTTCTCAATATGAATGTCGGACGCCCGGGCATCGACCGCTTCTGCGGCAAGGCTTTCAACCAGACGAACGGCTGGTGCATCGGTGTTGAGATCCTTCAAGCCCGCCTGATCATCGGTCCAGCGCGCGCCTTTTCGGCCTGCCCCGCCATCAATCTCGACCTTTTCTCCATAGAGACGTTCAAACGCGCGCCGCCAGTCATCAAAACCGATCAGACGGGCGATGACAGCCTTACCCCTCGCGAATGCGATGCCTGGTATCGCGTCCGAGATTGCAGGATCAACCAGCGCGACCTCGATGGAGTTATCATCTTCGGCCAGCGGCAATATTCGCCGAGATTTCAGGAATGCGGGATTGATCACGTCGCCAATGGGTGCGGCCGGCAAATCATCGGCCTTCACCGCTGACAGTCCAGACAGCGTTTCCAGCGCCGCAACCACCTTGCTGTCCGGCCAGAGACCCAACCGGCTGATCACGATGGGCAGGCTGTTTTTTGATTGCCGGGCCGCGTCTTTTGCGCGCCGCAACGCCTCGGGCGACAATCCGCTATCGAGCAACAGGCTGTCCAGATTATGGCTGCTGGCCTCAACCATATGAACGCTCATCGGTTTCAATGGCAGGGCAGGCGTCGATCGGGGCAGCATGGGCTCGAAATTCGTGCTCATGTATCCAGATTGGATCGGAGTTGTCGCCCGACAAACGGAAAATCACAAACATCTCGAATGCCCAACCTGTATCGCGCTGTTCGATCAGGGTCATTTCATAGACGCCGCCGGTGGAAAGTTGGAGCGGTGCTGAATTTTCGGCTGACTGGTCGGTATACCCGAAGGCGGCCTGGAGCCAGGGCGAGGCGCTGTCCAATTGCGGCGCAGATTGTCCGGACGCGATGGTCAAATGCTGGATCAGGCAATCGGCAAGCTCGGGCGTAACACCCAGAACATCGCGCATCTCTTCAACATTGCGAAAAACCGCATTGGCCGGTCCTTCCAGACCCGCGCTGCGATACTCGTTTTCCTCCGCCCCGTTCAGGCGAACCAGATCGTCGGCATCGCGCCAGTCGGCTATGGCATCTGCAATGGCATTGGCGTCATCACCCTCGGCCCCCGCAGCCTCCAGCAGGGTCGCCAGCACAAAAGGTGAGGCAGTATTGAGATCAATACGCGCCATGGGCGATGTCAGGATGATTTGCACCGGTCCCCGGTCTGTTTCGACCATAAAAGGTTCACTCAGAATCCGCGGCTGTGACCGGGGCTGATCGCCGCCCAGCTCGAACACGGTTTGAGCAAAGGCTGTATCAAGCGCTGCTCGCGCCAATAGGCGCTCGGTCGCTTGTCGTTCTTCATAAGCGGTATCGCTGGACAGGCGGATCATCATGATCGCAATGCCGGCAATGGTCAGCGATATACCGAGCGCAGAAATCAGCGCTGCACCCCGCCGAGGGTCGCCCATCGGATCAATTGGCTTCGTCATCACCAAAGCCGGAAAGCTGCAAGCGCTCCAGACGCGCCCGCATGGCCCGCGTGGCTTCTGCCGCATCTTCATTCGAGCGGATAACGCGCGGGGTGAGGAAGATAATCAATTCGGTTCGCCGAACCGTGTCGGTTCTGTCCCGGAACAGATTTCCCAGCACGGGCATGTCCTGCAAATACGGCACGCCCGATTGAGAAAGCGTCCGGGTAGAAGAGATCAATCCGCCGAGCGCGACCGTCTGACCATCGCGCACCGAGACCGTGCTTTCAAACTGGCGCTGCTGGATGGTCGGGGAATCAATACCCGATGTTGTGGTTTCGGCGACCGAAGACACTTCCTGGGAGACCTGCAACTGCACCATGCCATTGGCGCTGATCCGGGGTGTGACGTTCAGGACAACGCCGGTATCGCGAAACTGGACCGAATTGACGATGGGTGCATTTGGATCAGATATCGACACTGCACTCTGGGTGACGACGGGCACCTGATCACCCACTTGCAGGCTGGCGGACTGATTATCCAGCGTCATGATTTGGGGAGAGGAGATGATCTCGACATCGGTGACTGAAGCAATCGCACTCAGCGCGACCCGGACATAATCGGAGTTATACGTGTAGGCAAAACCGGGAAAGCGCGCGCCAACCCCGCCGCCAGAATTATCCGTACTGGTCGCGCGGCCCCCATCGCGCGTATCCAGAAACCATTGCACCCCGTAGCGAAGATCATCATTGAGCACGACCTCGGCAATCATCGCCTCGATCAAGACTTGATCGGGCGCTTCATCGAGAGAGGCCGCCGCCTCGGCAATGGCGCTGAACGTCTCCTCATCGGCAATAATCAAAAGTGCATTGGCATCGGGGTCGGCATCAATGGTGATGTTGCTCGCGCCATCGCCATCGGAAAACAGGCTGGACAGACGCTCGGCCAGGCGCTCTGCATCTGCATTCATCAGCTGCAAAACCCGCACCCGGCGACCGCGATCAACGCGCACGTCCAGACGCTCAATCCAAGCCCCCGCCTGTTCTATGCGGAAGGATCGCTGCGCGATGGCCACCACGGCGTTAAGGCGCGGCAAAGGCACAAATTCCAGCTGCGAGCCAATCGGGCCATCCGGCCCGCCAAAAAGCGTGGTCAGCTCGTCAATCAGATCCACCGGGTCGGTATGATCGAGCTGGAACAGCGCAAAAGACATCTCCGACAACCAATCAACGTCAAAGAGCGCGATGGTTTCCAGCATCACTTCCAGCTGGGAGGGATCGCCCGACAGGATCAGGATTTGGCGTTGCGCATCGGCGAGCGAAACTGTTCCGCCGTTGGATGTGAAGGGTTGCAGCAAGCGGCGCATTTCCTCAACCGGCACATATTCCAGAGGAACGATGACATGACCAAAGCCGGGCGGCAGGCCTTCACCCACAAGTCGTGGACCGCTGGTAAATTCTCGCGCGCGATTACGTTGCGTGATGAAGTATGTGCCATCGGATGTTTCAACGAGGCGAAAATTGGACAGCTGTAGAGCGCGGTCCAGAGCTGCGGGAATATCAGACGGTGCAACCGGACGCGCGGAACGCAAAGTGACATTGCCGGAAACCTGTGGATCGATCACATATTGTGCACCGAGAATATCGCCCAAGACCGCCGATGCGATCTCGGCAATTGGCGCATTCTCAAACGCCAGCGTAATGCCATCCGGACCAGTCGCAGTATAGGCTTGGCTCGCGCGCTGAGTGTCGAGAAAGCGGCCATTGCCGGTAGCGCGGAACAGATCGGATTGGGAGGGGCGAGTATCGATATTGTTCTGGCTTTGGGTGGTGGTTTCGGTGCTCGTATCGGTCGCCTCATAGCCAAGCGATCTCATGGGCGATGTCCGCGTTGACGGCGTGGAACAAGCCGCCAGCAGGCTGAGCGATGCCAGGCCAATCGAAACTGAGGTGAGGCGCTTAGCTACCGCATACTTTACACCTGCTCGTTCACGAATTTGCATACACATCCACCCTGCGAAACTGCGTCACTAAACGCGCAACCCATCCAGGTAAGAGCTAATCGCGACCGCCAAATTTATTCAATTGCAGGCTGCGGCGTTGTGCACAGGTGATTGTGGGGGATGAGCGCGGAGTATCAGTGAGCAACAAAGGAAACTGAACAAACCTATCACTGCAAGGCGGATAACCTCGGGCGATGTCTTGAGGTAGCGAAATGGGTTTTTCATCCAAATAAGCTACAAAAGCCCGACTCCTTGCTCAACCGGGCTTTTATCTGACAAGGCCGTTTAATCTGACCATGCTCCTCTGACGGTGCCCCTAATTTCTTCGGAATAATATTCCAGCCAACGTTTCAGTGGGCTCTCTCCCTCTGGAACCGGCTCGAAAACCGTGAATTTCCCATCTTCCATTATTACAATGTAATCTTGATCCGGCAAAGTTACTGGGATCAAATTGCAATCTGAACTGCTGCGTCCGGAATACCCGTATGTGTTTGGTCGGCTGGCATAATTCCAAAAAAAAGAGGGACTAACATGCGCATCATATCGCGAATATGTGAATTCAATTGCTGCAGCTGGATCGCTTGGGTTGGCCCGCAAGATGTCAATTTCACCGCGCGTTTCCCCAAAATAGGTTTCGATGACATCAAAGCCTACACTTCCCAAAGCTGCCGAAACTTCGCGCGAAGATTGTCGAACAAGAAAGGCGTCATCACCTGCCCTCAGCATGTCAGAAAGAGACCTTCGATATTGATAGAAATCGCAATGCGAAACCAACTCATATGTTCTCATCGACTGTTCGGAAGAAGTCGGCAAACCAAAAACAGGAACCCACAGAAATGCGGAAATAAGTGCATATTTCATCGTCAATCTCCCAGAAAATCATTGATGGTTTTGGGTGGCGCTGGGCCAGATGGGGTCACGGACATGGGTGGGGAACCATCATAAACTTGACGTTCTACAGGAACTCCGAGAAAATTTCGCAAATTATTTTCTGCGTCCAGCGGGTTCACCTCAGTGTTAGGTGTATCTGGATCTCTATAACCTGATTGGCGCGGTCCCGAAAGATTGTCAAGAACATGACCGCCTACCTCATGGGCCGTCGATTCAATCGGTCCAAGCGAGTACGATATCGTCTCGCCGGTCTCGGTGTTTACCGCTTCAACCGGGGGGCTTGAGCCGCCAATTTGCACACTCTGATAAACGGTGTTGCCTTCGCCATCCACTATCGGGCGGACAACACTTCCAACTTGAGTTGCATCAAAAGAAAAGGGGACATGTACCCGTTGAGATTCTGCCAACGCGTCCGCAGCAGCCGTTTCTGGTGATAATAGTTTGGTAATTTCTAGAATAACTGTTGCAATAGGACCGGTGCCACACACGCCAACACGATTTCCATCCGCATCAGTACTACACTTCCCACTCGGATCCGTCGCATTCAACGGATCATTCCCGACATAGGCGTAGAGGTTGAACTGATCCGCATAGAGCACCGGATCGGTCTGATAGAAGCGCCCGAGAGCCGGATCGTAGTAGCGAGCGCGATAGTTGAAGATGCCCCATTCGGCCTCCAGACGCCGCCCGGTATAGCGGTATGGATTACCGGAGGCGTTGAACGGCTCCTCCACACCATAAGGCGTGTAGACATATTGCGCCGCCATTGCGCCCGATGAGTTGACCATGGCGATAACATTGCCCTGACGATCAGCGTGATAGGCCTCATAGATCAGACTGGCGCAGACCGAGCCTCCATAAGTCGCTGATCCGTTCAACGTGGTGCAGGTCGTCATATTTGTGGTGATCATCACCACGCGTTCATCCACCGAGACGCCCGGAACATAGCGCCGGATGATCCGGCCCGCATTTGCGCCTTCATCGACGATATCTGCAATCACCATGTCGCCCGCATAAGCATAGCGAAGATTGGTTCTTACGCTGGAGGTGCGAACGATCTGCCGCCCATCCGGGTCATAGAGGAAGGCGGAAGAGGCTGCGGGGCCCATAGCCTGCCGCCAGCCACCATCTGTGCCGCTGCCCTGTGATCCGGCTCCAGCGATGGCCGTCATACGGTTCATCGAGTCGTGGAACATGGCCCGGTATGGCGTATTGGAAAGATTGCCGTTTCCATCATAAAGGAAGCCGCCCTGACCATCATGACCCGCCCAACCCAGCACTCGATCGTTGATAGGCTCAACGGTGAAGTTACGTGACCAAGCAGATCCGCCGGCACTCCACAACCATCCGTTTTGGTTGACGCCGGTGGCCGTCAATCGCCCGGCCTCGTCATAATCATGCGCGAAGGTCACGGTGGTCGCCGTCCCGCCAATAGACATACCGTGATCGAGACGCACCAGATCACCATCGGCCTCAAACGCATAATCAATCGAGGACGTACCCGTGCCGACACCGCCGAAGAAATCAACGCGGGTGCGCCGGCCAAGCGTATCGTAGGAATAGACCGCCAGCGTGAGCTCGCAGGTGCCGTTTGCGTCCGCGTCTTCACAGACGGACGTTAAGCGACCCGCCCCATCATAGGCATAGCGCGCCACCCAGCCATCAGGCCAGATGATGGCGGTGCGATTGCCCGCACTGTCATATTCATAGCCAACATTCAGATGCTGATTGAACTCGGGCCGCGACTGGGTTTCCTGCGTCAGACGACCAGCGAAATCATACTCATAATCTGTGGCGCTTTCGGTGTTGGTGATACCATTGCCAGGATCATCATTACCTTCATCCCATTCTGCGCGGGTCCGGGCGCCGGTATCATCATAGGCAAAGTTCATATCGCCTTCTGGATAGACGGAGCGTGTATTGCGGTTGGACGCATCGTATTCAAAATTATGCATCTGACCGGCGCGCGTGATGGTAAAGGCGCGGTTTCCGGCTGCATCATAATCCCACTCTAACGGGTCACCTATCCACCCACCTGAGCCATCGGGAATTGGAAAATCCATCCGGTAGGGACGCCGGTATTCGTCGGTGTACATGACGGTGTTAGGATCGAGATAGTTTGTGCGGCAATTGATATCGCCGATATCATCATTGGGCTGGGCGGGGTCTCGGATATAGTTTCCGCCAAACCAGCGATAGGTCTCGCCCAGTTCATTTCGCCAGGTCGCGCGAGGCTCGCGCTCGTCTGCCGTGCCATATCCGGCAACCGTGCAGAAAGGCTGCCCATTTCCATAATAGGTGAAGACATCGCGCCGCGCAGTCCCGTTATGCGTGGTGCCGTCATAATCGGAGTTGAGCAGACCATTCGCATAATAAAGGAAGCTTCTGATATCGCCGTCGGGGTCGATGATCTGATCAATCCGCCCTGATGCGCGGTATCGAACCTCGGTTGTATTCCAGTCAGAGCCGCTCAAATTACCAGCCGAGCCAGTAACGGTGCGGGCAATATCTGCATACTGAAGACGACTAGAGGCGTCATAGCGAAAGCGAGAGACCGAAGCAGTGGCCGCATCATGATCGGCGCCAGTGAGTTGGGTTAAACGCCGGTCGGCGCGATACGTTCCGCGGGCCCGGCGGCTGGTGGGGTCAGTGACAGTGAGAAGGTTGCCGACATTGTCCCAGGTAAATGTCGTGGTAAGCGTTTGGCCCGAGCCATAGCTCACATCCTGCACCATCATGTATTGCGGAAGGCCATCACCGGAATGATAGGTGCGTGTAGTCTGACGGTTATGCGAGCCATCGACCCGTGTAACCGTCGTGTTGACCCGGCCATAACTTGTGTAGGTTATGTCGGTGCGCTCGCCGGATGGCCCAAGCGTCAACCGCGGCAAACCATCATGGCTCGCAGAGAAACCGCTACAATTGCCGCCCTGACTGGTGTGGTAACAGGTCTCGGACATATTGCCCGCACCGTCATAGGCGCGTGTTGGCAAGGAGTTGAAAACCGAATGCCCGCCAATCGTTGCTGAATATCCATATTCGGCGACAGCGTCGATATAACCCGCCCCGACAAGCGAATAATCAACGATGTGATTGCCGCTGGAATTTGTCTGTGTGAGCTGACGACTGAGTACCGAATTGCCATACTCATCATAAAAGGTGCGCGTATAGGTGTAATGAATATCCGGGTCGTAGAGGTCATAGCTTCGACCTTGCATGACCGGACGGCCTGCCGCGTCAAACTCGGTGTAGTTCATCACATGGGCCTGATCAGTTGTGATGAAATTACGGCCATCGCGATTGTAGAAGTTAAATGTTTCCCAGCTTAATGGATCTCGGGTCAGGGCGCGGGCACCGGCTCCGATATGATACTCTGTCGTCTGACTTTCGCCATTGGTGGCGGTGAGAATGCGGCCATCCTCATCATAGTCAAAAGACACGAAAGCGGCGCTCGGTGCATGCGGGAGGAAAATATCGGTGAGACGAATATATTCCCCTACCAGGTAAAAGGGGGCGTTATTGTTGGGGCTCGCAGAAATAACGTCATAGGCATAACTGGTTGTATTGCCCATCAAGTTCGTCGCGGTCAGCAGGATTGGTTGATTTTGATTTCCAGATGCCAGGGAGCCGGCAGACCCGATTGTGAAATCAACGCATCGGTTGTTCTCGTCGCAAACGTCCAGGCCGCCGACAGAGTAATCGATATCCAATTGCCGGCTGAACGGCGCATTGGATGACACCGTCATATCGCCGCTGGCCCCATAGGTATAGGAAACCACCATACCGGTAGGGAATGTTGTTGAAGAACGGCGGGCCACACCGGGCGTCGCCTCAAGTGGCTGAGTGACCGATGGATCAGCGGGCAAGTTGCCGCCGAAAACAACCTCAAACTCTTCAATCACCCCATTAGCAGAAACGTAAGTAAATTCCCAGTTTCGCCGGTCATAAACTTCCTGGACAACTCTAAAACCAGGGTCTTGAACCTCAAGCCCATACCCACCACCCGCCACGAGCGTTGCCCATTGAGCGTCTATGCCAATAGGCCAGTTTGTCTGGTTGGCTTCGGTGAATATCGATCCCGTGCGCGTCAGAGCAGCGTTTGACCCGGCTTCGGCCTGCCAGACCCCGTCGGGTTGAAGGAAAAAACGTTCCTGAGAATGGCCACGGCGGATGCGGGCTTCATTGTCGAACGTTTCATCTGAAAACCAGTGCTGAACCAGCTGAGCAACAACCGTATCGACGCTGTAATTTGAAGAAGTCTCGATCAACCGCATCGTTGATTCAGCGGCAATGATCATGGCCAGTGCTTGATGTGGACTGTCGCCGCCAAGCGCCGTGTCCATATTTGTACCGGTCCGCAGCTCGACATCATAATTATGCGTCCAACCAGTGCCTAAAGGCGAGCCGCCGCCGTCTGAGGAATAAGTGCGTTGAAAATTAAGGGAATATGGATAACCACCCGCACCCGTTGTAATGTCCGGCGGCGGCGTCACCGTCACACCGCCAGTGCGATTATCCACGCTAAAGCTGGATGCCCAGCTTTCATATGCTTCATCCAGCGCTTCACGGTCGGCGGTCGGAGTTGCAATCGTCTCGGAAAAATTGGCAGCCCCAGAGCCTTTCAAGCGGCCGTCCGCAATAGGCGCAACAGCGACAGATCCATCGCTCGCTATACGATAACCAATATAGCCCTGTGCGCGCGTCGCATAGGCTTGGCTGGTATCAAAGTCCTCGATTGTGCAATTGGGCACGCAAGACATCGTGCCATAAATATTTCCCGTCGGCGTATATTCGAGCCCCGTCCGGACAGAATCGCGCGCCGGACCGATGCGTAAGGATTGCGGATAAACGACGGTGAAGTCCGCATATTCGGACGTCGAGAGGTCTACGCCCAGGCTTCCATTCCAAAGAAAATTATCTGCCGTCGTAAGATTGGATGGCAGAGCCTCGATGAAACGAAGCTGAAGATCGCCCGTTGCCCCACCATATACCTCGCTTGTCGATGAACGGCTGACAAACCAGTCAAACATGGAAGCGGTGCCATTGACCGATGGCGCATCTGTTACAGAGCGGATCTGGGTCTGTTCAAGAGCCGCCAGCGCAGAAGCGTTCGAAATCGCAAATGTGCTTCGGCCTCTAGAATTTGCGTCTCGCTGAGCAAAACCCGTCTGGCCGGCAAAACTCAAAAAGGCCTGGCTACCGGCCAACACGCTGACAGTTCCGGTGGAATTAGAAGACACATCAACCGAAACACCGGCAATCCCGACACGGTGATGTTCAATGGCTCGGCCCTCAGCAAGGCCTTCATAAATATCGGTAGCTTGTGAGGCGGCAGTTAAGAATCCCTCGCCAGCTTCAAGGGCTGAATTAGCCCGGCCACTAATGCTGATGATATCTTCTGGCGGCGGAGAACAGTCACCTATTGGCGGGCAATAATTGGCTGCTGCCCAGGTCAACCGCCCACCCCCCACTAGCGCGCTGGTATTGCGAAGTTGAGCGCCATTTCCGCGATCCCCGAGGCCCAACATGATAAAATTCGGCGCCATGGAATCGACCATAAAATCATAGATCGGACGCGAATATCGCTGCGCGCCAGACGATCCACCATAATAGGGGTGGTGGACGGCGACATTTACAAAAGCCTGGACTTCCAAGCCAATCTGTCCGGAGGCAAGGTTTAATGTGATGGCAGCATTCCCGCCGCCATTTTTTGTCATGACCTGTTCGTCGAGCGTCAAGGTGACTGTGTTGGCATCATGATCATCCCAGATCATGTTTTCGGCAAATAACATGATCCGGCGGCTTGCTAACTCTGCGGCCTGACGCGAGACGGTCATCTCAGGCGAAGATCCACCCATCGACATATACACGCGAATATGCACCCAGCTTCGAAAAGCATCGGGAATTTCAGCCAACGGTGATCCGTAAGTTGTTGATAGATCCGGATGGGCCGTATTGCGAATGCCCTGATTGGTATGAGTGATAATTTCAGGTTCGATATCGCCAAACCCGCCGACAACCTCTTCAATCGAAAGCGGGGTGTGCGTTGATACACTCATCGCATGAGCTGTCCCCGCATAAGCGGTTTCATTTGAAGCTTCGGCCGTTTCAATCGCGCTTCTAAGGCTGGCGGCTGCCCCGGTCAGGCTGGAGCGAATATTGGATGAAGCGCTAGAGCTATATCCATCAATCTCGTAAACGCTCGACCCCGTCGATGTAACAGAGCGAGTTCCGCCAAAGTTGGAGCGCAGCGTGCTGCCCGACGGTAGCGAGGCCAAAACCGTATCATTGCGGGCGTGAAAGGCTCGCGGTTTAAGGCTGGGATCAAAATCGTAGTTTGTTCCGCCAACATTCACGCGCGCCCAAATATGACGCATGACAACATTGCCAGACAAAGCTCCGGTCGAAGCGGTTGCACAATTATTTCCTGACACGCCAGGCACGGTTGCCGGAATACCGCCAGAAGCCAGAAGCTCGCATGCGCCTCGAATGGATGATGGTCCAAAATAGCTTGTAAACTCTGCAGGCGTCAGGGAGATGTCGCCGATAACATAGTTTGCTGTATAGCCTGCCGACCGCGCCAGTTCGACGAATAAATGTGCCTGATCAAAGGGATTTCCCGCTTCATCGAGCATGGCACCATATGCCCCTTTTGACAGGCCGAAGGTTGGCGTCGTCTCGATATGATTGCGGACATATTCAAAAATACGGTCGATATCATTATCGAGCGCCTCGGCGAGCCGATCCAGTTCGGCATCGCGCGTCAGAACCGTTCCAGAGGAAAATGATGTTGGCGCTGATGAAGCCCCTGTAAGCGGTGTTAGTTGAGGCGCGTCATAGTAAAATGCCGGCGCAACACCATTCGAGCCTGTCCAAACAGGCGTTCCACTTGGCAATGCAGGCGTTTGAGCACTCGCGGCGCCTGCGGCGAGAACGGCTGTCAAGACGGCGGCTTTCAAAAAAGTATGTATCATCTTCATTCCCCGCCTTGCCCATTCCGGCCGCGATTGTCATCACTTTGATTTTCTCGGGCTTCGCGGCGCTGCTGGAGAAGCGCCTCACGCGCCTGAGGCGTCAGTCGAAACCGGACGATCTCGTCACCCCGGCCGGTCCTCACAAAACCGCCCTGTAGCTCACCATCAAACCCTGCAATCTCGCCAGTCTCGCTATCCCGGACGACATTGGCGCATCGCTCCGCAACACACCCTTCCTCCCGGCGCCAGCGGCCAACCGGATTGCCATCCTGATCAACCACGCGTTCCAGGTTCGTTGCCCGGTCAATGACATGGTCGCGCAGAGGCCGGGCACGGCGCTCGCTTCGATCCAGAATGACGGGCGGTTCAGGCGGTGGCGGTAACTCCATTTGCATTTCCGCTGCCCCGGAGGCGTCTTGATGCGCAGAAAAGCTCAGCGCCATGGCAGCCAGTGTCGAGATGATCATAGAGGTGGTCCTCCCCCGCCAATCACAGTGACGTAGACGGTCGCTGTATCCGTGCCGCCATTGCCGTCAGAAATCGTGTAAGTGAAATTGAAAAAGCCCGATGTGCCCGGCGCAAAATACGTCACGGTCGAGCCATTAGTTGACGCTGATCCGCCGGCCGGCTGCGTCACGCCAGTAATCGTTAGAGGATCGCTTTCCGGATCGCTATCATTGCCAAGAACCGCGATAAAAATCGTTCCCCACGTGGACACTGAATAGCCGGTATCATCGTTGGCTGTCGGCGCCTGATTGCTCTGCCCACCGCCACCCGACTCAGCCTGTCCGGCCCCCGTGGGCGTTGCACAGCTTGTGGACGCACCCGTTGTGCGCGCTAGCTGCGTGCGGTTGTCATTATCGTCGTTTGTATAATCAAGGCGCGATCCATCATCGCGTGTGGCGCGTTCCAGTCGCCCAGTGCCATCATAATCGTAACACACCAATTCCTGGGCAACTACCGACGATGACGAGCTCGCAAGCCAAGCCAAAGCCATCGCCAAAATGACCAATAAGCGCATAACGCTCCTCCCACAGAGATTGCAATCAGATCAGTGCAACTCGGTGGGGAATTCAAGATAAATATTCGCGTCAGGGTTACGTGTCTTGTGGAAAACCAATCGCCAAGGTGGGCGGTTGCGAACTATTATTTAAACGAAAACAATGTACTTATCGATCACGTCAATCACAGAGAAAGCGAACGCCTTATTCAACTTGAAATACCATATTTCAGGGTCGATTGCTGCAGCTCGTTTTGAATTCCGCCGCCCAATGGGGAATATGGGCTTGGCGTCATCGGACGCTATTGGGAGCCGACAACGCCCCGCATTTCCAGTAATTTGAGCCCTTCGGATACCGTGCGAACAAGTTGCGGTGCTGATTTTTGACCTTTTTCCATTAGAGCAACGGTCTTTGCTGAGACTCCTAGATACGAAGCCAGTTTTTCTTGTGGCCATCCCAATACACACCGTACCCGATATAGGCGGTTGGCAAGGTCTCCTTTAGGCAACCACTCTGACGTACCCACGAAAGAAATTATGGCGGGCATTTGGCTTACCCGCGGTCGATGTATTCCGCGTTCCCATAAGCCTATGACTTCACTGCTAACTTCAAGCGCCTTGGCGAGCGCCTTCTTGCTCAGGCCGAGCTCTAAACGTTTCTCATATAATTTCCTGCCCACGCCTTCTTGTTGCACTGAATTAATGACGTGCTGTTCCGCCACAAGGCAAATTCTGCGCCGGGGGAAAAAGATTAGCCTATTGAATGTTTTCTGCATGACCGGCGCGCCGTCCTAGGCCTGTCGAACAAGTCTCTCGTCATTGACCGGCGGGCGGGCTATCCTGCCCGCCGGGATGACGGAAACCAATTCAGATATGCCCGCGGCGGATCAAGCCTGCGCCAATTGCGGCGCGGCGCTCAATGGCGACTTTTGCGCGAACTGCGGGCAATCTCGCGATGAGCTCAAGCGTCCGATCATCGGCCTTTTTACCGAGGCGCTGGACGGCATTTTCACCTGGGATGGCCGGTTGCTCACCACCTTCCGGCAGTTGTTTTTCCGGCCCGGCCGGGTGGCCCGGGAATTCGTCGACGGCCGCCGGCGCAGCTATACGCCGCCCATACGGCTCTATCTGATAGTCAGTCTTCTATTCTTCGCCGCGATGGCCGTGTCGCAAATACGGATTGTTGCGGTTAACATTACAGCGGATGAGGCGGGCGAGGCCGGCCTGTTCATCACCATGTTCCAGCCGCCTCGGGAGGAGGCTCCCGTCTTGCTCAGCGAGGACATGCAGGCGCAGGTTCTGGCTCAGGCCGAAGCAAACAACGTCTCCAGCCAAATTCAGGAACTGGTGCTGTTGGCCATGAACAATCCGGATGTCGTGGAGGAAAGAGCGGCCGCCGCCTCCAGTCAGGCCATGATCCTGATGGTTGTCGTCTTCGCTTTGTTGAGCGCCATTCTTCATCCCCGGCGACGCGTGATAGAACACGCCGTCCATGCCCTCTATTTCCACGCGGCGCTTTTATTGCCCTTTGCGGCAATCATCATTTCCGCGATCTACCTGCCGCTGCCGCTTTGGGCCAGTTTAGGGCTGGCGATTGCAACCCTTTTGCTGATGGCGGCCATGATCCTGCTTTTTGATCGCGGGTTTTACGGCTCCAGCTGGCTCGGCGGGGTCTTGCGGCTCATTCCCCTATTGCTCGGCTATGCCTCCGGCGCCATCTTGGTGGCCATCGGGCTGATCCTTTTTACCACAATCTAGCCCGTCACCGCCCTCTTCACTTCAAATTCACGCCAATCATGCCTATATTGGCTTTGTCGGTTCGCCGACTATGACGATAAATGGTGCGTGTAATAACTGAACTGGACCCGGGTGCGATTCCCGGCAGCTCCACCAATTTCCCCCGGCGCTTCGCTAACGTGCTGGATTTATGGGGCTGATCAGGATCGACAGGCAGCTAAAGACGTAACTTTCGTTCGCATGGGTACCGTTAAATGCCCGTTTTAGTAGTTGCAAACGACAACTATGCTGAAGAGGTCGCTCTCGCCGCGTAATGCGGTGCGAGTATCTCGCTTTAAAGTCCTGAGCCCATAGCAAGCTCAGGCGGGGTCCGGGGGCGCCTGGCAACAGAAGCCCCCACTTTCCTTCCCCTTATGGCGCACCCCCAACGGGCCGGGCAGACATGTGGCCGGAGCGCCGCTATATCTGTCTTCCATTCAACGGTCCGGCAAAGCGCCGGATCTTTTCCGTAGATCCGGCGAGGCCCATGACACTCCTGATTTTCTATCTTCTGTTGGCACTGGTTGTTTCCTTTTTCTGTTCCATGGCCGAAGCCGTGCTGTTGTCCGTCCGTCCTTCCTATGTGGCCGCTCTGGCCAAAAAAGGCGGCACGGGTTCGCGGGCCCTCTCACAAATCCGGGAGAATCTGGATCGTCCGCTGGCCGCCATTCTGACGGCCAACACGATTGCCCACACGGTCGGCGCCGCCGGTGTCGGCGCGCAGGCGGCTGTTGTCTTCGGCAGCAATTCGCTGGGGGTGACGTCCGCCGTGCTGACCCTGCTCATCCTCGTGGTGTCCGAAATCATTCCCAAAACGCTCGGCGCGACCCACTGGAAGGCACTGGCGCCTACGATGGCGATCCTCATCCGGGCGCTAACCGGCCTGCTCTTCCCCTTTGTCTGGCTGTCGGAGCGGCTGACCCGGCTGTTGTCGTCGTCGGGGAAACACGCCCAGACCTTCAGCCGCGACGAGCTCTCGGCAATGGCCGCAATCGGGGCCGAAGAAGGCGCGCTGGAAAGCAAGGAGTTCAACATCGTCACCAACCTCCTGCATCTGCGCAAGCTGTCGGTGCGGGACATCATGACGCCGCGTCCGGTGGTTTTCGCTGCCGGCGCGAATATGACCGTACAGGAGTTTTTCGCGAAGCATTCGGACAACCCGTTTTCGCGCATTCCCGTCTTTGACAAGAATTTCGACGATATAACCGGCTATGTGCTGAAAACCGATCTGCTGGTGGCGCAGGCGCGGGACGAGTTCGCCACGACACTGAACGATTTCCGGCGCGACTTTGTTGTTCTGGCCGACACGACCAGCGCGTCGACGACCTTCGACCGCTTGATGCATGAGAAGAGCCATATTGCCCTGGTGATCGACGAATTCGGGACGCTGCAGGGCCTCGTCACACTGGAAGATGTGGTTGAAACCCTGATCGGCTTCGAGATCACGGACGAGCTGGACCGCGTCGACGACATGCAGGCGCTGGCCCGCAATCGGTGGCGTGATCGCATGCAGGCCATCGGGATCGATCCGGAAAGCCTCGGAAAGAAGTAGGATAGAGCCGACTGGCGTCAGACGCCTGCCGCTACGCCGCTTCAACCCGCAAAGGCAGGCCGTCTTCCGGGCGTAAAGTCACGGTCATGACGGGGCGCGGCACAAATCCGTCCGGAACGCTGAATTTCAGATCGCGGACCAGAGTCGCGAGAATGACGACCGCCTCGGTCAGGGCAAAGACCGAGCCAACACAGGCGCGCGGCCCGCCGCCGAAGGGTTTGAAGAGCCAGGGATCGGAAGGCCGGTTGTCACGATTGAACCGCTCGGGATCAAATGCATCGGCATTGTCCCAATAGCGATGATGCCGGTGCAGGGCATAAAAGGCGATGATGGCGACATCGCCTTTCTTCACCGAGCGCTCGCAAATCTGTGTGTCGCGGATGGCCTGACGGCCGACCAGTGGTGCCGGCGGGTAGAGCCGCAAGGTCTCGTCGATGATCTGCCGGGTGAAGACAAGGCTGGCGACATCGTCGGCGGCAAAGCTGCCGCTGGACACCGCTTTTGCTTCGGCGCGCACCCTGTCCTGCCAATCCGGGCGGCAGGCCAGAATGTACAGCGCCCAGCCGATGGCGATGGCCGTGGTTTCATGCCCGGCAATGACAAGGCTGAGCACATTGTCGCGGATATCGGTGTCAGTCAGGGCGGCCTCGCCGGCCTCGGTCCGGGCATCAAGCATCAGCTGAAGCAAATCTTCGCGCGTCTGGCCCGATTTGCGGCGGGCCGCGATTTCCGCGCCCACAGCCTCTCGCAAAATCTTGCGCGCCTTGAGCGCCTTTGGCCCGAGAATGCGCGGCGTGGTCTCCGGCAAAGGCAGGAGATCGGAAAACCGCGTCCGTCCGGTTTCGGAAAAGACCAGTTCGATGGCAGAGCGTATCTGACCGCGATCAAAATCATTGGCCTCGGTAAACAGGGCCCGCTCGATCACGCTCAGCGCCGCGCGGTTCAGCGCCGGGGTGATATCCTCCCCTTTCGGCTGATCAGCAATGGATTTGGCCGCAAAGGCTGCCGACTCCGACATGGCCGGCACCAGATTCATGATGCGCTGGCGCACAAAGCCCGGCTGCATGGCCTTGCGCTGCATTTTCCACCAATCGCCATGCGCGGTCAGAATCGCCTCGCCCAGAATGGGGCGCAGCATGCGCTGGATCAGGGGCGACTTGCGCCAGGCATCCGGGTCATCGTGCAAAACCGCCTTCATCTCTTCCGGCCCGGAAAGGGTGTGGACCGTTCGGCCCAGAAAAGGCGCGGAAATGCGCGTGAACTGAAACGCCTCCTGGGGGAGAATCTCGACAGGCGAATGGCGCAGAACCCTTGCTGTACCAAGCAAACCCAGAGGTTGTCGTTGCCGTTCGGGCATGGGCGGAATGAAATCGGTTTCGGCTGTCACGGGAAATCGCGCCTTTTTTACGGTGTGACCCAATCTAGCGCATCGCGAAAAAATAGCAGTGCGACAATCCAGACATCGTTGACGGCCCGCCCGGCTTGGCTACTTTTGGCGCAGTTGATCAAGGGGGGAGTTCATCGTGGCGACTGATCTAATGCGCTACGATCTGATGGCGCAAGAAGCATTGAGAGGCGTCATCCGCGAAGCTTTAATTCGCGCCGCCGGACCGAAAGGTCTGCCGGGAGCTCACCACTTTTACATCAGTTTCAAAACCGAAGGTGCCGGCGTCGATATCGATGAAAGCCTTCGCGAGCGTTATCCGGAAGAGATGACCATCGTTCTGGAACACCAGTTCTGGGACCTTCATCCCGAGGAAGATTATTTCGAAGTCACGCTGAAATTCGGCGGTGTCCCGAAATACATGAAAGTACCCTATTCGGCGGTCAACCGTTTCCACGATCCATCTGTCGGCTTCCATCTGCAGTTTGAGCCGCTGATGCGAGAGGCCGAAGATGCGGCGGAAGCCCAGCCGGCCAAGGAACCTGCCAAGCTCAAACCGGCGACGAAGAAAAAGCCGCCAGCCAAAAAAGCCGAGACCGCCCCTCCTGCAGAAGCCACTGATGCCAACGGCGATGGCGCCCAGGTTGTCAGCCTCGACAGCTTCCGCAAGAAGTAATGAAATATCCCAAACCGCCCTGGGATGAGGCCACCATCCGGCATTTCTTTACCGAAGTTCCTACACAGCTGGAGTATTCCAAGCTTCTTGGCTTCAAATTCATAGATCTGAATTCCGAGGAAATGTGGTTCGACGCCCAATGGGAGCCCGATTTGCGCGTCTGCAGCCCGACGGGCGCGGTGCAGGGCGGCATGGTTACGGCCATGCTGGACGACACCATGTCGCTGGCCGCTGTTACCGTGGCGGGATTTGACGGCGTCGTGCCGACGCTGGAAATGAAAACCAGCTTCATTTCGCCGGTCTGGCCGGGAAAGCTGCGGTGCCGCGGTCAGGTCATCAAGAAGGGCAAGCAATTCTTCTTCACCGAAGGCTGGCTGTGGGATGCCGACGGCAAGCTTCTCACCAAGTCCAGCGCGACCTGCTTTCACAAATCGCATGAGGAAGTGAAACGCATCCGGAAAGAGCGTGGACTCTAAACCGCTCTCGATTGCCCTGATCACACTGGCGCAAGTGCTGGCGCTGTCGGTCTGGTTTGCGGGAACGGCGGCCCTGCCCGCACTGAAGGCTGCGGCAGATATCAACAGCGCGGCTCAGGCCGCTCTCACATCTTCGGTCCAGATCGGCTTTGTAATCGGGGCGCTGACCAGCGCCATTCTCGGCCTTGCCGATCGGTTTGACCCCCGGCGGGTCTTCATGGGCGGCGCGCTGCTTGCGGGCGCAGCCAATGCCATAGCAATGCTGACCGAACCCGGCAGTGTGGCCATGATCGTAACGCGCGCAGTGGTCGGCGCATCACTTGCCCTGGTCTATCCGGTTGGCATGAAGCTGGCGGCCAGCTGGGCGAAGGGCGATGCCGGGCTGCTGGTTGGGCTGTTGGTCGGGGCGCTAACACTGGGCTCTGCGACGCCCTTCGCCTTCAACCTGTTTGATACCGGCATGGGCTGGCAAACGCCTTTCCTGTTCAGCGCAATTGCTGCGGGTCTCGCGGCGCTTTTGATTGGCTTTGCGACGGCCGGTCCGGCCTTCAAAACCGGCGCGCACTTTGACCCCGGCGCGGCCTTCCTGGCCTTTCGTGACCCGGCCCTGAGGCTCGCCAATTTCGGCTATCTCGGCCATATGTGGGAACTCTATGCCATGTGGGCCTGGGTGCCCGTCTTTCTGCACGCCTATTTCGGTTCGAACGCCGCAGCGGCCGATCTGACGGCATTCAGCGTCGTGGCGATTGGTGCTGGCGGATGTCTGTTTGCCGGATGGGCTGCAGATCGGTTCGGACGCACCACCATTACCATGGCAGCCATGAGCGTCAGCGGTTTCTGCGCCCTCATATCCGGATTTCTGTTCGGGGCACCGGTCTGGTTGCTGGTGCCCGTCCTGCTGGCCTGGGGGATGAGCGTCATCGCCGACAGTGCCCAGTTTTCAGCCGCCATCACCGAGCTTGGCCCACCCGACAAGATCGGGACGCTTCTGACAATCCAGACGGCCACCGGATTTGCCCTGACGGCCATCATCGTGCAGCTTTTGCCGCTTTGGATCACGTATGCAGGGTGGACCTATGCCTTCATCCCGCTGGCGATCGGTCCGGCCGTTGGCGTCTGGGCCATGGGGCGGTTAAGGCGAAGACCAGAGGCCGCGAAACTGGCCGGCGGACGGCGCTAGGCTGCGTCCCGGTTAAGCGGACGTGCCCTCACCTTCACCCGGGCGCGATCGGACAGGACTTTTTCGACCATCAGTTTTTCAACCTGACTGTCATCATGAAAGACACAACCGGTCAGCGCGTCCAGCACGGCCTTTGCGACATTATCGACATCGTGAACGGGGCTGTTTTCGGTGCGCTCGATCCGGATCTCGACTTCATAGGGGCCGTATTTCGGACGCACCCGTTTGAATTCCGTACGGAAAAACTCGCCAATCAGGGTTTTGAACCGCTTTGATTGCGAGGTGAGCGCGTCGACGCGCAAGTGTAGACTATCGGCTGACATCGCGGCCTGTACCCGTCCTTTTCCAATCCAAACCAGTGCGTCGTCTTGATCCATGCCGCCCCGGTGATAAACGCTAATCCGAATCGATATTAACCTTCTGCCCTTCCCGGCAGTTGCGCAAGGAGCCTCGCGCCATGAGCGAAACCCGCACCGAAACAGACAGCTTTGGTCCTCTGGAAGTTCCCAATAACAAGCTTTATGGCGCGCAATCGGCCCGCTCCCTGATCAATTTCGCCATTGGCGAGGAGACAATGCCCGCGCCCATGATCCGCGCGCTTGGCATTATCAAGCGCTCGGCTGCGCGGGTGAACAAGTCGCTCGGCAATCTGGAGCCGGAGCTGGCCGATGCCATCGAACAGGCCGCGGGCGAGGTCGCCGAAGGCAAGTGGAATGACCATTTCCCCCTGTCGGTCTGGCAGACGGGTTCGGGCACGCAATCGAACATGAACACGAATGAAGTGGTCGCCAACCGGGCCATCCAGATTCTGGGCGGCGTGGTGGGATCAAAAGACCCGGTTCACCCGAATGACCACGTCAATCGCTCGCAATCGTCCAACGACACATTCCCGACGGCCATGCACATTGCTGCCGCCGAGGAGATGCATCACCGCCTGCTGCCCGCTTTGCAAACGCTGCGCAATGCGTTGAATGACAAGTCCGAAGCCTTCAAGGACATCATCAAGATCGGCCGCACGCACCTGATGGACGCGACGCCGCTGACCCTGGGCCAGGAATTCTCCGCCTATGTCGCGCAGCTCGATCTCGGCATGCAGCGGGTCAATGAAGGCCTCGCCTATCTCTATTATCTTGCTCAAGGCGGTACCGCCGTCGGCACCGGCATCAATGCCAAGCCGGGCTTCGACAAGGCGTTTGCCGAGGATGTGGCCAATTATACCGGCCTGCCCTTCAAGACGGCCCCGAACAAGTTCGAAGCTTTGGCCGCGCATGATGCCTATGTCTCCGCGCACGGCGCGCTGAACACGCTGGCCGCTTCGCTCAACAAGATCGCCAATGACATCCGCCTGCTGGGCTCGGGCCCGCGCTGCGGCATCGGCGAGATCTCCCTGCCGGAGAACGAGCCGGGCTCCTCGATCATGCCCGGCAAGGTGAATCCCACCCAGTGCGAAGCCATGACCATGGTCTGCGCCCAGGTGATGGGCAATCATGTCGCCATCACGGTCGGCGGCGCGCAGGGGCATTTCGAGCTCAACGTTTTCAAGCCGATGATGGCCTACAATATGCTGCAATCCATCCGCATCATGTCGGATGCCTGCGTCTCCTTCACCGATAAATGCGTGACCGGCATTGTCGCCAATGAGGACCGGATCACGGACCTGATGGAGAAATCCCTGATGCTGGTGACCGCGCTGGCCCCGACGATCGGCTATGACAATGCCACCACCGTCGCCAAGACCGCGCACAAGAACGGCACGACGCTAAAGGAAGAGGCGGTGAAGCTGGGCTTTGTGACGGCGGAAGAGTTCGACAAGGCCGTCATCCCGGCGGATATGATCAAGCCGAAATAGTGTGGACGGTTGAACACCGGAAACTTCTTGAAGACACGGGCGCTGTATGCGTCCCGTCCGGCTTACCTGTAGTAGATCTTGCGGTGCTCCGCGAGGAGCTTGCGCCGTATGAAGGACAGCCCGGCGCGCGCCTGAACCGTCCGGGCGACGCGGTTACAAATCTTGTTGGCCCGAGCGGCGCGCTGGGGCGTCTGGCGTCGAGCATTCTGGCTAACGCTGCGCGGCCCGTGCGTGTGTTGGTGTTCGACAAGTCGGAGCGTTCGAACTGGTCCGTGCCCTGGCATCAGGACCGGACCATCGCGGTTGCAGGACGCGCAAAAGTGGCCGGCTTTCAAAACTGGACAATGAAGCGCGGCACACAACACGTTGAGCCGCCATTCGAAATCATTGAACGAATGATTACCTTGCGGCTACATCTAGACGATTGTCAGCGAGACAACGGTCCGCTGCAGACGATCTCCGGCTCGCATCGTCTGGGCAAGTTGAACGATGCTGGAACGAAAGCGGCGGTTGCCGATGGTGAGGGTAAGCAACACACGGCTCTGGAAGGCGACATCCTCGTGCTTCGGACCTCGATCATTCACGCATCGCCGTCCGCCACCCGCCCGGCGCGCAGACGCGTATTGCATGTCGAGTTCAGCCCTGACGAATTGCCCGCATCGCTGGAATGGGCACTTATTTTATGACGTCTCGCTTCCAAGCGGGCGAAAACCTTCGCAAGCTCAAGCCGAAATAGGCTCCTGATTTCCCGGGTCCCTCGGGCTCGACCCGAGGGACCATCCTCTCTTGCTTGATGGATACCCGGGTCAAGCCCGGGCACCCCGGATGAGATCAACCCAAACTCAGCGCCAGCATGCTGACGTTTTTGGGACTGCGAGCGGCCATATCCCCCGCTCGCGAGGGAGAAAAACTATTCCCGAATAGCCGTCAGCACAGCCTCCATCGCCGGGTCGCGCCCTGCTGCATAGGCCTCGAAGGTCAATGGCGCGGCGATGTTGATATCGAGATCATCGACGATGACCGGGAAGATGTGCAAACTGCCCCAATGGCAGATGAATATCCCTTCGCAGCCATTCTGAAGATCATAAAAACCGGTTGAATAGCGCGCGCGGAAACCGGAGTTCGGCAGGGAATACCACCAGCCCTCGGCCCAGAATTGCAACCGGTCGCCGATGGCTTCGCCCATGATGATGGTGCGGTCCGGAGCGGCCTCTTTTGCCATCGCCATGTTGACGATCCCCGCCGAGAAAGTATTGCCGGAGGCCAGCAGGTAGACATGGCCATCCGGGCCGACAATGTCGCCCAGCGCGCTCATCAGCGGTTCCGTCTGGGTAAGGTCGCCCCCGCCATTGAAGCGCTGATCGGCGATCACCTGGCGCGGGGACAGGGCGCGGATTTCCGCTTCGGCGCGCGCCACCCAGGCGCTGAGCGGTTCGCCGCTATCATCGTCGAGATTGGACCGGATCGATATGTAGACCGTCTCGCCATCCGGCAGGGCTTCGAACCAGTAGTCATTGCCCGGGTTTTGCAGGAAAAGCGGATCGCGTGCGGGTTCGAACGCAATCCATTCGTCAGTCTCCCGGACCCAATGCATGGGCAGCTCGCCCGAATAGACGCGCTCGGCGTCCTCTTCTGGCGAGACCGCTGAAAGCTGCACAATCTGCGGCGTGCCATCCGCAAGGACGACCTCCATTGTTGTTTCACCTGAGCCCATCCCGGCCACGGCGAGATAGTCAGGGGTTTCCAGCAGGAGCGGCGCAAAAGACAGGAAATTCTGATCATTCCCGCCAAATGCATCGCGAAAACGCCGGAGCGCCTCTCTCGCAGGAATGCCGTTTACGGCTGTGATCTCCGCGCCGAGCAGGTTCTCATGGCCCGGCAGTGCGCGCAGGATACGCAATTCGCCATCCATCCAGGCCGAGCGGACGGGCAGGCGCGGGAAGGTTTGCACCATGCGGGTCGCCGATGCATTGGAATGGCCATTGTCGATCGTGGCCTGCAGGCGCGCGAGTTCCAGCTGGAAGCCGGCCTCGGTGAGTTGGCCTGCGCGTTCGCCCAACGCATCTATCGCTTCGCCAAAGGCTTGCCGCTGCTCGGGCGTGAATGACCGCTCATTTCGGCGGACGTGATCGAAGTGATCGAGATCCTGAAGCCGCGCCTCCAGCACCGTCTCCGGCTCGCTCAGAAACAGAGGCGGAACTGGTATCGGATGGAAGGCGATGATCGTCACGATAATCAGGAGAATGTTCCGGCCGAGCCAGGCCAGAATACCCAGGATCAACAGATACCCCCACCAGGGGATCAAACGAAATGGAAATGTAAGCGTGCGCCAGACAGCAATCATATCAACCAACCTATTATTTCATGTTGGTATGAAGATGCCATCTTTTGCGGATATGGATGCAGGCGGCTGAATTATTCCCGCTTCATGCCGCGCGCATGGAAAAAGAACCAGATCGTCGCGAGATAGGAAGCACCGGTCATGGTCAGGATGATCCAGGGCACGGGGGCCAGCCCTCCGGCACCTGCAATGACCGGCCCCATCCATCCCAGACCGGTGTCCGGCAATTGCCCCTGAGCGCTGATTTGGGCGCCCAGTCGGGCAAAATCGGAATAGACGGCAAACAGCTCGTTGATGAAGCCCAGCGAAAACAGAGAGAAAATGATCAACAACAATGCTGACAGTGTCCGGTCCAGCTTGTGGGCGAAGAAATAGCTGACCGCGATCATGCCGGAGATTATGGCGAGGAAATTGGCGAATGTGGCCTGTGCGGCCTCCATAATCGTGAAAAACAGGCTGGCCAGTTCGTAATCCGTCATCATTCTATCCCACACTCAGCGCCAGCTCTGCAGCGGACCTCGGGCGGCCAAGCTCTTTCTCGCCAGCCTTGTGGCTGCTGTGATGGTCGATCGCCGAGCCTTCGATGCCTTCAAACATTCGCAGGTCGCTATTGGACAAAGCTCGCACCCCGGATTGCCGCCCCCACATCCGGATAGGCCGCATTGATCAGGAGGGCGGATTCCACCCCGCATTCGAATGTTCGCGCAAGCCGGTCTGCGGCGTCCTGCGCGATCCGGTTGGCATGGCTCACCTGATCCGCCTCGATGTGTGCGATCATGCAGGTGCCGCCAGCCTGTTCATCGCGCAGCGCGGAGACTGTCAACGTGCTGATCCGGCGCCAATTTACGCCGTTGTCGCTGGGCAGGTTGGCATAATAGCGATGAATGGCGGCATAGGCCTGTCCACCCTCGCCTTCGGCGCGCCACTCGATAACAGTATGGAATTCGCCAAAATTCCCGCGTGTGTAGGGATAGTTGAAAACGGTCGAACGCTGATCATCGGGAATCGGGGCGGCGTTTGTCCGGAAGGTCGAACGCTGGCCGTGTTCGCCGCCATCAAGGTGTAGCACCCATCCGTCATAGCCCGGACAGACCGCATAGAAATAATATCCCTGCTCCTCGATTTCTTCGAGCGTGCGGCAGTCTTCCCCATCCGTGCGCGTGTAAGCACTGAACGACTCTTGTGCGGCCACTGGCGCGGCCATGAAACAAGCCACGGCCACGGCGAAAAGAATTCTGCTCATTGGTTCCCCCTTGTCCCAAGCCATGGAAAAGATGAACCGGATTGCCGGGCAATCCAAGCGCTTATTGGCCGGTCTTGACCGGATCGGGCGATACAGGCTTCAAACAGGATCAGTCCGGCTCTCCTGTTTGCGGATCCGGCTGTGTGCAGAAAAGGCCAACGCCATGCTCGTGAAGCGCTCAATCTCGATTTCCGGCCACCGGACCAGCCTGGCGCTGGAGCCGGAGTTCTGGGCGGTGCTGGATGCCGCCGCCGAACAACGGGGCATGGCCTTTGCGGCGCTGATACGCGGGATAGACGAGGCGCGCGCCGCCGCTGACCCAGACCAACCACTATCGTCAGCGTGCCGGGTGTTTGCGCTCGCTGAAGCGCAAACACCGTCGCCACACTAGCTTTCGTTGCAACGCTCCAGCAATCTCTCCAATACAGGCTCCCAGCCCTTGTTATAACCCTCGCGAAGCTCAGCGCCCTTGGGGTCATTTTCCCAATTGCGGTGGGTGAGATCAATGCGTGTGCGGCCATCGCCCAGATCGGTAAATTTCACCTCGACCTCGGTGCGTTGTTCTTCCGGCTTGTCGAAGCCCCAGGAAAAGACCAGGCGTTTTCCCGGCTCCCAGATGCCGATGCGGCCCCAGAAGCGTTCCGTTCCGTCTGCCGAAACTTCGAATAGCCGACCACCGACGCCGCTCTCCATGACGACGCGTGCGGGCGTGATCCCGTCGCGGTCGGCGCCCATTGAATGGGTTTCCTTGGGCCACCAGGCGTCGAATTGTTCCGTGAAAAAGCGAAATGCCGTTTCAGCATTCCGGTCGACCGTAATCGATTTCTCTATCGGGGCGGTCTTGTCATCAGTCGTCGTGTTCATCGCGCTCCAGCGCCTCCTTGTATCGGACAAGGGCCGTTCCCCAGAAACCCTCGATCCAGCTGCGCAACTCTTCCAGTGCCAACAGCCGGATCGAGTAGATCCGCTTCGTCCCTCGCCGCTCCACTTCCACCAGACCGGCGTCCAGCAGTGCGTTGAGGTGCTGCGAGATCGCCGGACGGCTTACAGGAAAATGCCGCGCTAGATCGCCGGCCGCAGCCGGACCGTCACGCAATCGTTCAAACACGGCGCGACGGGTCGGATTCGCTAGGGTTGCGAGACTATTTTCGTAAGCCATAACTTACGTTAGTTAATGCTTACATTTAAGTCAATCCCCGCTTGACGGGACTCATGCGCCGCGCTCTAAGCGCCTATGACTTCTGACATATCGCCCGCCCCGCAATTGTCGGCCTTCCGCCACACGCCCTATCTGATCTACTGGCTGTCACGGTCGGTCGCCGTTTTTGCGGCCCAGATCCAGATCACGGCTCTGGGTTGGCAGGTCTATGATGCCACCGAGAGCGCATTTCTCTTGGGCCTGATCGGGCTCTCACAGTTTCTGCCGGCCTTGCTGCTGGTTCTGGTGACGGGGGCAGTCGCCGACCGCGCGCCACGCCGACTGATCATGACGGTCTGCATGATGTCGATGGCCGGCGTGGCCGGCAGCTTCCTTATCTACACGGTCTCGGGCAGCCAGATTGTCTGGATTTTGTTCGGGCTTCTCGTTGTGTTCGGCACGGCCCGCGCCTTCATGGGTCCGGCCGTGCAGGCCCTGCTTCCCAATATCGTCCCGCCGCACATGCTCTCGAATGCGATCGCGCTCAATTCCTCGGCCTGGCAATTGGCAACGATTGTCGGGCCCGTCGCGGGTGGTTTGCTGTATGGTATTTCGCCCATCGCCGCCTATTCGGCAGCAACGATCCTCATGGGGACTGCCGCCTTACTGACGCTTTTCATCCCGAAGCCGGAGCAGCACAAGGAAACCGAACCACGCAGCTGGGACACCATTCTCGCCGGCTTCAAATATATCTGGAACGAGAAAATCGTGCTCGGCGCGATTTCGCTGGACCTTTTTGCGGTCCTGCTGGGCGGGGCGGTCGCGCTGCTGCCAATCTTCGCGCGCGATATTCTGGAGGTGGGCCCGGTCGGCCTGGGCCTCTTGCGCGCCGCGCCCGGCATCGGCGCGATTGCCGTCGCGATCTATCTCGCCACGCGGTCAATCAAGGATCATGCGGGGCTTTACCTTTTCATTTTTGTTGGCGTGTTCGGCGCGATGATCATCGTGTTCGGCGTTTCCGAACTGGCCTGGCTTTCCATCGTTGTGCTCATGTTTGCGGGCGGGGCTGACATGATCAGCGTCTATATCCGCGAAACGCTGATCCAGCTGTGGACGCCCGACCGGCTGCGGGGCCGTGTCAATGCCGTGAACATGATCTTCATCGGCGCCTCCAACGAATTGGGAGAATTCCGGGCCGGCGTCGTGGCCGCCGCCATCGGCGCAAAAGCGACCGTTATGATTGGCGGGGCCGGCACGCTGGCCGTCGCGGCGATCTGGGCCAAGCTCTTCCCGGAGCTTCGAAAAGCGCGCCATCTCGACGGGCGGCCTTGACGGGGAGCGCTGGGCGGCGTTTACCCAAAACGTGACCGAAAGCGCTGCCTCCTTCCAACCCCTGACATGGCTGGCCCGCCAATGGCGTGAAGGCCGTTCGCCCGCGCTCTGGCTGCTGGGCGTCATGACGGGCGCAATCTCGGCCTATGCCGCCATTGCTTTCATCCTCAGTCTTCACGGTATCTCCCTGCTGATGTTCGGCGCAAATCACGACGCGCTGGTTTCCGGAGCAGCGAATATTCCCTTCTGGCAGGTCTTGCTGGTCCCGACCGCCGGGGGGCTGCTCGTCGCCGGACTGTTGTGGCTGGGCCAGACGCGCAACTGGCTGCCTCGCGGTCAGGCCAGCGCGGTCGCCGACGTCATGGAAGCACGCGCCGCCCGCCAGGGCCGGATCGAACTGCCCAACGGTTTGCTGTCGGCAAGCATAGCGGCCATCTCGCTGGGAACCGGTGGCTCTGCGGGACGCGAAGGCCCGGTTGTGCATCTCGGTGCGGCCATCGCCTCCTTCATCGCCCGGCGGCTGGGCCTGCCGGCCCGTTCAGCCCGAATCCTGTTGGCGTGCGGCGCTGCTGCCGCCGTGGCCGCCAGTTTCAATGCACCGGTTGCGGGCGCGCTCTTCGCATTCGAGATCGTGCTGGGCCATTACGCCCTGCGCTCGATTGCGCCCGTGGCGATTGCCAGCGTCACCGGCGCGCTGATATCCCGCCTGCATCTCGGCGCCTCGCCGGCGTTTGCGATGCCGGCACTTTCTCCGGCCAGTATCTGGGACCTTCCGGGCGTCATTGGTCTGGGCCTCGCGGCCGCTGTGCTCGCCAGCGCCTTTATCCTGACCAGTATTCACTTGCCGCGCCTGATCGCGCAGCAGTCCGAACGGATCGGCTGGCCCCTCTGGGCCCTGCCACCAATCGGGGGGCTTTGCATCGGCGCACTGGCGCTAATTGCGCCGGAAATCCTGGGCGTTGGCTATGAAGCCACGGCAGCAGCGCTTGGCGGCTCTTACGGTATTCTTACCCTGCTGATGCTCGTTGTCCTCAAGCTGCTGGCGGTCGGGATCACGCTTGGCTTCCGCTTCGGTGGAGGAGTGTTCTCGCCCTCGCTCTATCTGGGGGCCATGCTCGGCGCGGCCTTTGGCGGGCTTTTGGCCATGACCGGCGCAGAAACGGCGGGCATTCCCTTCTATGCGGTCGTCGGTATGGGCGCGGTGGCCGGTGCGGCTCTGGGCGCGCCGCTTTCGACCACGCTGATCGTCTTTGAACTGACCGCCAGCTATGAGGCGTCTGTTGCCGTTCTGATCGCGGTTTCACTGGCGACGGTGCTCAGCCAGTCTCTGGCGGGGGGCAGCATTTTTCACCTTCAAATCCTGCGCCGCGGTTTCGACCTTTCACGCGGACAGGCCCGCGTGCTTCTGCAAACCATCCGGGTGCGGGATATCATGACGCCCATGCAGGAAAAAGAGGCCGGAGCGGATTCAGACAGCGAAGCGGCGTGTCTCTATGAAGATGACTATCTGGGCCGCGCCATTGGCTTCCTGTCGGCGGAAGCCATTGACGGCACCATCGTCCGGTCCCGCTCCGGCGATCAGGTCGTGGTCGGCTATCTGTCCCGCGTCGATGCCCATGCCGCCTACGCCAAGGCGCTGGCCGATGCGCATGAGGAAGAGCACCGCTAGGTCGTAGGCTCGACCGCATAGCGGACAGTCATGTTCAGAATGCCGATCAGGGCATGGGCGATGATCAGGGGCAAGAGATTTCGCCTGAACATGACATAGAGCACGCCGAGCACAATCGCTCCGCCGCCGGTCACCATAACGCCGTGCAGACCCTGATTGTCCATATGCCGCAAGCCGAAAATGACGCCAGCCATCACAATGGCAATAGCCGTTCGCCCAACCACCGAGTCGAACACCGCTTCCAACCTCGAAATGAAGAAGCCGCGGAAGATCAGCTCTTCGAATACGCCACCATGGAACACGGCAATAGCCAGCCAGAGAAGGAAATAGGGCAAGTTTTGATAGATGCCCTCGAAGCGATCTTCGTTGGATGCCAGCCGCGGCCAATAAGGCTCGATCAGCTGGCTGATCACCAAGCTGGCAAAAACAAAAGCGCCGAGCGCCAGGATTACCTGCAGCGGCAACCAGCCCCACCCTTTCACGCCTTTGGGCAAGCGCAAACCGAGTTCGGCCCAGCTTTGGCCGCGTATGGCAAGAAGAATGGTGGCGAGCACAACGCCCGTCAGAAGCGAGATCGGGCCGGCAAATTTCCAGACATGCAGCCCAGCGACGTATTTCACTAAAATGATGGTGACCAGCACGATGGCGAAATCAAGCAAGGCTGTAGCTGGCTTATAGCGGCGACTCGACATCAATTCTTGCTCCCGTGATCGCATTTCCACATACGATGCACGTCACAACATGAACGGATGCGGACAGCTGCGTGGAGTAAGGTGCCGCCGTCCTGCTGCGACTGGTTGGACCTCGCTAGCGCGGGCGCGCCAGACTGATCGCCTGTCCGATCCGCAGCAGCATGCCCAACTCGGACAATCGCTCTGCGCCGATCAGGGCCTGAAAATTGGCAATCCCCTCACCGATGGATTTGAAGTCGGCCAGATGGCCCGGATCGCTGGCCGAATAACCAAACTCGTCACACCAATCGAGGAAGTCCTCGCTGTCTTCATAGGTGGTCATGACGATCAGGGCGCGCACCAGCAATTGCTCCGGCGTTGCCTCATCCGGTGGCGTGCTGCCGGTGGGGATGACCGCCTTGGTCGCAGCACGGTGAATGATCGTCGCTTCGCCCTCGGCGTAAACATTGAGGCCCTGTTTCGTGATCAACCGGGTCAGTTCATCAAACAGATTTGTCATGCCGCTCCAGCTGGCCTCCGCCGATCTCCGCGCAGATTAGCACATTTCGCCCTCAGCCTCTAACCGCGCCGGAAGAGCCGCATCAATACCGGTGATCCGCCTGCGAAAACGATCATCAGGGAAAATATGATCGCCGACCATTGCGCCGCCTGATCGCCCCAGATCCTGTCTATTTCGAAAATGCCGAATGTGAAAAAGATGCAGATCACAATCATCGCCACGCTGGCGCGTACTGCCGTATCTGTCGCGGAAATGGCCAGACGCGCGGAGCCTCCAACAGCGTGGCGCGCTGTCCATGCCCAGATACCGGAAGATGCGACCGCCCCAACGAGACCCGCAATGGATGCGATCGCCGTAGCTGTTGCCAAGGGCGCGAATATCCAGAATCCACTGAAGCCAAGACCGGTGAGAATCAGCATCCTGCCGGCTGCGCGATCGGCTTTACCCAGAAGGGCGGTATCGGAATCCGGCTTGCGCGTCAGCTTGGGTAGATAATTGCCACACACCATCAACAACCCGCCCAACAGGGCGCTAACGCCTCGTCTGGCGAACTCCGGATCGAGCCAGTTGCCTTCCTTGCCGATTACAATGACCGCAAAAGCAGCCATGAGGAGCACAACAGCAATCGTGAGCGCTCGGGCCGCGGGTTTATTGGGGGAGAAGTCAGTCATTTGAGCTGCCCTTTCGACCAGGTGTTTCGGGATGGGGCTGCGCCTCGGCAGGCGATAAGCCTAACATGTTGGTGAAACCAAATACCGCGTCTTCAAGGACCGACATCTGGAGTTGGTAAATCACGGTCTTTCCCTGCTTTTCCGATCGCACAAGTCCGGCCTCGCGGAGAACCGCGAAATGGGCCGACATGGTGGGCTTCGACACAGAAAATTCTGCCGATATTTCACCGGCCGACTTCGGGCCGTCCCGCAACAGGGTGAGGACCTCGCGGCGTGTCGGGTCGGAAAGAGCCTTGAATACGGTGTTCATAAGTTGACGTTTAGCTAACTATCTAATTGATGTCAAATCACGCGCGACTTACAGGGCCCGGACGGCTATCCCAAGAGCCATGCGTGCTATATTTGTTCTCATTTCCCGAATCGTCGTGATAGATGGGTTTCATGAGCTCACTTCCCATTTCCCAGCAGGCCCGTCCGCAACCACCCCGGCGCGATGCCGATTATATGGACGGGCTGAACCCCGAACAGCGTGAGGCCGTAGAAGCCATTGACGGGCCGGTTCTGGTGCTGGCCGGTGCGGGCACGGGCAAGACGCGCGTTCTGACGACGCGGCTGGCGCATATTCTGGCGACCGGACATGCGAAGCCCTGGGAAATCCTGTCGGTGACCTTCACCAACAAGGCCGCCCGGGAAATGAAAGAACGCGTCGGCAAGCTGATTGGCGAAGCGGTGGAAGGCCTGCCCTGGCTGGGCACGTTTCACTCCATCGCTGCGCAGATATTGCGCCGGCATGCCGAGCTGGTGGATCTGAAATCCAGCTTCACCATTCTCGATACGGACGACCAGTTGCGCCTGATGAAACAGCTCATCCAGGCCGAAGGCATTGATGAGAAGCGCTGGACGCCGCGCTATCTGGGTGCGCTGATTGATGGTTGGAAAAATCGCGGACTGACGCCCGACAAGCTGCCGGAAGATGCGAAATACAAATTTGCCGACGGGGCGGGTCAGAAGCTGTACGAGGCCTATCAGGCTCGCCTGCGAATCCTGAATGCCTGCGATTTCGGCGATCTCCTGCTGCACAATCTGACGATCTTCATGCAGCACCCGGACGTGCTGAAGGAGTATCACCGCAAATTCCGCTATCTTCTGGTGGACGAGTATCAGGACACGAATGTCTGCCAGTATCTGTGGCTGCGCCTGCTGGCCCAAGGCTCACATAATCTGTGCTGTGTGGGCGATGATGATCAGTCCATTTATGGCTGGCGCGGTGCTGAAGTGGATAATATTCTGCGTTTTGAGAAAGATTTTCCGGGTGCCAAGGTCATTCGACTGGAGCGCAATTACCGCTCGACCGGTCATATTCTGGGCGCTGCTGCCGGCCTGATCACGGCGAACAAGTCGCGCCTCGGCAAGACGTTGTGGACCGAAGATGAACCCGGCGAAAAGGTTCAGGTGCGCGGCATCTGGGATGGCGAGGCGGAAGCCCGCTTTGTCGCCGACGAGATCGAGAACTGGGTTTCCAATGGCCGGCAGCATGGAGAGTGTGCCGTTCTGGTGCGCGCGTCGTGGCAGATGCGGGCGTTTGAAGACCGCTTCATCATGCTGGGGCTTCCCTACAAGGTGATCGGCGGGCCACGCTTCTTCGAGCGCGCCGAAATCCGCGATGCCCATGCCTATTTCCGGCTGGTGCGCTCGATTGATGACGATCTCGCCTTTGAGCGGATCGTAAATACGCCCAAGCGCGGCATTGGCGCGACCTCGGTGCAGAAAGTCGCCCATGCGGCCCGGTCGGCGGGCCTGTCGATGGCGGCCGCCGCCCGCATGATGACCGAGACGGATGAAATTCGCGGCGGGGCGAAGACGGGCCTGAAAACCTTCCTGCGCGATATTGATCGCTGGGCGCAACTGGCCGACACGATGCGCCATGACGAGCTGGCCGAGATCATTCTCGATGAAAGCGGCTACACCGCCATGTGGCGCGAGGACAAATCCCCGCAAGCCGCCGGGAAGCTCGACAATCTGAAGGAACTCGTCCGCTCGATGGGCGAATTTGATACGCTGGAAGCCTATCTCGAACACGTCTCTCTGGTGGCCGAGCTGGATACGACATCGGGTGGAGACGAGGTCTCCCTGATGACGCTGCACGCCGCCAAGGGGCTCGAATTCCCGCTCGTTTTCCTGCCCGGCTGGGAAGAGACGGTCTTCCCTTCGCAACGCTCCCTGGATGAGGGCGGCACCAGCGCGCTGGAGGAAGAACGCCGCCTCGCCTATGTCGGCATTACGCGGGCACGCGAACGCGCCGTCATTTCCTTCACCGCCAACCGGATGATCTTTGGCCGCTGGCAGGCCGTCATCCCGTCGCGCTTCGTTGATGAAATGCCGACGGATTATGTCGAGGCCGTTTCCGACACCGGCTATTATGATTCAGGGCCGGGCTTTGAAGGCGTGAAGGAACAGGCCGACCCTTTCATCTCGACCTATTCCTCACCCGGTTGGAAGCGCTATCAGGCCGCCACAGGCGCGGGCCGCAAAGGCGGCCCGGCCGTGATCGAAGGCCGCGCCAATTTCGTCGAGACCAGCTCTGCCGGCTCGGGCAAATGGAAGGCCGGCGACCGCGTTTTCCATGACAAATTCGGCTATGGCACAGTCTCGCGCGCCGATGGCGCCAAACTCACCGTCTCCTTCGACAAAGCCGGCGAGAAGAAAGTGGTTGATAGCTTTGTGAGGGGCGAGCCATGACCCTATGGAAACTTGTCTTCGCCGGGCCGATGGGTCCGCTTTATGCCGCGTCGGAAGCCATGATGGCGCTGGAGGATGGGCCTGTGTCCGTCTCGCTGTTCGAGCGCGAGGAGGATGAGACCAAAGGCTGGATCGAATTGCTCTACGAGGCCGAACCCGACGCCGAAGCTGTGCGCCAGACCGCCGGACTGCCCGATGATTATCCCGCCACATGCGCGCCTCTGCCCGAGGAAGACTGGGTGAAGCTGTCGCAATCGGGCCTGCCGCCCGTGATTGCCGGGCGCTTTGCCCTGCATGGCAGTCATGATGCGGCGCCCGAGGGCAAGCTGGCCATTCTGATCGAGGCCGGCCCCGCCTTTGGAACCGGCCATCACGGCACGACGCGCGGCTGCCTGCTGGCCTTTGATGCGCTGCTGGAGGAGGGCTTCACGCCCGCGAGTGTGCTGGACGTTGGCACCGGGACGGGCGCGCTGGCCATTGCCGCCCGGCTGGCGCTGCCGGACGCGGAGATTCTTGCCACGGACATCGACCCCGATGCGGTCGAGGAGAGCATCCGCAATGCGGAGAAGAATAATGCGGCAGATATCGATTTTTTCGCCGCGGACGGGTTTGAACATATCAAGCTGGTCGAGCGCGACTTTGATCTGGTCTTTGCCAACATCCTAGCCGGCCCGTTGATCGACCTCGCCCCGGCCATCGGCCGTGCCATGCATGAGGGCAGTATCGCCATCCTCTCCGGCCTGCTGGAAAGCCAGGCCGATGAGGTCAGCGCCGCCTATCGGGCGCTCGGCCTGCACATAGAGCGCAAGGATCCGCTGGAAGGCTGGTCCACGCTGGTGGTGCGGAAGGCATAGACTGTTAGAGCGCGGGCACTTTCCCTCCCCTCGATGGGGAGGGACGACGGCGCAGCCGTCAGGGTGGGGTGATGTCTGAATGCCCCCACCCCTACCCCTCCCCACACAGGGGGAGGGGAAAAGACCTGCCATATTGAGAAAGATCAGTATCCGTCATCCCGGACGGCACGCAGTGGCGATCCGGGATCCATTCCGGGCCCTCAATGTCTCGGAATGGGTCCCGGGTTCAGGCTGACGCCCGCCCCGGAGTGACGAAATTAGATATCCCATTCCCCGCGCCTTCCGCGGTATTGATTGTTCACTCCTCACCCTACCCTCTCCCCTCATGGGGGGAGAGGGGAAGTCGATTGGGTTCCGAAAAGGCGGTTCGGCCATCCCCCCTCATGAACACCCCTGGCCTTCCCCCGCCTTGACTCTTTTCCATTATTTCTATATTTCTCGATATATGGATAAGCAAGATTCCCTCACCGCTCTCGCCGCCCTGTCGCAGGAAACCCGGCTGGATGTGTTTCGCCTGCTGGTGACGGCGGGTCCGCAAGGTCTGCCAGCTGGCGACATCGCCGAACGGCTGGAGGCGCGGCAAAATACAATGTCGACAAATCTCGCTATTCTGAACCGGGCAGGCCTGATCACGCGGCAACGCGATGGCCGCATAGTGCGCTATGCCGCGAATTACGAGGGCATGCGGGGATTGATCAATTTTCTGATGATGGATTGCTGTCGTGGCGCGCCGGAAGTGGTGCAACCGCTCGCTAAATCCTGTGCCTGAAGGAGGCCGATATGAAACGCTTTCACGTCAACCTGACCGTGAAGGACATCGAAAAGTCGGTGGCCTTCTACAATGAACTATTTGCGACCGAGCCCACGGTCCAGAAGGACGATTATGCCAAGTGGATGCTGGACGATCCTTACGTCAATTTCTCGATTTCCACCAAGGGTGAAAACGCCGGCATCGATCACATCGGCATCCAGGCGAATGACGTCGAAGAACTTGCCGATATCCGCGAAAGGCTGACCAAGGCCGACAGCCCGATCTTCGATCAGGAAGACGTTAATTGCTGCTATGCGGACTCGAAAAAGGCCTGGATCCGCGATCCGGACGGGGTTGCCTGGGAAACTTTCCACACCGCCGGTCAGACCACGAATTATGGTGACGATACGGCACCCGAGCGCGCCCGGCTGGAGGAAAACCCCAAGCCTTCGGCCGCCTGCTGCGGCTAGCGCTTGCGGCCCTTGATGCCGGCGGCGTCGAGGAAAGCATTGACGTCGGTTGTGGCCGCGCGGCGGCGGATGCCGGACCGGCTGCGGGTGCGATCGAAGTGGTGGGTCATTGCGTCGCCGCCATTCAGCGCGGCAAGCCAGTTTGTGGAAGACATGATGGGGCTCCTTTGTTGGCCTCCACATGCGCCCGGCCGCCGGTCAGGAGAAGTGCGAAAAATTCAAACCTGCCATTTAGTTTTGCATAGCCGAGGACTTCCATTGAAAGCCGCCCCTCGGCGGCGTAGTTTCCGCGCCATGACACATTATCGCGCACAATCTTTCGAGGTGAAGGGCGGCCCTCAACTGGGCCGGGACCACCTGCCGCTACTCCGCTCGCAACTGGCCGAGGCCGGGCTCGACGGGTTCATCATCCCGCACGAGGACGAGTATAATAACGAATACCTGCCCGATTGCGCCGAGCGTTTGGCCTGGGCGACGGGATTTACCGGTTCTGCCGGTGCCGCCGTCGTGCTGACGGACAAGGCCGCCGTTTTCGTGGATGGCCGCTATACGGTGCAATCGCGCGAGCAGGTCGATCAGGACCTGTTCAGCCTGGAAGATCTGACCGGCGGCGGTGTTGCCGCATGGCTGGCGAAGAATGCCGTTTCCGGATCGAAGATCGGCTATGATGCGAAGCTGCACAGCCCGGATGCGCTGGGTCGCCTGCTGGCAGCAGCACGCAAGGCCGGGGCCGAACTGGTGGCGGTCGAGACCAATCCGATTGATGCGGCCTGGGAAGATCGTCCCGCCGCACCGATGGCAAAGCTGGTCGCGCACCCGACGGAATTCACCGGCGAGGACCATGCCGACAAGCGCACCCGCATTGGCGAAGCGATTGCCGAAGATGGTGCCGATGCCGCGGCGATTACGGCGCCGGCGTCGATCGCCTGGCTGTTCAATCTGCGCGGCGGCGACGTCATGCGCTCGCCCTTGCCACTCGGCGCCGCGATCATCCGCAAGGATGGTACGGCCACGTTTTATGTCGCGCCGGAAAAAGTGACGGACGAAGTGCGCTCGCATCTGGGCAATGAAGTCGCCTTGCGCCCGGAAAGTGAATTTGAAGCCGGGCTGAAAGAGCTGGCCGGATCAAAAGTGAGCGTCGACCCGGCGTCCTGCTCCGCCTGGGTGTTTGACACGCTGAGCGATGCCGGTGCCACGCCGGTGCGCCGCCGTGAACCTGTGGCTCTTCCCAAGGCCATGAAGAATGAGGTGGAGCTGAAGGGCGCCGCCGCAGCGCATGTGCGCGATGGCGCGGCCCTGACCCGCTTTCTCCACTGGCTCGATACCGAAGCGCAATCCGGCGAGGTCGACGAGATCACGGCGGCCCAGAAGCTGGCCAGCCTGCGCGGCGATCTGATCGAGCTGCGTGATCTCTCCTTTGATACGATTTCCGGCTACGGTGCGAATGGCGCGCTGCCGCATTACCGCGTCTCGGAAGCCTCCAATCTGAAGCTGGCCCCGGGCTCGCTCTATCTGGTCGATAGTGGCGGTCAGTATCCGGACGGCACCACGGATGTGACCCGAACCGTCCCGATTGGCGAGCCGACCGCAGAAATGCGCACGCGTTTTACACAAGTCCTCAAGGGCCATATCGGTCTGGCCATGGTGCGCTTCCCGAAGGGCACCACCGGCGGCCAGCTGGATATCCTCGCGCGCCTGCCGCTTTACATGGCGGGACTGGATTATGGCCATGGTACCGGCCACGGCGTCGGCAGTTTCCTCGGCGTGCATGAGGGCCCGCAACGGATCGCCAAGGCGGGCTCTGACGAGCCGCTACAGCCGGGCATGATCTGCTCGAACGAGCCGGGCTACTACAAGGAAGGCGAATACGGCATCCGGATCGAAAACCTGATCTATGTCACCGACCCCGCGCCGATCGAGGGCGGCGAGATCGACATGATGGGATTTGAGAACCTGACCTGGGCGCCGCTGCACAAGGCCCTGATCGATACGCATTTGCTCACTCCGCAGGAAGTGGCGTGGGTGGATGCCTATCATGCTGGTGTGCGCGATCGCGTCCTGCCCCTGCTGGATGGCGATGCCGCCAGCTGGTTGATCCGGGCGTGCGAACCCTTGTCCGGCGCGACACCCTGATGCGTATTCTGGCCGTCATCGGCCTCGCCCTGCTGGCGGCCGGATGCTTCTATTCCGAGGACGAGCTGATCACGCGGCGTCTGGCGGGCGAACCGCTGGAGGCGGGCTATTTCGTGCATGCGCCGGTCGATCCGGAAAACGGCGTGGAATGGGCGGGCGCGACCTGGGAAGGTGAAATCCGGCGCGGGCGCGGCATGCGCTATTATTCCCGCGCCGACAATTTCCCGCACAATAATGCGCGCTTCCGCTCCATGGGCGGCAATGTCTGGCTGGCCCAGATTCCCGCGCGCGATGGCCCGCGCGCCTTTTCCTATGGGCTGATGTGGGTCTATGAAGACGGCGTGATTGCCTATCACATCCCTGATTGTTCAGAGCTGGCCGAAGCCACACGCGAGGAGATCGGCCTCGCGCCCGACGAGGAAGGCCTGTGCAAGGTCGATGATCTGGGCGTGCTCGAACAGACGATGAGCGCCTATCTTGTCCAGTTTGAAGGCGAGGACATGCGCATTGACGGGATCTATCGTCGGGTCGGGGAATAGGCCCCGGATTTCCACGTCATGCCCCGGCTTGTCCGGGGTATCTCAGGACAATCGGGATCACCCGGATAAACCGGGTGATGACGGGATGAATTACTTTCTCGCTGCAAGCGGGGACAGGGAACGGCTTCTCTTCACCCCCCAATCAACTCAAACCATTCATCCTCGGTGAGGGTCTGGACACCCAGCTCTGTAGCTTTCTTCAGCTTTGAGCCCGCCCCCGGGCCGGCGACGAGAATGTCGGTTTTTGCCGAGACCGAGCCGGAGACTTTCGCACCGAGGGACTGGGCCTTGGCCTTGGCTTCATCACGTGTCACGCGCTCCAGCGTGCCGGTAAAGACGATCGTCTTGCCAGCAACGGGACTGTCGGCAGCCACCGCTTCGGCATCCTCGATCGTGATCTGGTCTTCGAGGCGCTGGACCAGTTCGAGGTTATGCGGCTCGGCGAAATAGCGGCCAATCGCGTCGGTGGCCGTCTCTCCTACACCATCAATGCCCAGCAAGCCCTCGCGCGCCTCGCCATCTTCAGCAGCCGCCGTCGCGGCAGTCTTGAAGGCGGTCCAGCTGGTATAGGCGCGGGCAAGCAGTCGCGCCGTCCCCTCGCCGACATGGCGTATGCCGAGTGCGTTGAGCAGGCGGGCGAGACCGATGGTCCGGCGGCCCTCAATGGCCGCAAAGAGATTGCCGACCGAAGTTTCGCCCCAGCCCTCGCGCTCCTGCAAGGGTGGTTGAACCTCCCCTTCCCGGTTGCGCATGGCGAGGGTGAAGATATCGGCCGGCTCGCGAACGAGACCTTCCTCGAAGAAGGCCTCGATCTGCTTTTCGCCCAGCCCCTCAATGTCGAACGCCTTGCGGGAGGAGAAGTGCTTCAAATGCTCCTTCTTCTGGAAGGGACAGGCGAGCTCGCCCGTGCAACGGCGCACCGCATCCATCTTGCCGGTGCGCTCATTGAATTCCCGCGCCGTCGGGGTTTCCAGCGGGCAGGGACAGGTTTTCAAAGGTTCGAAGGGCTGTGCGCCTTCCGGGCGTTCTGATGTGATGACTTCCACGATTTGGGGGATGACATCCCCGGCCCGCTGCAAGACGACTGTATCGCCGATGCGAATGTCCTTGCGGGCGATCTCGTCTTCATTGTGCAGGGTGGCGTTGGAGACAACGACCCCGCCCACCGTGACGGGTTCGAGCTTGGCGACGGGCGTCAGCGCGCCCGTGCGCCCCACCTGGATCTCGATGTCGTTGAGAATGGTCGTCGCGCGTTCGGCCGGGAATTTATGCGCAATGGCCCAACGCGGCGCGCGCGCAACCTGTCCCAGGCGCGCCTGATAATCCAGCCGATCCACCTTGTAGACGACACCGTCGATATCATAATCCAGCGTGGCGCGGCGTTTCTCGATGCCGCGATAGGCCTCTAGCAGCGTTTCCAGTTTTCCGGTGACGATCATTTCCGGATTGATCGTGAAGCCCAACGCACCAAGGCGCTGCACCGATTCATACTGGGTTTCGGCCAGAGGTCCACTGAGCTCGCCCCAGGCATAGGCGAAGAATTGAAGGGACCGCGAGGCTGTGATCGACGGATCAATCTGGCGCAGCGATCCCGCTGCCGCATTGCGCGGGTTCTTGTATTCCGGCTTGCCGATCTCGCGCTGGCGCGCGTTCAGCGCCGCGAAATCAGCGTGGCTCATATAGACCTCGCCGCGCACTTCCAGAAGGTCTGGCGCATCGCCGTCCAGACGATGCGGGATATCATTCAGGGTTTTCAGGTTGGCCGTGATATTCTCGCCGGTCCCGCCATCGCCGCGCGTCGCGCCGAGCACCAGCTCGCCTTTCTCATAGCGCAGGCTGGCCGACAGGCCATCAATCTTGGGCTCGGCGGTGAATTGAACATCATCGGCTTCGGTGAGTCCCAGAAAGCGGCGGACACGGCCGATAAAATCGGCGACATCCTCGTCATTGAAGGCATTGCCGAGCGACAGCATGGGCCGGGCATGGCGCACTTCGCCGAACTTGCCCGACGGTGTGGCACCCACTTTCTGCGTCGGGCTGTCCGGCCTCACCAACAACGGGAAGCGATCTTCAATCGCGATCAGCCGCAAACGCAGCGCATCATAGGCGGCGTCGGAAATCTTCGGCGCATCATTCTGATAATAGGCGCGGTCATGCTTGCGGATTTCAGAACTCAGGCGGGTGACTTCGGCGTCGGCCTCATCAGTCGTCAGATCCGCCACATCCTTGAGCGCGCTCATGACGCCCCCATCAACTCATCGGCCTGCGCGCGGGCGGCATCGGTGACATTCTCGCCTGACAGCATGCGGGCGATTTCCTCGCGGCGTTCGTCGCCAGAGAGTGGCCGCAAGGTCGTGCGGACGCGGCCCTTGCCATCTTCGGCTTTCTCGATCTTCCAGTGATGATCCGCCATCGCAGCAACCTGGGGCGAGTGCGTCACCACCAGTGTCTGGCCGGTTTCGGCCAGCCGCTTCAAACGCTTGCCGACAGCAGCCGCGACCGCGCCGCCGACGCCCTGATCGACTTCATCAAAGATCAGGGTGAGCCCCTCCTCGCCGCCTGAAAGGCTGACCTTGATCGCCAGTGCAAAGCGCGCGAGCTCGCCTCCGGAGGCAATCTTGTCCAGCGGCCCAAAAGGCGTGCCGGGATTGGTCATCACTTCAAACGCGACACGGTCCCGGCCCGAGGCTCCGGCCCGGTCCGGATCGGTGTCAATGCCGACGCGGAATTGCGCCTTGTCGAGCTTGAGCGGTGGCAGCTCGGCAATGACCGCCCTGGCCAAGGCCTTGCCCGCTTTTTCGCGCGCAGCGGTGAGCTTTCCAGCGGCCGTGTCATAGCTGGCTTCCGCGGCTTTCAATGCCTTTTCGGCTTCCTTGACCCGGTCATCGGCATTTTCAATCGCGTCAAGTTTTTCGCCGAGCTCGGTCCGGACATCGCTCAGATCATCAACGGCCACGTCATGCTTGCGCGCCGCAGCGCGAAGGCCGAACAGGCGTTCTTCGACTTCGTTCAGACGTCCGGGCTCAATTTCGAACGTCTCGGCAGCATCCGAGAGCGCATCTTCGGCCTCGGTAAATTCGATCAATGCCCGGTCCAGCGCACCGGTGGCGCGATCCAGCGCAGCCCGAGCCGCACCGGCACTACCCGCATCGCCTTCACCGAGTGACGACCGGACTTTTTCCATGCCCCGCAGAGCCGAGTTCAAACGCGATGACAATCCGCCATCGGACTCCAGCGCGCTTCGGGCTTCATCCAGTTCGGTAAGGGCCTGTTCGGCGTTCTGCAGAAACTTTCGTTCCTCGGCGAGCACCGCTTCTTCGCCGCGTTGCGGTTCCAAAGCATCCAGTTCTTCGAGAGCATGGCGGAGGAAGGTTTCCTGATCGGCCGCTGTCTTGCGGCTTTCCTCCAGCGTTTGAAGCCGATCGCGGGCTTCACTCAGTTGTTTCCAGGCATCGGAAACCGCCGCGCGTTCTCTTCCATTGCCAGCATAATCATCCAGCAGGCCGCGATGGGTTTTCGGATCAAGCAGGCCACGACCGTCATGTTGTCCATGTACCTCGACCAGTGTTTCGCCGATCCGCCTTAGCAGGCTGACGCTGGCGGGCTGATCATTGATCCAGGCCTGACTGCGTCCATCCGCGGTCACACGCCGGCGCAATACCAGACCTTCTCCGGCTTCCATATCGAGGCCCGCTTCGGCGAGGAGATCGGCTACGGCATGCCCTTCCTGAATCTCAAATGTGGCCGATGCGCTGCCATCATCATGGCCTGCGCTGACCTGCGCCCGGTCGGCCCGTTCGCCGGCAGCGAGCCCGAGCGCTCCCAGAAGAATGGATTTCCCTGCGCCGGTTTCCCCCGTCAGTGCGCATAGACCGGCGTCAAACTCTGCGTCCAGCGCATCGATGAGAACAATATTTCTGACCGAAAGAGCTGTCAGCATCCGGCAAACGCCCTAGCCGAACAGCCGGTCCATGGCCCGCTGCCAATAGGAAGGGTTTTCCGGCTGCAGATCGGGGTTCGGGATGGCAATACCTTCCTCGGTCAGCAGGCGATAGGTATCTTCATACCAGTCACTGCCCGGGAAGTTGTGTCCGAGAACCGCGGCCACTTGCGTGGCTTCTTCATCAACGCCGAGCGCGACATAGGATTCCACGATCCGGTGCAGGGCTTCGGGTGTGTGAGTGGTGGTCTCGAAATTCTCGAGGACATTCCGGAAACGGTTGATGGCCGCCAGATAGAATCCGCGGCGCAGATACCAGCGGCCAATGTCCATTTCCTTGCCGGCGAGGTGGTCCCGCGTCATGTCGATTTTCAGACGCGCATCCTGTGCATAGCGGGATTCCGGATAGCGGCGGACCACTTGCTGAAGCGCATTCAGCGCGCTCACCGTTGCCTGCTGGTCACGGCCGACATCAATGATTTGCTCATAATGGCTGATGGCGACGAGGTAATAGGCGTAAGGCGCGCTGCGATTACCCGGGTGGAGTGCGATAAAGCGTTCGGCATCGGAAATTGCCTCTTCGTAATTCCCGGCCTGATAGTTGGCATAAGCGGCCATCAGCATGGCGCGCCGCGCCCATTCCGAATAAGGGTGCTGACGCTCGACCTCGTCGAACTGATCGGCGGCATCGGACCAGCGCCGGGCTTCCAGCCGCTCGACAGCCGCAGCATAAATCGCCTCGACCTCGCGTTCGACATAGACATTTGATTCTGAAATCCGGCGGGACTGACAGGCTGTCAGGGTCGCGGCTGCCATCACTACAATCAGGGAACGCGTCAGAAAGGTCATAATTACTCCGCGCAAGGCCAACAGACCCGGCAGGGTCACTCAATTCGATGTGTGTTGTAGCGCAAGCGAAGCGGCGTTGAAAGCGCTGGTTCAGCCTTCCAGTGAGGCGACCTCAGGACGGGCATCTACATCCGCATAGGAAACCATTTTCCAGGCTGACTTGTCGGCCAGAAGCGCCCGCACGGACGCCACATTAAGGGCATGCCCCGGCTGATGCGCAAAGTAACGCCCGAAGATCGGCGCCCCGGCCAGCGACAGATCACCGAGCGCGTCCAGTGCCTTGTGGCGGGCAAACTCGTCGGCAAAGCGCAGGCCTTCCGGATTCGCGATACCGGAATCATCAATCACGACGGCATTGTCCATCGACCCGCCCAGGGCGAGGCCGGCGGCATGCATCGCCTCGACATCCTTGCGGAAGCCAAATGTGCGCGCCGCGGCGACATCGTCGGCAAAAATCCGGTCGGACACATCAAACGCATAGCGCTGACGGCCCACGGTCGGATGCGGGAATGAAATCTCGACATCAATTGCGGGCTTGATGGACGGCAGGAAGGTTGCCGTACGTCCCTGCATTTCAATCGAAACCGGCTTCAGAATGCGGATAACGCGCAAGGGCGCGGCCGTTTCTTTCAAACCCGCCTGCCGGATAAGCTCGACGAAAGGTGCGGCGGATCCGTCCATGGCCGGCGTTTCCGGACCATCAATCTCGATAATCGCATCATCAACGCCAAGACCGGCGAAGGCCGACATCAGATGCTCAACCGTCGCAACACTGGCCCCGGCCTCGTTCGCGATGGTCGTGCCAAGACGTACGGTGGAGACATTGTCCACGTGCGCGGCGATACGGTTATCGCCCGTCAGGTCCGAGCGAACGAAATGAATGCCGGATCCCGGAGCCGCCGGCTTCAAGACCATGCGCACACGCTCGCCGGAGTGCAGACCAATCCCCGCACACACCGATACGGCTGCCAATGTCTTCCGGTTACTCACACTCAACACCCTTCGAACCGTAAATCAGACCATTAAGGCCCGGCGCAATCTGCGCAGATTTCTTCAAGGGTTGTCCTAGAGGCGGAAGCTAACAGCCGCAATTAAAGCATTGTTGCAGTTTGTTACGCGCCTGAAACCGTCAGATCAGTTGGCCTGACGGCGCAGGAAGGCCGGAATCTCCAGATCCGTATCTTCCCCGTCCTCACCGAAGAGGTCACCTGTTGCCTGACGCGCGCTGCGCGGGCGGACGGTCTCGTCCTCGGATTGACGCGGCGGCGTCTTGGGCAGCGGTGCCATGGGGCGCTTGCGGCGTCCGAAGAGGGAGAAGGCCGATTTGCGCTCTTCTGCCGGTTCCTCGATCTCGTCCTCACGGGCTTCAAGGCGCGGTTCACGGCGCGGCTCGGCTTCCGGACGGAAACGCTCAGCCTCGGCGGCCACACGCTCCTGATCGCGAATGACTTGAGGACGCGGATCCTGATCCATATAGGGATCGGCCTCGATCTCCTCGGCCACCGGATCGGCATAAGGTGCGATTTCCGGCTCGCGCTTTTCGGCCTGCGGCGCGGGGCGGTATTCGGCTTTTTCCTCGTGCAAACGGCGCACGAGCGGCCCCTGGCGTTCGCCCGTTGCGGCGGTTGCCGCCTTGCCGGGGCGCTCGCCCACGCCTTCCCGTTTCCAGGGCAAAATGCCTGCATGCGGATCAACCGCCGGTGCTGCATTGGCGCGCGGCTGGGCGCGGCGCGGATCAACGGCCACTTGCTGTTCAGCATCAATTCCGGTCGCCACAACGGACACACGGATTGTGCCATCCAGCGCTTCATCGAAGGTCGAGCCGACGATGATATTGGCATCAGGGTCGACCTGATTGCGGATTTCATTGGCCGCTTCATCGACCTCATAGAGGGTCATATCATAGCCGCCGGTGATATTGATCAGAACGCCTGTTGCGCCTTCCAGCGAGACATCATCCAGCAGCGGATTGGCAATAGCAGCATGCGCCGCTTCGGTCGCGCGCTTCTCGCCAGAAGCTTCACCGGTGCCCATCATGGCCTTGCCCATCTCGTTCATCACTGCACGAACATCGGCAAAGTCGAGATTGATCAGACCCGGCATGACCATAAGGTCGGTGATACCGCGAACGCCTGAATGGAGGACGTCGTCCGCCATCTGGAAGGCCTCGGCAAACGTGGTTTTTTCGGTCGCAATGCGGAACAGGTTCTGGTTCGGAATGACGATCAGCGTGTCGACATGATCCTGAAGCTGTTCGATGCCTGCATCGGCGATGCGCATACGGCGCGAACCTTCGAACTGGAACGGCTTGGTGACCACGCCCACGGTCAGAATGCCTTGCTCGCGCGCAGCGCGGGCGATCACAGGCGCCGCCCCGGTGCCGGTGCCGCCGCCCATGCCAGCGGCGATGAACACCATATGGGCACCCGCCAGGTGCTCCATGATCTCGGCCAGTGAATCCTCAGCGGATTGCTCACCGATTTCCGGCCGCGCGCCTGCGCCCAGACCTTCGGTGATCGCCGCCCCCATCTGGACGCGTCGCTCGGTCTTGGACCGGGCCAGCGCCTGCGCGTCGGTATTTGCAACTGCGAAGTCGACCCCTTCAAGCTGGGATTCGATCATGTTGTTGACGGCGTTACCACCGGCTCCACCGACCCCGAATACGAGGATGCGGGGGCGAAGTTCGGTAGTCTCGGGAACAGATATATTCAGGGCCATGGCCGCTCCGTATACGAAGCCTAAAGGTTAACGCAGGATTCGCGGACAATGTCGTCCTGCAGCGATTAATTGCGGGTTAAATCCACAAGATTCTCTGTGGATTTCGTCTAAAAGCTTTCCGCCAGCCACCGCCAGACGGTTTCTCGTTGCGGTTGAACGCGATTTGCGCCCCGTTTGGCGCGCGACGCATTGAGCTTGGGCGGGCCGGAAATCGCTTCCGCCGCGCCGCGGGTTTCACGCAGAATGATGCCGGAGACGACCGAGAAGCCCGGTCCGCTGACGGCATCGCCGAGCCCCGACACGCTATGAGGTTGCGCCAGATGCGCCGGCCGACCGAAAACGCGCGACGCGATTTCCTTTGCGCCCGGAAGCTGAGCGGCAGCCCCTGTCAGCACGACGCGGTGGTTCTGATCCAGGCGGCCGCTCAGATCGAGCTTGTCGCGTAGCATTTCGAAGGTTTCATCCAGCCGCGGGCGAATGATGGAGTTCAGCATGGAGCGCGGAGCGGCATTCATCCGATCGCCATCGCCGGCCACCGGCGGCACTTCGATCATCTGACGATCATCGCTCGGGCTTTCCAGCGCCGATCCATAGAGGATCTTGATGCGCTCGGCAGAGGATAGCGGCGTTTGCAGGCCGCGCGCGAGATCGCTGGTAACATGACGTCCACCCACGGGCACGGCCGTCAGGCGGGCCAGACTGCCGGATGCGAACACGGCTGCAGATGTGGTCTCGGCGCCCATATCGATCAGCGTTGCGCCCAGTTCGATCTCGTCATCGGTCAGCGCTGCCAGCCCGGCCGCATAGGGCGAGGCGATGACGGCCTTGAGGTCGAGATGACAGCCCTCGATACAATTGAGCAGATTGCGCAAGGGTCCGACCGGCGCGGTTACAATGTGCATGTTGACGGCCAGATTGCGTCCATACATGCCGCGCGGATCGCTGACTTCGTCCTGCCCGTCGACGACCCAGGAGACCGCGATGGCGTGAAGAATGACTTCGTCAGGGCGCTGGAATTCGGCGATCGCGGCATCCTGCAGGCGGCGCATATCCCGTTCGGTGATCTCGCCCCGGGCGATGGCGGATTCCAGTGTAATACCCTCGCCCCTTGCCCGCGCAGCGGTTAGCGCGACGCTGACCTGGCTGATGGCGACGCCGGCCATGCGCTCGGCGCGCTGTACAGTTTCACGAATATTGGCACGGGCGAGTTCGAGATCGGAAATCACGCCGCCCTTCATCCCGCGAGAGGATTGGTGCCCGACCCCGATGATGCGCGGCCGCGCGCCTTCTGCGGTCTGTTCTGTGCGTGAGATGAAACAGACCGTCTTTGATGAACCGAGATCCAGCGCCGCGCAAATGCCCGGCTTGGCCTGACCCGTCGTTTTGTTCTTTTCGCCGGAGAGGAAGGACAAAAGGCTCACGCTTCCCGTTCCTCCATACCGGCCGCACGCGCCCGTTCAGGCCGCGCCCGGACAATCATTTCGCCGGGTTGGCGCAGATCAATGCTTTCAGCATCCAGACGCAGGACACCGCGTTCGGCATGCATGGCGGCCAGCACGGCAAGCGCCGCGCCGACTTCGCTTTCCGGCAATTTGATATCGAGCCCGTTTACCAGGCGCAGATTCCAGCGCCGATCGCCGACACGGACCATGGCGGAAACCCGGCTCGCAATCTCTTCGTGGTGCTCGAGTGTCTCGATCAGGAGTTCGGCTTCTTCATTGGCACCAAAACCGACGACCAGCGGCAGGTCGGGCCAGTCATTGGCATCGGCCTCGCCCAGCACGGCACCGTCGCGATCGATGACGTGGATATCGCCTTCGATCTGCCACAGAGCGAATTCGGCGCGCGGCTCGATCACAACAGCGATCCGGTCCGGCCAGAGCCGGACAATGCTGGCCTCCCTTACCCAGGGCAAGGCCTCGACCTCGGCGCGGGCCGCGTCCGGATTGAAACTCAGCATGGGCTGTCCCCGGAAAACGGAGATTGTTGTCGCGACTTCTGCAGCCTGTTCGGGTTCAACGCCCGAGACTTCAATGACATCGACGGCGAGCCCCATTGCGGCCGTGCGATTGGCCGCCATGCGCTCTGCCGAGGCGCCCAGATCATCCAGACCACCAAAAATGAAAAAACCGCCGAGAATGAGGAGGATCAATGCAGCGGCGAGCCCCGCAACAAGGCGTGCGGCATTGGCTGCGCTGTAACGCGCACCACGAAGCCGGGCTTCCACCCAGTTACGAAAACGCCGCGGCGCGGACGCTGCGGCGGTTTGCTTCCGGGGTGATTTGCGCCGGGTCGGTTTTCGCCGAGCCGGAGCGCGTTTCACCTTGGACATGACGCATCCTCCGCCATCCACTGAACGAGATCGTCAAATTCGATCCCGCTCCACGCCGCCTGTTCAGGGGCGAGGGAAGTCGGAGTCATGCCCGGTTGGGTGTTAATTTCGAGTAACCATAGCGGCTCTGACGCTGATTCATCGTAGCGGAAATCAGAGCGAGTCAGGCCGCGACAGCCCATCGCCTGATGCGCGATCAGGGCGAGACGCTTGGCTTCATCCTCGATTGCCTTTGGAATCCTTGCGGGAATCTCGTGCACCGAACCGCCCGCCGCATATTTCGCCTCGTAATCGTAGAAGCGGGTCTTCGGAATGATTTCCGTGACAGCGAGAGCCTTGTCTCCGAGCACAGCGACGGTCAGCTCGCGGCCGGGAATGAATTTCTCGATCAGGATTTCGCTACCGAGCTCCCATCTTGGGTCCGCCAGCTCCGCAGGTGGGCGATTTGTGCCTTCGAGTACGATAAACACACCCACAGACGAGCCTTGCGCATTCGGCTTGGCGACATAGGGCGGTTCCATGGCGTGGTCCTTGGCCGCTTTATAGCGATCCACCAGCTTGCCTTCCGGGCATTTCGCGCCGAAGACTTCCAGAACCGCCTTGGCCCGCTGCTTGTCCATGGCGAGCGCCGAGGCGAGCACGCCGGAATGCGTATAGGGTTTGCCGTAATGTTCGAGAATGCCCTGGACCTTGCCGTCCTCGCCCCATTCACCATGCAAGGCATTGAAAACGACGTCCGGTTTGGCATCGGCCAATTGCTTCGCCAGTTCGCGGGTCGGATCGATCTCGACCACATCCCAGCCCTTGCGGCGCAGCGCATCGGCACAAGCCTTGCCCGAAACCAGCGAGACAGGGCGTTCGGCGGACATGCCGCCCAGAAGAACTGCGATGCGTTTGGTCATTTGGCTGTCTCCACGCCGATGCGGCGCACTTCCCAGTGCAGATCGATGCCGGTGGCGGCTTTGATGTCGGCGCGCGCCCCCTCACCGACTGCTTCCAGATCGGCGGCGCTGGCCGTGCCGTCATTGATCAGGAAATTGGCGTGATGTTCAGAAAAGCAGGCGCCGCCGATTTTCCTGCCGCGCCAGCCGGTCTGGTCAATCAATTGCCAGGCCTTGCGCTGATCCGGCGTTCCGGGCGGATCGGGATTCTTGAAGGTCGAACCGGAGGTTTTCTCGCGGATCGGCTGAGTGGTTTTCCGGCGTGCCGTGATCTCGTCCATGCGGGCGGTGATGGCCGCTGGATCATCGGGCGTGCCTTCAAAGGTCGCCTCCACGAAAATCCAGTCTTCTGGCGCGTCTGAGTGACGATAGGCATAGCCCAGCTCGTCCGGCGTCACGATCAGGCGGCGCCCGGCCCGGTCCAGCGCCACGGCCTCAACCAGAATGTCTTTTGTCTCTGTGCCATAGCAGCCGGCATTCATCCGGATCGCGCCGCCGATCGCACCGGGCACGCCGGTGAAAAATTCCATTCCCGCAATGCCGGCTTTGGCCGCGACTTGTGCCACTTTCTTGTCCAGCGCCGCAGCTCCGGCCTTCAACTGCGTCTCGCTGATGGCTTCGACTTTGCCAAAGGGCGCTGTCAGGCGGATGACCACACCGGGAACGCCACCATCGCGCACCAGCGTATTCGATCCCGCGCCGAGGATGTGGACCGGAATGTCGTCGGGTGTCTCCGCCAGAAAGCGGGCGAGATCGGCCTCATCGGCCGGCAGGAATAACACTTCTGCCGGACCACCGACGCGCAGCCATGTCATGTCGGCCAGCGGCGCGGCGGGCAGGTATTTGCCACGAACGGGCGGGAGTTTTTCAGGCAGGCTCATCAATATCGCTCTACCGATGTATCCATCGTACCCACCAGCGCGATCACGGCAGGGTGGTTTTTACCGAACCATCCCGCTCGCAGAAAAAACCTAGCCAAAGCTGGCTTTATTTCGCCTAAGCGGTACTCATGGGACCAGTTCTTTTTTCCTAAAGCGGGATTTGGCCAGCTATATTCTTCAAAAACCAGCCGGATCATGCCCTCAGTTTCCGCGCGCTCTATCAGTAAAGTTCCGCCGCCCATAGCAACTGGATCGGTTGTTGATAGCCGGAGGCTATCCAAACTGGTTTGCCCGAAAAGAGAATCGGCGACCCCACTTTTTCTTAGGTGCCGAACCAGTTCGGCGGTCGCTTGGCGGTATTGTGCAACCACATTGTGCGTCGTATCCCCTGCCAACTCATTCATGCGGTTTTCGATTAATTGCCAATCGTGAGCGAGGAAACCGGACTTTCTTGTAGCCATTCTCTCACCCCAGCGCCTTCAACTCATCCGGCATGGCATAAGCCCAGGCGGTGATATCGCCGGCGCCGAGGCAGATGATCACATCTCCCTCGTTAGCTCGTTCGGCGACCGCAGCCGCCACAGTTTCGCGTGTAATGGTGTGGGCGTCGCGATGGCCATGCGCGCGCAAGCCTTCCACCAGATGCTCCGAGCTGGCCCCCTCAATGGGGGTTTCGCCCGCCTCATAGACCGGTGCGATAAGGACGGTATCGGCGTCGTTAAAGCAGGTACAGAAGTCATCGAAGAGATCGTGCAGGCGCGTATAGCGGTGCGGCTGGGCGATGGCGATCACCTTGCCCTTGCTGGCCTGACGTGCCGCTTTCAGAACGGCAGAGATTTCGACCGGATGGTGGCCGTAATCATCGATAATATCGGCGCCCTTCCATTCGCCGGTTTTCGTAAAGCGCCGCTTCACGCCGCCGAAAGCTTTGAGCGCAGACTTGGCGTTGGCTTCTGTCGCGCCGAGTTCGCGCGCGACCGCGATGGCCGACAAGGTGTTGAGCACGTTGTGCTCGCCCATCATCGGCAGGAAAACACCGCCCCAGCGCTCGGAATGGCCATTGTCGCGGAAGACCACATCGAAGGTCGAACCGGCCGGCGTCATTTCCAGGTTTTCTGCCCGCACATCGGCTTGCGGATTGAACCCGTAAGTGATCAGGCGGCGATCCGTGACTTTGGAGGCAAGGCTCTGAACGTCGGGATGGTCGGTGCACAAAACGGCGAAACCATAGAATGGCAGCCCCTCGACAAAGCGGTAGAAGGCATCGTGGAGTTTTTCGACGCTGCCATAATGCTCCATATGCTCGGGGTCGATATTGGTGACAATGCCGATCGTGGCGCGCAGCTTCAGGAAGGAGCCATCGCTCTCATCGGCCTCGACCGCCATCCAGTCGCCCGCACCCATCTTGGCATTGGAGCCATAGGCGGAAATGATGCCGCCATTGATGACGGTCGGGTCCAGGCCCGCCGCGTCCATCAGGGCTGAGACCAGCGATGTCGTGGTCGTCTTGCCATGGGTGCCCGCGACCGCGACCGAGTATTTCAATCGCATCAGCTCGGCGAGCATTTCTGCGCGGCGAACGACCGGGATTTTCTTCTCCCGGGCGGCGATGAGTTCCGGATTGCCGGGCTTGATGGCGGTGGATACGACCAGCGCGCCCGCGCCTTTCACATTCTCCGCCGCATGGCCGATATGGATGACCGCGCCCTTATCGCGTAAACGCGCGACATTCGGGTTTTCCTTGATATCCGAGCCCTGCACCGAATAGCCCAGATTGAGCATCACCTCGGCAATGCCGCTCATCCCGATGCCGCCAATGCCGACAAAGTGGATGGGGCCAACGCGAACGGGCAGGCTTCTGTGAGGCATGCGGTCAGTTTCCTTGTTCGAGCGAGATCAGCGCATCTGCAAACAATGCGGCTGCAGACGGACGTCCCAGAGACGCCGATTTTGCAGCGCGGTCGGCGAGTTCGGCATGATTGGAGAGCCGGACATCCAGCAAGGCCGTCAGGGCTTCGGCATTGAATTCATGTTCGGGAATGGAATCGGCCGCCCCCGCTTCAACCAGGCCTTCAGCATTCGCCGTCTGGTGATCATCGGCGGCAATCGCCAGCGGCACAAAAATGGCGGAACGGCCGACACAGGCGATTTCGGACACGCTGGACGCCCCGGCCCGCGCGATCACCAGATGCGAGGCGGCCAGACGATCTGCGACATCGCCGAAGAAGGGCGCGCAATCGGCCTGGATGCCGGCGTGTTGGTAGATGTCCTGAGCCATTGCGAGAGATTCCTCGCGGGTTTGTTGGGCGACTTCAAGGCGGGATTTGAGCCTTTCCGGGAGTTCTGCCATCGCCTGCGGCACTGTCTCGGAGAGTATCCGGGCGCCCAGACTGCCGCCGAGGACAAAAATCCGGATCGGTCCGGCCTCGTCCGGGAACGGCTTGTCGCGCGCCGCAACAAATTCGGATCGGACCGGATTGCCGGTGATGAGCCGCTTTGCCGTTTTGGGCGCTCGGTCCAAACGCTCGAAGCCCGAGGCGATAAAGCCCGCGCCCTTGGCGAAGACACGATTGACACGGCCCAGAACGGCATTCTGCTCGTGAATGGCAAAGGGCAGTTTTTTTTTGCTGCGCCGCCATCAGCGCCGGAAACGCCGGATAGCCGCCAAACCCGGCAACCACGTCCGGCTTCCAGGCCTTGATGATTTTCCGGCAGGTCATCAGTCCGGCCAGCAATTCCATCCACGCCTTGACCAGTTTGACCGGGTTTTTGGTGACGGGGCTGGCGGCGCGGATCTGATCGACACTGACAGCCGGAAAGCCGTCCGTATGTTTCATGCCGCGGGCGTCTGTGACCAGCCGCACTTCCCAGCCCCGCGCGACCAGTTCCTGCGCAGCGGCGCGCGCCGGAAACATGTGCCCGCCCGTACCGCCTGCCGCGATCAATGCCCGTTTTGGTGTTGTCATGCCCGCAGATACGCGCCGGGACGCCGCCGGGTCAATGCCAGCATCAGCCCGGCGCCCAGCGCCAGTGCCAGCATGGAAGACCCGCCATAGGAGATGAAAGGCAGCGTCATGCCCTTGGGCGGAATCATATCCAGATTGACGCCGATATTTATGACGGCCTGCAAGCCGAATTGAAGCGCCAGTCCGGTGACCGCCAGCTGGGCGAAATGATCGGTCAGCTTGAGTGCATTCATCCAGGCCCGGGCGACCAGAATGGCAAACAGGCCGATAATGGCGAGCGACGCCATGAGGCCGAATTCTTCTGCGGCAACCGAGAAAATGAAGTCGGAATGGGAATCCGGCAGGGAACGCTTGATAATCCCCTCGCCTGGCCCCACGCCCATCAGTCCGCCGCGCGATATGGCGGCAATGGCGGTCTCGGTCTGATAGCGATCTCCGGAATCCGGATTGAGGAAGCGCTCCACCCGCGTGGCGACATAGGGCAGGAACATCCAGGCGGAAATCACGCCTGCGGTCGCTGTGGTGGCCAGTCCGGCCATCCAGCGCCAGTTGAGACCGGAGACAAAGAAAACACCGCCAAAGCAGAGCGTGATCAGGATGGACTGACCGAAATCCGGCTGCATCATCAACAGGACAACGCTGGACAGATAGAGCCCGAAGGCGATCACGCGGCCGGGAATGGGCGCGCCATTGCGGGTTTCGGCAAACAGCCAGGCGGACATTACGATCAGGGACGGTTTTAGGAATTCGGACGGTTGCAGCGAGAAGCCCGCGATGCGCAGCCAACGGGACGCGCCGCCTACTTCATGACCCATCAGCACGGTGACAACGATCAAGGCGAGCGACCCGACGAGCGTGAGTGCACACAGGCGCCTGATATTGCGCCGGGACAGAGACGAAACGGCCAGCAGCACGATGAGGCTCAAGGCCGCGAAAAAACTGTGGCGATAAAGGAAGTGAAACGGATCGGAGAAATGTTCGCGGACGGCAGCTGCCGGACTGGCGGCCAGAGACAGGATCAGACCCACGCTGATCAGGGCCAGTACAACGAACAGAAGCGTCCGGTCGATCGACTTCCACCAATCCCCGAAATGCCGTGCCTCTATCGCGACCATGTTTGCCCCTTACGGTTTTCCGATCCCGGATTGCACCAGCGTGCGGAAAACGTCTCCGCGATGCTCAAAATCCCTGAATTGGTCAAAACTCGCGCATGCAGGTGAAAGAAGAATGACCGGCGCTGCCCGTCCGCTGGAACTGGCGTCCCGTGCCGCAAGGTCGATGGCATTATCCAGCGTTCCGGCCATTTCAAAGGGCACAGCTGATGCCAGAGTGGCCGCAAATTCCTCAGCAGCCTCACCAATAAGATAAGCCTTGGCGATGCGCGGGAAATATTCTGCCAGAGACCCTATCCCGCCTTCCTTTTTGCGGCCACCGGCAATCCAGTAGATGTTGTCGAAGCTGGCGAGCGCTTTGGCTGCCGCATCCGCATTGGTGGCCTTGGAATCGTTGAAGAAGCGCACGTTTTTCTGAGTACCGATGAATTCAAGACGGTGGGCCAGACCGGGAAAGCTCCTGATCGCCGAGGCGATCTGATCCGCGCTCAGTCCGATATGGCGCAATGCGGCATAGGCAGCTGCAATATTCTGCGCATTGTGCCGCCCCGGAAGCGAGGGAGCAGACGCCAGATCAAGCACTTCATGACTGGCAGTGCCGGTCGCATCGAAGAGCTTGCCGCCAATGGCATAGACGCCGCGGCCAAGTGCATGGCCTGACGAGATGGCGGTGACCTGCTGGATTCCGCCCGCTTTCAAGCGGCTCAGAACCCCGGCCGAATGATCGTCGTCGATACCAACGACCGCCAGGTCGCTTTCAGTCTGGTTCGCGAAAATCCGGAATTTGGCAGCTTTATATCCCGCCATATCGCCATGACGGTCGATATGATCTTCGGTCAGATTCAGCCAGATGGCGACATCGCAGTGAAGCGACTGCACGAGATCCAGCTGATAGGAGGATAGCTCCAGCACATAGATCGTGTGCGCCCGGGGCGGCTCCAGCCCCAGCACAGCATTGCCGATATTTCCCCCAACGCGGACATCGCGGCCCGCCTTCTTCAGAATGTGACCGATGAGCGACGTCGTGGTGGATTTGCCGTTCGTGCCGGTGATGCCGATGATTTCCGGGCGGCGATCAATTGGCAAGGCCGTCATCGCCGAAGCAAACAATTCCATATCGCCCATGACGGGCACATCGTGCTCTGCCGCCTTTTTCACCAAGCGATGCGGTTGCGGGTGGGTCAGCGGCACGCCCGGCGACAGGACCAGCGCCTTCACCTCGGTCCAGTCAGCCCGGTCCAGATCCGTCAGTTCAATTCCGGCGGCCTGCGCCTTCTGGCGGGTTTCCGGATTATCGTCCCAGGCGAGAATTCTGGCCCCGCCCGCGGTCAGAGCCCGCGCAGCGGTTATCCCGGTTCGGCCCAGCCCGAAGACGGCGACGAGCTGGTCTTCATATCCGGGAACCGGAATCATCTCGGCCTAGCGCAGTTTCAGGGTCGAAAGACCGATCAGCGCCAGGATGACCGCAATGATCCAGAACCGCACAACGATGGTGGGTTCCTGCCAGCCCATCTTCTCGAAGTGGTGGTGGATCGGGGCCATCTTGAAGACGCGTTTGCCAAAGAGTTTGAAACTGGTGACCTGCACCATCACCGACACCATTTCGAGCACGAAGAGGCCGCCAATAATGGCGAGCACAATTTCGTGCTTCACAGCAATCGCGATCGTGCCGAGCGCACCGCCCAAGGACAACGAGCCGGTATCGCCCATGAACACCATAGCGGGAGGTGCATTATACCAGAGAAAGCCCAGAGACGCGCCCAGCAATGCGCCGCAGAACACGGCCAGCTCGCCGGTTCCGGGCGTGAAATTGAGCTGTAGATAATCCGCAAAAATGGCGTTCCCGACGATGTAGGCGATGAAACCGAAGCTGGCCGCCGCAATCATGACCGGCACGATGGCAAGGCCATCGAGACCATCGGTCAGGTTCACCGCATTGGACGATCCGGCAATGACGAACATTCCAAATAGCAGGAAAAAGGGGCCGAGCGGGATCAGTACATCCTTGAAGAAGGGAAGCGCGACAGAGGTCGCAAAGCCGTCAGGCACGTCGGGCGCTTCGCCCAGTAAATTCGTCATCCACCAGACCGCAATGCCGCCTATGGCAAACTGAAGCGCCAGCTTGATCCAGCCCGAAAGGCCTGCCGTCGAACGCTGTGTGACCTTGCGATAGTCGTCGATGAAGCCAATGCCGCCAAATCCGACGGTGACGAACAGGACCACCCATAGATACTGGTTGGTCAGATCGCCCCAGAGCAGGGTTCCCACAATGATTCCGACAAGGATGAGAAAGCCGCCCATAGTCGGCGTGCCTGCCTTTTCAATGACATGGCGTTCCGGGCCGTCATCACGGATAGGCTGGCCTTCGCGCTGTTTCTTCTTCAGCCAGCGAATAAAGGGCGCGCCGCCAAAAATGGCGATGACCAGCGCTGTCATCAGTGCGCCGCCGGTGCGGAAAGTGATGTAATTCAGGAGGTTGAAGATCGCGACGTCTTCAGCATACGGCAGTAGCAACCATTCCAGCATGGTGAATTTCTATCCCTGTCCCCGAGCGCCAAGATCGTCTTCGGCGAGCATTCGGGCGATTTTGTGAACCCCCGATGCGTTTGATCCCTTCACGAACACCACATCCCCCGGACCGATATACGCCGCAACCAGGTCGCAAAGCTCGTCTGCGGTTTCGGCGTAAGCGGCCAGCCGGCCGATCTGCAGCGCATCCCGCAGCGGGACATTCCCCTTGCCCGCCAGAAAAACGGCATTGGCATGCGCCTCCTGAATCGGGTCTGCCAGCGAAGCATGAAGCGCAGGTGAATCCGGCCCCAGTTCGAGCATTTCGCCGAGAATGGCGATCCGGCGGCCACTTGCCGGTTCCGTCGCGCCCAGAATGGAAAGCCCCGACCGCATGGAGGCCGGATTGGCATTATAGCTGTCATCAATCAGCGTGAAATGACCGCCCTTGACCGGAATCTGGCGCATCGCACCGCGTCCAGCCCCGGCGGTAAGCCCGGCCAGCGCATCCGCCGTCGCTTCGGCATCCACGCCGGAGGCTATTGCGGTGGCGAAAATCGCGGCGGCATTCCATGCCCAGTGATCCCCCGGTGCGGCGATCGAAAAACTGACCTCTTTGCCCAGCACGCTGATCCGGCCCTTACCACCAGACGGACCGGTTTCGAAATCGAGGATGCGGATGGCCGCCGATTTTTCGCGCCCGAATTCCAGCATGAAGGCTGCAGCGCTCTTTGCGGCATGCTTGGCAAGGCGCGGCGAAAATTCATCATCAGCCGGGAAGACCGCCACCCCGTCAGGGTTCAGGCCTTCGAATATCTCGGCCTTTGCATCGGCAATGGCCTCCATGGAACCAAGATTTTCAAGATGAGCCGGGGCGATTTTGGTGATCAGCGCAACATGCGGACGCACCAGCGTCGAGAGCTCGCGGATTTCACCGGCATGGTTCATGCCCATTTCATAGACGGCGCGCTCGGAATCCTGAGGCGTCATCGCCAGGGTCAGCGGCACACCCCAATGATTATTATAGGATTTCTGTGAAGCGTGCGCTGTACCCACGCTTCTGAAAACGGCGGCCAGCGCCTCTTTTACACTGGTCTTTCCGACACTTCCCGTCACCGCAACGCGAATTGCGGCCGACCGATCTCTTGCCGCGCGGGCCAGGCTGCGCAACCCGTCCAACGTGTCACCGACAACCAGCTTGGCACCGGGACCACAATCAGGCCGGGCAACGAGGGCTGCGGCAGCGCCGCGCGCCATGGCATCCGGCACGAAATCATGGCCATCGCGCTGATCCTGCAGGGCGACAAACAGATCGTCGGGCTTGATCGAGCGGCTATCAATGGAAATTCCGGCGGCGGACCAGTCCAGAGAATCCACCAACTGGCCGGACGTTGCGGCGGCTGCCTCTCGCGCGGTCCAGAGCTTATCAGCCATGCCCGCCCTCCATCGCGGCGGCCGCCTTCCGGGCTTCCTCGCGGTCATCGAAGGGATGCGTCACATCGCCGATCTTCTGGCCGGTTTCATGCCCCTTGCCAGCGAGAAGCAAAGTATCGCCCGGCTGCAACTGGTGAAGTGCGATGCGGATGGCCTGTGCCCGGTCGCCGACTTCCTTGGCCCCGATGGCGCCTTCCATGATTTTGGCGCGAATGGTGGCGGCATCTTCCGACCGGGGATTGTCATCGGTCACGATGACAAGGTCGGCGAGTTTCACGGCAATCTCGCCCATCGGCTTGCGCTTGGTCGGGTCACGGTCCCCGCCGCAGCCGAAAACAATCACGACACGCCCTCGCGTGTGCGGGCGAACAGCCCGGATCAGCTTGTCGAGTCCGTCGGGCGTGTGCGCAAAATCGACGAGCACAGGACAACCGTCAGATGTCCGCGCGGCGAGCTCCAGCCGGCCCGGAACGCCTTTCAGCTTGCCCATCGATGCCAGAGCGGCATCCTGCGATACCCCGGAATGCACCGCCATCGCTGCAGCACCGACCGCATTGGCCACCTGGAATTCGCCCACCAGCGGAAGCTCGATCCGCTTTGTTTTTCCATCAACTTCCAGGGTAACAAGCTGGCTCGCCGCCTTCGGCGTAATCTCGCGGATACGCCAATCGCGGCCGCGCCAACCGACCTGAATAACGTTCAGTCCGCGCGCGCTGCATTTTTCCGCGACCTGCCCGCCCCACTCGGAATCGACGTTGATAATCGCCGGCGACCCGGCTGGTGCCAGTTCGAGAAAGAGTTTCAGCTTGCTTGAAAAATAATCGGCAAAGTCCGGATGATAATCCAGATGGTCCTGCGTGAGATTGGTAAATCCCGTTAGCGTCACCCGCACGCCATCCATACGTTTTTGCTTCAGCCCGTGGCTGGAGGCCTCCATCGCCAGATGCGTACATTCGTCAGCGGTCAGCGCATCCAGCGCCTTGTGGACTGCGGCGGCATCGGGCGTGGTGTAGCCGGTCTCGACCCAGCCTTCGCCTCGCGCGACACCCAACGTGCCGAGGCTGGCCCCATCAATACCGGCCTCCCGCCAGATCTGGCGCAGGAAATCGACGGTCGAGCTTTTTCCGTTCGTGCCCGTGACCGCCGCGATCACTTCCGGCTGCCGAGGATAGAAGCGCGCGGCGATGGCGGCAAAACGGCCAGCGGGGTCCTCGTCAAAAATCGCCGGCAGGCCGCCTGTATCGACTCCCGGCTCGGTCAGGATCGCCGAAGCGCCCGCCTTGATGGCCTGCGGGATAAAATCGCGGCCGTTGACATGCAGACCCGGCAGAGCCGCAAACAGAAAACCGGGCTGGACCGCCCGGCTATCCAGCGTCAGCCCGGTAATTTCGGCATCCGGCCCTTGAAGGCTGTCCGGTGATATCAGTTCGGAAAGTTTCACTGATCGGGTCTCACTACGGGTTCGGGATCGGGCGTCAGGGCAGCGCGCACCATGGCAGAGCGGGTCAAAGGATCGTCTTCCTGTTCGACGCCCAGAATCGATGCGATGCGCGATATGATTTCGCCTGCTGCGGGGGCTGCCGTCCACCCGCCGGTTGCATACCCGTATGTCGAGGCATTGCCTTGCGGCTCGTCGAGGATGACCAGCACCACGTATTGCGGATCGTCATACGGGAAGACGGCGGAGAAAGACGAGATCAGACGGTCTTCGTCATATCCGCCGCGCCCGGGCTTTTCGGCTGTGCCGGTTTTGCCGGCCACACGGAAACCCGGCGCATCCGCGCGGCCGCCTGTGCCGTTCTCGACGACCTGGCGCATCATATCGAGGACGCTCTGTGCCACCTCTGGCGCCAGAACCCGCTCGCCAGCGACGGTTTCATCGGGCCGTACAGGACGCAGAGTCGGACGCACATAGGTGCCGCCATTGGCGATGGCCGCAAAGGCCGACGCGACAGCCAGGGGGCTGACGGCAATGCCGTGGCCATAGGATATCGTTGCTGTCTCGGTTGGCCCCCAGCGCTGTGGCAAGAGCGGTGTGGCGCTCTCGGCGAGTTCGATCGGCGCACGCTCCAGCAGACGAAGTCGCCGGAGAAGATCACGCTGGCGGTCCGCGCCCGCTTCCAGCGCGATCCGGGAGGAGCCGATATTCGAGGAATGGGTGAAAACTTCTTCGAGCGTCAAAGCACGGTTTTCGGCGTGGAAGTCCTCAATGGTATAGCCGCCAATCTGCAAGGGCGCGGTTGCATCAAAGGTTTCTCCCGGCGACGCGATGCCGGTTTCCAGCGCCAGCGCGACCGTGAACGCTTTGAAGGTGGAGCCCATTTCATAGCGGGCTTGCAGGGCCCGATCGAGTAGATCATTGGCGCTGGCGGTGCTGGCCTGGTTGGGGTCAAAGTCCGGCAGGGAGACCAGGCTCAGCACCTCGCCCGTATTGACGTCCATGACGATGCCCGTCGCCGCAATGGCCTGGAATTCAGCCATATAGCGGCGCAGGATCTCATCGACGTGGAATTGCACGCCCATATCAATGGAGAGCGCGACCGGACGCCCCCCGTCATTTGAGAGCGCGGAATTGAACGCCTGCTCAGCGCCGGCCAGACCGGTCATATCCCGTCCCGCATGACCAATCGCATGGGCCGCCAGACGTCCGCGCGGATAGACCCGGCGCGGTTCCGTCCGGAATTCGAGCCCCGGCTGTCCCAGTGAAAATACCGCCTGTCTCTGGCGGGGTGTCAGATTGCGCTGGATCCAGACAAACCGCCGCCGCGATGACAGGTCCGCCGTCAGCTCGTCCACGTTCAGATCCGGCAGCACGGTGACCAGCGCTTCGGCGGCCTCGCGCGCATCCCAGACGAGTTGCGGATCGGCAAAGAGCGACCAGGTTTCCAACGTCGTCGCCAGCACCTGACCATTCCGGTCGACAAGATCGCCGCGTCGCGTCTCGGCCAGAACTGGCGTGGCCGCAACAGCCTCATCCCCGCTGAGGGCCAGTGAGACGGCACGAATACCCAGAGCCCCAAACGCGATCACCAGCGTAAAACCGATCACCATCATGCGATGGCGGGCATCCTCGATGATGGAGGCTTCTTCGTTTTCAATACGCAAAACGCGCGTGAGGTTCTCGGGCGCAGCTTCGGGCAAAGGCGCGCTGTCCGAATAGGAACTGAAGCGCGGCGTTTCCTTCTTCCGCTGCCAGAAGCGGCCGATCATTGCTGGCCTCCGACCTCGCGAACGGCGGATTCGGACGAGCCTTCATTTGCAGCGACGGCATAGGGTTGGGCCGGCTGCTCGATCAGCAGAGGCAAATCCGACATCGCCACTTCACGGCGCGGGTCGAGCGGCTCGAAGCCGAGATACTGGCGCGCCAGTGCGCGCAGACGATCCGGGTCTTCCAGATGCGCGACATCCACATTCAGCACATTGATCTGGCGGCGCTCTTCGGCGAGATCCGTCCGGATTTCCACCAGTCGCTGCCGCGCCTCCTGAGCTTCGGTCTTCGCAATATAGAGTGCAATGGCCAGAACGGACGCGACGATGAATGCGAGCACGTTGAGAGCACGTATCATGAGGAAGCCTCCAGCCGTGACAGGGACGGCGCATTGGGGAAAAGCGAGATATCGATCGGCCAGGACGGCGCTTCGGTGCGGATGGCGGCGCGCAGTTTCGCGGACCGGGCACGGGGATTAACGTTAACCTCCTCGTCCGAAGGCTCGATGGCTTTTCGGGTGAGAAGGCGGAAAGAAGGTTCCGGTCCCTGCTCCACTTCCGGCATATGCCGGGAGCCGCCGGCATTCATGCCGGCCCGGGCGCGCAGGAAAGTTTTGACAATCCGGTCTTCCAGAGAATGAAAGGTGACCACCACCAGGCGGCCGAGCGGAGAGAGAAGCTGTTCCGCCGCGCTGAGCGCGCGAATGAGCTCACCCAGTTCGTCATTCACGAAAATCCGCAACCCCTGGAAGGAGCGCGTGGCGGGATGGGTCTTGGTGTGCTTGCCGCCGACCGCCTTGGCGACAACAGCCGCCAGATGATCCGTCGTGGTAAAGGGCGTTTCGGCGCGCTCACGCACGATGGCCGCCGCAACCCGGCGGGACTTTTTCTCTTCGCCATAGATATAGAAGATATCGGCCAGTTCTTTTTCAGACAGCTGCGCAATGGCATCCGCCGCGCTCGGGCCCTTGTCGCTCATCCGCATATCCAGCGGTCCGGGCTTGGAAAAGGAAAAGCCGCGCTCTGCCTGATCCAGCTGCATGGAAGAAACGCCGAGATCAAGGACAATGCCGTCGACCTGATTTCCGCCCGCATCCGCAACGACATCCCGCATGGCCGAGAATGGCGCTTCGACCAGCACAAAGCGGCCACCAGAGGCCCGCTTCAAATCTTCACCGACCGGGCGAACCGAAGGGTCGCGATCAATACCGATGACCCGGCAATCTGCGGCAGACAGAATGGCGCGCGTATATCCGCCTGCGCCGAAAGTGCCGTCTATATAGATGGCCCCGTCGCGGGCTGCGAGCGCAGTCAGGACTTCGTCGAGAAGAACGGGGATATGGCTCATTGATCCACCGCCTTCAGCCGGGCCGGGCGGCGGAGTTTCAACTTGTTTTCCTTGGCAAAGGCTCGCGCTGTCGTCGCGCGCCGGGCATGACTTTCCGGATTCCAGATTTCAAACCGGCGCCCCAGCCCCACAAAGGTCACTTTCCCGTCGAGGCCGGCATGCTCTGCCAGATCCTTTGGCAAGGTGATCCGGCCATTGGCATCAAATGACAGCGTACGGGCCTCACCGAAGATCGATTGCTCCAGTGCCTGACGCGCCTCGTCATAGGGGTCCATGGCCTCGATCATGTCGAGATAGTCATCCATCAGGGCCTGCCCGCCGCCTTCCAGCCACGGACCGTCAAAGCTCGGCCAGACGTAAATCCCATCGAAAGGTCCGCCTGCCACATTGGACCGGAATCCGGCCGGGACCGAAACACGGCCCTTAGCATCAATTCCATTGGTGGCGGTGGACACAAACACGACGATCTCCCCTGCCCGCAGACCCCTAGCGGTTAACAATGGGATAACATGGGATTTCATGGGAAACAATGGAGAAAGGCGCTTTTTCGCCATTTTTTCTGTTGCCCGGCAAGTAATCGCAGCCATTGCTGCGGCGCAGCAAAAGAACAGATTAAGAACATATTTGTGGATAATGTGTGGAAAAGTGTGATCAGGCGGCCTGTAAGCCGGGTTCTGTTCCATTCTTTCCATGACGGAAAGAACGCGACGACCATTCCTCTGCGACCCGCCTCACGACGGGCCTGACGCGACCTACCCGGATGGCGCAGCAAGGCGTGCGTGCGGTTTGACCCGCATCCATCTCTATTCGGTCTTGCTCCAGGTGGGGCTTGCCGTGCCCCCTTCCTTACGGTCGGGGCGGTGCGCTCTTACCGCACCGTTTCACCCTTACCTGCCGCAATGGCAGGCGGTCTGTTCTCTGTGGCGCTATCCCTGGGGTCACCCCCGCCAGGCGTTACCTGGCACCTTGCCTTTCCGGAGCCCGGACTTTCCTCCCTTGCGCCCTTTCGAGCCTGCAAGCGCGGTCGCCCGGCCGCCTGATCGCGGTCTATGTCGTTGTTTTAGGGCGGAAGGTCAAGATTTCGGCGTAAGTGCCGCCACTGCCGAAATCAGGCTGGCCGTTTCGTCGTCCAGAGTGCCGTCCACTCTGGCAGGACGAAAGCGGCGCTGGAACGCCTCGATGACAGCTGTTTCACCGGCCGAAAATCCATAACCGATTGCCGCCAGCCCTGACTGCGCGTCGCCCGCCTCGACCATGACTTTGGGATGAATCGCACAGCCCGCTTCTGACATCTGGATCCAGGGAAATTTCTCGCCCGGATCCTGCTTGCGGCCCGGCGCAATATCCGAATGACCGACAATCCGGTGCGCCGGAATATTGCGCCTGACCATTATTTGTTTCGTAAGCGAAATGACTGCATCCATTTGTGCCTGGGGATAGTCCGGCAGGCCGAAATCATGCCCGCCATTGACGATCTCGATGCCAATGGAAACGGAGTTGATATCGGTTTCGCCGGCCCATTCGGATACGCCCGCATGCCAGGCGCGCTTTTCCTCGTCGACCAGCCGGAAAATGCGGCCATCCTCCTCGACCATGTAATGAGCACTGACTTGCGCGGCCGTATCGCGCATACGGTCCAGAGCCGCCTGTCCCGATTCCATGCCGGTATAATGGAGCACAATCAGGCTGATCGGCTTTTTCCGATCATTGAAATTCGGCGATGGCGCATCAATGAAAGTCAAAGCGATTCCTCGCGAACCAAAGCTGCATCCGGCAGGGTCTTATTCGGGCGAGAGGCCACAATGCCGGCACCGATCAGGGTCAACAAACCTCCGACCGCCAGCCTCCAGCCGAACGGGTCGCCCGTCAACAGGACGCCGGACGCCACGCCAATCAACGGCGCGAGCAGCGTCAGCGGCGCCACCAGAGTCGTCTCGTACTTCTGTAGCACATAGTAAAATACGCCGTGACCATAAACGTTGACCAGAATAACGGTGAACGCCAGTGCGGCAGCAAACATCCAGCCGCCCGACAGGACGGCTTCGGCCTGTCCGGTCTCGAAAGCGGCGGTGCCAACAAACAGGATCGGCGCAGAAATCAATCCGATCCAGGCCTGCAATCGCATGGGCTTCATATCGATCCGGCGGATGAGGATCATGGCCACCGACGCCACGAAGGCTGCGCCAAGGCCGTATAAGAGACCGATAGCCAGCGTCAGCTCTGCGGGATTGGCCACGACCAGCACAACGCCGGCGATCGCCAGTGCCGTTCCCAGGCCGCGCGCCCAGCCGATCTTTTCCTTCAGCCAGACGACGGACAGCAGGGTAACAAAGGGCACGCCGCTTTGCAGGACCAGCGCCATGCCAGAGGGTGTCGCCGTTTCAAGGCCGATGAAGATCAGAACGTATTGCAAGCAGCCCATCCCCATCGCGACCAGAACCAATGTGCCCCATTGTTTGGGGATCGGGCGCAGGAACGGAATCAAGATCAGCGCGAGGGCGAGAAAGCGCAGGAAGGCAAAGGCGATCGGCGGTACACCACCAAAGCCCGGCGACCAGCCGGGCAAGCCAGTTATGGCAAACTTGGCTACAACGAAGTTCAGCCCCCAGAAGAGGCAAACGGCGAAGAAGGCTGAGAAGTCCCGTAAATTCATGAGTTGCGGATTAGACCGCATTCATGAATTCACCAAGTGACGGAATGTTTCGAAATCAGCGGCGGTTGTCCGCTTCGCCGTCGACCGTCCAGCCGGAGGGACCGCGCTTGGCGACCAGCACCGTGATATCATCATCAGCGGTTTGCTGATCACGGCCCCGAACCTTGCGCCAGAGCCACCAGGCTCCGCCGGCCAGCATGGCCGCACCGATGACCACCAGCGCCGCTGCGGCAAAGATGGCCGCAAACATCAGGATGAGCCCGGCAAATGCCACCGCCAGTACGGCAGCCACCAGCGTCCGCAGCCAATTACCGGCGGTGTGCGGGAACCGGAATGTGTGGGTCTGGGTCATCAATGCCCCTTTCGGCACGCTTAGCTCACAGATCGACGCGTTAACGTCTTGATTACAATTTCGGTGCCATCGCCCCCCACGTCAATAACCCGCGACGATTTAGTCAGGGGGATTCTGCGGCGCGTTCGTCCCTCACCTCGGCATAGGCGGCATTGATCGCCGCCATTTTCTCCACGGCAAGGCGTTGCAATTCGACCGGAACGCCGCGCGCAATAAGTGCATCCGGGTGATTGCGCGCCGCCATTTTTCGATAGGCACGTTTCAATTCATCGTCATCTGCATCCGGATCAACATCCAGGATAACATAGGGGTCGCTGGCATCCACCAGGCCGTGCGACATGCGCATGCGCCGGAACTCTCGCGGCGAAAAACCGAAAATATCGGACACCGCCTGAAGATAATCCAGCTCGTCGCCAGTCACGACCCCATCGGCCTTGGCAATATGAAAGAGCCCGTCGATGACATCTTCCAGCACAGCCGGATGATGACGGAAACGGCGGGCGAGACGGCTGGCATATCCGTCAAAGCCCAAAGTGGTTTCCTTGGCGAGGTTGAACACCCGGATCAGAATGTCTTCGCCGTCCGGCGGCGCCTTGAACACCTGCCGGAAAGCGGCGATCTCATTTCGGGTTACCACGCCATCGGCTTTCGCCATCTTGGCCCCGAGACCAATCAGAGCAATGGCGAAATCCGCGTCATCAACGCGATGGCCGGGGCCGCAATCCTCGCCCTCGCAATCATAAGGGTCGGGCTGGCCGGAAATGAAGTCTGTCAGCTTGCGCCAAAAACCCATGAGTCTAGTCTCCAACCCTTCATGTAACGCCGCTGGCGGGGGATTAGAAGGCGTGTCCGGCACCTGGGAATTCTGGATTGATCGCGGCGGCACGTTCACGGATGTGATTGCGCGCCAGCCGGACGGCCGTTTGCGGGCGATGAAGCTGCTCTCGGAAAGCCCGGACTATGACGATGCAGCCTCGGAAGGCGTGCGCCGAATGCTGGGCTTGTCCGCCAGCGATCCGCTTCCCGCCGGGCAGATCAACGCGGTCAAGATGGGGACGACTGTGGCCACCAATGCCCTGCTTGAACGCAAGGGCGCAAACACCTGTTTTGTCGTCACGGAAGGCTTTGAAGACCTGCTGGTGATAGGCGACCAGACGCGGCCGGATATCTTCGCCATGAAGATTGAACGGCCTGCTCCGCTGCACAATCAAATCGTCTCCGTCAGCGCACGAATGGATCCTGACGGCACAGAGATTGCGGCCCTCGATATTCCGACACTGGCGGCCGCTTTATCAGAAGCCAGAGCAACAGGCGCCCAAACTTGCGCCATCGCGCTGATGCACGCCTATGCAAATAGTTCACATGAGAAATATATCGCGCAGCTGGCGGCAGATTGCGGCTTTGAAACCATTATCTGTTCAAGCGATGCCAGCCCGCTGGTCAAGATCGTCCCGCGGTCCTCGACGGCGGTACTGGACGCCTATCTGACACCGGTCTTGCGTGATTACGCCGGCCGCGTTGCGGACAGGCTGGAGAGCGCGCCGCTCTATTTCATGCAGTCATCGGGCGGTCTGACGTCCGCAGCACAATTTGCTGCGCGAGATGCGGTTCTGTCCGGACCGGCGGGCGGGGTCGTCGGCATGGCGAAAACGGCGAAGGCCGCCGGATATCCACGTGTTATCGGCTTTGATATGGGCGGCACATCAACGGATGTGTCGCGTTATGACGGTGATCAGTATGCCCGCGTCGGCGAGGCGGTGATCGCCGGGCAGCGCCTGCGCGCGCCCATGATGGCGGTGCATACGGTTGCGGCCGGCGGCGGTTCTGTCCTGAGCTTTGACGGGGAACGCGCCCGGGTCGGCCCCGACAGCGCCGGCGCGATGCCTGGGCCTGCCGGCTATGGCCGCCACGGCCCGCCAGCCGTGACCGATGCCAACATCGTTCTGGGGCGTATCCAGCCCGATCACTTCCCCCAGACCTTCGGCGCGGACAGCTCGGCTCCACTTGATGCCAATGCCAGCCGTGACGCGTTTGGCAAGCTGGCAGAAGAAATGGGTCTGGGCTCTGCAGAAGAAGCCGCGGAAGGCTTTCTGGCGGTCGCGGTCGAGAATATGGCACAGGCCATCAAACAGATTTCCATCGGCGAAGGCGTGGATCCGGCGCGCTATGCCCTCTCGGCTTTCGGGGGGGCTGGCGGTCAGCATGCTTGCAAGGTGGCGGAAGCCATCGGCATGAAAACGGTTCTGATCCATCCCTATGCCGGTTTGTTATCCGCTCTGGGAATCGGACTGGCCGAACTGCGCGAAACGCGCGAGGCGGCGATCGAGGATGACTTCAGAACCGCATTCTCGGCGGCCGCTGACAAGGCCCGCGAGCTGGGCGAAGACGCCCAATCTGTTCTTGCGTCACAAGGAGCGGAGATTGCCACTATAGCGGTCGACCACTTTATCCGCCTTCGGGTTTCCGGTTCTGATACGGCCATTCCCGTGCGGTTGACCGACATCAAATCGGTTCAGAATGATTTCCGGACGGCGCATGAACGGTTGTTCGGATTTGTGCCGGACGGCGATCTGGTCATTGAATCGGTCGCAGCTGAAGCCGAGGCCGAACCTCCGGGGGCTCGCGGATGGACGGTGGATCTGCCGGACCGCGATAGACCGGTTGAAGCAACGGAAACACGGCCGGTTTTCCAGAACGGAGCCTGGACGGATTGGCCGGTATACCGACTGGCGGAGATGGACCCCGGGACTGACCTTGCCGGTCCGGCTTTGATCGTCGAGCCGAATTCCACGATTGTTGTGGATCCGGGTTGGCATATCAAACGGCTCGCCGATGGCATGCTCGTTCTCGACCACACCGGTAGAGCCCATGCCGAAGCGGAAATCACCGAGCTTGATCCGATCCGGCTCGAACTGTTCAACAAACGCTTCATGTCGGTCGCCGAACAGATGGGTGTTGCGCTGGAACGCACTGCGCACTCCGTGAACATGAAAGAGCGCCTGGATTTTTCCTGTGCCGTTTTTGATGCCGATGGCGGCCTGGTTGCCAACGCCCCGCACATGCCGGTGCATCTCGGCTCGATGTCGGCAAGTGTGAAGGCCGCTGCAGTGGCAAACCCGGACCTCGGCCCCGGCGACGCGGTGGCCGTCAATGCGCCCTATGGAGGCGGCACGCATCTGCCCGATATCACGGTCGTCGTGCCGGTGTATGATACGGAAAGCGGCAAGCGGATTTTCTATGTTGCGGCCCGCGGACATCATGCCGATGTCGGCGGCATCGCACCGGGTTCCATGCCGCCCTTCTCAACCTCGATCGAGGAAGAAGGCATTTCTTTCGCAAACGAATTTATTATGCGAGGCGGACAATTCCAATCCGACAAGGTCCGCGCGATTTTATCCGGCGGCCGCTGGCCCGCCCGCAATCCGGATCAGAATATCGCTGACCTCAAGGCGCAACTCGCGGCCTGTGCCAAGGGGGCTGCCGAATTGATGCGGATGATCAGCGACCATGGTGAACGTGTTGTCGCCGCGTATATGGGCCATGTGCAGGACAATGCAGAACGCGCTGTTCGGCGCGTGATCGATGCGCTCGAGGATGGCGAAGCCACAATCCGAATGGATGATGGCGCGGAAATCTGCGTCGCCATCCGCGTGGACAAGTCCCGTCGATCCGCCGTGATTGATTTCACTGGCACGAGTGCGCAGCTCGCCAATAATTTCAATGCGCCATCCAGTGTGGCACGCGCCGCGGTGCTCTACGTCTTCCGTTGTCTGGTGGGTGATCAGATTCCCTTGAATGAGGGCTGCCTGAAGCCGCTGGAATTGATCATCCCGGATGGCTGCCTGCTCAATCCGGCTTATCCGGCAGCTGTTGTGGCGGGTAATGTCGAGACCAGCCAGATGGTCGTCGATGCTTTGTTTGCCGCGACCGGCCGTATGGCGGCCGCGCAGGGGACAATGAATAATCTGACCTTCGGCAATGAGCGGCATCAATACTATGAAACGATCTGCGGCGGATCGGGCGCGGGTATCGGACCGGACGGGGAGGCCTTTGCCGGCACCGACGCGATCCATACCCATATGACCAACTCACGCATGACCGATCCGGAAGTTCTGGAACGCCGTTTCCCTGTGCGCGTGATCCATCATCGTATTCGCAAAGGATCGGGTGGGACCGGGGCTCTGTGCGGAGGAAATGGCTCGGTTCGCTGTCTTGAATTCCTGGAGGCGATGGACGTCGCGCTTTTATCATCCCACCGGACCGAAGCGCCTATGGGCCTTGCCGGAGGGCGCGATGCTCTTTGCGGAGCCCAGCGTGTCATCCGGGCCAATGGTGATGTTGAAACACTTGAAGGCCTGTTTGCGATTACCGTTCAGCCGGGTGACCGCATAGAGATACAGACGCCCGGCGGCGGCGGGTACGGAAGCGCCTCTTAGGGCGCACGCCTCATATTTCCAGCCTAAATATATAAAATAAAAGATGTTTAATGCGGTGAACCGGTGCGACCCGGTCGCCGTAAACCCTGATGACTTGCGCGATAGACGCAAGACAGGGGCGGCATCCTTCGCCCCGTTCCCCCACGACTCAGGAGTGACACACTATGCGTAATATCCTTCTCACATTCGCCGCCACCGCTGCTCTGGCCGCACCCGCATTTGCAGGCGATAGCGCCGGCACGGTCAAAATGGATCATCATGCCGAAATGCAGGGCGATATCGTTGAAACCGCGATCAATGCCGGTTCCTTCACGACTCTGGTTGCCGCCGTACAGGCCGCTGGCCTCGTAGAGACGCTGCAAGGCGAAGGACCGTTCACGGTTTTTGCCCCGACCGATGAGGCCTTTGCGGCCCTGGGCGAAGACACGATCAATTCGCTTCTGCAGCCGGAAAACCGCGACCAACTGGTCGCCATCCTGACCTATCACGTCGTACCGGGTGAGTATTTTGCGGGCGATCTGGCCGGCCAATCACTGTCCGTCGCATCCGTCCAGGGTGACTCGATCGACATCGACGCAACCGGCAGCTCGGTCATGATTGATGGCGCGACTGTGATTTCTGCAGACGTCGATGCATCCAATGGCGTCATTCACGTCATCAATGAAGTGATCATGCCCGATATGCACTAGAGGCTGATCGCAGAAAGACAGAGCGCGGCCGCCCCTTCCCTGTCCCTTAGGCCCGCTCTCGATACCGCCCGCAGACGTGCCCCGTCTGCGGGCGGCGTTTTTTTATCCGGCGTTAGAGAATTTCATCTTCGTCAAAGAGCGGGTGGCCCTCGAAAGCCTGTTCCAGCTCGGTATGGCCGTCTTCGGTTTTTGGCTTGATGATTTCGGCAATATGGAAAAGCGCATCGCCCTCATTCACGATCGGCAACATGGTCCGCCCGATAATGATGCCTGTGGCGGATGATTGCACCTCGACTTCGCCATCCCCCAACGGATCCGACAAGGCGGCGATGACCTCGCCCTCTTCCACCCAGGCGCCGATAGTCTTGTAGGCCCGCAACACGCCCCCCATCGGCGCGCGCACCCATTCGGACGACTGGCTGATATCCGGGGTCAGAGGCGACCGTATGCCTTTTGCCTGACGGATCATTCCGATCTCCCGGAGCACGCGCAGTATACCTGTTACGCCAATGCGAAGGGCCGTTTCATCAAAGCGTAGCGCTTCTCCACATTCATATACGAGCACATCCTTGCCCTGCTCTCGCGCCGCGTGGCGAAGAGATCCGTCGCGCAGCTTTGAGACCATGATGACCGGGGGCGCGAACACTTTCGCCAATTCCATGGCTTTCTTCGATCCGCCATCGATCCGGATCTGGGGCAGGTTCACGCGGTGTTCGGCCGCCGAGTGCAGATCGATGCCGACCTCACAGCGGGCGACAATCTCCGTCATGAAGAGTTTTGCCAGCCGCGCCGCCAGCGAGCCTTTGGCGGCGCCCGGAAAGGAACGGTTGAGGTCACGTCTGTCGGGCAGGTAGCGCGTATGGTTGATGAAGCCGAAGGCATTGACGATTGGCACGCAAATCAACGCGCCGGCCAGGGTGCTCAACTGCTTGGCGCGCACCAGCCGGCGGATGATCTCGACGCCGATAATCTCATCACCATGGATCGCACCGGATACGAAGACGGTCGGCCCCGGCTTCTTGCCGTGTATGATCATGACTGTCATCGAGACCGGTGTGTGATCCGACAGTAAAGCGACCGGCAATTCTATTTTGGCGCGGGTTCCCGGGGCAATCGTGTGCCCCGCAAACTCGAGTGGTTGCTGGCTCACCCTGTTCCCTTCGTTCTGGTTTTGCCGGGTTTGGCCGTCTTCTCGATCAACTCGATAATCTGCCCCGCCACGTCCAGTCCGGTTGCGCCCTCGATACCTTCAAGACCCGGCGAGGAGTTTACCTCCATCACGACGGGACCGTGATTGGACCGGAGCAAATCGACCCCGCAAACATGGAGGCCCATGATTTTGGCCGCGCGAACGGCAGTCGCGCGTTCTTCCGGCGTGATCTTGATTTTGGAGGCGCCGCCGCCGCGGTGAAGGTTGGAGCGGAACTCGCCTTCGCCGCCCTGACGTTTCATGGCCGCCACGACCTTGCCGCCGACAACGATCGTCCGGATATCGGCGCCACCGGCCTCCTTGATGAATTCCTGGACCAGAATATTCACCTTGGCACCGCGGAAGGCCTCAATCACCGATTTCGCCGAACGCGGCGTCTCCGCCAGAACCACGCCGACGCCCTGTGTCCCTTCCAGAAGCTTGATCACGACCGGCGCACCGCCGACCATTTCCAGAAGGTGGTCCAGCTGGCGCGTATCATGCGCAAAGGCCGTGACCGGCAGGCCGATGCCTTCGCGTGACAGCAATTGCAGCGAGCGCAGCTTGTCCCGCGAGCGCGTGATGGCGACCGACTCTGCCAGCGTCCATGCCCCCGTCATTTCAAACTGGCGGACAACCGCCGTGCCGTAAGCCGTGATAGAGGTCCCGATACGCGGGATCACCGCATCATATTTGGGCAGTTTTTCGCCGCGATAATGCAATTCCGGCCGGTGCGACGTGATGTTCATATAGATGCGCAGCGTATCCAGGACATCGATCTGATGGCCGCGTGCCTCTGCCGCCTCGACAAGACGCTTGTGCGAGTAGAGGTCCGGATTTCGGCAAAGAAGGGCAAGACGCATTTGGTTTCCAATAATGGCTTCTGGTTATTTCAGGCGGATGTTGTCTGGCTAACGCCCGCAAAGATAGGACGCCAGAGGATCGATCAATGTCCGCCCGCTGAGCGCTGTTCGCCCCAGTAGCATACGAAAGCCCATCTCGTCACGCCGCGACAATGTCAGATCAATCGGCCAGATCCGATTGCCGAGTTTCAGGCGCGTCCGAATGAGGAATCGTTTGCTAATCTGGCCATTGGAGGACCGGATCAGGCGCTCGTCCACGACGGGCGCTTCACAGGCAATACGTTGGGTATTGTTTTTCTGAAGCGGGTGCAGCTCGAACCGCACCCATTTCGCACCGTCCTTTTCGAAGGGCTTGATATCCCAGGCATGGATGGCGGACGTCCGCGCGCCGGTGTCGATCTTCGCCTTGATCCGCGTTTCTGCAAAATCCGGAAGAATGATCCATTCGCGCCAGCCAATGGTGAATTGGGACTTTCGAGGCGTGGAAATTGTCTAATCCCCCAACCAACCCTGGAAAACAATATCTTCGAAAACCACATCGCCGAGCGTCAGCGTGCCGGTCAGGGCCGATTGCGCTTGCTCCGGATAACCCGCCTGCATCTGCTCAACATCGGCCATATTCCAGCGCCCATCGAAATGGAAATCTCCCATCACATCGTGGGTTCCGGAAAAAGCCAGCCCGTCATCACTCACGGCATACTCATCCGGCACAAGGACGTGGTTGACCTCATAATAGGTATTGCCAAGCTCGCCAACGCCCGTCGGACTGGATGTATCCTCGAATATGACGGCCAGCGGGGTGAAGGCGTCCGGCGATCCGGACTGGTATTCTTCGAATTCCCAATCGAGCCCGACGGAAATGTGATCGAGGCTGATACTGCCAATCGCGACCTCGTCCTGCGGCAGGTAGTAGCCCGCCACAACCTGCGTGGCCGTAAAGCTCTGCCCTGAAACAGCGGGTGGCTCATGGTCTACGGAAATATCGGTCTGCATGGACCCGGGGGCGGGTTGTGCTTCCGTTGCCGCTGTGTCGCACGCCGAAAGCGTCAATACCGCCAGTGTGCAAAGGCCGAATGTTCTGTGCATGTGATTCCCCCTGACTTTCGCGACACTCTAGGCCAGACAATCCAATAACGTCCATTACTGACATTCTGGAAAAACGGGATTTTCGACGGATCGCCTACTGCCGACGACATTTTGTCCCATATATCGGGCCAAAGGAGACCCATCATGACCTCTATCAGACCTCTCGTACATCTCGAGCCCGGCATGGCTGCCAGTGACGGCGCCGGCGTAAAGCTGAACCGCCTTCTGGGCACGCCGCGCCTGCCGCAGATTGATCCCTTCCTGATGCTGGACAATTTCCACTCGGACAACCCGGATGATTATCTGGCCGGCTTTCCACCACATCCCCACCGCGGCTTTGAAACCGTCACCTACATGTTTGCGGGCCGAATGCGGCACAAGGACAATAAGGGCCATGAAGGCGTGATCGAGCCGGGCGGCGTACAATGGATGACAGCGGCCGGCGGTATCGAGCATTCCGAAATGCCCGAACAGGAAGACGGGCTGATGTCCGGCTTCCAGCTGTGGATCAATCTGCCGCGCGCCGAAAAGATGAAGCCGGCCAGCTATCAGGAGTACAAGGCGGCCGATATTCCTGTGGACACGCGTCCGGGTGCGACGGCCCGCATCGTGGCGGGAAAGACATCAGCCGGCATTGAAGGTCCGGTGAAGAATATCACCGTTCAGCCCTTCTTTGCCGAGGTTTTGCTTGAAGCCGGGGCTGTGTTCGAAGAAGCCCTGCCGTCTCACCACTCGGCCATTGTCGCCGTCCATGACGGATCAGTCCTGCTGTCCCGGACCGGTAGCGAAGCATCAATGAGCGTCAATCGCGGCGAGCTGGGCGTGCTGGGCGAAGGAGACATCACCCGGCTGGAAGCCGGCCCGGAAGGCGCCCGCCTGCTTCTGATTGCCGCCAAGCCCCTGCGTGAACCGGTCGCGCGGGGTGGTCCCTTCGTCATGAATACGGAAGGCGAAGTCCGTCAGGCCATGCTGGATTACCAGATGGGCCGTTTCTAGGCGGCGTTGCGTTCGGCCTCCGTCTTCGGATCATACCCGAGGATGGGGGCCAGCGCTTTTTCCGCCTGTCCGGGCGTCCAGCCCTTGCGGCGGGCATAGTCGGCGACCTGGTCCTCACCGATCCGCCCGACCACAAAATATTCGCTGTCCGGGTGGGCGATATAGAGGCCGGACACCGAGGACGCCGGTGTCATCGCCAATGTCTCGGTCAGTTCGACGCCGCAATTGGCGGGCGCATCCAACAACTTGAATAGCGTCAGTTTCTCCGTGTGATCCGGCTGTGAGGGGTAGCCCGGCGCCGGGCGAATGCCCTGATAGGCTTCCTTGATCAGCTGCTCGTTTGTGAGATTTTCGTCTGGTGCATAGCCCCATATGTCCGTTCGGACACGGCGATGGAGATATTCGGCGAATGCCTCGGCAATCCGGTCCGACAGAGCCGCAAACATGATGGCCGAATAGTCGTCATTGGCGTCCCTGAAGGCTTGCGCAATGGCGGGGTTGTCTCCGGCTGTGACGCAAAATCCGCCGACCCAGTCGTCGCCTGTTTCTGCCACGAAATCCGATTGCGAGAGATGCGGACGATCATTGGACTTGGCCGATTGCTGGCGCAATCCATAGAAGGTTTCACGCGTGTCCGCCCGGCGGTCATCCTGCCAGATTGTGATATCGTCGCCCTTGCGGTTGGCCGGCCAGAGCCCGACCACGCCGCGAGGCTTGATCCAGTTTTCATCCGCCATCTGCGCCAGCATTTTCTGGCCATCGGCCAGAAGGGAACGCGCCGCATCGCCGCGGTTCGGATCGTCCAGAATTTGCGGATAAACGCCCTTCATGTCCCAGCTCATGAAAAAAGGCGTCCAGTCGATATACGGTATCAGGTCAGCGACCGTAACGTCATCAATTGCGGTGACGCCAGGCTGGCGCGGTCTCGGCACCACGCATTCGACAGAATGCGCATTGGCGCGGGCGGCATCGAGGCTCAGCCGGTCACGGGCTGACTGGGTGCGCGCCCGCACGTCCCGAATGCGCGCGAGTTCGTCCTTGACGCCCTGCGCATAGGCTTCGCGATCCGCTGACAGGAGCTTGGAGACCACACCAACCGCGCGGCTGGCATCATTGACGTGCACGACGGGGCCACGCGAATAGGCGGGCTCAATCCGCAAGGCGGTATGTGCCGGGCTGGTTGTCGCCCCGCCAATCAGCAGCGGCAAATCAAAGCCCAGACGCTGCATTTCACTCGCGACATCGACCATTTCATCCAGTGAAGGCGTAATGAGCCCCGAAAGGCCGACAATGTCTGCGCCTTCGCGTTTCGCCGCTTCGAGGATATCCGAGCCTGGCACCATCACGCCCAGATCGACGATCTCATAGCCATTACATTGCAGAACGACGCCGACAATATTCTTGCCAATATCGTGGACATCTCCCTTCACCGTCGCGAGGACGATTTTGCCATTGGATTTCCCGGCGTTTCCGGAGCGGCGCTTTTCTTCTTCCAGATAGGGCAGAAGCCAGGCCACGGCCTTCTTCATGACGCGCGCGGATTTGACCACTTGCGGCAGGAACATTTTCCCCGCGCCAAACAGATCGCCAACGACATTCATGCCGTCCATCAGCGGGCCTTCAATCACCTCCAGCGGCTTGTCGAAGGCTTGCCGGGCTTCCTCCGTATCATCGTCAATATAATCCGTGATGCCATGCACCAGGGCGTGCTCGAGGCGCTTTGCGACCGGCCAGCCGCGCCATTCGGCAGCGGCCTTTTTTTCAGCCTCGCCCGTGTCCCGGAATCGTTCGGCGATTTCGAGAAGACGGTCCGCTGCGCCCTTGGCGCGGTTGAGGATGACGTCCTCGACCACGTCGCGAAGCTCGGGCTCGATATCATCATAAATGTCGAGCTGACCGGCATTGACGATGGCCATATCGAGGCCCGCCTGAATGGCGTGATAGAGGAAGACGGAGTGCATGGCGCGGCGCACCGCCTCATTACCCCGGAAAGAAAAGGACAGATTTGAAACGCCGCCTGACACATGAGCGTGGGGCAGTTCGGCCCGGATGCGGCGGGTCGCCTCGATAAAGCCCACGCCATAATTGTCGTGTTCGGCGATACCGGTAGCGACCGCGAAAATATTGGGGTCAAAAATGATATCGCAGGGGTCAAATCCGACGGTGTCCACCAGCAGACGATAGGCGCGCTGGCAAATCTCGAACTTCCGGTCCGCGGTTTCGGCCTGGCCGTCCTCGTCAAAGGCCATGACCACAACGGCCGCGCCATAACGCTGGACCAGCCGCGCTTGCTCGAGGAAGGCGTCCTCGCCTTCCTTGAGGCTGATCGAATTGACAATCGCCTTGCCCTGGACGTTTTTCAGTCCCTCCTCGATCACCTCCCACTTGGAGCTATCAATCATGACCGGCACGCGGGCGATATCCGGTTCACCGGCGATGAGCCGCAGGAAGGTGCGCATGGCGGCCTGCGAATCCAGCAAGCCTTCATCCATGTTGATGTCGATGATCTGGGCGCCGTTTTCGACCTGCTGACGCGCCACAGAGAGCGCTTCGGCATAATCACCGTTGGTGATCAGCTTGCGAAACCGCGCCGAACCCGTGACGTTGGTGCGCTCGCCGATATTAACAAAACTGGCTCGGGATTGTCCGGTCATTCAGCGCCGCCGTATCAATTGAAAGCTGACGGCCCGGGACCGCCCGGACCGCCGAAATTATTGTCGTGGAATTGGCTGCTGCGGCCCGCGCCGGGTTTGCCGAATAACGCGATCAGAAAGAAGCCAAGCCCGATCACGCCAGCAATGATCTGACTGACAAGCCCAGCCCCCATCAGCGTGCCGATGACGATGCTGGAAATCACATAGGCTATGGCCCCGAACAGCAGGGCGAAAATCAAACGGATTGCGAGTTTCATGGTGATGCTCCTCTTGCTTGCAATGCCTTATCCGGCCAGAGCGAATGGCTCGAGCCCGGACAGGCGCATGGCGGCCGGGCGTTCGGGAAGGTTGCGCGGCGCGGCCCCCGTCACCGCAGCAGCGATCGCCCGTGTATGGGCGGGCGTGGTGCCACAACAGCCACCGACAATGTTCAACAGTCCGCTTTGCGCCCATTCCCCCAGATGGGCAGAGGTGGTTTCCGGGGGTTCGTCATAGCCACCGAGATCATTGGGCAAGCCGGCATTGGGATAAGCATGGATCAGGGTGTCGGCCACACGCGACAGCGCGGCCGCATATGCCCGCATCTGATCGGCGCCGAGCGAACAGTTCAGCCCCACGCTGATCGGCTTCGCATGACGGATCGATTCCCAGAACGCCTCGACGGTCTGGCCAGACAAATTGCGCCCGGAACGATCCACCACCGTCATGGAGAGCGCCATCGAAATGGATTGACCGCGGGCCTGCTCGAGATCCCGCACGGCCGCAATCGCTGCCTTGGCGTTCAGCGTATCAAAGACGGTTTCAATCAGGAGATAATCGGCCCCGCCATCAATCAGACCCGCAGCGGCCTCGGAATAGACGGCAACCATGGAGTCGAAATCCGTCGCCCGAAATTCCGGTTTGTTGACGTCCGGTGAGAGCGACAGGGTGGCATTGGTCGGGCCCACCGCCCCGGCCACCCAGCGCACGTGATCGTCTGTCGAGAATTCATCAGCGATCTTTCGGGCCGCCTGTGCTGCCGCGACATTGATCGCATAGGCCTCGCCTTCCAGGCCATATTCGCCCTGGCTGATCGCATTGGCATTGAACGAGTTCGTGGAAATGATTTCCGCGCCCGCCTCGGCATAATCGCGATGGATCGCTTCGATGACATCCGGGCGGGTCAGATTGAGAATATCATTATTGCCTTTCAGGTCGCGATTGTGAGCGGTAAATTTCGAACCGCGGAAATCCGCTTCCGTCAGACCTTTATTCTGGATTTCCGTTCCCTTCGGGCCATCCAGAATAAGGATACGGGATCTGGCTGCGTCTTTGAGCGCCTCCATACGCTGACTTGGATCCGACATGGCTCAGGCGGCCTCCGCCAAAGCGCGAACACCCAGCAGACGCACCAGGCAGATGGCCAGGCTGGCCCGGTTCAGCGTGTAGAAATGAAAATGTTCGGCCCCGCCCTTTTCGAGCTTGCGTGCCAGCTTGGCGACAACATTGGCCGTCACCAGATCCCGGGTCTCGGGATCCTCGTCCAGGCCTTCATAAAGCGGCGGCAGACTGTCGGGGACCGATGCCCCGCAGAGCGCGGACATGCGCTGTAAGCCCTTGAAATTGGACTGCAGCATCAGACCGGGAATAATCGGAATGGTCACGCCCGCTGCGACCGCACGGTCGCGAAAGCGGAAGAATACATCCGGATCAAAGAAAAACTGAGTGACCGCGCGGGTGGCGCCGGCGTCAATCTTGCGCTTCAGAACATCGAGATCATGCTCGACCGAAGGGCTGTCCGGATGGCGTTCCGGATAACAGCCGACCGACACCTCGCTGACGCCGGCGTCGCGGGCCGCCCGAACCAGTTCGGATGTGCATTCAAATCCACCGGGGTGGGTCGTATAGGCTTCACCCACGCCTTCCGGCGCATCCCCGCGCAAGGCGACAATGTGATCCACGCCGGCGTCCTTGTAATCGCGAATGATATCGATCGTTTCGCTACGGGTCGCACCAACGCAGGTCAGATGCGCGGCCGCTTTCAGACGGGTTTCCTTCAATATCCGTTTGACCGTGTTCCGGGTGCGCTCCCGCGTGGAGCCACCCGCACCATAGGTGACCGAGACGAAGTCGGGCTGGTAAGGCTCCAGCTTCTCGACGGTCTCCCAAAGACGGGCTTCCATCGCGTCGGTCTTCGGCGGGAAGAATTCAAACGAGACCGTTGGCGCGGAAGTGCGGCCAAAAGCGAATGGTGTGGGTTGATGGGTCATGCGGACACGTCCTTGGCGGCAATCGAGGGCTGGCTCGTCCGGACAGGCGTTCGCCGCGCCGACCAAATCTTCACGGTCAGACGGTTTTCCGGTTCTTCAGGGTGAAGCGCGGACCGGCGGCGCATTTCGAGCCCCGCACTTTCGACCCACTCGGTCATTTCTTCGTCCGAGAAGCCGAGTTTTCTATGAGCATGGTCGGTCTTCAGGAATTCCAGCTGGTGCGGTGCAAAATCCGCAATCAGCAGAACGCCGCCCGGCTTCAGAACGCGGGCGCATTCCGTGATCGCGACGGCGGGATCATCCAGATAATGGAGCACCTGATGGACCGTCACCAGGTCGGCGACGCCGTCATCAAATGGAAGGGCAGACACATCGGCCTTGCGGACGGATGCGCCCGTCAGGCCGGCACGTTCGAGATTGAGCCGTGCGACATTCAACATCGCATGATTGACGTCGATACCGACGCTCTCGGAAACGCGGTCGGCAAAGACTTCCAGAATCCGGCCAGTGCCGACGCCGACATCGATCATCAGCTGAAAGGGCCCGCTGCCCGCCGCATCGCGCATGGCGGCCTCGACTTCGTCCTCGGACAGATGAAGCGCACGGATCCGGTCCCAGTCTTCATTGGCACGCTGGAAATATGATTCCGCAGCAGCGGCCCGGGCGGCTTTCACAGAGGCCAGGCGATCCAGGTCGCGCTTCAGAACAGGATCATCCGGCGGGGTCAGATCGCCAATAACATTCGCGATGCGCTGACCGGGACCAGCCGACACCAAACGATAGAAAACGAAGGCACCTTCCGGTTGACGCTCGACCAATCCGGCATCGGTCAGCAATTTCAGATGACGGCTCACGCGGGGCTGGCTTTGCCCGAGGACCTGAACCAGTTCCGAAACCGTCAGCTCGCCCAGCGCCAGAAGTGTCGCAACGCGCAGTCGCGTTGGCTCCGCGAGGGCTTTCAATTGACCAATCAAATGTTCCATGCCGATATCTCACCTGAAAAAGGTATAAAGATATCTTTATATCATTCTGCGGCAGTTTCAATGGAAAGAATGAGAATTCGCAGGATTATCTTTTGGCTGGCATCGCCTTGGCGAGCATGCGCTGCGACATGGACTGCCGCTTTAGCGCCGCATCGGCTCGCAGAACAGCATCATAGAGGTCAATTCCGATTTCCTCGAACAACTCCCGATAGGCCGCTGCACCGGCTTTCAGGAGATGATCCAGCTCGCCGGCGATGTTTCGCCCTTTTGGGGTAAGGCCATAGGGCTTTCGTCGTCCGTCACTGTTGTCATCAAACCGCGTCACCAGGCCACTTTCGGCGAGTGGTTTCATATTCTTGATGACCCCGGCATGGGTCTGGCCCACCGCCAACGCGATTTCGGTGACGCTCCGTTCGCGCTCGGCCAGAAGCGTGATGATCGACATGGATCGCGGCGGCAGATCAATGGATAGCGCGCGGGCCGTTTCGCTGCCCGCAGCTACGATCTCGTCGACCAGCCGGCTCATAATCATGCCGAGAAAGGCCGGCGCATAATCATCAAGCGCCGTTTCAGACCGCGAATTCATCGACATCTTGTTCTCCGGGAAATTATATGTTACCGGTTACGTTACTTGTTACATATTATATGGAATACACACCATGATCAAGCTCCTCCCCAGAAGCGCCGCCATCCTGTTCTCTCTTGCCGCGAGCCTTGTGTTTACGCAGGCTTGCGCACAGGACCCCACCGAAACAATCCCTGCTGATGCGCTGCGCGCGGATGTCGAAGAGTGGCGCGACTGGTTTTTTGCCACCCACCCCGACCCGTCATTTTCGGCTGATGTCGATGACCTTCAGTCGCGGTTTGATGCCGTCTCGAACGCGCTCGAGGGCGAGTATTCACGCCGCGAAGCGTGGCTGTCTCTGGCTGTTCTCAATCCGGTTTTCAACGACGGACACATCACGATCCGTGCGCCGCAAGACGACTATGATGCCTATCTTGCGGCCGGCGGGGCGGAATTCACCTTGCCGGTTTCGCTTGACGCGGGGCGCTTGAAGATAGCGCACACCGTTGCTCCGGAAAGTGTTTTCGAGGCCGGGGAAGAAATCCTGACCATTAACGGTCATCCTGCGGCCGATCTGGCCAATCACCTGATGGCCCGCATGAATGGCGATTCAGACGGATTGCGCGCCTATGTGCTCGAATCCCGTTTCCCCCTCTATCTCTGGGCCCTGACAGGCGGGGCTGACAGCTGGACCGTCGTTGTGGCATCGCCCGGCGGAAGCCAAAGAACCGTAAGACTGGATCCGGATCGCGATACATCCGTAGAGCCGCATGACCAATGGTCACTGGATTTTCAGGGCACAACGGCGGTCTTGACCGTCAATACATTCATGCCCGATCTGGAAAGCGAGTTCGCAGAGTTTCTGGAGACGAGTTTCGCGGCGATTGCCGAGCAGGGTGCGGAAAACCTGATCATTGATGTCAGCCGGAATGGCGGCGGTGCGCATCAGCTTTCGGACCGCCTGTTCGCCTATACTACAGACCAGCGCTACACGCCGCTTTCGGCTGTGACCGCGCGCATCGTCGCCGAGAACCAGGCCCTCATTCCCGGCTCGGAAATTGGCCAGGTGGTCTCAGTGCCTTTTGCCCAATGGGTCGAACCGCCGGCAGAGCTTGCCAACCGGTTTGGCGGAAATGTCGCCATACTCGTCGGGGCCGGAACCTATTCACAAGCCATTGTCATGGCTGCGACAGCGCAGGATTTCGATATTGCGCCTGTTGCGGGGCCGGGCACGGAAGGGCGGGCCAATTCAACCGGGCAGGTTCAGCTGCATCGACTGATCCATTCCGACCTCGAAGTTGCCGCGCCGATCTATATTTTCATCCGCCCGTCGGGTGATCGCTCATCGGCCCCGGTTATCCCGGATATTCCGCTTTCCGGCACACGGGACGAGCAGATCAATCAATTGATCGAGCATCTGACAGGCCACGAAAACTGATACCCCCTTGCCTCCCGATTTCTGCTTCTCATGCCGCCTGTGATAGGCTCAAGCGGAAATCGGGGAGGAAAGAATGTGGAAATCACTATGGGTTGCCGGTTTGGCTCTGGCTTTCATGCCTCAGGCATCCGCACAGGATGATCGCCGCTGCTGTCATGTGAGTGAGGGCGTCTGGCTCGATGGCACCTACACACCGGCAGAATGCCGGGCGCGCGGTGAAGACTTTGCGCCGCAAGGCGATTCCCGCACCGCCATGTGCACTCGCCACGAAACGACCGAAATCCCGCCCTCTCCTCCGGGCGCACCGGGCTCCCCCGGCGGCGGACCGGGCGGCGGCGATGGTGGTGGCGGAGGCGGATCTGGCGCTGGTGTCCAGATGCCGGAAGACATGAGCCTGGCAAACGAACGCTTTGGCTATGAGACTGTCGGTTCTGCCAGTCTGTCGGAGCTCGGCACATTTCGGGACCGGGCCTTCGAGCAACGTGATTTCTGCGACAGCCTGATCCGGGGCATGGACACGGCAGACCGTGCCGCAGCCCAACAAGGACAGCAATGCTTCTCGAACCTGCGGGCGAACGCCAATCTGGTGGCCCAGAACGCTGGCCGAATGCGCAATGGCAGGGATATGGACGCGTCCGAACGCGAAGAGGCCGCCCATATCTTCCAGAGCGCGAGCGAATTACGCAGCGAAGCGGACGCCCGCCTGACGGAAATGGGTGACCGCTAGGCCACCCTGCTCCGCCTAGCGGCTGAACTTCTTGAACCGGACCCGGGACGGGACAACCGAATCCTCGCCCAGACGACGCTTCTTGTCCTCGATATAGTCGTGGAAGTTGCCTTCAAACCATTCCACATGGCTATCGCCTTCAAAGGCAAGAATGTGGGTGGCCAGACGGTCGAGGAAGAAACGATCGTGCGAGATGACCACTGCGCAACCGGGATAGTTTTCCAGCGCCTGCTCCAGCGCGGCGAGCGTTTCCACGTCGAGATCGTTGGTCGGCTCATCGAGGAGGAGCAGATTGCCGCCGGTCTGAAGCGTCTTGGCAAGGTGCACGCGATTGCGTTCACCGCCCGAGAGCAGGCCGACCTTTTTCTGCTGGTCTCCGCCCTTGAAGTTGAAGGCGCCGACATAGGCCCGGGACGGCACTTCCTTGCCACCAAGATTGATCATGTCATTGCCGCCCGAGATTTCTTCCCAGACATTCTTGTTTGGATCCAGCGTATCGCGGGACTGATCGACATAGGACAGTTTCACGGTCTCACCGACACGGAAGGTGCCTTCATCCGGCTTTTCCTGTCCGGTGATCATCTTGAAGAGGGTCGATTTACCGGCACCATTCGGGCCGATCACACCGACCACGCCGCCTGGCGGCAGTTTGAAAGACAGACCATCGATCAGCAGCTTGTCTTCGAAGCCCTTTTTCAGATTCTCCACCTCCAGCACCACACCGCCGAGGCGCGGGCCCGGCGGAATATTGATCTGGGCGTGATTGATTTCCTGGCGGTCGGCCTGATCGCGCAATTCTTCATAGGACTTGATCCGCGCCTTGGACTTGGCCTGGCGCGCCTTGGGCGACGACCGAATCCAGTCCAGCTCGCGGGCGAGTGCGCGCTCCTTTGCGCCCTGTTCGCGGCTTTCCTGGGCCAGGCGTTTTTGCTTCTGTTCCAGCCAGGCAGAATAATTGCCCTCATATGGCACGCCGCGGCCGCGATCGAGCTCCAGCGTCCATGTGGTGATGGAGTCGAGGAAATAGCGGTCGTGGGTCACAACCAGAATGGCGCCGGGGAAATTCTCCAGATGGTGCTGGAGCCAGTCGACCGATTCGGCATCGAGGTGGTTGGTCGGCTCATCGAGCAGCAACATGTGCGGCTCTGAGAGCAGAAGGCGGCACAGAGCCACGCGGCGGATTTCACCGCCCGACAATTTGGTCACATCCCAATCGGCCGGCGGGCAGCGCAAGGCGTCCATGGCCATCTCGATCTTGCTATCGATATCCCATGCATCGGCGGCGTCGATCTTTTCCTGAAGCTCGGTCATTTCCTCCATCAGCTCGTCGGAATAATCTTCCGCCAGCTTCATGGAGATGGCATTGAAATCGTCGACCAGCTTCTTGTGGGCCGATCCTTCGATGACATTCTCCCAGACGGTCTTGGTCGGATCGAGCTGAGGCTCCTGCGGCAGATAGCCGACGCGGACGCCTTTTTCTGCCCACGCTTCGCCGGTGAAGTCTGTGTCCATGCCCGCCATGATTTTCAGGAGGGTAGATTTACCGGCACCGTTGGAGCCAACAACACCGATCTTGGCGTCGGGCAGGAAGTGCAGGGAAATTCCCTGAAAAACCGGCTTGGCAGCCCCCGGATAGGTCTTCGAGAGCTTGTCCATATGATAGACGTATTGATAGGCGGCCATGGGGCGGGTCATCCTTGAAGCGTAGGGGATTTGATCTGTTGCGCGGCGTATAGCGGAGCCGCGCGAAAGGAGCAATCAGGCTTTACGTTCTGCCCTGGCGCGCAGCGGCCTTTGCCGCACGCTTCCGGTCCCGCTGCCAGCGCTTCACATGCGGCAGGAAGAAGAGCCAGATGCCGGTCAGCCAGAGCGCAAACAGAACGACGCCGGCAGGCAGGAAAACGTAGAGCTTCACCCAATCGGCAAAGAATGAGCCATCATGGATCTGCTCGAACAGGTCCGAGCGCCGGTATTCCAGTTGCAGGACTTCCAGCGTCACCAGATCGATCTGGGCCTCCCAGCGATTGGTCGAGATGAACTTGACGATGCCGCGGTCGGGTTGCACATCGATCCGGTCAAACTGCGTCCAGTCCGTGGTGTCGAGTTCCGGAATTGACGCTGCGACCTCGTATAGTTCCAGCAATGTCGTCGCGGGCGCTCCCGTGATTTCAACAGCGCTGCGCTGACTGGGCGGTTGAATCCAGTCGAATTCCTTTTTCAGCATCAGGAAAATGCCCGCGACGATCATGACACCCAGGGGGATCATGACGGCCAGTGAGCCCCAGTGGTGGATGTCGCGGAAGAGCTTGTTCACGGTCATGGCGCGCATCCTCTTGAGCTTCGGCCGGGCGTCAAGATTACGAATACATCATAATCCCCCGGAAAATCGCCGGGCCGCTTCCCATCCGCTTTTCGGATGATAGTCTCCGGTATGACATTTCCTGGGGAGGACTATATGCGCGCCATTCTCTGTGCCGTATTGCTCGGCGCTTTGCCGCAAACTGCTTGTGCCCAATCAGAAGAGGAGACGGCCACCGATCCGATGGCCTCTGCCAATTTCAACGGGCTTGAATTCCGCAATATCGGACCGGCTTTCATGTCGGGCCGGATCGGCGATATCGAAATCCTGCAGGACGATCCGTCCACATGGATCGTCGGCGTCGGTTCGGGCGGTGTCTGGCGCACGGAGAACGCCGGCACGACCTGGACGCCGATATTTGACGATCAAGACGTCTTCTCGATCGGAACGGTGACGATTGATCCCTCCAACCCGCACACGATCTGGGTCGGAACCGGCGAAAACCATGGTGGCCGGCATAATGGTTATGGCAACGGCATTTACCGGTCGCGCGATGGCGGTCAGACCTGGACGCATCTGGGGCTCGAGAATTCCGAGCACATTTCCGAAATCATCGTTCACCCGGACGATCCGGATACGATCTGGGTCGCCTCGCAAGGCCCTCTCTGGTCATCCGGCGGCGATCGCGGCCTGTTCATGTCGACCGATGGCGGCGAAACCTGGGAGAATGTGCTGTCGGCGGGCGAATGGACCGGCGTGACCGATCTGCTTATCGATCCACGCAATCCGGACCGGCTGTATGCCGCCACCTGGCAGCGTCACCGCACGGTTGCCGCCTATATGGGGGGCGGGCCGGAATCCGGCATTCATGTCTCCGACGATGGTGGCCGGACCTGGCGTCAGGTCACAACCGGCCTGCCCACGGGCAATCTCGGGAAGATCGGCCTTGCCATCTCACCGCAAGACCCGGACGTCATCTACGCCGCCATCGAGCAAAACCGGCGATCAGGCGGCGTCTATCGCTCATCCAATCGCGGCGAGAGCTGGACCCGCATGTCGGACACGGTCTCCGGCGGCACCGGGCCGCATTACTACATGGAGCTTTACGCGCATCCGCACCATTTCGACCGGATCATTCTGGTCAGCAATACGACACAGATTTCCGACGATGGCGGCGCGACGTTTCGCGATATCAACAATGAATTCAAACATGTGGATGACCATGCCATCGCCTTCCACCCGACCGATTCCGACTACATGCTGGTCGGATCCGATGGCGGTCTCTATGAGACGGTGGATGATGAGCGGACCTGGCGCTTCATCTCCAACCTGCCCATCACGCAATTCTATGACATTGCCGTGGATGATGCCGAGCCATTCTACAATATCTATGGCGGCACACAGGACAATTCGACCCAAGTGGGTCCGTCCCGCACCGATAACCGCCATGGCATCCGAAATTCGGACTGGGAAGTCACGCTATTCGGCGACGGCCACGAACCGGATATCGAACCGGGCAATCCCGATATCGCCTATTCCAGCTGGCAGCAGGGCAATCTGGTCCGCTTTGACCGGACGACTGGCGAGATCGTCTATATCCGGGCCCAGCCTGAGCCCGGTGAGCCGGCGGAACGCTATAACTGGGATGCGCCCATTGTGGTGTCCTCCCATGAACCCACACGGCTTTACCATGCCTCCCAGCGTGTCTGGCGCTCGGACAATCGCGGCGACACCTGGACAGCGATTTCCGGGGACCTGACCCGGGATGAGGACCGCATGCAATTGCCGATCATGGGCCGGCAATGGTCCTGGGATGCCGCCTGGGACATCTATGCGATGTCCAACTACAATACGATCAGCGCGCTGGCGGAATCCCCGGTAGACGAGAATGTCATCTATGCCGGCACTGATGATGGTCTGATCCAGATCACGACAGATGGCGGCGAAACCTGGCAGCGGACGGAAGTCGGCAGCCTGCCGGGCGTGCCGGACCGGGCCTATGTGAATGATTTCGAGCCCTCCCTGCACGAAGCCGGGACCGTCTTCCTGGCGCTGGACAATCACAAATACGGTGACTTTGCGCCTTACCTTCTGAGGTCCGACAATTATGGTCGCAGCTGGCGGTCCATCACAAATGGCCTGCCTGATAACGAACAGGTCTGGCGCATCGCACAGGATCACGTGAACCCGAATCTCGTTTTCGTGGGAACGGAGTTCGGCGTCTATTTCACCATTGATGGCGGCGAGAACTGGACACAGCTGGAAGCCGGCATCCCGACCATCTCGGCCCGCGACCTGCAAATCCAGCGTCGCGAGAACGACCTTGTGGTCGCGACTTTCGGTCGGGGCATCTACATCCTCGACGATTACTCGCCGCTGCGCGACGTGACGCCAGAAATGATGGAGGATGGCACCGCACTCTTCCCGGTTCGCCGCGCCTGGTGGTATCAGGAACAGCACCCGCTGGGCTTTGATAGCGGTCACTGGCAGGGGCATGGCTATTTCACAGCCGAGAACCCGCCTTTCGGGGCCGTCTTCACCTATTATATGAGTGAGGCGCTGCAGACGTCCGAGCAAATCCGTCAGGAGGCCGAACGGCCACTCGTGGAAGAAGGCGAAGACACACCCTTCCCGGGCTTTGACGTTATCGAGGGCGAGCGCCGTGAGGCTCCGCCCCGCATGTGGCTGGTGGTTCGCGACAGTGACGGCCGTGTCGTCCGCCGCCTTCAGGGACCGGTTACAGCCGGCTTCCACAGGGTCAACTGGGACCTGTCCTTCCCGGGCTATTCTCCCGTGATGCGGCAGGAAGATGCTGAAAATGCGCCATCAGGCTACCTCGTGGCACCGGGGACGTATTCAGTGACTCTGGTCCGTCAATATCAGGGCGAAACCGAAGTGATTGGCGAAGCCCAGTCCTTCGAGGTAGAGCGTATGTATGACGGCGCCCTGCCCGGGTCGCCGGATGACGAGGTGGCGGCCTTCTGGGAACGCCTCGCCACGCTCCAGCGCAGCGTCAATGCCTCGACATCGGCGATTGGCGTGACGCGAGAGCGCCTGAACCGGCTGGAATCGGCTCTCTACCGGTCGCGCACCGCACCGGGCGAATTGGATGCCCAGTACGAAGCCTTGCGTCAGGAGCTTTTCGCAATTGAAGAAGAGCTGACCGGCAATCAGTCGAGCAATGGTCAATACGGCGCCGAACCCTCGACCGTGACGTCCCGGATCGGCTTTGCTCAGACCGGTACGGCCTATGCGACCTATGGCCCGAACCCGGCGCATGAACGCCAACTGGGCATGGCAGAAACCGAGTACAATGACATCCGTCAGCGTCTGGATGCGCTCATGCATGAACGTATCCCGGCCTTCGAAGCGGCACTGGATGAAGCGGGGGCACCCTGGACGCCCACGCGCATGCTACCGCCGCTCTAGGCCGCTCACCATAGCGGGCATCTGCCCGTCCCAAACCGCAGCCCGCTTTCCAGCGGGCTGCGTCCGTTTTAAGGATGTGGTCCACCACTACGAGGATTGATGATGAGCCCTGCCCTGATGTTGCTGGCGAGCCTGACACTGATTCAGGACGCCCAGCCTGCCGAACTGACGATCGAGCGCCTTTACGCCAGCCCCGGCCTTAATGGCCCGGTCGCGACGGCGACACGGTTTTCTCCCGACGGAGGCCTGATCACTTTCCTGCAAGGCAAGGAAGAGGATGCCAGCGTGCAGGACCTTTGGGCGATCGACGTCGATGGCGGCGAGCCATTTCTTCTGGTTGATAGCCGTGTGCTGGCACCCGAAGAGCGCGCGCTGTCCGAGGCCGAAATCCAGTTGCGCGAACGCGCGCGTATCAGCGGCTCCGGGATTGTGACATATGACTGGGATGCGCGCGGCGAGGCACTCCTCTTTCCGCTGGATGGCGATGTTTTCTATTACGAGCTGGAAACGGGTGAAGCGCGCCGCCTGATGGAAACCGAGGCCGCAGAAACCGACAGCCGGATCTCTCCGTCGGGCCGCTATGTCGGCTTCGTCCGAGAGCAGAACCTGTTCGTTCAGGATCTCGAAAGCGGTGAAACGCGTGCGATCACCTCAGATGGCGGCGGCACCCTCACCTATGCGACCGCAGAATTCGTGGCTCAGGAGGAGATGGATCGCTCGACCGGTTACTGGTTTTCGTCCGATGACCGCTATGTCGCCTTTACGGCCGTGGATGAAAGTCCGGTTCCGGCATCCTATCGCGTCGACATTGCCGGCGACGGGGCCACTGTCACCGAGCAACGTTACCCCTATGCGGGCGAAGCCAATGTCGGTATCCGGCTTTTCATCGAGCATATCGAGACGGGCCAGCGCGTTGAAGCCGATCTCGGCGAGGACAGCGATATCTATCTCGCGCGGGCAAATTGGGGCGTTGACGGGCGTCTTTATATTCAGCGGCAAAACCGGGCGCAGAGCGTGCTTGATCTGATCGCTGTGGATCCCGAAACCGGCGACGCGGTCGACATTCTGACCGAACGCGATCCGGCCTGGGTCAATCTCACAAACGACCTCACTTTTCTGGACGATGGGAGCTTTCTCTGGACGTCCGAGCGCACCGGTTTCCGGCACATCTATCACTATGCGGCCGACGGCGGCCTGATCGACCAGGTCACATCGGGTGAATGGCAGATCAATGCGATTGAAGGCGTCGATCAGGATGCCGGGCGCGTGTATTTTTCCGGCTGGATGACCGATCCGCGCCAGCGCCAGCTCTATTCTGTTTCGTACGTGCAGTCCGGTGAAGCTCCGACCCGGATCACATCCGGCGCGGGATGGTGGTCCGGCATTTCCATGAGCGCCGGCGCCCAAACCTTCCTGGGCAGCTATTCGGATCCGCAAACGCCGACGAATACGGCGCTCTATGATGCGTCCGGCCAACGCCTGCGCTGGATTGAGGAAAATGCTCTGGATGCCGAGCATCCCTATTTCCCTTATCTGGACAACCATATCGTGCCCGAGCGCGGAACGATTACGGCCGCCGATGGAACGGAACTGCACTACATCATGTATCTGCCCGCCGGTTTCGATCCGGATCGGCAATACCCTGCCATTATCAACGTCTATGGCGGGCCGGGCGTCGGCCGCCGGACCCGGATGAGCTGGGGTTCGCTCGAAGACCAGCTCTTTGCCCAGAATGGCTATATCTATTTCAAGCTGGACAATCGCGGCACGCCGGATCGGGGACATGCCTTTGAAACGGCGCTGCACCGCGCCATGGGCGGCGTTGAAGTCGAGGATCAACTGGCTGGCCTCGCATTCCTGCGGTCCCTTGATTATGTCGCTGATGACCGGATCGGTATCTGGGGATGGTCCTATGGCGGGTACATGTCCCTGATGACCACGCTGCAGGCACCCGGCGAGTTTGCGGCGGCAGTCTCCGGCGCGCCGGTTACCGACTGGGCGCTGTACGATACGCATTACACCGAGCGCTATATGGGCACGCCGCAGAATAATCCCGACGGTTACATGCAATCCTCGGTTTTTGGGCATCTTGACGGGTGGGAGACACCCATTCTGATCATGCATGGCATGGCCGATGACAATGTCGTCTTCGAGAATTCGACCCGCCTGTTCAGCTTACTTCAGGAAAACGACCTGCCGTTTGAAATGATGACATATCCGGGACAACGCCACGGCATTCGCGGTGAGATGCGCGGCCGGCATCGGACCCGCACGATTCTGGACTTTTTCGACCGCCACTTGCAGCCAGCGGACTAGTCAGAACGGCACAAAAACTCCGGCGGTGGCATTCAGGCGCTGCCGCCGGGCTTTCCAGTCGGGCATCAATCCGGCCACGACAGCCCAGAAAGCGGCCGAGTGATTGGGCTCTATCAGATGCGCGACCTCATGGGCGCAGACATAATCGATCAGGTCCGGGTCTGCGCCCACAAGGCGCCAGTTCAGTCGAATAATGCCTTTTGAATCACAACTGCCCCAGCGCCGTTTCTGATCGCGGATCTGGACAGCCTTGACCGGCCGACCGAGTTGTTCGGCATAGTGCCGGACGCGCCCGGGAAAAAGCGTATCGGCTTCACGTCGATACCAGCGCTCAATGCCCTTGCGGATCGTGCTGGCGCGCATCTCGCCGGTCAGGTGACGGTCGATTTCGACAATAAGGCGATCATCCTGTCGCTCGACCCGTGTCCGGGCCCGCGTCGGATGCGCGATAATATCCAGACGCAGCTCGTCCCCAAGAAACGGAAGGGTTGCTCCGGATTCAAGGCGGCGTTGCGCAGGTTTGGGGCGCGTCGACCATTCGGCCAGCTTGAGGGATATCCAGTCGGCTCGGCTCTTGACCGCGGCGCGCAGTCGCCGGTCACTGGCGCGTTGTGGTGCGCGAATGCTCAAACCCTCATGATCAATCTGAAGCGCAATGGTTCGTCGCCTCGGACTGCGCACAATGGCGCAGTCGATGCAACGGCCATCGATTTCGATTGTCAGACGGTCAGAATGTCCCGGCAAATCGCTTCCAGTCCTTCACGGTCAATCTCGTCGAAAGCATCGTGTTGTTCGCTGTCCACGTCGAGGACTGCGGCCAGCGCTCCGCTGGCGTCCAGCACAGGGACAACAATTTCCGAATTGGTCCGCGCATCGCAGGCAATATGATCGGCAAAGGCGTGAACATCCGCCACAAGCTGGGTCTCCAGCCACGCCGCTGCGGCGCCGCAGACACCGCGTCCGAAAGGAATGCGCAAACAGCCCATCGTGCCCTGATAAGGACCGACGACGAGCTCGCTTGGCTTGTGCGGATCGACTTCATAGAAGCCGGTCCAGAAAAACCGCGGCTTGAACGCCTCCGACAACAGGCAGGATGCGGTGGCAAACCGGGCCGTCCGGCTGGTCTCGCCTGCCACAACTGCGGCAATTTCCGTGCGCAACTCCGCATAGCGGGCGCGTTTTTCTTCTCCGGTCATCGCTTGGCCTTCTATCCAGATCACCCGGATGGTGTATCGTGATCCCGGTACAGGAATACAAGGGGGATATCATGAATAAGTTGGGCCTATTGCTGATCGGGGCCAGCGCTGTCGCGCTGACCGGCTGTGATCAATTTGCAGGCGACCCGGTTCCGGTCTGGGCGCGCGGGCCGGTGATCGAAGCGCAGGGCCGCGCCTTTATCGAGGTCCCCGCAAACCGCGCACGGTTCCAGGTGTCATTTGAAGGCCGGGCGGACAATAGCCCGGATGCGTCCCAGCAAGCTGTCACCCGCGCCAATCTCGCCGCTCAGGCTGTTCGTCTGGCCACAGATGGTGAAGTCCGCATTACCTCCAACCTGTCCGTTCAGCCCTATTACGAGCAGGTGGTGCAGCGCTATGGCGAAAATAATGAGCGCTTGGTCGAAAACCGGCATCCGGATGCGCTTCTGGGCTATGTCGCCACCGTATCCATGAATGTCACCGTGCTCGAGCCCAGCCGGACCAGTCAGGCACGGGGTGCCGCGCTGGCTGCCGGCCCGGTAAATTCGGGCACGGTTCAGTTCTTTCTGGAGCCGACCGCGGAAGATCAGCGGGCCGCCTTCGCTGCCGCGGTGAACGACGCCACCGAACGCGCCCGGATTGTCGCCGAGGCCGCCGGCTCTGCGCTCGGCGAGATTGCCACACTCCAGGAAGGCAGCGGGCCGTGTTTGGGGGCGCCATCGACCGCAGCCGGGTTCGACGATTACGAACAGTATCGTGGCGCAGCGCCACCTCCCCCGCCCCCTCCTCCACCACCGCCTCCGTCGGCTCCGGGCAGCGAGATGACAGCCGAGCAATTGCTGGTCGATCTGGATCGTTATGCTTTGGCGGCAGATCAGGAACCGCAGCGCGTCACTGCCAATGTCTGCGCCGTCTTTTCCGTGGAAGAGGCCCGCGGGAGCAATCGATAACACCTGTTATTTCCGCGGCATCTGGAATCGAGGGCTGGCGCGCTGGCGCTGGCCCGCTAGTTTCCGCATCCGGGATTCATGAATAGGAGTCGGGTATGATCCGTTTTGATGGGCGCACAGCGATTATCACGGGTGCCGGAAACGGCCTTGGCCGTAGCCATGCCTTGTTACTGGCCGAGCGTGGCACAAATGTTGTTGTCAACGATCTGGGTGGCGCGGTCGATGGCTCTGGTGCCTCGCTGTCCGCCGCTGATTCCGTGGTGAAAGAAATTACCGACAAGGGTGGCAAAGCGATCGCCCACGGAGCGGACGTTACCAACCCGGATCAGGTCGCCGATATGGTCGATCAGGCGATCAAAACTTTCGGGGCCGTGGATATCCTCGTCAACAATGCCGGTATCTTGCGCGACAAATCTTTCGCCAAGATGGAGCTGGCCGATTTCGAGCTGGTCCTGAAGGTCCATCTAATGGGGTCTGTGACCTGCACCAAGGCGGTCTGGGATCACATGAAGGAACGCAATTATGGCCGCATTGCCATGACCAGTTCCTCTTCCGGAATCTACGGCAATTTCGGCCAGTCCAATTACGGCGCGGCCAAGATGGGCCTCGTCGGCCTGATGAATGTCCTCAGCATCGAGGGCAAGAAGAACAATATCCGGGTCAATACGCTCTCGCCCACTGCGGCAACGCGGATGACGGAAGGCCTTCTGCCCCAAGCCGCTCTGGATCTGATGACCGTCGAAAGCGTGTCGGCGGGTCTGGCCTATCTGGTCTCGGAAGACGGACCTGAACGCACAGTGCTTTGTGCGGGGGCCGGCGGGTATGCCGCGACACGAATTTACGAAACACCGGGAATATACCTGCCGCCAGAGCAGCAAACGCCGGAAGCCATCGCCGAGAATTTTGACCGCATCCTTGATCCGGCAGGCCAGGATATGCTGACGGATGGATCGGGCCAGACACTGAAATTTGTTGCCGCCGCCGCGAAGCATTTCGGCATTTCGCTGGGCTAGTCATGGCGCACAGTTTTGACGACGCCATTGCCCTGACCGAGCTGGAACGTACCGGGCAGCGCGGGCGTTTCTCTGGTACAGTGACGGATGCCTATCAGAATATGATTGGCCCTTTTGGCGGCGTCAGCGCTGCCATGTTGGCCGAAGGGATGGCAAAAGCGTCACGCGATGGTCTGGAGCTGGTGTCGATTACCACCGATTTCATGACCGGCATGACGGAAGGGCCGTTCGATCTTTCTGCGATTTGTCATCGCGCCGGAAAGTCGACCGAATTCTGGGCCGCCTCTATCAAGCAGGCTGATAGCGCGAGCCCGGCCCTGCGCGCGACGGGCGTTTTCAGTCAACGGCGCGAGACGCTGGAATGGACCGAAGGTGAGATGCCTGTCGTTCCGGCACCGGATGATTGCACGCGCTTTGTACCGCCGCGCGGATGGGGTGAGCGGATCGATATCCGGCCCGCCACCAATACCGACATTTTCAATACAGATTCGACGGCCAATACGCTCTGGGCGAAGTTTGCAGAGCCCAGAGCGCTCGACCCGGCGGGACTGGTCTGCCTTGCGGACACCCCTACCCCGCGCATTTTCTTTGTCGCCAAATCTTTCGTTCCGCTCTCGACCATTTCCCTGACGGTTTATCTGCATGCCAGCGCTGACGACTATGCCGAAGCCGGGGACGATTTTGTTCTGCTTGACGTCAACGCCGCGCGCGGCGGGGGCGGGTTCTATGATCAACATGCGCGTATCTGGTCGCGTTCGGGAAAACTCCTGGCGACGACGCAGCAGATGGTCTGGTTCAAGGCGGAAAAGGCCTGATCGCTTGTCCCTCTTGTGTTTCTGGCGGCATCGACTGATAAGTAGATCAGGAATTGGCTCAGGAGGACTGTTTATGACCATTGTGATGTCCCGCCTGAATGGCGGCGCGAGCTGACGTGTTACGTCAGGGCAGACCGTTTGGGCTGCGCCCGCATTTCGTTCCGCACATTCATGTTTGTCCACGCTGCCGCTCACGCGGGAGCGCATGTGCGCTTGGCCTTTCGGCCAGAACGGAATTTCTGAAATGACGAATTACACACTTGATGAGCTGGGCTGGCGTCCGGCTTTTCTTCAATCTCTTGACCTCGACCACGAAGCCATCAGCGATGTGGTGAGAATCTCTGCGGTTCATCGTGATGCCTATGAGGCGATCGGGCCGGACGGAGAGTTGCGCCTGCATATGATGCCGATCGAGACACCGGTCGAAGACCGCCCCACCGTCGGCGACTGGGTGTTGATGGACCGCGCTCTGGAGCGGCCTGCTCGCGTGCTGGATCGGCAAACGCTGTTCGCGCGCAAGGCCGCGGGCCATGATCACAGCGTTCAGCTGATCGCAGCCAATGTCGATGCCGGTTTCATCGTGTCGTCCTGCAATGACGACTTCAACCTGCCGCGGCTGGAGCGCTATCTCTCACTCGTGCGGGATGCTGGCGCCTTTCCCGTTATTGTTCTGACCAAAGCCGATCTCGCGGAGGATGCGGCCGACTATGTAGCGCGCGCCCGGAAAATCGCCGGGGATTGCCCGGTCGAAGCGGTCAATGCACGCGATCCGGCAGAACTTGAAAAGCTGATGGTCTGGGTCGGCAAGAACCAGACATTGGCGCTTCTGGGGTCGTCGGGTGTCGGCAAGACGACCATTCTGAACGCCCTTGCCGGCAAGGATGAAGCGGTCTCCGGCATTCGCGAAGATGACGCCAAGGGCCGGCACACGACCCGCGGCCGGTCCATGCACAAGCTGAATGCTGGCGGTTGGGCGATTGACCTTCCGGGCATGCGAGAGCTGGCGCTTGCGGGAACGCAGGAGGGCCTGGAAACCACTTTCGGCGACCTGCTGGAGCTGACGCATCAATGCCGGTTTTCCGATTGCCAACACGACCGGGAGCCGGGCTGTGCTGTCCGGGCGGCAATAGAGAGTGGTGATCTGGATGAGGCCCGCCTTGCCCGTTACCGCAAGCTGGAGCGCGAAATCGAGCGCAATGAAGCCTCCATTCATGAGCAGCGCAACAAACAGCGAGGCTTTGCCAAGATGGTGAAGCAGGTGCAGTCGCAACGTTGGGCGCACCGTAAACGCACCTGATATTTGCGAGATTTGCAGTGCCGAAACAAGCCACAGGCGGCCGCGCCGCCTGTGGCGGAACGGTAAGTTGACGTAAGCGTCAGACTGGACAAACCCGGTAATTCAATCAGCATGTCGGACAACGATAATCCGGGGAGTTCATCATGCGCGAAGCTGTCATCGTATCCACCGCCCGCACGCCCATCGGCAAAGCCTATCGCGGTGCGTTCAACAACACACAGGCCCAGGAATTGGGTGGCCACGCCATCAAGCATGCCGTTGAGCGTTCCGGCATTGATCCTGCGGAAATTGATGACGTCGTCATGGGCGCTGCCATGCAGCAAGGCTCGACCTTCCAGAATACGGCGCGCCAGTGCCTGATCCGCGCGGGCCTGCCCAATTCGGTTGCGGGCCAGACGATGGACCGACAGTGCGCGTCCGGCATGATGGCGATTGCGACAGCCGCCAAGCAGATCATTTCAGACGGCATGCAGATCACCGTGGGGGGTGGGCTGGAGTCGATTTCGCTGGTCCAGAACGAGCACATGAATTTGCACCGCGCCTTTGATCCGTGGATCAATGAGCATGTGCCCTCGCTTTACATGTCGATGCTGGAAACCGCCGAGATCGTCGCCGAGCGCTATGGCGTTTCGCGCGATGTTCAGGACGAATATTCTCTGCAAAGCCAGCAACGCACAGCGGCCGCACAGGAAGCCGGCAAGTTTGACGACGAAATCGTGCCGATGGCCTCCAAGATGGGAGTCTTCAACAAGGAGACCAAGGAAATCACCATCCAGGACGTGATGCTGGAGAAAGACGAAGGCAATCGGCCGTCCACCACGCTGGAAGGCCTGCAATCGCTGAAACCGGTTCATGCCAATGGCCAGCAGATTGCGGAAGGCAAGTACATTACCGCCGGCAATGCCTCGCAGCTGTCCGATGGTGCCTCCGCTTCGGTGCTGATGGAAGCCAAGGAGGCCGAGAAACGCGGCCTGGAACCGCTCGGCATCTATCGCGGTATTGCCGTGGCTGGTCTCGATCCCGATGAGATGGGCATTGGTCCGATCTATGCCGTGCCACCGCTGCTGAAGGCCCATGGCCTGACCATGGACGACATCGGCCTGTGGGAGCTGAACGAGGCCTTTGCCGTGCAGGTTCTGCATTCGCGTGATGTGCTGGGCATCCCCAACGACATTCTGAACGTCAACGGCGGAGCGATTTCCATCGGTCACCTGCCAAATACGTGGTCTGCACCATGTGCGTCGGCGGCGGCATGGGCGCTGCGGGCTTGTTTGAAGTGACATAAAAACAGCCTGGGGAGATCGTCGATGTGGCGTTCAATTTTATTGATTGGAATTACGGGCATGATGGCCGGGTGCGAAATGGCCCAGCAAGATGACGCTGAATTGCCGCGCGACCGGTATATTGAGGCCCGCGGACGAGCCATCGTCGAATTTGTTCCAAATCAGGCGAGTTTTGAAATCAGCTATGAAGGGCGGGCCGATAGCAGCGAAACGGCATCGGGTCTCGCGACCATCCGTGCGAATATAGCAACAGACGCTATTCGACAGATTGGCGGCGATGCCGTTTTCATCTCCTCCGACCTCAGCGTCCAACCATACTACGAGCAGATATCCGTTCAGACGGGTGAATTTACTCAGACGCTTCGACAGAACCGGCACCCCGATGCCCTTCTGGGTTATATCGCCACTGTGACCTTATCGGTTGAAACCAATGATCTTGAACTGGCGCCGCAGATTCGCGGCGCAGCCCAAGCAGCTGGGCCAAGCAGCGGTAGCAGAATCGACTATCACTTGCAGCCGACCGCCGACCATCACCGGCAGGCTTTTGCTGCCGCGATGGAGGATGCAGCAGAGCGCGCGCAGATCGTCGCTCGAGCATCCGATTCGACACTGGATGGCATCGTGAGTTTGCGCGAGGGAAATCAACCATGCGTTGGCGATCTCACAGGGACGGGACTCGCACAGGATTTCAGTGAAGACCGGATCGTTGTGACGGGAAGCAGAGTAGGTCGGAGCGAGCTCGACAGCATTTCTCCGATAAGCGTCATTAGTAGCGAGCAGATCGAAAATGAAGGGTTCTCCCAGGACCTGATCGATGCCGTTGTTGCCGCATCCGATGACTTTTCAATGGCGTCCGACCCCACCATGCAATCTCTGACGTCTTTTGTTTGTGCCATTTTTGCGGTCGAGGAATAAATTATGACCCAACGCCTCCCTGCTCCTACCCGTGAAGAGATCACAGAAGCCGGCCTTAAAATAATGGCGGAAAACCCGTTCTTCGCGGTGGGCGAAGCGGAAATTCGCGGCGCGACCTATCGTGTTTTTGCCAATGCGCCCAACAATACGGATGGCTTGCTCTTCATGTGCGACATGCACGGCGACAAGACCGCCGTTGTGTCGGGCGATGTGCGCTGGTCCTTTGCCGATCTGGCGCGTGAAAGCCGCGCCGTGGCGGCCGGCCTGACAAAGATGGGCGTCAAGAAAGGCGACTTTGTCGCCACGGCGACGCGCAATACACCGGAATGGATGGCGACCTATCTCGGCGTGACCCAGATCGGCGCGGTCATCGTTCCACTCAATGGCTGGTGGACGGCCCACGAAATGGAATTCGCTCTGAAGGATTGCGGTGCGAAAATCCTGCTGGTGGATGGAGAGCAATCACCCAAATTCCTGCCGCTGAAAGACAAACTGGGCCTGACGCTGATTTCCGGTCATGGCGAGTTTGAGGGTCAGGATCACACCTGGGCATCGATCCGCGATGCGGGCGCGGGCGAAACACCGCCGACCGAAGTGGTCGAAGCCGATGATCTGATGTCGATCATGTATACGTCCGGATCCACAGGCGATCCCAAGGGCGTGATGCTGACCCATCGCGGTGCCTGGTCGGTCTTGCTTTCGTTCGGCTTTGTCATGTCTGCCGCCAAGGAAACCGCAAAGGGCGCGGCCATGGCAGAAGCGGCTGGTGACCTCGCCATTCTCGTATCGGTGCCGCTTTTCCATGTGACGGGGTCTCACCCGGTCTTCATGCTGTCGCTTATTCTGGGACGGAAAATGGTCCTGATGCGGGCTTGGAAACCCGAAGAGGCCGTCCGCCTGATCAAGCAGGAAAAAATCACCAATTTTGTCGGCGTTCCGACCATGTCGCACGAGTTGATGCTGGCAGCGGAAAACATGGGCGAGAGCCTCGATACGCTGACGGATTTGTCAGCCGGCGGTGCCAAGCGTCCTGCTGCCCACGTGAAACGGCTCGCGGACAGCTTCAAGCGCGCCTATTCGTCCACCGGTTATGGCCTGTCGGAGACGAGCGCGCTCGGCACCTACAATGGACTTTCGGATTATCAGGCTCACCCCGGATCCTGTGGCCGCGCCGTGCCGCCGGTCACCGATGTCCGTATTGTCGGGCCGGATGGTACCGACATGCCGCCGAACGAAGCCGGTGAAGTCTGGATCAAGACGCCGGGAATCTTCGCAGGATATCTCAATCTGCCAGAGGAAACGGCCAAGGCCCTGACGCCGGATGGCTGGTTCAAAACCGGCGATGTTGGCACCATGACGGAAGACGGAATGGTGACGATTGTCGATCGCTTGAAAGACATGATTGTCCGGGGCGGCGAAAACGTTGCCTGTCTCGAAGTCGAGGCCGCGCTTGTCAAACACCCGCGCATTCTGGAAGCGGCCGTCTTTGCGGTTCCGGACGAAAGGCTGGGTGAAGCGGTTGGCGCAGCGATCTATACCAAGCCGGGTATCGACATCACGCTGGATGAACTCAATGATTTCCTGGAGGGCGATCTGGCGGCGTTCAAGCGTCCCGAGCACCTCTGGCATTACAACGAGCCACTGCCCCGCGGCGGAACCGAGAAAATCGACAAGCCCGGCTTGCGGAAGAAGCTGTTGAGCGGTAGCCCATAGGGCATGAAACTTACGCTGGATGCGCGATTTTTGGTGCTCGCACTCCTTGTGCTGGCACTCGCATGGGCATTGCGGGCGGCGGGCGATGTCGTTTTGCCCTTCCTGATTGCCGGCTTTCTCGCTGTCATACTGGAGCCGCTGACACTTCGTTTTTGCAAATGGGGCGTGCCACGCTATGTGGCGGCGCTCCTGTCCACCCTGCTGGCGGTTCTGGTGATCGCGGGGCCCATCGTAGCCATCACGCCGATCGTCATCATCGAAGGCCGCGATCTTGTCTCACGATTGCCGAGTCTCGTTGACAATGCTCTCACGGCGGCCGGCCAGATTGCCATCTCCATGGGGCTGGAACTGCCCGATTTGACGCTTGAGGAGCTGACAGGTGAAAGCAACCCTGCCCAAGCCATCGGCAGCCGCATCGCGGGATCGGTCTCGGGCGCACTTTCCGCCCTTTTGCTGACTTTCCTGACACCGGTGGCGCTTTTCTTTTTCCTGAAAGACTGGCCCGGAATTTCAAAGGCCGTCAGCGACCTGCCACCCCGCCGTTATTCCGACGAATTGCGCCGCCTCGTCCGGGAAATCAATCTCCAGCTCTCCCGATATGTTCGCGGCCAATCACTGGTCATTCTCATACAGGCTATCTATCACGCCGCTGCGCTGGCGGTGCTGGGCCTCAATTATTCCGTGGCGATCGGAATTCTGACCGGGCTTTCGGCGATCATTCCGGTGGTCGGCAATCTCGTCATGTTCTCGCTCGCCATGCTGGTGGCGATCAGCCAATTCGATTCAATCTGGCCGATCCTCGGAGTTATGGCCGTGTATGGAACGGCGCAGATTCTGGAAACCGTCTGGCTCGCGCCCAATCTGGTTGGCAGTCAGCTCAAGCTCCACCCGCTCTGGGTGATGGCGGGCCTGCTGATTGGCGGGGCATTGTTCGGATTTCTCGGCGCCCTCCTCGCTCTGCCCATGGTGGCCGTGGGCAGTGTGATTGCCAAGCATGCCGTTGAATTCTGGAAATCCAGCGAATTCTACAAGAAGCCGGACCCTCCCAAGGCCAAGTCCGGATGATATCTATCCTCCTGATCCTCGGCGGCCTGATATTGCTCGCCTTTGGCGGGGACGGGCTGGTCCGCGGCGCGGTAGGTATCGCAAACCGGCTGAAACTGTCGCCGATGTTTGTCGGCCTTGTCCTGGTTGGTTTTGGCACGTCCGCGCCTGAACTTGCGACCAGTCTGCATGCCCAGTTTGCGGGATCTCCTGATGTCGCCGTCGGGAATGTGGTGGGCTCCAACACGGCAAACATTCTGCTGATCCTGGGCGTCGGCGCGGTCATACGCCCCATTCTCGCTGTACGCGAGGCGCTTTTGAGAGACGGTCTGGCACTTTCCATAGCAACCGCTGCAGCCATAGCCTTGCTTTTGTACTCACCGGCCCCGCCACTATGGGGTGCGGGCCTTATCGCCGTGCTGCTCGCCTATATTGGCTTGAGTTATTTTCTGGATCGCAAGCGCGGAAACAAGGCGGGCGCCCTGCATGAGGCTGAAGCCGTCAGCGCCGGCGCACCGGAAAACATCTGGATCTCTTCGGCTTTCTTTTTCGGCGGACTGATTGGCGTTCTTGTTGGCGCACGACTGTTAGTGGACGGTGCCATCGATGTCGCGACCGCATTCGGAATTCCCGAAGCGGTGATCGGCCTGACGATTGTCGCCGTCGGAACGTCCTTGCCGGAATTAGCCGCCACCATTGCTGCCGCATTGCGCCGGCAGGGCGATGTTGCCTTCGGCAATGTGATCGGCTCGAACATATTCAATGCAGCCGGCATTCTGGGCGCGGCGGCACTGGTGCGCCCGCTGGATGTGCCGGCGCGAATTCTCGGCGAAGATATCTGGGTGATGCTGGCGGCAACAGCAATATTGCTCGTCTTTGCCTTTACCGGGCAGCGTGTCGACCGACGCGAAGGTGCCCTGCTTCTTGCGCTTTATGCGGGCTATATCATGTGGCTGGCAGGTTCGGTCTGATCATTGGGGGATGGCATGAAATTATGGTTTTCAATTGCGGGCGGCGTTCTTGCGCTGGCCCTTCTGGTTCTGGCCGTCATGGCCTGGACGCCCACACCGCCGCCTGCCGATGAAGACGCCATTCGCGCCGCTTCTGCCCAATACTCGGCGCGCATCATTCGCGACTCTTATGGTGTGCCACACATTTACGGCGAACGGGATGCCGATGTCGCCTTTGGGCTTGCCTGGGCCCATGCAGAGGACGACTGGGAAACCATTGAACCGACATTGCTGGCCGCGCGTGGGACTCTGGCCCGCTATGACGGACAGTCGGCTGCACCTACGGATTATATTGTGCAGCTTCTCCGGATCCGGGAGACCGTCGCCGACCGCTATGAAAGCGATCTGTCACCGCAAGCGCGCGCCATTGTCGAAGCCTATGCCGACGGGATGAATGCCTGGGCGCTGGAAAACGGCGACCGCGTGAGATCCGGCGTGCTTCCGATGACCGGGCAGGATGTTGTGGCCGGTTTCGTCTTGCGGACGCCCTTCATGTACGGTCTGGATGCCGATATCGGCGAACTCTTCGAAGACGAACGCCAGCGCACAATTTCCATCGGCGAAACCGACACCGCCTTTCATCTGATCGACGGACCCAATCCCGAATTGGGGTCCAATGCCTTTGCCGTCGCTCCCGGCCGTTCCGATGACGGCGCGACACGGCTGATCGTCAATTCGCACCAGCCCTTCACCGGGCCTGTCGCATGGTATGAAATCGGCCTGCATAGCGAAGAAGGCTGGAATGCCGGGGGCGCGACATTCCCCGGCGCGCCGCTGGTGCTGCATGGCCATAATGCGAATCTTGGCTGGGCCCATACCGTCAATCATCCCGATCTCGCCGACATCTATGTGCTGGAGGTCAATCCGGATAATGAGAACCAATACCGCCTCGACGGCGAATGGGTGGACTTTGAAACCGGAAATGCTGCGCTCCGCGTACGCTTGTTCGGCCCGTTTTCATGGGTCTTCAATCGGGAATTATTGTGGTCTGTGCATGGCCCCGTTCTGCGTCAGCCGCACGGGACCTATGCGATCCGCTTTTCCGGTCATGACGAGGTACGCGGCGTCGAGCAATGGTACCGGATGAACCGCGCCGAGAACTGGGAAGAGTGGCGTTCCGCCATGGAAATGCGGGCGATCACCAGCCTCAATACGATCTATGCCGACCGCGAGGGCAATATCGCCTATCTCTACAATGCCCGCATGCCGGTTCGGGTGGAGGGGTATGACTGGCGGGAATACCTGCCAGGGGATCGCTCGGACCTGATCTGGACCGAGTATCAGCCCTTTGATGCCCTGCCCCTGCTGTTGAACCCGGAGTCAGGTTTTGTCGCGAATGCGAACAACACGCCGTTCCGCGCAACCGACCCCGCCGACGATCTTGATCCTTCAGATTTCTCTGCGACGTTCGGGATCGAGACGGAAATGACCAATCGCGGACAGCGCCTGCTTCCTCTCCTGATCAATGATCCGTCAATCAGCGCGGCAGACACGCTGGAATACAAATTCGACCTTATCTACGCGCCGGATTCTCCCGTCGTGAGACTGGTCAGTCAGTTATTGGCCATGGATCTGGACGATGAAAGCCTGCTGATTGAAGCGCAAGGCGTTCTCGGCGAGTGGGATTTCTCAACGGATGTCGAAAACCGTTCCGCTGCACTGGGTGTGCTGACCGCGATCAAATGCATCGTCAATCGTCACGATTCGCGCCCCTTCACCTGTGACCCTGAAGCGGCCTTGCGTCAGTCTGCAGAGGATCTCATGGCCCATCATGGTCGGCTCGATCCGACATGGGGTGAGGTCCATCGCCATGTACGTGGCGACTTCGATGCGCCGGTGGATGGCGGGCCGGATATTCTGCGCGCCATTTATTGCGGCTGCGAGGAATTGAACGAGAATGGGCAGTTCGTCGGCATGGCGGGGGACACCTATATCATGGCCGTGGAATGGGATGCCGACGGCAATCTGGACAGCCAGGCCATTCACCAGTTTGGTTCTGCCACGCTTGACGAAAATTCACCTCACTATGCCGATCAGGCAGATGAATTTGTCGCCATGGAGTTGCGAGACTTCCCCTGGACGCAGGATGAAGTGCTGGACGGAGCAACCCGGGATTATGTCGTGGGAGGCCGCTGACGAAAAACCTGCAATGACAAACTCGTGAATTGAGTCTGTCATTTTGCGGTGCTTGATAGACGGGGGCATTTAAATCGGCGCAACCACTGGAGGGTGGCGTGATTTATTCTGCTCGTTTTTCAATTCGCAAACTCCTGTTTCTCATTATCCTGATCGTCATCATTGGGCCAATGTCATCGACGGCGGTCGCCCAATCACCAGGTAACTGTGCCAATCAACCCAATCGCCAGCAGCTCGATTTCTGGACCGGCAGCTGGAATGTCTATGACAGCGACGGCGCGTTTGCCGGACGTCACGTGGTCACAGAATGGGAAACCGGCTGTTTGATTGAAGCCGTCTGGACCGGCGCGGACGGCAGCACGCAACAATCGATGAATGTGTTCGACCCGTTGCTGGGCAGTTGGCGGCAGCTCTTGGTGAGCCCCCTTGAAATCGCGGATCTGCGCGGCTCGTTCTCCGGCGGAGCCATGACTCTGTCGGGCAATCTCTTCACGCTGGAAACGCAGGCCACCACGCAAAGACGGCTGACCATCACCGCCAATGGCGATGGCACGCTGACCTATCAGCTCGACAATCGGGCCGGCGCTGGCGATCCGTGGATGGCCGACCGGACATTCACGGCGCGGGACGTGACCACCGACACCGAAAGCCACGACCTGCCGGTGACGTCGGACTACGTTCCGGGCCAACCGGATTGCTGGGGCCTGCCGCAACGCGCGGACTTCGCCTTCGCGGCCGGGCTCTGGAATGTTGGCGCCGCAAACAATTATCTCGCCAGCTTACAGTCGGGCTGCCTGATCCGCGAGCGCTGGGCGGCCGGAGGCAACAATACCGGCGTGTCCTACAATTTCTTCGATCCGTTCGCGAACCAGTGGCGGCAGGTCTGGATCAGCCCGAGCATATTCATCGACATGGTCGGCGGTGTTTCACCGCCCGGTTCCGCCATGCGGATGCAGGGCCAGATCTTTTATCACAACGGCCGGACCGCACCTTTCCGGGCATCCTGGACGCCGCAATCCCCGAGCTGGATGGTCCAGTTCATGGAGGAGCAGAACAATGGCAGCTGGAGTACCTGGTTCAACGCGTCCTATTTCCGGGCTATCAATACTTTTAGCGCATCGGTGAGCTTTGCCGGGCTCGGTTCCGGCGAGGTCAGCAGCCAGCCGACCGGTATCAATTGCGCCAACCCGCCCGCCATGTGCAGCGCGCCCTTCCCGCTGGAGGCGCCAGTCACGCTGTCGGGCAATGCAGATTCCGGGTCGACGTTCGCGGGATGGGTCGATGGGCCCTGCTTCGGGCAGAGCGGCGAATGCGCCTTCAATATCAGCGACGCCACCGAAGCCGTAGCGCGCTTCACGCTGGATGCCGTGCCGGACGGACGCATTGTGGCCGCCCTCCTGCCCGGCGCGCGTTCAGGTTATCTCGGCGGTCCCGACCTCACGGTCTTCGCAACGGTTCTGAGCCGGGCCTCGACCCCGGCCCAGGGCTGCCGCATCACAGCGCCTGATGGTGCACCTGCCAATCTGAGCTATCGCCGGGTCGATACCTCGAACCTGCCCGAAGGCCCACCCGATCCGGTCTTCGACTTGGGTAATGGTGGCAGCGCGTCCTTCGTGCTGACCCTGCAGCCGATCGCGGAGACCGCGGCCAGCGGCACCAGTTTTGCCCCCGTCATCACGTGTGAGAATGCCACGCTCGCCACGGTGCCGGGCGTGAACACACTGTCCCTGTCGATTGATAATGTGCCAGTGCCGGACATTCTATCCATCTCGGCCACACCCTCTGCTGATGGTGTGATCCGGATCGGCACCAGTGGCGGGATCAGCTTCATGAGCGCATCCGCGATCAATATCGGTGCCGGAGACGGGTCGGCAGGTGAAGGCGAAGCCACGATCACCGTGTTTGCCGATGATGGCGGGGCCGGTCTGCCGCTGACCTTGCAGGTCTGCGAAACCGGTCCGCAGGGGGGCTGTCTCGCACCCCGGTCGGACGCCGTCACCACCGTATTCGGCAACGAGGCGAAATTCTTTGCCGTTTTTGCCCGGGCGCAAGCCGGCAGCGGCATCGGCTTCAGCCCGGCCAGCGCGCGCGTCTATCTGCGCTTTCGCGATGCCAATGGCGTCATCCGCAGCGTGACAAGTGCAGCGGTCACTGCTCCGGACTAGTCGCCGAAGCTACCCATAACACCAGGGAAGACGACCGGGCTTTCGGACCCGTCCGCCGCAACGGATGACACCCCGAAATAGTAATTGTCGATCACGACATTTTCGAGCGTGTATTCGGTAACATTGCCGACAAAACGGGAATACTGCCATTGGGGTTGGTCGGTGTAGCGCCACCAGACCCGATAGCCGGCGAGATTGGCGGCGGCGGCCGGGTCCGGAGCTGACCAGCGCAATATTGTGTCCGGCGACACCGCGCCCTCAATCGCCACATTGGCCGGGAATGGCGGGGCGCCCGCCATCATTGCCAGAGCGGCGGCATTCAGCGAGGTCAGCTTTGCGGCATAGTCGAAGTCCACGAACTCGATCGTATCGCCATAATGGCGACCGTCTTCATTGCGCAGGTCCTGATGTTGCCGGTCATAGTGCTCATGCACTTCCATGATCCGGACGCCGGGAATGCCAACTTCGTTGAACGGCCGGTGATGTCCACCCCGGCGAAAGCGGTCGAGCCGGTAGACCAGCATTGTATCGAGATTGGGAATATATTGATCAGCCACACGGTCGATCAGTCGCGCGAGATTGCGGGACGGGCTGTCAACTTCACCGCCCTGAAAGCGGCGCGTACGGGCTTCTTCCGGCGTCTCGTTGGCCCGCGTGCCTTCGGAAAAGATACGCGCCGTTGAATTGTCCGTGACGCCGTCAATGCCGGTGATATTGCCGATCATGTCATTGTTGAGGACCGCCTTGATCCGCCAGCCCTGTTCGAGCGCATGAGCGGCCACGATCTGTCCGCCGAACAGGCCCTGCTCCTCGCCTGACAGCGCCGCATAGATAATCGAGCCTGCAAATTCGCGCTGCGAGAGGACGCGGGCCGCCTCCATGACGCCCGCAACACCCGAGGCATTATCGTTTGCGCCCGGACTGTCGGATGTGCCGTCGAGCGGATCGGTGACACGGCTGTCGATATCGCCCGCCATCATGACATAGCGGTCGGGATCCAGCGTGCCGCGTTGAATGGCAAGAACGGAGACAACTTCGGTCGGTTCGGGAATACGCGTCTCACCGGAGATCGTGTCGGAGACATAGATCACTTCCAGGCAACCGCCGCACTCGGCCGAAATGCGTTCGAACTCTTCGAATATCCAGCGCCGGGCTGCGCCGATACCGCGAGTGTCACTTTCCGTTTCGGAAAGCGTGTGGCGGGTTCCAAAATCAACGAGTGTCTGGATATCTGACCCAATTCGCTCGGCCGACACATCCGCAACGATGTCGTGAATGGCGAGCACTTCCGATGGCGGGGCAGTTTGCGCCATCGCCATGGATGATGTGGTCAGGACGGCGGCAGTCACGAGCCAGTGGCGCATACGAAAATCTCCCCGGAATTGCTTCGGGGAGATTAGCGCGTTTGCTCGCCTTGGCCAGTCTGACGCTGGCCATTAGACGCGGCTGTTCCGGATTTACTCCGTATCGCCCGAGTTGAGCAGACCGATCATCACGCTGCCGTCATAGGAAAACTGATGACTGCCGGCGCTGTCCGCTCCGGATTGGACCGTGGTGCCATATCCGGCCCCGGTGCTGACATAGGACGAATTTATACCCAGCGTCAGGCGGTCAACGGATTTGCCAACCAATTCAGGGTCCGCAGTGATCAGAACATAATGATATTCATCACGCGGCGTGACCTGAATCGCATAACGCGGGCCGACATGGTTGAAGTCTTCCGTTCCGAAGGACCGGACGACTTCGCCGGCCTCGTCGAGCAGGCTGACATGCAGTGCGAAAACACGATAGGCCTCGAATGCCGCGCCGACTGTCATCAAACGCCGCTGGTCATTGGCCGGTAGCCGCGCCAGATAAAACGGCGTGGCGACCCCGCTGCCGGGCGCTTCATAACAAGGCGATTCCACGTCAAAATTGTAAGCCTCTATCCTTTGCCGATTACCCTGCGGGGCTGCGAGCATCACAGCCGTCGACAGATCCAGCTCTGCGGTGCACGGCCCTGCCGGAGGCAACAGATTTGCGGGTGGCGGCGTAGACGCGCACGCGGCAATCACCAGTGGAAGACCCAATGCGATCGAGAACCGAACCCGCATCATTGAGCCAGTAGCCGCGCAAAGGTCGCCGCTGTTTCATCCAGCGCCATCTGAATCGACTCCACCAGACTCACCGGGTCCTCCAGTATTTCCTCACGATTGCGGAAAGAAGCGTCGGGCGGCGGCGACAACAATATTCGTCCTTCCGGCGATCCCAATGGGGCGTAGATTATGGAATTTTCCATGATGACGGCCTGGTCTGCCCGGTTCACCATCCGGCCTTCCACCGCCGCATGCGGGCGAAACGGCTTGCCGGTGCCGGACGACAACAATCCATATTGCTGCAGGACCACATCCAGATGCGCATCGACATCGTGGTCAAAACCTTCATAGCTATCGAACAGGGCAACACCGTCCCGCTCACCCACGCTGACGGTTTCAACATTATATCCGAGCGCTTCGAGCTCCATGATGATGCGCTCCCGGAAATAGGCCTGGGCATCGAAGCCTTCACCTTCCAGAATTTCCTCGACCCGCGCGCGGCGGCTGCTTTGAACGCCGGCATCCACCAGCGCGCCCACAATCCCGAAATTCGAGCCCATTGAGGCAACTTCGTATGCGATCACCTGGGAATCGCCGACATCCTCGACAAGGCCGATGGTCCGAACCGGATACAAATCGGCTTCATATGGCGTGGCAACGTATGGCGACGCACAGGCAGCAAGCGACAAAGCGCCAAAAAGCAAAACAAGCAGTCTCATGAAATCCCCCAGTAATTTTCGAAAACGATACCGGTGATTGCAGCCAGATCAACACGAAATTGCGGTTTGAACATCTGGAATTGCCGCAGGGAAGCTGTCGTGAACGGTTTCCAATTTCCGGCCATCTTCTACCTGCTCGCCGCAAGTTGCCATCATTGTGAATCCGGTTTTCGTAGCCAGATGACTGGCGATCATTCTAAGATTGGACAAGTCTGGCGGTGAAACGTGATCATTTCTGTCATCAATCTACCTATGCCACTGCTTGCCGGCTTTTCCGGTGTGCTTTGCCTCCTCGTGATTGGAAGTATTGCTGCGGTGGTCCTGCCACGCATTCAATCTGGCAAGTGGGATGATTTACCGGCGCGAATGTTCAGCTGGTGGATCATTTGCCTTTCGCTCGGCTTGGCGCTCGTGGCCGGCTGGCAGGTCTTCACGTTGCTCTTTGCTTTCATCAGCTTTGTGGCACTGCGAGAGTTTCTGACACTCGCCCCCACCCGACGTGAAGACAGGCTGGTCGTCCTGTTCGTCTATGTGTCGGTCTTGATCAGCTATTGGTCGATCTGGATCGGGAATTATCCCTACTTTCTGGTCATCGCCCCGATATATATTTTTGTGGCAACCGCTATCATGATGGTCTGGACGGGCCGCACCGACGGCTTTCTGGCCACAGCGGGGATCATGCAATGGGGCGTGATCGTGTGCGTCTTCAATCTGGGCCACGTCGCCTTCCTGATGCAAACGCCGGTCGCGGAAGTGCCGCAAGCAGGCGCGGCCGGATTGGTCTTCTTTCTGATTTTCATGACCCAGTTGAACGACATCGCGCAGTATGTCTGGGGCAAGCTATTCAGCCAACACCCGATCAGTCCAAAAATCAGCCCGAACAAGACGTGGGAAGGTGCCATCGGCGGCGTGCTGTCGACACTGGTGCTTTTTGTCCTACTAGCTCCGTATTTTACACCACTGGACTTCTGGCCCAGCGTTCTGATCGGCTCGGTTCTGCCTGTGCTCGGCTTTTTCGGCGATGTCACGATGTCTGCCATCAAGCGCGATCTGGGGGTAAAGGACACCAGCCAGCTCCTTCCCGGTCACGGTGGCATGCTGGACCGTCTCGACAGCCTTATGTTCACAGCTCCCTGGTATTTCCACATGCTGGCCATTTTCGCGTTGGAGCGTTTCTGATGTTGCGTTTGCTGCGTCAGCTCCTGTTCTTGCTAATTATCCGGCCGATTGCGGTGCTCATCATCGGGATAGACGCAAGGGGCAAAAATCATCTACCGCTGGACGGCCCGGCCATCATCGCTGCCAATCACAACAGTCATGTTGATACATTGCTCCTGACGTGCCTGTTTCCCGTTCGTCAACTTGACAAAATTCGTCCGGTCGCCGCCGCGGACCACTTCTTGAAGTCGACGTTCTCGCGCTGGTTTTTTCTGAATATTATTGGAATCCTTCCGATAGACAGAGGCCGAAAGAATGCGCGGCAGGCACTTGATGGCTGCCGCACAGCCCTGTCACGAGGGGATATCCTGATATTGTTTCCCGAGGGCACGCGCGGCACAGCCGAAGAAATTGGCGATTTCAAATCCGGAATTTCCCGGCTTGCCGAGGAATTTCCGAACGCGCCGATCATTCCGGTTTACCTGCAAGGAGCCGGCCGCGTCCTTCCTCGCGGAACGAAGATACCCGTGCCCTACACTTGCAGTGCGATTGTTGGCGAAGCCTTCACATGGACCGGGTCTCGGCAAACCTTCATGGACCGACTAAAATCCACCATAGAAATCTTGCGAGCGGATGCGCCGCCGCTTCGCTGGTTATGATCCGGAGCTTCGGATGATTTCAAACCTGATTACTCTGTTCAGAACCCTGCTCATCCTGCCCTTTTTTGTCCTGTTGGTCGGTCAGGGGACCGGCTGGACGCCGCTGGCGCTATTTCTCCTGATAGGCGCTCTGGACATTGTCGACGGTAAGGTGGCGAGACATCTGGGCGAGTCGAGCCGATTGGGTGCCATGCTGGACCTGCTGGGCGATCGATTTCTGACACTGGCCGCTGTATCCGCACTGGTTATTTCCGGGCTTGAGTCAATCTTGGTAAGTGGCGCCCTGATTCTTCTTGTCGCGCGCGACCTCGCGTTTGCGACGTTGTCCGGCGCCTTGCCCGCCGGCGCCGAATTTCGGCCATCAAAACTGGAATTGCCCAAAATAGTCCTATCGTTTCTCGGGCTAGGATTTTTGATTGCACCTGCCTTCGCAATGCTCCCCGAATGGACAAGCCATGATGCCGGTGGGCTGGTGGTAATGGGTGCCGCAGTGTTGGCAATCGGCACCATTGCGAACTATGGGTTTCAATTGCGCAACACGCTTGTTCACTGAATGGTGGGCCCGGAGGGACTCGAACCCCCAACCTAGCGGTTATGAGCCGCCAGCTCTAACCAGTTGAGCTACAGGCCCCCGATATGCGGAGCGGCAAAAGGCATACTGCCCCCGAACCGATCCGCCAAGCGCCATGACTGCGAAATGAATGCGGCCGCCCTATTGATGCCAAATCGGGCCGCTAGGGACGGCGTCATCACAGTTTGAACAGGAGAGCTTTCATGTTTCGTGCCCTTATTCTTGCCTCTGCGCTGACCCTGCCGGCCGCTACGGCCTTTGCACAGGATGACGAGCCGGGCCGGTTGTCCCTGTCGGCCACGGGCGAGGTCAATGTGACCCCGGACATGGCGACCGTACAATCCGGCGTCGTAACGGAGGCCCGGAGTGCATCTGAGGCGTTGAATGCCAATTCGCAAGCCATGAATGGCGTGTTTTCCGCTCTTTCCCGGGCCGGCATTGACCGTCAGGACATCCAGACATCCAACCTCCAGATCAACCCGGTCTGGTCGAACTATTCCAATGGCGAGGAGCGCCGGATTACCGGTTATCGCGCCACCAATACGGTGACCGCCCGGGTCGACGAACTCGACTCGCTCGGCGCGACAATCGATGCGCTGGTGAGTTCGGGTGCCAACCAGATCCAGGGTGTGACCTTTGGTGTTGAGGATGACAGTGCGGCCCGCCGTCAGGCTCGCCTCAATGCGGTCGCAGAATTGCGTGAAACGGCGAACCTCTATGCCGACGCACTGGGCGTCGAACTCGGCGGTCTTCTGGAATTTTCCGAAAGCGGCGGTTTCCGTCCGCAGCCCGTGTCGAGCTTTGCCCGCATGGAAAGCCTTGATTCAGCCACACCGGTCGCAGCCGGTCAGCTAACGATTTCTGTGACGATTAACGGCGTCTACGCCATCGAGGACTAGGCGGCCTCGGGCGTTTCAACCGGCCGGTTGTGTTCGTCAAAAACGATCACACCCGGCTGGTGGCGCTCGGCCTCTGCGGCTTCCATCTCGGCATAGGCGACAACGATAATACGGTCACCCACCTGTGCGAGACGCGCCGCAGCGCCATTGATACCGAATTTACGGGAGCCGCGCGGGGCCGGAATGGTATAGGTGGTGAACCGCGCGCCATTATTGATGTTCAGCACATCGACCTGCTCATAGGGCAGGATTCCCGACGCATCGAGAAAATCCAGATCCACCGAGATCGAACCTTCATAGTGAAGATCAGCTTCGGTCACGGCAGCTCGGTGCAGCTTGGATTTCATCATTTTAAGGCGCATGGCAGGCTCTACCTGTTCAAATGTTGCGGCGCGTATAACGCATCGGCGCGCGTGGATATAGTGTTTGTGTTCATTTCCGCAACGGGGAAAGCCCATGGCCCGACTTGCCGCCCTTCAACATGCAATGTCGCCCGACATCGAAAGCAATCTTGAAACCGCACGGCGAATGCTGGAGGCGGCGGCGAAAGCAGGTGTGAAGCTGGCGGTTTTTCCTGAAGTGCAATTATCGCCCTTTTTCCCGGCGCGCCGCGGAAATGATGCCGGCCGCTACGCCATGACCGTCGATCATCCCGCCATGAATGCGTTAAGCGAAATGGTAAAAGCCAATGGCATTGTGACCGTCGCGAATATCTATTTTCAGGATCATGACAGCACGCGTTTTGATGCCTCGCCCGTTTTTGATGCCGACGGGTCGCTGCTGGGCATTTCGAAAATGGTGCATATCGCCCAGTTCGAGAATTTCTGGGAGAAAAATTATTACGCCTCGGGGTCCGGCTTTGATGTCTATGACACCGCAGCGGGCCGTCTGGGTATTGTCATCTGCTATGATCGACACTTTCCCGAAAGCTATCGCGCCTGTGCCTTGCAGGGGGCGGAGATTATCGCGACGCCGACCTGTAATCTGGCGGGAGAACCTCTGGACCTTTTTGCCTGGGAAATGCGGACTCTGGCATTCCAGAATTCGGTTTATTCCATTCTGGCCAATCGATGCGGCGTAGAAGGCGAGACCAGCTATGGCGGGCACTCTGTGATCGCGGGACCGGACGGCACGCTCCTCGCACAGGCTGGCAACGCAGAGACTGTTTTAACGGCGGAGTATGACCTCACACGGCGCGCGGAGATCGCAGAAGCCTATGGCTGGCTGGGAGAGCTCAAGCCCTGGCTCAAGCCGGGATTGCGGGAATAGCCTAACCCTCCCGCCATTTCTCCATCGCGGAGGAAATAGCGAAGGTCTCCCGGTATTTGGGACTGTCGGACGGACGCGGGGCACGATCGCGCGTCAACTCCATGATCTCCGCCAGCTTGTTGTGGGCCGCCCCGGACTGTCCGGCGCCGATATAGGCATGCAGCTCCACCAGCGCATTGGAGAGGGGATCATCCGCGCGGATCACGAAGTAGGGCTCGTCATCTGCGAGATCGTCATAGCAATCGAATTTGGATTTGTTGGACTTGGAACCCAGCGTGCGGTCAGTCGACATGGCAAAAGCCCTCTTGAATACGAATCAGTTTTGTCAGTGTAGCGCGGCGGGCGTGATTATTCAGCCCGTGCCTGCCGCACCGAGCAGAGTTCCGCGCGCCATGGAATTCTGGAAAAACATCCGCATCAGACCATTCGCCATTGCATAGACACCAAGCGAACAGACGCTTTCTTCGAAGATTGAGATGGTCCGCTGGCGCCAGCTGCTATCGTGACAGATGCAAAACGACCTGCCGTTCGTGCGGATGGTCGCGGTGCTCGAACAGGTAGAGTCCTTGCCAGGTGCCCAGCGCGAGCCGCCCATCCGTGACGGGAATGGAGAGCGAGGTCGCCGTGAGTGCCGACTTGATATGGGCCGGCATATCGTCCGGGCCTTCTGTTGTATGCCGCAGCCAGGCCATGGACGAGGCATCGCCATGCGGCACAAGGCGGCGAAAGAATTCGTCCAGATCCCGCCGCACATCCGGGTCGGCATTTTCCTGAATCACCAGCGAACAGGAGGTATGGCGGACAAAACAGGTCAAAAGCCCCTCGCCCGCGCAATTCCTGCTGACAAACCGGGCCGCCTCAGATGTAAAATCATAGAGGCCGGGACCCGTCGTGGAGAGGCGAAGCGTCGTCTGGGCCATAAGCTAAAGGTCGTTGAGCTCCCAGCGGCGAACGGCCTTGGCCTTGCCGCCAGAGCTTTCATAGAGACCTTCGGCGGCATCGGTTTCTGATGAGGTCCACATCATGAAGGTGGCCGGGCTTTCCCGGACATCCTCAATAACTGCCTCGAACAGGGCCCGTCCCACGCCCTCGCCGCGGCCATCCCGGCCGACGCAAACTTCGGCCAGCCAGGCCCCGGCCCCGCCATGGCCGCTATCATAATAGGCATGCCAGACCGCATATCCGACGGCAGCCCCATCCTTTTCCGCAACCAGCACGTGAAAGCTGGCGTCATGACCGAACAGGGTGGTCTTGATGTTTTCCGGCGTGCAGTGCTCGGTTGAATCGCCGACCACTTCATTGAGTTCGCGCGACAGGCGCGCAATCGCCGGCGCATCTTTCGGGCGGGCGGCGCGAATAGTGAGTTCGGTCATATCTTTCTCCAGTTGCAAATGGATTGGCCCACCGGTGATACCGATGGGCCAAACCTGATCGCCGGAAATTGAAACGTCTAGTTATCGAGGAAGCTGCGGAGCTTGCGAGAGCGGCTCGGGTGTTTGAGCTTGCGCAGCGCCTTGGCTTCAATCTGACGAATGCGCTCGCGGGTCACCGAGAATTGCTGGCCGACCTCTTCCAGCGTGTGGTCGGTATTCATGCCAATGCCAAAGCGCATCCGCAGAACGCGTTCCTCACGCGGGGTGAGCGAGGCGAGCACGCGCGTCGTGGTTTCGCGCAAATTCGCATGGATGGCAGCGTCAATCGGCAGAACCGCATTCTTGTCCTCGATGAAATCGCCCAGATGCGAATCTTCCTCGTCACCGATCGGCGTTTCGAGCGAGATCGGCTCCTTGGCGATCTTCATCACCTTGCGCACTTTTTCGAGCGGCATGGCGAGTTTCTCGGCCAGCTCTTCCGGCGTCGGCTCGCGGCCCCATTCGTGCAGGAATTGCCGCGACGTGCGAACGATCTTGTTGATGGTCTCGATCATATGCACCGGAATCCGGATGGTGCGGGCCTGATCCGCGATGGATCGCGTGATCGCCTGACGGATCCACCAAGTGGCATAGGTCGAGAATTTATAACCGCGTCGATACTCGAATTTATCGACCGCTTTCATGAGGCCGATATTGCCTTCCTGGATCAGATCCAGGAATTGAAGCCCACGATTGGTGTATTTCTTCGCAATCGAAATAACGAGGCGGAGATTGGCTTCAACCATTTCCTTCTTGGCAATGCGTGCTTCGCGTTCGCCTTTCTGGACAGCCTTCACGATGCGACGGAAATCATCCACCGGCACGCCGGACCGGGTTGCGATCTCGGCGATTTCCTCGCGAACTTTCTCGACCTCAACCGCCTCGCGCTCGACAAACCGCTTCCACGCCTTGGTCTTGTCCTGATATTCGTCAAGCCAGTTCGGATTTGTTTCGTTTCCGAAATAAGCTTCCATGAACTGGATGCGCGAAACGCCATGGGCGTCCGCCATACGCAGAAGCTTGCCTTCCAGCGCCATCAATTCCTTGTTGATCGCATAGAGCTGTTCGACCAGCGCTTCGATCCGGGCATTGTTGAGGTGGAGACTGTTAAGCTCCGTGACAATCCGGTTTTCGAGCTCTTCGTATTTTTCGCGGCTCTGCTTGGTGAGGTCCTTGCCTTCGGCGCGCGCGGTGACGAGCTTGTCCTGAAGCTTTCGGAAGGCCGCGAAGTCTGCGGCGATCGCATCGAGCGTCACCATCACTTCTTCACGCAGCTCGGCTTCCATGGCGGAGAGGGAAAGGTTTACGCCTTCCTCTTCGTCATCATCATCGTCTTCGCCGCCTTCGTCTTCGGTCTGGTCGTCCTTGTTCTTCTCTTCATGCCCTTCCGGCATCTTCGGCTTGGGCTTGTCTTCCGGCTTACCGCCAGGCTGCTGGTCCGGCCGTCCGGTCTCGGAATAGTCCGGCTGCGGGTTCTTGCCGCCATAGGTCGCATCAAGATCGATGACGTCGCGCAACAGCACGCGGCCTTCCGCGACTTCCTCGCGCCAGACCATGATGGCTTCAAACGTCAGCGGACTTTCGCACAGGCCGCGGATCATCGCATTGCGGCCGGCCTCGATGCGCTTGGCGATGGCAATTTCGCCTTCGCGAGACAGGAGCTCAACGGTGCCCATTTCCCGCAAATACATGCGGACCGGATCGTCCGTGCGATCCGCCGAAGACGGAGTGTTCTGGCCCGTAACCGCCGTAGACCCCTTGGCGGTAACAGCCTTGCCGCCCTCGTCGTCGTCATCGTCCTTGTCGTCGTCGCCGTCTTCGGACTTCGTCTTGCTATCATCCTCGTCGTCGGGGGAATCCTCGTTGTCGATGACATTGACGCCAACTTCCGACAATTGCGCGAGCACATCCTCGATCTGTTCCGAAGTGAACTCTTCTTCGGGCAGAACCTTGATGATTTCATCGTGCGTGACGAAGCCGCGTTTTTTCGCGGCCTTGATCATTGCCTTTACGGACTGATCCGTGAGATCGAGCAGCGGTCCATCCTGTGGCGCTTCGCCGGAATTGGCTGGTGCTGTCGATTTCGTTTTTGTTGCCATTATCCGTTTTTCCCGTCCGGCGGCATGACGCCGCTCGTAATTCCTGACTGTGCCCGACCTATTGGTCAGTCTGCCGACGCGCCTTGCCGCGGCGATGAATTTCCATCAAGCCGCGCAACGTATCGGCATCATCATTCTCGATTTCCTCGGCAAGCCGAGACCGCATTTCCTGCCGTTGCTTATTATACCCCGTCTGTTCCATATAATCGCTTGCGATGCGTGTCCAAGCCTCTTCTCGCTGGATAACAGTTGCGGTCTCTCCACCCAGAGCCGCCCGCATGGGCTGCCTCTCGAGATCGAGGCGCTTCAATGCACTCGCAAACCCCTGTCCTGCAAGGTGATTTCGCAAGCCACCCGAATGCTCGACATGCCCTCCCGCCAGCGCATCCAGAATAGCATCCCGAAGTGCGTTCAACTGCACACAGTTGAGTAGAGATAGCATCTCAGCCTGGTTTTCAGCAATTTCGGGATATTCGACCGCAGCCAGAAGCAAATGCCGCAAGCGGGTTGGCACCGGCCCCGTTTCGACCAGGCGTTTTGTTTCGGCGGTCGCGCCAAGCGCCGCGCCTTTCTTGAAGTATCGTCCGCCCGAGCGTCGCGCCGATCCGAAAATCTGTTCCAGCTTCTGATCGAATTCTCGCTGATATTCTGCGCGCACATCTGCATTTTCGATTCGGTAAAGCAAGGCGCGGAGCCGCTTTCGAAAACCGGCTCGCCGGTCCGGATCATCCAGCGGCTCTTTTTCTGCCTCGATATCCCACAGGATGGATGCCAGAGGCCGCGAATTTGCCAGGGCCTCCTTCAGGGCGCTTGCTCCATCATCTCTCAGCATGTCGTCGGGATCCTTGCCCTCGGGAAGAAAGACAAAGCGCAAGGTCCGCTCCGGCTCCAGCAAAGGCAGTGCGCGCTCTGCGGCGCGATTAGCCGCCATCCGGCCGGCGTTATCGCCGTCAAAGCACAATGTCGGCTCGCCTCCGGCGCGCCAGAGCAATTGCATCTGGTCTTCGCCCAGCGCAGTCCCCAACGGTGCCACGGCATGTTCGATACCGGCACGAGCGAGCGCAATCGCGTCAAAATAGCCCTCGGCGACAATCAGTCCGCGCGCGCCGGATTTCGGATTGGCAGCGGCTTTGCGGGCTTGCGGATAGCGATAGAGGTTATGCCCTTTGTGAAAAATCGGGGTTTCCGGCGAATTCAGATATTTCGCCCGGGCATTCGCCGACATGGCCCGTCCGCCGAAAGCCACCAGCCGGTCGCGCGGATCGCGGATGGCAAACATGATGCGTCCACGGAAGCGGTCATAGGGCGTGCCGCCATCGTCCGGTGCGATCAGCAGGCCGCAATCGATCAACTCTCCCGGCTTGGCGCCTGCGGCGATGAGTTCGTCTTTCAAAGCCGAGCGGGAATCGGGCGCATACCCGATTTCGTATGTTTCCCATTCCGCCGGCCCATAGCCGCGCCGTTCCAGATAATGGCGCGCATCAGCACCGGCGTTCGAGCGCAATTGCCGCGAATAAAAGCGCTGAGCCAGCTCCATCCATTCGATCAGGGATTTGGAAGCCTCGGCTTTTTTCGCCGCCTCGGGATCCGCTTTAGGCAAGGGAATGCCCGCGATCGAAGCGAGTTGCTCGGCCGCCTCCATGAAAGACAGGCCTTCCATCTTCATCAGCCAGTCAAACGCGTCGCCATGTTCGCCGGAGGCAAAGCAATGGTAAAACTTCTTCTCGTCATTGACGAAGAAGGAGGGGGTCTTTTCCTTTTTGAACGGCGACAGGCCGGCAAACTCGCGGCCCTGACGTTTCAATTGAATCTTTCGCCCGACCAGGTCGGACATCCGGACCCGGGCACGAATTTCATCCTTGAAATCGTCTGTCAGACGCATGGTGTATCCGGCCGCTGAGGAGACCGGCAGACTACGTCATGCCGCGCCAAATGGCGACGGCTCACGCTGCGTTGGTCAGAAGGTTTTTGATCTTTGCGCCGGCCTGGGAGAAATCCATGCGGCCCGTGTAACGCTCTTTCAGAGCGCCCATGCACTTGCCCATGTCTTTCAAGCCCGTGGCACCGAGTTCATCGACGACGCCGCGTGCCGCATCCTCGATTTCATCTTCATCCATGGGCTTGGGCAGGTATTCGCGCACGATTTCAGCCTCGGCGCGCTCCTTTTCCGCCAGATCCAGACGGCCAGCGCTCTCATAAGTTTCCGCGCTTTCGTCCCGCTGCTTGGCCAGCTTCTGCAGGATGGCCATGATCTCGCCGGACTCACAGCCCTGGCAGCGATCTTCCGCGCGGGCTGCAATGTCGCGATCCTTTATCGCGGTGAACACAAGGCGGAGCGTGGAGAGACGCACGGCATCCTTGTTTTTCATCGCCGTTTTCAGATCGGATGTAATTCTTTCACGTATGGACATGCCACCGATAACCTCAATGCCTGACGGACAATCCGTAAGCCTTTTGTTTTTAAACCGTTTTCCTGCTCAGGTCGTTTCTTGACGCTTTGCGGCGCGTCTCCTAGCTTCGCGCGCCACCAAGATATAAAAGATAGCGATCCCCGCCCTCTTTTTGCAAGGAGCGCGCTCGTATGACGACGACGCAAAAAAATCAAGCCCAAAAGCCAACAGGTTATGCCCGTCTGGTCCTCGCTGACGGCACCGTATTCACGGGCGAAGGCCTTGGCGCGACAGGCGAATCAGTCGGCGAGTTGTGCTTCAACACGGCCATGACCGGCCAACAGGAAATCCTCGCTGACCCGTCCTATGCGGGACAAATCGTCTGTTTCACCTTCCCCCATGTCGGAAATGTGGGCACGAATGATGCGGATGAAGAGGCCAGCTGCGACGCCGCAAAGCGCGCCGCCACGGGCATGGTGATGCGAGCGGACATGACCTCGCCGGCCAATTATCGCTCCATGGCGCATTTCGCCGACTGGATGGCTCAGCGCGGGATTATCGGTATATCCGGCGTCGATACGCGCGCCATTACCCGCCGGATCCGGGAGAGCGGCATGCCGATGGCCGTGATCGCTCACTCGGATACCGACAGCTTTGATCTCGATGCCTTGCGCGAAACCGCGCGCAGCGCGAAGACGATGGAAGGCCGCGAACTCGCAGCCGACGTCATGTCCGGCGATCCCGCCGACTGGACAGAAGGCGACTGGGACTGGGAAGCCGGCAATGGCGTCGGGCCTGCCGACGGCCCGCTTGTGGTCGCACTCGATTATGGCGTGAAAGCCAATATCCTCCGCCGGCTGGTATCGGCTGGCGCGCGCGTGACTGTCGTGCCGGGTAAGTCATCAGCCGACGACATACTGGCCCTGAAGCCCGATGGTGTCGTGGTCTCGAACGGCCCTGGCGATCCGGCAGCGACCGGGCAATACGCTCTCGACGCCATTCGCGGTGTCATTGATGCCGGCATACCGGTCCTGGGCATTTGTCTCGGACATCAGATGCTGGCGCTGGCGCTCGGCGGCAAGACCGTCAAAATGGCGCAGGGTCATCACGGGGCAAACCATCCGGTGAAAAATCATGAAACCGGGCAGGTTGAAATCGTATCGATGAATCACGGGTTTGCCGTGGATGCATCCTCCCTGCCGGACGATGCGGTGGAGACCCATGTGTCCCTGTTTGATGGCACCAATTGCGGCTTTCGCCTGACCTCGCGCCCTGTCATGTCCGTGCAACACCATCCGGAGGCCAGCCCGGGTCCGCAGGACAGTTTTGCTGTCTTCGACGGCTTCGTCGCATCCTTGAAAAAAGAGACCGCTTGATGGATCTGGCGCAACAATGTCCGGCTTGCGGGGGCACATTCGAGACCGCTTATCCGGCATTCGACATACCGCTGGGGCAGAAGGCGGCGATCAATGCCTGCGGCACATGCGGCCTCGCCCAACGGGATCCGGGCGTTGCCTTCGATTTTACGAATCTGGGCGCCGAACATTATCTGGATGACTGGAAAGCGCTGGAGCTTTCAGGCCTGTCATTCAAGTTCGACCGCATGATGGATGCGGCCCGCGACCTGACACCGTGGGTGGTGAAGACCGGTCCGTGGGACAAGCACGTCCTGGATGTCGGATCTGGCCCGGGATATTTCCTCTTTCATGCTCGCGCTCATGGCTGGAAAGTGCAGGGTGTTGACCCCTGGCAGGAGATCGCCGCATGGGGCACAAAGCACCTGAATATTCCGGTTGAACCCGTCCGTATCGAAGACAGTGAGTTACCGGGCAACGCATATGAGGTCGTCACGGCGCTGGACGTGATCAGCTTCACCGACGATCCGGTCGCATTCCTGAAAGCCTGCCGCGCCAAATTGAAGCCGGGCGGCCTGTTGATGGTGTCCACGCCCAACTATGGATCGGAAATCCGCAAGGAGAAGGGCCCGGAATGGCCCAGCCTCGCCGCCAATGTGCGGCGCTGGTTTTTCACGCCGGAAAGCCTCGAGCGCGCCGCCCGCGCCGCCGGGTTTGGTGCTTGCCGGGTTCAGCTCGCCGGCGGTGAAGGCGGCGATGAGGAATTGCTGTTTTATACGCAAAACCCGCACAAGGCCTCGATCAGCTGGTCGGACATTTCCGAAGAAACACCGTCCGACAACATGTTACCGCCACTCGATCGGCGGCAAGTCGATGCCAGCCTGCTCAACGATCAGCAGAAGCACTGGCGCGAAAACGGCTATCTGATCCTGCGCAACTTCATCCCGGAAGACGTCGTGGATGCCTATTGCCGCGTGCGCGAGCGCGTCTCGTCCGACGGTGGCTGGGATGATGAAACCCCCTATATGGAGATCAAGGAGATCCGCGATCTCTGCCTCCACAAGCCTCTGGTCGATACGCTGCACTCGCTGATCGGCGAGGAAATGGTGATGAATCTGAACCTCACCGGCTGGAAGACGACGCAACGCGACTGGCATCAGGACGATTATCTCAATCCGGATGAAGTGCGCGGGCGTTATGTCGCTTGCTGGTTTGCTCTGGACACGATCACGCCGGATTCGGGCCCCTTCCAGTTTGTGCCCGGCTCGCACCAATGGCCGCATATCAAGAAAAGCAAGATCCTGAATTTCGTGCCTGAAGAAGTCCGCCAGACGCGAGCCTGGCCGATCCATTCCGAGCGTGTCCTGACGCCCTTCTTCGAAGAGAAGATTGCGGCCGAAAACCTGGAGAAGGTCGAGTTTACGGCCGAAAAAGGCGATGTCCTGATCTGGCATGCGCGCCTTTTGCATCGCGGCACAGTGGCGAAGAACCCGGATCGCCTGCGCAAGGCCATCATTTCTCACTACACCGCGCTCGATGCGATGAAGCATTATGGTGCCGTCGAACGCTGGGATACGGGCGGGCTTTATTTCGTCGAGAGCAAGAAACGCGACGCCGATCCGGCACGTGTCGTCGAAACGCTTTAATCGGGGACAGGCCGTATGACACAATCATCCGGCCTGACACGACGCGGCGCCATGCTGACCAGTCTGGCTGGGCTCGGCGTTGCGGCGTGCAGCGGACGCCGAGAAGCGCCGCCCGGTCTTTTGCGCGTGGCCATCAGCAATATGCCGGACTCGCTGGATCCGGCCATCGGACAGTTCGCGGCCTCGGCCCTGCTCTACAAGCAACTCTTTGCGCCTTTGACGGACTATTCCGTTAATCTTGGCGTCGGGCCGGGGCTGGCGGAAGAATGGACGACGCCCGATGGCGGCCACACCTGGCTGTTTGCAATTCCGGATGACCGCCGCTGGTCCGATGGCGCGCCGTTGACGGCCGAAGATATAGTCTGGTCCGTCAAACGCATTCTCGACCCCGCCACAGCCGGCGGGGTGCTCGGTGATTTCTATGCCGTCGAAAATGCGCGTGCCGTGCTGACCGGTGACATGCCGGTGGATGCATTGGGCGTTCTGGCCCGCGGGCCGCGCCTTGTGGAATTTCGCCTGGAGCAGCCGCTGGGGATATTCCCGACGCTGATGCGGGAATTCTATCCCTTTCCTCGCCACATCATCGAAGCTCACGGCAATGACTGGGTGCGCCCTGAGAATTTTGTCGGGTCCGGGCCGTTTACACTGGCCGGTATAGGGGCGCTGTCCTTTGATCTGGTGCGAAATGAATTCAGCTACGCACCCGCATCAGTGGCCGCCGCGCGTGTCGATATTGTCGATGATGCTTCCACGCGAACACGCATGTTCAGAGCGGGTGATTTTGATCTCGCCGAAGCGCCACCGCCCACGCAACTTCAGTTGCTGAGGCAACAGGTTGGAGATCAGGTGCGTAGCTTTCCGGCTCCCAAATTCACCTATCTCAAGATCAATCTGAGGCGGCCAGCGCTGCAGAATGTTGGTCTGCGCCGTTTTGTATCCGCTATGACGGACCGGGCCTTTCTGGCAACACAGATCATGGATGAAACCGCCTCCGCTACGGATAGCATCATTCCCGGCAGCACGGAGACATCACATTCGAGGACACCTCCCGAGTTGGAGGGAATCGACGATTCAATTCGTATTACCTTGCGCACGACGTCAGGTGATCGCGAGCGTTTGGCCATTGCCATTGCGGACGACTGGAACCGCGCGGGTGTCCAGACCGAAATATTGGCAACGGCTCCGGTCGATCTCTATTCAGCAGTTGATGGGGGCGACTTCGATATTGCCCTCTCGCATTTTGATCGGGGTCTGAAAGCCAATCCCAATTTCATGATGGAACCCTTCACGGAAGGCGGTTTCGCAGATGATTCCGGCTGGTTTGAAATCGGCGGACCAGAAACCGACACTTTCAATGCCGCCATTGCTCTGGCGCGGCAGGCGGTAGGGGACGCCGAACGAACGCGATTTTACCAACAGGCGGAAGCCATCCTGCTGGATCAGCAAGTCATCATCCCGCTTCTTCATGAACAGGCGCACTGGTTGATTTCCGAGCGAGTGTCCGGCCTTACGCCTGATGTTCAGCCACAAATCTGGCGGAACTTGTCAGTCAGCGGCGCGTAAAGCCTCTCGCCAATCCTGCGAATCCGGTCTAAGACCGCCTCCTAGCACGACAACCGAACGCTTCTGGCACCGCCGCGCGCGATTTGCGCGCATTGCGGTGGCGAAAAGCGCGCAGATTTTTACGGGGCCGGGATGCCAAAACGGACTGACATCAACAGCATTCTGATCATTGGCGCGGGACCGATCATTATCGGCCAGGCTTGCGAGTTCGATTATTCGGGCGTTCAGGCGGTGAAAGCGCTGAAGGAAGAGGGCTACCGGGTCATCCTGGTAAATTCCAATCCCGCAACGATCATGACCGATCCCGAATTGGCGGATGCGACCTATATCGAGCCCATCACGCCGGAAATCGTTGCAAAAATTATCGAAAAAGAGCGCCCCGATGCTTTGCTGCCCACCATGGGCGGACAGACTGCATTGAACTGTGCCCTGCAACTGGATGAGCGCGGCATTCTGGAGAAATTCGGTGTCGAGATGATCGGTGCGAAAGCGGACGTCATCGACAAGGCCGAGGACCGGGAACGTTTTCGCGAGGCGATGGACAAGATCGGGCTCGAGAATCCGCGCGCGATCGTGGTGTCATCTCCCAAAATCAAGGACGAAGATGGCCGCATCATTGGCTATGATCGGGCCGCAGGTGCCATCAAGGCCATGCAGGCTATCGAAGAAATCGGCCTGCCCGCCATTATCCGTCCGGCCTTCACGATGGGCGGCACAGGCGGCGGCGTCGCTTATAATCTCGATGAATACGAAACGATTGTCCGCGCCGGCATCGAGGCTTCACCGACCGGCCAGGTTCTGATCGATGAAAGCCTCCTCGGCTGGAAAGAATACGAGATGGAGGTCGTTCGCGATCATGCGGACAATTGCATCATTGTCTGCTCGATCGAGAATATCGATCCTATGGGCGTGCATACCGGCGACAGTGTGACCGTCGCCCCTGCCCTTACCCTGACGGATAAGGAATACCAGCGTATGCGGACGGCCTCCATCGCCGTCCTGCGCGAAATCGGTGTCGAGACCGGCGGATCGAATGTGCAATGGGCGGTGAACCCGGCCGATGGCCGTATGGTGGTCATTGAAATGAATCCGCGCGTCTCGCGTTCTTCGGCGCTCGCGTCCAAGGCAACCGGATTTCCGATTGCGCGCGTCGCGGCGAAACTGGCAGTCGGCTATACGCTCGATGAAATCGAGAATGACATTACCGGTGGTGCTACCCCTGCGAGTTTTGAACCGACGATTGACTATGTCGTCACCAAAATCCCGCGTTTCGCGTTCGAGAAATATCCCGGTGCCGAAAACATCCTGACGACCTCGATGAAGTCCGTTGGCGAAGCCATGGCCATGGGGCGGACATTCAAGGAATCTGTCCAGAAAGCGCTGCGTTCACTCGAGACCGACCTAAGCGGTTTTGACGAAATCGGTATTGCCGGTCTGGCCGAAGCGCCCGACGCACAGGCGCGGCGCGAAGCCGTCTCTGCAGCGCTGTCACGTCCAACGCCGGATCGGCTGCGTGTCATTGCCCAGGCCTTTCGCGAGGGCTTCACCGTCGATGAAATCAACGCTGCGTGCGCGTTCGAGCCCTGGTTTCTGCGGCAGATCGAAGAAATCGTTGCCACCGAAGCCGAAATTCGAGCCAACGGCCTGCCAGACGATGCGGCGGCTTTCACCGCGCTGAAAGCTGATGGCTTCTCGGATGCCCGGCTGGCCAAGCTGGTCGGCAAAGAAGAAATCGACGTCAGAGCTGCCCGCAAGGCCCTGGGCGTGCGTCCCGTCTACAAGCGCGTGGATACGTGTGCGGCAGAATTCGAGGCCGTGACGCCCTATATGTATTCGACGTACGAAACCGCACCGATGGGCGGTGTGGCCGATGATGAAGCGCAGCCGACCGGCCGGAAGAAAGCGATCATTCTGGGCGGCGGACCCAACAGGATTGGTCAGGGCATAGAATTCGATTATTGCTGCTGCCATGCAGCGTTTGCCTTCAAGGAAGAAGGCATCGAATCGATCATGGTCAATTGTAACCCCGAGACCGTTTCAACGGACTATGACACGGCAGACCGGCTCTATTTCGAGCCGTTGACCGCCGAGGACGTACTAGAACTGATCGAAACGGAGATGCAGGCGGGCGAGCTTCTGGGCGTTGTGGTGCAGTATGGCGGACAGACACCGCTGAAACTGGCCAGCGATCTTCAGGCGGCAGGCATTCCCATTCTCGGCACGTCGCCGGATGCGATTGACCTCGCTGAAGACCGCGAGCGCTTCAAGGCGCTTCTCAACAAGCTCGATCTGAAGCAGCCGCCCAATGAAATCGCGCATTCGGAAGAAGAGGCGATGGCGGCGCTTGAAATCCTCGGCTTCCCGCTGGTGTTGCGCCCCTCCTATGTCCTGGGCGGGCGCGCGATGGAAATCGTCCGCGATCGCGAAGGTCTTGAGCGTTATCTGCGCGAAGCGGTCGTCGTTTCCGGTAAAACGCCGCTGCTCGTTGATCGGTATCTCGAAAATGCCGACGAGGTGGACGTCGATGTGATCTGTGATGGCGACGATGTTTTCGTGGCTGGCGTCATGGAACACATTGAAGAAGCGGGTGTGCACTCTGGAGATTCCGCTTGCTCGCTGCCGCCCTTCTCCCTGTCGAAAGACATGATTGCCGAGCTGGAAGCGGAAGCAACCGCCATGGCCAAGGCCATTGGTGTTCGCGGGCTGATGAATGTCCAGTTCGCCGTAAAAGACGGCACGATATACGTGCTGGAGGTCAATCCACGGGCGTCGCGCACCGTTCCCTTTGTGGCCAAGGCGATTGGCATTCCGGTCGCCAAGATTGCCGCGAAAGTCATGGCGGGCGCCAAGCTTTCAAGCTTCGGTCTGAAGCGCCCTAACCCGAAGCACGTTGCCGTAAAGGAAGCGGTCATGCCGTTCGCGCGCTTCCCGGGTGTGGATCCGGTGCTTGGCCCGGAAATGCGGTCCACCGGCGAAGTGATGGGTATTGATTCCTCTTTCGAGAGTGCGTTTGCCAAATCGCAGATCGCAGCCGGCGTCAACCTGCCGCGAAAGGGGGCGGTCTTCATTTCGCTGAAAGAAGGCGACAAGCCCCTGATGGTGGAAGCGACCCGCGCTCTGTCCGCCCTGGGATTTGAAATTCTGGCGACCAAGGGCACGGCCAAAACCTTCACAGATGCCGGGATAAACGTGCGCATCGTGAACAAAGTCTATGAAGGCCGTCCGCATATTGTGGACGACATAAAGAACGGCCGTGTGCAATTGATCGTCAATACAACTGAAGGCCGACTGTCCCATAAAGACAGCTATTCCATCCGTCGAACCGCTCTGGAATTGAAGGTCCCGTGCTATACAACGGCTTCGGCGGCGATCGCTGCTGTGCGCTCACTTGAGAAGATTGATGAAGGAGCGCTTGAACCGCACGCCTTGCAATCCTACTCTAATTGATCTCTCCTCAATGCAGACAAGAACAGCCAAAAATCAAACATGTCAAAAATTCCTATGACCGCCGACGGTTTCAAAGCCCTCGACGAAGAAATGAAGCACCTGAAAACGACTGAGCGCCCTGCGGTGATTCAGGCGATTGCGGAGGCGCGCGAGCACGGCGATCTCTCCGAGAACGCCGAATACCATGCGGCGAAGGAACGTCAGGGCTGGATTGAAGGCCGTCTGGCCGAGATCGAGGACAAGCTGGCCCGCTCTCAGGTGATTGATGTCACCAAGCTGAGCGGAGATACCATCATGTTCGGCGCGACCGTCACCGTCGTCGACGAGGACACTGACGCCGAAGCCGTCTATAAAATCGTCGGTGAGGACGAGGCCAGCGTCAAGGATGGCAAGATTTCCATCACCTCTCCCATTGCCCGCGCCCTGATCAACAAGGAAGTCGGTGACGTGATCGAGGTAAATGCGCCGGGCGGCCTGAAATCCTACGAGATTTTGAAGGTCGACTGGATCTAGTTGTTACCGGATTCAAACTGAAACGGCCGGGCGATTGCCCGGCCGTTCTGGTTTGCGGTTGATTTTGATCGGTCAGTCCAGCCCCGGAACATGTTGAGCGGGGTCAATGCGCTCACCATTGTGACGTACTTCCACATGGACATGGGGTCCGGTGGAATTGCCAGTCGATCCCACGCGACCGATTTGCTGACCAGGGCTCACAAGATCGCCAAGCGACACGTCGAACCCCTCCATGTGAGCATAGACCGTCTGCCATCCATTGCCGTGATCGATCGCGATGGTATTGCCCCAGGCTTCGCTATCGGCAAATCCGAAATCGGCATGCACGATCCGGCCGGACGCCGGCGCGACAATTGGCGTGCCCTGCGGAGCGGCAATATCGGTACCGGAATGCATGGGCGGCGCACCGGCAGGCTGCGAAGGACGGGGGCCAAAGCGGCTGGAGATTCGGCCGCCTTCTACGGGGCGTCTGACAAAGGGTGCCGGAGCGGCGGTTGGCGCGAAATGCATATCGCCGGGCTCCGGAGCCGGTTCCGGCGCCATTGCCGGAGCCGGGTCAGCGGCCGCTCCGAATGCCAGATCGCCAAATGCGATTTCAACCGGCTCGGAAACGGGTTCAGCGAATTGATTGATCGGCTCGATTTTCTGGACCATGGGCGGGGCATCCCGTCGATCTATCCAGGCAGCCTGAGCGACTGCCAGAGGCAGGATGATAGCGAGGGATGTGCCCACCGCGAGCGCAATTGAAGAGCGGCGAGCGGGCGGATGGCCATCGAGAATGGATCGTATACGCATGTGGATGTGTCTCCTGTTTTGGGGGCCGAAAGCAGAGGCAGGCGGAGCTGCCAGTCGCATTGAATTGATCAGGGTGGCCGCATAGGCCGGTCGCGATGATTGCGCCTGCCCGGCGAGCGTTTCTGCATCGCAGGCGACTTCTCGCGCGGTCGAAAGCTCCGCTTCGATCCAACGCAACGGCAAATGAAACCACAACAGCGTCGTCAGGGCCGTTCCGATAAGCCGGTCCCTTTCATCGCCTCGACGCGCATGGGCGTACTCGTGGGCCAAGGCAAATTTCAGAGTCAGAGGGTCGCTGAATATTGCGGCCGGGAGAATAATCCGGGAGTTCCAGCCCGTCAGAATGGGCGATGGCAAACTCTTGTGGATCAAGACCGGCAACAAGCCAGATGGCTTGTCCATGCTCATCGCCTCAAGCAATTGCTCTTCGCGCGCATTCGGGGCGCGGCAGGATTTGATCATTCGGCAGCGGCGCACGTGACGCAGGAGCGCTTTCGCCAGAGAAAAGAACAGGCCTGCCGCATAAATCCACGTAACCCAGACCGGGTTGAAAGACACATTGGAACCTGCTGCTGGCGCATAGCCGGGTATCAGCTCCGCCACGTTTCCGGGAAGTTCGGAATGCACGGCAGCAAGCGGGTCGGCCGCCGGCATTTGGGCATCCGGGACCAGGAAGATCAGGGGTGCCGCGACAAGGGGCAATAGACACGCGAAGCGCGCGACTCGCCACAATGTGACGCTTGGCTGGCGCAGGCGACTGAACAGCAGCCAGATAACACCACCGCACGCAACTGAAAGCAGACCACCCGATATTAGCGCACCAAAGAAGCCGCCCATCACTCGCCCTCCTCGTTCGGCACCTCTTCTAGAAGCCGCGTCAGCTCTGCCGCTTCTTCCTCGGAAAACAATTTGCTGGACGTAAATGCGGTGGCAGAGATCGGGCCGTCTATATCGAGAATATTCGCCGCAAACCCGCGGATCAGTTCGCCCATGAGCGCGACCTTTGAAACATTCGCCGCAAAAACAGCGAGTCCATGACTGTCCTGACGGCGAACGATCTTCTTCTCGGTCATCCGGAGCAAAAGCGTCCGTGTGGTCGAATAGGACCAGCCCGTCTGCTTGCCGATTGCGTCTTGAACTTCGCGCGCACTCTGCGGGCCAGTCGTCCAAAGATGCTTTAATATCGTGAGTTCTGTGTTTGAAGGGGCGCTAGACATTCTTCCCGTCACATCTACGTTACAGATGTCACACACGTTACAGCCGTAACACGCCATGTCAATCGCGAATTTCCAGACGGTGAAATCATTGCCTTATGTCGGCGGGCGACGAAGATTGCGCATTGCTATCGTCGAAGACTTGCTCCCGACGCAGAGATCGGCCACACGAGAGAGATGTCAGCTGAACCGGAAATCTGGGCCGTCGCCGATGGCCGCCGCGGTGTAGAGAACCAGGCAATAGGGCTGGCGGAAGCGCTGGCGCGCGAGACAGGCGGACAAATGCACCGGGCCCTGATCCGTGATGATGGCTATGTAACGCTCCCGGACGCAGAAAACCCCGCAATCTGGATCGGCTGTGGCCGGCCTGCCATTGATGTCGCCAAAAAGCATCGCAAGAATTATCCCAAGGCCCGCTTTATTTATGTGCAGGATCCGCGCGGCCATTATCAGCTGTTTGATACGATTGTTGCGCCCGCCCACGATCAGCTGGTCCGGAAAAATGCCCTGGCCATGATTGGTTCCCCCAATCGTCTGACGATGGAGCGCCTGACCAGGGAGCGCGAGAAGTTTGCCGACCGGCTTGCGCCTCTTCCTGCACCACGGGCGGCCCTGCTGATTGGCGGACCGAACAAACGATTGACGATGACGGCAGACGTACAGGCCTCTCTGTTAGATCGGGCCAGATGGCTCATGGACAACGGCTATAACCTGATGATCACGACGTCGCGGCGAACGCCAGCATCGCTAGTCCGCGCCCTCTCCGCTCTCGCGACGGATGATCGTTGCTGGGTCTTTAGCGGCGAAGGCGAAAACCCCTTTTTCGCCTTCCTCGCGGCGGCTGATCTGATTTTCGCAACCGAAGACTCCACCAACATGCTCACAGAGGCCGCCTTTACCGGGACGCCGGTCTATTCACTGCCGCTGGAGGGCAATCCGGGGAAATTCCGGCTCCTGCATGCGGCACTCGAAGCCCGAAATGCGCTTCGCCCCTGCCTGGGAAGAATGGATCGATGGACCTATGAACCGCTTGACGAAACCCGAAGGATCGCGAAGCTGCTGGCCCATTCATTTGATCGGGGGGATAAGCGATGATCCGGCCTTTATTTGGAATTTTGTTTTTGGTGACCGCGACAGCATGCTCACAAGGCGGCAATGGCCAGAGCGCAGATGCGGGGCCTCCACAAGTTATCGCTGAACACGATGGACTCTGGCTCGCCGGACAACCGACCGAAGCCGATATTCAAGCCTGGGCAGACGCCGGGCGGACGGTGATCATCAATATCCGGCCGGATGACGAAGTCGCCGAATTGTCTTTCCAGGAAGATGTCGCAGCGCTCGGTGCCGGCATGACCTATGTCCAGTTCGGCGTCGGCGGTTCTGACGGTTTCAGCCGGTCCATGACCTCGGCGCTGGCATTTCAGTTGAGCATGAATGAAGACGCAAACATCGTGCTGCATAGCGAATCAGGGCTTCGGGCAGCGCATATCTATGCCGCCCATCTGATCGAATCCGGACAAGTGACGCCTGAAGAGGCGGACTCTCTCGGTCTTACACCGGGCGGCAATCTTGATCCCGTGATCATGCGCCAGCTTTCTCCACAATATGCAGAAGCCTTTCCTGAATAGACTTGTAGGCAAGCGGGCTTTGATTACTTAAGCCGGGGTCAAAGGAATCCCGAGAGAGCGAAATCATGTCCGAGCCCCGTCACAGCAAAGTCGTCATCATTGGATCCGGTGCCGCCGGCTATACGGCGGCCATCTATGCCGCGCGCGCCATGTTGAAACCGACGCTGATTGCGGGGCTGCAACCCGGCGGGCAGCTGACCATCACGACCGATGTCGAGAATTATCCCGGCTTTGCAGATGTGATCCAGGGGCCGTGGCTGATGGAGCAAATGCGCGCTCAGGCCGAACATGTGGGCACCGACATTGTCGAGGATATTATTGTCGAAGCCGACCTATCCGAACGCCCTTTCAGGCTGAAGGGCGATGGCGGTACCGTTTACACGGCGGATAGCGTCATCATCGCGACGGGCGCGAGCGCGAAATGGCTGGGGCTTGAATCCGAACAGAAATTCCAGGGATTTGGTGTGTCGGCTTGCGCCACATGCGATGGCTTCTTCTACCGCGAGAAAGAAGTCTTCGTGATCGGCGGCGGCAATACCGCGGTCGAGGAGGCATTGTTCCTGACCAATTTTGCCAGCAAGGTCACGCTGGTCCACCGGCGTGACGAATTGCGGGCCGAAAAAGTGATGCAGGAACGCCTGTTCAAGCACCCGAAGATCGAGGTGATCTGGGATCACACACTGGAGGAAATTACCGGCGATACGAATCCTCCCGGCGTGACCGGCGTTCGGCTGAAGCACACCCAGACCGGAGACATTATGGAGCGTCCGGCCGATGGTGTTTTCATTGCCATCGGGCATGCGCCGGCGACCGAGCTCTTCACCGAGCAACTGGAAACCAAGGCTGGCGGCTATCTGGTCACAACGCCGGACTCTACGGCAACCTCTATTCCAGGCGTGTTCGCTGCCGGAGATGTCACGGACGATGTTTTCCGGCAGGCCGTTACGGCTGCGGGAATGGGCTGCATGGCGGCGCTCGAAGCCGAGCGCTATCTTGCCGCTAACGAATAGACTGGATTTTTCATTAAGCTGAATTAACTCGGTCACATGCGGCAGCTGTGGCAATGGTTGACGGCTATTCGTACAAACCTTCGTTCCGGGGAACAGGCATGCTTCAATTTGCACGAGCGATCTTGGTCGCGCTTTTCTGCCTCGCCGCGCCTATGGCTGCAGCCCTTCAATCAAGCGACGAGACGAGATTTGAACAGTTCAATCCGTCGGTCGCCGATCATGGCGGCCAACAAGTCGATTATTCGGTCTGGTCCGACATGCTCAGCGATATCGTGCTGAATGTCGGCCTGTCGGACCGGCGTTCTGCACGCGGGGACCCCATCTTTACGGGCACACGCATCTATACGGGAAATGACAGCCGCTATCGTTACGAAGCAAACCGGATCATACTTCACCTGTTCGAGGATTTTCACACTGATGCGATTTCCGCGTATCGGGCGGAGCTGGAGCAATTGCCTGAACAGATCAATTTTGGCGCCCTGCACCCCAACGAACAACTGTCTTACTGGCTGAACCTCTACACGGTCGCGGTGGTCGAACAGGTTGCCTTGAACTATCCGCGACACGACCTCGACCGGATGCGCGCCTACGGCACGAATGAACCCCTCTATGAAGCCAACATCCTGACCGTCATGGGCGAGGCGCTCAGCCTCAACGATATCCAGTATAATATTGTCTATCGGTATTGGGATGACCCGTTGGTGATCTATGGCTTCTTCAACGGGAGCGTTGGCAGCCCGCGTATCCGGCGTGACGCCTATGAAGGCGACACTGTTTGGCGCCAGCTGGAGTCAAATGGGCGTGAGTTCGTGAACGCTCTGCGCGGCGTCGACAGCACGCCCAATCGTCTCGATATCTCGGAACATTACCGGATGGCGCGCCCGTATTTCTTTCCCGACTGGGAAAATGAGGTTCGGGCCCATTTGCTTACCCTCGCCAATGACGACGTCGCCGAACTGGTGGAGCGTGACATGCCGCTTCGCGCGAATGTCAATGAGTGGGGCCTCGCGGATATGACAAATGGCTCGAATCGTTGTGGCGGCTCGATCAGTCCGACAACGACAAATGCCAGCGGCGTTGAGCGGGAAGCCTCCTTCTGCAGCAACCTTCCTGACAATGCCCGTATCCTGCTGAATTTCGTCATCGAGCGCCGTCTACGCCAGATGAGAAACGGCCTGTCCGGAGACGTGTTCATTCGCGACCTGCCGGATCGTAGCGAGCAGATTGTCATCAATCTCGACGAAGACGAGGATGAAGAAGCAGAAGAGGCAGAGGAGCCCTCAAATTAGCCTCTGTTACAATGAAATACTTAGGCGGCCCTTCGGGGCCGCTTTTCGTTTTGGGGAGTGCCAAGCGTGCAGATGACCGCTAAGCTGGCAGCTGCCTTGGGAGGGACTTATGGATCAGCGCAAAATTGACGGTTTTTCAGTTAATCCGATTGGCCTTGGATGTATGGGGCTTTCGGCCTTCTACGGAGAGCCGACGGATCAGGCCGACGCGATCAAATTGCTTCATGCCGCCATTGAGGCAGGCGTAAATCACTTTGATACGGCCGAAATGTACGGCATGGGCGCGAATGAAAAGTTACTCGGGGCAGCGTTTGCAGACCGCCGCGACAAAGTCCGCATCGCGACCAAATTCGGGCCGAAATTCCTGTTTGATGCCGATGGGAAAATGACTGGCACAACCGTGGACGGAACCCCCGCCAATATGCGGCGCGCGGTAGAAAACTCGCTTTCCTACCTGAAAACGGATGTTATCGATCTCTATTACCTGCACCGCGTTGATCCGAAAGTCGCCATCGAGGAAACCGTTGGTGCCATGGGCGAACTGGTGGCTGAAGGGAAAGTGCGGGCGATCGGCCTGTCCGAAGCATCTGCCGACACCATTCGCCGGGCACATGCCACCCATCCGATTTCAGCTGTGCAAAGTGAGTATTCGATTTTCTCCAGGGATATTGAATCAGAAGTTCTGCCTGTGTTGAAAGCGATCAACGCCACGCTGGTCGCCTATTCGCCACTGGGCCGTGGCTTGCTAACCGGTGCCATGACACGCGAAAACAAGCCCTCGGGTGAGGGCGAATATCGTCAGGGCGCCATGCAGCCCCGCTTCGCAGACGGCGCTTATGAAGCCAATCTGGCACTTGTCGATGAAGTCAAAGCCATTGCCGAAACTCACGGGGCGACGCCGGGCCAGATCGCATTGGCCTGGGTGCTCGGACGGGCGAGCAATATCGTTGCCATTCCGGGCACGACCAAATTGGCCAACCTCAAGTCCAATCTTGGCGCCGCCCATATATCCTTATCGCAAGACCAGCTCACCAAACTCGAAGGGCTGGCCGATAAAGTCCAAGGCGCGCGCTACAACGAGACCGGCATGTCGGCCGTAAACCGCTAGGCTTGCGACGCCATGGATTGGGACAAGCTGAAATCATTTCATGCAGCAGCCGAGGCCGGATCACTGACCGCAGCGGCAGAAACGCTGGGCTTGTCGCAATCCGCGCTCAGCCGACAAATAACGGCGTTGGAAGACCAGCTGGGCATCAAACTGTTCCATCGGCACGCGCGCGGCCTGTTGCTCACTGAGCCAGGAAAACTTCTCTACAAGGCCGCGCACGATATCTCGGCCAAGGTCGCATTAGCCGAAGCCATGGTCGCCGATTCCAGAGACAAGCCCTCCGGAGATCTTCGCGTAACAGCACCGACCGCGCTGGGCGCCATCTGGCTGGCTCCGCGATTGGCCTCCTTCAACACGGCATATCCGGATATACGGATCCGGCTCATGTTGGATGATCACGAACTGGACGTTGCCAATCTGGAAGCGGAGTGCGCCATTCGTCCGTGGCCCTCGACCCAGAATGATTTGATTCAACGCAAGCTCATGCAAGTGCCGCAACATCTCTATGCGAGCCGCAGCTATCTGCATCGGTCTGGAACACCAAGCGTACCGGAAGATCTCGACGATCATGCGATTGTACAATACGGCCCGCCTGCCCTTGCCCCGATTCCAAATCTGGACTGGGCGGCGCGCCTGGGCCGCCCGCCGGGCGCCGCGCCCCGCGCGGCCATTGTCGAAGCCAATACAATCAACGCTGTTATGAAGGCCACCGAGGCCGGTCTGGGTATCGCGAGCCTGCCGGATTATGTGGCTCGTGAAAATGACAAGCTCGTCCGCGTTTTACCTGATGTCGAAGGGCCGGTGTTCGAGGTCTATTTCGTCTACCCGGAAGAATTGCGTGGATCAAACCGGATCATGGTGTTCCGAGATTTTCTGATATCAGAGGCCAAGCGCTGGGAAGCCTGAGGTTTTTCAATGCCCTGGCATTCGCCTGTCTATCGTTGCAAATCTGCATAACCGATATTCCCCATTAGCTCTGGTCAATCCGGCCGTCATCCCTCATATCCCCGACCGAACACAGCAATAGCTGACACGTTCCCTTCTGAGATTGCATACTGTCTCCTCCCCGACACCGTATGCACATTGCGCCGGGACCCTTCTCCTCCCCTAGGGCCCGGCGCTTCAATTTCACAGATGTGAAAAACCCCGGTCTCTTTGGCCGGGGTTTCTTTTTTTCGAAATTCCTATCCAGGTTATCCGAGCGTTGATCTAAGCATCCAGCCCATTTTTTCATGGGCGGTCAGTCGTGGAGTCAACACATCTGCCGTCGCTTCGTCTCCCATTTCGCCAGCTTTTTCGAGCGTCATGCGGAGGGTAGCAGCCACTTGCTCGTGCCCGGCAAGCAAATCGGCAATCATGTCATTCGCGTCAGTCTTGGTAGCCTCCGATTTAACCTGCGCGTGCTTATCCATCTCAGCATAGGAGAATGGTGCCTTTACACCCAGCGCCCGGATCCGTTCCGCGATTTCATCGGTTGCCACCCACATCTCGTTATACTGTGTTTCAAACAGCATATGGAGATCGTGAAAACGGGGGCCAGTGACATTCCAGTGGTAGGCATGCGTCTTGAAATAAAGCGCGTAGGTATCAGCCAGCACGCGCGTAACCGCCTCTGCCATGGCTTCCCGTTTCGCCTGATCCATACCCATTGATACAGTCATTCTCTTGCTCCTTTACGGCGGCGCGTATGCGCCCTCAGTGGATGAACTTTGTATGCACCTCTACGCGCTATAGATCAAATGCATAATTCCTGTATCGAGCATTGTTTTTATTTATAACAAACTGGAAGCGAAACGCCGAACCCGTTTCCCTGCCTCACGTAATGAATCATCATCCGTTGCATAGGAAATGCGAAAGCAGGGAGACCCGCCAAAGGCCGTTCCCGGAACGGCCGCAACCGCTTCTTCGTCGAGGAGCGCACTGCATACCTCAACATCATTGTGAAGCGTTGTTCCTTTCGGGGTGGTCTTGCCAATCCAGCCTGAACATTCAGCAAAAATATAGAAGGCACCCTCCGGCACCGGCGCAGACAGACCATCCGCAGCATTAATATCGGCCAGCACGATATCGCGACGTCTCTTGAACGCATCATTGCGCTCCCGGATGAAGTCCATAGGCCCTTCAAGAGCGGCCAGCGCCGCCCATTGGCTGATCGAACACGCGTTGGAGGTCGTCTGCGAGATCACTTTGCGCATGGCGCTGATGAGATCCTTGGGACCCGCTGCATAGCCGATGCGCCAACCGGTCATCGAAAAGGCTTTCGATACGCCATTGGTTGTCAGTGTCCGGTCGTAAAGGCGGGGTTCGACCTGGGCGATCGTCGCAAATTCATAACCATTATAGACAATATGTTCGTACATATCGTCGGTCATGATCATGACCTGAGGATGACGCAGCAAAACATCCGTCAGCCCCCGGATTTCATCGGCCGAATATCCGGCCCCCGTCGGGTTTGAAGGTGAGTTGAAAATGAACCACTTTGTTTTGGGCGTGATTGCGGATTCCAGCTGCGCAGGCGTTATCTTGAACCCGGTGTCAATTTCCGCCGGAATGACTTTTGGTTCGCCACCACACAGCCGAACCATCTCCGGATATGACACCCAGTAAGGTGCTGGAAACAGAACCTCATCGCCCGGATTAAGGGTTGCTACCAGCGCATTATATATGATGGGCTTGCCGCCCGGCGCTACTGAAACCTGGTCTGGCGTATATGCAAGACCATTTTCTCTTTCGAACTTGGAAACAATGGCCGCTTTTAATTCCGGAATCCCGTCGACGGCAGTGTATTTGGTCTTGCCGGCGCGAATAGCGGCGATCGCCGCCTCCTTGATATGATCGGGAGTGTCAAAGTCCGGCTCTCCGGCGCCGAGTGAAATGACGTCGACACCTTGTGCTCGCAATTCGCGCGCTTTCTGCGTCACGGCCAGAGTGGCCGAGGGCTGAACCCGCGCCAACGCGTCTGATTGATGAAAAGCCATCCAAGAATCCTTTGTCCGAAGGTTTGAGGCGAAACTAGCGGTCGAAGTGTCAGCGGCCAAGCGCCCAGCCCCTTTTTAGCCTCATTTGCCTATAGATGGCCGCAATATTCTTGAACTTGGCCCGAATTGGCCCTCTGGAGGCCGGGAAGCTGCAGGAACGTCTTCTAGCCAATTGGCAATCGGGGAGAAGAGAGATGGCCAGACCGGGATCCAGCAATGCAAGCGCTGTCACAGGGCTCGTTCTTGCTGCCGCTGTATTGGCCGTCACCCTGTTTCTCAATCAGAGTCAGACTCCCTCTCGCCTGGTCATGCCTATGGCCGATCAGGGCGACGCCAATTCAAATGTCGAAGCCCTTTCACCCGCCGCAACGCGATAACATAAGGAATAGAAGACATGACCATCATTCGTAGAACGGCTTCTCCGGTCAAACTACCTAGCGTTAGAGGTTTCGGCGTTCTGGCGCGAACAGGCGGTCGCTCTGTCGCGGCACTACACGACGCACGGCGCCGCGCCGCGAAAGCTCAGAAGCCCCGATAAACTGCCCTGTCCGGGTCGCCACGACTTTGTGAATGGTTTAAGCTGTTCGCGGTGGGGTTGTTGGCAGGCTAGGGTGGGTAATTGCAACTTCACGCGCTTTTTTCCGGGCACACAACAACGCACATTCGGGTTCAGCCAAGAACGATTGTTGCCCTTGCCATGGCCGCTGTTGTGCACGTCGTCATCGCGGCCCTCCTGCTAGATACGACACAGCCTTTACCGCAGCAGAATGTTAATGCCGTTGATATTGCTCTGGTTTTCGAACCGGCCGCAGTTGAGGACGAGCCGCGTGCGGCTTCGATCATAGAAAATACGACTGAATTTGATCCCGCGGAGAACATGGCCGAGGCAGAAGCCTCCGAAGAGAACGTGCCGGATGCCCCGCCTGCGATCACTTCCCCGCCCACGGTTTCAGCCCGTTCCGCTGATGAGGTTCCAGCTGAGACTGCAGTCCCTTCGGCAACCCCCTACGCACTCTCGCCCGGCACCCAATCAGTGCTCCGCGGCCTTCAATGCCCTGGCGATCCGGATGCGTTTGCCCGAACCGGAATTTGCCCCCAAGGCGCAGGGCAACAGGCACAATTGGTGGCTGCGGAAGAAACCGCGTCAAGCTTCTATCTGATTGATATTGATTCCATTAGAGCTCAGTTTGGCCAAGCGCCACACTCATTATCCGGACAAACGACATTGGACAACGGCACTCAACGTCGAGCGCTTCCAAACGCTGATGCTATACGAGAAGCGTTGCCCGCGTCCCAACCAGACCCAGCATTCGGGGATTGACCGGGAAGTAAAATTCCCGACCTTCTACAGTCATGAATTTTCTTTCCGACACCACCGCGCCGGCACACCCCGCGCTTCTGGAATCTCTGACGCGCGCGAATTCCGGTTACGCAGCGAGTTATGGCAACGATGTGATATCTGCCGAATTAACGGATCGATTGAGTGACATTTTCTCGACTGATCTCGATTTCGTTTTAACAACCAGCGGCACCGCCTCAAACGCGCTGGCTTTATCGGTTCTTTGCCCTCCGCACGGCATGATTCTTTGTCACGACGAAGCGCACATCCATCGCGATGAACGGGGCGCTCCGGAATTTTTTACTGGTGGCGCAAAGCTTTTACCGCTCGCAGGCGAACATGCGAAAATCGACGTGAGCGCACTCGAAAATGCGCTAAATCAATGGCCTCAGGATTTTGTGCATGCACCGCCGCCTCGCGCCTTGTCGATTTCAAATCTAAATGAATCCGGCTGTGCCTATTCGCCAACGGAACTCAAGGCTCTAACGCAGCGCGCGAAATCGGAGGCCCTGAATATTCATTTTGACGGAGCACGCTTTGCGAACGCCTTGGTGTCATCCGGGGAAAGCGCCGCCAGCATGAGTTGGCAGTCAGGAGCAGACGTTCTCTGCCTCGGGGCAACTAAAAACGGCGCCCTCGGCGCGGAAGCTATATTGCTGCTTGGCGATGCGCGCCGCCATTTGCCCGAACTTCAAGCCCGTCAAAAACGTTCGGGACATATGGGGCCCAAGGCCCGATATATTGCGGCGCAGATGCTGGCCTGGCTTCGGGATGATTTATGGCTGGATCTCGCAAGAACTGCCAATGCAGCGGCGGCTGAAGTCGCGGACACTCTGCGAAACGCCGGAGCCGATGTCATTCACCCTGTTGATGGCAACGAGGTGTTTGTGCGTCTCGACGAAGAATTGGCAGCACAGTTGCGTTCTGCCGGTGTTGGGTTTTATTCATGGCCGGATGGGTCGGCGCGATTTGTGGCGTGCTGGTCTACAACGGACGATGAGATAAAGGCGCTGGAACAAGCCCTGAATGGTTAGGCCGCCGCTTCGCTTGCATCATCGTCCTCGTGGTATTTTTCGTCGGTCGAGCGGCGCCATGGCCCCTCATACCGGGCTTCCTGCCGACGCCGGCGATCCGGTCCGAAATAGTTCGGCGCACGCACGAAACGCCGCGGCCGCTCGATCAGCGAAATCATACGCTCGAACAGATCAATCGGCCGAACCGGTTTCGCCAGGTATTCGTTGACGCCGGCATTGATGGCCTGAATGACGCGGGAGCGTTCGGAATGCGCGGTGACCATGATGATCGGCAGATACTTGTTGGGACTGTCGGCGTCATTGCGAACGTGGTGGGCCAGTTCGAGCCCATCCATTTCGCCCATGAGGAGGTCGACCAACAGAATGTCAGGGTTGAAGGTGGCCATGTTGTTGAGCGCCGTTTCGGCATCGCGGCATTCGTGAATCGTGCGCACGCCAAAGCCCTGCAATATTGTCCGCAGGATTGCCGACATATGCGGATTGTCCTCAACGATGAGAACACGAACGCGATCAAAACTGCCCGCCATGGTTTTTCTGCGGACCCGCCTCTAAGTTACTTCTAGCCCCGATGGAACAAACTGCGCTGATCGTGCTTAACCAAGGGTATATATCCTCACTCCCGACGGGGATTTCTCACAAGGAAAGACATTCAAATGAATATTCGCGCCGCCATTCTGCTTTCTCTGCCCCTGTTTCTGACCGCCTGTATGAGTGCGCCGCGTGACCGTCTGGAGGGCGATGCGCCGCCGCCGGTTGTGGCGTCGGTGGATGTGGACCGCTATCTGGGCACCTGGTTCGAGATTGCCCGGGCAGACCACAGTTTCGAGCGAAATTGCCACGGTGTTTCAGCGTATTACGAGCGCCGCGAGGATGGCCTGATCCGGGTGATCAACCGCTGCTGGGAGGGCGGTCTGGACGGCGAGCTGGATGTCGCGAATGGCCGGGCGCGGATCGCGGATCCCGAGACGAATGCGAAGCTGGAAGTAAGCTTTTTCGGGCCCTTTTTCGGGGATTACTGGATAATCGAGCTGGCAGACGATTATTCCTGGGCGGTGATTTCCGAACCGCAGGGCCGCTATCTGTGGATCCTGTCGCGGAGCCCGCAAATGGCGCCGGAGGTCTTGCAGGCCCGGCTGGATTATCTGCACCGCCTCGGATTTGATACCGAAGGCCTGATCTATCCGGACCAGTGGGAGAGTGCGGCTGCGGCACCGACCACCGGCCTGCCAGACAATTGAGGCGGAACAAACTGGAAACTTCCCCGCGCAGTCCGTATATGTAGCGAATGGCTCGACTCACCGCTGATTACAGCGCCGTCCGGGATATGGGACAGGCGAAATTCGAAATCGAAAGCCCGGTTCCGACCCCGTCCGCCTGGGTGCCGCACCGGCCCGCCCGCCCGGAAAAATCGGAGGGCGGAGTCCGGTTCGAGTGTGTCTCCGAATATTCTCCAACCGGAGACCAGCCGGCGGCGATAAGTGAGCTTGTCCACGGTCTCAATGCGCAGGAGAGAGACCAGGTTCTCCTCGGGGCGACGGGGACGGGCAAGACCTTCACCATGGCGAAAATCATTGAGGCGGTGCAGCGCCCGGCGCTGATCCTGGCGCCGAACAAGACGCTGGCGGCGCAGTTATACGGCGAATTCAAGAGCTTTTTTCCCCGTAATGCCGTCGAGTATTTTGTCTCCTACTACGACTACTACATGCCCGAAGCCTATGTGCCGCGCACCGACACGTACATTGAGAAAGAATCCTCGATAAACGAGGCGATTGACCGGATGCGTCATGCGGCCACGCGCTCCATCCTGGAGCGGGATGATGTGATCATTATCGCCTCTGTCTCCTGTATCTACGGCATCGGCTCGGTCGAGACCTATACGGCGATGACGTTCGGGCTGAAGACCGGCGCCACCGCCGATCCGCGCGAGGTCGCGAAGAAACTCGTCGCCCTGCAATACACCCGCAATGACACCGCCTTCACCCGCGGCACCTTCCGCCTGAAGGGCGATGTCTTGGAAATCTTCCCGGCGCATTATGACGACCGGGCCTGGCGCGTGGATTTCTTCGGCGACGAGATCGAGCGCATCACCGAGTTCGACCCCCTCACCGGCCGCGCCCAGACCGAGCTGAAATCGGTCAAGATCTACGCCAATTCGCACTATGTGACGCCGCGCCCGACCCTGCATCAGGCCATGGCCTCCATCAAGGAAGAGCTGAAAGTCCGCCTCGAATGGATGGAGCAGAATGGCAAGCTGCTGGAGGCGCAACGCCTCGCCCAGCGCACGGAGTTTGATCTGGAAATGATCGGCGCCACGGGCTCCTGCGCCGGTATCGAGAATTATTCGCGCTATCTCACCGGCCGCAAGCCGGGCGAGCCGCCGCCCACATTGTTTGAATATATCCCGGAGGATGCCCTCGTCTTTGTCGATGAGAGCCACCAGACCATTCCGCAGCTGGGCGCCATGTTCAAGGGCGACTTCTCGCGCAAGAAAACCCTCGCCGATCACGGCTTCCGCCTGCCCTCCTGCCTCGACAATCGCCCCCTCAAATTCGAGGAATGGGACCTCATGCGCCCGCAGACCATCTGTGTCTCGGCCACGCCCGGCGGCTGGGAGCTGGAGCGCACGGGCGGGGTGTTTACCGAGCAGGTCATCCGCCCCACCGGGCTGATCGACCCGCCGGTCGAGGTCCGCCCGGTCTCGAAAGATGGTGCCAGCCAGGTCGATGACATCATTGATGAAGCCCGCGCCACGGCGGCCAAGGGCTTTCGCACCCTCATCACCACCCTGACCAAGAAAATGGCCGAGGACCTCACCGAATACATGCATGAGCAGGGGCTGAAGGTCCGCTATATGCACTCGGATATCGACACGGTGGAGCGGATCGAGCTGATCCGCGATCTGCGCCTGGGCGAATATGACGTGCTGGTCGGCATCAATCTGCTGCGCGAAGGTCTGGACATTCCCGAATGTGCTCTGGTCGCCATTCTGGATGCGGACAAGGAAGGCTTTCTGCGCTCCGAAACCAGCCTGGTGCAGACCATTGGCCGGGCGGCGCGAAATGTCGATGGCAAAGTTATTCTGTATGCCGACCGCATCACCGGTTCCATGGAACGCGCCATGGCCGAGACAGAACGCCGCCGCGAAAAACAGACGGCGCACAATCTCGAACACGGCATCACGCCGAAAACCATTGTGCGCGGCATTTCCGACGTGCTCGAAGGCGTGATGGAAAAAACCGCTGCCGGCCGCTCCGGCCGGACCAGAGGCAAGTCACAACGGCGCGAGACGAAAGTCGCCGAAAATCAGGTGGCGTTCGAACCGAACAATCTGCGCGCCACGATTGCGGATCTGGAGAAACAGATGCGCGAAGCCGCGGCGAATCTGGAATTTGAAGAGGCGGCAAGGCTGCGGGATGAGATCAAGGCGCTGGAGGGGGGATAGAGGGTTTCAGCGGCGCGGTGGAGCCCCTGCCCTCAACTTGATTGAGGGTGTCCCCGCGACCTTTGTCCGCGAAAGCGAGTAAAGTGAGGGGGATGAGAATAAAGAGCTGGAGGGGATAGGCAACTGAAGCGTCTAGGTGGATAAATGCAATGATACAATATCAAACATTGATAATCTTAATTTATTTTTTATTCTAGTCGCTCCCACAATTCATCTCCACAATAAGTCATTTTTTCTTTTATATTTTTCATACGGCGGGCGTTTTTACGTACTGGTATGTATAATTTTCCCTCTTTTCCTTCCCCTATATCCAATATTCCCTCTTTCAGAAGCAAAGAAAGCACTTCTTCCCAATCTTTTTTCTTTGCTATTTGTCCGAATCCACGAGTTAATGCTTCTTCTTTTCTGCCAGCACCCGGCTGAAAAAATGTTTTTTGAATTATTGTTAATAATATTTTATGTTTGGGGCTTAAATCGAGAGCTTTTAATTTCGCTAAATTTTCTATACTTTCGTATTTTTCTATTTCACAATTTGCAAAGCATTCTGATAATGCCTCTTTAGATCCTATTCCTATTAATTTTTCAATAGCACAGTCATCAAAATACACTTCGCTCAATTTTGAACCACTAATATTCAAATGATCAAAGTAGCAATTGTTAAAAGTTACCTTTTCAATGTCTATATCGGAAATATCTAAGTTGCTAATGGATGCATGACCCAGCCCCCTGATCCGGGCTGATCGTTAGTAGAGTCTGTTCGCCTTTCTTTCTGGTTTTGGTTCAAGGTTCAAGGCCCGGTGAGCGGAGCCCATGCGTAGCTCAGGCGAACCGGGCCGGTGTTTGCGGGTTTGCTGGGCGTAGATGACCGGGGCCAGCCCTCCCAGCGAGGTGTGGGGCCGGCAGGTATTGTAGTCGATCCGCCAAGCCTCGATCAGGGTTCGCGCTTCGGAGAGTGACGAGAACAGGTGCTCGTTCAGGCACTCGTCCCGCAGGCGGCCATTGAAGCTCTCCACGAAGCCATTCTGCTGGGGCTTTCCCGGGGCGATGTAATGCCATTCGACACCGCGCTCTTTCTGCCAGCGTAGGATGGCGTGGCTTGTCAGCTCCGTGCCATTGTCCGAGACGATCATGGCCGGCTTGCCGCGCCGGGCGATGATCCGGTCCAGTTCCCGGCCCACGCGCACGCCCGAGAGCGAGGTGTCGACCGTGATCGCCAGTGCTTCACGGGTGAAGTCGTCCACCACGCACAGGGTGCGGAAGCGACGCCCGTCGGTAAGCGCATCCGCCACGAAGTCCAGGCTCCAGCGCTGGTTGGCGCCGCTCGGCAGCAGCATGGGACGGCGCGTTCCCGTGGCCCGCTTGCGGCCCCGGCGTCGGCGTACCGCCAGACCTTCCTCGCGGTAGATACGGTAAAGCTTCTTGTGGTTCGCATTCAGCCCCTCCCGGGCCAGAAGAATGCCCAGACGGCGATAGCCGAAGCGGCGACGTTCGCCAGCCAGGTCGCGCAACCGCTCACGTAGACGCTCATCGCCCGCATCGCGCTTGCGATACTGGAAGGTCGAGCGGTCCAGCCGGACCAACCGGCACGCCCGACGCTCGCTCAGCCCGTGCGCCTCCACCAGGTGACGCGCGGCCCGCCGCTTCACATCGGGCGTTAGAAGTTTTTTGAGGCGAGATCCTTCAGCGCCGCATTGTCCAGCATCTGCTCGGCCAGTAACCGCTTCAGCTTGGCATTCTCTGCTTCCAGCGTCCGTAGACGCTGAGCATCCGACACCGTCATGCCGCCGAACTTGGCCTTGTACTTGTAAAAGGTCGCGTCCGAGATGCCGTACTTGCGGCATAGCTCCTTCGTCGTGACACCCGCTTCGTGCTCGCGGAGCATCCCGATAATCTGTTCTTCCGAATAACGGCTCTTGCGCATCGTCCATCCTCTTCTCGATGGACTCTACCATCCCGTGGCCGGAATTCAGGGGGCTGGGTCATGCATTACCAACGATGACCGATTTGTAGTTCAATGGCCCATCGCTTATTGAAGATGATAGAACGATCATATCAGCCTTGGCCGTTCCATTTTGCGCTTCGCGATTCTGGTTCAGAAACCCAACGAACGACTCGGCGCCTAATTCTTCGACCTCCGCAGCGTCGATAATTATTTGGGCAGTTTCCTCGCTTAACCCGCGTATAAAATTTCCCGTAAAATATGTGGAATCAAAATTTTGAACGGCCTCAACAACGGCCGTCGCTTGGAGACCGTTTACAATAAAGGGATCGACAAACTGCCGGTTGTCGCTCTCGAACTCAACGCGACCCAGCCCTGGTAGACGCTGTAACATTGCAGCAGCGTTCTCGATCGGAAAGGCTCCTGCGAGCTCTTCGAATGCTTCGCTCATATCCTGGAGTGTAAGGGGACCAAGGCCGTCGCCGGTTTGTCGACATTTTCTCGCAAGCTTGATCAGAACTTGCCTAATCGATTCTTTGGTAGTTCCAGATCCAATTTGAGCATCACGACTAGCCATGTAATCCAAGAACTTATTCCAAAAAATATATTTGTTTTCGGAATTAAGCAGTTCGGTTAGATCTTCCTCCGACGCTCCTGAAATCATCTGGCATACCAGTGGCTTTCTTGGCATCCACTCGGGAAGCTTTTGATACGCTCCTGTAGATTCGAAAAATTCCGATATTTGCGCTTCAGTAAACTCATCAGGCGTTTGAATCCAAAGCACGTCCGTTTGAATTCCTAGGGCATTTTTTATCTCATCATGATCGTCGAAATAATGCTCACGCCCAATTACCAGCACGCCGGTATTGCTGCTCGAAAGCATATCTCTAACGCCAGCCAGTGCTTCCCAACGTATTTTCTTGAGCGCTTTTGGGTCTGCGCTCCATGACTGTGTACTTAGTTCATCAAAACCATCGAGGATAAAAATCAGATCCCCCGCAGCAGCAGCTTGAATAATTTGCTGTTCAAGTTCAGGTGCGCCGATGTCGTCGAGATGACGTCGAAGTATCTCGTGGCGCCCCCGCAGCCCCCAACAGTGACGAAGATCAATCGCAATTGGAAAGTGCTCTTCTACCTCCTTCGAAAGCACGCGAAATACTTCTTCAGCACACTTGCTTTTTCCCGATCCGTATTCGCCAATTTGTACGATTTTTTCTTTTTTGTTCAGTCTATGTGCAATTTCTTTTGCATTAATGTTTCCGTCATTACTTAAATACTCAACATATATATGGCCTAGAATCCAAACTACCAGTCTGATGATTGAAAGCGCTACCGAATGGCTTCTTTATTCTTTTATCGTGGTAACGCGTGAAGTCAAAATACTTTGACTTAAATTGCTTATACGTCAATAAATTTACGTTAGCGTCTGATGCGGCTTGTTTCATTGAATCGGTAGGAACAAAATATGTAACTATAAAGCATTCTGAATATATATTGTTTCCGAATCCCGTTGAACGGATCGAATTTAATTTCGCAATATCTGTTCTAATTTTTTCTAGGCTCTTTTGTTTTGTTGCTTCGATAATAATGCGACGGTCAGCTCCAAGCCGAACAATTCCGTCTACGCGAACGCCATTGAGTAATTCCGATACGCAATCGGAATTCCAAATCTTGCTGGCAACATCCCTAACTCGCTCTTCAAATTCATCTGGTGTCAAAATTGCCTCGCACGCGTTGGTTTGTTCAAGGGATTAAATCGCAGCTGGCTGAAGTTATCAACGCGTAACTTATCCATCCCCCTCCCGTACTCTCGAAAAATCCGCGACCGGTGAGAGTCGATAATTTCCTTACTGAAAGCCTGGACCGTGGGAATGCGGCGAGCAGGCTGGCCGCAATCAGGGGGAGACAGAGTCTCATTCGGGGCGAGGTCCTCCGGTTAAACCGGAGGAAGACGGTGGTGGGTGTGCGGGAGATCACAAACAAACGCGTCATCACCCGGTTTATCCGGGTGATCTCCATGACATCGGGATCACCCGGACTCGCGCTCTGCGCGGCCGTGTGATGACGGTGGTGTGCGTGGTTCGAGGCCCGGCTTCCCCGCTTTCGCGGGGACAAGCCGCCGGGCACCTCACCATGAGGTGGGTCGTATTATTATTCTCGTCATGCCCCGGCTTGCCTGCCCTCGGCCCCGATCGAGGGTCCGGGGCATCTCATCTGGCATGGAGATCCCCCGAATAAATCGGGGGATGACGGTGGTTGGGTTGGGTGCGTGCTTCGAGGCTGGCCTGCCGCCAGCACTTCAGCATGAGGTGGGTTGGTGTTTCTTTCAGCCGCCATTCCGGGGCGAGCCGAAGGCGAGAACCCGGAACCCAAGCTGGAACCGTCGCCGTTACGGCATGGGTCCCGGATCGTCGTTCCCCCGCTTTCGCGGGGGCAAGCCACTCCGTCCGGGATGACGGTGTTGGGTGCGTGCTTCGAGGCTGCCTGTCGGCAGCACCTCAGCATGAGGTGGGTTGGAGTTTGAATTAACTTAAAACCTCATCCTGAGGTGCGAGCGTTAGCGAGCCTCGAAGGAGGGGTCCAGTTGGGTGCGTGCTTCGAAACCCGGACACTGGCCCACAGCCTCGGGACGGCGTAACGTCAGGCCCGACAAGGAGTCCTGCCATGCCTATCCGCTTTCTGACCCTCACCCTCGCCGCGATGGCGAGCCTCTTCTCCATCGCCGCTGCGCAAGCGCCCGTACCGCTCGCCGTTGGCCAGGAATGGTCAATCCATGGCGAAGGGCTGGAGGATGTGCGCGTCGTGATCGGGCATATCGAGGAGGTGGAGGGACTGGGGCCGGTCGTGCACATCTCCGTCTCCGGCATTCCACCGGAATACACGCCCGGCGGGATGATAGGCCACCTGCCCTATCAGGCCAGTGCCCTGCCCGCCTTTCTGGACACGCAGACCGGCACCGGCGAGGTGGCTCCCGAATTTGAAAACGGTCTGGCGCACTGGCGCAACGCAGGCGGCGGGGCGTTTGATATCTCTCTGGAAGAGCTGATCACGGTTCTGTTGCCCGCCAGTTATCCCACTGATCCGCCGAAATAGGTGTGTGTGTTTCGAGGCTGCCTGTCGGCAGCACCTCAGCATGAGGTGGGTAGGTGTTTCTTTCAGCCGTCATTCCGGGGCGAGCCGAAGGCGAGAACCCGGAACCCATGCTGGAACCGTCGCCGTTGCGGCATGGGTCCCGGATCGTCGTTCCCCCGCTTTCGCGGGGGCAAGCCACTCCGTCCGGGATGACGGTGGGTGTGCGCGCTTCGAGGCTGGCCTGCCGCCGCGCACCTCAGCATGAGGTGGGTAGGTGTTTCTTTCAAACGTCATTCCGGGGCGAGCCGAAGGCGAGAACCCGGAACCCATGCTGGAACCGTCGCCGTTGCGGCATGGGTCCCGGATCGTCGCTCCCCCGCTTTCGCGGGGGCAAGCCGCTCCGTCCGGGATGACGGTGTTGGGTTGGGTGCGTGCTTCGAGGACCGGCTGCTTTTCCCCTCACCCTGGCTGCTCGCCGCTGCGCGATCTCGCACCCTTTCCCTCTCCCCATTCAAAGGGGAGAGGAAGGCGGCCACGCGAGTGGACGGCTTTCGAGGGTGAGGGGTTGGTTTTCTCACCCGCAAGCAGGGCGGGATGACAATTGACGCGCATAAAATACACCCCGCCTCATTTTTCAGATGACAGGGGCCGGCCGCCGGATTAGCGATCAGGCATTCACCGGCGATTCCCGACCGGAGACTGACAGGGACCCATCCACATGATCGAGATTTTTCTGCTGGCCGCTACGCTGGGCGCTGCCCGCGAGGACTGTGTTGACCACTCCGCCTATGAATTCGGCCTGCCCGACATCGTGCAATCGGAGGCCGGTGGCCGCGCCGAAAGCCGCACCTATCCCGATGGCACGCAGATCACCCTTCGCGCGGAGTATTGCACCGAGCCGGCCTATCAGCTCGACATGGATGCGCCGCTGGATGCGCAGAACGCCATGCGCCTGCGCCAGGTGCTGGGCCAGTTCGACCGCTATGTCTCCTGCCCGGTTTCGGACTGGATCGGCTTTGACGCCTCTATCACGGCCGCTGCGGCGGCTCTGGATGCGGGCGAGGCCTTCGACAATGGCGGCGCGCCCATCGACGGGGATGGCGTGAATGCGATCTATCTCTCCCTGGTGCCCGCCGAGGGCCGCGTTCAGGGCACGTTCCGCTGTCTGCGCCCGCAGGACTGAGGCGAAAACAATCCACGCCGGGGCGGGCGCGCCTAGACTGCGCCGGCATGACACCTCCGGATCTTCCCACCCTGAAAGCCCGCGCAGAGGCGATGCGCCGCGCCGGCGCGACCATGGCCGAGATTGCCGAGGCCGTAGGGCGCTCACCCTCCACCCTGCATCAATGGGCCGCGGCGGGCGGATGGCGGCTGGCCGAGATTGAGCGGGAGGGATGGATGAACGCCGTCATTCCGGGGCGAGCCGAAGGCGCGAACCCGGAACCCATGCTGGATGGTGACCACTACGGAATGGGTCCCGGATCGCCGCTGCGCGCCGTCCGGGATGACGGCGAAGATATATCCAGCGTCGACGCGGCCAAAGCCCTGCAGCAACGCGCCGCGCAACTGGCGGCCGCCGGGCATATCCGCGCGGCGGAAGGAGCGTCGCGTCTGGCGGACCGGCTGTTGCGGACCGAATTTCATCTTGCCGCCTCGCTCCGCCGCAAAAGCCGCAGGAGAGCCCCGAGGAGATTGCGCGCATGCGAGCCGAGATCAAACGCCGCCTCGACCGGATTCGCGAGACGCGGCATCTGACCCAGCGGCCGGTGTGAGGGGCCGGGTGAAGGGAATTACCAGTCCTCGCTGACCGGGGCGCCGTCGAACACCTCTGCCAGGCGGCTGCGCGTGGCCGTGGACGTTTCCGCCGGGAGGGCGTCAGGTGCCGCCCAGATCACCTCGGCAATCTCGTCGCGATGATCGGGCGTGCAGGGCGTCCACTCGCGGATGATGAAGAGGGCGACATGATCGCCGCGGAATTTCGCCTCATTGGAATAGATGCCAAAGAGCTGGGGCGCTCCGGTGAGCGCGATGCCGGCCTCCTCGCGCATCTCCTTGTCCAGCGCCTGACGCAGCGTCTCGCCGCGCTCCACCCCGCCGCCGGGGAAGTGCCAGCCGGGCCGGTAGGTGTGGCGCACGAGCGCGATCTCGCCGTCTGCGTTCAGGACCAGTCCCTGCACGCCGAGCGTCATGCCGCGGCTGCGCCGCCAATGGCCCTGCATCAGCGGTTTGAGCCACGGTTCGAGGCGCAATTTCCAGCTCATGAGGGGGGACGGATCGCCGCGCAGTCCCTCCCTAGCGGGGCGCTGCAAAGACGGTTAGAAAGCGGGTCAATGCATCCTGTTCTTATGGAGTTTGCCATGTTCGCTCTTGTTGCCATTGCCGTTCCGTTCATCGCTTTTGGCGTGCTCAACCTCATCGAATTCGGACGTCTCGACTAGTCTGATTCTGTTGAAGGTGTGGCCGATATGATGGCAGTCGACGACTCCCTCCTCCTGGCCAGCGGCTTTGTGCTGGTGGGGATTATTGTCCTGCTGTTTGGCGGTGACATGCTGATCCGCGGGTCCGCCGCGTTGGCCAAGCGTGCGAAAATCCCGCCCCTCCTCGTCGGCCTGACCATCGTCGCCTTCGGCACCTCCGCGCCGGAACTGGTGGTGTCGGTCGATGCCGCGCTGTCGGGCGCGCCGGGCCTCGCACTGGGTAATATCGTCGGCTCCAATATCGCCAATGTGCTCTTTGTGCTCGGCCTGCCGGCGCTGTTCGGCGTCATCGGCACGCAGACGGCCGGGGTGAAGCGCAATGCGATGTTCGCCCTGCTCGCCGGGGCGGCTCTGATCATTGTCAGCCGCGACGGATCCATCTCGCTGATGGAAGGCGCGGTGCTGTTCGCGCTGATCTTCGTCTTTATCGGCCTTCTCGCTGTCTCGGCCCTGCGCGCGAAGGATGGCGATCCCCTGCTCGCGGAAGTCGCCGAGCTGGAGGAAGCCGCCAGCAAGAGCTCGACCCCTGGCATTTTCGTGGCGCTGATTATCGGCCTCATCGCCCTGCCCTTCGGCGCGCACATGATCGTCGCGGGCGGCACGGCGGCGGCGGGATTGCTGGGCGTTTCGGATGCCGTCATTGGCCTGACCGCGCTGGCGATCGGCACCTCCTTGCCGGAATTTGCCACCGTCGTCACGGCCGTCATGCGAAGACAAGGCGATCTTGCCATCGGCAATGTGCTCGGCTCGAACGTGTTCAACGTCTTTGCCGTGGGCGGCGCAACGGGTCTGGCGGCCGGTCTGGCGAATATGCCCGTCACCGTACCGGACCAGTTCATGTCGTTCGATTTCTGGGTGATGCTGGGCGCCAGTGCCCTCCTCGCCCTGCTGATCATGGCGGGCCGCAATATCGGACGGCTGGCCGGCATGCTTTTCTTTGGCGGCTATGTTGCGTATATCGCGGCGCTCGTCTGGATGAATCCCGTCCAGCTCCCGTAACGCGTGCAGGTTCATGACTCATTCCCGGCTGGAAATCACGAAGGACTTCACCTTCGAGGCGGCTCACTTTTTCGAGCACGAGGCGAAAGACCATCCGTTTGCGCGGATGCACGGCCATTCCTTTGCCGGATCGGTGACGCTGGCGGGCGAGCCCAATGACAAGGGTTGGATCAAGGATACCTGGAAGATCGAGCAGATCGTGAAGGTGGAGATCGCCAAGCTGGACCATCACCTGCTGAACGAGGTCGAAGGGCTGGCCCAGCCCTCGCTGGAGAATATCTGTGCCTGGCTGTTTGACCGCCTCGCGCCCAACCTGCCGGGCCTCGTTGCCGTCGAAGTCGGCCGCCCGTCCTGCGGCGAGCGGGCGGTTCTGCGGCGGGGTTAGGTCATCTCGCGCGAACCCGACGATTTCCAGACACAGCCACTGACGGCATTGCTTCAGGGCCATGTGGCCATCGCGGATGAATTGCGCCGGCGCGGCATTACCCGCAGCCATAACAGCCCGACCGGCGATCTGGCCGAATATCTGTTTTGCCGGGCCTATGACTGGCAACAGGCGCCGAATTCGGAAAAGTCCTTCGACGCCACGATGCCGACCGGCGAGAAGGTGCAGATCAAGGCCTGCCGTCTGGCTCATGGCAAGACCTCGCGGCAATTATCGGCCATTCGAAATCTGGAAAGTGGCGCTTTCCAGTGGCTGGGCGGAATCCTGTTTTCGCACGATTATCAGGTGTTGAAGGCCGCGCTGATTCCTCTCGTCTTCGTGCTGACGCACGCCACACGATCGAAGCACACCAATAGCCGGACTTTCCATTTGCGGGATGCAGTGTGGGATGATCCGACGGTGCGCGATGTGACTGATGATATCCGCGCCGCTCGTGCCGACATTGACGGGGATACTGTCTAGCGAAGCAGTCCTGGCGGCGAGCGGGCCGTGCTGCGGCGGGGCGCGCTTTAGAGATCACCCGGATAAACCGGGTGATGACGGGTGGTAGTACTGCTGATGATGAGTGGTGGTTCCAGCAATGACGAATTGAAATTCACCAACCCAGCGTCATCCCCCGGTTTATCCGGGGGATCTCTATGAATGCCACAAGGTCTCGGTCAGATCGCGCCAATCCGGATTTTGCGCCTCGATCAGATTGATCTTCCATTGACGCGAATACTTCTTCAGCCGGCGCTCGCGGCGGATCGCCTCTGCCATCAGAGTATGGGCCTCATACCAGACCAGAAGCGTGCAATTGTACCTTTTTGTAAAACCGTGGATGAGTCCGGCCTGGTGCTCGTAGACGCGGCGGTTCAAATCATTGGTGGCACCCGTGTAGATCGGACCGTCCTTGCGCGAGGCCAACATATATACCGCGACAAATGGATGACGCCGGGACATGCGCAATTTTTGCGTGTCCTGCTGGCGGCGTCAATCTTCTCGAGATCACCCGAACAAGTCGGGTGATGACGAGTGGGTATCCGGCTGATGACGGGTTAATTGTCATCCCATTCTGCGTCTCCCTCCGGCTTGACCGGAGGGTCTGCCTGAAGGCGAGGCCCTCCGGTCTCGCGCTTCGCGCGGCCGGAGGATGACGCGTGTTTTCAAGCCCCCTAAACCTGCGGGGCGTCTTCCCAGCGGCCGCCGGCATCGGCGTATTCCTGCGTGCCCTTCTGGATCACATCATCACCCTCGGCGATGTCGCGCGCGGGAATGTCGTCGAGATCCTTGATGCGCTCATAGATGGGCGCGAAGTCGTTATTGACGGTGTCGTTCAGCAATTGCTCGAAACTGTCGATGACGAAATAGGTCTGCTGGAAATCGTCATAGCGATACTGGGCGCGCATGATGCGCTCGATGTCGAAACCGATCCGGTTGGGTGAACGCGCCTCCAGCGAGAAGACGCTTTCCGAATAGGAAGAGACGATGCCGGCACCGTAAATCTTCAGCGCGTCATCCTGTTTGATCAGGCCGAATTCCACCGTGTACCAGTAAAGCCGGGTGATGTTTTCCAGCGTACCGTATTTCAGCGCGCGCAGACCGCCACGGCCATAGGCGGCCATGTAATCGGCGAAGGTGGACAGCCCCAGCAGCGGCGAGTGGCCGAAGACATCGTGGAATATGTCCGGCTCCTGCAGATAGTCGATCTCGTGCGGCTTGCGGATGAAGCGGCCGACCGGGAATTGCCGGTTGGCGAGGTGGGTGAAGAAGGGCTCGTCCGGGATGAGACCCGGCACGGTGACCAGCTTCCAGCCGGTCATGGCTTCCAGCTTCGGGTTGAGCTCGCGGAAATCCGGGATTATCGTGTTGTCGAGGCCGAGCGCGTCCAGACCGTCATAGAATTCCTTCACCGCGCGATTGCCCAGCATCTCGGTCTGGCGATTATAGAGCTTGCGCCACATGGCGTGCTCTTCATCGGTGTATTCGTCCCAGCACTGGTCGATCGTGTAATCGTCGCGTACCTGACCGGCTTCCACCTGGCGCTGGACAATCGGATCGGTTGTGGGGACGCGGAGCTCGACCATGACGGCCTCCAATTAGTTTCATTTGTAACTATCTTAACCCGAGACGCACGGTGCGCCAAGGCGGGACTTGCTTGAATCCCAGCCATAACCTGCTTATGCAAACGCCAGATAAACAACGCCCGGATACGATCACCATGCCGCAGATGGATATTGAAATTACGGCCTTGCGCGTGCCTGTCGCACTCGGCGTGCATGACTTCGAACGCGCGGCGCGTCAGGATGTCACGGTCGATCTGGTGATCACGCTGAAGGCTGTGCCTGCCAATGATTCCATCGGCGAGACGGCGCATTATGACGAGGTCGCCGCCGCAGTGCAGCAGACCGCCGACCTCAAACATTATGATCTGATCGAGACGCTGGCGCTGGCCATTGCCGAGCGCGTGCATGCCTTCCCGGATGTGGCGCGCGTTACCGCCATCGTTCACAAAACGCCGCGCACCGTCGCCGCAGAGCGGTTATCCGCGCGGATTTCGCTTCAAGGTTAATTCCCCTGCACAGAACATGAAATTATGGTAAGGAAGCCCCACCGCCGGAAATGAATCCTTGGCGAGTTAAGGAAGGGAAGACTTATGCGTTCACGTTTCATGTTTACCATTGCCCTGCCCGCGCTGGCCCTGATGGCCTGCTCAGCGGGTGAGGAAGCCAATTCTGACGACACAATGAGCGACGATTCCGCGACCATGGAAGAGACGATGGAATCCGCTGGCGAGACCATGGATGATGCCATGGACGATGCCGGTGAGACCATGGATGACATGGCGGATGCGGCAGGCGACACCATGGACGACATGACCGACGCAGCCGGCGATGCCATGGACGATATGAGCGACGCCGCCGGCGACATGGTGGACGACGCCGAAGCGGCCGTCGAAGACATGACGGACGGTGAAGGTGATGACGGCGACGACGGCGACGATAGCCGCTAATTGTCGTCAGATCTGTGATCAGGAATGCGCCGCCGTGATATTCACGGCGGCGTTTTGCTATCCGAAGGCCTTGTCGATCTTCGATTTCGGTTTCACGGCCGCAACAAAAGCGCTGGCGACAATCGCAATGATGATGCGGGCAATAATGGTGAAGAAGAGGAAGGTCAGCTGCTCATCGCCGAGGAAAAGCCGCACCAGATTATTGTAGCGGTTGGGCAGGCCGGTATGGGTCAGCCAGTCCTCCACTCGGTCGGCACCGTTCAGGATCCAGTTGAGCATGTCGGGCGCGTACAGACCCAGCGCCACCAGCATGGCCAGCGCCAGAATGAACGCCAGAAACAGAGTGGCACTGACAGAGCCAACACGGCCAAGAACAAACATGGTTTTCCCCTTACGCTACGCAAACCGGAGTCGATCCTAGCACACTTGCATGAACCATGCCTGTCAGAGATCGGATTCGTGCAACAGCGTATAGGTGAAGCCATTGCCGTAAATCTCTTTCGCCCGGCGCGCGAGCGTCATCAGGACATCGAAGTCGGTCGGATCGGCTATCACCGTGCAACCGGCCGACCAGCGATCCACCTGCGTTGACCGGCGCGTGGCGCTGGCGCGGTGGATGTTGATGCCGGTTGCATTGGTGAAGACCCGTCCCGCATCGCGGTCAATCGTGCCGTCCTTGTTGCGGTCGCGATATGTTTTCAGCGTATAGCCGGGCTTCTGGCAGATGGCGTCATACTTGCCCTGATGTTTGCGGATCATGTGCGAGGAGCGGTACTGGCCTTCCTTCAGGACGGCGGTGCCGTCGGGATGCGACAGGTTTTGCAGATGGGAAAGGCCGGGATCGGTTGTGCAGGCAAAGGCATAGAAGGCCCAATCGCCATGGGCGGCATCCTTGTAGGAAACGGTGAGCCAGTCATCAAAGGCGTTGGCCCGGGTTTCGGCTGATCTCACGCCGACGATGTTGAGATCAAAGCCCTTGGCATTGTCAAAAATGACATATCCCTTGGCCGTCATGGCTGCATGAAGGGCGGCGCGGTCCGGTCGGTTCATGGCATTCTCCTGTCAAAACAAAACGGTCAGCCCGGAGGCTGACCGTCTCATTATCCCCGAAGGTGAGTGTGGTGCGGATTATTCAGCCGGTGGCGTCGGAGGGGTCGGCGCGTCATGGCCGCGTCCTTCAAGGATAGAAATCGTGATCATGGAGCCATCGCCGGACCAGCCATTGGTCTGCCAGCTTTCGCCGACGGCCAATTCCTCATTCCAGGGACCGCAATTGCTGTCGGCACCGGATTCGGCCGGTGGGACGATGCAGAGCTGTCCGTCGAACGACCAGATCGCGCCGGTGCGGCCCATGCTGTCAGAATAGGCTCCGCCCGCATCAAAGTAGACATCAAAGCCCTCGCCTGCGTCATTGACGATAATGCGAACGGTATTGCCAACGGCATTGTCCATGCCATCAGCCAGTGCGGCACCCGAGGTCATCAGGCCCAGAATGGCCGCCGTCATCACAAATCTTTTCATGAATTTTTCCTGCTCACGTTTACGTCCCCCAACGCAGAGACGGGAGTTAACCATGACTTAACCCGAAAAAAAAGCCTGATTTGCGAACAATCTATGCTGCACTCGCGTAACAGGAGAGGCCGTGATGGCCATGATCGGCGCCTTATTCGCGCCCTATGCAGGGCGAAACAAAGTCCGTTCTCCTCAGCTGCCATTCAGGCGTGACCTGTCAATTTCCCGGATGTGCGCTCCCGGTTGCGGTGTCCTGAAACCGGTGGCTGACCCCACCCTCCCTCGCAGGGGTCGGCTTCTGGCCAACGGGCACCGCAGCCATTTCACCCTCCTCCTTGAAGCGGAAGAATTGGTGCGATCTGACCATGGGAGCGCACACTTTTTCTCTACTGCTCGGGTCCATCCGGACCCTCGCTCCTCGCTTTTTCCGGGCAAGCCGGAAACGCTGCGGGCGCGCGGTCGCGCTTGTGAACCCTGTCGGGTTCGGGGACTCGCTGCTCATGTGAAACGCGCTCCCCCGCCTTCGCGGGGGCAGGCAGGGCTGGGGCGTTGGCGGATTCTGTCTCTGAATCACGCCAGAGGCAGGCGCATCACGGCGCGCAGGCCGCCCAGCGGGCTTTCGGACAATTCCACTTCGCCGCCATGGCCGCGGGCCACGTCGCGGGCAATGGCCAGACCCAGCCCCACCCCTTCGCGATTCATATTGCGGGCTTCATCAAGCCGCGAGAAAGGCTTGAACGCCTCTTCGCGCTTGTCCGCAGGAATGCCGGGGCCATCATCATCGACAATGATTTCCAGACGCCGCTTCTGGCGCCGGACCGAAACCTCGCAGGTCGTGCCATAGGCGCAGGCATTGGCGATAAGATTGGCGATGCCGCGCTTGAAAACGCCGGGGCGCACATTGGCGCGGATATCGGCCTCGGCCGCCAGCGCAATGCCGGGATCGGAGCGGCGGGCCGCTTCGACGGCTTCCGTCACCAGCGCCGAGACATCGGCCTCGATGGTCTCTTCCGAGACCTGCCCGCGCGCAAAAGCCAGATATTCCTCCAGCATGTGCTCCATCTCGGACACATCGCTGATCGCGTCATCGCGCTCCTGCCCGTCCGGCATCAGGGCGAGTTGCAGCTTCAACCGGGTCAGCGGCGTGCGCAGATCATGGCTGACCCCGGCCAGCATGGAGGTGCGCTGATCGAGATGGCGCGTAATGCGCTGGCGCATATCGATGAAGGCATGAGCCGCTTCGCGCACTTCCCGCGCGCCGGCCGGCTTGAATTCGGTGTCATCCTCACCGCGACCGAATCGCTTGGCGGTATCGGCCAGCCGCCGGATGGGTTTCACCTGATTGCGGATGAAGATCACCGAGACAAGGCTGAGCAACGCCGTCGCGCCAAACAGCCAGAGCAGGAAGATATGCCCGGTCGTGGCAAAGACGCGCTCGCGCACCGCAATAAAACGGAGGACGCCTGTATCGGTCTGGACGCGAATATCGACATAGGCGGGATAACGCGTGGTGTCGAACCAGACCGGATTGTCCATGGATGCGGTCAGGGAGCGCCGCAGCGTGCGGTCCAGCGTCCGGAAAAAGGACGACCGCCGCGAGGTGGGCAATAATTCGCCTTCCCGGAAATCGACGGAAAGCTGCATGTTGCGATAGGCGGAATCTGCCATCGCTTCGAAGGCGGCCCGGTCCTCGCCGCTATTCTCGAAGAATTCGGTCATCAGGGCGACATCACCGGCCACGCCTTCCGACAGGCGCTGGGTCACCGTCTCCCAGTGCTCCTCGAAAAAGGCCCAGGCGATCAGCCCCTGCATGACCGCGACGGGCACGACGAAAATCAGTAGGGACCGGCCAAACAGGCTTTTCGGCAGATATCGTTTCAACGGTCCCAAATCAGCGCGGTCCTAATCCTCGAAAATCGCATCAGCGATCAGCTTGTATCCCTCACCGCGAATGGTCTGTAAATGAACCGGTTGGCGCGGATCGGATTCCAGCTTGCGGCGCAGCCGCGTCATTTGCACATCGACGGCCCGCTCGCCGCCGCCCGTCAGGTCGCACAAATCGTATCGAGAGACCGTCTGGCCCACGGCCCGCGCCAGCGCCTTCAACAGGGTTTCCTCGCCGCCGGTCAGGCGCACCGCCTCGCCGTTTTTCACCAGCGCCCCATTGCCGATATCGAACTGGAAGGTGCCAAAACGCACTTTCTTGTGCTCGACAGCGGACGGGCGCGACCGGCGCAATATGGCATTGATGCGCAAAACCAGCTCTTCCGGCTCGAACGGCTTGGCCAGATAATCATCGGCGCCCAGTGACAGGCCCTTGATCCGGTCTTCCGCTTCGCCGCGCGCGGTCAGCAGCAGGATGGGGGTCTCGCGGGTTTCGCGCACCAGCCTGGTCAGTTCGAACCCGTCCATGCCCGGCATCATCACATCCAGCACGATCAGGTCATAATCCATCGACCGCATTTTCCCCTGCGCCTTGACGGCATCTGCCGAGGTGGAGATGCGATAGCCGTGCTTGGTCAGGAAGCGCTTCAACAGATCGCGGATGCGATCATCGTCATCCACGACAAGAATATGGGTGTCGGAAATCTCGGTCATTCTTCGTCCTTACCGCTGGCTTGCGCGGCATATAGCCTGTCTAGCACGCAAATGCGGGATCACTTATCCCGACGAAGTCTTTCGCGGATCCATCTTGACTGACGAGCGAGCAAATGACCCAGAGGCAGAATAATCTTTCTGACGATCGGCTCTTCAATGTATCGCCTAATCAGGCTGCTGTTGTAAGTGAGGCCGGTATAAAGGCTGAGCGCGGCAGCGATCCAGACGAAGATGATCCACGCCTCATAGGCCCAGATACTGTCGCCGCGCACCAGGAAAATGAGCGCAAAGAACCAGGCGATCATCAGCATTTCGACCGCGGTCTTGACCTTGGCGGCCAGCGAGACCGGCACGGGAATGCTTTCCTTGCCGAGGCGCGACAGGCGGATCATGGTCATGATGATATCGCGCGAGAGGATGGCGGCAATCGGATAGGTGACCGACCACAGGCCGGACCAGATGCCGAACACAATCAGGAAAGCGCCGACAAACACCTTGTCGGCAATAGGGTCCAGCAAGGCCCCGAACGCGCTCACCTGCCCCAGCTTGCGGGCGAACCAGCCATCAAACCAGTCCGACAACGCGCCGCCGATAAACAGCGCCAGCGCATAGGACCACCAGCGGATCAGGCCCTCATTGGTTTCGGCATTCAGTGCCCACCATAAAAACAGCGCGCCCAGTGGACCGGCCACGAGGCGAAAGGCGGTGAGGATATTCGGAATGGTAAAAATCATTGCTGGAACCAGTCGTGAATGCGTTTGGCCATGGCCGCAGAGACGCCCTCCACGGCTTCAAGATCGCCGAGCGCGGCGCGTTCCACCGCCTTGGCGGAACCGAAATGAGCCAATAGCGCTTTTTTCCGCGACGGGCCAATGCCGGGGATGGAATCAAGCGGATTATCGCGCATCGCCTTCTGGCGTTTCGCCCGATGCCCGCCAATCGCAAAACGGTGCGCTTCATCGCGCAGGCGCTGGAGGTAATACAGTACCGGATCATTCATCGGCAGTTTGAACGGCGCTTCGCCCGGCAGATAGAAGGCTTCACGACCGGCATCGCGTTCCGGCCCCTTGGCGATGGCCGCGACCGGCACATCGGTCACGCCCAGTTCTTCCATCACGGCCAGGACGGAGGACAGCTGGCCCTTGCCGCCATCAATCAGCACCAGATCCGGCACCGGAGCGCCCTCCTCGCGTTCCCGGATCATGCGTGAAAAGCGGCGGCGCAGCATGGCCGCCATCATGGCGAAGTCATCATTGGTGGCCGCGTCGTCGCCCTTCATGTTGAACCGGCGATAATGGGTTTTGGAAAAGCCTTCCGGCCCGGCGACGATCATCGCCCCCAGCGCATTCGAGCCCTGTATGTGGGAGTTGTCATAGACCTCGATGCGGGTGGGCGGCTCGTCCAGTTTGAAGACCTTGGCAACACCCTTCAGCAATTTGGCCTGGGTGGCGCTTTCCGACAGACGCCGGCCCAAAGCTTCGCGGGCATTGGTGCGGGTGCGCTCGACCAGCTTCTTCTTCTCGCCACGCTGCGGCGTCGTCACCGTCACCTTGCGATCGGCGCGCAAGGTAAGCGCTTCGCCGATGAGTTCGGCATCCTCGACAATGTGAGACGTCATGATCAGGGCGGGCGCTGGCCGGTCATCGTAGAATTGCGCCAGGAAGGCCGCGAGAATTTCCGAGGGTTCGGACTCGGCTTCATGTTTGGGGAAGAAGGACTGGTTCCCCCAATTCTGCCCGGCGCGATAGAAAAAGACCTGCACACAGGATTTTCCGCCCTCTTGCGCCAGCGCAACGATGTCGGCTTCTTCCACGCCCTCCGGATTGATGCCCTGCTCGGTGGTGACCGCCGCAATGGCGCGGATGCGGTCGCGCAATTTGGCGGCAGCTTCAAAATCGAGCGCATCGGAGGCCTCGGCCATTTGCCCGCTCAATTCCTCGCGCAAGGCATTGGAGCGGCCGCGCAGAAAGGCTTCCGCCTCATCCACCAGCTCCTGATAGGCGTCCGGCTGAATGAGATCGACGCAGGGGCCGGCGCATCTCTTGATCTGATACAGCATGCAGGGGCGGGTGCGGCCTTCATAGACGCTGTCCGTGCAGGTGCGCAGGAGGAAAGCCTTCTGCAGCGTATTCAGCGTGGCATTGACCGCCCCGGCGCTGGCGAAAGGCCCGAAATATATGCCCTTCGCCTTGCGCGCGCCGCGATGCTTGCGGATTTGCGGCGCGGCATGATCGGTCCGGATCAATATGTAGGGGAAGGATTTGTCATCGCGCAGGATGACATTGAAGCGCGGTTTCAGCCGCTTGATGAGGTTGGCTTCGAGCAGCAGCGCTTCGGTCTCGGTTTCCGTCACCACGAATTCCATCGACCGGGTCAGCGCAATCATCAGCGCGATACGGTTATTGTGACCGCCGCCCTTCGCATAATTGCCGACGCGGTTTTTCAGGTTTTTCGCCTTGCCGACATAAAGAATGTCGCCATCTCGGCTGTACATGCGGTAGACGCCGGGTTTCGCGGGCAGCCGCTTGACGTAAGATGCAATAACCTCGGGTCCGGTCAGACCGGCAGTGCCCTCTTCAGGAGGGGCCGCCGCATCTTCCGCGACAGTTGGGGGACGAGCAGGCCGGGAGGCTTTCATGGTGCCTAAAATTGCCCTCGTAACCGGCGCTGGCAAGCGTCTGGGCGCAGCCATCGCCAAAGCGCTGGCCGAAGATGGCTATAAAGTCTGGGTGCATTTCAACCATTCCGCCGATGAGGCCGGCCAGACCGTGGCCGATATACGGGCCGCTGGCGGCGAGGCGGAAGCCGTGCAATTCGATCTGGCAGAGACGGGCTCGCTCATCCCGCTGGTGCGCGGGCTGGGCCGGATCGATGTGCTGGTGAACTCCGCCTCCGTCTTTGACTATGATTCTGCAAACGCGCTCGATCCGGCGGAGATGCAGCGCATCCTCAATATCAATCTGGTCGCGCCCTGCCTGCTGGCGTCGGTGATGGCGGAAAGGCATACGAGCCGCAATTCGGGCTGTGTAATCAATCTGCTGGATCAGAAGCTGTTCAATCTGAATCCGGACCATTTCAGCTATACGCTGGCCAAGGCCGGGCTGCACACGTCGACCGAGACCATGGCGATGCAGTTTGCCCCGAATGTACGCGTCAATGGCATCGCGCCGGGCCTGACCCTGCCCGCTCCGGATATGAGCGATCGCGAGTTTGAAGCGGCGCACCGGAATAATCCGATGCAGGGCGGCTCCACACCTGAGGATATTGTCCGCACCGTCCGCTTCCTGATTGCCAGCCCGGCGATGACGGCGGAGACGATTCTGGTGGATGGCGGCGAGCACCTGATGCGCCGTCACCGCGATGTGTCGAAGGGGGGGTAACGTTTCACCGCCGTGTAATTTCAAAATTGGATTAATGGTACCGGGCTCAATTATCGCCCTAGCTCAATTCTAGAACTGACTCGATTTTAGTTGCCAGCGCCTCACTATCAATTCTAGCCAATCGGGCAAATTCTGAAACTGCCGCGAAAACCACCTTCATGCGGACGATTGGTTTTCTTATTTGCTTTCCGTCCGACCGCCACTCAATTGGTGGTATCGAGACATTGAGAATTTCGCTGATTGTATCGATAAAAAAAAGGTCCAGAACGTCTGGCCGTCCAGCAGGACCGATATAGGAAAGCACACAGTCCGTGCTTGCCCCGCGATCAATGTCACACCCTACCGCAACGTCGAAGAGACCAATTTTTGCACGCCAAACAAATCCCGCTCTCTCCACAACTTCGCTGTCGAGGCCCCTGTCCATCCGGCGGGATAGTTCCTCGAATTTATTTCTCAATCGTCTATCGTTGACCGGCAAAAAAAGCACCTCACTAGCCTCCTCGGATACCGCGCTATCTCTAAATCACGATGCTACATTGTTCCAATGAATTGATGCGGCGTCACCGCGATGTGTCAAAGGGCGGCTAGTCCTCACCGCCTTGTGAATTGAACCGCGCCGATCCGGCAGGCAGCATTCCCGGCATGGTCGACCATCGGCCCCGGGGAGGATTCATGCGCACCATCTTCATTATCTTGCTGGGACTTCTGGCCCCTGCGGCCGCGATGGCTCAGGCGGACGGATCACAGGCGTTCGAGATAAATTGCGACGCGGCGGCGACCTATAGCGACCGCTATCGCGGCGAGGCGGTGGTGGTTGTGCATCGCGGCGCAGTGGTCTGTGAACACTATCGCAATAGCGAGCCCGATGAGGCCTGGGAGCTGGCCAGCGGCGTGAAGAGCTTTACCGCTGCGATGGCGGCAGCGGCCGTGGAAGATGGTCTGTTGACGCTGGACGAGCCGGTCGCGGACACGCTGACCGAATGGCAGGACGATGAACGCCTTTCGCAGATCACCATACGGCAGCTCCTGTCACTGGTGAGCGGCATTCACGTGGTACAGGACCGCTATGTCTCCTATGCAAATGCGGTCAATTCGCGCGCCCGAAATGAGCCCGGCACCCGCTTTGCCTATGGCCCGCGCCCGTTTGCCGTCTTCGGCGAAGTCATGCGGCGAAAGCTGGTCGCAGCGGGAAGCGATATGTCACCGGCGGACTATTTCCGCTCGCGCGTACTGATCCCGATGGATGCCGACGTCGCCTCCTGGTCGCATTTCGAAGGCGATCCGCTGCTGTCTGAAGGCGTCGAGATTACGCCCATGCACTGGGCGCGCTTTGGCTATCTGGTGTCACAGGGCGGCGAGATTGGCGGAACGCGCCTGCTGGATGCCGAGGCCACCGCCGCCATGTTCGAGCAACGCTATATGCGCATGTATGGCATGGGCTGGTGGGTGCATCATGAAGGCGTCGAGCCACGCAGCCGGTTCAGATCAGCGCGCGCAGGCATATCCGCTGCGCCGGCCAACTTCCCCACGGTCTATGCGGCGGCCGGCTCGGGCGATCAGCGGCTCTTCATCCTGCCGGATTATGATCTGGTGGTCGTGCGTATGACGCGCGGCGTGCGCATTCATCGCGAATTGCAGGGCGATGTCGGCTTTTCCGGCCAGCTTTTCCTGCGCGCCCTCCTGCCGGGTATTCCGCCCAGCTCCGAGAGCTAGCGGTTCGGATCGCTGAGCTGGCGAGAGCGGCGTTCGGCGGCATTGACCGCGCGGCGCATCAATTCCGGCAGAGCGCTATTGCCCATCATCACATCCAGCGCGGCCTGCGTGGTGCCATTGGGCGAAGTGACCTGACGGCGCAATTCCTGCGGCGAGAGGTCGGAGCGCTTCAATAACTCGCCGGCGCCGATCAGCGTATTGGTCGCCAGCTTCTCGGCCAGATCACGTGGCAGGCCTTCATTTTCGCCCGCTCCGGCCAGCGCCTCTGCGAGCAGGAAGAAATAGGCCGGGCCGGATCCCGAAACCGCGGTGACAGCATCCATCATGCGCTCGTCGGAAATCCACTCGACGGATCCTCCGACCTTCAGGAGTTTGGTGGCCTCGGCCTGACGCGCTTCGCCGGCGTCATTGGCCACAGCCACGATGATGCCCGCGCCAATGGCGGCGGGCGTGTTGGGCATGGCGCGGATAATCGGCCGGTCGCCCAGCGCTTCGGTCATGGTGCGGATGGTGACCCCCGCCATGACAGAGATAATGGCGCAATTGTCCGGCAGGACCTTGGCCAGATCGCCGGCGATCTGGTGGAAGATTTGCGGCTTCACCGCGAGCACGACCAGCGAGACGTCCTTCGCCATGCGCGGACCCAGCGCATCGACGCATTTGAGACCATGCGCCTTGATCAGCGCGGCCATCTCGTCAGTGGGATTGGGCGCACAGATCAGCAGCCGGGCGGGATCGATCCTGCCCTTGCCCCGCAGCCAGCCGGCAGCGAGGGCGCCGCCCATGCGGCCGGCTCCGATCAGCGCGATACGTCCGTCCGTGGTCACAATCAGGCCTCGCCGATGGTTTCGAACATGGCCGATTGCGCGGCTTCCTCGACCGTCTTTCCGCCCCAGACCAGAAACTGGAAGGCCGGATAGAAGCGTTCGCCGGCTTCACGCGCCGCGCTGATCAATGCGGCGGCCTGCGCCGGAGACAGGGTCTCGCCTTGCGGAATCGGGATGCCGTGACGCCAGACCACGCCGCCATCCTCTTCCCAGACATCGAAATGGCCATACCAGAGCTTTTCATTCAGGCGTGCGGCCAGCTCGCAAATCTCGCGAAAGCGCGCCTTCGGCGCTTTCAGCTCCAGGCTGGCGCAGACGTGAATGGCGTCATGATCGGGCCGCCAGGCGAACCAGATCTGATGATCGCGCCAGGCGCCGGGCGCCGACATGTGCAGCTCGCCCGCCTCGTCGCGCTCATAGGGCAATTGCTCGGCAATCACGGCCTGCTCGACGGCATCGAGCGGATCGCTCTCATACGATGTGGTCTCAGTCGCGAGTTCCATGCGCTGTGTGTCCTTTCGCGCCGGTTGCCCTGTCCCGGCCTCCGCATGCGATCCGGAACGAATCGCGCGGGCCTTGGGAACAAGCCTAGGGCCGGTTTTTCTGCCGGGGCAATAGCCCCGACGGTGAGGAGTCGTGGATTAGTTTACTTCTTGCCGCTGGCGGGCTTTTTCGCTGTGGATTTCTTCGCTGCCGGCTTTTTCGCCGGCGCTTTTTTCGCAGCCGGTTTTGTGGCCGCCTTTTCCAGAGCTTCGATGCGGACCTTCAAGGCGTCGGCCTCGTCGCGCGCGGCCTGCGCCACGGCTTTCACCGCGTCGAATTCCTCGCGGCTGACGAAATCCATGCGGGACGCCATTTTATCGGCTTGCGCCCGGAAAACGGTCTGCGCCTCTTCACCGGCTGCCTGCGCCGCCGAGAAGGCGTCGGTCATCAGTTCAGCGAAATCATTGAGCAGCGGATTACGGGTTTGCATGTCGTGGCCTTCTTTCCTTGTCTGTGCGTATATGCGATTTCAGGTCGCAGATGCAATGTGACAGGCCAGCGCAGGAGCCGAAATGCAACAGATTTGCGAGCCGACATTCGACTTTGATCCGGTCCTGTTCTCCATCCCGCTGGATTTCATCAATGAAGGCTGGGCCTTCGATATCCGCTGGTATGCGCTCGCCTATATTGCCGGCCTGCTGGTGGGCTGGCGCTATATGGTGGCCATGGCGCGTCGGCCAAAACTCTGGGTGCCGGCCAGCGGCAAACCCAAGGGCTCGCCGTTTGACGAGGAAGATGTCGACGATCTTCTCCTGTGGGCAACCATCGGTGTCATCGGCGGCGGCCGGCTGGGCTATGTCCTCTTCTATCAGATCGATGCTTTCTGGGAGCGCCCTCTATGGGTGATTACCGGCATTACCGAAGGCGGCATGTCTTTCCATGGTGGTCTGATCGGTGTGGCTCTGGCGCTGTGGCTGACGGCGCGGGCGCGCAAGCTGGACCTCTGGCGGATAGCCGATGCGGCGGCCGTCGTCGCGCCCATCGGGCTGTTCTTCGGCCGGATGGCGAATTTCATCAATGGCGAACTCTGGGGCCGCGTTACCGACGTGCCCTGGGCGATGCGCTTTGCCAATGACCGTCTGTGCGCCCTGCGCCATCCCAGCCAGCTTTATGAAGCGGCGCTGGAAGGCCTTCTGATTTTCGCCGTCGTCAATGTCCTGACCTGGAAATACAAATCACTGTCGCGCCCCGGCCTCAATACCGGTGCCTTCCTGTTGATCTATGGCCTGTCGCGCGCCGTGCTGGAAACCGTCCGGGAGCCGGATTCGCATATGCCCGAAGCCCTCCAAGGCATCGTCACGATGGGCATGCTGCTTTCCATCCCGATGATCTTTGCAGGCGGCTGGCTGATCCATCGCGCCCTGAAGGCCGACCCGGCCCCGGCCCCGACCAAAGCCGTCGCACCCAAATGATGGACGGGATTGCCGGGCGTCTTGCCGAACGGATCCGCCATGGCGGACCGGTCTCGGTCGCGGCCTTCATGACCGAAGCCATGTTCGATCCGCGAGAGGGCTATTACGCGACAAGAAACCCGATCGGGGCCGGTGAGGATTTCATCACCGCCCCGTCTGTCAGCCAGATGTTCGGCGAACTGATGGGTCTATGGTGTGCGCAGGTCTGGGTGGATATGGGCCAGCCCGCCCCCTTCCAGCTGGTCGAGCTTGGCCCCGGCACCGGTCAGATGATGAGCGATATCGTGCGCGCCGGACGCGCCGTGCCGGGCTTTCTGGACGCCGCAAACATCCATCTGATCGAAGCCAGCGCGGCCCTGAAAATGGTGCAGGGCCGCACGCTGACGCCGATGGGCGTGGAGATTGGCTGGCTCAACCGGATCGAGGATATCCCGCCCGGCCCGGCCATCATTCTCGGCAATGAATTTCTTGACTGCCTGCCCGTGCGCCAGGCGGTGAAGCAGAATGGCCAGTGGCATGAGCGCCTGATCGGACTGCATGAGGCCGAAGATGCCTTCCGCTTTGTCGTCGGCCCTATTCTGGGGGCCGAAACCGATCTCGTGCCGGAGCGCCTGCGCGACGCGCCCGACGGTACGCTGGTCGAATTGCGGCCCGGCGATCAGCAGGTGGTCGACGTCCTGGCGCAACGCTTTGCGGAACATCCCGGCCATGCCCTGTTCGTGGACTATGGCCCCGTCACAAGCGAGCCCGGAGACACGTTTCAGGCTATTCGCCGGCATCAGAAATGCGATCCGCTGGACGCGCCCGGCACGGCGGACCTGACGGCGCGGGTAGATTTCGAACAATTGGGCGTTTTCGCAAAAGCCGCCGGGCTGGACGTGGCTGGCCCTGCTACACAAGCCGACTGGCTGAATGCGTTGGGCTTGGAAGTGCGCGCCGCCGCACTGATCCGTCAGACGCCTGACCAGAAGTCGCGAATCGCCCGGCAGGTGATCCGTCTGTCGGACCCCGAAGAGATGGGCGCGCTCTTCAAGGTGATGAGCTTATCCACACCGGGATTGCCGAAACCACCGGGTTTTGCCGACCACGGATGAATTAACGGTTCAATACAGCGGCCAGCTCTGCTATCGGACCTCTGCGCGGCAACATAAAGGCGGACCGATGGCTGGACGGACCCCTCTGAAACTTGTTTCAGGCACTTCAAACAAGGTTCTGGCGAAAGCCATTGGCGATCATATCGACGCCCCTCTCACCGAATGCGAGATTGAACGCTTCGCGGATGGCGAGATTTTCGTCCGCATTGGCGAGAATATTCGCGGCGAAGACATTTTCCTGATCCAGTCGACGTCGAAACCGGCCAATGACCATCTGATGGAGCTGTTGATCTGCATGGACGCGCTGGCGCGCGCCAGCGCCAACCGGATCACCGCCGTCATCCCGTATTTCGGCTATGCCCGGCAGGACCGCAAAACCGGCGGCCGCACCCCGATCACCGCCAAGCTGGTGGCCAATCTGGTCGCGGAAGCCGGCGCGCACCGGGTTCTGACGCTGGACCTCCATGCTGGCCAGATCCAGGGCTTCTTCGATATTCCGACCGACAATCTGTTTGTCACACCGGTCTTTGAAGATGATCTTCTGCGCAATTACGACACGTCGGAATTGATGATTGTTTCGCCCGATGTTGGCGGTGTGGTCCGGGCGCGGTCGCTGGCCAGCCGGCTGGGCGCGGACATTGCCATTGTCGACAAGCGCCGCCCGAAACCGGGTCAGTCGGAAGTCATGAATATCATCGGCGATGTCGAAGGCCGGCGCTGCATCATCTTTGACGATATCGTCGATTCCGGGGGCACGCTGTGCAATGCCGCCGCCAAGCTGAAAGAGCATGGCGCGATCAGCGTGGCCGCCTATGTCACGCATGGCGTATTGTCCGGCAAAGCCGTCGAGCGCATTGCGAAATCCGAACTGTCCGAGCTCGTGATGACCGATTCCATCGCGGTGGATGAGACCGTGATCAAGGCGCCGAATATCCGCATGATCTCCATCGCGCCGCTGCTGGGTGAAGCCATAAGGCGGATCGCGAATGAAGAGTCGGTCTCCAAACTGTTTGATTAGCCGCATTGATGGCTGTGAATCCCGCTTGAGAGCGGTTGCGCCGGTCAATCTGATCGGCTATACGCCGCGGCTCGAATTCAACTGGCTTGGGGCTCGGCCCCGATAGGCCGCTTCTGATGCGGCCTTTCTCTTTTTAAGGATCAGACCGATGAGTGACATCGTTCTCCCCGTCGACGTTCGCGAAAACACCGGAACCGGTGCCGCTCGCGCTGTTCGCCGCGAAGGCAAGGTTCCCGGCACGCTGTATGGCGGCAAGGGCGGCCCGGTCGCGATTGCTGTGCGGGACAATGTGCTGCGCAAGGCGATCAATACCGGCAAATTCCTGTCGCACATGGTGACGCTGGAGCATGACGGCAAAAAGCAGTCCGTGATCCCGAAGGACGTCCAGTTCGATCCGGTCACCGACGTGCCGCTGCACATCGACCTGTTCCGCGTTGACGCCGACTCCATCATCGACGTGGAAGTCTCCGTGGTCTTCCTCGGCGAAGAGAAGTCTCCGGGTCTGAAACGCGGTGGTGCGCTGAACGTGGTCCGCCACACCGTCGAGCTGTCCTGCCCGGCCGGCTCCATTCCGGAATCGATCGAGATCGACATTTCCGCCATGGAAATCGGCGATTCGGTTCACATCTCCGACGTGACCCTGCCCGAAGGCATTACGCCGACCATCGCAGACCGTGACTTCACCATCGCCACCCTGGCCGGCGCCCGCGTCGCTCTGGAAGACGAGGAAGAAGCCGCTGATGCCGACGAGGATGCAGACGGCGAAGAAGGCACGGAAGCCGAAGCCGATGGTGAAGAAGAGGGCGAAGGCTCCGAGGACTAGGGGCTTTGCCTCCCCGCTATTCGGGGGCTGACCATGTTGCTGATCGTCGGTCTGGGTAATCCGGACTCGAAATATCGCTATAACCGCCACAATATCGGCTTTCTCACACTGGATGAGATCGCCGATTATTGGCGTTTGAGCCCCTGGAAAGCGCGCTTTAAGGGGGCGGTCAGCGAGGGCGCAATCGAGACGCCTTCCGGACCGCAGAAAGTCCTGCTTCTGAAACCCGGCACCTATTACAATGAGAGCGGCCGGGCGGTCGGTGAAGCGGCGCGCTATTACAATATCCCCGCCGACAGGATTGTCGTCTTCCATGACGAGCTGGATCTGGCGCCGGGCAAGTTCCGCCTCAAGACGGGCGGCGGCCATGCCGGCAATAACGGGCTGCGTTCGATCAAGGCCCATATTGACGGCGATTTCCGGCGCGGCCGGATCGGTATCGGCCATCCGGGCGACAAGAACCGCGTCACCGGCTATGTCCTGTCCGACATCCCCAAGGCGGAACAGGCCTGGGTCAGCGACCTGATTGACGCTATTTCGCGCTCCATGCCGCTATTGACCTCCGAAGACTATGACGCCTTCCAGACGAAGGTGACCCATCTGGCGCCCGCGCCGGGGAGTTCCGACAGCTGATCGGATTAGGCGGCTGCGTCTGACAGTGCCAGCGTTCAGTGTCGACGCAGACGCCACACCCGCTTATTTGTCCACGCCCAGCCCTCCCATTTGATTGCGTTTGTTCGTTGAAAACAGCCCGACAATTCTCTTGATCATTGTGCTAATACGCTAAAACAATTGTCTATTAGGCGAGTTGTGTGCAGCGGGTTTCAAATGACAACGATCCCGCTACCGCCTTTTTCATCGCGATGGTGCACCGTTACAACGCACTGTTCTTCCTGAATGTCCGGGTCGGGCAGAATGCGAAGCCTAATTCCGGACTCCAGCAAAATCACCAAACGATTGCCCGGCTCGACGCTGAAGGACTTTATAGTTGTGCCAAACAGTCCACCCAATGGAAGTTCGCTAGTAAATGGACATTCGATGACTTTTCTGCGGCCATCCGTTTCCAACTCAGCCAGGCAGCTCAACTGGATCGAAATCCAATCGAAATTCAGCGTCAATTGCCATTGACCCCAGCCGATAAAGCCCATGGCTCCGCTTTCAGCCGCATTCAAATACGCCAAGTCTGAATCGGTTATTTGCCGCATTCCTCAAACCCCCTATAAGCGCGGCGAATAAGACACGAGGATATCATGGGTTTCAAATGCGGAATTGTCGGCCTGCCGAATGTCGGTAAATCGACGCTCTTCAATGCGCTGACGCAGACGGCGGCGGCGCAGGCGGCGAATTATCCCTTCTGCACGATCGAGCCCAATGTCGGCGATGTCGCCATGCCAGAACCGCGTCTGGATGTGCTGGCGAAAATTGCCGGATCGAAAGAGATCATTCCGACGCGGATGAATTTCGTCGACATCGCCGGGCTGGTGCGGGGTGCCTCCAAGGGCGAAGGTCTGGGCAATCAATTCCTCGCCAATATCCGCGAGACCGACGCCATCGCCTATGTGCTGCGCGCCTTCGAGGATGATGACGTCACCCATGTCGAGGACCGTGTCGATCCCATTGCGGATCTGGAAACGGTTGAGACCGAGCTGATGCTTGCCGATATGGAAAGCTTGGAAAAGCGCCGCGCCGGCCTCGAAAAGCGCGCCAAGACCGGTGACAAGGACGCGAAGGAAACCCTGGTGCTGATCGATCTGGCGCTGGCCGAACTGACCGAAGGCCGCCCGGCCCGCAAGGCCGATGTGCCGGCGGATCAGCGCAAGGCCTGGCGGATGCTGCAGCTCCTGACCTCCAAGCCCATCCTCTATATCGCCAATGTCGATGAAGACAGCGCCGGAACCGGCAATGCGCATTCAAAGCGCGTGGTCGATTATGCCGCGGAACAAGGCTCTGACGCTGTGGTGATCTCCGCCAAGATTGAAAGCGAGCTCGCTCTGCTGGAAGCGGATGAGCGGCAGGAATATCTCGACGCCATTGGTCTGGAAGAGGCCGGCCTCGATCGCCTGATCCATGCCGGATACAATCTGCTGGAGCTCCAGACCTATTTCACCGTCGGCCCGAAAGAGGCCCGCGCCTGGACGTTCAAACATGGCTGGACCGCACCGCGTTGTGCCGGTGTCATCCATGGCGATTTCGAGAAGGGCTTCATCAAGGCGGAAACCATCGCCTATGACGACTATGTTGCCCATAATGGAGAAGCCGGTGCCCGCGAAGCCGGGAAACTGCGTCAGGAAGGCAAGGATTATCTCGTCAAGGACGGCGATGTCCTTCACTTCAAATTCAATGTGTAGCTGACGGCACGGGCGCTCGTATCGAAAGCGCCTTCCATCTCGCCGCATTAATCCATCTTTCGTTGTATGCGCCCTCTTCTTGCCATTCCGGCAATAGTGCCGCACCTAGGATGCGGGACGAGGGTGTAGATGCAAGATTCTGAATTTGCAGGCGAACGGCATTTGATGTCGTTCTGGCAGCTGGTGACACTACTGGTTTTTTCAACCGGGATCGTGGCCTTGTCCATCGATATGATGTTGCCCGCCCTGCCCGCCATTGGCGCTGATCTGGGGCTGGTCAACGAGAATAACCGGCAATGGGTCATTACCGCCTTTCTGGTCGGATTCGGTGTGGCGCAGCTGATCTATGGGCCGCTCTCCGACAGCTGGGGGCGCAAGCCGGTCCTGCTCGGCGCGCTGGCGCTCTATATCATCGCCACCGTCTTTTGCCTGATCGCCTGGAATTTCGAGATGCTGCTGCTCGGCCGTCTCCTGCAGGGCATGAGCATTGCCGCGGCGCGCGTGATCGGAACGGCGATTGCCCGCGACCTCACTTCCGGGCGGCGCATGGCGCAGGTCGTCTCGATGGCGATGATGGTGTTCATGGCGGTGCCGGTAATTGCGCCGAGCCTGGGCCAGGCCATCCTGTTTGTCGCGCCCTGGCGCTGGATCTTTGTTTTCCTGCTGGTGACGGCCTCCGGTCTCGCCATCTGGCTGAGCATCCGCCTGCCCGAGACCCTGCACGAAGAATACCGGCGCAAGCTGGATTTCATGGATTCGATCCGCGCCTATCGCGAGAGCCTGCGGCATCGGGCGATGGTCGGCTATACGCTGTCCGGCGCGTTCTTCTTTGGCGGTCTCTATGGCCTGCTCAATTCTTCCGAACAGATCATGGCCGAGCATTTCGGTCTTGGCTCGGTGTGGACGCTGGCCTTTGCGGGCATGGCCGCCTGCATGGCGATCACGAATTTCGTCAACTCACGCCTGGTGATGCGGCTGGGGCAACGCCGCCTGTCGCAAGGGGCACTGATCGGTTTTACGGTCATCAGCCTCGCACATGTGGCGCTGATCGTGTTTGCGTCCGAAAACCTGTTGATCTTCATGACGCTGCTGACGCTGGCGATGATGCTGATGGGGCTGATCGCCGCCAATTTCAACGCGCTCGCGATGGAGCCGGTCGGGCATGTGGCGGGCACGGCCTCGGCGGCCTATGGCTTCGGGACGGGCGTGATCGGCGCTATTATCGGAGCCATTATCGGCCAGCTCTATAATGACTCCACCCTGCCCCTGATTGCCGGCCAGACCTTCACCGGGTTCGCCGCCTTTGCCATTGTGTATGTCACAGAGCGCGGCGAATTATTCGGCGACGGCACAGACGATTAGGGGAATCGCGCATGACGTTCGAAACCATTTTGCTGGATATTGACGGGCCGGTCGCGACGATCACGCTCAATCGCCCCAAGGCCATGAATGCCTATACGCATGACATGATGCGCGAAGTGATCACGGCGCTCGATCACACCGACGCGAATGATGATGTGCGCGCGGTGATCTTTACCGGATCCGGCCGCGCTTTTTGCGCGGGGGCGGATCTGTCGCTGGGGGCGGAGACGTTCAATGCGGTCTCGCAGGCCAAAGCCGATGGCGAACTGGACGATAGTGACCCGCGCTGGCGCGATACGGGCGGGTTGATGAATTTGCGGATTTTCAACTCGATCAAGCCGGTCATCGCCGCCATCAATGGCCCGGCCGTCGGCATTGGCGCGACGATGATCCTGCCCATGGATGTGCGATTTGCCGTGCCGGGCGCGAAAATGGCCTATCCATTCTCAAAGCGCGGCATTGCCTGGGACGGGGCGGCGAGCTGGTTTCTGCCGCGCGTGGTCGGCATTTCGACGGCGATGGACTGGGCGATGTCGGGCCGCACCTTCCTGACCGACGAAGCGCATCAGGCCGGCTTGCTGAAAAGCCTGCACGCACCGGACGACTTGCTGCCCGTCGCGGTCGAATATGCGCGCACACTGGCCGAAACGACGGCGCCGGTCTCGGTTGCGATGATGCGGCAGATGGCCTGGCGCATGCTGGGCCCGCACACGCCGATGGATGCGCACCGGATCGAGTCGAAAGCCATCCTGCATGCCGGGATTGGCCCGGATGCCGCCGAAGGCGTGATGAGTTTCCTTGAAAAACGTCCGCCGGACTTTCCGCTCAAGCCCTCCGCCGACATGCCGTCCTGGTATCCCTTCTGGGAGGAGGAAGAGTATTAGGGTTTCAACTTCCGTCATTCCGGGGCGTGCCGAAGGCGCGAACCCGGAACCCATTCTGAAACCTGCATCTCCCGGCATGGGTCCCGGATCAGGCGATGCCTGTCCGGGATGACGAGTAAGACTGCGGCCTAAAACTCCTCGACCGACAGGCTTTCATCCGTCGCCGCGCCATCCAGACGCCAGCCGGCGCCCTCTCCCTGCGACAGCGTCTCGGCCAGCCAGGGCAGGAGCGCGAGCAATTGGGCTTCGAGCGTATAAGGGGGGTTGATGATGACGACGCCAGCGCCGGCGAGCTTGCCCTCGGCCTCCAGATCGCGAACCCAGAGATCGGCGCGCAGAATGTTTTCCGGCGTGGCGTAGTTTTCTTCAAACAGCCATTCGGCAAGCCCGACATCAAAACGCTCGGACGCCCATAAATCCTTCAGGGGACGCCAGAAGATATAGGTGCCGCCGGTCCATTTCGGGATCGCCTTGCGAACGGCTTCGGCCATGTGGGCCATCTCGTCGCGATGTTCAAACGGCGGATCGACCAGCACAACGCCGCGTTTCTCGCGTGGCGGCACAAGGCTGTGCAGGGCTTTATAGCCGTCGCGCTTTTCCACCTTCACGGCGGCGTTGCGCACATAGCGCTGGTCGAGCGTCTTCGCGTCGGCTTCGTGCAATTCGCACAGATGCGCGCGGTCATGCTCACGCAACATGCGCGCGGCCAGTTCGGGCGAACCGGGATAGCTCGTCAGTGTCTCACCCGGATTCATGGCGCGCACGACGTCCAGCAAGGGCGCCAGTGCCTCCTCCACTTCGGGGCGGCGTTTGGCGGCGAGCACTTTGGCAATCCCGCCCTGCCATTCCGGATTTCGCTGCGCCTCGCTGGAGGTGAGGTCATAGGCCCCGACACCGGCATGGGTGTCGATATAGCGGAAGGGCTTGGCCTTCTTCTTCAGATGGGCCAGGCATTGCGCCAGAACCGCGTGTTTCAACACATCCGCGAAGTTTCCGGCATGGAAGGCGTGACGATAATTCATAAGCCGTCCTTATCTTAATTTGCGTTGCGGCGTGAAGGCTTTATCTTCCCCGGCACATCCGGGGAGGCTGCCATGACACGTTTGATTTCCATACTGACCGCCATCGCACTGAGCGCCTGCACGGCTGCGGCTCAGGACGCGCCGTCCAATGTCCGCGAGGATGGCTCCCGCGTCTATGAAAGCGAAGGTCAGATCACCGCCAATGGCCAGCGCGTGCGCTATTCGGTGATCGCCGGTGAAACCTATATGGCGGGCGATGATGGCGAGCCCTATGCCTCCATCTTCTCCACCGCATATATCCGCGAAGGTGTCGAGGATCGCGCCACGCGGCCGGTCGCCTTTATCTTCAATGGCGGGCCGGGATCGGCCAGCTTGTGGCTGCATATGGGCGTGTTCGGGCCCTACCGTCTGGACCTGCCTTCAGATGCACGGGATGACGGCGCGGCCCCCTATTCCATCATCGAGAATAATCTTTCCATCCTCGATCAGGCCGATCTCGTCTTTGTCGACCCGGTGGGCACAGGCTGGAGCCGGCCGCTGGGCGAGGCCGATACGGGTCAGTTCTGGGGCATTCGCGAGGATGCGCGCGTGCTGGGTGCCTTCATCCGCCGCTGGCTGACCGAGAACCGCCGCTGGAATTCGCCGAAATACCTGCTCGGCGAAAGCTATGGCACGACGCGGATTGCCGCCTTGCTGAATGAAATGCAAGGTGGCTGGACGGATGTCTCCTTCAATGGCGTCGCGCTGATCTCCACCGTGCTGGATTTCCGCTTTGATGATACGTCCGAAGGCAATGATGTCGGCTTTGTCGGCCTGATGCCGGGCTTTGCGGCCACGGCCTGGTATCATGAGCGCGTGGATCGTTCGGCCTGGGATGGCGATCTGGAGGCCTTCATCGCCAATGCGCGCGATTTTGCCTATGACACCTACATGCCCGCCCTCTTACGCGGGGCGAGCCTGCCGGAGCCCGATCAGCGTGCGGTCGCTGCCGAGCTTTCCAGCTTTATCGGCCTGTCCGAAGACTATCTGATGCGAGCCAATCTGCGCGTCAATCTGGGCCGCTTCATGCGGGAACTCCTGCGCAATGAAGGCCTGTCGGTTGGCCGACTGGACAGCCGCTATACCGGCGCGGAGGCCGATGCAGTCAGTGAGGGGCCGGAATATGATCCGTCCGCCTATGGCATTGATGGCGGCTATACGGCCGCCATGCTGCACTATTTCACCGACACGCTGGGCGTCGATATCACCGAGGAATATTCGGTCATCGACATCCCCACGGCGTCGGGCTGGAACCGCTCGACGGGTCAGGGCTCGGCCTATGTGAATGTGACGCCGTGGGTGGCCACCGCGATGCGCCAGAACTCGGATCTCGAAGTGCTGGTGGCGCAGGGCTATTACGATCTCGCCACGCCCTTCTTCGCGGCAGAGCTGATGTTCAACCAGCCGGGCTTTGATCCCGACCGCGTCACCTTCGGCTATTATGAGGCCGGGCACATGATGTATATCCACCACCCCTCGCTGGAAGCGTTTGTGGACGATGTGCGGGAGTTGATCGGGGAATAACGCCTCCATCCGTCATCCCGGAAAGGCGTCAGCCTTATCCGGGACCCAATCCGGAAGCGTGACGTCACGGAATGGGTTCCGGGTTCGCGCCTTCAGCGCGCCCCGGAATGACGTGTTTTAGATGAGGACTTCAGCGAATTGCGTGGTTCGAGGCCCGGCTTGCGCCGGGCACCTCACCATGAGGTATGTGGTCAGCGGGCCGGAGTCATTTTCGCGGCTATTTCGCTTCCCGCATCCGGTCGCAGAGCAGCCAGGCCAGCACCGCGACCAGCGTGTAGAGCATAATCGCCATCGGGCCGAATTGCTGGGCGGTTTCCGGCGGCGGCGCGACAAAGCTGATCGAATAGAGCCCGACCAGAAGCGCGCCGAAAATCCACGGGCTGATTTTTCCGAACGCGCCCTTTGCTTTCGTCGCGGAGATGTAGAGCAAGAGACCAACCGCCAGCACGCCGAATTCCAGCGTCAGGGCGACCGGCTCATTATTCCAGAGGCCAAAGCCAACCTTCGGCCCGCCCGGCCACAGGGCGAGATCCGGCACATGGACCAGAAGGTCGAGCAGCCAGTGCGAGAAGACGCCCAGGCCAATGATGATGGCGCCGGCGCGTTTTTGCGTGCGCGCAATCAGCGACCACACAAAACCCAGCACGATGGACCAGACGACCGCCATGAGAAGTGAGTGCGTCCACGGCATGTCATAGAGATCGAGCGGGCTGACGGCGGTAAAGCCCGGCTCGATGCGGACATTCTCTATGCCGAAATAGACAAATACGCCCCAGAGATAATCCAGAAACTGAACCGCAACGCACATCGCCCAGACCGGCACGGTCTTGACAAAGCGCGGCCCGGCCAGCGCCGGTCCATAATGGCCTACAAACATGGTGAGTCCCTCCCCTGATGGGCGCAGGGTAGCAGAAATCAGGGTTCAGGTGCATGGCATTCTGTTGGAGAGCAGAACGTGGTCCGGCAGACTTTCGACGCCGAAAGGCCAATAATCGTCAAATGTGATTTCCAGATCGGATGTGTTGAGCGGGAATGGTGAACGCTCGTCGCCTTCCCCGCGATAGGTGCATTTCGACATGTCCGCTGCGCGTAATCTCTGATTATTTTCTGTTGGCAGGCGGATGCAACGCGACTGGAGTTGCAGCGCGTAAATTTCATCGGTCGCGTCGAAGAACAATTGTTCGTATTCGGTCAACGACAGCAGAGGTTGATTTGGTAATGTGGGAGAAAGGCTTGCCAGGTAAATCCTGTCCCAAGCGCCCACTTGCGGAAATTCACCTGTGATTTCCAGCTCGCCGGCCAAGGTCTCGAATACCGGATTACGGGTTTCTGAATAGCCCAGAAATGGCCACAGCAGGTAGAGGTCCGTTGTCTCCCTGCAGGCACCTGATCTTGTGAAAAAAGTCAGCTCAATGGACTGCTCGTCTCCGCCATTGATCCGTCCGGTGACTTGCCACCGCCAGGCCGCGCGCGAGGCCCCAGACATCAAGGACTGGCTGTACGGCTCGAGCTGATCATTTTCGGTGTCGCGCTCGATGGCAAACGCATCAGTCGATCCCGGCTCGATCAGCACCAAAGCGCAATCCAGTCTCTCGCCACACGTATCCGGCATTGCCAGAGTTGTTTGGATCTGCAGCGCCAGAGCCGCCAGCAATTCGATCATGTCACCTTCCTCCCGTGTGCGATCCTAACGCGAAATCCGGCGGAAGTGTGAAATGGGGGCTGAAATTGACTGAGGTCAGAATTCCCCTCCCCTTGATGGGGAGGGTCGGCGATCCGTCTGGATCGGCGGGGTGGGGTGATGTCTGGATGCCCCCACCCCTACCCCTCCCCACAAAGGGGGAGGGGAAAGATTGTTGCGGATAAAATACCGCCTTAATCCCCCTCGAAACTCACAAGGCTGGCACACGGCACACCGAGGGCTTCGATGCGTTTGGCACCGCCGAGATCCGGCAGGTCGATGACGAAGGTCGCACCGACGACATCAGCGCCAGCGCGGCGCAAGAGCTTGATCGCCGCTTCAGCGGTGCCGCCCGTCGCGATGAGATCATCGACCAGCAGTACGCGCTCGGTTTCGGCCACCGCATCGGCGTGGATTTCGACCGTATCAGTGCCGTATTCCAGCTCATAGTCTTCGGCGAGCGTGCGCGCGGGCAATTTGCCCTTCTTGCGCACCGGCGTGAAGCCGACCGAAAGCTGGTGCGCGACCGCACCACCGAGGATAAATCCGCGCGCTTCGATGCCCGCCACCTTGTCGATCTTGGCCCCGGCCCACGGCATGACCATCTGGTCAATCGCCGCTCGGAAGGCGCGGGCATCCTTGAGCAGGGTGGTGACGTCGCGAAACTGGATGCCGGGCTTGGGATAGTCCGGAATGGTGCGGATGGCGTTCTTGATGATGTCCATGACAAGCCTCTAGTGGAACGGGGCGTCCCAGGTTTCAAGCCGGGCGGCGGCGTGCCAGTCCTTATAGACGGGATCGGCCAGCAACGTCTGTACATAGGCGGCGGCTTCTGTGGACAACGGCACACAATAGGTCTCGAAGCGGGTGGCCACCGGCGTAAAGAACGCATCGGCAATCGACCAGTCGCCAAAGAGGAACGGCCCCTCGCCGGTTTTGACATGGGCCCAGAGCGCCTGAATGCGCTCGATATCCGCCCAGCAGGCCACGCTCATATCCTTCGCCGTGGGTTCACGCTGGAGATTCATCGGCAATTCGCCGCGCAGCGCTGCAAATCCCGAATGCATGGAGGATGTGACCGCTCGGGCAATGGCGCGAAGGCCCGCGTCTTCCGGCCAGAGTGCGGGCGATTGCTCGGCCACCCATTCGCAAATGGCAAGGGAATCCCAGATATTGCCGACCGCCGTCTCCAGCACCGGCACGGTGGCGGCCGGAGACAGGGCCAGCAAGCGCTCGCGGGTTTCTTCCTGATCGAGCGGAATGACGTTTTCATCGAAGGCGATGCCGGCCTTTTTCAGGGTCAGCCAGGGCCGCAAGGACCAGGTCGACAGGCTCTTGTTGCCGATGTGCAGGACCGGCCGGCTCATTGCTCGCGCAACTCCGTCGTGCGGGCGCGGGTCATGGAAATGCGGCAATCGAGGGCAATCGCCTCGCCATCATCGCCAATCATCAGGAGCGAAGCCCGGCGCTGGCACTCCGCATCGCGATAGGCGATCCAGGTAGAATGGGCGCGGTCAAGATGCGCCGTTGCATTGGAAAGGCCCGGCAGGTCGAGATCAATCTCCGCTGCTTCATCGCGCGCCGCGTCCAGCGCATCGCCGAGCTGGTCCTCGGCGGTATCCAGAAGCCCCTCCAGACAACGATTCAGCGCACGGCCATCATTGAGGTGTTCGGAACACTCGATCATCGGGCGCGCCGGCCCGGAATAATCCGGCAGGGCCGCGTCCTGAGAGACGAGCGTGAGAAGAAAAAATGCTTCAATCATGATGCCACCTGCGCCTGAAATTCCGAAAAAGAACGCTAGTAAGCCGATGATGCCAAGTCCATGACGGCCTGCTCTATTTCCGCATCTATCCAGCGCGCGAGGCCGTATTGCTGCTGCGTTCCGGCGGAATATTGCGTCACGCGCCCCAGGTGGAAGCCGATCACGACGTTACCGCCATCGCGAGCGATCATGATGGGAGAGCCGGACAGGCCCGGCCGCGTCCGGCAATCATGCGCAAACAGGCTGCCATCATTGTGGAAGATTTCCGTCCGGGCCAGCACATGGCAGGACGCCGGTCGCTGGCTCTGGCGGACCAGAGCGATGTCCGGCAAATCGGCAGGCGAAACGGCCAGCCGTGCCAGCGTCAAGCGCTCCATTCCCCTTTCAAAAGCCTGATCCGTACGGATCACCAGCCAGTCATGATCATCGGTGGCGTTGGAGCGCGAATAGCGGATATCCGCAATCGCATAGCTCTCGCCGTTCGGACCCCGGATCCAGCAGGGGGCATTGTCGAGCGCCTGCAATCCGCCCACGCCATGGCGGGTGGCGACCAGCACCTCGAAATCCCGCGCTTCGGACACGTCCACGGCGAAGGCCTGGCTGACAAAACGGTCGGTGGACTCCGGTAAAGGGCAGACCAGATCGACCAGCCCGCCGCGCCCGGACACAAGGCTGTCCATACTCGCCGGCTGGATATCATTTGCCCAGGCGGGAAAAGCCGACAGGGTCAGGATCAAAAGCGCGCGACAGATCATCCGGCGAGACTAGGCCCCGGCATGGACGCCAACAAGTCACACTTGTGTCAGCGCGCGCCTTCACTGGCGCGCAGCAGCGTGCCTTCCAGTGTCGCCGCGATCAGCCCGCCATCAAAGACGACGGCGATGGACTGGCCGTCAAATCCGGTGACGCGGCCGGCATTGACGCCAATCACCGACAGACGCCCCTCTTCGAGCGTCAGGATGGGGGCGCCTGACAGGCCGTGGCGTGATCCGCAATCATGCAGGCGTACCAGCTCGCCGCCATCCATCAGGCGATCGCTCTGGGTCAGTGTGCAATCGGTGGACAGGTGATCGCGCCCGAGCAGCGCCACATGGCGCGGCGTGGTCTGGTCGGCGGCCATCCAGGCAATCGGCAAACGCCATTCGGGATGGGCGAAATCGTCCTCGGTGAGGATGATGGCCCAATCGTCGAAAGAGGAATTCATGCCCTGTGGGCGGATGACAGAAATGATGTCGTGCTGCTGGCCGCTGGCATCGAGGATCCAGCACTGGCGCGGATCGGCGCTGTTGTAATAGCGCACGCCGTGACCGGTAGTGATGATGACTTCCGAGCGCCGCTCATGGCTGCCGCCTGCGACCAGCACGCCACGGCTGCGCGAGCCGCGATTGGTCACACCGACCCGGCAGATCACATCCACGACGGACGCGCTGGCATTTTCTGCAAGATCACGGGGTACAGGCAGGGAGTCGGTGGCCTGAGCCGCCGACGTCACCAGAAACAGAACACACAAACCAATCCGAAACACGCTACCACCCCCTAGAGAACGCGCCCCGCTATGGCCTTCAATTTCCGGACCAGTTCGGGATCGCGCGCGTCTGGCGGCGTTATGATCGCGGTGTCCAGACCCGTCTCGATCCCCTGCGGCGAGGGCGTTCGATCCATATGGGACACCATATCCGCCAGACGGGCAATAGTCTGTCTTGCCAAATCGGCATTTTGCCTCATCACGGCGAGCACGGCGGGCACATCCACGGCGGCCTCGTCCGCCTTCCAGCTGTCATAATCGGTGACCATGGCGATGGAGGCGTAAGGCAATTCCGCCTCCCGCGCGAGGCGGGCTTCGGGCATGTTTGTCATGCCGATGACATCACAGCCCCAGCTGCGATAGAGCGCGCTCTCGGCGCGGGTGGAAAATTGCGGGCCTTCCATCGCCAGATAGGTGCCGCCGCGCGTCACTGGCGCGCCTGCAGCTTCAGCGGCATCGGCCGCCAGAGCAGCCAGACGGTGGCAAACCGGCTCGGCGATGGAGACGTGCGCGGCGCAACCGGTGTCGAAGAAGGAATTGGCGCGCGACCGTGTGCGGTCGATATACTGATCCACCACGACAAAGCGTCCGGGCGGCAGGCTTTCCTTCAGCGAGCCACAGGCCGATATGGACAGGATATCCGTGCAGCCTGCCATTTTCAGCGCCGCGATATTGGCGCGGTAATTAATCTGGTGCGGCGGAAGGCGATGGCCTCGCCCGTGCCGGGGCAGGAAGACGAGTTCGATGCCGTTCAACCTGCCGGTCGTCAGCGCATCCGATGGCGCGCCCCAGGGCGTGTCCACCGTTTGCGTGCGGACATCTTCAAGGCCGGGCAGATCATAGAGTCCAGACCCGCCGATGATGCCAAATTTCCAGGTCATTTTTTCATGTCCCCCTCACCCCGAGGGCTATTGCCCTCTTCCCTCTCCCTCGAGGGAGAGGGAGGGACCCGATGCTGAATTGCGATAGCATTTCAGCGTTGGGAGGGTGAGGGGGCAAATGAAAAAGGCCGCAGCGCGGGCTGCGGCCTTGATCCATTCAGCGCGAAAAACGCCTAGTGCTTCACATTCGCCCAGACCTGACGATAGGCGAGCCACATCAGGATGGAGAAGATCAGCAGGAAGATCATGACGCCGAGGCCCATGCTCTTGCGTTGCTCCATATGTGGATCCGAGGCCCAGGCCAGAAAGGCGGCCACGTCGGTGGCATATTGTTCGGCTGTTTCCGGCGAGCCATCGACATAGCTGACGGCCCCGTCAAACAATTGCGGGCCCATGGCCAGAACGCCGCCCGGGAAATACGGGTTGTAGTGCTGTCCCGGAAGGAGCGTGACGTCTTCCGGCACTTCATAGTCATAGCCCAGCAGCAGGGAGCGGAGATATTCCGCGCCGCCAGAGCGGGCTTTCGCGATCACCGAGAAGTCCGGCGGCACGGCACCGCCATTGGAGGCGGCGGCCTGCGCCGGGTTGGCATAGGGGTTCGGGAAACGGTCGGCCGGAATGCCCGCGCGTTCCATTTCCTCACCGGTTTCGAGGTCGATCTCGGTGTAGGTGTAGCCGCTCGCAATCGACATCACGACCGGATTGTCGTTCGGATTGGCAAAGCTGATCAGCTCGCCTTCATGCTCGGGATCCGGCAGGAGTTCGAACGGTCCACCCGGCTGACCCAAATTGCGGAAGCTCAACAGGTCCATGGAGTGACAGGAGGCGCAGACCTCCTGATAGACCTGAAAGCCGCGTTGCAATTGTTGATCGTCAAACGTGCCGAACGGTCCTTCCCAGGAGAAGTCATACGGCTCGGGCGCGTGGGTTTCGCCTTCGGCTGCCAGCGCCGGAGCGGCAAGAGCAGCAAGGGCAGCAAGGGTCGCGATAAAGCGTTTCATCGTGTCTCTCCTGTCCCTATTCCGCCGGAGCCGCAGTGGGCTGATTACCCAGAACGGAGGCTTCAATACTTTCCGGTCTTTCCTTCGGTTTCTCAATAAAGCCGAGCACCGGAAGAATGATCAGGAAGTAGGCAAAGTAGTATGCGGTGAGGATTTGCGACAGCACCACGAAGGGCATGCCGACACCGCCGAATTCGAACACCAGATTGTCCGGATTCTCCGCGCCGCACCAGCCAAGGCCGAAGCAGGCAATCACGAAGATCAGGAAGCACCATTTGGCAATCGGACGATAGCGCATGGATTTCACCGGCGATCCGTCCAGCCAGGGCAGGACGAAGAGCACACCGATGGCACCGAACATGGCCAGCACACCGCCAAGCTTGGCGCTGATCGGTCCAATATCGAAGGTGACGGCGCGCAGGATGGCGTAGAAGGGCAGGAAGTACCATTCAGGCACAATGTGCGCAGGCGTAACCAGAGGATTGGCCTCGATGGAGTTGTCCGCATGGCCCAGCACATTCGGCAGGTAGAAGACAAAGCCTGCAAATATCATCAGGAAGACGACAATCGCGAAGCCATCCTTCACCGTGTAATACGGGTGGAATGGCAGGGTATCGCCCTTGCCCTTCACCTCGACGCCGGTCGGGTTGTTATTACCCGGCACGTGCAGCGCCCAGATGTGCAGTATCACGAGACCCGCAATCAGGAACGGAATGAGGTAGTGCAGGGAGAAGAAGCGGTTCAGCGTGGCATTGCCCACGGCGAAGTCGCCCCACAGCCATTCGCGGATGCCCTCACCCACGACCGGCAGCGCGCCGAACAGGTTGGTGATCACCATCGCGCCCCAATAGGACATCTGGCCCCAGGGCAGCACATAGCCCAGGAAGGCGGCGGCCATCATCAGCAGGTAGATCACCACGCCCAGGATCCACAACAGCTCCCGCGGAGCCTTGTAGGAGCCGTAATACAGGCCGCGCAGCATGTGCAGGTAGACCGCCAGGAAGAACATGGACGCGCCATTTGCGTGCATGGACTGGATCAGCCAGCCATAATTCACGTCGCGGCGGATACGTTCCACCGAGTCAAAAGCGTGATCGACATGCGGCACATAGTGCATGGCCAGCACGATGCCGGACAGGATCTGGATCATCAGGCAGACGGTCAGGATGCCGCCGAATGTGTACCAGTAGTTCAGGTTGCGCGGGGTCGGGAAATCCACAAAGGAGTCCCAGCCCAGGCGCACGATCGGCAGGCGGGCATCAAGCCATTTCTCGATACCGGTCTGCGGGACGTAGGTAGACTGATGGCTCATGCGACGCTCCATCCGGCCGTGGCGACCTCATCCGAAGAGGCTCCGAGTTTCACAACGGCGCCTTCATTCTCGAAAATGTAGGCGGGAACCGGCAGATTTTCCGGGGCCGGGCCGCGGCGGATACGGGCCGACGCGTCGTAGTGCGAGCCGTGGCAGGGGCAGAACCAGCCATCGTAATCGCCTGCACCATTGCCCACCGGCACACAGCCAAGGTGGGTGCAATTGCCTTTGACGATCAGGAATTCCGGATTGAGCACCCGGTTCGCGTCAGCGGCAGAGGCGTCGTCCGGCAGATTTTCATTACGGGCGAGATCGTCCGGCAGGCGGTCGAGTTCGACGGCACGCGCTTCGGCGATCTCGGCTTCCGTGCGCCGGCGGATGAAGACCGGGCCACCGCGGAACATGACGGTGATTTCCTGGCCAACGCCGAGGCTGGAGATATCCTTGCGGATAGAGCCCAGAGCCAGCGTATCCGCTGCCGGATTCATCTGGTGAATGAATGGCCAGATGGTCATCGCACCGCCAATAGCAGCTGCGCCCCCGGCGACGATATAAATGAAGTCCCGGCGTGTCGGTTCTTCGGTGGTATGGTCTGTCACGGCCGACCTCTTGATTATCTTGCCTTACAGTCCGGCTGCGGACGCAACCGGCTTACCCCGCTTGACGCGGATTGCCCAACAAAGGCATCACCGCGTCACTTAACTCGTATCGGGATTGGAGGCGAAGCGGCATCCCGCCGCATGTCCCCAAACCCCATATCCAGCGCGGCTTAAAATGCGGATCGTATTTTTTCAACCAGATATTCCGCAAAACCTCGGCGCTTCGATCCGTCTGGCGGCCTGTTTTGGTGCCGGGCTTGACGTGATCGAGCCGTGTGCCTTTCCGCTGAATGACAAGGCGATGCGCCGTGCAGCGCTGGATTACGCACCTCTGGCAGACTTTCAGCGCCATGATTCGTATGAGAAATGGCGGGCCGGCCGCAGCGCAGGCCGCATGGTGTTGTTCACAACAAAAGCAGCAACATCCCTGTGGGATTTTTCATTCCGGCCGGACGATCAGCTGGTTTTCGGGCGCGAAAGCGCCGGCGTGCCCGATTCTGTGCATGATGATGCCGATGCGCGCGTCTTCATCCCGATCCGGCCGGAAACGCGCTCGCTGAATGTCTCCATGAGCGCCGGCATCGCCCTGGCCGAGGCGATGCGCCAGATATCGGCTGCGTCAGCCTGACGCGCGGCGGCGCGCCTCATTTCCCCACACTGCAAGTAGGGTTTTATTCGTGGCCAGTTTCAGTCACGAAAGGATAACGACAATGCTGGACGGTTCGGAGACCCCCGCCATGGCACTGGAAACGGAAAAAGCGACCGCCAAGGGCTGGTTCGAGGCACTGCGCGACGAAATCTGCGCGGAGTTCGAACGCCTGGAAGACGAAGCGCCTGCCAACCTCTATCCCGGTACGCCGGGCCGGTTCGAGCGCGAAGCCTGGTCGCGCGGCGATGGATCATCCGATCAGGGCGGCGGTGTCGCCTCGATCATGAAGGGCCGGCTGTTTGAAAAGGTCGGCGTGCATTGCTCGACCGTCTATGGCGAGTTTTCGCCGGAATTTGCCAAGCAGATACCGGGTGCGGAACACGATCCCCGCTTCTGGGCGTCCGGCATTTCGCTGATCGCGCACATGCAAAACCCCCATGTCCCCGCCGTTCACATGAATACGCGTTTCATCGCGACGACGAAGGGCTGGTTTGGCGGCGGCATGGATCTCAATCCGACGCAGGATTATCAGCGCGACAAGTCCTTTGATGATGCCGTGACCTTCCACGCCGCCTGCAAGACGGTCTGTGACCAGCATGGCGATGATTTCCACGACCGCTTTGAAAAATGGTGCGAGGAATATTTCTGGCTGAAGCACCGCAATGAGCCGCGCGGCGTGGGCGGGATTTTCTACGACCGGTATGATACCGGCGACTGGGCGGCGGATTTTGCCTTCACGCAGGATGTCGGCCGGGCTTTTCTGGCGGTCTATCCGAAGATCGTCCGAACCCGCATGGCCACGCCGTGGACGGCCGCCGACCGCGAGGAACAATTGATCCGCCGGGGCCGCTATGCCGAGTTTAACTTGCTGTATGACCGTGGTACAAAATTCGGACTCGAGACAGGGGGCAATGTAAAATCCATCCTGTCGTCCATGCCACCGGAGGCCAAATGGCCCTGACCGATACCCCGCAGCGCGGTTCTGGAAAGATCATTACGGGTCTGATGGGCGCGAGCTTTGTCGCGGCCGGGATCATGCTCGGGGCCAGCGTCGTCGCCGGTTTGCAATTTTCGGAAACCGGCGGCGTGCCGGACATGTACGGCATCATCATGTTCGCGCTGATGTACGTTTTCTTCGCCACGCCGATCATGGCGGCGCTTGTTTTCCCGCTCGGCGCGGCGATGTTGTGGGGGCTGGGCCGGATCGGCCTGCTCCAGCTCTGGGCCATTGTGGCGCTGGGTCTGATCATCGGCTACGCGCTGAGCTGGCTAATCCCGCTCCTGCCCGACATTATTCTCATATCGCAATTGCCCTCGCCCATCCGGGAAATCTCCTCGACCCTCGGCGGCGGCGCGGCCGCTCTGACCTTCTGGATGCTGGCCCAGCCGCACCGCCAGTCGGCCTGATCACAGCCGCAACGCATCCGATTGTCGCGACCGCGCATCTTCTGACCATGAGACATGTGCAAATTCATGGATGAGGGCCTGACCCTGATATCGGCACCCGGCCGATATATCGCTCCGGCACGGGTGGATATCCGCGTCCGGAATCACGCCTATGCGCCGCACCGGCACGACACCTATGTCTTTGCCCTCACCTGCGCGGGTATCCAGTGTTTCGACTATCGCGGTGAAATGCGGACCTCTCATCCCGGCGAGCTGGTGGTCCTGCATCCGGATGAAAAACATGATGGCCGTGCCGGAACGGAGGCCGGGTTTCACTATCGCGGTATCTCCATCGACCCCGCCGCTCTGCAGCTGGCTCTGGACGGACGCGCCCTGCCCTTCATCGAAGGCGGTGTAACGCGGGATGGCCGGCTGATTGACGTGATCACGCCGCTCCTGTCCGACATGGCGGCTCCGCTCACCGCTGCCGAATTCGAAGCGGCCCTGGCCGATCTGGCCGAAGCCATGCTGGCCGCCAGCGGCGCGGCCGGTTCGGCCTCCATCGCGGATGCGGCCGCCGCGCATATGGCGCGAAATTTCATCATCGAGACACCCCAACGAACGATCAGCCTGGATGAGCTGGAAGCGCTGACCGGGCAGAATCGCTGGCAACTCAGCCGGGATTTCCGCGCCCTGTTCGGCACCAGCCCCTATCGCTTCGGTCAGCTGCGTCGCCTGGATCGCGCGCGGGCCATGCTTCGCGAACCGGGTTCGCTGGCGGATACCGCCTATGCGACCGGGTTTGCCGACCAGAGCCATCTGACCCGCGACTTCAAGAAAGCCTTCGGCATCACGCCGAAAGCCTGGCAAAAGCTGGTCCACTAAGGCCCGCGCACGATCGTTCAAGAAACGGCTCGCCCTAACGGCCACACTGGCAGGACATAACAACCTCCTGAACAGGTGAACTGCCATGCCGAATGCCTCCCCCCGTACCCGCATATCCCTCCTGATTGAAGTGCTCATCGTTCTGGCCGTTCTGGTCGGGTCGAAACTTGTCTTCGATCAGATCGTCTGGAAATTTGCCGGGCCGCTCTCTCTCCTCTGCACCTTCATCGCCATCGGATTCTTTACCTGGCGCCATCGCGAAAGCTGGGCCGGATTTGGCCTGCGAAAACTTCCGGGCTGGAAATCCTGGGCCCTGCTCGCCCCCCAGGCCCTTCTGGGCATTGTCGCCATCATCGGGCTGGGCGCCGGTACGGCTTTCGCCGGAGACGCGCTGGGGCTCTGGACCACAGGCGAGACCATGAGCGGCGTCGAGGATCGCTGGGGCAATATCGTTGGTAATCTGCCGGTCTATCTGCTCTGGCTGGCAATTGCGTGGATCAGTGCCGGGTTTGGCGAGGAGGTCTTCTTCCGCGGCTATATGATCAACCGTGTCGAGGCCTTGCTGCCGCATGCGAAATGGGCGCTGCCGCTGGCCGTGCTCATCCCGGCCATCGGGTTTGGTGTCGCGCACATGTATTATCAGGGCTTTCGCGGCCTTGTGGTGACCGGCATGATCGGCCTCGCCATCGGCACGCTCTACGTTCTCTACAAGCGCAATATCTGGCCGCTGATCATTGCCCATGGCGCTGTCGATACGCTCGGCTTCACGGCGATGTATCTGGACCTGGACGTCTAGATCAGGTTGAGCAAATCCGCCTTCGACAGCCGGAAACGGCTGTCGATCCAGGCTTCTTCCAGACGCCGCAGGGTCTCACCCATGTCCGGCCCGGCGGCGATACCCGCCCACTTCAGGTCCGCCCCTGTGACCGGGAAGACCGGGGCATCAAACGACAGGGCATGCGCAATCGCTCCGCCCCAGCCTTCCACCGGCGCCTCCGTCGCAGAGAAGATCAGAAAAAGCTGATCGGCGATGGCGGCATTGCCGTGCCGATAGACGAGCTTCTCCAGTTCGGCGCGCACAGGCCAATTGGTCTCGATGGTCCGCGACAATTCCGGGTCCGTCATTTTCCGAATTCGCAGGGCTTCGGCGTTGGACAGTTTCAGATGGGAGATCAGGCGGGCCGCCCTCCCGCCCATCCAGCCAGTAAAGCGCACCAGCGAATCCTCCGCGCCGAGCCGCACGAGCGCCGCGACGCGGTCTGCATCCCCGGCCTCGCCAAACAGCGCCGCCGACACGCCGGTTTCCGCCATCAGGCGAAGGGCCGGCGCCGGATCCGGCGCGGCGAGGAGTTTTTTCGTCTCGGCCCAGACCCGCTCTGCCGAAAGCTGCGCCAGCCCGTCCGTCATCGCCGTACAAGCGCGCACGGCCTCGGCGTCCGGCTCGCCCTGCCCGTAGCGGGCAAAGAAGCGGAAGAAGCGCAAAATGCGCAGATAATCCTCGGCGATCCGGTCCTCCGCCCTGCCGATGAAGACGATGCGGCGATCCGGGATATCATCGAGGCCGCCGACGAGGTCGAAAATCTCGCCCGTCATGTCGGCATAGAGCGCATTGATCCGGAAATCGCGGCGCGCGGCGTCCTCGGCCCAGTCGGTCGTGAAGGCGACGGTGGCGCGGCGGCCATCCGTCGAGACATCGCGGCGCAAGGTTGTCACCTCAAACGGGCAATGATCGGCCACCGCCGTTAGCGTGCCATGTTCGATCCCTGTGGGATGCACGGCAATCCCGGCGGCTTCCAGCGCGGCCTTTGCCGCTTCAGGCTCCAGTATTGTCGCAATATCAATATCGGCGACCGGCTCGCCCAGCAGGGCGTTGCGGACGCTGCCGCCGACAAAACGCGATCCGCCCGGCGCAACTGCGTCGAGGGCGGACATGACCCGCCGCGTGGCGGGCGCCGTCATCCAGTCATGATCAGCGGGGTTGAGGCGAACCGCCATCATCCCCGTCCTCATCCTCTGCGCCTTCGTCGAGATCGCGCGTGACCGTATGGTTGGACGGCTCGCCAAAATTGCGGGTGTCCTGTTGCGGAGCCTCGCCCGGATTATTGTTGAACTCGGCGCGATTGATGGTCCCATCGCTCAGGCGCGGCGGCACATAGGTGGTGTGCCCGGAATCGCCGGCATGCGATGTCAGCACCAGAAAGACAAAGCCCGCAGCGGCAAGGAATCCGCCGATGGCCGACAGAATGAGGGTCGGGGCCGGCTTGTGATCCACGACCTCTTCGGTCGCCTTCATCGACAATCGCCACAGGGCGAACAGGATGAAGGGCGAGGTGAAGAGCAGAAGCTCCAGAAAAGCCAGTCTGATCATTGCATGTCTCCAAACAGCCGGTCGTGAAGCGCCTTCAACATTCCCGCTGTTGCCCCCCAGATATAGTGTTCCCGGTATGGCATCGCCCAGAAGCGGCGCATCTTCCCGCGAAATTCCATTTCATGACGCTCATGATTCGCCGCATTCATGAGAAAATCAAAGGGGGTTTCGAAGACCGCGGATACCTCTTGATGATCCGGCGTGACCGTATATCCGGGCTTTACCACGCCGACAAAAGGCGTGACCTGATAGGCAGTGACTGTTTCATAGGGATCGAAACAGCCCAGAATATCAATGAATTCCGGGCCAATGCCGATTTCTTCCTGTGTTTCCCGCAAGGCGGTTTGCGCCAGGGTTTCGCCCGGTTCGCGGCGGCCACCCGGAAAGGAAATCTGGCCGGCATGCTTGGTCAGATGCGCCGCCCGCACCGTAAACAGGAAGCGCGGCGGCCCGTCATGCAGGATGAGCGGCGCCAGAACGGCCGCCTGATTCAGTTTTGCCCCGGAGGGAATGATCCGCCCATCCAGATCGCCATCGCCGCGCGCCGCGGTGTTGGCCGGGCGGTCAGGGTGGTCGAGCTTCGCGTCCAGCAGATCAAGAATGGACTGCGGCGTCATTCGGCACGGCCCAGTTCAAAATCCTCGCCTCTGGACCGGACATACAAGGTCTTCTTGCCACCCGCCTTGCGAATCTCGGCCTGCTCAACCAGTTCGTAGAAGGCCGGGCGGTTGATCAGGGCCTCCAGCCGTCCGCGGATCAGGATGAAGGGTTCCGGCTCGCCGGTTTCAGGATCGATTTCGACGCGGATTGGATGATCGGGGCCCGCGGCCACCACATCCCCCAGATTTGTTGTGAATAGCAGCACCGGCTCTCCGGCCTCTTCGCCATGGTCCACACGCACCGCCACAAAGGGCGCGGCCTCGACCTGGACGGCCTGCTTTTCGACCGGCGTTACGAGATAATGAACGCCATCGTCATCTTTTCGCAAGATACGCGCAAACAGCTTTACGAGACGTTCGCGGGTGATGCGACGCCCTTCATGCCACCAGCTGCCATCCCGGCGGATCACCATATCCATTGTATCGCAATGGGTGGGATTCCACTTGTCGACGGGCGGGTATCCGTCGCCGGATGATTCGGCTGCTTTCAACAGCGACTGCATCAGATCAGGTGTTGTATGGTCGCCGGGCATGGACACTCCGTATTTGCATTGTCATTCTTCACCAACAAACGTGACCGGTCGAAGCCGTGCGCTAGTTCATACAGGGATTTAGGGAGATAACCTTGGCGAAAAAACCGGCAAGTCCTGCAAAAAAGACGACAACGGCCCGCAAACCGCGCAAGGCGGCCGCCCCGAAAGCGCCGTCTCTGGCAACGATGGATGTGGTCGAAGCGGCTGATATTGCAACGGAACGCCTCGCGGCAACGCGGGCCTCCATCGGCAAGGTCATCTACGGTCTGGAAGATCAGATCGAATTGTGTCTCGCGGCCATTCTCTCCGGTGGTCATGCGCTTCTGGTGGGTGCGCCGGGTCTGGCCAAGACCAAGCTGGTGGAAACGCTCGCCATTGCGACCGGGCTCGACACCAAGCGCATCCAGTTCACGCCGGATCTGATGCCGGCCGATATTCTCGGCTCCGAAGTGCTGGAAGAAGGTACGGGCGGCAAACGCTCCTTCCGCTTCATCCAGGGCCCGGTCTTCTGCCGCCTGCTGATGGCGGACGAAATCAACCGCGCCAGCCCGCGCACGCAGGCCGCGCTTCTGCAGGCCATGCAGGAACATCATGTGACGGTCGCCGGTCAGCGCTATGATCTGCCGGAACCTTTCCATGTTCTGGCCACGCAAAACCCGATCGAGCAGGAAGGCACTTATCCGCTGCCGGAAGCCCAGCTCGACCGTTTCCTCCTGCGCGTCGACATTCCCTATCCGGAACGCGGCGATGAGCGCGAAATCCTGCTGGCGACGACCGGCGCGTCTGAAAATCAGGCGGAGGCAGTTCTGTCCCCGGCCGAGATTCTCGACCTACAGGCGCTGGTGCGCCGCATGCCGGTTGGCGAGAAAGTTGTCGATGCCATCCTTGATCTGGTCCATCTGGCCCGCCCGGATGAAAGCGATGACAAGGAAGTGCAGAACGGCGTCTCCTGGGGTCCGGGACCGCGCGCCGGTCAGGCCCTGATGCTCGCGGTTCGGGCGCGCGCTCTGCTGCAGGGCCGCCTGGCACCGTCGACGGAAGATGTCGCCGCGCTGGCCGAGCCGGTTCTGAAACACCGCATGGCGCTGTCTTTCGCCGCCCGCGCGGACGGTCTGACACTGGAATCCCTGATTTCCCGCCTCGCCACCAAAGCCGCCTAAAGGACATTCGCGCCGATGCGCTCGCCCTTTGCCCGTGACACCGCCAAACGCGCGGCTGACCTGCGTCAGGCCGGTGAGGCCGCCGCTGCGCCGTTTGGCGAGCTGGTGGCCGAGGCCGAGCGGATTGCAGCCAGCGTCGTCATGGGCGTGCACGGACAGCGCAAGCGCGGAACCGGCGAAACTTTCTGGGAATATCGCCACCACCGCGCGGAAGATGGCGCGCAAGCCGTCGACTGGCGCATGTCGGCCAAGTCGTCTGAACTCTATGTCCGGGAGAATGAGCAGGAAGCGGCCAATACGGTCTGGCTCTGGCGCGATGGCTCCTCGACCATGGATTTCGGATCCTCGCGCGATCTGCCGCTGAAGAAAGACCGGGCGGCTGTCTGCATGATCGCCATGGCGGCGCTGTTGTCGCGGGGCGGTGAACGCATTGCGGCTCTGGGCGAAAGCGCCCGGGCGCGCGGCGGTGAAATGGGGCTGGAACGCACGTCGATCCGGCTGGGCACTGGCCCCGGCAGTCTGTCTTCGGTCGAATCTGCACCCATTGGCCGTTATGGCCGCGTCGTGCTGGCCAGTGATTTCCTTGACCCCATTGAAACCTGGCGCGTGCGCCTGTCCCGCTATGCCGCCTTGCAGGCCGGCGGCGCGATGCTGCGCATTATCGACCCGATGGAAGAAGACTTCCCGTTCAAGGGCCGCACCCGTTTTGAAGCGACCGATGATAGCGAGAGCCTGCTCTTTGGCCGCGCGGAGGAGGCCCGCAAAGCCTATCGCGCCCGCTGGCAGGAACATGGCGACCGCCTCGCCGATCTGGCGCGCTCCTATGGCTGGACGCTGGTCACCCACCGCACTGACCGTCCGGCGACACAAGCTGTACTGGCGCTCTATCGCGCGCTGGCAAGGGAAATCTAGATGTTTGCACTCGGTCCCCTCGCCTTTGCCGCGCCACTGGCCCTGATCGGGCTTTTGACCCTGCCGATCCTCTGGCGGCTTTTGCGCGCCACACCGCCTCCGCCGCGCCGGGCAGTTTTCCCGCCCTTGCGTCTCTTGAAGGACGCGCCGGATGATGCCGAGACACCGCACCATGCGCCCTGGTGGCTGATCGTATTCCGCCTGCTTCTGGCGGCCATCGTGATTATCGCGCTGGCCCGTCCGGTCTGGCAGCCGGACGTGAATACCGAGACCAATCGCCCGCTACTGCTGGTGGTGGATAATGGCTGGGCCTCTGCGCCGGCCTGGCGCGACATGGTCCGCGAAGCCAATTACCGGCTGGATCTGGCAGAAGAAACCGGCCGCACGGCCGCCATCGTCTTTACCGCGGATGCGTCACCCGATGCCGAGCTGGTCTTGGGCGCACCGGACGCTGCGCGCCGTCAGCTGGAAGGCGTGAATGTGGAAGCCTGGCCGCCCAATCGCGAACTGACCGCCGGGCGCATTGATGCCGCGGTCGATGCCGGTGGCCTGTCGGACAATCTGCAGATTGTCTGGATCACCGATGGTATCGACACTGCCGGGTCTGAAAACCTCGCCCGCATTCTGGATCCGCTGGGACAGGTGACCGCCATTCTGCCGGGCCCCGGCCGCTCCCCGGTCGCGCTGGGCGCGCCGATTGCCACGCCCAATGGTTTTGCCGTGGACGTGATGCGGATTGATGCGGATCTGCCGCGCACCGTCTCGCTCGTGGCCACTGCCGGCGATGGCCGCGCTGTTGCCCGGACCGAAGTCGAAATGGAGACGAGCGTCACCCGCGCCCGTGCCGACATTGAATTGCCATTGGATTTGCGCAACCGCGTCGCCGCGATCCGGATTGAGGGACAGGTGTCGGCCGGCGGCACGCAATTGACGGATGATGCCTGGCGCCGCCCGCGTGTCGGCGTGATTGATGCGGCCAGCGAAGACGGCCAGCCGCTGCTCTCTGACCTGCACTATGTGATGCGCGCGATCGAGCCTTTCACCGAGGCCCGCCGCGATGACCTTGATGGCCTGCTGGCCAGCAATGTCTCCGCCCTGATCATGGTCGATGCGGCGCGGACAGACGATCAGCGCGTGCTCGATTTTGTCAATCAGGGCGGGCTTCTGATCCGCTTTGCCGGACCGCGGCTCGCGGCCCGGCCCGATGATTTGCTGCCGGTGCAATTGCGTCAGGGCGGCCGCAATTTCGGTAGCGCCCTGTCATGGGAAGAACCGCAATCCCTGGCACCGTTCAGCGCGGATTCGCCCTTTGCCGGTCTGACCGTCCCGCCGGAAGCGACCGTCTCCAGCCAGGTATTGGCGGAACCCGGCACGGCGTCTGCGGATCGCGTCTGGGCGCGGCTCGAAGATGGCACGCCTCTGGTCACCGCCATGCGGCAGGGTGAAGGCTGGGTCGTGCTCTTTCACGTCACGGCCGGTCCGGAATGGTCCGAACTGCCACTGACCGGGCTTTACCCGCGCATGCTGCGGCGCATTTCCGCGCTCGCGCAAGGTGGCTCGGCCACGCCGTCCGGTGGCGGCGCCTATGTCATTGATCGCGCGCTGGACGGCGATGGACGCCTGTCCAATCCGCCCGTGTCCGCGCGACCGGTTCCGGCGCAAAGCTGGACCAACACCACGGCCAGCGCTGAAACCCCGCCCGGCATCTATCGGCTAGGGGCGGCGAGTGCGGCCCTGAATGTGCTGCGCGCCGGGGATGAGATCACCGCTCTGCCGCGCGCCCTTCCCGGCGTCACCTTCACCAATCTGGAAGCGCCGGCTGAACGCCGCTTTGCGGGGCCTTTGCTGGCGCTGGCGCTCTTCCTGCTGGCGATTGATGCCGTGATCGGCCTTGCGCTTGCCGGGCGTCTGCCCCGTTTGCGCCTGCCGCGCCGCGGCGGCGCTGTGGCTGCCCTCATTGCCGCGCTGGGTCTGGTCTGGTTCATGCCGCAGGCGCAGGCCCAACAGACGCAATATCTCGACAGTTTTGAAATGGATGCGGCGCTCGATCTGCGCTTTGCCTATGTCATTACCGGCAATCGCGATGTGGATGACCGTAGCCGGGCCGGCCTGTTCGGCATCAGCCGCGAGATCACCCGCCGTAGCGCTATGGAGCCACAGGAACCGATGGCGGTGAATGTAGAGGAAAACGAGCTCGTCTTCTTCCCGATCATCTACTGGCCAGTGCTGCAGAATTCCCCGCCCTTATCCGATGAAGCGGCGGCACGGGTCTCTCGCTATATCCAGTCCGGCGGGCTGATCATTTTTGATACGCAGGATGCCGATATTGCCGCAACGCGCGCCGGTGCGCCGCATCCCGGTCTGGCGCGCCTTCTGGAGGCCGTGGATGTGCCGGCACTGGCCCGTATTGATCCGGACCATGTGCTGACCCGGTCCTTCTATCTCCTGCAGGACTTTCCCGGCCGCATCAGTGGCGGTCCGGTCTGGGTGGAAGCAGATCCGGATGGAGCCTCCCGTGATGGTGCGTCCGGCGTGGTCATCGGTTCGAATGACTGGGCCTCGGCCTGGGCGACCGATGCCAATGGCCAGACCCTTTATCCCGTCGAAGGCGGCGAGCGCGAACGGGAAATGGCGCGGCGCTTCGGCATGAATCTCGCCATGTATGCGCTGACCGGCAATTACAAGGCGGACCAGGTCCATATCCCGGCGTTGCTGGAAAGGCTGGGCCAATGAGTGTCGCCGCGACCACCCTCGATTTTGCGCCGCTGATTCCGGTCTGGGCGATCGGTTCGCTGGCCGCGCTGGCTCTGGTGACCACAGGCATTGGCGCCATCCGCCGGCTCAATGGCTGGCTCTGGCGCAGCCTGTCGGTTCTGTTGATCTCGGCGGTTTTGATGAACCCGTCTCTGGTCGAGGAAGAACGCGAAGCTCTGCCCGATATTGCGCTGGCAATCATCGACCGCTCGGATTCGATGGAGATACCCGGCCGCCGCGAAGCCGCCGATGCGGCGCTGGCCGATCTGAGAGCGCGCGCGGAAGCCGATCCGGAACTCGATCTGGTCGAGGCAGAAATCGGCAATGACGAGAATGGCACGCTGGCACTCGATGCCATGCAGGCCGCTCTGGCCGGAATTCCGCGTGATCGCCTGGCCGGGATTGTATTGGCGTCCGACGGCCGCGTGCATGACATGCCGGACGATGCCGAAGCACTGGAAATTGACGCGCCGGTCCATCACCTGCTGACCGGCAATCCGGAGAGCGGTGACCGGCGTCTGGTGATCGTCGATGCGCCGCGCTATGGCCTCGTCAACGAGCCGGCCGAATTTGTCATTCGCGTCGAGGATGACGCCATGACCGGGACGGCCACGCTGACCTTCCGCGTCGATGGCGGCGAGCCGCAGACAGCGCGCATCACCATCGGCACGGATACGACCGTTACAGCGCCGATCGAGCATCGCGGGGCGAATGTCATCGAGATCGAAGTTGAGCCCGGCCGTGAAGAGCTGTCGCTCATCAATAACCGCGCGGCGGTTTCCGTCACCGGCGTGCGCGACCGCTTGCGGGTGCTGCTGGTTACCGGCGAGCCGCATAATGGCGCCCGCACCTGGCGTGATCTGTTGAAGTCCGATCCGTCGGTCGATCTGGTGCACTTCACCATCCTGCGCCCGCCGGAGGCCGTGGATAATACACCCGTCGATGAATTGTCCCTGATCCCCTTCCCGACCCGCGAATTGTTCGAGGAGCGTCTGGAAGAGTTTGATCTGGTGATTTTCGACCGCTATCGCCGGCGCCAGCTCATGCCGCCACTCTATTTCGACTATATCGCGCGTTATGTGGATAATGGCGGAGCGTTGCTGGTCACGGCCGGTCCGCCCTTCGGACAGGCGACGTCCATCTATCGCTCGCCGCTGGCAGCGGTCCTGCCAGCGCGTCCGACCGGCGTGATTGCCACCGGCGCCTATCGTCCTGAAATCACCGAAGCGGGGGCGCGTCACCCGGTGACCGCCAATCTCGCACCTCTGGAGGGCGAAGATCCGTGGGGTGAATGGTTCCGCCGGATTGATGCCTCAGTTCTGGGCGGCGAGACTCTTCTGGAAGCGCCTGACGGCGGGCCGCTTCTGGTGCTGGCACGGGCCGGACAGGGCCGATCAGCCATTCTCCTGTCGGACCAGAGCTGGCTATGGGCGCGCGGCTATCAGGGCGGTGGTCCACATGGCGAAATGTTCCGCCGCGTGGCGCACTGGCTGATGGGTGAACCCGAGCTGGATGAAGAACGCCTGTCGGCAAGTGCCTTCAATGGCCAGCTGGTTGCCGACCGCACAACGTTGGCCGATGCGCCGCCACCGCTGGAACTGGAATGGCCCTCTGGCCGGACCGAAACTCTGAACATGGCTTCGGCCGGTGAACCGGGACGGTTTACCGCGACCACGGAGGCAAATGAGCAATCCGGTCTGGTGCGGTTGCGGTCCGGCGATCTGACGGCTGTGGCAGCGCTCGGCCCGCTCAATCCGCTGGAATACGCCAATCTGCGGCCCACACGGGATGTCCTGCAGCCGCTGGTCCGGACAACAGGCGGTGGCAGCTACACGCTTGGAACCGGCGATCAGCCGGACTTGCCGGGAATGCGCCGGACGCGCGCCGGCACGGATGCCGCCGGCCGGAACTGGTACGGATTACAACGCAATGAGCGCTATATCGTGCGCGGTGCCGAGCGGACACCTTTGCTGCCGGCTCTGCTGATCCTGCTCCTGATTGTCGGCGCTCTGGGCCTTGGCTGGCGGCGCGAAGGTCAATAGCCACTCGACGTTACCCCTGCTTCCGGCCTATCTTGCTGATTCATGACCAGCAATACGCCCCCACCTGTGATCGAAGCCCCTGATCTGGAAGAACTCGCCGATCCGGAGATCTGGATGGGCCGTCTGGAATCGGTGTGGGAGTGGCTGCGTTCGGAAATGGTCAGCGTCGGCTTCGGCGTGCAGGCCGGCGCGATCGTTATCGGCATTCTCCTTGCCTTTGCCCTGCGCAAGCCGGTCGGAAATCTGCTGCAGCGCCTGTTCAGTATCGGCTTTCTCCGCCGCGTGCGGGCCGATGCCGTTCGGCTGTTGGCGCCGGTCCTCGGGCCTGCGCTGAGCTGGGTCTTCCTGTCGGCGGTCCTGTTCACCCTGCAACAGCTGGAAATGGAGATTTTCTGGGTGCGGCTGGCGGCCAATCTGGTCGGCGCATGGGCGGTGATCCGCCTGCTGACCGGCTTTATCGCCGAGCCCTTCTGGTCGCGCACCGCTGCGATCATGAGCTGGACCATTGCCGCCATGAATATCCTCGGCTGGCTGGGGCCAACAACCGGATTCCTGGATTCCCTGGGCGTCGGTGTCGGCGGCGGCCGCGTCTCGATCATGTCGGCGATTCAGGCGCTCGTCCTGCTGGTCATTCTTTACTGGCTGGCCTCGCGCATGGCCGCCATCCTGTCGGCGCGGATCAACAAACTGCCCAGCCTCAACCCGTCCGCGCGCCTGCTGATCGGCAAGTCGGTTCAGGTCACGCTGCTGGCGACCGCCATTCTGCTCGCCCTGTCGAGCCTCGGCATTCCGCTGGGCGCGCTGGCCATCTTCTCCGGTGCAGTCGGCCTGGGTATCGGCTTCGGCCTGCAGAAGATTTTCTCCAATCTGGTGTCCGGCGTCATTCTTCTGCTCGACCGGTCGATCAAACCCGGCGACGTGATCACGCTGGAAGAAACCTATGGCCGCGTGAATTCACTGGGCATGCGCTTTGCCTCGGTGATCACGCGCGACGGGATGGAACACCTCATTCCGAACGAGGAGTTCATCACCACCAAGGTGATCAACTGGTCATTCTCCGACCATGCCGTGCGGATCAAGCGCATGATCGGGGTCGACTATACAACCGACCTGCCCACGGCGATGGAGCTTGCCGTTGAAGCCTCGGCCACGGTGCCGCGCGTGCTGAACTCGCCAGCGCCCAAATGCCTGTTACGCGGCTTTGGTGATAATTCCATCGATCTGGAAATCCGCTTCTGGATCGCCGATCCCGGTCAGGGTGTGAATAATGTGTCGAGCGAGGTGTTGCTGGCGATCTGGAAAGCCTTCACCGAAAATGGCGTGAACTTCCCCTTCCCGCAGCGGGATATCCACTTCAAGGGCGGCGATCCGGTCTCTGTGCGCATTCAGCGCGACTGACACCGATTGCATCCATTCCGGAAATTATAAGCCGCCAATCGCGGCATTTATCGCGCAGCTCTGCCGCCTTATCTCCGCCTCCAACAGCAATACGCCATGGAGGTTCTCATGATCGATGTCCGCACATTTGACAGCCTCGGCCGGTTCCAGATCGACTGGCTGAACGCCAAGCATCATTTCAGCTTCGGCCATTATCACGACCCGTCCCGAATGGGCTGGGGCGCACTTCGGGTCTGGAATGATGATGAAATCCAGCCGAAAACCGGCTTTCCGCCGCACCCCCACGCCGACATGGAAATCATCACCTATGTCCGAGATGGCGCGATCACGCATGAAGACAGCCTCGGCAATAAAGGCCGCACCGTGGCCGGCGACGTGCAGGTCATGTCAGCGGGCTCGGGTATCCGCCATGCGGAGTATAACCGGGAAGACGAGCTGACGCGGATCTTCCAGATCTGGATTGTTCCGGAGACCCGCGGCGGTGCGCCGCGCTGGGATGCGATGAGCTTCCCGAAGGCGGATCGCGCCGGTGAACTCGTCATGCTGGCCTCCGGTGATCCTGATGCTGATGGCGGGCTGATGATCCGGGCCGATGCCCGGGTGATGGGGGCGACGCTCAAGGCCGGCCATTCGGTGACCTATTCGCCGAAACCGGGACGCCATCAATACCTTGCGGCGACGAAGGGGGCGGTCGAGATCAATGGTGCTCGCGTCAATGCCAGAGACGGGGCGGCGATCACGGATGTTGATGCCATTACGATCACCGCGCTTGAAGATGCCGAACTGGTGCTGACTGACACGCGCTGATGCATCTTCACCCTTTATGAATCCCTGCCGGGCGATCATGATGCGTCCATGAAATGGAGTATCTCATGACCGCCCGGCGTCTTCTTGTTCTTCTTTCCGTCGCGATGGCCGCCCCGGCCCTGTCGGGATGTCTTGTCATTGGTGCCACATCCATGGTCGCCGAAACCGCTGTCCGGACTACCGGCACGGTTCTGGAAACCGCCGGCAATGTCGGCGGCGCGGTTGTGCGCACCGCCATCCCCGGCGATGGCGAGGATGACGACGATCATGATCACGACCATGATCACGATCACGAGTAGTTCCTGACACGGCCTGTTTTCTCTGCTATGTTTGGCAAATCGGGGACAGGCCGACCATCAGGAGACTTACCATGCGTTATCTCATTTCGGCTCTGGCAGCGGTGCTGTTTACGGCACCGGTTTTCGCCCAGGGCCTTTCGGCATCCTATTCAGCCACACCTACAGGGCCCGTCAGCCTCGCGGAGATCACCATCGGTGAAACGCTCGCCGCGAAGGGTGATGAATATGGCGAGCGCGAGTTCGACCGGCTGATCCGCACGCTGACGGCCGATCTCCAACGCGAATTGCGGGAAGCCGCGCTTCTGGCGGCAGACGCCGGAAATGCGACGCTCCATGTTGTCATCGAGGATGCGACGCCAAACCGGCCGACCTTTGCCCAGCAGGGTGGCACATCCGGCCTCAGCTTCCAGAGCTATGGCCGCGGCGGCGCCCATGTCATGGCTGAACTGCGCGATAACAACGGCGCGGTGATCGCGACCTATGAGTATAGCTGGACAACGCCGAGCATTCAGGATGCGCAATTTGCCAATGTCTGGACCGATACCAACCGGACGTTTGACCGCTTTTCCTCGCGCCTGGCGGCCAGCCTGCGTGATGCGGTGAATTCCGGCTCGTAGAGGCGGATCAGGGCGCGCCGATCCATTTATGGGTCTGGAGGCTCAACGACCATTTGGGATGCGCCAGGCAGTATTCGAATGCGGCCTGCGCATTCTCCATCTGGTTCGGCCCGTCCATGGGCTGAAGTGAAAAGCGCTTGAAGTCGAGACCTTCAAACCGGGCTGGATCCACATCCGGCTGAGGAAAGACGAGTTTCAATTCCTCGCCGCTTGTCTGGACGATTTCGGTCTGTGCCTTCGGGCTGACCGTCAGCCAGTCAATGCCGTCCGGCGCTTGCAGCGTGCCATTGCTTTCCACGGCAATCTCGAAGCCTGCGGCCTTGAAGGCGGCAATGAGCGCGGCGTCGAGCTGCAGGAGGGGCTCACCGCCCGTGCAGACGACCAGCGGCGTGCCGCCGCCCGGCCATTGGCCGGCGACCGCTTGTGCGAGCGCGTCCGCCGTCTTGAACTTGCCGCCGCCGGGGCCGTCGACGCCGATAAAGTCGGTATCACAGAAATTGCAGATGGCGCTGGCGCGGTCGCGCTCCAGCCCTGACCAGAGATTACATCCGGCAAAGCGGCAGAAGACGGCCGGCCGCCCGGCCTGTCCGCCTTCGCCCTGAACGGTCAGGAAGATTTCCTTGACGGAATAGGTCATACGCCGGTCTGCCAGTCCTGCCAGCCGCGCGCGCGCAATTCACAGGCCGGGCAGACGCCGCAGCCATAGCCCCAGTCATGGCGCTGCGAGCGATCTCCCAGATAACAGGTATGGGTGTCTTCCACGATGGTTTCGACGAGGCCGTCGCCGCCCAACTCGTGGGCCAGCTGCCAGGTCTGCCCCTTGGTGAGGAACATCAGAGGAGTCTCGACCGGCATGGTCCGGTCCAGGCCCAGCGAGAGCATGGCTTGGGCGGCGTCAATCGTATCGCGTCGGCAATCGGGATAGCCGGAATAATCCGTCTCGCACATGCCGCCGACCAGATCGCGCAGCCCGCGGCGATAGGCCAGCGCAGATGCCACGGTGAGAAAAACCAGATTGCGCCCGGGCACGAAGGTGGACGGCAGACCGCCTTCCTTCCACTCGATTTCCATTTCCGCCGTCAGCGCACTTTCGGCAAGCGCGCCATAGCCGGTCAGATCTACCATCTGGTCCGGCCCGAGACGCGCCGCCCATTCCGCATTGAGGCCGGACAGCGCCTTGCGGACCTGCAGGCGCGCCTGCAATTCCACATCATGACGCTGGCCATAATCAAAACCGACCGTTTCCACGCGCGGATAGGTCTCCAGCGCCCAGGCGAGCGCGGTTGCGGAATCCTGTCCCCCGGAAAAGAGAACCAGTGCGGAAGGTGTGCGGTCAGACTTCATAGCCGGGCCTTATAAGGCTAAAATCCCCGACATGTCAGATGTCAGCCTCATCTATACCACATGGCCGGACGAAAAGAGCGCCCGGCAGGCCGCCGCCAAGCTGTTGGAGGCGCGGATGATTGCCTGCGCCAATCTTCTGCCCGGCGGCACCTCCTTCTTCCAGTGGGACGGCAAGATGCAGGAAGAGGCCGAGTGGGTGATGATTTTGAAGACGGCGCGGGCTGCCGCCTGCGCGGAGGCAGTGAAGGCGTTGCATCCCTATGAGGAACCGGCCATTCTGGAATGGCTGGTCGAGCCGGATGGCAGTTCAGCGGGGTTTCTCGACTGGGTGCGCTCGGAAACGCTGGGCTAGCCGGTCCGCGCCATGGGCGCATCGGAGCCATCGCTGATCACCGAGGCAATCGTGTCAAACAGGCGCTGCGTGTCGATAGGCTTGGAAATGAACCCGTCCATGCCGGCGGCGAGACATTGCGCCTCATCCTCACGCCGGGCATTGGCGGTGAGGGCTATGATCGGTGTCATGGCCGCCGTGGACGGCAGATCGCGGATGGCGCGTGTGGCCTGAAGACCGTCCATCACCGGCATGCGCATATCCATCAGGATCAGGTCGAAGGCCTTGTTGGTCGCCGCCTCAACGGCCTGTTCGCCGTTTTCGGCAAACTCGACAGACCAGCCTTTGGCGACAAGGAAGCCCTCAATGACGGTGCGATTTATCGCATTGTCTTCCGCCGCGAGAACCCGCAAGGGCCGGTTGGGCAGACCGCTGCTTGCTGCAGGCGAGGCGAAGGCCGGGGCGGAGGGTGAATCCTCGATCGCGGTCCGGGTCGAATTGTCCGGGCTGACCTTGTCTTCCCGGCGGGCAAGGCTGGGCAGTTGGGCGGAAAACCAGAAATGGGATCCGCCTTCCTTGCGACGCTGATAGCCGACTTCACCGTCCATCATCTCGGCGAGATGGCGGGCGATGGTGAGCCCGGTCGATGTGCCGTCCATGACGCGGATGCCATCGGCATCGGACTCGAAGAAATTCTTGAACAGGCGGCCTTCGGCCTCGCGCGGGACGCCGCGGCCGGTATCCTCGACATCGGCCCGGAGGCGCGCCTTGCCGGATTGCGCCTCGACGCTAAGGCGAACCTCAATCCGGCCATTGGCGGTATAGCGCTTGGCATTGCGGATATAGGTGAAAAGCATCTGTTTCAGGCGCGCGGAATCGCCGGCCAGTACCAGCTGCGCATCGCCGGACACGGAGACCTCGAGCTGCAATCCCTTGGCCTTGGCCTTGGGTTCCCACAGCATGCGCGTATCGCGGGCGAGGCGTTCGGCGGTGATTTCGCCCGGCATCAGGTTCAGCTCGCCGGACTCGATGATCGAGACATCCCGCAAATCCCCGACAAAGCGCATCAGCATCTCACCGGCGTCGAAAATCTGGCGGTTCTTCTTGCGCGTATCCGCGTCCAGCGTCACGTCCTCGGCGAGGCGGCGCGAGACGCCGATAATGCCCGCCAGCGGATTCTTGATGTCGTGGCTGACACTGGCGAGGAAGGCCGATTTGGCGCGGGTCGCGTCTTCGCCGCGGCGCGCTGTCTGTTCATGACGCCGTGCGAGTTCCCGCAATGCCTTGGCCTGGGTCTCCACGCGCAGCTTGGCTCCTTCCAGCGAGGCATTGGCTTCGAAAGCCTCTTTCAGGGTGGCCCGGTAGCGCGACGAAAGCTGAATGGTGATAAACAGATACAGGCCCAGCATGGCGGCCATGCCAAAGGCTTCGGGCCGGCCCATCATGACCAGATAGGCCATCATCGCGCCAATGGCGGGCGTATTGTACGCAATGACCCCGATCGGGCGGGTGGCAGACGATAGCGCCGCACCGGCGGTCATGCCGGAGACGATGAAGGCCGCCGCGAAGTGCGCGATGCTGATCTGGTCCATCGGCAAGAGGAACATCGACACGCCCCAGATACAGCCGGACAGCGTCGTCAGAAAAATGAACAGCTTGTCGAGGAGTGGCGGCAATCTGCCGCCGCGCTTGAGCGCGAAACGGGCCAGCCCCATGCGTCCAAGCGCGAAGCTGACGCCAGCGGCAAACCAGATGCCGACATGGAGAACGGGAACCGCTGTCAGCAGCATGCCGCCGAGAAACAGACCGCTGACAATATTGAGCGGGACACTGGACAGCCCGCTTTTGAAATAGATTTCCATCCGGGCGCGGTCGATCTCTTCCAGCGCGCCTTCGGTGATGACGCGCCGCTTCGAAGCCAGCTCCTCGGCTTTCTGTTCTGCCTTGCCTGTAAACTTCAATCCAAACACGTCTGGCCCCGCCCTTCGCAAAAGCGAATCACTCGCTTTCAGAAGGGCATAGTCATGGTGGCCAGAAGGTTAATAATGCTGAGATTGAGCAAATCGGGCGGCCGACCGATTGTCCGCCGCCCCGAAGCCGGTCAGGCCTTTTTCGCCAGAAGGTCGCGGATTTCGGTCAGCAAGACCTCCTCCTTGGACGGTGCCGGCGGTGCGGCGGGCGCTTCCTCTTCCTTCTTCTTCATCGAATTCATGCCCTTGATGATCAGGAAGAGCGCAAAGGCGAGAATGATGAAGGCGATGACATTGTTGATGAACATGCCGTAATTGATGGTCGCGGCACCTGCCTCCTGCGCGGCGGCCAGGGTTTCGTATTCCGCATCGCCCAGCGTGATGAAGAGATTGGTGAAATCCACCCCGCCGAGTGCCAGTCCGAGCGGTGGCATGAGAATGTCATTTACGAGTGACCGGACGATGGTTGAAAACGCGCCACCGAGAATGAAGCCGACCGCAAGATCGACCACATTGCCGCGCATGGCAAAATCCTTGAATTCCTTGAGCATCTGCCCCTCCCCTGTTTGTTACGAATCTGTAACACCGGGTCGCAAGACTGTCATCGGGAAAATTGGGTGAAGGAAATTGGTAGCGGAGGAGAGACTTGAACTCCCGACACGCGGATTATGATTCCGCTGCTCTAACCAGCTGAGCTACTCCGCCACACATCGCATCCCGCCCCTTGAGGCGTGCCGTGCGAGGGAGGCGATATACTGCGCTCATCCCGGCGGTGCAAGCACCCGAATTCACCCGATGGCCGCGTTTTGCATGGCGGGCGCGCAATCGCCTGCCTATGTTGGGACGCAAGACAAGGGATTCGGAGGGAAAATGAGCCTGCTGGATGATGAAAGCGCGCCGCGGCGCATCCTGATCCTGGCGGCGCACCCCGCCCCGCGGCGCTCTGTGGCCGGCAAAGCGCTGCGTTCCGCGGCGCGGGAGGTTGAGGGCGTGACCTTCGCCGATCTCTATGCCGAGTATCCGCGCGACGATATTCATGCCAACACCGAGCAGGCGCGCGCGGAAGCCCATGACGTCATCATCTTTCTGCATCCCTTCTACTGGTATTCCACGCCGGCCATTCTGAAAGACTGGCAGGACATTGTGCTGGAACATGGCTGGGCGTTTGGCCGCTCCGGCAAGGCGCTGACGGGTAAGATTTTCTTTTCCGCCCTGACCGCCGGAAACCCCGAAGAAAGCTATGCGGATGACGGCTATAACCGTTTCACCGTGCGGCAAATGCTGACGCCGCTGGAACAGACGGCGGATTATTGCGGCATGGTCTATCTGCCGCCCTTTGCGTTTTTCCGGGCCGGGCATGCCGAAGAAGACAACCGGCTGAATGAACATGTCGCCGAATGGAAAGGCCTTCTGGCCGCCTTGCGCGATCACCGGCTGGATATCGAAGCCGCCCGCAACCGGCCACTCCTGAACGGGCAGCTGAAAACATTGACCGGGGAGGGTTAGGTATGGCCGGATTACTGCTGGATGCCACCATCTATCTGGTCGCCGCCGTCATTCTGGTGCCGATCTGCACCCGCTTCGGCCTCGGCTCCGTCCTCGGCTATCTGATCGCCGGTGTGCTGATCGGCCCGGTCCTGGGCCTTGTCGGCCAGGAGACGCAGGATTTGCAGCATTTCGCCGAATTTGGCGTGGTGATGATGCTCTTCATCATCGGGCTGGAGCTTGAGCCACGCGCGCTTTGGGACATGCGCCATCACTGGCCGAGAAGAAGCTGGACAAGACCGAAGGCGGGCGCGCCAGCTTTTCCATCCTGCTGTTTCAGGACATTGCCGTCATTCCCATGCTGGCCTTCCTGCCACTGCTGGCCTTGCCGGTGGTCATGGGAAGCGGGCTGGAAGCCGATCTGGCGCACGGCGCTGACGCGGCCCATGGCGCGGTGGATGCAGCCCATGGCGCCGACACCTCCCACGGCCCGAGTCTGAACCTGACCGAAGGCATGCCGGGCTGGGCCTATGGCCTGACCGTTCTGGCGGCGGTGGGTGTGGTGGTGGGTGGCGGCATGTATCTGACCCGCCCCCTCTTTCGCTTTATCGCGCGGTCCGGCTTGCGGGAAATGTTTACGGCGACGGCGCTCTTCCTGGTGATCGGGATTGCGCTGTTGATGACGCTGGTGGGGCTGTCACCGGCATTGGGCACTTTCCTGGCGGGCGTGGTGCTGGCGAACTCGGAATACCGGCACGAGCTGGAAGCCGATATCGAACCCTTCAAGGGGCTATTGCTGGGCCTGTTCTTCATCACGGTCGGGGCGGGTATAGATTTCGAAGTTCTGACGGCGGACTGGATGCTGATTGGCGGGCTGGTCGCGGCGCTGATCGGGGCCAAGGCGGCGGTGCTGATGATTCTGGCCTTCGTGTTCAAACTGCGCGGGCGCAATCGCTGGCTGATGGCGCTGTCTCTGGCTCAGGCAGGTGAATTCGGCTTCGTGCTGATCAGTTTCAACGTCCAGAACAATGTCATCCCGGCGGATCTGGTGCCGGTTCTGTCACTGGTCGTGGCGCTCTCCATGCTGGTGACGCCGCTCCTCTTCATTCTCTATGAGCGGGTGTTTCACACCAAGTATGCGGAAAGCGAGGCTTCGCGCGATCCCGACGAGATTGACCAGCGCGGCACGACCATCATCGCCGGGCATGGCCGCTTCGGGCAGATCGTGCACCGGGTCCTGCGGGCCTCCGGATATGAAATCGTGGTGCTGGAGCACAAGAGCGAGTTCGTGGACAATATGGCCAAGTTCGGCGTGAAGACTTTCTATGGCGATGCGACGCGGCCGGACCTCTTGCACGCCGCCGGTCTGAAGGATGCACGGCAATTCGTCGCCGCGATTGATGACAAGGACCAGATCACCGAACTGGTCAAACATGTGCGCCGGGAACGGCCGGATATCCATATCGTGGCGCGGGCGATTGACCGCCATCACGTCTATCAACTCTATGCCGCGGGCGCGAATGATATCATTCGCGAGACGTTTGACAGTGCGGTGCGGGCGGCCCGAAGTGCGCTGGAAGGGCTGGGCGAGCATCCGTTTGAAGCGGAAAAGGCCGTGCGCTATTTTGTGCGCCATGACCGCGAGACGCTGATCAAGCTGGCCGCTGCCTGGCGCGAGGGGCAGTCAGTCTTCGAGAACCAGGAATATCTCGATATTGCCCGCCGCCAGAATGAGCTGATGGAACAGACCATGCGCAATGACCGCGAAGTCGGCCGGGACAATGCCATGGAGCGGGCCTGGATGCCGCCCGACATCCGCCCGGAAGAAGAAGTGGACAAGGACTGATGCAACCCGGTGATATCCGCATCCTCGCCCCCGACCTGATCAATTTCGGCAGCGCGGCCCTGACAAAGGCCGGGGCCCGCGCCAGCGATGCGCGTCTGGTTGCCGAGCATCTGGTGATGGCCAATCTGACGGGGCATGACAGTCACGGCATCGGCCTTCTGCCCGCCTATGTGAAGCATGCGGTCGACGGGTTGGTGGACGTCCATGCAACGCCGGAAATCCTGCACGAGAAGGGCGCGATCCTGAAAGTCGCCGGTCATGACGCCTGGGGCCGGATGGCGGGCGAATTTGCCATGACGGCGGCGTTTCCAAAGGCCGAAGCACTGGGCGTGTGCACCGTCACTTTGTCGAACGCGCATCATCTGGGGCGGATTGGCGCCTATGGCGAAATGGCGGCCAATGCGGGTTTTTCGGCGCTCTTCTTCGTCAATGTCACCGATCATGATCCGATGGTCGCCCCCTATCAGGGCACAGACAGCCGATTTGGCACCAATCCGGTCTGCATCGCCCTGCCGCCCACCGGCACCAAGCCCGCCTTCCTGCTGGATATGGCCACCAGCCGCATTGCCATGGGCAAGGCGCGCGTCGCCGCGAATAAAGGTCTGCGCGTGCCGTTCGGGGCGATCCTCGATGAAAACGGCCTGCCGACCGATGATCCCTCCGGTTTCAAGGGGTTTGAACAAAAGGGCGCGCTCGCCCCGTTTGGCGATCACAAGGGATATGGCCTCGCCTTTGCGGCTGAGCTCCTCGCCGGGGTCTATTCCGGTGGCGGCACGATCCAGCCCGGAAATGAACGGCGCGGCGGCATTCGCAATCAGATGATCGCTGTGGTGATGCAGCCCGATGCCTTTGGCGACCCGGCCACCATGGAGCGTGAAACCGATGCGATGTGGGATTATGCGCTGGCCTCCCCGCCCGCGGACTGGGACTCGCCCGTCGTCGCGCCCGGTGATCCGGAGCGGTCCTTGCGCGCGCGCCGTTCGTCGGAAGGCGTACCGCTCGATTCCGAGACGCTGAAACAGCTGAATGCGGCGGCGGAGGCGGTGGGGGTTGAGAAGCGGCTGGGTCTCTGAACCCCTCACCCAGCGCGCTCGCCGCTTCGCGATCTCGCACGCTTTCCCCTCTCCCCTTTGGAAGGGGAGAGGGAAGAGAAAGGCGGTCACGAAAGTGATCGGCTTTCGAGGGTGAGTGGTTAGCCCCTTCCCCAAATCGTAAACAGCGTTCACTATGTGCCCACACGACTCCGGGGAGAGATCACACATGAAACGCTTTATTGCCGCCGCCTTCGGGCTGGCCCTTCTGACCACGACCGCGCACGCCCAGACTATCGAGCCGACCGAGGACAATATTGTCTATGGCATGGTGTCGGGCGCGGCCATGTTGATGGATCTCTACGTGCCGGAAGAGGCCAATGGCGCCTCCGTCATCGTGGTGCCGGGTTCGGGCTGGTACCGGCCGGAAATCTATTCCGCGCCGCAGCTCAAGGACCTGTCGGGCTATGATTATATCCGCAATATCGTCGGCGAGTTACAGATGAATGGCTATACGGTGTTTGTCATCAATCACCGCTCCTCGCCCGGCAATCGCTTTCCGGCAGCCGTGAATGATACGCGCCGCGCCGTCCGCTATGTGCGCACGATGTCCGAAAGCCTGGGGCTGGACCCGATGCGGATTGCCACGCTTGGCCATTCCTCCGGCGCCAATCTCGCCACCATGGCGGCGCTGATGGATGATGCGCCGGGGGAAGGCGTGGATCCGGTTGACCAGACCTCTGCCGCCGTTCAGGCGGTGGTTGGCATCGCCACGCCCTTCATGCTGGCCGGCGATCCGGCCGAGGCGGATTCCTATGCGGCGCAGACCATCACCATGTATACGGGCGTGCCGTTTTTCGGACCGGACAATCATTATCAGACAGCACCGCCCATCCACGTGCAGGCCTCGCCGGCCACCTATGTCGATGCCAGTGATCCACCGCTCTACATGATCGATTCCGCCGATGACCCCGTCGTGCCGATCAGCCAGGGCGATTACATGCTGACGGTCCTGAACACCGCCGGTGCCCGCTATGAACACGTCCGCACGGATGGCGGCGAGCACAATCCCGATTTTGACGTCACGGCGATGATTGACTGGCTGGACGGGGTTCTGGGGGAGTAACCCCCTCACCCTGATCGCTCATCTCTTCGCGATTTCGCGCTCTTCCCTCTCCCTCCAGGGAGAGGGAAAGAATGCGAGCCTCGCCGAGGCGAGTATTCGAGGGTGAGGGGTCTACATCCCGAAGAGGGCTTTCATCTCGGGGGGCAGGCGTTTGGGACGATGGGTTTCGGCGTCGATAAAGGTCCAGGTGGTCAGCACCTTCGCGGAGGGTTTTTCGGCCCCGGCCTTGCGGATATCGACATGGCGCGGACAGCGCACGCCCCTCACCGGATCGACCCAGGTACGCAGCTCGACCTCATCGCCCAGTTTCAGCTCGCGCAGATAGTCGATCTCGTGGCGCAGAACGACCCAGACGCCTGCGGCCTGCATGTCGTCGCTCGCGACGGCTTCCCAGTGCCGTTCGGCCATCTCGGCGGCCCAGCGCAGATAGACGAGATTATTCACATGCCCCATGAAATCGATGGCGTCGTCTTCCACCGTCAGGGTGTGAAGGAAGGCGGTCTCGAAGGATGTGGCAAGAGTGTTCATGTCGATCACGTTTTCTCTGTCAGATCTGTCCTGCCGGAGCACCCAACGCTTCTTCTATGCGATTGATCGCCAGACTTTCCTGCGGCTTGATCTGCTGGTCCGCCATCACGGCGGCTCGGACAGCCTCTGCAACGGCGCGGCGAACGAGCCCTTCGCCTGCGAAACCGGCTAGCATCGACAATGTGTATTCAGCGGCCTTGTCGTAGTCCTGCCGAAACATTGTCAGCGCGTCAGGATAGATCGCTTCGAAAACATCCCGCCGTAACCCCGGCAGATTGGTCGAATCAAATTGCCCTAATCTGAGGCGAACCTCCTCCGACTTGGTGAAATCTCCATCCGAGAATGCCACCAATAGATAGGCTCCGACCACCGCGCCGGAGAGTCGGGCGGTTTGATCCTTTGGCTTCAGATATGTATTCACAGACCGCCCCTGCCCTATTTCTTCGGCGCGGAGATGTGGATCGGATGGCCGAGGGCGGCGAGCGCGGCTTCAGCAAAGCCTTCGGTTAGTGTCGGGTGGACGTGGACGGTGCCGGCAATGTCTTCCAGTCGCGCGCCCATTTCCATCGCCAGTGCAAATTCACCGGAGAGTTCGGAGACGTGCTTGCCGACGGCATGAATGCCGAGGATGACGTGATCGCTTTCGCGCGCCGTGATGCGGATGAAGCCGCCATCGGCGCCGCCTTCCATGGAAAGATATCGGCCATTCGCGGCGAGCGGGAATTTGCCGGTGATGACGGTCTCGCCCTGCTCTTTGGCCTCATCCGGCGTGACACCAACACCAACGACTTCCGGATCGGTGAAGCAGACCGCGGCAATGGCCACGGGATCAAAGGCGGTCTTGTGACCGGCAATGATCTCGGCCACGCGCTCGCCCTGCGCCGTGGCGCGGTGGGCGAGCAGCGGTTCGCCTGTCAGATCGCCCAGCGCATAGACGCCGCGCATGCCGGTTTCGCAGCGCTCATTCACTTTCAGGAATTTGCCGTCATTGGGGATGCCCATCTTCTCCAGCCCCCAGCCGGACATGTTCGGCTTGCGGCCCACAGAGACGAGAATGTTGTCGGCTTCCAGACGCTCGGTCTCACCCTTGGCGGTTTCGAATTCGAGGAAGGTCTTGCCGCCCTCCTCGACCATGCCCTTGGCCTTGCAGGAGGTGTGAACCGTAATGCCGTTCTCTTTCAGCCAGCGGGTGATCGGCCGGGTCAGCTCCTTGTCATAGACGGGCAGGATGCGATCCAGCGCCTCGACGAAGGTGACCTCCGAGCCCAGCTTGCGATAGGCAATGCCAAGCTCCAGCCCGATATAGCCGCCGCCCACGACGACGAGCTTCCCGGGCAGTTTTTCCAGATCCAGCGCGCCGGTGGAGCCGATGACCTTGCCGCCGAATTTCAGGAAGGGCAGTTCGACCTCGACCGAGCCATTGGCGAGGATCACATTCTTTGCGGTGATTTTCTGTTTCGAGCCGTCTTCCAGTGTGACGGTGCAGGTCTTGGCGTCTTCAAACTCGGCCCAACCGGAAATGGCTTTCACTTTGGCGGCCTTCAAAAGGCCTTCAACGCCGCCGGTCAGCTTGCCGACGATCTCGTTTTTCCAGGCGACGAGGCCCTTCATGTCGAGCTTCGGCTTGGCGGAGAGCGAAATGCCCAGTGCGGCCTTGTCGGCATGGTGGCTCATCTCGTGGAATTTGTCGGCAGCGTGGATGAAGGCCTTGGACGGGATGCAGCCGCGATTGAGGCAGGTACCGCCCCAGCCATCCTTGTCGACGATAATGGTGTCCAGCCCCAGCTGGCCCGCACGGATGGCCGCCGGATAACCGCCCGGTCCGCCGCCGACGACCAGTACGTCACAGGTGAGATCGCTCATGCCGAAATCCTCGTCTTGATGTTCGGCGAGGGTTTAACCGGGCCAGCGTTTCAGGGGAAGGGGCGAGGATGCATGGCGGGTATTCATTGCGCCCTGCAGCCGCACGCCGCGCGTTATGACTTCCCGCCGCTTTCCGCTTCGCTGCGACCGGTTTCACCGGACTTCTTCCTAGAGAGCCCCGCGCCGCTGGCGATCCCGATCCCGGCGATCAGGACAATGGCAACCACCGTCCATGTCGGGCTGACACCAGCAGCGTAAAGGCCATAGCCGATCGCCGTCACCGCCATCAGCGTACCGGCAAGATAGATCCAGAAAGCACGCATCACCTTCTCCTTTTCATCTTGAACGGAAACGCCCGCCCGGGCGCAGGGTTCCAGAACTGAGAAGAACAGCTGGACACTGATGCAGGTTAGTGCGGCGCCGGGCGTCTTGCAGGCATGCCTGCCGCGCTTCGGAGCCATTCCGGTTCAGCGCGCCCATCCACCCAAACGAAAAGATACCACGACATGGCTTTCAGGATCATTTTCCCGGATACGGGAAATATTGTCGAAGTGCGTTTGAGCGGCGCATTGGGTTTTGACACCATTCGAAAGATGCATGACGCGCTCTATTTCAGTGCAGCCTGGCAGACCGGCATGAATGTGCTCACCATCATCGACCCCGGCGTTGAACTGATTGGCATCGACACCAAAACCATGCGGACGGATCCCCGCGACGAAGTGGAGCGCCTTCAGGATGTCCGCGGGCCGGACTTCAAGGCCGCCATTGTCGCCGATAATGACGCGATTGAAGGCACCCTCCGGGAATGGCGCGCCATGCCCTTCGTCGATGGTGTCTACGACATCGAGATTTTTCCGGATGCCGGACGTGCTCGCGAATGGCTTCAGGAATTCGAAGCGGACTGGCCCGAATTCCGGCGTCCGGCCTGACGCTCGCCAGATCGGTTACATGACGGGACTTCAGCCGCGCTTCGGCGACCGTCCCGCTGAGGCATAGCCGCATAATGGATCGCGCATGACTCGGGCCTTGATTGCGTCACATTTCCTTCATATACGCCGCGTCCCGCTAAAAAAGAGGGTCAGTCATGGCCTATGAAATCATTTTCCCGGAAACGGGAAATATCGTTGAAGTGCGCCTGAGTGGCGCTTTGTCTTTCGAGACCTTCCGCGACATACATGTCGAGCTCTATCTCGGACCGGAATGGCGCACGGGCATGAATTTGCTCGCAATTCTGGAACAGGGCGCCGATGTGTCGGCCATTGACAGCAAAGTCTTGCGGACCGCTTTCAAGGCCGAGCTGGAGCGCCTGACGGAAATCCGGGGGCCGGACTTCAAGGTCGCCTGGGTCGCGGAAGATGACTATAACCTCCCGCTTCTGCGCCTCTGGCAGTCCATGCCGTTCGTGAGTGGTGTTTTCGATATTGAAATCTTCAATTCCCGTGACGCGGGCCGGAAATGGCTGGAAGAATTTGAAGCCGACTGGCCGGAATTCCGCCGTCAGGCCTGAGGCGCGCCTAGTCAGCTCCGCAATCGGCGGGGCGCGCATAGAGCGACACCGAATTCACCCATTCGCCGCTATCCTCATCCCTCACCTGCGTGATGCGCGCCCATTCGCCGTTGTCATAGATTTCAAACCAGACATTGCGTTCGGGGACGTCCGGATAGACCTGCCAGAGATGCAGCCGGCCATCTTCCAGAACCTGCTGACGCAGATCCTGCACGATGAGGCCGCCGGTATGGACCCAGGCGGTTTTCCAGATGCCTTCGTCCGGATCCCAGGTGCGGATATTGATGCCCCCGCCGGATTGCTCGCGATAGCCAAAGCCCGGATCATACCACTCGTCAATAATGGCCCGCCCGCCGAGGCCATAGCGCCCATTCCAGTGGGCAAAGTAAGGCCGCGGTTCGGACCAGCTATCCGTCTCGGCATCCCAGTCCAGAAACTGGACGTCGAAATCGCCAATGATGAAGGCAAATTGCGCGAATTCCTCCGGCATGCCTTCGGCGGGCGATCCATAATCACCGCACCAGCGCACGCCTTCGCCCACGACTTGCGCATGGGCGGACGTACTGGCCAAAAGCGTGAATGCCAGAATGGAAATTGCGTGTTTCATGATGATCTCCCCGAGTTGTCGAAGATCATGCCAAAATTATGCGCGCCGTGGCGTCACGATGGCGTGAGGATGAAGCCGACACCATCATTTCGGATAACCGCCATCTGACCTTACGCGAATAAAATTAAACGCCACATAGTGTGCGCAAATCACGGCAACCAATGAAAATAGGACTTTGGGCCACGAGACCGCGAAATAGTGAAATGCCGGATACAAAATCAACGAACCCGTAGCCAGCATTGAAAGCCCGAGGGCCGCCCCCTGAAGAACTTTGCTTCGGCGAAAAGACAGTGTTCGAAATGCAATGACAACGGCTATCGATATCGCTGCCCAAAATGCCTGAATTATGCCCACAACCTGATTTGTAACAGCAGCATCGCTGGGTAGCTCATCCCAATTTCCGGCCATAAGCAGCCAGGTTGAATGCATGCCTAATAGGATAGCGCCTGCGAATATCACAGCCATCAATCCAAAAGCTGTGAGTACACTTTTGAACACGCGCCAGACCTCCCCCTGCAACGCTATCGATGAATCGGATTCACGCAAGCAAACGTTCCTTGTCCCTTGCGGGAGAGGGGCAGGGTGGCTTCAATCCTGAAAGCCGTCCTCAGGATGCGGTATCCAACCCATACCAAACCGTCATCACCCGGTTTATCCGGGTGATCTCCTCTATAGGCGAGATCCCCCGAACAAGTCGGGGGATGACGAATGGAAAATTGCTTGCTGGTGAGGTGCTGGCCTCAAGCCAGCCGCGAATTAAGCCCCCACCCCTACCCCTCCCCACAGAGGGGGAGGGGAAAGAGGCAGGGCCAAGCGTGAACGCCTACATAAACAACGTCGCCGGGTTTTTGCGATAGCACCTGCGCCACTGAGTCCGCGTTTTTGACGGCTCACTCGTCCTGTGTGCTGCTAACAAGATCGCAATCCTGATAACCACTGTCCCGGCATCGCATGAAGATCAGGTTGGCTAACGCCAGCTCCACTTCAGACAACTCGTCCCGAATCTGCATTGCAAGCGGCCCAAGATCTTCTGGCAATTCTTCCAGTTCGGGGTGACGCATTCGTTCGGCCGTATAACCGGCTTGTCGATTGACTGACGATGGTTCGATCTCCCGTGAAATCAAGAACCATGCATAGGCCAGAACGATATCTGGCCCGACCGATTCATCGAAAAGAAAGCGGACCCCGATGGTCGACGCGTCTGTGCTGGTGAAACGACTCTGGCGCAACTGTATGGATCGAAGACACCATTCATTGGCTTCGTGCGCGCTGAAAAGCTGATCCATTTCAATGCGGGGCTCATAATCGTAAACTATGCTTCCATAAGGCCAATTATTGCTGCAAAGAATTCGAAGCATCCAGCTCTCGCCACGTTCCGCCGCTCGATAAAGCCACTCCATTCCCGCTTCGAAATCCTGAGGGGTGCCCTGCCCCATGAAGTACATCTCCGCGACATAGCGGTGCGCCTGAACGGACCCAAGCTCAGCAGCTCGGTTGTAATACTCGAGGGCAAGCTCTTGATCGTCCGTGAAATGCCTCAGCTGCATTGCGTACTGTTCAATTGCCCAAATGAAACCGGCATCCGCAGCCAGCTGGATATGATGATGGGCCGCGTCACGGTTCTCCGGCACATCGACGGGCGTGAGCCTCAGAAATATCATATAGACGGCGATCTGAGCTGGCAGATAACCGGCTTCGGAAAGAGCCATCAGCTCGGTTAGGCTTTGTTCGCGATCGTCAGTTTGAAACCTGAGAAATATTTCTGTCAGCTGAGTAAACCCAAACGGCCCCTCTTGATCGACAGCGGAAACATAATGTTCCTGCTGCGCACTAATCGCCCAGCTCTGCAGATATTGCCAACCGCCTTCAGCCAGAACGCGAAGCTGAGCATCCGTATATTCGGAATACTCATCCTCTAGCCTAAGGCCCGCAATCGTTGATTCCATCCATTCATCGGGCGCTGACCTAATCTCGACACCGGAAACAAGCGAGTCGATTATCTCTAGATAGCGAGCCCGAACCGGCACTTCTGGACGGGGTAGTGGCGAGTCCCAATAATCGACGAGGTCTTGAAGGCTTATGCTTTCGACCTCGCCAATTGGAGCACCTTGGTCTCTTTCATTGGCAGAAGCGATAGAGGCAACCAAGACCGCCATGAGGCAACCAATAGCTATCATTCCGATGCATCTAACTTGCAGCACGAGAAGGTCCTTGGCTCGATCGATCAGGCCAACCGTATCATACTTCACGTTTAAGCTGTAAGGAACGAACTCACATAAACAACGTCGCCGGATTTTCGAGATAGCCCTTCACGTTCTGGATCAGGACGGCGGCTTCATAGCCATCGACGATGCGGTGATCGAAGCTGGAGGAGAGGTTCATCAGCTTGCGCGGGACGACGAGGCCACCCTCGTCAAAGCGCGGCAGCTCCTGCATCTTGTTGACGCCGATAATGGCGGTTTCCGGCAGGTTGATCACCGGTGTCGTGACCAGACCGCCAATCGCGCCCAGCGAGGTGATGGTGATGGTCGAGCCGGACAGCTCGTCCTTGGTGGCCTTGCCATCGCGCGCGGCCTTGGCCAGACGGCCGAGCTCGGTAGCCAGTTCCCAGACATCCATGGCCTCGGCATGCCTGATGGTCGGAACCATCAGGCCGTTGGGCGTTGCCGTGGCAATGCCGAGATGGACGGCTTCGTACTTCGTCAGAACGCCGGCCTCGGTGTCATAATGCGCATTGGCCTGCGGGGTTTGCGGCAGAGCACGGCACAGGGCAGCGGCGAGGAAAGGGATGAGGGTCAGCTTGGGCTGGTCATCCCGCTTGGTGGCGTTGAGGTGCTTGCGCAGATCCTCCAGCGCCGTCAGATCAATTTCCTCGACATAGGCGATATGCGGGATGGTGGTCTTCGCCTTGACCATGTTCTCCGCGATCTTGCGGCGCAGACCGATGATCTTCGTCTCTTCCACGCCGGTGCGCTTGGCGCGGCTAGAACCGCCCCCACCTGCGCGGGCTGCCAGACGGCCGCCCGAGGCGATGAAATCATCCAGGTCCTGATGCGTGATCCGGCCGGCCGGGCCGGTGCCCGGTACGGTGGACAGATCGATATCGTTTTCCATCGCGCGCTGACGCACGGCCGGGCTGGCCAGCGGGCGGTCGCCTTCGGCACGCGCGACCGGGGCCGGAGCGGCTTTGGGTTCCGGTTTCGGTTCAGGCTTTTTCTCTTCCTTCGCCGGTTCCGGCTTGGGCTCTTCCTTCGGCGCTTCGTCTTTCGGCTCGGCGGACTTTTCTTCCGGGTCTTCGGACGGGGCCGGAGCGCCGCCCGTATCAATGAAAAGGATTTCCGTGCCCACCGGGATCACATCGCCTGGCTCGCCGACGATCTTTGTCACCGTGCCGTTGACCGCGCAGGGAACTTCCACCGTGGCCTTGTCGGTCATCACGTCCAGGATGGGCTGGTCTTCCTCGACCGTGTCGCCCACCTTGATGCGCCATTCAACGATCTCGGCTTCGACCACGCCTTCACCGACATCGGGGAGTTTGTAACGGTATTCAGACATTACTTGGCCTCCATCACGGATTTCAGCGCGTTGATAAAGCGTTCCTGCCCCGGGAAATAGGACCATTCATGGGCATGCGGATAGGGCGTATCCCAGCCGGTCACCCGGTAGATGGGGGCTTCCAGCGCATAGAAACAGTCTTCCTGGATCTGGGCCGACAGTTCGGCGGCAAAACCGGAGGTGCGCGGCGCTTCCTGGCTGACGATGCATCGGCCGGTTTTCTTCACCGAGTTTGTGATGGTCTCGATGTCGTAAGGGGTGAGCGTCTTCAGATCGATCACCTCGGCATCAATGCCGGATTTCTCCGCCGCCGACAGGGCAACATGCACCAGCGTGCCATAGGCAACGACGGTGACGTCATTGCCTTCGCGGACGATCTCGGCGGTATCCAGCGGCACGGTGTAATGGCCCTCCGGCACTTCACCCTTGGGATGATTGGCCCAGCTGGCAAGCGCGCCATCGGCCTTGCCATCGAACGGGCCGTTATACATCCGCTTGGGCTCGAAGAAGACGACCGGGTCGTTATTCTCGATCGAGGCCAGAAGCAGGCCCTTGGCGTCATAGGGGTTGGACGGGATGACCACACGCAGGCCCGGAACATGCGTGAAAAAGGCTTCCGGGCTCATCGAGTGGGTCTGGCCGCCGCGAATACCTCCGCCCCAGGGCGAGCGGATGACGATAGGCTGGGTATACTGACCCGCTGAACGATAGCGCAGGCGCGTCATCTCGTTCACGATCTGGTCAATGGCCGGGAAGATGTAGTCGGAAAACTGGACTTCCGCGACCGGGCGCAGACCATTGGCAGCCATGCCGATGGCCATGGCGGCAATCGCGGCTTCATTGATCGGCGTGTCAAACGACCGGTCGAGACCGTATTTTTCCTGCAAGCCGGCCGTGACGCGGAACACACCGCCGAAATAGCCGGCATCCTCGCCGAAGGAGACCACGTTGGGGTCTTTCTCCATCGCAATGTCGAGCGCCGAATTGAGCGCCTGGATCATGTTCATCTTGGCCATGGTCTAGACTCCCAGATCCTGACGCTGACGGATCAGGCGCCAGTCCTGCTCCTCGAACACGTCTTCAAAGATGGAGGGTATAGGCGAAAGCGGACCATCGTGCAGCGTGCCGTGGCTTTCCGCCTCCTTGTAGGACTTGATCACCAGCTCGTTGAGCTTGGCATTAAGGGCCTCATGGCGGTCCTCATCCCATTCGCCGAGCCCGATCAGGTGGTTCTTCAGGCGCTCGATCGGATCGCCCAGCGGCCAGGCCTTGGCTTCCGTCTTCGGGCGGTAGCCGGACGGGTCATCCGAGGTGGAGTGCGCATCGGACCGGTAGGAGAAATATTCCACAAAGGTCGCGCCATGACCGGCGCGTGCCCGCTCTGCGGCCCATTGCATGGCGGCATAGACGGCGAGGAAATCATTGCCATCCACGCGCATGGAGGCGATGCCATAGCCCAGACCTTTCAATGCAAAGGTCGGCGCATCGCCAATGGCCATATTCTGGTGGGTGGAAATGGCGAACTGGTTGTTGACGACATTCAGGATGACCGGCGCCTTGTAGGTGGAGGCCAAAGTCATGGCACCGTGGAAATCGCCCTCAGCCGTCGTGCCATCGCCGATCCAGCTCGCGGTGACCTGATCACTGCCCTTGTAGCGGGCCGCCATCGCCCAGCCGACGGCTTGCGGGAATTGCGTGCCGAGATTACCGGAGATGGAGAAGAAATTGCCTTCCGCCCACGTATAGTGAACCGGCAGCTGACGGCCCTTGAGGTTGTCCTTGCTGTTGGAAATGCAGTGACACATCATGTCGACGATGTCGCGGCCGCGCGCGAACAGAATGCCTTGCTGGCGATATGACGGGAACACCATGTCGCTATCTTTCAGAGCCATGGCGGCGGCGACGGCGACCGCCTCCTCGCCCGTGGACTTCATGTAGAAGCTCATCTTGCCCTGACGCTGCAGCTTGAGCATGCGTTCGTCATAGACGCGCGTCAGCATCATGTGGCGAAGGCCCTCGCGCAGCACGTCCGGCTTGATCTCCGGATTCCACTCGCCGACCGCCTGATGATTGTGATCGAGCACGCGGACCATGCCCAGCGCCAGATCGGTTGTGTCCCGCCCCGCGACGTCCACACCGGGGCGTTTGGCCTTGCCGGCCTCGGGGATATTCAGATGCGAGAAGTCGGGATCATCACCCGGACGGAAGTTCGGAACAGGAACGCGATAGCGCGGTTCATTGGTCGCCATGGGCACTGCCTCTGATCGAATAGATAATCCGGCGATAGACATATCACCTTTTGCGGGCGGGCCTTAGCGCGGAAAGGCCGTGTTTGTCCACTCACAGCACTGGCAAGCCGGTTTGCATTTCCGGCGTATCGGGCAGGAAAAACTGCTAATTTGCCAGGATTGGAAATTAATTATAATCCGGAGCCAGCTCACCACTCTTTCAGGATATGAATTCCATGAAACTTGACGATATCGATATAAAAATACTCGAAGCCATGCAGGACAATGCTGCGCTGTCCGTGGCCGAAGTCGCGGAAAAGGTCGGGCTTACTGCGTCGCCTTGCTGGCGGCGTATCCGGAATCTGGAAACTGCCGGCGTGATCCGCAAGCGGATGGCGATTCTGGACAACCGCAAGGTCGCGCTGGATTTCGAGGCCATCGTCATGGTCAAGATTGCCTCTCCGTCTCGCGAGAATCACGCCCTCTTCATGGACAAGGTCCAGGACATTCCGGAAATCGTCGAAGCCCTGACGCTGTCGGGTGATTACGATTACCTGCTGCGTGTGATGACGCCGGACATGACCGCCTTCAACAACTTCATCGGCAACCGGCTTTTGCCGATTGGCGTTATCGGTGCCAATTCTTCTGCGGTCATCCTGAAGACGGTGAAGCCGTTCAATGGCGTGCCCCTGAAGCATCTTTTGCAGGACGGCAAGCTGCACGCGGAAGACGATTTCTAGCCCATCGACGTATCAGCCCGGTGCCACGACGTTTTCGACCTCGCTTAACGGGGGTTCGAACACCGAGGCTGGAATGGCTTCGCGCTGGAAGTCCTGAAGCTCGTAGCGGATGTAATACCCCGTGTAGTAATTCGTCGAAGCTTCGTGATGCGGCGAACAGATGTAGTATTCGGCGCGGAGAATGATGCCGTCCGGGGTGACAGCGAAATTGCCGCTAAGCGCGGGCACCGGGTAATCCGTTTCGCCGTGCTGGTAATGACTCCAGGCAAAGCGTTCGGCATCGTTCACGAAGCAATCGTCCTCGAAATAATTGCCCCAGCCCCAGTCCGGCATACCCTGACCGCCGACTTCGTAAATCGTCACGGCTTCATCGCCGTGCATTCCCGGCGTTTCGGACACGATGCGGGCATTGGTCTCGGCCAGCAGTTCATCCGACAACCAGACCGGCTGGGCCTGCATGTATCCGTTGAGAATAACCAGCAGGTTCTCGTCCCATTCGACCGAAAAGGCCGTGATGGTAATGCCCCCGGCGCTTTCGCCGAGGCCGCGGCCGCGCATGTTGAGCGCAGAGACCATCCGGCCGTGCTCATCATCCAACCGGATCGAGGCACCGCTGGCCCGGATGGGCTGTGTTTCCTGATAATCCTCGCGGCCGAAGCCTTCCCGGTATTCAACAGACAGTTCCCGGACGGCCGAATAGCCGCCGACATCGCGAGAGATCACTTCCGAGAAGGCTTGCCCCGATGTGTCAGGCCCGCGTTCGATACTATGGATCAGCCGTACGTTCGCAGCCTCGATTTCGCTGAGTTGCGGCTCGCCAGTGATCGGTCGATACCAGTCCCGCGCGCCGAAGAAAGCCTGCAGATCTTCCGAGACGAATATGCGCCCATGGCGGGCGAAAATCTCATTTCGCGCCAACCGCATCATTTCCGGGGAGAGCGACACCACATCGGCCGGGTCGACATACACTCTGGCGGTTTCAGGCCAGATATAGTCAGCTTCGCAAGGCAGCCGGGTGCAGTTCTGGGCGTTGACGGCGGTGGTTGCTGCGGCGGCAACAGCCAGCCCGGTGAGTAGAGATTTCATGATCGCCTCCCCTTCTGCTGCAGTCTGCCCCAAGATCGTACCAAAGAAAAACCCCGAATCGTGACGATCCGGGGTTTCTCGTTCGGCTATAAGGGAATGCCTAGTTCAGGCGCTCCAGCGCAACGGCGGTGGCTTCGCCGCCACCAATGCAGAGCGAGGCCACGCCCTTGGTCTTGCCGTGCTTTTCCATGGCCGCCAGAAGCGTCACCATGATGCGCGCGCCGGAGGCGCCGATCGGGTGACCCATGGCGCAGGCGCCACCATTGACGTTGACGATGTCATGGCTGAGGCCGAGTTCCTTCATGGCGATCATCGGCACGACGGCAAAGGCTTCATTGATTTCCCAGAGATCGACATCGCTGGTCGACCAGCCGGCCTTGTCGAGCACTTTGCGCATGGCCGGAACCGGCGCGGTGGTGAAGTATTGTGGCTCGTGCGCATGGGCGGCGGTCGCCACGATTTTGGCGAGCGGTTTCAAACCGCGGCGCTCGGCTTCCGACTGCTTCATCAGCACCAGAGCGGCCGCACCATCGGAAATGGCGGAGGCATTGGCCGCTGTCACCGTGCCGTCCTTGGAAAAGGCCGGACGCAGGCCGGGAATCTTGTCCGGCATGGCCTTGCGCGGCAATTCGTCGGTCTCGACGGTGATATCGCCCTTGCGGGTGGAGATCGTGACCGGCGTAATCTCGCGCTTGAAATCGCCTTCCGTCGTCGCGCGCTGGGCGCGCGCGAGGGTTTCCAGCGCATAGGCATCCTGCTGTTCGCGGGTGAACTGGTATTCGTTGGCGATCATGTCGGCATATACGCCCATCGCCTTGTGCTCATAGGCGTCCGTCAGGCCATCCTGCGCCATGTGATCCTTGATGACATCATCGCCATATTTGGATCCCGTGCGATGGTTCGGCAGCATGTGCGGGGCGTTGGTCATGGATTCCATGCCGCCGGCCACGATGACAGCCGCATCGCCGGAGGTGATGGAGGCGCGGCCCATAATGGCGGCCTGCATGCCGGATCCACACATCTTGTTCAGCGTCGTGGCCTCGACCGATTTCGGCAGACCGGCCTTGATGGCGGCCTGACGGGCGGGGGCCTGTCCCTGACCGGCGGGCAGGACATTGCCCATGTAAATCATCTCGACGTCATCACCGGCGACACCGGCTTCCTCGAGGGCGGCTTTCACCGCGATCGCGCCCAGCTCGTTGGCGGACAAAGCGGCGAGATCGCCGAGCAGGCCGCCCATCGGGGTACGGGCCATTCCGACGATGACAATAGGATCTTCCTTGGCACTCATGTTCGATCACTCCTGGGTGGAAGCATGATATGGGAATTCGGGCGCGCATGTGAAAGGCGCGCGGCGCGTTTCGTCAAGCCTTGCCACTGGTGAAATTGCTGCACTGCACATAGAACCTGATCAGATAGTCGCTGCAAACCTCGGAATTCATCAATTTTTTTCGAGCTAGGCGAACATCGCCTGACAACATTCTAATCTCGGCTCGTCTGTGTAAAATCAGCTTAGGACCGCTTTGAATATTGATTGTGATTGGAACCAAGATGACCGATGAAATCCAGCTTTCACCAAAAGAGGCCTACATCATCATGCACAGATTTTTGGTTTTCGAGTGGAAGCTGCGTGGATCACCGAAAAACGAATTCTCAGAATTTCTGGGCTCTTCAGCCATCGACAGTTTCGTGAGAGCTGGAACAGCGGACCCCGCAATCTGGGATGATTGGATGCGGTTCGTATCCGAGTTTGTCGCGGAATCTGAGGGTAAAACTAAGAATACAATCGAGACATAGAAATTCTTACTTTTCCTTTCGCGGGTGAGCAACTAAACCCGTCCAGGGATCAGGGGAAATACATGTCCAGACATAAAGGCCGGCCGAGCCGGCGATCATTCCTGCGTACGGTCGTGGGGGGCGCGGCCCTGTCCGGGGCGACATCGATCATCAATGGCGCGCATGCCCAGCATGGAAGCTGGAGCGCGGAATATGCGGCCTGCCGCACGGGCGTGACCGATTCCGATGGCGGCGAGGAAGCCGATCCGGTCGGCAATGGCCGTGGCACCGGCATCACGGACAGCGATAGCGGGACAGAGGCCGATCGCGGTGGATATGGCCAGGGCACGGGCGTGACCGACGAGGATTCCGGAGAAAACGCCGACCGCGCGGGATATGGCCGCGGACCGCGCACCTATACCGACCGGGATCGCGGCGCGCATGCCGACCCGGCGGGCGAGGGCCGCGGACCAGTGCGGGTGACGGATATCGATACCGGATTTGGCTCCGACCCGATCGGGCGCGGACAGGGCGGTGACCGGATCAGAGCGGCGTCCAGCCGCCCCTGCCCGGAGACCGAACCGCAAACGGACGGAGACCGGTGATGGCTACGACCACTGTGACGTCCGATCCGATCTTCTCGGAAATCACCGCCCCGGCAGCAGCGCGGCTGGAAGGCATCGACTTTGCCCGCGCCATGGCCTTCCTCGGCATGATGATGGTGAATTTCCATATCTATATCCACAATGCCGACACAGACCCCGCCTGGATGACGCAACTGGCCAGCCTGTTTTCCGGCCGGGCCGCGGCGACCTTCGTCTTCATCGCCGGGGTCGGCACGGCATTGCTCACGGCGCGCTGGCGGCGGACGCGGGATGTGGCCGACCGGCGGGCGGCGCGCCTGTCGCTGCTCAAGCGCGGGCTCTTTCTCTTTATCGTCGGCGTCTCTTTCCGCGCCCAATGGCCCTATGACATCCTGCATTTCTACGGCGTGTTTCTGGGACTGGCCGCGCTGGTGTTCACGCTGCACGCGCGCTGGCAGATTGCGCTGGCGATTGCCACTACACTGGGCTTTGTGGCGCTCTATCTGTTTCTACCGCCGGCCTTCGGCATTGATTACTGGGAAAGCCCCAGCTTTCACGAACCCGGCGCAGCGCTGCGCGATGTGTTCTTTACCGGCCACCATCCCGCCTTTCCGTGGTTCGCCTATTTCCTGACCGGGCTGGCGGTCGGACAGATTGACCTGCACAAATCGTCCAATCACTGGAAGCTTCTGATCGGCGGGATTGTGCTGATCGCGCTGGCCAAGGCGATCAAGTTTGCGGCGCTGGATCTCAATTATATCAAGCTCGTACCCGTCGAGGACTGGGGCTATGCCCTGCCCTATATCGCCGATCTGTTCGGCTCGTCGGCTTATCCGCCCACACCGATCTATGTGATGTTCGGCCTCGGCGTCGGCTTTATCGTATTGTCCCTGTCGCTCATGCTCTGTGCGTCGGACGCCCGTCGCAAATTCGTTCAGCCCGTCATTTATGCCGGGCAGATGGCGCTGACGCTTTATCTCGCTCATGTTTTCATCGGCGTCACCGGGATTGAATGGTTCCTGCCGCGCGAAATGGAATCGATCTTCTGGCTCTATGGTATCGTCATCGCCTTCTTCATCGCGTCCGTCATTTTCGCGACGATCTGGCGGCGCTATCACACGCGTGGACCGGTGGAATGGGCGATGCGGCGATTGGTGGACTAAGCCAACCCCTCATCCAGACCGCTTGCCGCTTCGCGGACGCGCGCTCTTTTCCCTCTCCCCTTCAAAAGGGGAGAGGGTAGAGAAAGGCGGCCATGGCAATGGGCGGCTTTCGAGGGTGAGGGGTTAAACCGTTCCCGTAATCCAGCCGCCACCGAGGACGCGATCACCGCCATCGGCGGGTGAATAGAAGACGGCCGCCTGTCCGGGGGCCACGCCTTCCTCGCCCTCATCCAGCAAAAGGCTGGCCTTGCCATCCGATAGCTGAATCACGGCGGGCACGGGCGGACGTGTGGAGCGCACCTTCACGAGGATGGGCGCGCCATCATGCGCCGCGAGATCGCCCTCGCCGAGCCAGTTGACCGCGTGCAGCTTGATTTCCTTGACGGTCAGCGCTTCGCGCGGACCGACAATCACCTGACGCGCGTCCGGGTTCAGCTTGACGACGTAAAGCGGATCCCCCACGGCGATGCCCAGCCCGCGGCGCTGACCGACGGTAAAGCGCAACACACCTTCATGACGGCCCAGCACCCGGCCATCAATATGGACGACATCGCCCGGCTCTGACGCGCCGGGGCGCAGCTTTTCAACGATATCGGCATAATTTCCATCCGGCACAAAGCAGATGTCCTGACTGTCCGGTTTGTCGAAAATTGCCAGCCCGAAGGCTTCGGCGAGCTGGCGGGTCTGGTCCTTGGTCAGGGAGCCCAGCGGAAAGCGCAGATAGTCGAGCTGCTCCGCCGTAGTGGCGAACAGGAAGTAGGACTGATCCTTGCCGGGATCGGCGGCACGGCGCAGCTCCGGCCCGTTCGGGCCTTCGATGCGCTGGATATAATGGCCTGTCGCCATGCAGGCCGCGCCCAATTGCTTGGCCTGCTTCAAAAGATCGGCAAACTTCACGCGCTCATTGCAGCGCACGCAGGGAATGGGCGTATAGCCGGCCAGATAGGTATCGGCGAATTCGTCCATCACCGCTTCTTTAAAGCGGCTTTCATAATCCAGCACGTAATGGGGAAAGCCCATTTCCTCGGCGGCGCGGCGGGCATCATAAATGTCCTGCCCGGCACAGCACGCGCCCTTCTTCTTGATGGCGGCGCCATGGTCATAGAGCTGAAGCGTCACCCCTACCACATCATAGCCGGCCTTGTGCAGCAGGGTGGCGGTGACAGTGGAATCCACGCCGCCAGACATGGCCACAACCACGCGATGGTCGGACGGGTTTCCGCCCAGACCCAATATGTCGCCATCAAGGCCGAATTCACGAATGAGGGTGTCGGCGCGGCTGTCGCCGGCGCGCGTCAAAGTCGTCGTCATACTCGTCTCCCACGGGGTCAAGGCCCGAAGCAGTCGTTAAAGGGACGGCGGATATAGGGGAAATGCGCCGGTTTAGGAAGGGTCAGTCGCGCGTCGCGTCCACGCGGTCGGTCACAAACCAGTCCGTACCCGGATAACGGCGTTCGATTGTCTGACGATAGTGATCGTCGGAAATCCGCTCCATGCGGGTGCGGGAATCGAAGGGTCCATGCTGGTCCTCGCCTGAAAATTGCAATTCAAAGCCGGTTTCGGTGAGGGTGATTTCCTGTGCCGATTCCACCCAGCGATTGGCCCGGGCATCAAAAAAGCGGACAGAAAGGAGATTGGTCTCGACATCATAGGTGTTGATGATGTCGCCGATCCACTCACCGGTATCATTCTGCACCCAATGGGACTGGCGTCCCGTGCCATCGAATACACGTTCGACCGTCACGGTGAATTCCAAGGTGGTGCTGTCATTCGGCCCACGCATGATGAAGTTTTCAAGCTGCCACTGGCCTTCCTGAAACGCGAAATGATCGAAGAAGGCCCGTGAGGCCTGATGCCGGTCGATAGCTTCGTCCTGCGCGAAAGCGGCACCGGACAAAGAGACAATCAGAATTGCCAGAATTACTCGCATTTCTACACCTAGTTGAATTATTATTCGGTATAATACGAATTACATAAACGAGTTCTGGCAACCAGTAACAATCAGGTGATATATTTCACCGGACCTATCTCAGGAAGGGCAATAGTGACACCTGGCTGAGGACGGAGAAGGTCCGTGCCGAAACGTCCACGGCGGTCTGGGCCTGCTGGAAACGGGTGGCAGCGGCGGCCATATCCGCGTCTTCCAGATCGCCGATCAGGCTGGTGAGATAATCGGCTTTCTGATCCTGGCTTTTGACCATGCTTTCGACGCGCGATTGCTGGGCCCCGTTTTGGCCCACGAAATCGCTGATCCGCTCGAAGGCCGTCATGACATTGGCGATCTCACCCTGCAAATAGGTCTGTTGCGCATCGGTCAGCGGGCCATTCAACGGGCCATTCGGACCGGCATCAAATTCGGCAAGACGTTTGAAGGCGGCCATGATGTCCGTGCCGACCTCATCCGCCAGCACACCGACCTCCAGTGTGAGTTGATCATCTAGCTTCGCCACCGGACGGCGGCTGGAGTTGACGAAAACGTCGCCCGCCGTCGGCGCGGCAACCAGATCCGCCAGCGTATTGACCGTCACCGGATCGGTATCGGTGCGCGTGCCGCCGAACACATAGCCGCCAGCATATTGAGTGGAGAGCGCATTGCGGGCCTTGTCGAAGGCTTCGCGCGCCTGATCCATGATGTAGGTGCCATCAATCGTGGTCATCGCGACGCGCAAATCGGTCGCCGATTCCGTCAGTTTCTCGAGCGCGACAGCGGTCATATCCATCCGCCCCTGCACGCGTTCAGCGGAGAATTTGTAGGATTCCGCCCGGTCGCGCGCGCCATAGGCCGCCGAAATGGATTCGGCGCGATGCCCGGCACCTTTCAGATCCGGATAAAGCTTTCCCGTGGTCAGTTGTTGCTGGCTTTCAAAGACCGAGCGCTGGGCCTTCATCAGATCCATCAGGGCGGTCTGGGCGGCTGCGGCTGTGGCGATGCGGGTCATCTCACCTCTCCTAGACGATGCTCAGCAGGGTGTCGGTCAATTCCTTGGCCGTCTGAAGCAGGCGCGCCGAGGCGTTATAGGATTGCTGGAATATCGTCATGTTCGCGAGTTCCTCATCGAGGCTGACGCCTTCGACATCGGCGCGTTTCTGATCGGCCGCGCTTTTCAGCGACTCGGCCGACTGGGCAGCGCGCTCGGCGCGCGCAGCCCGGGTGCCGATATCACCCGCAATCCGGGCGGCGAAATTCTCCAGCGAGGAAGTGCTGGCCGAAAAACCACCGGCGGCCGCAAAGGAGCGCTGATTGGTCATGGCCGATTGCAGGGCGTGTCCGCCGCGGCCGTCACCGGCGGCGACAACGACATCTCCGATCGCCGGCGACCCTGTCAAGTCGAGCTTGGCCATGGCCAGCTGCGAGGAGTCAGACCGGATACGTGGCGCCACATTCGGCATATCGGCCCGTCCCGCCTGCGCGGCCAGACCGACGCCGAAGAGCTGGCTGAAGGCAATGGTCGTGCCGCCGCGCTGTGTATTGTCGCCCACCAGCTCGACATCAAAACTTTCAAACCCCGCGACAGGTGTTTCCACCAATTCGCCGGCGCCATTGATAGAGAATGTGGCGTAGCGGCCGAGGCCGGAGACCGGATCATTCAGCTGGGTCAGAAGATCATTGAAGCTGGTGCCGCCGACGCTGATCGAGATGTTCTGGGCGACGCTGCCATTGGCAGCATTAATGCGGAAATCCAGCGTCTGTCCGGCGGTAAAGCCGTGAGCGTCCGCAGCCGAAACGCCGCTCTGGAAAAAGAGCGGGCGATCCGCCTCGACCAGATCATTGAGCCCGAAGAAGTGCGAGAAGCCACGTCCACCGCGATCGGCCGGCGTGGTCTCGTCCTGCAGCATGGAAATGCCGTCCGTGCCGGTGGCGGAAATCGTCATCTGGCCATTGGTGAAGCTGGCCGTGCCATCAGCGCCAAGCGCCGTATTCAGAGCGGTCACGAAATCCGCTATCGTCGTGCCGCCAATGGGCGTTGCCGCCGCGCCATCCACGCTTATCGTGCCCGCGTCAAAGTCGACATCGATCTGCTTGACCAAAGTGCCGCCGGAATCCACCACGGCGATCGTGGTCGCACCCGTAAATCCCAGACTGTCCGTTGCCAGCAAGCCGGTATTGCGGCCCTCCAGAATTGTGGGCGGAGGATAGGCGGTGGCGTTGTTATGCTCGCGGTTCAGCGCATCAGCCGCAGCGGCAACAAATTCGCCGATTTCTTCCATCAGAGCCGGTAATTCGTCATCCCGCAGATTCAAAAAGGCCGCCAGATCACCCGAGCGGATATGCGGATTGAAATCCATCTGCGAGGTGCCACCCGGCGGCTGAATGGTGATGCGCGCATAGTCAACACCGGCGGCACCGGAACCGGACGCGGAATAACGAAGCCTGGCCGCGCCATTTTCTACCAGCGCCACGCCGTCTGTCGTCGAAACGAAAATACGGCCGTCGGCGTTCGATGTGGTTCGGATGTCCAGATATTGGGAGAGCTCATCAATCAGTTCTGCCTGGCGGTTCTGTGCGCCGGTCGAATCCGCTGCGGCCGAGGTCAGTGACTGGACCTGCTGATTCAGGGCCGCGATCTCGCTCGTCAGCTCGTTGATACGATTGACGGTCGAGGAAATCTGGCTGTCGGCCTCTTCGCGCAGGACCCGCAATTCTCCGCTCAGGCGTCGGCCTTCATCGAAGAAGGACTGGAGGTCCGAGGCAACAGACAGGCGCGAGACGCTCAAGGACGGGTCCACCGCCGCTGAAGCGATGGAAGAAAAGGCCTGATTGAGACGCGAGAAAATCGAGCCCTGATCATCGAACGTCCCGACCTGCCGCTGAAAGCGGTCCAGCGACTGACCGATAATCTCGGAGGCGGAGGCTTCCGCCGAAGCGCGCACGGAGGCAGCCTGCAAAAATGCGTCGGCGACGCGGACGACGCCGGTCACGCTGACGCCGAAGCCGCGGCCGTCTATGACGCGGGTGGTAAAATTGGCTTCGGTTCGCGCATAGCCGGGAGTGTTGACGTTGGCGACGTTGTTGGACGCCGAGCGCAGACCGATCTGGCTGGCCTGCAGCCCGGAGAGGGCACTCCCGAGAATGGAGCTCAGCGACATGGCGTTTCCTCCGTCACAATCCCGTCAAACCGGTAGAAAGATGCCGGGTATCGGGCAGAAATTGCCGGGAGAATACGCGGACCGGCGCGGTCGCCTGAGGCAGCGTCCTTTCGCTTAGCCTTTGTATTCATAATGTTTTCCAGCATTCGGGTGTTTCCGTGTCTTCGAACCGGTGACGTATCTGACTGTCAGCGTCGCAATGCCGGGGCCATTTCGCCGTGGAGGAAAGCGGGCGTGATGGGTCGGCAGATTCCGCCCTCGTGGATGGGGAGATTCCTGCCGGGCACGCGCTTTCTGCCGGCCTGCAGATTATATTACTCTATATTTTTCAATGATTTGTATGGTTACCGAACTGGCATGCTCCTTGCGACTCCCCATGACGGGTGCGTGGGCCGTCGGGGCTCGCGCCGCTTGGGGAGCCAAACAGGGCATGGACGCGATCTATCCGATCCTGTCTCAGACAACCGGTGCCAATAGCGCCGGGCAATCGTCTGCGTCCGATACGGCGGAGGCCGGCGCGTTTGACGCGCTGCTCGCCGGTCAGACGACACCTGTTACGCCGGTTCCCGCCATTCCCTCACGGCCCAATGGCGGCTTTGCGCCGTCACCCTCCAATCCGACACAAGGCGCGCAACTGGCCATGTCCGCGTCATCGACAAGTGCCGGCACAGCGTCCGGCCCGGTGATGGCAACGCAAACCCAGGCCAGCGCGACGACGAACCTACAGACAACCGCCTTGCCTGCCTCCCCCACCACGGGAGCCCATCCGCAAGACGGTGCAGTGCTGCAGCCGAATACGGCGGCGCAGGGTGGCAGCGCCTCAGGGGCGCCATCGACATCGCCGGCGACGGTGAGCGCTGAAGGCGGCCAGAACGCCGCCGGGCCCGGGACGTCACAGACCGCCCCGGAGTCCGGAAATGCCACCGTGGCGTCCAATTCCGCAGCGAAAACGCCAGCGGCCGCGCCATCGGCTTCAACGGTCAATGCGAAGGCGGCTGCAGAGCCCTCTATAAAGAATAATGTGACGCCTGCCGCGACAGGTGCCAGCAATACGGGCGAAATCGCCGGCTCAAACAGTGCCGGTACCGTCAAGACAAATGCCGCTACACCCGCCGCCAATGCTGTGGCAGGCGCAACGGCACAGATCAGCGACGGACAGGCGGCCAGCACGGCGGCCTCCACGGCTTCGCAACCGGTCGTTCAGGCGGGCGTTCAGGCGCGGCGCGAGGCGGCCGGACCCGACAAGGCCCCGATTGCCGGAAACTCAAAATCAACGGCCAGCGGGTCAGCCGGTGCGGCAAATGCCACCAATTCTTCGGCGAGCTCCACGACCACCCAAACGGCAAAGCCGGACATCACGGTCCAGACGCAGACGCCGGCGCCGCAAACCGCACAGACACAAGCCGACGCACCGCTTGATCCCGCCCGGCTGGCCGTCAGCGATAATGCCCGTTCTGCCCCGCCGCCGGCCGATCCCGGCCAGACCGACGCAGCCGCAGATGCCGAACGGGTGGATATGTCCAATTCGCGGGCAGCCGAAATCAGCCGCGTGACCGAGCGTCCCGGCGTTGCCGCAGGCACCGCACGTTTCACACCCGCCCATGCCGGAACCCTGGCCGCACAGATCGCGGCGAAATTCCAGAATGGCGACCGCAAGTTTGAAATTCGCATGGACCCGCCCGAGCTGGGGCGCATTCAGGTCAAGATGCATGTCGGCAATGATAATCGTGTTCAGGCGATCCTGAGCGCCGAGCGTCCGGAAACGCTGAATGATTTGCGCCAGCACGCCCGCGAGCTGGAACGTGCACTCGAGGAGTCCGGCCTTCAGCTCGACAATGACGGTCTGTCCTTCGAGCTCTCGCAAGGCCGCGATGACGACGAACACATGCCCCGGAACCTGCCGGGATTCACAAATATTGAATTCGCCGAGGACCTCGCCGGTCCGATCACGGCTGCCGCGCTGCCACGGGAGCTTTATGGCTTCCAGCTGAGCGCGGTCGGCCGTGTTGATGTCAGATTATAGGAGCCGGATATGTCGGAGATTGACGCGCTGGGCAGTGCCTTCGGATCGCAAACTGCGAATTCCCAGGCTTCGCTGGCCAATAATTTCGAGATGTTCCTGACACTGCTCACCGAGCAGATGAAGGCGCAAGATCCGCTCAACCCGCTCGACTCCACAGAGTTCGTGAACCAGCTGGTGAATTTCTCCAGCGTGGAGCAGGAAATCCGGTCGAACCAGAATCTGGAATCGCTCATTTCAATTCAGGCGGCCTCGGCGCAAGGCGCCGCGGTGGGCTTTATTGGCCGGGAAGCGACCGTCGCCTCGCCGAATGCTGCGCTTGAGGACGGATCAGCCGAATGGACCTACATCATGCCCGAAGACAGCGAGGGCACGCTGGTCACGATCAAGGATTCGAGCGGACGTACCGTCACCACGTTTGAAGGGGAATCGACCGCCGGCACCCATGTCTTCGAATGGAATGGCGAGGATCTGTCCGGCAATACCGTGGAAGACGGAATCTATACGATGGAAATTTCGGCCGTGAATGCCGATGGGGACCCGATGCAACCGGATATTCTGACAACGGCCCGTGTCACGGGCGTTGATTTCTCCGGTTCGGAAGTCGTGGTCGAGTTGAACGGACTGTTTGTCCGCCTCTCCTCGGTCCGCAGCCTGCGGGAGGCAGGCGCAGTTTAACATCGGGCCGTAAAAGAGCCCGACGCTTGGCAAAAGAACTCTGCCGGGTGGATGAAAACAGCAGAACGCTCCTATTGAAAACTCAGGGAGCATAAAATGAGTATCAATTCAGCCCTTTGGGCCGGTGCCTCCGGTCTGCTGGCCAATTCCAGCGCACTGGCCGCCGTATCCGACAATATCGCCAACGTGAACACGGTCGGCTACAAGCGCGCCTCGGCAGTCTTTTCGCCGATGTTTGAATCCTACGGCGTCAATTCGCGCTATGCGGCGGGCGGTGTGACCACCAATAACCGCTTCCAGATTTCCACCGGCGGACTTCTGACGCCCGGCACATCCCCGACCGATCTCGCCATTGCCGGGGACGGCTTCTTCGTGGTGCGGCCGGTCGCCTCCAATGTCGAAGCGACGGATGCGGTGCTGTTTACGCGCTCTGGCTCCTTCTCGGCAGATTCTCAAGGCAATCTCAGAAATGATGCCGGGCTCTTCCTGTATGGATGGCCGGTGGCTGCCGACGGTTCTGTCACCGCCAATCCGTCCGACCTCTCGGGCCTCGAAGCGATCAACCTGTCCTCCATCGGGGGCGCGGCGGAAGCCACCACACAGGTCGGCGTCAACGGCAATCTGCAAGCCAGTCAGGTGGTCTCCGCTGACGAAGCCGCTTATGCTGCCGGCGCCAGCGCGACCAATATGGCATCGGGAACCGTTACGCCTGACTTCCAGCGATCGATCCAGATCTATGACAGTCAGGGCGGGGCCCGGACCATTACCCTGTCCATGCTGAAATCCTCGACGGCCAATCAGTGGCATGCCGAGCTTCATGTTTCGCCGACATCTGACATCACAACGGGCGCAGGCCTGGTCGATGGCCAGATCGGCACCGGCGTTATTGCCTTCGATGCTCAGGGCGAAATCGACATCGCCAACACCACACTGCCGCTGACGCTCGACTTTCTGTCCTCGACAAACACTGGCGCTTTGGGTGCCAACCAGTATCAGTGGGCAGCGGCAACGGGCGTTGCCGGGCAGTCGGTGACGCTGGATATCGGCTCTCCGACCCAGCCAGGCGGCATGACCCAGTATGACAGCCCGTCAACACTGACCTCGACCCAGGTGAATGGTTCGGCGTTCGGGACCTTTACCGGCGTGCAGGTTGATAATGACGGCTTTGTCTACGCGAAATTCTCCAACGGCATTATCCGCAAGACCTATCAGGTGCCGGTGGCAACCTTCGTCAATCCGAACGGGCTGAATGTCGAAGCGGGCGGTGCTTATTCGGTGACGCCGGATTCAGGCAGCTATACTTTCAACGTGCCGGGTGAAGCCGCCGCAGGCACGATCGCTTCATCGACGCTGGAAAACTCCAATGTCGATATCGCGACCGAATTTACCAGCCTGATCACAACCCAGCGGGCCTATTCCGCTTCCTCCAAGATCATCACCACAGCTGACGAGATGCTGGATGAAGCGATCCGGATGAAGCGCTAACGCTGATCTGACCCATACTTCCTGAGTGAAGGGCCTCCCGTTCCGGCGGGAGGTCCTTTGCTTTTTAGTCATTGAGTTAAATGAAGATTTACCACGGCGTTTAGGCGGAATTTAAGAGGCTGCGCGTATAACCCCTCTCAACAAGGACGACAAAGAGCGTCCATCGGGTGAAAATACAGGGTGGTGGTTATGAATGCACGGCGTAAGGAAAATTATGTCATTGGTCCGGATGGCAGCCCGCTGACACTGGCGGATTTGCCAAATCCGTCGACCCAGCGCTGGGTCATTCGCCGCAAGGCCGAAGTGGTTGCCGCGGTCCGCGGTGGTCTGCTTTCCCTTGAAGAGGCATGTGAGCGCTATCGTCTGACGGTCGAGGAATTTCTCGGTTGGCAGCGCGCCATCGACAAGCACGGCCTGGCCGGATTGCGGACAACGCGCATCCAGCATTACCGCGCCAAACCCAATCCGATGGGTGCCTGAGACACATTATTCAGTAAAAACTGCGAAAAACGCCCGGTTCTTTGAGCCGGGCGTCTTCATATTAAACCCTCGTTTACGCGGGCAGTGGGAAAAACTTGCCGGGTTGCTGCTTCGAAAGCAGCGCAATGAATCGGCAGGACGCCTACGTGAACAGTCTGATGGAACAATTGCGGTCGATTGGCGCCATGCGTCTCATAGCCATATTCGGCTTGAGCGCCGGGCTGGCCGCAGCCCTCCTCTTCTTCAGCTTCAATATGGGTGGCGGCAGCCAGGCCCTGCTCTATGCCGGTCTGGACCCTTCCGATTCGGCCAGCGTCAGCGAAGCTCTGGACACGGCCGGCATCCCCTATGAATTCCGCAATGGTGGCTCGTCCATCTATGTTGCCCGCAACCAGGTGGATGAAGCGCGCGTACGGGTCGCCAGCGGCGGCGCGCTGAATTCCGGCTCGGTCGGTTATGAAATCTTCGATGAGACCGATGCGCTCGGCGCCACCAGCTTTGTCCAGAACATGAATGCCAAACGCGCGCTGGAAGGCGAGCTGGCGCGGACGATACAATCGCTGGACATTATTACATCGGCCCGCGTGCACCTTGTTCTGCCCGAACGGCGCCTGTTCGAACGCGATGCAGCCCAGCCCTCCGCCTCTATTGTGATCTCCGCGCGTGGTGATCTGACCCGCGAGCATTCCGGCATCATCCGCAATATCGTGGCGAGCGCCGTTGATGGTCTGTCGGCCCGGGAAATCACCATTGCTGATACCACCGGCCGCCTTCTGGCCAGTCCGGAAGAAGGCGATGGCCTCGGAACGATTGCGCTGGAAAGCCAGCGCGCCTCGATCGAGGAACAGTATCGCCGCCGCATTCTGGATCTTGTCGAAGGGGTGGTCGGTGTTGGCGCGGCCCGGGTGCAAGTCAGCGCCGACCTGAACCGGAATTCCGTGACACAGAGCGAAGAGCGTTACGATCCCGAAGGCTCCGTATTGCGCAGCCGGACGCGCTCGGAAGAAACCGGCCGCGAAGTCGATGGTGCGGCGAATGCCGTGTCCGCGTCCGAAAACCTTCCGGACGACGAAAACGCCGCATCCGATGGGCCACAGTCGATTAATGAGTCATCGAATTCGAATGACGCCCAGGAATTTGCCCTGTCGCGCACGACCACGACGCGGGTTACCGAAGCCGGCGATATCGAGCGCCTGTCGGTCGCGGTCGCCGTCGATGGCACGGTGGAAATCGCCGAGGATGGCACGCAGACCTATGTGCCGCGCAGTGCCGAGGAAATGGCGCAAATCACGGCGCTTGTACGCTCCGCCATGGGCTTTACCCAAGTCGAGAATGGCCGGCAGGACAGTCTTGAAGTCACCAATATCCGGTTTTCCCGCGCAGACCCGAATATCGGCACGCCGGCGGCCTCGGGTTTCTCCCTGAACACGGATGACATCATGCGGGCGGCGGAAATCGGCGTGATGTTCCTGACGGCCTTGCTGGTCATCTTCCTGGTGGCCCGGCCACTGGCCAAGGGGGCCGCCGCTTCTGCGCCGGCCATGGCGATTGCGGGCGGTGGTGGCGGCGGCGGACCGCGGATTGAGTCCGAAGGCACGCAGGCCGCCATTGCGGATGCCAGCGGTCAGCAAATGCCACAACAGAATACAAGCGGCGGGAGCGCGCCCGCAACGACCGAATATGTCGATGATGGAATCGATATCGCCAAGATTGACGGTCAGGTGAAAGCCTCCTCGATCAAGAAGGTATCGGGCGTCGTCAATTCTCACCCGGATGAATCCCTGTCGATTATCCGGACCTGGATGAGTGAAGGCTGATGGCTGCTGCAAGGGAAGGCAAACGCGTCATTGATGATCCCGCAAAGCTCGCGGGACCGGAAAGGGCTGCCGTCATCCTTTTGGCGCTGGGCGAGGAAGAACACTCGCTCTGGGAAATGATGGACGAGGAGGAGATCCGCGAGGTCTCCCAGGCCATGTCCAATCTCGGCAATGTGTCTGCGAAGGCCGTTGAAAAACTGATCGTCGATTTTGCCGGCCAGATTTCGCAAGGCGGCTCGCTGATGGGCTCGTTCGAAGCGACCCAGCGGCTGCTCACCTCCTTCCTGCCTGGCGAAAAAGTCGATGGCATCATGGAGGAGCTGCGCGGTCCTGCCGGGCGTACCATGTGGGACAAACTCGGCAATGTGAACGAGGTCGTGCTCGCGAATTATCTGAAGAATGAGTATCCGCAGACCGTCGCCGTGGTTCTGTCCAAGATCAAGGGCGAGCATGCCTCCCGCGTGCTGGGCGCCCTGCCCGAGGATTTTGCTCTGGAAGTGGTGATGCGGATGCTGCGCATGGAGCCCGTGCAGCGCGAAATCCTCGACAAGATTGAAGAAACGCTGCGGACTGAATTCATGTCCAATCTGGCGCGTACCTCCAAGCGCGACAGTCACGAGATGATGGCCGACATCTTCAACAATTTCGACCGCCAGACGGAAAACCGCTTTCTGGCGGCGCTGGAAGAGCGCAATCGCGACAGTGCCGAGAAAATCCGCGCCCTCATGTTCGTATTCGAGGATCTCTCGAAGCTGGACCCCGGTGGCATCCAGACCTTGCTGCGGGCCGTCGACAAGGCGCAACTCGGTCTGGCGCTCAAGGGCGCTTCCGACAGTCTGCGCGATCTCTTCTTCTCGAACATGTCGGAACGGGCCGCGAAAATTCTCAAGGACGATATGGCCGCCATGGGCCCGGTCCGCCTGAAAGATGTGGACCAGGCGCAGACGGCCATGGTTGCCACCGCCAAGGACCTCGCCGCGAAGGGCGAAATTCTGCTCGCCGAAGGCGGCGGCGAAGACGAGCTGATCTACTAGGACAAGGATTGAATGACCCAGCCATTGCCAAAATTCGACTTCGACAGGGTCTTCTCGGCCGATGGCGAAGTGCTGCGCGATGGTCAGCGGGTCAAACAGATGCTGACGGCGGCAGAGGTCGAGGACGTTCGCCAACAGGCGTTTGCCGAAGGCGAGACGTCCGAAACCGCAAAAGCGGCCGCCATACAGGCCGATGCCGTGCGGGCCGTAGCGTCGCAAATGCAGCTCATTCTGGCGCGGCTTGAAAATGAGTCCGAAACGCTGCGCGCACAATCGGCGCAGCTGGCGCTGATTACCGCGAAAAAGCTGGCCGGAGCCGCCATCGCCAGCAATGCCAGCGACGCGATCGCCGATTTCTGTGCCAGCGTCATGAAGGATTTGCGCGGGGAACCCCGTTTCAACGTGCATTGCGCGGAAGCGATTGCCGGGCTGGTCGCGGAAATCCTCGAGAAAACGGCGACAGAGGCCGGCTTTGAGGGCGCCGTCATTGTGCGCGCCAACCCGGACATCACCGGCGCGGATTGCCGCCTGGAGTGGGGAACGGGCAGCGTGGAGCGCTCGCAAGCCGATATCGAAGCCCGGATTGAAGCGCTGATTACCGACTGGCTGGCTGCCCCCGAAGACAATGCCGCACCTGACGATGCCTCCGATTCGGACGGCGGGCAGGCGGCGACAGGATAAAGGAGACCGAAATGTCCCAAGACAGTGATCTCGACCTGCCGGAGTTTGCCTCCGAAGCATCTTCCGGCGGAGACGTGCCGGCGACGCTGGCCGACGGTGATGCCGCCCAGATCGTACAGACGCTCGCAGACGAGGACGAAAAGACGGCGACCGATCTGTCGCCGGTCTTTGACGTTCCCGTCAATGTCTCTGCCGTGCTTGGCAAAACCCATATCGAATTGAATTCGCTTCTCAAATTGAAGGCCGGATCGGTTGTCGAGCTGGAACGCAAAGTCGGCGAAGCGATCGACATCTACGTCAATGACCGGTTGGTCGCCCGCGGCGAAATCGTCGTCGTGGACGACCGGCTGGGCGTGACCATGACTGAAATCATCAAGGATGGAGACGCTGCATGACCGTGACTTCATCCCGTATTGGCAAGGAGGGCTAACCCATGCGTTTGCTCATCGTCGGAAGCCTCGGAGGCCAACTCCATACCGCCGCCAAGATCGCGATCGATCGCGGGGCGAAAGTCGCCCAGGTCGATACCATCAATCAGGCGACCAGCCATTTGCGCGCCGGGCGCGGGGCCGATCTGCTCATGGTCGATGCCGCGCTGGATATTGCGGCGCTGATCGCTGCCAATGAAGCTGAGCGGATCACCGTTCCGGTGGTCGCCTGCGGCGTCAACGTCAAGCCGGATATCGCGGCCATGGCGATCCGTGCCGGGGCGAAGGAATTCATTCCGCTGCCGCCGGAAGCCGACCTCATTGCCGCCGTTCTGGCCGCTGTTGCGGATGACGAACAGCCGATGATTGCCCGTGACCCGTCCATGCAGACCGTGATTGAATTTGCCAATCAGATCGCCGGTTCCGACGCCAGCGTTCTGATCACCGGCGAAAGCGGGTCCGGCAAGGAGGTCATGGCGCGCTATGTCCACAACAAGTCCAAGCGCGCGGCCGCGCCGTTTATCTCGGTCAATTGCGCCGCAATCCCGGAAAACCTGCTTGAATCGGAATTATTCGGTCACGAGAAAGGTGCCTTTACCGGCGCGGTGGCCCGGCGGGTCGGCAAATTTGAAGAAGCCAATGGCGGCACTCTGCTGCTGGACGAAATCTCGGAAATGGATGCCCGCCTTCAGGCCAAGCTTCTGCGCGCCCTGCAGGAGCGCGAAATTGACCGCGTCGGGGGCTCCGGTCCGGTCAAGATCAATATCCGGGTGCTGGCGACCTCCAACCGCGATCTGACCAAGGCCGTCGCTGATGGCAGTTTCCGCGAAGACCTGCTTTTCCGCCTGAATGTCGTCAATCTGGCGCTTCCGCCCCTGCGCGAACGCCCGGCTGATATTGTTGCCCTGTCCGAGCACTTTGCCCGCAAATATGCGGCGGCCAACGGCATTGGCGACCGGCCGATCTCAGAGAGCGCCAAGAATGCGCTTCTGGCGCGGCAATGGCCGGGCAATGTGCGCGAACTGGAAAACACCATGCACCGCGCCGTGCTGCTCGCCTCGGGTCAGGAAATCGGCCCGGAAGCGATCCGCATGCCGGATGGCTCCCTGTTTACCGGCAGTGCCACTAATCCGGCCTCGCGCGCCGCAGAAGCCGCCGATGTCGCCCAGCGTCATCAGGTCGGCCGCACGGTCGCCGAAGTCGAACAGGATCTGATCCTGGAAACGCTGGATCATTGTCTCGGCAACCGGACCCATGCCGCCAATATTCTCGGCATTTCCATCCGGACGTTGCGCAACAAACTCAAACTCTACACCGAGCAAGGCATCAGCGTTGCCGCGCCCGGTGATACACGCGCAGGAGCGGCCTGATCTGAATGGCTGACACGACGGCCTCCTCTCAAACCGGCTCCGGCGGGTTTGATGTTCTCGGATTCCTGAAAAAGGGTCTGCGCGGCGATGTCGCGCTGGGCATCGGCATCATGGCCATTCTGGTCATGCTGATCCTGCCCATGCCGCGGGTCCTGATGGATATTGCTCTGGCGATTTCCATCTCGCTGTCCGTGCTGGTCCTGATGACGGCATTGTTTATCAAGCGGCCGCTGGAGTTTTCCGCCTTCCCGGCGGTGCTCCTGATCGCGACACTCTTGCGATTGGGGCTGAATATCGCTTCCACGCGGCTGATCCTGTCCAACGGGGCAGAGGGCACGGATGCCGCCGGTAAGGTGATTGAAGCCTTCGGCAACTTTGTCATGCAGGGCAATTTCGTCATCGGGATTATTGTCTTTGGCATTCTGGTGATCGTGAATTTTGTCGTCATCACCAAGGGGTCTGGCCGTATTGCTGAAGTGGCCGCCCGCTTTAACCTGGATGCGATGCCCGGCAAGCAGATGGCCATTGACGCGGATTTGTCAGCTGGCCTGATCAATGAGGATGAGGCGCGGAAGCGGCGCAGCGATCTGGAAGGCGAAAGCAATTTCTTCGGTGCCATGGATGGTGCCTCGAAATTCGTCCGCGGCGATGCCATGGCGGGCCTCATGATCACCGCCATCAATCTGATCGCCGGCATGGTGATCGGCATTGCCCAGTCCGGCATGGATTTCGGCACCGCGGCCTCGACCTATTCCACGCTGACCATCGGCGATGGTCTGGTGTCCCAGATTCCGGCACTGATCATCTCCGTCGCGGCCGGCCTTCTGGTCTCCAAGGCCGGTGTCGAGGGTCAGGCCGACGAAGCCCTCTACAAGCAGCTCGCGGGCAATCCGCAAGGCCTCTACATGGTCGCCGCCACGGCCGGCGTTATCGGCCTGCTGCCCGGCATGCCGCTTATTCCCTTCGCGCTGATGGCGGCGGGCGCGGTCGGTCTGGGTCTGACGGCCAATCGAAAATCCAATGAGGCCGAAGCCGCGATCACGGCCAAGACTGTTCAGGCAAGTGCGGAAACCGAAGCCGCCGAACCGCCCATTGGCGAGACGCTGGCTCTGGACGAATTGAAGATCGAATTGGGCTATGGCCTGCTGCCCCTCATCAATGATGTCGAAGGCCGCAAGCTGACCGACCAGATCCGCGCGCTGCGCCGGACGATGGCGGAAGAAACGGGCTTCGTGACGCCGTCTGTGCGCATCATCGACAATATGCGGCTCGGCTCCAATGACTACACGATCCGGGTCAAGGAAATGCAGGCCGGGTCCGGACAGGTGAAGCTGAAGCATCTCCTCGTCATGGATCCGCACGGCCAGCAGATTGATCTGCCCGGCGATCATGTAAAGGAGCCGGCCTTTGGTCTGCCGGCGACATGGATTGACGAAAATCTGCGCGAGGAAGCCACTTTCCGCGGCTATACGATTGTCGATCCGTCAGCGGTGCTCGTGACCCATCTGACCGAAATCCTGCGCGAACACATGGCCGAACTTCTGTCCTATGCCGAGGTCGAGAAGCTGATTGCCGGCCTGTCGAAGGAACACAAGAAGCTGGTCGACGATATTGCGCCATCGCAAATCACGCGGGCCGGTATCCAGCGCGTTCTGCAAAACCTCCTGAAGGAGCGGATTTCCATTCGCGATCTGCCGACCATTCTGGAAGGCATCGCCGAAGCCAGCGCCTTCTCGCAGCATATCGATGCGATCACCGAACATGTGCGCGGCCGTCTTGCGCGCCAGATCTGCCATGCGAATTCCGGCGCGGACGGTCAATTGCCGGTTCTGGCCATGTCACCGCAATGGGAACAGGCCTTTGCTGAGGCCATGATCGGTGAAGGCGATCGCAAGCAATTGGCGCTGGCACCGTCGAAGCTACATGAATTTGTTGCAGCCGTCCGGGATGCTTTCGAGCGGGCGGCGGCGCAGGGCGAAACGCCGGTCCTGCTGACCAGCCCGGCCACACGGCCCTATGTGCGCTCGCTGGTGGAACGCTTCCGGGCCAATACGATTGTCATGGGCCAGAATGAAATTCACCCGACGGCTCGTCTGAAGACCATGGGGCATATCTAGGCCATGCGGTTGAAAACCTTCTCCGCGCCCTCTCTCGCCGAAGCGATGGCTAATGTCCGCCGCGATCTGGGTGAGGACGCCATCATTGTTGCGACCGGCGATGCGCCGGGCGGCGGTGTGGAAGTGCGGGCCGCCTCCGACAAGCCGCGTGGCGGCGATGTGATCGAAGCGCCGCGCGAACGGGCCGAACGCATCCATCGGGAGATACGGCACCAGCGCGGCGATGACAGCGACGGCGTCGACCGGATCATCCGTGCTCTGGGCTTTCACCGGGTTCCGGATGCCGCGATCGAAGCGCTCGCCCGGTTCTGCGACATGCAGGAAGAGGCACCAGCCGCGCATTCGCTCGCGCAGGCGCTCGAAAGCCGGTATCGCTTCGCACCGCTGGAAGTCGAGGCGGGACAAACCCTGTTGTTTGCCGGTGCGCCCGGGGCCGGGAAAACTGCCACCCTGGCCCGGATTGCGGCGCGTGCCGCGGCGTCGAATGTGCCGGTTCTCATTCTCGCCACCGATTGCGAACGCGCCGGAGCCGAAGCCCGGATTTCCGAGCTCGCGGACAAGCTCGGCTTTGCCTACGCCATGGCGGATGATCCACGCGAAGCGGAGAGCTATGCCCTGAATGCCGGGGATCAGCTGCTGCTGGTGGACGCGCCCGCGGGCAATCCCTTTGATCTGGACGATCTGGACATGACCGCGGCCTTTGCCGCCGCGACAGAAGCCGAGATCATTGCCGTGATTGATGCCGGACAGGCACCGGAAGATGTCACGGAATCAGCGTCGCTCTACGCCTCCATTGGCGCGCGGCGCACGATAATCGGCAAGGCGGATTGTGCCCGGCGCAAGGGCGCGATCCTCGCTGCCGGAGAGGCCGGTCTGGCTTTCGCGCATGTGTCCGCCAGCCCGTATATCGGATCGGGGCTGGCCCCCGCGACGCCGCTGCGCCTCGCGCGGACACTGCTCGATCTTCACGACCTGCCCGATGATGTCAGCCTTCAGGGAGATGAGGCATGAGTTTCCTTCCCGACAATAATGCCCCCGCAGGCCGCATCCTCGCCATCGCTTCGGGAAAGGGCGGCGTCGGGAAAACCGTGATTGCCGCCGGACTGGCGCAGGCCTTTTCAGCGCAGGGCGAGCGGATGCTGCTGATTGATGGCGATCTCGGCATGGCCAATATCGACGTTCAACTCGGCCTCTCGCCCGATGCCGATCTGGCCGCCGTCATGTCCGGACAAATCCTGCTGGAAGATGCCTGCCAGCCCGTCATGGGCGGCGCGCGCCAGCGCGGCGGATTTGATGTGATTGCCGGTCGATCGGGGTCCGGCGGACTGGCCGGAATGCGGCCGGACGCCGTCAACCGGCTGGCTGCGGCCTGTGCGACCATCGCCCTGTCCTATGAACGCGCCATTCTCGATCTTGCTGCCGGTGCCGATGATTCCACCATGCGGATGGCGATGGCAGCAGATGACGTGCTGATCGTGATCAATGACGAGCCGACCTCGCTGACGGATGCCTACGCATTCGTAAAACGCCTGCGTATCCGCGATGAAACCGCAGCGCCGCTGGTCGTCGTGAATAATGCGCCCACCGCCGACAAGGCCCGGGAAGCCTATGCCGCCTTCCGCAAGACGTGTCAGAGCTTTCTGGGGTTCGCCCCCGCCCTCGCCGGGATCGTGACCCGCGACGAGCATGTGCCACTGACCATAAGGGCGCAAATGCCTCTGGGGCAAAGATCGCCCGATTGTGCCGCCATGTGCGACATTGCGAATCTCGCCTCGGCCCTCGCCGCGGGACGAGAAGCGGCGTAAGGTAGCCCCATGGACGCTATTCTCGACAGGCTTTCGGGTGGATTCACCGCGACGGACTGGTGGCTGATACTGGTCTGGTCCCTGTTCGGCGCCTTGATCATGCGCCGGGCCTCACAATTGCCCGTCGTTGTGGGCCTCGCTTTTGTCGCCGACACGATCACCCCCTATTTTCTGCGGATTGCGACCGGCGTAACGCCCGACTTTGCGTTCGATCTGATGCTGGCGCGGCTGGATGAACGCGGCGGTCTCGTCCTTCTGGCGCGGCTCTTCATCTATTTTGTTCTGATCGGCCTCCTCTTTGCGGCCCGGGGACGGTTCGGGCGGCGCTGATGATCGCGCTCACCTCCTCCCTGCTGGCCAGCCTGTTTTTGCCGACGGGATGTTCCATGCCGGGCTGGAGCTTCTGCGTGCGGATGCCCGCCGATGCCCGCATGGAAGTGGCGCAGGACCAGACGGATCCGGTCATTTACCGGTTCGAGATGGCAGACGGCTCGAACGCATTCGTGGCGGTCGGGGAGTCGACCGAGGTGGTTTATGGCGGCCAGTGGTCGGAGAGGCGTCAGGGGCTGGAGACCGTACGCTGGCAGGCCAATGGTGATGGCCGGATCGACTATTACATCGAGCGGGTCTGGGCCGAGTCGGCCGGCATTCCGCGCTTTCTTCATGCCTGGGTCGAAGCGTCGGAGACCGGCGAGATTTCAGGCGCGGAGGAATTGATCCTGACGCTTCGGTCCTGCGATCCGCGCATGTGTCCGCCCCTGGGGCCGGTTGCATCGCCTGTCGTGGCTGAGGATTCGGAGGAGATCGAGCGCGATGAGACCCCCATGGAAGCGCTCCAAACCGAACCGATCGCCGAGATCGCGCCTGCCGAACCGGAGGTGAGCGCCCCGGCAGAGGCGATCGCTGATAGTGATGCTACTGTCCCAGCAGATACCGCCCCATCTGCCGAGCCGGTCAGGCCAGTGACGGAAGCCGAGATTCAACGCTCCGGCATGGAAACGATTGTGGAGGTTTACCGGGCACCGCTGCCGTCGGAGACGGAAACAGTTCCACCGGAAGCCGGTCCCGAAACCGACACAGAGACCGGCGCAGCAGACGCTGAGTCCGCCCCCGTGATCGACCCGGACCCGGCTGTAGAATCGGAAGACGCCGAGGCCGAGACACCACCGCGCCGCCGCTCGGGCCCGGTTATGCTGACAGACGGTAATTGATTGCATCCAGATTGCGTATGATCTGCATCCTTCGGGCAGTTACACCCAAAGGAACTCATCATGTTAGAATTATTTGTAGCTGCGGCGCTCAACACCGCGAATTTCATCCCTGCCGCGCCTGCCGACTTCCGGTTTGGCCAAGCCATTGAGACGCATGACTTTTCTGCCGTGTGCGCCTCTCATACCGTCCGTGAACTGGATCCGGCGGAAATGCCGCTGGCCACGACAAGCCATGTCCAGGTCGATTGCGAAGGCTATCACTATTTCGGTTCGGGCCGCCTGGCCGAATTTGTGTTTGCTGATGGTGCCCTGACCCATGTCTGGGTGCTCGTCGAGGAAAGCGATCTCGATCCGCTTCAATCCGCGTTCGAAGACGCATTCGGAGCCCCAGACGCAGAAGCCCCCGTCTTCGCGGCCTTCTTCAACGATCGTGCCGCCGTGCGCCGGGATGTACCCGAAGCCCTCTACTACGGCGAAGCGGCCGCGCCGCTGTTTGAAGGCTTCTTCTCACAGTAAGCAGATTCAGTGCGCCTGACGGCGGCGGGTCTGGGCGATCTCGTCGAGCTCGGCCTGTTCCTCGGCGCGCAAGGCATCCTCGATGCGGGCGACGCGGCGTTCTTCCAGAAGCTCATACTTCTTGAGCTCGCGGAAGGCCGCTTCCAGCCGTTCGCGGATGCCGTCCGCCTGCTGGTCGACTTCATCCAGCGATGCGCGAATATTCAGCTTTCGCTTGATCACGGCCTGGGCATAGCTGCCATAGGCGATATAGCCGTCCTTGTTGTCGGTTGCGGCGGCCTGTTCTTCCGGCACGGACGCTTCCAGACGTTCGATCTGATCGTTGAGCGAGGTGCGCACGCGATCAATATCGGCCAGTTGCTTTTGTAATTCTTCGACCTTGAACCGGGCCAGCCGGATCAATGGCTCATGAGATCGTGTCATGAGGTACCTCCATCACCACCCAAAATCCCGGCCAGGGTTGCAAAGCTCTCATCAATCGATGTGGCTTCATCTTTCCCCTGACCGAGGAATGCTTCGAGCGGACCGTTGAGCGCAATGGCGTGGTCCGTCTCTTTGTTCGATCCGGCGGCATAGGCGCCAAGACGGATCAATTCTTCCATGTCTGCATAGACCGACAGGCTGCGGCGGGCTTCGCGCACCAGTTCGGCTTCGTTATTTTCATAGACTTCCGGTGCGACCCGGCTGACCGAGCGGAGAACATCGATCGCGGGATAGCGGCCGCGTTCGGCGATCTCGCGGCTCATCACGATATGCCCGTCCAGAATACCGCGAACTGCATCGGCGACCGGTTCGTTATGATCATCGCCATCGACCAGCACGGTAAAAATGCCGGTGATCGAGCCGGTGCCATCCGGGCCCGGCCCGGCGCGTTCCAGAAGACGCGGCAGCTCGGCAAAGACGGAGGGCGTATAACCGCGCGTGGTCGGCGGCTCGCCGGCGGCCAGGCCGATTTCGCGTTGTGCCAGGGCGACGCGGGTGACGCTGTCCATCAGGCAAAGGACATTCTTGCCCTTGTCGCGGAAATATTCCGCCACCGTCAGGGTCAGCTGCGCCGCCTGCCGGCGGGCCAGCGCCGGCGCATCCGATGTTTCGGTGATGACCACCGATTTGCGGCGGCCTTCTGGCCCCAGAACATCCTCGACAAATTCACGCGCTTCCCGGCCCCGTTCGCCGACCAGGCCGATGACGATGACATCGGCATCCGCATTGCGCGCCAGCATGGACATCATCACCGACTTGCCGACACCAGACCCGGCAAAGACGCCTAGCCGCTGCCCGCGCCGCATGGGCGTGAAAACGTTCAAGACCCGCACGCCCAGATCCATCCTCGGGCCAAGCCGGCCACGGCCATGGGCGCAAGGCGGGCGGCCGCGCAAAGGATAGGAGACCGGTCCTTTCGGCAATGGCGCGCCGCCATCCAGCGGATTGGCAAAGCTGTCGATGACGCGGCCAAGCCATCCCGTGGACGGTCGGACGGTGGCGACATCCGGATCCAGACGCGCCGGCGCGCCGGGACGAACCCCGTCGACCGGCTCGAACGGCATCATGATCGCGGATTGCCCCTTGAAGCCGACAACTTCGCAAACGGCTTCACCCTGAGCGGTATCAATATGGGCGCGGGAGCCGAGGGCCAGGCCGGAGGCCGGGCCTTCAACCTCGACCAGCAAACCATTGATACCCGTCACGCGTCCGGTCATGACGCGCGGGTCCAGTGATTCGATTCGATCGAGCAAGGCCTGCATTCTTGATCCTCGAACGCCCGTTCTGGGCGCATTGAAGGATCACGCTAGCAAATTGCGGTTAGGACCACGTAAACGGCGCAGCCTAAAGTTCGAAATCGAACAGTTCTGACAGAAAGCTCTCGCGGCGCTTGGGCCGGCGCTCGTCCTGGCGCTGGGCGTCGCGCGGGCGATCGCCGTCCCACGGTCCGGACTGCGTTGCAGCAACGCGCGGCGCTTCCGAGCGCTCGATGATCTTGTCGAGCTCACCCCGGTCCAGCCAGACGCCGCGGCATTTCGGGCAATAATCGATCTCGACGCCTTGCCGGTCGGCAATCACGAGGGTTTCACCATCAAGCGGGCATTTCATGGGGAAGCTCCATTGTTGTTTGTGGAGCGATTTAGTCGGGAGTGCCGCCGCGTCAGCGGGGATTGGCAACCGGCCTGTCCCCTGCTCTATCGGACACAGTCGCGTTCGGCGTTTTCAAATGTAACGCCTGACCGCGTCAGTCGGACGATGCTGGCATTTTCGGCCGAGGCGGTTTCTTCGTTCTCCTGAACACCGGTCAACATCATTGTCGCGCAATCGATGAGGGCCGTTCCGCCCTGGGGATCAGAATATCGTGACGGGACCAGTATTCCGATTGCTTCACCGTCCTCGATTATCTGGCCGCCGTCGAGACCGCCGGGCGGTGTCACGCCCGGCCGGCCACCCGAAAAAATGACCAGGGCACCCATGATGGCATTGGCCACGTTCTCCGCCGGATCTGCGTGGAGCTTCGTCAACTCGCCCATTTCGGCTTCGGACGTTCCCTGCCGCAACTCGATCTCCTCTACAAGCGACAGCCCGCGAATTGACGGGTCGATGCCGTAGATTTCTGCCAGCTGTTCGTTCGTAAACAGTACCGATTGGCGATTCTGATACGGTGCGCCGGTACATCTGGCGCGCCTGGCCCTCTCGACATCATTGGCTTGCGGGCCGTCCAGGCCTTCGGTTGGCAATACCTGCGCGTTCCAGACGATTTCCACGCTGCCATCGCTGCGGGTCTGAACATTCACATTTGCTGTCGTGTCGCTGGCTTGTGGCGCACCCGCCCCCATGCCGAAAATTGTGAGCTGGGTGTCGCCGGAATTTTCATCGGGCAGGAGAATTTCAATCGGTATGATGTCCTCGAACCGGGAGTCGAACTGGTTCGAGGATTGGCGCAAATAGCCCAAGCCGGACAGATTTCCCTCCGGATTGATACGCTCATCAAAGATGATGATGCCATCTTCGCGGCTGAAGCCGCGGCCCACATCGCCCGTCCGGTCATAGACGCATTGCTGAACGGGCGCGGGGCCGGTCTGATATTGAGGCTGGCGCTCCACATCGATCGCCACGCCGGTATTGCCCTGCGCCTGGGCGATGAATTCCGCAGGCCTAATCTCATACCAGTCGGCAATCGGTTCGACTTCAGGGCTGGCCACCGCCTGCAATCGCAGGCGATCCGGATAGAAGGGCACACTGATGGGCGGCGCGACCCGTGCGCGTACCGCGAATGTCCTGACATCATCGGTGTTCCAGTTCGTGATCCGGACAAACCGGCCCTCTGGACCGGTACAGATGCCGGCCAGATCCGTCTCGCAAATCGTCGGTTGCAAGCCATCATTGAGGGTGGAAAAGCCCGTGATGTTCGGAAATACGATCAGGTCGGTGGCATCTCCGCCAATATTGACTGCTGCGACCGTCATCAGGGCGGCACGCGGACCTGTTTCGCCGACGCGGGACACGCCATCGCGCGAGATCGTATCGCTGACCATGACGATATCGGGCGGATTTCCGGCTTCAACGAATACATTGAAATCATTCACGTCCGGAATGCGCGGCAGATCGATGAGAATTTCGTCCGGATTGGTACAGCCCACCGGGGTCACAATGTTACCGGTATAGGCCCGGTTGACGCTCAGCGAGACGACGTAGTCCTGGCGGCCGCCGGGGGCGATCGTGACCACCTGATTGAAGGATGCGCCGACATTCGTACCGTCATAGGTAAAAAATCGCGCTTGTCCGCTCACCCCGCCGGGCCGCGTGAAGTTTCCACCAAATCGCGGCTGGCAGTCCATCTCGACATCGGAGCCGTTCACAATGGTCGCAAAGAAGGTGAGGTCTTCATTCGGTGCGCCGGTCCGCACATTGGGGAGGATCGACCAATTAACGCTGCCCTGCGCAAAAACAGCTGCAGAAAATATTAATGCGATGAGCGTGCCGAGCCTGACTTGCATGGCGAGTTGCCTCTGCCGATCTGACTCAACCTTATGTATCAATTGGATAAATTCGGGGTCAAACCCAAAATCGGAACGAATCGCGGACGGACTCGATTCTGCCATACGAGTCAATTCGCAGTTAACTTTCGTTAACGCTTTGCATCTACCGTCCGAAGCACGTTAACCATGGAACCAACGGCGAAGTGATTCGCCAGACGAGCGGGGCGGAGAATATCCATGCGGGTTTTGCTGATTGAAGATGATCGCGCGACAGCGCAATCCATTGACCTGATGCTCAAGTCAGAAGGCTTCAACGTCTATACCACCGATCTGGGGGAAGAGGGTGTCGATCTCGGCAAGCTCTATGATTACGATATCATCCTTCTGGACCTGAATCTGCCGGACATGCCCGGCTTTGACGTGCTGAAGACGTTGCGTCTGGCCAAGATCGATACGCCGATCCTGATCCTCACCGGCAATGCGGATATTGATAACAAGGTGCGCGGCCTGGGCTGCGGCGCCGACGATTACATGACCAAGCCGTTCCACAAGGACGAAATGGTCGCGCGGATCCATGCCATCGTCCGCCGCTCGAAAGGCCATGCCCAGTCCATCATCAAAACCGGCGATATCGGCGTGAATCTGGATGCCAAGACGGTGGAAGTGGACGGACACCGCGTTCACCTGACCGGCAAGGAATACCAGATGCTGGAGCTGCTCTCGCTGCGCAAGGGCAATACGCTGACCAAGGAGATGTTTCTGAACCACCTCTATGGCGGCATGGACGAACCGGAACTGAAAATTATCGACGTCTTCATCTGCAAGCTGCGCAAGAAACTCGCGGCCGCAACAGGCGGACAGCATCACATCGAAACCGTCTGGGGACGGGGCTATGTGCTGCGCGACCCGGTCGAGCAAAAGGACGTGGCGTAGCCGCCTCTCCTTTCAAATATCCCAAGGACAAGCCCGGCGCCCCCGCACCGGGCTTTTTCTTTGCCTGATCTCGGGAATATGGCAATCTTCACCCGACACTCAGGGGAGTTTACATGCTGATTTCCGCCGCCCTTCTGGCCGCCAGCCTTTCTGCCGCTCAGGACGAAGCGCTGACCTTGCCCGACATGCCCGATATCGACACCGCTACACAGGAACAGATCGACACTTATCTGGGCTTTCTGCAGTCATCGCTGCAGCAGATTGATGATGTCGACTCCTTCGGTGCGAACTGGAGCCGCTTTATTACCGAGGTCGCCGAACTGACTTCGCATTACCGGGTCCGGGATCCCTATGCGCTGACGGCAGAACTGACCCGGATCTATGATGATGCGGAAGAGGCCATGCCCGGCACGGGCGGTGAGTATGAATGGGCGCTCGGCCTCGATTTCGATATGTCCCGGCATGAGACCACATCGGACGATGGCGCGTCATCCGGGGAAGCCGGGCTGCCGCCACTGCCGGAGTATTTCTGCGAAACGGGCGAACTCACCGTCATTGCCGAAGCGGACGCGCCTTATGGCCGGAGGCTGGACCTTTGCCTTGCCTATGGTCCGGACCCGGAAGGCGATGGATACTACTTCGCCGAAGCACAGATCATCCACCGCTATGTCTATACGCTACCGAATGGTCACGGGAACGGGTATTACGACATCCATGCGGCCGCCTCGATGAGCGATGAGCGCGGGCTGAATTCCATGCAGCTGGCGACACGCGATCTGGCTGAAGCCATAGCAAATCAAATATTGCTGCGGCCGGAACTGGTCGGGGCCGTGGAATGATCAGCTGACTTCGCCCGCAGGCAAACCCTTTCAGGCGGCCTGCCGGGCGGTTTCCATCGTGCGGGCATAAACACTGCGCGCGCCCGACATGGCACGATAGAGCTCGCCGGCGCCGGCAATGGTTTCTCCCTGCCCCAGCACCAGATATCCGGCCGGGCCGGACAGGTCCGCAATCATGCGCAGGGCGTGGCGGCGCGCATCCGGCGTCATGCCTGACAACACATTGCGGCAGAAGATGATGTCGAATGTGCCGAGTGCTTCGGCAGGTTTGAGAAGATTGCCGCGTTCAAAACGCACCCAGCGCTTGATGGAATCCTTCAGCACCCATTGCTGACCATGCGGTTCAAAATGCTCGATCAAGCGATGAATGGAGAGGCCCCGCTGGACCTCGAATTGCGAATAGGCGGCGGACTGCGCCCGCTCAATGGCGCGCCGCGAAATGTCGGTGCCGATAATTTCAATATCCATCGCCCCGAGACGGGCCTTTTGCTCTTCGAGCAGGATGGCGAGCGACCAGGCTTCCTGCCCGGTGCCACACCCGGCGCACAGAATCCGGATCGGCGCCTTGCGCGCTTTCACCCGCGCGAGCACCGGCAGAATGTCGGCCATGAAATGATCCAGCGGTGCCGGATCGCGGAAGAACCAAGTTTCATGGTCGGCGAGACTTTCGACAACGCGCCGCCAAAGGCGGTCATCCTTCGAGCTTTCCAACGCCCGCACCAGATCCGCCTGACTGTCATAGCCTTCTGACCGGGCGACCGGTGCCAGCCGCGCCTCGACCAGATAGGTCTGGGCTTGCGGAATGGCGATGCCGGCGCGGCGGCGGGCTTCTTCCGAAATGGTCTTGATAGCGGCGGCGTCCAACATGGATTTATTCCCCGATCAGGCCGACTTGCTGGAATTTGGATTGCACGATGTCCGTGTCGAACGGCTTCATGATGTATTCGTCGACCCCGGCGCGCAGCGCTTCGGTAATGGACGGCACATCATTCTCGGTGGTGCAGAAGACCACGACCGGACTGTCGCCATTGGGCTCCTGACGCAGTGCCTTGACGAAATCGATGCCGTTCATCACCGGCATGTTGCGGTCCAGCAGGATGGCATCGGGCATGGTCTTGCGGCAGTAGGCCAGCGCTTCGGCACCGTCTGCGGCTTCCTCGCACTGAAGTTTGAACCCCTCGATGATGCGGCGGGCGACCTTGCGGATCACGCGGCTATCGTCGACGACAAGGCAGGTTTTCATGGCGCTCAACTCTCCGTGACGCAGGGATCAGCGTCTGAATGAGAATCGTCGCGCGCTTTGGTTAACAGGGGTTTGAGAAATCAGGCCGCGAGTGAGGCTTTCGGCGCAACAAGCGCCACAAACTCCACGCGGTCCTCGCCCTTGCTAGCGGTCACACGCCCGCCCGTCGAACGGGCAATCAAGCCGGTATAGTAGGGCTGGATCGAGCGGCCGTTGAATCCATCTTCCGGTTCCTGACCTTCCAGAGCGCCTTCAAAGTCCGGCTTGAGGTCGGCTTTTGGCCCTTCGGCGACCAGATGCAGACGCACACCGCCGGCGCCGTCATCATTGGCTTCCACCGTGACCGTGCCGCCGCGGGCGGCGGACGTGGCCGCCGTCATGCACAGATTGAGCAGCAGGCGGGCGGCGGTTTTCTCCAATCCCGGTGCGGCGACCTTCCAGACGAGTTCCGGGCGCAGCGTCGAAAAATAGTTTTCGGCGAGGCGCTTCAATTCAGAGGATTCCATCGTGCCCGGAGCGGAACCGGCCGCGCCAAAGGCGATCCGTGCGAATTCCAGCTTGGCTTCGGCCTGACGCGCATTTTCGCGTACCAGATCGATCGCATTCTCGCGCATGTCTTCGGAGTCATCATCATCCAGCACGGAAAAGGCCATGCCCATGGCCGAAACCGGGCTGACAAGATCGTGGCAGAGACGGGCGCACAGAAGTGCAGCCATTTGTTCGGGAGCGAGTTCGGCGGGTTTGATCTGGGTCATGTGTTATCCTGATACATGATTCTGCCGCGATGTCCTGACCTTACGATTTCGCACTGTCAGTAAGCTCTTGGCAACTTCCTTACGTCACGTCATTGTCATGCCCGCGTTGGAAACTGACGATATGGACCGCAGCGGGCGCGGTTCTTGCTAATCGTTGAACGAAGCAAGTTAGCTATCCATTAAAGGCCAGTGATGTCCGGTTTTGATGTACGTTCCCTCGATGAAGTTCGTCGCCGTTCGGCGGCGATCATCGCGAGCATTGCGCTCTCCGTTATCCTGTTGATTTCATTGATCTTCAGTAGGTTTGGCGGTGATGCTCCTGCGAATGCCAGCGAGCCGCAAACAGCCCCTGTCATTGAAGCCTCTGCCAGCGACACAGCGATTGCCTTGTCCCGAAGCGAGCCGGAATACGCCATTACGCCCGTCGAAAATCTGCGCGATCTGGAACATGCCGCCTTTTATACCGATTGCGTCGCCTGCCCGCTGGATACCCAGACGCTGGTGGCCACGGTCCCGAGTGGCGGCACGCTGGCAGGTGTTCTGAATGATGCGGGTGCGCCGGGCGGCGATGTTGCCCGCGCCGTGAGCTCGCTCGCGCCCGTGTTTGAAGTCCGCCGCCTGCGACGGGCGCGGCGATCCGCTGGAATATTTCCGCTATGAATCGGCAGACGGCCAGATCGCCTATTTCAATGGTGAGGGTGAAAGCGCCCAGCGCCTTTTGATGATGACGCCCATCAATGGTGCGCGGCTGTCCTCGCATTACGGCATGCGCCACCATCCTGTGCTGGGGTATAATCGCATGCACCGGGGCACGGACTTTGCCGCGCCACGCGGCACGCCGATTTTTGCTGCCGGTTATGGCGTGGTGGAACGCGCCGACCGTTTTGGCTCATTCGGGAATTATGTGCGCATCCGCCATTCCAACGGATTCCAGACCGCCTATGCCCACATGCAGGGCTTCGCGCGCGGCGTTACGGCCGGCGCTCGGGTGCAGCAGGGGCAGATTATCGGATATGTCGGCACGACCGGTCGCTCGACCGGGCCGCACCTGCATTATGAAGTCCATCACAATGGCCAGTCGGTAAATCCGATGGCGCTGGACTTGCCCACTGGCCGCACGCTGGAAGACGATGAAATTCCGCTCTTTGTGGCCGAACGTGATCGCATCATTGCCATTCGTGACAGTGCGCGCAATGCCGCCGAGAGCGGCGATGCCGCCGCTTCCCGCATCATTGCCGCCGAGGGCACGCCGGGCGCGCAATAAGCGCATTCAACGCTCACTTGACCTTTTGTCCCGGTGGGCCTATCCACCGCGACCGGCCAAGGCTGCCTGCCGTTCGCAAGACGAATGTCTCTGGTGAAAGCCTCTCTATTTTGATTTTCGGTGTCTTGAAAGATCCCGGAATGAAGGCAATGCGAGCCCCTTCAATATGTTCGGGATCCTGACAAGGATCGAAATCATGTCCCCTACCCAATCCCTGCCCTCTATCGAGGCGCTGAAAGCGCAAGCAAAACGCTTGCGAAGTGCGCTCGCCGAAGACGGTGATTTCATCAAGCATGGCGAAGCGCTGGAACTGGTCGCCCGGCAAATCGGCTATCGTGACTGGAACACGCTCCATGCTGCCGCCGGAAACCGTCCACCGCTGCCTTTGGCAGTCGGTCAGGACGTGTCGGGCTTTTATCTGGGCCAGCCGTTCAAGGCCCGGATTCTGAGCCTGCAGACGTTGGCAGATGATGGCTATCTGCGGATTTCACTCGATCTCGACGAGGCCGTGGATGTCGTGAAATTCGACAGCTTCTCCGCCTATCGAAAGCGGATCCAGGCGACGATCCGGCCGGATGGCGCGACGGTATCGAAAACATCGGATGGCGAGCCGCATTTGCGGTTGTCGCTGGCTGGTGCCGCATAGGAAAAACCCCTCTCCGCGAATGGAGAGGGGTTTGTCTGTCTAGTTGACCATCACGTCGGGCGGCGCGGCGGCTTCCCGGGCGATAACCTGGCCATTGATGACCAGATGACCGCCTTCGGACGAGACCTTGATATTGTCGCCGTCCTTGAGCTGACCTTCCAGCAGAAGCCGCGCCAGCGGATCCTGCAACGCCTTCTGGATCACCCGCTTGAGCGGCCGCGCCCCATAGACCGGATCATAGCCCTGATCGGCCAGCCAGCTTCGTGCGGCATCGTCCAGTTCAATCGTCATCCGGCGATCTGCGAGCAATTTCGTCAGGCGCTTCATCTGGATATCGACGATGGCCCCCATATGCTCTTCGGCCAGCCGGCGGAAGAGAATGATCTCATCCACGCGGTTGAGGAATTCCGGGCGGAAGTGTGCGCGGACAGCGCCCATGACGGCATCCCGTGCCTCATCGACATTTTCAGCCTGCATCAGGAATTCAGCCCCGAGGTTGGAGGTCATGATGATCAGCGTGTTGCGGAAGTCGACGGTGCGGCCCTGACCATCGGTCAGGCGGCCATCATCGAGCACCTGCAAGAGCACGTTGAACACGTCCGGGTGGGCCTTCTCGATCTCGTCAAAGAGGATGACCTGATAGGGGCGACGGCGGACGGCTTCCGTCAGCGCGCCGCCTTCATCATACCCGACATAGCCGGGCGGGGCCCCGATCAGCCGGGCGACGGAATGCTTTTCCATGTATTCGGACATGTCCATGCGGGTGACCGCGTGTTCGTCATCGAACAGGAAATTGGCCAGCGTCTTGGTCAGCTCGGTCTTGCCGACACCGGTCGGGCCGAGGAAGAGGAAGGAGCCGATCGGGCGGCTCGGATCCTGCAATCCGGCACGTGCGCGGCGGACGGCATCTGACACCGCTCTCAGCGCTTCATCCTGACCGACCACGCGGGCACGCAAGGCGTCCTCCATGGAAAGGAGTTTCTCGCGCTCACCTTCCAGCATCTTGTCGACCGGCACGCCGGTCCAGCGAGAGACGACGGAAGCGATCTGCTCGTCATCGACGACTTCTTTCACCAACGCGCCATCTTCGGCCTCGTCAGACCGGGTGTTCTTTGCTTCCAATTCGGGAATGACGCCGTATTTCAGCTCGGACGCCTTGCCGAGATCGCCGCGCCGTTCGGCATCGGCAAGTTCTGCGCGGGCGCGGTCCAGACGGTCCTTGACCTCGGTGGCCGAGGCCAGCTTGTCCTTCTCCGCACGCCAGGCGGCGGTGATTTCGTCAGAGCGCGACTGGAGATCGGCGATTTCCTTGCCCAGTTTTTCAAGGCGCGTCTTCGAGGCGTCGTCCTTTTCCTTCTTCAGGGCTTCAGCTTCGATTTTCAGCTGCATGATGCGGCGGTCCAGCTCGTCCAGTGCTTCCGGCTTGCTGTCAATCTGCATGCGCAGACGAGCAGACGCTTCGTCCATAAGATCAATTGCCTTGTCAGGCAAAAACCGATCCGTGATGTAGCGGTTCGACAGGGTGGCCGCCGCAACGATGGCGCTATCGGATATCCGAACGCCATGGTGGACTTCGTATTTTTCCTTGAGGCCCCGGAGGATGGAGATCGTATCCTCCACGCTGGGTTCGCCGACAAAGACGGGTTGGAAACGGCGCGCCAGGGCCGCGTCCTTCTCCACATGCTTGCGGTATTCATCCAGCGTGGTGGCGCCGATGCAGTGCAATTCGCCCCGCGCCAGCGCCGGCTTGATCAGGTTGGCCGCATCCATCGCGCCATCGGTCTTGCCCGCGCCGACCAGCGTGTGCATCTCGTCGATGAACAGGATGATATTCCCGCCCGCAGACTCGACTTCGCCGAGCACGGATTTCAGACGTTCCTCGAACTCGCCGCGATATTTTGCGCCAGCAATCAACGCGCCCATATCGAGCGCGAGCAGTTTCTTTTCGCGAATGCTTTCCGGAACATCGCCATTGACGATGCGCAAGGCCAGACCTTCGGCGATGGCGGTTTTACCCACACCCGGTTCACCGATCAGGACGGGGTTATTCTTCGTCCGGCGCGAGAGCACCTGAATGGCGCGGCGGATTTCCTCATCCCGGCCAATCACCGGATCAAGCTTGCCCGCGCGGGCGGCTTCGGTGAGGTCGCGCGCATATTTCTTCAGCGCGTCATAGGTGTCTTCTGCCGACTGGCTGTCAGCGGTGCGGCCGGCGCGCATGTCATTGATCGCATTGTTCAGTGATTGCGGCGTCAGACCGGCATTCTTCAGAATGTCGACCGAATGGGCGCCTTTGACGATGGAGAGCGCCTGCAGCATCCGCTCGGCGGATACGTATTGGTCCCCGGCTTTCTTCGCCGCCTCTTCGGCGGTCTTGAATACATCGGCGGTTTGCGGCGCCATGTAGATCTGGCCCGCGCCTGCACCTTCGACTTTCGGCAGGCGATCCAGCGCCAGATTGGTCTGGTCCTGCACAGAAGCAGGATTGCCACCAGCGGCCTTGATCAGATTGACCGACAAGCCGCCCTCATCCTCCAGCAGGGCTTTGAGCACATGCTCGGGCGTGAATTGCTGATGGCGCGCGGCCAGTGCGGATTGCTGGGCGTTCTGGATAATGGATCGCGCGCGATCCGTGTAGGTTTCAAAGTTCATGTCTTTTCCATCCCCCAATGAGGCGAGATTGCAATTTCAGGGCCGCCCTGGATAAGGCGCGGCCCAACGTCTGTGATGGAGATAGGTGTTGCCTATTCACCACACAAGATGGGTGCGACAACAAAAACCCCGGCACGATGGCCGGGGCTTGTCAGTCTCGATTTTCGCGCCGCAATCACGCGGCTTCGGTTTCGGAGCCATCGCCGGACTTCCCATCCGAACCATCGGCCTCGGCCGTCTTGCGCGGGCGGCGGCCACGGCGCGGCTTGGGCTGCTCATCCTCGTCACCGGATTTGCCGATATCGGCTTTCTGACCGGCTTCGGGATCGACGACTTCCAGCGGATCCCGCTTGTCCTCGGCCGGTTGGCGACGCGGACGGCGGCCCCGGCGGGGCGTCTCGTTTTCCGGCGGCGAGTTGTCGCTGTCGGTTTGCTGATTGTTTTGCGGCTGGTCGCCGCCATTGGCATTGGCCTGACCGTCGGATTGATTGTCGGACTCATTGCGATTGCGGTAATTCCGCCGGCGATCATTGCCGCCATCGCCCTGATTATTATTGTTGTTTTGCTGTTCCTGCTGGCGGTTCCGGCGCTGTTGCTGCTCTATGAGAGCGGCCTGCTGCTCGCCGACAACGCGGAAATAATGGTCCGCGTGCTGGTAGTAGTTTTCCGCCATGACGCGATCGCCGGACGATGAGGCGTCCCGGGCGAGCTGCATGTATTTTTCATGAATGGTGGCCGCATTGCCCCGGATTTTGACGTCCGGTCCATTGCTTTCAAAAGAACGATTACCCTGATTGCCGCTGGGTTTCCCCCGGCCTCGTCCGCGCTGACGCTTCATCGTCGTCAATTCCTCGTCATTGTCAGGCTGCAAGTCATACCGCTTTCCCCCGTGTACTCGCGGCGCGCATCATCCGTTGAAGATCAATACCGATAACGAAAACAGACGATAAGCTGGAGGGGAAATATATGCGCCCGACAGCCCTGCCCGGTGCGCCTTCCCTCAACTTGAATGCACGCTAGCGCGGCTCGGCGCATTTTCCAAGCGCCTTTGTCGGTTGGGGTTTATGGTTTTCGCCCGGAGATGACACGCGGTTGACCGCCGAGATCCTGCGTCAACCCGACATCATCAAATCCCGCCGCTTCCGCCAGCGCCCTGACCGGTGCAGCCTGATCATACCCGATCTCGACCGCCATCAGTCCGCCGGGCTTCAGGACACGGAAAAGCTCCGGGATTAGAATATGATAGACACCCAGACCGTCATCCCCGCCATCGAGCGCGAGGCGCGGTTCATGATCGCGCACTTCCGGCTCCAGCGTGTCGATGACCGCACTGGCGATATAGGGCGGATTCGACACTGCGATATCAAGGCTGTTGTCCGGAATCGTTTCTGCCCAGTTGCCTGTGCGAAACGTCGCGCGATCCTGGAGCGCATTCCGCACAGCATTCTCGCGCGCAATCTCCAGGGCCGATTCGCTGATATCGACGCCGAGCCCCGCCGCATCGGGAAGTTCGGACAGAAGCGCGAGCAGGATCGCGCCAGAGCCGGTTCCGAAATCGGCGATATACAGCGCGCGGCTCCTGTCCGTGACCTGCTTCAAAACGGTCTCGACCAGTGTTTCGGTATCCGCGCGCGGGGTCAGCACGTCTCGCGTGACTTTCAGATCCAGCGTCCAGAATGGCTTGTCGCCGAGGATATGAGACAAGGGTTCGCGATTGGCGCGGCGGCTGACCATGTCATCGATCTGTGCCTCGTCGGCTGCCGCCAGCAGAATATGGCGCAGGTCGATGGCCGCCTCCTCGATTCCGGCGGACTTGAGTTGCTCGATCCAGCGCGCCTTGCGGGTCGCGTCTGTCATTGTTCCGCTCGCGCCGTATCCCCGGGGCGAATGGCACCGCCCTCCATGACTTCGGCATACAGCCCGCAATCGAAATGGCCGTAATGCTCGCGCAATAAGACGACGACGTCGATGTCGCGCTTTGCCGAGTGCGGATCGACATGGGTTGCCGTGCAGCGCTGGATGGGTTTGAGGCCTTTCAGACGGGTTTCGCCGATGATGATGTCCTGATCCGCCATGTCGAGCTCCGACCAGGCCGGCCAGCCCTCGACCATGATATTTCCCCGGAAACGCGCCGGATCCACCTTGCGGCCGATCTTTGCCTCGAAATCGCGCACGCTTTCCAGATTGATGATCGAGACAAAACCCGTGCGGCTGTCCATGAAGCGATGGCCATCCGGCGCGGTCAGCACGTTCAGCGGCCCCCGCGTTTGTCCCGCCAGAATGCCGGACAGCCAGGTGGCAAACACCGTGCGCCCGCCCTCATCGTCCAGATCAATCGTGATCTCGCCGAAATCAGGATGCCAGGCGGTCAGCGTGCCGTCATCGTCATTCCATTTCGTGCGGACTGCCGCCACGTCCGGCAATTTTGCCAGCACGGTGAAGGCCATCTTGCCGATGTGCTGCGGGGCATTCGCATCGAAGCCGGAGGGACCATCCTCGACGGCATAAAGGCGGTCGCCGGGGAAATGGGCACCGGCCGTCAGATGGACATGTTCAAGCGGTTCCGGCGTGAAGCCCTTGACCGGATGGCGGGCCAGCGCGGCAACGCGTCCCGTCATGCGTCTTCCATGGCGGCGAGGCGCGCAGCTTCATCCTCGGCCACGAGCGCCGAGATCACTTCATCCAGCGCATTGCCGGAGAGAATGTCCTGCAGCTTGTAGAGCGTCAGCTTGATGCGGTGATCCGAGACCCGGTTTTCCGGGAAATTATAGGTGCGGATTTTCTCCGACCGGTCGCCGGAACCGACCTGCGATTTGCGGGCATCGGCGCGCTCTGCATCGGCGGCGGCGCGTTCCATGTCGTAGAGGCGCGTCTTTAGAAGCTGGATGGCGCGGGCGCGGTTCTGGTGCTGTGATTTTTCCTGACACAGGACCACAATTCCCGTTGGAATGTGGGTCATGCGAACAGCGGAATCGGTCTTGTTGACGTGCTGACCGCCCGCTCCCGAGGCGCGCATCGTGTCGACGCGTATGTCCTCGTCCTTCAGCTCGATATCGATCTCTTCCGGTTCCGGCAGAATGGCAACGGTCGCGGCGGAGGTGTGAACCCGGCCCTGGCTTTCCGTTGCGGGGACGCGCTGGACCCGATGCACGCCGGATTCAAATTTCAGACGGCCGAAAACGCCATTGCCGGAGATTGATGCGATGACTTCCTTATAGCCGCCCACCTCGCCTTCGCTGGCGGATTCGAGCTCGAATTTCCAGCCCTGCAACTCGCAATAACGGCGATACATCTCGTAGAGATCACCGGCAAAAAGCGCCGCCTCATCTCCGCCGGTGCCGGCGCGGATTTCCAGCATGGCGTTGGCCGCGTCATCCTTGTCCTTCGGCAGAAGGAGCAGGCTCACCTCGCGCTCCATCTCGGGCAGTTTTTCCTTCAGCGCGTAGAATTCCTCGCGCGCCATATCCGCCATTTCCCTGTCGCCGCCCTCCATCATCTCTTCGAGATCGGCGAGTTCGGCGCGGGCGGCTTTCAGCTCGCGCGCCTTCTCGGCCACGGGCTGCAGCTCGGAATGTTCCTTGGACAGGCGCACGATCTCGTCGCCATTGCTGGCGGCGCCGAGGCGGGCTTCGACATGTTCGAACCGGTCAATGACCTGTTCCAGACGGGCTTCTGGTGCGTGCATGGCGATTGGTTATCACCGACCGCAGAGTCTGAAAACGCTCCTTTGCTGTTACCCTCCCAGCAGCGCCCCGACATTGATCCCGGCCATCAGGACGAGAACGAGCGATGACAGCATGAACACCGCAAAGCGCACGGGAATGAAATTCCACAAGGCCTGAATGAGGCTGTGCGCGATACGCAGGGCGACATAGGTCCACGCCGCATAGACCGTCACCATTGTGTCGGATCCGGCCAGTGCGGCATAGAAGACCAGCGCGTAGAAAATGACCGGCTGTTCGTGCAGGTGGTTGTAATTGTCCGCAATACGCCGGACTTCCTTTGGCAGGACATCCATTTCGGATTTTTCCTGCATTTTCGTCGGATCGATTTTGGCCTTTTGCATCGCCGGAATGCGGGTGGCATACATCCACATCCACATGACCAGCGTCCAGCAAATGAGAATAAGCGCGGGGGTGAGAATCGGATTGTCCATGCAGCATCTCCCTTTGACCCGGATTTAGACCGGAATTCGCGGCGAATGGAAAGTCGTCAGGTTTGCATGACCTTGATACGGATATCCGCGGGCGGGGCGTCATAGGCCGCAAAGGCGTCCAGCAAAGCCGCCGGGTCTTCACTGCAATGCAACATGGCGCGGTGTTCGGGGTTAACGAAACCGTCCGTGGCCATGCGGTCCAGAAAGGCATTGAGGTCGGCGAAATAGCCCGCTGCATCCAGCAGGCCGCAGGGTTTGCGGTGTTGGCCGAGCTGGCTCCAGGTCCAGATTTCGAAGAGTTCTTCCATCGTCCCGATCCCGCCGGGCATGGCAATGAAGCCATCGGACCGGCGTTCCATTTCCGCTTTGCGGGTGTGCATGGAGTCCACCACGACCAGCTCTGACAGGCCGGCATGGGCGACTTCTTTCAGGGCCAGAAATTCCGGGATGATCCCGACGACCTTGCCCCCGGCGGCCAGGGCCGCATCCGCAACCGTCCCCATCAGGCCGACCTTGCCACCGCCATAAACGAGTGTGAGTCCGCGCGCGGCGATGGCCTCGCCCATGGCTTTCGCTGCGGCTGTGTATTCCGGATTGGTGCCGGCATTGGAGCCGCAATAGACGCAGATGGAGGTGATGTTTGTCATGAGCGTATTAGGCGGGATTCTAGCGCTGTTGGAAAGATACCCTCTCACCCTGACCGCTCATCGCTACGCGACTTCGCGCTCCTCCCTCTCCCTCAAGGGAGAGGGAAAGAATGCGAGCCTTGTGAAGGCGAGTATTCGAGGGTGAGGGGGAGGATGACAAGCGCAGCTTTCCCCCTTCCCCGGTGCGATTTGTCCGGCAATAATTCCCGCATGCTGAAAATCATCCCGACTGCCCTCGCCCTTCTGTTCACGCCAGTCGCCGCCCTGGCCCAGGAGGAACTCATCATCCCGACGGAAATGTGCCGGGATTATTTCTTCGTGCCGATCGTCGTCAGCGCCCAGCCGGGGCGGCCCGAAAGCGATGCGGAGCGGACGCTCTGGCTGATCTATGATACCGGCGCCGAGCGCACCCATATCGATCCGGACTCCATTGCGCGTGTGGCGAATATGGATGTCAGCGACCTGGATGGTGTGAACATCACCAATGCCACAATGGGGCCGCTCAATATCAATCGCCTGCCGGTCAGGCTGAGTCCGCTGGACCATCTCACCGTCGGGCTGGGCCGCGAGATCGACGGCATTCTCGGCTACACTTTCTTTCGCGATTTCCTGATGACGCTGGACTATGAGAATGGCGTGATCCGACTGAATGAAGGCGAACTGCCCCGGCCAGATAATGCCACCATCTTTTCAACGCGGGGGCCCGGTGTGCGCCCCTTTATCGAGCTTGATTTTCCCGGACGGCGGGACCCGCGCGTTCTGATTGATTCCGGTGCGGCCGGAACGCCGCTCGCCCTCAACCGGATCGAACGCTATCCGCTGATCCGCGACCCGCAACCGATCGGGGCCTCCATCCGGTTTTCGCGGATCGAATACCGCGATGGCAGCCGGGTGGACGGGGATGTGCGGCTGGGGGATTTCGTCTTCGAACAGCCCCTGCTGGAAGACGTGCCCGAGACCCAGATCATGGGCGGCATGATGATGCGCCATTTCAACTGGACCTTCGACATCGAAAACGAACGCGTGCAGCTCGAGCGGATCGAGGGCGACGGCCCCATCCCCATGGACGCTGAAATCACGCATGGACTGGCGCTCCGGCCGCAGGGCCGGAATGTTGTCATAGACGCCATTGTACCCGGCAGCCGTGCCACAGAGGCTGGTCTGGCCGTGGGCGATGTGCTGACCCATTTCGATGGCCTGCCGGTTGCCGAGCGCGGGTGCGGGCCAGGCCGCGATGCGCCCATGCCGGAGTCGATTTCGGTTCGCCGCGAAGGCGATGCGGCAGATATCATCCTGCCGCTCGTGACTTTGGTGGATTAGGCGGCAATCCGGCGTTTCAAAAGGGCAAAGGCCTCCGACAGTCTTTCGCGGCTGGATGCGGCCAATTGTGTATCGACCGCGATTTCCAGCGACATGCCGGGGCGGCCATCCAGCTCCCAGCCCGAGCCACCGATCCAGACCTGAGTTTCGCGCGCAATGGCGTCGCGATGCGCCGCAAATTCGGCTTTGGTCAGCGGCAGGCGGACATGGAACATGCTGGTCTGAACCGGCCAGGGCTCGATTTCAAAGCCCGCGTCCCGAATGCGCCCGGCAATCTCTTTGGCGGCCGATATCCAGCCGGGCATCGCGTCGATCACGACGGGCAGGCGGCGCAGTGTATCGGCGATCATCGGCCAGCCGCGGATCAGCAAGCCGCCCTGCCGGTGCCGCCAGATTTTCGCCTGCTCGATAAAGGCCTCATCGCCCGCGAGGATCGCGCCGCCGAGCGCGCCGATCTCCTTGTAGAAAGACGCATAGATGCTGTCGAACGGCGCGCAGATGTCCGCATAGCTCCGCCCGCCGAGCGCATTGCGCGTGCTCCACAGGCGAGCGCCGTCCATATGCGCCTTTGCGCCACGGGCATGGATGGCGTCGACCGCGCCGGTCAGCGTCTGCCAGTCCGGGCAGAGCCCCCCATTATGGCGCTGCGGCAATTCGATGAAGGCACAGGCGGGATCATTTTCGAGCGCCTCAACGTCGCGCGCCTCGATGACGCGCGGCCAGTCGCCCAGGATCGCCACATCCAGCTTCAGGAGTTCCTTAGCGCCATCATCTTCATGCAGGACAAGGTGAGAGGTGGGATGCAGGGCGATGGTTTTGCGGCCTGTCGCCTCGGCATGGATCAGTGCGGCGGCAGCCTGCGCCATCGTGCCGGTGGGAAACCAGAGCGCGGCGGGCTTGCCGAGCAGGTCGGCGCAATACGCCTCCAGCTTTTCCGCGAGCTTGCCGGTGAGGTATATTTCGTCGGTGGCGTCTTCCTGTTCGAGATAATCGGCGAGCGTCCGCAGCCATTGGGCCGGCGAGCCCTCATCGCCGCGGGGAAAACCGATCCGGATATCGCATTGATCACGCAGGTTGGACACGATCAGACGCCCAATGCGGCCTGAACATCCTTCGTCCAGCCGACGAAAACCTCATCGCCGCGCTCGATCACCGGACGTTTGACCAGGGTCGGGTGGGCTGCCAGCAGGCCCGCCGGATTGGTTTCGGCTCTGGCGCGCTCTGCCTCGTCCAGCTGCCGCCATGTGGTGGAGCGGGTATTAATCAGCTTGGCGGCGTCGACCTGCTGCAACCATTCAGGAGCGAGGCTGGCCACATCTGCTTCGGCGCGGATATCGATGAAGGTGTAAGCCTGCCCAGAAGCATCGAGCGCCTTCATGGCTTTCTTGCAGGTATCGCAGTTTTTAAGGCCGTAGAGTTTCATGGGTTCTGATCGTCCTTTGTTGGCATTTTGAAACTTTCCGGACCGAACTGACCGGGTCGACCGGCCTCAAATATGGTTAGCCCCGCAAACGCGGCAAAAGGCAACGTCACCAAAAACACAGCTAGTATCGTGATAATAAATCCCGAGAGACTTCCGTCAGTGAACAATGTTATTCCGCCGATAATAAACGCCAAGGGCAGCGAGTATCCCAGCACCGGCACCGTCATGGAGTTCATCAAGCGTGCGGGATAGGCGGTTTGTGCGCGGCGCGGCGGCTGGCTTGATATCCGGGATTCGCCGCCGATGGTGTCAGCTTCTCCGCGAAACCGCCGGTAGGCCCATCCAATCCCATTCGCGATGGAGAACAAGGCCAAGACAAACCCGATCGAACCGATCCAGTCGTGTGGCAACCAGTCCAAAACGGCAAAATAGCCCGCAAAAAGCACAGCCAAAATGACGGTAATGCCCCACCCCAACAATATCTGCCGGACGCGGGGGTTAGATGTCACGGATGGCTTCGGCTTTGATGTCATGCCGTCGGTCTAGCAGGTTGCAAAACCAACTTCAGCTAGAATTTCCTATTCCGCCGCATCCCTGGCCGCGCGCATCTGCTCGGCGCGGGCTTCAACGAGGCTGGCAATGTGTTCGACCATTTCTTCATTGGTGACGTTGTGATCCGGCTTGCCGGAGACATACATCTTGCCCGAGCCCTTGCCGCCGCCGGTAAAGCCGAGATCGGTGAACATGGCCTCGCCCGGCCCGTTGACGACACAGCCGATGATGGACAGCGAGATCGGCTCTGAAATGTGAGACAGGCGCGCTTCAAGCGCTTCCACCGTCTTGATGACGTCAAAGCCCTGCCGCGCACAGCTTGGGCAGGCGATGATGTTCACGCCGCGGGTGCGCAAACCCAGAGATTTGAGGATGTCATAGCCGACCTTGATCTCTTCGACCGGATCGGCGGACAGGGAGACGCGAATGGTGTCGCCAATGCCCGACCAGAGGAGATTGCCCATACCGATGGCGGATTTGACCGAGCCGATGCGCGCGCCGCCGGCTTCGGTGACGCCGAGATGGAGGGGCGCATCGGTGGCTTCGGCCAGCATCTGATAGGCGGCCACGGTCAGGAAAAGGTCGGAGGCCTTCACCGAAATCTTGTATTCGTGGAAGTCCAGATCATCGAGAATTTTGGCGTGATCGAGCGCGCTTTCCACCATGGCTTCGGGACAGGGCTCGCCGTATTTTTCGAGCAGATGCCGTTCCAGCGAGCCGCCATTGACGCCAATGCGAATGGAACAGCCATGATCCTTGGCGGCCTGCACGACCTCTTTCACGCGGTCCATTTTTCCAATGTTACCGGGATTGATGCGCAAACAGGCCGCGCCCGCTTTGGCCGCCTCAATGCCGCGCTTGTAGTGGAAATGAATGTCCGCAACGATCGGCACGGAAACCGATTTCACGATGGTGGATAGCGCCGCGGTTGAGTCTTCATCCGGGCAGGAGACACGGACGATATCCGCGCCCGCCTCTTCCAGCCGGCGGATCTGTCCGATCGTGGCCGAAGCATCCGGTGTCGGCGTATTGGTCATGGACTGCACGCTGATCGGCGCATCGCCGCCCACGGCGACCTTGCCGACATGAATCTTGCGGCTGTTACGGCGCTCGATCATGCGCCAGGGGCGGACTTCGCGATGCTGTTCGTGCATGAGCTGACTCAATCAGGTTGGTTCAACCGGATATAGACGCGTTTGATCTGCCTTGCGAGGGGGTGCGTCCCTATGCCGGGTCGACGCTTTCAGTCGCGATGAGCGGGGCATCGGTGACCGACTGGCCCGGATCGCCCAGGGGACGCGCCTCTTCGCCTTCGATCTCGACCATGATCCGCCCGCCGTCTTCTGCGGTAATGGTCAGGCCGGGCTCGGAAATCGGGCGATAGGTCTCGTTCACACCCAGCTCGCGGGAAAACAGGATACGGCCCGCACTGTCGCGGACTTCCAGGAAGACCGGCGCGCTGGCGCGCAGGGTAATATCGGGAATCTCGTCGTCTGTCGGATTGAGCGACGGCAGACCCGACCAGATGTCGGCGGCCGCGACCTGCGGCAGATCCGCGGCAAAGACGTCATTACCACCATTCTGGCTCATCACATCATCGGGCGGTGGCGGAATATCGTCGAAAACGGTCTCGCCGGAAATCGCGTTGGAATACCACCACGCCACCAGTGCCACGAGGACAAGGATGACGATCACGCCGATCAGGCCGCGCGGCAGCTTGATTTCGCGTTGCTGCTGCGGAGCGGTTGGCGTGGCGCGGCCGGTCTGGGTATCGGCTTCGCTTTTGAACTGCTCGACCAGAGCGGCATCGTCCAGGGACAGAAAGCGGGCATAGGTGCGCAGATAGCCGATCGCATAGGCCTGCGCCGGCAGGCCGCGCGGATCCATCGTCTCCAGCGCTTCCAGATAATCGCGGCGAATGCGTGTGCGGGCCGCTGCACTGTCGAGTGTCAGGCCCAACTTGGTGCGGGCTTCACGCAGACGTTCTCCGGCTGTCAGGCGCGTATAGGCATTGCCGGAGCCGGAATAAACGGCGTCAACGGGCACAAACCCTGTATTGGACGTCCCTTGGGACATCATCCACCCTGCTTTCTGTGGCTCTTGAGGCCAGATTCTCTTGAAACGCGCTGACTTCGCCCGTCAGGCACGTAAGCACTGATAGTTTCAGATGAGAGGCGAGTTATCAACAGCTTCAGGCGGTAAACCTGCATCAGAGCCTGCTTTCATCAATTCGTCGCGCAAAGTGCGCCCCGGATTATCCAGCCGGCATGCAAGCCATGCGCCAAGTTTTTCAACGTCCAGACCGTTCAGCAAGGTGCGCACGGGCGCGATGCTGGAGGCGGCCATGGACAGTTTCTTGTATCCCAGCGCGAGAAGCACAGCAGCCTCCAGCGGTCGGCTGGCGGTTTCACCGCAAACCGAGACGGGCACGTTGTGCACGGCACAGGAGGCCTGGATGGACCGGAACAGCCGCAAAGCCGCTGGAGACAGGATATCATAGCGGTTTGAGACCCGCGCATTCAGGCGGTCCGCGGCGAAGAAATACTGCATCAGATCGTTGGCCCCGACGGCCACGAAATCAACGCGCGGCAGGGCCTCATCAATGGCAAAGGCCATGCCCGGCGTTTCCAGCATCAGGCCGGCCCGCCATTTTTTCGGCAGCTTGTGACCGTATTTCTCAGCCCGCGCGATTTCCGCCTCCAGCATGTCGCGGGCGGCAAAGAATTCCCAAGGGGCGGCAATCATCGGGAAAAGAACATCCAGCTCCTTGCCGCCGGCGGCTTCGATCAGGGCGCGCAATTGCAGCCGCAACAGGCCGGGCCGGTCGAGTCCCATGCGGATAGCCCGCCACCCCAGTGCCGGATTGGGTTCGCGCATGGCCGGGGCGCTGGCGGTCACCTTGTCGCCGCCGAGATCGAGGGTGCGAAAGACCGCCGGACGATCGCCGCAGGCATCCACCACTGCCTTGTAAAGCTTGGCCTGCTCGACAACGGAGGGCAGCGTATCGGACACCATGAACTGGAATTCGGTCCGGAACAGGCCGATACCCGCCGCACCGGTTTCTTCGAGGCGCTTCAATTCCACCAGCAAACCCGCATTGAGATGCAGCTCGAAAGGCTGACCATCTGCGGAGATGGAGGGTGCATCCTTCAACCGGGCGAAGGCGGCGGCTTGCCGGGAAATCGCTTTGGCGCGGTCCGCATAAGCTTCGCGCACTTCTTCGGTCGGGCGAATATGGAGCAGACCGAACTCGCCATCGAGGATGACCGTATCGCCATTTTCCACCCGGTCGAGCGCGCCTTCGACCTGACCGACCAGCGGGATGCCGAGCGCCTTGGCGACAATCACGGCATGGCTGGAGGCCGAACCTTCTTCCAGCGCGAGACCTTTCAGCTTGGACCGGTCATAGTCCAGCAGTTCGGCCGGCCCGATGGAGCGGGCGATCAGAATGGTATTGTCCGGCAAGGGCGCGCCGGCATCGGTATTGTTTTCATCGAGATGGCGCAGCAGGCGATTGGCCAGATCTTCGAGATCATGCAGCCGCTCGCGGAAATTCTGATCCTTGGCCTGCATCAGGCGCGCGCGGTGCTCGTTGCGGACGCGTTCAACGGCTGCTTCCGCTGTCAGGCCCTGACGCACCGCATCGCGCAACTGGGCCAGCCAGCCGCGGTCATGGGCAAACATGCGATAGGCTTCCAGCACGTCGCGGGTCGGCCCACCGAAGGGAAGGCGGTTGCCATCCAGCATGCTGTCTATCGCCTTGCGAAGTTCATTGATGGCGATGTCGAGCCGGGCTTCCTCGTCTTCCGGATCATCGGCAATCAGACGGACCGGCGAAACATGTGGCTCATGCACCACGGCTACGCCAATGGCCAGACCGGGCGAGAAGGCGCCGCCCTGAAAGCGGTCTGGCCGGGTCGGCCGTACATCGAGTCCGGCCAGCTCCTCGGGCGCGATGATCTCACCGGACGCGATGATTTCCGCGAGGATCATGGCCACGGTCTGGAGAGTCTCGATCTCGCCATCGGCGAGCTTGCGCTCATGTGTGGTCTGGCTGGTCAGTACACCGACGAGACGGCCGCCGCGCAGGATGGGTACGCCGATGAAGGAGGTGAAGGGTTCCTCGCCGGTTTCGGGCCGGTAGGAAAAGGAGGGATGTTTGGGCGCGTCAGCCACGGCCAGCGGCTTGGCGGTCAGGGCGACCTGCCCGACCAGGCCTTCGCCATGCTGGAGGCGGGTATTATGAACCGCATCCTGACGCAGGCCGTGGGTGGCGCACAGTTCGAGCGAGCCACTGCGCCGCGCCAGATAGATGGACGACACGTCCGAACCGGTTTCCTCGGCGATCATGCCGGTGAGATTGTCCAGCCGCTTTTGCGCATTGTCCTGATCCGCCATCAGCGCCCGCAGCCGCTTCAGCAGGCGGCGCGGACCCGGCGCGAGATTTTTCAGGTCGGTCGTATCGATCGCTTCATCCATCATGCTGCCGCGTCATCCAGGCCATAGGCCGCGTGGAGCGCGCGCACGGCATTCTCTACTGCGTCATTCTCGATCAGGACGCTGATCTTGATTTCGGAGGTCGATACCGTGCGGATGGCGATTTTCTGTCTGGCCAGCGCGCCATAGAGAATGCGCGCAACATCCGCGCGGCGATTGAGGCCAAGGCCGACCACCGACACTTTCGCCAGCCCGGTCTCGCTGAGCACGTCATGCGCGTCGCTTTCGCCGATACAGACCAGCGCCTTGTCCAGATCACGACGATCCACGGTGAATTCGAGATTGGCCCGCCCGCTTTCGCTGGATGGCGACTGCACGATCATATCAATGCCGATATCGGCATCGGCCAGTCCGCCAAAAATGGCGGCCGCCGCACCCGGCGCGGACGACAGGCCGCGCAGCGCGATGCGGGCTTGATCCCGCGCATAGGCGATTCCGGAAACGATTCGGCGTTCGGCGATGTCTTCGGCCTGCATGATCATTGTGCCTTCTGACTGGCCCGGTTCGGCAAAGCTGGACAAGACCCGCAAGGGGACGCTGCGTGCCTTGGCAAACTCTGCCGAGCGGGTCTGTAGCACTTTTGCGCCCTGTGCGGCGAGTTCGAGCATCTCATCATAACTGATCTTATCAATGCGGCGGGCTTTGGGCTCGATTCGCGGGTCTGTGGTGAACACACCATCAACATCGGTATAGATATCACAATGCGCTTCCAGCGCGGCAGCAAGGGCGACGGCGGACAGGTCGGTTCCGCCCCGGCCCAGCGTTCTGACGCGCTCATTGATGGAGGCCCCCTGAAAGCCCGCCATCACCGGAATACAGCCTTCATCCATCGCACCGCGTATGGGCGAGGCATCCAGGCCGCTGATGCGGGCTGAGCCCGGCGGGCCATCCGTGCGGATTCGCGCCTGCCAGCCGAGGAAGGAGCGCGCCGTCAGGCCATTCTGGCTGAGCGCCATGGACATGAGCGCGGCGCTGATCTGCTCGCCGGCGCTGAGGACGACATCGGTTTCTTCATCGCCGAGGCCGAATCCGAGATTACCGGCCAGCGACAGCAGGCGATCCGTCTCTCCCGCCATGGCCGACACAACGACAGCCACGCGTTCACCGCGCGTACATTCGGCCGCGACAATGGCCGCACAGGCACGGATTCGCTCCAGCGAACCGACCGATGTGCCCCCGAATTTCATTACCCTTGTGGTCAAAACTGACCCTCGCATACTGTGCTGCGGCGTATAACCGCTTCACACCGGGCTCGAAAGTGCGCCTCTGCGAGGCCATATTATGGCAGAACAGAAATTCAAAGCGGAAAAAGAGAATTCGACATGGCCCATGCCGAAGCCCCGGAAAAACTTTCCAGCCCCTCCATCGACCCGGAAGAGGTCGAGAAATTCTCACGCATGGCGGCCGAATGGTGGGACCCTGAGTCCAAGTTCAAACCGCTGCACAAATTCAATCCGGCCCGGATCGGCTATATCCGGGATGCACTGATCAGCCACTTCAATCTGAAGAGCGGAGCAGAGCCACTCAAAGGGCTGAAGCTGCTGGATATCGGTTGTGGCGGCGGGCTGATCGCCGAACCGATGGCGCGGCTGGGGGCAAGCGTGACCGCCGTGGATGCGGCTGAACCCAATATCAAGACCGCCAAGATCCATGCCGAGGAACAGGGCCTGACCATCGACTACCGCCATGGCACGGCCGAGCAATTGCTGGAGGAGGGCGAGGCGCAGTTTGACGTCGTGCTCAATCTGGAAGTGGTCGAGCATGTGGCCAATCCGGACCAGTTCCTGCGCGACTGCGCGAAACTGCTGAAACCGGGAGGGCTGATGGTGGTCGGCACGATCAACCGCACATCCAAAGCCTTTGTTTTTGCCATTTTCGGCGCGGAATGGGTGATGCGCTGGCTGCCGCACGGCACGCACCGCTTCGAAAAGCTGGTGAAGCCGGAGGAAATCCGCTCGGCGCTATCCGCCGAAGGGCTGGATGTGCAAGCGCCCGTCGGTGTCAGCTACAATCCCCTGAGGGACGAGTTCGAGATCACCGGCGATGCCTCGGTGAATTACATGATGCCGGCGGTGAAAGCGGGCTAGTTCAGCTTCTTCGCCTGAGCCGGGACCAGTGGATCCGGCAAGGGCGCGCAGGGCACGCCCTCATCTTTAAGCGCAATGGCCTCTTCCGGCGTGGTTTCGCCATAAATCGCGCGTTCCGGCTTTTCACCATCATGCATGGCGCGCGCCTCGGTCGCGAATTTGTCCCCGACATAGTCGAAATTCTCGGCAATATGGCTGCGGATCTCTCCCGCCATTTCCATCATCATTTTCTGCGGGTCAGCAGCGGATTTCCCGCTGCTGCGGGCGATCGACGGTGCCATGATCGCCTTTCGGACCTCCGTCGAAGCGCAATGCGGGCATTCGACAAGACCGGCATCGGACTGGACGTCGAAATCGTCCGAATTCCGGAACCAGGCCTCGAACTCATGCGAGGCATCACAGATGAGCGCGTATCGGATCATGGTCTTTATATGGGCAATTTGGCGCGAAACGCCAAGATGTCCGCCGCTTAAGCGCCGGATATCTCACGATCATGCCGTAGCGACGGGATACGCGTCCGGGCGGTTTCAACCTTCGTCATATCGAGATCGGCGATGAGAACAGCCGGATCGTCATGGTCCAGTTCGGCGATGATTTCTCCCCAGGGGCTGATGACGAGGGAATGTCCCCAGGTCTTTCGCCCGTCCTCATGCAGCCCGCCCTGAGCCGGTGCCAGAATATAGCTGCCGGTCTCGATGGCGCGGGCGCGCAGGAGAATTTCCCAATGCGCCTTGCCGGTCGGCCGTGTGAAGGCCGAGGGCACGGTAATGATCTGGGCGCCCGCCTGAGCCAGGCGGCGATAGAGATAGGCAAAGCGCACATCATAGCAGATCGTCAGGCCGAGTTTCGCGCCGGGAATTTCGGCCAGTACGGCGCGGTCCCCCGCGTCATAATGGGTGGATTCCGAATAGGTTTCGCCCTGCCCGAGCCCGACATCGAACATATGCGCCTTGTCATAGGTCGCGATCAGCTGGCCATCCGTGCCGAAAAGGTGCGAGCGATTGACAGCGCGGTTTCCCGGCCCACGCAACGCCATCGAGCCGATCAGCAGGGTGATGCCCAATTCCTTGGCGAGCTTTGCGAAAAATGGCAGAGCCGGATCATCATCGGGATGCTTCAGCACCGCGAAGAGTTTTTCGGCGTCTTTTTGAACCAGATGTGTCGTTTCCGGCGTCGCGACAAAACGCGCGCCCTTGGCCGCTGCCTCGCGGATCAGGCGGTCTGCGTCGGCAAGGTTGGCGGCGACATCAACGCCGGACCGCATCTGGATGAGGGCAATCCGCATCGGATCAGGCGCTCAAAAGCGCATCCAGCTTCCCGGCACGCTCCAGACGCATCATGTCGTCCGAGCCGCCAATATGATCGTCCCCGATAAAGATTTGCGGGAAAGTGCGTCCGCCATTGGACCGCTGCACCATTTCCGCGCGCTTGTCCGCGTCAAAGCCGGCGTCGATTTCTTCAAATTCGACACCCTTCTTCTTCAGCAGGCTGACAGCGCGGCTGCAATAGCCGCACATCGGACGGGTGTAGATCGTGACTTTGGCCATACCATCTCTCTCCGGTGAGACTTCTTTTTCCTTATGTAGTGGGATCTGTCGGTTTCACAACGCGGGACAACGCCAGAGCATTCACAAATGTCGCCCCGGAATTCAAAAGCGGCTTTGCGCAGGCTTCAAAAGTCGCCCCGGTGGTCATCACATCATCGATCAGAACGACGGTCTTGCCCGGCAGTTCCGTCCGGCCTGCGGCGGTGACCGCAAAGGCGCCCGCTACATTGCGGCGGCGCGCCTTGCCCGATTGCCCGGCTTGCGTCGGAGTCCGGCGTTTGCGCACCAGCCATTCGCTCGCGACCGGAATGCCGGTGCGCTTCGATACCGCTTTTGCCAGCAAGGCAGACTGATTATAGCGCCGCGTGAAAAGCCGCGTCGGATGCAGCGGCACGGGGATCAGGGCCTGAGCGCCCGCTAGCACATCGGGGCCGGCGCGCACCATCCAGCGCGCCAGCTGGTCGAGTGCATCCAGCCGCCCGCCATGCTTGAAATCCAGAACCAATTGCCGGGATTTGTCCTCATAGGCAAAGGCCGCTCTCGCCTTGTGCACCGCCGGGGCGCGGGCGGCGCACGCCCCGCATTCGGCACCTGTGCCAACCCAGTAGGAAAAGGGCAGACCACAAGTGTCACACCAGGGGGCATCGAGGAAATGGATATCCGCCCAGCTGGCGGCTTCCAGCTGTCCGGTCGCGCTGACAGGACCGCCGGTGAGCGGAGATATGGGCGGCCAGATCAGATTGCCGACCGCAGTCCCGGCTTTTCTTACGGCGCCTAACGCGCCATATCGGACCCATGACTTCATCGCCCCCTGCCCTGTTTGATCGCCGCCTGTTGAGACAGCGCCGCAACCGTGCCGCGCACAGCCTGCACGAATATGACTTCCTGTTGCAACGGGCGATCGACGATTTGCTGGACCGGGTGGAGAGTATCAGCCGCGACTTTCCGCGCGCGCTGGTGCTGGGCGGAGGCGGTGCTGCGGGCCGTGCCCTGAAAGACCGGCCCGGCGCCGCGGCCAAAATTGGCGCACTGATCGAAACCGATCTTGCCGAGCGGCTCGCCGTGGATGCCTGCGTCGATGAAGAAGCCCTGCCCTTTGCCGATGAGAGTTTCGACCTCGTTCTCGCGCCGCTATCGCTGCACTGGGCCAATGATTTGCCGGGCGCGCTGGTCCAGATCAACCGGGCGCTGAAAAGCGATGGCTTCTTTGCCGGCGCCGTTATTGGCGGGGCCAGCCTGAAGGAATTGCGCCAGTCGCTGATGGCCGCAGAAACCGAGCTGTATGGCGGCGCTGCGGCGCGGGTTTCGCCGTTCGCCGATACGACGGACATGGCCGGGCTGCTTCAACGCGCGGGATTTGCCATGCCGGTGACGGATGTCGACCGGGTGACGGTGCGCTATGGCAATGCCTTCGTTCTGATGCGGGATCTGCGCAAAATGGGCGAGACCAGCATTCTGGCGGATCGTCCCCGCACGCCCCGGGGCAAGCATTTCTTCGTGCGCATGGCGGAAATCTATTCAGAACGCTTTGCCGATCCGGATCGGAAAATCGGCGCGAGTTTCGAGATCATTCATGCTGGCGGATGGGCGCCTCATCCCGATCAGCCGCGACCCAAACGGCCAGGATCGGCCACGGTGCGGCTGGCCGATGCGCTCGGTGTCACTGAAAGATCAGCAGGCGAGAAAGCCGGTCGCTAGAAAGCGGAGCCGGCATTTGTCAGCATTTGCAGGACTTGCGGTCCGATCAGGGTCAGAGCCGCAACGGTCAGAAACGCGATCAGGGCGATAATAATCGAATATTCGATGGCGGTTGCGCCGCCTGAATCCATCGCAAAGCGCTTTACAAGCGATCGCGAATTTCGGCGGCGAGCGGCTGATCGGCGGGCGCCAGATCGAAATCCAGCAGCTTGCCGGGTCTCACCCAGGCTATCGCCTGACCTTCCTGGGGGGAGATAAACCCATCCCATCGGCGACATATGAATAGCGGCATCACGAGATGGAAGGCCTCGTAGGGATGAGAGGCAAAGGCGAAGGGCTGTAGACAGCTTTCGCATGGTTCGATCCCTAGCTCCTCGCGCAATTCCCGAACGATGGTCTGTTCGGGTGTTTCCCCGGTTTCGACCTTGCCACCCGGAAATTCCCACTTCCCGGCCAAGGCCTTGCCCACCGGCCTTTGCGCAATAAGAACCCGTCCATCCGCATCACGCAGGGCACAGGCTGCTACCAGCAAAACCGGCTTCACATCAGTCATATTGACAAACTGTCCTTAAAATCGCGTGAGCAAACAGGGTTAATCTTCGTTCGTCTCTTGTGCGTCCGTTTCGCTCTCAGCGGCTGGCGCGTCGAGCTCAATATCCGGTGCTCCCGCGTCATCGCTCGCCGCGGCCTCCGTGACCGTCCCTGTTTCGGGTTCGATCAGTTCGATGCGGGCGCTTTCCCGCAAATGATCCACAAGGTTGGAAATTGTCTCGAATGTCAGAAAGCGGACTATAGATCCGCGCATTTCTTCAAAGGCGGGGCCTTCAGGCGACCGGCGATCCACGATATAGAGTACGTGCCATCCCGACGCGGTCTCTACAGGTCCGACGACCTCGCCCTCCTCGGAGGAAAAGGCCAGAGCCGCGATATCCGGCAGAACGCCGTCCCGGGAGAAATATCCCAGATCCCCGCCCTGGACGCGCGTGGCGATGTCGGTGGAATACTGAACGGCCAGCTCGGCAAAGTCCCGGCCATCATTGGCCAGACCGATAATGGCGTCGGCGGTTTCGCGCGTATCGACCAGAATATGCCGAGCGCGAATCTGCTCGCCGGGACGCGCCAGGCCGGTCTGCTCGCTGTAAAGACGGTGCGCGGCTTCTTCCGTGACCTGTTCGGCGATGACCGTCTCCAGCAGGATGTTGCCTAGGATGCGTTCTTCAGCTGCGGCAATTCGTCTGCGCGCTTCAGGCGAATTCTGCAGGCCGCGGCGCCGGGCCTCGATCGCCAGCAGGCGCTGATCAATCAACTCCTCGACGATGCGCTCATATTCCGAGTCATCGGCGGCAAGGTGCCCGCCCTCCTCGATCAGCCCCTGAGCAAGGGCTTCGCGTTGAACGCCGGCATTGTAAATGATGGTCTGATCGACCTGCGCGACGGCGTTATCGGGCGGGGGCAAAGGGGCGGTGCCGGTTTCAACAGTCTCGGGACTGCCGCAAGCCGCGGCCACCAGCAAAACCATCAGGCTTGCCAAAGTCCTTGCCGAAGTGGGGATATTGCAGCCGCGTTTCATTGACACCTATACCGCGCGTCCTTAAGTCAAATCCGGTTTCAATGAAGCCGGTTTCGGGGCCGCGTCAAGCCGTTGACCCCGTCTTTCCGGTCTCGCCCCGCCCGTTTGCACAGGTTTTTTCATGCTCTCCATTGCCCGTAAACTGTTCGGCTCTCCCAATGATCGCCGTATCAAGAAGCTTCAACCGCGTGTGGAGGCCATCAATGCGCTGGAGCCGGAATTCGAGGCGCTGACGGATGAACAACTGCTCGGCAAAACGGCCGAGTTCAAACAGCGGGTGGCAAATGGCGAAACGCTGGACAAGCTCTTGCCGGAAGCCTTTGCCGCCGTCCGCGAGGCGGCGAAGCGGTCCCTGGGCCAGCGCCATTATGATGTGCAGCTGGTCGGCGGCATCATCCTGCATGAGGGTGACATTGCCGAGATGAAAACCGGCGAAGGTAAGACCCTCGTCGCGACTGCGCCGGTCTATCTCAATGCGCTGCTGGGCAAGGGCGTTCACGTCGTGACGGTGAATGACTATCTCGCCAGCCGCGATGCCGAATGGATGGGTCAGGTCTATGCCAAGCTAGGCATGACGACCGGCGTCATTCTCAATGGCTTGCAGGACGAACAACGCCGTCAGGCCTATGCCTGCGACATCACCTACGCGACGAATAACGAGCTCGGCTTCGATTATCTGCGCGACAATATGAAATACTCGCTGAAAGAGATGGTTCAGCGCGGTCACCATTACGCCATCGTCGATGAGGTCGACTCCATCCTGATCGATGAAGCGCGTACGCCGTTGATCATTTCCGGCCGGACGGAAGACAAAACCGACTTCTACAAGACGATGGACAGCATCATCCCGCTCCTGAGCGAGGAAGATTACGAAATCGACGAGAAGTCGCGGTCCATCCTCATCACCGAGGAGGGCAATGACAAGATCGAGGACTTGCTGCGCGAGCGTGGCCTTCTCGACGAGGGTGATCTTTACGACGCCGAGAATGTGATGGTGGTGCACCACCTCAATCAGGCCCTGCGCGCCCACAAGGTCCACCAGATCGACAAGGACTATATCGTCAAGGACCGCAAGGTCGTGCTGATCGATGAATTTACCGGCCGCATGATGCCGGGCCGCCGCCTGTCCAACGGGCTGCATCAGGCGATCGAAGCCAAGGAAGGCGCGGATATCCAGCCGGAGAACCAGACGCTGGCCTCCATCACCTTCCAGAACTATTTCCGTCTGTATGAAAAGCTGGGCGGTATGACCGGTACGGCCTCGACCGAAGCGGACGAGTTTCATTCGATCTATGGTCTGGGGCTGGCGGAAATTCCGACCAATCGCCCGATTGCCCGGATTGACGATGATGACGAAGTCTACCGCACGGCGCGGGAGAAGAATGAAGCCATCGTCACCGACATCAAGCAGTCCATCGAGAAGGGTCAGCCGGTTCTGGTCGGCACGGTCTCGATTGAAAAGTCCGAGGCGCTGGCCGAATTCCTGAAAAAGAAGAAGATCAAGCATCAGGTGCTGAACGCCCGCTATCACGAGCAGGAAGCGCGGATCATCGCGCAGGCCGGCGTGCCGGGCGCGGTGACCATCGCCACCAATATGGCGGGCCGCGGAACCGACATTCAGCTGGGCGGGAACGTCGAATACCGCCTGAATGACTGGATCGACGAGCAAACCGAAAAAGGCAAGGCGCCCGACGAGGCCGCCATTGAGGCCAAGCGGACCGAAATCGCCGCGGAAGTCAAAAAGCTGAAAGAACAGGCGCTGGCCGCTGGCGGGCTGTATGTGCTGGCCACCGAACGCCATGAAAGCCGCCGGATCGATAACCAGTTGCGGGGCCGCTCGGGCCGCCAGGGCGATCCGGGCCGAACCAAATTCTACATTTCGGTTGAGGATGATCTGTTGCGGATTTTTGCACCGGAGCGCCTCGATACCATCATGCGGACGCTGGGCCTGAAAGAAGGCGAATCCATCCAGCACCCGTGGATGTCGAAAGCCATCGAGACCTCCCAGAAGAAGGTCGAGCAGCGCAATTTCGAGATCCGCAAGGACGTGCTGAAATACGATGACGTGATGAATGATCAGCGCAAGGCGATCTTCGAACAGCGCATCGAATTCATGACCGACGAGGATGTGTCGGATGTGATCGGTGATATGCGCCAGGAAACCGCCGAAGACATTGTCTCGCGCTTCATTCCGCCGAAAGCCCTTCCCGATCAATGGGATGTCGAAGGCTTGCACGCCGCCATCATCGAGACGTTCAATCTCGATCTGCCGGTGAAAGACTGGGCGGAAGAAGAAGGCATTGCGGACGAGGAAATCGTCGAGCGACTGGTCGAGGCCGCGAACAACGCCTATGCCGTCAAGGCCTCGGAAACCGGCCCGGAACTGATGCGCCGCGTCGAGAAGCAAATCCTGCTGGAAACCATCGACAAGGGTTGGCGCGAACACCTTCAGCGTCTGGAATCGCTGCGCTCGATCATCGGTCTGCGCGGCTATGGCCAGCGCAATCCGCTGGACGAGTACAAGACCGAGGCCTTCTCGCTGTTCGACCACTTGCTCAGCAGTCTTCGCGAAGATGTCACCAAGGTGATGATGAAGGTCCGCGTGACGGCAGCCCCGCCGAAACCGGCTCCTTTGCCGGACATGAAAACCACTCATATCGATCCGCGCACGGGCCGAAACGAGATGGATGGCCCGGACGCCGCCCCTGTTGCGCCGCGCGTCGCGCCCACCCAGCGACGCACTTCGTCTGCGGGTAATCCGAACGATCCGGCCAGCTGGGGCAAGGTGCCGCGTAATGCGCCCTGCCCATGTGGCTCCGGCAAGAAATTCAAGCAGTGTCATGGCGCCATCGGCGGCCCCACCGTCTCGACCTGAGCCACTCCGCCTGCGCGATGCGCGCATGGATGAGTGCGACGCGCTGTCAGCGCTCTGCCTGCGGTCCAAGGCTCATTGGGGATATGACGCCAGCTTTGTCGAGGCGTGCCGTCCCTATCTGCGGATCGAGCCGCACTGCGTGGACGCGCACCATGCCTTTGTGGCGCTGGACCATGAGGACCGGATTGTCGGCGTCTGCCAGATCGATCCCGGCCATTCCGCGGGTAATCTTGACCTTCTCTTCATAGAACCCGACCAGATCGGAACGGGCGCTGGACGCGTCCTTTTTCAGGAGGCCGCCCAGCGTCTGCGCGAAGCGGGCGAAACGGTGATGACCATTCTGTCCGACCCGGATGCGCGCGGCTTCTACGAAGCCATGGGGGCGGACTTTATTGAAGACCGGCCCTCGGATGTATTCGAGGGGCGGACATTGCCCTGGTTGGAGTATCAGCTGTGAGCCATCGGGACACGTTATTCGACAATCTGTCGCCGATTGAGGCGCAGGCTTTTCATCAGAACCGGCGACTACCGGTGGAGAAAGCCGTCCAGTTTGCCATGAAGCTGCTGGAACAGGGTGAAAGTCATGTCGATGTCGCTGTCCTTGCGACGACGTGCTACGAGGACCTTGACGAGTTCAATCGCGATTTTGTTTCGGCAAAGAAAGCGCTGAATGTGCCACCGCTGTCCGATAGCGATGCCGAGCTTATTCGCCTCGATTGCGTGCTACGTTGGGCCCATGGCAGTGCGGAAGGGCTGCGCGATCTGAGCGGAGAGCTGGCCGAACACGGTCCAACCTTCTTCAGAATGCGCGACAAGGCGGTAGCGCCAAATGATCTGGCAGACATCCTGGAAGGTTACTGGCAGCTCTATCTTCATTCCGAGGACTTTTTCGATCTGCACCTCTTAAGTGACCGAACGTCCGAAAAGGTGGCCGCCGCGATAAAGGCCGCCAACAGCGACATTCAGAGGATGCAGGCGCTCCTACGCAGCAAACGACCGGAATTGTTCGAAACGCCGTACTAGCCTTCGCCCGCCTCAAGGCGGCCAATGGCGAGGAAACGCTCGCGGCGGCGGGCGCGCAGGTCACTGGCGCGTAAGCCTTCAAGACCGGACAGAACCGAATCGATCTTCTCGCCGACCTTGCGCACCGTGTCGTCGGGCGCGCGATGGGCGCCGCCGATCGGTTCCTTGACGATATGGTCGATGATTTTCAGCTCCTTGAGGTCCTGCGCCGTGATCTTCATGGCAATCGCGGCATCGCGGGCGCGCGCGGAATCCTTCCACAGGATGGACGCGCAACCCTCCGGTGAAATCACCGAATAGATCGAATGCTGGAGCATGATGATGGAGTTGGCACTGGCCAGCGCCACAGCACCGCCGGATCCGCCCTCGCCGGCAATGACCGAAATCAGCGGGACGCCCAGCGACAGGCAGCGCTCGGTGGAGCGGGCAATGGCCTCCGCCTGGCCGCGTTCTTCCGCGCCGACACCGGGATAGGCCCCGGCCGTATCGACGAAGGTCAGGACCGGCATGTTGAATTTCTCGGCCATGTCCATCAGGCGAATGGCCTTGCGATAGCCTTCGGGCCGGGCCATGCCGAAATTGTGCTTCAGCCGCGACTGCGTATCGCGGCCCTTCTCATGGCCCATCACCACGACCGAGCGGCCATGGAATCGTCCAATGCCGCCAACGATCGCCGGGTCTTCGGAGAAACGGCGATCCCCGCAGAGTTCTTCAAAATCCTCAATCAGCAGGCGGCGATAATCGCGGAAATGCGGACGCTCGGGATGGCGGGCGACCTGCGTCTTGCGCCAGGGATCGAGCTTTTCATAAAGGCTCGCCAGCTGATCCGCCGATTTCTGGCGCAGCTTGGCGATCTCGTCGGCCACATCGGGCACATCGGTCGTATTGGACGCTGCCAGCGTTTCGAGCTCCTCGATCTTGGCATCGAGTTCGGCAACGGGGCGTTCAAAATCGAGGTAGGTCCGGGTCGGGTCTGACATCTGGCCTGTCTTGTTATTCATCCGATTGCGGAAGCGGTGGGCAACCTAGCTATCCCCAATGCAAGGAACAAGCCGTGTCTGCGGTTGTTGTCAGCGCTTCGCCAGGGGGTGGGCCGTTTCGACGAGCGTCCGCAATCGTTCTTCCAGAACATGGGTGTAAATCTGGGTGGTGGAAATGTCGGCATGGCCCAGCAAGGCCTGCACACTGCGCAGGTCCGCGCCATTCGCCAGAAGGTGTGTCGCAAAGGCATGCCGCAGAACGTGCGGCGAGATTTTCTTTGGGTCGAGCCCGGCGGCGATCGCAATCTCTTTCAGGATCCGCGCAAATTGTTCCCGCGTCAGATGACCTTCAGCCGCGCTGGAGGATGGAAAAAGGAATCGCTGTGCCCGGGCTTTTTGGGACGGTTTGCCTTTGGGCAGATGGGTTTCGCGTACGGCGAGCCAGGCGCTGACCGCGTCCAGCGCAGGCGGGGTGAGCGGAACCAGCCTTTCCTTGCCGCCCTTTCCGGTCACATAGATGGCGCTCTCGGAACGGGCGATGGCATTGAGCGGCAGCGATACGAGTTCGCTGACCCGCAAACCGCCGGCATAGAGAATTTCCAGCAAGGCCCGGGCGCGCAGACCGCGCGCCCCGTCCAGCGTCTCCGCGGCATCAAACAGCGCATCGACATCTTTTTCTGACAGGACTTTGGGCAGGGGCCGCCCCTGCTTGGGACCGGACATGGACCGCGCCGGATCATCGCTGCGCGTGCCTTCGGACAATAAAAAGCGATAAAAGCGCCGCGTCGCCGACAATCGCCGGGCCGAAGTCGAGGCCGCAAGGCCTTCGCGCGCCATTTCAGCGAGGCAGGCCTCCAGATGGCGCGTGTCGGCCTCGATCATCTCGGTGCCGTGCGCGGACAGGCGCATCGACATATCCTCCAGATCGCGGCGATAGGCATCCAGCGTATTTTTTGCCGCCCCGCGCTCGGCCGCCATCATGTCCAGAAACAGATCGATCAGCTGACCGTCGTTCACGCCAGCTCCACGATCAGGCGTTCCAGCATGATAGAGAGGGCGATATCGCGCAGGCCAACCCGGTCGAGTGCTGCGGTAATCCGCATCAGCTCCAGAGGCGTGGCACCGGCAGGCCCTTCATCCAGCACCTGTGCGGCCAGCAAGGCCGTTTCCGCTCGGGCCCCTGACAGCGCGGCGGCATCCATGGCAGCCAGCGCCGGAGATACATTCACGGCCGGTGCATTGAACAGTGCGAGACGAAGATCTGCCGGAGCGCCAGCGCCCAGACCAGCCAGTCCTGCCACATCGCCCAGGCCTTGAGTGCCGGCTTCCAGACGCGCCTGTATCAGGGCGGCGGAGGTCGAGCGGCGAATGTGGTCCTGCGCAACGCTGAAGGCCAGATCGAGACCAACCAGATAGGCCGGTGATGGCGGGTTCCATTGCGGACGATCATCTGAAGGTGTGTCCATGATCATATCCGGTTTTGTCGGATCATATTGCGGAGACAGGCGCCGGGCGGGTGGTCCGTTTTCGAGCGCTTCGCGCCAGCTGCGTGCGGTCGCCAGATCACCGACAGCGAGCGCGGCCAGCGCAAACCGTCCGCCAAACTCGATGGTTTCATAAGCGACCGGCAGCGTCGCGACCTCGCGGCCATAGCGGCGCGCGACCCGCATGAAATCATTGTCCCGGTCCGCTTCCTGAAGCGCAATGCCCAGCGCCTGAGCGGCGACAAGCCGGTCATAATCCTGGCGGATGAGCTGATCGAGGCGTTCTTCGCGCGCCACGCCTTCCTGCATGGAAAGGCCTTCGAGCGCGAGGGCGGGTTCAACTTCCAGCTCGGGGCGGCTCGAATTGGCCTCGGCGACATCGACGAGCCATTGCGGCGCACCGGCCAGATCGACAACGGGGCGGCCTTCTGCGGGGGAGACGGCAGCGAGCGCCCAATCGAGGCCCGTATCGGCCGAGACGCTGTCCACCGTCCAGCTGCCGATGGTGATGGCATAGAGCAGGCCGTCATAATTCGCGTCCGGCTCGCTGGCGCGTGCCAGATCGGCAGACAATTCCGCTGCGGCGTCCTCGCCATTGAGCGCATGACAAAAGGCGCGCGCCCGCAGCCAGTAGGGCTGGTCGCGGCCGGTAATCAGGCCATTGGTTGTGCGGCAACCGGAATCGCCTGCGGCCAGCGCAAAAGCGGTCTCGGCATGCAAGCGGGCCAGGTTCGGCGCGCGATCAAGGCCGGGCGTCCGCTCCAGCAGGCTATAAACGGCTTCGGCGCCGGAGGCTGCGAGCAGGCGGTCTGCGCGGAGTGTCGCTAGCGCCTCATTGCCGCGACCGCCTTGCGGCGGGGTGCCGCCGGAAAGGAGTGCCAGCGCAACAAGATTGGCCCGGGAAGGCGATGAATATCCCTCGCTGCTGGCCGACGGCAGGGCTTCCAGCGCATTGAGCGCGGTCTGCACGGTCGAGCCTGCCCAGAGATTATCGCCAAGGCCATTTTGCGCGACCCCGACTTCCAGCGGATCGAGCGCGCCCAGTTGCCGGACCTCGATATCCTGCTGGGCATGAATAGCGGGGCTGCCCGCCGTCAAAAGAAGGGCGAGACTAGCGAGACAATTGGTCGGTGACATCAACGCGGACCTCTTCGGTTTGCGGCTCCAGACCGCCGCCAATCATGGCGAGGACAAATAACCCTCCAACCAGAACGACGACGCCGACAATCAGGGCAATCAGTGTGTTACGCATTGCATGCTCCAGTGCTTATCGTCACATTACGGGTGAATGCGGCAATTTCCAGACCAAGGCTGACGGCTATATGATGTTCGAATGAGTGAAGATTCTGCTGAACTGCCGCCCTCTGAACGTTCGATCGTGCTGGTCGGGCTGATGGGTGCGGGCAAGACCACGGTCGGGCGACGCCTCGCGGCAGCGCTGAATCTGCCATTCGTCGACGCCGATGAGGAAATCGAAAAGGCCGCAGACCGCCCGGTCGCGGAAATCTTCTCGGATTTCGGTGAAACCGCTTTTCGCGATGGTGAACGGCGCGTCATTGCCCGGCTGCTGGAGGAACCGCAGGCGGTGATTGCCCTGGGGGGCGGCGCTTTCGTGAATGACGAGACGCGCCGGCTGGTGCGCGAGAAGGCGATCTCCGTCTGGCTGAAGGCCGATCTGGATACGCTGATGGAACGAGTGTCGCGCCGGGATACGCGGCCGCTCCTGCAGACCGAAGACCCGCGCGCGGTGATGGCTGATCTGATGGCGAAACGCGAAGCGGCCTATTCCGAGGCCAATCTCCAGATCCAGGGCGATACCGGACCGCATGCGACCGCCGTCAATCGCATTCTGGAGGCTCTGGTTGATTACGGCTTCGAGGCGAAGGCCGTAAATGACTGAGACCATTGGCATTGATCTGGGCGGGCGCAGCTATGATGTGATCGTCGGCGAAGGCGCGCTGGAAACAGCGCGGCTCCACCAGGTCTTTCGCCCCGGACGCCGCTTTGCCGTTCTGGTGGATGCGCAAGTGGCGCAGCTTCATGCTGCGAGAATCAGCGCGGCGGTAGAAGGGCTTTCTCTGGCCGGCGAGGCGATTGAAATTCCGGTTGGCGAAAGTGCCAAATCCTTTGCACGGCTTGAATCCGTTCTGGGCCAAATGCTGGATCAGGGGCTGGAGCGCGGTGATGCCATTCTGGCGATTGGCGGGGGTGTGACCGGCGATCTCGCCGGGCTGGCCGCAGCGCTCTACAAACGCGGCATGGATGTCATCCAGATCCCGACAACCCTGCTGGCCATGGCGGATTCATCGGTCGGCGGCAAAACAGCGATCAACATGCCGCAAGGCAAGAATCTGGTTGGTGTGTTTCACCAGCCCAGCCTTGTGATTGCCGATCTCGCTTTTCTGCCGACCCTGCCCGAGCGGCAGATGCGGGCGGGCCTGGCGGAGATCATCAAGGCAGCGCTGATAGGCGATGCCGACTTTTTCGCGCGGCTGGAAAACTCAACCGGCATGGATGATCTTCAAGCGCACCTCACGACCGCCATCGCTTTCAAGGCGAAAATCGTGGCCGCCGACGAGCGCGAAGCCGGACAGCGGGCGCTGCTCAATCTCGGCCATACATTCGGGCATGCGCTGGAAAGCGAGGCCGGAGGCGCGCTTTTGCATGGTGAAGCGGTCGCAGCGGGTCTGGGGCTGGCCTTCGACTATTCGGTGCGGCTGGGCTTTTGTCCGGCAGCGGATGCAAAGCGGGTCCGCGGCCATCTGCAGCGCACAGGCCTGGAAACACGGCTGTCCGCCCTGCCCGGCGCGCCCTTTTCAGCGGAGTCTATGCTGGACCGCATGCGTCATGATAAGAAGAATTCCGGCGGCGCCATCCGCCTTGTCCTTGCGCGCGGCATTGGCAATGCCTTTATCCACGATCAGGCCGATCCGGCCGATCTCCTCAACTTTCTGAAAGACCAGATACAATGACCGAGACATGGATCCTGATTTCGCTTGGCGGAATTGTGCTCCTGCTCCTGATGTCCGCTTTTTTCTCGGGCTCGGAGACGTCCCTCACCGCCGTGTCGCGGGCGCGGATGCTGCAGCTGGAAAAGGAGGGCCAACACGCAGCCCGCCGGGTGACCTTGCTGACCGAAGACCGGGAGCGGCTGATTGGCGGCATTCTGCTGGGCAATAACCTCGTCAATATTCTGGCCTCCGCCATGGCCACAGCGGTCTTTCTGGAGCTCTTTGGCGAGCACGGCGTCGTCTATGCGACGCTGGTGATGACGGCATTGGTGCTGATTTTCGCGGAAGTGCTGCCCAAGACCTATGCCCTGTCCAACCCGGACCGGTTTGCGCAAGCGGTTTCGTTGCCCATCCTGCTCTTCGTGCGCATTTTTGCGCCGATCGTGGGCACAGTTCAGGCGATTGTCCGCTTTGCCTTGCGCATGATGGGCGCGCGCGTGGAAGGCCCGGTCCTGTCCTCGCACGATGAGTTGCGCGGCCATATCGATCTGCACCACCAGGAAGGCGGCGTGGTCAAGGATGACCGCGACATGCTCGGCGGCGTGCTCGATCTGCGCGAGCTGACCGTCGATGATGTCATGGTCCACCGCAAGAATATCACCATGATCGACGCCAAACTGCCGGTCGAGGAGATTGTCGCCGCGGCGCTGAACAGTCCGCATACGCGCCTGCCGCTTTATGAAGACGATGCCGAGAATATCGTCGGCGTTCTGCATGCGCGGGATCTGGCGCGCGCCCTGCTCAATGCGGGTGGGGACGCCACCGCCATCGCCCTCGACAAGGTCATGCGCGAGCCCTGGTTTGTGCCGGAAACAACCGAACTGCTCGATCAGCTCAACGCCTTCCGCGAAAAGCGCGAGCACTTTGCCTTGGTCGTCGATGAGTATGGCGCGCTTATGGGGCTGGTGACGCTGGAGGACATCCTCGAGGAGATTGTCGGCGAGATCGAGGACGAGCACGACATTGTCGTCGATGGTGTGCGCATGGAATCCGAGGGCGTCTGGATGGTCGACGGGCATACGCCCATTCGTGACGTCAACCGCGCTCTGGACTGGGATTTGCCGGATGAGGAAGCGGTCACCATGGCCGGGCTTGTCATTCATGAAAGCCAGACCATTCCAGAACCGGGACAGGTCTTCAGCTTTCATGGCGCGCGTTTCGAGATTATCGAACGCGTGCGTAATCAGATCGTTCTGATGCGGGTCCAGGAATTGCCGGAAGAAGCCTAGCGCTTCAGCTTCTGAAACAGGATTTCGAGCCCGTTGAGGAAAGCGGAGCGGTCGCGCGGGGTATAGGGCCGGCCGCCCCCGCCCTCCATTGCGCCCGCGGAACGCAGATCCGTCATCAGATTTCGCGTTGCCAGAACGGACCCGATATTGTCGGCATCAAAGGCCTTGCCCTTGTGATCAATGGCGAGCCCGCCCGCCTTCAGGCAGCGGTCGGCCAAGGGAATGTCGCTGGTCACGCAGATATCGCCCGGACCGATCCGCTCCGCGATCCAGTCATCCGCCGCGTCCGCGCCTTCCGGCACGATCACCAGCTCCGCCCATTGGCTTTGCGGGCGGCGCAGGCCGCCATCACAGACGAGTTTCACCTCGGTCTCGTGACGCTCGGCGACGCGAATCGCTTCGTCCTTCACCGGACAGGCATCGGCATCAATATAAAGGGTCATGGCGTTTTCTTATTGCGTCCTGCTGAGGATTCAAGCGCCGCACGAATTTCCCCTCGCCCCCTTCAGGGGGAGAGGGTAGGGTGAGGGGGTGCGACATCCGAACCGCGATAGAGCCCGTAAACTCAGGCGCGAGCAGACCGATGCAGAGAGCAAGCTTTGGTACCTTCTGCGCGCCCGCCGGCTGGCCGGATACAAATTCAAACGGCAATTCCCGATTGGCCCGTTTATCGCGGATTTTGCGTGTCTTGAACTGAAACTCATCATCGAAGCAGATGGCGGGCAACATGCCGACCAAATCACGTATGATGAAAAACGTACTGAATGGCTGGAAGCCAACGACTGGCGGGTCGTTCGATTCTGGAACCATGACATACTGACCAATATCGAAGGTGTCTCCGAAACAATTCTCGCAGCTGTCCGGTATCTGGAAAAGAACCCCTCACCCTCGAAACCGGATTCATAATCCGGTTTCTCTTCCCTCTCCCCACAAGCGGGGCGAGGGGTAATCACCGCACCGTCATGCGCAGAGCATGCACCGGGCCGGCGAGTTCCTCGGCCAGGGCCTTGTTGATGGCGCGTTGCCGTTCCACGCGAGACAATCCCGCCAGAGCCGCCGCGGATATCTCGACATGAAAATGGCTCTGCCCGCCGTCCGGCGCACCGGCATGGCCGGCATGAAGGGCGCTCTCATCGGTGACGATGAGCGCCTCCGGAGAGAAGGCTTCCCGCAGTTTTTTTTCGATTGTTTGCTGAACTTCACCCACCAATTACACCTCCGCTTAGTTGCCGCTTAATCCCTGTCGCCCCATACTTAGGCATATGGAAGGCGATTTTAACTACAAGCCGCGCTTTAAAGACATCCGCATCAAGCCGCCAAGCGATCAGGCGGCGCCTGAAGAGCGGGTGTGTGAATGGCCGGGCTGCCGCGCGCATGGTGATTGCCGTGCGCCCAAGGGCACTGCGGATCTGAATGATGTGCACTGGTTCTGCAAGACACATGCGGCGCAGTACAACAAGTCTTGGAATTTCTTCGAGGATATGGACGAGGACGCCGTCGCCGCCTTCAACGCCTCGGCGCATTATGGCCATCGTCCGACCTGGAATTTCCGCTCCAATACCGGCAAGCGCGCGAAAGCGGGCAAGGCATCGAAGGATTTCCGGGACGGCTTCACCGATCCCTACAATCTGTTCGGCAAGCGTCCGGAAAACGATGTGCCGCCCGAAGAGCGCCGCAAACGCTATGGCAAGCTGCAATCCATGGCGCTTGAAACGCTGAATCTGGATGGCAGCGAGAGCAAGAGCGTCATCAAGAAGCGCTATGCGGAGATGGTGAAACGCTTTCACCCGGACGCGAATGGCGGCGACCGGTCTTCCGAAGAACAGCTGGGCCGCGTGATTCACGCCTATCAGATCCTCAAAAATGCGGGAATGGCGTAACACGTTGTGAGCAGGCGTGGTCTTTCCGCGCCCGCCAGCCGCGTGCTAGTCAGACACTCCACATGAAAGCCGTGCTGGATACCGGCGCGATTCACCCGATATATGAGTGCCATGAGCGATAATTTTCCCCTGAATGAACCCGATATCGTCGCCGATTGCGAAGCCCTGTTCGGCTTTGATCCCGGCTTCGAGGTCATGGCCTTTTCGCAAGCTGACGAGCATTCACCGCCCGTCGACCCGGCCTATGTGTTCGATCCGGCCACCACGCGGGCCATCCTCGCGGGCTTTGCGCGCAATCGCCGGGTAATGATCCAGGGCTATCACGGCACCGGCAAATCCACCCATGTGGAACAGGTCGCTGCGCGCCTGAATTGGCCGATGATCCGGATCAATCTCGACAGCCACGTCTCGCGGATCGATATGGTCGGCAAGGACGCCATCGTGTTGCGCGATGGCAAGCAGGTCACCGAATTCCAGGAAGGCATTCTGCCGTGGGCGCTGCAACGTCCTGTCGCTCTGCTCTTTGACGAATATGACGCCGGACGTCCGGATGTGATGTTCGTGATCCAGCGCGTGCTGGAGGCCTCCGGCTCGCTCACCCTGCTGGACCAGACCAAGGTGATCCGCCCGCATCCCTGTTTCCGCCTGTTCTCTACAACCAATACCATTGGCCTTGGCGATACATCCGGGCTGTATCATGGCACCCAACAGATCAATCAGGGCCAGATGGACCGTTGGTCGATCGTGGCCACGCTGAATTATCTGCCGGCAGAAACCGAAGAAAAGATCATCCGTTCGCGCCTGCCGGACATGGCCGCGACCGATGAAGGCAGGAAGACCATCGCCGATATGGTGAAGGTGGCGGATATGAGCCGTGATGCCTTCATGAATGGCGATATCTCCACCGTGATGAGCCCGCGCACCGTGCTCACATGGGCCGAGAATGCGGATATTTTCGGCGATGTCGGCCATGCCTTCCGCCTGACCTTCCTGAACAAATGCGACGAGCTGGAACGCCCGATCGTGTCGGAATTCTATCAGCGGGTCTTTGGCGAGGATCTGCCCGAGGCGCCGCTGAAACCCTCGCCTGCGAAACCCGCCAGCGCGGCGTAAGCCGCGATGTGGTTTCTAACCAAAGCAAATGATGCGGGCGAAACGGTGGTAGATATCGGCTTCTCGGCCGGTGATGAAGACTATTGGGAAACTGAGCTATTCGATGCTGTTTCAACGCACGCAAAATGCCAGAAATGCAGCCAGAGTTTAACAGAATGCCCGTGCGGAGTAGACGGTGGTTTCCGGCATTTGGTTTGTTCAGAGCGAGTTTTTGATGAAATAGTTGAGCCTGCTTGGAAAATTGATCGTCGCCGGAGAGAGTATGATTATCGGAGGCGGTTGAAGCGGCAAGAGCGCTTGAAAACGGCAGGGAAGCCACCTCCGAGATCAGCAATTCTGGAATTGCTGGCGATACAGCAGTCGCGTTGCTATTATTGCGGCATCGGTATCGATCACGGCTATCATCGCGATCACGTGACTCCCCTTTTTGACGGAGGCACCAATGCATTGACAAACACCGTGCTCGCATGTGGCCCATGCAATCGAAAGAAAGGCCGCAAACACATTTCGCATTTATGGAAACACCTGCGGCAAGTTTTGGAGCCGAGCGCCTATGCTGAAATTCAAGTACGAGCCAGAAACATACGGACTCTGCGAAACCGGCTAGCGAAAAGACTGAACGAATGACCGATAATCCCCTCGCCGATGCGTTCAAGCGCGCTCTTGCCATTTCCGCCCGGGCGATTGCCCAGGACAAGGATCTGGAAGTGCGCTTTGGCGGCGAGATTGCGAGCTACGCCAAGGGCAAGATGACCTTGCCCAATCCGGGCGAGGTGGATGCCGGATCGGCCAGGGCGGCGCGCGGGCGGGCCGATGCCATGGCGCTGAAGCTCCTGCATCACAACAAGCAGACCTATGCCGAGACCCTGCCGCCCGGATCACAGGCGCGGGCGATCTTCGAAGCCGCCGAGCAGGCGCGGGTCGAAAGTCTGGGCGCGCGCGAAATGCGCGGCGTCGCGGCCAATCTGGAGGCGGCGCTGGAGGCGAAAGCTGTCCAGAAAGGCTGGAACCGGGTCGAGGACCGTCAGCAAGCGCCCCTGAACGAGGCGGTGGGCCTCATGATCCGCGAGCGCATCACCGGCCGCCCGACGACGAAGCTGGCCGAAGGCCTGATGAATGTCTGGCGCGAGGATCTGGAAACCCGCGCGGGCGAGGCGCTGGATGCGCTGGCGCAAAGCGCGGATGATCAGAAAGCTTTTGCCAGGGCGCTGGAAGAGGTGATCCGCGATCTGGACCTCGCCGATGAGCTGGGCGGCGATCCCGAAGAGTCCGATAGCGACAATGACGAGGATGCCGGCACAGAGCGCGAGCAGCAGACCGGCGAGGACGATGGCGAATCCGAGCCTGACAGCGATCAGGGCGATGATGTCGATGCCGATGGCGATAGCGCAGACGAGGACGAGATCGACTATCAGTCGGATGAAACGCTTGGCGAGCTCGATAGCGATGAAGACGCGGGTGAGGCGGCGCGCGCCGAACGCCCGAATTATGCCCGCTTCGAGGACCGGCCGGCGGAAACCTACCGGATTTTCACCACCAAGTTCGACGAGATCATCCGCGCCGAAGATTTGTGCGACGAGGAAGAGCTGGCCCGCCTGCGCCATTATCTCGACCAGCACATGAAGGGCGTGGAGAATGTCGTTGGACGCCTCGCCAACCGCCTGCAACGCCGCCTGATGGCCCAGCAAACGCGCTCCTGGAGCTTTGATCTGGAGGAAGGTGTGCTGGATCCTGCGCGCCTGACACGCGTTGTTACCGATCCCACCTCGCCCCTCTCCTTCAAGCAGGAGCAGGAAACCGATTTCCGCGACACGATCGTCACCCTGCTGATCGACAATTCCGGCTCCATGCGCGGACGGCCGATCATGACGGCGGCCTCCTGTGCAGACATCCTCGCCCGCACGCTGGAGCGCTGCGGCGTGAAGACCGAAGTGCTCGGCTTTACCACCCGCTCGTGGAAAGGCGGCCGCGCCAAGGAAGCCTGGGTCGAGGCGGGCAAGCCCGTCAATCCCGGCCGCCTCAATGATATCCGCCATATCGTCTATAAAAATGCCGACGAGCCCTGGCGGCGCAGCCGCGTCAATCTCGGCCTGATGATGCGCGAGGGCCTGCTCAAGGAAAACATCGATGGCGAGGCCCTGCTTTGGGCCTGGAAACGCCTTTCCATGCGTCCGGAACAACGCCGCATTCTGATGGTGATCTCCGACGGGGCACCCGTGGATGACGGCACGCAATCGGCCAATCCCGGTGCCTATCTGGAACGGCACTTGCGCGAGATGATCGCGCTGATCGAGAACCGTTCGGATGTGGAATTGCTGGCCATTGGTATCGGCCACGATGTGACGCGCTATTATCGCCGTGCGGTGACCATCACCGATGTCGAGCAATTGGGCGGCGCCATGACCGAGCAGCTGGCCGCCCTGTTCGACAAGGACGGGCCGGGCCTTCGCGGGCCTGCCATAAATGCGTCATCGCCGGGCGGTACACGCGGACTGACCAAGGCCGACTGGGCCGAGCTGGGAGCAAAAGTGTGAGATTTCTGACCGGGTGCGCTGCAACGCTGATCCTCGCCGCCGGCCTTGCGGCCTGTTCCAATGATCCGGGTGCGGGGCCGATCCGGGTCGAAACGGCCAGCGTCCCGCTCTACCCCGACGCGCCCGAGCGGCTGGATATCGGCGTGCTCGAATATCGCGGCGGGCTGGTGCTCTCATCTTCCGACGGACGCTTCGGCGGGTTGTCCGGCATGGAGATTGAAGGCGACCGGATGCTGGCGATTTCCGATTCCGCCTACTGGCTGACGACACATCTGGAATTTGACGCAGCGGGCCAGCTGACCGGTCTGTCCAATGTGTTTTATGCCCCGATGCTGGATGCCGCGGGCCAGCCACTGGTCGACCGGGCCGCCGATGCCGAGGGCCTCGCTGCGCTTGGCAATGGCGCCTATGCCGTCAGCTTCGAACGCGAACACCGGATCGCGCGTTATGACATTGCGCCGGACTGGTCCGGTGTGGCCATTGCCACGCCCACCCCGATCACGCCGCCGCCGGGCACGGACCGCCTGCGCGATAATGGCGGGATTGAAGGCCTGGCATCTGCCGAATACGGCCTCTGGGCGGGCGTCGAATACCCCATCATTGATGGCCGGCCGCATACGCTTTGGGTGATGCCTGATGATGGCGAAGCTACCGGCCTGCCCTATCCGGCGGAATCCGGATTTGGCGTTACCGGTCTGGACCGTGCGCCCGATGGCGAGATTTATCTCCTGGAGCGCATCTATATCAGCGGTGTTGGCAATACGATCCGCATCATGCGTTTTGACGAATTTGGTCTGGAGACCGAAGAGCAGCGCAACAATATCGATACGCTCGCCATCCTGACCCCGGACATGACGGCTGATAATTTCGAGGGCATTGCCCTCGGCGAAGTGAATGGCGAGGCGCGCCTCTTCATCCTCTCGGACGACAATTACAATGGCAGCCAGCGGACGCTGCTTCTGAGTTTTGGGTTTTCCGGGCAGGCCGATTGACAGCCCTCCTTCGAGGCTCGCTATCGCGAGCTCCTCAGGATGAGGTATAGATGTTCAATAACATCGTCATCGTCCGGCTTGACCGGACGATCTCGTCATAGAGGCCCTCCGATCCCCCGCCTTCGCGAGGGCAGGCAAGTCGGAGGGTGACGTGTAAATACTCACCTCATGCTGAGGTGCTTTCCGTCAGGAAAGCCTCGAAGCACGCAATTACTCCGCCTGCCAGATGATCTCGCCATCAAGCACGGTCATCACCGGTTCCACCGTCAGAATGTCTTCCTCGGGAATGGTCATGATGTCGTCCGAAAACACCGTGAAATCCGCGCGCAGGCCTTCCACGATACGGCCCAGCTCATCCTCCCGGAATGACGCATAGGCCGGCCAGGCGGTGAACATGCGCAGGGCTTCGTCCCGCGTCACGGCCTGATCCGGACGCCAGTCTTCATTCTGGGTGCCATCCAGCGCGCGGCGGGCAACAGCAGCATAGAATTCAATGCGCGGATCGCCGCGCTCGACCGGGGCATCCGACCCGCCGGCGATGACGACGCCGGAATCGATGAAGGACCGCCACGCATAGGCGCCGTCCAGCCGGTCCGGCCCCAGCCGGTCAGGGGCGAAAAACAGGTCGCCAATGGCGTGGCTGGGCTGCATGGACGGGATCACGCCCAGCTCGGCAAAGCGCGGAATGTCCGACGGATCAACGATCTGGGTGTGTTCGTCGCGCCAGCGGGCCTCCACGATGGCGCGCTGATCTTCCGGGACGACCGCCTGGGCTTCCTCAATCCAGTCGAGCAGAAGCTGATTGCCCCGGTCCCCGATGGCGTGAATGTTCAGCTGGATGCCTTCCTGCAGCGCTGTGACCATGCCGGAAAGCGTCTCGTCTTCACGGCTGAGCATCAGACCGGAATTGCCCGCATCATCGCTATAGGGTGCCAGTAGTGCCGCCCCGCGCGAGCCGAGCGCACCATCCATGTAAAGCTTGATCGCGCGCGCAATCACCCGGCGGTTCTCGCTGATGACATATCCATCGCGCACCAGCGGACCGAAGGCGTCCGGATTGGCAGAGATATAGACGCGCACCGGCAAGTCTTCCGACATCGCCTCGATCATGGCCACATCGGCCCAGGGTACGGACATGTCGTGTGCCCCGGTCCAGCCATAGCGGGCGGCCGACCAGGCGCCTTCCATATAGACATTGGCGCGGTCTTCGCCCTCAAAATTGCTGCCCAGCGCGCCAACCGGGCCCATGGCGGCATCAATCAGCATGCCGGTGGGTTCACCATCTTCATCGCGCAGAATATCGCCGCCTTCCGGTGCGACACTCTCGGCCGTGATACCCGCCATTTCCAGCGCCAGCGAGTTGGCGACCAGCGCATGGCCGTCAGCCCGGCGTAGAAAAACCGCTATGCCTGGCGCGACCTCATCCAGATCCTGGCGGTTCGGAAAACGCTCTTCAGGCCAATGCGTTTCAATCCAGCCTCGGCCTTCCAGCACGGTTCCTTCCGGCAACCCTTCGGCAGCCTCCGCCACCCGTGCCTGCAGGTCGGCGATGGAGGATGTGCCTTCCAGATTGAGCAAACGCTCGCGCGCGCCCAGCCCCATGACATGCACATGGGCATCCGTGAAGCCGGGATACATGGCCGCGCCGTCCAGATCGACCCGTTGAGTGTCCTCCCCCATCAAACCGTCGGGCAAACCCGCCTCATCGCCGGCATAGACGATCAGGCCGTCGCGCACGGCCACGGTCTCGACCATCGCCTGCGCATCATCAGCCGTATAGATCGGCCCGCCGGAATAGATGCTGTCGGCGGCCTCTGCCGCCATGGTTTCAGGCGGAACCGTTCCTTCCCCGGAACAGGCGGCCAGAATGAGTGTGGATGCCAGAATCGCTAAACGCATTGTCTTCCCCTCGATGTGTGGAGAGACCCTAGCCTGCAGACCGGATAAGCGAAACTGCTTCCTGCGTGGAAATGACGGTCGCAAATTCTCCGTCAATGCTGGCGAGGTGAACGCGGTGAACGGTTTCGGCATCCATGACATGGCCATTGGCATCGCGAATCGGGAAGGCAGCGGTGGCATCGCTCACCAGAAACGTCTCGAAACCCAGATTGCCGGCCATGCGGACTGTGGTGGAGACGCAGTGCTGGGTCGTCAGGCCGAAAATGATCAGGCGATTTGCGCCCATTTCCTTGAGGCGCGTTTCAAGGCCGGTGCCGATAAAGGCGGAGTTCACCGATTTGCCAATCACGGGCTCGCCGTCCAATGGCCGGGCTTCCGGTTTGAATTCATTCCCGGCCTGTCCGGGCCGCAGCAGGCTGTCCGGATTCGTGGAATTGTGTTTGACATGGATAAGCGACTGGCCTGCCGCGCGCGCCGCAGCCAGAAGCGTGGCGACATTGCGCTCGAAGTCCGGTGTGGAGCGATCACCGCCCCAATACGGCCATTCATCGAGGCCCTGCTGAATATCAACCGGCATGATGACCAGCATGGATTCTTCCCCAAACGAAAAACGCCCGCGGCCGAAGCTGCGGGCGCTCAACTCTTGCCGGGTCCGGAGACCTAGGCCGCAGCCACTTTCTTTTTCAGGGCGCGTTTGATCTTCATGACCTTGTCGGACAGGTTTTCGTCCTTGGCCTTCAACAGATAGGCATCCAGACCGCCGACATGGTCGACGCTGCGAAGCGTCTTGGCCGCAATGCGAACCTTGTAGGACTGACCCAGTGCTTCAGAGGCCAGGGTCACATCACAGAGATTCGGCAGAAACCGGCGGCGGGTTCTGTTCTTCGCGTGGGAGACATTGTTTCCAACAGCGGGACCAACACCAGAAAGTTCGCAACGGCGTGACATGGCCTATACCTTCATTCAAAAAATTCGTTTCACGCCAAACGTAACCGTGCGGCGAGGAGCCGCGGGACTTACCCAAGGCGGATGCATTCGTCAAGCACTGCGGGGCGGCTTAAGCATTCATCTTGCAGCCATGTGGAATGCGCGATACGGGTTTCATTCGATTTCAGCGGGCGGGATGTGTTTTTTGGAGTAATGCCTATGCGTCTTTCTATCCTGGCGGCAACATCCTTCGCCCTTGCCATGTCAACTGTATCCCACGCCCGTGATGCGGTGGATGCACCGGCCCCGGCGCCGATGAACCTCAATATCGTCTATTCGGGCTCGGTCATCGTCTTCCGCGTTGCGAATATCCAGCTGAGCGGTGAAATCGGCGATGAGACCTATGGTGCCACAGCGCGGTTCACGACGGCGGGTCTCGCCGCCCTGTTTTCCGATGCCGATATCGAAGCCGGGATTTCGGGCTATTCCGACGGGGCCTTGCGGCCGTGGCGGTATGAACATCTGAACCATTCCAGCGGATCGGGACGGGTTGTCGGCATTGATTTTCCGGACGGGATGGCCGTGCCGGACGTGGTCCCGCCTTTTGGATCCATGGGTGAGCCCCCGGCCAATGAAAGCCAGCGCGACGGTGCCATAGATCCGGTCAGCGCACTACTGCGCCTTGGGCTGCGGCAGTCATCCGAACCGGGTGAGATATGCTCGGGCCGGATCCCGGTGTTTGACGGCAAGGCACGCTATGACTTGCGGCTGGAAGTGGCAGGCTCGAACGACATTCGCACCCGCGCCTGGCGGGGCAATGCCGTGCGGTGCCATGCCTTTTACGAGCCCATTGCCGGCTATGATCCCGAGGACATGCCATCCGAATCGGATATTGCAGAGCCGGTGGTGCTGTGGCTGGCCCCCTTCAATGACGAGCAGATTTACCTGCCCGTACGCATCCGCACGAATTCCGGTTTCGGTGCGATCACGATCGAAGCCCGGTCAATTTCCGTGGAGCCGGTCGCCGAATAGGCCAAACCCCTCTATATGGCGGGCATGACTGCCTATGCGCCCCTCACCGCCATTCTCGGCCCGACGAATACCGGCAAGACCCACCTAGCCGTAGAACGCATGCTGGCACGCCGGTCCGGAATGATCGGCTTGCCGCTGCGCCTCCTCGCCCGGGAAATCTATGACCGTGTGGTGAAGGAGAAGGGCTATCGCGCGACGGCGCTGGTCACGGGCGAAGAAAAAATCGTACCGCCCACAGCGCGTTATTTCATTTGCACCGTTGAAGCCATGCCTTTGAGCTTCGAGGCCGCCTTTGTCGCGATTGACGAAATCCAGCTGGCGGCCGATCCAGAACGCGGGCATGTCTTTACCGACCGCATCCTGCATTCACGCGGGACCGAAGAGACCATGCTGCTGGGCGCGGAATCCATGCGCCCGATCATCCAGCATCTGGTGCCTGACGCCGATATTGTTACCCGCGAACGGTTTTCGACCCTGAGCTATGCCGGACCGACCAAGCTGGCCCGCCTGCCGCGGCGCTCGGCCATCGTCGCTTTTTCTTCGGAGAGCGTTTACGCGATTGCCGAGCTGATCCGCCGGCAACGCGGTGGGGCGGCCGTGGTGATGGGTGCGCTCAGCCCGCGCACCCGCAACTCGCAGGTCGACCTCTATCAATCCGGTGAGGTGGACTATCTCATCGCCACGGATGCGGTCGGCATGGGCCTCAACATGAATGTCGATCATGTTGCCTTCGCCGAGCGGGAAAAGTTTGACGGCCGCCGGCGGCGCCGTCTCTTCGCCAACGAAATGGGTCAGATTGCCGGCCGGGCGGGCCGCTTCCGGCAGGACGGGACATTTGGCGAGACCGGTCAGTCCAAACCGTTTGAACACGAACTGATCGGGGCGATAGAAAATCACACCTTTCCGCATCTCGATCAGATCCAGTGGCGCAATAGTGATCTGGATCTGCGCTCCATCGACCAGCTGCAACGCAGCCTGTCGCGGCCATCCCGCAATCCGCTTCTGAGGCGCACGCGCGAAACGATTGATGAATTGTCGCTGGATTTGCTGGCAAAAGATGAAGCGGTACGGGATCTCGGCCGCACACCGCAAGGCACGGAACTGATCTGGGATATCTGCCGGATTCCCGACTTCCGCAAAGTCTCGCTGGATGCTCATGTGCGGCTGATCAGTCAGATCCTGACGCATTTGCGCGGGCCGCATGGCCGGTTGCCAACCGACTTCATGGCGGCCCAGTTTGACCGGCTCGACAAGATGGGCGGCGATGTGCATGTGCTTTCGCAACGCCTCGCTCAGGTCCGGACCTGGGCCTATGTCGCGCATCGCGGTGATTGGGCGCAGGACGCCGATTTCTGGCGCGAGCGGGCGCGGGAGGTCGAGGACCGGCTCTCCGATGCCTTGCATGAAAATCTGACCCAGCGCTTTGTGGACCGGCGTACAGCGGCGCTGGTCAAGGGGCTGCGCGCCGACAAGGCGCTCGAGACCGACCTTGCCGCGGATGGCGCGGTGAGGGTCGAAGGCCATGCGGTCGGCCATCTGGAAGGCCTGGTTTTCAAGGCCGATGTCGAGGGCGCGGCGCTGGAAGCGCGCGCTCTGCGCCAGGCGGCCGAAAAGGCCCTTCGGCCCGAGGTCAATCGCCGCCTGGGCGCACTCGCCAAGGCCGCGCTGACAGATCTGACGCTAGACGTTGAGGGCCGGATAATCTGGCAGGACTGGACCATCGCGCAACTGGTCGCCGGCTCAACGCCGGACCGCCCCGGCATCGCCCTGATGGGCGGTGAGCTGGGGGCCTCCGAGGCGCGGCTTCGGGCGCAGGAGAATGTTGAACGCCGGATCCAGCAACACATCGCCGCCCAGATGGCCCCTCTTCTGCGGGTGACATCAGACAATTCTTCCGTCGCCCTGACCGGTCTGGCACGGGGGCTGGCTTTCCGGCTGGCCGAAAGTGGCGGTGCCATGGCCCGGCGCGAGGTGGAAGATGACGTCCGCTTGTTGTCCCAGGCGGAACGCCGCGCGATGCGGAAGCTCGGAATCCGTATTGGCGAATTCTCGGTTTTCATTCCCGCGCTGATCAAACCGAAGACAGCTGCGCTGTCGGCGCTTTTGCGCGCGGTTCATGCCGGAAATATGCAGCGCATGTTTTTGCCAGCACCGGGGTTGATGAGCATCGCCGCCGACGAGTCCCGGTCCCGGGCAGACTATGCAGCGGCCGGATTTCAGCGATGTGGGCCCCGCGCCATCCGGATTGATATGCTGGAACGCCTCGCGGATGCGGTGCGCGATGCACGCGAAACGGGCAAGGCGCGGGACTTCGAATTGTCGCCGGCGATGACCTCCTTGCTGGGGTGTTCGGTGCAGGATTTGCGCGGTGTATTGGCCAGTCTCGGCTTCCGCCGCGTGAAGAAAGGCCCCGACCCCGAAAAGGCGCAAGGCGAGCGTTGGGCCCGGCGGCGCATGCGCAAGGCTCCGATCAAGGTTGCTGCGGCGCCGGTTGCCGATACGCCTTTTGCCGCGCTTGCGACGCTGAAGGCAGACTTCGCCTCCCGACGCCCGAAAAAGCAGCCGAAACGACGGGTGCGCAAATGAGCGAGGCGTCGGTTCGCATCGACATCTGGCTCTGGCGCGCGCGCTTCATGAAAACAAGGGCACTCGCCGCGGCCTATGTCGGCAAAGGCCGCGTCCGTGTGGGTGACGGACCGCAAACGCGGCGAATCGAGAAACCTTCCGCAGCCATTCGCCCCGGTGACACATTGACCTTCCCCTTGCGAAGCCGGATTGTAAGCCTGAAGGTCATGGCTCTGGGTGAGCGGCGCGGGCCTGCGGACGAAGCCCGCGCTTTATATCAACTCGTCGACGAAGAGGACGCGCCAGATGTTTGACGCCATCAAGAAGATGATGACCGGTGGGGAGAAGGCCGAGGCGCGCTCGGAAATGGATCCGCAGGTCGCCGCCGCGGCGCTGCTGGTCGAAGCCGCGCTATCTGATGGCATTTATGCCGATGTCGAGGCCCGGCAGATCCGGAATATTCTGATCGCCGCCTTCAATCTGGATGATGATGCGGCCACCGCCATGCAGACCAAAGCCGAGGAATTGGCCGAGAATGCCGCCGACCACCATCAATTTACCAAGGTGGTGAAGGCCTGCCTGCCGGCACCGGAACGCATTGCTCTGGTTGAGCACCTCTGGAGCGTGGCTCTGGCGGACGGCGAAAAATCTCCGTTCGAGGATTCCTTTATCCGCCGTGTAGCGCCCCTGCTCGCCGTCAGCGATCGCGAACGGGTACTTGCCCGGTCTCGTGCAGAGGCCGCAGCCCGGAAAAGTTGACATTTTAGCTGCTTCGGCACATGTCGCGTATGGCCAATTACGAAGAGATCGGGACCCCAATTCGATGACTTACATTGTCACCGACGCGTGCGTGCGCTGTAAATTCACCGACTGCGTAGAGGTGTGTCCGGTCGATTGCTTCTATGAGGGCGAAAATTTCCTCGTCATCCATCCCGACGAGTGCATTGATTGCGGCGTTTGCGAGCCGGAATGCCCGGTCGAAGCCATCAAGCCGGACACGGAAGATGATCCCGATGGCAAGTGGCTGGCAATCAATTCCAAGTACGCCGAGATCTGGCCGGTCATCTCTCTCAAGATCGACCCGCCCCCTGACGCCGAGAAATTCGAGACCGAAACCGGCAAGTTCGAAAAATACTTTTCGGAAAAGCCCGGCAAGGGTACGTAAACTATTCGTCCGGCAACGAATTGTTTTTAACCAAAAATTATGATATACCCTGCGGGCGTTGGGCGGCGTGTAACGCACGCCTTTTTTCCGGGGGAGAAGGTTTCACACCCTTTTGAGGGCCACTTTGTTTTTGAAAAGAGGTCTTCAGAGGCGGCGGAATTGTGTGCCTTTTCCCTTGTCCAGATGAGAGCATCCATGAGCAATAAGACGGCTAATGACAACCGGTCCTTCAAAAAGGGCGACTTTATTGTGTATCCGGCGCATGGCGTCGGCCGCGTCGTAGGCGTGGAAAAAGATGCGGTCGCGGGCTTCGAAATCGAAGTCTATGTCGTGTCTTTCGAACAGGACAAAATGGTCCTGAGGGTTCCAACCGCAAAAGCCGATACGTCCGGCATGCGCCAATTGTCCTCCGACAAGATCGTCAAGGACGCGATGAAAACCCTCAAAGGCAAAGCCAAGGTGAAGCGGACCATGTGGAGCCGTCGCGCACAGGAATATGAAGCGAAAATCAATTCAGGCGATCTGATTTCCATCGCCGAGGTCGTTCGCGATCTGCACCGCGCGGAAGACCAACCCGAGCAATCCTATTCCGAGCGCCAGCTCTATGAATCGGCGATTGACCGGATGGTACGCGAAGTGGCGGCCGTGGAGAGCATCGAGCATGATGCGGCACGCGACATGCTATCGAAAACGCTTCTGAAGAAAGCGGCCTGATCGGCTCTTTTTCGAAGACGTTTGAGAGTTCAAACACCCGGCCCTTGGGCCGGGTGTTTTATTTTCAGCATCGCTGTGATCCACATTCTGGCCACATTCGTAAACCGGTACATGGCTCAGAACTCACAAACCCCCGCCCGCCCACGCTCTGTTGATCCGGACCGTGCCTTTCTTCGCAATGCCATGGCCGAGCCGCTGCTCGAACGTGAAGAGGAACAAATTCTCGCCATCCGATGGCGAGATGACGGGGACGAGAAAGCGCTGCACGCCCTGACGCAGGCCTATATGCGCCTCGTGATCGCGATTGCATCGAAATTCCGCAAATACGGCCTGCCCTTTGCCGATCTGGTGCAGGAGGGCAATGTCGGCCTGATGCAGGCGGCGGCGCGTTTCGAGCCCGAGCGGGAAGTCCGCTTCTCCACCTATGCCGCATGGTGGATCCGGTCGTCCATCCAGGACTATGTCCTGCGCAACTGGTCCATTGTGCGCACGGGCACAACGTCGGCTCAGAAGACGCTTTTTTTCAACCTTCGCCGCGTGCGGGCCATGATCAACGATATCAATGGTGGCGACATGTCGCCGGAAAACCGCAAGAAGACCGCCAAGGCGCTCCGCGTTCCGGAAAAGGATGTGGATACGATGGCGGCCCGTCTGGCGGCATCGGATCGCTCGCTCAACGCCCCCTTTACCGAAGATGGCGATGGCGAATGGCAGGACCTGCTGGAAGATGACCGTCCGGCCCCCGAAGAGGCCGTCATGCTATCTCATGACGCTGAAAAGCGGGGCCAATGGCTCCACGAGGCGATGACGAGCCTCACCGAACGCGAACAGCTGATTATCCGCGAGCGCAAGCTGGGTGAAGATGTCGTGACACTGGAATCGCTTGGCGATCGGCTCGGTATCTCCAAGGAGCGGGTGCGCCAGATCGAGCATCAGGCGCTGACCAAGCTGAAAAAGTCGCTGACAACGCGCTTTGGAGATCCGGAAGCTGCCGGCCTGATCTAGGGCGTCAACACTTCGATCCGTTCCGGGTGGTCGATGGAGATGGACGGACCGTTTATGGCCTGTATCCAGCCGCGAACACGAATTATGCGGCCCTCCAGTTCGCGTAGATTGATCCCCGCCTCTGCAAAGCGGGCAACATCGCTCTGCTCGATAGAGACCGTGAAGTCGGTGCGGTAGTCAAATCCGAAATTGAGATAGAGCCGGTCCCGCGTGTCCCCAATGGATATGACACGCCCTTCAATGATCTGAACGGTCTCGAGGTAGAGGGCGAGCCCGTTGGGCTCAGGCGAGCGGATCGCGAAAATACCGGCACCCCAGAGCCCACGTTCCGCGTCGCGAGCCTCGCCTTCCATCGGTAGGAAACTGGCGGCTTCCACGCGCGTGTCCGGCCAGGAATAGGCCATCGCATAACCCGCCCGAACCAGCGCCTCGGACAGAGTCGATCCGCCCAGATCAATATCCGCGATCAGATTACCGAAACGGTCCACACGTTCGGTGTCGCCAATGACCAGCCCAACGGAGACACCATCGAGCTCGCGATCCATGAATTGCATGGCAAGGGCATGGCCCGGTGTGCCATCCCGCGGCAATTCCACGCCCGGCAGGCGCACAGTCAGCGTCTCTCCCTCCGGGAAGGTATATTCGAGCAGCCCGAAATCATTCAGGCGATGCGCTGTGCCTGACTGCGCCATCGCACCGGCTGCTGCACCTGTCCAGATGCAGATTGTTATGAGCACCCACCCTGCCCGCATACCGGGCAGGAAAACCCGGACACGCGCTGGAGTCGAGTCTGACCTTACGCAAACAAGCCGACTGGCCCCCTGCCGCCGCCATTCCAGTTCGACCAGTTGGGGAAGACATACGGCATGTCGGCATCGGACACGCCCAGCCAGCGCACGAGTGCGCCGCCATATTCCTCGATGGACGTGGTGGGAATCCAGCGACCATCCGAGCGGGCATCACTCGGCCCACCCATGGCCAGAGTCGGAAACTGGCCGAGCAATTGGTTGGGCTGCAGTCCGCCGCCGACGACGAAGTGATGGGAGCCCCATGCGTGGTCCGACCCGGCCGAACCATTTCCTTTGCACACGCGATTGAAGTCCGACATGGTGAACAGGACCACGTCGTTTTCCATGCCGAGGGCCTTCAGCGCATTGTAGAATCCGTAGACGCAGCGGCCGACATTGGCCAGAAGCCCGGCGTGCGTTCCCGCCTGACCGCGGTGATTATCAAATCCGCCGGTTGAGACCATGAAGGTCTGACGAGTCGCGTTAAGCTGGGTGCGGCCTTCGATCAGGCGCGCAACGCGCTTGAGTTGGTCTGCAAGGCTTCCGGTGACAGCCGCGCCGTCGGGATCGACAAAGGCTGCGTCGACCGCCGACTGATCGCTGTTCAGAATCGTATTCAGCTGCAAGCCGGCATCTATGTCTCCACGCATGATGGCGGTGGTGATTTCCGACAGGGTCGCGCTCTGGCTGGCGGCCATCATCGTATCCACAGCGTTCCGGCGGGCGATCGCGGCCGTCCCCATATCATCCGGGTCATACCCCCTGCGCTCGAGATTGCTTCCGGAGATGAGGAGCGGGCTGTTCCGGTCCCCGATCATAGCTCTCTGCGCGCCTGCAAGTGAGATTGAAGGCGCACGCAGACCGGCATCAATCAAGCGGTCACCGACACGTCCAAGCCAACCGGTCGGCAGTTCCGAGGCCGCTCCGGCGGTTTGCCAAAGATTCTGCTGGGCATCATGAGAAAAGAGATTGGCGGGCCGCAAGTCCGGCCGGGTCTCATATTGTTCGCGCGTGAGCGGCTGCAGCAAGGGACCGGAATTGAACACCCAGTTCAAAGCACCCTCATCCCAGATGCTCGCCAGCGGGGATAAGGCCGGGTGAAGGCCGTATGAGGTGCCTTGCAATGGGACAAGCGCCGATTGTTCGAGAGCAATCGATCCCCCCCGGATGCTGGCGTAATCGGCATAGCGGGCATCTGTCGGCACGATCATATTGTTGCTGTCATTGCCGCCATAAAGGAAAAGCGTGACGATCGCCTTGTAGCCGGAACCACCGCCAACGGATTGCGCTCTCGCGAGCGCAGGCATGAAGGCCGAAAGGCTGGAGCCGGCAACCAGTTTGAGAATATCGCGTCGATTCATCGTCATGGCCGACCTCCTAGTGATCAAGCTGGAATTGCGAGGAGGTGGTAATCAGATAAATCGCCAGACGGGCGCGCAATTCGGCCTCGATCAGCGGGTTTCCCCAATATGTCTGGGCAGACATGGCGTCAGTGATGGCAGCCCGCTGAGCCGCTGTGAGCGTTTCTTCAAGCGCGATTTCATCCAGCACATCCAGCAAGCGATCCGGCGTTTGCGCCAATCGGCCCCAGGATGACCAGTCCACCTGCGTCCCGGTGGCTCCGGGATAATCAGAGAGCGCTCTCCAGTCCCAGCGATTCAACGAGCCGTTGAGGGTCCAGTCCAACACCACATTGTGGCGCTCGAAGACCGTGCTCATATTCATCAGACCCTGAGAGGGACTGACGAGGCCGTCCGATCCGGGAAGCACATAATCCGGCGGATAATAGTTGAAAACAGACGGGCTTTCAAAGGGCACCTGCCCCATGCCACCCAGACGCCGCAGAAAGGCATATCCATCCGTGTCAGCACCGATCAGGCGCATGACAGAGGTCATCAGAAGGACAGGCTCGCGGAGTTTGCCCGCTGTATTCGGGTCCGGATTGGGATTGCGCGCTTCCGGGTCCAGCAAGATGGCGCGAACCACCGCGCGCAGGTCGCCGTGAACGCCCTGCCCGTTATTTTCGAAAACAGATGCGATACGGTCGACATAAGCGGGCGACGGATTGGACATTACCAGATGCTGGATCAGCTGACGCGAAATGAAGGGCGGCACATTCGGGTGGTTGAAAATGATGTCGATGGCCTGTTCAAGATCGGCATCAGCACTCTGGCCGCCAATCATGCCGACGCCAAGGAAGGTCTTGGGTCCGTTATCGTGCTGGGAGGCAACCGATTCCATCGGGCCCGTAAAATTCGGCGGATTGTTGAAGGAGGGAATGAAATTACCCGCCGACGGATATACCCACCCGGTCAACACGCGCGATAATTCCAGAACATCCTGTTCGGTGTAGGCGGGAATGACCCGGCCCGTGCCGTCGACCTGCGGGGTGCCGTCCCGGTTCAGGCGCGCTTCACCCAGCGAAAAAAGCTGAAGCAGTTCTCGCGGGAAGTTCTCGTTCGGCGCCTCGGCGCGCGAATTTACCATGTCCAGATAGTCACCCATCACCGGCGAAACGCGCTGTGCCCTCAAGGACGTCGCGATAATTTCCCAAGGCATTGGTCAGCAGCATTTCCTGATAGTTCGCCAGCGCATAGTTCAGCGGCACTTCATATTCGGAAACCACCGCAATCTGCGACAAGGCCCATGCCACCCGCTGGCGCAGCTGATCGGGCTGTTCCATCGCGTTCTGGAAGAAACGCATCTGCAAACGGAAAGCCGTGAAATGATCGCGGCGGCAGGGATTGGGCATATCGCGGCAAAAATTGGTCGGAACGGCCTGCGCCCCCAGATCGGCATAGGTCGACTGGCTGAGACCAAGCTGCTCATCGACCCAGGCTTCAACGCCAACCCTGCGAATATTCTCTATGAGCGTCTGATTGGCACCAAATGTAGCTTGTTGGGCCAATCTCAGCGCTTCAGTCGATCCGAGAATATAGTCCGGTCCTGGCGCCGTTATCGCCGCACTTGTAGCTGCCGCCAACTCGCCATCGACCCGGAACTGGAGCTCGACGCGATTGCTCGCCGGTGCAAGGGGAATGGCAAATCCGGAATGAGCCTGCGCAAAGACAGCAAAGGTATAAACGTCGTTGGTCCCAAAGAAAGTATCGATGAAGGGCTCAGGCGCGATGAAGCACTGGCCCTGCGCATTGGTCATGCACACGGTCAGGTCGGCGGGAAGGTTCGCATTCTGGCCGAAAAGGCCCACCGGCGTGATCCGTACGGTTCCGGCACCCCCGATATTGAGCGCCGCGACGGCAAAGGCCTGCCGTCCCCCTTCGCGTGGCACTCGGATGACCCCATCGCCGCTCAATGTCAGACCGATGGAGACAATGTCCGTCGGCGGTTTGCTCGCCACATTGAGCTCGAACGTGTTCACGCCATAGAGTGAATCGGCTGTCGCGCCGCCGGCACACCGGAAGACAGGCGGAACAACCCCGTCAAATTCCGCGTCTGAAGAGACGGCGATGACGAGCGATTGTGACGCGCGGGGTCCGCGCGAAAAGGGCGTATTCTCGCTTCCGGGAACCAGCGCATTTGTCGCCGGATCCGTCCATCCATAATCGAGATCGAGATTGTTGAAGCGCCCGGGCAGATCGACCTCGCAATTGCCAAGCGCCGCATCCGTCCGGTTGATGACGGTCGCAAATGTCGTCGCGGTTGCCCTGCCGCCATCGGGCAGAGCGACGGACCGAACCGGCGGAGAAATGGCGGCGGCGAGTTCGCCTGCAAGCGCCGACGGCGTTACACAGAGGGCCAATCCAGCAATCGTTCCTGCAATCAAAGTCTGGATGCGCATGGACCGCGTGCCTCCCGTTTTCGCCGACGAACCGATTCCAGTACGGTGCACGCTACGGCTTTCCGTCGCCGCTTGCCAGAAAAAGACGTCTGACACAGTTGCCAGAGCCATAAGATAATCGTCCGGCTTGTTGCAGTTGCAGCCATCGGAAATTTATCCGACAAGAGGTGTCGGGCCCCGTAGCTCAGCAGGATAGAGCATCAGATTCCTAATCTGAGGGTCGTGCGTTCGAATCGCGCCGGGGTCACCAGCCCGCCCATGGAATTCGGGCGAAGGCTGTCGCGCCGAAGCCTTGGCGAAGGCGGACCACCACGTATCTGCTTCAAAAAAACTTACTTTCGCTCGCTAGCGCGAGTTTCGGCTGGCACGTTATCAGACCCCTGGCAGGCCGATATCCTTGAGGCGCTGATTGAGAAATTCCCCGACCGTAATATCCGGCTCCGGCGTTTTCAGATGCCGGCAACCCGGCAGGCAAGCGAGCGAGACGTCCGGGCGCGGCTGGACGAAGAAGGGCATGGAATAGCGGCTGACATTCGGGCCGGACGGGTTCACCACGCGGTGCGTCGTTGCCGGGAAATAGCCATTGGTCAGCCGCTTCATCATGTCGCCGGTATCGACGATAATCTCGTTCGGACCATTCTCCACCGGCAACCAGTTTCCGTCCGCATCGAGAATTTCCAGCCCCGCCCCTTCTGCTGCGACCAATAGCGTGATCAGATTGATGTCCTCATGCGCGGCGGCACGGATGCAATCGGGATCCACGCCGTCCGGGATGGGCGGATAGTGCAGCAGCCTCAGAAGCGACGTGCCGCCTTCGATGCGTTGATCGAAATAGTCATGCTCAAGCTTCAGATCGTCCGCGATCACGCCAAGCAGGCGCTGGCCCAGGGTGAACAAGTCCTGGAAGAGAGTCTGGAATGTTTCCCGGAAATCCGCCGGCGTGTCGGGCCAGACATTGGGCCGGGCCACGGGGTGTCCGTCTTCGGCCTCATGCCCGATCTGCCAGAATTCCTTCAGGTCGGGTGCGGCATGATCTTTCGCGTGCTCGGTGCCGAACGGCGTATAGCCACGCAGCGCACCAGCATATTTCCGTTTCTCGGATTCATCCTGAGCAAAGAAGGCTTCAGAAAGGTGATAGCATCGCCGCAGGAATGCCGGATCAATGCCGTGATTGACCAGCCGGACAAAGCCCTGCTCGCGCAATCCGGATATCAGCTCCGATCTGAAAACCTGATAATCGAGCTGATTGCCGTGCTCCAGACGTACGTAGTTGATCGTCATGACGGATTCCGTCATTGGCCGCCCTCCTTACCCAACAAGGTTTCAACAGCATCCCGGTCCGGCAAACCGGTCTGGGCCCCCTCCTTGGTGGTCGCCAGCGCCCCGACGACGCAGGCAAATTCCAGAGCCGCCTGATCGCCCCTGCCCTCCAGTAGAGCCAGTGTGATCGCCGCCACAAAGGCATCGCCCGCCCCGACCGTATCAAGAACGTCAACTTTCGGCGGACGGGCGCGCGCGACTTCGTGGCCTGCATGAAACATGACGGCACCCTCGCCGCCCAGCGTCAGGGCGACGCGCTTGTTGAAACCGAGAAGTTTGTCCTGACCGTAGAAGGCCGCCTCGGTCTCGTTGACGATCAGCAGGTCGGCCTGCGCCAGCAGTGCGTCGGGCAATTCGCAGGCCGGGGCGAGGTTGAGCACTTTGAGCCCCGGGCAGCGATCTACCGCTGCCGTCAGGGCCGGTACCGGTATTTCCAGCTGACCGATCAGGGCGGTGTCGATTTGCGGCGGTATGTCGGCTTCGCCCAGCGCAAAATTGGCGCCGGGCGCGACAACAATCTGGTTTTCACCATCGGCACTGACCGCAATCAGCGCCACCCCGGTCGGGTGGCTGGTGCTGATGCGGCACTGATCCATGTTGACGCCCGCCTGGCGCAATAACGCCGTGGCCGCCGTCGCATGATCATCCGCGCCAATACAGCCGATGAAACTGACCTCTGCACCCAGAAGCCGTGCCGCCAGCGCCTGATTGCCACCCTTTCCGCCGGGCGAGATTGAAAAGTCATCGCCGAGAATAGTCTCACCGGGCTCTGGCAGTTTCGGACAATGCGCAACAAGGTCCAGATTGATCGATCCGATCACGGTGATGCCGGGCGCGCTCATAATCTGGCGATCCTTTCGAGCAGAAGGGCAAAGACCTTGTCCGATTCCAGCCCGTCGACCCAATTGGCATTGGCCGGCCGATCATCGGTATGGTGATAATCGACTGCCGTATGCCCGCGCGTCAAAGCCGATGCCGTTTCAACCTCGATCCGCACCGGCCGCGCATGGAATAGGTCCGGGGCCAGAAGCCAGGCAATCGTACACGGGTCATGCATGGCGGCACCCGCCGTGCCGTAGATTTCGCCATAGATGGCGTTTACGTGCTCCATCATGTCCGCAGCGGCTTTCGACGCCGCATTTCCGATAGCGCGCAGTGCTGCCATCCGGTCGGGTGAACAGCGTAGCTGCAAGGTCGCATCGAGGCCGATCACGGTCAGTGGACGGCCGCCGTGGAAGACGGTTTGCGCCGCATGCGGGTCGGCATAGATGTTGAACTCGGCAGACGGCGTGATATTGCCGCCTTCGCGACGGGCCCCGCCCATCAGCACAATCTGTTCAATTCCAGCGGTGATGTCCGGCGCTTTTTGCAAAGCTGTCGCGAGATTGGTGGACGGCCCGACGATCACAAGCGTTGCGGGCGGCTGGCCCGAATCCGCGAGACGCCGGATCAGATAATCCACTGCATCTTCTGTAGCAGCCGATGTTTGCGCAGCCGGAAAACAGACGGATCCCAATCCATTTTCGCCATGGATGTGATCGGCAAAGACCGGATTTACGCTCATCGGGCGCTCGCAGCCGGAATAAACCGGCACGTCGACACGGCCCAGCAATGCTAGCAAGCCCAGCACATTGCGGGTGCAGGTTGCGACATTTACATTGCCCGCCACCGTACAAATGGCCTCAACGCCCAGCTCATTGCGGGAGGCCAAAGCCACCATCAGCGCAACGCAATCGTCAATGCCGGGGTCGCAATCAATTATCACCGGGCGAGGCATGCGGCGGGCTCCAGAACAATCCGAGTGGGAATCCTAGAAGACCCGGCACACAACCGCAAAACCGAATGCTGCGAACGCTTACTCCAGACGCTCGGCGGCGGCAGACGCGGCATCCGCCAGACCGACGAGTTCATCTGCGTCCACAATCGCCTCTTCCGGTGCCAGAACCGACGGATAGGCCGCCGCCAGCAATGTCATGGCTTCGGACAGCGCCTCCGCAACAACGCTGTCCTCCTCACGGATTTCATCCATATGCCGGTTGGCGATCACCTCGGCCGATTTGAAAAAGCCGTATCCGTCCAGATACGGGCTGTTCGGCGCATCGGAGGCCATGGCGAATTCATACTGAAGCGCGGCGCGGATGATCATATTGGTCAGGACCTGCGCCTCGACGACGGCCTCGGAATACTCCGTTTGCGGCGCATGGCTTTCCGCCGCGTCGATCGCGGCGATGACGGCGGCGGCCGCAGCGCGGATTTCCTCGTCTGTGCTGCCATCATAGGGCGCGGCGGCAGCGCGTTCGAGCTGATCGCCGAAGAGCGGCGCGTCAAGTTCGATCAGGGCGGCTTCAAGATCGACATAGATTTCCGAAATCGGATGGGTGAACATTTCCGCTGCGACTGCGCGGCGATCCGCGTCATATGCCGCCAGACCGGCCAGATAGTGCGCGCGCATCACTTCCAGCGCCGTCAGGTAGGTGACCGGGTTTTGGGCCGCCTGGTCGGCCTTGATACCGAACTCACCGCCGGCCGAACCCTCGCCGCTTTCGCCTTCACCCTCGCCTTCGCCGGCGGATGCCGAATAGCCCCCGCCTTCACCTCCGGCCGGAGCGGCACGCTCACCTTCGCCTTCCCCCTCATTCATGGGGGAACAGGCAGCCAGTCCGATCAGCAGGGCGGTCACGCCTGCCTGTCCCAGCAAATTCTTCTTGCGTTCGATGGCCATGACGTTTTTGCTCCAATCCAAAATGTGGCGTTAGCCCCTTCCTATTGCCGTTGACATTCATTCGCAACTGATGAGTCCATGATCGAGCTGGAAAACCTCTGCAGCCCTGACGAAGTCGCCGCGCTGGCCCAGCTCATTTCCCGTGGTGATTATGCAGATGGCGGCAAGACAGCAGGGCGCGCAGCGCGTCAGGTCAAACTGAATGAACAATTGCAAACCGGCGGCGTGCTCGACACGGTTCGCCAGACCGTTCAGCGCGCGCTCGATCGTCATCCGCTCTACAAGGCGTTTGCCCAGCCCAAATCCACCATCCGCATGCTGGTCTCGCGATATGAAGCGGGCGGTGCCTATGGCGCCCATGTCGATGAGCCGGTCATGGGTGGCAAGCGGGTGGACCTGTCCTTCACGTTCTTCCTGTCATCGCCGGACGCCTATGAGGGCGGAGAATTGACCCTGATCGAACCGAGCGGTTCGGTCGAAATCAAGCTGCCGGCGGGTCATGCCGTGCTCTATGCGACCCATGCACTGCACGAGGTCAAACCCGTCACATCGGGCGAGCGGCTTGCGGTTGTCGGCTGGGTCCGCAGCTACATCCGCTCCCCGCAACAACGCGAAATCCTGTTTGAATTGGACATTGCCACACGCAGTGTCTTTGAAGCCGAAGGCAAGTCGCCGCTTTACGATACGCTCGCCAAAACCAGATCCAATCTGATGCGCATGTGGGCGGATGATTGATCGCATATATTCTGTCACACACGCCAGCTAAACGGATGCCATGAAAAAGATTCTCACTGCCACGACCGCCGCCCTTCTTCTGTCTGCTGCGCCTGCGCTTGCCTGGGGCAAGACCGGCCACCGCGTCACCGGTGCGATTGCCGAACGCCATCTGTCTGAAGAGGCGCGCACCGCTATTCGCGACATTCTGGGCGTGGAGGATCTGGCGGAAGCGTCAAACTGGCCGGATTTCATGCGGTCCAGTCAGGACGATTTCTGGCGCGAAGCCGGCCCTTTACACTATGTGACCATCCCGGAGGGCACGGAATATGATCTCTCCATGGCGCCCGAAGCCGGCGATGCCTACACAGCTCTGGAGATGTTTTCCGGCATTCTGACGGATGAAAATGCGCCGCTGGAAGAGCGCCAACGCGCCTTGCGCTTTGTGGTCCATCTGGTCGGCGATCTGCACCAGCCCATGCATGTCGGCGACGGGACGGATCGCGGCGGCAATGATGTCACCGCCATCTTCTTTGATCATGTCACCACGCTGCACCTCGTCTGGGACGAGGACATGGTCGATTACGAACAGCTCTCCTATACGGAAATGACCGAATGGCTGGATCGGCGCATCACGCCGGAACAGGTGACGGAATGGTCCGTGACCGATCCGCGCGTCTGGATCTCGGAAAGCGCAGAAATCCGCCCGAGCCTGTATCCCGACGACGCCGATTTGCGCTGGGAGTATGTCTACGAGCACCGCGGCACAATGCGGACACGCCTGTCGCAAGGCGGGATCCGGCTCGCTGCCTATCTCAACGAGCTGTTCGAGGACTAGTCGCTACTGGCTGCGCACGGCAACGCTGGTCGCGCCAACCGACTGGCCGGCCGGCGTGCGGAAATGCACAAAGACACGATTGGTCGCGGGCACATTCCCGACAGGTGCATTGCTGCGCACAAAAGCGGCGAAGGTCAGTGTCTCGTTTGCGTTGAAGAGCTGATTGATACTGGTGGCCCGGGGCGTCTCGCACTGGCCGGTCGCCGCATTGGTGCGGCAGATTTCCAGCAGATCAAACGCCGGTGCCTCCGCTCCGGGCGCGATTGATACAATCACATTCCCGACGGATCCGAGATTGGCCGTCGCGACCGAAAACGCATTGGCGCCGCCGCCCGATGGCAATTCGACAATGCCATTGTTCGACGTGGTGGCCGCCAGCGCAATGACGTCCGGAAGCGAAAGCGTGGTGGAGGTGAAGAGCAGCGTGTTCAAGCCGTTTATGGCCGGGGCGCTGGCGCGGTTCCGGCAGGACGTATCAATCCGGATATCGCTTGCGGCAAACGGGCCGGGCTGAACCAGGGAAATGACGAAGGTCTGCACGCCGCCGGCCGGAATATCGGCCAAATCGCCGGGTGCTCCGATCACGGCATTGGTGGCCGGATCGGTGCGCTGGAAGGTAAAGCCGGACGCGCCATGCACCTGCAAGCCGCACCCTTCGGCCGTGGACCCGGTCGAGGCCGGATTGACCACCGACACAAAGGCCGTCGCCGCCGTGCCTGACGACACAGTCCGGCTATACGGCAGAAGCGCCGAGCGAACCGTCTGCCCTTCCGGGCGGTAATCGCGCACATTCAGGCCGGCCTCCCGCATGGAACGGGCATTTTCCGTCGGCGTTGTGGTGTCATCCTGCGGGGAACCGGGAGCGTGCGGGAAGCCTGCCAGCGTTCCGCAAGCCTGATTCAGGCAATCACCCTGCAAGGGGTTGGAAAAGCGCGGCAACCAGGTTTCGTTCTGCCCGAAACTTCCAACGCACCCCACATTGGAGCGCGTGGAATCATACGCCATGATGGTGCGGAAGCTACAATCCACGCGGTGTCCGTAGGAGAAATTGAAGACGCCCGGGCTGGTCGTGTTCTCGATATTGTGGGTGGAGCCGAGATTGTGCCCGACCTCGTGCGAGAAGGTGAGATCACCGCAGCTGCGGCCCGTGCCATTGCCATCCGGACCATCGCCGGTCACGGCCACGCCCAGCACCCAGTCCTCGGCCGGATCGATATTTCCCTCGCCGCCAAATCCGGGCACGTAAGCGACGCCGCAATAGGTTTGCTGGGCGCGCCAGTAGCGGCGCAGCATCACCACGATATCCGCGCCAACCGCATTGCGGAATTCCAGCAGGTAGGACAAATCGCCATTATTGATGCAGGCCGTCGGGCCGCCGGAGCAACTGCCATCGCCGACATCGCGCTCCGTGCCGGGATGGCCGTAACTGGCGCCTGCATAGAGATCGTCAATGGATTCGAGCGTCGAGGTGAATTCATCCCACGCGGCCGGCATCGGTGTCGCGCCGACAAAGCGGGCGCGCAATCCGGTATCGCTGTCGACCAGGGCCTGATCGAGCACATTGACGAGGTGCTGCATGCGGGTGGTCAGGCCGAGCCCGTAAAAGAGCTGCATCCCTTGCGTATACGTAATGGCGACGTCAATCGTGCCATTGGACCCGACCGGCAAGGCTTCTGCGATTTGCGCGTGTTGCACGGCTTCTGCGGGCGTCTGGATTCCGCCGACTGACCGATGTAATGCATCGCTGCCGGGCTCCAGCGGCGCGCCGAGGTCGCGGTTCAGAATCAGGGGCCCGCCGGGAGTCTCCGGGGCCAGTGTCCAGGCGCCTTCGGGTGTCGCGATATAGCCGAATGTCGCGGCAGGACCGCGCGTGAGGATGACGCGCCAGGGCTCTCCGGCATCGGCAAGATGGCCGACCCACAGACGGTCACCCGTCGCGGAAATCTCTGACCGGTCGAAGACAATTTCCTGCGCTCCCCCGTCCGGAAGGGTGAGCAAGAGACGTTCGCCGGGCTGCATCCGGAAAGCCTGATCAGACAGCGCCATATAGTGATCCGGCGCGGCCCCGGCAGCGCGGTCCAGCAGGTCCTGTGCCGTGGCAGATTGTGAGACCAGAAAGGCGGCCAGAAGCCCCGGAATCCATTTCAGCATGTGTCGCTCCCCAGACGTATGCGAAAAAGCTAGCACCGCCTCCCGGCGGGAGAGATTCACATTCCCGTGACCTTCGCGATGGGTGACCGGTGATCAAGGCTCGACAGGGGCGCGCTTTCGCGGCCATGCTGCGTCCCACTCATCCGGGGAGAGACACATGGATTTTGCAAACAAGGTCGCCATCGTCACGGGCGGGGCGGGCGGCATTGGTGCCGCCGCGGCGCGCGAGTTTCACAAGCGCGGGGCACGAGTCGCCTGTTGCGACCTGAATGGCGAAGCCGCCAATGCCGTCGCGAAAGAATGCGGCGGATTTGGAAAGCGCGTGAATGTCGCCGATGAAGGCGAAATGGCGGTCTTCATCGCCGAGGTCGAACGCGATCTGGGCCCGGTCGACATTTTCTACGCCAATGCCGGGGTCGGTTATACGGACGGCCCCAATGGCGGCGCGGCGGGCGCCCCCAATTCAAACTGGGAGAAGGCCTGGCAGATCAATGTCATGCATGGCGTTTATGCGGCGCGCCACGTTCTGCCCGGCATGACGAAGCGCGGCTCAGGCGCCTTCCTGATCACCGCGTCGGCCGCCGGCCTCCTCGCGCAGATCGGCGATGCCGCCTATTCGGCCACCAAGGCGGCGGCGATCTCGGTTGCGGAGAGCATCGCCATCAGCCATGGCGATGACGGTATTCAGGCGCACGCGGTCTGCCCGCAATATGTCAAAACCAACATGACCAAGGATTTGCCCGAGGTGATGACATCCGTCGATGGCATGATCAGCGCCGAAGATGCCGCGCGGACGATTGCTGACGGGGTGGAGAAGAATGACTTCCTTATCCTCACCCATCCGGTGGTCGCCGATCACTCCGCCAAGAAGGCGGGCGACCGCAATCGCTGGCTGGGCGGCATGCGCAAGCTGCGCCGCATGCTGATGGAGATGAATGGCGGGCGGACGATTTAGACTAGCCCAATCACTCCCGCCTGACCGCCGAAGGGGCCGCCCCTGGCGCGGCGGCAGGAGAAGAGGGCGTCATCGGCAAAGGTGCAGTCGCCCGACATCCAGATGGCGTCCGGTGAGACACCGGCTTCGATCAATTGCCGCCGGACGGCAGCGGCATTGTCCAGATGGCCGCCGCCATCACCATCGCGTGGACCGATGAGGCCGGTCGTGTCGTCAAACAGAGCCTCGAATTGCGCCAGCACTTCCGGCCCGACGCGGTAATTCTGCTGACTGATCGAGGGGCCAATGGCGGCGCGGATTTGGTTCGATTTGGTGCCATAGGCCGCGGCCATCGCTTCCAGCGTATGGCGCGCGATTTCCTGCACCGTGCCGCGCCAGCCGGAATGAACGGCGGCGATGGCGCGGTTTTCCGGGTCGAAAATGAGCAGCGGGACGCAATCCGCCGTCTGAACGGCCAGACCCAAACCCCGCACATTCGTCATCATCGCATCGCGCTCGCCGGCGACGCCGTTTGCGGGCGCGCTATCCAGCCGGATGACCGTATTGCCGTGCACCTGTTTTGTGAAGGCGAGCGCGTTCAGACCCAAAGCGGCTGTCACGCGGGCGCGGTTCTCGTCGACCGCACCGTCGGCTTCGCCGTCACGCCGGGAAAGATTGAGGCTTTCGAAATCTCCCGTGGAAACCCCGCCCAGCCGCGTGGTGAAACCATGACTCAGACCCGGATCGGTCAGGTTCGGCGATGTGATCAGCTTTACCATGTCTCGCCCTGCTCCGGCAGAAAACCGGTCCGTCCGCGGCCCAGATCATAGTCGGCGCGCGCCTGTGCGATGTCGTCCAGCAGGCCGTGCAGCGTTGACCAGTCATCGCGCTCATGGATAGGCGCAAAGGCTGATTCCATGGTCTCGATCGTCATGTGGACCGGGTTTTCGCGCGCAAAACAGGCATGACCGAGGCGCTCTGGCCGGACGGGTGTGTGATCGGCAAACAGTTCCGCAAAGGCCGTATATTCCGGCCCGGTATAGTCTCGGGCAGCCGCCTTGATGCGCCCGGGATCATTGGTGAAATGATCAAAGAAGACCGCCTCGAATGGCAACTGGCTGGCCAACAGGAAAGCGAGATATGCCTTGACCATATCCTCGGAATTGTCCTGCACCGCCACGCCCAGCCGCGCGCAGAAGGCGGCCGTCATCTCGCGGGTATAGATATCCGGGAAGGTGTTGAGCACATCGACCAGCTGGTCCTTTTCACCCACCGGCAGGAGTGCGATGGCCAGCTGTTGCAAGGCCCAGAAGACAGCCTCGGGCTGGCGCGCATAGGCGTAGAGCCTGTTCTCGTCGAAATAGGCCGCGGTAAAGCCGGGCTTGTAGGTTGGCAGGAAACGCCAGGGCCCGTAATCGAAACTTTCGCCGGTGACGTTGAGATTATCCGTGTTCAACACGCCATGAACAAAGCCTGCCGCCATCCATTGGGCTGCCAGCCGGGCCGAGGCTGCGCAAACTTTTTCGAGAAAGCGAGCAGTTTTCTCCGTACCCTGCAAGCCGGACAGGTCCGGATAATAATGGGCGATCGCATGATCGATCAGCGCCTCGATCCGGTCCGGCGCCTCTTCATAGGCATGGCGCTGGAAGGTGCCAAAGCGGACATGGGAATGTTGCAAGCGCGTCAGGACCGCGCCGCGCGCCGGTGAGGGCTCATCATGGCGGGCGAGCTGGTCGCCCGTGTCGAACACGCAAAACGCTTTCGAGGAATAGACGCCCAGTGCTTCAAGCATCTCCGCGGCGAGGATTTCCCGCACCGCACCCTTCAGCGTCAGCCGCCCATCGCCGGTGCGCGACCATGGCGTCTGACCGGAGCCCTTGGTGCCGAAATCCAGCAAACGTCCCTTCGGATCACGCATCTGGGCATAAAGAAAGCCGCGCCCATCGCCGATCTGCGGATTATAGTGCCGGAATTGATGGCCGTGATAGCGCATGGCGAGCGGCGTATGGGGATAGCCCTTCGGGCGGTCAAAGCGGCCGAAATGATCCGCGATCTGCTCCGGTGTCAGCTCACCCAGGCCGATCTCCCTGGCCCAACGTTTGTTCCACCAGCGCAGCTTCAGATCCGGAAAGTCTGCCGGGTCTACCGCATCGGCGAAATCCGGGCCCAGCAGGGCGAAGGCGGATTCAGGCGTGAAGGTCAAATCGACAACCCGGCTTTCAATGCCGCAGCGGCCAGCGCTGCCTGTTTTTCCGCGCCTTTGGCGATGCGGGTCATGTTGAAAAAGCCGTGCGGCAAGCCTTTCGAGAGATGATAGCCGACACTGACGCCCGCCGCCTGCATGCGATCGCGATAGGCCTGCCCTTCGTCCAGCAACGGATCGAGCTCGGCGGCGGCGATAAAGGTGGGCGGCAGGCCGGTCAGATCACTCTCGAACAATGGCGAGATACGCGGATCCATCGGATCATGGTCCTGACAATAGACGTCGCGGATCCAGTCCAGCGCGCCGGTCGAGAGCATGTGTCCTTCCAGCATTTTGGGTTTGATCTTGCGCGTCTCGGCCAGCTGCATCAGCGGATAGATGAGAAGCTGGAAGGCGATCCGGTCGCGCCGGGCCTGCGCAACCGCCGCCGCCAGACCGCCTCCGGCAGAATCACCGGCCACGGCGATGCGATCCGGGTCCACACCCAGGCTATTCCCGCCCTCCCCCGCCACCCAGTCGAGGGCGGCCAGGCAATCGTCATAAGCCGCCGGAAAGGGATGCTCCGGCGCGAGCCGGTAATCGATGGCCAGCACCCGGCAGTCCGCCTGAGCGGCGAGTCTCTGCGCAACGCGGTGATGGCTTTCGAGATCACCGAAGGCATAGCCGCCACCGTGAAAGAACACGGTCAGCGGTCCGGTTTCCGACGTATTTTCGGGTACGTAGAGCCGCGCCGCGACCTCGCCATCGGGTCCGGGCAGAGTCAGATCGCGAATTTCCGCCACATCCGGTGGAGATGTTTCCATCACCGGCACAAGTTTGCGCAGAGCCTTGCGGCCATTCCTCGCGCTTGTGTCCGGCGCGAAGGGATCGCTCAGCCCGGCACGGGAAATCAGATCAGACCAGTTGAATGAATTTGCCATGTACCGGAATTAGGCGTGATGGCGGCGTTTCGCAATCGCTCTAGTGAAGCGTCACGTCGCTATCGCGTTCTAGACGACCGGCCAGCGCATCCTCGACTACGGATTTCAACGCCCTCCAGGCATCCGCCCGCTGATCATCGCCGGCCTCTTCCATCTCACCAACAGCCAGGTCGGCATAGCCCAGCGCCTTGGCGCCATGACGGTCGACCAGCAGGAAGGCGAGAGACAACATGTCGGCGGGGGTGATGTGGCGGGCGATATTCATGGGTTTATCCGGCTCCGGAATTGAGATTGGCCCACTGCCACGCAAGCGGCGCGCCAGATGAAAGAAGATTTCAGGGACGCAGTTTCAATAACTTGGCTGAATGCCGGATGACCGGAAGCGGGCCAGCTTTGCCGTCAGGTCTTTTCTGCCGGACGTTTCGTGCCGGGTGCATAGCCGCCGCCTTCGAGATAGGCGCGTTCGTCGGGTGTGGAGGTGCGCCCCAGCGCCTCATTGCGATAGGGGAAACGGCCGAACTTGATGATGACGTCGCGATGCAGGCGCGCGTGATGGAGATTGTTATTCCCCTCCGGCAGGCGCGTGGAAAACAGTTCGATCGACGTGTCCTGATCCGCGAGTTCCTCTGAATGCATGAAGGGCATGTAGACGAAGGAGCGGCGGTCATCGGGAATGTCGAGATCCTGCCCCGCCTCAATCATGGCCCGGGCGATTTGCCGGGCCAGCGGGTCAAACTCGAACGCCTTGCCGGATCCGCGCCAGACATTACGGGTGAACTGGTCAAACAACAGGATCAGCGCGAGGCCGCCATCGGCGGTTTCCAGCCAGGGATGGCTCCCCGCCTTTACGCGCCGGGCCTCCTCTTCAATCGCTTTGGCGAACTGACGCCGGATTTTTGCATCGAATTCCGGTGTGGATACGAAGCGCAGTTTCGGGTCGGTGTCATCAAACCAGAAGCGGAGTATGTCGGCAGGCTGGGTCATGGTGCAAACCTAGGTGTTGGGCACCGCTTCAGCAAACGCTATCTGTCATCGTCGCGATCATGATTTCGAGCCCGGCCCGGCTGGCGGCCCGCATCGAAATCATCCGCGAATTGGTGATTCTTGTCGCGATGCCCGGCCTCATCGGCCCGGACGGCAATGACCACATCGCGCAAACGGGCGTCTTCAGGAAGGTTCCAGTACTCAATCGCGATCCGTGGTGCAGCCACATTCTCGAGCGCGCCCGCATCAATTTCTTCCAGATACCGCGTATAGCTGGTGACGGCTTCTTCCTCAAAATAACCGACAATGCGGTGCGCCGTGCGGGGCGCAAACAGATAGATGAAGAAGTAGACGTTATAGAATATGGCCTGAACGATCATGATCAGCAGGCGCTCGAAGACGTTTGGCCGGGCGATTTTCACGAAGGTCATCAGGTGCATGCGCTCATTCTCGGCCTCGTCCAGAAGGTCGCGAATCCATCCGTGATCATCGCGGATATGCCGCAATGAGCTGAGGTGCTGGAGGAGGCCACCAACCATGCCCGGCACGGCCGCCACCGTTTCCAGGACGACGGCGCGGTGCCCGTAACGCTTGCGGAAAAAGCGATCGGCGATGAAGCGCAACATCTTCACAAAGCCAAAAGCGATACGGTCGCTCGGTCCGGTCGCCTTGCGGTGATAATCGATGCCGATATCGGCGCTTTGGGTATTCATTGCGAAAACCTTTCCCGGTCGTCCTGACCGGCTTAATCCTTTTCGGATATAAATGCCCGGCTGGTGCAATGCGAGGCGACCAAATGACCGCGTGCGGAATGGCCGCGGCATGGATGAAAACCGATATTCCCACCGAAGGGTTCCCTCACACGCGAAGGCTGGCTTGCCAAGCCGAAGCTCGCGCAGCGAGCGAAGGCCCCTGCCGGGGCATTCTCCGCCTAAAATTGATTCACTGGATCAATTTTTCTGCCTCCGGCAGACCGGCTAGGAATGGTGCCCCTGGCCCGAATCGAACGGGCACTTCCGAAGAAACCGGATTTTGAATCCGGCGCGTCTACCAGTTCCGCCACAGGGGCAATCCTGAGCAGGGGGCGGAAACTGCCTTCACTTGTGCGGAATTTCAATAGCGGCGCGCTGAGGGCTCGCATTGGATTGCAGATCGACTTATGAGGAAGCGCATGAGCGACGCGCATATTCCGAACCCGGATGTCCCCGAGGGCCTTGTGGCCCGTCTGGTCCATATTGGCGAAACGGCACCGGATGAGGGGCTGACGCTCGGCGATTTCATGGAATCGCTGGGCGAACGGGCCTTCGGCGTCATTCTGTTCGCGCTCGCCATTCCGGTCTGTATTCCCTTTCTCTATGGCATTCCGCAAATCATTTCCCTGCCGATGATGGCGCTGGCCTTCCAGATGGCCGCCGGGCGCGGCGAACCCTGGATGCCGGAACGCTTCCGGTCGCGGCAATTGTCGAAAGACGGGCTGCAGACAATGGGGCGTCAGGCGAGGCGCTGGTTTGGCTGGATCGAGGCGATTGCGCGCCCGCGCCTGCTCTTTCTGTCCGGCCAGATCGGCGAGCGGATTGTAGGCGGTGTATACTGCCTGTTCTGCGCGTCGATCCTCGTGCCGCTGCCGTTGACCAATTCAACTCCCGGGGTTGCCGTGGCCATTGCCTCGCTGGGCCTGATCACGCGGGATGGATTGCTGATCCTTGCGGGTCTGATACTCGGCCTCGTCTGGATCACGATACTGGTCGTCGGCGGACCCGCCCTGATCTATGCGGTGATTGAATGGATTCGCAGCGCAGTCAGCAATTAGTCCACTGTGGACAAAACAGCGATGGCAATGTGATTGGCCCGACCCGCAGTTGAAAGCCTGCGCCCAAATAGCCCGGTTCTGATCGAAAATACGTTCACGAAGATCCTGCCGTTCTTTTGGATGTCGCTAAAACCAACACCTTTATGGCGACTGGAAACGATAAGCTCGGAAACGCTGTCACTCATCCCGTATCGTGAGAAATCGCCGGTTGGCTCGATTTCGATAAAGTATGCTTCCGCGCCATTTCTGGCGTGCGCTTCCGACAATATACGGGCAGTATACGTTCCGCCGATATCGTAATCGTCCGACCGCAAAGTATAGACTCGGTCTTTCTGGCTCAAATAACCCATGTAGGTCGATCTCGGTATAGTGATCTGGGAACGCACCCTGCGGCTGAATGCGCGCTTTGCCAAGGCGCGGCGTGAGACTAAACTTCATTTCATGAAAACGCTCATGACCTGCCTGACCGCACAGCGCTGGCCGTTTCTGGCCGCGCTGGCCTCCGCGCTCATCCTCGGCGGGGCGTATTTCTTCCAGTATGTGCTGGGTTATGACCCGTGCGCGCTCTGCTATGATCAACGGCATATTCATCAGGCGGTGATTGCGGTGGGATTGATCGGCGGTCTGGCGCTGACGCAAAAGCCGGTTCAGCCCTATGCCATGTGGATCTGCCTGATCATTGGCGCGATCTTTGTCTATTCGGCCGGGTTTGCCGGCTGGCATGCCGGGATCGAATATGACTGGTGGGATGGTCCGGCCACCTGCACGGCCGGTGCCACTGCCAATGTCGACGTCAACTCAAGCGACCTGCTCGCAATACTGGATGGCACGGGCGGCCCGATCGTTCTGTGTGATGAAGCAGCGTGGACACTGCTGGGCATTTCGATGGCCGGGTATAATGCGCTGATGTCCGCCGGGCTGGCGATTGCCTCGGTCTTCATCGGGATCAAACGCCGATGAGCCGCGCCCCTCGCCCGCCTTTGCCCGGCCACAAGTCCGACGAAACCCGAATCGCCGAGATGATCCGCGTCGATCATGCGGGGGAATACGGCGCGGTCGCGATCTATGAAGGCCAGCTGGCGGTGTTCGGCAAAATCCCGTCCAAGGTGCGCATTGCCAATCAGCTGCGCCATATGGCGGAAGATGAGCAGGCTCACCTGGATGCGTTTGACGGCTTTATCCGCACACGCAAGGTTCGCCCGACCGCCCTGATGCCGATCTGGAAAATCGCCGGGCGCACGCTTGGCGTGGCAACGGCGTTGATGGGCGAGAAAGCCGCCCATGCCTGCACCGAAGCCGTCGAAACAGTCATTGAAGGCCATTACACCGACCAGATTGCCGAGTTGGAAGTTTCCGGCGAAGCCGATCTGGCCGAGACCTTCACAACTTTCCGCGACGAGGAAGTTGCGCACAAAAATCTGGCTGTTGATGAAGGCGCGAAAGATGCGTTCGGCTATCCGGTGCTCTCAAAGCTGATTGAAGCCGGTTGCCGCACCGCCATCGGCATTACGACCAAGATTTAGCGCTCCAACTCGCTGTCCCAGTAGAGATAATCGAGCCAGCTCGCATGCAGGTATTTCGGCGGGAAGCGCCGGCCCTGCGCCTGCAATTGATGCATGTTGGGCCGGTAGGGGCGCGGCAGATTCATGCCCGCCTGTTGCGGCGTGCGGCCACCCTTTTTGAGATTGCAGGGCGAACAGGCGGCAACGATATTCTCCCACGACGTATCGCCGCCCTGCGAGCGCGGCAGGACGTGGTCAAAGGTCAGATCCTCGACCTTGTCGCGGCCGCAATAGACGCAGCTGAAGCCATCGCGCAGCCAGACATTATAGCGGGTGAAGGCCGGCGCACGGTTGTGGGTGACGTATTCATGCAGCGCCACAACGGACGGCGCATGCATCTCCATGGAGGGTGAATGGATCAGATCGTCATAATTGGAGACGACGGTCACACGTTCCAGGAAGACGTTTTTCACCGCCTCCTGCCAGCTCCAGATGGAGAGCGGCCAATAGGATAATGGCTGATAATCGGCGTTCAGAACGAGGCAGGGCCAGCCCGAAGGGGCTTTATCAAGCACTTGCATGACACCCTCCCATATCCCGAGCGGGGCCAGTTAAATGCATATGCCGATCAAAAGTCCTGAACACACACCTCCCGGTCCGGCCAACCGGCGGGATTCCCAGCGAATCACGCCGAAGTCCAACTTGATCAATTTATACCGCGAATAGCGTAACACGCCTATGACACCGGCGTTAACCTTTTCAGGTGCGTCAGGAATAGGCGCCGGAAAAGACCTTGCCGAGGAAACGGCCGCCGATTTCAAGCCCGTCCGGGCCGATGCCGTGCGGAATACCCGGCGAAATGTGCCACTGACAGGAGGCGCCGGCATCGCAAAGGCCCTGTCCGGCGTCGAACATCATGCCGAGCGGCAGGACATCGTCCCGATCACCGTGGATCAGCTGGATGGGCGGGCGCGAGCGGATCTGCTCCTTCAGCGTCATGCGGCTTGGCATGGCTCCGGAATAGCCGAGAATACCCGCCAGGCTCTGCGCGCGGCGCAGGCCGCAATGCAGGGACATCATCGTGCCTTGTGAAAAACCGACCAGCGCCACATCGCCTGCGGCCAGGCCATAGCGCGTGATTTCCTGATCGATAAAGGCATCGAGGACGGGCGCTGCGGACTCCACACCGCGATTCGCTTCTTGCGGATCGAGCCGCGTGATCGGGAACCACTGATAGCCATTGGGCGCGCCCGGCACAGGCTGCGGCGCGTTGGGCGCCACGAATTGCACGTCCGGCAATTGCTGCGCCCATTGGCCGGCGAGACCGATCAGGTCCTCGCCATTGGCGCCATAGCCATGGACCAGAATGGCGAGCTTGCGCGGGCGTTGGCCGTTTGCGGGCGGTTGTCGGGGTCCGTCAATCATCATGGCGCGGACTATAGAGCGCGGATTGAGGACTTGAAGCGGGCAAGCGCAGGCGCGAAACAGATGTCATGACGGATTTCATCACCCGCTTTGCGCCCTCGCCCACCGGGCATCTGCATCTGGGCCATGCCTTTTCGGCGCTGACCGTCTTCGCGGCCGCGCAAAAAGCGGGCGGGCGGTTTCTATTACGGATCGAAGACATTGATACGATCCGCTGCAAGCCGGAATTCGAAGAGGCCATTTTCGAGGACCTGGACTGGCTGGGGCTGGAATGGGAGGCACCCGTCCGGCGCCAGTCCGAACATTTTGACGCATACCGTGCCGGACTGGAGCGGTTGAAGGCGATGGGCGTCGTTTATCGCTGCTTTAAAACCCGCAAGGAAATCCTCGAGGATATCGGTCGTGCCCCGCACCATCCCGGCGAAGGCCCGGAAGGCGTCATTTATCCCGGCCCCGCCGAACCGCTCAGCGCCGACGCGGAAGCGGAGAAAATCGCTGCCGGAGAACCCTATGCCTGGCGGTTGTCGATGGCGGCGGTACAGCAGCGGCTGGGCGATCTGTCCCGCCTGACCTTTGAGGAGACCGGAGAGGGACCGAATGGCGAAACGGGTATCTGCGCCATTCAGCCGGACCTGATTGGCGATGCCATTCTGGCGCGCAAGGATATCGGCACCAGTTATCACCTCGCCGTCACGCTGGATGATGCGACGCAGAATATCAGCCATGTCATTCGCGGGCAGGATTTGTTCTTTGCCACAACCATGCACCGGATTTTGCAGGCTTTGCTGGACCTGCCCGCTGCGGTTTACCGGCATCATGACCTGCTGACCGGCGCGGACGGAGCGCGCTTTGCCAAGCGCGACAAGGCCCAGACACTCCGATCCCTGCGTGAGGCCGGCGCAGAGGCTGCTGACATTCGACAGCAGCTTGGCTTCGATTGGTGATTTCCCTTTTCCCGCAAGGGGTATATGCGGGAATTTCAGGGAGGGGGCATGAGCGAGCCAAATGAAAAATCCGCGCTGATCGGCCTTCTCGTGTTGATCATGGGGGCTGTTGCCATCGGTATGGCCGCGCCCCTGGTGAAGCTGTCCGAACTGGGCCCGCAAACCGTCGGCTTCTGGCGCATGGCGCTGGCCATCCCGTTCGCTTTCCTGTGGATGCAGTTTGACCGCGATCCACCGCGCAAGCCGGACACGCCATCCGGCTGGAAACGCTGGCTCTATCTGGCCCTGCCCGGCCTCCTGTTCGCCGGCGATCTCGCCTTCTGGCATGCCGGCATCAAGATCACGAGTGTCGCCAATGCGACCTTCCTCGCCAATCTCCAGCCAGTCTTTGTGGTGCTGGCGGCCTGGCTGATCTTCAAGGAGCAGATCACCAGACAATTCATGTTCGCCGCCGGGCTGGCCGTTGCCGGGGCTTCGCTCCTGTCCGCGGGCAATATCACCGTCGCGCCGGAGCGCTGGCCGGGCGATGTGCTCTCCATGGCTACCGCCGTCTGGTATGCCGCCTATATCCTTGCCGTGCGGCAGGCCCGGCGATTTGCGTCGACGGGTACGGTGATCTTTTTCACTGTCCTCGTCTGCTCTCCAATCCTCGGCCTGACGGCTCTGGGATTTGGCGAAACCATTCTGCCCGGCTCCCTGACCGACTGGCTGGTGCTGATCGGGCTGGCGGTCGGTGTGCAGATTATCGGACAAGGCGGCGTGGCCTTCGGGCTGGGCCGAGTTCCGGCGCCTGTGGCCTCCATCATTATCCTGATCCAACCGGTTGTTGCCTCAATCGCGGGCTGGCTGATGTTCGGCGAGGCCTTTGCCCCGATCCAGTATGCCGGGGCCGCGCTGGTTCTGACCGGCGTCTGGTGGGTGCAGCGCAAATCGCGGACTGCGGCATCTCGCGGCTTGGCGAAACCGCCTCCGGGCGGCTAGAGACAGAGCCATGACAAACGCAAACGGCAAAGATGACGTCTTCCTGCGCGACCTCTGGTATTTCGGAATGGTCGGCAGCGAGATCAAACCCGGCCAGATGGTCCAGAAGGAACGCCTCGGCGAGCTGGTCCTGTTTGGCCGCACCCATGACGGTGAGGCCTTCGCGATGACAGATATCTGCCCGCACCGGGCGATCCTCCTGTCCGGCGGGGAGATTGTGAAAACCGAAACCGGCACACAAGTGCAATGCCCCTATCATGGCTGGCGCTTCCACCCCGATGGCCAGTGCGCGAACATTCCCTCTCTGACGGCCGAGCAGACCGAGGGCATGGATATTTCAAAGATCAAAGCGCGCACCTACCCCGTGCATGAAAGCTATGGCGTGATCTGGATCTGGTTTGGCTATGATGCGGAGGCCGAGCCCTGCCTTGATCCGCCGACCCTCGACATCCCCGCCGATTCAAAAATCCGCATGCATGATGAGTGCGACTTCAACTGCGATATGGATGCCGCCGTCATCAGCCTGATGGATCCGGCGCATATTCCCTATATCCATAACCAGTCCTGGTGGCGTACGCCGAAAACCATGCATGAAAAGGCCAAGACGTTCGGGCCAATCGAGCGCGGCTTTTCCATGCTGCCGCACAAGCCGTCATCGAATTCCTTCATCTACAAGCTCTTCGGCACGGACATCACGACCGAGATCAGGCTGGAATTGCCGGGCCTGCGGCCGGAATACATGAAGGCGGGCGACAAGCATGTCACCACGGTGACGATTGTGACGCCGGTGAATGCGGCCAAGACCATCATCTCGGTCATTCTCTACTGGAACCATCCCGCGGTCAGCTTCGTACCGAAATGGCTGATCCGGCGGGGCATGCATATCTTCATGGAACAGGATTCAGCGGCCGTGGATTCGCAAGCCATCGGCATGTCCTATGATCCACCACAAATGTTCATCCATGACAGCGACATACCGGCGAAATGGTATCTGGCGCTGCGGCGGAACTGGGAAAAGCACCGCAAAGACGGCGCGGACTTCGTCAATCCGGTGAAAAAACCGACGACGCTGCGATGGCGGAGCTAGACCCCGCAGGTGCGACAATCCGTGATTGGACCAATGGCATTGCCGGGCCTATGTGAGGCGTCATGATTATATTTCTCAACATCCTGATTGTCGTGGCGATGCTGGCCGTGCTGGTGACGCTGTTTCTCGGCTTCTTCAACATGGCCAGAGGTGGCGAAGGTGCTTCGGCGCGATCAAACATCCTGATGCGTTATCGCGTCGGCATCCAGTTTGTCGCCATCATGCTGATGGTCGTCGGATTCATGATCAAGCAATCGATGGCGGGCTAACGGCCTAGTCGGGCGCCAGCTGGTTCAGGACGCCGCGGATACGCGGTGCGACCTGATCGATGCGTCCCTCATTGACGCCCGCGACCGCTATCCGGCCTTCCTCCGGCCAGATCGCAGCCTGTACAAACCACATCGTGTTCGACCCGGCATGGCGCAGCGATCCATCCGCGCCCATGCCCCAGCCCATCGCATAGTCGGCACCGTCCGGCGGCGTCAGCAGGGTCTGCCAGCTTTCCGGCGACAGATAATCGCTTTCCTCGCCGCGCGCGCCGGCCATGACCAGGCGCAGAAAGACGGCGTAATCCGGCATCGACATGTGAACGCGCCCGGCCGGGTTCATGGCCGGCGGGTTATCAGCTCCGGCATCCGTTCCGACCGCCGTCAGACGGCCCCAGCTGGTCCGGTGCCCTTGCGGTTGATCGCCTTGCGGAGGGCCGAAGCCCGCACTTTCGAGACCCAGCTCGTCGAATAGCTCTGTTTGAATGAGGCTTTCCCAGCTTTCGCCGGAGACGGTTTCCAGCATCATCGCGGCAGCGACATAGCCAGCATTGGAATAAAGGAATTCACCGCCATTATTGGCTGGATTGCGGAGCAATTCACGCAGATAGGGATGGCGATCGGCCTGCGGATCCCGGTCCCCCAGAATGCCGGCCAGCGCCAGCGAGGTCAGCCGGCCCGCATTGGCCTGCAAGCCCGACCGGTGTTGCAGAAGGTCTGCCAGCGTCGCATCCGCGAGCACCGGATCAATCCGGTCGAACCGTGGCCCCAGCGTTTCGCCGAGCGTGGTGTCCCAGGCGATCAGACCGCGTTCAACCAGCCGGGCCGCCAGCAGCGCGGTCATGGCCTTGGTGTTCGACCCGAGATGCCATTGGTCATTCAGCTCAATCATGTCGCCACTGCCGGCCTGACGCTCTCCGGCCACGGATGTCAGCTGAACATCGCTCGTGATCAGCAAAACCACCGCACCCGGCGAACCGGCCTCAACCAGCTCATCCGCCAGCGCCTGTACATCCTGCCGCGCATAGGCGGCAGACGAAAACAGCAAAAGAAGTGCAAACACGGATCGCAACATTGGACGGGCCCCAAGCTTTTCATGTCTTGAAAGCCCATCCTGCCTGATCCAGTTTGCGGCACAACCGGAACAATAAGGACGGGAATCCCATGGTGCGGCTGACCAAGATCTACACGAAGACCGGCGATCAGGGCCGCACGCGCCTGGGCGATATGTCCGAAGTCGACAAAACCGACATCCGGGTCGAGGCTTATGGCACAGTCGACGAAGCCAATGCCGTTATCGGCGTGGCCCGCCGCGCGGTTGCAGACGAAGCTGTCGATGCACTGTTGGCGCGGGTACAGAATGAATTGTTCGATCTCGGGGCGGATCTGTGCGTACCCGATACCGGCGCCGACCTCGGCTATGAGCCGCTGCGCGTGACCTCAAGGCAGGTCGAGGCTCTGGAAGCCGCGATCGACAAATGGAATGCGAATCTGGATCCGCTCGACAGTTTCATCCTGCCCGCCGGCTCGGAAACCTCCGCCCGCCTGCATCTGGCGCGCACGGTCTGCCGCCGGGCCGAGCGGCGCACCGTCGCCCTGCAACAGGTGGATGACCGGCTGAATTCGGAGACCGTGCGCTATCTCAACCGGCTCTCGGACCTGCTCTTTGTGCTCGCGCGCATCGCCAATGATGAGGGCCGGGCCGATGTGAAATGGGTGCCGGGCAAGGACAGATGATGCCGGAGATCGAATTTTTCCTTAAAGGTCCGCTCAGTCAGTGGCATCCGGCGAATTTCGTAGAGGAAGACATTACCTACAACTCGGCCGAACAATATATGATGGCTGCCAAAGCCCGTCTGTTCGGTGATCATGCCATGGCCGCTCGCATCATGGCGTGCGAAAATTCCTACGAGCAAAAACTTATGGGCAGCCGTGTTTCTGGCTTCGACGAGGTGGTCTGGAAGCGCGAACGACATCGCATTGTCTTTCAGGCCAACTGGTTGAAGTTTTCGCAAAATAATGGCCTTGCGAAGAAACTATTGCGGACGGGGAACGCCATCCTCGCGGAAGCGAATCCCAATGATGTCATCTGGGCGATTGGATTGCGTGCGGACGATCCAAGAGCGCAAGACCCCAATCAGTGGCGTGGGGAAAATCTTCTCGGCCAAATCCTGATGGATATTCGCGACCGCTTGGTCGCTCCAGATTAATTCCTGACCGGAAACAGTCATATGTTTCCGGGCCGGTTTGTCTCCACCCCCGCCCCGCCTATATCCGGATGTGTTGCGGCGCGATGCCGCAGATTGATTCACCAGACAGGGAGCCTCCCCCATGAAAGTCCTGACCGCTACTGCCGTCGCCGCGCTGGCCGCCGCAACCGCCTTCGCCGACCCGGTCGCCTATGAGTTCGACCGTGGCCATACAGAGATCAGCGCCACCTGGATGCACCAGGGCCTGTCTCGCCAGTCGCTACAATTCACCGATTATGAAGGCACGTTGCTTCTGGATTTCGACAATCCGGAAAACTCCACGGTGGATATCACCTTCAACCTGATCGACGGACTGTGGGCCGGTGCCCACCATGATCGCTTCATTGGCCACCTGAATTCGCCCGATATTTTCGATACCGCGCAGTACCCGACCGCGCATTTCGTGGCGACCGGTTTCGAGACCGAGGATAGCGTGACCGGCACGATGACGGGTGATCTGACGATTGTCGGCGTGACGGTTCCGGTGACCCTGGATGTCACCCTCAATCGCCTGCGCGATGATGGTACGGCGGGCTTCACCGCGACATCCACGCTGGTTCGGACCGATTGGAGCCCGCAAGTGGGCATCTATGCGCCCGTCGCTGTCTCGGATGAAGTCATCCTGACCATCAATACGGAACTGGAAGTCGCCGAGAGCGACGCCGAATAAGTGACGTCAACGTCACTCTGAATGAAAGGCCGGACCCCGTGTCCGGCCTTTTTGCATGCGGCATTGTGCGGTGCCGCACAGCCGTTGACTTCCGTGGTAGGCAAATGCAGTTTCGCGCCCTATTTCGATAACCAGTGGATTGATGCGGGGCGGTCTGTCCCGCGCAGACCGGGGAAGCTCCATGAAAATACTCGTGCCCGTCAAACGGGTGGTCGATTACAATGTGAAAGTCCGCGTCAAGCCGGACCAGAGCGGCGTCGACCTCGCCAATGTCAAAATGTCGATGAATCCCTTTTGCGAAATCGCGGTGGAAGAAGCCGTGCGCATGAAGGAAAAGGGCGGCGTCGATGAAATCATCGTTGTCTCGATCGGGCCGCAACAGGCCCAGGAAACCATCCGCACCGCGCTCGCCATGGGCGCTGATCGCGGCATTCTAATCAAGACCGATGATGCCGTCGAGCCTCTGGCGGTTGCCAAACTTCTGGCGAAAGTAGTCGAGGAAGAAAGCCCGGAGCTCGTCATCCTCGGCAAGCAGGCGATTGATGATGACTGCAACCAGACCGGCCAGATGCTGGGCGCGCTGCTCGACTGGCCGCAGGCGACCTTTGCCTCGGAAGTCGCGGTCGCCAATGGCAAGGCCAATGTGACCCGCGAGATTGATGGCGGCCTGCAGACCATTTCCGTTGAAATGCCGGCCATCATCACCACCGATTTGCGCCTGAACGAGCCGCGCTATGCCTCCCTGCCGAACATCATGAAGGCCAAGCGCAAGCCGATCGATGTGAAGGCACCGGGCGATTTCGGCGTTGATACGGCTGCACGGCTGAAAGTGCTGAAAGTGTCCGAACCGCCGAAACGCGAGGCCGGTATCAAGGTCGAGAGCGTCGCCGAGCTGGTCGACAAGCTGAAGAACAAGGAAGGGGTGATCTAGATGGCTATTCTTCTCATTGCCGAACACGACAACACTTCCCTGAACGACGCCACGCGCGCCGCGATCACGGCCGCCAAGGAAATCGGCGGCGATATCGATGTTCTCGTGGCGGGATCCGGTGCGGGCGATATTGCCAAGGCCGTTGCCGGTATCGAGGGTGTATCCAAGGTGCTGCATGCGGATGGCGAGGCCTTTGCCAAGCCGACTGCTGAAGCCATGGAAGCGCTCGTTCTGCCGCTGATGGATAATTACGACGTGATGATGGCCGTCGCCTCGACCATGGGCAAAAACTTTTCGCCCCGGATCGCGGCCAAGCTGGACGTCATGCAGATTTCCGAAATCACCGCCGTGGAAAGCGCCGATACCTTCGTGCGCCCGATCTATGCGGGCAATGCGATGATGACGGTGCAGTCGTCCGACGCCAAGAAAGTCATCACGGTGCGTCCGACGACGTTCGAAAAGGCCGGCGATGGCGGCTCTGCCAGTGTCGAGTCCATCGATGCCCCGGCCGGTCCGTTCAAGTCGGAATTCGTCTCCGAAGAGCTGTCCAAATCGGACCGCCCCGAGCTGACCGCCGCCAAGATCGTCATCTCCGGCGGTCGCGGCATGCAGTCCGGCGACAATTTCGTTCTGCTGGACAAGATCGCCGATCAGCTGAATGCCGCTGTGGGCGCGTCGCGCGCTGCGGTGGACGCAGGTTACGTGCCGAATGATTACCAGGTCGGCCAGACCGGCAAGGTCGTCGCGCCGGAACTCTACATTGCCGTTGGTATTTCCGGTGCCATCCAGCACCTCGCCGGCATGAAGGATTCCAAGATCATCGTGGCGATCAACAAGGATGAAGAAGCGCCGATTTTCTCGGTGGCGGATTACGGTCTGGTGGCAGACCTCTTCAATGCGCTGCCGGAACTGGAAGCCGAGCTGACCAAAGCCGGTCTCTAGCCGCTTCAGCGTCTGTGAAAATGAAGAGCCCCGGAGCGACGCTCCGGGGCTTTTTCTATTCGGCCTGAACCATGAAGGCCTCATCCACGGGAATGGCCGGACCATTGCGCCAGGTGATGGAGTTCACCTGCCATTCGCCGCCGGTATGGACCAGCACTATTGTGTTCACGCCGGTGAGAAACACCTCGCCCGTATCGCCGCGCGAGGCTTCATAGGCGGTCAGCACGGTGGCGACCTCCCCGTAGCGGTAAACCGCCCGGCGGGTTTCGCGTTCGACAAAGCCGATCTGCATCAATGCCGGTCCGTGCCGGGCAATATAGTCTTCCGGCGTAAAAGTGCTCGCCAGCGTGCTGCCGTCCGGTAACGGATTCACCGATGTCATTATAGCGCCCTCGGCAAACAGGCTGCGGAAACGATCCCAGTCCCGCTCCTCGCCGACCTCGCCTGAAATCACGTCATAGACCGCGGTCACGATGCGATCGATGCTGGCGGTATCGTCGGCCTGCACGGGCGTGGTCAGGGCCAGAAGTGCGGCGCAAAGCGCCAAGCCTTTAACATGATGCATGATCAACTCCCCCTCTTTCCGGGAGTTGTTCTAGACAGCTGATACGCGCACGCACGTTAAAACATGGTCATGCCGACCGGTTTCCATCAGCCCATGCGAATGGCCGCCTCTATCAGGGCATGCGCGTCTTCGCTATCCCACTCGGCATCGCGCGGCATCCGGCCCATCTCGACGCCATTGCGGTTGTAGAGGATCGACATTGGCAGGCCGCGGGCGCCCACTGCGGTCGGACCAGCGAAGGAATTGTCGTGATAGTTGGGCAGGTATTCGAGGCCCGTCTCCTCGAAAAAGGCCTCGGCCTCCTCGATACGCCGGTCGGCGCTGATGGTGACAACCTGGAAGTCCTCACCGCCATAACGTGCCTGCAAGGCGTCGAGCGCCGGCATCTCCACAACGCAGGGCGCACACCAGGTCGCCCAGTAATTCACCAGAATCACCTGGCCCTCGAAATCGGCCAAGGTCCGTTCAACGCCGTCCGGGTCGATGAAAGTATGGCTGGGCCGCGGTGGGGCGTCATCCAGAGAGACAAATGCCGACATCTCGCCTTCGGCATAGCTCGCCAAACCGGTGGGCGCAGGGCCCTGCATTCCGGAAAACAGCACATAAGCAATTGCCGCCAGCAATATGACCGTGCATGTGATAATCCCGATTTTAATGGGCGAGACATTCATCGCAGAAACCTTTTGACTGGGACCGGCCATGACGGACGGAAAGACAAATAAATCAAACGCGCTCTGGGGCGGCCGGTTTTCCGGTTCCCCGTCGGAGATCATGGAAGGCATCAATGCCTCGATCGATATCGATCAACGCATGGCGTTCGAGGACATTGCCGGTTCCATTGCTCACGCTCGAATGTTGGCTGCAACGGGCATCATTTCAAGCGATGATGCGACGAAAATCGAGAATGGGCTGAATCAGATTCGCGGCGAGATCGAACGCGGCGAAATGAAATGGTCGGCGGCGCTGGAAGATGTTCACATGAATATCGAGGCGCGGTTGAAAGAGATAATCGGCGAGCCGGCGGGCCGCTTGCACACGGCGCGCTCGCGAAATGATCAGGTCGCGACCGATTTCCGGCTCTGGCTCCGTGCAGCGTGCGATCGGGCGGACGCCCTCATCACCGCCTATCAGGCCGCCCTCGTGGCGCAGGCCGCCGCGCATGCCGATACGGTCATGCCGGGCTTCACGCATTTGCAGACGGCGCAACCGGTCAGCCTCGGACATCATCTTCTGTGCTGGGTTGATGCGGCCGAACGCGACCGCAGCCGCTTTGCCGATGCCCGCAAGCGTTTGAATGAGAGCCCGCTGGGATGCGCAGCGCTGGCCGGCACCGCCTTTCCTATCGATCGTCACCAGACCGCCGAGGCGCTCGGCTTTGACCGGCCGATGGCCAATTCACTGGACGGCGTGGCGACGCGCGATTTCGCGCTGGAATTCCTGTCGGCGGCCACGATCTGCGCGGTCAATCTCTCCCGTTTCGCCGAAGAGATCGTGTTGTGGACCTCACGCCGGTTCGGATTTGCGCAATTGTCCGATGCCTGGTCGACCGGATCGTCGATCATGCCGCAAAAGCGAAACCCCGACGCCGCCGAGCTGGTGCGGGCCAAGCCGGGCCGGATTGCCGGTGCCCTGCAGACACTGATCATCGTGGTGAAGGGCCTGCCCCTCGCCTATTCCAAGGACTTGCAGGAGGACAAGGCGCCGGTGTTTCAGGCGATGGACGATCTGGAGCTTGCGCTTGGTGCCATGGCCGGTATGGCGTCGGACCTGACTTTCAATACAGGCAACATGGCAGAGGCCGCAGGTGAAGCCTATTCGGACGCCACCGATCTCGCCGATTATGTTGTCCGCGAACTGGGCAAGCCCTTCCGGGATGCCCATCATATTGCGGGCTCCATGGTAAAACTGGCCGAAAGCCGGAATGTGCCCCTCGCGGGCCTGTCGCTGGAAGACATGCAATCGGTCGAGCCCGGATTGACGGATGAGGTTTATTCCGTGCTTTCGGCCCGCGCCTCCATGGAAAGCCGGACCAGCTATGGCGGAACCTCACCCGTGCGCGTAAAAGAACAGGTAGCACTCTGGCAGAACCGTCTCCGCGAAAGGCAGGCATTATGAAAAAACTCGCAACGCTCATCGTGATCATTGGCGGTCTTGTGGTGTCGGGATGTGGCCTGCGAGGCGATCTGGAACGGCCACCGCCGGCCTGGGGCAATCCGCAACAGTCGGATTCCGCCGAATAGCTCACAAATAAGTAATGCAGGTGCCGCTAGGCGCGCCTGTCTGACGTGATAGTTTCATCCGCATGAAACTCTGGCCCTTGATACAGGCACGCCTCGCGCTGCTCTGGGAACGCCTCGCCCCGGCCCTCTGGCCGGCGGTGCTCCTGATCGGGCTCTATGCCGGCATTTCCATTTTCGGACTCTGGGATCGCCTGGGCGATCCCTGGCGGGCCCTGACCTATGCGGCGGTCGTTGGCGTCTCATTGTGGCTGGGCTGGCGGCGCTGGCGCGATATCGACTGGCCGGATGATGAAGATGCCGCGCGGCGCGTTGAAACCGATTCCGGTATTTCGGCCCGCCCGCATGAAGCCCTGTCGGACCGCCCGGCTGACACATCACCGGAGGCCCAGGCCGTCTGGCTGGCGCACCAGCGCCGCATGGCGGAACGCCTCAAGGGCGCGAAAGCGCGGCGTCCACAAGCCGCCTGGGCGCGCGTGGACAGCTGGGGCCTGCGGGGCGGCGTGATCGTCCTGATTGCGGCGGCCTGGATGGTATCCGGCGATCTGGCCAAGGGCCGTTTGTTTGAAAGCTTCGGATTTGCGCCGGTCTATCGCGGTGTCGAGACCGCGCAGGTCGATGCCTGGCTCAATCCACCCGCCTATACCGGCCTTGCGCCGATCTTCTTTCAGGACGGACAGACCGAGGCCGAAGCGCCGGAAGGATCCGAGCTTGTTATCCGGACAGCCGGCGTGCGACGCGCGCCGAATGTCCGCAATGGCAATGAACGCGCCGAAAACCGCTCCATTGGTGACGGTGTCTGGCAAAGCCATCTGGTCATAGAATCAGATGCCGTTGTGACACTGCGCGCAGGGCGGGAACGCGCCGCCTATCGTATCAATGCTCGCGTGGATACCGCACCGGATGTCGAGATCGTCGCTACACCGGAAGCCAATGTTGAAGGCGAGCTCAGCCTCGAATTCACGGTGGACGATGATTATGGCGCAACGGAATTCCGTATCGAATTCCGGCCGGAAGACGATAGCAGCGCCGATTGGTCGGTGATTGACGTTGATCCTGCTGATCTGACCCGCGGCGAAGATGGCTACCGTGCCACCGTATCGACGGCCCAGCATGTGCTGGCCGGATCGCGCGTTGATCTGCGGATCGCCGCGCTGGATGGCGGCGGGAATACCGGCCTGTCGCCGGAAATCGCCCTGACCCTGCCCGCCCGGGTTTTCCTTGATCCGCTGGCGCGGGCCGTCTCGGAGCAACGCCGCATCGTCATTGGCTCTTCGCAAGATTATGCCCCCCTGCCCGAGCGCGACCCGATGTATGTGGAAGATATTCAGGCCATGCCACCGTTTCAGGGCGAGGAGCCGGAACGCCGCATCGAGCGAGCACCCGATAGCCTGCAAAACGTCGCGCTGGCGCTGGACGCGATTACGGATGCACCTGAATTCTTCTTTGAAGACCCGATTGTCTATCTCGGCCTGCGCCGTGAATTGCACAGCCTGCGCCGCGCCCGGGAATATAACGAGATCGGACCGATCGAAGCCAATCTCTGGCAGATCGCATTGCGGGCGGAGCTCGGCTCGCTGGCAGATGCCGAGCGGGCACTGCGCGCGGCTGAACGCGCATTGATGGAAGCTCTGGCCCGCGGGGCCGATGAAACCGAACTGGCGCCCTTGTTCGAGGCCTACCAGCAGGCCATGGACAACTATATGGCCGCGCTGGCCCGCGAAGCGGCTGAAGATGGCCGTGTCGCCGAAGGCGGCGGCCCGCAGATGAATACGGACGACCTACAAGGCTTGCTGGATGCCTTGCGCGATGCGGCAGAGCTCGGCGATACCGCAGGCGCACGCGAAGCACTGGCGGCGCTCGGCGAAATGCTCCGGAACATGGAACTTACCCTTCAACAGGGCGAAGGCGACGGTGAGCCAAATGACGAAATCAGCCAGGCCATGCGCGATGCGCTGGAAGAGCTGGGCGATGTGATTGGCGAGCAGCGCCAATTGCAGGACGAGACGTTCGAGCAGGCCGAAGGCGGTCCGCAAGGCCAGAGCCAGGGTCAAAGCCAGGGCCAGCAGGGCAGCGAAAGTCAGGGCCAGCAATCCGGTCAGAGCGGCAGCCAGAACGGACAGCCGGGTGCCGGTTCGGAAGGCGCGCAAGCGCTGGCAGAATCGCAAGGCTCGCTGGCGGATCGTCTGGAATCGCTCGCTCAGGCCCTTCCCGGTGAAAGCGGCGAAACCTTTGGCGATGCGGCTGAAGCGATGCGCCGGGCCGAGGAAGCGCTGGAAGAGGGCGATGCTCAGGGTGCCGTTGGCGAGCAGGCGCAAGCCCTGCAGGCGCTGCGTGATGGCGCGGAACGTCTGGCTCAGGGACTTCTGGAGCGGGCTCAGGATGCCACGCAGGCCGGGGCGGAGGGTCAGGATACCGACCCGCTCGGCCGCCCGCAGGATTCCGGCGGATTCTCCAACGGGTCAGGCGTGGACATTCCCGACGAGGCCGAACGCCTCAGAGCGCGGGAAATTCTGGAAGAATTGCGCGAACGCGCGGCCGAACAGGGCCTTGATCAGGACGAGTTGGATTATATCGAGCGCTTGCTGGACCGCTTCGGTTCCTGATCTCAGTGGCCGCTTCCGTGAGAAGTATCCTCTGCGGCATGATGCTCTTCTGCGGGTGCGGGCGGCGTCTCCGCTGGCGCTTCGGGCGAAAGCTCCATCAAGCCGGCGAGCGTGATTTCGGCTTCCACCGCACTCGCAGGCGGATCGGTCACCACAGACGAGAAGGCATAACGCTGTCCCGGGCCAATCGCGTCTCCATCCAGGATGACGGTCCACTCCAGTACCGGCGCTCCGTCTTCGCCCAGAAGGCGCGCCTGCAATTGCGGCAGCGCACGGGCCTGACGATCAATGTTGCGTACTTCGCCCGAGACCACCACGGTGGGAATGCCATGCTCTTCACCGCGCGACACATCCAGCGATTCAATCGTGACGCCATAGGCGTTGGCATCAATGCCGACCGCCGCATAGGCGCTGGAGGTTTGCGGCCAGACACTGACGATATCCGCGCGGAACAGGAAAGACACGGCGAATACGCCGGCAATCGCAACGGCGAGACCGCCCCAGGCACCAGCAGCGGCTTTCTTCAACTGCTCCTGACGCTTCTGTTCGGCCCGTTCACGAAACGCCCTGTGCGGCGCTTTGGGGGCTTCAGGCTCGACCTTTTCCACCGGCTTTGGCGGGATGGGGTCGATCGGCTCAAGGACCGGCTCTTCTTCATTGCGCGCGGTCCAGATATGGCCGCAGGCGGCGCATTTCACCCGTCGTCCGTTCACGCCGATGGCGCCGGGATTTGCGCGATAGCGCGTGTCACAACTGGGGCAGCTCAGTATCATCGAGACCCGATTCGGCTTATTGGCAGCAAAGGCTGCAGGATTTCTGGTGACTGAAACTGGCGCGAACCCCTTTCAACAAAGTGAATCCGAAGTGATTGTCCGCTTCGATGCCGTCGGCATGCGCTATGGGCGGGGTCCGGAAATCCTGAAAGATGTGTCTTTCGAGCTGCCACGCGGCAGTTTCACCTTCCTGACCGGGCCGTCCGGTGCCGGTAAAACCTCGCTTTTGCGGCTGATTTACATGGCGCACAAAGCCTCGCGCGGCGTGGTTCAGCATTTTGGCCATGACACCGCCGCATTGCAGCGAAAGGATTTGCCGGATTTGCGCCGCCGGATCGGCGTGGTGTTTCAGGAATTCCGCATGCTGGACCATCTCAGCGTTTTCGAGAATGTCGCCCTGCCGCTGCGTGTGGCCGGGCTGAAACGCTCGGACTATGCCGAGGATGTCGCCGAGCTGGTGAGCTGGGTCGGGCTGGAACATCATATGGAATCCCGTCCAGCGACACTATCGGGCGGCGAGCAGCAGCGGGTCGCCATTGCCCGTGCCGTCGTCAACCAGCCCGAATTGCTGATCGCCGATGAACCGACCGGGAATGTGGATCCCGATATGGCGCGGCGGCTTTTGCGCCTGTTTGTCGAGTTGAACCGGCTGGGCACAACCATTCTGATTGCCACTCACGATCTCACTCTGGTCCGCGCGCTTGATGCGCCGGTGATGTCGCTGGCCGATGGCCGGCTGGCCTATCGCGAGGCGAACGGATGAGTGAGCCGGCACGGAAACCCCCTGCACCGCCGCCGGGCGGGAATGCGCGCCTTCTGCCTCCCGATGGTGGAAGGGATCGTCCCCTGTTTGTTGTGGCGGCCATTCTCGTCTTTCTCGCCTGTCTGGCCGCACTCGGCGCACGTGGCGCGTGGACATCCAGCGAACGCTGGATGGAGGACCTCTCCGGCAGTCTGACGGTGCAAATCCGGCCTGAAGAGGGGCGCGACGCCACTGCCGATGCGCAAGACGCGGCGAGACTGATCGCCGGCCTGCCCGGCATCGCTAGCGCCACGGCGCGGACACGAGCCGATTCGGAAGCCTTGCTGGAGCCGTGGTTTGGCGCTGCGGGGCTTCCGGCCGATTTGCCGGTGCCGCTACTGATTGATGTGCAGTTGTCCGACCCCGACATATTGCCGGTGGAGGACATTGCCGCGACGCTATCAGATGCCGGAATTGCAGCCGATATCGATGATCATGGCCGCTGGAGCGACGCCGTGGCGCGCGCCGGACAATTGGCCCGGCTTCTGGCTTTGGGATTGCTGACGCTGATTCTGGGCGCGGCCGCCGCCGTGATCGCCTTTGCCGCGCGTGCCTCTCTGGCGGCACGGCGCGATGTGGCGGATGCCCTGCATATTGTCGGCGCGACCGACGCCTATATTGCCGGGCTGTTCGAACGGCGTTTCTTCAGCCTTGGTCTGAAAGCCGGCGCGGCTGGTGCCGGATTTGCTGCGCTGATCGCGATTCTGGTCGCCGTGGGTGGAAGCAATGCCGATGCGTTGTATTTTCTGCCGGAATTGATCTTCGCGCCCGTCGAGATTGCATCCTTGCTGGCCGCACCGCTTCTGGCCGGGGCGATTTCAGCTTTGTCAGCGCGCCTTGCGGTGTCAGAAGAATTGCGGAAGCGTTGGTAGGCATGAACAGGAATATATCGATATGAGCCGGTCACGGCAGACATCCCGGGGATATGGCCAGGTCCTGCGCGCACTGGCCTTCCTGATTGTCTTCGGCCTTCTGGCCGGATTTGCCGGCTATGCCGGGCATGTCTCGGCCCTGAGCCCGCCGGACGAGGTCGAAGCCGACGCAATCATTGTTCTGACCGGCGGCGAAGGGCGCATGCAGTCAGCTGTCGAATTGCTGGAAGCGCAGGCGGGCCGCCGCATGCTTGTCTCCGGCGTTAATCCGGACGTCAGCGAGGCAGCGGTTCGCGACACCGCCAATATTGATCCGGACCTGTTTGCCTGTTGCATAGATCTCGGGCGGGAAGCCGCCGATACGGTTGGAAATGCCCGCGAAGCCGCCAGCTGGGCCGAAGCCAACGGCTTCCGGCGCATTATCGTGGTGACCTCCGACTACCACATGCCGCGCGCCATTCTGGAGCTGCGCGCGCTGATGCCTGATCATGAGCTGATCGCCTGGCCTGTCCGGTCTGCCCGGCCCTGGGAAGATGGCACGGCGGCGCGGCGCTGGGCCCTGGAATATCTGAAATTCAGCGCGGTATTCTTCCGCGAGATGGCACGCGGTGCCTTTAGCGGAGACGATACATGAAACCGGCCGGCCCCCTGACCATTCTGCGGTCCCTGCTGTTTGTGCTCTGGATGTATGGCTCGATGATGATTGTCGGTTTTGCCGTGATCTGGCTCCTGCTCATGCCGCGCAGCTGGACCCGCGCGGTCTACCGTTTCTGGCTGTGGTTGGTATTCGGCGGGCTGAAAATCATCTGCGGTCAGAGTTATGAAGTGCGGGGCCGGGAAAACCTGCCTGAGGGCGGAGCGCTGATCGCATCTCGTCATGAAAGCATGATGGAAACGCAGGCCTTCTGGCAAATCCTCGATGATCCGGCGATCATCCTGAAAAAGGAGCTGGCGTGGCTGCCGGTTTTTGGCTGGTTCGCGGTGAAGCTTGAAAACATTGTCGTGGATCGCGGCGCTGCTGCCAAGGCGCTCCGGAAAATGCTGCGCGATGCGCGCGAACGTGCCGAAGCCGGCCGCCAGATACTGATTTTCCCGGAAGGCACGCGGATGAAGCCCGATCAGTTCGACGCGCTGAAGCCGGGCGTGGCCGGACTTTATGGCGCGATGAATGTGCCGTGCGTACCGGTCGCGCTGGACAGTGGGGATTACTGGGCTGGCAAGGGCATTATTCGCCGGCCGGGCAAAGCTGTTATCCAGTTTCTCGAACCCATTGCACCGGGCTTGTCACGAGATGACTTCATGAAACTGCTTCAATCGCGTATTGAAACAGGAACGCGTGCTCTGCGCGCCAACCGGACCTGATTTTCAGCTCCCCACAACGGATGTGTCATGCCCAAGCGTTTTGCGATACCGATCCTCGCCATTCTTTTCGTGTTGGGCCTGTATTCCGCCTATTGGGTCTATGCGCGCGGTCAGATCGTTCAGTACGTCGAAGACTGGGAGGCGGCGCAGATCGAGGCCGGATTCACGATCGAACACAGCGAGATTCGTGTCGGTGGCTTTCCCTATCGCTTTGCGGTTTCCGCTGAGAACGTTGTGATGCGGGCACCGGAAATGGACGGCGGATGGGAGCTGGAGCTCAATTCCTTTGAAGCCGACGCCATGCCGTATGATTTCTCACACTGGATTATCTCGTTGGGCGACACTTTGCGGTTCCGGCAAGACGGTCAGGGTCTGGCCCTGATGAGTGAGAGCGCCCGTTTCAGTGTTTCCGGCGCAGATGGTGTGACCCAGCGTATCGGCGCGGATGTCGCCAATCTGACCATTGAAGGCCTCGGCAATTCACGGGCGGCCGTTTCGTCGGTCGGCGCGCTTCGCCTGAGCGCATCAACCGGCGAGAGCGGAAATATGGCGATCCGTGTGCAGCTCGATGAGGTCGCATTGGTCGGAGACGAAATTGACCCGATCCTGCTCGGCAGTTTCGGGGACCAGATTACCCGGCTTCAGGCCGACTTCGTCATCACCCAATGGGCGGCGCTTGCGAGCAGCGCGGATCTTGCCGCCTGGTCGCGTGCCGAAGGTGTCTACTCGCTGCGCGAATTCCATATCGGATGGGGCCGGTTGAATATGGATGCAGAAGGCGAAATGGGGCTGGACGACGCCCTGCGCCCGACCGGGCGGATCAGCCTCAATCTCGTCGACCCGGAAGCCGTGGTCGATGCCATGATCGAGTCTGGCGCTATTTCGGAAGAAAATTCCGGCGCTTTACGTCTGGTCGCGCAATCGGCACCGCGTGGAGATAATGGCACCGCCATTCCACTATCGTTCCGGAATGGCGGTATTTTTTTTGGTCCGGTTCGGCTGGGCCAGGTCAGCTCGATCGCCAATTAGGCCGCCACGAATTCCGACAGCGCGTCCACGACTTTGCGATTATCCCTGTCGAGGCCGACCGTGATCCGCAAGGCATTCGGTAGGCCATAGGCGGCCACCGGTCGGACGATGAGCCCGCGCGCGGTCAGGAAGGCGTCAGCCTCCATTGCTGTCTTGCCCTTCGTTTCCGGGAAGTGCACCAGCACGAAATTGCCGACACTCGGCGTCACATCGAGCCCCATTCCGCCGAGCTGCTGGCGCATGAAAGCCAGACCCTGGCGGTTGTGTTCGGCAGACCGCTTCTGGAAATCCGTATCCTTGATGGCCGCAATACCGGCTTCAATCGCCGGGAGATTGACATTGAACGGTCCGCGGACGCGGTTCAGAACATCAATGATGGACGTGTCGGCATAGGCCCAGCCCAGGCGCAAGGCGGCCAGGCCGTGGATCTTTGAAAACGTCCGGGTGACCACGACATTGTCGTATTCATTGGCCAGGTCGAACGCTGTTTCGTAATCCGGTTCATCCACATATTCGGCATAGGCCTCGTCGACGACCAGCATGGTGCTCTCCGGCAGGCCTTCGCGCAGACGGCGGATTTCCGCGTGGGAAATATAGGTGCCAGTCGGATTGTTCGGATTGGCCAGGAAAACGATGCGGGCATTGTCGCCAGCCGCTTTCAGGATGGCATCGACATTGGCGGTATAATCAGTCTCTTCCGCGCTGACGAATTCGGCACCGGACTGCATCGCCACCAGCCGGTAGACCAGAAAGCCATATTGCGATTGCACGACCTTGTCGCCGGGTTCCAGATAGGCCCGGCCCAGCAATTGGAGCAGCTCATCAGAGCCGGTCCCACAAACGATGCGATCCGGATCAAGGTTGTTGGCTTCACCGATTGCGGCGCGCAAGCGCACAGCACCACCGTCGGGATAGAGATTGAGATTTCTCGACGATGATTCAAAAGCGGACCGCGCCAGCGGCGAACACCCCATCGGGTTCTCGTTTGACGACAGTTTCACCGGATTTGAAATCCCGGGCGCGTCGGCAGCACCGGGCTTATAGGGTTTGATGTCGAGAATTCCGGGGCGCGGGTCCAGGCTCATATCAGTCTTCCTTGGCGTAATGTCTGCGGGGAGATAGCGCGGCGGCAGGCCTGCCTTCAAGGCCCGGTAGCCGCACACGCACAGGACGGGCTGGTCGCGGCGTCAATGCACCTGTGTTTTTAACGGCTTCGGCGAGAATCAGGCCGCCGAGATGGGATGTTATTTTTTCACCCGCCTGCTCCCAACCCCGGGCGCGGTCATCCTTGCAGGACCATTTCCAGGGCGGGGCATACAGCGCCCTTGCCCATGCGGTCGGGGTCAGGGCGGCATCAGTCAGGAGGCGCGAAAGCTGTCCCTTTGAAAACGGACGGCCATGGCCAAAGGGTGTTGATTCCATTCTTGCCCATAATCCCGCACGGTTCGGAACGATCAGTGCAAGGCGGCCCTGCGGTGCGAGGATGCGCCAGATCTCCCGCAACATGTGCGGCGGAGATTGCGATTCCTCCAAGGCATGGATGAGGATGATGCGATCGAACATCGCATCGGGAAAGGGCAAATGCGCCTCTTCCCCGAGCACGGTTTGCGAGGGCGACGCGCCGGGCCAGCGGATGGCGCCCTGCTCCGCCGGCATGAAGGCGAGTGAGCGGCGGGTTTCCGGCTCCAGCGATTCCAGCAAGGGCGGGCCATAGCCCATGGCGAGCACATCCAGCTGTTTCATATCCGGCCAGAGCGCGACCAGCCTGCGGACCATCATGGCCCGCGCCGCCATGCCCTGATCGGTCTGGTAAAATCGGTCTAGCTGTAGAGCGTCAGTACGCATTGAGCGGTTTCCATTCGCGGGTCTGGCATGCCAGTCTGGGGGTCATACGCTAACAGGTCTTTGGGATAAAAGGACGCATTCGATGTCTAAACTTGAAATCCGCCAGTTTCCCTGCCTCTCGGACAATTATGGGTATCTGGTCCATGATCCCGCAAGTGGAGAGACTGTGGCCATCGATACGCCCGATGCAGACGCCTATCTCGCGGCCGCCGCCGAGGCCGGTTGGACGATCACGCAGATCTGGAACACACATCACCATTTCGATCATGCAGGCGGAAATGCTGCGCTGAAGGTTGCGACCGGCGCCCGGATTACCGCACCGGCCTACGACCAGCACCGGATCAGCCCGGCCGATGTTCTTGTCGAGGATGGCGACACGGTGCAGCTCGGCGACATCTCGGCCGACATTGTGTTCACGCCCGGCCATACAACCGGTCACATCGTCTATCATTTTGCCTCCGAACATATCGCTTTTGTCGGCGATACGCTGTTTGCGCTTGGCTGCGGACGTCTTTTCGAAGGCAGCCCGGCAGATATGTGGACCAGCCTGTCCCGGCTACGTCGCTGGCCGGATGATACGGTCCTTTACTGCGCGCATGAATACACCCAGTCCAATGCGGCCTTTGCGCTGAGTATCGACCCGGACAATGCGGCCCTGAAAACCTATGCAGACGAAGTTGCCGCCCTTCGCGCCAGGGGGTTACCAACCGTGCCGACCCGCCTCGCAAAGGAAAAGGCCGCCAATCCCTTCCTTCGGGCTGATGACCCGGCACTCGCCGCACAAATCGGTTTGGCGGGCAAGGATGCTGTGTCGGTCTTTGCGGAAGTGCGGGCGCGAAAGGATGCCTTTTGACCGCCGCCGATATTATCCGCGAGCTAAATTTGTCGCCGCACCCTGAAGGCGGCTGGTTCCGGGAGATCTTCCGCGATGAGACCGGCAAGGGAGCGCGCGCTCACTCGACGGCGATCTATTTTCTTCTGGAAGCCGGTCAGGTGTCACACTGGCATCGCGTTGATGCCGTGGAGGTCTGGCACTGGTATGCAGGCGCGCCCTTGCGCCTCGACATTTCCGAAGACGGGCAGTCGATCCGCTCTCAAACCCTGTCGCAAAACCTGGCCGCGGGGGATCGCCCGGCCGGTATTGTGCCCCGGCACGCCTGGCAGAGCGCGCAGAGCCTCGGCGACTGGACGCTGGTCGGATGTACGGTGGCGCCGGGCTTTGAATTTACAGGATTTGAACTGGCCGCCGAAGGCTGGGCCCCGTCAGGCGGGGAATGATGCCGCCATCAGGGTACGGGCAATCCGGGTGGAGGATGGCCGTCCGGCATGGCCGGCGAGCGGATCAACCTTGACCATGAAGAGGTCACCCTCGATCTCGATATCAGGCCCGTCAGACGGCAGGATTTTCATCCGTTGAAGACCGGTCAGGGTCGCACCTTCCGCAAGCGCCCGGCGCATGCCGATGACGGTCAGATCCATGGCTTCGACCATCAGGCCCAGCCCTTCACGCGGGGCTGCGCCATATTCGACCTGAACCGGACGTCCGAAGGCTTCGGCGAGCTCAATTGCGGCGCGCGTCGACCGATCACGCAGATCATCCACACTGGCATCGGGAATGCTCAGCTCGCGCGCCGGCTCCCAGGCCTCGGCAATGACGCCATTCGGCTGATCCTCGGGATAATAGGTGACGGCGCCAATCGAAGAGACGCGAATCACCTCCACGCCCCAATCGGACACAAAGCTGGTTCCGCCGCCCGGCGCGCGCTGTGAAGCCAGCGCCAGCACTTCGCTGTCATCCAGCGGCTTGAGCAGCCAGACCTCGCCGGTGCGGTCAAGAATGAAGCCTCGCTGGCCATCCTGCCGATGAAACTCGGCGACATCCGGGACTTCCACACGCCGCTCTCGGCGATTCCGCAAGGGGTTATCCGCCCCTGCCCAGGCGGCAGAAGGTCGTATGGCCAAGCCCGAAAGCATGCCCAGCAGGATAAGTCTACGCGATATCATCAGCCTGTTTCTGCCCCGTCAGATGGGCGAAAATAGGGCGCGAATGTTAACCGCAGACGTATTGACCGCCATTTGCAGAAAGGGTGGCCCCGGTGACAAATCCTGCATCGTCGCTGCAGAGATAGGTGACCGCCGCGCCAATCTCTCCGGCCTTGCCCAGACGGTTTACGGGAATACCGGCAATAATGCCCTGCAGGACGTTTTCCGGCACCGCTGCAACCATGTCCGTATCGATATATCCGGGCGCGACACAATTGACCGTAATGCCCTTGCGGGCGGTTTCCTGGGCGAGTGCCTTTGTGAAGCCGATGACGCCGGCTTTGGCGGCGGAATAATTGACCTGTCCCATCTGGCCCTTCTGGCCATTGATCGAGGAGATATTGACGATCCGGCCCCAGCCATTCTCGCGCATGCCGTCGATCACCGGACGGGTCATGTTGAACAATGAGGTGAGATCGACGCGGATGACGTCATTCCACTGCTCGGGTGTCATCTTGTGGAACATGCCGTCGCGCGTGATGCCGGCATTGTTGACGAGAACTTCCAGCGCGCCGCCCTGGGCGTCGGCCACCGCAGCAAGACCTGCAGCACAGGCATCAAAATCGCCGACATCCCACTTGAAAGCCGGAATGCCGGTTTCGTCCGAAAATGCCTTCGCGGCATCGTCATTGCCGGCATAATTTGCTGCAACATCGTAGCCGGCTTCCTTGAGCTTGATGGCGATTGCCGCGCCAATGCCCCGTGTACCGCCCGTCACCAGTGCCCTGCGTCCCATTTTCCACCTTTTCTTCGCCTTTAGCCTTGTATTTCCTGCACTTGCGTTTCGCACTTGCAGCAATCGTCAAGGAAAGTAATTATCGCCGCGAACCAGCCCCGCGCTCTGTTCGCCTCTCTGGCGTATAGCAGCGTGGCGGCCCGTCGAAAAGGAGTTCGCCAGAAATGAGCGCGAATAAAAATGCTGCGGACCCCGTTGTTATCAAGAAATACGCGAACCGGCGTCTCTACGACACCTCTTCCAGCCAGTATGTGACGCTGGATTATGTGCGCGAGCTGGTGAAAAGCGGACGCGACTTTACGGTCGTCGATGCGAAGTCGGGTGAGGACCTGACGCATGGTGTGCTCAGCCAGATCATCTTCGAAGAAGAAGCGCGCGGCGAGAATCTTCTGCCGCTGCCCTTTCTTCGCCAGTTGATCCAGTATTACGGCGATAGCCTGCAATCCGTCGTGCCCAGCTATCTGGAAGCGACGATGGATGCCTTCTCCAGTCAACAGGAAGAAATGCGAGAGCGCTTCACCGGCACACTGCAATCTCCGCAGGCGATCATGGAAGCGTTTCAGGACCAGAGCCGCCGAAATATGGAAATGTTCGGCCAGGCCATGCAGATGTTTGCGCCCTTCGTGCCCGGTGCCGGCGCAGCTGAAAAACCGGCAGCGCCTGAATCCAGATCGGACGAAAACAAGGACCTGGAAGCCATGCGCGCCGAGCTGGATGCCATGCGGGCCAAGATCGACAAATTGTCAGGTAACTAGCTGTCCCAAACCGTTACGCAAATCTTAACGCCGCGCCCGGATCGGGCGGGGAATGGCCTGTTTTGCGCCTGAATCAGGGTTAATTCCGTCTTAAACTCTGGCATTGCGCTTGCGATACCAGGGTCATGACAACGATCCGTGGCCTTCTGACCTATGTCCCGACCCGCAATGCCAACCGCGTTGCGCCGGTCAGTCACGCCACGGATTCCAACGACCGGCCGCCGCGGCGCGACCTCCCGTCTCTCTCTGTCGTCCCAACAGAGAACAGCCACACGAATGAGACGCTGGTTTCCGCGGCGGTCGTTGTCGAACTGGCCAACCAGCCCCGCCGTCGCGGCCTTCGCGCCGACATGACCGAGCGGGCCCGCTTCAATCAGGCCTATGCACGCCCGGCGCACATGCAAACGCCGCCCCCGGTGTGGGAGCGGCGCGCATGATCCGGATCGAAATCCTTCAACGCCGCCTGGCCTTCACGCTGGATGCGATCATTGCCGGCGGTCTGCTATTGCTGTTGGCCTAGTCAGCCACGGCAAGGTCGCGGCGTGCCGCGACAATGGTGACAACAAAACCGGCCAGCGTATCGATCAGCGTCATCGTCATCAGGATGAAGAAGGTCGAAGTTGCGAATTTTCCGACCAGCAGGAACAGCGCCATCGAAATCACGAAGACGATCATGGACAGGCCATGATTCATGATGGTTGCCGTGCCGGAACCGGCCGCTTTCACTGTTTCGATAAAAAGGAATACCAGCCCCAGAATGATCAGAAGATCACCAACGGTGAGCGTCCAGACCGCGCCGGATACCATGGTCGGGCTGAAGACCACTGAATTCATGACTTCGCCGCCCCAGATGAAGGCGACGATCGAGTAGATGATCACAGGAATGATCATTTTCGGGAAAATATTAAACAAGGCTCCACCCCCTTTGTGTTGTCCGTTGCCACCGGCCGCCCGGCGCTCCTGCGCACGACGGCTGGCCATCATTCCGAGGAAAAACCCCTGATCGCCACCATTGGCCATACGACACTCCTTTAATGTTCGTCCGAACCGCCGGATTTTCGTGCCCGCGAGTTCAGCCACATTATCCCTAGCATGTCAGACAATGAGGCGAAAAGCCGACCGAAGTTCGTATATTTCGATTTTCCCGCGCCGCGTGGCCGATGTCCCACATCCCGGAACTCGGCCGTATAGCCTTCCCGCTTCATCAGGGCATACATGAAACGGTGTTGGTGGTCGAAATAGGGAAGTTGCAAATAAGCCTCCCGATACAAGGCCTTGAGACCACATCCGGTGTCGTCGGCATCATCCTTCAGCAAGGCTTTGCGGACACCGTTTCCAACGCGCGATGCCAGCTTTTTCCAGGCTGAATCCTGCCGCTTCGCCCGGCGGCCACCGACAACTTTCAGGCTTTCCGGCGCGTCCGGACGGGTCAGCGCGTCGATCAGGACCGGCAAATCCGCCGGCGGATTCTGCCCATCGCCGTCCATAATACCGATCACTTTGCCCCGGGCCGCCTGGATTCCGGTTCGCAAAGACCGCGACTGACCGGCATTGATCCGGTGAGAGAGCACCCGCAAGGCTGGAAATTCTGCCTTCGCCGCCACCAGCTCTGCGAGCGTTCCGTCTGTAGATTTGTCATCCACAAAAATCATTTCATAGCTGCGGCCGTTCAGCGCCTCAGCAATTTCCCTTGCCAACGTCGTCACATTGCCCGCCTCGTTATGCGCGGGAATGACAACGGAGATGTCAGGTGTAGCGTTCATTTCCGGTCCTGCTTGCCGATGAGTGCCTTGCGGTAAAGCCCTGACCCGTTACATACCTGAAAACATCGGCGGTGCGAGGCGTTTCTCCACCCGACACGCGGAAGACAATGATGGATCAGCTGATTGCCGGACAAAGGGCATGGTGGATTATCGCGGCGCTGGCGGCGATTGCGGCCCTTGCCGGCGTCTTCACGGTCCAGCCTCTCGACCGCGATGAATCCCGCTACGCGCAGGCGACAGCACAGATGCTGGAAACCGGCGATTTCGTCGAAATCAATTACCAGGATGCGCCGCGGCACAAGAAGCCCGTGGGCATTTACTGGATGCAGGCCCTGACGGTCGGCCTTCTGTCCGATGCGGATGCGCGCCAGATCTGGGCCTATCGGCTGCCCTCCGTTCTCGGCGCGATGTTGGCCGCGCTCGGCTGTTTCTGGGCGGGCACCCGCCTGATGAGCCGGGAGGCGGCCTTTGCGGCGGCGACGATGCTCGCCGTGTCTGCCCTGCTGGCGAGCGAAGGCGGCATTGCGAAAACCGATGCCATGCTCGCCGGCCTCACAACGATGGCTCTGGCCGCGCTGGTACACCTTCGATATGGCGGCGGCAGGGCGGCGGCGGTGGTCTTCTGGGCCATGCTCGGGCTCGGCGTTCTGGTCAAAGGCCCGATTACGCCGATGGTCGCGGGATTGACGATCGGCGCGCTAGTGCTCTGGGAGCGCCGCATCGACTGGCTCAAACCCCTGTTATTCTGGCCGGGCCCGGTATTGGCCGCTCTGATCATCCTGCCGTGGTTTATCGCCATCGATATGGCCACGGGCGGCAATTTCATCCGCGAAGCCTTTCTGGACGACCTCGCGCCGAAACTGGCATCCGGAGACGAAAGTCACGGGGCCTGGCCGGGTTATCACCTGCTCCTGATCCCGCTACTGACCATCCCGTTTGGATTCTTTCTTCTTCCGGGTCTTTACCGCGTCCGGACCAATCTCAAGGCACCCGAAGCCGCTTCTGCGGCGCGGTTTCTACTGGCCTGGATCATCCCGTCCTGGATCGTGTTGGAACTGATGCCGACCAAGCTGCCGCATTATGTATTGCCACTCTATCCGGCGCTCGCCCTGATTGCCGGGCTGGGCTGGCAGGCGCTGCGGGAAGCTCCGGTCTGGAGCCGCTATGGCTCCATCGCGGTCGGGCTGTCCGGGGGCCTCGTCTTTGCCGCGCTCATGATTGTCGGAAGCCTTACCTATGGCGGCTCCGCCGTGACCGGATATGTCGCAGCCGCGATTTTCGGATTGCTCGTGCTCGGTCAGGCCATCGAGGTCTTCCGCAAACGGGCCATGACCGCTCTGACCCTCGCCCTTTGCGCCAGCCTTGGCGGGCATTTTCTTTTGCGGGGCGTTGTCATTCCCGGCGCATCGGATCTCAACCTGTCGGAACGGGCGGCGTCGGCCGCTCGCCAGATGGCCGAGGCCGAGGGGCCATCGCCTGTCGCAATTGTGTCGAGCTATACCGAGCCCAGCCTGGTCTTTGCGCTGGGAACTGAGACGCGCCTGCTGGAATTTACCGAGCTGGCCGATGCGGTTTCAGCAGCCGAGGGCCCCGTGATATCCATTGAAGATACATCACGTTCCGATGCCGACATTGCCACCCTGAACCAGCTGGAGACCAATGTCTGCGCGGTTCAGGAAGTCGAAGGCTATAATTATTCCCGCGGCCGCGAGACGGTTCTGATCGTCCGGCTGCACAATTGCGAACAGGGAGGCTGAAACATGCCCCGTCCCATTGAAATCGTCGAAGTCGGTCCGCGCGACGGGCTGCAGAATGACCCCGCCCTGATGCCAACGGACGTCAAGTTGGAGTTTATTGATCGCCTGATCGCAGCGGGCGTGAAACGCATGGAGGCGGCCAGTTTTGTTCATCCGAAACTGGTCCCGGCAATGGCGGATTCCGATACGATCATGACGAAAGTCCCGCGCAATAACGGCGTGAAATATATCGGTCTGGCCTTGAATGAACGCGGTATGCGCCGGGCGCTGGATGCGAAGTGCGATGAAGTGAATTTCGTCATGGTGGCGTCCGAGGGCTTTGGAAAGCGCAATCAGAATGCCACCCCGGAGGAGACGGCCGACCTGTTCGACAAGATTGCTGTGCTCGCGCACGACGATGGTGTGCCGGTTTCTGTGACGATTTCGGTGGCCTTCGGTGATCCCTTTGACGGTGAAGTTCCCGTTGATCGTGTGGCCATGCTGGCGGGCCGCGCGGCGGCAGCCGGCGCTGTTGAAATTGCCCTGGGTGATACAATCGGCGTGGCCAATCCCTGGGATGTTCGTGCCCGGATTGATGCTGTCCGGAATGCCGCGCCCGACGCCCGGCTGCGCTTGCATTTCCACAATACGCGCAACACCGCGATGGCCAATATCTATGCCGCTGTCGAAGCCGGTGTGGATGTGATTGATGCCTCGGTTGGCGGCATTGGCGGCTGCCCCTTTGCGCCCAAAGCGACGGGCAATGTAGCGACAGAAGATGTGGTCTACATGCTGGAGCGCGGCGGATATGACACCGGCCTGGATCTGGCAAAGCTGATCGAAACCGCCAAATGGCTGGAGGCGGAAGGCCTGAAACACCCGGTTGATTCCGCGCTGGCCCGGGCTGGTGGTTTTCCATCTAGCGCCGAATAAGCCCGATGATCTCCCGCACGAGCGCCCGCAGCATGATGGCGGTAAAGATAAAGGGCGCGGCCACGATAGTTGCGATGCGCCCTGCCGGGCCGGTATTGAACTTCCAGAAATAGCGCAAGAAGCTCTTGGCTTTCTCGAGCTCGACCGCAAAGTGGCTGGCGCGGCTGGAACCGCCCACATGGTGAACGATGGCGTCCGGAACGAACCAGACACTGGTCGCCCGGCGGCACAGATCGACGTCTTCAACGTGCAGGAAATAGCCTTCATCAAAGCCGCCGAGCGCGTCAAATCCGGCTTTTGACATCAGGAAAGCGGCTCCAGAAATGGCGCCGACCTTTATCGGGCCCTCCGGCAAAGGCTCGTCCTCCATACCGAAAGGTTTGGCCCATCCCAGCGTTGCCGCCCCGCTGAATGTGGCCAATGCCCGCCCGAGCGTGAGCTTGCGCCGGCGCGAGCCGCTTTGCTCCCGGCCGTCGGAACCCAGAATACGAGCGCCGGCCAGAGCGGACGCCTCGCCCTCCGGCAGGGCCTGTATCAATTGCCGCGCTGCTCCAGCTTCAGGCCTGGCATCCGGATTGATGAAAAAGAGATAGTCGCCGGATGCTTCCTTCGCGCCGATATTGCAGCCCTTGCCGAATCCGAGATTTTGATCGGTCCGGATCACGCGCAAGCAAGGATGATTTGCGGTCAGCTCAGTCAGCTTCTCGCGCACTTCACCGGGATTTTGATGATCGACCAGAATCAGCTCGGAAATATCCGGATCGGCCAGCACAGCATGGATGGACTCAAACAGCATGGGCCCCGTTTGCCAGCTGACCATGACCGCGCTTATTGAAGGGGCCGTCATAGCGCTTTCGGGCGGGCCGACAGAAAGGTGGTCCCGGCAATGGCCAGAGCCAGCGCAGCGGCATGCCATTCCTGCCAGATGCCATAGCTGAAGAAAATGAAGCAGAAATAGGCGACGGCCACCCAGGCGATCGACGCAGCTTGAAGCCGCGACAGCAAGGGCGCGCCAGCAATCCGCCCGCCCATCATGACCAGCGCAAAAGCGATCAGAATGGCCCCGAACGCCCCGGTCTCCATCCAGACCTGTAGCGGCGCATTGTGGGGATGAAGCGGGAGAAGCTGCTGCACGGTCCCGCGGATCTCCATTTCGCCTTCAATGACGCGGCCGGCATCCAGCCCCCATCCCGTCCATGGCCGTTCAGACAGGAGGTTGCCGGTAAACCGCCAGATTTCCAGCCGGATTTCCCAGGATTCCGGCAATCGCGACCGGATGCTTTCCGGCAAGGCCCCGGCCACGGATGGCAAGGTCAGCGGCACGACAATGAACGCGCCCGCCATACCGCCGAAAATCGCGGACAAGGCCCCCCGTGGCCAGGCATAGGCCAATGCCGCTGCGGCCACCGCCGCGATGAAGGCGACGGTATTGACCTCCAGCCCGAAGCCCAGCGACATCATCCCGGTAATACCCAGCAGGAGCAGGCCAATCAGCGGGCCGCCCTCCCGCCAGGCCAGAGCCGCCGCCGGACCGGCAAACAGGATCGCCAGCAAAGCGCCGTGACCGAGGCTGCGGTTGACTTCATTGGTGGTGTGCAAGTCACCCGCCGGAGCGCCTTCGATCAGGGTTTTGTAGGCGAGTGTCGCTTCGCCTTCATTCACGAATTCGGCGAAGAGATAGATGGACGCCATGAACGCCATGAAGATGAACATGGCTTCGGCGCGGGCGCGCCACCGGCCTTGCAAATGCGCGATGGCAAAGGCGAGCGCGGCGTAGAGCGGAATGCCGACGATGAGTTTGAGCGCCTGATCCGGCCGGTCGTATGGCGACCATGTCCAGCTGAAGGCCGCCCAGCCCACAAAAAGCGCGCCGAGCAGCGCCTCCCAAGGCGGATCTTTTCTGAGACGCAGTATCTGTTTCCACGGCAGAGCAATGAGACCGCCCAGCGCAATGAAAGGCGGAAGGGGAAGGCCGCCGGCAATGGCCGCCACCCCCGCAAAAAACATCACGACGACCGCTGTTATTCCGGGCCTTTTATGGCCTGTATCCGGAAGGGCGGTCATCGTGATGATATCCTAGTCCCGCTTCAGGTCCGGCGGCGTTGCGCTCTCAGCCAGACGCTGCGTGGCCTCATCCAGCCCCAGAATTTCCTGCTGCTTGTTGCCCTCACCCAGGAAGCGGAGGGCGACCTGACGGTTCTCGGCTTCCTTCATGCCGACAACGGCAATCACCGGCACCTTGCCGACGGAGTGTTCGCGGACCTTGTAATTGATCTTCTCATTGCGGAAGTCGGTCTTGACCCGAAGCCCTGCCCTGCGAAGCGTGGCCGCGACCTCCTCGCCATAACTGTCCGCTTCCGACGTGATCGTCGCGACCACGACCTGCAAAGGCGCCAGCCAGAGCGGGAATTTGCCCGAATAGTTCTCGATCAGAATGCCGATGAAACGTTCGAATGACCCCAGGATGGCGCGGTGCAACATGACCGGGCGATGCTTGTCATTGTCCTCGCCGACAAATTCGGCATCGAGGCGTTCCGGCAGGACGAAATCGACCTGCAGCGTGCCGCATTGCCAGTCACGGCCAATGGCATCCCGCAGAACGAATTCGAGCTTGGGACCATAGAAGGCCCCCTCACCCGGATTGAGAATCATCTCGACGCCGGCGGCTTCCGTTGCGTCCTTCAACGCTTTTTCGGCCTTGTCCCACGTCTCGTCCGATCCGGCGCGCGTTTCCGGACGGTCGGAGAACTTCACGACAAAGTCTTCAAAACCGAGATCCTTGTAGACCGAATTCAGGAGCGCGATGAATTCCGCCGTTTCGCTCTCGATCTGGTTTTCCAGACAGAAAATATGCGCATCGTCCTGCACAAAGCCGCGCACCCGCATGAGGCCATGCAAGGCACCGGAGGGCTCATAACGCGAGCAGGAGCCGAATTCCGCCATGCGTAGTGGCAGGTCCCGATAGGATTTCTGGCCCGTGCGGAAAATCTGGACGTGCGCCGGGCAGTTCATCGGCTTCAGCGCGAGGACTTCACCGTCTTCCGTCTGCGCCGTGAACATGTTTTCCCGGAATTTCTCCCAGTGACCCGACTTTTCCCAGAGGGAGCGATCAATGAGAGAGGGCGTTTTGACCTCTTCGTAATTCGCATCCTCCAGCCGGCGGCGCATATAGTTTTCCAGCGTGCGGTAGAGCGTCCAGCCCTTGTCGTGCCAGAAGACCTGACCGCGCGCCTCTTCCTGCATGTGGAAGAGGTCCATTTGTTTGCCGACTTTGCGGTGGTCGCGTTTTTCCGCTTCCTCCAGCCGCAACAAGTGCGCCTTCAACTGCTTCTCGTCCGCCCAGGCCGTGCCGTAGATGCGTTGCAGCATGGCGTTGCGATGGTCGCCACGCCAATAGGCGCCCGCGACCTTCATCAGCTTGAACGCCTTGCCGATCTTTCCTGTCGAGGGCAGGTGCGGCCCACGGCAGAGGTCGATCCAGTCGCCCTGACGGTAGATCGTGATGACTTCGTCCTCGGGCAGATCGCTGATCAGCTCGGCCTTGTATTTTTCGCCCATCTTTTCGAAATGCGCGATGGCTTCATTGCGATCCCAGACTTCGCGCACGAAAGGCAGATCGCGGTCGACGATCTCGGCCATACGCTTTTCGATCGCCTCGAAATCCTCCGTCGAGAAGGGTTCGTCGCGGGCGAAGTCGTAATAGAAGCCATCCTCGATGGACGGGCCAATCGTGACTTGCGTGCCCGGGAACAGCTCCTGAACGGCCTGTGCCAGAATGTGCGCGGAATCGTGTCGGATCACTTCCAGCGCTTCGGGCATGTCGCGCGTGATCAGCTCGACGCGGGAATCCCCGTCCAGCGGACGCGTCAGGTCCCACTCCTCGCCATCGACTTTGGCGATAATGGCCTTCTTGGCCAGCGACTTTGAAATGCCCTCCGCGAGGTCCATCGGGCTGGCGCCGTCGGGAAGCTCCCGGACAGCCCCATCGGGCAGCGTTACGTTTATCATGTCTCTTTGTCCTGTTGTTCGGACTGGCCGTTTGGCGTGTTCCTAGCCGCTTCGCGCGGAAGGCGAAAGCGGTGAAGCGCCCACCAGGGCACATTCGTCTGCATTTCAGGTGCCGGATCATAGCCATGACTGCCACCGGGGCGGCATCTGGCGATACGTCCCAGCGTCAGCCAGATGCCCCGCCACGCCCCCTGATGGCGCACGCAATCCATGCCATAGGCCGAACAGGTCGGCTCATGGCGGCAGCGCACGCCCAGCGCATAGAAGACGGGCGAGAGCGTCCATTGATAGACGCGCACGGCCGCGATCAGTATCGCGCTGAAGGGTTTGAACGAATGACCGCTCATCGGCTTGTTGATCCTGAACACCATCGGGACACACCCGCTGGCCAGTTATGTATTTGAATTGGCTTGCTTTGGGAATTCCGGACCGGCGGGGAATGTCTGCTGGCAGGGCAGACGCCACCGGCCCTAGCCGGTCGCCGTTGCGGTGTTGGTGGTGGTCAGTGCAGCTTCGCAGGCTTCCGCCGCGGCCTCGAAGGCCAGGCGGATGGAGGCATGACGGGCCGGATAATCACGCGCATTCTCCAGCGCGGCGAGCGCGGAAAAGCGGCCTTGCGGGGCAGGTGCGCCTTTCAACATGGCGGCCAGCGCATCACGTGCCTGATTGATTTCCAGGACAGACGCGCCGATGGCATTGGCGCCCAGAACCGATGCTGAAGCTTGCCCCAGCGCACAGGCCTGAACGTCGAGGCCGATATCGGCAATCGTCCCGCCATCCATGCGCACATCGACCTCTACCGCAGACCCGCACAGGCGGGACACACGGCGTGCAGACCCCTCGGCGCGGTCAAGCCGTCCGATGTGCGGAATCTCCGCGGCGAGACGTAAAATCTCGCTGGAATAGAGTGCGTCATTCATTGCGTCGGGGGATATATGGTGTTTCAGCGGAAAACGCTAGCCGGGTTGCAATAACCCCTCACCCTCGCGCTGACGCGCTCACCCTCTCCCCTTCGAAAGGGGAGAGGGAAGGGCTGCGAATTCGCGAAGCAATGAGCAGGCCGGGTGAGGGGTTACCCCATCCGCCAGGTCGTGCCTTCCGGCCCGTCATCAACCAGCACCTTGCGTTTGTCGAGCTCATCGCGAAGGGCATCGGCTTTGGCAAAATCCTTGGCCTGGCGGGCGGCGGTGCGATCCAGAATCAGCTGGTCGATCTCGGCGCGTTCGGCCTCTGACAGGGCATCAATACCGAACCAGGCATCGGGCGAGCCTTCCAGCAGGCCAAGCGCATGACCGCCTGCCAGCAAATCCGCCGCGGCGGCCTGACGCGCCTCATCGGTTTCGGCCCGGTTGGCCGCGCCCGCCAGAGCAAATAGTGCCGCCAGCGCTTTTGGCGTGTTGAGGTCATCGGCCAAAGCGGCCTCCACCGTTTCCGGCACTTCGGCGGCGGGCTTAGCCTCGATCCGGCGCAAGACGCCATAGAGGCGGTCGAGCGATTTCTGCGAGGTGTGCAGGAGCTTCTGCGTCCAGTCCAGCGGCGCGCGATAGTGCGCCGTCAGCAAGGCATAGCGCAGCACTTCGCCGGGCCAATCCTTGATGAGCTCATGCACCAGTTTCACATTGCCAAGCGACTTGGACATCTTGGTGGAGTCCATCGACAGGAAACCGTTGTGCAGCCAGAAGCGCGCCATCGCCTTGCCGCCATGAGCGCAGACCGATTGCGCGATCTCGTTTTCATGGTGCGGGAATTTCAGATCCGTGCCGCCGCCATGAATGTCGAAAATCTCGCCCAGATGTTTTTCGGCCATGGCCGAGCATTCGATATGCCAGCCCGGCCGCCCCCGGCCCCACGGGCTGTCCCAGCCGGGCTCGCCCTCTTTCGCGGGTTTCCACATGACGAAGTCGGCCGGGTCTTTTTTATACGGTGCAACTTCCACACGCGCACCGGCAATCATGTCCTCGCGGTCACGGCGGGACAATGCTCCATAGCGCTCATAGCTTTGTACGGCGAAGAGGACATGGCCTTCCGCTTCATAGGCATGGCCGCTCTCAATCAGGCGGGCGATCATGTCGATCATCTCGCCGATATGCTCGGTGGCATGCGGCTCCAGCGTCGGCGGCAAAACGCCCAGCGCGCCCGTATCCTCCCGGTAGATCGCAGCGAACTTGTCAGTGATGACATCAATCGGCTCACCCAGATCGCGGGCGGCCTCGATGATCTTGTCGTCCACATCGGTGATATTGCGCGCATAGATGACGTGTTCGTCGCCATAGGTGCGGCGCAGAAGGCGGAAGAGTACATCGAACACGACCGGCGGCCGCGCATTGCCGATATGGGCATAGGACCAGACGGTCGGGCCACAGACATACATCGTCACCCGTTTCGGATCGCCGGGCACAAAGGCCCGCTTGTTTCCCGTCAGCGTGTCGTGCAGTTGAAGCGTTGGCATGTCCGCCAGTCCTATCGTTTTCCAGATTAAACGTATAAACTCCCGCCTTCCCCTATGGACGGCGCGAATTCACGCCCTACATAGCGGTCTCGCACCCCGTGCGAAACCGGAAGAACACCGGGCGGCTGAGTTTTGACGTCCTGTACTTCGGTCCGGAAACCGGAACTACACGGAATACGTATGTATTCCCAACCCGAAAACGGAAGGATCATGGACCCCATGGACGCCAAAATACCTGACAGCCTGCGCCCCGAAGCCGCAGCTCCGACCCGCCCCAGCCGCGAAGAAGCCGAAGCGGCCGTTCGTACGCTGATCGCCTGGACGGGAGATAATCCCAATCGTGAAGGCCTGCTGGATACGCCCAAGCGCGTGACCAAGGCGTTTGAAGAATGGTTCTCCGGCTATGATGCCGATCCGGCGAAAGAGCTCTCGCGCGTCTTTGAAGACGTGCAGGGCTATGACGATATGGTGATGCTCACCAATATCGACGTCGAAAGCCATTGCGAACACCACCTCGCTCCGATCATGGGCGTGGCGCACGTTGCTTACCTGCCGCGCAAGAATGTGGTCGGCATTTCCAAGATTGCCCGCGTGGTGGAGATTTTCTCCAAGCGCCTGCAAACGCAGGAAACCATGACCGCCCAGATCGCCGATTCCATCATGGAAGCGATGGATGCGCGCGGCGTGGCCGTGCTGGTCGATGCCAAGCACCAATGCATGACCACGCGCGGTGTGCACCACCCGAATGTCTCGACCATCACCACGACTTTCGCCGGTGAATTCAAATCCGATAACGAGCTTCGCGGACGTTTCATGCGTCTGGTCGAGCGGGCTTAGGGGTCTCAAGCTTTCTGTTGAGCAAGCGCTTCAATGTACTTCTTATGGAATTTTTCGTAGATTGTTTTCATATGGTCACTAGATAAATTCTTGTTAAGAAAATCCGGGTTTCGGACAAATTGAGCGACTCGTATTAGCCCTGCAGAAGTGAATCGACCACTTCCGCTAATGGGAAGGCTTTCCTCAAGCTCTTCAATAATTTCAACCAAAATTGGATCTGTGAGATCATCTTTGAGGGCATTGATGCTCTCGTAAAATGGAGAAAGTTCCGCCACAATTTTTGAATAATCGTCCGGCGACTCTCTATCCGGATAAATCGATTCAATCATAACACTGAGAGAGTCGACATTTATCTCTACCAACTCTTCATTTGCAGCCATCCTGTTTTTGACTTCCGACTCATATTCAGATATTTGATTTCGAACGTCGAGAAATTGATCATCAGCCTCCTCCAATTTTCCACTTAACAAATATATTTTTCTTTTTAATTGGGTCGGGATATCTGATTCATTTTTGTATTGCAACTCATGCTCAATAGCCGCCCACGCATGCATTAAAACAGTTCTAATCTGTATTTCGCATTTCAAATTTTCCATACCTTTATAATTTGGAACTTTGCACCACGTCTTGGGAATTTGTACAATTTTGTGGTGGGATCGATATCCAACTTCGTTTACAGCTAAGGCGTTAGATTTGTCTTCATTATGAATTACATTAAATTCCTTATCAATTAGATCCGATAAAATACCCACATCGTTAGAATAATAAAGAATCACCCTAACACCAGCAATATCTTCTATTTGATATTCTGGATCACTATATCCTTTTCTAGCGATTTTATCTTTTATAGAATCTTCTTTTTTAACCCGAAATTCTAACATTGAGTATTTTAGGGAGCTATCTTTAAGTATTGCTTTTAATGCCCCAACAATATTTTCGCATAACGCTTCATAGAGCGGTAGTTTTTCGCTAATTTTTGACCAGTTTTTTATATCATCTGAGCTTGATTTTGATGGCATTGTACTAATCGCCTTGCCGCGCTTCGGCTAAAAGGGTTTATGGATATATTCAGATTATAACCCATATTGATTTAGGCTAGAAGCGCTCATGACCGCCCCCATCACCCTCACAGCGTCTGCCAAAGGCCTGCGGCTCGACCGCTGGCTGGCAGACGAGATTGAAGACTATTCGCGCTCGCGGCTGAAAAGCCTGATCGAGGATGGCTGCGTCACCTGCAATGGTGAGCCCGTCATCAATGCCGCCGCCAAAACGCTGGCCGGCGGCGTCTATGTCGTGACCATTCCCGCGCTGATTGCCGCCGAACCCACGCCGGAGGCCATTCCCCTGGATGTGGCGTATGAGGACGATCATCTGATCGTCGTCAACAAACCCGCCGGCATGGCGGTGCACCCGGCGGTGGGCCATTCGACCGGGACGCTGGTGCATGCCCTGCTGCACCATTGCGCAGGCAGCCTGTCGGGCATTGGCGGGGTGGAACGGCCCGGCATTGTTCACCGTCTCGACAAGGACACATCCGGCCTGCTGGTCGCGGCGAAATCCGATGCCGCACACCATGGCCTGGCCGATCAGTTTGCCGAACACACGGTGACCCGCGCCTATGTGGCCTTTACCCGCTCCTCGCCGGAACCGCGATCCGGCCGCATCGTGACCCGCATTGCCCGCTCGGATACGGACCGCAAGAAAATGGCGGTGGTGAACAAGAGCAACAGCATTGCCGGCAAGCAAGCGATCACCAATTACGAGACGCTGAAATCCTATGGGCGTGAAGGCGGGGCCATGCTGGGCCGCGGTCTGGCCGCCAAGGTGGAATGCCGCCTGGAAACCGGGCGCACGCACCAGATCCGCGTGCACATGGCGCATATCGGCTGCCCCTTGCTGGGCGATCCGGTCTATGGGCGCGGCCGCTCGCAGAAGCTGAAAGAGCTGGATGATGGCCGGGCCTTCAAGGATTTCCGCCGTCAGGCCCTGCATGCCCGTCTTCTGGGCTTTATCCACCCGATCACGAAAGAGGCGCTCGAATTTGAAGCGCCGCCCCCGAAAGACATGTTGCGGCTCGAACACTTTCTCGAGTCGTTATAGGCGTTTTTCTGACATTCCATAAGCAATTCACTCCGGGTCCCTCGGGCTCGACCCGAGGGTCCATCTTTTTTTATTTGATGGATCCCCGGATCAAGTCCGGGGACCCCGGGTAGACGGAGGTGTGAGTAACCAACCGTGCGTGCTTCGAGACCCGGCTGTGCCGGGTACCTCATCCTGAGTTGCGAACGCCTTGTCCCCGCGAAAGCGGGGAAGCGAGCCTCGAAGGAGGACTCAAACCCATTGAAACATTCGGTAACCGAATGCGTTTCGCTCACGTGTCATAACTTCGCCGTGATACCCTAGTAATGTACTCAGGTGCTTCCTAACTAGGTCAGGACCACGGAGTGTAAGGGGACAATAAAATGGCTAATACAATCTCCCTGTCGCTTTCTCCCGAAGAAGGCCTCAACCGCTACCTTTCCAACATCCGGAAATTTCCGATGCTGGAAAAAGATCAGGAGTTCATGCTGGCCAAGCGCTGGCAGGAGCATGAAGACACGGGAGCGGCCGAGAAACTGGTCACCTCGCACCTGCGCCTCGTGGCCAAGATTGCCATGGGTTATCGCGGCTATGGTCTGCCGATTGCCGAAGTGATTTCCGAAGGCAATGTGGGCCTGATGCAGGCTGTGAAGAAGTTTGATCCCGACAAGGGGTTCCGCCTGGCCACCTACGCCATGTGGTGGATCCGCGCCTCGATCCAGGAATACATCCTGCGCTCCTGGTCGCTGGTGAAAATGGGCACAACTGCTGCCCAGAAAAAGCTGTTCTTCAATCTGCGCCGCATGAAGTCGAAAATGGCCGCACTGGAAGACGGGGATCTCCGCCCTGAACAGGTTGACGAGATCGCCACCAAGCTCGGTGTGACTGATGATGATGTCATCAATATGAACCGCCGCCTGTCCGGACCGGATGCCTCGCTGAATGCGCCGCTCAAAGGCTCTGAAGGCGATAGCGAATGGCAGGACTGGCTGGAAGACGACAACAGCGTCAATCAGGAAGCCGAGCTCGTTGAACATGATGAATTCGATCAGCGCATGCTGTTATTGCAGGATGCGATGGCCGATCTGAACGAGCGCGAACGCGACATCATCCAGCAGCGCAAGCTGACCGATGAACCCAAGACGCTGGAAGAACTTGCCGAGGTCTACAAGGTCTCCCGCGAGCGCATCCGGCAGATCGAGGTTCGCGCCTTTGAAAAACTCCAGCAAGCGATGAAACGTGCTGCTGCCGAAAAAGGTCTGGTGTCAGAAGACGCCTGAGCCTTCGCTCGACATCTCCCCCCGGGCGGACTAGGTCCTGTTCCATTATTCATGGAGCAGGACCTATGTGTTTGCGCATCTCTCTCATCCTTTTGCCGCTTGTCTTCGCGGCTCCGGCTTTCGGTCAGGAATTGTCCGCGGACTATCGGCGCTTGCTGGCCGAAGCGGCCCAGACCCAGGATGATGCAGGGTTTGCAGAAACGGTGGACCTGATCGCGCGCGTCGCACCTGGCGGAGCGCCATCGGTGCTGAATGCGCTCGCCGGGATTGCGCCCGACCGGCTGAGTCTTGCTGAAAATCGCTTCCTGGCGGCAGATGTCGGCGTGCCCAATCAGCTCGTTGATCTGCCGGAATCCGCAGAGGCACCGCTCGCCGAACCGGACGACATTGCCGAGCCCGCCGATGATGGCTTTCTGTTCCTGCCGCCGCTTTCGGGCTGGTCGGGGCGCCTGTCCGCCGGCTTGCGCGTGGATAGCGGCAATTCCGATCAGCAGGATTATTCGCTCGGTCTCGGCATTTCGCGCGATCTGGCTGAGTGGGGTTTTGAAGCCGATATCGACTATGCCTATTCGGAATCCGGAGGCGTCGCCTCACGCGATCAGCTGTCCATCGATGCCCGTGGAGAACGCGATATCGGCAATCGTTTCTCGGTTTTTCTTGGCGGCGAATATGACCAGGATCAGCTTTCCAGCTATGACTTCACAGCGTTTCTGAGCGCCGGCCTCGCCTATCGTCCAGACCTGCCGGAGAATATGGACTGGGTGCTGCGCGCCGGCCCCGGTGTCCGCTATGTGTCGCCAATTGCCGGACCAGAGGAAAGCCAGTTCGCGCTGGATCTGGGGTCGGACTATGAATGGCAAATCACCGAAACCAGCCGCTTTGCCTCTGAAACCACGGTGCTGATCGCTGAATCCTCACGCGCCGAACAGAAGTTCGCTTTCATTACAGCCCTCAGCGAAGCCTGGGCGGTCGAGGCTTCCTGGCGGTATCGCCACGAGTTCGAACCGCTGCCTGGCTTTGAAGAAGGCGATTCCCGTTTCGATACTTCGGTCGTGCGGGAATTCTAGGGGCGTTCCCGTATCAGTCCCAGCGTCAGGCAGAATTGCGCGGCGACATAGCTGATCCAGACGGCCGGTCCACGCCATGCGGGATCATAATCCTTGAACAGGTCCAGCGCGATCAGGCTGTCGGATGCGACAAACAGCAAGGCCCCGATCACGGCCAGCCATCTGGCTTTCGACAAGCAAGCGATGATCGCCATGACCATGATGATGCCGTTGTAAATCGTCGCAGGGACACGCAGTTCACCCATGCCCGGCTGCAGCCAGATCAGGATCGCGACGCCAAACACGGCGAGAAGGCCGGCCATCGCATAGCCCATACCGCCCCGCATGCCCCGAAGACGCAGGACGCGCAGAAATATCCATGCATAGAGGATATGGGCCAGACCAAAGGATGCGATTCCGAGCGTCATCCGTGACGGCCCCAGCGCCAGCATCGCATCACCAATCGCGGACAGCGCCAGCGCCATGGCCAGCAGATAAGCATTCCTGCGGGCCGCATAGACCGCCAGCAGAAGAATGCCGGACGCTTTCAGTGCCACCGTACCCGGATATTCGACCGGCAGACCCCATCCTGCCATCAGATAGCTGAAAGCGAGAAGGGCCGACAGGCCGAGCAGAATATATCCGGAACGGCTCTCTGACATGACTAACGATCCTCCGCCTTGCCCGTCACTGGCGCGTCAGGGTCCTGCCCTTCGCCCGGTTTTCCGGGTCCGCGTGGCCGCGGGCTGCCCTCTCCGATCTCGCCGGATGCGAACGCCTCATAAAAGGGCACCCAGGCGTCCGAGCGGGTGGCGATATTGCGCGTCGGGCCCGCTTCGCTTTCACCGTACCGGGAGTCCGTCGCGATGATATAGAACTGCCCGTCGCGTTCGGTAAATAGCGGAGAGCCGGAATCTCCCTGAACCGTATCGCACTGGTGGGCCATCGTGTTGTTTTCATAAACGGTCTCCACCACACAGCCGATATTGCCGGACAGATTGTCTCCGGTGTCATAGCTGTAACCGGCCTGGTAGAGGATGGCTTCAGAGTAAGCCTGCAAGGGTGCGGGCAACGCTTCCGGTTCAGCAGCTGCGGGCGGCGTCTTGCCGCCATTTGCGGCCGCGTCTTCTACGGCTGCGGTATCGGTCGAAAGGGTTTCATCGGAGCCATTCAGGAAGAGATATGCGCCAGCGATCAGCGTCGCCAATCCCAATAGGGCCAATATCACCCGCACCGCCTTATTGCCGACAGCCATTCCGATCACAAAGATCAAAAGCCCTGCTGCCATAAGGACGAGCGGAAAATTTGCCTGCACCCAGCCCGTGGTTGCAAATGCTGGGGTTTCGGCGGCGTCCTGTTCCGAAGCGCCGTCATCAGCATCGGCAACGGCCTGCGCGGCCACCTGGAACAGGCCGACCGTTTCCAATGTCGGTGCTTGTCCGGCGTGCCAGATATCGGCCTCATAAGAAGCAATGCCGATCCAGCCCAGCTGATCGCCGAGACGATCGTTGATCCGCAGAAGTGCCCAGTCATGCGAACCGCTATCGCCTGCCGTCGATGTCCCACTGCGAGTTTGCTCGGGTGGCAGATAATAATCGATGATCTGGCTTGTGGGCGTATCACCCTCGAGCATCGCCCCGGTTTCAAATTCTCCACGCGCATCAATCCGGCCATCATGCAGGATGCAATGTGCCGCCGTGATCAGAATATCGGGACCGATCAGGGTGGCCGTACACGCTCCGCCCTGATCCATCCTGATCTGGCCGATCACGGCCCACGGGAACACCGAAGTATCCATGGACATCCGATCATCATTCCCGAAATGATGCCCTTGCAACGTCATCGGGCGTTCGCGGCCCAGGCAATCCGCCCGGTCCGTTCGCGGCTCACAGCTTCCATCCCCGCCAAGCGCTTCTTCCTGGCAAATACCGTCGAAGGCCGTTGTGCAACTGTCCGTCTGGAACCGGAGGAAGGCCACATCGGCACAATCGGTTTGATCGGTCCCCTGGACACAAGCCCCGGTTCCCAGGCTGGGCTCATCACATTCGCCATCATTGGCCCACTGGCAGCTATCGTCTTCCGCCCCCGTCAGAATGCGCCAGCAATCAGAATGATCGGTGTTTATTTCACAGGCCCCAGTGCCATAACGCGGATCATCGCATTCATTATCATTGGCCCAACGGCAACTATCATCGCCTTGAAAGTCTTCAGGTATATCGGTTGCCGGCGTCATTCCCGGCTTATCCTGCACAATGCGCAGCCACAGACCGATATCGTGGGCCGACAGCGGGCCTTCATCTTCGACCGCCAGGGCACCCGGCGTCAAAATCGACAGCGCCAAAATAATTGCTGAAAAAACTCGCATGCTTTGCCCCCAAGCCCAGTCCCTGTTGCCGACAAATCTAGCTGCAGAAAACGGGCCGGTCCATGATGGCATGCCGCCATGTTGAGGTAGCGCCGCTTCCCGTCTCTTACCTGAACCCGCTGTTCAAATTCGATACAGGTTCGTTTTGTTACCTCGTTTCCAGCGTCAGGGACGTCGCATTTGGAGGCTTGATGATGAAAAGCTTTGCAAAAATTCTTTCCGCTGCGGGATTTCTTTCATTGGCAGCGTTCGCTGCGCCGGCCGCGAATGCGGGCGTCTGGCATCTGGATGCCCGTTCGTGTCCGGACCTGCGCGAAGACCGGCGCGATGCGCGCTATAATGAAGGCCGATTTGATCGCCGCGAAGACCGACGTGACATGCGCGTAATCGATTGCCCCCCACGGTCCTGGACATATGTCGCTGACCGGTATGAACGGCGCAACGGCATCCAGCGCGGATCCGGCGGACGCCGCGGCACGCCGGGCATCGTCTATACCAACGGCTATAATCAGTTCTATCGCATCGCCCGGAATGGCCGATACGTGCCGATCCAGATCGTTGTGAACAATCGAGGTGGTGGCCACTATAATCGTCCGCATCGTGGTAGCGGTTACGGCTACGGTCCGCGCCCCCGCCGTCACAACTATTAGAGCCTTATCTCTCCTTCGAGATAGCAGTTGGCGCGTCCCGTTAGTATGACGCGATCTCCAACCGGCTCGACCTCCAACGCCCCAGGCCGCGGTCCGATTTGACGGGCTGACAGTCTGGGGCGTCCCAGCTTTTCGCTCCAGAATGGCGCCAGAGTGCAATGTGCTGATCCTGTGACCGGGTCTTCGGCGACACCCGAGGCCGGCGCAAAAAAGCGGGATACAAAATCCACACTCTGGCCGCGTGCCGTCACAATGACATTGGTGAATGCGCTTTTGAGAAGACTTTGATCCGGCTTCATATTGGCCACGATCGCTTCGTCGGCAAAGACCATCATCTGATAGTCGGCACCATGAACGCGATTTACATTGACCGTCTCTATCGGCTCACCGACCCCCAACGCTTCGATAACGATCGGATCGGGGTTTGCCGGCGAATATGGCACGGCCGGGAGGTCCATCGCAAAGCGATCCGCCGATACCCGCGCAACCGTCAATTCACCCGACTTGGTCGCGAAAATGGCCTTGTTTCCGGTCACCATTGATTTTTCGAAAAGATAGGCGCCAGAAGCAATGGTGGCATGCCCACATAGCGCCACTTCGACGGTAGGCGTAAACCAGCGCAAATCCCAATGATCATCCCCCTGATCAACCAGAAAAGCGGTTTCAGACAGATTATTGGACGCCGCGATACCAAGCATGACGTCATCCGCAGGAAATGCCTCCAGCAGGCAGACCCCCGCAGGATTTCCGGTGAACGGAGCCGTACCGTCGGAAAAGGCGTGCATTTCTGCGTAGGGAATGTGTGTCATGTGGGCTCCATGGCTTCACAACTATCATCCTGGCGCCGGATGCTATCGGCGCGCGCCAGAGCATCTCCATTTGTGACCAGCCGGCGAATAATGGCGATACCGCGAGGGCTCCCAAGGTCAATATCGGCACCCGCGCCATCGCTAACGGAGAGGATGATGTCACCGTCGGTCTGCGTCTCGTTGACCGCCGCCACATTGTCAGTATTGCCAGAGAATAATGACAGGGACATGTAGCCGCCCCAATCGGCCGCCCTGATTTGCACCGGCCCATCGGACAGATTCAACAGGCAAACAGAATAGAGCAAATCAGGCGAAGGCCGGACAACCCGGCGGCTAGTTTCATCGGTTGGCGGGACATGCACGATCGTGTTTGGCGTCGCTCCGACGGTCTCCAACCGCGACATGGCGGTGTTCATGGCGAGGCGGGGCAAATACCAGAGCGTTGCTGCATGCACGCTCGCGGCCAACAGCACAAAGGCAAGCAGGTGGCGGATCACGACGCCATCTCCCCCTGGCAACCCAGCCGAATGATACGGGGCGTTACGAGCGCATTCCCGGGCGTTTCGAGTATGGCCTCGCTGGCATTATAGAGCCGATAAATCAGGTCAAAGCGACCGGCATTCCGGCTTGAAATCCAGAAAGAACCGTCGGCAGGGTCTGTCGATTGAATGACAGCGCGCCACATCCCGTCCGAGTCGATTACGGCCCGCGTCATGTCGATCGAATGCGCATCGTCCTCGTTCTGCGCCAGAAAGTAGTCATCGGCATACAGAGTGACCGACCACCAGCGCGCATCCGGAACTTCGCCCTCGATCACATAGGCGCAGTGATCGAGAAGCGGCTGCCCCTCGTCGTCAACTGCGCGCAGGTAATAGGTTGCCTCCTCGCGGCGCAAACCCAGCAGGCCGCGGCGCGCCACATAGGCCCGCGTATAAGGGTCTGCGGCCGGAGAGCCGATCGCCGGATCGCTGGTCCAGTTGTTGATATTGATCGAGCGAAACAGACCGGGTGGATTCAGGGGTGTCCAGCCGCCCAGCCAGACCGCCGAGCCAATGCCGGTCAGAACAGCGAGCACAAGTGTGACTCCCCAGCGGGTCAGAGCGCCCATCCGTCATCCTCCCAGGGAAACAGCACGGCGCCGTAATCGGGGAAATCGAGCGCGATATCGGGCGAATTGGCGTCGAGTTCCGCCGCAAGCTGTGGCGTCAGGTCCGAACCGAGCTCGAACAGGGCATCGCGGACGCGCTCGCGAGCCTCTGAGTAGAGTGCATTGCGGTCCTCTCGCATTCTACCTCTGTGCCGATCAATATTATTTTCAACTGAGTGGTAGAGTTCGACGATACGGGTTGCTTCCTCGTCATTACCGGCGAGGGCAAACTCGTCATCCAGTGTGGCCCGCCATTCCTGAAGCATTACATAGGCATTCGACAGCCGGGCGCCCTCCCGGTTTTCCCAGTCTTCGATCTGCCCGACCAATGCCGCATAGGTTTGCGAGTTCTCTACAACGCCGCCGCCCGGGACCGAGTATGCAAAGCGCCGGAAGTAATTCACGACGTCCTGATGATCACGCGAAAATGCGGTATGCCAGCTATGCATTGTGCCCCGGTTCACTAGCCCGAGATCAGGATCAATGATCAGTACGGTGGGGGTGCCGTAAATCGTTGGCACGCCGAATTCCCGCGCAATATCGAGATTGCGATGGCGCCACCCAACGTCGATGTGAACAACCTCATAATTCTCGGAGAGGATTTGCTGCATGTCGGCTTGGGAAAAATGATCCACCAGACCATGGCTGTCATGACACCAGTCCGCGCCGAATACCAGGATTATGCGAGTCGCATTGTCGACGGCTCTCGCCAGGGCGGCATCGACGTCTGCACGCGCATCTGCGGCTTCGTTAAACGGGTTTGTTTCGCCATCGAAAGCGCGCACTGGCGCGGCCAGAACCAACAAACACAGAGCTGCAAGCCATAAACGATACATCTCGTCTCCCGGAAGTCTGTTTACCTCAGACCATAAAACGATTTGCGTTCCCGGATGTCGAGAGAGGGGCTGCGCACTGGTCAGAGTATTCGCGGCGGGCTAGGCTTCCGGTCGGGGAAGGGGAAGTCGTGACAATTGAGCTCAGGCCGGTTGACCGGGCCTGTCCGAGTTGTGGTGCTGATGCGCCACGTGATCTCGGACTGGGCCGCAGCCCGTGGACGATCGGGGCGTGTTCGCCTTGCGGTTTTGCGTATCTGACTGCGGCCGCATCCTATTCGGATCTGTCGGATTATTATTCTTGGGACAAGGCCATCCTCATCGAGGCGAAGCGGCGCAAGTCGGCCCAGCCCCTGGTGCAATGGCTGGATCAGAAAACCCGCTGGCGGCTTCATCTATTTCCGCGGCCGGAAACGCGGACTTTCCTTGAGGCCCTGGTGCCGGGCGGAAAGGTCGTTGATATTGGCTGCGGCAGTGGCAAACAGGGCCTCGCTCTGCCGGACGATTACACGCCGTTTGGCGTCGAGATTTCCCGCACGCTGGCCGAGCAAGCCCATGCGGCCTTTGCGGAGCGGGGCGGGGCTTGCCAGCACGCTCCTTCGGCGGGCGGTCTGGGCAAGTTTGAAGCGGATACGTTCGACGGGGCGATGCTGAATTCCTATCTGGAGTACGAAGCCGAGCCCCTGCCCGTGCTGAGGGCTTTGCACCGTGTGTTGAAACCGACCGGTGTGGCGGTGGTGAAAGTGCCGAATTTTGCCTCCTGGAATGCGGCGGTGATGAAGCGGAACTGGTGCGGTATCCGCCTGCCGGATCACGTCAATTACTTCACCCCGGATTCGCTTCGGGAGATGGCGGAATCGGCCGGTTTTACCGTGGAGTTTCCGAAGCTGACCAATCTGCCGACCAATGACAATTTCTGGGCCTTCCTGCGGCCGGCGGCTCAGGCGTAATCGTAGGGGCCGCCCTTTGACAGCGCCGCCTGATAGGCCGGGCGCGCGTGAATGCGCTTCAGGAAATCGCCGATGGCCGGAGTGTTTTCAACGCCCGCGCGGGCGGCCACGCCTTCCAGCGGAAAGCTCATCATGATGTCGGCGAGGGTCATCTTGTCTCCGGCAAACCATCCGGTCTTAGACACTTCACCCTCCCAATAGGCGACGTGCTGGGCGACGCGCGGATCGACGAAGGTTTTCAGCGCCTTGTCGGCGACACCTTTCACCAGAGGCCGCAGGAGCGCATTCGCGCCCAGTGGCAGGCGGGTAAAGATCAGCTTCAGGAGGAGCGGGTTCATCGCCGAGCCTTCGGCATAATGCAGCCAGTAGGTCACGGCGCGGGCCTGCGGGCTGCCGGGCTCGACCGCCAGATCGCCGAGGCCATGGGCGTCGCGGATATATTCCAGGATGGCACCGGTTTCGGCGACGATGATTCCATCTTCCTCGATGACCGGAGATTTTCCCAGGGGATGGATTTTATAGAGATCCGGCGATCCTGCCATCGTTTTGGGGTCGCGCTCATAGCGTTTCACCTCATAGGGCAGGCCCAGTTCCTCGAGCAGCCAGAGCACGCGTTGGGAGCGGGAATTTGCGAGGTGATGAACGATAATCATGAGCGTTTCCTGAGTTCGGCTTCAATTCTGATCTAGCGGGCGGATTCCGGAATGCGAGGGTTTCGGACAGTCCCGGGCGGCGAAATTTTCTGTAGGAGGGTTTTTGTCTCCTACTACTACTACAACTCCTCCTTCGTTTTGCAGCCGGGGCGCGGCCGGGCGAAACGCGCAGAGTCTAACGCCCGCCCCGCCCTAGCGGATAATTTCCGGATACGGCGCATGCGACACGTGATAGATTGACATCCGCATCGGCAACGGGCCGGCGCACAGCGGAAGGCGCTTGGCCTTCCTGAAGGGTTCATCCCATGGCCAAAGGCCAACAAAAGCAGGGCCGCGAGGCGAAAAAGCCGAAAGCGGAAAAGAATATCAAGAAGAAGCACAATGCCTCCGAACCTTCCCAGAAAACGGGTCAGGTCGGCGGGCTGGAGCATATGAAAAACCGCAAATAGACGTGCGCCCTTCCGGGCTGTTCATCGGCCCGGAAATCCCTCTTGCCGGACCGCTGAAGACGCCCTATCTGCCCGCTGCCGCGGGCCGATGCGGGCGGCCGCATCCGCGCGGTGGATGTCTATTCCCATGTCCAGTGCGGCGTATGATTGCGTCACTTGCGGGGCGTGCTGCTTCAGCCGCAATCCGCGCTATCTTGTTCTATTGCCCGACGATGCCGGGCGCGCTTTGCCCCCGGATTCGCTGTTCGAAGAGGGCGGACGGACCTTTGTCGATTTTTCCTGCGGGCATTGCACGCATCTGACGCTGGACAGCGGACAGGCGCTCTGCGGCGTCTATGAAAACCGCCCGGAAGCCTGCCGCGCCTTCCGCGCGGGCAGTTTCGAATGCCAGCGCGCGATAAGGGCCAATGGCGTGATGGGGGAAAGGGTGCGGGCGGCGTAGCGTTTCAATCAGACCGTCATCACCCGGTTTATCCGGGTGATCTCAATCTTCAGGAGATGCCCCGGACCCGCGCCAGCGCGGCCGGGGCATGACGTTGATGGAAGTTTGCAATCGGCGCGGCGGTGACGCTGCGTCCCCTCTCCTCTCTTATAGGGGAGAGGGGGAGAAAACGGATCAACGATCCGGTTTGGAGGGTGAGGGGTTGATTTCCATTTAGCTCTTCGAACAACGCAATCGATTCGAAAAACCGGGGTGCCCGGACTTGACCCGGGCATCCATCAATCACGAAAAGATGGACCCTCTTGCCCCCCGCTTTCGCGAGGGCAGGCCAGCCCGAGGGACCCGGAATTCTATTTTTTTTTGTGATGGAGCTGGATTCCCCCCCACCCCACCCCCCCCCACAAAGGGGGAGGGGAAAGTTGTGCCAATTGGTCAAGATCGTCATTCCGGGGCGCGCCGCAGGTGCGAACCCGGAACCCATTCCGTAGCGTCGATGGTCTGGCATGGGTCCCGGATCGGGCTATCGCCCGTCCGGGATAACGGGAGGGTTTGGGTTAGTCGCCCTTGTCCTCACTCAGATAAATCTCGCCGCCCTTCTCGGTGAATTCGCGCGCCTTTTCCGCCATGCCCTGTTCGATGTCGGTTGGCGTGATGTCCGATCCTTCGAGGCTCGCATTCGCTCGCACCTCAGGATGAGGTGGGGTGGAAGCATCGACGTCATTCGGCGCCCTGGCGCTGCCGAATTCGTCGCGGATTTCCTGGGTGATCTTCATCGAGCAGAATTTCGGCCCGCACATGGAGCAGAAATGGGCGACCTTGTGCGCTTCCTTAGGCAGGGTCTGATCGTGGAAATCGCGGGCGGTGTCGGGGTCGAGCGACAGGTTGAACTGGTCTTCCCAGCGGAATTCGAAGCGGGCGCGTGACAGGGCATCATCGCGCAGGCGCGCCGCCGGATGCCCCTTGGCCAGATCAGACGCATGGGCGGCAATCTTGTAGGTGACCACGCCGACCTTCACATCATCGCGGTCGGGCAGGCCCAGATGCTCTTTCGGCGTCACATAGCAAAGCATGGCGCAGCCGAACCAGCCGATCATCGCCGCGCCGATCCCAGACGTGATGTGGTCATAGCCCGGCGCGATATCGGTGGTGAGCGGGCCGAGCGTGTAAAACGGCGCCTCGCCACAGGTTTCAAGCTGCTTGTCCATATTGGCCTTGATCTTGTGCATGGGAACATGGCCCGGGCCTTCGATCATCACCTGACAGCCATGATCCCAGGCGACTTTCGTCAGCTCGCCCAGCGTCTCCAGCTCGGCAAACTGGGCGCGGTCGTTCGCATCCGCTGTCGAGCCGGGGCGCAGGCCGTCCCCCAGCGAGAAGGAGACATCATAGGCGCGCATGATGTCGCAAATCTCGTCAAAGCGCTCATACAGGAAGCTCTCCTTGTGGTGGGCCAGGCACCATTTCGCCATGATGGACCCGCCGCGCGAGACAATGCCCGTCACCCGGTCCGCCGTCAGCGGCACATAGGCGAGGCGCACCCCGGCGTGGATGGTGAAATAGTCCACCCCCTGCTCGGCCTGTTCGATCAGCGTGTCGGCGAAAATGTCAAAGGTCAGGTCCTCGGCGACGCCGCCGACTTTTTCCAGCGCCTGATAGATCGGCACGGTGCCGATGGGCACAGGGCTGTTGCGCAATATCCATTCGCGGGTGTTGTGGATGTTCTTGCCGGTGGAGAGATCCATCACCGTGTCCCCGCCCCAGCGGATGGCCCAGACCATCTTGTCCACCTCTTCCTCGACCGAGGAGGCGACGGCGGAATTGCCGATATTGGCGTTGATCTTCACCAGGAAATTGCGGCCGATCACCATCGGCTCCAGCTCCGGGTGGTTGATGTTGGCGGGAATGATGGCGCGGCCAAGGGCGATCTCGTCGCGGACAAATTCCGGCGTGACAAATTCCGGCACGGACGCGCCAAAGCTCTCGCCATCGGCGAGGTTTTTCGCGGCATCGGGCAGAGCGTGTGTGCGGCCGAGATTTTCGCGCTCGGCGGCGTAGATCATCTCGTCGGTGATGATGCCGGCGCGGGCGAATTCGAACTGGGTGACCGGGGCAGAGCCCGTGGCTTTCAGCGGCTTGTGCCGGACCGGAAAGGCGCGGGCGAGATATTTGCCGGTGGCCCCGCCATTATCCAGCGGGGTGGGCTCGCGGCCCTCATGCGCCTCAACCCCGCCGCGCGCCATGATGCGCTCGGTGCGCCAGCGCGGCAGGCCCGCCTCGACGTCGATGGTCGCGTCCGGGTCTGAATAGGGTCCGGACGTGTCATAGACGCGGACCGGCGGCTCCATCGCGGTCGGGTGCAGCTCGATCTCGCGGTGCGGCACGGACAGGTGCGGCGCGGCCTTCGGATGTGAATAGACCCGCGATGAACCCGGCAACGGCCCGGTGGTGACTTTCGGCGTCTCGAAGGCGTTCTGGCTGGTGGGCTTGTTCATTGGGAGTCCTAATCAAACAGGTTTTCGTGGATCAGCGCTTCGACCTCGACCGGGCGCTCGATATTGTGGAATTTGTCCATCGGGGCATTCATCGTCGCAAGGATGGCGACCCATCCGAAATCCGGTCCCTGACGGAACTTCAACGTTCCGGTCCCGGCGTCGCCGCTGCGAAGGATGGCAGATATCCGCCCTTTCATCTTCGAATTGAAGCGGCGTTTGGACCGCCCGCTGCAAACAATGATCCGTTGGTTGGTGACGGCATAGAGCTGGCGCGATGGCGTAGTCAAAACAGCAAAAAAGTGAGCAAAAAGGGCGAGCGCCAAGGCCATCATGATCAACGGAAAAATCAGGTATGGCAGCGGCAAAGTGTACAGGCCTTCTGTTCCGAGCGAAGGCCCTCTCACGCCGCCGGGAACAAGAGCCCCCACCAGCCAAAAGGCGATGAACAGGGTGTGGAACAGAAACCGGCTGTCGATGGATCCCGGTTTGGGACGGCCTGCCCAGAGCAGTTTTTCGTCTTCTCGCAAATCCGATTCGAAGACTTGCCGCAATTCCGGGTCCGCGAGATCACTCATGGTCTTTGATCCAGTTCGCCTGCCATCAGCCCTGCACCGCCCAGCGGACATTGGGGCTGAGCAGGGTGAGGCTGTTATCGTCATTCACGCGCACCTGGAGCCGGTACATGGCCGTGACATCGCGGCGCTCCTCCTCGTCGGCTTCGGGATTGGGCGCGGTCAGGGTGAGCGTGCAGTCATAGCTGGCGGGCTCGTCCTGCGGCGTGCAGTCGGAATCGGCGGTGATGCCCTCGCGCAATTCGGGCACATACCAGTAGACCAGCGCGGTGTCCGGCGCCGGCTCTCCCGTCGTCCAGTCGGAGGGGATGATCGTGTCGGCGTTGGCCAACAAAGTCGCGTGCAGGGCGGCGGGGGTCAGCGCTTCTGAATCGGCCCGCACCTCGTCGAGCAGGTTTTCACTTGCGGCCTCCGGTTCGATCGCCGGGCTGCAAGCGGCGAGGATAAAAATACCCGCAATTGTTAGGGCTTGGCGTTTCACTGCAATCGCTCCTCTTTTGGCGTATTCGGGAAAAACAGGCCGTCGGCATCAACGGGCATTAATGTCTCCAACAGAAGCTTCTCGACCTCCGGGCCGTCGGGGATTGCGCGCAGCAGAATCGCGACCGGATAAGTCACCAAGTCGTCGTCACCTTCGAAGTCCGGCGCTAGAACAACATAGACGTCATATCTCTTACCAACGGCGACGCAGTCTACCCCAGCGACGAAGCCTCTCATTATGCTGGTTCTGCGCCAGTTCGACCGGCTGATGCAGATGAGGCGGCGATCTGTCAGCCCGTAGTATTCCTCGTCCAAGGCAGGTGTCCCGGGGTTCACCATGGTGATGAACGAGGCCAGCAGAATAATCGCAGACATGACAACGCCTATTCCCAGCAGTATCGCCAAAAAACCTTCAATCGGCGAAGACAGCCCCCACGTGGCCAGCAATACTGTCGCGGTGCCTGCGGCTGCGCACATGCCAAACGCTTTCAGACGATCCTTTGCCTTGGTGGGTCGGGGAGAATTTGCCCAATCGGGTTGGCCAGACCAGAGCAATTCCTCGTCTTTGACCATCACATTCCGGATGACGGTTTCAGCCTCGCTCATGCCAGCAGCCCCAATTCGCGTTGCAGCTTCTTGGTGAGACCCGTGCCAACGATGCGATAGCTCTCGGCGAGATAATCTTTCAGATCATCATCCGAGAGGGTCTCCTCACCCGTGCGCTGGATCCATTTCATCCCGCGCGAGGCGAGATAGGGCGCGGGGCGGCAGCCGGGTTGTTCGGACAGGATTTCAAAGGAAGTGGCCGAGGTCTTGAACGAGACGCAGAACGCGGCCTCATCCTCATTCCAGCCGCCGACGGTGAAGACCTTGCCGCCGATCTTCCAGACCGAGGCATTGCCCCATTGCACCACATGGGTGGTGTGGGCCAGCGACCCGCAATACTCGTCGAATTCCTCACGCGTCATCGCGTCTCTACTCCATCCCGCCGCCGGCATGATCCGGATCCGGTTGTTAAGGGTAAAGTCTCAGCCCGCGCAGAATCGCCTGGGCACCCCCTGGAAGCCCTCACCCTCGCAGAGACGTTCGACGGGAGCAAGGGCGTGGCCCGTTTCTTGCGGTTAAAGTCTGGTTGGAGCGGAGGCGCGAGATGGGCGTTTCAAACTGGACCGGTTTTCTGTTTGCAGGCAGGCACGGACGGCTTGAAGACCGTGCCAATAACTTCACCGCCATCCGGACGGCTTTCGCCTTCCTGGTGCTGGCGGGCCATGCCATCATGCTGCCCATCGGCCTGCCGATATATGGCGAGTTCGCTGTCTTCGTTGATAATTCGGTGCAGTTTGCACTCGACGGCTTCTTCATCCTGTCCGGCTATATGATCGCCGCCAGCCTGATGCGCTCGCGCGATCTGACCCAATTCGCCCTGGCGCGGATGTTCCGGATTTTCCCCGGCCTGATCGCCGCGATGCTGATCCTCTGGCTGGCCGTGGGGCCGCTGTTTACCGCCTTGCCGCTGACGGAATACTGGAGCCAGAGCCAGACCCTGCTCTTTCCCTTCCTGATCGTCGGACAAGGCGATCCGCAAGCCAGCCTTCCGGGTGTGTTTGCCACCCATCCCCTGACCGAAATGAACGGCCCGTTGTGGACGATCCGGTTCGAGCTTCTGGCCTATCTGGGGGCCGGGATCATGGCCGCGATCGGCCTGTTTCGGAATAAATGGGGCGTCCTGGCCCTGTTTGCCGGCGCCGCGCTCTTGTCGGATGTGGAGATGGCCTGGCCCTATGCCGGCATTGGCGATGACACGCTATTTTATGGTGCCCGCTTTGGCGGGGCCTTCCTGACGGGTGCGGTGCTGTATGCATGGCGCGACCATATCCCGCTCGCCCCCGGCTGGGCGGTCATGCTGATCGCCGCCGCCTTCCTACTGCGCGAGACCCCCGCCTCGATGATCTCCGGCCAGATCGCCATGGCCTATGCCACGCTGTGGGCGGGCTATCTGATGATCCCCGGCAAGGCCGGTAAAGCCATTCGCGAAGTCGAGGATATATCCTACGGCGTCTATATCCTGCACTGGCCCATCGGCCAGATGACGCTGGCATTGTTTCCGGGCGCGGGTGCCGCTTTCCTGTTTGCTGTCATGGTGCCCACGGCCACAATCGGTGGCTGGCTGATGCGCGTGGCGTTCGAAAAGCCGGCGCTGGCGTGGAAATACCGATTGCGGCGCAAGGCACGCGCCTACACCGCTATTCCGGCGGGGTAATCCGGCGCGCCCGCGCGCGTACCGAGGCCGCTTTATCATCGAGACCGGCGGCATGGGCTGCCTTTGCCCGGTCTGAAAAGCGGGCGAATTGCCCGGCGATCCGGCAGAGCGCGTCCATTGCCCATGCCCGCACGAAGGGGCGTGGCGATTTCATGCACTGCCCGGCCCAGCCCGCCAGGGCGTCAGCGTCCTCATCCATCACCTGCCAGTGCGACAGGCTTTGCAGAATGTGGAGACTGGCCGACCATTCGCTCAGCCGGACCGCTGCCCTGGCCAGCCGTGTGCTTTGCGGCGGGGTCAGCGTCTCGCCTCTTTCCAGTGCCGACTTGAGAAGCCAGCTGGCGCCGGAGGGGATCATCGCAGCGTCATCCGCCAGCAGATCAATCAGCGCATCGATATAGGCCGGGTCTTCGCCGAAACGCTTTTCAGCTTCGCCCAACAGGGTGATCGAGCGCCCGTCAAATGGCTCGATAGCCGAGCGTAAAGCCTGCACCGCGTCTCTCCCTATAAGCGACGCGGCGCAGTCTAGCACGCGGCGGGCGTCCGGTTTACTGCCGGATGAAGGTCTCGTCATTCCAGGTAAAGGAGACGATGCCTCCGGCCTCATCGCGCTGGAAATCGAACCGGTCCGCGCCGTCAAACGGGTCCTCACCCGTTCCACCGAACAGATCCGGACGGGCGGGGCGAAGCTGATTGACGTAATCGCCCAGCGCAAAGACCAGTCCGTCGCCATCGACGCTGATCATGGCCGGGGCCGGGATGCTGGCGGAGACATATTCGCCGGCATAGCGCGCAAGCTCGTCACCGTCCGGGGCCCAGTTCCAGCCTTCCCAGTATTCTTCTGCATTGCGTTCGGCGATGGCATTCTGGCGGAAGTCCAGCAGGCGCGCCGTGCGCTCCTGATAGAAGTTGCGGCGCAATTCCACCATCTGTTCCGCATTCCCGTCATCGGCCAGGAATTGCAGGAACATGCGCACGGCGGTCTGGGTCCACCAGCCGGTCATGTTGTCGGAATTGCCGAAAGCCGCAATGCCGAAACCGGCATCCGGCGAGAACGCCATCATGGTGCGCGCGCCGGTATAGCCGCCGCCATGGATATGGACTTCAAAGCCCTGAAATTCGCAGATATTCCAGCCCAGAGAATAGCCCGAACACGCCATCTCATAGGCATTGCGGCCATCTTCCATGCCAGTCTCGACATAGGAGGTCTGGGCCGTCGTCACCATGCTGCCGGTGATGCCTGCCTCGGGCGCTTCACCGCGCAATTGCAGTTGCAGCCAGGTGATCATGTCGTCCGGCGACGTCACCAGACCGCCTGCCGATTGCATCATCCCGTCTGTCTTGGGTGTGATCTCCGCCCAGCCGAGCTCCTCGCCCTGCCAGATATGGCTCCATGACAATTCATCCAGCGCGAAATCAGAGGTGCGCGCCGAGGTGTGGTCCATGCCCATCGGATCGAAGAGGACCTCGTCCAGCCAGTCCTGCCAGGACCGGCCCGTGGCGTTCTCGAGGATGGCCGCATAGACGTTATAGCCGAGATTGTCATACTGGAATCCGGCCTCGCGCGGTTCGGAATACTGGCTGATCAGATCGGCATAATCCGCCGGATCAACGCGCATGACATAGGCTTCCAGGAAGGTGATGGTGCCATTCTCGAACGGCACCTGATGGCTGAGCAAATCCCGCAGCGTAAACTCGGCCGCATTCAGATTGTCCGGCCATTCGGCCCCCGGCAACCAGGTGTCAATCGGCGTGTCGAGAGGCAGAATTCCGCGTTCATCCAGCGCCGCGGCGACGAGGCCCATATAGGCCTTGGTCTGGGACGCGATATAGATCGGCGTGTCGCCGGTCAGTGGCGCACCACTTGCCGCATTCCTTAGCCCTTCGACGCGATTGATCAGCACATCGTCTTCCGTCACGACGACGACGGCAAAACCCGGTCCGACGACATCGGAGAACTGATCGAGATAGGCATTCATCCGTTCGGTTGCGGATGACAGGTCCTGAGCGAGGGCGGATGGCGCCAGCGCCATGGCTGCGGCGCAGGCGAATAGAAAGCGATGTTTCACGGGACGAGCCTCCGAATGACTGATGATGCCGTCATCCTTCACCCTTCTGAAACGGCCGTATTGAACGGATTTCACCTCAAGCGGCCAGAATCCGGCTCAATCGTTGCGGGGTTAGCCCGGTTTCGCGCTTGATGATGCGGGTCATATGGCTCTGATCGGAAAATCCTGCTGCCGCAGCGGCCTGAGCGGCGGATTCTCCCCGGGCCAATTCCTGAACCGCATGGCTCATCCGGCAGCGCAGCCCATAGAGGCTGGGCGGTGCGCCGAACCATTTGCGGAACCCCCGGGACAAATGTCCGCGATGGATTCCAAATCCGGCTGCCGCCCGGTCGAGGTCAATGCACTCATTTGTCCGCAGCTGATCACGGAGCTGGCGCGCCCAGACCGGTGGCGGACCGGCAGGCGAGTCAGCCGCTGCCGCCGCTGCAATCAGGTCGGTGGCCGCATTGCGCAATTCGGCGGCAGTCAGTGCCTCACCCACAATCTGCCGGGTCAACCTCACTTCGTCCGTTTCGGCCGGACGCCAGTTCCAGGCCCGGTCTGTCTCACGTCTTTCCGATTCGAAATTCACCGAAAGGATCAGGGCCCCGGCCGGACCATAGTGATTGGCATGATCAAGACCCGATGCCTTGAAACCGATATGGGCGGTGGCAATGTCGGCCGTCCGCGCATCTGACATTTCCCGGAATCCGCCCGCCAGCAACACGGAAATCTGCTCATGCTCATGGGCATGGGCGGACATGGCCTCTCCCGGCTCGTACCAGCTGAGACGGAGCGTCAGATCCGGGTCCGACAACAGGGTTTTGGCGCGGCGATGGGTCATTTGCCCTCACTTTCATCAAAGTGATGCCGACAGGGCCGCTGCCGGATGATTAAATTACCGACAGAATTGACGTTTCACACTTCACAAGATCGCCATCGCGATTGCCCGTTTCGCCGATATGCCGCACTTTCCGCCAAAATCATCCGGGATCAGGTCAACCTCCATGAATTTCGACGACTTCCGCGCTCAGGCACACCGCTTTTCCGACTGGATGACCGATTATCTGGAAACGGTCGAAGACCGTCCGGTCCGTTCCCAAGTCCGCCCGGGTGATCTGTTGAAACAATTGCCGGAAACCGCACCGGCGCATTCCGAATCCATGGATGCCATCTTCTCGGATTTCGAATCCCTCATCATGCCCGGCGTCACCCACTGGCAGCACCCCAGCTTCTTTGCCTATTTCAATGCCAATTCCAGCCCGCCATCGGTTCTTGCGGAGATGCTCACCGCCACGCTCGGCGCGCAATGCATGTTGTGGGAGACCACGCCGGCGGCCAATGAGCTGGAAACCCGGATGATGGAATGGCTGCGGGACATGTCGGGCCTGCCCGAGACATTTGTCGGCACGATCCAGGATTCCGGTTCCGCGTCCAATCTCTGCGCCCTGATCGCCGGGCGGGAGCGCGCGACAAAACGTCAGGCCGCGCATGGCGGCCTGTCCGGCGCCCGTCCGCTCATCGTCTATGCCTCGGCAGAGGCCCACTCATCGGTCGAAAAGGCGGCCCGGATTTGCGGCATCGGGTCGGACAATGTGCGCAAGATGACACCGGGACCCGATTATGCCCTGCAACCGGCGGAGCTCGAGGCCGTGATCAAGGCGGATCGCGCCGCCGGTCTGGAACCTGCCTGCGTGGTAGCCTGCCTCGGGGCGACGGGACTGGGTTCGGTGGACCCGATCCGCGCCATTGGCGAGATTTGCCAGCGCGAGAACGTCTTCTTCCACATTGACGGAGCCTGGGCGGGCGCGGCGATGATCCTGCCGGAAGAGCGCCACTGGATGGACGGGATCGAGCTCGCCGATTCCTATGTCTTCAATCCGCACAAATGGCTGTTCACGAATTTCGATTGCTCCGCCTTCTACATGCGCCATCCGGCCGAGCTGGTGGACGCGCTGGCCATCTCGCCCGCCTATCTGGAATCACCGGATGGCGAGCAGATGCCGGAATATCGCGACTGGAGCGTGGCGCTGGCCAGGCGTTTCCGAGCGTTGAAGCTGTGGTTCGTCATCCGCAGTTATGGCGCGGATGGTCTGCGGGCGATGGTGCGCAAGCATATCGACATGGCGAAATGGCTGGAGGCGGAAATTGCCGCAACGCCGGGCTTCGAGATCATGGCACCGCGCCGATTTGCCTTGACGATCTTCCGCTACAATCCCGGCGGACTGGAAGATGCCGCGCTGGATGATCTCAATAATCGTCTGGTCCGGGCGATCAATGATAGCGGCCGGCTCTATGTGACCAAGACCACGGCAAATGGCCGGATTGTGCTGCGCATGGTGACCGGCCAGATCTATACCGAGCCACGCCATGTCGAGGCGGGCTGGAAAGCCATTCAGGAGATTGCCGCAGGACTGGACTAACCCCGGAAGGGGTCAGTCACGAGGATCACATCCTCGCGCTCCGGGCTGGTCGAGAGCATGGCGACCGGCACGCCGATCAGCTCCTCGACGCGGCGGACATATTTCACGGCAGCGGCGGGAAGCTGGCCCCATTCGCGGGCGCCGAAAGTGGAGTCCGACCAACCTTCGATGGTCTCGTAGACCGGCTTGGCGCGGGCCTGTAGACCGCGCTCTGGCGGCAGGCGATCATAGCGTTCGCCGTCAATTTCATAGGCGATGCAGATTTTCAATTCATCAAAGCCATCCAGCACGTCCAGCTTGGTGAGGACCACACCGTCCAGTCCGCCAACGGTTACCGCCTGACGCACGAGCACGGCATCGAACCAGCCACAGCGGCGCTGGCGGCCCGTGACGACACCGAATTCATGACCCTTCTCGCCCAGCTTCTGGCCGATCGCGTCCTTCAGCTCGGTAGGGAATGGCCCCTCGCCGACACGCGTTGTGTAGGCCTTGACGATGCCAAGCCCATACCCCGCGCTCTTCGGTCCGACGCCGGTGCCGGCGGAAGCCTGTCCGGCGACCGTGTTGGAGGATGTCACATAGGGATAGGTGCCGTGGTCCACATCCAGCATGGCGCCCTGAGCCCCTTCAAACAGGATTTTCTTGTCCTCGCGGATTGCCTGATCGAGATCGCGCCAGACCGGCGCCATGTGCGGCAGGATCACAGGCGCAATCTCTTCCAGCGCGCTCACCAGTTCGGCAGCGTCAAATTCGCTCTGGCCGAGGCCTCGGCGGATCGCATTATGATGGTGCAGCAGGTCTTTCACCTTGGCCGGCAAGGAGGCGGGATCGGCCAGATCGCAGACCCGGATGGAGCGGCGGCCGACCTTGTCTTCATAGGCCGGGCCAATGCCGCGGCGGGTTGTGCCAATCGCCATGCCGTCATCGCGATTTTCGCGCAGCGCATCGAGCTCGCGGTGGACGGGGAGAATCAGGCTGGCGGTTTCGGAAATCCTGACGAGATCCGGAGTGATGTTTACACCCTGATCTTCCAGCCGCTTCTTCTCGTCGCGGAAGGCCCAGGGATCAACGACCACGCCATTGCCGATGACAGAGAGTTTGCCGCGCACAACGCCGGACGGGAAAAGCGAGAGCTTGTAAACGGCCTCGCCGACCACCAGTGTGTGCCCGGCATTATGGCCGCCCTGGAAACGGGCCACGACATCCGCGCGATGCGAGAGCCAGTCGACAATCTTGCCCTTGCCTTCATCTCCCCATTGCGCGCCGACGACGGTCACATTGGCCATTCACATTTCTCCACATATGTCGAATTGTCTCACGGTAATGTGAGACGCCAAGCGCGGTCTATCAGCCTAGTCTTCGTTCTGGAAGCCTGCTTTACGGAAGGGGAGATCATGTTACGCAAGCTGATAATACTGGCCAGCCTTCTGGCCCTTTATCCCGCGGCCGCTACCGCCCAGACCCCGCCACCCGGATGTGATGCCATGGACAACCGAACCGATTTCGATTTCTGGGTGGGTGAGTGGAATGTGTACGGGCCCGATGGCCGTCTCGGCGGCACCAATTCCATCCGGAAGACGCAAGGCGGCTGCCTGATCGAGGAACACTGGTCGGGCGCCAGCGGCTCTTCGGGTTTTTCGATGAATTATTATGATCCGCTGCAGGACGCCTGGCGCCAGGTCTGGATGAGCGCGGGCGCATATATCGATTACACCGGCGGATTGAACGCGGATGGCGCCATGTTCCTTGAAGGTGAAATATTCTATCACCAGAATGGCAATCGCGCGCCATTTCGTGGCCTATGGACGCCAAATGACGATGGAAGCGTGACACAGCATTTCACACAGTATAATGCTGAAACCGAAAGTTGGGATGTCTGGTTTACGGGCCGCTATGTCCGTCAGGAAGACGATCCGAACACGCATTCCGGGGAGTAGGACTCCCGGTCCCTTTGTCTGTCCTCCCGGAATGCGTTGCGCCGCTGATCCACCCCCGGATCAGCGGCGCTCTTGCATTCGGGCTGACAAAGTGACGCCTGCGGCCTAGCGCTGGCCCCAGCGATAACCAAAACGGATGCCGGCATTGTCGAGCGCCTGATTGCGGCCGCTGCCGAGAATCTGGCCATGCGAAATATGCTCATAATAGGCGGCGACGGTGATCTGGTCAGACAATTCATAATTCAGGCCAAATGTCGTGTGGAAAAGAATGTGCTCGCCCATCAGCGAGCGTGTGGTGGCCAGACGAATGCGGTTGGGATCATTCGGCGGCGCGTTGCGGTCAATGTCGCGCACGCCGTCATTATAGGACAGGCCGAACGCCGGCTGGAAAGACAGGCGCTCGGTGATGTTGAAATCCCATTCCAGCCCGGCCCCGCCGAAATTGGTCAGCTCATTCGTGTTGAAGGAGCCGTAGACATAGGGGCGCGGCGTCCAGATGAGGCTGAAAGCCTCGATCTGCGGGCCAACGAGCCCCACGGTGATATTGGGACCATCCTCGACGTGATCGGACAGGTCGTGGGCGGTGACGCCGAGGCGGAATTCCCACTCATGATCTGCCGCCAGAACCGGCGCCGACAAGATTACGGCGCCCATAGCCGCCAGAACACATGATTTCATGACCCTATCCCCTGCTTGATGTCGCCAGTCCGGCGCTGATCCTCAGTCTAGAACGCGTTGCGCCTCAGGCAAAGCTAGATTTCGGCGCGCGCCTCGGCATAGGCCCAGTCGAGCCACGGGCCGAGCGCCGCAACGTCATCGGCATCCACGGTCGGGCCGCACCAGATGCGCAAACCGGCCGGCGCGGACGGATGCGGATTGATGTCCAGCGCGGCATTCTCGCGCTCCAGCAGCGCCACCATTTTCCGCGTCAGCTGCCATTGCATTTCCTGATCCAGAGCGGCGATATCCGCTTCGGCAAATTTCAGCGTCACCGAGACCGGCGAGCGCGTGGCTTCGTCTTCGCAAAGCCAGTCGATCCAGTCCGTGCGGTCCACCCATGCGGTCAGCGCGGCGAAATTCTTCTCCACCCGCGCGATCAATGCGGACAAACCGCCTTCGCGGGCCGCCCATTTCAGCGACAGGAGATAATCCTCGAAACAGAGAAGCGAGGGCGTGTTCACCGTCTTGCCGTCGAAAATTTCTTCCAGAACGCCCGTCCGTTCGGCATTGTGCAGCTGGAGAATGCGCGGCACCGGCCAGGCCGGCGTGTGCCCGGCCAGACGCTCGATGGCGCGCGGGCCGAGAATGATCATGCCGTGCTGGGCTTCGCCGCCGAGGGATTTCTGCCAGGAATAGGTCAGGACATCGATCTTCGACCAGTCGAGCTTCATGGCAAAGGCCGCCGAGGTGGCATCGACAATGGTCAGCCCTTCGCGGCTTTCGGAAATCCAGTCGGCATTCGGGATCCGCGCGCCCGACGCTGTGGCGTTCCAGGTGAAGATGGTATCGCGGGACGGATCTGCCTGACTGAAGTCCGGCGTCTGGCCGCCCCTGGCTTCGAAAAGCCGCAAATCGTCCAGCTTCAGCTCGTCGCGCGCATCCTTGGTCCATCGTCCGCCGAAGATATCCCAGGCAAAGACGTCCACGCCGCGCGGCCCGAGGAGCGACCACATGGCGGCTTCCATGGCCCCGGTATCGGAACCGGCCACCATCGAGACCTTGTAGTCAGCCGGGCATTCCAGCAAGGCCGCCGTGCGCTCATAGGCTTCGACGATGCGCTTGCGGGGGCCATTGGCGCGGTGGCTGCGCCCCAGCATGCCATTGGCGAGCTGATCGGCTGACCAGCCGGGATGCTTCTTCGTCGGCCCGCAGGAAAAGCGCGGATCAAAAGGGCGTAGGTGCGGCTTGGAATATTCAGTCATGACGGGTCCCGGCGTTTTCTCCGGACTAGCCCCGCCACATACACACGGTCAATTCGCAATGTGTTTCAGACCTCCGGCTTTCTTGATTTGACGCGATGGGCGCGCCGGTCCAGATGCTCGCGCATGATGAATTCCGACTACCGCCCGCTCTTCGATCTGCCGCGTGATCTGGCTTATCTCAATTGCGCCTATATGGGTCCGATGCCCCGGTCTGCGGCAGCCGCCGGTCAGACCGCCTATGACCGGCGCCAGCGACCGTGGGAAATGGGCATACAGGATCAGTTCTTCGATCAGCCGGAAGCCTTACGCGCAGAGGCGGCAAAACTGTTTGGCGCGACGGCGGATGACATCGCCCTTATCCCCGCAGCGAGTTATGGCCTCGCCCTGGCGGCCAGCAACCTGCCGCTTCAGGCGGGGCAGCACATTCTGACACTGGCGGAGCAGTTTCCGTCAAATGTCTATATCTGGCGCGAGAAGGCGGCGCAGGCGGGCGCTGAGGTCAAAACCGTGTCTCGCTCTGCCAATCAGAGCTGGACCGAAGCTGTGCTGGATGCCATCGGGCCGCAAACCGCGATTGCCGCCCTGCCGGAAGTTCACTGGGCGGATGGCGGGCGGGTGGATCTGGCGCGCGTCTCTGAAAAGCTGCGCGACGGCGGCGGGAAGCTCGTGCTCGACCTGACGCAGTCGCTGGGAACGTCTCTGTTTGATCTCGCAGCAATCCGGCCGGATTTTGCCATTGCCGCCGGATATAAATGGCTGCTCGGTCCCTATACGCTGGGCTATGCCTATATCGCGCCCGAATACCAGTCCGGGCTACCGCTTGAAGAAGGCTGGATTGTCCGCGAAGGCGCGGAGGATTTTGCCCGGCTGGTGGATTATGCCGACACCTATCAGCACGGCGCGCGCCGGTTTGATATGGGCGAACGGTCCAGCTTTCAGCTCATACCGGCAGCGCTCGATTCACTCAAATGGCTGAACGGTCTGGGACTGGACTCACTTCGCGAGGCCTTGCTGCGCCGCACGATGGAGATTGAAGACGCCGTCCGGCCCCTTGGCGCCCATTGTAATACGCCGGAACGCGGCGCGCACTATCTGTGCCTGGCCCTGCCGGATCATGCGCCGAAAGATCTCGCGGCGCGTCTGATGGCGCGCGGCGTGTCGGTCTCCCAGCGGGGGGATCGCCTGCGCGTCACGCCGCATCTCTATACGGACAGACCGGATATCGAACGCTTTGCGGCGGCCATGAAGGCCGAATTGTCGTGAGCGATCCCCAGCACCCGCGCTGGCAGGACTGGGCGCTTCTGCTGTTTCTGGCCGGGATGTGGGGTACGGCTTTCCTGTTCATCGAATTCTCGCTGGAAAGCCTGCCGCCTGCAGCGCTGTCCTTTACGCGGCTGACGATTGCGGCTGTCTGTGTGACGGCCTTTGCGTATGCGAGCGGTCACCGCCTGCCGAAGCTTTCCGATCCCCGGTGGAAGTTTTTTGTCTTCCTTGGCTTTTTCGGAAACGCCCTGCCCTTCTTCCTGATCCCGCTGGGGCAGACCCAATTGCCGTCCGCCCTCGCGGGCATTCTTCTGGCGATCATGCCCCTGTCCACGGTCGCGTTGGCGCATTTTTTCGCCAATGAGAAACTCACCGGATGGAAGCTGGCAGGATTCGCCGTCGGCTTTGCCGGGGCGGTCATCCTGATCGGGCCGGCGGCTCTGGCCGGTCTGGGCGGTCCGACCTTCCTCGCGCAACTGGCCATCGTCGGTGCCGCCCTCTCCTATGCCCTGAATGCCACCATGACGCGCCGGGCACCGCCGACCCATCCCGCCATACTGGCGTCGGGCGCGCTGATCTGCTCGTCGATCTGGGGCGCGCCATTCGGAATCTGGCAGCTCGCCAGCAATGACCTTCCGGCGACCATCTCCGGCTGGGGATCACTGATCTGGCTGGCGCTTGGACCCACAGCGCTGGCAACGGTGCTCTATGTCGGTCTGATCGCGCGCGCCGGAGCGGGCTTCATGTCGCTGGTCAATTATCTGGTGCCGATTGTTGCGCTATTCACCGGTCTCGCCTTTGGCGAAGCCATTGGCTGGAACGCCTATCTGGGTCTTGTCATCATACTGGCCGGCATTGCGCTGGCGCGGCGGACCGTCAAACCCGCCCGCGTCTAACGGCGGGGCACTTTCTAGCGGTCGAATACCCAGGCGTGATGAACTGGTCCGTGGCCCGAACCAAAGCCGGGCGCACGGCGGATGGCTTCTGACAGATAGCTGCCGCCCGCCTCTATGGAATCCGGCAGACTGCGGCCTTTGGCAAGGCCCGTTGCAATCGCAGACGCCAGGGTACACCCGGTGCCGTGTGTATGCCGTGTGTCGATGCGTTCGCTTTCGAAGATCATGGTGGTATCGGGTGTCACCAGCACATCGGTAATGACCGAACCGGACAGATGCCCGCCCTTCACCAGCGCGGCCGCCGCTCCGCCAGCGACCAGAGCCCGGCCCGCGTCCGCCTGCTCCTGTGTGGTGGACACCGTCAAACCGGTGAGCTTTTCCGCTTCCGGCGCGTTGGGCGTAATCAGGGCAGCGCGCGGCAGAAGATGGTCGCGGATGGCCTCGACCACGCCCTCACCCACGAGCGCATCGCCGGACGTCGCGACCATAACCGGATCGAGCACCAGGGGAATGTCCGGATAATCGGATAACAGTCTGGCGATAACTTCGACCAGTTCGCGCGTGCCCAGCATGCCGCTCTTGATGGCATCGGCGCCGATATCGTCCAGCACGGTCCGGGCCTGGGCCTCGACAATATCCAGCGGAATGGCGTGCACACCGGAAACCCCCAGCGTGCTCTGAACTGTAATGGCGGTGATGGCCGTGGCGGCATAGCCGCCCAGTGCCGTGACGGTCTTGATATCCGCCTGAATGCCGGCACCGCCGCCGGAATCGGATCCCGCGATGATCAGCACACGCCCTGAATGGTCCGCCATATTGCCCCCCGGCCACAGGAGTGTGGCCTCAATGCCGCGCTTTCGCTCTAAAGGCGATGTGGTGCGCAGCTTTTACTGGCCCATACGAAATTGCAGTTGTAAGAGCCTCTTCCCCGACAGCTATTGGAGCGCGTTTCAGACCCATGCACAAGATTCAACTTTAGAGGCGGCTGATCGATCGCCTTTTGCCGGACAGATACGTGTCGATGCCCTCGCATCGCCCTAGACCGGTTTCCCCGCGATCCGTTTCACCCTTTTAAAAATTGAATTCAGCATGAGGCGGGCGGCGAATGCCCGATCCTGAAATGACCCAGACTGTCTCCCGCGCCCCGCGCATTCTCTCCAGCCTTGCCGTTATCGGTTTCCTGTTCAAGCAATGGTCCCGCCGTCCGTGGTTTTTCGCGGCGCTGGTTGTCTTCACCATTATTGCCACCTGCGCCGATGTCTTCATCCCGATCGCGGCGGGGGCCCTGATCGATTCGCTCAACAGCGGAACGGGCGGGCACTGGTCCGCCTATGCAGCCTTTATCGGCCTCGCGGCGATGGTGAATCTGTTCCGCCAGATCGCCGTACGTTTCGAGGTGCGTTTCTCCTCGGCGAACATGGCCGATATGGTCTCGGAAGCCTTTGCCAAGGTGCAGCGCTTTTCGCTGGACTGGCACGCCAATACCTTTGCGGGGTCGGTTGTCCGCAAGGTCACGCGCGGCATGTGGGCCTATGACACAATCACCGCAACCATGTGGTTTGGCCTGTTTCCGTCGATCTTCGTTATGTACGGGCTGGGCGTGTACATGCTGACCCAGTGGTGGATGGTGGGCGCATTCTCGCTCGGCGTGACAACCCTGTTTGTCGCCGCGACCGTGTGGGCGGCCAATAGCTATATCCGGCCGCAAAATATCAAGTCGAATGCGATAGATTCCGAGCTGGGCGGCGCCGTAGCCGATGCCATTGGTGGCATTGCCACGGTGAAAAGCTTTGGCGCCGAGGCGCGCGAGGATGACCGGTTTTCGGCCCTCGCCTGGCGCTGGCGGGCCGAGGTCAAGAAGACCTGGCTGCGCTTCGTGAATACTTGGCTGATCCAGATCATCGCCATTCTCGGCCTGCAGGCCGGATTGACGGGGCTTCTGATCAATATGTGGATGGCGGATCGGGCCAGCCCGGGCGATGTCGTCTTCGCGATCACCGCCTTCATGATGATGGCCGGTTATATGCGCCGCTTTGGCGAGGAAGTTCAGAATGTGCAGCGCGGTCTGGACGAGATCCAGGACATTGCCGGATTTGATCAATTGCCGGTGCAGATCGCCGATGCGCCGGACGCGCCGGACTTTGCGCCGGGCCGGGGCGAGATCGTCTTTGATGAGGTTGGCTTTGCCTATGAGAACCAGAAGCGCCGCCTGTATGACGGCTTCTCCCTGCGCATCGCGCCGGGCAAGCGTGTGGCATTGGTCGGGCCGACCGGATCGGGCAAGTCGACCTTCGTGAAGCTCCTGCAGCGCCTTTATGATGTGCAGGAGGGCGGCGTGGTGATTGACGGTCAGGATGTCCGTTCGGTGACGCAGGCCAGCTTGCGTCAGGCTGTGGCACTGGTGCCGCAGGACCCGGCGCTCTTCCACCGGACGATTGCCGAGAATATCGCCTATGCGCGCCCCGATGCCTCGCGGGTGGATGTCAAGGCGGCCGCCCGCCGCGCCAACGCGCACGATTTCATCGAGCGTCTGCCGCAAGGCTATGACACGCTGGTGGGCGAACGCGGCGTGAAGCTGTCGGGTGGTGAGCGTCAGCGCGTGGCGATTGCCCGGGCAATCCTGTCGGATGCGCCGATCCTGATCTTCGACGAGGCGACGTCCAGCCTCGACAACGAGACGGAGCGGGACGTTCAGGCGGCGCTGGAAAGTGCCACGCAGGACAAGACGACAATTGTCATTGCGCACCGTCTGTCGACCATTCGCGATGCCGACCGGATTCTGGTCTTTGACCGGGGCCGGATCGTTGAACAGGGCACGCATGACGAGCTCGCGGCACAGGGCGACGGCCTCTATGCCCGGCTTGCGGCTTTGGCGGCGGCGTAAGCGCCTCAAATCAAATGCTCGTTTTCCCCTGCGGCGTGTGCTAAACGCTCTGCAGGGGGCGGCGATCAGACATGAATTCTTTTTTATCGGAGCTGCGCCGCCGCAACGTCTTCCGCGTGGCCGCCGCCTATCTGGTGGTGAGCTGGGTCCTGATTCAGGTCGTCTCGCTGATCGCCGCCCCCCTGGGCCTTCCCGATTGGACCGATACATTCTTCATTGTTTTATTGGCGGTGGGCTTTCCCATTGCCCTGCTGCTGGCCTGGGCATTCGAGATGACGCCCGAGGGCATGAAGCTGACAATAGCCGTGCCCGAAGACGACAGCATTGCCTCACAAACCGCGCGCAAGCTGGATTATGCTATCGTCGCCGGTCTGGTCGTGCTTGTCGGCGTCATCATCTGGCAGCAGATGGCGAGCCCGCAAGCGGCCACCGGTCCAGAGCTCGCTGCGCGGGCAGAGGCCGGCGAAGGATCATCGGTCGCGGTGCTTCCCTTTGCCGATATGAGCCAGAGTGGCGATCAGGCCTTTTTCGCCGACGGCATTTCAGAGGAAATCCTCAATGTCCTCGTTCGTATTCCTGACCTTCAGGTGGCGGGCCGCACCTCCAGTTTTGCCTATCGCGGTCAGGACCAGGATTTGCGCGAGATCGGCAGTGCGCTGAATGTCAGCCATGTTCTGGAGGGCAGTGTGCGCCGCAGCGGGACCCGGATCCGGATCACCGCGCAGCTGATCCGTTCCGAGGACGGCTTTCATCTCTGGTCGGAAACCTATGACCGGGAATTGACCGATATTTTCGATATCCAGGACGAAATCGCCGGAGCGGTTGCCGATGAGCTGGCCACTTCGCTGGGGCTCGATACGGGTGCGATCAGCGTGGCGCGCACCTCTGATCTGGCCGCCTACGAATCCTTCCTCCATGCCCGGCAACTCTTTCGCGAGCGCGGTCAGGCCAATCTCGAACTCGCCGCTGCCATGTTGACCGAAACGCTGGCGCGCGACCCGGAATACGGGCCCGGCTGGACGCTGTTGTCTGGTGTTTATGGCGTGATGCCCTTTTACCGTCATGGCAATAACGCTCCTGCGCCCGAGCTTCGGGTGAGATGGAATGCCCTGGCCGTGGAGACGGCGCGCCGTGCGATTGCAATCAATCCGGCCGATGCGCAGGCCCATGCCTTTCTTGGATCGGCGCTGGCCGAGAACTGGAACTGGATCGAGGGGCTGGACATGCTGGACCGGGCCGTGGCCCTGGCTCCCAATGATCCCGACGTCCTCGACACGGCCGCACAGATACTCGGAAAGGTGGGGTATGCAGCGGAAGCGTTGGCGCTCTCCGAGCATGCGGTCGCGCTGGACCCGCAGGGGGCGATTTTCCGCAACACGTTGGGAAACGTGCTCGCGATACAGGGCCGGTTCGAGGAAGCTGACGCGCAATTCCGCGCCTCAATCGACATCGACCCTGACTTACGCTTCCCGTATGCCAACCTGATGTGGAACCTTGCGAGGGCCGGTGACATGGCCGAAACCCAATCCGCGCTCACCACCTTGCTCAACCATGGCGGCACGGTTGGGCGCGATGAGAATTTGATCGAACGCTTCACATCGGCGCAAAGCCTGTCAGACATGCAACCACTTGCCGTGGAAAGCCGGGGTTATATCCGCACCGTGTATGCCTTGCTGGCATCCGATACGGACTATTATTTCTCCCGGACCCCGGTCGGAGATACCGGCGAGCGGCCCAGCAATTGGGCGACCTTCAATCCGTTCTGGCAAACTTTCAGCGGCGAAATTTTCGCGGATCCGCGATGGAAATCCTGGGTTCGCCGTGGAGGTCTGGTGGATCTCTGGAGGGCGCGCGGCTTCCCGCCCCAATGCCGGCCTGTCGGTGCGGATGATTTCGAGTGCCTTCCTCCGCGCGATATGGATTGACGATGCAGCCCTGGTAGAAAGGGACTGGCAAGCCATCTGAAGGCCATGTGAATCGACTGGCGCCCGCTATCCGGACACCCGGAGTTGCGGTGTCTGCCGCAATCGACGATCCGGGCCCGAGATCCGGTATCCCCTCCCGGCCAATCAGTGGATGGCACAACCGGTCATATTGGCGTAGTAAGAGGGTCGGGGGGAACATCATGAAATATTTTATTCTTATCGCGCTGAGCACGATTCTGTCCGGCGCTGTCCATGCGCATCCGGACCATGCCGAAATTGGTATGCAACAGGAGGCGGCCGCCATGGCGGAGGCCGCCGCCGAGTTTCTTGCCACGCTGGATGACGATCAGCGGGCGAGCGTGATGTTTGATCTGGACGACACCGAGGCCCGCGAAGGCTGGAGCAATCTGCCAACGGTGATGGCACCGAGAGCGGGTTTGCAGATCGCCACGCTCAACGATGCACAGCGCATTGCCCTGCACGGACTGCTCGCGCGCAGCCTGTCGAGCGAAGGCTATGGCGACGCCATGCACATCATGACGCTGGAAACCTACCTTCGGGCCGGTGTTGAAACCGCCATAGCGGAACGGGGCGATGACCTGTCCGACGAGAGGCGGGCGCGCGCCACCGCCATAATGGAGGCCTATGATCCGGAAAACTACTGGGTCCGCATTTTCGGTGATCCCGCATCCGGGACGTGGTCTCTGGTGCTCGACGGGCATCATCTCGCCGTGACCGCAACCGTGGTCGATGGCCGGATCGCCTTCACGCCGGTCTTCCTGGGTAACAATCCCCAGATCATCCAGACCGGCGTCTATGCCGGGCGGCGGTCCCTGCAGCACGAGCTCGACCGGGTGGCCGATCTGATGGCCGCTCTCGATACAGAACAGATGGAAGAGCTGGTCCGGTCTGAAGATGTTCAGGACTCTGCGAATTTCGCCGGGCCGGACTGGGTGCCGGACATGGACGCGGCACCGGAAGGATTGTCCGCCGCTGATCTGAGCGCAGACCAGCAAATCCTGCTGTCCTATGCCATCCGTGAATTTGTCGGCGTGGCAACGCTGGCCGCCGGGGACGCCCAGATGGCCCGCATCGAGGCCGACGGGATGGACAATATCATGCTGGCCTGGTGGGGCGATTATACCGATTTGTCGCGGCGTTTCATGCTGCGCATTACCGGGCCCTCCCTGCATATCGATTTTACTCGCACCGGGGGTGAGGATCGCCCCAACCACTTCCACATCGTCATCCGGGACCCCTCCAACGAATATGGCTCTGACTGGCTGCAGGCCCATTATGAAGAGGCCCACACAGACGAATGATCCTCGCCCGCCTCTCCTCTGCCATCCGGACACAGAACTGGTTCGCGGTCGCGCTTGAATTCGTGATTGTGATCGCGGGTGTTGTGATCGGTTTCCAGATCCAGGGCTGGAACGAGACCCGGCAGGGGCAATTGCGCGTGGCCGAGGCGCTGGAGCGATTACAGCGGGAAACCGAGCAGAACATTGCCAACCTTCGTGTGCGGAATGACAATAATGCAGCACGCACGGCGGACCAGTCAGTGATGATCCGCGTTGCGATGAGTGGCGAAGGGACTCCGGAAGATGTCGAGACCTTCGAGCGCGCCATCGCACAACTGATGTATTTCTCGGCTCCTCCCATTCAGGAGGGCTCTTACCGGGCGCTCGAGCAATCCGGGGACCTCACCCTGATCGACAATCAGGAGCTGATCTCCGCGCTGAATTATTATCAGGGCGCCGTCATCTGGATTGAAACCCAGCACGGCAGTTTCCGCGCCGGGCTGACCACGTTCACCGACACGCTGAACGAATTCGTCTTCCATGAACCGACAGACGACCCCCTGGTGACGCACGCGCGGGTCGATCTGGACCTTCTCATCGAGGATCCGCGCCGTCAGAGCGCGCTGGTCCAGATGGCCAGAATGCATGCTATTTTCGGGCAATACATCATCGGGCTTGAAGACCAGACGGCGGAGCTCTGCGAGCGGCTAGCGCTTGAAACCGGCCGACCCTGCGAGGTTCCGTCGTGATCCTTTCCCGCCTCTCCCGTGCCGTGCGCGAACAGAACTGGTTCGCCGTCGCTGTCGAGTTCTTCATCGTGGTCGCAGGAGTCCTGTTCGCCTTCCAGCTCTCCAGCCTGGCTGACGCCCGCCGCGCCCGCGCTGACGAACATGGGAACCTGTTACGGCTGCTCTCTGCGGCAGAGGACGCGGTCACCTATCTGGACAACAGGATATCTGCAAGCCTGGCGTCGACACATCTGCTGGACCGGGCGATCCGTGCGCTCAATGAAGGCGCCCTGAACGGGCTGAGTATTGATGATTTCGAGAATGGCGTGTGGGGCTCGACACGCTTCCCGGCCCTGACACCCCCACGCGCCGTCACCGACGAGTTGATCGCCTCAGGACGGATCAGCGCGCTCTCCGATGCCGACGTACGCGAGGCGATCTCGCGCTATAATCGGCGCCTGGACCACTACGCCCAGCAGCTACCCTATTTCAGGCAGGTCGCCGTGCAACCGGACGACATTGGCGGCGCGGCCTTCTCATCCGTCTATCGGCCGGACCTGCCTGATCGACGGGAGACACAGGCGGATTTCGACGCCCTCGTACAGAATGAGGCTTTCGTCCAGGAGATTACCGGCTCGATCTACGGGCAGATCAACATGCTGCGTTACTATGATGGTGTTCGCGAGGAAGCTTATAATCTCTGTCAGGCTGTCGCCCGTGCGGTTGGTCAGCCGTGTAACGCAGAGCCCTTCACCCTCGTGATATTCGAGATGGATGGCGAGGAGGCCACGCCATGATCCTGTCCCGTATCACCACCGCCATCCGGACACAGAACTGGTTTGCCGTTGCGATCGAGTTTGTGATCGTGGTTTCAGGTGTGCTCTTGGCGTTTCAGGTGTCCAGCTGGAGCGCCAAGGCCGGTCAGCGCGCCTATGTGCGTGACGCGCTCACTCGTATGCTCGGTGAGTTGATCGGACTGTCTGAAGTTCGCGCTAATTCTGTCGCATCAAGGGCCGAGCGCCTCGCGTACCTGCTTGAAGCGCGCCCCATTGTCATGGGCGTTGTCGACGCTGACGCTCTAACGCGGGAACAATGCGTTGCCATCGCGGTGTCGGATAACGGCAGCGGCGGTGTGCCAGACGGTCTTCCTTCCCTGGACGAGTTGATGACATCCGGGGCGATGGAGAGCATTCAGTCCGCTAATCTCAGGCAATCAGCGATGGAGCTTTACGCCAAACGTGGAGTGGTGCGGACCTACGCTCAGCAAAGTGTGCATGAAGTTGTGAACCTGCCCATCGCATTTCCCGACGCCGTGCAGCTCCTGCTCATTCCTGAACCCGATGAAGCCGATGATGGTTGGGACGTAAGCGCCAGTTGTGACCTTGCCGCGATGCAGGCATCACCAGCATTCCAGGCGGCCTTGCTTCAGAACATCGCGACCTACCGGGGCCATGTGGACTACGCCTATGGCTTTATTGATGATGCCATAGCAACGGTGCGCGAAGACTTGGAAGAGGAGTTGGGACTGAGCGCGGAGCCAGCCCCATGATCCTCGCCCGCCTCTCCCGTGCCGTGCGCGAACAGAACTGGTTCGCGGTTGTCCTTGAATTTTTCGTGGTCGTGGCCGGCGTGCTACTGGCCTTCCAGATTTCGCAATGGGCCGAGCACCGGGCCGATGCAGAGCGCGAGGCGCTCTTGCTCACCCGGCTGCATGCCGAGGCAGAAACCAGTGTCCGCTATTTCACCACACAGGTTGAACGGCGGCAGGATGAGGACGAGCTGCGGGACGTTTTGATCCAGACTCTTCTGGCAGGCGATTTCGAGAATGTTGACCCCCGCGTGATGGTCCGCGGAATTTTTTCTGCTTCGAATCTGCAAGAGCCGACGCCCTCGCGAATTGTTTATGACGAGATCGTCAGTGCCGGACTGACTTCCCGCATCGGCGATGAAGACATGCGGATCGCGCTGGCGGAATACTGGTCGGAAATCGACCGCCTTCGGACCGACAATGTCGCGCGGCGGGAAGAATTGTATGCCTTTCCTCGCGCCGTTGCGGCCCAGGATGAGTTTATACAGATCGAGTATGATCCCGAGCACCCGCTGCGCCGCGGCTATACAATAGATCCGGAACGGGCGGCCCAATCCGACGATCTGATGGAGTACATTTTTTTCAGCAACACGCGGAGCCGCCTCGTAACATTTTTATGGGTGGACACACTCGAGAGCGCGATCGCCCTGTGCCGGGAAACCGCGCGCCTGACGGAACAGATTTGCGAGCCGGCTATGGAAGCGGAGGCCGCCGAATGATCCTTGCCCGCATCACACGCGCTATCCGCGAACAGAACTGGTTTGCCGTCGCGCTGGAATTCATCATCGTCATTCTGGGCGTCGTGATCGGTTTTCAAATCACGGCGTGGAATGCGGCGCGGGCAGAACGATCGACCGAGGCCGAAATCATGGCACGCCTTCATGACGACATCGCTAGCGTCGGCAATGCGCGCTGGGACTGGGCGGCCGACCGCACCGCCACTCGCGAGCTGTTACTCTCGGCTAGTCACAAATTGTTCGGCGATGATCTTTCAGACCTTTCTCCATCAGAATGTAATGCGCTGGTTCAGTCACATGTTTTCAATTCGCCCTCGCTGGCCTTGCCGATTCTGGCGGAGCTGGAATCGACCGGCGACCTGGATCTGATCAGAAGCGAAAGCATTCGAACGGCCGTCACCGCGAATTTTTTGGCGACCGCATGGTCGTCGGAGATGGATACCGCTCTCAATCACGAGGTTTTCAATCTATCGGCGAGACATCCCGATTACTTTTATTTCGTGGTCCCGGATGACGCTGAAAACTGGAATCCGATATTCGACGGGTCGGCGCGCTGCGATACGGATAGCATGCGAAATGATCGTCGCTTCCTCAACGAACTCGCGGATAATGTTTCCAAATCGGGCTTCTTTGAACTCGCGGTTCTCAGTGGACCAAATGACAGTTTCCTGACCCTCCATGAAGCCGTTGATGCCGAGCTGGGCATAGTTCATGAGGAAAACGCGCCATGATCCTTGCCCGCCTCTCCCGCGCCGTGCGCGAACAGAACTGGTTCGCGGTTGTGCTGGAATTCGTGATTGTCATTGCCGGTGTCGTGATCGGTTTCCAGATGAATGCGTGGAACGAGGCCCGTCTGGAGCGCCGGCAAGAGGCCGAATACCTGCGTCAGATCGATTCGGAACTGGAGGCTGTTATGGACGAGCTGGATTTCGTGGGAGACGCCATCGACGCCTATTTTAACTGGATCACCATATTCCTCGAAGGCGTGGAAAACGGGGACCCGGACAGGGCGCAGCAAGGGTCTTGGGGGCTGAATGCCATCACGTCTGTTGAAATCGTCAATCTGGAGCCAGCCGCCTTGCGCGAGATGATCAGCGCAGGAGAGTTGACCATTATCCGGGACCGGGAGTTGAGGTCGGCCCTGGCGTCCATTCCGCAATTGCAGAGCAGTTCGCAATCATCCCTCGAGCAGATGGCGGCCGATCTTTCCCCGATCGCCTTCGAAATATCCGGTCATTTCGAAGCCCGGCTGGAAGATGTCGCCGACATGTCGCAGAGGGGTTTTAGCGAGCAGACCCTTCAATTCGATTTTGATGAAGTTTCGCAGAACGACGCCCTATTGCGGCGCCTCAATTACGCAGCCCTGCAAAACCGTTTCCAGGCGGCTCATTTCGTGCGCTACCGCACGGAAATTGACGCGATCCGGGCGCAGGTCCGCGCCGAAATCGAAGAGCGGGGCTTCTAGATGATCCTTGCCCGCATCTCCCATGCCATCCGGACACAGAACTGGTTCGCGGTCGTGCTGGAATTCGTCATTGTCATTGTGGGTGTCATCATCGGTTTTCAGTTCACCGCCTGGAATACGCAGCGCGAAGCGCTGGCGCGCGCCGGCCTCCTTACCGAACGGCTGATCGAGGATTTGCGCAATGAGCAATGGCGGGTGGAGGGCAATACGATCTACTATGCTCAGGTCTCCGAGAATGCCCAGCGGGCACTCGATGCGCTGGAGGGGCGACGACAGGTCGATGACAGAACCCTGGTGGTCGAAGCCTTCCGGGCAACCCAGATTTTCAGCTTCCCTGTCATTCGCACGACCTATGAGGAGCTGGTCGCCACCGGAACGATCAATCTGATCGAGGATGATGTTCTACTGGCGGCGGCGGTAGAATATTATGAAACCGGGTCGGACGATATGAGCTTTCAGGACCGGGACCGGACCTATCGGCATGCTTTTTTCCGGCTGGCGGACCGCGCCCTTTATGAGGCGCTGGCGAATAATTGTGCCGAGCCGCGAACGCTCGCAATCGGTGATTATGAGTCGTTGCCGGAGATACTCGACTTTCCCTGCGATATTGACGGCCATGATGAAGAGATTGCGCGGATGGCAGAGCGCCTGCGCACCACAGACACGCTCTTGCCGCTCCTGCGCCAGCGAGCCATCGAAACTTCCATCGAGAGCAGCTCACAAATCTACTGGCAAACCCTGTTTGAAGAGATTCTCCCGCCACGGGAGGCCGCAGAATGATCCTCGCCCGCCTCTCCCGCGCGGTGCGCGAACAGAACTGGTTCGCGGTGGTCCTTGAATTCGTCATTGTCATTGCCGGTGTGGTGATCGGTTTCCAGATCACGGCGGGAGCGGAACGTTCCGCCATGCAGAGTCGCATGGACCGGGCTCTGGTGCGGCTCCAGGTCGAAGTGGAACAATCTGCGGGCATGCTGGACGGGCTGGTGGACGCCTATCAGGGACTGAATGTATCGCGGACAGAAGCGATCGAGCGCCTGCTGGCCCGAGATTTCGAAGACATGGACGAAGCTCGGCTGGCGTCCGGCCTGGTGGCGATCAATCTCTACCCGGCGTTTTCGCCGCAGCAGGGCGTTTATGAGGAAATCGTCAGCTCCGGCATGCTATCCTCTCTGGGCGGGGACAATGAAGCCGGCGAGCGGCTGCGCAATGCGCTGAGCCGCTATCAGCGCGAAGTCACCTTCTTGCAAGGGCAGATCGACTATATGCGTGCCAGCGGGCTGGCCGCACCGTCAACGATGGATTTCCCTGCTGTCATTCTTGAATACGCGCCCGGTACGGTCCGAGAGCGCCGCTATGCGGTCGACTGGCAGGCTGCCGCTGATGATCCAGAGCTGATGCAGGCGCTCTTGCAAGGCAATAACCGGATGCGTGCCACCACGGATTGGTGGGAAGATACGCTGGAAGCCGCCATCGCGCTTTGCGATGCCATCGCTGAACACACTGGCCGACCCTGCGAAATCGTGACGGAGGCTATTGAGTGATCCTCTCCCGCCTCTCCACCGCCATCCGAACACAAAACTGGTTCGCCGTCGTCCTCGAATTCGTCATCGTTATCGCCGGTGTGGTGATCGGTTTTACGATCACCGGCTGGTCCCATGAACATGCGGCGGCCGCACGGGCGGAACAGGCTACGATCGACCTACTGGAAGAGATGGAGGTCAATGTCTGGCTGCTGCGCGGCGCTAACGCCGAGACAGCGCGGCTGAATCAGAACCGCGAGCTGGCAGCGCGGGCGACGGCCGATGCAGCGCTGCGGCGCGATCCGGAGATACAACTCAGTGCGGCGGAAGGGGTCATGAGCCTTGCGGTGAGCCCACCCGTACCGGTGTCGCGCGCGGTCTATGACGAGCTAGTCGCCACGGGCACGCTTCGGCTGATTGGCAACATACCGGCTCGGCGCGCCGCCAGCCGCTTTTTCAGCGAGGTCGATTATGCGCGCGACCAACTCTCGCAATTGCAAAACCAGCAGGTTTTTGACGCACTGGGACGGCATGGTCGTCTGTTCTGGTCGGACGAGGCCGCCGACGGACTCGGCAGCGAGGTTGATCTTGAGGGGCTAGCCGCCGATCCGGAAGCCGTCACCGAATTGATGATAGCGCGCACCAACCACCTCTATTTCCAACGCGTTCGCGATACCCTGCTGGACAGCGCGGAGGCCGCCTGTGGCGCGCTCGCAGACGCTGCGGGCAGACGCTGTGCACCTTTGGTGGCAGAGGCTCAATGATCCTCGCTCGCCTCGCCCACTAGTCCGGACAGGCCTGGCGCAGAGCGTCCAGATCGGCTTCATGAGAGATCGCGGCCTCGGCCCGGATCAGGGCGTCCTGACTGACATTGCGGGCCGCTTTCTCAAACCGGTCGGGGTTGGCCGCTATCAACATGCCCATGGCCTTTTGCAGGCGAATGCCGACCTCGACCTTGCCGGCCGCGTCGCGGGCGATGGCTCGGTAGGCGTCGATCATCAGCCCCTCCACCGTCAGTGGAGCGAGATAAACATGGCCGGCAGCATCGTTTTCCGCGTCCCCGGATGAGGCCGACAAGGCGCACATGAGCCGCGTATTGGCGGCAATAGCCGATATGGCGGTGCCGGGATCATTGACCGAAGCCGACAGAGCCCGTGAGGCGATTTCGGAGATCGCAATCAGACCGAAGCCCGGATCTTCTTCAATGGTCCGGCGGTCCTTGATGACGATTTTTTCGAGAATGTCCCCGTCAATATCCTCGCTGCCCGTGATACAGGCAACGGGCTGGCCCGGACCGACATAATCGCCCGGCCGGGCGGGCAAATGGATCGTCTGACCATGCGTCTCTGCGAGCGCCTGCAGGGCGTCGATATCGATCGTCGGAATATAGCCAGCCGTCTTGGGATGCACGGGCCGGGCGTCATCCGGGATGGTGTCCAGCGGCCGGGCGCCGAGATTGGGGCAAGTCGTCTCCCGTTCGATGGCCTTGAGCGTTGCAGCTTCGATGGCGCTGATCGCTTCCTCGACCCCGCCGAATTCCGTCAGCCGCTCGATCCAGCGGATGAGCATCACGACGACATTCAGCACAAGCAACAGGGTCAGGCCGAACAGCACTAGCAGCCCTTCGTCCGCGTAAAGGCCGGAGGTCACGCCGATCAGACCCAGCAGGCTGAACAGGAAGGCGCCGACAAAGGTTGATATCGCGCTTTGCGCCGTGCGGTCCTCGGTCATCAGCGGACGGGCGCGCGGTGTGGCGGCGTTGGCGGCGGCCTGAAAGGCCGAGAACATGGTCGCCAGCGAAAAGATGGCGACGGCCAGCATGCTGGACGCCAGAATATTCAGCGTCGTCGCCAGCGCATCCGCTTCAACGGCTGCCACCCATTCGGCCGGGAGCAGCCGGCCCAGCGTGGGTGTTGCAATCACCGCCAAGACCGCCGCAATGGCATAGGCCGCCGGGCGGAACCAGATGGAGCGCCAGATGCGGCGCAGGTGGAAATTCAGCATGAGTGTCTCCCCGACACGTAACGCGCGCGAAGGCTGGCGGGTTCCGCTGCGCTGAAACCTGTATGTATCCCCACAAAGCAAAACACGCTAATCATTCCCGAATGCAAACAGGCGGGCGGACATGCAGTCAGGCACACTCTCCATCGTTATTGCCATGCACAATGAAGCCGACAATGTCGATGCGGTGATGGATGAGGCCGTGGCGGCTTTTTCCGCGGCCTTTGAAGGCTTCAATATCATTGCCATCGAAGACGGTTCCTCGGACGAGACCTGGTCAAAAATCGAGGCCGCGGCCCAACGCCATCCGCAAATCACCGCTATCCAGCACCCCAATCGTGCGGGCAAGAGCGCCGCACTGCGCACGGGTTTTCTCGCCGCCAGAACGTTGTGGGTCGCGACCATGGACGGGGACGGGCAGGATGATCCGCAATCGGTCGTGGATATGGCATCGAGGATCGATCTCACCTCGCTGGATGCGCCGGCGCTGGTTTGCGGTTGCCGCACCAACCGCACCGATGGGGCCAACCGCAAATGGGCATCGAAGATCGGAAACGGTATCCGCCGCGCCATGCTGCGCGATGCGTGCCCGGATACGGCCTGCGGCTTGAAAGTGATCCCGCGTGATCTGTTTCTCGCCCTGCCCTTCTTTGATTCTCTGCACCGCTATCTGCCGCCGCTGACGCGCTATCTGGGCTTTGACCAGATCTATGTGGATGTGGTGAACCGGGCGCGGATTTCCGGCGAGACGAAATACACGAATATTGGCCGGGCCTTTGCCGGATTCTTCGATCTGATGGGCGTGAACTGGCTGATGCGGCGTACGCATGTACCGGCAAAGGAATTACTGTTTACCCCGAGGGATGAGGGATGAGGGATGAGGCCTGATGCAAGCTCTGTCTGACTGGTTGATGGCGGGACCCGCGCGTTGGGGACTGTCCATCCGCGCCTGGCTGGTTCTGGCGTTTATCGCCCTTCTGGCGATGTCACCGGGCCTGACCTCCATGCCGGTCATGGACCGCGACGAGGCGCGCTATTCGCAAGCCTCCACCCAGATGATCGAGACCGGCGATTATGTTGATATCCGCTTTCAGGAAAATCCCCGGCACGTCAAACCGGCCGGAATCTACTGGATGCAGGCCCTGTCCGCACTGCCTTTTGGCGGGACGGATGCCGATATCTGGGCCTTCCGCCTGCCCTCACTGATTGGCAGTCTGATAGCCGTCTTCGGCACGGCCTGGCTGGCGACGCGCCTGTTCGGCCCCCAGGCGGGGCTGGCGGCGGGATTGTTGATGGCGACGGCGATGATGATGCAGGTCGAGGCGCGTACCGCCAAGACGGATGCCATGCTGCTGGCCGCCGGTGTATTGGCACAGACCGGGCTGATGATGATGCTCCTGAAAGCCGAGGCCGGCGAGCGACTGAAATTCATCGGCTGGCCGCTCCTCTTCTGGGCGGCAAGCGGCGCGGCGATCATGATCAAGGGACCGATCATTGCCATGGTCAGCGCGCTGGCGCTGATCGGCTATTTCATTTTCAAACATCACGCGAAATGGCTTTTCATTCTTTTTGGCGCCGCGTTCCTCATCGAAATTCTGAAGCTTGCGGGGCTTGGCTTTCTGCCCGGCGGCATTGCCGTGCTGCTGGGCGGCATGGCGGGCCTGTTTGTCTTTGTGCTGGTCCTCTACACGGATACCCGTTCAGCACTGGCGAAATTTCACTGGGTCAAGGGATTGCTAGTCCTGTCGGCCATCGCCCTGCCCTGGCTCATCGCGATCAATATCCAGACCGACTGGGGCTTCTTCCAGGAAGCGGTGGGCCATGCCCTGTTCGGCAAGGTCGGCGTCGCGGACGACAGTCATGGCGGGCCCTTCCTCTATCACTCGCTCTTGTCGCCCGCCATGTTCTGGCCGGGCTCTGCCTTGCTGGGCCTGGCTCTTCTGGCGGCCTGGGCGGGCCGCAGCAAACCGGAAATCCGCTTTCTGATCATGTGGGCCCTGCCGACCTGGATCGTGTTCGAATTTGTCCAGACCAAGCTGCCGCATTATGTGCTGCCGGCCTTTCCGGCACTGGCGATACTGGCGGCGGCGGGCTTGATGCAGGTTCCGGCCCTGCTGGCCGGGTGGAAGGCCAAAACCCTCCATTTCGTCTGGATCGGGCTGGCGGTTGTGGCGGGCCTGGCCATAGCGGCCATTCCGACCTATGGCGCGCTGGAGCTGAACGAGACGCACCCGGAAATCGCCTATGCGGCGACGGCTTTGGGCGCGCTTTGCGCCATGGTTCTGATCTGGTTTGCCGTAAAGCCGGGTCTTGCGCGCCTGTTGCCGCTCAGCGCCATCGTCGCTGTCCAATACCTTGTCGCTTTCGGGCTGGCGATTCCGTCTGTCGATGCCGCCTGGCCATCCAACCGGGTGGCGCGCATCGTGGAAACGCTGGAAGGATGTGAGAGCTTTCCCGCTGCCACGGCCGGTTATCGCGAGCCCTCCAATGTCTTCTATCTGGGCACGGATGTGGCGCTGACCGATGGCGCAGGCGCGGCGGCCAGCCTCCTGCTCCATCCGGAGTGCGGCATAGCCGTTGTCGACGCCACAGAGCGCGCCGGTTTTGATGCGGCTCTGGCGGAACAGAATGTGCGTCTGCTGGGGCAGGTCCAGGGCGTCAATATGGTCAAGGGCGATGAGCTGGCGCTCGACATTCTGACGCTGGAAGGGTCCCAGGTCAGAGCGGCCGAGTAATCGCCGCCTGAAGCTTCAACGCTTGCACCGTCTCACGCACATCATGCACGCGGACGCAGACCGCATTTTGCTGCGCAGCATGAAGCGCAATCGCAAGCGAACCACCCAGCCGATGATCAGCGTCTGCGCCCTCGTCCAGCTCGGCGATCAGACGCTTGCGGGATGCCCCGATCAGCACTGGAAAGTCCTTTGACAGGTCGGAAATGCTGCGCAGCAAAAGCAGATTATGCTGCAGCAATTTTCCAAAGCCGATACCGGGATCGAGCCAGATATTTTCACACTTCACACCGGCGGCCATCGCCGCGTCGGCGCGCGCCTGCAGCGCCTCTGATACCTCGCTTACGACATCGTCATAGTGCGGGTTTTGCTGCATGGTTTGTGGTTCGCCCTGCATATGCATCAGGATCACACCGCAGCCCAGGTCGGCGGCAGTTTCAAGCGCCCCGGGGGCTTGCAAGGCATTCACATCATTCCAGATCGTTGCGCCCGCTTCGATGGCCGCTCGCGCGACCCCCGGTTTCATCGTGTCGATGGAAATGGGCGTATCGGTATGACGCCGGACGCCCCGGATAACCGGCAGTATGCGGGCCAGCTCCTCTGCTTCCTCAACTGGCCGGGCACCGGGCCGGGTCGACTCACCCCCAATGTCGAGTATGTCTGCGCCATCGCGCCCCAGCCGCAGCGCATGATCAATCGCCGCATCGGCTTCGTCGTATCGCCCGCCATCGGAAAAGCTGTCGGGTGTGACGTTGACGATCCCCATGACAAGAGGCCACCCGCGTACACGGATGGCCTCTCGCAAGACGTCGAATGTGGTGGCCATCAGGCCCCTTGCGGCGCGGGACCACCCGAGGGTTCGGAACCCGTCGAGGTGTCCTCATCGTCTTCGGTGACCGGCACAGCCCCCGATGGTGTGTCATCTTTCGATGGCGGTATATCGGCATTGCGGGTGGGCGGATTGCCTTTCAGCAATTCGGTGATCTCGGCCCCGGAAAGGGTTTCGTATTCCAGCAAGCCTTCGGCCAGGGTTTCCCAGTCCTTCCGCTTCTCGGTCAGAATCTTGCGGGCGGTTTCATTGGCCTCATCAATCAGGCGGCGGACTTCTTCCTCGATAATGCGGGCGGTCTCACCGGAGATGGATTTCGACCGGGTGAGTTCCTGTCCGAGGAAGACATTCTGACCCCCGCCGTCGGAATAATCGATGGTGCCCAGCTTGTCCGAGAAACCCCACTGGGTGATCATCGCACGGGCCACGCGGGTCGCCTGCTGGATATCGGAAGACGCTCCGGACGTGATCTTTTCCTTGCCGAATTTCAGTTCTTCGGCGATGCGGCCGCCCATGGCAATGGCCAGGAAGGACGTCATCTGGGTGAAGTTTTCCGACAGCTTGTCGGCTTCCGGCAGGCGCATCACCATGCCCAGCGCACGGCCGCGCGGAATGATGGTCGCCTTGTGGACGGGGTCGGCATCCGGGACGTTCAGCGAGACAATGGCGTGACCGGCTTCGTGCCAGGCGGTCAGTTCCTTTTCCTTGTCGGACATGACCATGGAGCGGCGTTCCGGCCCCATCATCACCTTGTCCTTGGCGTCTTCGAATTCCGCCATGGATACGACGCGCTTGTTGCGGCGCGCGGCCAGCAAGGCAGCCTCGTTCACCAGATTGGCGAGGTCGGCACCGGAAAATCCGGGCGTGCCGCGGGCAATGACTTTCGGTTCCACATCGTCGGAAATCGGAACATTGCGCATGTGGACCTTGAGAATTTTCTCGCGGCCGATGATATCCGGATTGGGCACGACGACCTGACGGTCGAAACGGCCGGGCCGCAGCAGCGCCGGGTCCAGCACGTCCGGGCGGTTGGTCGCAGCGATCAGGATGATGCCTTCATTGGCCTCAAACCCGTCCATCTCGACGAGGAGCTGGTTGAGCGTCTGTTCGCGCTCGTCATTCCCGCCGCCCAGACCGGCGCCGCGAGAGCGTCCCACCGCGTCGATCTCGTCAATGAAGATGATGCAGGGCGCGTTTTTCTTGGCCTGTTCGAACATGTCGCGCACACGAGAGGCGCCCACGCCGACGAACATTTCCACGAAGTCCGAACCGGAAATCGTGAAGAAGGGCACATTGGCTTCACCGGCGACAGCGCGCGCGGTGAGCGTCTTACCCGTCCCCGGAGGGCCGATCAGCAAGGCGCCCTTGGGAATTTTGCCGCCCAACCGCTGAAACTTCGACGGGTCCTTGAGGAACTCGACGATCTCCTCAAGCTCTTCCTTGGCTTCATCGATGCCGGCCACATCGTCAAAGGTGACGCGGCCTGTCTTCTCGGTCAGCAGCTTCGCCTTGGATTTGCCAAAGCCCATGGCGCCGCGACCGCCGCCCTGCATCTGACGCATGAAAAAGATCCAGACACCGATGAGCAGCAGGAAGGGGAAAATGCTGAGGAGCCAGCTGAAGACGTTGAAGCCGCTGGCTTCCGGTGTGACTTCAAACTCGACATCATTGGCGCGCAGGATTTCGTACAACTGGTCGTCGGCAACGGGATAAACGGTCGAGACCGGTTCGGCGCCGCCGGAGATGATCCGGTCGCCGTCAATGGTCACCCGGTTGATCTGATCATTCTCGACGCGCTCGATAAACCGCGAATATTCGATCTGCTGTGCGCCCGGTGCCGTCGGGCCCGGTTGCAGCAGATTAAAGAGCGCCACCAGAAGGAGGATCATGATGGCCCAGATCATCAGATTGCGAATATTCATCTCGTTTTCCGTCGCTAGTTCGCTGTCTATGTCCCGATATGGGGTATAAGTGCCGCTAATGCGAGCCTTGCGCCGTTTGCGCATGCAGTTGTTCATCAAACCATGCGGCCGGTCTGTCCTCAAACAGATTCCGCTGGATCAGCGCTTTGGCAAGGCTCTGTGTCACTTTGTCCGCCTGCGCTGACAGGCCGGGTATACCACAAAATTGTCCACCCTGCCGGATCACCGGCAATCCCGGACGCGCCAGCGCCGGAACGACCTTGAGTGTTTCCGTTGAAAATTCGGCGGGATAGGCCGTACCCGATACGGAAATGGCCAGATCCGGCCGGGTGAAAGCAAAACGCCCGTCCCAGATCGTCTCGTCCCCGAATTTGACGGCTCTGACCGCAGGAGCGGTTTGATCTGCACGGCCGCCAACCGCTCCGGGATCGCGCACAAGCCAGCACTGGCTCTGGAAAAATGTCAGCGCCGCGCCGCCCGCTGTTGCCGGAGCGGACGCGTTCAATCCATCCAGCAGTCGTCTGGCGGCCTCCGGGCGGGATGACGGGTCGCCGCTGACCGCCGCGCGCGCCGCATCGAGGGCTTTGGCCGCAAGGCGGTCGTCTGCCGCGAGCAGAGCATTCCGATTCAGAATGACACCGCCCCAGGGCAGGAGATTCACCGCGTTGAGAAAGATGTCTGCGGCTGCTTTCGCATCCGCCTGTTTTGCCGCCTGAAACCGTTCGGCCAGGGCGCACAGCTCTGCGACGTCGAAGCCGCTTTCGGAAAGCTGGGCCAGTGTCTGACGGTTGCGGATGCGCGTGAAGGCACGGCTTTCATTCGACGGATCGTCAATCCAGCTTTCCCCTTGCCGCGTCAGCCAGTCGCGCAAGGCCGCGCGCGAGACATCCAGCAAAGGCCGGGCTATGGACAGCCCCATCCCTTCGGGCCAGAGGGGCAAGGGGCTTTGCGACGACATGCCGGCCAGCGCATCCGGCCCGCCGCCGGCCTGAAGCCGCATCCAGACGGTTTCTGCCTGATCATCCTGCGTATGTCCCAGAAGGATGGTGTTGGCTTCTTTTTCCCGGGCGATGCGGGCAAAGGTTTTCAAGCGAAAAGCCCGCGCTGCGGCCTGAATGCCGGTCGCCGGTTTATCGCCATCCCACCGGACGATCTCCGGGGCCAGGCCCAGATGCCGGGCCCGTGATGCGGCCACTTCAGCTTCGTGCGCGCTTTCGGGACGCAAGGCATGGTCGATGATTACCGGCGTCAGCGGCACATCCTTATGAGCCGCCCAGCGGGCCGCCATCAGAAGAAGGGCAGTGGAATCCCCGCCGCCGGAATAGCCGATGAGACAGGCGCCCTCACCCAGCGCGTCCAGCCGTGCCCGGATAATGTCCGGAAGAGCGTCCAGCGTGTCTAGCGGCACCCGGCGCGCAGGGCCTCGCGTTCGGCACGGGCCGTGGCATTCGGGCCCGCCGACGGGAATTCACGCGAGAAACGGGCCAGCGTCTGACAGGCTTCATCATTGCGGCCAAGCGCGCCGAGAGAGGAGGCAAGACGCACCAGCGCATCGGGCGCGACCGATCCGTTCCGTTCTTCTCGCAGGGAGGTGATATAGGCCTCTGCCGCCGAGGAATAATCGCCGCGCACATAATAGGTCTCGCCCAGCCAGAACCAGGCCTCGTCGATGAGTTCGTCGTCAGGGAAATTGCCGATGAAGCTGGAAAAATCCTCCTGCGCGCCGTCGAAATCACCGTCGAGCAGTTTGGCGCGCGCCTGACCATAGGCCTGATTGGCGCTCATTGCCGGTGCCCGGTCGGTGGCCCGGGCGATGGCTCCGCCCAGAGGCTGGGTGGCCGCGGCGCGGTCGGCGGCATAGGGATCACCGGCATCGGTGACGGCCAGACCGCCGCCCGTCAGGTCACGCGGACCGGAGCCGGTGCTGGCGCGGTCGCTATTTCCGGTCATGGAGGGATTATCCGAAACCGGAGCGACTGGGTTGCCCTCTTCATCAAATTGTTGGGGCGGCCGCGAGCGCAGCGCTTCGAGTTGATTACGGAGGCTCTGGATTTCCCGGCTCTGCGCATCGACGCGCTGGCTCAATTGGCGGTTTTCGAATTCGAGCCGTTCCGCCTGTCCGGTGGCTTCCTGGACCTGGAATTCAAGATCGGAAATCCGCGTCAGCATCTGGTCATTCTGGGCAATGCGCAGCGAGTCCATTTCAGCAAGGCGGGCTTCAACAGCATCCAGACGGCGCGCGAGTTCGCGGCGCGATTGCGCGTCAACGGGCGCACTGAACAAGACAATAGCGAGGGGGAGAATGAGAAAGCGGATCATGGGTCAGGTCATCCCTGTCTTCGGCCAATAGAGGCACGGGATAGGTGATCGAGGCGGCGAAAATACGGCGGCCAGATTAACAAAGAAAAACGCCCGCAGCGATGCACTGCGGGCGTTCCTCTGGACGAATGTCCGGTTCTAGCCCGTGACACCACCGGTTATCATGGTGGTGGCATTCCGGTTGAGCGACCAGCAGCGCTCGCCGGATTCGCGGCAGGTCGGCCGTTCCTTGCCATAGGACACGGTCTGGATCCGCGATGGCGAAACGCCAAGGCTGACCAGATAATCGCGGGCGGCATTGGCCCGGCGGGCCCCCAGCGCCAGATTGTATTCGCGCGTGCCGCGCTCATCGCAATTGCCGGCAATCAGGATGGTCGTGCCCGTATAGGCGTTCAGCCAGTCGGCCTGACGGCGCAGGGTCTCGCGGCCAGCGGGCGTCAGAGTGGAGCGGTCGAGATCATAAAAAACGCGATCGCCGGCCGTCGCCACAAAGTGCGCTTCCGTTCCTGGAACCGGTCCCTGATCCACAGTCCCGGTCGTGTCCGTTCGCGTGGTGCGCGGCGGCTCCGTTGCTGGGGCTTCGGTTGTGGTCTGCGGCGGTGTTGACGCGCACGCTGCCAATACGGCCGTCATGCCCGCAATCAGTAAAAGTTTGAACTTCATGTCTGTCCTATCCCTTATTTCCCGGGTCTGTGCCAGCCCCCGGAACCTCCACCAATACGCACGATTACGCCATTTTCGAGACAAACTGCCCGTTCGGGCCGGTTTTCCGCCCAAAGACGGCTTTTTTTGCGCGCCCTTTTTTCACGCTACTGCCAAAAACCCTATTCGATCAAGGGCGACCACGCCGGATCCGACGATTGGCCGCTGATCGGCATGCGCCGCAAATTGAAGCCTGCAAGGTCTACGCTCCAGATTTCATACTCGGTTCCCTCGCGTCCGCGGTCGCCTCGGGTGAAGAGAATGACGCGGCCATTCGGCGACCAGGCCGGCGTGTCGACATAATAGCCCTGATAGAGAATCCGCTCCTCGCCGGAGCCATCGGCTGCGACGACGCCGAGAGAAAACTGGCCGTTATGCTGTTTGACGAAGGCAATCAGATCGCCGCGCGGTGACCAGACCGGCGCGGTATAGCGGCCTTCACCAAAGGACATGCGCTGCACATCGCCGCCATTGGCGTTCATCACATAGAGCTGCGATCCGCCAGAACGGCTGGAGGAGAAGACGATCCGGTCGCCATCGGGAGAAAAGCTCGGCTCGACATCGTCTGCCGGGTGTTCGGTCAGGCGGCGCAGGCTGCGCGAGCGCAGATCAAAGAGGTGAATGTCGTGACCGGCCTGAAGCTCGATCGAAACCGCCAGCCGTTCGCCATCGGGAGAAAAGCGGGCCGAAAGTGATTGTCCGTCCGGATCAATACGGGCGAGACCGGCACCGCCGGAGGCAAACAGGGCTTCCTGACGGCCACTTTCCAGATCGTAGACATAGGTCGTCGCCTGTCCGTCCAGGAAGGAGACATAAGTGATCTGCTGCGCGCTTGGCGAATAATTCGGCAGGAGCGACCAGTAGGAGCGGTCCGTCAGGAAGGACGGGTTGGCCCCGTCCTGATCCATGACGGCCAGACGGCGCACCGGCTCGCCGCGCGGGCCCATGCCTTCGGAGACGTAAATCACGCGCGTGTCGAAATAGCCGCTTTCGCCGGTCAGTTGCTCATAGACGGCATCGGCAACGCGGTGGGCCACCCGGCGCCAGTTTTCCGGCGCGGTGACAAATTGCAGACCGACCATCTGTTCCTGCAGGCGCGTATCCCAGAGGCGAAAACCGACCAGAAGGCGGCCATCCGATTGCCGGGTGACCTGCCCGATCAGAAGCGCATCTGCATTGATCACGCGCCAGTCCTGAAAGCGCGGACGCAGGTTGAAATCCTGAATTTCCTCGATAAAGGCGCGCTCATCGACGGTGGTAAACAGGCCGGAACTGACGAGGTCTGCCGCAATCACCTCGGCGATATCGCCGCCGCGGCCATCGGTGCCGCCGGCATCGATGAAGGCCGGGATGGCGATCGGAACCGGTTCGAGATTGCCCCGCGCAATATCCACCTGCAAAGGCTGCTGGGCCAGGGCCGCGGCAGGCAGGGCCACCATGAAAAGAAGGCTCAGAAGGCGAATAAGACGGGTCATGTGATCTCGGTTCTCCAGAAACTCATCAGCAGGGTAGCATCAAGTCTCGTTTCGAAAAGTGACATCTATGCGGCGCCAGATGGAAAAATGTTCGGCCGGCAGCCGATAAGGCGCGCAATCGATGACCGCTGCGATGGCGCGGTCCCGCGCAACGCGCCAGTATCGGTCGCCCGAAATATCAATCGCCTGACGGTTCAGGGCTTCCGGACGGCCATCCAGACTTCCATCGCGATTCAGGCGAACCCGCACCACAACGATGAGACGCTCGGGATCCGGTGCATCGGCTGATCCACGATAACAGCGTTGCGCCTGGCTGCGAATGCTGTCGGCGAGCGTGACACCAATGGCCTCGTAGGAAGACGCGGAATCCTGCGTCCTGCCGGAGGACGATGAGCTGCGATCCCGGTCAACCGAGTTGGCGAGGTCGCGCAACATGTCATCAAAGGATTGTTCACGCGCAGGCTGGGCCGGCTGCGGAGCGGATTGAGCCGGTGGCTGGGTCGGCGCTTCCGGATCCGGGTCCGGCACAAATTCCGGCTCTGGCTCGGGCTCGGGTTCCGGTGCGGCTTCCGTTTCAGGGGCTGCATTCAAATCGATTTCGGGTTCGGGCTCCGGCTCAGGTTCGGGTTCCGGCGGCGGAGCTTCTTCTTCCACCGGCTCTTCCCGGACCTCTTCTTCGGGGAGGTTGGTAACTTCCGCGATTTCGGTGATCAGTTCCAAAGGGACGATCTGGCTGGTCGTGAACTGGCGCGCCGATTGCGGGAAATAAAACAATCCGGCCACGATGAAGCCGGCATGCACAAGCAGCGAAACAAAGACAACGAGAGCTGTGCGCATACCGGCGACCGTCAGTTATCGTCTGAGGTTCCAGCACGCGATCCTGTGCTGATCGGATCGGTCACCAGTCCCAGATTGGTATAACCGGACGCGGAAATACGGGCCATGACGCGCACGACCGAGCCATAATCGGCAGCTTCATCGGCGCGGATGAAAATCCGGCCGTCATAGCCGGTCCCGCCAATGGCGCGTAGACGCGGCACGAGCTGGTCGAGCTCGACGGCAGTTTCCTGAAGGAAGATTTCGCCATTCGCGCCGATCGTGACGGTGAGCGGTTCCTCGTCGGCCGGCATGCTGCGCGCTTCGGTCTCCGGCAATTCAACTGGCACGCCGACGGCGAGAAGAGGTGCGGTGATCATGAAGACGATCAAAAGCACCAGCATGACATCCACAAAGGGTGTCACATTGATTTCGGCCTTGGGCTGCCAGCGCCCGCGGCGACCTCCGGAAGAGACAGATCCCGCCATGGCTCAGTCCTCGCCCCGGGCGGCGAGCGCCGACAATTCATCGACGAAGGCTTCCAGCTTGGTGGCATAGCCCGACAGGTTTGCGGACAGGGCGTTGAAGAAGATTACCGCCGGAACCGCGGCCAGAAGGCCCAGTGCCGTGGCAAACAGGGCTTCGGCAATGCCCGGTGCCACAACCGCCAGATTGGTGTCTTGCGACGCGGCGATGGCGCGGAAAGAATTCATGATGCCCCAGACCGTTCCAAACAGGCCGATAAAGGGGGCCGATGAGGCGATGGTGGCGAGCATGCCCAGACCGCCTTCAAGCTGTGATAGCTCGCGGCCGGATTCGGCATTGGCCGCCTTGGCCACCCGGTCACCGGCATTGCGGCCCTTCCATTCGCGAAGCCCGGCGGCGAAAACCCGGGAAAAGGGATCGCGCGGCTTCTTTCCGTATTCGTTGGCGAGAGAGTCCAGATCGCGCCCGGACCAGAAGGCCTCCTCGAAGGTGCGTCCTTTCGAACGTGCACTGCGCAGAGACAGCCATTTATCGACGGCGATCGCCCAGGACCAGACCGACATGATGACCAGAATGCCCATGACAGCCTTCACGACCCAGTCGGCACTCAGGAAAAGTTCGAGAAAGCCAAACTCCTGCGCCACCGGCGCAATTTCGATAATCCCGTTTTCCATCAATCGTCCTTTCAATCCCGGCACATCCCGCAGAGGTGTCGCCGATAAGCGTTAATCTGACGCTTCCAAGCGGACTCGACCCGGCGCGTCAAGCAGATGCACGTGAAACGCGTCTTAAATATGTTTCACAATATGGCAGGTTTGTGGGACCGGCCTTACTCTGACCGGGGTGTCAGAACAGGCGTCCAGACCTCGATCATCCATTTTGGCGGTTTGCGCGGGCGGCCGGACGGGTCGATGATCACTGCCTCGACGCTGGCCGTGCACAAGACCTCTTCGCCGCGCCGGATCGTCTGGTCCATGCGCAGGCGTGGGCCTTTGTTCGGGCGATAAACCGTTTCCACGATCAGGGCTTCATCGATTCTGGCGGGGCGCTGCCATTGTATATCCATGCCACGGACGGCGAAGGCGACCGGATCCTCGCCATTGACGAGCTCGGAATGATGAACGCCCAGCGCGCGGAGGCTCTCGGTCCGGCCCCGCTCGAAAAAATGCAGGTAGCGGGCGTGATAGACGATCTGGGAAAAATCCGTGTCTTCGAAATAGACGCGCACGGGCAGGCGGTGGATGTGGTCATCCCCCCATTCTCCACAATGCGGGCTGAGCTTCGGCATATGGATTAACTCCCTCGTAGTCCGCCGGTCATAGTGTTTCCAGACTGACAGATAGGCAAAGAGCGATCCATGGGGCTTTCTCAGCTGAGGCAAATTTTCTGGCCCGCGTCGAACCCGCAGGACGTGCTGGGGACGGCGCGGCGGCGATTGCTGGCCGTCCTGTCGACGGCCATGGGCATACTGGGCACTTTGCCGGCGCTGGCGGCCTTCAGTTCGACCGTCGCGGACTATCCGCTGCAGACCTATGTCGGCCTGTTCGGGCCCATGCTCTGTCTGACCGCGCCCTTCGCGCTGTTCTGGACCGGCCGATTGAAGCTGGTCTCGACATTTGTGCTGTCGCTCGGTTATTTGCTGATCCTGATACCGGCTGCGACCATGGGCGGGTCGGCCAATCCGGTCATTCTCTATTACGCCGCCCTTCCCATCCTGGCGACCTTCCTGATCGGCTATCGCACCGGCGCGATTGCGGCTGTCCTGACGATCGGGACCATTGCCGCGCTTTATTTTCTGCGGCCTTACCTGCCCGGTTTGCCTGCCGGTTTTGACGAGGCGGTCGCGGCGCGGTGGAATATGATCACGCTGAGTTTGCTCGTCGTCACAGTGTCGCTGGTCATGGCCGTCTTTCATCGCGAGATGGAAAAAGCCAACCAGCAGCTGGACTCGGCCCGGCGGGCGGCCAATGCTGGAAATGTCGCAAAATCTCAGTTTCTGGCAAATATGAGTCATGAGATCAGAACGCCAATGAATGGCATTCTGGGCATGGCCGCGCTGATGAAGAGCTCGGACCTGTCGGAGGCGCAACGCGGCCAGGTCGAGATCATCGAGAAGTCCGGAGAAATGCTGCTGACGCTGCTCAACGACATTCTGGACATGTCGAAGATCGAGGCCGGTGAATTGCAGGTCGAGGACATCTCCTTCGACCTTGCCGAAATCATCGACACCGTTGTGTCCCTGCACAGCCTGTCGGCGGAAGCCAAGGGCGTGAAATTCACCACCGATCTGCCCGAGCAGGTCTATGGCCAGTTTATCGGCGATCCCTTGCGGACCAGCCAGGTGATGAACAATCTGATCTCGAATGCCGTTAAGTTTACCTCGAAGGGTCAGGTGCGCCTGTCCGTGCTGGTAGCCACGGATTCAGTTGAATTCATCGTTCAGGATACGGGCATCGGAATCCCGCCGGACAAGTTGGCGCGCCTGTTCGAACCTTTTACCCAGGCCGATGCCTCGACCACGCGCATTCATGGCGGCACCGGGCTCGGCCTCTCCATTTCGCGGCAATTATGCGATCTGATGGGCGGCGAATTGAACGCCAGCAGCGTGCCGGGTGTGGGATCACGCTTTGTCGCGCGTCTGCCCCTGAAAAAAGCGGATGCAAGGCCGGATTCCAAAGCCGCCTGACGCTATTTGCCTTCGTCGAACAGCGTATTCTGCAAGGATTGCGGCATGTTGAGGCCGAGATGCGACCAGGCGCGGGCGGCGGCAACCCGGCCGCGCGGTGTGCGCTGGATAAAGCCCTGCTGGATGAGGAAGGGTTCGACCACATCCTCCAGCGCATCGCGGGCTTCGGCGAGCGCGGCGGCCAGCGTGTCGAGGCCCACCGGCCCGCCGCCGAAATGGCCGGTCAGCGCATTGAGATAGCGGCGATCCAGACTGTCGAGACCGATCTCGTCGACCTCCAGCCGTTTCAGTGCCTTGTCAGCGGCGGCAGCGTCAATCGTCGCGACGCCATCGGCTTCGATAAAGTCCCGCACCCGGCGGAGCAATCGGCCTGCAACGCGCGGCGTGCCCCGTGCCCGGCGGGCGATTTCTGTTGCGCCATCGTCCGACATGGACAGACCCAGCTTGCTCGCCGCGCGCCCGACAATGCCCGCGAGCTCCGCCGTATCGTAGAATTCCAGACGCACCGGCACGCCGAAACGATCCCGCAGCGGTGTCGCCAGAAGACCGGCGCGCGTCGTCGCGCCCACCAGGGTGAAGGGTGGCAGATCAATGCGGACGGTGCGGGCGGACGGTCCTTCGCCGATCACCAGATCGAGGCAATAATCTTCCATTGCCGGGTAGAGAATTTCCCCGACGACCGGGGCCAACCGGTGGATCTCGTCGATGAACAGCACATCGCGCGGTTCCAGATTGGTGAGGATTGCGGCGAGATCACCGGCCTTGGCGATCACCGGACCGGAGGTCGCGCGAAAATTGACCCCGAGCTCCTTGGCGACGATCTGCGCGAGTGTCGTCTTGCCCAGCCCCGGCGGGCCAGAAAGCAGAACATGATCGAGCGCTTCATCGCGGCGGCGCGCCGCCTCGACAAAGACTTTGAGATTGGAGATTGCCGCTGGCTGGCCGACGAATTCCGCAAAGGACAGGGGCCGCAACGCCTTGTCGCGGCCATCCTCGGGCTGGATTTCCGGGGATATGTCGCGCGCGTCCGTCATTCGGTTTCGATCACCACACTGCTGACCTCGCCGAACAAGACTTCGCGGTCGCCAAGGCCGGCCTGAATGGTCAGCGGTGTGGCAGTGGCGGGAATATGGAAGGCGATGGCGCGGGCATCGGGCCGCGAATCGAGGAAGGCCACGCCCTCTTCCATCTGCGCGAACCAGTAGGGATAGAGAATGACGTCAAACTCTGTGTCATCCCAGACCGAGAAGTCCGCCAGTTGCGGCTGGGTATCGCCGAGATGGAGGATGGAGATGCCGTCGAATTCGACATGCCAGGTGATATTGTCGATGCCTTCACGGTGGAAGACCCAGGCACCTTCGATGAAGTCGAAGAGCGGGTGCTGCCAGGGGCCGGGATTGGCCGCACTCAACTCGACCGGAAAGATCCGCTCGAGAGCGCCATCTTCCAGATCTGTCTCGCCATTCATGATCGCATCGGTGACCTGTGCTGACGCTGCGACGGTCACGTCCGGCTGGCTGTTGAGGAATTCTGCACCTCCGGCCGGGTCTGAATGATCCCCGTGAATATGCGTGAAGAGCAGCGCCACGACATCATCATAAGGTGCATCGCCCGCAATCATGGCGGCGCGGGCTTCGTCCGATGGCAGGGCATAGGTGCCGTCATAGGAATTCCAGGTCAGCGCATCGATGAGCACGCCGGTTTCGCCATCACTGATATGGACGCCTTCATTGGCGATAAAGCGGATGGTGACATCCGCCGAGGCGATAGCGGGAGTGGCGGCGAGCAGGGCCGCAGCAATCAGCGATCTCATTTGGACAATTCCTTCAAGGCCAGTCGTATCAGGGTTGCGATTTCTGCATCCGGATTGGTGCGGCTTGCGGCAGCGGCAGCGCGGCGCGCATCAGTCTCGGCATAGCCCAGATTGGTGAGCGCCGAGACGGCTTCTTCGCGCGCGGCATTGTTTCCGGACGGTGTGTCCGAGGGCTGGGTCGAGGCGAGCCCGGCATGGGCGGCGACGCTGAAACCCAAGGCAAAGGCCCGGCCCGTGGGCGGGGGCTTGTCCTTCATCTCCAGTGCGAGCCGGGCAGCGAGTTTCGGCCCGACGCCCTTGGCCTTGCCAAAGGCCGAGGCGTCGCCAAGGGCGGCCGCGCTTTCCAGTTCGTCGACGCCGAGGGCATCCAGGATGGCCAGCGCCGCCTTAGCGCCGACGCCCTGGATCAGTTGCAGCCGGGCGAACCATGCCCGTTCGCGCTCTGACAGGAATCCCCAGAGCTTGAAGGCATCTTCGCGCACATAGGTCTCGATATGGACCTCGACCTCGGCGCCCTGGGTAAGGCGGGCCAGCGCCTGCCCGCCCATGCCGACCAGATAGCCGACGCCATTGACATCAATGACGGCTTCGCTTTCGCCGATGGCATCGACCGTACCCCGCAGCTTTCCGATCATGCCGCACTCCCCAGATTGCGTGTGGTGCGATGGTGAGCATGGCAGATCGCCACGGCGAGCGCATCTGCCGCATCATCCCTTGCCTTGCAGCCCGGCAACAGGATGCCGACCATGGCCGCAACCTGCCCCTTGTCGGCACCGCCCGTGCCGACCACAGATTTCTTTACGAGGCGCGCGGCATACTCTGCCACCGGCAGACCGGCCCGGGCCGGAGCCAGCAAGGCCGCCGCCCGGGCATGGCCGAGCTTCAGCGCGCTTGCGGCATTGGTCGCCATGAAGGTTTCTTCCGCGGCAGCTTCGTCCGGCTTGTGCTCGGCAATGATCACTTCGAGCGCGGCGTGGATCGTCATCAGACGATCTGAAAGCGGCAGATCGGTTTTCGCGGATATCCGGCCTTCGGCCACGAAGCTCAAACGGGCCCCCTCGACCGATATGATGCCCCAGCCCGTATGCCGGAGGCCGGGGTCGATGCCGAGAATGCGAATCGCTGCGCTCATGGGCGGAAGACTAGCCCCGAACCGCGCGGGTCGCACAGTCCCCGGCCTGCAACCGGCATTACTTGCAAATTATTCTCAATACGGAAGAGTAGTTTCTGAAAATGATTATCAAATTCATGAAATTCTCGCCAATTTTCAACCTGCAGGGGTTTTTGGCTGCGAATGACTTGCATGTGCCAAGTAAATACCAGTTTCTGTTTGACTATCGGACATTTAGCCGCATACCTTGCTTCCGAAATCAGCTTCGCGGGGGATGCGCAGCTTATTCAGTCAGTTCTAAGGGAGGCCCATTCTCATGGCCAAAAAAGGTAAAATCAGCCGTCGTTCCTTCATGACGCGCGTCGTTGGTGGTGTTGCCATCACCGGTGCCGTCGGTGCCGTTGCAGGCGCATCCATGATCCGCGGCCGGACAGACGCCGACAGTGGTGGCAATTCCGACCCGGCCGGCAATGGCCGCACCGGCATCACCGACAATGACGGTGGCGCATACGCCGATCAGGCCGGTCGTGGCACCGGTTACACCGGCTACACGGACAGCGATACCGGCGGTTGCTCGGATGCCAGCGGTCACGGCCGCGGCAATTCCGGTTACACCGACAGCGACACATCGGGTTGTTCCGACCCGGCAGGTCGCGGTCGCGGCGGCTAGTCCTCCGTACCAGACTTTCAGAGAAACCGGTGGCTTTCGGGCCGCCGGTTTTTTTGTGCCTGAATATAAGCAAGAACAGCGATTGACTATCATTCCCGGAAACTCATTGCGAATGCTTCTCATTTATATGAATATTCCGATTTTTTCCCGATTTATTTGAAAATAGGGCCTGTTCCTGTTTGACCCTGACCCGTGCGCAGGTCTACGTTACCATTGCGAGGGTCCCGGCTTTGGCCGGAAAACAGACAACAGGGGAGGCCGTATCATGGCCAAAAAAGGCAAACTCAGCCGCCGTTCGTTTTTGACAACAGTGGCCGGAGCCACCGTTGCCGTTGGTGCGGCCGGCACGATCACCGGCGCCGCTCTCGCACAGAACCGCACCGGACGGACCGATTCCGACACCGGACGTTATGCCGACCGGGTGGGATATGGCCGCACGGGCGTGACGGATAGCGATAGCGGGCGCAATGCCGACCGCGTCGGATATGGACGCGGACGCCGGACCGGCGTGACGGACAGTGATTCTGGCACCTATGCGGATCCGGCCGGAAATGGCCGCGGCAGCCGCCGCACAGGGATTACCGACAGCGATTCGGGCACCTATGCCGATCCCGCTGGCAATGGACGGGGCAGCCGCCGTACCGGCATCACCGATAGTGACAGCGGCACCTATGCCGACCCCGCCGGCAATGGCCGGGGCGGACGGCGCACCGGGCTGACCGATAGCGATACCGGTTCGTATGCCGATCCGGTCGGCAATGGCCGTGGACGCCGCCGCTGTACCGATTCGGATACCGGCACCTATGCCGATCCGATTGGCAGAGGGGATCGCTGCTAACTGCCCAGCGATCATTCCGTCACATATGCAATACAGGAGGCCTCCATGGCCAAGAAAACGAAGCTGAGCCGCCGGTCCTTTCTGACCCGCGTCGCCGGGGTCGGTGTGGCCACAGGTGCGGCCGGTCTGGTGACCGGCTGTGCCACCAGCGGATCCTATACCGGCATCACCGATGCCGATATCGGCGCTTATGCGGACCCTGCCGGCTATGGGCGCGGCCGATATGGCCGCAATACCGGCATTACCGACAGCGATACCGGGGCCTATGCCGACCCTGTTGGCAATGGACGCGGCGGACGCCGGGGTGGTGGCCGCAATACCGGAATCACCGATAGCGACACCGGCACTTATGCCGATCCGGTCGGCAATGGCCGGAGCGGCCGGCGCGGTGGTGGGCGCAATACCGGAATCACGGATCGCGATACCGGCACATATGCGGACCCCTTCGGCAATGGACGAGGCGGCCGGGGCCGGCGTAATTGCACGGACAGCGACACCGGCACATATGCCGATCCGGTGGGCCAGGGTGATCGCTGCTAGTTCCGGAACGCAGCGCTTCGCCATCCCGAGGCCCATTGCGGCGCGGGTGACATTCGTATGCGACCAAAGGCCGCCAGCCTTCAACCGGCTATGGACGCTGCCGAAATCAGCGGTAATGATTATAAGGGCCTGATGACGTCATCAGGCCCCTATCGCTATGCCGGGGCGTAGCGAAATCACGGATTATGTGGGAGTTATCATGGCTGACCATCCCTGGGGACAGGACGTTCTGGATTATTGCATTGGCCCGAACGGGGCTGAGGACTTCCACAAAACCTATTTCGAGCAGAAAGCGTTGATCGTCTCTCGCGACGAGCCGGACCGGTACAAGGATTTGTTGTCCGTCGCCAAGATCGACACCCTGCTCGCCAGCCGGGATTTTCACGGCGATGATCTGGATATGGCCCGCGCCGAACCGCGAATCTCCCGCGAGCAATTTGTGCTGGCCAACGGATTTGCCGATCGCGGCTCGGTCGCCAATCTCTATCAGGAAGGCGCCACGCTGATCCTGCCGCAATTGCACCAGGCCGATCTGGGCCTGAAGAGTTTCTGCCGGGCGATGGAATCCATTTTTTCCTGCCATGTGCAGACGAATATCTATCTGACGCCGCCGAACAATCAGGGCTTCCGCACGCATTATGACGACCATGATGTCTTCGTCCTGCAGGTCGAGGGCGAGAAACTCTGGCGCCTGTACGACCAGAGTGTCGACAAGCCGTATCGCGGGGAAGGCTTCAATCCCGATCACGTGCAGCCCGGCGAGCTCGTCGAGGAGTTTGTTCTGAAGGCCGGCGATTGCGCCTATGTGCCGCGCGGTCTGATGCATGACGCACAGGCGCAGGGCTCGGCCGACAGCCTGCACATTACGGTCGGCATGATCGTGAAAACCTGGGCCGATCTGATGCTGGAAGCCGTCTCGGAAGTGGCACTGCGCCATCCGGAATTCCGTCAGTCGCTGCCAGCAGGCTATGCGCGGGCCGATTTCGACCGATCCATCGCGCAGGCGCATTTCGATACGCTGGTCAAGAAAATAGGCGCGGAAGCCGATATGGAAGGCGCGTTTGACCTCTTCGTCGACAATTTCATCCGCTCACGCCCACCCTATTCCGAAGGCGCGATCACGGGACGCGGTGCGGCGACCACACCGGGCGCGAAATTCCGCCTGCGGCCGCACATTCCCTGGCGGCTGGCCGAAGATGAAGACCGTCTGGTGCTGATCACGGCGGGCGGCGAACTCATCTTCCCGAGCGCGGTTGAAGCCGGGCTCGACAAGGTGCTCGACGGTGAAGAGATTGATCTGTCGACCTTCGAGGCGGCCGGCGAGGAAGAAGCGCAAAAGGCGCTGAACCAGCTCTTTGGCTATGGCGTGGTGGAACGGGTCGGCTAGACCCGCGCCTTCACCTCTTCAACGATGCGATCCGCGGTGATGCCGAAGTGCTCATAGAGCGCTTCGGCCGGTGCCGATGCGCCAAAGCCTGTCATGCCGACAAAGCCGCCATCGCGTCCGATGATCGCGTCCCAGCCATAGCGGAGCCCGGCCTCGACCGCGATGCGCGGCAAGCCCTCCGGCAGTACGCTGTTCTGATAGGCGTGATCTTCTTCCAGGAAGATTTCAAGACAGGGCGCGGAGACAACGCGCACCGGCACGCCTTTGCCCGCCAGCGTTTCGGCGGCTTCCAGCGCGATGCCAATCTCCGAGCCCGTCGCGATAATGACGGCTTTTGCATCCGGCGCATCACGCAGCACATAAGCCCCCTTCGCGGTCAGATTCTCTGACCCGTCATCCTGACGCGCAAAATGCAGTTTCTGCCGCGAGAGGGCGAGCAGGCTGGGGCCCGTCTTGTGCGACAGCGCCAGCTCCCAGCTTTCAGCGGTCTCCATCGCATCCGCCGGGCGGAAAACCCGCACATTCGGCATGGCACGCAGGGAGGCCAGATGCTCGACCGGCTGGTGGGTAGGCCCATCTTCGCCCAGCCCGATGGAATCGTGGGTGAAGACATAGGTGACGGGCTGGTTCATCAGACCGGCCAGGCGAATGGCGGGGCGGCAGTAATCCGCGAAAACGAGGAATGTGCCGACATAGGGCCGGACGCCGCCATGCAAAGACAGGCCATTGGCGCAGGCCGCCATGCCGTGCTCACGCACGCCATAATAGATATACTGGCCGCGATAGGCGCCGGCCTGGATCACTTTCTGATCGGGCGTCTTGGTCAGGTTGGACCCGGTCAGGTCTGCCGATCCGCCGACCAGTTCCGGCATCACTGGCACGAGCCGCTCCAGAACACGCCCGGATGACGCACGGCTGGCCAGATCCGGCTTTTCGGCGGCCAGAGTCTTGCGCCAGTCCGACATCGCCGCAGCCGCTTCCGGGGTCAGTCCGGTCACAAAGGCCTTGTCGAATTCCTCGCGGCGGGAGGCGTTTTCATAGCGGGACTCCCAGTCGCCGCGCGCGGCTTTTCCGGTTTCCGAGACGGCCAGCCAGTTGGCGCGAATGTCTTCGGGAATATCGAAGGCGGTATGGGGCCAGTCGAGTGCCTGCTTGGCGGCGGCCAGCTCGTCTCCGCCAAGGGGAGAGCCATGGCTGGAAGATTTCCCGGCCTTGTTGGGTGCGCCAAAACCGATAATCGTCTTACAGGAAATCAGGACCGGCTTGCTTGCTGATTTGGCCCGTTCGAGGGCCGCATCCACGGCTTCCATATCATGCCCGTCCACCGCATCGGTGGCCCAGCCGGCGGCTTCAAACCGCTTCAGCACGTCAGTGGTTTCGGCCAATCCGGTCGAGCCATCGATCTGGATGGAATTATCATCCCACAGTACTATCAGACGGTTGAGCCCGAGATGTCCGGCCAGCGAAATGGCTTCATGGCTGATGCCTTCCTGAAGGTCGCCGTCAGAGGCGATCACCCAGGTGCGGTGATCCACCAGATCATCGCCGAAGCGGGCATTCAGGATGCGCTCGGCCAGCGCCATGCCAACGGCAGTTGAGATGCCCTGCCCCAGCGGGCCGGTTGTGGTTTCCACACCGGTCGTGTGTCCATATTCCGGATGGCCGGGCGTTTTCGAACCGAGCTGGCGGAAATTCCTGATCTCGTCGAGCGTCACATCGGCATAGCCGGTGAGGTGCAGGAGCGCATAGATCAGCATGGAGCCATGGCCCGCGGACAGCACAAAACGGTCCCGGTCCCGCCAGTCCGGATCGGTGGGATCAAATTTGAGATGCCGCGACCAGAGGACGATCGCCGCATCGGCCATGCCCATCGGCATGCCGGGATGGCCGGATTTGGCCGCTTCAACCGCATCCATTGCCAGCGCGCGAACGGCATTTGCCATGGGTTTCAAGGTGTTGAGATCAAGAGACGTCATGGCGGCCATGTCCTGTGTGTTGTGGTCGGCAAAATCTATAGAGAGATTCGGCTTTTGCCCTAACGCGCGACGAGCGGATTTCCCACAATTAATGGCGGTGCTTCCGCAGACCGGACTTTAGCGATAGGCTGAACCATCAATGGGAGGTGGGGAAAATGCGCACGTTCTTGATGATTCTGGCGGTGTTGGCCGGTCTGTTCCTGGTCTGGCTGGCCTGGCCAGCGACAGTTGATCCAGCCTATTGGGACGAGCCGGAACCGCCCGAACTGACCGGCGTTCTGGAGCCGCGCGGACGCCTTGCCGAGGCGGAGCTGATCTCCCACCCGCTGCTGCATTCCTCGGAAGATGTCGCCATCGGCTCTGACGGTGCCATTTATTCCGGCCAGCATGACGGTTCGATTGTCCGGCTGACGCGGGACGGGGAGAGCTGGGCCGGCGAGACCGTCGCGCAAGCCACGTCGGGCCCGGCCGTGCTGGGTCTGCAATGGGATGCGCAAGGCCGCCTGATCGCGGCCGCGATTGACGGGATTTACGCAGTCAATGTGACAAACGGGGAGGTGACCCTGCTTTCTACCGGGGCCACCGAACACCCCCTCGCCTTTGCCGATGATCTCGATATCGGCCCCGACGGGACAATCTATTTCTCCGAAGCCTCGTATCGTTGGGGCGCGGGCGACGGCACGCCGCAATATGCCTATGACATGGCCGAAAACCGTCCCTATGGCCTGCTCTATGCGCTGGACCCGGCGACGGGCGAAATGGAGGTTCTGGCCGACGGTCTCTATTTCGCCAATGGCGTGGCCATGTCAGCGGATAATCGCGCCGTCTTCGTGCTGGAAACCTATCGCTATCGCTTGTCGCGCTATTGGCTGGAGGGCCCGCGCGCCGGTGAGTTCGAAATCGTGGCCGAGAATCTGCCCGGCATTCCGGATGGCCTGTTGGGGGACGGTCAGGGCCGGCTCTACATCGCCATGGATACACAGCGCGTGCCGATCATGCGCTTTCTCCATCGCAATCCGTTCTTGACGCGGATGATTACCAAGCTGCCCGAATGGGTCTGGCTGCGCCCAGGCGAAACGAAGGCCTTCGTGCTGGTCATGGATGAAGAGGGTAATTATCTCGACAGCTTCCACGATCCCGACAGCCGCTTTGGCATGCTGGCGAATGTGGTGCCGGATGATGAAGGAAATCTCTGGCTCGGCTCGCTGACCGAGGGCGTGATCGGGCGGTATGAGCTGCCGGAAAACTAGCTGATTTCGACGAGCACTGCGCAGGCATCATCGGATGTTTTCAATCGGCCAATGCGAACATCATCTTCCGGATTCTGCTCGGCACCGCGGAGTTGCGCTGCGAGGTCGGGCAGGCTGTCCTCCTCCATCGCACGCGCCATCAGACTGTCGATATCGTAAAGCCCGTAAGTCTCGACCAGACGAAAAAGCCGTCCGACATCAAAAGGACATGGGTCTCGCCGCGCATTTGCACGCGTGTGACATCAGCACGCGCGGCAGCTTCGGGATGGAGTGAAAACACCCAATGCGCGCCATCCGTATTCATCCGGCCGCGGGTTTCGCGGGCGCTGGCATAGCCGCCTGCCTTGCCTGCGGGTTCGGCCAATTGCTTGCGATTGAGCGCGTGCTCGGCCCGGATCATGTCCAGATTGCCGATGAATTGCGTGTGGCCGCCTGTGCGGACAATGGCGACGCAATCGCCCAGCCCGGCAAATTCCAGTACATCCTCCTGCCGCCGCATCCAGATTCCGCCGGCACTGGGAAAGTTATGGCGGGGCTGCGCGTTGAACGACACCACGGCGTCGCGATGGGCGCGGGCCGTGACGTCGGTGATCACGCGCTCCAGATAGGCTTTGGCGCTTTCATGCGTTTCCGGCGGCCGGGTGAAACGCTCGGACAGGTGGTCCGCATACCAGGCGGCATCGCTTTCCCAGCCAAAATTGGGCGCGTCCGCATCCGCGCCGATATCCGGAAACAAGCGGGCTGTGCCGACATCGGTAGCGCCATCAACAACCCAGGCCGTACCCGCACCCTCATCAAATCCGTAGCGGTCATCCCCCGTGCCGGAACCGGAGGGGATATTGACCGCATCGAGAAAAGTCAGGCCGGGTTGCACGCCTATTCGTCCGGGAAGTCGGCGTTGGCGTAAACATTCTGGACGTCGTCGAGATCATCGAGGACTTCCAGGAGGCGGATCACCGTATCGACCTTGTCGGCCTCGACCGGTGTCATGGTCTGCGGCTTCCAGATGATGTTCACCGATTTCGGTTCGCCGAGCTTTTCCTGCAGGGCGGCCGAGACTTCATTGAGGTCATCGCGGGCGCAGAACACAATACGCTGACCCGGCTCGCCTTCATCCTCATCGCCGTCTTCATAGGCGACATCCTCGCCACCGGCTTCGATGGCGGCTTCGAACATGGCGTCCTCGTCGGCGACCTCTTCGGAATAGCGGATCTCGCCAACCTGATCGAACATGAAGGCCACGGCACCGGTTTCGCCGAGATTGCCGCCATTCTTGGAGAAGGCCGTGCGCACATCGGACGCGGCGCGATTGCGGTTGTCGGTCGAGCACTCCACTATGATGCCGACGCCGCCGGGCCCGAAGCCCTCATAACGGATTTCCTCATAGGCATCGACATCATTGCCGGAAGCCTTGTCGATGGCGCGCTGGATATTGTCCTTGGGCATGGACTGGCCCTTGGCGTTGGCCACGGCCAGACGCAGACGCGGATTCATGTCCGGGTCGGGGCCGCCCATTTTGGCGGCGATGGTGATTTCCTTGGACAGTTTGGAAAACAGCTTGCCGCGCGCCTTGTCCTGACGGCCCTTGCGGTGCTGGATATTTGCCCATTTCGAGTGTCCGGCCATGTCCGGTCGCCTCCGTTTGTGGCACGCCCCGAAGGGCGGCGTGAATTGCTCTGGCGGCTAGTTAGCGCATGTGAGGTGCATCCTCCAAGCCGTCTCGTCACGTTTCCTTCACCGGCAGGCGATATCCGGGAGACAATACAAGAGGAGATGCCGCCATGATGTTGTTTCTGGATACCGCCGATGCCGGTCTGATTGCCGATCGCACAGCGGGTGGACTGGTCGATGGGGTGACTACAAATCCGTCACTCGTGGCCAAGGCCGGGGGCGATTTCTTCGAGGGGCTGAAAACCATTTGCGAAGCCGTCGACGGTCCGGTCAGCGCCGAGGTTGTCGCCACCGATGCCGAGACGATGATCGCCGAAGGCAAGAAGCTGCGTGCCATCCATGACAATATCGTCGTCAAACTGCCGCTCACCGTCGACGGGCTGAAAGCCTGCCGGGCGCTGACCGAGGCGGGGCATCCGACCAATGTGACGCTGTGCTTTTCGGTGACGCAGGCCCTGCTCGCGGCCAAGGCGGGCGCAACATTCGTTTCACCCTTCATCGGGCGGCTGGATGATATCGGACAGGACGGGCTCGGCCTGATCAAGGATATCCGCACGCTCTATGACGAGCACGGCTATACGACCTATATCCTCGCCGCTTCGATCCGGACGATGGCGCATGTCGAGGGCTCGGCGCTGGCCGGGGCGGATGCCTGCACCCTGCCGCCAAAGATTTTTGACGCCATGATCCAGCACGATCTGACCGACAAGGGGCTCGACGCCTTCCTGAAAGACTGGAAAGCGGCCGGAAAGGGCGCGCTCTAGAGTGCCGGTTCGGCCTGATGCAGGATGCCACCGATGCGGATCGGGTGGATGGATTTTGACAAGCCGGTCCGGTCATCGGTCTCGATCACCACACCGCACAGCGTCCCTTCGCCCTCGGCGGGCGAGAAGCGGCCCGACCGCATGCGCGTGGTAAAGCGGCGCATGGGTTCTTCCTTGTCCATGCCGATGATGGAATCATAGTCGCCCGTCATGCCAAGGTCGGTGATGTAGGCGGTACCCTGCGGCAAGACCCGATGATCGGCGGTGGGAATGTGGGTGTGAGTGCCTACGACGAGACTGGCGCGGCCATCGCAGAAATAGCCCATGGCATTTTTCTCTGATGTGGCCTCGCCGTGAAAATCGACCAGCGCGGCATCACACACCTCGCCCAGCGGCGCGGCCGAAAGCTCTTTTTCAACCGAGACGAAGGGATCATCCAGCGGGTCCATGAACAATCGGCCCATGACATTCATCACGAAAACCATCGCGCCATTCTTCGCCGGAAACACGCCAGCGCCCCGCCCCGGTGCCGTGCCCGGCGGATAATTTGCCGGACGCAAGAGGCGCGGTTCGCGTTCGATATAGGACAGGGCTTCGGACTGGTCCCAGGCATGATTGCCCAGTGTCAGCGCATCCGCACCGGAATCGAACATTTCATTCGCCGTCCGCTCGGTGATGCCAAAGCCACCCGCGGCGTTTTCCGCGTTGATGGCAACGAAGTCGAGGGAGAGCGATTCAATAAGGCCCGGCAGGTATTCCTGCACGGCCTGCCGCCCCGCCTTGCCCATCACATCGCCGAAAAACGCTATCCGCATAATAAATGCCTCTTTGCTCAGGCGAAGCGATATGCCCCTTTTTCGGTAATAATCCAATCAAGCCGCTGATCATGACGCTGTACGGGCAGTTTCTTCACACGCTGTGCCGCGAAGGCGAGCCCCACCGCCGTGATCGGGCCTGCAGCGCGCAGGGCTTCCAGCGTGCGGTCATAATAGCCGCCGCCATAGCCCAGCCGGTATCCGCGTTCATCAAAGGCGAGGAGCGGCACCAGAACCAGTTTCGGCGACAGACGTGTGGCGTTGGCTTTCGGCACGGCAATGCCGTGCGCGCCGATGTTCAGCTCGTCTTCCGGATGCCAGGCGTGAAAGTCGAGTGGCCGATCAGGGCCCATCACCCGCGGCAGGACAATCCGGGCCTGTTCGCAGTGGAAAGTCTCGATCAGACGAATGGCATCGATTTCGGAATGGGTCGCCCAATACCCGGCCACGACCTCACCCACGCCGGGCCAGATTTCGTCGGGAAAATTCGAGACGAGGACGCTGGCGGCATCCGGGTTGGCCGCGTACGCAGCCTTGCGGCGCGACAATGCAGCTTTTCTTGCCCGGTTTTTTCGCCAATTGAGAAACATGCAGCGGCCCCACAATCACCGTTGGACTTTGTAAATTCCCATCGAACCCACGAGTGTAGGTGGGCGCCGCGTATCAGGGACCACGATCCCAATCAGAGGCAGCTCCCTCGACGAGATGTAAGGCCGCGGGGAATTAAAGTCCTGACGAGTGTCGCAGAGACCGCCAATTCCCTATGTGGACCTCACCGCCCCGATCCTCAAGAGGCATCCTCTGTGGCCAGCCGTTCCAGCCGCTCGGAAATGCCATTGAGCGCCTCGACCAGCCCGTCCGCATCGGCTGATTCCGCCGGTGTGGCGCTGGTCTCGCTTTTCAGCCGGTTGAGGTGGGATTCCAGAGCTTCCAGCCGGTTCTGGGCGGTTTTCAATTCGTCGACCACGACAAGCGAGGCCATCAACAGAAGGCGCAGATCGCCGATCTGGCCGACCTGTTTGGACAAATCCGTGACATGAGTGTCGAGATGCCGCGCCAGTTCGCGCAGATAGCTTTCCTGCCCGTCCTCGCAGCCAATGGTGAAGGCGCGGCCATTCAGCGTGACAGAGACCTTACCCATTATCGGCCTCCACAGCCGCTTCGGCGGCATTCGCAGCGGCGCGGAGTTCGGCGATGGCGTCGCCCAGCGCTTTCGATGCATCTTCCGCGGCGGCGGTCATGGCCGCTTCGCTGGCGCGGGCCTTGTCGAGCTCTTCGGCCAGACGGGCACGATCTGCATCGGCATCGCCGCTTTCGCGCGCTGTCGCCTGTAAGCGGTTCAGCCGGGCCTCGACTTGCGTCAAAGCGCGATCAAGCCGCGAGATAGCCTGCGCCATGGGATCAGTGGAATTAGACATGTCCCTTTAAATTCAACTGGATTGGCTGAAACTTCAAGTGATGGATTAACCACTAAGTTTTTACGCACAAAGAATCGGACAGGTGAACCGCTTACACTGCCCCCTGAGCATACCTGCGAATCACAAAGCGTCGCCCAAACCGCGAGCGCAGGTTCGTTTCAATAAGACCAAGCGCCTCAGCCGACTCCGTTGCAACCTCGAAGGTTCCGATATTAGTCTCACTTCTTTTTAAAAACACACAATCCTTGGTTTCAGATTGAACCAAAACTAATGCTGATTTAAGCGCTCGCTCAACGTCTCGAAAATCGCCGGCAAACGGAAAAACAATTCCTACACGCAACATCACAACGCCCCACGAAGCCGGCTATAATAACGTCGGCATTCTACCCCATTTGGGTATCATCGTTTAAGCCCAGCACCCGGTCAACTACTCTTAGACAAAGCGGCATAAGAACCTGTCAAAAAATCGTGCATGACGAACAGAGCTCAAGCTACGTCCAAAAATTATATTTTATAATATCCTCGATACCAATCGACGAAACTATGAATACCAATTTCAATACCAACCCGCGCTTCATAATTATAATCTTTGGAAATTTTCGTCAGATCAGCATATGTACGATAGACATCACCCGGCTGCATTGGGTAGTATTGGCAAATAGCGGGCTTTCCGCATGCCAAAGCGATCTCTTCAATGAAGTCCCGAAGGGGCCGCGGCCGAGACCCACCGATATTATATATTCGATTCTGATTATTTTTTGGAATATCTTCAACGATTTTAACTAGAACATCAACGACATCATCAATGTAAGTAAAATCGCGTTCTAAATTCCCCCCATTAAATACCTTGATAGGATTGGATTCGAGAATTGCTTTAGTAAAAATCCAATATGCCATGTCCGGGCGCCCCCAAGGACCGTATACGGTAAAGAAACGAAGCCCAGTTTGGTTAATTTTATAGAGAGACGAATAGCTTTCACTCAGAAGCTCGTCGGCCCGTTTTGTTGCTGCATAGAGCGAAATTGGCTTATCAGCTCGGTCATTTTCTGAAAATGGAGCAATGGTATCGTTTCCATAAACCGAGCTGGACGATGCATAAACCAGATGTTTGACAGATGGAGTGTTGCGAACCGCCTCAAGGATGGAAAGATGGCCCTTAAGGTTTGATTCTATATAAGAAAAAGGGCTTTCCATTGAATATCGAACGCCTGCCTGAGCAGCCAAATGCAAGACGCGTTCAGGGGCGTAGTTGGAAAATAATTCGGCGATTTTTCTATGATCGGTTATGTCTGTTTTCTCAAACCGGAAATCTTTATTATCTCCAATACTCGCCAACCGATCACTTTTTAATCTCGAATCATAATATTCATTCATATTGTCGATGCCCAGCACCGAATGGCCCGCTTGGAGTAGCGCCTTGACTGCATGGGAGCCGATAAAACCGGCCGCTCCGGTTACGATAATCCGCATAGACGCTGTCACGGTTGGTCGTCACAATCGATAGGATCAAGCATCTCTATGCGTATCTCATTTAGCTGCACAGAACCCTGCTCACCTAAAGCGGCCGGCCAAACCCCGAAAAAGGTATATTCTGCATCGCATAAAGGTGGCGTGACGGTGACAATAATTGGTTCATTGTGAGACTGGATGTCTCGTACTTGCCATCCATTCTGCCCGATCCCCCGTTGAAAGACTCCAACATTAACCAAACTAGCTTCGTTTCCAGGGGCGGCTTCAATAAAAAACAGCACACGAAGGACGTGCCCCTGCATTACCTCTAGCTCACGGCGCGTTAATGGAAAGAAACCACCGGCAGATGGTGTAATATTAGGATCACCCAATCGGTTTTCAGCTGTCACAATTACGGTTTGGCCACCGTGCGCGGCAAACGCTATCGAGGATGTTATTCCAGGGCCGGTCACGAGTGATTGCAACCGGTCAAATTCTGCCACGATGCCATTGTCAATGATATCCTGAACCCGTTGAGTTTGCTGTTGTCCGGCCATTAAAAGCGGCAAGAATATCATGGCAGCCGCGACCAACCCGCAGGCTGGGTAAAAAATGGCGGAGCGCGATCGCAAAATCACGAAATCAACCCCTTATCAACATTGGACGCATCATGGCGAATGCTGTCTGATAGCAGTTGATACGATATTGATGGCCTTCTCGCAGGCCTTCTTATCTCCCTCGGCCATCAACCGAATAACGGGCTCAGTACCTGAAGCTCGCACAAGAATTCTACCATTTTTTCCAAGCTCATTTTCTGCGTTCAGTACTGCTTTTCTAACACTCTCGGATGCTAAAACCGCCGAACCATTGGACACTGCCAGATTCTCGGTTCTTTGCGGTGCTGGCTCAAACACCTTGCAGCTTTCGCTAACCAACCGATCTTTTTGTTTTAATATGGCGAGCAACTGAAAAGCCGCGATCAGGCCATCGCCGGTTGTTGCGAAATCGCTTAGCACTATATGCCCTGATTGCTCACCTCCGAGATTTGCGTCCAGCTCGCGCATTCGCTCAACGACATATCGATCACCGACATCTGTCCGCTCAAGTCCAAGCCCCTTTGTATGAAGAAATTGCTCCAGCATCAGATTGGACATAACCGTTGCCACAACTTTTTTTCCGCGAAGCTTTCCCGCCGACGCCCACTCCGAGGCAATAAGGGCAAGTATTTGATCTCCATCAATAATTTTTCCGCGCTCATCAACAATGATTAACCGATCTGCATCGCCATCAAAAGCAATTCCGATATCAGCGCGGGTCTCCAAAACCTTCGCGGCAAGCGAGGCTGCATCGGTTGCTCCACATTCTTGGTTTATGTTGAAACCATCCGGTTCTGTATGAATATCAATGACTTCCGCGCCTAACTCCCAAAAAGCCGTAGGGCCCACTTTGTAAGCTGCACCATTGGCGCAATCAACAACGATACGAAGCCCTGAAAGCGTCATATCCCGAGGAAAGGTAGCTTTTGCGATTTCCACATATCGCGCCTGCGCGTCATCAATTCGTGTTGCCCTCCCCAAACGATGCGGCTCTGCGAGCATAATGTCTGCCTGCTTTTGCATAAGTGCTTCGATTTTTGTTTCAGCTATATCTGAGAGCTTGAACCCATCAGGGCCAAAAAGCTTAATGCCGTTATCATAATAGGGGTTGTGAGACGCCGTTATCATGACACCCAAATCTGCCCGAAGCGATCGGGTTAGCTGAGCAACGGCCGGCGTGGGGATAGGCCCGAACTGAAAGACATCCATCCCCACAGCGGTAAAACCCGAGACGAGTGCTGTTTCAATCATATATCCTGAAAGACGGGTATCTTTGCCGATCACGACAGAATGTCGGTGATCGCCCCGACGCTTAAAATATTGCCCCGCCGCCATTCCAAGCTGCATAGCAAGCATCGGCGTCATGGGCGGGGAATTAACGGTTCCACGAATGCCATCTGTGCCAAAATACTGTTTCTTGTTTTTCATGCAGAGCTTTTACCTGATCACATCTCATAAATCGCAGAACAAAACGGTAGCAAGGATTTAGCGGCCCAACTATGACAAATGCCAGCATAACACAGCAGCGATCTGCATTGACTTGCCAAGCGTGGCCCCACACTAAGTTGTGGATGAGGTTGTTTGTGATTGCTGATTGATTGCGGGGGAGTTGATTCAGGATGGAGAAAACGGCGAGCCAGCCACTCGTGGATATCGTCATTGTTAATTTCAATGGAGGCGCCTTCATCGAGGAGTGCATCGCGTCGGTCAAGAACCAGACGCTGACCTCGTTTCACGTCTATCTGATCGATAACAATTCGACCGACGAATCCATAAAGCTCATGTCGACAGACGATGATCGATTTACGATCATAGAAAATGACGAGAATGTGGGGTTCGCAAAGGCCTGCAATCAGGGCGCCGCCCTGGGGACGGCTCCCTGGATTGCAATGTTAAACCCCGATACAGCACCCGCAGAAGATTGGTTAGAGCAAGCCCTTCGCTGCGGTGAAACCAATAACGTAGCAATGGTAGGGTGCACGCAAATATCGAAGCCTAATCCGGCCAAGCTCGATGGTGTCGGCGATGTTTTCTCGCCTCTCGGCTTAGCCTGGCGCGGCGGTTATGGCTGGCCGGTTGAAAAAGCGCCAAAATTTGACGGATATATCTTCGGTCCCTGTGCTGCCGCCGCTTTTTATCGACGTGACGCGTTTGTTAATGCTGGTGGTTTTGATGAGCAGTTTTTTTGCTATGTTGAGGACGTAGATTTAGCTTTTCGGCTTCGGCTGCAAGGCGCGCAATGCGTCCATTCAAGCCAATCGATTGTTGCCCACGTTGGCTCGGGCATATCCGGGCGACGCTCCGAATTTACAATCTATCATGGCACTCGAAATCGGATTTGGGTCTGGTTTAAAAACGCGCCTCCTCTCATGCTTTGGCTAGCAACGCCGCTGATGATTCTTGCAAATATAGCTTTTCTCATTCGCAGTATTTACCACGACCGTTTTAAATGCACGTTTAACGCAATCATCGATGCTTTTCGTGGCCTTCCCATGATTTTCAAAGCAAGGCGTGAAATTCAAAAAAAAAGAACCGTCAGCTCATTTACCATATCTCGCGCGATGACCTGGTCGCCGATTAAGCTTTTAACACGCGGGCCGGATGTACGGCCTATTAGCTAATGCCCCATGCTTTTTTATGAAACCGCCAGGCGTCGTCAATGATCGTCTCAATATCAGAAAATTGCGGCGAAAATCCTAACCAGCTCCGCGCATAGGAAATATCCGCAAGTAATTCAGGCGCATCGCCCTCGCGCCGGGCGTGTTTTTCAAACGGCACTGGCCGACCGGTTACCCGTTCCACAGCGGATAACACTTCCAGTACACTCGCGCCATTGCCTGTGCCAATATTGCAGAAAAAGCCTCCCGGTCCTGCCATGACACGATCGAGAGCCGCCAGGTGCGCTGTCGCAAGGTCAAGAACGTGAATATAATCGCGCACGCAGGTGCCATCGCGCGTCGCGTAATCGGCGCCGAACAACTTCATCCCCCCTCCCAGTCCTGCCGCTGCTTTCAGCGCGTTCGGAATAAGATGCGTTTCTGGGTCATGTTCCTCGCCAATATCACCGTCGGGGCTGGCGCCGGCGGCGTTAAAATAGCGAAGCGCCGCGAAGCGGACACCGTCTCTTGCGGCGATATCCGACAGCATGATTTCCACAGCGCGCTTTGTACGGCCATAAACGCTGACCGGCTCGCATTTTTCCTTCTCTGTGATCGGAACAATCTCCGGCTCACCATAAACAGCGCATGTCGAGGAAAAAACCAGCGGCTTGATGTCAGCCCGCTCCATGGCGTTCAAAAGTGTTATGACGCCGCCAACATTATTGTCCCAGAAGGCACGCGGATAGATTTGTCCTTCACCCACTTCGATATTTGCAGCGAAATGCATTACAGCATCCGGGCGGTGTTCGGAAAATGCCCGTTCGAGCTCAGCAAACGACCTGATATCGCCGCGCACAAGGGGCCCCCATTTAACAGCATGCTCGTGGCCGGATGAAAGATTATCAAATACAATCGGTAGGTCGCCGCGCGCCGCGAGCGCCCGACATACATGTGATCCGATATAGCCGGCACCGCCCACAATGAGTATTTTTGCCACGCTTAGAACCCCTAACCTTTAATTCTCAACCACTCTTGCCTAGCTCGATAGCTTGAATCAACCGGAACGGCCAACACCACATTCCCTTATAACGGGCAGACTCCTACAGAATATTTTGCGCCGGCACATGTTTATTGAGCCAATATTCGGCTGGGCCTCGCCATTTTTCTGGTCTACTAGAAGCGAATAGTAAGCCTGCTGATCTTTCTAGACTACCTGCCCCGCCCCTAGGAGATTTCCTTGACTAAAACCATGAACGCGCTGGCACTCGAATTTGGCCAGATCTGCTCCCAAGCTGCGCTACCGGTAATGGAGGTTTATAAAACCGACTTCACTCCAGAGCAGAAAGCCGATCGGTCACCTGTCACCGAAGCCGATATGCGCGCCGAAAAGGTCATAATTGAAGCTCTGAAATCGGTTTGCCCTGGCATTCCTGTACTCGCTGAGGAACAGTTCGCCGCGGGCGTGCGGCCAGAAATCGATGATGTCTTCCTACTTGTTGATCCCGTTGATGGCACAAAAGAGTTTATCGCCAAGAATGGTGAATTCACTTTGAATATTGCGTTGATCCGAAAAGGACAGCCTGCCGCCGGCTGCGTTTATGCACCTGCCTTAGAGCAAATTTATCTCGGCGGAGAGACAGCCATTTCAGGCGCACTTACACCTGGCAGTTTGGTTAGCGCGGCAGCTCTCTCGGTTATCCAAACGCGAAAATCACCACCTGCCGGCGGCAGTGTTGCCGTTATGAGTCGATCCCATGCAGACGACCGGACGCGTGCTTTTGTCGAAGAACATGGAGTGGCTGAGACTATATCAGCGGGCTCCTCTCTCAAATTTTGCCGGATAGCGGAGGGCGCAGCTGATATTTATCCCCGCTTCGCACCAACAATGGAATGGGACACCGGCGCTGGTCACGCCGTCCTCAATGCAGCAGGCGGTGCTGTTACAAAACCCAACGGATCACCGTTTCTCTACGGAAAGGCCGCAGACGGCTATCTAAACGGGCATTTCATCGCCTGGGCTGCGATGCCCGACTAACCCAACAGACCTCGTTTCACCAAATTATCCAAAACGTTTCAGCAGTGCGACTGACATGAGCCAAGTTTGGTGCTGCATTTGAATCAAAAGCCTGTTGTTTCGGATGCAAGCATGAGCTCAGCCGTGACTCGAATCAAAGAGCACATAAAACAGCATCTGCCATCAAGTGGTTCGATAAAGAAATTAGCGCGCCGCCTGCTCGGCTGTATACGCTTGAATGGCCTCAACGACGCGCTGCTGGTCCTGGCTGCGAATGTCCGCGTGCATGGGAAGGGACACAACCCGTTCGCACTTCTTCATCGTCACCGGCAAGCCGCCAGGAACGACCGGATAGCTTGCGTAGGGCGGCTGCATGTGCAACGGGATGGGGTAATAAACTGCGGTCGGAACGCCGTGCGACGACAGGTAAGATCGGAAGGCTTCGCGATTATCTACTTCGATTGTGTATTGTGCCCAGGTGCAAGTTGCGCCGGGTGCAAGTTGAGGCGTTTTTACAGCGTCTTTCAGGCCTTTATTATAGATGTCGGCCGCCCTCTGGCGCAGGGTGAGTTCCTCAGCGAATACGTCGAGTTTCACCAAAAGGATGGCGGCCTGAATCGTGTCGAGACGTGAATTGAGGCCAATCCGGGCATATTCGTAACGCGCTTTGCCCTCGCCATGGACACGGTAAGACTTGATCAGGTCGCGCATTTCGGCGTCCTTCACCAGAACCGCGCCGCCATCTCCATAGCAGCCCAGCGGCTTAGCGGGGTAGAAGCTGATGGTCAGTGCGTCGGCCCACTCGATGGAATGTTTTCCATCTAGTGTAGCACCATAGCCCTGCGCCGCATCAGAGATGAGCTTCATCCCATGCTGTTCGCAAATCACCTTGATCGCCGGATAATCGGCCATTTGGCCAAACAGGTCGACCGCAATGACGCAGGCCGGACGCAACCTGCCCTCGGCCTTCACCATCTCGACCGCCGCCTTCAAGCTTTCAGGATCCATGTTGTAGGTAAGCGGGTCGACATCGACGAATACTGGGGTGGCGCGAGTCCACGGGATGACTTCCGCCGACGACGCGAATGTGAAGGAGGGCACAAAAACCGCGTCGCCCTTAGTGATGCCCATCGCCAGAAGCGGCAGGACAATGGCGTCGGTTCCATTCGCGCAGGCAATACCATGCGGTGCGCCGGCAAACTCTGCAAGGCGGCTTTCCAATTCGCTCACCTGAGGCCCCAGCACGAAAGCGCCGGAATCGAGGACTTCGGCTACCGCCACGTTAAGCTCAGCGCGCAAACGGTCGCGTTGAGCACCCAGGTCGATAAAGGGAATCATCTCGGTCATTAGCAAGGGTCTCCGGCTTTCGCAAAGCTACCAGCGAGTGTCCGCTCTATACGTGTGCCGCTGACCGCTTACCAACTCACAAATGGTTTCGCTATTCGACAGTCACCGATTTGGCCAGGTTCCGCGGCTGATCCACATCGGTCCCCTTGTAGACAGCGGCATGATAAGCGAGCAACTGAACCGCTACAGCAGTCACGATCGGACCAGCAATCGGCGAAAAGTCCGGGAGCAGGATAACGCTTTCGCGCTGGGTGTCGGCGCGGGCCATGCCCGCCGCATCGGTGACAAGAATCACGCGGGCTCCGCGGGCGCGGACTTCCTGTATGGTTGACATTGTCTTATCCCAAAGGTGGTCGTGTGGCGCGATCATGACGACCGGCACGCCCTCTTCAATGAGCGCAATCGGTCCGTGTTTCAGTTCACCGGCCGCATAGGCCTCGGCATGCAGGTAGGAAATTTCTTTCAGTTTCAAAGCGCCCTCTTGCGCAATCGGATAGTACACTCCCCGCCCGAGAAAAAGAACGCTTTGCGAGTTAGAAATTTCCGCTGCAACGCGCCTCACCCCATCCTCCATTTCTAAGATTTTCGAGACATCGCGAGGCATTTCGAGCAATCCGGACACAAGCTCCCTTTCCCGGGTGGAGTCGATTACTCCTCGCAACTTGCCGGCACCAATCGCCAGAATGGCGAGAGCGGTGAGCTGGCAAGTGAACGCCTTGGTCGACGCAACACCAATTTCTGTACCGGCCAGCGTCGGAAGTACGATGTCGGCCTCGCGCGCCATGGTGGAGTGAGCAGTATTTACGATCACCGCAGCGGTCAGGCCACGCTCCTTACAAAAGCGCATCGCAGCAAGGGTGTCGGCAGTCTCACCGGACTGGGAAATGAACAGAGCGAGGTCCCGATTGGACACCGCAGGCTCTCTATAACGAAATTCAGACGCCACCTCATTGCGTACAGGAAGGCCTGCAAACTGTTCGATCCAATAGCCGGCGACTTGGCCCGCATAGCCTGCGGTGCCGCAGGCGACGATGATGACGCGGTCATATCGGGTAAAATCAATTTGGTCGAAGGGCCGGACAAAAAGGCGCAAAGGATCTACATAATGGGTCAGCGTGCGGGCGATAACCTCTGGCTGCTCATGTATTTCCTTCTCCATGAAGTGCCGATAATTTCCTTTCTCAACAAGCGCGGCGGCATGTTCGACGACTTTTTCTGGCCGATGCGCCGGCGCGCCTGCACAATCAAAAATCTCCACCTCATTACCTCGGACAAAAGCGTAGTCACCCTCTTCCAGATAAGCGACACGGTGAGTAAACGGAGCTAGCGCCTGAACATCCGATCCGAAAAAGTTTTCGCCGTTCCCGAAGCCAATCACCAATGGAGCCCCCTCGCGAGCGCCCATTATCAGGTCAGGCACACCGTCAATTAAAACAGCCAGCGCGAATGTTCCTCTCAACTGTTTCAGCACAGCCTCAAACGCAGCCCTTGGATCTCCAGAGCGCTCGAGCTCCAAGTCGATCAGCTGAGCAACAATTTCTGTATCGGTTTCAGTCTCGAAGGTGCGGCCAGCGTTTTCGAGCATCTCACGAAGCTCGCGAAAATTCTCGATGATGCCGTTGTGGACTATATAAACTCGTCCAGATTTATGGGGATGTGCATTCGCTTCGGTCGGGGCACCATGGGTCGCCCAGCGCGTATGCGCTATGCCGCTGACACCATCGATCGGATGCAGGACAAGAGCCCGATCAAGCTCTCTCAGCTTGCCGGTTGCACGGCATCGTTCGACACGCCCGTCTTGATCGGCGACGGCGATTCCGGCCGAGTCGTAACCCCTGTATTCAACACGCCGCAATCCCTCTATTAGCTTTTCGGAAACTGGGCCTCCACCCACAATCCCAATAATTCCGCACATGAGTTTCCTTTCTATGACCTGCGCCCCCACGCGCGCCCTGTATGATCTGTCGATTGTCCGTCGTCAGGACATTTGGCACAGAAGGTGTCGTAGATTAGCGGAGCATGGGCCTCGTCTGGTTGGTTGATATTAGGCGGCGATCTTGCGGTGTTGCAAGCGTCGATGTTCGAGTGTCTGTCGCTTGATCTTTTCACGTTGTTTGATGATGGCAGGAGCCCTGCCGAAGTAGACGTCGGCAGGCGTGACGTTATTCAGGCTCTCGTGATATCGCTGATTATTATAATGATCGACGAAGGCTTCGATCTGCGCCTCAAGATCGCCGGGCAGGAAGTAGTTTTCCAACAGGATGCGGTTCTTCAAGGTCTGATGCCACCGCTCGATTTTGCCTTGGGTTTGCGGATGGAAGGGTGCGCCGCGAACATGATCCATGCCGTTCTTGCCAAGGTAGTCAGCCAGTTCCTCAGCGATGTAGCTGGGACCGTTGTCGCTCAGCTGACGCGGCCTGTGCTTGACGTGAGCGTGCTCACAACCCGAGGCTTCTAGAGCCATATCCAGTGTGTCGGTGACGTCCTCGGCCTTCATGGTCGAACACAGCTTCCAGGCGATGATGTAGCGCGAGTAATCGTCGAGCACGGTCGACAGATACATCCAGCCCCAACCAATGATCTTGAAGTAGGTAAAATCGGTCTGCCACATCTCGTTCACCCGGGTCGTCTGGGTATGGAAGCGATCGGCAGCCTTGATCACCACATAGGCCGGGCTGGTAATCAGATCATGGGCCTTCAGCAAGCGATAGACCGTGGCCTCTGACACGAAGTAGCGCCTTTCGTCGGTGAACCGCACAGCCAGCTCTCTGGGGGATAGCTCGCTGTGTTCGAGCGCCAGGTCGACGATCTCCTGCTGGACGTTCTCGGGAATGCGGTTCCAGACCCGGCTCGGCGTCGATGGCCGGTCAGCCAGCGCTTCGGGTCCGCCTTCCAGATACCGGTCATACCAGCGATAGAAGGTTCGCCGCGCTATACCCAGCCTCTCAAGCGTGACCTTGGTAGGCAAGTGGGACTGCTCGACGAGCCTGATGATCTCGAGCTTCTCAGCTGCAGGATATCTCATACGCCGTCTCCCCCATCCGCAATCATGCTTTTTTTGAGCAGACGGTTCTCCAATGTCAGATCAGCCACGCATTCTTTCAGATCACGCGCCTGATGGCGCAGATCCTTGACCTCGGCGCTGGTGGCTGCACGCGCAGTGTCACCGGCAAGCCGGCGTTTGCCAGCCTCCATGAACTCCTTCGACCATGTGTAATACAGGCTCTGCGCAATGCCTTCCTTGCGGCATAGCTCGGCGATGCTGTCGTCGCCGCGCAGGCCTTCCAGGACGATCCTGATCTTGTCTTCAGCCGAGAAGTGCCGCCGCGTCGCCCGGCGGATGTCCTTTACCACACGATCTGCAGGCTTTTTGGACTTTGTATATTTGGCTCTCATCTTCATTCCTTCGTCATTACGACGAGAACCAAATCCTCCTTAAATCACAACCCCAATTCTGTGCCATAGGTGCTGACGGGGAACACTTCGGCAGGGCTCCTGCCATCATCAAACAACGTGAAAAGATCAAGCGACAGACACTCGAACATCGACGCTTGCAACACCGCAAGATCGCCGCCTAATATCAACCAACCAGACGAGGCCCATGCTCCGCTAATCTACGACACCTTCTGTGCCAAATGTCCTGACGACGGACAGTCGAACCTCATTGTAGTCTCCGCGACAAGGCTGCAACTTTTATTGGGCGTCGGCAAGGCTCTTGAACTAAAATGGGTTCGTGAAGGCGTCTACGAATCTAGGGGCTATTCAATTCACTTTTTATGCGACGGCATCTTGCTAGGCAACGGTCGGCGAATTACCAACTAGGTATTTTGAGGCCAATGCCATGATCGGTCAAAATTTCGCTGTCGCTGTGCCGATTGGCTTCTGGCATGAAGACCTCCCGCTGACCTTACGAAGCCTTGTTGCGCAGAACGTGACGTTAGAAGTCGCTCTACTTGACTGTTCGGGCGATCCGCGAGTGCAGGAGGCTGCGAATGCGAGCGGCATCGATTTTGTGTACCGACGCCATGGACCTGATGCCGGGCAAGCTTTCGCGATCGCGGAAGGCTGGGCTCACACGCAGGCAGACATATTATTCTGGTTAAACGCCGATGATCGCCTCATCAATGGCGCGCTAGAACGAGTTGGAGCAATTTTTGACGCTGCCCCTGACTGTGATGTCGTGTTCGGGGGCTCTTACTTGGTCAATGCGGCGCGAGAGCGCTTTGGGAAACATGAGCAGGTTAGTGATATTTCCTCGCTTCTGCTCCGATCCAACACCATTAGTCAACCTTCTTGCTTTGCTCGACGCTCAGCAGTCGAGTCAGTGGGCGGCGTGGACAGAAATCTGCACTACGTGATGGATTGGGACCTCTGGATAAGACTCTATAAATCCGGGGCCCGCTTTATACGGATAGAAGACATGCTGTCAGAGGTTTACATGGGAGCTGGCACCAAAACCGAACGCCTGTCCCCCGGACGAATGGGAGAGATTTTCGCGCTGGTGAACCGCCATCGCGGGCCTTGGGCAGCGGTGAAATCGACACTATCGGCCTTCTTTGAAACTTTCATGAAACGTGGAATTACGCGATGAAACGCCCCCAATGCGACAACCTGACCATTAGTCTAGTTACACCTAATTTTGGTGGTGAAGCTTTCCTCGTCGATTGTCTTGATTCAATTGCTTCACAACACTACCCCGCGCTTGATCATGTAGTTGTAGATGGCGGAAGCACAGATACTTCAATGGCGATGATCGAAGCGCGGAGGGCCAGATTGAGCCATGTCATTTGCGAACCAGACAATGGCCATGCCGACGCGCTGAACAAGGGTTTTGCGCAGACCAGTGGCGAGATAATGGGGTGGTTGAATTCGGATGACATGCTCCACCCTGGATGCCTTGAAACAGTTGATTGGATATTCCGCACGCACCCGGACGTCGCTTGGATTACAGGGCAACCTAGCAGCATGAATGAGCGTGGCGAAGTTTGTTACGTCGGCAACGCGCGCCCATGGTCTCGCCTGCGCTTTTTGAGCGGCGATCATCTCTGGATTCAGCAAGAATCCACTTTTTGGCGCCGCAGCCTTTGGGAGGCTGCTGGTGGAAGGATCGACACCGACTATCAAGTCGCAAACGACTTTGAGCTATGGGCCCGCTTCTTCAGGTACTGCGACCTTCACACAGTCGACCGAATGCTTGGCTGCTTTCGAATACGCAATGGCCAAAGGTCTGTCGTTCAGGCTCGAAAGTATGAAGCAGAAGTCGATGATATCTTGAAGCGCGAACTCCTTAGCCTGAAGCCCGATTATCGCGAGTCTCGAGCCGATATACTACCGTCGAGCCCAATGCGACAGGCGATCCACAAAGATCCGATTAAGGAAGACCGGCTGAGTGTCGATGATCCACCTATGATTGATTTAACAGCCTTGCGTCACCGCTCAGAAAGCTCCCGAATACCAGTGGTGCGCCCCCTGCCCGCTTCTGATGATATTGTTGATGTGGCAGCCATAACCTCTTTAACCGAAACCATTACCCGAAACTGGCGCTTTTTCCTTATTGCCGGGTTTGCTGCTGCGGCAGCGCTCATCATAGGAATATATATTGAGGACTTTCGCATTTGGCTCGCGTTGCTATTTGGCATCGGATTGTGCCTTAGCGGGAGCATTGCGATTGCTATTAAGACACGACGCATTGTCAACGCACTGGATCGCCGCTTAGCCGCCGAGCTCGTGTCGCGCGCGAAGTCGGAGATTTTTCGTCAAGAACTCGAACTTGAATTGGATCGCCTCGCACGAATGGGAATAAATGGTTCTCCGCGGTCCGCATCCCGAAGCCGATAACATTAGCGGTACGCGGCAATGGAACCGAATCGTTTCCATTTAGGTCTTCGAGCTGAAGCTTGTTTTTAAGGGGAAAACCAAGCCGATTAAACCGTTTGCGCCGGATCAAATGTCGCTGTATCCCTGCTAGGCAGACTGTGCGGCTCCCACCTCAGGGGGCTAGAGTAAATTCGCGGGAAGCCAGCTCGCTAAATACCCGAAATCCGGACAGGTTCTGATTTGTACAAGAATTTTATTTATGACGAAAAGCAAGGCGTGATCTTCGCCTACGTGCCGAAGGTGGCATGCACAAACTGGAAATCGGTTCTAAGAAGAATAGGTGGAGCTGATGATTGGCTCGACAGCGAGTTAGCACATAATCGCGAAGCAAGCGGCCTTACCTATCTCGAGCCTGATCTGGAAGCTCCCAATCTTGGCCTGCCCGAGGGCGCCCAGCGCTTTACGATGGTGCGCGATCCTTATGCCCGAACACTTTCGGCCTATTTGAACAAGATCGAGGTTCGTCTCGGTCAAGCGGAGAGTGACCGCTTCGGTCATTGGGATAAAATTATTGCGGAAATCGAGTTATACCGACAGCAATCACTAGATACTACACAGCACCCAATGATCAGCTTTGAAGTGTTTTTACGGTGGCTAAAAGAAAGCAATTCCTGGTCGACGCGTGATGAGCATTGGGCTACACAATCCGAACTTCTTGGCCAACCCTTGGTTAAATTCGACTTTGTTGGTCGCTTTGAAAATATCAATAGAGATTCAGCCATTATACTGAAAAAAATGGGCGCTGATTTCATGCTGCCAAGCCAAGCGGAAGTCAGATTTGCGCCAACGAATGCAAAATCTCGTCTGAAGACTTATCTAACCCCGGCTTGCCGCAATCTTATTGAGGACATCTATGCCGCAGATTTCAATAATTTTGGCTTTGAGCCCTTATCTGGACGCGACCTAGTTGCTCGGGAGCGACAAGCAACACTCAAAAATTCTTTGATTGTTAACCGGCACACAGGATTCGTGTCGGTTTCGGATCCGTTTCTCAATGAACATTTTATCCAGAAGCATTTCGAAAAGACCATTACCGCATCCACACGGCGTTATTTTCGGTTCATAAGCAATCAAACGCTATTGCCTCAGATTCTAATGGGCATCTCACAGCACAATGATGGGGCACCTGTGCGCGTGTTTGATGTTGGGTGTTTCATGGGTACATTTGCGGTCGCAGCGAAGTTTGCGGCGAATAGTGTTGATGTTGAAACTGAAGTCACTTGCGTTGAGCCCAATTCAAGGATTTTGGACGGTTTGAGCGCAAATTTGTCGATAAACAAGGTTGACGGTGTGGTTATTGAGGCCGCGATGGGGAAAGGCGGAACCAAGGAGAGTTTAGCGTACCAGGAATCCAGGATGATCGGCGCGCGGCTCCTCGCGCCCGGTGAAGCGCCACCAATTGGAAGTATTACCGCGAGCGTCGATACGATCAGTCTCTCCGATCTGATCCCTATGGAAAACACAGTCGGTCTAGTCAAGCTGGACATCAATGGTCTTGAATTGGCCGCCTTCCGATCGATTCTTATGGCCCCATCGCGCTATAATAACGTTTTTCTTGTCCGGTTTCGTTTTTGGCAGTTGGACAAAGAGTTTGATCGTGGCATGTCGACCTTAGATTGGATGCTGGACCACTTTCAAGTTCATTTGATAAAGAACCCAATCTTGCCCGCCGATACGCCACTCGGGGAGCCAATCAAGAGCCTGAAGGCGTTTACCGAACCAGAGTCTTATGTGTTGCTTGTTCCAAAGAATTCCGCACGACAAGTATTGGGCACACTGCCCTCTGAGATCGTACTTGGAACGAAACGGTGATAGCCATGCGGCCTTGGTGGCTCGCCACTCTGGCACAACTGCGAGCGAGACACTCTGAGGAAATGAAATGACCACCTCACTCAGACCTGTGACAATATCGGGCAGCGAACAGATATCCATTGCCGGCGCAATCGGCGACATTGTGCGTGCGGCGGCGCGCTGGCGCCTATGGTCCGCTTTGGCGGTTGAAGATATAAGACAGACTTACCGGCGAACCTTTATTGGTGTATTTTGGATTTCATTATCATTTGCAATTTTTGTGATTGTAAAGGTTTTTGTTTTTGGAGCGATAACGGACAGCCTAAATAGTGAATACTTTGGCGTATACTTGCTACTCGGTTTTTTCGGATGGCAGTTTATGTCTCTATCAGTGAATAGCGGTACACAGGTTTTCGTAAATTCGGAGCTATGGATTCGAAGTGACCCGATCGAACTACCGGCATTTGTGTTCCAAAGTGTTGCTCGTAATATGTTCGAATTGTTTATGACGGGATTAGTCGCCGTTGCGGTGACGTTTTACCTTGGCTTTGGGGACACCATTTATAGCGTGATGGTGTTCCCAGCTATAATTGTCTATTTGCTTAACGCTTTCTGGGTGAGCTTGCTTCTCGGCGTCATTTGCACTCGGTTTCGGGACCTAACTCACCTCATTTCTGCAATAATGCGAGTAATGTTCTTCCTAACGCCGATATTTTGGTTTCCGGATCAGATGCCTGAGGAGGCCATGGCGATTTTATACTGGAATCCATTTAGCCATTTTATATGGATTTTGCGAACGCCCGTCCTGGATCAACAGTTGGCAGTCGATAGCTGGATCGTCGTCGGAGCAATTACGGCTGTTGGTTGGGCCGCTGCAATGCTGGCCTACGCCACTGCGCGACGCCGCCTAGTGTTCTGGTTTTAAGATGCCCTCTATTATTGTGAACGATGTTTCATTGAGCTACCCCCTTTTGGGGTCAATGCCAGCCCAAACAAATGGCGGACGTCCGCCGGATCCGGACCACCTTTCTGATGGTCGCTGGCGCGGTGCCGGGGAGGTTATCCGTACCGTTGGCCGCGCCACTAAGGTCACCGCGCTACATGAAGTCAGCTTCGAACTAAAGTCAGGTGACCGGCTCGGGCTGCTTGGCCGCAATGGTTCTGGTAAATCCACATTGCTTCGTATCTTGGCCGGTGTATACCCACCCAGCTCAGGATCGGTCACGTCGCACGGTCGTATTGCACCAATGCTGAATATCAGCTTGGGTGTCAGACCTGAGGCAACAGGCCGACGTAACATTTTTTTGCGTGGCCTTTTAAATGGTTTTACACGCGCAGAAGTGGAATCCAAGGTTGGGGAAATCATCGCATTTAGCGAACTTGGACCTTACATTGACATGCCTGTGAGAACCTATTCTACGGGCATGACGATGCGCCTCGCGTTCGCAACAGCCACCGCGTTTGCACCAGATATTCTGCTTCTGGACGAGTGGATCGGCGCGGGTGATGAAAGTTTCCAGCGTAAAGCATCAGACCGAATGCTTGGTTTGGTTGAAAAGGCTGGCATTACAGTCATCGCTAGCCACCAACGTGCTTTAATTAGGAACGTGTGTAATTTGGGGCTTTGGCTCGACGGCGGGCACGTTCGCGGATTTGGCCCTATCGACGCAGTGTTTGAAGCCTGGGCGGAAGAAGATCGATGCGGCAATCCAAACATAGTTTCTAAACGACGTGTTCACGCTGATACTTAGCCCGCTCCGTCAAACAAACTGTTCAAGTTGGAAACACTCATAGGCGTGTGCGAGTCCGTCGCGCAATGCAATACTTGGTGACCAGCCCAGAGATCGGATTCGGTTCGCGTTCATGAGCTTGCGTGGAGTACCATCGGGCTTGGCCGTGTCATAAGTTAGATCGCCTTCGAATCCAACCACGTCCATTACGAGCTGAGCAAGCGCCTTTATCTGTATGTCTTCGCCAGACCCAACGTTAACGTGCTCCGGTGCCGAGTAGGCCTTCATCAAAAATACCAGGGCGTCGGCACAGTCATCAGCGTGCAAAAATTCTCGCCGCGGTGTCCCGCTTCCCCAAATCTCCATGGTCGATGCGCCATCGACTTTTGCTTGGTGCGCCTTACGGATTAGCGCAGGAATCACATGAGAGTTTTCGGGATGATAATTATCGCCAGAACCGTAAAGATTCGTTGGCATTGCTGAGATGAAATCGTCGCCATATTGCTTGCGGTAGGCTTGGCACAGCTTGACGCCGGCGATCTTCGCGATCGCATACCACTCATTTGTAGGTTCGAGCGGGCCGGTCAATAGCGCGCCCTCATCGATCGGCTGGCTGGCGAGCTTGGGATAAATGCATGACGATCCCAAGAACAGAAGCTTCTCAACGCCCACTTGATGGCTCGAATGAATGATATTCGATGCGATCATCAAATTCTCATAGAGAAATTCTGCAGGGTAAGTATCGTTGGCGTAAATTCCTCCCACCTTCGCTGCCGGCACGAAGACAGCATCGGGGCGCTCTTGAGCAATCCAGGCAGCCGTCGCGGCCTGACTTGTTAGGTCCAGCTCGGCGCGCGTCACTTTGAGTATCTCGGCTGGATTTTCACGTTCTAGGCGGCGTACAAGCGCTGATCCGACCATCCCCCGGTGACCAGCCACCCAAACACGCTTACCCTCAAGGGCGTACGCCATTGCTCTAGTCCCCGCTGTGGTTGCGACGATAGGTTGCCTCAAGATCGATCAACTTCAAATCGGACTGCACCATTTCGGAGACTAGTTCTTTAAACGGCGTCGAGTGAGTCCAGCCCAGTACATTCTTCGCTTTGGTCGGATCACCGATCAGAAGATCTACCTCGGTTGGACGGTAATAGCTTGGATCAACTGCGACCAACTCCCGGCCACTACGTGAGCACCGGCCGACTTCCGCTTCCGCTTCACCGCTCCATTCCAGCGTAATGTCGACCTCAGCAAAAGCCAGCTCAACAAATTCGCGCACAGTATGCGTCTCGCCAGTCGCGAGGACATAGTCGTCGCCCTGATCCTGCTGAACAATTCGCCACATTCCCTCTACATAATCCCGAGCGTGCCCCCAATCGCGCTTAGCGTCGAGGTTGCCAAGGAAAAGCTTCGACTGGCGTCCACTGGAAATCGCTGCGACGGCGCGCGTGATCTTACGTGTGACAAACGTTTCTCCCCGTGTCGGCCCCTCATGATTAAACAGGATCCCATTTGAGGTGTGCATGCCGTATGCTTCTCGATAATTTACCGTGATCCAATAGCCGTAAAGCTTAGCAGCGGCATAGGGACTGCGCGGATAGAACGGTGTCGTTTCGCTTTGCGGAACCTCCTGCACCAAGCCGTAAAGCTCCGAAGTGGAGGCCTGATAAAAGCGAGTTTTGTCTTCCATTTTTAGGATGCGAATTGCCTCGAGAATCCGCAAAGTACCTATGCCATCCGCATTCGCAGTGTACTCAGGCGTTTCAAAACTTACCTTTACGTGGCTCTGGGCAGCAAGATTATATATCTCAGTCGGCTCAATCTCTTGAACTAACCGGATCAAGTTCGTAGAATCAGTCATATCTCCATAATGCATGAAGAAATTCGACGGCTTCTCATGGGGGTCAACGTATAGATAGTCCAAACGCTGGCTGTTAAATGACGACGCGCGCCGCTTGATACCGTGAACTTTGTACCCTTTCGAAAGCAAAAGCTCCGTTAGGTAGGCACCATCCTGGCCAGTTACACCGGTAACCAAAGCGATTTTATCAGCCATTTTTGAATTTACTCCTAATCATTGCTTCACTGCTCATCGCGTCGGCGCAAGCCGATACGCTTTGGGTTCGTTTTGTGCGTTATGCGCTCAGTCTTCACGAAAACTACGAACGCTTTCGATAGAACATTGGGTTGGTCATTGCCACGTCAGCAATGTCAGATCAAGCAGCAAGACGCAGCCTGAACGCCTAAAAATCCTTCCCCGACATCTCCGCTTCGAGCCCCGTTTTAGAAAGGCGCATTGCAAGCTCGCTAAATGAACTCCAAGTGCTGCCGAGAAAACGGTTTGATCGGCTCAAAAGTGACGCGTCGGCAAGAGCATATCGCAACTGAGCCTGTGACCTGGTGTCGTCGCCTCTGGGCAGGTAAGTAATTTTGGTGCCGAACCGGTCGGTGAACTGCTTGTAGGTTGCGGTTAAGTCTGCAGCTACGAAGATTGAGTTGACCTCAGAGACTTCCATGAGCTGCTGAAGGCGGAGAATAAATCGGTCAGCATGGCTTTGCGATCGCCAATGCGCTACCGTACTATGTGCTTTACTAGTCCAATTATCTGGGCTTTCCCAAGCGAGGTGCTCAAATCGCGGACCGCCCGCCATTCTAACATGGACGCCAATCTCATTTGTTGTTTGAACAGAAGCAATCAAGTCTGCAACCGCAGCTGTGGGTATCAACGATTGGATAAATTCGTTCTCTGATGGCCAGGTTGACGCCGGATGATTCATAACGAAAGCTGATCGGAAATAAATGTCTCGGTTCGCTCGCGGTAATACTGGCACCCCTTTGGCCGCGCCTCGCTCTATTTCCATATAATTGATCAAATCCATGGCATCGGTTGAGGGTGGCACATCATAATCGCTCAACACCGGGCCATCATAATCAAACAGGTCTTCAAACCGGCACTGGCAATGATGGTCAGCACGCCAGACGATTATGAGCTCACGGCCCTCCGCCCGCGCGACCGCGGCCGCCGAACCAATCGCCCGCATCCGATTGCCTAGGCCATGCTGCGCGTCAACATACAGCTTTCGGCACTCCGCGCGGGGTCCGGGCTCCAATGGAATGGCCTGGCCCCCTGCTTCGATCGGCGCCCTCATGGTCGAAGCATTTCGAACTGAAGTCGTGCTGCGCACCTGCTCTAAGGACAGATCGGGCCAGGCATGTTCGGTGGTCAAAGCCTCGACCGCTTCAGGCGATAGGGCGTAGCAATCATCATTGAATCGCCATGCGAGCAACTCGCGAGCGGCCGCGAGGTTCGCCTCGCGCTCTACAGCCTCCGGAACCACATGGCCGGTGGCTGGCAAGCGCCGCAAAGTCGCCTTCGGGCCTTCAGTATTTAAGGCATGGTAACGCACAGGCTGGCGCGTGGAGTTCCACGAGGGCATAAGGCAGGCGATAATTCGATTGCGTCGGATGAGATAATCAGTTCGCGTTTTGAGGTAATCCAAAGCAGGTAGTGTGTCGCCAATAGTCGGTTGATCGGTCCGCGCAGCATCATCATGAGGCAAGTGATAGATTGACTTTTCGGCCACATCTTTCCGAGCAACCCCTGCCTCCAAGAGGCGCGCGTAAAGCTCTTCGTCATCCCAACCATATGTTGTGATATATTCATTAAATCCACCGATCTCGACCAGTGCGTCCCGCCATGTGTAGAAGAATCCGTTCACAAAGGCCTGATCCCTGTCGGTGTTTCGCCAGTTACCTGCAATAAATGTTTTCGGACCAAGCACATTACGGTCAAAAAAGTCTACTTCAAGCACGATGTCGGCGTCAGCTTTTAGGATGCAAGGATAACGCGCGGACCGAAAGCCTAGATTAAATGCGTAACTCAGGATCCATCGCGGCTCGCCTTCTACACGAACTATTCGAACACGTTCATCGTCAATGCCAGACGCCTTCAGGTCATCCGCCACAGGTACATCAGAGCTCCAGTCTACTATTATAATCTCAGCGATTTGAGGGCAACTTGTCCATGACGCCATAGCAACCTTGAGGTTCTCGTTTCGATTTCGACAAGCAGTTACCAGGCTCACCTTCGCTGTTTCGCCACCTGACGCAGGCCCGCCCGAATCCGAAAGGGCGGTTAACTCCACGCCATACGCTTTCGCCAGCTTCAAAATCATGGCTTGGCGCGGTTCGGCCCCGGCGATACCACTCAAGGAGGCGCCTTGCCAAGCCGATTTAAGCGCGTCTCGGCACAGCTCCACATCTCCATCTTCGGCGAGGCGCCTCGCCGCAGCGACGCCGTCCCAGAAACTTGAATACGAAAACGCCATTCTGGTCACTCCAACACGCCTCGCTTTCGTGGCCATGGGACCAACTCTTCGGGGCGCTTTTCACTTTCTGCCTAATATCCTAACCGCTCTCTCAGGCAAGAATAGGCTTCGCTGCCGTCGATCTCAGCCTGCAAATGCTCTGAAACAGGCTTTGGAGGTCGCAATTGAATTCGTGAGCCCTTGCGCCCGCTATCACCAGTTGCAAAGACTGCGTCTAGCAACAAACTGAAGTTGTCTGAGTAGGGGATAGCGAGTGCGGCGCACATGGTTCGCATCACTGCCTCGGGCTGCAAAACGAAGTCCTCATAGCGAAAGACCGGCAAGCCCTTATGATCATCGAGAAACAGGATGTAACGGCGACAATACTCTTCAAATGTCGAAGGATTGAAAAACACCCATCCAAGACGCTGAATCGAAAGCCAGCTTTCAACCGGGTCGCGGACGGTAACGACCGACCGCGCACCAAATGTGTTCCTAAGAAATTTAACGTGAGCGATCCGTTCGGGTACTGCTGCCCCGATACAGTAGTGTGAGTGCGGGTGATCTCGGATAAGAAGTTGGAGCCCGTATGCGGTTAGATCATTATATATTGACCAAAGCGCAGCCTCATATGCCCGGGCCGTGACGGCTTCGGGCAGATCTTGGCGGAAATATTTTAGATGCCCAATAAGATCAGTGGGAGCAAATCTGGGCGAACGTTTGTCGAAACCACGACAAGTAAACGGATCAAGTTCGCTGATTAGGCTCACATTTGGCATCGACGCGAGAGCTTTCGAAAACAACGTTCCGCCAGTGCAGGCGAAGTGGTGGATCGAGGCCAATGGGCGGCGGCCAACGGCTCCGTTCTGATTGAGAAACGCCCTTGCCGCTTCCATTAGTTCAGGCAGGGCAAAGTCCGTCCCAGCATACGCGTTGGTCAAATCCTGCCTTCCCACCGTCTTCACTTTACTCCCTCAAAGACGTGCGCACACAAAATTGATATGGGCACAGTCGTTATACGTCTTTTCTTCTAGTTTTAGATCGTTTTTTTGGCTCACTCTTCTCGCTGGAATCGGGTGACCGCTGCAATGAAGACGAGATTTGAGCATCGGAGCTTTCGTCAGCCTCATCGTAGCTGGCATATAGTGGCTGCATATCATGGTGAGCAGCGTTTACAGGGCCCCCATCAATCCGATCAAGCAAACTTGCTAAAAACTCGTCCTGTCGCTCCTTTAGTTGAAGCAACTCATTATAGCGCTCCTGCAAGCTTCGAAGATCGGCTTGAGCCATTGCCTGTGAGCGCATTGAGAGACTTAGGTCATCTTTCGAGCCTTGAATGACATTCCGAGCCTCGTCACGTTCGGCCTCCAACTTCTGAATTACCTCCGCTTGAGCTTCCGCTGAGCTGTGCTCTCCATCCGCAAGCGTATCAATTTCTGCATTCTTCGCCTGCAGCTGCTGAGCTAAATTATGTTTTTCATTTTCCAGTTGAGCGACTTGTTGAGCACTCTCTTCGAGTACTACCTCCAAGCGCATTTTCTGCTCAGCTGCTTGCTCTGCTCTCGACTGCGCATCGTTCAATGCCGACTGCAACGTGTCGATCTGCGCAGTCAGCGAGGCAGCTTCCTGGCGGGCTGCTTCCAATTGTTGATCTCGCTGCTGAAGCGACGCCTGCATCGCATCCAAGCGCATTTTCTGCTCAGCAGCCTGCTCTGCTTTCGACTGCGCATCGTTCAATGCCGACTGTAACGTGTCGATCTGCGCAGTCAGCGAGACAACTTCCTGGCGGGTCGCTTCCAGTTGTTGATCTCGCTGCTGAAGCTCGATTTGTTCAATCTCTAAAGCATCGACCGCTTTCTGCAGTTTGCTGGCAAGGTTATTTGCTTTGCGCTTCGCCGCCGAGGTTCGTCCGCGTTCCGAACGCAGCCCCTTCTTGAGATCCACACACGCCGCCTCCGCCATTGCCCGGCCGTCAAGAGCGGCCTCGAGGTCAACACGCAGCGCGCCAATTTCCTCTAAACGACTTGACTGTTCGGCCGCCTCGGCTTCTGCATCCTGCGCATTTTTACGTAGATTCTTGAGCTCGTTTGCGCGTCCGGCCGCCAGCCTCTCGGCAATCTCAGAGCGCGACTTCAAGTCAAGTGCGTCTTCTTCTAGCGCTCTAAAGTCCTCTTGTAGCTTGGCTACTTTCCCGGTCGCGCTCTCAGCAATACGCTCGGCAGCATCACAGCGCGTTTTGAAGCTAAGCGCTTCTTCCTGAACCGCGTTGAAATTCTCGCGCAGCAGTTCGACTTCACTTTCATATTCGACCGCCCGACGTTCAGCCAATTCTGCCCGAGCAGTTAATTGCTGCAGCTCCTCGACAGCTGAAGGATGCAATTTCTCGACCATCGAAAAAGGCCCTTCAGCGCGCCGCGCTTTGACAATACGATTCATACCCGCGCCAGCCACTTCAACATTGAACCCCGCTTGCTCAAGCCTTTCCCGCGTGGCTGCCATGGTTAGTCCACCATCAAACAAGGCATCGACACCGCAACGCACCTCCACCTCGGCAAGGGAGGCGAGACTCCCGTCAGCCTCAAGTGTATCCAGCAACGCTGCCTCCTCGCCATTTACATCCAGCACCAGTCGGACTGAGCCCAAAATCGCGGACGCATAGCGCTCAAGAAGGCTGCTGATTGAGATTGTCTCGACCTCTTCGCGCGCCACTTCTTCCAATCCGGAGTAAACTGAGCGCATTCCCTTAGCGAGGTGCAAACTCGAAGCATTAGGCAGATTATACCGCAAAAATGACCGTGAGCCGCCCCCTCCAGTGACGACTGCTTCGACGACCTCCGCATCGTCCATGCCATCCACCGACTCACTTAATGCGGAGATTGCCTCGCTGCGAGCCTCAATCAATACAAGCCGAGCGCCCATCAGCTTATAGCGCTCAATATCCCCGCCCTCACCGGCCCCTAGGTGGATGATGATCTCAGGTGTGAAGGTCACGGGGTAGCCCCCGGGCCAACGCCTAACCGATTACCGTTCATGTCCATCGCAATACGCCCCTCAATGCGACCGCGGCGCAAGTAATGCACCAGCGGATTTATCGGAGAGCCCTCAAGGTCGGGGTTTAACTGCAGATAGAGATGTGTATTAAATTTGGGGCCCGCCGCGCGACCTTCAAATCCACCATTCAGCAAGTAATGAAGGGCCGGATCTCCACCAAATTGCACGACATCAGGATACTTTTCAACATACCAATCTGCATCAAACAAGTCAGAGTTTTTTATTAACTTCAAATTGCTGGAGCGCCGCGCTCGACGAATTACCCGCTTGAAAACATTGCCCTTTGACGGGCGAGAAGCAACATTGCTGGTGGTGGATAAAGGATAGCGACCCGTCTGCTCATTCACAGGTCGAGCGCCGGCCGCCTCAAGCGCGGCGACGTCCTGTTGGCACATGTCCAAAGCAGCGCTTAGCGCTTCAACCTGAGACACGAGATCCACAGGCCGTGACGCCTGCGATAAACGAGCACGCGCCGCAGCTAAAAACCCATCCGGAGCTAGCGCTTTGCGGCGCAACCCTGTCGTCAGAGCCGCAGTATCTAGCGCCTCTAATTGGTCGTTCGCTTCCGGGCAGCTGCGAGCCCAACGCTCAGCTGACTCCTGTACTAAAATCGAGTTTCGTAATTCTGGCACTCCGGCACCTGCTGCGTCCAATGTTACTCCTGTCCGTATTCCAAGTGCCGCCAAGAGGCGCTCAGGATAAGCTGCTGCAAGATCGGAATCGATGAGGCAGATCTTATCCGGCGCAGCGTCCACCAATGCACGAGCGTGGCTCGCCGAACCAATCCATTCCGCAAGCGCAATTTCAGGATCAATACCCTGGGCCATGGCACTTGCGATGCTAACGCCCGGCGTCGAATAGGCGAGCAGTGCAATCTTGTCACCTTCAGGTTCAGCCAGCGAATGCAAGTCGGCGTGGCCATTGTAGTCGAACTCAAGCTGCGACCTTTCCAGCGCCTTCACAATGACTGTGTGGAGCCGGTCGCAATCCTCGTCCGAAAACCCTTTTAATATCAACTGCATACCTCCTCCCGCAATGGCCCAAAAATTAAAAATCCGACTGCCGTGCATCGCTGATTTCACGCCACCCTTCAAGTAGTTTCTCACCAGCAACCGAAGGTGGTTGCCCTGGCGCCCAACGCTGGACCGCCGGAAGCTGGAGTTTTCCGGCTGTGGCGATGGCCAACAAGACCGCGCGCATCGCGTGGGCGGTGCTGGCACGCGGTGAAGCCTATAGAGCACCGGCGATGGTGTGAACAGAACTGCGTCAGCCCACGCGACTTGTTCCCCGTCAGCACCTATGGCACAGAATTGGGGTTGTGATTTAAGGAGGATTTGGTTCTCGTCGTAATGACGAAGGAATGAAGATGAGAGCCAAATATACAAAGTCCAAAAAGCCTGCAGATCGTGTGGTAAAGGACATCCGCCGGGCGACGCGGCGGCACTTCTCGGCTGAAGACAAGATCAGGATCGTCCTGGAAGGCCTGCGTGACGGCAACTTCGAAAACCGGTGTAAATTGGTCTTCCACGCCCTCGTTTAATGAGTCAGTCATCGATTGCCCTAACCTTCCCGGTAGACAGGCGTGTATACCGCCCTTCTCCGCGCCACAACCGGCCGACCGGGCGCACCGCAAGGTAGGGCGTTTCAGACAAAAGCGGAGCAGTCTCATAAGTCAACGGCGTACAGCCTCGTGAAGCTAGGAGCCGACGCCACTCGGCCAGCGCTTCGTCGCGGAGCGATTTGAAGCGAGGCTCGCGTCGTGCACGCGCAACATGCCGATGATCTGCTCTTCTGAATAGCGGCTCTTTCGCATGGTCCATCCTCTCTTCGATGGACTCTACCATCCCGTGGCCGGAATTCAGGGGGCTGGGTCAGCAGATGCGAGTTTTCCGCACGGTTGTTTTCATGCTGCCCTGTGACCTGGCGAGCGGCAGGCCGTCCACACGTGACACTGCCAGTTGGCATGACTGGGGAACACCCTTATGCTGAAATCATCCTATTGGGCCTATTAGTATCATCCTATTGGGCCTATTAGTACTGGAGGCTTTTCCAACAAATGCGGCGCGCACTGATCTGCGGAATAGGCGGCCAGGACGGCAGTTATCTGGCCGCCCTGCTGCTGGACAAGGGCTATGAGGTCTGGGGCACCTCGCGCGATGCCGAGACGGCGACCTTCAGCAATCTTCAACGGTTGGGTCTGGTCGGGCGGGTCAAGCTCCTGTCGATGGCTCCTAACGATTTCCGCAGCGTCTTCATTGCCGTCGAGCATAGTGAGCCCGACGAAATCTACTATCTCTCGGGACAAAGCTCGGTGGGATTGTCATTTGGCCAGCCTACAGAGACCCTGGAAAGTATCGTGTCTGGTGTGTTGAACATGCTTGAGGTCATGCGCCTGCGCGGCCGCGAGATGCGGCTTTACAATGCCGGGTCGAGCGAATGTTTCGGCGATACTGGTGACCGAGTTGCGGATGAGGACACACCGTTTCGTCCCCGCAGCCCTTATGCCGTGGCCAAAGCTTCGGCGCATTGGCTCGTGGCGAATTACCGCGAGGCCTACGGGCTGCATTGCTGCACGGGCATCTTGTTCAACCATGAATCGCCATTGCGCCCGCCGCGCTTTGTCACCCGCAAGATCGTGTCGGGGGCGGCGCGCATCGCCGCCGGTCGGCGGGAGAGGCTAGTTCTGGGTAATCTCTCTATTGCGCGGGACTGGGGCTGGGCCCCGGAATATGTCGACGCCATGTGGCGCATGCTGGCGGCCGAAACGCCCGAGGATTTCGTCGTCGCCACCGGCCAGACTGCGTGGCTTGAAGATTTCGTGGCCGAGGCCTTTGCCTACCACGGGCTGGACTGGCGCGACCATGTTGAGATCTCGGCCGAATTTGCCCGCCCCAGCGACATCCAGGTCAGTCGCGCGGACTCGACCCGCGCCGCCGAGCGCCTGGGCTGGCGCGCGCAGACGCATATGCGCGACGTGGTGCGGAAAATGTGCGCGGCAGAGGTCCAGCAGAACGAGAGCACGGAAAAATGACCTACCTCGCTGCTTCACAGCCCCGATTCATCCTGCATATCGGCGCGAACAAGACCGGGACGTCCTCAATCCAACGGATGCTCTTAGAAAACCGGCAGGTTCTGCACGACGCCGGGTGGGAGTATCCCGATTTCCACCTGCTGCACATGGCGCACCACCGTCTTGCCTATTCGATCGGCGGGCGTCGGGACCTTGCTCTTGCCGGAGACTGGGAGAGCGAGTTCCGGAACTTGATTTCCGACCGGGACAAGCGCTTTGTTTTTTCCTCGGAACTGTTCTTCCGCGTCGTACCGCCCGAGAAGGTCGCGCATTTCTTCCCGCCTGAGGAGACCCGCATCGTCCTCTACCTGCGCGATCATCTGAGCTACATGATGAGCTGGTACGCGCAGGCGGTCCAGGGGCGCAACCTGATCGCCGATTTCAGCGACTACGTGAAGGTATTCAATACCCCGCTCACATCCTACCTGTCCCGCTGGGAAGAGGTTTATGGTCATGACCGGATCGTGCTACGGCCCTTCGTGCGCAGTATGCTGGAGGGGCAGGACTCGCGGATCGACTTCTTGCAGTTCGTCGATGGTGTCGCTCCCTCCGCAGCTACGCTGGCTGCGGCGGAAAGCAACCTTTCGATTTCGGGAAACCTTCTATTTTTCAAGAGATTGTTAAATAATTATATGACAATTGAAGAAGCGGAGAGTTATCCGATCACTGAAGAATTCGGTGGCCTTTCTATGGCCAAAGAAAGTTTTAACGGCAGGTTCAAGGCTTCCCGGGACGAGGTCGGAACGGTGCGCCGGGTGTTCCATGCGGACATTGCAGCGCTCGCACAGCGCGGTCTGGAATTTCCGCCCATGCCAGAAGAGGTCACTGGACATGCCTGCCCGAATTTCGACACGCTGCACGAAGACGTCCGGCTGATCAAGGAGATCGCGATGAACACCGGAAAGCACTTCCTGCGGTACGCAACACGCTGGCAGGACTGGCGGTCCCTTTAGATGCATTAGGATCGACTACTCGAGATGAATATATTCTTCCTGAAAACGGCAATCCCACCGGTTTCGCTTCGCGAAACCCTGCTTCGACAATCCTTGGAGACCTATCTGCACAGCCAGGCCCACGCGCAAATCAGCGAGGTCAGCGACGGCGATGCGGCGGTTGCGGAACTTGAGGCGCTTGGCGCGTTTCCGGCCGGCCGGCACGCCAATCTGGCCTTGTTCGTCGGCCTTCCGAACACTCCTGAAAAGATGCTGGGGCGCAACATCCTCATTTGCACCCGCTCCCTACCAGACGAATTGCAGGAATTCGAGGCGCGCAATCTCGGCAGCGGCGGCGCGTCGGACTTCTGGGTCAGAAACGTCCTTAGCAATTTCGACTGCGTGATTCTGCTGGACCACCTGCATTTCAGACAGTCCTTGGGATTGGCGCCTTTCGTGCCCATGAGAATGGCCAACCGGCTCCCTGTTCTGCTGGATCCCACCGGCATGTCGGATACTCCTGAGGTCGCGATTTTCGATCATGGTGCCGGACTGGACCCGAAGAGGCATTCGAACCTTCGAGAGGGCCTGTCCCAACTGGCACGGGCAACCGTCATATCTCCGGAGACGCCGGTGAAAAATGGAATGGACATCCTCGCGCGGGCGGATCTCCACATCCATGTCGGGTTTTCCTATTTTGCCCCTATAGCGGCGATCACACCGCTGGACAGCATGTCGAACGCCATCTACACGATTGCTCTGCAAGAAACCGAGGGCGCTAACTCGACAAAGGTCGATAGCTTACAGGAAAGAGAGTTTCAAAGCCGGAGTTATACAGAAATCGTCTATACGATCTCTGATGCGCTCACGAGGAGCCAGAAGATGCTAGAACGTATCATATTAATGCAAAAGAAGAACATGGTTCTTAATCGAAACCCGGAAATTTATAGATTCAGGCAAATGAACAAAACCTTCATCGATGGCCGTTTTGCAGACCTGAAGAAAGTGATTCCCCATTGATTAGAATTGGCTGGTTTTCGCCCCTCTCGCCCAAGACCGGGATTGCAACCTATACACGCAACGTCCTGGCCGAGATGAAGAGAGCCTATCCCTGCGACGAGATCGACGTCGTGGTCTTTTATCCGCCGTCGGAGGACAAGCCCCTCGAAATCGACTATCCGATTGTCGAGATTTCCGATAGCTTGCTGCGGTCCGATTTCTGGGCCTTGTTCGATGTGGCAGTCTACCATCTGGGCAACAACGACCTGCACCATGGCCCTATCTATCAAGCGCTCCAGATTCACCCCGGCATCGTGGTGCTGCACGACCATGTCTATCAACATTATCTCGTGGCGAAAGGTATGGAGGGCAACCACCCCTCTGCCTCGCTCAACGCACTGCTGTTCAGCGCCGGCGGGCCGGCTGCTTTCGAGTTCTTCAGTTCCAGCGGCTTTCTGAGTTGCGACAAGGGCGAGGTCCTCTTCGTCCCGTGGGAAAGTGCATGGGCCACAGAGGTACCGCTTGGCGACCGGTTGGCGCGGCTCGGTGTCGGAGCAGTGGTACATTCCGATTACGGTCGTCGCGGGCTCGGGGAGAATTACCAGGCCGATGTGTGCACGCTCTTCATGCCCCGCCCCGATGCCGAATCGCCCGCCCCGGTGTCGATCGGGGACAGACCCGTTCATATCGTCTGCGCTGGTCATATTCAGGTGACCAAGGGCCTTCAGCTTCTGGTCGCGGCTTTTGCCGCCAATCTGGAATTTCAGGGCCGTTTCAAGGTCACGATCGCCGGCTATGGAAGCAACCCGCAGTTCCTGCAGCAGCTGCGCGGCGAGATCGAACAAGCCGGCCTAACCGATACTTTCGACCTTGTGGTCGATCCCACCGAACGCGAATACAATGCCACCCTTGCTGCTGCCGACATCTTCTTCAATCTGCGCTACCCCAATACCGAAGGTGCCTCGTTGTCACTGGTCGAGCAAATGGCTTTTGGTCGACCAGTGATCGCTTATCGGACGGGATCCTTCGCCGAGATGCCCGAGGATGCCTGCTATTTTCTCAACAACCTCGGCGAAGTTTCCGAAATTGTGGCGGTGCTGCAGTCAATTCTCGACCATCCCGATGGTGTCGCCAAGCGGGGAAGCCGAGCCTGGAAAGCTGTCGAGGATCGGACTGCGGAGCAGTATGCGCGGGACTTCGTCGCCTTCCTACGCGACAATATCGATTCCATCTTCCGCCGTCAGGGCATCGTCGAGATGCGGCGGCATAACAGGATTCCCCACGCAGAGCCGCGCGACGCTGCTTGGCTGTCGGAGTTCGTCGCCGCCAGACGCCTGGTCACGTCGTTCTTCGACCGCAAGCTGTTGCTCCCAGACAGCCTTTTCGAAGTTCCCGACCTCGAGCGGGGGCGGTTCGTGGCGCTCGGCCTGCTCGGCTCGCGGATCAGCGAACATCGAATGGAGCAGCTGGGCCGCATTTTGGGCGGTCTATCAAGGTGCCATGCCATTGAGACCTTAGGCCAGTTGATCCTCCTGTCGCAGCATGCTGACGGCAACCGCGACGCCTTTTACCCAAAATATCTTCAGAGCATTCAGGGAGTTGTGACGAATCTCGCAATGTGGCGTGTGCTGACGCTCCTTGATCCGGGCCGGGCGGCAATGCTGGGGTTCGAGGCAATGGGCGAACCTTTCACGTCCGCAATCGCCGAAAGTGTCGAAGAGGCCGGTTTCTACTTAACCCTCTACGAGCAGCTCATTAGCCGCCAGAGCCCGCTCCTGGAGGACACGGAGTTGCTGCCTGTTCTAGACATCCTTCGCAACGAGGCAGATCCTCAGTTGGATCCGATTCCCCTGGGGGAGGAAATCCTCGGTCTTCTGGGCGCCAATAACGCAAAGCCTTTCGCTTCCCTCATTGGCTTTAACCCTCTTGAGCCCGAAGGGATGTGGACCAACTCCCCCACAGCAAGCCTGTTCGTGAAGATACCCGATGCAGAGTCCGTTAACGAGGTTCAGGGATCTCTGATGTTCATATCCACCGACTTCTCGACGCCGGTTCCCGCTGAAATCACCGTTACCGAGACAACCAGCGGACGCGAGGAAACCTGTCCAATCGAAATCGCTCTGGGGGATCATCCGATAGTCGACTGGCAGTTGGCTCTGCCGGCGTTTAAGGGGCTGTTGCAGGTGAAATTGTTTGTTAGTCAAACTAACTCCCCTAGGGAGCTTGGACTGTCCGATGACGAGCGAACGCTTGGGCTGATGCTGCGCAGACTTCTTTTTTCGAAAGACCGTATTTGGGTGATGTCAGACAAAAGCGAACCGGTCTCTACTTGCTAGGGGCTCTTCGATTTAGGCGGCAACTTGCCGTCTAAGCCGCCGAATGTCCCCCAAACAGAGACGGGCCCGCCTTTGCCTGTCTGCGCCCGACCTCTTGATTGACATACCATATCGGCCATGCAAACTGATCGATGAAGATGGGCATTTTTTCTTGAATTTCGCTACACTGAGCATTTCTTCAGAGGACTAGTAACGGTGGTCTTTTCTTCAGTAGAGTTCCTTTTTCTATTCCTGCCAATTTCATTAGCGCTGTATTTTATCGCTCCCGCGGTCATGCGCAATCTTGCGCTCCTCCTGCTCAGCCTTTTTTTCTATTTTTGGGGGCAGGGTTATGTCATCTTGATGCTGATCGGAGTAGTAGTCTGGACCTATCTCACCGCAATCTTGATCGAATGGATTGAAAAGCCGAATCAAAAACGCATCATGTTGGGCATCGGCATTGTGGGAACACTTGGCCCGCTTGCGTATTACAAATACTCCACTTTCTTCGTTGATGATGTCCTCATGCTGGGGCCGCCCGATCATTTGCAAGCGCTTATGCTGCCGGCGGGTATTTCATTCTTCACATTTCAGGCGATCTCCTATCTTGTTGATTGCTATCGCCGCCCCACCATGGTGGAAAAAAGTATTATCCGACTTGGCACTTATATTGCGATGTTCCCGCAACTGATCGCCGGTCCGATCGTCCGTTTCTCGTCGGTCGCACGGCAGTTGAAGCGCCGCGTCGTGCAATTGCGGGATTTGTGGTGGGGCAGTGTCATATTCTCGGTCGGCCTGGCGCAAAAAGTCCTCGTCGCCGATGTCGTATCGCCGCTGGCCGACACAGCCTTCGGCGATTCCATGATGGATCTGAGCTCACCGGATCTCATACTCGGTGCCATTGCCTATTCCATCCAGATCTATTTCGACTTTTCTGGCTATTCGACAATGGCTATCGGGATAGGCGTGATTTTAGGCTTTCGCTTCCCGCGAAACTTCCGCTTTCCGTATGGATCGACCTCAATCACGGAATTCTGGCGCCGTTGGCACATCTCCCTGTCTAGTTGGTTCCGCGACTATGTTTATATTCCGCTAGGCGGCAATCGAGGCGGCGCTGTGCGCACCTATCTCAATTTGTGGATCGTCTTCTTCCTTACCGGACTGTGGCATGGCGCTTCCTGGAACTTCGTTTTCTGGGGTCTCTTCCACGGCGCATTCCTAGTGGTCGAGCGAGCGGGCCTCGGCAATGCCTTAGCACGCACCGTGGTGACTCGTCATGTATATGTCTTGGGAGTGGTGATGATTGGCTGGATATATTTCCGCGCCGCGGACTTCGCCACCGCCAATTCATACCTCCTCGGCATGTTTACACGCTGGGGCGGCGAAAACTACACTTCGCTATACATTTCGACGGAGACTTGGATCTCGCTGAGTGCCGGCATCGTGCTAGCGGTTTCGATAATTCCTCGGCTATTGAGCCAGTGGGCGCTATTGCCGCTTGACGATGGCCGGGTTCCAATCGCCATGAGCGACAGCAAAGTCTGGGTCACCACAGTGATCGCAATGGTTTTGTTCATTTTCTCGGCGCTCCGAGTTCTCTCCGGCTCGTATAGCCCTTTCATCTACTTCCAGTTTTAGGCGGGGGCAGCGGATGGCACGTACAAATTGGCAAGCGCGTACTACCGGCTTCCTACTGGGAATAAGCCTCGCGGTACCGTCTTTTGGCATGCTCTTGCCCGACGACGGCCTCTCCTTCCGGCTGAATCGCAACCTGACGGAAATGCCTATGCTAAGCGAGTTTACTGACACCCCGATCCGCGCGTTCCAGCAATTTTCCGAGTGGTATTCTGAACGTGTCCTGTTAGGCGTCCATGCCGTTCAGTTGATGCAACAAGTGCGCTATTACTGGCTTGGCGATGCAGGAGCTGTGAACACGCTGCGCACAGGGTCTTTTGTCTTTTTATCCACTCATGCACCCGAGCCGCTCAGCTATGCGGCTTTTGCCGGTAGCTGCCGGCCACTAAATGCTGACAGTCGGCCTGATATCCCCGGAGTTTTAGAACAGATCAATCGCTGGAGTGCCTATTGGCAGAGTCAGGGCATTACCTTCGCCAATCTAGTCATTCCCAGCAAGCCGGTCCTTTATGCAGACGAGCTGCCCGGTTACGTCCCGTTTGAAATCCGAAGAAATTGCGCGGCGGCATTTCAAGGAGAAGGCTACCTAAGTGCATTGGCGGCGATGTCAGAAGCGACGCATTACCCGCTCGAAATCATGCGCGAGAAGCGGGATGATCCGCTTTATTATCCGGCTCTCAATTTCCACTCGGACAGTGAGTCGATCTTGGATGCATTGCTCTCTATCGCACCTACGCTCGGCCTGCCCGAGCTCAGCCCGGAATTGACGACCGTAGAACGCCCAGCTGATCTTCGCGGCATCTATCAGATCGAACGCATGGTGACCGTTCGCGAGCCCGCCAGCTTTGAATTTTCCCACACCGAACAACGCGATTTCCGAAGTGCGCTCATTGAAGAGATCGGACCTATCAGCGCCGCACGGCGCTGGACCCCGAACTCGCCCAGCAACAACGCCCCAATCCTAATATTTGGAAACTCATTCAGCATTTATGCAGGCCACTTCGCACGTATTTTCAATACCGAAGTCATCCAAGTATCCACCAATCGGGTTAGTGATGAGCGTTTGGTCTTCATGCTGTCCGAAATCGTCTGGCGCTATGGGATTGGTACAGTGATTTTCGTACATGAGGACGCCGCCATCGCCAATGGCCGCTTGCGCCAATATGATCAAGTTCTGGAGATCCTCATTTCAGGGGAGGCCCTTTCGGTCACCCGCATCGAGCCGATCGACATGCGAGATCGCTTTCAGGAAGGCTGGTTCAATTTCGGCCCGAACGGGCTTTGGTCGCGCGCTGGTGAAACTGCCCGCCTAGTTTTGCCGCGACCGGCAGACGACGGTGTGATGATCTGGATAACGGGTCTCCTACCCTATTATTTGGAGCCGGAGCTCGGAGCCTATACCATCTCAGTCTGCGGCAACAGCTTCCTGCTCTCCGAGGCCGAGTGGCCGACTGAATACCGTTTTATACTGTCAGTACCGATCACCGAGTGTTCCGAAGAAATCGCGCTCAGCTTTGGCAGCCCTGACGCCCCTGCACCTGCTGATCTGGGCATCTCGACAGACGAGCGCAAGCTAGGCATTTTCCTCGATCTGATCGAATTCCGTCACCCTTAGTCACCGACCGTTGTTGCCCGGTTTCAATCGTTTGGCCCTTCAGTCAGACAAGCTGACCTGAGCCCTGTTTGGTCCCGCATTTGAATTGAGAGTCTGTCGGAACGGAGACGGACGATGCGTGACGCACTTTCTCTGACAGACCGTCGATCTTGAGGGTGAGGTGCTGGAAATCTATATGTTACAAGATGGCAGGACCGCTAGGCTGCATTGAAGTTTCTACGTAGGGCGATGAAGCGGTACAAAAATCCCGGGGTCGTCTTGGCGAACCGCATGAAATCACTGCGCGCCGCAATTAAGGTCATCGGGAATGAGGACAAACAGGATGTCGGGAGATGGCCCAACAACAAAGCCGAAAACTCACATCAGCCCTTACGAGGACGCGAGCGGGCGATACTCAATTTCCGGCGAATGGGAAGCTTCCGGAAATTTGTCGCCGTCCATTCTTCCGTCTACAAACACTTCAACCTCGAACGCCACATCAACGATAGAAACCGGTTCAAGCGAAACCGGCAAATCGCGCAAGCAGAGTGGCGGCAATTCGCCGCCCAAGCCGCCGAGTGTCCCCCAAAACAGAGACGGGCCCGCCTTTGTCTGTCTGCACCGTCACCCCCAAGACACCTAACAAGGCATCTAAAGGGACTGCCAGTCCTGCCAGCGTGTTGCGTACCGCAGGAAGTGCTTTCCGGTGTTCATCGCGATCTCCTTGATCAGCCGGACGTCTTCGTGCAGCGTGTCGAAATTCGGGCAGGCATGTCCAGTGACCTCTTCTGGCATGGGCGGAAATTCCAGACCGCGCTGTGCGAGCGCTGCAATGTCCGCATGGAACACCCGGCGCACCGTTCCGACCTCGTCCCGGGAAGCCTTGAACCTGCCGTTAAAGGTTTCCTTGACCTCAGAAAGGGCACCGAATTCGTCCGTAATTGGATAACTCTCCGCTTCTTCAATTGTCATATAATTATTTAACAATCTCTTGAAAAATAGAAGGTTTCCCGAAATCGAAAGGTTGCTTTCCGCCGCAGCCAGCGTAGCTGCGGAGGGAGCGACACCATCGACGAACTGCAAGAAGTCGATCCGCGAGTCCTGCCCCTCCAGCATACTGCGCACGAAGGGCCGCAGCACGATCCGGTCATGACCATAAACCTCTTCCCAGCGGGACAGGTAGGATGTGAGCGGGGTATTGAATACCTTCACGTAGTCGCTGAAATCGGCGATCAGGTTGCGCTCCTGGACCGCCTGCGCGTACCAGCTCGTCATGTAGCTCAGATGATCGCGCAGGTAGAGGACGATGCGGGTCTCCTCAGGCGGGAAGAAATGCGCGACCTTCTCGGGCGGTACGACGCGGAAGAACAGTTCCGAGGAAAAAACAAAGCGCTTGTCCCGGTCGGAAATCAAGTTCCGGAACTCGCTCTCCCAGTCTCCGGCAAGAGCAAGGTCCCGACGCCCGCCGATCGAATAGGCAAGACGGTGGTGCGCCATGTGCAGCAGGTGGAAATCGGGATACTCCCACCCGGCGTCGTGCAGAACCTGCCGGTTTTCTAAGAGCATCCGTTGGATTGAGGACGTCCCGGTCTTGTTCGCGCCGATATGCAGGATGAATCGGGGCTGTGAAGCAGCGAGGTAGGTCATTTTTCCGTGCTCTCGTTCTGCTGGACCTCTGCCGCGCACATTTTCCGCACCACGTCGCGCATATGCGTCTGCGCGCGCCAGCCCAGGCGCTCGGCGGCGCGGGTCGAGTCCGCGCGACTGACCTGGATGTCGCTGGGGCGGGCAAATTCGGCCGAGATCTCAACATGGTCGCGCCAGTCCAGCCCGTGGTAGGCAAAGGCCTCGGCCACGAAATCTTCAAGCCACGCAGTCTGGCCGGTGGCGACGACGAAATCCTCGGGCGTTTCGGCCGCCAGCATGCGCCACATGGCGTCGACATATTCCGGGGCCCAGCCCCAGTCCCGCGCAATAGAGAGATTACCCAGAACTAGCCTCTCCCGCCGACCGGCGGCGATGCGCGCCGCCCCCGACACGATCTTGCGGGTGACAAAGCGCGGCGGGCGCAATGGCGATTCATGGTTGAACAAGATGCCCGTGCAGCAATGCAGCCCGTAGGCCTCGCGGTAATTCGCCACGAGCCAATGCGCCGAAGCTTTGGCCACGGCATAAGGGCTGCGGGGACGAAACGGTGTGTCCTCATCCGCAACTCGGTCACCAGTATCGCCGAAACATTCGCTCGACCCGGCATTGTAAAGCCGCATCTCGCGGCCGCGCAGGCGCATGACCTCAAGCATGTTCAACACACCAGACACGATACTTTCCAGGGTCTCTGTAGGCTGGCCAAATGACAATCCCACCGAGCTTTGTCCCGAGAGATAGTAGATTTCGTCGGGCTCACTATGCTCGACGGCAATGAAGACGCTGCGGAAATCGTTAGGAGCCATCGACAGGAGCTTGACCCGCCCGACCAGACCCAACCGTTGAAGATTGCTGAAGGTCGCCGTCTCGGCATCGCGCGAGGTGCCCCAGACCTCATAGCCCTTGTCCAGCAGCAGGGCGGCCAGATAACTGCCGTCCTGGCCGCCTATTCCGCAGATCAGTGCGCGCCGCATTTGTTGGAAAAGCCTCCAGTACTAATAGGCCCAATAGGATGATTTCAGCATAAGGGTGTTCCCCAGTCATGCCAACTGGCAGTGTCACGTGTGGACGGCCTGCCGCTCGCCAGGTCACAGGGCAGCATGAAAACAACCGTGCGGAAAACTCGCATCTGCTGACCCAGCCCCCTGAATTCCGGCCACGGGATGGTAGAGTCCATCGAAGAGAGGATGGACCATGCGAAAGAGCCGCTATTCAGAAGAGCAGATCATCGGCATGTTGCGCGTGCACGACGCGAGCCTCGCTTCAAATCGCTCCGCGACGAAGCGCTGGCCGAGTGGCGTCGGCTCCTAGCTTCACGAGGCTGTACGCCGTTGACTTATGAGACTGCTCCGCTTTTGTCTGAAACGCCCTACCTTGCGGTGCGCCCGGTCGGCCGGTTGTGGCGCGGAGAAGGGCGGTATACACGCCTGTCTACCGGGAAGGTTAGGGCAATCGATGACTGACTCATTAAACGAGGGCGTGGAAGACCAATTTACACCGGTTTTCGAAGTTGCCGTCACGCATGACTGGTTGGCCGATCTGAACTTGCGGGTCACCACGCACGATCCAGCCGTCGATGCGCCGATATCCAGCACGCTCCATTATATCGGGATCTGGGACGCGTTCATGACCCGGGTTTTTCTGGACTTACTGGAGGCGTCGCCCGATCCGGTTCGTGTCTATGACGTCGGCGCAAATATCGGGTGGTACGCGCTTGTCGCCTCGGCGACCTTTCGCAAGCGGGGCCGGGATGGCAAGGTCTATGCCTTCGAGCCCGGCGCGCAGAACCGCGCCGCATTGTCCCGAAGCCTTGCCGAAAACGGTTTGTGCGACTGGGTCGACGTGGTGCCGCATGCGGTCTCCGACTTTGCCGGGGAGGGGCGGCTTGTGCGAAAAGATGTGAATTTCGGCGACTACCGCCTGCAATCGGCCCTCAACCCGCCCAGTGGGCCGGTCGCAGACGCGCAGAGCATTTCTGTTGTCACGCTGGACGGGTGGCGGGTGGAAAACGAAGCGGGCTTGCCGACATTCATCAAAATGGACATTCAGGCGTCCGAACCCATGGCGCTGTCGGGGTTTGCACAGAGCCTTGCGGCTTGCCCGAACGTCACGCTGATGCTCGAATGGGAGCCAGACATCTGGTCGCTCGATGATGCGCTCGCACCCCACGGTCCCTTTACCCTATTCCAGCTCGATGACCTGAACCATGTGCTTCGGCCCGTGGATGCGGCCACGCTGGAGGCGGAGCGTGCTACCTGGGGGCGGCACTACTTCGACGTACTGGCCGTTCGCGGACCGGCCGCGACGGCGCGTGTCGCGCGCGTGGCCGCCCGATTCAACCTCGGGACGCTCCGCTTTGTCGGAAAAGACCGTGGGTTGGTGGAGCGTCCGAACCGCCTGAGCCGTTTGATCGTCGAGCGCGCCGAGGCGGTGTTTACGCCCGGACCCGATGCGCGTGTAGCAGGTGCTGTGATCCTGGACGGGCGCGTGTTCCGCCTGCTTGGCACAGAGGGGCTCGAGCTTGTCGTGAAGCAGGGAGAAAGCCGTGTGATCAGCAGGATGACCCTGTCCGAGCGCGACACAATCAGGCTCCATCTGCCCGCCGATCAGGGTACCTTGCGGTTGGCATTTCGTTGTCTGGGCACCGGCGGCGAGACGGAGCGGCGAGCGAGCATTTCCCATCTGACGATGCGGCTTCCAGCTGACTTACAAACCTCTCCGGGCTGACCGCGTTTGACATGCCGACAGCGAACGGCGGTCGCAGGGCAGCCGTTGCATGGCTTGCGCACGCGACCAGGAACTGCATGCGCCCGGCTGGCGTAAAAAGCCGAACAGGGGGCGAGCGCCTCGGCTCATGACAGGGTCATTCTGCTGGCACTCGGCTGGTCGTGTTACTGGGCGGGCGGCGAATCCCTTCTGATCGATCACGAACACTCGAAGCGCCTGCTTTTCTTCGAGAGCTGGATCTCGCTCTATCAAATCGATATCAAATCGATGCCCTTCTGGAGCGCGGTCGGGAAGCCTTGGGCGGGCGGTCCCCGGACATGATCTCGGTCGATCTGGACGGCAACGATTATCATATCTCCGAGCGGATATTTCAAAACGGGGTGCAGGCCAGCGTTCTTTATCGTCGAAGTCAACAACAAGTTTCCACCACCGATCCGGTTCGAGATTACCTACGACAAGGATCACCGCTGGCAGAACAGCGACTACTTCGGGGCCTCGTTGCAAAGCTTTTCCGATCTCTTCGACCGGTTCGGGTATTTCCCGGTCGGCTGCAATGCTGAGTGCGTTTTTCGTGCGGTCCGCATATCGGTACCGCCTTCCCGAGGCGCCCGAGAACCTGCCCGACATTCACGTGCCGCCGCAATATACGTTGCCGCCGGTTTTCGGTCATCCGGTCGATGTGAAGACAATCAACCGGATCATCGAATGATGTCATTCAACGGGGTGGTAGGAATGCGCCAATCCGGACGGCCTTGAGGCCGATTGACTATATTCGGAGCCGTTGATTATAGTGAACGCAGGGTGGCGCGGGTTGGCGTGTTTGAATCTCCGTGAAAATACCATATGTTTCCAAGGGTTTGCGCTTCCGTCATGCGATATCAGTACATCAGGACGAATCAGCTTGATCCGAGGGTTCGTTGGGTACACTTCGCCGATCGTCGCCCTTGGATCGACCGCCTCGACCCGCAAGTGACGCTCGAAGTCATGATCGTCGGAGAGGATGTCAGCGCGATGACGCCCGAGTGGCTGGACCGCGAGGGCAGGCCGCTCGCATACGAGATCGACCCGGCCCCGGTGCCACCGGACGGTCTCCACTGGTTTGCCGGCCAGCCACCTGAGAAACGTATCTTGCTCGGCGGTCGTCTGGCAATGACAGGTCCCGGGATTGTGCGGCTGGTCGACACTGCCACGGGAACGGTACTGCTGACGCTAGAACCCGAGACCCTCTATCCGCAGTCGATCTTTGCGTTGCTCGAGGAGCTGCGGATATCATTCGCGCCGGCCGGTTTCGATGATTTCGTTGAAACAGGCACGTTGTTCGGCCACACCACCCTGCATGCAAGCAATTGGTTCAAGCGGGTAACGACTATCGAGCTGTCGCGGGCGCTTTACGAAAATGCCTGCAAAGACTTGTCGCACAGGCCGAATATCCGCTGCCTGCAGGGCAATTCAGGCGATGTTCTTCCCGCTATCGTAAGTGACCTCCCCGGGACCAGCTTCTTTTTTCTCGACGCGCATTGGAGTGGGTCAGCGGGAGTCGATTGGAAAAACTCGCGGTTTTCAGGATACCCGGTGGCAACGGCACGGCTCGATACCGAAACGGACCTGGAGGAATGGGAGCGGCAGATTCCCTTACTGAAGGAGCTACGCGCAATTGCGAATGGGCATGCAGGCCGAGCTGCCGTGCTGATCGATGATTGGGGGGGGATAGGCAAGAAGGATTTCGGTTTTTCCGGGGAAGACTGGACTGGGATCAATCGGGAGAAACTGCTCGATTGGTTTTCAGACCACCCGCGGACACTCTTCCTGAACCCTGTCAATGACAAGCAGTATCTCTGGGCAATAGAGGCGAAATCCGGTACGCCCAAAGATGCAAAAGTTCCTTGACCGCAGCGAGTTTGCATTCGAATTGCTTGCTCTGCCCCCTGAAAACTGGATCGTTTGAAACTGGAGTTTTCCGCTAGATTTTCCCTGGCTGGGAAAGGAGCGGAATTCCATGAAGGCATCGAAGTTCACGGACGCACAGAAGGCGTTCATTCTCAAGCAGGGCGAGACCGGCACGCCGGTTGCGGAAATCTGCCGCAAGGCGGGGATCAGTCAGGCGACGTATTTCAACTGGAAGAAAAAGTATGGGGGGCTTCTGCCGGACGAGATGCGCCGATTGAAACAGCTCGAGGACGAGAATGCGCGCCTGAAAAAGATCGTCGCCGACCTGACACTGGACCGGGAGATGTTACAGGACGTCATCCGCTAAAAAGCTTTAAGGCCTGACCGCAAGCGCAAGCTGGTCGACGGGATGCTGGTGGACTGGGGCGTGTCGATCCGAAGGGCCTGCCAGGCTCTTCCGCTCGACACCTCGACCTACCACTACAAGTCCCGCCGACCCGGTCAGGCCGGCCTCGAACAGAGAATACGAGAGATATGCCAGACTCGTGTGCGATACGGGTATCGACGAGTTCACGTTCTTTTGCGCCGGGAGGGATGGGTGGTGAACATCAAGAAGACCCGCAGGATCTATAGCGAGTTAGGCCTGCAGCTTCGCAACAAGCACCCTAAGCGGCGGGTGAAGGCCAAGCTTCGCGAGGACCGCCGAGACGCTGCCGGCCCGAACGAGGTCTGGGCGATGGACTTCGTCCACGACCAACTCGCCATGGGATCGAAGCTGCGCATCCTGACCGTAGTGGACACGCATTCGCGCTACTGCCCGGCAGCCGATCCTCGGTTCACCTACCGCGGCGAGGATGTCGTTCAGACGCTCGAACGCGTCTGCGGCCAAATCGGGTATCCTGGGACGATCCGAGTGGACAACGGCAGTGAGTTCATCTCGCGCGATCTCGATCTCTGGGCATATGCCAACAACGTCACGCTGGACTTCTCACGGCCAGGTAAGCCGACGGACAATGGGTTCATCGAAGCCTTCAACAGCAAGCTTCGATCGGAGTGCTAGAACGCACACTGGTTCATGAGCCTTGCCGACGCCCGTGAAAAGTTGGAGCATTGGCGCAGAGACTACAACGAGGTCCGACCACACAGCGCGATCGGGTGCAACGCCCCAGCCGACCTGCATAATCATGGCGGTGCAACCAGCCCGCCGCCATGATCACAGCCGGAAAACTCTAGCTTCCGGCGGTCCAACGTTGGGGAGCAGTGCAGAAAGCGTCAGACTCTCGAAATAAACGAGGGAGCCAAGGGGCGCAGGTCAACTCTGTGGTCGAAAAAACAAGCATGACGGCGTAATGATCTGAATTCTTGGCACCAGAAGCTTCTCATACTAAGTCTCTATTTTAGAATTCGGCACTAGCGAAAGCGCGAAAATCGCGGTGCCACCTGCCCATTCCCTGGGGCTGCACTCTTGTTCGCCGCTTTGATGATAGGTCGCTCATGTTGAACGAAAACGGTCTTGTTGTTGGTCCAGATTGGATTAAGACTCCACACGACCAGTTCGAAAGCGTTTGCGAGGCTTTATCGAACGCGCGAACTTGGCCCAAAATTACTATCGTTACTCCAGCCTTCCAAGCTGGCGAATTCATTCGCGACGCAATTGAATCGGTTCGTCTGCAGCGTTACCCGAATCTCGAATACATCGTCGTGGACGCTTGCTCCGACGATGGCACAGCCGACATTCTTGCAGACTATGATTTTGTCGATGCGCGGATTAAGCCTGACGGGGGTCAGGCGAGTGCGCTAGACAAAGCCTTTCGGAACGCGTCAGGTGATATCCTGACATGGCTAAACGCCGATGATATGTTGGCCCCGCTTGCGTTGTTTCGTATGGCTTTGGCCTTTGAGCAATATGACGTTGACCTGATCACCGGCCAGGCCGTAATTTTCGATGAAACCGGACCGCTGATCCGTCATATATATGGTTTGCCAGACGGCCCGCTTATTGAAAGAGAGCTGCTTGATCTAGAGGCCATGTGGAACTCAGGCCAGTATTTCTACCAACCCGAAGTTTTCTTCACGCGTCGTATCTACGAGGCTGCTGGCGGCCGCATCGATGCGTCGTTACACTACAGTATGGACTACGATTTATGGGTTCGAATTGCCCAAGCAGGCGGGTGCATTGCAGGAATTGGCGCGCCGGTTGCACTGTTCCGCAAGCATAAAGGTCAGAAGACCGCCGACCCGACGAAGTTCAAAGCAGAGCTTGCCGATTATGTTTCTTCCCATACGGTCGAACAGCGGACGCCGCCTCGGTATGCTAGGCTTCAATTTGACGGGCAGCGCAATCCACGTGTTCTGATGGTGAACGACCTTGGCTTCCAATATGGCGCAGGGATCGGACACGGGCGCTATGCGGCAGCCTTTCGTATGCTGGGTTGTGAGGTAGGCGCATTTGCGCTCGCCGAGGAGGCGAGCGATGGTAACCATCAGCGCCAGCCGGACTATGAACGCATCGTTGCAGACGTCATCAGGAATGATGTCGATCTCGTGGTCCTAGGCAATGTCCACGGTGCCACGCATGATCTTACGTGGCTTCCTCGCCTCGCGAATGAAGTTGAGGTGTGGATTGTTAGCCATGACTTTTACTACTTGACTGGGCGTTGCGCCTACTTCGGGGGCTGTGACAAATATCTCGACGCGCGCTGCGACCATGAATGCCCGACATTTTTCGAGTTTCCGGCACTTCCATCTAACCAGATTGCGAAGATGGCGCGCGTGAAGCGAGATATTCTCGCCCATCCCAATGTTCGAGTTCTGGCGAATTCTCGTTACTCGGCCCAGCAATTTCATGCAGCCTTCGCCGCTCGTGGCTTAATGGAAAGCGAAATATCAGAAAAGGTGTTGATTGCTGAGCTAGGCGCTAGGGTTGAAGAGTATCGAGTTTCGTCCACGGATAAGCGTACAATCCGAGCTGAGCTTGGTTTGCCCAAAGACAAGCACCTGGTCATTTTGCCCAGCGGCGACTACACTAATCAGCGCAAAAACGCCCCGTTAGCTTGGCGCCTTTTCGCGCAACTGGATCAGAAACTATTTCACGCGGTTATTGTCGGTGCGTCAAATACGCGGGCCTTGCTCTTCGCGAAGAATGTAACCCAGTTTGATTATACCAAGGATCGCGATTATCTTGCTCGCTTGTTTAAAGCTGCTGATTTCGCGGTCAATACCAGCTTTGACGAGACCTTTGGCCAAACCATCGTCGAGGCTGCGCTTGCTGGGGCGGTGCCCATTTCGCTCGGGCACGGTGCCGCGCCAGAACTTGTCGCGAGGCTGGGTCTCACGGTCAGACCAGTGGATGCCGACGACGATATGGCGATTCGGTCAGCGGTGGCCTTCATTGGGGATTTGGCTGACGACGCGTCTCGGTTGGCGAGCGAACAGGCGCGCGTTGCTCTTGCGGCGTCCAACTCCTTCAGCCTGGATGCGGTAGCGCGTCGGCTGCACATTGCCATGATGAAATCGGGCCTGCTCTCGCGCCGTAAGCTAAAAAGCACGATCAATTTGTTCGGCCCACTTGATGAGCCGCCAGTTACGGTTCTTGGGGAATGGGCCCCGGATCGCTTAGCTCAGCTCGGCGCTTCGGTTGATCAGAAGGCTGAGGAAATCGAGCATCTGAAGGACGCGATTTTTGAGGTCACACGCGAGTTGGATTCTCGGAGAGCAGAGAATCTCGACCTATCAGATCAGCTAAAGCAGTACAAAGCGCAGATGGCTGACCTTGCGAGTGAGCTCGAGCAGGCAAAGGCAGCGCATTCGGGATGGTTGAGCAGCGCCGAGGCGAAAAAGGACTGGTATAAGGGTGCCTTTCTTCAAATCCTTGAGGAATGTCGTCACGAGGATCTTGAGCTGGAAGCTTTTCATGAGCGCGTAAGCTCGGCGCTGTACGAGGAATTGATAGAAGAAGTCACAAAAGACGCCGTGTCCATTGGCGCTTTGGCTGCTCATCTTAGGCAGCGCCTAAGCTCTATAACCGAATCGGATTAGCCAGTGCGCTGAGTTGCTAGCGCTTTTTTTGGGTATTGGCGGCAATCGAGCGGAAATCGGAACATGCCATGGCCTATCATGAAATCCTGACTAAGTTGCCAGAGGGCGACCCCACATTCCAGCCATGTTTTGTGTTTTCGGTGCACAAATGCGGCAGTACCATGTTGCATTCTATGATCGAACAAGTTGCCAAGGTAGCTGCCCTGCCCGCCACATCGATACCAAACGAGTTGTTTCACTATGGAATATTTGAACCAGAGTGGGAAAGAGATCCTAACATCCTACCATATTTTCAGAAGCGGATGCTATATTACGGCTTCCGTACCCTGCCGCCGGTGCTGACGGATCCGTCGATAGCGCTGCGGCACCGACGTTTCGTGCTCCTGGTGCGCGACCCTCGCGATGCACTTGTCTCCCAATATTTCTCTTTCGGAACGAAATCCGGCAGCCACCGCCTTCCCTCTAAATATCCGGAAGCGTTTAAAAAAATTCTAAGTGCAACTGACGAACTACCCATCGATGAGTATGTCCTGACGGCCGCGTCAAACCTGCGCGAGAAGCTACAAGCCTATCGTGATGCACTGAATTTCGACCTTGGGCTCTTATGGCGTTATGAAGATGCCTATTTCGATAAACGCGGGCTTCTCGAAGATACATTCGCGCACCTTGGCGTTGAGGTGGACCCATCCATATTAAATAGCGTCGCGCAATTGGCTGATATTCGCCCGGAAATGGAAGATCCTACTAAGCATATACGTAAAGGCACACCCGGCGATCATCAAGAAAAGCTGCGCCCTGAAACTATCGCAGAGCTGAACGAGGTTTTTCGCGATGTGGGCAGGTTTTACGGCTACGTGCTCTGAACCTCGCGGGTGGTTCCGACTTGCTCTCCGAAGAATCTTCGGGAGCACGGGTGACAGAGTATTTTGACCCAGCCCCCTGATCCGGGCTGATCGTTAGTAGAGTCTGTTCGCCTTTCTTTCTGGTTTTGGTTCAAGGTTCAAGGCCCGGTGAGCGGAGCCCATGCGTAGCTCAGGCGAACCGGGCCGGTGTTTGCGGGTTTGCTGGGCGTAGATGACCGGGGCCAGCCCTCCCAGCGAGGTGTGGGGCCGGCAGGTATTGTAGTCGATCCGCCAAGCCTCGATCAGGGTTCGCGCTTCGGAGAGTGACGAGAACAGGTGCTCGTTCAGGCACTCGTCCCGCAGGCGGCCATTGAAGCTCTCCACGAAGCCATTCTGCTGGGGCTTTCCCGGGGCGATGTAATGCCATTCGACACCGCGCTCTTTCTGCCAGCGTAGGATGGCGTGGCTTGTCAGCTCCGTGCCATTGTCCGAGACGATCATGGCCGGCTTGCCGCGCCGGGCGATGATCCGGTCCAGTTCCCGGCCCACGCGCACGCCCGAGAGCGAGGTGTCGACCGTGATCGCCAGTGCTTCACGGGTGAAGTCGTCCACCACGCACAGGGTGCGGAAGCGACGCCCGTCGGTAAGCGCATCCGCCACGAAGTCCAGGCTCCAGCGCTGGTTGGCGCCGCTCGGCAGCAGCATGGGACGGCGCGTTCCCGTGGCCCGCTTGCGGCCCCGGCGTCGGCGTACCGCCAGACCTTCCTCGCGGTAGATACGGTAAAGCTTCTTGTGGTTCGCATTCAGCCCCTCCCGGGCCAGAAGAATGCCCAGACGGCGATAGCCGAAGCGGCGACGTTCGCCAGCCAGGTCGCGCAACCGCTCACGTAGACGCTCATCGCCCGCATCGCGCTTGCGATACTGGAAGGTCGAGCGGTCCAGCCGGACCAACCGGCACGCCCGACGCTCGCTCAGCCCGTGCGCCTCCACCAGGTGACGCGCGGCCCGCCGCTTCACATCGGGCGTTAGAAGTTTTTTGAGGCGAGATCCTTCAGCGCCGCATTGTCCAGCATCTGCTCGGCCAGTAACCGCTTCAGCTTGGCATTCTCTGCTTCCAGCGTCCGTAGACGCTGAGCATCCGACACCGTCATGCCGCCGAACTTGGCCTTGTACTTGTAAAAGGTCGCGTCCGAGATGCCGTACTTGCGGCATAGCTCCTTCGTCGTGACACCCGCTTCGTGCTCGCGGAGCATCCCGATAATCTGTTCTTCCGAATAACGGCTCTTGCGCATCGTCCATCCTCTTCTCGATGGACTCTACCATCCCGTGGCCGGAATTCAGGGGGCTGGGTCACCAAAGTTGGACCGCCGGAAGCTAGAGTTTTCCGGCTGTGATCATGGCGGCGGGCTAGTTGATCAAAGCTTAGCCCCACCGAGCTTTGCCCTTAGAGGTAATGCATCGCATCGGGCTGCGCGCGATCGACCGCAGTGAAGACCGATCGAAAATCGCTCGGCTCCATTGAAATCACCTTAACATGATTGGCGATCCCCAATCGATCCAAATTACTGAGCCGGCCACTCTCGGCATCACGCGACGTTCCCCAGACCTCGCAGCGCTTATTCAAAAGGTGCTGCGCAAGAAAGGAGGCGTCCTGGCCACCAATTCCACAGATCAAGACACGCGTCATAGCCGACCGCTACTTGTAATCCACCTGAGATTGCAGGCGTCGCAATCGACTCCATTCTGCAAAGAATTCTTGAGTGGCTGGCGCGCTACCAGCATCGACAGCTTCCTGCAACTTCTCACAAAACAAGTCCGCCATGGGTTCCCAACGGAACCCGGCGGCATGGTCGAGGCCACGCGTGCGCAAATCGGCCTGTATCGCAGGATCCTGGATACGGTTGAGCGCCGCAGTCATTTCCGGTACCGACGTACCTTCCACCAACAGCGCTGCATCTCCGGCAGCCTCGGCAAGAGAACCGCGTTGCGTAGTGATAACTGGGCAGCCGGAGGCCATCGCTTCGATCACTGGCATACCAAAGCCTTCATAAAGAGACGGATAAACCAGCGCTATAGCGCCGCCATAAGCGAGCGATAATTCGTGGTCTGTTAGCGTGACGCGCTGGGCGCTTACGCCGGCGGGGAGCCTATCGAGCACCGTCGCCTCAATTTCTTTTTCACCGCCGACGCAGAAAATGTCAAAGTCCGACGTAGCCATGTTCGGAAGCGCATCGAAGAAAAGGTTGCTATTTTTATAGGAATTGTGCTGGACGCGGGAGCCGACAAAAAGAAAATAGGGGCGATGCAATTCATGGCGTTCACGGAAATTACTGATCTCCTTCGCGAGCTTCGGAAAGAAAGTGGCGGTGTCTACGCCACAGTACGCAACCCCTACGTGGTCTTCGCGTATCTCATCGTAAATTTTAAGAAGGTCACGCTTGGTATTATGGGAGATGCAAAGGTAGCGCTGCGCATAGCTAATGGCAGTTTCCTTTTCCATCCATCCGCGCAACGACATATCGAAATCGAACAACTCGGGGATCATGTCATAAACCATCAAAGCCATCGGCGTAGTCAAAGGAGTGCTGTAGTAGGTCGTGGTGAACACATCAGCTTTTAGGAGGTCACAAAAATGCTGAATCATAATTGAATCAGCCGCGACATCTGCCGCCTTATAGGCAGGAAACGAAATCCGATTAACGCCGTCGATTTCGGGCACTCCGCCACGGTCCAGTAGCGTTATCTCAAAATCTCCCCGAGCAGCAATGATACCCAGTATCGTCTGCCAAACTCGAGCTATCCCAGTGTTGTTAAGTTGAAAAAATACTCCGTCGACCACCAAATGCATCAGGATATCGCTTTCTTGAAATGTCTGGCGAGATTACGGAGCCCAGACTGAGCGATTACATGCCGATCGTTGGATGCGACAATAGAAGAAGGGATGTCGGCGGACCGCAATTCCGCAACAAAATCGTCTATAGGCATTAAAAAAAAGTCACTCATCAAAGACTTGGAGTACTTTTTAGTTACTGCTTTTCCCTCTACTATCCCTCGTGTATCGGAGCGCGTCGATAAACCATTCGGGTTTTGATAATAGACCACGTGAGGCTCGTTGACTTTATAAAACTTCTTGCCTGCGGCAAAGCAGCGAAGCCAGAATTCATAGTCGCCCGCTGACTGCAGAGACGCGTCAAACAAGCCAAGTTCATCATGAAGCGCTTTACGCCACATCGGTGCATTGTGAGGCGAATTAAACCTCATCATATTATGCGGTGTTGCGATAGGTAGCTCACTTTTCCAACCGAATGCCGCGACGTCCTCCCAATCAAGGTGTGGATCGAAGGAATAATAAAAGTCTTGGTAAACCACATCAACGAAAGGCAAAGCCTGAAGTGTTCCTGCTTGAATCTCAATTGAGTCACGCCTGCGTACGTCGTCGAGATTGGTGTTGGTCAAATACTGGCCGCGCGCCATTTCCACGCCGATGTTCCAAGCCTCGTAAATGCCGACGCGGGAGTCCATCCGGCGATAACGCACACTGGGATGGTCTTTCATGTATCGCGTGATCGTCTCAGCTTCATTTTCATCAGAATCAGCGTCCACGATCACCAATTCGCAGTAACGGTCAAAGCAGGTTTGCGATGTGATATTTTCCATAAACCGCTCGATAAAATCACCGCCTTTGTAGAGACTAGCGATGCATGTAATCTCAATGTTGGCAGCACCCGTCAGGACAAACGGCTTCGACGGAGCAAGTTGTGAACGAGCGGCCTTCAATTCGTCGGCGTTTTTCGCCCTGGCAAACCACTCATCGTGGCTGATGAACGTACCCGTGCCCATAATGTTGCAGCTCAACCCATCGTGCACCATTTCGTCTGCGCGAGCGGCTGCGTTCCGCAACTCACCTTGGAAAAATTCGGCCAGTAGTTTGGTGCGGCTTATTGCGCCCGAAGCAAGACGTCCTCGATTGGCCTCAAGCTCGTAGCCGTTGCATCCTCGCGCAGACACTATTTCATACAGGGCCAATACGAACTCACCGTCAGACATCTCGAAAGCAAGTTGCTGCTCCGCCTGCTTCGACTTCGCCTCATCACTTTCGCACATCAATTTTAGAAACTGTTGAAATCGTACACCGTTCGCGAAATTATTAATCCAAATCGCGAGTTCCTCGTCGGTCGCATCACGAAGGACTGTCAGGCGGTAGACGTAGCGGATATTTTCCGCGATCTCTGAGGGGGTCGGCACCTGAGAAGTAGCTGACGTCGACTCGTTTGGCCCTAGGCGATCTGAGCCTTCTTTACGCACTTTCACCTCTAGATCAGGGGGGGGGCTTGGAACAACTAATGATGGCGATTGTGTTTGACCCTGACTTCTGATTACTAGCTCGCGCCACCTCTCTCGCTGCTGCTGAGCGAATTGATCCCCGTCAAGCGCCGCATTTCGTGCTCGTTCAATGTAAAACGCAAGGAGGCGCGCGGCCGCTGAATCAAAGGCGCACGCTCCGCCATCGAATACCGAATTAAGTCTGTCAATGTCCGCCTGTGTTAGATGACCGATGATGGATTTAAACCAATCGATGTCTCGGATAGAGGCGTGATTAGACATAATAACCCTTGGATGATTGCAAGCTTTGGAAACGGTCGCGACTAGTTGAGCGCCCTAAGAAACAACTCTGCCGAATAATTTCAAAATTGATACACTTCATATTTGCGCTCTTTGGGAAAACACAGTTTGACACATCAGGCACGCCGCAATCATGAAACTAATTGTAAACTTCTTGCTCCGTCGAGTAACCTGCGCAAAACGGGATGAGCTATAGCATTACTCCCGAGACACAAGATGTGCTGGATGCTTCAAAAAGGGGTAAGCCCAAAAATTCTCCCGCACATCCAGCGAGCCCTAAATCTACGGCATTCAGGCTGGCAGAACTGTTTTCGATGCAATTTATTACCCCATCGTCCCAATCAACTTTTATCGATCTTAAGCCTATTTATCAATATGCTGCGGGCGTTTCCCACGAATTAGGCGGCAACTCCATTACTCGCTTTTCAATCATTGTCGAACTGAACGTGTTCTGCCCCTGAAAACGGAATCGTTTGAAACTGAAGTTGTCTGCTAGATATCCTTGGGCTGGGCGAGCATCGGAAATCCATAGAGACACGGAATTTTTCTGGCGCGTCGAAAGTGTCTATTCTGAAGCTATGCAAGGCCGAAACTCGGTTACGAATATATGCCGTAGGGCGGGGGTCGGCCAAACGACATCTTTCAACGGGCAGAAAAGTATGGCGCCCACCTGGCTCCCCTTTTCGACCGCCCTTGGTACTTGCCCCAGCGCTGCGTTTGAACTACGGCATCGTTGTTTTTGACAGGAGTTTGCATGATCGAAACCAATACAGACGCCATTCGATCTTACGCCGCTCGGTTTGGATCCAAACGTCGGCCGCGCGCCCGTGCCCTCTCGCCACATCTCGCTTCGCTCGAGGCTGAAGCGATCCACATCATGCGCGAGGTCGCGGCCGAATTTGAACGTCCAGTGATGCTGTATTCGATCGGCAAAGACTCCACGGTGATGCTACACCTTGCCATGAAAGCGTTCTGGCCAGCCAGGCCCCCTTTTCCGTTTCTGCACATCGACTCACTTTGGGAATTTCAAGCCATGGGCGCGTTTCGCGACCGCCTCGCGGAGGAGCTTGGTTTGAACATGATCGTCTGGGTCAACGAGGAAGGACGAGCACGTGAGCTTGACCCATTCGAGCACGGGTCGGCGCTGCACACCCAGGTGATGCGCACCGACGGCTTGTTGCAAGCTTTGGGCGCGGGCAAGTACGATGCTGCCTTCGGTGGCGGCAGGCGTGACGAGGAGAAAAGTCGCGCGAAGGAGCGAATCTTTTCTTTTCGCAACGAATCTCACGCTTGGGACCCACGCAATCAGCGTCCAGAACTATGGCGGATCTTTAACACCCGCATCCGCAAAGGTGAGAGCATCCGGGTCTTTCCGCTGTCCAATTGGACCGAAGTGGATATATGGCAGTACATCTTAGAAGACGATATCCCGATTGTTCCGCTCTACCTTTCTGCCGAACGCCCGGTGGTCGAGCGCGACGGCACTCTCATCATGGTCGACGATGACCGGATGAAGATGGAGCCGGGCGAGCGTCCAGAGATGAAGAAGGTACGATTCCGCACGCTGGGCTGCTACCCGCTAACCGGAGCCGTCGAGAGCCAAGCGGCGACGCTCGAAGATATCGTTCTCGAAATGCTCACTGCGCAGACATCCGAGCGCGCCGGCCGCCTTATTGATTTTGACGAAGCCGGTTCCATGGAGAAGAAGAAGCGCGAGGGGTATTTCTAATGACAGAAGGCAATTTGCGCACTGAAGTCATGGAGCGGCTAACGCGGGCCGGTGAAGGCGGAGTTTTACGTTTCATCACCTGCGGTTCAGTGGATGACGGCAAGTCCACACTGATCGGACGCCTGCTTTATGATTCCAAGCTCCTGTTCGAAGATCAGATCGCGATTCTCCAGCGCGATTCCAAAGCGCACGGAACCGCGGGCGAGGATATTGACTTCGCTCTGCTGCTGGACGGGCTTGAGGCCGAGCGCGAGCAGGGCATCACGATCGATGTGGCCTACCGCTTCTTCAACACCGAAAGACGCAAATTCATCGTCGCCGACACACCTGGCCATGAACAGTACACCCGCAACATGGCCACCGGTGCCTCGACCGCAGACCTCGCGATTATCTTGGTTGATGCGCGCAAGGGCATGCTGACCCAGACTAAGCGCCACACCTACATTGCCTCAATGATGGGAATCCGCCATGTGGTCGTAGCGGTGAATAAAATGGACTTGGTGGACCATTCGCGGGCGCGGTTTCACGAAATCGTCTCCGATTATCTTGAGATCGCCGAAAATCTCGGATTCGCCTCCATTATGCCAGTGCCGATCTCCGCACGCTATGGAGACAATATCTTCGAGCGGACCGATGCCATGAAGTGGCACGATGGCCCGACACTGATGGAGCATCTTGAGCGCGTCGACACCCAGGCCGACAACGAGGCAGATTTCCCCTTCCGCATGCCGGTGCAATGGGTCAACCGCCCCAATCTGGATTTCCGCGGTTTTGCTGGAACCATCGCGGCCGGCTCGATCAAGCCTGGCGACGAGGTGCTTGTCGCCCACTCCGGCAAGACCACCCAGGTTAAACGCATTGTCACCGCCGACAGCGATCTGGACGAGGCGAGCGCAGGCCAGGCTGTAACGCTTGTTCTGGACCGCGAGATCGACATCGCCCGAGGCGACATGCTCACCGATCCCAAGGCGCGCCCTGAGGTCTCCAGCCAGTTCGCCGCCGAGATCCTCTGGATGACCGAAGAAGAAATGCTTCCTGGCCGATCCTATCTTCTGAAGGCCGGCGGGCAAGTCACCCCCGCCTCGATCACGACTCTGAAGCACAAACTGAACGTCAACACCTTCGAGAAAGAACCAGGTAAGAGCCTGAAGCTAAACGAAATCGGTGTGTGCACGCTGAACAGCTCGAAGCCGATCGCTTTTGATCGGTATAAGGATCAGCGCGAGACTGGCTCCTTCATCCTCATCGACCGCTTCACCAATCAGACGGTGGCGGCGGGGATGATCGAATTTTCCCTACGCCGCGCGAGCAATGTCCATACCCATGCAATGGACGTGAACAAGGATCGCCGGGGCGAGCAGAAGAACCAGAAGCCGGCCGTGCTTTGGTTCACCGGCCTGTCCGGAGCGGGCAAATCCACAATCGCGAATCTGGTAGAACGCAAGCTCGTAGAGGCCGGTCGGCACACCTACTCGCTTGACGGCGATAATATACGCCACGGACTGAACAAGGATCTGGGCTTTACAGACGCGGACCGGGTGGAGAATATCCGCCGGATCGGCGAGGTGGCCCGACTGATGGTCGATGCTGGCCTCATCGTGACCTGCTCGTTCATTTCGCCTTTTCGGTCGGAACGTCAGATGGTACGAGATCTGGTCACCGAGGGCGAATTCATTGAAATTTTCGTGGATGCGCCCCTCGATGTATGTATCCAGCGCGACCCTAAAGGTCTCTATAAGAAAGCCCAGGCTGGAGAAATCCAGAATTTCACCGGCTTCGACAGCCCATACGAGACGCCAGAAACTCCCGAGCTGATCGTGAAGACCGCAGAGATGTCTGCAGAGGCAGCTGCTGAAGAGGTTATCGAAAAACTCGTTGCGCGCGGCCTGATGGTTTAGCCTGCCCGCCGATATAGAAATTAGACTTGAGATGCTGCCGGTACCGTGGACGGCAACTTAAGCTTCCTTTTCTTTCTCCTCATACTGCGTAGGTCTGGGATATCCGAGCAGCGTGTGTCGACGGGTGGTAGTGTGGAGGCGCTCGACATAATCGAACACATCGCGGCGCGCTTGATCACGGGTGCAGTAGACTTCGCGCCTGATCCGCTCGGTCTTGAGCGGTGAGCGGAAGCTCTCCATCGCTGCATTGTCCCGGCAGTTTCCGGGCCTGTTCATAGAGCATGTAGTGTCGTGATCTGTCATCAGGCGCTGGGAGGCCTCGCTGGTATACTGGCCGCCCTGATCCGAGTGAGGCATCAGCGTCCAGCGACGTTCTTTCGCCACGTCGCCGTCATTAGCGCGTCGGTGGCCATTTGCGTGGTCATAGCGTCCTTCATCAACCAACCCCCGCGATGCGCCAGGAGAACAGATCGAGGACCACCGCCAGGTACAAGCCGTCCATGTATGGGTGAGATCAGCGACCCATTTGAGGTTCGGCCCATCCGTCCGAAGTCTCGGTCGATAACGTTGGGGCGATGATGGCGCGAGTGATTGTATCCTTCGGAAGTCAGCGACGGCATGGGCGTGCCCGAGGCGCTACCCGCCCCTATGCGATGGAGGCCGCAGGAGAAGCCTTCACGCAGCATCGGAACACCCAGGAAAAGCGTTTTTGGGTAACTGAGGAATGATCAGGTCCCGTGACCCAGGACTACTCCGCCGTCTGACCCGATGTGATATTTGCCGCGTAGGCTTTCATGACCGCAACCGAGGTCTTCAGATCAATATTCCCCAAGCCACACGCGGGGTTATCATGAATATCTGGTGTGAACGGCCCAAGTTTAACTAATAATACAACTTAAAGAGCGAAATATGAAAGCGTGCCAAGCGAAAGAACCGCGTAAACAACAAAAACTACTGCGCCCAACCGCAAGTAATCGGCCAGGCTGTAGCGCCCGGGGCTCAAGACCATAAGATGGGTCTGATAGCCGAACGGCATGAAAAAGCTCGCGCTCGCGCCGAAGGCGGCTGCAAGAGCAAACGCCGTGGGGTCGGCACCGACCGCGCTGGCAGTATCGAGCGCCACGGGCAAGGCGATAAGGGCGGCGCTGGTGTTCGAGAAGAACTCCGTCATCAGCCAGGCCATGAAGAAGATGGCCGCCAGCGCAGCGAACGGCGACAGCCCCACCGAAAACCCCGCGACATGGTCAGCGATGAAGCCCGACAGCCCGGATTCGCGCACCAGCAGGCTGAGAAGAACCGCGCCCCACAGCACTATTACCAGATCGAAGGGGAAATTCCGGCGCGCTTCGCGTGGCGAGACCCAGTCAAACAAAATCGCAGCAGCGACCAAAATCAACGCCGCAAGGGCGACCGGGACAAGCTGAAATAACGCGGCAATGAGAAAGCCAGAAAATCCGAGTCCAAGAAGGATCGCATTTCGGTTCGACAGCTTGGATAGGCCGCTGTCGTCGGAGTCCAGTAGATAGAGGTTGGCGCGCAGATTATCGCGGGTATGGAAATCTGGCCCCGCAGCGAGCAATAACAAGTCGCCGGGTTGGAGCCGCACCTCGCCCAGCTTGCCGGATACCGCCTGGTCGGCCCGACGCACCGCGAGAACCGAGGCATCAAAGCGCGAGCGGAATTCTACCTCGCGCAGGGTCCGCCCCACCAGGACCGACTCCCCGGACACTACGGCGCGGTAGCTATTGTCATGGCGATACTCCTCATCGTCGGGATGCAGGGTTAGGCCGTTGATCGCTTGGAGCTCGTCCATGTGGTTGATGTCACCTACAAAAATCAACCGATCGCCGGAAAACATCTGCTGATCTGGCCGCACCGGGGCGATCAGGCGGCCCCCGCGGATGATTTCGGCCAGGTAGAAGCTGTGCAACTGGCGCAGATGAGTTTCTGCGATCGTGCGGCCAACCAAGCGTGAATCCTCGCTGATGTTTGCCTCAACGGCGAAGATTTCCACGCTTTCAGAGCCTGCGCCCGGGCTTTCCTTTAACAGCCAGGGCGCGACCAACATTAGGACGATAAACACCCCGGCCGCTGTGATAAATCCCGGCAGCACAAAGTCGATAACGCTCAGAGACACGCCTTGCGCCGCAGCCTGACCGACGACCATCAAGCTTGCCGAGGTGCCGAACGGAGTGATCATCCCAGCAGCGAGCGCCATGTACGATAGCGGCAGCAGAAGTTGGTGGGAGGATACATTGGGCCGACGCGAGGCAGGGCCCATCATGGCGGCGACAACCGCCGTATTTGGCGCCACGGCGGAGGCCAACCAGGCCGAAGCTAGCAGGCGCGTAAGGGTCGCTCTGAGGCCCTGAGGCCGCCGCGCGAAGAACGCGCGACGCAGAACCGGCAACTTCCCGAGAGCGAGGGAGAAGATCACCAACGACACCACCGCCCAAATGGCCGGTGAACTTAGGGCGTCGAACGCGGCCCGAAACCCTATCCGTCCGGTGAGGATAGTGGCCAGGGCGAAGAGCGCGAAAGCGCGCGCCGGTACGACACGGCCCGATAGCAACATGCCGACAAGGCCAAGGATCAACCCGGCGTCGATGAAGGGGCCAGTTGTCATTGACACGTCTGCCGGCTCGATCCGCGTCCGTTCAGTCGTGCGGGGGCGGAGCGATGGGCGCTAGCGCGGTCATGAGGTGATAAACCATGCTGGCTGGAACATTCGTGACGGCTGGCGCGAGATCTCTGTCCAATTTGTCCACCCAACCGTGGGCAGGGCCCGGCTGGAGATAAGCGTCAATAACGCCTTGTAGTATATTTGGAATATCGGCGCCTGGCCGGTGAGTGTAGGAAAGAGCGCGGATACGCTCCAGCTGAGGCCAAAGCCGGAAGCTCGCGGGAGATGCCCCCATAGCATCCAAGGCGAAGCCCGAACGAACCCCTTGGCGTTCGGAAAAATCGATTAATCGACGCCGCCAGCTCGCCGTGTCCCGCCCCGTTACCCGTTGAGCCTCTCCAAGGAGGAAAGCCCACTCATAGCAATGCCCCGGTTCAATGCGATTAGTGTCAAGTCGCGACCAGTCGGCCTGGAAATCCTCAATCACAGCGCCGGTCGCTGGGTCAAACATATAGCGCTCAAACAAGGTGCATATCCTGTCAATGCGAATCCGTGACGCCTCGTCATGGACGACGTCATAATGCGCCAAGCTCGCTTCAAGTAGATGCATATGTGGATTGGCCCGCTTTAGATCAGGAGCCATTTCCGTATCGCTCCAACCTCCGTTGAGCTTATCGACGAAGAGCTTGTCAATCGTTTCAAAAGCTTCCGACGCCAAAGCCTCGCCGCGCGGATCGGCTAGCGCAGCCAGTTCACTTCCCGCTAAGGCCAAGAAAGCATGGTCATACAGATCGCGTTGAGCATTCCTAACTGATCCATCAGCATTGAAGGCGTGCGCCCAGCCTCCCGCTTCAAGGCGCGCTGGCCCATTGATAAAGGACAAAGCACCTTCAATAACCGCATCCGCAGCGCCGTTTGGGTTCCAACCGGACCGTTTGGCACGGGCGAACGAGAAAAGCTGGCGTGGCGCGATGCGCCCCCGGCGCACTTCTCCGACCAGAGGCTGACCGTTTTGGTCAAGACTTTCAATGCAACCGCCGGTCTTCGCGCAGATTGCTAGCGCAGCCCACTGAGGCATGACGTCGGTCCAAAGCCAGCTCTGAAGCCAGGCGCGCTGCTCAGCCGTAGCCGCAAAATACCCGTTTTTCATCAACCTCCTAGTCACCGGTTTAATCCGAGATGCATCGCTCAAACGAGAAACCAAGATACTTTCTGGAGTCGCGACAATGGCGACATCATTCATACCATGAACCGCGACCTTAACACCTTCACTGCGCACATACACGTTTGAAGACTCAGATACCGCTACGTGGCCGTCAGTGAATACATTTCGAGTTTCATCGTCGCAGCGCGCATCATGAAGCGCGCGAAAATCGCCAAGGTCGCTCCATCCCATTGAAACCGGGACAACCGCAATATTCGCTGCAAATTCCAACACTGCGTAATCAATCGACTCCGAGCGCACCTTGCTAAATTTCCTTCGATCCAGAACTGCGTCTTCGCTTAACGCCTCTCGTACGCCATCCAAAATGTCACTCGCATGCGTTGCAAATGCATCCAACATCACCGAGGCCTTGAAAAGGAAAATCCCAGCATTCCAATAAAACCGGCCGGTCGCGATATACTGCTCCGCGGTTTCGCAGTTGGGTTTTTCCACGAAACGAGCGACACGTCGCACCGGACCATCGCCGGCGGATTCGATATAGCCATAACCGGTCGCCGGATATTCTGGCTCAATGCCGAATGTAACGATGCGCCCTTCTTGCGCAGCCTCTGCACCTGTCTCAATCGCGGCCAAGAAGGCGGCGACGTCTTTGATATGATGATCGGCGGGCAAGACTAGAAGCAAGTCGCTTGGATCGCTCATCAAGCAAGCCGCAGCAATAGGGGGGGCGGAATTGCGCCCCATAGGCTCCAAGACGAGGCGCGCTTCGGGCAAGGTTTCGCTCAGTAAAACAGCATGGCGGGCGGAGCCAATAGCAATAGGCCGTCGAAATTGCCTGGCATCACCAACCCGCGCGGCGGTTTCGGCTAACATAGACCGGGTGCTGGACAAGGCGAGGAATTGCTTTGGCGTGCGCTGCGTGGAAAGCGGCCAAAGACGGGTGCCGCCGCCGCCACACAGAATTAACGGAGTGATTTTCATCGCTTGTCTCATAATGATTTCTTGCAAGAATGTTCCGCCCTATAGAGCGACACGAAATACTGGATTATGCTGCCCTAAGCAAATCGGTCACTGACGAAAGATACGATGTGCGGTGTGATGATCTTTGAAGAGGCGGAGATCACTGATGTCGAAACGGAAGCGGCATGCGCCCGAGTACAAGGCGAGAGTGGCACTCGAGGCTCTAAATAGGGCGATCTGGCAGCTCGAACCGCAAGACCATCTGTCATGTCAGCTTAAACCATTTCTCCGGATTAAACGTGCCCTGAATCGGCAACTCCAATCCCTTTCCCGCATAGCGGGGATTGAAGAAGAACAAGTCAAGTTGGGACAGCCTTTTATTATAGTAACATAAATCTACGAGATCGAAAACTTTCAGTCCTGCCTCAACGATCCCAGCACTGCGCGGAAAGATTGTGTCAACGCGCGCCTCGATGATAACGCCCGAGCATTCGGGTAGCATGGCGCGTGCACCGGCCACCACCAACTCCTCAGCACCGTCGACATCTATCTTCAGGAAATAGGGCGGAGGATAGTTGCCAACCTTCACAAGCGTGTCGAGGCAAACGGTCTCAATAGACCGCGCCGGCTGCCCTCCTTCGGCCGACTTATTTAGCCGTGCATGTGTTATTGCGCCGTCGTCTGCAATGGATGAAAGCGCCAGAGTGGCCTCACCGTCGGCATCCGACACCGCGCGCTTGTCGAGCTCGTACGACACCCCACGCTTGGCGTATGCCGTCTCAATGGCGTGATGGTATTCCTCTACAGGCTCGCATAGGACGTGCAGGCGGTCTTTGAACGCGTCGATCAGTTCCGGCGTGCCATATTGCACGCCGACATCGATCACAGTCGCAACCGGAAATCCTAAGGAAAGAAATTTCTGGATAGCTTCGCGCTTATCTGGTCGACGCATAGGTCGGCTCCTCTTCTACTTGGATTGCTCAACCGCTCGCAGCTGCGCACTTGTCTTTTTAGGCTGAGCTGTGCTGCCGGTTGGGTGGCCGACAACTGACCTGTGTCTCTTGGCTCCTTCGTATATTTCGAAAGTCTGAGTCTTTCATAGTTCATGGCTTGAAGGTTGGCGAGTGTGCCGCGAGCAGAGCTCGTTGATGGTGAGGCGAATATCATGGTGAGTGTCCGGTGATGAACTTCAACGAGAAAACACAAAGGTCTCTGCGCCAATCAGGGGCCAATTCAATTGATCCCGGCGCCAGGCCTCAAGAGGGCTGGCAAGCGATCGATGAAGCGAACCGGGTTTTGGCGCGGATAGATGGAGCCGCAAGCGCGTCGGGAATCTTTGCGCGGCGACACGCGAGCGCGAGGCGAAAATCACCACCGCCTATGTCGCGAAAGTCCGTGTTTCTCTAAGCCTGGCATCCAGTCAGAGCTTTCGCAAAGCGCAGGGGTGCGGCAAGGGCAAAGCGAGCACGCCTTTTGAGGTCAACAATCAAGGACTGATCATCTCTGAGCTCGATGCCACGCTTCGCGCGCTGGCAAGTTTTGGCTAGCCCTTTGGCACTTTCGCGCTTGTCGGGCCTACGAATCACCCTGCCTGATCCGCCTCTCGGCCAAAGGCACCCCTCCCGGGCAAGAAAGAGGCGCAAAGCGCGCTTGAGAACGATGGTAACGTCAGCACTGACACCGGTGCAAGCGCGGCAGCGAACGTCTCTGAAGACTTTGGGAGGAGTATCCGCGCCGGCCTCTGCTACCAGCGCTCAGAAACAGCCAACTAAGCAAAGCCGTTGGCACAGGCATGGGACTTGGTTCCAGCGCCAACCGACGGACACGGATTAATGCTCCCGAAGCAGCGCCGTGTCCGGGCTCCGGCTCATTTGGGACATGTGCGCCGCTATCCGTGCCTTGTCTGTGGAAGGCAGCCTTGCGATGCGCATCACCTGCGCTTCATGCAACCACGCGCCATGGCAAAGTAAATTGTCCGATGAATTCACCGTGCCCCTCTGCCGGCGCCGTCATGACCTCGAACACCGCGATCCCGATGGAGCCGGAATGGTGGGCAGCACAGGGTGTGGACCCCGTTGAGATCGCTCAGTAGCTCTGGGTGGAATCCGGAGGACGACCGCAGGGCGCGAACTAAATCCTTGTCGCTCACTCAAACACAAAGGGGCAGAACCCGGCGGGCTCCTCAGATTGGTACGCTCCTGCCCACCAGAAAACCATTGTTCCGCTTGCGTTCAGGCCTTATTGCTTTTTACTCGATGACGTCCTGCAACATCTAACGGTCGAGCGTTAGATCGGTTGGCCGCACGTCCTGTCCAATGACGAGAATGTGGCCCGCATCCTCGCGCTCAATCAAGAGCTGTCAAAGTAAGATTCGATGGCTCGCAAATCATTCCTCTTCGTGAGCCTTGATCACTGTGGGCCGAATCGCGCATATTGTCTCTCATGCGCACCGCTGTGCCGCCTGGATCAGGTGCCTTGGAGCGACAAGGATGTCGCTCAGGCGCGGAACTCCAGTTCGCCAGCCGCCGCTACATTGTCCGCCATGGGTCCAAGGATGGACCTAGCTCATTAGAGCAGCATGAAAACCCCATCAGCGGACGCGAAATTAACGCGTCAAACACCTCCGCCTAGTGCGGAGCGATGGGAGTATTGTGCGATGACTACTGCGAGTTTGGGCTCAAGCCTTGAGTCCGTTTCGATCGAAGCGCTTCAACCCTTTCCTCAACACGCCCGAAAGCATGACCGGGCGAAGCGACAAAGCCTGACCCGCTCGATCGAGCGGCTTGGTTTGGTTGATCCAATTATAATTGATGAGAGTAACCAGATCCTGTCTGGGCATTTGAGGGCAAGCATCTGCGCCAAGCTCGGACACGGCACGATCCAAGCGGTTCGCGTCACGCATCTCAAACTGATCGAAAAACGCGCCTTCGTGATCGCGGCCAACCGGTTCCCGGAGCGCGGCGGTTGGGACCGTGAGCTTCTTGAGCTTGAGCTATGCGAACTCCTGGAGTTCGCCGGCGACCTCGAGATCGAAACCACCGGGTTTGATGTACCCGAAGTGGATCTATTGATGGCAAACGGTCCAGGCGCGTCACAGCAAGAACACGACGCCGATGACATGATACCTGAACCGCCCGACCACCCGATCACCCGGCCCGGCGACCTGTGGGCCTTGGAGGAACACCGCATTTTTTGCGGATCGTGCCTGGCGCAGCCAAGCTGGGACCGCCTCATGGGAGCCGAGCGTGCCGCGCTTTGCATAACCGATCCGCCCTATAACGTACCCATTAAGGGGCATGTGACCTCAAAATCGCATGCCGAGTTCGCCATGGCCGCGGGCGAAATGAGCCGATCTGAATTTACCACCTTCCTCGAACAAGGGATAGCGTTGGCGGTCAAGTATTCCCGCGATGGGGCCCTCCACTACATCGCCATGGACCACCGCCATCTGCGCGAACTCTATGCGGCAGCTGACCGGCTCTATTCCGACCAGCTGAACCTGATCGTCTGGAACAAGACCAATGCCGGGATGGGCTCCTTCTACCGCTCCCGCCATGAGCTCTTTGCACTCTTCAAGGTGGGAACTGCTCGGCACACCAATAACGTTCAGCTTGGCCGGTATGGCCGCACCCGATCAAATGTGTGGACCTATGCGGGCGTGAACACTTTCAGGTCGGGGCGCGATCAGGACTTGGCTGACCACCCGACGGTTAAACCTGTCCAGCTCCTGGCCGACGCCATTCTTGATGCCTCCCGGCCGGGCGACATTGTTATTGATGGGTTCGGTGGGTCGGGATCGATTATCTTGGCGGCCGAACGAACCGGGCGCCGCGCCCGATTCATTGAGCTTGAGCCACAATACGTCGATGTCGCAATCAGCCGATGGAGCACTTTGACCGGTAAGCGACCCATCCTGCTTACCCAACGTCCGCCGCTGGCACTTCGGGCACCCTCCCTTCGCTTGACCCAATGCAAGGGAGGTCGGCGATGAGCGATTATGATGTTGGCTACGGCAAACCGCCAAAAAAGGGTCAGTTTAAGCCGGGTCGTTCGGGCAACCCAAAGGGACGCCCAAAGGGTTGCAAAAACTTCGCCACGGTACTGGTCAACGAGCTCTCCGAGCACCTGACGGTCAAAGAGGGAGGAAAGACGCGCCGCCTTACCAAAATGGAAGCTGTTACAAAACAGCTCGTCAGCAAGGCGTTGAACGGCGATGCCCGGGCTCTGGGTGAGCTTTTTCGCCAGATCAAAACTTACTGGCCCGATGAGGTTGGGGACGGAGCCGAAACCCTGCCAACCAGCGAGTCGGATATCGCCCTTCTTGAGGATCTCCTTCTTCGATCAGCCACTAAAACGTCGGGGGGTAAAGATGACGATTAAAGCTTCCAAGGCCGTTGTTTATGCGGCCGCCCGGCAGGACCTCAAGTCCTTTGTGCGTTTCAGTTTTCAGCTGGTGCATCCGGAGGCCGAGTTTGCTGATAATTTTCACATTGATGCGCTGTGTTATCAGCTCGACCGCGTCCGCTCCGGCGACACCCGCCGCCTGGCCATCAATTTGCCGCCCCGCACCTTAAAATCCTTTATCGTATCGATCGCCTGGCCGGCCTTCATGCTCGGTCATAACCCGTCCAAACGATTTTTCGTAATCAGCCACAATGAACAGCTTGCCGCTGAACATTCGTCACTTTTTCGAAAGCTGATTGACAACCCGGCGATAAAACAGGTCTTTCCGACGCTGAAGCCGACGGCCTCGAAGAATACCGAACTCATCTACACCACATCAAAGCTTGGCGGCAGGACGGGCCTCTCCTCCGGGACAGGTCTGACCGGCATGGGGGCCGACGTGATCATTTTCGATGATCCTATCAGCGCCCAGGATGCCGCCAGTCAAAAGACCTGCGATCAGGTTGCGAAATGGATGAAGACAAGCGCCATGACGCGATTTAACGATCTGGCCACCGGCCCGGTGATCTGCGTCATGCAGCGCTTGTCCATCTGGGACCCTCACGCCCAACTGACGGAAAATGGAAACTGGACGAAGCTTGTTCTTCCCGCTAGGGCGATTACCAAAACAACAGTCCAAGTCGGCGTTGAAAGCTATCACACTTGGCAGCAGGGCGCGCTCTTACATCCGGCGCGCCTGCCACAACACGTGCTTGACGAACAGAAACATTCGCTTGGGCTGCACGGTTATCAAGCACAATTCATGCAGGCACCGTTGCCAGCAGGTGGTGGGCTCATCGATGTTACCAAATTTAAGGTTTACTCGTCATTCCCCCGCAAGCATCCGGACTTGTATCTCGTCAGTATCGACCCTGCAGGGGGTGGCACCTACGCCAAATCATATTCGGTAATCTTGGTGTTTGCCGTGTTCGACGGGCATCTCTACCTTTGGGCTAGGTGGCGCAAACGGGTCGAGTTCAATGACCTAAAATCTCAGACGATTGCTATAATTTCGAAGTATCGCCCGCAGGATGTAATCATTGAGAGCGCCTCCTCCGGCAAGCCTCTTCTGGAGGAAGTGCATCATTTCCTGCAAACGCGGCGACGCATCGATTCCGAATGCACGACCCTGCTTCACCCATTTACACCCAACATGTCCAAGGAAGCGCGTTGGGACGAGGCCAGCCTGCTGGTATCGGAAGGCCGTCTCCATATCCCCAACTCCAATCGCTACGCCTGGGTGAGGGAATTCACCGAAGAATGCCGCGCCTTTCCAGAAGGCAGCAATGACGACCAAGTCGACGCTCTTTCGCAGGCCCTGCTCGGCTACCGGCGAATTTATGACCGGGCCGGTGAGTCGAGAGTTCATCTGCTTTCTCGCCGGGGATAGTCCAAAAAAGTACGGCTGACGCCGAAGCCATCTGCGAGGCGGCCCTCCCGTGCTCTTTTGTTCCGGTAAAGACTACCTGGCGCCAAGGGTGTGATGATGCTGCACCGGCCGCGCGATCTCCTGATAGGCCCGCGCGCCAAAGATGCTCAATGCAATCCGTGCAAAATTGACGCCGTCAACACATGGCGAAGCCCGATTTTTTCATCCGTTATCGAAAATATGTTCTTGAACCGGTTCTGAGCAAAGGATCCGGGCTAACTTTTTTTGCACGCTGGCTGCTCGCTCCACAATACCGGACGATAGCGTCGCGCAGTTTATGGAAAAGGCGCGCTTCCACGGCCGCCTGCTTTATGGGTCTAATTCCCTGTAAATCAGGGATTGGCTGACCGGGCATGGGCATAGGTTCGCTTCTGGCGGGATAGCTGCGCGCATACAGCGGCCGTTGGCCGATGAAATGTCCGAGTTTAGACTTCCTGATCGAACGCGCCGACTTCGGGATGTTTGGCGAGTTCGGTCTGAATGTCCCGGAAGATGGCCTTCATGTCTTCGGCAGAATTCGGGCTTTCCACCACAATCACGAGATTGGGCGTATTGGATGAAGCGCGGACCAGTCCCCAGGCGCCGTCTTCCAGCGTGAAGCGCACACCATTGACCGTCAGAACATCCCGCACTTTCCGGCCGAGAATCTCGGTTCGGGCTTTGTAGGATTCCGCGATCTGATCGACGATGCCGTATTTCTCCTCGTCCGTGCAGGCTGGCGACATGGTCGGCGACGAAAAGCTGACCGGTAAAGCGCGGCGCATATCGGCCATGGTCTGACGCGGATTGCGATTCAGCATGTCGAGCACGGCACGGCCAGCGACAATGCCGTCATCATAGCCGCGCCCCAGGGGCGGCTGGAAGAAGAAGTGACCGGATTTTTCAAAGCCGACGAGGGCGCCGGTCTGTTTCGAATAGCGCTTGATGTAGGAATGGCCGGTTTTCCAGTATTCCGTTGTCGCGCCATTGGCCTTCAGGACCGGATCGGTCAGGAACAGACCGGTGGATTTCACATCCACCACGAATTTCGCGGCCTCGTGACGCGCCGATAAGTCCCGGGCGAGCATCAGGCCCACCTTGTCCGCGAATATCTCCTCGCCTTCATTGTCGACCACGCCGCAGCGGTCGCCATCTCCATCAAAGGCGAGGCCCACATCCGCCTTGTGTTCGAGCACGGCATCGCGCACGGCATGAAGCATCTTCATGTCTTCGGGATTGGGATTGTAGCGCGGGAAGGTATGGTCCAGCTCGCAATCCAGCGGAATGACCTCAACGCCCATCGCGGCCAGCGCCTTCGGCGCAAAAGCCCCGGCCGTGCCATTGCCGCAGGCCGCCACGACTTTCAGTGGCCGGGTGATATTCACATCCTTCGACAGATCCGCGAGATAGCGTTCAGCGACACCGTCTTCGCGGACATATCCGCCGCCGGCGCGGGTCTTGCCCTCGCCCTTTAGAACGATGTCCTTGAGCCGGCCCATTTCATCCGGACCAAAGGTGAGCGCTTTTTCAACGCCCATTTTCACGCCTGTCCAGCCATTGGAATTATGGCTGGCCGTCACCATGGCCACGCAGTCGATATCGAGATCAAACTGGGCGAAATAAGCGGTCGGCGACAGCGCCAATCCTATGTCATGGACCTCGATACCCGCGGACATCAGGCCAACCGTCAGCGCCTGCTTCACGCCGAGCGAATAGCCGCGGAAATCATGTCCGGTGACGATTTTCGGCTCAACGCCGAGCTCGTGGATCAGCGTGCCGAGGCCCAGCCCCAGCGCCTGAATGCCGTAAAGATTGATCTCCGGCGTCTTGTCAGAAGCCGGGTGACCAAACCACCAGCGCGCATCATATTCCCGGAAACCGGTCGGCTTGATCTGGGCCGAGGTTTCAAAATCCCAACTATTGGGCACAAGATCGGCGCGAGGGGGCTGGCTCATGCAGGCACTCCTTTGTCGTCGGACTTGATCGTTTACAGTTAGGCGTCTCTAATAAGAGTTACCGCCGATCTCAACCCAAGTATGAAGTGAAATTTTCATGAAAACTGTTCGGAAAGCAGTGCTGCCCGTCGCAGGGCTTGGAACGCGCGTCCTGCCGGCAACCAAATCGGTTCCGAAAGAAATGCTGCCCGTTTTTGACCGGCCAGCGATTCAATATGTCGTTAATGAGGCCTTTGAGGCTGGAATCGAACATATCGTATTTGTAACGGGCCGAAATAAAAGCTCGATTGATGATCATTTTGACCGAGCATACGAGCTTGAATCCTCGCTGCGCGAGAAAAACAAATCCGATATTCTAGACCAATTGGAAGGCGAAAGGCCTATCGCCGGCTCTATGAGTTTTGTGCGACAGCAATCGCCTTTGGGATTGGGCCATGCTGTATGGTGTGCGCGCGACGTGATCGGCGATGAACCGTTTGCGGTGCTTCTTCCTGATGTTCTGGTCAAAGCGAAACCCAGCTGTCTTACCCAGATGATTGCGGCCTATAATGATCGCGGTGGCAATATCATCGCCGTTGAGCCGGTACCGCATGATCAAGTCAATATGTATGGAATCATTGAGCCCAAATCGCGCGACGGCGCCATTATCGAAATGGCTGGAATGGTCGAAAAACCGAGCATCGATGATGCGCCGTCAAACCTTTCGATCACCGGACGGTATATACTCCAGCCGGAGATATTCAATCTCCTTAGCAACCAGGCTCGCGGGTCAGGTGGAGAAATTCAGCTCACCGATGCGATGGCAACACTTATGGAAACCCAAGACTTTTTTGCGCTTGAGTATCAGGGCGAGAGTTTTGATTGTGGGAGCAAACAGGGCTATTTGCGTGCTTTCTTGCGATATGCGCTCGATCATCAACTGGAAGGCGAAGCTTCGCATGCAACGCTGCGCCGCCTTTTGGATGAAAATGCTGCCTCAAGTGTTTGAGCTCGGCGAGCAAAACGCGTTGACAATTATTGCATCCAATTTGAAGGTAGCGGTCTTCAGGCCTCTTATTGGAGACTTGAGGGGTGAAAACTAAAGGTCCATTTTACTAAAGTGACCCCCGCGAGGAATGTCCGCATTCCTCGCGTTTTTCTTTTTGGCGCTGAGAAATCTGCGAGTGTGCCTTGCCCCGATCGCCATAATGAACAAACACACGCTATAGAAACTATAACAGTGCCGGTTGGAATAACCGGCAATTTGGGCCCTTATTCGCTCTCAGTGGCATTTGCCGCGCAAGGATCAAGTTTATTGTAATGAACATAATGCTGCCATTCACCCGCTCTTCAAACAGCTCAGGATTAGTCGAGCTATTAAAAGCGGCTGGCATCGATGTGGTGCGCGGCTTTATGAGATATGAGCTTTGGACGTCACTCGCGCAGGACGATCTTCGTCAGAGATATCGCCGAACCGTTTTCGGCCTTGCCTGGCTGACGCTTTCCTATCTTGTCTTTATTCTGGCTAAAATTTTCATTTTCGGCGCTTTAAACCCTGCCCCCATGGCCTGGTTTGCAGCTTACGTTACGGTAGGGTTTTTAATCTGGCAGATTATCAGCTCATTTGTTGTGGACGGCTCTACCTCCCTGATAAATTCAGAAACCTGGGTGAAAGGGGTACAGCTGCCCTATTCGACCTATTTCTTTGAAAGTATTAGCCGGGATTTGATTATCTTTGCGTATAGCGCTGTTGTTGCGGGCGTTGTGTTGGTGGTGACCGGACATGTTCCGGGATGGGCGGCGCTGTCTGTGGCGCCTGCTCTTTTATTGTTGGTTCTAAACGGTCTTTTTTTGCATATGCTGCTCGGCGTGATTTGCCTTCGATACCGCGATGTCGTGCAGGTAGTGCAAACCGCAATGCGCGTTTTGTTCTTTTTAACGCCTTTGGTCTGGACCGTTGATCAGGTGGGGCCAATCGCAGGCTTCCTTGTATGGAACCCTTTTACATATTTGATTGATATTGTTCGCGCTCCGCTTGTCGACAATATCATTCCGTTGACGAGCTGGGTGGTCTCAGCGGGTATAACCGTTGGTTTGGGCATCGTTTCTTTCTTCACTTTTGCGATTTTCCGCAACCGTATGGCGTTCTGGTATTGATGCGATGAGCTCGGTCAACGTTAAAGATCTTAGCGTGCGTTTTCGCGTTTATGAAAAAACGCCGGGAACAACAAGCCCTGAAGGTGCGGGCGTTTTTGCGCAGCGCAACCGGTCGCATCGATGGGTAGAAGCGCTTTCAAACATTAATTTTGATCTGCAAGAAGGCCAGCGCCTGGGCATTATCGGCCGTAATGGGTCTGGTAAGTCGACGCTTTTAAAAGTTATTGCCGGGCTTTTGCCGGCAACTAAAGGAACCATAAGTATTGAAGGTCAGGTATCTTCGCTTATCGATATCGCCCATGGGATGCGAATTGAGGCAACAGGTGAGCGCAATATATTGCTAAGAGGCATGATCGCAGGTCTGTCCAAGCGGGAGGCGAAAAGACGTATCAGCGATATTGCGACTTTCGCGGAGTTGGGCGATTTTATAAAAATGCCGGTTCGGACGTATTCTTCTGGCATGGCAATGCGCCTTAATTTTTCTATCGCTACCGCCTTTAATCCCGATATTCTCATCGTCGATGAATGGATCGGAGCCGGTGACCGCGCCTTTCAAAAAAAAGCGCGCTCTCGCATGCAAGGGCTCGTTGATGCTGCGGGCGCTTTGATTCTTGCAAGCCACGATCTTGATCTTGTTGAGCGGATGGCGGACCGTGTTCTCTGGCTTGATGCGGGCCACGTTAAGGCATTCGGCGGAGCAAAAGACGTTGCGGAACGTTATCGCGAGACGGTTGATGGGTAGTGTGCGCCTCCTCCTTGTCCGATTCTCGCATGATCTCCGCTCTTCTGGAAATGCCGCAATCGTTATTCTTTATCGCCCTTCTCTGACAGCCCTTCATATTTGATCTCGCCCCAGGAGCCGACTCTTTACGATGAACCTCGTCTATATCTTTTCGCCCCTTTTTGATCCTGCCGATGCACAATTGTCTCGGATAGAAGAAGCACTGCGGGCTGAAGGGTTTTTTGCCTCTTTAATCGCCGAGAGGTCGCGCGTTAAAGATGTTCCCGATAACGTCGTTGTTTTGCGGAACCGCGCTTTGGCAATCCTGATTTTTGGCAGCCAACTTATCATTGCGGCTATCATTTTTGGATATTTCACGCGGTTTTTGCCAACGGCCATGACGGTGTTGTTTTGGTCTTTAGTTGCCGCGTCGGTGTTTATCGCGAGCCGGTATGGGAGGCGTCTGCGCGATCAACTTGTTGAGACAATTAGCTCTTTTTTAGTCTGGGCAGCGCTCGCACAAAAAAAACCGTGTGCGGTTTGGGTTATTGCTCCATGGCATAATGGGATGGTCGAAAATATTATGCTGCACAAAGGCATTGTATTTATTGCTGATTTTCAATCCGCAACAATAAGCGGTCAAACAAAATCCGAATCCGGAGAATCGCAAGTTGGCGCGAAACACATTCTAAGAGATGCAGACGTCATTCTCGGCGACCCTGCAAGCGACTATGGATTGGACGATCGGAAAGTCGCGATGTCCGCAGAATATGCAGTTGATGTGACATCCGCCGCCGCGATTCTTTCAAAATTGAGTGAGCAATTAGCGCGCTAAAATCGTCTACCCAAATTTTTTGGGATGATTTGTTCTGTTTGCCGATAGCCTCTGTCTCCATGATGAGACAGCATCCTTAGATGATCGCGCGTCTCGATTTAGCGACTGGACTTCCATCGCCCGTCGAGCACTCCAATGGCTGATGTTCAGTTAAGGAGTTACACACAATGCACCTGACCCAGCCCCCTGAATTCCGGCCACGGGATGGTAGAGTCCATCGAGAAGAGGATGGACGATGCGCAAGAGCCGTTATTCGGAAGAACAGATTATCGGGATGCTCCGCGAGCACGAAGCGGGTGTCACGACGAAGGAGCTATGCCGCAAGTACGGCATCTCGGACGCGACCTTTTACAAGTACAAGGCCAAGTTCGGCGGCATGACGGTGTCGGATGCTCAGCGTCTACGGACGCTGGAAGCAGAGAATGCCAAGCTGAAGCGGTTACTGGCCGAGCAGATGCTGGACAATGCGGCGCTGAAGGATCTCGCCTCAAAAAACTTCTAACGCCCGATGTGAAGCGGCGGGTCGCGCGTCACCTGGTGGAGGCGCACGGGCTGAGCGAGCGTCGGGCGTGCCGGTTGGTCCGGCTGGACCGCTCGACCTTCCAGTATCGCAAGCGCGATGCGGGCGATGAGCGTCTACGTGAGCGGTTGCGCGACCTGGCTGGCGAACGTCGCCGCTTCGGCTATCGCCGTCTGGGCATTCTTCTGGCCCGGGAGGGGCTGAATGCGAACCACAAGAAGCTTTACCGTATCTACCGCGAGGAAGGTCTGGCGGTACGCCGACGCCGGGGCCGCAAGCGGGCCACGGGAACGCGCCGTCCCATGCTGCTGCCGAGCGGCGCCAACCAGCGCTGGAGCCTGGACTTCGTGGCGGATGCGCTTACCGACGGGCGTCGCTTCCGCACCCTGTGCGTGGTGGACGACTTCACCCGTGAAGCACTGGCGATCACGGTCGACACCTCGCTCTCGGGCGTGCGCGTGGGCCGGGAACTGGACCGGATCATCGCCCGGCGCGGCAAGCCGGCCATGATCGTCTCGGACAATGGCACGGAGCTGACAAGCCACGCCATCCTACGCTGGCAGAAAGAGCGCGGTGTCGAATGGCATTACATCGCCCCGGGAAAGCCCCAGCAGAATGGCTTCGTGGAGAGCTTCAATGGCCGCCTGCGGGACGAGTGCCTGAACGAGCACCTGTTCTCGTCACTCTCCGAAGCGCGAACCCTGATCGAGGCTTGGCGGATCGACTACAATACCTGCCGGCCCCACACCTCGCTGGGAGGGCTGGCCCCGGTCATCTACGCCCAGCAAACCCGCAAACACCGGCCCGGTTCGCCTGAGCTACGCATGGGCTCCGCTCACCGGGCCTTGAACCTTGAACCAAAACCAGAAAGAAAGGCGAACAGACTCTACTAACGATCAGCCCGGATCAGGGGGCTGGGTCACCGGATGTAGAAAAACGCAGATGTAAAACTGCGCTTATGCGGCACTCCGTCCTTCTACAGCAGCAATCAGCCTGTTTGCGGCTTGTGAAACAAAAAGGGATTTTGGCTCGATCTTGTCGATCCCGTTGAAAATTGCCCTTAGTCTATCGATCGGACCTAAATTGCCAATCAGAATAAAGCGTTCATGTGGTTTATGAGCATTGGCGGGGCGTAGATAATTATAAAGATGGGACCAGTTTTGTTTGTCAAAATGCCGACCAGATATGACAACGTCAAAATCCTGGATCCCACACATAAGCTGTGCTGTTTCAATGTTCTCAGCTTCGCAAAAACTCAAACCATCGTCTTCTAGCAATGCCAGCCGTATAGCCTGGCGCATGGATGCACAGGCATGCACTATAAGTATCTGAAGATCGGACATAATATGCCTCCTCGGCAAATATTTTAGCCCACCCACGGTCTGTTTGATTCCAGAATCGTCGTTCTTGATTGTGTCAATTTATTGTCCTGTGCAAATTCTTGTCTGATGGGGAGGACGGCCCCGACCTACGGCATCGCAATATGCCATGCTGGAGCTGTTAGACAGCAGCAACGGAAGGAACCGTCCATGATAACTCTTACAACAATCGGCATTGATCTGGCCAAATCTGTTTTTCAGCTTCACGGCGTTTGACCTGAGCCCCGTTTGGTCCCGCATTTGAATTGAGAGTCTGTCGATACGGAGACAGACGATGCGTAAGAGCAAATTCACGGAAGAGCAGATCATCGCGATCCTTGCTGAACAGGAACGCGGCATGTCGACGGCGGAAGTCTGCCGGCGTCACGGGGTGAGTTCGGCGACGTTTTATAAGTGGAAGGCCAAGTTCGGCGGTATGGACGTCTCGGACGCCCGCCGGTTGAAGGTGCTTGAGACGGAGAATGCGCGACTCAAGAAGTTGTTGGCCGACAGCCTGCTCGACAACTCGATCCTGAAAGACTTTCTGGGAAAGCCCTGACGACGCCCCGGATGAGGCGGGACGCGGCGTGTAAGGTGATGGAGACTTATGCCATCTCGCAACGCCGGGCCTGTCGTCTGGTCAGCGTCGATCCGAAGACGGTGCGGCGGGAAGCCGAGCCGGATAATCCGGACGTGCGTGCTCGTATGCGTGAGATCGCGGCCACACGCCGCCGGTTCGGCTATCGGCGGATCGGTCTGATGCTGGAACGAGAAGGCATTACCATGAACCACAAGAAGCTGAGGCGGCTCTACAAGGAAGAAGGGCTGGCGGTGAAGCGCAGGCGCGGCCGCAAGCGGGCCACAGGAACGCGCGAACCGATGCCAGTGCCTGATGGCCCCACAAAGCGGTGGAGCCTCGACTTCGTATCCGACGTCTTCGGCCCAGCCCGGCGCTTCCGCATGCTCAATGTGATCGACGATTATACCCGGGAATGTCTGGCGCTGGTGGCAGATACTTCGCTGTCAGGTGCCCGCGTAGTTCGAGAGCTTGATCGCTGCATCCGGCTCTATGGCAAGCCTGAGACTATCGTGTCCGACAACGGCACAGAGCTGACCAGCCGCGCCGTTCTGGAATGGCAAAACCAGACCGGCATCGCATGGCATTACATCGCGCCGGGCAAGCCCCAGCAGAACGGCTTCGTGGAAAGCTTCAACGGCAAGCTTCGCGACGAATGCCTGAACGAAGAAGTGTTCGACAGCTTAGCCCACGCGAGAAAGGTGCTGGCGCATTGGCGACATGACTACAATCACAACCGGCCCCACTCATCCCTGGACGGGCTCACGCCCGCAGCGTGCCGGTCGCTCGAGCTAACCGAAGGCACCGCTCCCGGCACGCTCGCCAACCTTCAAACCATGGACTATGAAAGGATCAGACTCTCGAAATAAACGAGGGAGCCAAGCGGCGCAGGTCACATCAAAGAACGTGAAAAAATGAATTCGGTGTTGGTTGACTGAAGCGAGGTTTTAGAATCCGTTTTGCATGGTGACGATGATCGATTGGCCGCCTCCTGCTATGCTAAGGTGATTGATTATGTATGAAACTAGGATAGCGACAAGTGCTTGTTAGGGACATTTTGGTTTTGCCTTAACACCAGTTTCGCGCATATTTTCGGACAATTTCATGGCTACGGAAAACAACTACCGATTGCGGGTTGATGCTATCATAATCGGCGGAGGCGTTGTCGGTTTAGCTTGCGCCCGCGCTCTGGCTCTACAAGGCCGCGAGGTGATTGTTCTTGAACAGGCGCCTCGCCTTGGGGCCGGCACAACGTCGCGCAATAGCGGGGTTATCCATGCCGGGCTTTATTATCCGCCCCAATCCTTAAAAGCCCGGCTTTGCGTTAAGGGTCGCCGAGCGCTTTACGGGTTTCTTCGCGAGCGATCGGTCCCGTTTACCCGCCATGGCAAGCTTGTTCTGGCGCAAAATGCGGTCCAGGCTGATGCTTTGATTGCGCTTAAAGAGAATGCGCATTTATCCGGGTGTGAGGGCCTTGAGCTTGTTGCCTCAAGCTGGCTTGAGCGCCACGAGCCGAACGTTAAGGCGCTGATGGCGTTATCTTCACCGGATACAGGGTGGGTGGATGTCCACGCGCTGATTGACGCCTTTGATGCGGATATCGGGACGTCTGGCGGTTTGGTGTTTTGCAACTCTCCGGTCGAACGGGTGGAACAAACACCGTCTGGATTTGACGTCCTCTGTAAGTCTCAGGGCGGCGTTATTGAATGTAAGACGTTGGTGCTTGCCGCGGGGCTTGGTTTTGACCGGCTTTTGGCGGCCTCGGCGATTGATCTCGCAAAACCGATCGCGGAACAGGTATGGGCTAAGGGAAGCTATTTTTCCTATGCTGGTGCCTCTCCGTTTAAACGTCATATCTATCCGGTGCCCGTTGAGGGAGGGTTGGGCATCCATGCGACATTAGATGGGGCGGGCCGCGTTAAATTTGGACCGGATGTAGAATGGTTGCCGGATACATGTAGCGAGAATATTGATTATGGTGTGGAGGCTTTGCGCCGCGATTCCTTTGTCGAAGCTATCGTGCAGTATTGGCCGGATATCGATCGTGAAAAACTTCATCCCGATCATTCAGGTGTGCGGCCTAAGCTTGCAGGCGCCGGTCAGGGGTTTGCCGATTTTGGCATTTTTGGGCCTGAATATCATAGCGTGCCGGGGCTCATGTGTTTAACCGGCATCGAGAGCCCCGGGCTTACTGCATCCTTGGCTATCGGCGATGAGGTGTATGAGCGTTTAAATACGGATTAGAGCCCGCCCACGCTGACAGATTCGGTCTTGGCCGCTCGTTGGCTTATCCTAACCTTTGCGCTATTTTCAGGGTCTTGGGAGCGGGCTTGATGCGGATGGGTCGTGACGATCGGATCGCAGGGCGCGACTTGACCTGGAAAAACAGAAAACGACCGCATATTTTGCAACGGACAATCTCGTAAGCGGCGACAAATGTACCCGATACCGGCGACAAATGTATGCCAAAAACAAGCGCTATCGCCGCTTAACCCTCTCGTTATCCCTTTTCGCGTTGGACAACCGGCGTAGTCGCGATGGCTCCATGCTGGGTTTTATCCTGTGTATCGGCGCGCTTTTTTGCGATTGCATAAGTGGCCAACCGTTATCCATTTTGCCGTTTTGCATAAGAAGCTAGGTTCAATCAGCTGTGTGTAGCCCTTTTTGCTGTTTCGAGGCTTTTTAAGGGAGTTGTCCCCATGCGGGGTGGTATTGAAGCTTTTCGGAGGCGCCGCGTTGTTTAGCGGAAATCGCTGTTTTGGCACCCTCATGATTGGATGTATGCAGATTTTGAAACTTTGTCGGCACTAGCTTTTCAATATAGTTGAATCTTTTTTTATTGTTTTTATTATGCTTTTATCTTTCGGTCAAAGCTTGGAGGCGATTGGATATTTCTGCAAATTTGCAGATTTCCCTGTTATTTCCCTGATATTGGCCGCAGCGATCGCGCAAACGCCCGCCTATTATTGTTAGAAATCGGTAGCTTAACGGCGTATTGCGCTAGAATTTGTCGCAAAAATTGCGCGATTTTCCCTGTAGAGTCCCTGTAAATCAGGGATTGGCTGACCGGGCATGGGCATAGGTTCGCTTCTGGCGGGGTGCCTGCGCGTATACAGCGGCCGTTGGCCGATGAAATGTCCGAGTTTAGACTTCCTGATCGAACGCGCCGACTTCGGGATGTTTGGCGAGTTCGGTCTGAATGTCCCGGAAGATGGCCTTCATGTCTTCGGCAGAATTCGGGCTTTCCACCACAATCACGAGATTGGGCGTATTGGATGAAGCGCGGACCAGTCCCCAGGCGCCGTCTTCCAGCGTGAAGCGCACACCATTGACCGTCAGAACATCCCGCACTTTCCGGCCGAGAATCTCGGTTCGGGCTTTGTAGGATTCCGCGATCTGATCGACGATGCCGTATTTCTCCTCGTCCGTGCAGGCTGGCGACATGGTCGGCGACGAAAAGCTGACCGGTAAAGCGCGGCGCATATCGGCCATGGTCTGACGCGGATTGCGATTCAGCATGTCGAGCACGGCACGGCCAGCGACAATGCCGTCATCATAGCCGCGCCCCAGGGGCGGCTGGAAGAAGAAGTGACCGGATTTTTCAAAGCCGACGAGGGCGCCGGTCTGTTTCGAATAGCGCTTGATGTAGGAATGGCCGGTTTTCCAGTATTCCGTTGTCGCGCCATTGGCCTTCAGGACCGGATCGGTCAGGAACAGACCGGTGGATTTCACATCCACCACGAATTTCGCGGCCTCGTGACGCGCCGATAAGTCCCGGGCGAGCATCAGGCCCACCTTGTCCGCGAATATCTCCTCGCCTTCATTGTCGACCACGCCGCAGCGGTCGCCATCTCCATCAAAGGCGAGGCCCACATCCGCCTTGTGTTCGAGCACGGCATCGCGCACGGCATGAAGCATCTTCATGTCTTCGGGATTGGGATTGTAGCGCGGGAAGGTATGGTCCAGCTCGCAATCCAGCGGAATGACCTCAACGCCCATCGCGGCCAGCGCCTTCGGCGCAAAAGCCCCGGCCGTGCCATTGCCGCAGGCCGCCACGACTTTCAGTGGCCGGGTGATATTCACATCCTTCGACAGATCCGCGAGATAGCGTTCAGCGACACCGTCTTCGCGGACATATCCGCCGCCGGCGCGGGTCTTGCCCTCGCCCTTTAGAACGATGTCCTTGAGCCGGCCCATTTCATCCGGACCAAAGGTGAGCGCTTTTTCAACGCCCATTTTCACGCCTGTCCAGCCATTGGAATTATGGCTGGCCGTCACCATGGCCACGCAGTCGATATCGAGATCAAACTGGGCGAAATAAGCGGTCGGCGACAGCGCCAATCCTATGTCATGGACCTCGATACCCGCGGACATCAGGCCAACCGTCAGCGCCTGCTTCACGCCGAGCGAATAGCCGCGGAAATCATGTCCGGTGACGATTTTCGGCTCAACGCCGAGCTCGTGGATCAGCGTGCCGAGGCCCAGCCCAAGCGCCTGTATGCCATAGAGATTGATCTGGGGCGGCTTGTCAGAGCCCGGATGGCCGAACCACCAGCGCGCGTCATACTCCCGAAAGCCGGTCGGCTTGATCTGGGCCGAGGTTTCAAAATCCCAACTATTGGGCACAAGATCGGCGCGAGGGGGCTGGCTCATGCAGGCACTCCTTGATTGCTCGGCCTAGCGGCCGACGCTGACATAGGTGAAACCGCGGCTGCGCATATCGTCCGGGCTGTAGATATTGCGCAGATCGACCACGACATCACCCGTCATGATCTCCTTGAGGCGTTTGGTATCAAGCGCGCGGAATTCATTCCATTCGGTGATGATCACCAGCGCATCCGCGCCTTCAGCGCAGAGATAGGGGCCGGAGGTAAACTCGACATCCTTGAGCAATTTCTCGGCTTCGACGATCCCCGCCGGGTCATAGGCCCGCACCTTCGCGCCCGCCGCCTGCAGCGCCGGAATGATGTCCAGCGACGGGGCAGCGCGCATATCATCCGTACTCGGCTTGAAGGTCAGACCCAGTACCGCAATGGTCTTGCCGGTGACATCGCCGCCCATCGCCTTGACGACTTTCTGGGCCATGTCCTGCTTGCGGCGGTCATTCACCTCGACCGTTGTCTCAATCAGGCGAAGGGGTGTGCCGGCTTCCTGCGCGGTGCGGGTCAGGGCCAGGGTATCCTTGGGAAAACAGGATCCGCCATAACCGGGGCCGGCATGGAGGAATTTTCCGCCGATACGATTATCAAGACCAATGCCGCGCGAGACCTCTTGGACATTGGCGCCCACCGCCTCGCACAGGTCGGCCATTTCATTGATGAAGGTGATCTTCACCGCGAGGAACGCATTCGCCGCATATTTGATCAGCTCGGAGGTCCGGCGGCTGGTAAACAGGATTGGTGTTTCATTGAGATAGAGCGGCCGATAGAGCTCGCTCATCACGCTCTGAGCGCGGGTGTCATCGGTGCCGACCACCACGCGATCCGGGCGCTTGAAATCGCCGATCGCGGCGCCTTCGCGCAGGAATTCAGGGTTGGAGACAACCGCGAACTCACCATCCGGACGGGTTTCACGAATGATTTTCTCGACCTCGTCACCGGTGCCAACCGGAACGGTCGATTTGGTGACGACGACGGTGTAGCCGTCCATCACGGCGGCAATTTCCCGTGCCGCAGCATGCACATAGGAGAGATCCGCAAAGCCATCGCCGCGGCGCGAAGGGGTTCCCACCGCGATGAAGACGGCATCGGCTTCCTTCACCGCCTGCGTCAGATCCGTGTCGAAGCTCAACCGCTCCTCGCGCACATTGCGCTGAACCAGTTGATCCAGGCCCGGCTCGTAAATCGGTATGCCGCCAGAGCGCAGCATGTCCACCTTTTCCTGATCCTTGTCGATACAGGTCACATGGTGGCCGAAATCGGCAAAGCAGGCGCCGGACACCAGTCCGACATATCCGGTCCCAATCATGGCTACGCGCATCGGGCGTTCCTTCTTTTATCGTGTTGCTGACCGTCTACCGATAAGGGGGCTATACGGTCAATGCGCAAGGCCTATTTAACACCGGCCCGCAAAAGGTCGTGAATGTGAAGCAGACCAGCGGGTTTGCCGTTCTCCACCGCGAAGAGCTGGGTGATCTTTACCGACCCTGACGTCATGATGCGCAGGGCATCCGCCGCCAGCGTCTGGCGGGTCACCGTTTTCGGATCGCGCGTCATGACTTCCGCCACGGGCTGGTCCAGCAGATTCGGCCCCATATGGCGACGCAAATCCCCATCCGTTACCATGCCGGCCAGCTTGCCATCGGCCGCCACGACGCCAACGCAACCCAGGCCCTTTGCGCTGATCTCGATCAAGGCATCGCTCATCCGCGCATCAAGCCCGATAACCGGCATATCCTCGCCCGCATGCATCAAATCGCCGACGGTCGAGAGCGCGGCGCCGAGCGCGCCGCCGGGATGATACATCTTGAAATCCTGCGCCGTGAAACCGCGGGCCTCCAGCAGGGCGACCGCCAGCGCATCGCCCAACGCCATCATCAGAGTGGTCGATGTCGTCGGCGCGCGGGTTTCGGCGCATGCTTCGGGCGCGTCAGGGACCAAAAGGAGGTGATCGCTGGCTTTGGCCAGACCGGAATCGGCACCACACGTCATGCCGATGAGCGGCGTTCCGAAGCGGCGGCAATAGGCCATGAGATCGCCGAGCTCTTTGGTCTCTCCGGATTTCGACAGGGCGAGCACCGCATCATCAGGCGTGATCATGCCCAGATCGCCATGGCTCGCTTCGGTCGGGTGAACAAATTGCGCCGGTGCGCCGGTGGACGCGAGCGTTGCCGCGATCTTGCGCGCAACATGTCCGGACTTGCCAATACCCGCGCAGATGATCCGGCCCTTGATGTCCTTCAAACGGTCAACAATGGCATTGAAAGACTCGTCGAGAGTGTCGGCCAATTGCCCCAGCCCGTCCTGCTCCAGGCGGATGACGCGGCGGGCGACGTGCAGCGAGTTGATGTCAGTCATGGAGTATCTGCCTTGATCTTTATTCGGCATAGCAGAAGCCAGCGGAATGCGGAAAGGGCGATTGCTGCCCTTTGGCTTGCTCCGGCCTCGCCCGCGCGCTATCCGGAGCAGGAAAATGTCAGGAGTTCACATGGCCAAGCTGGTATTGATCCGTCACGGGCAGAGCGAGTGGAATTTGCAAAACCGGTTCACCGGCTGGGTGGATGTCAAACTCACCGCCGAGGGCGAAGCCCAGGCCCGCAAAGCCGGGCATCTTCTGGCCGAAACAGGATTTGCTCCCAAACAGGCTTTTACGTCTGTTCTGACAAGGGCGATCCGGACGCTCTGGCTGACGCTGGAAGAAATGGACCGCGTCTGGATCCCGGTGGAAAAGTCCTGGCGTCTGAATGAACGCCATTATGGCGGGCTGACCGGGCTCAACAAGGACGAGACCCGCGAACGCCATGGCGATGCGCAGGTCCAGATCTGGCGCCGCAGTTTTGACACTCCGCCGCCGGCGCTGGAGACAACAGACGAACGCCACCCATCGCATGATCCGCGCTATGCGGACCTGCCCGCGGATCAATTGCCGGCCACCGAATCCCTGAAAATCACGCTCGACCGCGTTCAACCATACTGGGACAGCACCATCGCTCCGCTTCTGGAAGCCGGGGAAGACGTGCTGGTCGTCGCGCACGGAAATTCCCTGCGGGCCATTGTGAAACTGCTGTTCCAGCTGACCGGCGAAGAAATCGTCCAGATTGAAATCCCGACGGGCAATCCGCTGGAAATCGGCATGGATGGTGAAGGCAAACTGCCGGTGACGGCGCGCTATCTGGACACGGAACGCGCGCAGAAACTGCCTGCCATTCCTTGAGCCGGCTGAGCGATCTTCGTCTGATGGATACCGCGCTGGCAATGGCGCGGTCCGGGCTGGGCACCACAGCCCCGAATCCGAGCGTCGGGTGCGTTCTTGTCAAAGACGGAAAGATCGTCGGCACCGGCGTGACGGCACCGGGCGGACGGCCCCATGCGGAATGCTGCGCTCTGGATATGGCCGGCTCAGCCGCCAGCGGCGCCACTGCTTATGTCACCCTGGAGCCCTGCGCTCATTTCGGTCAGACGCCGCCGTGCGCAGACGCCCTGATTGAGGCCGGTATTGCGCGCGTGGTCATCGCCTGCAGCGACCCGGACCCACGCACCGCCGGTCAGGGCATCGAAAAACTCACCCGTGCCGGCATCGCGGTAGAAACGGGACTACGCCGTAAAGAGGCCGAGACGCTTCACGCCGGCTTCTTCTGCCGCATCGGGCGCGGATGGCCGCTTGTCGCCATTGATGCCAATGCCGCAGGTTATGACCTTGCGGTTGAAAGATTTGACGATGCGAATGCGCTGACCGCCCTGAAGTCACTCGGTGCGAGCGGCATTACGCGGATTCGGCTGGCTCCGGGGTCACCGGCCGCACAGGCGGCGCAAGAGGCCCATCTCGTCGATGTGACCGCCACAGCCTTAAACACCCGGCGTTAACCCAAATTCCGGATAATTTTCCTTCGTATCTGGGAATTAGAGCCGCTCATGTCGGAACGGGTTCAATATCGGACACTGGACCAGGCGCAGGTCGATGAGGTCTGCCGCCGTCATGCGCTATTATGGAGCGGCAAGCCGGGCGGTGCCCGCGCCTCCTTCACCTATTGCGTGCTGGACGGTCTGATCCTTTCCAATCGCGACTTGTCGGACGCTGATTTTACCGGTGCGACGCTTGTCGGCGCAGATTTGTCGGGTTCGGTTCTCAATTCCAGCAGCCTTTATGGATGTGATTTGCGCAGAGCCAATCTGCAAGGCGCAACGCTCCGCCGGGCGGATATGCGCGGCGCGGCATTGCGCGGGGCAAACCTGCAAGGCGCGGACCTGTCCGAATGCGATCTTCGCGAAGGCACGATTGCACAAATGGACCGTGAACGCGGCCTCGCCGTTCTGAAGCACCAGAAGCGTCCAGGCGAAATGACCATGGCGAACTTTCAGGGAGCCAATCTGTCTCGATCCAAAATGTCGGGATCATCCGCCCAACGCGCTGACTTTACCGATGCCGTCATGCTGGGCACGAAACTGGTGCGGGCCAATCTGCGATCCACCGTATTCTCGGGTGCCAATCTGGAAGGTGCCGACCTTTCCGGGGCCGATCTGACCGATGCCGACATGACCGATACCGTCCTCATCGGCACCACCCTGACAATGGCGCGGCTGGACAATTGTGATCGGACCGGCGCGCTCACCGATGAGCCTGTCGGCAAGAATATGCGGGAACTTGATCGTCCGGTCGAAGACATGATCGAGGATCATATCCGCTGGTGCGCAACGGGCGGAAAAGAAGGCAAGCCCTCTTCGTTTGATGAGACCGATTTGCGGCCTCTGGGATCGCTGGCCGGCAAGACGCTGACCGCCTTTCATGCGCGCGGCGCAACGCTTTACGGGCTGGACATGGAAGGCGCGCAATTGCAGGGCGCGCGGCTGGAACGCGCCGATCTGCGGATGACCTCTTTGCGGGGGGCCGATTTGCGCGGAGCCGATCTGACGGGCGCCAAGCTCAATAATGCCGATCTGCGTGACTGCAAGCTGGGCCCGCTCCTTCTGGAGGGTGACCGCCTGCTGCCGGCCTCGCTGGCCGCTGCCAAGATCCGCTATTCCGACCTGACCGGGGCCGACCTTCGCCGGTTGAAAGCCACCGGCGCCGATTTTTCCTATTCGACGCTATATGGCGCGGATGTCCGCCATGCCCATTTTACCGGATCCTGTTTCACCGGTACGCGGGTCAGCCGAACCTTCATGGAAGATGTGGATGACGCGGATGGCGTCGTCGATCTGGACGCTGCCTGACACGAAAAAGCGCGCGCCTGAAGGGAATAAGGCGCGCGCTTTGCTGTGCGTATCAGATCAGAGGGTTAAGCCGCTTTCGACTTGCCGCCCTCAATGACCTTTCGGCTTTTCGCCGTGGCATTGCCAATCGAAATCCGGCGCGGCTTGGCGCTCTCCGGGATTTCGCGGCGCAATGTTACCGCCAGAAGGCCGTTCTTCAGTTCGGCATTCTCGACGACGACATGGTCAGCCAGATGGAAGCGCCGTTCAAAAGCGCGTTCGGCGATACCACGGTACAGATAATTCGGGTTCTCGCTTTCCGATTTCTGCTCCTTGCGGCCCGAAACGGTCAGCACGTTTTCCTGAACCTCGACGGTCAGGTCATCCTCGCCGAAGCCGGCCACGGCCAACTCGATGCGATAGTCATTCTCGCCAAGTTGTTCGATGTTATACGGCGGAAAGCCGGTCGAGGGATCGGTTTTGGATGCCGAGTCCATCATATTCGCCAGACGGTCAAAGCCGACAATGGAACGGTAAAGCGGTGTGTAATCCAAGTTTCTCATAGTCTCATCCTCCTTCAGAAGCGACAAGTTGTGCGCACGGCCATAGCCATGACCGGGCGGGATTTGCACAGGACATGATCCGCCTTTGAGGCCGGATCGGCCCATGCACAGACCCCATTGTGGCGGCCTGCACCAATTCAGTTAGGAAGACGGATCGCAGCTTGCAAGAGGGGCGGTGAGTCTTTAGGCGTATAGTCAAATTAATTAGCGATTTCGGGAGTTTCTCATGCAGCGTGCATTCTGGTTGACCGGTCTGGCAAGTCTTGCCCTTACCGCCTGTTCCGGCAGTGTAGAGCCCGTAGCGGTCAATGACGACAGTCCGGAGGTAGCCACTTCAGACAATGCAGCGGCCGAAATGACGGCGGAGAATACAGCCGATGCCAATCCGGCCGGGACGCTGGAATGGGCATTGGCGGGCGATTGGCGCGGCACGAATGGCGAGCGCGATGGTGCGCGCCACCCGGCTGAAACGCTGGCCTTTTTTGGCATTGAGCCCACCGATACGGTGATTGAAATCTGGCCGGGCGGCGGTTGGTATGCGGAGATTCTGGCACCGTGGCTCAATGCCAATGGCGGCACATATGTCGCCGCGCACTTTGCCGCTGACAGCCAGAGCAGCTACCGGCAACGCAGCCGGGCCGCTTTTGATACGCGGTTTTCAGGGTCAGACCTGTTTGGCGATGTGGTTATCCGCAGCTGGGGCCCCGACAATCCGGGCCTTGGCGAGCCGGCCTCTGCCGATGCGGTTCTGACCTTCCGCAATGTCCATAACTGGATGCGGGGCGGCTTCACGGAACGGGCCTTCGATGATTTCTACGACGTTCTCCGGCCCGGCGGCGTGCTGGGCGTGGTCGAACACCGCCTGCCCGATACGCGCGAACAGGATCCGCTTGCGGAATCCGGATATGTGCAGGAAGCCTATGTTATCGCCATTGCACGGGAAGCCGGATTTGAACTGGTCGACAGCAGCGAAATCAACGCCAATCCGGCAGATCCCGCCGATCACCCGAATGGCGTGTGGACGTTGCCGCCCTCGCAAAGCGGCTGGGATGCAGAAGGCTTCGACTCATCGCCCTATGCCGCAATTGGCGAGAGCGACCGGATGACATTGCTGTTCCGCAAGCCGGAAACAGACGCCGTTCCGGCCGACGACGCCGAGGACTAGGCCGAATTGAGTGTGGCGATGGCCGCTGCGTGGAGTTGCGGCGTGGCGGCCGCAACCAGCGCGCCGTCGCTATACTCCCCTTCACCTGACCAGTTGGTGACGACGCCACCAGCGCCCTTGATGACCGGAATGAGGGCGTGCCAGTCATAGGGGGCGAGGCCGGACTCGATCACCAGATCGACGCCGCCGGCCGCCAACAGGCCATAGCCATATCCATCCATGCCATAGCGCGTCAGGCGGGCTGCCTTGCGCACGGCGGCGAACTGATCGGCTTCGCTGCCCTGAAACAGATAGGGATCGGTCGTTGCCAGAATGGCCGTTCCGAGGCTGGTCACGTCCGACACCTGCATCGCGCGGCGCTCCGATCGGGTCGCCAGCTCGGCCCAGCTCTCATGACCGGAAAACCGCTCTCCCGTATGCGGTTGGTCAATGACGCCGAGCACGGGCACATCTTCAAATGTCAGGGCAATGAGGGTCGTCCAGGTTGGGGTGCCGGCAATGAAACCGCGCGTCCCGTCAATGGGGTCGAGCGTCCAGGACCAGCCATTGCGGCTTTCCAGGACCGGGAATTCCTCGCCCAACACGCCGTCGTCCGGACGTTCGATATTGATGATATCCCGCATGGCCTGTTCGGCGGACCGGTCAGCAATGGTCACCGGATCGAACCCGTAGCTGGCCTTGTTCTCGACCGACGCCTGCCGGCGAAAGTGCGGTAAAATGGCGGCACCGGCGGCATCCGCCAACCGGTGCGCAAACGCGAGGTCATTCTGGAGATTACGTTCTGTCATGACGCTGACCTATCAGTCCGGCCAGCGCTTGTCAGCTATCGGAAGTTCAGGCGGCGTCGTTGGCCGGCTCTGCCGGTTCCAGCGATTTCGCCAGTTCGAGCAGACGCTTGCGAGGCCGCTCCCCGAGGCGATAGTAGGCGCGCACCAGATCCATGGTTTCTTTCTGCGACAGGATATCCGCAGCCATGACGTCTGGATCATCGCCCTTGTCCTCATCCTGCGAAAGACCCTCGTAGAAATACTGGGCCGGGACATCCAGGGATTCGGAGAGTTCATAGAGGCGGCTGGCGCTGACCCGATTGGCACCGCACTCATATTTCTGGATCTGCTGAAAGCGGATACCGACCGATTCGGCCAGTTGCTGCTGTGTCAGGCCGAGCAGGCGGCGACGGCGGCGCAGCCTCTTGCCAATGTGGAAATCGATTTCATTTGTCATCGTGTCGGCTCCAGTAATCGCTTCTTGACCTACGTCCCCTCGACGCGTTCGCGTTAGAGGAGAGCAAAGGCCATGCCGTAGCCGACCGTCCAATCATTAGATGCTATATTTCAGAACCTTATGTGAATTTTCAGGTCCAGCTTTCTTCTGCCAGCGCGCGAAGAACCGCTTCGACTTTCTCCCGTGTTGCGGGAAATGTCCCGGAACGGGTCACCTGTTCTTCATTGAGATAGAGACCGCGATTGATCTCGATCTGGATGGCATGCCGGTTTTGTCCGGGCTTGCCGTAACAGGCGGTCGTATACCCGCCCGCATAGGGTCGATTGCGGCGCACCAGGAAACCCTGATCTCGGAAGACAGCTTCGACATGCGCCATGATGGCGGGATCGCAGGCACTTCCATGGCGGTCGCCCAGAACAATATCCACCCCGCCCGCCGCGATGGCTGGCATGGAGTGGAAATCGAGCAGAATGGCGATCCCGAAGACATCATGAGAGGCTTTAAGATCGACATCGATCGCGCCGTGATAAGGCCGGTAATAGTCGGCAATACGCTGGCGGGCCTCTGCCACATTTAACGGCCCATCATAGAGCGGCCGCCCACCGGCACTCATCCTCGGGATGACGCCGAGTCCCGCCTGGACATGAGGGGTTGCCCCCGCGCTCGGGCCGGGAAGATCGGGAAACAGCACGGTATCCAGCTCTCGTGTGGAGCGGTTCGGATCAATGAATACCCGTGGAAAGGGGGCAGTGACCGTTGCGATGCCGAAATCCGGTGCCGCCGCGATTAGCGTATCGACATAGGCATCCTCGGATCGCCGCAACAGCGCCAGCGGCAGTGAGGATTGTGCCAGCAGATCGGGCGGATAGATGCGCCCGCTGTGCGGAGATGCGGCCAGAATGGGCGAGGTCCGTTCCTCGGGCCGGCGCACAATGACGGGTTGGTCAATCCGCGCAATGATGGCGGGCGATGAATCCATGGCCACATCGGGCGATATCGGGTTGTTTCGGACCATGTTTATACCTTGGTGGGATCAGTGTCGTCCGGTCAAGCCAATGCCAGAGCGTTTTTCGATTCGTTCAGCGGACTTTTACCTTAATGGTCTAAAGACGGTTCTGGAAACGGACGGGTGGAGATTCCGGAATGGCAAAAATACTACTGGCGGAAGATGACGGGTCGATGCGCGACTTTTTGGCCAAGGCCCTGAAACGGGCGGGTCATGATGTCGTGGCGTGTGCGGATGGCGATGAAGGCCTGTCCGTGTTCGAGGCGAACAAGGACGCGTTTGACCTGTTGCTCACCGATATTGTGATGCCTGGCATTGATGGCATCGAACTGGCGCGGCGGGCCGCCGAACTGACGCCAGCCTTGAAGATCATGTTCATCACCGGATTTGCGGCGGTCGCCCTGAATGCCGGCTCGAGTGCGCCGACAAATGCGAAAGTGCTGTCCAAGCCCTTCCATCTGCGCGAACTGGTGGATGAGGTAGACCGGGTCATGGCCGCCTGACGCGTCCGCCCCGATAATGAAAAAAGGCCCGCTCAACCGAGCGGGCCTTTTCCTTGCGCGGTGAACCGGCCTACCGGGCCGGGTTTTGCGGCGTCGGCATGCCACACTCATTCGCCAGCCAGCCGGTCAGCTCGGTGTAGAGCGTGACCTGGTTGTCGTAATTGAGTGTGTTCGAGAAGTGGTCCGCGTCCGGCAATTCCACATAGCGGTGCGGAATACCATTGCGTTCCAGAGCCCGGATCATGAACTGGCTCTGATACTGCGGAACACGCTGATCAACTTCACCGTGGATGATGAGCAGCGGGATGCGCATATCCTCGGCGAATTCATTTGGCGACATGCCGGTATAGCCCTCATCGATGAGTTCGCTCTGAATGCCACCGCCACCGAAGTCACGCTGGATCACGTCGAGGTCGGACACGCCGGCCCCTGCGATGGCGCAATTATAGACAGGAGGCTGGCGAACGGCCGCTGCGAAGGCCGCATAGCCGCCATAACTCCAGCCGAACATGGCAACCTGGTCTGGTGTCGTCATACCCGCATCTATGAGGTAGCGGACACCATCATCCTTATCGTCCGACATGGTGATCCCCCACTGTCCCCAGCTGCGCAGCCAGTGATCAATACCGTAACCGAGCGATCCTCGATATTGCGGCTGCATGACCATATAGCCGCGATTGGCGAGCACGGTGGCCCATTCGTCAAACGCCCGGGTTTCAGACACCCAGGGCCCCCCGTGCGGCATCACGACGAGCGGATAGGGCGCTTCGCCGAAAGGCGGCAGGGTGAGAATGGCCGGAATTTGCAGTCCATCGCGAGCGGGATAGGTAATGAATTCCTCACGACCGAAAGCGGCGTCCATCAGCTGCGGGAATGAGCGGCCGATAACAACCGGCTGCCCGCCCGCGATATAGTAATAGACGCCGGGCTCCTGAGCTGACTGCGAGAAGACCAGCATTTGCGCGCAATTGTTCACGCAGTTGAGGATGGTATTTCTCGTGTCCGGAAACGCATTGTCGACGACGGCCTGAAGGTCCGCCATTTCCTGATTGATCCATGCATATTGGCGCTGGCCGTCCGCATAGAAACTGAATCCGGCCAATTCCGGCTCGCGATCGATATGAGGCTCGAACCGTGGGCCCAGAATGTCGACATCCTCACGCTGATAGATGGTGCGGACATATTCGCCGGTGCGCAGATCCATGATGTGGGCACCCACCGTGTTCTCGCCATTGTGTGCCAGAACGTAGGCGCGGTAATCGCGGTCCGGATCAAAGCCGACAACGTTGACGCCTGTTGAACCGTAGGTGTCGTATTCCGTCAGGGACCAGCGCATAACCTCGCGCCATTCGGGATCAGAAGGATCAGGGCGCCAGAAGTAGCTTACTTCCTCAGTGCCAACATCGAGCTCGGTTGCAAAGCGCGGATTGCCTTCCTGGTCGAGAACGTAATTGCCGAACCGGCTGCTGCCGCGGAGGATCCGCGTCTGCCGTCCAGTACGGACATTGTAACGATAGAAGTCAGGCGTGCTGACCCGGCCGATAGACCGGCCCCTAAGGTCTTCAATCGTGTCGGAATTGTTCAGACCGGCGGTGCGGATAATAATATGATCCGGATCGTCTGCCATGCGCCGAACGACCTGTACATCATCGTCCAGCGCGCGGAAGCCGCCCTCACCCGACCAATGCACGATCGCACGCTTGTATTCGTAAACGCCCTGATTGACGCCCTCAATCCGATCCCGAACCTGTTGCCGGAAACTCACCAGCAGGTATTCAGGTGAAATCCAGCTGACGCCGAGGACTTCCATCCGCTCCGCGCCCAGTCGCACGGGATCTGCCGAGAAGTCGTCTGTCGAATAGACTTCGATAATATAGTCGCCATCGCGGGCGGTCAGCCGCCGCATGGCCAGATGCTCACCATCGGGTGACAGGCCGACATCTGCGACGGCCGCATAGGTGGCAAAATATTCCAGCGGAACGACCTCGCCCTGGACGGCAAGGGCGGAACCCGAGGCCATCAGGCCCGCAATGGCTCCCAAAACGAGTTTACGCATATCAAAACCCCTGAGTCTGTCTCTACCGGTCAGAAGATAGAGTGCGCAAATTGCGCGCCAAGGGCAAGGGCCGATAAGCCCGTATACACAGCAGTCTGCGCAGAAAAAACGGCCCCGGATTTCTCCGGGGCCGCCCATTTTCAGCAATAACGCCGCTACTAGAACGACTTGCGTACGCCGAGGAACCAGCGGCGACCGCGAAGGTCGTGGCCGATACCGATCGGCACGTTGCCGATAGCGAACACACCAGCCGGGTCAACAACCGGCGGCTCTTCGTCGAAGACGTTCTGTATACCGAAGTTGATCACCCACGTATCCGGCGTCCAGGAGATGCCAGCCGTGTGAACATAGTAATCGTCGGTGTAGTAGACCGGCGTACCGCAGTTCGTGAGGCCCGTGCCGGCGGCGTTGACCTGACGGCAGGTCACACCGGTCGTGCCCGGATTGTTCTCCTCACCGCCACCAATGTAGCGGGTCAGCCACGTAAAGCGCCAGTTATCCTGATCCAGAGCGACGCGGAACGAACCCGTCCAATGCGGCGCTTCGGTTTCACCGGCGTTATCATCCGGCGTACCCTGAACATTGAAGACCTGCTCATTCAGGCGGGTTGCGCGGACGTCAGCCGTGAGGCCCCAACCACCGAACCACGGGATTTCGTCTTCATAGAGAAGGTTGAAGTCGACGCCCTTCGAGTTGATCGTACCGATGTTGATGAAGGAGGCATCGATGAAGTTCAGGAAGCCACTGCCATCACGCTGGATACGGTTACAGAATGCAGACTGGAAGCCCGGGATCGTGTTGTAGCAATCACCGACGATGAAGGCAGCGGTCGGCTCGTTGACCGAATCACTGACGACGATGTCGTAATAGCTGACTGCGAGACGCAGATCGAAGGCGTCAAACCAGGGCTGCTCTGCCACTACACCCCAGGTCTGGGACCGGGACGTTTCCGGATCCAGCAGGGTCGTACCACCCGAAGCTGTTTCGACAGACGTGTTGGCAAGCAGGTTGCCAACCAGACCCAGAGTGGTCGGGTCAACGCCAGCGGCCTGACAGTTGGCGATCGTGATCTGCGAACGTGTGTCGAGATTCGGATCATATGTCAGCGGCGTCGCCGGGTTGTTGTCGAGATCGACACGAGCAGCGGTCGGAACGATACACGGATCGGTCACGGTCGCAAAACCGGTCTGTCCGGCAAGGAACTGCTCGCGAGCATTCGGCGCACGATAGGACGTGCCGTACGAACCGCGGAAGTTCAACCAGTTGGTCGGACGCCAGTTACCCTTGATCGAGTAGGTAACGTCGGAGCCGTAATTGCTCTCATCCGTCCAGCGGCCCGAAAGGTTGATCGTCACTTCTTCAGCGAAGCGGCGGCCCAGGATTGGCTGGAATTCCGTTTCTGCGAAGAATTCCCACAGATAACGGTTACCGGTCGCGCCCTGGTCAGCCGAGCGGAAGATGATGTCGCCGCGGCCGAAAGTATCATCGGCCTGAGACTGGATCGTATCACGGCGATATTCGAAACCGAGAACCAGCGGGACATCAGAGCCATTGTTCAGCGTGAACAGATTGCCCGTTGTTGTACCACCGACGAGCAATTGCTCGTAAACGGTCCGGATGGTGGCCGGTGCCAGCAGGTAATCCATTTCGGCCTGCGACAGAACACCGCCGCCTTCCTGATAGATGGATGGCTGGAACAGGTTGACCGGAACACACGGCACATTGTTCAGGAATTCACCGCCGAATGCGCCAACTTCGTTATCCGGAATACCATCGCCATCTATGTCGATACCGCAGACCACATTGCCGTTTGGCAGGCGGACAGAGGTGTTGAGCGACAATTGCAGGCGGTCATTATCAATCCCGACGAAGCGGCTGAAACCTTCCGAGCGGGCATAGCTCGTGAAGATATCATAGCTCCAGGAATTGAAGAATGGCATATCGCCGCGGAAACCGATGACAGAGCTGATCTGTGTGATATCGGCTTCCTGACGATCCCGATCACCATTGATCTGGATGATCGGAACAACGTCAAAGCTGCCGAGGTTGGCACCGAAGACGGTTCCGAGGCAGTTCACGCCATTCGGGTTTGTGGCCTGATTACACGGGTTGAACGGGTTAGCGGCCGGAACTGTCGGGAAGAAACCCGGATCGATCGAGTTGATCGTCGTTTGACGATTGGCGACCAGCAGCTCGTAGTAGGCCGAGGTATTGCTGCCCCAGCTGATGTCGTGTTCGCCATAGCTGTAGAAGCTCCAGCGCTGCTGTTCAGGAATGAAGTCCTGCGTATTGTAGTTTGATGCCGTGTTCTGGTTGTAGAGCGGCGAGGCAAAGTCAAAGTCCGTGGTGTACGGACCAGGCTGGCCTTGCAGTCGCGCCAGGCTCCAGGCGTTGGAACCGAGCGGGCCGCCAACAGCGCCACCAAGATTGGATTCCGAGAAATTCGGAATGCCGATGTTGGAGAAGCCCGGCGTGTAATAGGTCGAACCGAAGCCAAGTGGAATGAACAGACGGTTGATCAGGCTGGTGTTACAGGACGCATTGGCGCCGGTGAACAGACCAACATTCCGGCCATTATTGATATCACCCGGATTGGCACCGGAGAAATCCCAAGTGGAGACGTCAACGGAACGAATGATGCCGTCATTACCGATTTCATGGTTACGCGGGCAGCCGCGCGTGAAATCGCGATCGCCCATCAGCTGAACTTCCGTTTGCGAATACTCGAAAGCAAAACCGGCGAAGCCACGGTCGGAGTTGATTCCCCAAGCGGCTGCAAACTGGGTTTGCTCTCCACCGCTGTCAAACGGAGTGGTGCGATTATATTCGAATTCAACGCCTTCAAAGTCCTGACGGAGGACGACGTTTGCCACACCAGCAACAGCGTCCGAACCGTAGATCGAGGAAGCGCCGTCCAGAAGCAGGTCGATACGCTCGATGATCAGACCCGGGATCAGCGTGAGATCCGGGCTGGTCGGCGCGCCACCGATGCCGGCCGGAGCCAGACGGCGACCATTAACCAGCGTCAGTGTCCGCTCGGCATTCAGGCCGCGCAGGTTCAGCTGAACCGAACCCGGGCCGTTGTCGAGAACGAAACCGACGAATGTGGTGTCGATCTGTGTACCGGTCGCTTGCGACTGCGCCTGCAGAATGTCTGCGGCGTTCACAAGACCGACTTCGCGCGACACTTCGCCCGAAATGACCTGCACCGGAGAGAGCGAGTTGAATTCGGAGCGCTGAATGCGCGAACCGGTTACGACAACCGTATCCTGCTCTTCTTCCTCTTCAACAGCCTCTTCATCTTCTTCGACGTCTTGCGCGTACGCAGACGCACCTGCCAGACCCGCTGCCGCGAAGCCTGCCAGAATGGTTGAGCGCAAGAGTCGCTCGCGATCCCAGAAATTGCTCACTGTCATACCCCTTCATGACTTGTTTTATTTGGTTCACCGCGACAGAACAAACACCGAGGCAAACGCGCACAGCCGGAAAGTGGCTACTTTCCTGACCTCACTATCAACGCCTCTCTCGCGCTCGTAAAGCGTGCGCCCCATCTTCGCCGTATTTCAGCCGCGAATGTTGCATAAAAGTCATAGGACCGTCAGGCGGCTGTCATGTCAGCTCGCAATGCAGCTTCGTCTTGCATCTCGGAGAGACCGGGGCTAATAGCTCGCCTCCCTTGGTGGACGGGCGCGTAGCTCAGTGGGAGAGCACTACGTTGACATCGTAGGGGTCGCAAGTTCAATCCTTGCCGCGCCCACCATTTCTTCAATATTTCCGAACACTTGTGAGCCTTTGCGCGATTGACGCATTGGCAGGGCATTTCGCATGCCTATCTTGTGGCCGAACACTATGAGGATAATGACATGTCTGACGCGCTGCTCGCCCGACTCGACAAGATCACCGACCCTGCAAGCGGGAAGGGATTGGTGGATGCCGCGCGGCTCGATGGTGCTGTGATCGACAAGGGCGTCGCCACAATTGTGCTCAAAGCCAATGCAGACGAGGATTCGGCCACGCTCAAGGCCGCCATCGAGTCGGCAGCCCTGGAATTGAATGATGTCGAGCGCGTGCGGGTGATTACGACGATTCAACGATCGCCCGGTGCGCCAACGAAGGCCGATGCTCCGCGGCAGGCGGCGGCCGATTCGCCTCGCCCGGCCAAGCGCATCATTGCCGTGGCGGCCGGCAAGGGCGGCGTCGGCAAGTCAACGGTTGCTGCGAATCTGGCGGCAGCCCTCGCCAAACAGGGTTTGCGTGTGGCGATTCTCGACGCCGATATTTACGGCCCGTCGATTCCGCGGCTCTTCGGCCTGCGCGACATCAAGGGTCTCAAAAAGACCGACAAGGGCATCAAGCCGGCCGAGTCACATGGCGTGCGCATTGTATCCATGGGCTTTCTGACCAAGCCCGATCAGCCTGTTGTCTGGCGCGGTCCCATGGTGCAGGGCGCAATCCAGCAATTCCTCAACGAGGCCGATTGGGGTGATCCGGACGTGCTCTTCATCGACATGCCGCCGGGCACGGGCGATGCGCAGCTGGCGATTGCCCAGACGGTCGCGATTGACGGAGCGGTCATTGCCTGCACGCCGCAAGACCTGGCGCTGGATGATGCCCGCAAGGCCATGGGCATGTTTGAAAAAACCCACACGCCGATTCTCGGCCTGATCGAGAATATGAGCGTCTTCCTGTGCCCGCATTGCGGCGAACCCAGCGACATTTTCGGCCATGGCGGTGCCCGTGCCGAAGCCGAGGCCATGGGCGTGCCTTTCCTGGGCGAAATTCCGCTGACCATCGAACTGCGGGAACGGTCGGACTCCGGTCATCCGGTGGCGTTCGGGGACGGGCCCGTCGCCGATGCCTTTGCCCGCGCCGCCGACGCCATGCTGGCCTCTGCAGACGAGGCGCGCAAACCGGCACCCGAGATCGCTTTCTCCAGCTAGACGAGTGTCCAGTCGGGCACGGTGATCCCGTTCGGGGCCTCCAGGCCAAAGACATCGCGCAGAATTTCTGGCGACAGCGCCGCATCGGGGCGCCCGTCCGCAACCACTTGCCCCTGATCGATCACCAGCACGCGATCCACATAGCGGCTGACCCATTCCAGGCTATGGCCCGCAAAGACGACGCAAACGCCGCGGTCGGCTTCGGCCTTGAGGATATCCATAACCGCCAGTTGATGCCGGGGATCCAGCGCCGCGCCCGGCTCGTCGAGCAAGAGCGTGTCTGCCCGCGTGGCCAGGGCGCGCGCCAGAAGAATGCGGGCCTTTTCCCCCGAGGACAATTCGTCAAAGCGCCGGTCTGTCAGACCGGTTGCACCCGCCCGGTCAATGGCGGCGCCCACCGCCTCGTCGTCCGCTTTCGAGGGCCGGGACAGCGGCTTCAGGAAAGGATAACGGCCGAGCTCGACAACGCGCCGGGCTATCATGGGCCAGGCCAGACTCGAATCGGCCGGGAGATAGGCGATCCGTCGCGCCCGCTCGCGATCGGCAAATCGCTCGAGCGCCACCCCTTCCAGCCGGACATCGCCTTTTGCGGGCCGCAACAAGCCCGCCAGTGTCTTGATCAGCGTCGACTTGCCCGCCCCATTCGGACCAACAATGGCGGTCAGTTCACCGGCGTTGAGCGCCAGGGCATCGCAGTGCAGCGCCATCCGGGCTCCATAGCGGCACTCGACATCCTGCAGGTCAAAGCGCGGCCTCATGGCGCCAGCCTCCCCGTCTTCCGGATGAGGTGGAAGAAAAAGGGCACGCCGATGATTGCGGTCATCACGCCGAGATAGAGAGGCACGCCATCGCCGGAAACCAGTCGCGTGCCCATATCTGCCATCATCAGCAGCGCGCCGCCGCCCAGTGCCGAGGGCAGAAGCAATCGCGACGGCTCATACCGGACAAGCGGCCGGAGAAGGTGCGGGACGACCAGTCCGACAAAGCCGATGGCCCCGGCCACCGCTACCGCAGCCCCCACTGCGAGGGACGTTCCCGCTATCAAACGAATCTGCACCCCCCGAAGATTGACGCCCAGCGCACGCGCCCCGTCTTCGCCGAGGCTGAGGCTGTCGAGATCCCGCGCCGTGGTGAGACTGATGGCGGTGCCCAGGACGATCAGTGGCAGGGCAATCTGCACGTCTGTCCAGCTGGTATTTCGCAGCGATCCCATCAGCCAGTAGGCGATCTCGGACAAGGCCCAGGGATTGGGCGAGAAATTCATCGCCAGTGCGACTATGGCATTGGCCAGCGCGCCGACGGCCACGCCGGACAAAATCAGCGTGGTCGCCGTCGCGCCGCGGCCTGCAATGAGCAGCAGGGTCACGCCGCCCAGCGCAGCTCCTGCAATGGCCATAACCGGCAAGGCCAGAGCCGAAATGGCGGAAAGGCCGAAATAGAGGGTTGCCACGGCCCCCGCCGCTGCGCTGGCGGACACACCAATGACGCCCGGATCTGCCAGCGGATTGCGGAAATAGCCTTGCAAGGCTGCGCCCGACAGACCGAGTGCCGCCCCGACCAGGAAGCCGAGCACCACACGGGGCAATCGCAATTCAATCAGGATCAGGCGGGCCGTTTCGTCACCGGACAACAGGGCGGCAAGGGGAAAACCCTCAACTGCCAGCCCAAGTCCGCCTGCCAAAAGGCAAAGCGCAGCAAGTCCGAGGATCAGGCGGATATCCGTCATGAGCCTTGCTCCAATTGGTCCAGTGCATCGGCGATCTGTTCGGCTGCATCCATCAGGGCCGGACCAGCACAGGACCAGGCCGAGGCCGGCACATCAATGCGCGGCCGGCTGGCCATCAGGCGTTGAAAGGCAGAATGCCGGGCACCCGTATCGTTCCGGGTGGCATAGCCATCGATGAAATAGCTGGTGACGATGATATCCGGATCGACGCGGAAGGCCCATTCAGCATTCGCCGCCAGCCAGCCGTTCGCCCCGGCTTCGGCGGCGGCGTTACGTCCGCCCGCCATGCGGATCGCTTCATCGACCAGCGTGCCGGCGCCGGCCGCGCCGCCCGTTACGCTGAGATAGAAGATGGAGGGCGGGCCATGACGCCCTGCGGCGCGCCGGTCCAATGCCAGTCGACGGTCCCCCAGATCGCGGAGCAATATGTCGGCGCGATCCGCTTCGCCCAGCGCTTCGCCGATCGTGCGAAGATTGACCACCACGCCCGACCAGTCTTCGCCCCATTGAAGGCTGACATGGTCAATGCCCGCGCGATCGAGAAAGCGCGCCGCATCCCCAGCCCCCGATGGCCCGAACACGACAAGGTCGGGCTGAAGCGCGATCAGGCGTTCGGCCTCACCATTCGCGCGCGGCAAATCCCGCGCCCAGTCCGGCGCGCCGGAGACGGTCTGTCCGGCCTGCCAGGAGACGGCCGCAACCGCCTCCCGGTCTGCCAGTGCCAGAACATAGGCGTCTGCGCACACATCGGCAGAGACGATGCGCGTTGGACCGTCGGCGAAACTAGTGGCCGAGGCGCAGGCCCAGAAACAGGCCACGGCCTTCAGATTCATATCCAAAGACATCCCTTCCCTCCTCTTCGCTCAGATTGGTGCCGCGCAGATAGACTTGCAAAGCCGGAGACGCCTGCCAGGCAAGGCGGGCCGACAACAGCGTGTAGGCCGGCAATGTGACGTTGGTGAAGGTCCCGAAATCGGTATCCAGCTGATCTCCCGTATGGTCGGCCGCGAGACCGGCCTGCCAGCGTTCGTCCGCTGATTGCCAGTTGATCGCCACACTGCCGGTGAATTCCGGGCGCCGGATTTCCGGCGCGCCGTTTTCGTCCGATTGCTGAAAGGTCGCGGATCCGGAGATCGAAATCCGATCTGTAAGCCGGGCATCACCGTCAATTTCAATTCCCGACCGATGCGAGCGTGTTGCCCGGTTTCGAGCGGTCGATGGCGACGCCGAGAAATCGGTGAAAATCTCATCTTCCAGTTCGGCCTCGAACCAGGTGAGTGACACACGTGCCATATCGGCAAACGTCTGATCCCAGCCAATTTCCCAGCCCCGTGAGCGTTCCGGGGTCAGGTCTGGATTGCCCGCAAAAAAGCCGGGGAAGAAACCGAAAAGCTCATAGATGCCGGGATTCTTGACACCGTCTCCAAAACTGGCGCGGACACGGCCTCCGATCGTGTCAAACTGCCAGGCGCCGCCGACCCGCCATGTGGCTGCATCTTCAAACCGGTCATTCCAGTCCTGACGCACGGACGCCGACAAACGCGCGGGGCCGCTTGAGAGCCGGTAGTCGAACGCGGCGGCACTGTTTTCGGTCTCCTGCGACTGGTTCGAACCGGCGCCCGCGCCAGAGAAGCTGTCGAATGTGTCCCGCTCGAATTCGACAAGCCCCGTCAGCTGATGCGCGATGCCGCCGGTCTGCCAGTTCATTGTCGGTTGATAGAAGGCCTGCCAGCGTCGCGCCCGGCTTTCGCTCTGAAAGGCGGCATTGGAATAGTTGGCCAGATCGTCCTGCGAGACGTTGACGGCCAGATCATGCCGCAGGCCAAAACGCTGCAGCGTCAGCCGTGCCCCGAGGGCCATTTGCTGGCCGACGCTGAACTGGTTGGTATTGTCGAGCAAGCCATTGAAATCAGAATCGGAATCAAATTCGCTTTCAAAATCCGCGACGCGCGCAGTCCATTGAATTGACTCTCCTTCTCCCAAATTGAGATCACCTGTCGTGGAGGCAAAGAAGCGCTGATACGCGTCTTTCTCACCGCCCAGATCCGACACATCAATGCCATCGGTTTGAAGCCAGGAAATGGATGCGCCGCCCCGCAGCCGGCCTCGCTCACCGGATATGTTTGCGCCTGCGAACACTGTTCCAAAGGAACCCGTTTCGATCTGGGCCGACCGGCCATCCTGCCCGGTTGAGCCCGCTGTGCGGATATTGATGACGCCGCCGATGGCATCCGAGCCCCAGAGTGCCGATTGCTCCCCGCGCAAAACCTCGACGCGCTCAACACCAAAGCCCGGTGCATGGGCAAAATCATAGCCCCCCGTCAGAGGCACGGAAGCTTCAATCCCGTCGATCAGAACCAGTACATGATTGGCCTCCGACCCGCGCAGACGCAGATCCGTCAGTCCGCCCGTCCCGCCGGAACGCGACATGGCGATGCCGGGTACGGACCGCAAGGTGTCGGCGAGGGTGAGACCGCCCCGCAAGGCAATGTCATCTTCGTCCACAATGCTGGTGGCCGAGGTAATATCCTCAGCCAGGGCCGGGATGCGTCCGCCGATGACGATGATCGTATCGGAGGTTTCTGGCTCGATAATACCGGTCTGAGCGAAAGCTGAGGACGAGAAGAGGAAAATCGCGGCGCAACTTCGCCGCAAAGAGGATTTCAGGCACATCAAAAACAACTCCGTTTGCGGCTGCGCGAGATATCCCGCAGCCGGTTTTCAAGGAGTCGCTACAAACGGATAAACCGCGCCATACCCACGTGACCCCGCACGGGTGGACGAGCGACGGCACAGGCAGGTCTTCCGGCTTACGGGTCTCTGCGGGGTCTCACGTCTTCCCGGCTTGCGCCAGTGACTTGGTGTGAGTCCGCTCTCCGTTTACGGCTGCGGGCACAGCGGAGGACTTTCACCTCAACTTCCCTATCAAGGCCTTGCGGCCACCTGTACGGTTTTGTGATTAGCGCGGGTCAGGAGATTTGCCTAGAGGCCGACTTCCGCCAGCCGCTTTTCGAGATCGCGCAGTTTCGAGCGCGCCTTGCGCCATTCCCACCAGAGGAAAGCGATCTTGGGGCCATCGACGAGGTAGCGTTTCCACATGCGGCTCGGCTCCTGCGCCAGCCGGTGGAGCCATTCCAGACGCGATTTCTGCATCCAGACCGGTGCGCGATCTGCGGCACCGCCCAGGAAATCGAGCGAGGCGCCGACACACAGGCCAATACCCTTGCAATCGCCGCGATCGAGGCAGGCTTCGGCGATCATTTCCTGCTGGGGCGAGCCGACGCACAGGAAGGTGAAACGGGACGGGTTGTCGGCCACAAACTGCGCGCATTCGGCAATGGCTTCGGGATTGTTTCGCAGCCCCATGGGCGGTTCATGCCAGCGCACATCCCGCAAGCCATAGCGCGTCTTCACATTGTCGACGACCTCTTTCGATCCGCCGATGATGGTCACGGGCTCATGGCGCAAGACGACATTGTCGAAGAGGGTTTGTGTCAGGTCCGAACCGGGCGTGACGTCAACGTCTTCACCCGATAGCGAGGCGATGAGCTCCAGAACGCGGCTATCGCAGACGGTCAGCCAGGCTTGCGCATACAGGGGTGCGAGAATGCCATCGCGGCGCAGGCGGACGAGATGGTCCACATTCGGTGTCACGACAAACTGGAACGGCGCCTCCGGATTGCGTTCGGCAAGGCGCAGAACCGTCGTTGGAAAATCGATATTGTCGAAAGCTGTATTCAGAAACCAGATATGGCGCGAGCGGACGCGCCGTTCTGAACCATCCCGATGTGTGCTTCGCCGTGACATTAACCCAACCGTCCCGTTTCGCGCCAGTTGCGCAGCTTCGAGACGGTTAATTGCAAGCCGTGGGCCTTGTTGTGCCAAAGGCGGCCAAACCGGGCGCTATGGTAAAGGTGCGGTTAAATCTGGCCACGTTTCAGCTGCCGGATGGCGAAGCGGGCTGGGTGGAAAGCTTCGCGCCCCAGACGCTCGAGCGGAGACGGCTCGCCGCAAAGATCGGAGGCCAGCGCCTCGGCCAGCAAGGGCGCATGAGCAAAACCGCGCGATCCGAAGCCGGACAAGATGATATGTTGTGGACCGGATGTCTCGTAATCGGCTTCCGGCAAGTTGCCGCCCACGGCCCAGCCTTGCCAGTGTGAGCCAAATTCCCAGCCGGGGGTTTCGCCGGTTGCAGGAAGACGATCCGGCGTTGTTGCCCGCACACCCGACCAGTGCTCAGGCGTTCCGGCCAGCTGCCGAGACAACTCCGGCGCACGCCGTTCAAGATCGGACCGCAAGCGCTTTGCCGCCAGATCCGGATCACCGGCCTTCCCGCCCTTTTCATGCGTTGCGCCAACCAGCACTCTTCCGTCGGGTGTTGCGGACGTATATCCGCCCCAGACCAGTGGGTGATTTGGCGGCAAGCCGTCCATGACCATGACGCGGCCGGCGCTCTTGCCCAGCTCATGGAATGCGGTCTCTGCGCCCCGGCAGTCCACGACCAGAGAGGCCTCCATGACGGATTCGGTTTTGGTAATCACCCGGACGTCACCGGCCAGCGCCCTGACGACCGCGGCCGGATCAAATCGCCCGGCGCGTTCCATCCAGAGTCCGTCCTCCCGGATCTCATATCCCTCGCCCATGGCTGTGGCGATGGCGGCATAGCGTGCCTCTTCCTTTGCATTCACCAGCAAACGCAAAGCACCTTCGGCTTCAAAAACGCCGAGATCGGCATAGAGCCGGCGGGCATATTCAAATGCGGCGAGTGTCGCCCGGACATGAGGACGATCCGCGTTTTCGAGGCGCGGCGTCAGGAGACCCGATGGCGCACCGGATGCGCCTCCTGCCAGACCGCGGGGATCAAGGATCAGGACTTCCCGCCCGCGACGCCGCAAAGCATGAGCGAGGCTGGCGCCAGCAATGCCACCACCGCGAATGACGGCGATGCCGTCTGCCGGCCTTATGCGTTGATAGGGCGTCGCCGGAGGGCGCGGCGACGGACCGTGAAACACAGCTTCCAGACGCTCGCGCTTTCGCCCGAAGCCGGGCTTTTTCTCGACGGCAAAGCCTGCCGCCGCCAAGCCGCGGCGGACCGCGCCTGCGACCGTAAACGTGGAGACGCGCGCATCCGGTGCCGACAGCCGCGCCAGCTCCGGCCAGACGGCTTCGCTCCACATGGCATCGTTATTGGCGGGCGCAAACCCGTCGAGAAACCAAGCGTCCACGCGGGCCTCAATCTGCGGCAGCGCGTCAGTAATGTCATCCTGAAAGAGCGTCAGGGTGACCCGGTCTTCGTCGAAGCGGAGCCGGTGAGCGCCTTTCAGCGCTTGTGGCCATTGGGCCATCAATTGATCAGACAGTGCCGCCAGCTCGGGGAAAGCGGACAGGGCTTTGCGGAGATCCACTGGCCGCAGGGGAAATTTCTCGATGGAGATGAAGTGCAACCAGCCGTCTTCCGGCCGCGTCTCTTTCCAGAGCTGCCAGGCCGCGAGAAAGTTCAATCCGGTGCCAAATCCCAGTTCGCCAATGACGAAATTGCGCCGGCCCTGCCAGCGCTCCGGCAAACCACACCCGACCAAAAAGACGGCACGGGTTTCGTCAAGCCCGCCTTCCGCCGAGAAGTAGATGTCGTCAAAGTCCGGCGCAACGGGTCCGGTCTCGCGCCACTCCAGCCGGGGCGGGTCGCAGTAGAGTTTCACAGCGACTTCATGAAGCGGGCGAAGGCCAGCAGGCCTTCCGGCCAGGGACCAAAACCGTCGGATTCGTCAAAATGCCCGACCTCACCGGCAATAGCGAATTTCGCCGACCAGGCTTTCGCCCAGCGCTCTGCAGTGTCCGGCGAACAGGCGGGATCGTTGGAGCTGGCGAGGACGATCGCCGGACATCCCAGCGGTTTTTCGGGAACGGGCGCAAAACCGTGGCCGGGATATTTTTGCTCCATTTCTGGCCGGTCCCAATCCGAAGGCCCGACAAGGAAAGCGCCGGCAATCTTCTCCGCCGCCCAGTCTTTCGCGGCATGCGCGACGGTCAAGACGCCCACCGAATGCGCGACCAGAATCAGGGGCCGGGATGCCGCATCGATCTCGGCTTTCAGGCGGGCCGTCCAGGCCGAACAGACGGGATGATCCCAATGGCCCTGCTTCACGCGGCGGGCGGTCGGCATCTTGTCCTGCCAGCGGCTTTGCCAGTGCAAGGGAGAGGCATTGCCAAGCCCCGGCACGATGAGAATGTCTGCGTCACGAATTTTCATGGGACGGCTTATAACGCGTCATCAGCGGCGGAAAAGACTGCGTTCCTCCCGTGGGCCGAGAAAGACCCAGAGAATAAATCCAATGACGGGCGCAATGAGAATGAGCGCGATCCAGATGACCCGTACCAGCGAGGAGGCCGTCGACCGCGCCACATTGAGGATGGCATAGATATCAAAGACGAGAACGAGGAGGCCCAAGGGACCCACAATATGAATGCCCAAAAGAAAACTCCCTCATCCGGTTCGGGACAAGGGAGTCTAGCGAAGAACGCCGGAAGCGTCAGCTTTCCATTTGTTATGCTTCGGTCTGGATATTCCCCAGAGCCTCTTCCAGCTCCATGAAGGTCGGCTGGGCCGCGCTCGGCACGCTGCCGCGTCCGATTTCCACAGAGATCTGCGCGGCATTGCCGTGAAGGTGGGCCACCAGAACCGCCTGAATAATGGTGTAGAAGGTATGCTCCTCGTCGTAGATTTCCTTCAGGCGCGCCGCCATCGGGCCGACAAAGCCATAGGCGAGAAACACGCCGAGAAAGGTTCCGACAAGAGCCGAGCCGATCTTTGCACCCAGGACTTCCGGCGGTGAGTTGATTGCGCCCATCGTCTTGATGATGCCCAGCACCGCCGCCACAATACCGAGAGCGGGCAGTGCGTCGGCCATGTTCTGCATGGCATGCGCCGGCCCGGCGACCTCATGGTGATGCTTTTCCAGCTGGGTTTCCATCGCATCCTCGACCTGATGCGGGTCTTCCAGATTCATCGTCATCATCCGCAGCGTGTCGCAGATGAAATCGGTCGCGAAGTGATCTTTCAGAATACGCGGATAGTTCTGGAAAATCGACGAATCCTTGGGATTCTCGATATGGGCTTCCAGCGCAATCACGCCCTTGGTCTTCATGGTTTTGGTCAACTGGAACAGCAGGGCGAGGAGATCGCGATAGTCCTGCGTTTTCCATTTTGGCCCAGCGATGATCTTGGCAAAATCACCCAGCGTTTTCATCACCGTCTTGCCGGAATTACCGATGAGGAAGGCCCCGACAGCTGCGCCGCCAATCATCATCAATTCGAACGGCATGGCCGCGATAATGATATCGAAATGGCCGCCGGCCAGCGCGAACCCGCCGAATACCATGGCCAGAACCACAACTATCCCAATGATCTGAAACATCTTACGTCCACCACCCGTTGTTCTTTACCCGGCGTCCTCTTTTGACGGGACTGTCCGGTTTCGAGACGGAATATGGCGCATTAAGTTTAATGCCCGGTGTAGCGCGCGTTAGGAGGTGGTTTACAGAAAACCGGTCCGGCGGGTCTGGCCGTTATGAAATACACGGTAACCGCAATTTATGGCCGCTTGCTTTACGGCCTGCGATAACAGGCCTAAGTCACGCCCATGCCGCCCGTTTATGATCCCGCCAACCCGTCGAGCCCCGCAGAAAGGCGCATGTCTTTCCGCCTTCTCTTTCTGTGCCTGATGGCCACCGGCATCGGCAATTCCATGCTGTTTGCGATCCTGCCGCCGCTGGCGCGGGATCTGGGTGTCGCGGAAGCCTATATCGGGGCCATCTATACGATATCGGCGCTGCTTTTTCTGATCATGAGCCCGGTCTGGGGCGCGCTGTCCGACCAATATGGCCGCCGTCCCCTGATCATGTTCGGCCTGGCCAGTTTTGCGGTCTCGACACTGGTGTTTGCGGCTGCGGCGCTTGCCGGGCAAATGGGCTGGGCGCCGCCGCTGATTGCCATTTTCGGCATGGCCGCCGCCCGCGCGCTTTTTGGCGGGCTCGGCTCGGCGACCAATCCCGCCGCCCAGGCCTATGTTGCCGATCGTACCTCTCCGGGGGAAAGAACCGAGGCGCTCGCCGGTCTGACGGCTGCCTTCGGCCTGGGCGGTGTTGTCGGCCCGGCTCTGGCCGCGGCCTTTGTCGAGCGGATCGGCATTGCGCCCTTCATGGTCGCGGTGGCGATACTGGTCGCCGCAGCGGCGGTGATGGTGCGCCTCTTCCTGCCGGAGAAGACACCGCCGCGCCAGCAAGCGCGCCCAATCAATCCACTGACGCCGCTCGCTTTCGCCTTTGACAAGCGGATCGCGCCATTCTTCGCCTATGGATGCGGATTATGGCTGGTGCAGGCGATCAGCCTGCAAGCCATCGGTTTTTACGTCATGGACAAGATGGAGGTTGGCCCGGAGGAAGGCTTGCAGCTTGCCGGTGTGGCTCTGACCGCCGGTGCCGGGGCGCTGATTTTTGCCCAGCTGGTCGTGATTCCGGCGCTGAAAGCCAGTCCGCGCGCCCTGATGATCACCGGCGGTGTCTTGTCGATTTTCGCCAGCATAGAAATGGTGATCGCGGGAAATTACGCGTCCATCGTCTTTGGCTACATGCTGAGCGCGTTTGCATTTGGCCTGTCGCGATCCGGATTTGTGGGCGGGGCGTCGATTGCGGTGACGCCGGAAGAACAGGGCCGTGCCGCGGGCACGACAACCGCGACAGCGGGGCTCGGTTTTCTGATCGCACCGGTGGCCGGGCTCTGGCTCTATCAGACCTATGGACCGGAAACGCCCTACATTCTGACCGCCGGGATTGCCGCCGTTTCGGCCGTATTGGCAGTGCTGCACCCCGGCATCCGGTCTGTCACCACCATCATCCAGCCGGATATCGAACCGCGCGGGCCGATCTAGGCGCTATTTCCGGATCAGCGGCCAGGCGAGTTCGCCGCCCGCGCTGCGGTCCTCGAGGTTTTCGATTCCGTAGTCTTCCGGGTAACGGCGCGTGATGTGTGCGGTGCCAAACAACACATCCCAGAAGAAGAGCAGATTGCCGTAATTGCCCTTGTAGTGAGTCACGCCATCATCCTTGTGCATGCCGTGATGCGCAAAGTGTGTGGCCGGTGTCGAGATGGTGCGCTCGACCACCCACATGACGGGCGATAGCCATTTGATCTTGTACAAGGGCTCATCCCAGCGGATGGCGGAATGGGCCCCGAAAATCACTGTCATCTTGACCAGTAGATAGATCGCATAAACCGGCCCGAAGCCGAGGTGCACCAGCACGGCGGCAATCCACAGGCCGGGCATGAAGATGTAATAGGCAATCGCATTCCGGTAGGCGATGCGAATGCTCATATAATTTCCCGAGTGATGAGCCCGGTGAAAACTGTAGAGCCACGGGTTCGAGTGCGAGGCGCGATGCCACCAGTACTGGGTCATGTCGTCACCGACGAGGAGAATGGCGAGCATGCCCCACCAGGGCAGGCCAGCCCAGGCATTCTCGCTGCCCGGGAAGACCCAGTTCATCAGCACCGGCGCCGTGAAGAATATCGCCGGAACCGTGATCAGGATGAAGACCGGCGTGCCAATGGCCTCGATCCAGACATCCCGCGCCGTGCCTCTTTGATGCTGGAAAAAGCGGCGGGTCAGTATCTCCAGAAGCGCAAATCCGGCAAATATCAGCGGGACGAGCAGCTTCGTGTCGAACGCCACGGTCAATCGCCCGTCGATCCGGACGCCGCCAGCGTGGCGATCACCTGATCATACATGATACGTCCCGCATAGCCGTCGACCGGATAACCATTATCGCGCTGGAAGCCCATCAGCGCCCGGCGGGTATTCGGGCCGAACATGCCATCCGGCGTACCCGGATTATAGCCCAGCTCCAGCAGACCTTCCTGCAAGGCCAGCGTTTGCGACCGGGTGATCGGCGGATCATCTTCCGGCCAGTCGCCGCGAATGGTGAATTCACCGTTGAAACGCTGCGACAACAGCCAAACGCCGATACCGTAGGACGTCGAATTGTTGTAGCGCATCAGGGCCTGAAAATTCGGGAAGGTCAGGAAGGCCGGGCCTCTCCGGCCTGCCGGAAGATTCAACCGCGATGCATACATCAGCGTATCGGCTGACCAGTCTGTCCCGTCAGCCCGCGTCACGCCGCGCATCGACCATTCAGCGGTCATACGGGCAGCGCCGGGATTCCAGGTGGTGAGATCAAATGCGTCCGGAAGAATGACTTCGACGACCACAGGCGCTTCGCGTGTCCATCCGGCCTCGCTGAGGAGGTTGGCCGAGGAGGCCAGCGCATCGCCGACATTATTCCAGATGTCGATATGGCCGTCGCCGTCGAAATCGGCGGCGCGTGCGAGGTAGGTTTCCGGGATGAATTGCGTTTGTCCCATCGCCCCGGCCCATGAGCCGTAAAGCTCATCACGGGTGGCATAACCGCGATCAATCATGCGGGCTACGGCGATCAATTGCGCTTCGGCCCAGGACCGCCGGCGGCCTTCCCAGGCAAGCGTTGCGAGGGATTGCACCACATCGCGGTCACCCTGAATGGCGCCGTAGGAGCTTTCCAGTCCCCAGACGGCGACAAGAATTTCATAATCGACGCCGAAACGGTTTTCGATATTGGTCAGCATGCCGCGGCGGCCGGCGATTTCATCCGCCCCGTTTCTGACCCGGAGGCCGGAGGCGGCGATATCGAGATATTCCCACAACGGCCGGACAAATTCCGGCTGGGTCCGATCGCGTTCGATTGCGGATAATTCCGGTTCGATGCCATCCAGCATGGCGGCAACAGTGGAACTGCTTGCACCGGAGGCCTCGAGCCGGGGACGGAAATCAGCCAGCCAGTCGGCAAAACTCTCTTCTTGCGCCTGCGCCGCAACCGGCCAGACCGCAAGCAATACAGCAATGAATAAACGCATTATCCCTTATCCGTCATCTCGACCGGAAACAGCCCGGCAATTTCGATAATAAGCTTTCTTCGCAAGGCTTCCACGAAATCTTCGTGTGTGCGGCTGGGTAAAACAAAAGATCGTGGCCCAACGATGACGTGGTTCTCAAAATACCGTGCGACATCAATGTTCACTGGCGGGCGGAACGGGTTTTGCCGATCGTTCTGCATGGAGATGCCATTGATGGTGATCTCGGCGGCTTCCGCCGCTGCGCGTGCATCCGGCAGGCTGGGGCCGGCATTCTGCGGTCCGTCACCCGACAGATCGATGACCCGGCGAATACCCTGATAGGGGTTGGATTCGATCAGCTGAACCGAATTGGAGAGCGCGGCACCGATGGCGGTGCGGCGGCCGGACACAAAGTCGGCCTCGGCGAGAACCGCAGCGAAGGCCAGAGCGTCCGCTTCCGTCTCGATCACCGTCCACGGCGCCACAACGCGCTGGAAGTCGGCATCCGCCCATTCCAGATACATCACCGCGATCCGGCCATGTCCTCCGGCCTGAATGGAGGAAATGACATCGGGATCTGCCAGGGCCTGCACATGACCGCGGCGCTGTTGCAGCGCTTCCATCTCATCAATGGACGCTGACACATCGACGGCGAACACCAGTTCCAGATCGACAATCAGCCGGCCGTCCTCGGTATATTGACGCTCCCGAACGAGACTGTCTTCGCCGGCATAGGCCGACGGATCTGAAAAATATTGCGCGCAGGCGGGCGATGCGACCGCCACGCACGCCAACGCTATGACCGCCCAACGCATCACGGCGCGGCCTGGACCAGCTCGGCCGGCGCGGGTGCCGCACCGGCGATCTCCAGCGTCATCTTGCGCAGAATGGCGGTTCGGAACTCGTCTGCCGTGCGGGCGGCCAGCACGAAGGCGCCCGGTCCGGTAATCACATTTTCTTCGAAATAGGCATCCAGATTGACTTCAACCGGACGCACCCAGCGGCCGGGCTGGTCGGTGATGACCGGCAAACCATTGACGATGATCCGGGCCTCGTCCGCCATGGCGCGGGCTTCATCAAGCGCCATGCCCTGATTTTGCGGCCCGTCGCCGGAGATATCGATCAGGCGGCGATAGCCCTGATACTGATTGGTCTCGATCCGGCGCACCGAATCGGCAATGGCCGCCCCGATGGCAGTGTAATGACCGCGCTCCAGAGGCGCGGCGGCAACAATGGCAGCGAACTCCAGCGCGTCTTCCTCAGAGGCGATCACTGTCCAGTCCGCAGCCGCGCGCTGGAAGCGCGAATCGGCCCATTCGACATAGGTGACCGCAATCCGGCCCAGCGGACCGCCCTCGATCGCCGAAATCACATCGGGATGGGCGAGCGCCGCGACATAGCCTTCGCGCTGACGCCGGGCCTCGTCTTCATCTACGGAATAGGAGATATCGACCGCGAGCACGAGCTCGAGATCAACCTCGATCATGTCCTGCGCCGCCGCCTCCATGGCAGGGAACAGTCCGAACAGAATGGCTATGATCTTGCGCATGGCGCGGGAAGCTAGGCGCGGTTGATCGCAAGGGCAACTAACGGGTTTGTAAGGCGCTGATTTTTGCCGCCTGATCCGGTTGACAATATGCAGCCCGCCCCGTAGATACCGCGCCTCTCCGGCGACTGCGCCGGGTTTTTTGTTGAAATCACAGGGCCAGTCCGATGAAAGTTCGCAGCTCGATCAAATCGCTGAAAAACCGCCACGCCGCCTGTCAGGTTGTGCGTCGCCGCGGCCGTGTCTTCGTGATCAACAAGAAAGACCCGCGTTTCAAGGCGCGCGCCGGCTAGTCTGGCTGCCGACAGGAAATGCGTTGCGCCCCGGTTTTGCCGGGGCTTTTTTGATTCCGGCACCGGCATTAAACTTCATACAGGCACGGTGCGCCCCGCTGGACCTCAGCGCAAAGCCGCTTATCTTCTGCGCTCATGAAAGCCCTGATCCTCGCCCTTCTGATCCAGACACTGCCTTTCCAGACGCCGCAAGAGCGCCTCAGCGAAAGGCTGGACAACCTGCAATCCGCCAATCCGGAGCAGGCGACGCCGCTGGTCGATGAAATCCTGGCGCTGTGGGCGACATCCGGCAGCGATACGATTGATCTTCTGATGGATCGCGGTGAAACCGCCATGGCCGCTGAAAATGCCGACATTGCCGCGCGCATGTTCGATCATGTCACCCGTCTGGAGCCGGATTATGCCGAAGGCTGGCTGCGGGCGGCGCAGGTGGCCTTTGAAATGAATGACTATAGCTATGCGCTGGAAGCCCTGAATACGACGCTGGCGCTGGAGCCGCGGCGCTTTGATGCCTACTATCTACTCGGGGCCACTCTGGAAGCGGCCGAGCAACCGGAAGCCGCGCTGGAGGCCTATCAGGAAGCGCTGACCATCTATCCGGCGTATGAATTGGCCGGACGCGGTGCCGCCCGCATGCGCGCGCAGTTGACCGGGCGGGCGCTTTGATTTTTCGAACGGCATCGATTTTCCTCTTAATCCTGTTTTTCCTGCCCACAGCCCTGGCTGACGATATGCCCCCTGCCGGACAATTTGTTGACATCGACGAGGCCCGAATTCGCTATGTCGAGGAAGGCTCCGGGCCAGACGTGCTGATTCTGCATGGCGCCTCTTCCAACGCCGAGGACATGCGCCTGGCGCTGAGCGGGCATCTGGACGGGTTTCGCGCTGTCTATGTCGACCGCCCGGGCCTGGGCTGGAGCGAGCGGCCGGATGTGGCCTGGACTCCGGAACGCGAAGCGGCCCTGCTGGCCGAGTTGATCCAGCGTCTCGATATGGATGCCCCCGTGGTTGTGGGTCATTCCTGGGGCGGGGCCATCACCATGCGGCTGGCCATTGATCATGGCGATGATCTTTCCGGCATTGTGCTGATCGGCGCGCCGCTGCATTCCGGCGTCGGCGAGGCCGCCTGGTATAATCGCGCCTCCCGCTGGTTCGGGATCGGGCCGATTATCACGCGCATCATCATCCCGCTGGTCGGCCCGTCGCGGATTGAAGCGGGGCTGGAAGAGACTTTCCACCCGCAACCCGTTCCGGATGGTTATGCCGAAGCCGTACAGGTTAACCGCATCTTCCGCACCAGTGTTTTCAAGGCGAATGCCGAGGATATGGCACAGGTCAATGATCATCTGGCCCGGCAGGAAGACCTGTATTCCAGCCTTGATCTGCCAACGGTCTTTCTCGCCGGAGAATCCGACCGGGTGGTTTATACGGATCGCCATTCGCGGCCGGTGGCGGCCACCATGCCCAATGCCGAACTGATCGTCCGCGAGGACTGGGGGCATATGCTGCACCATTCTGCGCCAGATGTCGTCGCGGACGCAGTGCGCCGCCTTCATGGAAATGATGCCAACTGATTTTGGCGCTGATGGCGCGCTTGAGGAATCGGTTGACGGCCCCTAGCTTGCGGCCTTCAATTCAACCTGACTGATCAGAGGCCGCGCCATGGATGATGCATCCCAATCTGCCGTTACGGACAATTCTCACTCCATCGGCGAAGCCGCGCGCGAGCAATTGAAGGCTTTCGTGGCGCGTATCGAGCGTCTGGAAGAAGACAAGAAGCAGGTGATGGACGATACCAAGGAAGTCTATGCCGAGGCGAAATCCATGGGCTATGACACCAAAATCCTCCGGCGCGTCGTCGCCCTGCGCAAAATCGACCGCAATGAGCGGCAGGAAACCGAAGCCCTGCTTGAGCTCTATCTGGGCGCGGTCGAGGGCTGAGCCCGGATTGACGCGCGAGGTCGACCCCAAGAAGACCCGCAAGGCGCTCCGCCGCCTCGAACGCACACGTCGGAAAATCGCCGAGAAAAAGGGCGAAGACACGCTTTCCGAATGGGAAGACGAGTTCATCACCTCGGTCGGCGACCGGCTGGAAACCTATGGCTCGGCCTTCAACGACCCGGACAAGGGCAGACTGGACGAAGCCCTCTCCGGCCTGCAGGCCGTCAAGCTGCGCGAGATCGAAAAGAAAGCCGACGGCAAGGCCCGCAAGCCGATGAACCGCGGCAGGGGCTTCAAGCACTCCTCATTCAAGTCGAAAGCCAGATCGTCCGGCCCGCGCGTGCGGGATATCAACGAGGATGTCGGGGACGATACGGCCACCGAACCGCCCTCTCCGCCGCGCCCGTCCGGCCCGCCGCAGCTGCGCGTGATCAAGGGTGGGGATGATGACGCCTGATCAGCAGTCTTTCTGGGCACGGTTCTGCGCCGAGACCGGGCATTCCGGCGAACCGTTTGATGTCGATCAGTTCGGCGACAGTGAAGTGTTGGCGGATGAATTGCTCGGCCTTGTCCTGATCGGACAGAAGCAGGCTACCTGCGCGCTGGCCCGCTGGTACGAGCAGCCGGGCGCGCGATTTCCGGAGCCCGGCGATCTGTCGCTCATTCTGGATGGACGCGGTCAACCGGCCTGCGTGATCCGAACGACCTCCGTCGAGATCAAGCCGGTGCGGGAAGCGGATGCGCAATTTGCCTGGGATGAGGGCGAAGGCGACCGGTCGTTCAAATGGTGGAAAGAGGCGCATCTAGCCTATTGGCAACGCGAGGCGGCGCGGGAAGGCTTTGAATTTTCCGAGAACCTTGACGCCTGCTTTGAACGCTTCGAGCTGGTGTGGTCACCCGCCGGCTAGCGGTCAAAAGAAAACCCCCGGAATCGTCCGGGGGTTCAGTTGCACCAATTTCTGTTGGTTCAGGCCGTGCGCGCCTGATCCACATCGAGGTCGTATTCCCGAACCTTGCGATAGAGGGTTGATCGGCCCAGCCCCAGCCGGCGGGCAACTTCGGCCATACGTCCGGCGTAGGTTTCAATGGCAAATTCGATCAGATCCCGCTCGATCGATTCCAGCGGCCGCAAATGCCCGCCCTCATCCATGATCGGCACGGGCGGCAGTTCTTCGGGCGCACCGGCATGTTCGAACGCCATGTTGTCACCCGGCAAGGGCGGAGGTGGCAGATCGGCCGGATCGGCAACGACGCCGGAAATCTGCGGGAAATCCTCGGGTTTGAGATAATCGCCCTCACACAGGACGACGGCGCGGAAGACCGTGTTTTCGAGCTGACGGACATTGCCTGGCCATTCGAAGGCCGCGAGCATCGCCATCGTCTCCGGGGCGGCATCTACCACGGCGCGGTTTTCCTGCGCGTTGAAGCGCGTAATAAAATGGCGAACCAGCGCGGAAATGTCTTCCTTGCGGGAACGCAGCGACGGCACTTCGATCGGGAACACATTCAACCGATAGAAAAGGTCTTCGCGGAACCGTCCGGCCTCGACTTCTTCAGTGAGATCGCGATTGGTCGCCGAGATGATACGGACATCCACCTTGACCGGGCGCTTTGAACCGACCGGGTCAACCTCGCCCTCTTGCAGAGCGCGCAGCAGCTTGACCTGCATGTCGAGCGGCAATTCGCCGATCTCGTCGAGGAAGAGCGTGCCGCCATCGGCCTCCTGGAATTTGCCCATATGCTTGCCGGTCGCGCCGGTGAAGGAGCCCTTCTCGTGACCGAAAAGCGTGGATTCCACCAGATTGGCCGGAATGGCGCCGCAGTTGACCGCGACGAAGGGCTTGTCGGCACGCTCGGAGGCGGCGCGGATGGCGCCTGCCACCAATTCCTTACCGACACCGCTTTCCCCGGTGATGAGGATCGGGATCGTCGACGCCGCCGCGCGCTGGCCCAGGCGAACCACCTGGCGCATGGCGGGCGCACCCGCAATCATGTCTTCAAAGCCCAGTGACCCGCCGACCGTCTTCTTGGTGAGACGTTTCACTTCTCCGGTCAGGGTTTGCATCTTCAGCGCATTGCGCACCGATACAGTGATCCGTTCGGGGCTGGCCGGCTTGATGAAGAAATCGGCTGCGCCGGCCCGCATCGCGGCGACAACGGTTTCAATCCCGCCATGCGCCGTCAGAACGATGACCGGCGTATCAATGCCCTTGCGCTGAACCGCATCGAGCACGTCCATCCCGTCCATGCCCGGCATGACCAGGTCCAGCAGCATGACGTCCACCCCGCCACGCGCCAGGACATCCATCGCGGCTTCGCCACTGTCGGCGGACGCGACTTCAAAACCCTGCTTTTCGATGACCGCCTGCAACAGGCGGCGTTGCGTCGGATCGTCGTCGACGATCAGCACCGTTTTTGCCATCTCACCCAAGCCCTTTCGGCTACCCAATAATTCAATTGCCGGGCCTTTGGCCTCTCCCTCCCCGGAGTTGTCTCTGGTCGAGGGGGCAATCCATCCGGGTGCCGTTATGGGACATGGGTAGTAAAATTCACGCTAAGACGCCGGTGACCAAGCGTTAAGCATAACTGTCAACAGGTGAGTGATAATCGTCAATTCGATTTATAGTTGCATATAATATCAAAAGTTGTATTTCTGACTCTGTTACCAACAGGGGAGAAATCACCTTGAAAATCGGAAAAGCCCTTCTGGGCGGTATTGTCGCCGTTCTGGCATCATCGTCGATGGCGATTGCCACGCAATGCGCGTCTGCGTGTATTGTGATGTGTGAGGGGCATGTCGGCGCCCAGTGGTATACTTGTTACAACCAGTGCTATGGTTTCTGCACCACCAATCAGCTTCCGCCCGGCGGGAACTGATCCTGAAACTGCAGATTGCGGGTGGATTCCGACAATCCACCCGCCTGTTCTGAATAGGTGCGGAAATGATCAACCTTCTCCTACTGGGCCTGTTGCCGACGACGGAATGCCTGCCCCTCACCGATGCGGAACCGCTCAACGCAGGGGATGCGTTTCACTACGAAGGCACAATGAATGGCCAGCCCTTGAGCATCGTCATGCGAATGGAGATTGTTTCAATGCGCGGGCTCCAGACGACCTTCCGGCAGGGGGGTGGGCCATCGGATGACGCCATTGAAATGTCGCAAGGCACCCCGATCCGCGGAATATCAGGGCCGACTTTCCCTCGATCCGTTTCGGGAGGCGGGCGCGACCGTCAATGGTCTTATAGCCCGGACCCGGAGTCGGTTCTGGCCAGCCTCCAGCCAGGCGAAAGCCGGGAAATCTTCGTGCACGAGCGGAGTAGCGCCGCTGGCGAGCGCTATCAGATCGAGTTGACATTCACGGGCTGTGAGAGCCTGGACATTGACGGATCGCCAAGGCCCGCCAACGTCTATCGGATCATTCAAATGAGTGATGACGAGCAGATCCTCCAGAATCGCGAGGTCTGGCTGGATCGTGATAGCGGGTGGTGGTTAGGCGAAACAGATCATGTTTCCGGGGTCGAAACCTTTGCGAGCAGTGCTTTCACCTCAGACTAACCCTGCCGTTGAAATGGGTTATCCAGCCTGCCGTTTTTCGCCTTAAACTTGCATATTGCGATTTTGGGCATAAACTGCGCCTGATTAGGGGTAGGAAATATGTTGAGACAGGCGAAGCCACTCTTCATTCTGGCAAGCATTGCGCTTGCTGCCTGCGACCCGCGCGCCGGTGCCGATCATCCCAGATTTGTAACAGAGACCGTCTCATTCGGAGATATCCGAGATGTTGTACCCGCTGTCGGGGAAATTCGTCCGGCCGGTCAGGTAGAAGTAGGTGCGGAGATCACCGGGCGCGTCATCGAAATACTCGCCGACTTTGACGATTCCGTAGAGGCAGGCGAGTTACTCGCACGCCTTGATCCGGCTCCCTATCGGGCAAGACTCGATCAGGCTGAAGCCAGTTTGCGGACCGCCAATGCCAGCGTGGCCGCAGCTCGCGCCGAGCGGGACAATGCCCTGAACGAACTGCAAAGAGCCCGTGAACTTGCCCAGCGCGGAACCGCGCCGGTCAATCTGGTAGAAACGCGGGAGTTCGCGCTGGCGACCCTCAATGCCCGCCTCGAGCAAGCCGTAGCGGAGGTGGAGCTGGCGACGAGCCGGGTTGAACAGGCACGGATTGATCTCAGCCGAACCGAAATCCACAGCCCCATTGACGGCTTCATTCAGGATCGCCGGATCGAGGCTGGCCAGATCGTTTCCGCGGCCCAGTCCACTCCAACGCTTTTTATCGTTTCCTCCGATCTTTCAAATGTCGTGATCGAGGCGCTGGTCGCCGAAAATGATATCGGACGGATCGAGGAGGGGCTGGAAGTCCGCTTTACGGTCGAAGCCTATCCCAATGAGGAGTTCTATGGCGTATCCGGGCCGGTGCGACGTGCACCGCGTCAACGCGGGCGCTTTGTATCCTACCCGGTGATGATCGAGGCCTCCGACCCTCAGCAACGCCTGTTGCCTGGAATGACGGCTTCGGTTGAATTTGTTCACTCGGAGGCTCGCTCCGTTTTGCGAATTCCAATTGAAGCCCTGTCGACTTTTCCGGTCGGCTGGTGCCCGGATGAAGGGATCAGTTTCGACGATATCAATGCCACCCCGGGATATGATGCAGCGCAGATGTCAACTGCGGATCGATGCGCCGCCTATGTCGGAATTCTGGGTGCCCAGCTGATTATTGCCGGACAACGCCGCGTCTTTGTTCTGGAAGACGGTGAGCCGCAAATGCGCCGGGTTCGTCTCGGCGCCGAGGATGATCAGTTTGTCGAGGTCGTCGATGGCGACCTTCTTGTCGGCGACCCGGTTCTGACAAGAGACCGGGAGCGGTTCTGATGGAGTCGGCGGAGAGCTGCCGCCCGCCGTGGGTGCTCTTTTTCGAGGGCCTCAATCACTCCTACAAGGATCTGGAACGCGAACACACTGTCTGGTTTTCGTCACCCCAACGATTCGAGTTCAAACCGCAGGATATCACATTGCTCGTCGGCCGGTCCGGCTCTGGCAAATCAACCCTTCTCAACCTGATCGGCGGGCTGGACCTGCCACAGGGCGGTCAGTTGCGAATCCGTTGGGATGTGCACCAGCAAGCCAAGCAGAGAGACATGCCACGTGACCATCGCGGCCTGGCACATTATCGCCGCGAAAAAGTCTGCTACCTCTTTCAGGACGGTGGGCTGATCGAGGAAATGAGCGTGATGGAGAACGTCATGCTGCCGCTTCGCTATGCAGCCGCGAACGCCAGAGAAAGCCGTGAAGCCTGCCGGCGCGCACTGGAGCGGGTGGGACTGGCCGACAAGATCGGCAAGCATATCTCGCAACTGTCGGGCGGCGAACGTCACCGCGTTGGCCTTGCCCGCACGATAGCGCGGCGGGCGGAAATTGTTATTTGCGATGAACCAACCGCCGCACTGGATAAAGACACCGGCCAGCTGGTGCGCAAAATTCTGGAAGAAGAAGCCGAGCGCGGCGCGTGTGTCTTCATTGCCACGCACGACCCGGTCCTGATTGAAGCGAATATCGCAAACTACATTATTGAGCTGGATGAAGGATGCGCGCGCGTCAGAAAATGCCGGCGTAACGCATGACCCGGCGCATGACGGAGCCGGAAGTTTCCGAAGGGCTGCCAATCAGGCCTGAGAACCGCGTACGCCGCCTGATTTCTCTGACGTTTCATGGACTCACATACCTGCCCTTGCGGATCGCCCGCATCCTGAAACTCATCGTGTTGTGGCTGTTGGCCGCCCCTCCAAAAGCCGTCACGCGCGGCCCTCACTTGTTTCGTTTGGCCGTGGTGGCGATGTCCGGCCGGCCTGTACGCTCAGTCATGATGACATTGACGATCGGAGCCGGGGTGGCCGTCGTTACGTTATCGGCCGCTGTCATTTCCGGCTTCGGTCACGAGATCGAGCGATTATCTTTCGGAGCCTATGCCCGGTCGCTTGTGATCACCCCTAATGTGCTGGCATCGGATCAAGCCCGCTTCAGCCGCCTGACTGATCTTGATCGTCTTATCGAAGGCATAGGCGAGGATCTTATAGAGGGTAGCGCCGCCTGGCGCATTGCATATCAGGTACCGGTGAGCATCCAGGGACGCCGTGCCGACCTCACCGTTTTTGGCGTGCGCGGCGATTATCGCTACGAAGCGGATATGGATGTCGCACAGGGACGTGCTTTCACCGCCTCTGAACTGGAGACTTCCGCCCGGCAATGCATGTTGGGCGCCGGCGCCGCAGCGGCGCTATTTCCCGATAGCCGCGCAGCGGGCCAGACCATTCGTGTCGACGGGGTCAATTGTTATATTCAAGGCGTTTTTGAACCCGGCGATACACTGGTTGCGGCACGGTATTCGAACGCGATCATCGCGCCTTTCGATTCCGCTGCACGGTACTTCATGTCGCAGAACACGCTAGCGCCTAATGAGGCCAGCCGCCTGACCGTGGTGTTACGCGACCGCGAATCCCTGCATTGGGCGCGTAACAGAGCCGACCGGATTCTGCGGCGCCAGCACGGCGTTCCCCAATCCCAGGCCTCGCCATTCCGCTTTGCCGACCCCTCGGCACCAACGGCCAACATGGAGCAGCAACGCGATTTGCTATCCCGCTTGCTGATCGCCGTCGCCAGCGGGGCAATGATGGCGGCGATCATCGGCTATGGCGCATCCAGCTGGACACTGGCCGAACTCCGCCGCAGGAATATCGGCTTGCAAATGACGCTCGGCGCATCAGCGGGCGATATCTTCGTGCAATTCATTCTGGAAAATATCTTTCTGGGCACGCTCGGCGGGATATGCGGCATAGCAATTGCGCTGCTGCTGGGCATTCCAACGGCCGACTGGCTGGGATGGCCGGTGCAGTTCGATTACCCGGTGATCATAGCGTCCGTCGTGCTCGGCACTATAGCAGGCGTGCTGGCCGGCTACGCGGCATCCAGCCGAGCGGCGACGACACTGCCGGCTCAATCCGCACGCGCTTGACCGGGGCACGACCCGCCATCATTAGGATGGCATGAGTACGCCACCTCCTCCCTTCGGCTATCGGCAGCCGCCGCGCGCGCGCAACCCGTTCGAGCCACATGATCCGATGTTCCGGTATTTTCAGAAGGCGCAGCCGGATACCGGGCTCTTCTGGCTGGCTGTATGGACATTGGGGTCGCTGGCCACCGGCTATCTGGCCAGTATCACTGCCACTGCACTGATCCTGCTGGGAGGCGTACCGGAAGAGGGTGTCGCAGACATGCTCTTCCGGTCCTATTACGCGCTCTACATGGCGATGGAGGTTGGCTTTCTCTGGCTGTTTGCAGCCTGGCTCGCACCGCAGGGGCTGACCCATGCCGTCTTTGACCTTCGCCCGGTGCGCTGGGTGATCGAGACCGGGTATGGCCTTGTCCTGTTCGCGATCGGTATGATCTTTTCCGTCACGGCGGTGGATGTCCTTCTTCCCGTCCTGCCGGTTACGCCATCGGCGCCGGACGAATTGTATTCTCATGGCGGCGTGATCGGTGCGCTTCTGGTGACGGCGACGGTCATCATCTTTGCGCCGATCGTGGAAGAGCTGGTCATGCGCGGCTGGCTCTTGCCCATGCTGGTGGCGCGGATGGGCGGCTGGATCCTGCCTCTGGTGGTCACATCCCTTGCCTTCGGCCTTTTGCACTTTGCCATAGGCATGGAGACGGTGATCTACACAAGTGTTCTGGGATTTGCGGCCGGTATGGCGCGGCGGATGACCGGGCGGTTATGGGCGCCGATTGTGGTCCATTTCGCCAATAATGTGTTTGCCTCCCTGCCCTTCTGACGTTGACGTAAAGGGCAAAACCGAATTGACGCACTGCACAATCGGGGCTAGCCGATAAGCATGTCTACTGCCTCGAATGCGCTCCGCGAAATCCGCCCGCCGCTTGAAAGCTTCAAGGGCGAGATGCCGCCACATCCGGTCTGGTTTGAAAAAGCGCTGGCCATGCCCACAGAAGCCGGGCGCGTAACTGTCGAAGGTGCCGAGATCGTCTGGAAGGCCTGGGGCGACCGGGGTCAGCGGGGCGTGATCCTTGTTCATGGCGGGGTCGCTCACAAGCAATGGTGGGATGCGATTGCCCCTTTCATCTCGGAAGGCCGCCACGTTGTCGCGATTGACCTGTCCGGCATGGGCGATAGCGGCCATCGCGATGTCTATCGTATGCCGCTCTATGCTCAGGAAGTGAAAGCGGTTGCGCACGACGCCGGGCTGTTCGACGCCGGCAAGCCCTTTGTCGTCGGTCATTCCTTCGGTGGCTTTGTGACTATGGTGTCGTCCATGGAATTTGGCGATGAACTGGCCGGCGCGATCATTCTCGATTCGCCTGTGCGCCCGCCGGAAGAGCAACGCTCCTCTTCACCGCCGCAGCGCGGCGGAAAGACTTATGAGAAGCTTGAAACCGCCATTGCCCGTTTCCGCCTGCTGCCGCCCCAGCCCTGCGAGACGGTGTATGTCGTCGACCATATTGCCCGCAATTCGCTGAAAGCCGTCGAAGGCGGATGGAGCTGGAAGTTTGATCCCAATCTCTGGGCCAAGCTGGAGTATCAAAGACGCGACCCGGAAGTCCTGCGTGATTCCGCAAAATGCCCGCTGGCATTTTTCCGGGGTTCGGACACCTCGCTCGTCACCGATGAAATCTGGACATTCATGCGTGATACTTTCGGCCCCGATACGCCGATGATCTCCATTCCCGATGCCCAGCACCATCTGATTCTGGATCAGCCACTGGCTGTAGCCTCGGCTCTGGAAACGCTGATGCAATCGGGTTGGGGCCAGCGCTGACACGCCGCATCGCTAAAGACTTGGCGGACGCGAAACAGCGTGATAATCCGCTTTTCAAATCGGTCCAGACCTGCAGGGGGATTCAAGAATGGCTGAATATCAACGCGGCACGATGGAAGTCACCGAGCAAGCGCGTACGTTTTCGAGCTTCATCGGCATGTCCGTCTGGTTTGGCGGTCTGACCGTTCTGACGATCCTGTTTCTGGCACTCACCTTTGCCGCCCATGTCGGCTGGATGGTGTCGCTCATCATCACCACGATTGTCGGTATCCTGATGGGTCTGGCGCTGGGCCTGAAAGCCAACTGGTATGCGACCGTGATCGGTTTTGCGGCTGTGAGCTTCTTTTCTGCCATCATTGCCAGCCTGGTCGGGATGATGCTCTAGGCGCTTCTACTCCGGGCCCTGAAGTCCGAAATCCACGATAAATGAGTGAGATTCCATATCCGCTGGCAAAAGCGCCGGCGAAAGGACATCTGTGTTTTCCCCGGTGATCGTGAACCTGAAGGCGACTTCGCCAAACAGGCCCTCCTCCACCGTGGTAATCAAAACGATCGTGGCGCCATCAGCCTCCAGATCCTGACCGCGGGCCGCTGCCATGCGCCCGAGGAACGAATCGTTGTCACACCTGTCGGCGTCGATTCTGATATAGGCCGAAAATACTGGCCGCGTGATATCAGCGTTGGTTCGGGAAACACCGACATCAGTTCGTTGGACGACCAGAACAGCGGGACAACCATTGATCACGATGCCGAACTCGCCGGATACGAGGTCCGAGCTAGGATTCCCAAAAGGAGTGTCTTCATAATCCACGGACAGCGTGTTGGAGCGAAAAGATCGCATCCGCCAATCTGAAATTCGGCCCAGAACGCCTTCCACCCGGGGGTCAACAAAAATGTCATCAGGCACCAGCATGCTGACGTATTCTTCTCCGGCATCAAAAAACACTTCCTGCCCGGGGACCTGTTCCGCCTGACCGGCTGAGAACGCACATCGCCCGCCCTGACCGGCGGTCAGCGCACAAGTGCTTCGGTCACCATCCACGTGATAATGATCATTGGGTCGGTCATTGCCTTCCTCTCGTGTATCGAGCGCGGCGAAATCCATCTGCGAAAGTGCCTCCGAGACTATTCCGATAAGGCTCTGGTCCACCAGTTGGGTGAAAGCGCCACGATCGACCGCCCGCGTGAAACGTCCGAAGAAACCATCCTCTCCGTCGAAGACCCGGCGGCCGCTGGTGATCGTTCCTCCTTCGGCCTCATTGGTGTTTCGGGAAACCGTCAGATATTGACCCGCGAGCGTATCCTCCGCCTCGCGAGGGGAAACCGCCCCGAGCGCCACGGAATTTGCTGCGTCATTAAAAGATGTCGGCGACCGCAGAATTGGCTGAAATCTCTGGATGGCGGGCAGGAAGGGTGTCCCGGCCTGATCAGGCGCACGCAAGAGATAGGTGAAGAATACCGGGTCCGTTCCAACCGGCACGCTGAGGCACGCACCATCCGAAGGCAGGCAGGATACGGGCGGCGCCATGCAGGCTCCGCTGGCATCTGTCTGGCAAACAAAAATATCGAGCAAACCCTGCTGCCAGGGGCCCGGATAGGCGCTCCTCACCTCCACCGTGGCCTCGTTCGCGGCTGGCGCAGCAGGATCACCCGCTGGACCATCGCCCTCGCCGATATTCATGGCGGCGATCGCAATTGCGGCCGTGCGGGTTTCATTGAATCGCGCAATCCCGTCATTCGACAGGGTTTCTACCGCCAGGATGATGTCCGGTGAACTGTCCCGGAACTGCGCATGGAATTCGTTCACCGCAGGCCACACCAGACTCTCGTGATTGTTGTCACACGTGACGAAGAGGTGCACGTAGGCATCATTGATAAAGGAGTTTCCAGGCGCTTTCGATACGCCCACCACCAGATCGACTCGGCCATTTGCCGAAACGGTAAACGACGGGTTGGCGTCACCGGTTGCGACGCCATTTTCAACCAGGCGGTTTTCGATCACGAAGTCATCAAGATTAGAGCCCGCGAATGTCGTTGTATTGAGCTGGCAATTCGTGGCATCGAGATCACCACTGTTCAAGACCGTGAAAAACGCTGTCGCCATCTGATCGGTGGCGACCGTTCGCGTGGCAGGAGCTGTCGCACCATGCAATTCGGGGTCAGCAAACCCCGGAGAAACCAAGGCCACGAAAGTAGCCAAAATCATCAGCCAGCGACAATACATATGCAGCCTCCGTCAACCGGTTGATTTTTATATTGGCTTCAGTTCGAAAATGCGAGTCTGTGATGATAACCTTCCCCCCTTTTCCTGCCTGACGAAATAGCGCATGGTGGGTCATCTGTTCGCGTTCCAAGGGAAGCCCGGCACGCATGAAAATTGCCATTCTGAAAGAACGCCGCGACGGGGAAACCCGGGTTGCGGCTACGCCTGAGTCGGTCAAGAAGCTGATCGCAGCCGGGCATGACATCCAGATCGAAAAAGGCGCTGGCGACACGGCCAGCATGCCGGACAGCCTGTATGAGGCCGTCGGTGCCAAAATGGGCACGCTGGCGGCGACACTGAAGGGCGCGGATGTTGTCTATGCAGTCCGGACGCCGGACGCCGAAACACTGGCCAAGCTGCCCAAAGGGTGCGTGCTGGTCGGCCAGCTGGAACCCCATGGCGACAAGGCTCAGGCCAAGGCGTTTGCCGATGCCGGGATCGACGCGCTGGCCATGGAATTCACCCCGCGCATCACGCGCGCCCAGGCGATGGATGCACTTTCAAGTCAATCCAATCTGGCCGGCTACCGCGCCGTGATCGAAGCCTCGCAAATCTATCACCGCGCCTTTCCGATGATGATGACTGCCGCCGGAACGATTGCCGCCGCCAAGGCCTTTGTCATGGGCGCAGGTGTCGCCGGACTTCAGGCGATTGCCACGGCCCGCCGCCTTGGCGCGGTTGTGACCGCCACCGATGTCCGCCCGGCGGCCAAGGAACAGGTGGCCTCGCTCGGCGCGAAATTTGTCGCCGTCGAGGATGAAGAGTTCAAGGCGGCTGAAACCGCAGGCGGATATGCCAAGGAAATGTCGAAGGAGTACCAGGCCAAACAGGCCGAGCTGGTCGCCAGTCACATCGCCAAACAGGATGTCGTCGTGACGACTGCGCTCATTCCCGGGCGTCCGGCTCCGAAACTGATCACCAAGGCCATGGTGGAAGCCATGAAGCCGGGATCGGTGATCGTGGATATTGCCGCGCCGATGGGCGGGAATTGCGAACTGACCCGGGCAGATGAGATTGTCGAGCATAATGGCGTGTCGATTGCGGGATTTTCGAACCTGCCGGGCCGTCTCGCCGCCGATGCCTCCAGCCTCTATGCGCGCAATCTGGTCAATCTGACGCCGCTTCTGGTGGACGATGACGGGAAAATCGCGCCGCACTGGGACGATGAAATCATTGTCGGGATGACGCTGACACGCGACGGCAAAGTCGTGCACGAAACGCTGAAATAGGACTACGCGGAAATGAGACGATGGGTCGGCAACTTACAGATTGCGTTCGGCATTGCCGGACTCGTCCTGCCTATCATCTCGTTCTTTGCAGTGATGGATGTCATGGCGATTGCGGGCGGCGGACCACCTCAGAATGGCCAGGGTATCCATTCGGTCATACCAATGCACCCTGGCTGGATTTTCATTGCCTCGCTATTGCTGATCGCTGGCGGCATCATGTTGCGCCAACAGATAAAAACCACGGAGTAGACTCTAATGGACGCTGTTGATCCGATTACCCTCCGCCTCGCCATTTTCGTGATGGCGATTTTTGTGGGCTATTATGTGGTCTGGTCGGTAACCCCGGCCCTGCACACGCCCTTGATGGCGGTCACCAACGCCATCTCCTCGGTCATCATCGTTGGCGCCTTGCTGGCCGCGGCGGCGCCCGCGCTGATCGGAGAAACATCCGGTGCATCGGGGTTTGCCAATGTCTCCGGCGCAATAGCCGTCATCCTTGCCAGCGTGAACATTTTCGGCGGGTTTCTTGTCACCCAGCGCATGCTGGCCATGTACAAGAAAAAGGAAAAGCCGGCGGCACCAGAGGCGAAGTCATGATCCGCGCTGTCCTGATCGCCCTTCTGACATTCACGGCCGCCGGTCTGGCTGATGCACAACAACGCGCCCGAATGACCAATCAGGATGCGCGGCCTGGACCGGGGGCGGCCCAGTGCCGGGTCGGGCAGATCGTCTATGCGCGCGGTGGCGCCGGCTTTGTCTGTGACATGGGTTCGGATGGCCGCGTCCTGATGGCAACAGACGGCGGAACACGCCCGGGCGGTATTTCCGCTTTCATGAGCTGGTTGCTCGAAGCGCGTCAGAGCGGCTCGGCCCGCAATACGATCACCGTGAATTACGAGGCCGCCGATGCCGCAACGCAGGAAATCTGCGATGCTTCGGGGCTTCGTGGTGCCAGTGCCCGCTCCCCCATCACCTGCTACCGCATTCTCGCCGTCATCGACTAGAAACGGATTGAGTCCTTCTCATGAACGCTGATCTTGCTGCCATTCTCTATCTCGTCTCCGGCGTGTTGTTCATTCTCGCGCTACGCGGTCTGTCCCACCCGGAAACCGCCCGGCAGGGCAATTATTTCGGCATGGCCGGTATGGCGGTGGCGATCATCACCTCGCTTCTTGCGGCCGGTGTCGGATTTGGCGGTTTCCTGACCATTCTGGTGCTGATGACGATCGGCGGCGGCGTGGGCGCGGTCGTTGCCAAACGCATCCCGATGACGGCGATGCCGCAGCTGGTCGCGGCCTTTCACTCGCTGGTCGGCATGTCGGCCGTGCTGGTGGCGCTCGCCGCCTTCTACCGGCCGGATGTCTTCCATATTGGTGTCGCCGGTGACATCAAGCATATCAGCCTCGTGGAATTGTCGCTCGGCTCGGCCATTGGGGCGATCACGTTTTCAGGCTCAGTCATTGCCTTCATGAAGCTGCAGGGCCTGGTCTCCGGCGCGCCGGTCATCTTCAAGGGGCAGCACTGGCTCAATCTTGCGCTAGGCGGGATTATTGCCCTGATGGTGGTCTTTCTGGTGGCCTCCGGCGGTCAGCTGACCTTCGCCTTCTGGGCGCTGACCATTGTGGCCTTTGTTCTCGGCGTCACCCTGATCATCCCGATTGGCGGGGCGGACATGCCGGTCGTGGTCTCCATGCTCAATTCCTATTCGGGCTGGGCCGCCGCGGCGCTCGGCTTCACGCTGGAAAACACGGCGCTGATCGTCACCGGCGCGCTGGTCGGCTCGTCTGGCGCGATCCTGTCCTACATCATGTGCAAGAGCATGAATCGCTCTTTCATTTCGGTCATTCTTGGCGGATTTGGCGGCGAAGCGGCCGGCCCGGCAGGCGAAGGCCCGACCGGCACGGTGAAGCAGGGATCGGCGGATGATGCCGCCTTTATCCTGAAAAATGCCCGCAAGGTCATCATCGTTCCGGGCTATGGCATGGCCGTCGCCCAGGCCCAGCACGCGCTGAAAGACATGGCCGATACGATGAAGGCCGAAGGGGTTGAAGTGGCCTATGCGGTTCACCCTGTGGCAGGCCGCATGCCCGGTCACATGAATGTGCTGCTGGCTGAAGCGAATGTGCCCTATGACGAAGTCTTCGAGCTGGAGGACATCAATTCGGACTTCTCCAACGCCGATGTGGCTTTTGTTATCGGCGCCAATGACGTCACCAATCCGGCGGCAGAAGAAGATCCGTCCTCTCCGATCTATGGCATGCCGGTGCTGCAGGTCTGGAAAGCCGGAACCGTCTTCTTCATCAAACGGTCGCTGGGCTCGGGCTATGCGGGTGTCGAAAACCCGCTCTTCTTCCGTGACAACACGATGATGCTGCTGGGCGATGCCAAGAAGATGACGGAATCCATCGTCAAGGCGATGGACTAGGCTGAACGGCATGGATGGACTTGTCCTAGATCTCCTGATCCGGGGCGCTATTCTGGGTCTTTTGGGGCTGTACATTCTGATTCTGGCGTGGGCCGGAAAAGGGTTTGATGCCGCCCGGCGCGGGGCCCTGCTCGCCTTCGGCATTGCCTGTTACACGCTGAATGCATCCCAATCGCTGCAGACGGTTCTGCCGGATGTCTGGCGGTTCGGCATTCTGATCCCGTTTTCGGTGATCAATCCGGTCTTCCTGTGGTGGTTTACCGGCGCCCTGTTCAAGGACCGTTTTCCCGTCCTCGGCTGGCGACTGATCCCGGCGGCCGTGCTGCTCGGCAATTATGTGCTGTGGGAGCTCATCATAGGCGTGGAGAGCTTCGCGCAGCTACTGGTCCACACGGCCGGCTCCATCGCCGTCTTTGCGCTGGTTATCTGGCTGCCCCTGCAGGACCGCGCCTCGGACCTGATCGAGAGACGGCGGGCCATTCGTGCCGCCTTTGCCATAGCCGCCGGCGTGCTGGGCGTCGTCATCATCTCGTTTGAATTCGTGAATGCGCGCACCGGCCTGCCTACCCTCGCCCTGACCGGAACCACGCTTTTGTTCGGCGCGGCTTTTCTCGGCCTGCGGCGTGACTTGCTGGCACCGCGCGCTGTGCTTCCCGAAAAGGAAGCGCGCCGCCGCATGGGTCCCGAAGATGCGCATTTTCTCGACAAGCTGAAGGCGCTGATGGATCAAGGCATCTATCGCGAGGAAGGCCTCACCGTTGCAAAACTGGCCGAGCGCGTGGGCGTGCCCGAACACCGCCTGCGGAAAATCATCAATCAGGGTCTGGGCTATCGAAATTTTTCGGCCTTTCTGAACGAGCGGCGGGTGGCTGAAGCGAAAATCTGGCTGGAAGACCCCGAACACGGTCTCACGCCGGTCTCGGGGCTGGCCTATGATCTGGGCTATGCTTCGCTCGGCCCGTTCAACCGCGCCTTCAAGGAGGTGACGGGCCAGACGCCGACCGAATATCGCCGCGCCGTACTCGCCGATTCCGGAAAAGACTAGCCGATTTCATCATTGGTCTGCCGGTTTTTGAAACCGGCGAGCCCGCCTGCGCGCGATCCATCAAGAAGCGGTCTCCATTTCAAACGAGGCTGCCATGTCCGACTTTCTCTCCTCCCTGCCCGCCATCTGGTCGGCCATCCTGATCTCCGATCTGATGCGGTATCTGGTGGGGGCTTTCGGTATTTTCCTGCTTATCAATCTGGCACTGGCGGGTCTGCTCGCCGGACGGAAGATCCGGCCGGACTCTCCGCAGACCCGTCAATTGGTGACCGAGTTTTTCGTCTCGCTGCGGACGGTCTTCATCTTTGCAACCGCCGGCGGTTTGCTGATCGCGGCAGGTGTCGCTGCGGGCTGGATCGATCTCTACATGGACCCGGCGGAACGCGGATGGCTGTATTTCTGGATGAGCGTCATCATCCTGATCGTGGCGCATGATGCCTGGTTCTACTGGACGCATCGCCTGATCCACCATCCGCGCCTGTTTCGTGCGGTGCATCGCCGCCATCATCGCTCGAACAATCCGTCGCCCTTTACCTCCTATTCCTTTGATATCGCCGAAGCCTTCGTCAACGCCGCCTATCTGCCGCTGATCGTCCTGTTTCTGCCCGTATCGCCCCTGGCGATGCTGATCTTCACCAGCCATATGATGTTGCGGAATGCGGTCGGTCATTGCGGGTATGAGCTGTTTCCGGCGTGGCGCGGAAAGCCGCTCTTTGGCTGGCTGACGACCGTCACGCATCATGATCTGCACCATGCGCAAGCGGGTTGGAATTTCGGGCTCTATTTCACCTTCTGGGACCGTGTCATGGGCACCGAGCATCCGGACTATGCGGCGCGGTTCGCCAAGGTGGTGCGGTATTCACCCGCAAAGGAGGCGGGTTACCAGCAGCCTTCATAGACAATGACCTGAATGCCTAGCGATCATACGATTGTTGCCGCCAGGTCGCCGCAATCAGTTTACAAAACCCTCGGTAAACGAGGGAGGATTATATTGCAGCGGATTCTGTGCCAATTAGCGGTCCTGTCCCTGCTTGTGGGCGTCGGGCTCTGGATTGTAGCCAATGAAATGCCGGCATTTTCTGATCAGCAATTAGCGGATGAAATCTTTTGGGGGCCATCGCCCAACTTGCATGGTCGGGAAGCCTACGACGCATTCGCCCGGAACTGGCATGACCGGATGAACGAGCTTCGGACGGCCAAGTATGTCCTACGCGATTTAGGCAGCGTATTTTTAGCGGGCGCACTGACCATCTTGGTTAGCCTGCTGGCATTCAAACAAGACAATTCTTTTGATTGGCAGACACCACCAAAGAGATGGATATACTTGGTTCTTTGGTTGGTGTTTGTGGCGCTAATCGGCATCGAGTTTTATCTCGATATAGTTAAAGCGCTAGAGCGCTGGGAAGTTCCGCCTTGGGCTGACTCCGCAGCCATTCCGCTTGCTGCGCTTGCTTTCTTGTTGACGTTGCTGGTACCCGCCGCCTTCGTTTTAAGCCTTGCACATGTGGGCTTCATGCAATTGCCCGCCCGAATGGGTGTGTGGCGACCGCATCGACCGGCTTATTCGATTACAGTGACCATTCTTTACGGGGCCATTGCTGTTTTCTGGCTGGGCGTGGGTGTGCTGGCAGCTGTCGAAGGTCTTGCCGTTTTATTCTTGGCTTGTCTTCTCGCCACCTATTTGAGCATTTCGACACGTGCAGGACTAATTGAACACCTGAAGCCCTACCAACAACCCTCATAAACGATGACCTGGATACCCAGAGGGTCGCGCAGATAGAGATAGCGCGCACCCCAGGGCCGGTCTTTGAGGTCTTCCGGCTGGATATCATCCGGCAGGGTCTTGATGAAATCATCCAGCGGCTCGGCCCTGTATTGCAGGCTGAGGCCGGAGAAATCATAGACAACATCGGTGTCGTAGATTTCCAGCAATGCCTCATTGTGTCCGTCCTTGAAGGCCAGAATGACGCCTTTGTCGCCCGCCTCATCCCATTCCTCGACGACCACCATGTTGAAGAGGCGTTGATACCAGGCCTGAACCTCGGCCATGCGCGGCGTGGAAATTTTGGTTTTCTGGGAAAGTTTCAAATCAGACTCCTGAATTCACCTCCCCCATCAAGGGGGAGGGAAAGCTAGCTTCGCCCCACCCGCACCAGACGCCCCGGCTTCTCGCCGGTGAATTTATCGTCCAGCAGAACCGGCACGCCGCCGACAATCGTCGCTCTATACCCGCGCGCGCCCTGCAGGAGGCGCTGACCACCGGCTGGCAGATCCTTCACCATGTGCGGCGGCTCGAGTTGTAGCCCGTCATAATCGATGATGTTGATATCGGCCTTCAGGCCTTCTCGGATAAATCCGCGATCCTTCAGGGACAGGAATTCGGCAATATCGCCGGTCATCATCCGGACGGCGCGCTCGACGGGAATTTTCTCGCCCCGCGTCCGGTCCCGCGTCCAGTGCGAGAGGAGATAGGTTGGCATGGAGGCATCGCAGATCGTGCCGACATGCGCCCCGCCATCGCCCAGACCCTGCAGGGCTTGCGGATGCGTCATCATCTTCATGACGTTGTTATAATCGCCCTCGGTATAGTTATAGATCGGGAAGTAGATCAGCTCCTTTCCATCGCGCTCAAGGATGGTGTCGTAGAGCTTTTCCATCAGCGGAATGCCTTCAGCCTGCGCCTTTGCGGCCAGGGCGTTCTCGGGCGGCTGCTCATAGTCCGGTGGATCACCCAGCTGGAAGAGCTTGGTCGCGACGTATTCGATATTCTCCATCAGGAGGTCGGCGAGCGGCGGAATGGACGAACCCGGACCCGACAATTTGTCGGTTTTTTCCGAAAGGATCTGCGCCCGGAATTCCGGCGTCTTCATGATTGCGACGCGTTCCTCGAACGGCTTGTCCGCAATCTTCTTGTAGCTCGGATAGCCCATGAAGAAATGGAAGGTGCATTGCAGGCCAAGGAAAACGCCGATACCGCGCGGGGCCGTCTGCACCCGCATATCCACCCCTTCGGCCTTCATTTCCTCGGCTTTGGCCAGAATCCGCGTCCATTGGTCCGGGGCGAAATCGCGCTGCATCAGCGACATGGAGAAGGGGCGGCCGCCCGCGGCCTTGGCATAGGCTTCCAGCACCTTCCATTCGGCTTCAAAGCGGTCGCCCTCGCGTTCCAGGTCAAAGTCGGAAACCGCCTGCACGACGCCATAATCCAACCCGTCAAACGCCTGAGCAATCCCGGCCAGTTCGCGCGAAGTGGCTTCTGAAGACGGCGTCCAGTCGCCATCTGCCGTCTTGTGGACATCCGACCGTCCGGTGGAGAATCCGATCGCACCGGCCTCCATGGCCTCGCGGACAATCGCGCGCATGGTGGCGATGTCGTCATCGCTGGCCTCTTCATCGGCAATGGCGCGGTCGCCCATGACATAGACGCGCAGCGGGTCATGGCCGATATGAACAGCGATATCGATGGTGCGGTTCTGGGCCTCCAGCGCGTCGAGATAATCGGGGAAGCTCTCCCAATCCCAGCTCAGCCCTTCGGCAAGCGCGGTTCCGGGAATGTCCTCCACCCCTTCCATCAGCTTGATCAGGCGCTCATGATCGGTGGACTTCACCGGGGCAAAACCGACACCGCAATTGCCCATAATGGTGGTGGTCACGCCATGACGCGAGGAGGGCTCCAGCTGATCATCCCAGGTCGCCTGCCCATCATAATGCGAGTGCAAATCCAGAAAGCCGGGCGTGACGATACAGCCGCTGGCGTCAATTTCCCTCTTGCCCGCGTCCGGGCACGCCCCGACGGCGACAATCTTGCCATCGCTGATACCGATGTCTGCCTTGCGGCCGGGCGCGCCCGTTCCGTCAAAGACAGTGCCGCCGCTAATCTTGATGTCGTAGGTCATGCTCGCTCCCCGAACCTTTGTCTCAGGAGAGTGTGGCGCGAAATTCCTTCGGCGTTAAGCCTGTTGCTGCCTTGAAGGCCCGGCTCAGTGCGCTGTGCTCGGAATAGCCGCTATCATGCGCGATATCCGTGAAGGCCCGGCCCTGCCGAATGCCGTCCATGGCGCATTGAACGCGCAAGCGGGACCGGTATTGCTTCGGACTCTCTCCGAGTACCCTTGCAAAATCGCGCTCGATCTGGGCCACCGAGCAGTCGGCCCGATCTGCGAGATCCGGCATGCTGACCGGTTCATCCAGCGACGCGGCGATCGTATCTGTCGCAGTCGCCAGCCGCCGGTAAACCCGATCAGAATGGGTGAATTCCGGAAGCGGATAGGAAATACCCCTTACGCAAGGCCGGGCCGGGTCATGATGCTTCGTACGTGCATACAGATACCAGCGTGCGCGCCCGGTATGATCATAGGTGCAATCAAAGCGGTCGATCAGCGTGCGGCCTTCCGAAATCTCGCGGTCCAGCCGATCATAGCGCGCGACAATGGAATCATCGAAAAAATCTGAGGTCCGGCGGCCCAAAATTTCGGAGACATCTGTTGAGCCAAAAAAGGCCGCCAGCCGAATATTTGCCGTGACATAGCGTCGTTCTGCATCCTTCACGAAATGAATGCAGTCCGCACTCCGGCGCAAATTGGCTGAGAGCGCCAGTGGATCGAAGGTCAGCCGTTTTTCCATACCCGTATGATCTGCAGCTTGCGGAGTGGGGTCAAGACGCCGCGCCGTATGCCGCGCTAACAAGTGCGTAAATGAGACTGTTGGAGGACAACGGTTATGACATTGAATAACTTGGTAATTCTGGCCACTCTCGTGGCCGGGACCTGCTTGAGTGCGGCAGCCCACAGCCAAAGCAATACGCCGACGCCCCCAGCGCCGTGCTCAAGCGAGGAATTCCGCCAGCTCGACTTCTGGGTCGGTAGCTGGCACGCGGAATGGGATAATGGCGACGGTACCACCGGCCATGGCGAAAACCACATCACCCGCGACGAGTTTGGCGATTGCGTCATCTATGAACGCTTTTCCGGGGCCGGTCTGAATGGCATGTCGGTCTCGACCTATTTCGCGCCTCTCGGCCTGTGGCGTCAGGCCTGGGTGGATGATCAGGGCGGCTTCTTTTCGCTCTCCGGCGGACCGGATGCGTCAGGCGAATTTGACTTCGTCCTGACCAATACCCGGCTGACCGAAACCGCTCCCCACCGCCGCATGGTCTGGCAGGATGTGACAGCGGACGAATTTACCTGGCGCTGGCAGGGTCGCGCGACCGATGATGAGGACTGGGGCGATCTCTGGGTGATCCACTATTCGCGCATGGACGAATGACGATCCCAGAGGCGGAAACCCGCCGCCAGCGCCAATCCGGCAAACAAATGCCAGAGTGACCAGAAGCCGGTGACGGCAGCAGCGCCGCCCAATGTCGGAAACTGCGTCAGCAGGATGACGAGGCCGAGGCCCGCATTCTGAATCCCGATCTCGAAGGTCAGAGCGCGTCGGGAAGCCGCTTCAAGTCTCATCAATCGTCCCGCGAATGCGCCCAGAGCGAATGCGGCCGTGTTGTGAATGATTGCCACTGGCGCAATGATATATCCTGCTGAAAGAATGATTTCCCAGTTGCGGACAATGGCGACGACCACAAGAAGCAAGAGTATTCCGATCGCGATAGCGTAGACGGCAGGCTGGATGCGCTGCGCAAACCCGGGCTGGAAGGTCGCCAGCAACATTCCGAGGGCGAGCGGCACACCCAGCGCCAACCCCGTCTGCAGAATGAAAGACAGCGTGTCGATCTCCACAGTCCGGATCAGCTCTGCCGTCGGTGGATACAGGCCGGCCCAGAACAAGATCGCGACAGGGGTAATGATAAAGGCGAGCGCACTGGAAGCGGACGTCAAAGAGACGGAGTAGGCCGCGTTTCCGCGGGCCATCAAAACCATCAAGTTGGACACATTGCCCCCCGGGCAGCAGGCGATCACAATCATTCCGAAAGCCAGAGAGGGTGTCGGCGCGATCAGGTGCGCCAGACCAAGTGACATCAGCGGCAGAAGCAATACCTGTGTAGCAAGGCCGCCAAAAAACATTTTCGGGTTGCGGCCCAGAAAGACAAAATCCTGCGGCTTCAGCGTCAATGACACCGAAAACATCATGATCGCCAGGCTGACGGTCAAACCGATTGTGGAGCCGCCGCCCAATGTCACTTCAATCGCGTCGAGCGCCGCAGCATCCGTCATGTTTTCCCCCGGTTTGCCGGATGATCATCCGGTAAACGGCGCCGGTTGCAACCCGGACTGAACCTTCGGAGCAGCGGATGCGTTATCTTTCTGCATATTCGCAACACGCATGAAGGGAGCACAAACGATGGCAAATGGACCCCGGAAAACCCTTTGGGTTGCTGTTCTCGATGGCAGCAAGGGATTGATCTACCGAAATGAGGGCGACGCGGAGTATCCGGTGCTCCGGCCTGTAGAGATCAACAAGCAGGACATTCCGGCCGACCGGGATATTCATACCGACCGGCCCGGTCGGATGTTTGACGGTACCGGCCATCGCAGCGCCGTGGATCAGGGCGATGCCCATGAATACGAAGAAAAGCGATTTGTCGAAGAACTGGTCGACCATCTCAACGCCGCCGCCCTGGATAATGCCTTCGACCAGATCCTGATTTTCGCCGATAGTGACTCGCTGGGGGCAATCCGACCGCATTATCACGATGAGCTCAAACGCCGTCTGATCGAGGACGTCCCGTTGGATATTGTCAACGAGCCCGTGGACAAGCTGGAAGAACGGGTGAAGGCGGCGATCCCGCCGGACTAAAACACTCGACAAGCCGGGGTTGGCCTGCCTACTCTACCGCAAAGTGAACACTGTTCAGACCGGACGTATGGGGAGGCATCCATGGTCAAGTTTCAATTTTCTTCGGCGGTGGTACTGGGCGCTAGCCTTTTGCTGGCATCTTGCGGCGGCGGCAATGAGGGGCGCGACATTTCCAGCGCCGATACTGATTTCCAGACGACGCTGATGGAACAACTGATTGATGCCCAACCTGGCGATGTCATCGAGATTCCGGCCGGCGTGTTTTCCTTTGACCGCTCGCTGTCCCTGACAGTGGATGGTGTGACCATTCGCGGTGCCGGGATGGACGAAACCATTCTGTCCTTCGCCAATCAGACATCCGGCGCGGAAGGCCTGCTGGTCACGGCCAGCGATTTCACGATCGAGGACCTGGCTATCGAAGATACGCGCGGCGATGCGCTGAAGGTCAATGAAGGCGAGAACATCATCATCCGCCGGGTGCGGACCGAATGGACGAACGGCCCGGATACCGACAATGGCGCCTATGGCATCTACCCGGTCCAGACGACGAATACGCTGATTGAAGGCGCGGTCGCGATTGGCGCTTCGGATGCTGGTATCTATGTCGGCCAGTCGCGCAATGTGATCGTTCGCGACAGCCGCGCTGAATTCAATGTGGCGGGCATTGAGATCGAGAATACGATCGGCGCCGACGTCTACAATAATGTTGCGACCAACAATACGGGCGGCATTCTGGTCTTCAACATGCCCAATTTGCCGCAACCCGGCCATTCCACGCGCGTCTACGACAATCAGGTTTTTGAAAATAATACCGGTAATTTCGGCCATCCGGGCACGCCGGTCGCCAGCGTACCTGCCGGATCCGGCATCGTCATCAACTCCAATGACCGTGTCGAGATTTTCAATAACGATATCCGCGACCACCGCACGGCCAATATCATCATCTCCTCGGTCTATTCGACCGGGTTTTCCGATATCGGCGTTCAGGAAAACTTCGACCCCTATCCGGAGACAATCTGGATCGCGGGCAACACGCTGGGCGAGGGCGGTGGCAATCCCGACAATGCAGAGCTTCAGGCCCTGCGCGTTCTGATGTTCGGCCTGACCGGCAATATTCCGGATGTTCTCTGGGATGGTTATGTGAATGCCGAATTGTTGGCCGACGGAGAAATGCCGGCCCAATACCGGATTTGCCTCGATAATGGCGATGCGCAATTGCTGAATGTGGACGGGCCCAATGGCTATTCCGACCCGCATATTGTCGAGGACACGGCCTGCCTGCATGAACGCCTGCCGGAGATTGTCCTGCCGTTCTGATGCGCGCTTTTCTTCCTGCCTTCGCCCTGATTCTGGCGGCCTGCGGAAATGAGGCGGCCACGCCGACCTTCCACGCCGAGGGCCGGCCCGCATTGCTGTCGGAATGGGGGCTTGTCACGACGTCGGGCGGGCAGCTGGTCTTGTCGGACGGGGTTGAGCCCTATGATCTCAATACGCCGCTCTTTACCGATCATGCCGGCAAGCTGCGGACGATCTGGATGCCCGAGGGCGTTACCGCCACTTACCGGGAAGGTCAGGTTCTTGATTTTCCGGTCGGCACCGTCATCACCAAGACATTCTACTATCCGGTAGATGATGCGGGGCATGTATTGCGTGGCGATGCCGGGATTCAGGTGTCGGATACGCCGGAAACCCTGGACCTCGACCGCGTTCGTCTGGTGGAAACCCGCCTCCTGATCCGCCGCGAGGATGGCTGGACCGCCCTGCCCTATGTCTGGAATGAAGACGAGAGCGATGCCGAATTGATGCGGGCAGGATATTCAGAAACACTGACGCTGGCGGAAGCCGATGGTACGCTTCAGGATATCCATTACCTCGTGCCGAATGTGAACCAGTGCGCCGGCTGTCACGCGACCAATAACACGACGCGGGAATTGTCACCGATCGGCCCGGCGCCCCGTCACCTCAATCGGGATTTCGCCTATGCGGAAGGCGTGGAAAACCAGCTGACGCATTTCATTGCCACCGGTTATCTGGCTGGCGCACCGGATATCGACCTCGCACCCCGCGCAGCCGTCTGGAATGATCCCGATATCCCGCTGGCGACGCGGGCGCGATCCTATCTCGATATCAATTGCGCGCATTGCCATAATCCAGTCGGGGCCGCGGACACGTCCGGTCTGCATCTCAATTTCGATGCGCCGGTAGGCCCCAATCTGGGCATTTGCAAGCCGCCGATTGCGGCCGGGCCCGGCTCGGGCGGACACCGTTTCGACATCGTACCGGGCGATCCGGATGCGTCGATTTTCATCTACCGCATGGATTCGCGGCAGGGGGATATCATGATGCCGGAGCTGGGGCGTTCGCTCGTCCATGCGGAAGGCGTCGAGCTGATCCGGTCCTGGATTGCCGAAATGGATGGCAGCTGTTTCTAGCTGCTATCGGCCATCGCACGATAACAGGAACAGGCTGCCAGCTCGGTCTCTGCGAGATGGTTGAGCAGATTATCCACCGCCTCCGACAATAATTGCTCTCGGGTCGTATCGAGCTTGGCCGCGGCCAGACGAAGACGGCGATCCTGTTGATCACTCAGAGCGAAGCCGAAATCCTCATCGGCTGCGGCGGCCTCGTGATGTGCGTCGCAGGGCCCCGGATGCGGTTGGGGTGGGGGGGCGGTATCCGCATCCGAGGCATCGCGGCGGGCGATGGAGTATGGATCAAAGACAGCTTCCGGCGCTGTGCGCGTGCCGGCGGGCGACGGCACAGCCGCTCCCTTGCGCACGAGAAGGCTGGAATGCAGGGAGGCAAAAGGCGATGTCGTCATATTCAGCCCTCCCCCGCAATGCGATGGACAAAGGCGGTGCGCCGTCCAAAGACCGCGCGCGGCGGTTGGCGGCGATCAGGAACGCCCTTGGGCGCGCCGCGATCCTCTTTTCGGCGGTCAACGCCGTCCCAGCCGGACTGCCCCATGGCTTGAGGCTTGGGCAATTCGTCTTCATTCCAGCCCGGCAGGACCAGTTCACCCAGACCGGGCAGGTTTTCATCTTCATCTTCGTCGCCAAAGATATCCGGGCTTCCACCGCCTGGCGTCAAAGCGGCCACAGCCAGATCCCCGATCGAATCCTTGCCATTGAGCGCCAGACCATTGCGGACAAAACGGGCGCGCAGATAACGCCAGAGTTTGGACACCTCCTCGGCTGACTTTGATCCTTCGTTGACCTCGCCCACCGTGCGACCATCAATCATCGAAGCGGCAAAATCGGTGCGGTGGTGAATGGTGACCGGTGCCACGACGCCATGCTGGGACAGGGCCACGGCCGTCTCGCCGGTAATGCGTGCGCGCTCCGTGGCCGAATTCACGACAAAGACGAGCGGTTTGGAGAAACTCTCGACAATGTCGACCGTCGGACCAACGGCGCGCAGATCATGCGGGCTGGGCCGGGTCGGGACGACGACCAGATCCGCATGACGAACAACCCCGGCAATGGACTCGGTCACGGCCGGGGGGGTATCAATCACAATCAGTTTGAAGCCGGATTTCTCGAGATGCTTGATGCCGGCATCGAGCTCGCCAATGGACACGCGGGCGTAAGCCGGTGTCGCACTGGAGCGGGCATTCCACCATTTCGCCAGGGAGCCTTGCGGATCGGTATCGATCAGGGCCACGGGTCCGTCACCGGCGCGCTCGGCCTCAACCGCAATATGCCCGGAGAGCGTGGTCTTGCCCGACCCGCCTTTCTGCGACGCGAAAACGACGACATTCGCCCGGTTCGCCATACTTACCCTCACACCATCCGCGCCGGTTTTCCGGCTGTCTGATGCGAAATCCACCACACCAGCCGATAAGGGGCGTTTAAACGCTTTGTTCAAATTCGAACGATCGCTCGGGAGGTTGACCGAAGGTTAGCGCGGCGGAAATGAAGTTGTTCGAATTATCCGGCCCCGGACATCTTTACAGAGACGGTCAGACTGGCCATCATGCTGCAGCGCAACATGATGGGGGAAGATATGTTCGCACTGGCAGCACAAGTCACGGGGGCGGTGGCGGCTCCGTCTCAACCCGATGTCATGGCGTTTGTGGCCGACACAATGTTGCTGATGATATCCGGCATGGTGGTCGTCTTCATGGTGGCCGGCTTCTGCATGCTGGAGACTGGTTTGGTGCGGGCCAAGAATGCCGCGACCATCTCTCTTAAAAATATCACGCTCTTTTCGATTGCCGCGCTCACCTATTATCTTGTCGGCTACCGCTTGATGTATGACGGGGTCGATGGCGGGCTGATCGGAACATTGGGCGTCTGGTCGCCCGATGCGCTTGGAGAACCGGGCGGCTCGGCCGCCTCGTCCGCCGACTGGTTTTTCCAGATGGCGTTCGTTGCGACAGCGGCTTCCATTGTGTCGGGAACACTGGCCGAGCGGATCAAGCTGGGGCCCTTCCTCCTTTTTATCGTCGTTCTCACGGCCATCATCTATCCGATTGCCGGCGCCTGGAAATGGGGCGAGGGTTGGCTGCATGTCATGGGCTTTCAGGACTTTGCGGGATCGACACTGGTCCATTCCGTCGGCGGCTGGGCGGCGCTGACCGGCGCGCTGATCCTCGGGCCCCGTTATGGCAAATACGCCGCCGATGGCCGTATCCAGAAACCCATGCCCGGCTCCAACCTGCCGCTGGCCGCGCTGGGGACGTTTATCCTCTGGTTCGGCTGGTTCGGGTTTAACGGTGGCTCGCAGCTTGCGGCAGGCACGATCGAGGATGTAAGTGCGGTCGGCAAAATCCTCGCCAACACGAACACGGCTGCGGCGGCAGGCGTTCTGGGCGCGTTTGCGACGGCCTATTTTGTCTTCAAGAAGCCGGACCTGACGCTTGTGCTCAATGGCGCGATTGGCGGACTTGTGGCGATCACAGCCGGGCCGCTGGATGCCGCCCTCTGGCAATCCATGCTCATCGGCGCGGTCGGCGGAATTCTGGTCGTTGTCACTGTGCCTCTGCTCGACAAGCTGAAAATTGATGATGTCGTCGGTGCCATCCCGGCGCACCTTGTCTGCGGCATCTGGGGAACGCTGGTCGCAGCTCTCACAACCCAGGCTGAAGGCTTGAATATTCTCAGCCAGCTGGGCGTTCAGCTGGTCGGCATTCTCAGCATCGGCGCTTTTGTCGCGGCACTGAGTGCGGGTGTCTGGCTGGCACTGAAGCACACGATCGGCCTGCGCCCGAGTGTGGATGAAGAAATCGCCGGGCTGGATAAATCCGAACTGGGGATGGAAGCCTATCCGGATTTCTACACCGGATAAAAAGTGGCGCGACGAACCCGGATTGCAAAGGGTTCGCCGCGCCTGCCTCCCGGTCCCGCCGGTGGGCATCTCGAGGTGATCTAGTCGAATTCGGTCAGGCGCATAGAGACCTGCAGACCTTTTGTCAGTTGGTCGTAGGCTTTGAGCGTCAGGAATTCATCGAAGTCATCTGCCAGGACGAGCTCTCGCATCAGTTTGGCGGCCGCTTTCACTTCATCCGGACCGGACAGGCGATATTGACCATCCTCAAGGATTTCAGCTTCGGCAATATTTATCGCCTCTTCCATCCAGCTGGCATCCAGACCGATACCGTTTTCGGTCTTCGCTCCCGTCACACGCCACTGCCATAACTGTGCGCGAGCGATCTCGGCCGTTGCCGCATCTTCCATCATGTTGCGGATCGGGGCCGCGCCACGACCGGCCAGCCAGCCCGCGATATAGCGGATGGCGACATCCACATTCTCGCGTGCGCCCGCCTCGGTGATCGTGCCGTCCGGTGCGGCAACCAGGTCGGCCGCCGAGCCTGTGACCGCGAATTTGCGGTCGATCTGGTTGGGCCCCGTCATGACATCATCAAAGGCGGCCTTGGCGACCGGGACGAGATCCGGGTGCGCAACCCAGCAGCCATCATGACCGTCCGTCGCTTCGCGGGTCTTGTCGGCCTTGACCTGTTCGAAGGCCAGTGCATTGGCCGTTTCGTCGCCCTTGACGGGGATGAAGGCTGACATGCCGCCCATGGCATGGGCTCCGCGCCGGTGACAGACCGCGATCACACGCTTGGAATAGGCGCGCATGAATGGCGTTGCCATCGTGATCTGGGACCGATCCGGCAGGACACGATCGGTGTGGCCCCGCAAGCGTTTGATATAGGAGAAGATATAGTCCCAGCGTCCGCAATTGAGCCCGACGCAATAGTCGCGCAGCTCGTAGAGGATTTCGTCGAGCTCAAAGGCCGCCGGCAAGGTCTCGATCAGCACCGTGATGCGCACCGTGCCGCGTTCCAGGCCCAGAACTTCCTCGGCATGGCTGAAAACCAGCGCCCAGAAGCGCGCTTCAAACCGGCTTTCCAGCTTTGGCAGATAGAAGTAAGGCCCCGTGCCGCGCACATCGAGCGCATCATGATTGTGATACAGATACAGGCCGAAATCGAAGAGAGAGGCAGAAATCGGCTGGCCGTTGACCTGCATGTGACGTTCATCAAGGTGCAGTCCACGCGGACGGACGATCAGCGTCGCGGCATCGGAAGAGACACGATAGCGCTTGCCGTTCTTGTCGTCGGTGAAATCGATCTTGCGGCGGATGGCCTCGCGCAGATTGATCTGGCCGTCGACCATATTGGTCCAGGTCGGCGAAGAGGCATCCTCGAAATCCGCCATGAAGCAGCGGGCGCCGGAATTGAGTGCATTGACGACCATCTTGCGATCCACCGGCCCGGTAATCTCGACGCGGCGGTCCTTGAGATCGGATGGCGCCGGACGAACCGTCCATTCCGAGGCACGGATATCGGCGGTCTCTTCCGGGAAGTCCGGCAATCCGCCGGCATCATATTCGGCCTGGCGTTTCTGGCGGTCTTCCAGCAGCGCCTTGCGGCGGCTGTCGAAACGCCGGTGCAGTCCGATCAGGAATGACAGGGCGTGCGGGGCGAGGATGGCGCGATAGCCGGGCTCCAGAGGGCCCAGAAGATCGACGCCATTGGGATTTGACTTGTTCATGATCTTGCTCCCGTCCGCCACCTATTCCGCCGCGAACTGAGCAGATTCCGTGGATTCGCCCATGGCCGTCGTCGAAGACTGACCGCCGGAAAGGGTCTGGTTCACAAGATCGAAATAACCGGTGCCGACTTCGCGCTGATGGCGGGTGGCTGTGTAACCGTCCTTCTCGGAGGCAAATTCGGCTTGCTGAAGCTCCGAATATGCGCCCATGCCGCGATCGCGATACCCCATGGCGAGGTTGAACATGCCGTAATTGAGCTGGTGGAAACCGGCGAGGGTGACAAACTGGAACTTGTAGCCCATGGCTCCCAATTCGCGCTGGTAAATGGCGATGGTTTCCTTATCCAGATTGGCTTCCCAGTTGAAGGATGGCGAGCAATTATAGGCCATCATCTTGCCAGGGAACTCTTTCTGTATGGCTTCTGCAAAGCGCCGGGCATCGTCCAGATTTGGCTTGGATGTCTCCCACCACAGAAGGTCGGCATATTTGGCATAGGCCAGTCCGCGCTTGATGCAGTGATCAACGCCCATGCCCTTTCTCAGACGGTAGAAGCCTTCCGCCGTACGGCCGGCATCGTAGTCGATGAATTCATGATCGCGCTCGTCGATGTCGGAATTGATCAGCGTCGCCGATTCCGCATCTGTCCGGGCGACGGTGAGTGTGGGTACACCCATGACGTCAGCCGCGAGTCGGGCCGCATTGAGGTTGCGCTGGTGGGCCTTTGTCGGGATCAGGACCTTGCCGCCCAGATGCCCGCATTTCTTTTCCGCGGCGACCTGGTCTTCGAAGTGAACGCCCGCAGCGCCCGCTTCGATGAAGGCCTTCATGATCTCATAGCAGTTCAGCGTGCCGCCAAAACCGGCTTCAGCGTCAGCCACGATCGGCGCGAACCAGTCACGGCTGGCTTCGCCATTTTCAGCGACTTCGATCTGGTCGGCGCGCTGAAGGGTGCGGTTGATTTTCTTGGCCAGCTCCGGGGCGGAGTTCGCCGGATACAGAGACTGGTCGGGATACATGGCGCCGGCGACATTGGCGTCGGCGGCGACCTGCCAACCCGACAGATAGATCGCTTTCAGGCCCGCACGAACCATCTGCATGGCCTGGTTGCCCGACAGGGCGCCCAGCGCATTGATATAGGGTTCGGTTTTCAGGAGGGTCCAGAGTTTCACCGCACCGCGTTCGGCAAGCGTGTGCTGAATCTGAACCGAGCCGCGCAGTTTCAGCACATCTTCGGCGGAATAATCACGGTCGATACCGGCAAAGCGGTCTGGCGTGGCGGCGGGGACGAGATCGTTGAAGGTGGTCATGGCGCAATCCTTTTGTCTGTCAGCCGGAATAACCGGTGGTTTCGACGATCACCCTGACGATACGGATAAGCCCTGTCTACACAGGCAAAGTTCTAAAAGAGCGCGGCTGTATTCATTAATTACTTGTCATTCTGTTATTTTGTGAATAATTGACAACATGGATTTGCAAAACGAGAAAATCTTCGCCGGTGCCCGGCTGCGGCGATTGCGGCGCGAGCGCAGTCTGACGCAGGCTGATGCTGCCGACATGCTGGGTCTGTCTCCCAGCTATCTCAACCTGCTGGAACGCAATCAGCGCCCCTTGACCGCGCGCGTGCTGCTTGCTGTCGCTGCAACCTTCGACATTGATGTGCGCAGTCTGGCTGAAGGATCGGACCGGCAATTGGTTACCGATCTGGAAGCCGCGGCGGCCGACCCCGCGCTCGCTTCGCTGGAGCTGGACCGGACCGAACTGACCGAACTGGCCGAGACCCAGCCGCGGGCGGCCGAAGCATTGACCCGGCTACATCAGGCCTATCGCAATGCCTCGGAATCGTCCGCTGATCTGGCGGCGCAGCTGGAGGGCGGTGATCGGGCCGGCCGGATGAATGAGACCGAGGCCGTGCGGAATGCGCTCGACCAACGGCATAATTTTTTCCCAGCCCTGGAGGAAGCGGCGGAACGTTTTGGCAGCCGGTTGAAGCTGACCGTCGATAATCGCTCTGCGGTTCTCGAAGAGCGCTTGAAGGCGGAACACGGAATAATCGTCCGGACGTTTGAAGACGACATTATGGGCGGGGCACGCCAGCGGATGGATTTTCATACCCGGCGTCTGATGCTGTCGGATCGCCTGTCTGCGAATGCCCGGCCCATGCAGATGGCTACCACGCTGGCTCTTTTGGAGCACGCCGACATTCTGGATGCGGAAGTCGAGGCGGCCGGGTTTGACACACGGGTTGAGGAGTCGCTCTACCGCAACGGGCTGGCGCGGTATTTCGCCGGCGCCGTTCTGGCACCCTATGAGGCGTTTCTGACACTGGCAGAGAAGAGCCGATATGATATCGACCGCCTGCAAAGACGCTTCGGGCTGGGCTTCGAGACGGTATGTCACCGATTGACCACGCTGCACGATCTGAAGCAGCCTGGCATCCCCTTCTTCATGGTCCGAATGGATCCGGCTGGAAATGTCTCGAAGCGATTTGGCGGCGGGGTTTTGCCGTTTGCGCGGTCGGGTGGCTCCTGCCCGAAATGGACCCTGTCAGAAGCGTTCCGCACGCCCGAGAAATTGCTCACCCAGCGCTTCGCCCTGCCGGATAATTCCGAATACCTGTCCATCGCCCGCGCCGTGTCCCGGCCAGCCAGCGCCAGCGAACCGCCGGTCCTGCATGTGATTGCGGTTGGCTGTGAATGGGGCCGGGCCGAAGAAACGATCTATGCCGACGCGCTGTCGCGGACACCGCCCACCCCGGTGGGCCTGACCTGCCGCCTGTGCGAGCGGGAGGCCTGCGCGCATCGGGCCTTCCCGTCCATGCAGCGGGAGATGAATATCAATCCCTGGCGGCAAGCCGCCGGCCCCTATGCGAGCGATGAGCTCTAGCAGCCTGTCAGCGGACGCAATTCCCTTGTGTCGTCGAAATAGCGGCCTTCCATCGACGCCACGAGCCGGCAGCGCTCCTCAACGGTCAAGCGCTCATCAGAGCTGATGTCACTGGCGAGCCCCTCAATGGTGAACTCGCCCGCCATCATCACGGAGCCACCGTCGGCCGGGGTATCAAACCGCATGCGCGCCGGACCTTCACTCCAGCGGGCCCAGTCGCCGCCGGGCGTGCCCTGCCGGGCAAAACGCGCCCAGTAGCCGCCCATCTCGCGGGCGAGGGCAATACGGCTTTCGGCATTGTTATCATTAAACACAATCGGGTCGAGGCGGGAGCCGAAGAATTCGAATGTGTTGAAAACGAAGGGGATTTCCATCGAGTGCATGGCGCCGAAAATCTGCGCGGAATCGAGGAAGAGATTTGATCCGCCCTCATCCCAGTCAAAGCGATAGGCCCAGACATCGTCATGGCCGCCCGCGGTCATGGTGGCGGCCACTTCGTCAACCGCATTGATTGCCCAGATCCGGCTTTGATATGCGGAGACAGCCTCATAGAGCGCCTCATCGCGTATGCGGAAGAAGATGCCGAGACGCCGGTTCACCAGATCGGGATTCAGGCCGTTATAGAGTTTGACCTCGTCGCGGTTGGTGCCGGTGATCAGCGGCACGGCATTGAAGGTTTCCGGGCTGGAGAAAGCCTGCATCAGCCCGCCCTCGGGAATGGTGATGCCGTCTGCAATCACGGTCGGCAAATCCACCGATTCGCCCTCCGGGCTGTAGGCATTGTAAACCGCCGCCAGCGAAGCGCCGCGCAGATCTTCCGCGCTGACGCCGCCACCCGTGATAACCGGGGCAATATCCAGAGAGGCGTTGGCTTCCGAACCTGCCGTGCCTTCGGCTTCTTCGACGGAAATCGCGTTTGCCGAACCCGATTGCATGATGGCGCGGTGGAACAGGCCCGCGGCCATGGGTGAACCCATCAGCGCCGCGACATTGGTGCCGCCTGCGCTTTCACCAAAGATCGTGACCGTGCCCGCATCTCCGCCAAACGCCGCAATATTGTCGCGGATCCATTCCAGCGCGGCGATCTGGTCCAGTGTGGCGAAATTGGCGGCGCGGTCGGATTCGGTCTGCGCATCCTCGCGCAAGGACGGGTGCGAGAAAAAGCCGAGCGGTCCGAGGCGGTACTGAAGCACGACGACGATCACATTCTGGTCCATGGCCAGTTGTGAACCATCATACTGATCGCCCCAGCCCCAGGTGTTGCTGCCGCCGTGAATCCACATCATCACCGGCAGATTGTCGGCATTTGGCGGCGCATAGACGTCGACATAGAGGCAATCCTCATTGCCAATCAGCGCTCCCGCTTCCACGCCGGCAAGGTCGGCGCTGAGGGAGTTGGCCAGCTGGGGACAAAAATCCGGGGCTGTGATCGACTGACGTTCTCCATCCCAGCTTTCCGGCGGGCGCGGTGCGCGCCAACGCAAATCGCCGACCGGCGGGGCCGCATAGGGAATGGCGCGCCAGACATGGGCGCCTGCATCCGAAACATATCCCACCAAAGCGCCACTGGGCGTTTGAATCCGCGTGACCGGATCAGCGACCGTGACTTCCTCGCGTTCGGCACATCCGGCCAACACCAAAATCGACATCAGAATGACTGGAATAAAGCGCATCTCGTTTCCCCCGACTTTCCCGGTAATCTGGCGCAATTCACGCCCGCGTCAAATCCCGGCCAGCGTTTGTTTGACCGCGGTCTGCCAGCCAATCCGTTGCCGGTCCCGGTCTGCCGCCCTGATATGCGGCTCAAACGCCTGATCGGCTTTCCAGAGTTTGCGGCCTTCTTCGAGCCCGCCGAAGAGATCTGCGCCCATTCCAGCAAGGAAAGCCGCCCCCCAGGCCGTTGTTTCCGTATTCACCGGGCGGACAACCGGCACATCACAGATGTCCGCCAGCCGTGACAGGAAACGATTATTATTCGCCATCCCGCCATCCACTTTCAGGCGCGCTGTGGGCACGCCATCGCGGGCCATCGCTTCGAGCAGGTCGGCGGTCTGATGCGCGGCGGCATCCAGCGCCGCCTGCGCGATTTCGGCACGCCCGGCACCGCGGGTCAGACCGACAATTGTGCCGCGGGCGTCAGCCGCCCAGTGCGGCGCACCCAAGCCGGCGAAAGCGGGCACGAGATAGACCCCGCTATCAGGATCGGCAGAGGCGGCAAGCGCCTCAATCTCGGAGGCTTTCGAAAACAGGCCCAGCCCGTCGCGCAACCATTGGACGGTTGCGCCAGCGGACAGGATGGAACCCTCCAGCGCAAACGTGGTCTGGCCCTCAATCCGCCAGCCAATGGTGGACAGCAGACGGTTTTCCGACGCCGCCATTTCGCCGCCCGTATTCATGATCAGGAAGGCGCCGGTTCCATAGGTCGACTTCACCTCGCCGGGTTTGAAACAAGCCTGACCGATGGCGGCCGATTGCTGGTCGCCGGCCATGCCGGTGATCGGCAAGGCCTCGCCAATCGTGGCTTTCAGGCTGGTGCCGAAGGCGGCGGCATTATCGCAGACTTCCGGCAGGCCGGACATCGGAACGTTAAACAGCTGACAGAGCGCCTCATCCCACTGCCCGGATTTCATATCAAACAGGGATGTCCGGCTGGCATTGCTGGCATCGGTCTTGTGAGACGCTCCACCAGTCAGCCGCCAGAGCAGAAAACTGTCAATCGTGCCAAAGGCCAGTTCGCCCTTGGCGGCGCGGCCGCGTGCGCCGTCCACGGAGTCGAGAATGAAGGCGAATTTCGTCGCTGAAAAATACGGGTCGAGCACCAGACCGGTCTTTTGCCGGACCATGGCTTCATGGCCGTCCGCGGCCAGCTTCTGACAGGTTTTCGCTGTGCGTCTGTCTTGCCAGACAATGGCATTATGGATCGGATCACCCGTCTCCCTGTCCCAGATGATGGCGGTTTCGCGCTGATTGGTGATGCCGAGGCAGGCCGTTTTCCAGCCTTTTGCCCTCGCATCCTTCAGCGCTTTTCTCGCTGTTGCGATAACCGTCGCCCAGATCACTTCGGGATCATGTTCCACCCAACCGGGTTTGGGATAGATTTGCGCAAATTCCTGCTGGGCCAGCGCGATGACCTCGCCTTTTCTGGAAAACACGATCGCCCGCGATGAAGTCGTTCCCTGATCAATGGCCAGAATAGCCGTCTTGTCGCTGAACATGCGCTCTCCCCGATTCCTGTCGGTTACGACTATAACTTGGCTGGCGCGTGCGAACAGAGCGCGATAGCGTTGCGGCAAAGAGAGGATGAGCATGGCCTTTACCAAACGGACACTGGAAAGCCCGACCGGCGCGCTTCTGGCGCTCTACGAGCGCGAGGCCGAGGGCGAAACCCGCGGTGTGGTTCACGACAATCACGGACTGGCCGAGCACGCCGCCCGCTATGAAGGCTTTGCCGATGCTCTGGCGCAGAAAGGCTGGGCGACGATTGCGCAGGATCATCGCGGACACGGGCTGACGACCGCGCCGGACGGCGAGCCCCGGCTCTACGCCTATGAAAATGGCTGGTCGAAAGTAATGGAAGACGCCGCTGCGGTGAATGCCGAGGCGCGCGAGAGACATCCGGGCCTTCCCATTGTTGTGTTCGGCCATTCCATGGGCGGTTCGATCTCGATGAATTATGCGATGCGGTATCCTGAGACCATTGCCGGCTGCGCTATCTGGAACGCCAATATCGACAAGAGCGCCGCGAGCCTGATTAAATCGGTGACCGGTCTTGGCCTGTTATTCTCGAAACCCGATCAGCCGGCCGGATTGATCGACAACCTGACCTTCAAGGCCTGGGACAAGAAGTTTAAATCCGACAGGCCGGAATCCGGTTGGCTGTCGCGGGACCTGGCCGAAGTGGACAAATATGTCGCTGATCCCTTGTGTGGCTGGACGGCCAGCTGGTCACTCTGGCGGGACTTTGCGAGCGGCATCTCCTATGCGGCAGACGACAGGAATCTGAAGCGGGTGCCCAAATCTCTGCCTTTCCACCTTGTCGGCGGTACGGATGATCCGGCGACGAATAACGCCAAAGCCATGGAAAAGCTCGGCGAGCGGCTCCGCGCGGCGGGGTATGGTGCGACGCAAGAAATCCTGGACGGCTTCCGGCACGAGACCCTCAATGAAAACGGCCGCGAAGCGGTGATTGAACGCTTCGCGGCCTGGCTTTCAAAGATCGGCTAAAGGAACCCGCTTACTCCCAGAAGTAAGCGCCCCGCTGCCGATCGCCGGTGACGGTCTCGTTCAGCGTTTCCGCTTCATAGAGACGGCCATTCAGCATGATCATCTCGATCTGATCCGAATTGCGCAGATCGGCGAGAATGTCGCCGTCGAGAATGACGAGATCGGCCAGTTTGCCTTCCTCGATCGAGCCGAGGTCATGGTCGAAACCGAGATGGCGGGCAGGGTCGATCGTTGTCGCCCGCAAGGCCTCGATCGGCGTCGCACCACCGCGCCCCAGCGACCACATCTCCCAGTGCGCCGCAAGACCCTCCTGCTGACCATGGGCACCGATCGCCATCGTGACGCCGCGGCGCGCCAACATCAGCGCCACGGTTGCCGCATCATCATCAACATAATCGTGTTCCGGCGCCCATGGACGGCGGATCGAGCCGCGTAGATAGGCGGGCGGCGCATGCCGCGACAGAATCGGGTGCTCCCAGATATTCATGCGCGAGCGCCAATAGGGGTCGCCAGCCAGGCCGCCATAAGTGACCACCAGGGTCGGGTTATTGGCGACCTGCGTTTGCGAGAACAGCTGAAGGACATCCTCATAGATCATTTCCACCGGAATATTGTGTTCGATGGACGTATTGCCGTCGGCGATCATGGACATGTCCATATGGTAGTTGGACCCGCCTTCGGCGACGACAATGACACCCGCTTCGTGCGAAGCCAGCACCACTTGCTGACGCTGTTCACGGCGCGGCTGGTTGTAGTTCTTGATGCCGTGAGCGCCCTGACTGGCGAGGCGGAAGACATGCTCCTCGGCATCAGACGCATCCTCGATACGGGCAAAGAAACCCGGCGCGCGAGCACCATAGACCACCTCGCCCGTTGAATAGGTGCGCGGCTGCAATTGCAGGCCGGCCCGCTGATACTCGCTGGCCGGGAAAATAGTGCTGGCCTGGCTGGACGGATCGAAGATTGTGGTCACGCCAAATGCCAGATGGGCCAGAGTCGACCAGTTCTCTTCGGGAATGATCTCGTCCGTGCCCTGCGGGCCGTGCGCGTGTGCATCGATCAGGCCCGGAATGATGGTGCGCCCCGTTACATCAACGTTTTGCGCGCCGGCCGGGATGTCCACCTCATCGGCGGTTCCGACCGCGACGATACGGTTGCCGTCCACCACGACAACGCCGTTCTCGATGATGCCGCCGTCTTCATCAGACATGGTGATGATACGGGCGCCGGTCAGAGCAACCACGCCGGTCGGCCGGTCGGCCTCGACCGTGATGGCCAGAGACCGGCCGGTTTCGGGCGGAGAGAACGCCTCGCGCTCCTCATCCTCGGCAGCTGGAGCATGGGGGATAACGTCCGCGATCGCAGCGGAATAGAGCACCGGCCCCATGGTCCAGTGAAGGCTTTCACTGCCCCCCGACCAGGACAGATAGGTCGCGCCGTTGAGCGAGACTTCCACAACCGGAAGCGCGGAAGCCGACATGCCGGCAGAGACTTCCTGCGGTCCCGGCGGCATGGGCATGACATAGGCATCGTAGTTTTCGCGGAAGGCGAGATAGCGGCCATCCGGTGAGACACGATAATCAGCGATCATGTCGGACTGGGCGTGAACGCGTTGCGCCTCGCCATTCATGTCGACGCTAACCAGACGGTTCTGTCCGCCTTCGAAAGTGGACAGGAAGAGCCGGTCATTCGACGCGCCAAATTGCGGCTCCGAACCGGAATCGGAGATACGGCGCATGTCGCCACCCGATGCCGGAACGGCGAAAATGCCGGTCGTTTCCGACCACTCACGCGCCGTCAGGAATCCACCCGAGCCTTTTTCGAACACGATGGTCTGACCATTCGGCGAGAAAACCGGACGGCGGTAATGACCGGGTTCGCTTGTCACAATGCGTTCGCCGCGGCCATTGGCATTCACGACGCGAATGGAGCCCAGCTCTTCATCATCCCAGGTCGCAAAAACGATGGAGCGGCCATCGCGCGACCAGGACGGGAAGAGTTCGCGATAGCTGCCATCATTGCGGGTCAGCGGGCGTGGATCACCGCCCGACGTATTGGCAATGTAGAGGCGGCCGAGCGTTTCGAACACGACCTGCGACCCATCCGGAGAGACATTCGCAAAGCGCGGCATGCGGGTTTCAAATGTTGCCGGGGCGACCTCGGTCTGCGGGCGCGGCGGATCGATGACTTCGCGGCTGTCATCCACTTCGAACGGGATGATCTGCGCTTCGCCCGATTCGACATTGACGCGGTTGATATGTCCTCCCGCCCAGAAGACGATGGAGTTTCCATCCGGCGTCCAGTCCATGTTCGGATACATGCCGTAAACGCCCCAGGTTTCCTGATTGTCCCGGTCGAGATCATCATAAATCATGCGCTCTTCGCCCGATCGCAGATCCTTCACCCAGAGCTGGGATTGCAGCCGGTCACGGCGGACAAAGGCCATGAAATTGCCATCCGGCGACGGTGCAGGACGGACAGAGCCGCCTGCGCCGGACACCGCGGTGGTGATTTCACCCGTCTCGAGCTCGTAGCGAAGGATATTGAACAGGTCGGTGTTGGAATCCTGCGCATAGATAAACGTGCTGCCGGAAGTGACGTTCTGCGTGTAATAGACATAGCGACCATCGGGGGAGAAAATCGGCTCGCCCAGTTCTTTCTGGAAGGCTTCGCTCGGGCGCTCGACCAGCTGAACGCCGCTGCCGCCGGAGATATGATACATCCAGATTTCACCGGCACCGGCAGAGCGCGATGTGGTGTAATGCTTGCGCGCCGCAATGAAGTCACCGGACGGATGCCATGTCGGATTGTTCAGAAGCCGGAAGCTTTCATTCGTCACCTGCCGGCGATCGGTACCGTCTGCATTCATGATCCAGATATTGTCGCCGCCTGCGCGGTCCGAGGTGAAGGCGATCATGGAGCCATCCGGCGAGAAACGCGGCTGGATTTCCCAGGGCAGGCCGGACGCGATATTCGTCGCCGGGCCGCCGGTAATCGGCATGGTGTAGATATCGCCGAGAAGATCGAACGCGATGGTCTGGCCATCAGGGCTGACATCGAGGCTCAGCCAGGTGCCTTCATCGACGCGGATCGGAATGAAGCGGGTCGGCATGGGCGGTGCCGCCACATCCCAGGGCCCCTCTTCTTCGGCGGCGGTGTCGGTCGCCGTGTCAGCCTCTTGTGCATAGGCAAGGGAAAAAGCGAGCGCGCTTGCGGTCAGCGCAGCAAAAGTGCGGAACATGATGCCTCCCCGGTATCATTCACTGGATAGATGCCGGGGACACTAGTGCGCGGTCAGATGACCGGCAAGTGACAGGACTGTCAGGCAGATAACGCCTGCGCGATGTCGGCCAGAATGTCCTCGACATCTTCCAGACCGACCGACAGACGGATCAGGCCGGGTGTAATGCCGTGCTCGGCTTGCTCCTCCGGCGTGTAGGTTGAATGCGTCATCGAGGCCGGGTGCTGGATCAGGCTCTCGGCATCGCCCAGGCTGACAGCCCGCTGGATCATGGTCAGACGGTTCATGAAGGTCATGGCCGCGTCTTTTCCGGCCTTCAGCTCGAAGGCGATCATGCCGCCGGGCAATTGCATCTGGCGCGCAGCCAGCTCGTATTGCGGGAAGCTATACAGCCCGGGCCAGGCGACACTGCTGACCTCCGGACGGGCTTCCAGAAACCGCGCAACAATCCCGGCGCTGGCCGAGTGTTCGCGCATGCGCAGGCCCAGCGTTTTCAGTCCGCGCAGGATCAGCATGGCATTGAAGGGAGCGAGCGCCGCCCCGGTCATGTCCTTCAGCCCGTAAAAGCGGATCTGATCCATGATTTCCTGCGTGCCACAGGCGAGCCCGCCGATCAGATCGCCATGACCGCCGAGATATTTGGTGGCCGAATGCACCACCACATCCGCGCCCAGCGCAATCGGCTGCGTCAGACACGGGCTGGCATAGGTATTATCGACAATGACCTGCGCGCCCGCTGCGTGCGCCAGCGTGGCGGTGCGGCGAATATCGATGATCCGCATGTTCGGATTGGCCGGGGTCTCGAAATAGACGATTTTCGGCCGGGATTGCAGCGCAGCTTCCAAAGCTGCCTCATCCGTCATGTCGACATGGCTGACGCGAACGCCAAACCTGGCGAGGCCGTGATTGAAGAAAGCGTAGGTGCAGCCATAGAGCGTCTTGTCGACGAGGATTTCGTCGTCCGGCTCAACGAGGCTCCAGAAAACCGCCGTGATCGCGCCCATGCCCGAAGCAAAGGCGACAGCCGCTTCTGCGCCCTCCAGTGACGCCATGCGGCGTTCCAGCAGGTCCACGGTCGGGTTGGATATCCGCGAATAGATATGGGCGGGCTGTTCACCGGAGAAAGCCGCGCCCGCCGATTCCACATCCGGAAAGGTGAAGGTGGAGGTGAAATGCACGGGCGGCGTGAGGGCACCACCCTCATCTGCCGGGTGATAACCTTCGTGAATAGCGCGGGTGGAAAACCCTTTTTCGCGCTTGATCTGACCCGAACCGTCCATGTCGACCTCCCATTTGCGATCAGATTAGCGCTTCCACATTGCCATGTGCTGCCGTATTCTGCTTCCAGATTATTTATTTGGAGCATTTTCTGCTATGAAACGCCTGGATCGTATTGATCGAAAAATCCTGATGGCGCTACAGTCGGATGGCCGGCTGACGAATCAGTCGCTGGCCGATCTGGTGGGCCTGTCTCCTTCGCCTTGCCTGAAGCGAGTGCGGGCGCTCGAAACGGCAGGGCTGATCCGCACCTATTTCGCGGAAATCGACCGCAAGGCGTGCGGGCTGGCGGTGACGGCCTTCGTGCGGATCCGGCTGAAGGATCATTCGCCGGACACGGTGGCGACATTCGAACGGAAAATCGCCGCCATCGACGCGGTAATCGAATGCCATCTGATGTCAGGCGGCGAGGACTATCTGCTGGAAGTCGTGGTTTCCGGCCATGACGGCTATGAGCGCTTCATGCGCGAGGAGTTGCATCCCGTGCCGGGCATTGGCGCGATCGAGACGAATTTCTCGATCAGCGCCATCAAGCACCGCTCGCCCTGCCCTATTCCGTAATCAGAGCTGCGGTCTCTGTCTCTCCGGTTTCTGCGCCTCCGGACTCGTCATCCTCTGCATCATCTTCAGCGCGCGGGGGCTGGATGATATTGTCGTCGGAGTTGCGATCGATCAGCTTGTTATAGGGATCAATGCCGACCCAGGCAGGCTCTTCATCGGTGATAATGGAGAGCGTCGTTTCCGCCTGATTGATGCGATGACGCTGGAAGTAGAGGATGTGATCCGTGCCTTCATTCACGGTGTCCGGACTGCGCATGAAGAGCCCGACATCAATGTCATAATCGATCGGTTCCTCGGTCTCGTTGCCTTCGCCATCTGCTTCATAAAGATGCGCATTCACAGTGAAGGTCGTCTCCCAGCGCCCGTCCTCGAGCTCTCGTCGTTCGGCCGTGTCCGTATCGATGGACAGATCGAACAGCATGATCCGCTCGAAGAAATCGTGGATGATCCGCTCATGTTCGGGCCCGGCTTCCTCGCGCAGGATACGAAGGAAATCCAGCGTCGTCGGATAGGGGTTGGACTGATACTGGAACTCTTCCACCAGCCGCGCCAACGCCCGGTTTACCGTGTCCTCGCCAATATAATCCTGCAGCGCATACATGATGACCGCGCCCTTGCGGTAATGGATGTGCTGTTGGTTCTCGACCCGGTAAAGCGGCAATTCCTCTCGGGTTTCATTTCCGCGCGCCGAGAGATAGCTGTCGAGCTCATACTTCAGGAAGCGGCGCATATGATCGTCGCCATATTCCTGCCGCATCACCATCAGGGCCGAATACTGGGCGAAGGTCTCCACCAGCATGGAGCCGCCTTGCACATTCGGCCCCATGATCTGGTGCGCCCACCACTGGTGCGCGGCCTCGTGCGCGGTGACGTAGTAGACATAGTCGATATTGTCTTCGTCGCGCAGGTCGGCGGTAAAGCCGATTGCCTCCGAATAGGCGATCGTGTTCGGGAAGGACTGGGCAAAGCTGGCATAGGCCGGGAATTCCAGCATGCGGTATTGCCGATACTGATAGGGGCTGATGTGCTCGCTCATATAGGCGAGTGAATCCTGTGCGCCCTGCATCATACGCTCGATATTCCAGTCATGCTCCGGGTGGTAGAAGACCTGGTAATTGATGCCCTCCTCTTCTTCTTCCAGCAACGCGTATTCGGCGGACATCCAGTTGAAGAAGTTGAGGCTTCGATCCTCCATCACGTATTCGAAATAATGCCGGCCGTCCTCGACCCAGTCGCGCTGGAGATAGCCGGGCGCGACCACCGTCTGGCCTTCATCGGTCGAAACGAGTGTGCGAAAGGTGACGTAATCCGAATCCTGACGGATATAGTTTTCGTCCCAATGCTCCTCGTCCTCGAGCGCGAAGGCCCGGTCGATGGGCGGCAGATCCTGCCGGCGGCGCACCGCCGGATCCTGCAGGAGGAAACCGCGATTGAAGCCGATGGATGGTGCGAATTCCCCATTATTGAAGAAGGTGCCGTTGAAATTGACCGAGCTGACATTCCCGGAATTGCGGAATCCGGGATTGGCGACTTCGACCTCGAAACTGAGCGTGCGCGTTTCACCCGGCTGCATCGGGGTTTCCAGCTCAAAGGCGTATAGGTTGACCAGCTCGCTGCGCAGTTCCGCGCCATCGCCATCGAGCGACTGGTTCAGCACCTCTGCCGACCCGTAGGATACCCAGACCACGGGAATGGCCTCGCTCGTATTATTGACCAGCGTATTCGTGCCCGAGGCAGTGTAGCGGCGCTCTCTATTGTAGATGTCGACGGTGTATTCCACATCCGTAATGGTCGGCTGGGGCAAGCCTTCCAGCTGGTCGCGCCAATCGCGTTCGAACTCGGCGGTCTGACGTTCCACCTGTGGGCCGGTCGTATAATCGTTCAGGACAACCGTGTTGTAATAGATCCAGCTTCCCGAACCGATGGCCACCAGAAGCGCTGCGGCGGCAAGGCCTGCGGTGGGCGCGTTGAAAGCGCCGGGCAAAGACCGCAGCCGCTGCCAGATCGGCGCCAGCGCGCCGCGATTGAACATGACCGCTGCAACAAGAAACAGAAAGAGGGAAATGGCCGCCCAGTAGAGGTGGAACCACATCTGAATGCCAAGGAAGTGCCCATACTGATTCATGTCGGAATAGGGATTTATCGACACGAAGGGGAAAAGGTAGAGATTGTGGGCTAGCCCGATATTGGGCAGCACAAATGCGGTGATAATGAAAAGCGCGCCCATGGCCGCAATGCCGACCCATTTGTTGTTGCTGACCACTTGCAAAAAGATCGCGACCATGGACAGGAAGGTCAGAGGAATGGCCAAGTCCACCAGGGTTCTAATGGCGTATTGGTCCAGTTCCAGACTTGTGTAACCCCGGATCAGCTGGGCGGTGATCGTGATCAGCACCGCAACCATCAAAAGACCGCCGATAACGGCCATCATGCCGATCAGTTTGGCGGTCATGAAGACCCAGCTGGGCGTGGGTGACGCATCGACGATTTCCGAGAAGCGAACAGTCCGCTCCCGCCAGATCAGTTCCGATGCATAATAGATGATGACGACGAGCGGAATCAGCACGAAGCCCCCTATCATGCTGAACACCATCACCCGGGTCAGCGGATAGCTGGGCGTCCCATAGACCGGCGCGATCAGGAAGACATTCACGCTCACAAGCAGCACGCCGAGGGCCAGCAGAACCCAGAATCCGATATTGAAAATAACGCCTTTAACCTCGAAATCCACACGCGCCCAGAATTGGGCCCAGGCCGCCTTTTCGGGCGTCGGTGTGGCTTTCGGCAACTCGATTTCCGTCGGTACAAAAGGCGTTTCCGCGCGGCGTATCTTCTTTCCGCCAAGCCGGGCATTGCCGCTGCGGAAAGAGAAAATGACAACATTGAAAATGAAAAGCGCGATGGCGACGCTCATCCAGATCAGGCGGTTCTGGAGAAAAATGCCTTCCATCGGGATCAGGCGTGTATTCTGTTCGGCGGCGGTCCAATAGCGTGTGACATCCGCCAACGCATTGCCGCCGAACGGATCTGTCAACGCCGCCAGGGTCCGCCATTCCGGCTGGGAATCGAGGAATCCACCCACCACATTGAACACGAACAGGCCCAGCAATCCCACCCAGGTGATGACCAGAGACCGGCTCAGATTGGCGATCGTGAACAGGATCATGCCAATGATGAACATGTTCGCGACGCCAATTACCAGATAGGGGTAGAGGTAATATTCCACGCGGAAGGGACCGATGGATTCCGGGTCTACCCACGGCATCAGGGACCCAACGAGATTGCCTAATGGAAGACTGAAGATGACCAGTGCCGTGACCGCAAAGCCGCCGAGAAACCGGCCCAGCAGGTAGTCTCGTTCACGCACAGGCGTGGAATAGAATAGCTCGTAAGTGTTGAAGCTGCGATCTCGCAGGATACCGCTGGCCAGAAAGACAATCGGGATGATCATTCCGAACAGCGAGAACACCAGAATGTTCAGTGAAATCGCGAACGGTGAATTGGCATGAACCGTCGCACTGTCTCCAATCTGGATTTGGTCGGAGGCGGCGGCGCCGAACACGAACAGAAAGAAAATGGCAAAAATCCAGAAAAAGGCCGGGGCCATAATCTGATAGCGAAATTCGAAGCTGGCGATTTTACCGAGCATGACAGGACTCCTTTGTGCTCGGGGCTTACGCCGCTTCGGCTTCTGCGCGGCCGGATGTGATCGTCGAGAAGTAGACGTCTTCCAGATCAGGCGCGATGGCTTCGAAACCTTCTCCCGGATTTTCGTCTGCCTCGACATGGACCAGAACCTCGCCCTGGGTCAGGCGCATCGAAATGACATTGTATCTGGACCGGTAGGCTGGCAGCTCCGCCTTCGAAATCCGCTTCTTCCAGACCTTGCCGTCGAGACGGGTGATCAACTCGGCCGGCGCGCCTTCCGCCGCGATCTGACCCTGATTGAGAATGGCCATCCGGGGGCAGAGATCGGCGACATCTTCCACAATGTGGGTGGAGAGGATGACGACGACATTCTCGCCGATCTCCGACAGGAGGTTGTGGAAACGGTTGCGTTCTTCCGGGTCGAGACCGGCGGTGGGTTCATCCACGATGATGAGCTGCGGATCGCCGATCAGGGCCTGGGCGATACCGAAACGCTGGCGCATGCCGCCGGAATAGGAGGCGACGGCTTTCTTGGCGACCTTGGCGAGGTTTGTCTGCTCGAGCAGGCCTTCGACCACGCGCTTTCTTTCCTTGTTGTCGGAAATGCCCTTAAGGATGGCGAGATGGTCCAGCATGGCGCGGGCCGACATGCGCGGATAGACGCCGAAATCCTGCGGCAGGTAGCCGAGCTGCGAGCGAAGCTTTGCCGGGTGCTTGAGAACATCGATCCCGTTGAAATCGATCGAGCCCTTGTCGGCATTCTGAAGCGTGGCAATGGTCCGCATCAGCGTGGATTTCCCGGCCCCGTTCGGGCCCAGCAACCCAAACATACCTTTCGGTATGCTCAACGACACATCGTCCAGCGCCTTGACGCCATTGCCATACGTCTTCGAAAGATTCCTGATTTCCAACATGATTTCCGCACCGCGTCGAAACGCGGCGTCCCTCGCCTGCCCTGTTCGATCGACCATAGGGGATTTTCCCCTTTGAGCGCCAATGAACAGGAGTCCATGTTTCCGGAAAAGGGGGATGGTCTTTTGCACCGTCCCCCCGAATCCCCGGCGGACGATGGCATGAGTGATCCGTCAACTTTCATTGTCTAGGCAGGAAGGGTGAATGGGGCAGGGGACAAGTATGACCGATCAGCAGGCTGCACCGATTGGGTCGGGTGAGCGCATCACCGACCTCGATGTCTTGCGGGGATTTGCGCTCTTTGGCGTCTTCCTGGCCAATCTCGTCGGTATCGTCGTCTGGGGCTATGTGACGACAGAGGCCCAGCTGGAGGCCTCCACCATCCGCAGCCTCGACCGGCTCGTGCATCTTGCCGTGCGGATTTTTGTCGATGACAAGGCCAATACGCTGTTCGCCTTTCTGTTCGGTCTGGGATTCTATGTCCAGATGACGCGCCTTGGCGAACGGGGCGCGGGCTTTACCGGGTTATATGCGCGGCGTCTTCTGATCCTGATGGTGATCGGCGTCCTGCACATCACCTTCATCTGGTTCTGGGACATTCTGCACCTTTACGCCTTTCTGGGTTTCGCCCTGCTGCTGGTGCGAAAGGCGAGCGACCGGATGATCCTGTTCTGGGGCCTCATTCTGGCGATTTTCGGCCGGCTGGGGTTCAGCATGTTCGCCGAACTATCCGGCCTGTATGACACTGCCGTCTATGACGCACTGTCGTCTGACGCGGCGGTTCTGGAACGTCAGGCGCTCTCCGCCGCCGGAGACTACTGGGCGCTGGTTCAGGACTTCTGGCACGTAAACCAGGTTGATTATTTCAACGGGCCGATCATCGGTCTGGCGTTTTACACTTTTGGCCGCTTCCTGATCGGCATGTGGGTGGGGCGGAAACAATGGCTTCACCGCGCCGGAGATTTCCTGCCGGGCTTCCGCAATGTCCTGCTCATCGCTTTACCCCTTGGTCTTGGTCTGGAAATTCTCAACCAGTTTGGCGATGATATCGGCCTGCTGGGCGATAGTCTGGCCGGGGATTTCTTCGGTGAATTCCTGCACATGGTCGCGACACCCCTGATTGCGGCCGGTTATGTTTCGGCCATTGTGCTCGCCCTACGCACGGGATTGGGCGCGAGGCTTTTCGGAATATTTGCACCGGTCGGACGCATGGCCCTCACCAATTATGTGATGCAGAGCTTCATCATCGGCTTTGCCCTGTTCGGCATCGGGCCGGGCCTGGATCTGATGAGTCAGGCGACGGCAACGTCCGCCATGGCGATTGCGTTTGCCGGCTTTGCCTTCCAGATCGTGTTCAGCCATTTCTGGCTGAAAGCTTTCCATTTTGGCCCGCTGGAATGGGTCTGGCGTGCCCTGACCTATGGTAATCTGCCAAGGATGCGCCGGGTCTAGTGGAAATCCCGACTTTTCGGGATGATGCGGACCTGACGCGGGTGACGGGCCGCCGGCACACGATGATCATCGATCGGACGGCGCACCTCGTCGGCATGGGCCAGCGCATTGTCCAGCGCCCGGCTGGCATCTTCCGATAGCAGGGTCAGGTCGGCCGTGCGGTCGATGAGTTCCTCGGCGACAAGGTGGGTGACGCCTTCGGCTGATTGCACCCGCCCCTTCACCAAAAGGAGTCGCGCACCCATGACCACCGGACGATAGGTCTCCATCACGCGCGGCCAGACGACGAGATTGGAGACGCCGGTCTCATCCTCGACGGTGATGAAGCACACGCCCTTGGCCGAGCCGGGGCGCTGCCGCACCAGCACCACACCGGCCAGGCTGGCCCGGCTGCCATTGCGCAAATGATTGATCTCCTGCGTGGTCCTGATCCCCATATGTCCATAGGCCTGACGCAAAAACCGCATCGGGTGATCCTTCAGCGACAGGCGGATGGTCTGATAGTCCTGCAGGACATGTTCAGAACGCGGCATGTCCGGCAGCTGAACGGTGGCATCGGCGCCCTGCTCCTTCGCATCGGCGGCGGCAAAAAGCGGCAAGGCCATATCCTTGCTCTCCCCCCGGACCGACCACAGCGCCTGCCGCCGGTCGAGCCCCGCCGAGCGGAAGGCATCCGCAGCGGCCAGAGCCTCCAGAGGCGCGCGCCGCAAACCGGCCCGGCGCCGGATCGCGGCCGGGTCGTCATAGCCCTCTCCCCGTGCCTGCATCAGGCGTTCGGCATCGTCCCGGCCGAGCCCGTCAACGAGGCGCATACCCAGACGCACCGCGCAGGGCCAGGGCCCGCGACCGGCCGGCTCCAGCGTACAGTCCCAGTCAGAATGATTGACGTCCACATCCCGTACTTCGACATCATGATCGCGGGCATCGCGGACCAGCTGGGCGGGCGCATAGAAGCCCATGGGCTGGGAATTCAGGATGGCGGCTGCAAAGGCATCGGGCCGGTGGCATTTCATCCAGGACGAGACATAGACCAGAAGCGCAAAGCTGGCGGCGTGGCTTTCCGGAAAGCCGTATTCGCCAAACCCCTTCACCTGATCAAAACAGCGCCGGGCGAACTCGGCCTCATAGCCGCGTGTCACCATGCCGTTCACCATCTTCTCCTCATAATGCTGGATGGTGCCGACCTTGCGGAAGGTGGCCATGGCGCGGCGCAAACCATTGGCTTCGTCGGGCGTGAATTTGGCGGCATCAATCGCGATCTGCATCGCCTGCTCCTGAAACAGGGGGACGCCCTTTGTGCGGCCCAGTATCTGCTCCAGCTCATCCGCCGGACCGTGATCGGGTGAAGGCGAGGGAAAGACCACCGGCTCCAGACCGTTCCGCCGCCGCAAATAGGGATGCACCATATCCCCCTGAATGGGTCCGGGCCGGACAATCGCCACCTCGATCACCAGATCATAGAAATTGCGGGGCTTGAGCCGGGGCAGCATGTTCATCTGCGCCCGGCTTTCGACCTGAAACACGCCGACAGAATCCGCGGCACACAGCATGTCATAGGTTTCGGGATCTTCTGGCGGCACGCTGGCCAGGTCATAGCGCGGCCCACCATGCAGGGCGATGAGGTCAAATCCCTTGCGGATGCAGGTCAGCATGCCCAGCGCCAGCACATCCACCTTCATAATGCCGAGCGCGTCGATATCGTCCTTGTCCCATTCGATGAAGGTGCGGTCATCCATGGCGGCATTGCCGATGGGCACGGTCTCGATCAGCGGCCCCTGGGTCAGAACGAAACCACCCACATGCTGGGAAAGGTGACGCGGAAAACCGATCAGCTCGGTGGTGAGTTTTATCGCCCGGCGGATCATCGGGTTGGCCGGGTCCAGACCGGCTTCGGCAATGCGCTTGTCGGAGACGTCCTTGCCCCAACTGCCCCAGACCGTACCCGCCACCGCCGCGCCGACATCTTCCGACAGGCCCAGCGCCTTGGTCACTTCACGCACCGCCGAGCGCGGGCGGTAGGAGATGACGGTGGCGGTCAGGGCGGCCCGGTGGCGGCCATATCGGCGATAGACATACTGAATCACTTCTTCCCGGCGCTCATGCTCGAAATCCACGTCGATATCGGGCGGCTCGCGGCGCTCCTTCGACATGAAGCGTTCAAACAGAAGGCTGGATTTGTCGGGGTCGACACTGGTGATGCCGAGGCAGAAACAGACGGCAGAGTTGGCGGCAGAGCCGCGCCCCTGACAGAGAATGTCCTGCGAACGGGCCCAGGCGACAATGTCATTCACGGTCAGAAAATAGGTCGCGTAATCCAGCTCCCTGATCAGGGCGAGTTCCTTGTCGATCGCGGATTGCACGCGTTGCGGCACGCCTGCGGGATAGCGGGCCTTTGCGCCTTCGCGCGTCAGATGTTCCAGATGCCGTTGCGGAGTCGTTCCGGGGGGCACCGGCTCATCCGGGTAATGATAGGCCAGCTCATCGAGGGAGAACCGGCAACGGCCGGAGATTTCCATCGTGCGATGCAGCGCCACCTCATGCCCGGCAAAGAGGCGCGCCATTTCCGCCGGGTGTTTGACATAGCGCTCGGCATTGGGTTCCAACAGGAAACCCGCCGTCTCAATCGTCTTACCCTCGCGGATACAGGTCATCACATCCTGCAAGGGCCGCCGGTGGGGGATGTGATAGAGGACATCATTGGTGGCCACGCCGGGCGTGCCGGTGCGATCCCCCAGCGCCATCAGCCGGGCAATCTGCTCCCGATTGCGGCCGCCATGACGAAAGCTCACCGCCAGATAGCATCGTCCCGGCCAGAGCGTTGAAAGCTCGGTCAGCCGGACTTCAAATGCCTCATCCACACGCCGCGGCGGCACGGCGATGAAAATCTGTCCTTCAGCGTGCGCCGCTACATCTTCCAGCGTGATGTGGCACTCGCCTTTTTTTGTTGTCCCCATCTTGCCATGGGAGAGGAGGGTGGAGAGGCGACCATAGGCAGCGCGGTCCATCGGGTAGCAGAGCAGGCTGAGCCCGCAAACGAGATCAAGCCGGCACCCCACCAGAAGTTTGAGGCCATGCTCCTTTGCCGCCAGATGGGCGCGTACGACACCGGCCAGCGTGTTGCGATCACAAATCCCGATGGCTGACAGGCCAGAGGCGCGCGCTTGCAGGACCAGTTCTTCGGCATGGGAGGCCCCGCGCAGAAAGGAGAAATTGGTCGTGACCTGAAGCTCGGCATAGTCCGTCATGAGAAGAGTGCATGCACAAACCAGCGCGGATTTCCGCCCCGCCCATCCTGATACAGACCCTCGCGAAAGACCCAGTAACGGCGGCCCTCTTCATCCTCGACGCGGTAATAATCCCGGGCGCGGGCCTCGGCATTGAAAGTTCGCCACCATTCCGGGGCGATGCGTTCCGGGCCATCGGCGCGCTTGACCCGTCTTGGCACGCGCCGCCAGATAAAGCGGACGGGCGGGCCATCGGGCACTTCGGCCAGCACATCGACCGCTTCGGGCCGTTCCAGAAGGCGGGCCGGCCGATCGCTGCGCGGGGCCAGGACGGCGTCCTCCCAGTCTTCTTCCTGCCCCTCGAACACGGCGAGCGCTTCGGCACGGGCCGGATCATGGCTGGCAATGGCCCGCGGCATGCGGACACTTCCCTCCCCCAGCCGCGCCGTCAGCCGGTCCGCCAGAGCAGCGAGCGCCACACGATCAACCGGACCGGGCGCCAGCTCCGCCGAAAGGGGCCGGGCCTCGGTTTCCAGCGTGTCGGGCCGGGCCGCCGTCAGCGCCAGAAGGTCAATGCCGAAGCCGGGATCAATCTTTTCAATCCGGTCCCGGAAGAGGCGGAGAATATGCGCAACATCACGCACGGGCCGCGCCGTCGACAGGGCGACAAAACTGGCGGATCCGTTCGAACGGAAGGCCGTCAGGGTGAAATCGCGCGCGCCACACCCATCCTGTTCAAGGTGGTCACACAGGGTTTCAGCGAGGCCTTCCAGGGCAGCGGTAATCCCCTCCCCGGAAATCAGCGGCTCGACGAAAGAACGCCGGGCGGCATAATCCGGCGGCGGCCGCAATGGCACCAGAGGTTCGGCATACAGTCCCAGCGCCTGATCGAGCCGGAAGCGGACCGCATTGGCCGCGTCCTTCGAGGCAAAACGGCGCGCCAGAGCCATGCGGTCAATGGGATAAAGCTGGCCAATCCGGGTCAGGCCGAAACGGCGCAAAAGGCGCTCGGCATTTTCGGTCAGGCGCAGGCCCGTCACCGGCAGATCCTTCAAGGCCGCCTCAACGGACTGATCACTACGGCAGACATTGACGCGGCTGTCGCCATGGCGCGCCAGTGCCCAGGCGGCCCCCGGCGTCGGGCCAGCCCCGAGACGGCAGGACAGACCGCCCGCCGCCATGCGCTCTCCGATATCATTGAGGAGCGCGCCCTCGCCGCCGAAAAAACGGGCGCAGCCGGTAATGTCCAGCCGCAGAGTGTCCATCCCGTCCACCGCCGACAGAGGCGTCCAGCGGGTGGCCCACAGGCCCAATGCTTCCAGCGCTGCGGCATCTGCGCCGCGATCAATCGGTTCAGCCTGCACATCCGGAGCGCGGGACTTGGCATCGGCAAACCGCAGGCCCGGACCAATGCCCAGGCGGGTGGCGGACGCATTCGCCGCCGCGACACGCAAACCCGTCACGCCCTGCTCGGTCAGAATGAAAGGGGGCTCATCCGGCTTTTCGGAATGGCAGGATATCGGCTGGCCGCGCCGGGCGCGCCGCAGCCGGTCCATCGACCAGTCCGGAAACCAGACGCAGGCATAGCGTCTCATCATCAAACTCCAGATCAAATTGGCGGCCCGCCTGTCCGGGGGCTGTGCGGCAGCGTTCCAGCCGGGCGGTCCAGCGGGGAGAGCCGGGCGCGCGCGCATCAAACAGGTTGGGGGTAGATGGCGCAGGCGATATACGCCAGCGGGCATGGGCCGCGGTCGCGCCCTGACGATTATGCGGCAAGAGCAGGAGGGCGGGCGTGCCGCCGGCCTCGCTGGCCATGATCAGACGGCGCGTCGCGGTAAAACTGGCGCTTCTGGCTTCGGTGATGACGGTGGACACCGCCCCGGACCTGATGCCCTCCTCGGTCGCCATCAGGGCCTCCATGGAGGATCCGACATCGACAAAAACAAAGCGCGCCGGGTCGAGCCCGAAGGCCGCGGCCCCCAGACCCGTCACCCGCCCCTGATCCATGACCAGGGCGCGCTCGCGGATCCACAGCCAGATGCCGGGCCGGGCGGTTTTCAGAGCCGAAAGCGCAAATCCCGCTGCCGCCCCGGCATCGCCATAGGCGGCTTCGGCAATTTCATGCACGCCCTCGCGCGCCAGTCCGAAGGGGAAGGCGGGGGTCGCGGCATCGTCGCGCAGCCCGGAAGCGGGCCGCACGAGGCTTTGAAGACCTCTCTTATTGATCATATGTTCCAGTTTTGTTCCAGAACAGAAAAGAGTCAATGAGAGTCGTGAGTCAGCGGGCCTGAAGCTGTGACAGCGCGTCCCCGTGCAATTGAGCGCGAGGCGGGCTAAGAGACCGGCACGTTCAACAGACCTGCCGGATCGCCGCCATGTTCGACAATATCCTGACCGACGATTTTACGCCGCCGAAGACCTGTACGGTCGAGCGCGTAACCGCCGTCAAACACTGGACCGACACGCTGTTTTCCTTCCGGATTACGCGCCCGGCAGCCTTCCGTTTCCGAGCCGGCGAATTCATCATGATCGGCCTGATGATTGACGGAAAACCGGTCCTGCGCGCCTATTCCATCTGCAGCCCGACCTGGGATGAAGAGCTGGAATTCTACTCCATCAAGGCCCCGGGCGGAAAACTGACGACCGAGCTTCAACACATTGAAGTGGGTGACGGGGTGCTGCTGGGCAAGAAGCCGACGGGCACGCTGGTTCATGATGCGCTGGTGCCCGGCGATCATCTCTACCTGTTCTCGACCGGGACGGGTCTGGCGCCCTTTGCCAGTGTCATCCGCGAGCCGGAAACCTATGACAAATTCAAGGAAGTCATTCTGACCCACACCTGCCGAACGGGTGCCGAGCTGGAATATGGCAAGCAGCTGGTGGCAGACATCCGCAAGGACCCGCTGGTCGGCGAACTCGTCGGGGACCGCCTGATCCATTTCACCTCTACCACGCGGGATGAAACACAGGACCAGCGCGGTCGCATTACCGATCTCATCCATAATGGCGAGCTGGCCTCTGTCATCGGGCGCCCCCCCCTCGATCCCGCCACTGACCGGGTGATGATTTGTGGCTCCGACGCCATGCTGCGGGACCTCAAGCAGATCATGCTGGACAAGGGATTTACCGAAGGCTCGAACGCGGCTCCAGCGCAGTTCGTGATCGAGAAAGCCTTCGCCGGAGAAGGCGTCTAGCCCGGCATGGCCAGCCCGCCACTCCTGACCCTGCAAAATACCTCGCTGACCTTCGGGGTGACGCCGCTTCTGCGTGAGGCCAATCTGACGGTGGCAGAGGGCGACCGCATCTGTCTGGTCGGGCGCAATGGCTCGGGCAAGTCGACTTTCCTGAAAATCGCCGCAGGACTCGTCGAAGCCGATAGCGGCGAGCGCTTCCTGCATCCGGGTGCCACTGTTCGCTATCTGGAACAGGACCCGGACCTGACCAGCTGGCCGACCGTTCTCGACTATGTCCGGGCCGGAATGACGCCGGGCGATGATGAACACCGTGCGCTCTATTATCTCAACTCGCTCGGCCTGACCGGGGACGAGACGACCGGAACGCTATCAGGCGGCGAGCGCCGCCGGGCGGCTCTGGCACGCGCGCTGGCACCGGCGCCCGACCTGCTCCTGCTGGATGAACCGACCAACCATCTTGATCTGCCGGCGATTGAATGGCTGGAAGGCGAGCTGAAATCCTGTGGATCGGCCTTCGTGTTGATCAGTCACGACCGGCGCTTTCTGTCCAATCTGTCGCGCAAGACCGTCTGGCTGGACCGAGGCGCGACACAGGAATTGAACAAGGGCTTTGCCGCCTTCGAAGACTGGCGTGACGATCTTCTCGAGAAAGAGGCCGAAGAACAGCACAAACTCTCGCGCGAGATTGCCCGAGAGGAGCATTGGGTGCGTTATGGCGTGACCGCCCGCCGCAAGCGCAATGTCCGCCGCATGCGCGAACTGGGCGACCTGAAAGACAAGCGCCAGAATTACGAAAAAAGCGTCGGCCTCGCCAATATCGAGCAAACCGATGCCGGCAAGTCCGGCAAGCGCGTGGTCGAGGCCAAGGGGCTGAACAAAAGCTGGGGTGAGACGCCGATAGTCCGCGATTTCTCGATCCGGATTGATCGCGGCGAGCGGATCGGCCTGATCGGGCCCAATGGCGCGGGGAAAACGACGCTGCTCAATCTGCTTATCGGCAAGATCGAACCCGATAGCGGCGAGATCCGCCTGGGCACCAATCTGGAAATCGCGACGCTCGACCAGCACCGCGCCGTGCTCGATCCGGAATGGTCGGTGAAGGATGCGCTTTCGCCCGGTGGCGACATGATCGAGGTCGGCGGCCAGACCAAGCACGTCATGGCCTATATGAAGGATTTCCTGTTCCGCCCGGAACAGGCCCGGACGCCGGTTCGCACCCTGTCAGGTGGTGAAAAGGCGCGCCTCCTGCTGGCGCGATCGCTGGCCCGCCCGTCCAATCTGATGGTGCTGGACGAGCCGACGAATGATCTCGATCTGGAAACGCTGGATCTTCTGGAGGACTTCATCGCCAATTATGAGGGCACCGTGATCCTCATCACCCACGACCGGGATTTTCTCGACCGTATCGCCCAGCGCGTGGTCGCGCCGGAAGGCGGCGGCAAGTGGCAGATCTATGCGGGCGGCTATTCCGACATGATGGCGCAGCGCGGTGCGGATGTAGCTGCCCGCAAGGCGGCAAAGTCAACGTCTGCGCCAAAATCCAGCACGCCTTCCGCCGCTCCAAAAGCTGAAAAGCGGAAAATGGCGAACAAGGACAAGTATGCGCTGGAACGCCTGCCCGGCGAAATCGATTCCCTGACCACGACCATCACAAAACTGGAAGCCGAACTCGCCGCGCCGGACCTGTTTACGAAAAACCCGGACCGGTTTGCCGCCGCATCGAAACAACTGGCCGCCGCACAGGAAGAGCTCGACGCCAAGGAAAACCAGTGGCTGGAGCTGGAAGCCCTGCGGGAAGAAATCGAAGCCGAAAACAGTTAGATAGCGCCGGTTCCAGAGTAGATCGGTGGGGTCTGCCCAAGCAATGATATCCAAATGGGCTTGACTATATCGGATACCGGTATACTGATACCTGAAATATCGGGAGCAAGCCGCTTCATGGCTGAGAATACATCATCGTTTCTTGAAAACTGGCGCATGCAATCGCGCAAGGGATTGCTGGAGCTCTTGATGTTGCGGGAACTCACAACCGGCGACAATTATGGCTACGATCTGTCAGAAAGACTCAAGAATATTCTTGGCGTTCAGTTCTCTGATGGTGCGCTATATTCGGTGCTCAGCCGCCTGACCGCCATCCAGGCCATTCGCTTCTATCACGAGAAATCCAAATCCGGCCCGGCCCGCAAATACTATGCGATCACCGATACCGGTATCGTCTTGCTGCAACAATTGGAACGCGCCTGGGCAGAAACCATCGCTGCGACCCAGACCGGACCGGACCGGACCGAGGCTGAGCCATGAAACATACTCCCTTCACAACGTTCCGGGCGCGCCTGATCTGGGCCGCCCATAATGCAAGGCTCCGTTTTGCCCTGCGGGATGTTCCCCGGCAGATCCGACGGCGCGTAATTGGTGATCTCAATAGCTCTGTTCGCGAGGCCGCTGCCACCGGAGGACTCACGGCTGCCCTGGCGCGCCTCGGCCGTTTGGATGACTTCCTGCCCGACTTGCTGCAGGCCGAAGGTATCAGCGGCATCCGACTTCAGCCTGTCGACGATATTGGAAATCGGGGCCGTACCCGGCTCGCGATCGGAGCCGCCCTATTCAGTTTGAAATTGTTGGCTTTTCTGTCGCTCGCAGCAGCGGGATTCGCCCTTTTGGGCTTCCTCGCCGGCGCTTTCCTGCTTCCTGGTCAATTCGGGCTTCACCTGATCGGTGACGACGAAATCCAGCTTCGTATTTTTGCAGCTTCGTCAGATGCAACAAGTCTTCTTGGGCCAGTACTGACCAGCTTTCTTCTTGTCACTGGCGTATCAGCTTTGGCGTTAAGCATCCGCAAGCTGGGCCATCTATCCATCGAAGCTGCAACAACGCTTTCTGCATTTTTCAAGCCGTGGAGATCATCATGATCCAGCTTCTCGCTCGCAGGCCCGTGACGATCTTTATGATTCTGACCATGATCGTCACCTACCCGCTCGGAATTGCCGCATTGATCGGCTTGCAACCGCTTCAGGACATAATGCCGGATGGAATCCGGGATGACCTCATCACCGGAACCGTCTCGCGATATGCTCCGACCCTTGTGGCCCTCTTCATGATGGCCACGGTCTATGGCACGCCCGCCTTCCGGGCCTGGCTGGCGCAGCTTTTCAGAGTGGCGGTCCATCCGGCCTATTATCTGGGCATTCTTCTGATCATGATCGCCGGTTGGGCCATAGCTGCCGGACTGGTCGCATCGGGTAGCGGCGCGGACGTTTCCGCGCTGATCGAAACGGATCTTGCTTCATCGGATTTCACATTGATCAGCCGCCTGATCGATTATGGGCGGGAAATCGCCTACGTCTTTGTGACAAACGGCGAAGAAACCGGATGGCGCTTCTTCCTGACGGCGATTTTATTGACAAGAATGCGCCTTTTCCCCGCATCGCTCGTGATCTGGGCCCTTTGGTCATTCTGGCACTGGCCGATCCTGTTGCTCAGCGGTGGGGGGCTGAACGTCATTGCTGCCTTCACAGTGCTGCTGATGCCCGCGACACTATTGGCGAGCTGGCTCTACGCGAAAACCGATTCGCTCTTCCTGTTACTTTTCGCCCATGGCGTGTTTAATGCGACGACAGAATATGCCTATGCCCGGCAGTTTCCTGGTCTGGAAGCTGTTACCTCACAGTATGAGGCTTTGGCTGCGCTCTATATGGCTGCCGTTTTCGGTTTTATCGCGCTGATCGTCGTTGCGCGCGACCGCGCACTCTTCTTCCAGACCGCCAACCCAATAGACGATGGCGGCTGGGCAAGTCGCGCCGAACGGCACGGGGCTGAGTTGGAGGAGTGAGTGGGGCGACTGACGGGGTTTGAACCCGCGACCGCTCGGATCACAACCGAGTGCTCTACCAGCTGAGCTACAGCCGCCACAAACTCAAGGAGGCGGGTTATAGAAGGCCTATATGCCGCGTCAAGCACGTGCGAGTATGGACAGGCAGGCCCTTGCAGCGCTATCGCCTGTTCCGCGCCCACAAGAAGAGAGCCTATCGCCTTGTCCGACAAATCAAAACCCGTCGCCAAAGCCCGCGCCATCAGCGGATTTCCGGAATACACACCCGAAATACGCCGGGCCGAGCTGCGCTGGATTGATACCATCCGCCAGACGTTCGAGCGCTATGGCTATGTGAATATCGAAACACCGTCCGTGGAGGAGGTCGAAACTCTGGCCGCCAAGGGCGGCGATGTGGACAAGGAAATCTACGGGCTGCAACGCCTCAACGCGGAAGGCGAGGATAAGGGCGCGCGCCTCGCTCTGCACTTCGACCTGACCGTGCCAACGGCCCGCTATGTGGCCCAGCATTTCAACGCGCTGACCTTTCCGTTCAAACGCTATCAGATCCAGCGCGTCTGGCGCGGCGAGCGTCCGCAGGAAGGCCGTTTCCGCGAATTTCTGCAATGCGATGTCGATGTCATCGATCAGGACGGGATTTCGCACGATTTCGATGCAGAGATTCCGCTGATCGCACTGCAGGCGCTGAACGCGGTGGGCGCCGGCCCTGTCCGCTTCATGCTGAACAACCGAAAAATCCTCGTCGGCTTCTATGAGGGTCTCGGCATTGAAAATGCCGGAGACGTCATCCGCGTCGTCGACAAGATCGACAAGCTGCCCGTCGGCGAGATCGAGCGTATCCTCCTAGAGGAGCTGGACCTGTCGGCTGATGCGGCCAGGGCTTGTCTGGCGCTGGCGCAAATCCGGTCAACCGACAATGCGTTCGCCGACGAGGCGCGCAAGCTGGGCGTTGAAAACGCGCTATTTGAAGAAGGTCTGACCGAGCTTGAGACCGTCATGGACCGGTTGAATGCCGCCGATACCGGCGACAGCGTGGTGGAGGCCAATCTCGCGATCGCGCGCGGGCTCGATTACTATACCGGCGTCGTCTACGAAGTGCAGCTGATCGACTATCCGGATTATTCCACGATCTGCGCGGGCGGCCGCTATGCTGACCTGGTCGGGGCCTATATCAAGCGCGACCTGCCGGGCGTGGGCATATCCATCGGGCTGACACGCCTTTTCGCCAAGCTGGTGAAGGAGGGCGTCATCACAGGCGAGCGCGCCTCGCCCACCGATGTGCTGATTGCACGTTTTCCCGAAAGCGATGTTCTGGAGCTCGACCGGCTGGCCAATCAGTTGCGGGAGCGCGGGATTAATGTCGAGGTTTATCACGAGGCCGCGAAGCTGAAGAACCAGTTCCGCTATGCCGAGCGCAAATCCATCCCCTATTTCTGGTTTGCCGGAGACACGCATGAGGTCAAGGATTTGGGTGCGGGCGAGCAGGCTGTGGCCGATCCGGCGAGCTGGCTGCCCGCACGCCTGAAAGCCTGATGAAACGCCTCGCCATCATCGGTCCCGGCAAGGTCGGGCGGACGCTGGCCAAACTGTTTCATGAGGCGCAAGTCTTCGAGATAGGCGCCATCGTCGCGCGACGCCCGGAAACCGCAGCAGACGCCGCCGACTTCATCGGTGCGGGCCGAGTAAAAGGTGATCCGGCAGAGGCCGATATCATTCTGGTCTCTGTGCCGGACCCGGAGCTGGAAAGCGCGCTGGCGCGCCTCGCCCTGTGTGATCTCAAGCCGGATACGATTATTACCCACACGTCCGGCGCGCGCGGACTGGAAGCGTTTGCTTCGCTGACCGGTCTTCCTGTCCGCTGTGTCTGTACCCATCCGGTCAAGGCGTTTTCCGATCCGGACCGCTCGGTGGCGACTTTTGCCGGCACAATGGTGACGCTGGATGGCGAAGCATCGGCGCAAGCCGAACTGGCCTCTGCGTTTCAGGCCATCGGTGCGCAAACGCTCGCATTGCCTGACGGCATTGACCGGACGCTTTATCACGCCGCGATCGTGTTTATGGCCAACCATTTGCCGACGCTCATACAGGCCGGGCTGGAGACGTTCGCGCAGGTGGGCATCTCTCGCGCAGACGGCCTTGCCATCGCCGGCCCTATCCTGCGCGATACGCTGGAAGCGGTGTTGGGGCGCGGCCCCGCCGCGGCTCTGACCGGACCAGTCGCGCGCGGCGATGCCGAGACGGTGTCGCGGCATCTGGAAAAGCTTGCGGCTGCGGACCCGGATCGGGCGGTGCTCTATGCCGCGCTCGCCCGGGCTACGGCGGATCTGTCCGCCGAGAAAGGCGAAGCATCTGTGGACGGCTTGTTGGCGATCCGGGAGCTGACGGAGCCCGATACCAACTAACCCGTCATCCCGGACAGGCGCTAGCCTGATCCGGGACCCATGCGGAAACAAAACCATCTCGGATTGGGTCCCGGGTTTACGCCTCCGGCGCGCCCCGGAATGACGGTTTATGTTCGAACGGCGTCGCGCCTACGCCTTCTTCACCGACACTTTCGCCACATGACCCGTCAGCTTGGCTTCGGTGGTGAAGCCATCGCCAAGCGTTGCGATCAATTCAACGGCCAGCGTTTCCGTCTTGATCATCTCACCATGCGCCGAAATGGCCGAGGCCACGGCGTCATCGCCTTCCACGCCCAGAATAATCCGGTCGGAGACGTCGAGATCGGCTTCCTTGCGCGCGGTTTGCACGGCGCGGATGAGGTCTCGGGCCAGTCCTTCGCTTTCCTGATCGGCATCAACCGATACATCCAGCACGGCGGCGCCGATCTTGTCGAAAGGCTCGGCGGCGGTGCCCTCAGCGCTTTCCAGACGCATTTCGAAATCATCCACGCCCAGCGTTTCGCCCGCGACGACAGCGGTGCCGTCATCATTGAGGGTAAACTCGCCCTGTCGCGACGCCACCATGACATCTTTCATCTTCGCGCCGAGGCGGCGGCCAATGACGGGATTCACCTTCATCTGAAGCTCGCCATATTGGGCTAGGTCTTCGGCAAAAATGACGTCGCGGACATTTACCTCATCCGCGATCAGGCCGGCATAAGGCTTCAAGCTCATGGCTTCCGGGTGCGCCACGACCAGTGACTTCAGGGGCAGGCGGACACGAAGCCGGAAACGTTCGCGCACCGCCAGCGTTGCCGAACAAGCTTCACGGACGCGATCCATAGCGGCGACCATGTCGTGATCCTGCGGGAAGAGATCTGCAGTCGGCCACGTCGTCAGATGCACGGAGCGCTCGCCGGTCAGGCTCTTGTATAGCTTTTCGGCGACGATCGGCATCAGCGGCGCGACGATTTGCGAGACCCGCACCAGCACGGTGTAGAGCGTATCAAACGCGGCGGCCTGCGCCTGCGCATCCTCACTGCCCCAGAAACGGGCCCTCGAGCGACGGATATACCAGTTCGTCAGCGCATCCATGAAAGCCTTGGTCTCGCGGCAGGCGCCGGGCACGTCATAGGCATCCAGGCGCTCGGCCACGACCGCCGCAAGCTCGCCCGTCTTGGTCAGGATGTATTTATCCAGCGCATCATCGGCTCTGGAGACCAGTTGCGGCTTACGCTCTTCCAGATTCGCATAGAGCGAGAAGAAGGCATAGGCGTTCAGGAGCGGTGCGATTGCTTCACGCTGAACGGCCGCAACTTCGCGGCCTTCCTTCGGCACCAGAAGGTCGCCCCCGGTCAGAACCGGTGAGGAGATCAGGAACCAGCGCATCACGTCCGAGCCGTAATCGTCGAAGAATTCCAGCGGATCAGGATAGTTGCGCAGGCGTTTGGACAGTTTCTGGCGATTTTCGTCCAGAACGACGCCGTGACAGATGGCCGATTTGAAGGGCGGGCTATCAAACAGCATCGTGCCCAGCACCATCAGCGTGTAGAACCAGCCGCGCGTCTGGGCGACATATTCGACGATGAAGTCGGCCGGAAAATTATCCTCGAACCAGTCCTTGTTCTCGAACGGGTAATGCACGGCCGCATAGGGCATTGAGCCGGATTCAAACCAGCAATCGAAGACATCCTCGACCCGGCGCATCATGGACTTGCCGGTCGGGTCGTCGGGATTTGGACGGACCAGGTCATCGACATACGGCCGGTGAAGGTCGGTCACTTCAGTGCCGAAATCCGCCTGCAATTCCTCGATCGAGCCATAGACATCGACGCGCGGATAATTCGGATTATCCGACACCCAGACCGGGATTGGCGTGCCCCAGAAACGCGAGCGCGAGATATTCCAGTCCTGCGCATTGGCGAGCCAATTGCCGAACAGCCCGTCTTTGACATGCGAGGGCGTCCAGTCAATCTGCTGGTTCAATTCGACCATGCGCTCGCGGAATTTCGAGACTTCCAGATACCAGGACTCGACCGCCTTGTAGATGAGCGGTTCGTCCGTGCGCCAGCAATGCGGATAATTGTGGTCGATCGTGTCGTGACGGATGAGCTTGCCTTCATCCTTCAAACGCTGGGTGATCGGCTTGTTGGCGTCAAACACCAGCATGCCTTCGTAGTCGGGGATGGCACTGGTGTATTTGCCGGTGTGATCGACCGGCACGACGACGCCGATACCGGCCTCCTTGCAGGCGCGCAGGTCATCCTCACCAAATCCCGGCGCCATATGCACGATGGCCGTTCCGTCTTCGTCAACGACGAAGTCGCCCGACAGCACCTGGAAGGCGTTTTCCTGATTGATGAAATAGTCAAAGGGCGGCGTGTAATGCAGGCCTTTCAGCTCTGTGCCTTTGACCTCACCCAGCTTCTCATAGCCGTCGAGCTCTTTATTGTATTTTTCCAGGCCATTGGCCGACAGAACGAGCTTGTCGGAGCCATTACCCATCACCGCATAGGTGATGTCCTCGCCAACCGCGATGGCGAGGTTGGACGGCAAGGTCCAGGGTGTCGTCGTCCAGATCAGAACGCGCGCATCTTCCAGCAAACCGGTGCCATCGGTCAGCGGGAAGGCCACCGTGACGGCCGGATCCGTGCGCATGCGATAGGAATTATCCAGCCGCGTTTCGAAGTTCGACAACGGCGATTCGACCGCCCAGCTATAGGGAACGACGCGATAATCCTTGTAGACCAGCCCCTTGTCGTAGAGCTGCTTGAACGCCCAGATGCAGCTCTCCATGAAGGAGACATCCAGCGTCTTGTAGTCATTCTCCATGTCGACCCAGCGCGCGGACCGGCGGATATATTCCTCCCAGTCTTCGGTATAGCGCAGGACGGCGGACCGGCAGGCCTCATTGAACTTGTCGATACCGAGATCCAGCACCGCCTTGCGGCCGGAGACGCCGATTTCCTTTTCCGCCGCCAGTTCGGCCGGCAAGCCATGCGTGTCCCAGCCAAAGCGGCGCTCGACGCGCTTTCCTTTCATGGTCTGGTAGCGCGGGATCACATCCTTCACGAAACCGGTCAGCAGGTGTCCATAGTGCGGCAAGCCATTCGCAAAGGGCGGGCCATCATAGAAGACAAACTGATCCTGCTCGGGGCGTTCAGACACCGACGCCTCGAACGTCTTGTCCTCATCCCAGAACGCCAGAATTTCCGTGTCGATCGCCGGGATGGACATGGGCGATGGCAGCGAGGGAAATTTCTGTGTCATGGCGATACCGATTCAAGGGCCGAAGGAAGGTTGCTTGATCCCATCCTTTGAACGGACAGGCAAGCAAGGCCTGCCGATATAGTCAGCCGCACGCGCGGGTGCCAGCCCCCTGACCCAAAAACCCCACAGAAATTCAGGTTTTAGGGTCTGGAAAGGAGTGATTGCTAGACATCGGTCCAGGCGAATTCGGGATGCTCTCATGATTTTTCTTCGTTGGTTGGGTGCGGGCATTGCCCTGCTGGCCCTGGCCGGACAGGCTGCCGCGCAAATGCCATCCATCGAAACGGGTGGAAAACTGCTGCTGACACGTGGCATTTCCAATATCGAGGGGGCAGGCGGCGGCGGCATCGTGCCCTGAGCGCTGATCACAGGGAACGAGACCGAGCGCGGCATTGGCGGCACGGCCTATACCAGCGCTGTCTTCCTCAATGACTTCACGGTCAATACGTATGGTGCCGCCATCGGTTTCTATGACCGGTTCGAGCTCTCCTATACACGGCAGCGGTTTGATACGCGCGATGCCGGTGCGGCGCTGGGTCTAGGACAGGGTTTTACCTTCCAGCAGGATGTATTCGGTGCCAAGCTGCGGCTCTTCGGAGACGCGGTTTACGGTCAGGATAGCTGGCTGCCGCAGGTGGCCGTGGGCGTTCAGTACAAGGACGCCAATCGCGATGCGATTGTCCGCGCAGTCGGGGCGCAGGATGATTCCGACATTGATATCTATGTCAGCGCAACCCGGATCGATCTCGCCAACAGTCTGGTCCTCAATGCAACCCTGCGATCGACGCGCGCCAGCCGGCAGCGAACCGCGCGTTATGATGCGGACGCATATGGCGATCCCGGTGCGACACTGTCGATGATGAGCCGGCTGATTTCCGGTCTGAGCACCGGCGCTGTCTATCTGGAGCACCAGCCCAAATTCGACATTCGCAAGCAATCTGTCACGGGCGTTGAAACCCTGTTGCGCTGGAAGGATCCGGTATTCGGCCAGGTCCGGCCCGACATCTTCATCGAACGAGCCGAGGAAACCGGACATATTGCGCCGATTACCGAATGGGTGCTGCAACAGGTCATTTCCGAACAGAATCGCCTACGCGAGGCCGGACACGATCTTCTTTTCTCGCTCAACATTTCAGGCCGGTTGCTGACGGATTCCCGTTTCGTCGACTCGGCGCTGAAGACGCTGGCAGAAAGCGCGGCGCGCCTGTGTTTCGAGATCACGGAAACGGCCGTTATCGATGATCCTGAAACCGCGCTGGACAGCATGAATGCCTTCCGGGAAGCTGGCGTGATGATCTCGATTGATGATTACGGCGAAGGGCTCTCCTCTCTCTCCTATGTGCGGTCCATGCCCGCCGAGGAGTTGAAGATCGACAAGAGCTTCATTCTCAAACTCGACCAGCGCGAGAATGATGCCCTGCTCGTGAAATCGACGATCGATCTCGCCCATAGCCTGGGCATGAAGGTCACCGCAGAAGGGGTCGAGAACGCCATGAGCCTCGCCATCCTCGCGTCCCTGGGTGCCGATATCGCGCAAGGCTATCATATTTCCCGGCCGCTCGGCTTTGAGGCGCTCGTATCGTTCATGGATGCCCATGTCGCTGGAGCTGAACCGGGACGGGACGGCCACCGTAATCGCGCTGCGATTTAGGGCTGGTTGTCTACTCCTTCCTGCGGGCAATATAACGTCCAACGGGGGACAAGATGATCGAGACCATTCCACCACGCTTTGGCCTGAAAATACGGACCGCACTGGGCCGCCGAATGGCGCGCCGGGCTTCGAAGGGGCTGAGCCCCGAGGTCGACATGGAGGTCGGCCGCAAAATCATGGACGCCACGGGCAAGCGCATTCCGATGGACAAGTCCATTGTGTATGCGGATGTGCAACTGGCCGGGCTGCGCACGCTGGTCTTTGGTCCGAAAGCGCCGCGAGACGGGCAGCTTCTCTATATCCATGGCGGTGGATATTGCCGGGGTTCTGCCTACAGCCACCGCCCCTTCATTTCCCGGCTGGCCGCTGCGTTGAACATGAAAACGCGCGCGCCGGATTACCGGCTGGCACCGGAGCATCCGTGCCCGGCGGCAGTCGATGATTGTCTGGCGGCCTATCGTGACATGCGCAAGGGCATCGAAGGCCCCGTCGTAGTCGCCGGAGATTCGGCCGGCGGTGGCCTTGCGCTCGCCCTGACTCTGCGCCTGAAAGAACTGGGCGACGCCCTGCCGGATGCGCTCATCCTCTACTCGCCCTGGTGTGATCTGACCGTCAGCGGCGAGAACACCTTTTCCAACAATGCCGTCGATCCGCTCCTGCAAGCGGAATGGCTACAAGAGGCCGCCCCCCTTTATGGCGGCGAGATGGACCTCGCCGACCCGCGTGTGTCGCCACTGTTTGGCGATTTTGACGGCTTCCCGCCGACCCTGATCCAGACCGGGTCGGATGAAGTCCTGCTGGATGATACAACGCGGCTGTTCGAGCGTCTTGATGCCGCAGATGTCGATGTCTCATGCGAGATCTGGACAGGGCTGTGGCATGTCTTCCCGATATTCCAGCCATTGGTGCCTGAGGGCCGGACAGCCAATCGCCGGGCGCGTAAATGGCTGGATGGCGTTCTGGCCACCTCTGTTTAGTTTGCCGCTCGCTTGGCTTTTGCTTGACCCCCGACAACATCCTGACCAAGGTGAATGCGGGGGCAAAACATGTCAAAATTTCTTGGGCTTGCAGGTGTTTTTACAGCGGCTTTTCTGGCCGCATGCAGTGGCGGCTCAGATGAGTCCCGAACGCTGCATCGCGGCAATGACGGAGAACCGCTGACGCTGGATCCTCAAAAGACGATTTTGCTCGTCGAGTTTGCGATCATCATGGACATGTTTTCCGGCCTCTATGTCGCGAATGAATTTGGCGACACCATACCCGGACTGGTGACGCACGCCGAGACATCGGACGATGGGCTGACCTGGCGGTTTACGCTGCGCGATAGCCGATGGTCTGACGGTGTTCCTGTGACGGCCCATGATGTGGCTGCCGGAATGCAGCGGGCGGCGGCGCCGGCGACACTCAATGAAAACAGCTCCAAATACTTTGTTTTCGAAAACGGTGCGGAGGTCATTTCCGGTTCTCTGCAGCCGGAGGCGCTCGGTGTTGAAGCGCTGGATGATCAGACTCTGGAAATACGGCTGGCCTATCCGATGCCACATCTTGAGGGTTTTCTTGTAAATAACAGCTACCCGCTGCCTCGCCATGTTTACGACATTCATGGCGATGCCTGGATTCAACCCGAAAATATCGTCACGAACGGACCCTATATTCTGTCGCAGTGGCGAACGAACAATTTCATCGAATTGACCGCCAATCCGGAATTCTTCGAGGCCGACCAGGTCTGTTTTGATACCGTCTATTATTATCCCGTATCCGATCGCGTCACCGGTGAACGCATGGTCCGGACCGGCGAGCTTGACCTCAACACCGACATTGAGGGGTCGAATATCAGCATGTTGCGCGAGCAACACGGTGAATTGCTGCGGGAATCCGCAGGCTATACTGCCGAAGACATCCTATTCAATACGGCGGCGGGACCGTTTGTGGATGTCCGCGTACGCCAAGCCTTTTCCATGGCAATCGACCGGCGCTTTATCGCCAATGAAGTGCTGAATGGTGCCTCCAATCCGAGTTTCCGGATGATTTCTGAAGCGGTCCCGAACGCGGCGCCGGGCCTGCGGCTGTCCTATGCGGACGACAATATGGAGACACGGCGGGAACGGGCGAGAGCCCTTTTGATCGAGGCCGGTTACGGACCCGACAATCCGCTGACCGTCGTCTATCAACACACGCCATCCCAACAGCGTATTGCGCCGGTTTTGCAACAGGACTGGGCGCTGATCGCCCCTTGGGTCTCTGTCGAAATCAGCGTCGGCGACGCACAGTTTCACTATTCCGCAATGCGGGCTGGCGATTTCACCTTCGGCAATAATGGCTGGACGCCGGTATATGGCGATCCCTATGCCTCCCTCCTGATGTGGGAGAGCCGCGCCGGCGAAATCAATTACAGCCGCTGGACCAATCCTGAATACGACGCACTCATCGAGGCCGGACTACTCACCCACGATGCGGCAGATCGACAACGCCTGTTCGGGGCAGCGGAAGAAGTCCTGCTGGAAGAAGTACCGCATGCCCCGCTGACCGTACCTGTCAATTTCGACCTGGTGGGAGCGGATATCACCGGATGGAACGCCAATCCGGCCCGTCAGAACCGGTCACGCTGGCTATGCCGTGAGGGATTGGAACCGATTGGTCAGGCGGCCGAATAACGTCTCCTCGCCGGCGCTATTCCAGCTCGATTTTCACCGGCAAGTGTTTGATGCCGCCGACAAAGTGCGAATGATTGAATTCCGGCTCGCCGGTCAGCTCGATGGATTTCACGCGTTCGGCCATCCGCGCAAGGAAAGCGGCGTTTTCCTGCCGCGCCAGGTGCATACCGAGGCAGATATGGGCTCCGTGTCCGAAAGAGGCGTGGCGGGTCGACATATCCCGATGCGGATTGAACGTATCCGGATCGTCAAAAACGGCCTCATCGCGGCTACCGGACGGGAACCACAGCATCAACGTATCGCCTTCATGGAATTGCTTGTCGCCAATCCTGATGTCTTCGGTTGCGGTCCGCAGGAAGTGACGCACGGGTGAGGCAAGACGAATGGCTTCCTCGACGATCTTTTTCGACATTTCACCCGGATTGGCTTTCAGCTCCGCAAACAGGTCCGGATGTTGCGCCAGATGCCAGATGGCTTCTGACAGCGAGAAGCTGGTCGTATCGTGCCCGGCGGTGGCAACGATGATGTAATAGCCAAGCTGCTCGGCCTCGCCGATCGGCTGACCGTCAATCTCGGCATTCGCAATCAGGCTGGCGAGATCATCGCGCGGATTGGCCTTTCGATCCGCGGTGAGCGCTGTGAAATAGGCGTGAAATTCGAGGAAGGTATTGATGATGCCCGCCGTCACCTCCTCCTGTGTTTTTCCATCCGCAGAAACGTCAGGGTCTTCGGGGGAGAATAATTCCTGCGTCAGCTTGAGCATTTTCGGATAATCGCCGGAAGGGATGCCCATGGCAGCCATGATCACGCGTAGCGGGTATTCCAGCGCGATATCCTGGGCGAAGTCACATTCCCCGCCGGATCCTGCCAGGCGCTCCAGCGCCGTTTCTGCCGACGCGTCCATCGCCCCCTGAAGCCGGGACAGGTTTTTGGGCATGAACCAGCCTTGCGTCAGCATGCGCAGGGGCGGGTGCTCAGGCTTGTCGATGGACACGAGGCTCTTGATGATGTGGACCGTGCCGCCGGTAAAGGCCTTGATCTCGTCTTCTCGCGCAGTCGGCATCAGCACCATGCGCGGCGCGGTGATGAAGCTGTCTGTATTCTTCTCGACCTCGAAAATATCGGCGTGACGCGTCAGGTGCCAGAGATCGACATAGCCCTCTTTCCGATTGAATTAGTAGGGCTCATTGGCGCGCAGGTCCGCCAGAATATCAAGATTGGCGGCGCGATTACCCCAGGTTTTTGCTTCGTAAAGCGGATCTACCTTGCCCAAGACACATTCCCCCGATGAAATTTCTCTATCGCTTACAGTAGAGTAAACACTGTTCAATTCCAGACCGAATGGCGCACACCGCCGCTTCTTTCTACGGCTGAATTGAAAGTGAACGCGGACCTCACGTCCTGGTCAGGCGGGAACAGGCATGTTGGCCCTCGACTTGATCACGCCAACACGAAAGGAGCCTGTCATGTCACGCTTTACGATGAAACTTCTGGCCTCCGCCGCTGCTTTGGCCGCGATCTCTGCGGGCGCTGCCAGCGCCGCTGATTGCGCACTGGATGTGCGCCACTCCGGTGATGGGAGCGGCTTTCTGACCGCCAGCGCAGCAGCGGACCGTCCCGGACATTGGGAAATGACGGCCTATCAGATTACGCCGACCGGTTATCTCGACATGTCGCAATCCGGCCAGGTTCGTCCGAGCCGCTATATGTCGACCCTGTCGCGGAACTATCTGACGACAATGTATCGGGGCCCTGCGCATTATGGACCGGAAGCGCCCTATGGCGTGCGCCCACAGGACGAACGTCTGAATGAAGGCGCCTACGGCGTGGATGTCTCGGTCGCCGCAGAATTGCGGGTTTACGACGCTGCGGGCCGCCTGGTCTGCCGGGACGGCATCAATCAGCAGGCCATGCCAGCCACGCCGCCGCGCGGCCGTGCCTATCTGCCGCTCAATACACAGCGGCTGAACTTTTCGCGCTTCAACTACTAACCGCCTCTCCCTCCTGAGGATCTGACGCCCGGCCCCGCGCCGGGCGTTTTCTTTTGCGCCTATTTATGTAGCTGAATTCATTATGAATACGGCGCTCAGGATCGCCTCATGCCGGTTCGTCTAGACAGGGGGCATAGCCGGTCAAGCAATTCCGCACCGGCCCGTTTGACAGGAGACTAGAAATGAAACTTCGTACCTTGATCGCAGGCGCATTCGTCGCCGCTTCCGTTGTCAGCATGGCCGGTGCTGCTGATGCTCAGTCCCGCCGCAATGAGGTTCGCGTGAACCAGTATGGCGTTCAGAATGAAGTGGCCGGACGTCAGTACGGCACGCGCAATAGCGCCTCGCTTCGCCAGGACGGCTATCGCCAGCATATCCTGATCATGCAGGATGGCAGCCATAACGGCACAACGGTTGCCCAGCAGGGCAGCTATAATGACGCCTATGTTGACCAGTATGGCCGCCGCAACGACGCCGTGATTGGCCAACAGGGTTACAATAACGGTGCAACGGCGGTTCAGACCGGAAATAACAACCTGTCTGGCACGTATCAGATGGGGTCGAACAATTCGGCTGTGACCGATCAGGCTGGCAACAACAATGCCGGTGCGATCATCCAGGTCGGAAATGGCAATAGCGGTACGCTGCGTCAACGCGGCAGCGGCAATGTGACCCTGATCATCCAGGGCGATCACTAAGCCAACGCCCTATACCGAGCATTGCGCCCGCCCTCACCGGCGGGCGCTTTTGCTTTTGCGACGCTCTCGCAAATGATTACGGAATTTTCATGTGCCGGGCAATGGACACACAACCTAACTGGGCTAATTTCGCCAATTCAGCTTTTCGGGGATTACCATGTTTCGTACTATTTCGCTTCTTGCGGTACTGCCGCTTACGCTTGCCGCCTGCACCACAATGACAGCGGAAGAACGGGCCGTTGTTCAGGAACAACGGGCGCAGGAAACCCAGACGGCCGAGGAAGGCGGTCTGCGTTGCCGTACCATTCGCCAGACGGGATCCCGGCTCGGCAACCGTGTTTGCCGGACCGATGAGGAATGGGAACAAATGGAACGTGACGCCCAGGAAGGCCATGATGGTCTGGATCGCGGCAATGTTCGGCCATCGTCACCCGATCAAGGTTTTGGCGGCTAATACAGCCCTCATAGTGTTGAAAGCCGCCGGCAATGCCGGCGGCTTTTTTATACCCGCACGGTCAACCCGTCCCGTGCCATGGCATCCCCAGCGATCAAACCGTTGTAGATTTCAAGGCAGGCTTTAGCGCCGCTGAATTCACGAAATTGCAGCCAGCTTTTCGCGGACCTGGCGAATGCCACCCAGTCTTTGCCATAGGCGGCCTGAAAACCTCCAGGACCCAATGCCGCTCGCGCCTTTTCAAGATGATCCGGCGCAAAAAAGAAATTCGGTTTTGGCCCGGGCAAGTTCCTGGCCGGAGCGCTTTGTTCCCAATGCGCGCCGCCCACACGGATATTGGCTTTCAATTGGTCCGCAAAACGCGTGTGAAAATCGCGGTTCACAGAGGCGTCGCCGGCGAAATCGACCATAACGGATGCCCGCGATGCCGGCATGCGATCAATGTCGGAATAGAGATGTACCTCGTCGTACAAATTCAAACCGTCGACGAATTCACGTGAACCCGCTGAGGTCAGTGCGCAAATCTTCACGCCGGAAATGGGCGAATCCTTCAGGCATCTCGCCATGCCGATCGCGGTTTTACTGGACGCGCTGGTCAGATAGACCCGGCTGGCACCAAAGGTCGCCTCCTCGCGAAGATACCGCGCCAGCAACCATCCCGTCAGATAGAGCGGCTGAAGCACCATTTGCTCGGCTTCCAGATCCGGATCATAGCCGGCATCGCCACTGCATCGGATGTAACGATTATAGGCCGGTGGCAGATGTGCCCGGTGGGTGCTGGCATCGATAAAGCCTGTAGCCGAGACTTTTGCCGGCGCCACAATCAACTCCGAAGCCGCCGGGAAATAGCCGTAAATACGCTCTCCGACCGGTAGGTCCGGGTGGCGGCTTTCAGACACGTCAGCGAATCCCCAGACCGGCAGGCGGCCCATGCCTTCGCCCGCCGCAGGGAAAAAGTCCCAATAGCGCATGGCGTCGCCAAACGCCGCATAGGTAATATTGTTGGCCGTCAGGGCGAAAACATCGATCTTGAGCCGCGCTTCCCCATCGATCAGTGCGCGTTCCGGCACCTCGACGAGATCAGCCATCGGTATCGCAGCCTTCTCGATTTCCAATGCCCAGTTTTTCATTAATTGATCCCCCGCTTTGGGTAACGATAGGCGCGCGGTCTGAAATGACAAAGGCGCATCCGGCAGAATTTGCAGGCGGCCAGACAGTCAGCATGCTGTTTCAGCGGAGTATCTGGCGCTAGAAGCTGAAATCGGGAAGCGAACGAATCGCCTCGCGAAGGGCATTCCCCCAATGCTCGGACAAAGCCGCAAAATAGGCATCGTCCTTTTCAAACCGTTTTGCGCGGTCGATGACAAAGCTATCAGCTTCATAGGCCAACAAATCCAGTGGCATGCCGACTGAAAGGTTGGCCTTTAGCGTTGAATCGAAGGACAGAAGCAAAAGTTTTGCAGCCTGCTCGAATGTCATGGCCGGATCATACCCCCGCACCAGAATCGGCCGGCCATATTTGGCTTCACCGATCTGGAAATAGGGGTTTTCCTTCGACGCCTCGATGAAATTGCCTTCGGGATAGATCAGAAAGAGGCGTGGTTCGGACCCCGCAATCTGACCGCCGACAATGATCGTGGCGCTGAACTGTGATTCGCTCACCGGGCCTTCACCTGTCTGGGCCCTGACAATTTCCTTCAGGGTTTCGCCGACGAGTTTGGCCACCTGGAACATGGTCGGCACTTCCAGGATGCTGGGGTTGCGATCCTCTGGTGCCTTCATGCGTTCATTCAAGAGGCTCACAACCGCCTGTGTGGTCGCGAGATTGCCGGCGGTTTGAATGGCGATGACGCGCTCGCCCGGCGTGGCCCAGGTGAAGAGCTTGTTGAAGGTGAAAACATTGTCGACGCCGGCATTGGTCCGGGTGTCCGACATAAAAACAAGGCCTTTATCAAGGCGCATGCCGACGCAATAAGTCATTTCATTGTGTCCGAAGAAACAGCTTTTCCGCTCATCCGTTACTGCTGAACCTGAAGCGTGACAATCATTGATTCCTTGCCGCCGCCATAAATAAATCCGGAAATTGGAGCCGCTTCAGAATAGTCTAGCCCGCTGGAGATACGCACATAGCGCTCATCCGGTGAAATCTTGTTGGACACATCAAACCCGACCCAACCCAACCCATCGACATAGGCCTCCGCCCAGGCGTGGCTGGCCTCCTGCTGAACGCGATCATCCATCATCAGATAGCCGCTGACATATCGCGCCGGAAACCCCAGCTCGCGGGCCATGCCGATAAAGATATGGGTGTGATCCTGGCAAACACCGCGCCCGGTTCGGGCCGCACTTTCGGCGGTCGTCCCCGAATGTGTGGCGTCGGTATCATAGACAATCTGTGCGCCGATATAGGCCATCAGCGCGTGCAGGCGCTCTACGCTGTTCAGGTCGGCGGACTCAAATCCCGACAGCAATTTCATCAGAGCCGGCCCCGATTGCGTAAATCCGGTCTGGCGCTTGAAGTACCAGAGCGGTGCGGCACAGGCATGGTCACCGACGACGCCCGCCCTGTCTTCTGTTTCGACTTCACCGACACTGGTGATCTCGATGGCAGACGCACCGGGCTCGACACTCACGAGTTCAACCCGATTGCCATGCTGATCGAGAAAGGATGCTTCCCGCCGCGCACCCTCAAGGCTGACCGACCAGTCGAGGATTTGCTGCGAGGAAGAGGAATGTGGTGTCAGCCGTAATTGTTGAAGGCCGTAGAGGATCGGCTGGCCATAGTCATAACGGGTTGTGTGAGAGATTTTCAGACGCATCGGATCACGCATTGAACCTGTAATCGGCTTCGATTTGGATCCCGAGCGCGTTATTGCGGCTAAGGAAATCGGTCAGAAATTCGTGCAACCCGGCTTTGAACACCGTTTCTGCGGATTGCGCGTCCAGAAGGTCGAACATGGATTGCGCCATGTCAGCCGAGGCAAGCCGCGCTCCATAGTTGTCGCCCAACTCCTCGCAAGCCCGCGCCATATCCTTGCAGCAGTAGATCAGGGAACGCGGCACCTGTCTGTTGAAGATAAGGAAATCGGCAATCTTCAGCGGCGTGGTCTCGCCCCCATGCAGCCAGTTGAAGGCACGTGCCGCCGAGGCCGAGCGCAAAATTGATTCCCATTGGACATTGTCCAGCGAAGACCCGACCGACGCGGATGTCGGCAGAAGGACGTAATATTTGACGTCCAGAATACGCGCCGTGTTATCGGCGCGCTCAATCCGGGTTCCGAGGCGGGCAAAACTGTATATGTCATTGCGCAGCGCGGTCCCGTGCCAGGATCCGCGGACCAGAGCACTGCTCTGGCGGATCGTCGCCAGAACATTCGGCAGTTCGCTTTGCCGCACAGGTTTGGCGAACAGATCCTTCAAGGTCAGCCAGCCCTCATTTGTGGCCTCCCAAACCTCACGTGTCAGCGCCGGGCGCACCATTCGGGCATTGTTTCTGGCCTGCTGGAAAACCGAATAGACGCTGGACGGGTTTTCTGAATCCCGCAGGAGAAAATCGATTACGCGATCGGCGGTATATTCATCGTGATGCGCGCGGTAGGTGTCATCACATCCTGCCGTGCGAACAATCGAGGCCCACTCATTCTGGCCGGACGCCTGGCGCGTCAACGCCATGCGGAATCCGGCCTCCACGAGGCGCGCTGTGTTCTCGCTGCGCTCCAGCTGGCGGAACATCCAGAAGAGGCCATTTGCGGTTTTGCCAAGCATACCGTCAGTCTTCCAATACCCAAGTGTCTTTTGTGCCACCGCCCTGGCTGGAATTGACCACCAGCGACCCTTCCTTCATCGCCACGCGGGTCAGCCCCCCGGGCGTGATGTCGATACTGTCGGGCGAAACCAGAACAAAGGGCCGCAAATCCACATGGCGCGGCGCCATTCCGGATTTCGCAAGTACCGGCACGGTCGACAAGGCCAATGTAGGTTGAGCGATATAGCCGGATGGGTTGGCCTTCAGCTTCTCGCGGAAGGCCGCGACCTCCTTCTTGCTGGCGGCCGGTCCCACCAGCATGCCATAGCCGCCCGATCCATGGACCTCCTTGACCACCAGGTCTTCGAGGTGTTCCAGCACGTAAGCGAGCGAGTCGCTTTCCGAACAGCGCCAGGTCGGAACGTTTTCGAGAATGGCGCTCTGCCCGGTATAGAATTCGACGATATCGGGCATGTAGGAATAAAGCGCCTTGTCGTCTGAAATCCCGGTCCCCGGCGCATTGGCGATGGTGACCCCGCCGGCGCGATAGACGTCGAAAATGCCGGGCACGCCCAGCATGGATTCGGGATTGAAATTCAGCGGGTCCAGGAAGTCGTCATCGACACGGCGGTAGATAACATCAACCGGTTGATAGCCCTGCGTGGTGCGCATCGCGACCCGGCCGTCGATGACGCGGAGGTCATGACCCTCAACCAGTTCAGCGCCCATCTGCTCGGCCAGAAAGGCATGCTCGTAATAGGCTGAATTATGCAGGCCCGGCGTCAGAACGGCGATCACCGGCTTGCCATCGCAGGCATCTGGCGCACAACGCGACAGGGACCGACGCAAATTCAGGGGATAATCGCTGACCGAGGCGACATTGATCCGCGAGAACAGCTCGGGATACATGTGCAGCATGGTTTCCCGGTTTTCCAGCATGTAGGACACGCCGGATGGTGTGCGGGCATTGTCCTCCAGCACATAGAATTCATCCTTGCCGGTGCGGACCAGATCGACGCCGACAATGTGGGTATAAACGCCGCCGGGCGGCTCCATGCCCATCATTTGCGGCAATAGGGCTTCATTGTTGGCGATGAGATCGAGCGGAACCCGCCCGGCCTTTATGATTTCCTGATCATGATAAATGTCGTGCAGGAAGGCGTTGAGCGCCCGGACCCTTTGCTCGATGCCCTTCGACAATTTCGCCCATTCCCGCGCCGAGATGATCCGCGGAACCTGATCAAAAGGGATCAGACGTTCATCGGCCGCCGCCTCACTGTAGACATTGAAGGTGATGCCTGTCCGGCGAAAGAAGGCGTCAGCCTCTCGTGACTTTCGCCGCAGGGCGGGAATATCGCGGTCTTTCAGCCAGTCGCAATAATCCGCGTAGGGTTCGCGGGCTGCGCCTGCCTCATCGAGCATTTCATCAAAAAACACTGTCTCTCCTCGTCGAGTCCCGGCTCGCACGATTTAATCTTCTGAATAACCTTCACCCTGACCCGGACGGGTGAAGTGCAATATATGGCTCACCGTAACGCGAAGGCACGGCTCCTGGCTAGGCCACGCCGCCCTATCGCGTTTCGAAACAGAGTGTGCTAGACGCGCCTCGCGCGGAAAAGCTTCGGTATGGGGTGACGCTTGATAAGCGCACTTTGATAACTCACCGGAGCCTTGGTCCAGACGGATCAAAGCCTTGCGCCCATTTGGAAAAACACCTGTCATGACCATGAATTCCCGTATCGCGCCCGCATTGGCGCGCGCCCTTGAAGGCAAGGGCTATACCAAGATGACCGAAGTCCAGGAGGCCGTCCTGACCGACGAGGCCGCTGGCGCCGACCTCCTCGTTTCTGCCCAGACCGGCTCTGGCAAGACCGTCGCCTTTGGCATTGCCATCGCCCCGACTTTGCTGGGCGAAGATGACCGATTTGACCATGCCGCTGCGCCGCTGGCCCTTGTCGTTGCGCCGACGCGCGAGTTGGCGCTTCAGGTGCAGCGCGAATTGCTCTGGCTCTACGGCGAAGCCGGGGCCCGTATCGTCTCCTGCGTCGGCGGCATGGATGCCCGCTCGGAACGCAAGGCGCTGGAACGCGGATGCCACATAGTCGTTGGCACGCCCGGCCGCTTGCGCGATCATATCGAACGTAAATCGCTGGACATGTCGTCCTTGCGCGCTGTGGTCCTGGACGAAGCAGACGAGATGCTCGACCTCGGCTTCCGTGAAGATCTGGAATTCATCCTCGAAGGTGCGCCGGAAGATCGGCGGACCCTGCTCTTCTCGGCCACCGTACCGAAATCCATCGCCGATATTGCGCGGCGTTATCAGACGAATGCCGTCCGGCTGTCGACGGTCAGCGAGCGCCAGCAGCACGCCGATATCGAATACCGCGCATTGAGCGTCGCGCCGGCCGATCGCGAGAATGCCCTCATCAATGTCTTGCGCTATTACGAGGCGGAACGCGCCATTGTGTTTTGCGCGACCCGGGAAGGCGTGAACCGCCTTTCGGCCCGCCTTGGCAATCGCGGTTTTGCGGCCGTCGCCCTGTCCGGTGAATTGTCGCAGAAAGAACGCACTCATGCCCTGCAGGCCCTGCGCGATGGCCGCGCCCGGGTCTGTATCGCGACGGATGTTGCCGCGCGCGGTCTCGATCTGCCGGGTCTGGAACTTGTCGTCCATTCCGACTTGCCGACCAATAGCGATGTTCTCAAACACCGATCCGGCCGGACCGGCCGCGCAGGCCAGCAAGGTGTCTGCGTGATGATCGTGCCGCAAAACCAGCGCGGCCGCATGAACCGTCTTTTGCGCGGCGCCCATATCGAAGCGGCGTGGGGTGAAGCGCCCAGCCTGAACGATATCAAGGAGAAGGATCGCGAACGCCTGCTGAATGATCCAAGTCTGCAACAGGACTATGATGAAGAGGCGCTGAGCGAAGCGCGCGAATTGCTGGCGCTGCATAGTCCGGAAAAAATCGCGGCGGCTTTCCTGAACCGCATGCAGGCCTCAACGCCGTCAGCCGAAGATCTGATGGTGGTGCCTGCCGCTGGTGAACGCACCAAAAATCCGCGCCGCGAACCTTTTGTCGGCGGGGCCTGGTTCAAGCTGACCGCCGGACGCAATCAGCGCGCCGAGCCGCGCTGGCTCCTGCCGATGATCTGCCGGATGGGCGATGTTACCCGTAATGAAGTCGGCGCCATCGAGATTGGCGATACCGAAACCCTGTTTGAAATTGCAGCCGATCATGCCGAACGGTTCGCTGCGCACGTCAAAGCTTCCGGCGGGGCGGAAGGTTCAATCTACATTCATCCCGCCAATGCGCCGACCAACAAACCGCAAAACCGCGTCCGCGAGGAGCGGCCGAAACGCAAGTTCGAACCCCGGACCGAGGCGCGATCCGAGGCAACAGACCGTCCGGCCCGTCCGGCAAAGCGGGTAGATGTCACCGAACAACCCGCCCGTCCGGCGGAACGGCCTGCGCCTGTCGAGCGCCCGGCTCGCGAAGATCGACCGGACCGGGCGGAGCGTCCGCAAGGTTCGCGGCCGCCCAGAGCGCGGGAGGACAAGCCCTTCCGCAAACCTGCCGCCGGAGAAAAACGGGGCCGTCCGGCTTCGCCGGCCACGCCGCGCTATAATCCCGATGACGGACCACCCCGCCGCCGCGACGAACAAGCCGAAACCGCGTCAGCGGAGCCACGCCCCCGAAAAGCCCATGGTGGAAAGCCGAAATTCCGTGCGAATTCGGACAAGCCGAAGCCGCCCTTTGCCGGAAAAAGTCACTTCAGAAAAACGGATAGCCCGGATGCGCGTCCCGCAGCGGGGAATGCCGCAACGAAGGCCGGCGGCAGTCCGTCTAAGTTCAAATCCAGAGGCAAGCCCAAACCGCATCGCGCCAGCTATGATGACGGCAACCAATCCTTCAAGCGCGTGAAACGCAAAGGGCCCAAACCGGGACGGTCGTAAGGGCTGCGGCACATTTGCGCCTTGCAGTCGTCAAATGGCATGGCTATGCCCTCTGCCAGCAACAGCACGAAATCATACAAAGACAGGGGATGTTCATGCGTTACGGGGCTCTTTCACTTATCCTGGCATGCGCGACAGCGTCGGCATTTGCGCAAGGCGCACAAGACGACATTCGCCCGGGCGAGGTCAGTCAGACCCAGCCCAGTGTTGATTTCCAGATTGATTTGTCGAACGGCCAGATGGTCACTCTGACAACGGAATCGGATACCAACTTTGATACCGTCCTGCGCATTGTTAGCGCGAATGGTCAGATACTGGCCGAAAACGACGACTATGCGGGTGGCGGGTTGCAATCGCAGATCATTTTTCAACCTCCTTCGCCGGGTGTTTATACGGCATCGGTGACCGGGTATGGCGGCAGCTTCGGCGCATTTGAACTGCATGTCACCGATGGCGTGGATTTCGGCCTGTCTGATGCGGCGCAAATTCTCACGCAGGAAGTTGTCACGCTGAACAATGGCAGCCCGACCCATTCGGTCGGTCTGGACCTGACCGAAGGCGATATTCTCGTTGCCGACACTTACGCGATCAGCCCCAATGTCGATACGACGCTGGAGTTACGCTCGCCGACTGGCAGCGTTGCCGCGCAAAACGATGATAGCCGCGAAGGCGGCACGCTGAATTCCCGCATTCTGCTGCAAATCAACCAGACCGGCCGTTATCAGCTGGTGCTCGGCTCCTATTCGGGTGCCGATGTTGGCGATGTCATGATATCGGCAGCGATCGATCCCGAAGCCGAATTGCCGTATGATTTTTCCGCGATCGAGGGCACGGAGATTGCCCGCTATACCGGGATAATCGATGACAACCAGTCTTCGCAGGAATACCCGGTCTCGCTAGACGCAGGACAGACTTTGCTGGTTCTGGCCGATGCGCTGTCGGGCGATCTCGACCCGGTTCTGCGGCTTCTGGGTCCGGACGGTCAACCCGTTGCGCTCAATGATGACCGCGGCGATGGATCGCTCAATTCGGCGATTGCGCTGACCATCGAAGAATCCGGTGACTATACCGTCAGCATGGAACGCTATCGCGGCGGCAACTCATCGGGTGAATTCAGCCTTGTGCTGTCACTCGTCGACGCCGCCATCGTCGACGAATTGCGAGCCTTGCGAGAGAATATCTCGCTCAGCGGCGAAGTCCTTTCAATCCGGACGGACGATTTCATCGTCTTCTACACGCTGGAGGGTGAAGACGCCTCCTCCGAAGCCTACGCGATCGAGGTCGGGGCCGCCCTGCAGGAAAGTCTCGATGCCCAGATTGCCATCGGTTTTGCCGAACCCATCCGCGACGATGAAGGCGTTTTCCGTGCCTTCATCACCGAGGCGGGCGGCGTGCTCGGCTTTGCACGCCCGGTCGAAACGGTGTTTGACAATCCGTGGACGACGGACTCACGCGAGGAAACGGCTTCGCGCGCCGTGTTTGTGATCGACAACGATTTTGCCGGTCTTGGCGATGCCGGACCGTCCAGCCTGATCCGCGCGACGGCCACGCATGAGCTGAACCATATCGTCCAGTATGGTTATGACTCCACCGAGGGACTCGACTGGCTCTATGAATCCACCGCCTCTTGGATCGAAACGGTTACGGTCGGCGATGATCAGGACGCCACCGATTATGTGTCGTCGGACTTTTCCCGCCCCGGCCGCTGCTGGAGCACGTCCGATGAAGGCCTGGATTATGGACAGTGGACGCTGCTGCAATCCATCGCCGATGTCCATGGCAACGAGATGATTGTCCGCTTCTGGGAAAATGCGGCGCATCTGGATGGTCTGGAAACCATGGACGCTGCCTTGCGGGAAGAAGGCTCAAGCCTGAACGAAGCCGTCATCCGCTGGCGGGCCCAGAACTATGCGCTGGACTATGATCTGGCGCCGGTTTTCAACCGCACGGTCGAAGTCTCTGGGACGATCAGCCCGGCCAGCCGGGCCGGAAGCAAGGGGCTTCTCGAGCAACTGGGCGTCAACTTTTTCGCGCTCGATCTGGCTGAACCAACCACAATCTCCGTGAATCGCGGGGAGAATATCGGCCTTTTCGTACTGGGACAGCGCAATGGCGAGATCCAGGTTATCCCGCTGGGGTCGTCTGGCACGGTGGATCCGACGGGATGGGAGCATCTCGGCCTCATGGTGATGAATACGGCCATGCCGCCCGCCCCCGGTGAGTGCAGCGGCGAGCGCTTCCAGCTGGCTGTTACGCCGGCAAGCGGCGCCATGCCCGATCCGGCCTTCGGATTCAGCGACCGGAATTTCATCATTCCGGGTCAGGACGAAGAAGAAGTCGAAGACGAGGAAGTCGCGGACAGCGAAGAATAGGGCCTGTTCCGGATACAGGGGCGGGCGCACGAATGCGCGCGCCCCTGAGGGACGGATCAGCTTTCTTCCCGAGCGCCAGTTGCGGCGATGTCTGGCCGGCGCCTCAAGCCATGGCGATGGCAGTTGGAGGTGTCTTTGCCAGCGGGCCGCGGAGGATTTGCGTGAACGCCGTTTCGATATCGGGTGCGTCAAATTCAAAGCCGGTGGCCAAAAGCTGCGCCGGATAGATGTTCTGACTCGCAAGGAATATCTCGTCTCCCAGGCCGCCCGGCAGGCTTCTCAGCAATGCCTCCGGAAGGTGGTGTCAGACTAAAGCGAAGTGGTCTCGCCTATCCAGGAAAATCGGAGTTTAGGCGGCAAGTTGCCGCCACTCTGCCAGCGCGTTTTGCCGGTGCTCCTTGAACCAGTTTCTGTTGTTGAGATGTCGTTCGAGATTGAAGTGATTGTGGATTGAGGAATGAACGGAAGCGAAGAGTTGTAGACTTCGCATTCGTCGGAAACGAAGCATGGCTCGCTCTCGTCTTCGTAAGGGTAAGTGGCTGTTCTCGGCTCTGTTGTTGAGCCACCTCCCGACATCCTGTTTGCCCTCATTGCCAATCACTTTCATGGCCGCCCGATACGACTTTAGTCGATCAGTCACGACGACCTCTGGATTGCCATATCGCTTCATCGCCCTGCGCAGAAACTTCAACGCAGCATGGCGATCGCGGCGCTTTGTGACATAGGCTTCGAGGACCTCGCCTTCGTGATCGACGGCGCGCCAGAGGTAGTGAGTGACCCCATTTATCTTCACGAAGACTTCGTCCAGATGCCATTGCCACTGGGGCCAGGCGCGAAGGCGATCCGCCCGCTTCCGGCGGATTTCACCTGCGAACATTGGCCCAAACCTATTCCACCAGAACCGCACCGTCTCATGGCAAATATCGATGCCGCGCTCATGGAGCAGGTCCTCGACGTTTCGCAACGACAATGGAAAACGGACATACATCATAACCGCAAGGCGGATCACCTCAGGCGACGTCTTGAAGTAGCGAAATGGGCTGTTCATCCATGCATTTTTACCGGCGAACCGATAACGGCGCGTTTAATCTGACACTGCCCGTTCAGGGGCCACGCCCATTCCGAGGAATTATTGTCGGTACGCTTTCGCCCTATCTCCGCAGCGAACATCGGGCCGAACCGGTTCCGCCAGAACCGCACCGTCTCGTGTGTGATATCGATGCCCCGTTCGTGGAGCAGATCCTCGACGTTCCGAAGCGACAGCGGAAACCGGACGTACAACATCACCGCAAGACGGATCACCTCGGGCGATATCCTGGAATGGCGAAAAGGGTTCTTGCTCATGCCGCCAGGTTGGCGGCCTACCGGCGACCACCGAGTTTCTTCTGAAAACGGCATTGAGCTGGATTACGGCTGGCGAAATGCCCTTGGGTGGCCTAATTTTACCGTCCAGAGGGGATTACAATATGCCGAAATTTTTCAGTCGCACCGTGATTGCTGGCTTGAGCCTCGTGCTTGCCGCATGTGGGCAGTCATCCATTTCGCTGAGTGCCGCACCGCCGGAGACCACAGGCGAAGTCCAAACCTTGAGCGAATTCCCGATTCCAACTCAAGCTATTGCCATAGCTGCGCCTGTTGAGGACGTATGGGCCGCGTTTACGACAAGTGAAGGCTATCAAGCCTGGGCCTCGCCCTTTGCGGTCATTGACCTTCGGGTGAATGGAACGATTGAGGCGTCCTACGCAGACGATGCGACTGTCGGGGATCCTGCAAACATAGTCATATCGATATTGGCATATCTGCCGGAACAGTTCTTGGTACTTAAAACCATCCAGGCCCCCCCTGACTTCGCATCGCAGGATGTTCTCGATCGGTTGGTATCGGTTGTTGAATTTGAGAGCCTGGAGCCAAACCTGACGCGCGTGACGATCTCAGGCGTTGGCTATACTGACGAGGATAGCCCCATGAGGGAGTTTTTCCTGCAAGCGAACGCCTGGTCACTCGGCCAATTGAACGCCCATCTGACTGAGGCTGCGAGCGAATAAGGCACAACGCTGCGGCACGCTGCCCGACAAAAGCGAACGGATCCCTGCTCGCCAGGGTTTTGTGAATTCAGGCCGCAAGCTGGCACCATTCGGCCGGCGCGATTTGCCGGTTCTCCTTGAACCGGCCGTATCGCTCAAATCAGACATCCTGGAATATGGCGGAGAGAGAGGGATTCGAACCCTCGGAACGCTTGCGCGCTCAACGGTTTTCGAGACCGCCCCATTCGACCACTCTGGCACCTCTCCGCGGGGACAGGCCTTTTGGCCGAGTGGTTTGGGAAAATCAAGAGAGTGAACTGGAAATATCCCGTAGCCATGCGCGTTGCGCGTTGACAAAAGACGGCTCGCAGGGGTATGTCCCGCGCTCACTCCGGCTTAAAGCCGATCCACAACGCCCGCCGGGACAGGCGGGGAAGAAAAAGAGCAGGCATAAAGTCCTGTTGTAGAAAGGAAAATTCCATGTTCGCAGTCATTCAGACTGGCGGCAAGCAGTATACCGTCGCTCCGGGCGACGAGATCTCCGTCGAAAAAATTGAAGGTGAAGCCGGTGACAGCATCGTTCTCGAGAACGTGCTGATGCTGGGCGGCGACAAGGGTGTCACCGTCGGCGCACCGATGGTCACCGGCGCGTCGGTCGTGGCCGAGCTGGTTGAAAACGGCCGTGGCAAGAAGATCATCGTCTTCAAGAAGCGCCGCCGTCAGAATTATCGCCGCAAGGCCGGTCATCGCCAGTGGTTCTCCAAGCTGCGCATTTCGGAAATCCTGGCCCCGGGCGACAAGCCGGCCGCCAAGAAAGCCGCAGCGCCGAAGAAAGCTGCCGCTGATAACGCACCGGCAACCAAGAAAGCAGCCCCGAAGAAGGCAGCGGCCAAAGCCGATGCCAAGCCGGCAGCCAAGAAAGCTGCGGCCGCCAAAAAGGCTGCCCCGAAGAAATCCACCGCGGCCAAGAAGCCGGCTGCGAAGAAGTCGGAGGACTAATCCATGGCACATAAGAAAGCTGGCGGTTCATCCCGTAACGGACGCGACTCAGAAGGCCGGCGCCTTGGAGTCAAGAAATCCGGTGGCCAGGCGGTCATTCCGGGCAACATCATCGTGCGTCAGCGCGGCACCAAGTATTATCCGGGCGAGAATGTCGGCATGGGCAAGGATCACACCCTGTTCGCGCTGACCGAAGGCCGTGTGGCTTTTGCCAAGAAAGCCGGTGGCAAGATGTTCTGTTCGGTCGTCGCGGCTGACGCAGCCAAATAGGGCGGACGGACAGACCCGGACCGCCCCACGCAAGGGCGGAACCGGTGGCTGGACAAGAATTCAGGGGAGGCGGGTTCCGCCTCCCCTTTTCTTTTCCCCGCCGGAGATCGACCCATGAGGGACAGGATCGAAACCGACAGGCTGATTTTGCGGCCGCTGGAGATCAGCGACGCACCCGCCATTCATCATCATTGCCGGGATGGCAGTATTGCGCGCAATACGGCGCGCATACCCGACCCCTACCCGCTTCTGGCGGCCGAACTCTACGTATTGAGCGTCCGGGCCGGGGCCGGCCGCAAGGCTGGCTATGTCTATGCCATCGCGGACCGGCAGTCCGACGCCTTGGTCGGGGCGAGCGGTGTGTTCAAACGGCACCCGGACGCGCCCGACTGGGAAATCGGCTATTGGATCGGACCTGATGCGCGTGGGCGAGGCATCGCCACCGAGGCCGCCGCCGGGCTGATCAGCGCCGCATCAGCCGATCTGACGCCCCGGCGGATTACGGCCGGGCATTTTGACGACAATCCGGCGTCGGGCCGTGTATTGGCGCGCCTGGGATTCACCTATACAGGAGAAACCACGCGCCTTTTCTGCATGGGACGCCTCGCCTACGCGACAAGTCTGGACATGGTTTTGGAGAACTAACTACCCATACTGGCGTGGAATTCCGCCCAGCTGATCTCGTTATCTCCATCCAGGTCCATCATGGTCATCAGCGCGTTGCGGGATTGTATTCGCGAGGCCTCTGACATGGGTTCGCGTTGTTCCGGCGGTGTGTCGCCAAAACAGATCGCGACATGAGCGGATTCATTGCGGGAGGTAGAGGCGCGCATGGCGATCTCGTCCTCGGCAGAAGGCATCACCTCGTACGGGTCGAGCAGGCCGTCCCCGTCACGATCCATATACCCGAACTGCGCCCGCAACTGGTTTGTCCGGCGTTCGCTGTACTCCAGCACCGATACCTGGCCGTCAGAATCGGCATCCATCATGCCGTGTCGCCGGACCAGGTGCGCATGCCAGCTGTCCTCGAGGGCGGCCCAGCACCCAGTAGAAATACTATCGGGATTTTCACGGGCCCGGCGGCCGAAACCGGAGGGAAGTTCACCGCCATAGATTGCGAGAAGCGCACCGACAGCCGAGCCAAAAGCCCCCGGACCATTGGCCCCCGTGAGATTATTGTAGGCGCTATCGTGGAAGGTGCGGTATTCCTCAAAGGTCAGAATGCGGTCGCCATTATCGTCCATTTCGGTGAATTCGCTGATACCGGCATAGGTCAACGCCTCGCCGTCTGTGGAAAGTTGAAAAGTCAAGAGGCCGACGGCGCCCGTCACAAGAATTGTGGTGATCATGATGTTTCTCCTTCTGCTTCGGCCATTGCGCACAAAACCGTGCATGGCATCCCGGATGACGGAGCTGGCTGACTCTCCCCGGCTGGCGACCGCTTTCATGAAGGCTTGTTTCTCCTCATGAGAAACGCGAATCTCCAGTGCTTCGCTTTTCTTGCTTCGAGGTTTTCTAGCCATTGCGTCCGTTACTCCGTGGCTTCAGGAGACAAAATTGCTCGCTGGCAATCCAATTGAATCGCGTCACGGCAAACCAAGTTTTTGGCCCGGACAGGATTCACGCAAGTAAAAACGTGTCCGGGCACGGATTTTCAGTGCGGTGGCTGCTATTTGGGGCAAGACCGCGTATAGAGGCGCGAAACGCAAAGTCGGCGAAACATGAAATTTCTTGATCAGGCCAAAATCTTTATCAAATCCGGCGATGGCGGAAACGGCGCGGTCGGTTTCCGGCGGGAGAAGTATGTCGAATTCGGCGGTCCGGATGGCGGCGATGGCGGCAAGGGCGGTGACGTCTGGGCCGAGACCGTTGAAGGGCTCAATACGTTGATCGACTACCGCTATCAGCAGCACTTCAAGGCGGCCAAGGGCGAAGGCGGCTCCGGTGCCAATCGCACGGGCGGCGCGGGTGAGGATGTGGTCCTGAAACTGCCCGTCGGCACCCAAATCCTCGATGAGGACCGCGAGACCGTGCTGCTTGACCTGACCAAGCCGGGCGAGCGTGTCCTGCTGATGGAAGGCGGCCGCGGCGGCAAGGGCAATGCCTTCTTCAAATCGTCCACCAATCAGGCGCCGCGCCACGCCCAGAAAGGTGAGCCCGGCGTTGAACGCTGGATCTGGCTGCGCCTGAAACTGATTGCCGATGCCGGGCTGGTGGGGCTGCCCAATGCCGGGAAATCCACCTTTCTGTCCGCAGTCAGCCGCGCGCACCCGAAGATCGCGGCCTATCCGTTTACCACGCTGCATCCCCATCTCGGCGTGGTTGATCTGGCCGCCGATGCGCGGTTTATCATTGCAGATATTCCGGGCCTGATTGAAGGCGCGCACGAGGGCGCCGGCATCGGTGCCCGCTTCCTGGGTCATATCGAACGGTGCGCCACCTTGCTGCATCTCGTCGATGGCACACAGGACGATGTCGCCGCCGCCTATCGGACTGTTCGCACCGAACTGGATGCCTATGGCGAGGGGCTGGTCGACAAGCCCGAGATCGTCGCCCTGTCAAAGATTGACGCCATGGACGACGAAGCAATCGCCGAAAAATCCGCAGCTCTGGAGGCCGAATGTGGCAAGCCGGTGATGCAATTGTCCGCAGCCAGCAATAAGGGCATGCGCGAGGCGCAGTTTGCCCTCTGGGAGCAGATCAAGGCCGCCCGCGCTCAGGAGAAAGAAGAACGGATCGAAGCGGAATCGGACGGCGAGCCCGAAGAGCGCTGGACGCCGTGAATCCGCGGTCTCGTCCGGTCCGTTTTGCCGGCGCCATACGGCGCGGCCGCCGCGCTTCGCCCTTGAAAAGCGAGGCTCTGGCCGCCGGTATGACGGTGGGACTGTTCGGCGGCAGTTTTGATCCTGTGCACGCCGGTCACCGCCATGTCGCGCAGACCGCCTTGAAACAACTGGGGCTGGATCGGGTCTGGTGGATTGTCTCGCCGCAAAACCCGCTGAAGTCACATCAGGCCGGAGATTATTCCCGGCGGTTTGTCAGCGTCGAGATGGCCGCCCCCGGACCGCGCATGGTGATCAGCGATATTGAAAAGCGCACCGCCATCCGCACGACGGCAGAGCTTTTGAACGTCCTGAACAAGCGCTATCCCAAGGTTCACTTTGTCTGGATTATGGGGGCAGACAATCTCAAGCAATTTCACCGCTGGCGGCGTTGGCGCGAGATCGCGGCCTCCACCCCTATTGCCATTATCGCGCGGCCTCAGGACCCGATCCGGGCGCGTCTCTCGCCGGCAGCACGCGGCATGGCCGGCAGCCGGATTGCAGAATCTCACGCCAAACTGATCGCCCGCCGTCGGGTTCCGGGGTGGACCTATCTGACCGAACCCCTACATAGTGAGGCCTCGTCGCAAATGCGCGACACCTAGCCCCGTTCTGCCAGCCACTATCGAGCCTTTTCATGACGACGCCGAGCCCTGCTGGCAAACTGTCCTTTTTCAAGGACCTGCACCCGCCCAAATCCCGCTTTCAGGATGACGTGCTGGAAGGCCTATCCCGGCCCCAGAAGTCCATTCCGCCCAAGCATTTCTATGATGCGCGCGGCTCGGCTTTGTTCGATGATATCACCGATACGGAAGACTATTACGTCACTCGGACGGAGATCGGTATTCTGGACGCGATCGCCGGCGACATCGCCGCGAAAGCCGGGCCTGGCGCGGTCGTGATCGAGCCGGGCTCCGGCTCAAGTGTGAAGATCGACAAGCTGCTCAATGCGTTGGACCGACCGGCAGCCTATATCGGTCTCGATATCTCGAAAGAGCATCTGATCTCTGCCTGTGAAGACCTCGCGGCGCGCTATGACGGCCTGTCGGTCGGGGCGATCTGTGCCGACTTCACCCAGCCCGTCCCCCTCGAAGACCTGCCTATCCCGGATGGAAAACGGCTAGTCTTCTTTCCGGGCTCGACAATCGGAAATTTCGAACCGGGCGGAGCCAAGGCGCTGCTGGAGACGATCCGCGACTGGCTGCGGCCGGGAGATGCCCTGTTGATCGGGGCCGACCGGGTCAAGTCAGCGGATATTCTGGAAAATGCCTATGACGACGCGCGCGGCGTGACCGCCGCCTTCAATCTCAACCTCCTGACCCGGATCAATCGCGAGCTGAACGGCACGATCGAGACAGATGCGTTTGATCACAAGGCAGTCTGGAACAGCGAAGCAGCGCGGGTCGAAATGCATCTGGTAGCCAATCGTGACACGGAATTCTCTGTCTCGGGCCAGACCTTCCGCTTTTCAGCCGGCGAGACGATCCATACCGAAAACTCCCATAAATTCTCGATCGAGCGCTTCACGGCGCTGGCGGAAAGCGCCGGGCTAGCCGTTCGGCAGAACTGGAGTGATGCGCGCGGCTATTTCACACTCTACTGGCTCGAACGTGCGTAAAGTCTGTGCTATGCTGATCCTTCAGACATTCATGCAGGAGCAGACCACTGACCACGCAAACTGATCGGACGGCCAAAACCGCCGAGACCGCCCCCGTCATCGCCAAAGGCGGCGATGCCACCAGCGAAGCCCTCGAAAGCCTCATCACGGGCCTTCTGGAGGATGACAAGGCGGAAGATATCATTTCCATCGACCTGCGTGGAAAATCATCGGTCACCGACTTCATGATTATCGCTTCAGGACGCTCGCACCGCCATGTCGGCGCGATTGCCGATCATGTGATCCGGGCGCTGAAGGAGTCCGGTCACGGCCGCGCGCGCGCCGAAGGGCTGGCAACGGCGGACTGGGTGCTGATCGATGCCGGGGATGTCGTAGTCCATCTTTTCCGGCCGGAAGTGCGCACCTTCTATAATCTGGAACGCATGTGGTCGGTGGATTCCCCTGAAAAGCCTGAAGGCTGATCCGGTATGCAATTGCGGATCATCGCATCCGGGCGGCTGAAGTCCGGCCCGGAACGCGAATTGATCCAGCGCTATGCCGACCGCATCCGGGCCAGCAGGCCGCAGATTGCTCTGGGTCCGCTGACGGAAACAGAGATTGATCCCAAACCGTTCAAGTCCCGCAATGCAGAATCAACGGCCCTGGCCGCCCAGATTCCAGACGGTTCGGCGGTTTGTCTGATGGATGAACGGGGCAAGGCGCTCTCTTCGCGCGACCTGTCCGATGCGCTGGCGCGCTGGCGTGATGACGGCATTCGCGACGCCTGTTTCGTGATTGGTGGCGCTGATGGGCTTGACCGGGCCGCCTTCGGCAATCCGGATCTGACGATGTCGTTTGGAAAAGCGGTCTGGCCCCACATGCTGGTTCGCGCCATGCTGGCCGAGCAACTTTACCGGGCGGTCTCCATCCTGTCCGGCTCGCCCTATCACCGGGATTGATGCCATGTGGCTTCCTGCCCTTATTCTCGCTTTCCAGACCGCCGGCGATCCGCCGCCGCCCGATCCTGCCGAGATCGAACGTCTGGAGCAGGAGGAGGATGAGGCCGCCGAGCGCGCCGAAGCCGCGCGGCTGGAAGCCGAGGCGCTCGCGGCCGAGATTGTCGAATTGCAAACCCGGCTGGTGAATGCGGCCAATCGTGTCTCGAGCAGTGAGCAGGCGGCGCTGGATATCGAACGCCGCATCGAGGCCCTCACCACGCAGGAAGATGCCATTCTGGAACGCCTGTTGGCCGATCGGGACGCCCTGATCGATGTGCTTGCGGCCCTTCAGCGTATTGAACGCGGCACACCGCCCGCGCTGGCGACATCGCCGGGTGAAGCCGAAGAGGCCGCTCGGGCCGCAAGCCTTCTGGCTGCGATCACGCCGGAATTACAGGATCGGGCCGCTGTGCTGGCGGCGGAGCTCGACAATTTGCGCGCCGTGCGGGCAGAGGTTGAAGCCGAGCGGCTTGAACTGGCCTCGACCGAGCAGGAACTGGATGAGCGACAAGACACGATCCGCCAGCTTCTCGCCGAACGGCGGCAGTTGGAAGCGCGCCGCCGGGGAGAGGCCGAACGTCTGGCCGATGTCGCCGCCACGGCGGGGGAACAGGCGCGTTCCTTGCGGCAATTACTCGAAACCCTGCGCGGGATGACAGAAATTTCACCCCGCTTTAATCCGCGGCGGCTGATCCGGAGTGATGACATTCCGGCACCGGCCCTGCGTCCGGAAGACGGTCTGGTGGTGGCCCGAGCGGCCATGGCTCCCATTGAAACACTCCGCTTTGCCGACAGCCGGGGTGAGCTGCGGCCGCCTGTAGAAGGGCCGATCGTGCTGCGTTTCCGGCAGGATGACGAGAATAACGAACCACTGGAAGGCATCCGTATTCGTGCCCGCGCCGGCGGGCAGGTGGTCGCCCCCTTCGATGCGCGGGTCGAATACGCCGGATCATTTAATACATATAACGGACTATTGATCCTGAGTGCAGGCGATGACTACTATATTGTGCTGGCTGGCCTAGCTTCCATCTATGCCGAGGCGGGCCAGTCGGTATTGGCGGGCGAACCCATCGGGGAGATGCCCGATCATGATGAAGTGGCACCGGATTTGTATCTGGAGATCCGGCGCGGAGAAACAGCGGTTGACCCTGAGCCCTGGTTAAGGGTCAGATCGCAATCCGGGTAGTGCGGGCGAGAGAAAAGGACTCGTTAGATCATGCGTTTGAATTTCATTGCAGCAGCCATTGCTTTCGCTCTTGGCGCCGGTGCCCTCGCGGTATCCGCAGAAGGCTTCGACAACTCCCGCGAAGACACATATCGCCAGCTCGAATTGTTCGGCGATGTCCTGTCGCGGATCGAGTCGGATTATGTGACCGATGTCGATGATGCGGCGCTGATCGAGGCGGCCATTGAAGGCATGCTGGAAAGCCTGGACCCGCACTCCTCCTATCTTTCGCCCGACAGCTTCCAGGATATGCAGGTTTCGACGCGCGGTGAATATGGCGGCCTCGGTATGGAAATCACCGTCCGCGATGACCGCATCACGATCGTCTCGCCCTATGAAGATACGCCTGCCGGCCGGGCCGGATTGCAGCCCGGCGACCAGATCATTGCCGTCGATGGCGATTCCATCATCGGGTTCTCAACCGATGAAGCCGTGGATCTGATGCGCGGCCCTGTTGGCGCCCCGGTCACCATCACCATCGCCCGCGAGGACGAGGAAAATTTCGATCTGAATCTGGTGCGTGAGATCATTCCGCTGCGCACTGTCGCCTGGCGCGAGGAAGAAGGCTTCGGCTATTTGCGCATTGCGGGTTTCAATGAGCACACGACAGAAACGCTGCATGAAGCGATTGCTGAAATGCGCGAAGCCTTTGGCGGTACGATACCGGGCGTGATTGTCGATCTGCGCTTTAATCCGGGCGGTCTGCTGGATCAGGCGGTCGGCGTTACCGATACCTTCCTGGATGGCGGCGAAATCGTCACCACACGCTATCGCAATCCGGGCGAAAACCAGCGCTTCAATGCCCGTCCAGGTGACATGATCAATGGGGCCCCTGTGGTCGTTCTGATCAATGAAGGCTCCGCCAGCGCGTCGGAAATCGTCGCGGGTGCCCTGCAGGACCGCGAGCGCGCCACGCTTGTGGGCCGGACCAGCTTCGGCAAAGGCTCGGTTCAGACGCTAATCCCGCTGCGTGGCGGCCGTGATGGCGGTCTGCGCCTGACCACCTCACGCTATTACACGCCCTCGGGCCGCTCCATTCAGGCGACCGGTATTGTACCGGACTGGCTGGTGGCGTTCCGCCCGATCGAGGACAGTGCCGAAGCGCGTTACAGCGAGTCCGCGCTGGATGGTGCTCTTCAGAATGAGGACGGCACGGAGCGGGAAGCCGAAAACATTGCTGCAATCGAACAGCCGCCGGAAGACTACGAAGGCAATGACTTCCAGCTGGAGCGGGCTCTGGAAATCCTCGCCGGACTGGCTGAACGCGAGCAGGCCGCACTGCAATAGGACAGGCCTTCAGCCTCCCGTCTTAACCCTTTCTTACCCGCCAGCGGGCAGCAATCAGGCAAAGGTCCGACCGAATTGATTCGGCCGGACCCGCAGGCTGACTTGCCGGGTAAAGATGAGCGGAAGCACAACAAGCGCGACACAAGCTTTCAAAGCGCCTGCCCTCGCCGGGCTGGGGGCGGCGACGCTGTTTGGTATCGGCGCATTGATGATCGCGCTGCTCGGCGACCCTGCAGGAAGCCCGCCCGTGGCCCGTCAGGCGCTTGCGCCGATCCCCGAACCGGCGCCTCAGGAAGTACAGACCGCCGAAATCCGCCGCCCGGTCGAATTCACCGCGCCGGATTCAGAGATCGAACCGTCATTGTCGGGCGTGCCGGAAACCTTCGAAGCCACGCCGCCGGATAGCGGCTCTGACCCGTCGCATGCCGAAGCGCAGCATGCCGGACAGACCAATCCGAACGCACTGGTGGCCGCGCCGCTGACCGGCCTGACCACGCCAGGGCCCTCCGGGCCTCTGCCGGCCATTGGCCCCGATGGTACCCGCCCGGATCAGGCCTATGCCCGGCCCTGGCATGGCGACCCCAACATGCCGATGATTGCCGTGGTGATCGGCGGCATGGGGCTGAACCGTGCCGTCACCGAGGCCGCGATTAACGATCTACCGCCGGAAGTCGCGCTCAGCTTTGCGCCCTATTCCCGCGATCTGCAAAGCTGGATCGATCAGGCGCGGGCCGCGGGTCATGAAGTGCTGATCGAGGTTCCGATGGAGCCGTTTGATTATCCCAATAATGATCCGGGACCGCACACGCTGCTGGCCGACGCGCCTAATACCGAAAACTCCCGCCGCCTCTACTGGCTGATGAGCCAGGCGACCGGCTATTTCGCCATGACCAATTATCTGGGCGCGCGCTTCTCCACGTCCGAACCGGCATTGGGTCATCTGATGGCCACGCTGGAGGAACGAGGCGTCTCCTTCCTGCATGATGGCACGGGCCGCCGGTCAACGATTGAGGCGGCAGGCGGGAATGCCGGTGCGCATTGGGGCATTGCTGACCGCGTGCTGGATGAAGATCCCTCACCATCCGCCGTGGATGACCGCCTGCTGACGCTGGAGGCGCTTGCGCTGCAGAATGGCAGTTCGGTCGGCGCCGGCTTTGCCTATCGCTCCACGGTCGACCAGGTCGCCCGCTGGGCCGAGGGGCTGGAAGCGCGCGGCTATGCGCTGGCACCGCCATCTGCCGTCATGGCGCGGCAGCAGGCTGAACGCGGTGGCGCACAATCCGCGGCCTCTGCCGGCGGTCATTGATGGATGACCCCTATCCGCAACACCGGCCCAATGCCGGTGTGGTCCTGTTCAATCGCGACGGGCTGGTCTGGATTGGCCGCCGCGCGGACGTCAATGGCCCGCAGATCTGGCAGTTTCCACAAGGCGGCATGGATGAGGGCGAGGACGCCGAAGCGGCCGCCCGCCGCGAAGCCTATGAAGAGACCGGCGCGCGGTCAGATCAACTCGACCTGCTCGGCTCCATTGATCACTGGATCGCCTATGATTTCCCGCCGGGCCTGCCGGCACGGCCGGACCAGAAGCGATACAAGTGGAAGGGTCAGAAACAGCGCTGGTTTGCCTTCCGCTATACGGGCAAGGATTCAGATTTTGATCTGACCGCGGTGCCGCCACAGGAGTTTGCCGAATGGCGGTGGGAAAAGCTGTCCAACATTCCGCCGCTCATCATTGGCTGGAAACGCGCTGTCTATGAAGAAGTCGTCGAGGCGTTTTCCGCTTTCGCGCGCTGACGATTCTTTAGCGCCCGCACCAGTCCGATCAGACTGATCGCAAACCAGCAGAATTCGATCAGGACGGACGCTGGATTGGGCTTGAACACCAAGGATACGAGCAGGAGCACAGCGCCGACTCCGTTGATGACGGGGTGTCGCCAATCATCGTCACGGACGCCCCGCGTCTGCTGCCAGAAATAGGCAAACAGAACGCAGGCGACACCGGCAAAGCCGATGAAGTCTGTTAGTCCGAGAGAGGTAAGAAAGTCGATCAGCCGTTCAGCGCTTCGGTCAGCGCCTCGAACTTGGCGAGTTTCGCTTCGGCGATATGACGCTCGTGATCATCCCGGGCGAGGCCGATATCCTCACGCGCATCGGACAAATCCTTCGCCAGTTGATCGCGATCAACAGCGGACAGGTCAATGGCCTCCTCGGCGAGCACAGTCAGGCCTTCCGGCGTGACTTCGGCAAACCCGCCATGGATGAAGGTGCGGCGAACGTCGGAACCATCATGCACGGAGATCGCGCCGGAGCGGATGGCGCTCATGACGGGCGCATGGCCCGGAAGGACACCGAAATCACCCTCTTCGCCGGGCACCACAACCATGTCGACATCGCCCTGAAACAGGCGGCGTTCGGGAGAAACGAGGTCAAAATGAAGTTTGTCAGCCATCTGCCATACCTTTCGTTCGCGCGCTCTCTAGCAGGTTAATCCGCGAATGTGAAACCCCATTGTGCAAGTCAATCCGCTTGCGAATCGATACAGGCTTGAACTGGTCCGATCAGCGCGTCGAGAAGACTGCGCATCGAGCCGGCTCCATTGCTTTCGATTGTAATGGTGACGTCCATATCGGGAAAATAACCGGCCGGAATCGTCAGGGTCTGGGTATCGCCCGAGGGCGGAGCAGGCGGCGGCGGAGGCGGCGTACCGTCTGGCGGGCCGTAGGGCGAAAGTGGCAATGATATCTGCGCCAAAGCCTCGATGCCATCCTGGACGCCCGGACAGGAATCGGCGCGGATATCGCGGCTGACAATCATGGCGTCGAGCCGCTCATGGACTCTGGCCGCTTGTCCGAAATCGCTGCGATAGGCGCGCGTTACCGCTTCTGGCGGAACGCCTTGCTCTGCCAGATGCGCTGCAAAAGCGGCGCCGTCAAACGTGTCGTAGGCGATGGCGTGAATGTCGCGCTCGCGCGCGTCGAAGGCGGCCGAACGATACCGCCAGAGACAACTTTCCTGATTGGCATATCCGTCGCCGACCGGACAGACCTCTTCGAACGCGAAAAGCGTGCCGTGGGGAATCCACCAGCTGATTGAGGTATAGGACGGACCGTCCAGGTCGGTTCGCCAGGCCACCGGATCATCACTGTATCCCGGCAGACGAAGCGCCTCGAATGCTGCTTCGCGGCGGGTAACCGTCTCGCCGCGCACCCAGAATAGGTAGGCATACCAGAGCGACTCCGTCGAATAACCGTCATAGGCTGCCGGAAGACCTTCTGGCGGCGGCGGAGGTGGAGGGGGCACACTCGCATCGGCGAAATTGCAGAACAAAGATGCGGTAAAAGCAGTCAGAATGATTTGCAGTCGTGTCATTGGCGTCCCCCGATCTGAAACAGACTTTGACCGAGTGCGGGGCAAAAGAAAAGGCCGGTCGCGAGGACCGGCCTTTTCAATTCGGTTAAAAGCAAAGCCTAGGCGGCTTCAGCGGCCAGCTGTTCAGCTTTCTTCACGGCATCCTCAATGGTGCCAACCATGTAGAAGGCCGGCTCCGGCAGGTGATCATATTCACCGGCAACGATCGCCTTGAACGCCTTGACCGTATCGGCGACCGGCACCTGAACACCCGGGAAGCCGGTGAAGATCTGGGCCACGTCGAACGGCTGCGACAGGAAGCGCTCCACTTTCCGGGCGCGGGCCACGGTCAGCTTGTCTTCCTCGGAAAGCTCATCCATACCCAGAATGGCGATAATGTCCTGAAGGGCTTTGTAGCGCTGCAGAATTTCCTGCACGGCGCGGGCCGTTTCATAGTGTTCTTCACCGACAATACGCGGGTCTAGGATACGCGAGGTGGAGTCGAGCGGGTCCACAGCCGGGTAAATACCCTTTTCCGAGATCGCACGGTTCAACACGGTCGTGGCGTCGAGGTGCGAGAAGGTCGTGGCCGGAGCCGGGTCGGTCAGGTCATCGGCCGGCACGTACACAGCCTGCACCGAGGTGATGGACCCCTTCTTGGTGGAGGTGATGCGTTCCTGCAGCGCGCCCATGTCGGTGGACAGGGTCGGCTGATAGCCCACGGCGGACGGGATGCGGCCCAGCAGCGCGGACACTTCGGCGCCGGCCTGGGTGAAGCGGAAGATGTTGTCCACGAAGAACAGCACGTCCTTGCCTTCCTCATCGCGGAAATATTCCGCCTGAGCGAGACCGGACAGGGCCACGCGGGCACGGGCACCCGGAGGCTCGTTCATCTGGCCGAAGACCAGGGCGCAGCGCGAGCCTTCCGTGGAGCCCTTGGACGGGTCCTTGTTCACGCCGGATTCGATCATTTCCCAGTACAGGTCATTTCCTTCGCGGGTGCGTTCACCCACGCCGGCGAAGACCGAGTAACCGCCGAACAGTTTGGCGATGTTGTTGATCAGCTCCTGAATCAGAACCGTCTTGCCAACACCGGCACCGCCGAAGAGACCGATCTTGCCGCCTTTTGCATAGGGGCAGAGCAGGTCGATAACCTTGATACCGGTCGGCAGGATTTCTGCTTCGGTCGCCTGTTCGTCAAACGCCGGAGCGGAGCGGTGGATCGGGGCGCGCTGTTCGAAGGAAACCTCGCCAGCCTCATCGATCGGGTCACCGGTGACGTTCAGGATGCGACCGAGCACGCCCGGGCCAACCGGCACGGTGATCGGCGAACCCGTATCCGTCACTACGGCGCCGCGTTGCAGGCCTTCCGTGGCGTCCATGGCGATGGTCCGGACGGTGTTCTCACCCAGGTGCTGGGCGACTTCCAGAACCAGCTTCTGCTCGCCATTCTTGGTTTCAACGGCGTTCAGAATATCCGGCAATCCACCGTCAAATTCGACGTCAACAACAGCGCCGGTAATCTGAACGACGCGTCCTTTGAGCTGTGCCATCTGCATAATTCCTTTTGCGGACGTATTTCTTACAAGGCTTCGGCGCCGGAGATGATTTCGGTCAGCTCCGTCGTGATCTTGGCCTGGCGTGTACGGTTATAAACAAGGTTCAGTTTGTCGATCAGTTCGCCGGCATTGCGCGTGGCATTGTCCATCGCGGCCATGCGGGCCCCCATCTCGCCTGCGGAATTTTCCAGAAGGGCGGACAGGATGATTGTATCGACATAACGCGGCAGGAGCACGTTGAGGATTTCCTCCTCGTCGGGCTCATATTCATAGACAGCGCCACCCAGATCGGGGCGCTTGACGCTTTCATCAATTGCATCAACCGCCGGGATCAGCGTTTGGGCCCGTGGCTTCTGCGAAATGACGGAAACGAATTCCGACGAGATCAGCTCGCACACGTCGAACTCACCGGCGGCAAACATTTCACGGATCATGAGGCCGAATTCGGACGCCGCATCGCGGCCGACATTCTTGCCACCGGCCAGATCGTATTGCTTGACGATCAGGCTGCTGTAGAGGCGCTTGAGCTGATCTGCGCCCTTTTTGCCGACAGTGACAATCTTGACGGTCTTGCCATCAGCTTGCAGCGCCGTGATGCGTTCGCGAGTCTTGCGGACGATGTTGGTGTTGAAACCCCCACACAGACCACGGTCAGCTGTCAGCACGAGAAGGAGCACGGTGTCGGACTTGCCCGTCCCCACCAGAAGCGGTGACGCGCCGGGAGAATCCTTCATCGACGTGGACAGATTCGCCATGACCGACGCCATACGCTCGGCATAGGGCCCAGCCGCTTCGGCGGCGTCCTGTGCACGGCGCAATTTGGCTGCGGCCACCATTTGCATCGCCTTGGTGATCTTCTGCGTGGATTTCACGCTCGAGATGCGATTGCGAAGCTCTTTAAGCGAAGCCATGCGGCTCTCCTAAACCCTGACCCTAAGCGAAGTTCTTCGTGAACGCTTCGACCACGGAGGCCAGCTTGCTTTCACTGTCATCGCTCAGCTTCTGTTCGTCGCGGATGGCGGACAGAAGATCAGCATGATCGGCATGCAGGTGACGCAGAAGCTCGGCTTCGTACTGGCGCACATCGCCAACCGGTACCTTGTCGAGATAGCCCCGCGTACCGGCGAAAATCACGCAGACCTGCTCTTCCATCGACAGCGGCGAGAATTGCGGCTGCTTCAGAAGCTCGGTCAGGCGCTGACCCCGGTTGAGAAGGCGCTGCGTTGCCGCATCCAGATCGGAGCCGAACTGCGCAAAGGCGGCCATTTCGCGATACTGGGCGAGTTCGCCCTTCATCTTGCCGGCTACCTGCTTCATGGCCTTGGTCTGAGCGGCAGACCCCACGCGGGACACGGACAGACCGACGTTCACGGCCGGGCGGATGCCCTGGAAGAAAAGGTCGGTTTCCAGGAAGATCTGGCCATCGGTGATCGAGATCACATTGGTCGGGATATAGGCCGACACGTCATTCGCCTGCGTTTCCGCCGATCGGGCCCTTGCCGTCGATCGGCTCACCCAGTGCGTTGACGACCCGGCCGAGCTTGATCTTTGAGGATTGCGGAAATTTCCGCAGCACGGATGTCCATGGCGTTTCTAAGCCTCTTTCATCGCTGTCCGGAGCCCATCGAGCTTGGTCCGAAGTGAGGAATCATACATGCGCGAACCGACCTGAACGATCAGCCCGCCGAGAATGTCCGGATTCTCATGAGTCCGGACGTCAACTTCACGCCCGAGGGCGCGTTTCAAGGACGCTGTCAAAGCGTCGATTTCCTTGGCCGTCAGCTTGGCAGCGCTGGTGACATCCGCAGATACCACACCGCGCGCCGCAGCCGCCATCTTGGCATAGGCGGCAGCAATTGACCCGAACTCACCGGCGCGGCCATTTTCAGCTGCGACTTTCAGCGCGTTCCGCGTCATGTCCTGGAATCCGGCCTTCTCGGCAATGGCCGTGATAATTCCGGATTTCGCGTCGCCATCGACCATCGGGCTTTTCAGCGCGGCTGACAGCTCTTCACTGCCGGCCAACAACTCGCCCAGAGCGGCCATGTCGGCTTCGACCTTGTCCGCCAATTTGGCGTCCGAAGCCAGCTCGAACAGGGCGCTGGCATACCGTCCGGCTGCGCCGGTGATTGTTACGTGATCACCACTCATCTGACCGTTCTGTCGCCTGCCTTTGCCGATTGTATTGACGAGCCGATTTGATCAACCGTCAAATACTTGAGAACATTGCGAAATCTGAAGCACGCTTTCGCCCTTGAGACGCGCGCTTCTCCAGTTGCGCGCCCGCTTAGCATAGGGCCTATCAGGCGGCAACCCGCTTGCGGCATTATCGGCATGGCTTGATTGCTTGAAAAAAAGCACGGAGAGTGGCCCCGGGGCGTTCGGCATGCACGACGGGGAGAGTGGCATGCACGATATAGGGGTAGTGGGTCTTGGCGCGATGGGCCTGGCCAGCGCGTGGGCGGCAAGCCGCGCCGGGGCGAAGGTCATCGGTTTTGACCAGTTCCCACAGAATCACCGCCAGGGCTCCAGCCACGGCGAAACGCGGATGATTCGCGGCCTCTACAGTGAGGGGCGCGTTTATATGCCGCTGCTTGATCGCAGCTATGCGCTCTGGGCCAGGCTGGAAGAAGAATCGGGCGAAACGCTGCTCAAACGCCTCGGCGGTCTGGACATTGCCGTCAAAGGCTCATCTCTGCTGGATGAATCGCTGGCTTGCGCCGACGCGTATGACCGCGCCTGCATCCTGATGGATGCGGCGACGGCCAATGAGTGCTGGCCCGCCCTGCACCTGCCGGACAATTGCGCCGCGATCAAGTCTGGCGAAAGCGGGGTTCTGATGAGCGACCGCGCCAATGTCGCCATGGCAAGATTGGCGCAGGAGAGCGGTGCCGATCTCCACTGGGAGACGCCGGTTCAGAACGTCACACGGGATGGGGACGGCTTTGTCATTCGCACTGATCAGGACGAAGTGCCGGTACGCCGCGTGATCAACGCCGCCGGGCCCTGGGCGGAGCAATTTTCGTCCGACCTTCAGACAATCCTGACCGTCGAACGGCAAGTCATTGCCTATTTTGACGGGCCGGAAGGCGATGTGCCGCCCTTCCAGCGTGAACTGCACGATGGCCGCCGCATCTATCTCTTGCCGGCGGCCAATCCCGGTCGATGGAAGCTTGGCCTCTATCATCATCGTCAGCAGCGCGGCCCGGCTCATTGTGGCCCCAGCGAGGTCGATCACGAAGACCGGCGGATTCTGACCGACTGCCTGAAAGCGGTTCTGCCGGATTGTCCGCCGCCTGACCGCTTCGAGGTTTGCCGGTTCACCAACACAGTGGATGGACGCTTCGTGGTCGATCAGGCTCCCGATGATCCGGGCATGGTGTTGATCGCAGCATGTTCCGGCCATGGCTACAAGTTCGCGCCGGCCATCGGCGAAGCCGCCGTCGCACTGGCGCTGGACTTACCGCCGTCGGTGGACCTCTCGCCGTTTACGCTGGCGCATCAGACGAAGCTGTAGGGCTCGATATCGATAGTGACGCGGACGGAGGACACCGGTTTCATCGTCTTCTTCCAGGCCCAGAGCCATGCCGACAGATCGACATCGCGATCTGCCCGGATCAAAAGCCGCCGCCGATGCCAGCCACGGACCATGCCATAACGCGGCTCGGCCGGCCCCCAGATCTGGATGCCGTCGGCATTCGGCGCCTGTCGCGCCCAGTCTCTGGCGACCGTGTCGGCCTGCGACGGATCCCGGGCGGAGAGGATGATGGCCGCCAGACGCCCATAGGGCGGCAGCCCCAGCACTTCGCGGGCCATAGTTTCGGTTTCCATGAAACGATCACGATCTCCGGCGACCAGCGCGGCGATGGCGTCATGCTCGGGGTCATGTGTCTGAAGAAGTGCCCGGCCCGGCCGATCCGCCCGGCCGGCCCGCCCCGCCACCTGAACCAGCGTCTGATAGGTCCGCTCTCCGGCCCGTGGGTCTCCGCCCGCCAGACCGAGATCGGCATCGACGACGCCTATGAGCGTGAGGTTCAGGAAGTTATGCCCCTTGGCCGCAATCTGGGTGCCGACGAGAATATCAATCTCGCCGCGTTCCATCCGGTCGATCAGGGCCAGCAATTTTTCCGCCGAGTGGGCCGTGTCGGAGGAGAGGATTTCAATCTTCGCATCGGGAAAACGCGCCTTCGCCTCCTCGGCCACGCGCTCGACGCCCGGTCCGACGCTGGCCAGGGAATCAATGGCGCCACATTCCGGGCATTTGTCTGGGCGCGGCATGGAAAAGCCGGTGAGGTGACAGACCAGCCGCCCGGTATAACGGTGCTCTGTGAGATAGGCGTCGACATCCGGTGACTTCATTTTGTGTCCGCAATCGCGGCACAGGACCAGAGGCGCATAGCCCCGGCGATTGAGATAGAGCAGAACCTGCTCCTTGCGCGCCAGCGTTTCGGCCATGGCCTCGACCAGAGGAGCGGAGAGCCACATGCCGCTGGCAGGACGATTCTCAGGCTCGCGCAGATCGATGGTCGTGATTTCGGGCAGGACCGCTTTGCCGATACGGTCTGGCAGCTGGATATAGGCATAGCGCCCGGCCCGCGCATTCGCGAGACTTTCAATCGAGGGCGTCGCCGAGGCCAAGACGATGGGCGCTTTCGAGGCGCGGGCGCGCACGACGGCGAGATCGCGCGCCTGATAGTGCAGGCCATCGCCCTGCTTGTAGGTGGCATCATGTTCCTCATCGACGACGATGAAGCGCAGATTCTGGAAGGGCAGAAACAGGGCCGAGCGCGCGCCGATGACAATCCGCGCCCGGTTTTCATTGACCTCACGCCAGATACGGCGCCTTTCCCGGTGACCCTGGTCGGAATGCCAGAGCGCAGGCTCGGCACCAAAGCGCTGGATAAAGCGCGCGGTGACGGCACGGGTCAGGGCGATCTCGGGAAGGAGGACGAGAATTTGCGCCTCGGGGTCCTGACGGAGCGCATGGGCGATGGCCTCGAAATAGACTTCTGTCTTTCCCGAGCCGGTGACGCCATCCAGCAAGGCCGCCTGAAATCCGCCGGCATTGATCATGCGTTTGAGCTGATCAGCTGCCTCGGCCTGTTGCGGGACCAGTTTGACACCCGGCCCGTCAGGATCTGGCGCATCAAAGGGCGGGTCCGCCGGACGCTCGAGCCGCGTGAGTCCGCCCGCCTTGGCGAGCCCCGATACCACGCCCGGCGTCACACCGGCCAGGCGGGCGAGTTCGGCTGCCGAATTCGGACCATATTCGGTCACGGCCTCGATCACCCGCGAACGCGCCTCGGTCATGCGCGCTGGCAGATCACCCGCGACGTCGAACTGTATCTCGGTCGGAGACGGCAATAGCGCATCCTCGCTGCGCAAGACCATCCGCAAAACGATGCCCGGCCACTGCACCAGATAACGTGCCGACCAGTTCACAAATTCGATCATGGCTTCGGAGAGCGGCGGCGCGTCATAGACGCTTTCGACGCTTTTCAGATTCCGGCTGCCATCATCGGACGAGAGCGCCCAGACCACGCCGCGGGCCGAGCGCTTGCCCAAAGGCGCCCGCACATGATCACCCACGCGCAGCTCCATGCCTTCGGGCACTGCATAGTCAAACGGTTCCGGCAAAGGCATCGGAAACAGGATGGAGGCCTTGGCTTTGAGGGTGGGCGCGCGACTCATCCTCCCATAGTGGGAGTTCGCATCGCTTCTGCAAATCATCTTCTGCGGCGTTTACGGAACGCCAATGCCTGTCTGCTAGACAGGCTTCAATACAAATCCGAAAACGGATGGTGGGACATTGACAGATTTTACGACACAGCCGGGCACCGCGCCCGATGCGATGGATCGCGCTTTGGTGCGCCAGATGCTGATGAATAATCCCGACTGGGTTCGCGAAGATACCGAATTGTTGTCGCATCTTGCGGCAGGACCAACCGCAGACGGCGTGGCGGATCTGGGGTTTGTCGTGCGCGAGAAGCTGCTCGGCGAGGTTCGCGAACTGAAACGGCGCGAACAGGCGATTGCCGATCATGCGCGCAATAATCTGGCCCTGCTGGCGCGGGCCCAGACATTTGTTCTGTCGGTCATGGAATGCGCCAATCTGGATGAACTCGATTACAAGCTAGCGTGGGAAGCGCCGGCCGCGCTGGGCGTCGAGAAGGTTCGCCTGTTTCTGGAAGGCGCAACGCCGATGATTGTGTCCGAAGCCATTCATGCCTGTGGACACGGTCTGGCAGATGAGCTTCTGGGCGATGAAAATGATTTCACCGGCGGTTGCGCACCGCGCACCGCCCGGACCCTCTATGGTGAAGACATGGGCAGCCATGCCCTTTGCCGGATAGAAGCCGGAGGCCGCACCGGGCTGTTGGCGCTGGCGGCAACTGAACCGGATCAGTTCTTCACCGGACAGGGCACGGAAATCCTGAATTTTGTGTCGCGCGCCGTTGAGCGCCTGATGGATCGATGGCTGAGCGAGGCCTAGACACCCTCGCCGATACGGCACTGAAAGACTGGCTGGGCTACCTGGCGGGGGAAAAGCGCTACAGCCCGAAAACGCTGGAAAGCTATGGCCGGGATGTCTCGGCTTTTCTCGACTTCCAATTCGCCCATCGCGGGACACGCCTGACCCTTCGACATCTGGGCGATCTGAAAGCCACCGATTTTCGCGCCTGGCTGGCGGATCGGCGGCGCGATGGCGTGTCGGCGCGTTCTCTGGCGCGGTTCCTGTCATCGGTGCGCAGCTTCTATCGCTATCTGGAAAAACGCCGCGGCGTCGAATGCAGCGCGCTCGGGCTCGTCGAAACGCCGAAAGTGCCGCGCAGCCTGCCCAAGCCCGTGAGCGCTGATGCCGCCCGGCAGATGATTGCCGAGACCGGCGGCCGGGACATGCCGGACTGGATCGCTGCCCGCGATGCCGCCGTCCTGCTCCTGCTCTATGGCTGCGGGCTCCGGATCAGCGAAGCGCTGGCAATCACGGCCGATGATCTTCCGCTTGGAGATGTCTTGCGCGTGACCGGAAAGGGCCGGAAAACACGCCTGGTGCCGGTTCTGCCGGCGGTGCGCGAGGCGATGGCGGCCTATGCCGCACTCTGTCCGTTCAGCCCTGAAGCTGGCGAACCGGTCTTTCGCGCTGTGCGCGGCGGCGTACTCGGCGCACGCGCGGTGCAGGAGCTGGTCGTCAATCTGCGATCCCGATTGGGACTGCCGGCCAGCGCGACACCGCATGCCCTGCGTCACAGCTTTGCCACCCACCTTCTGGCCGGCGGGGGCGATCTGCGCACGATCCAGGAATTGCTGGGACATGCCAGCCTGTCGACCACGCAGGTCTATGCCGCTGTCGAAGGGGCGCATCTGACCGCTGTTCATGCCGCCGCCCATCCGCGCGCGCGGCGGTCGTCTTCCTGACGCCAGCAGGACTTTCCAGAACCCCGAAAAATGGCCCTTGCTTCTTGCCCGCTTTCTGTTACTTTGTAATTCAAAGTTATTTGGAGGTAAGCATGGCGGACTCTTCCCAATCGGATCTCGACTATCTGCGAAACGTCGCCGAATCCGGGGCGCAAGCGCCGCTTATCGGCGGACGGTTTCTGGTGATATGGGGCGGACTTGCTATCATCGCCTGTGTGGCGCACTGGGCGATTCAGGCGGGAATGGTTCCGATAGAACCCCAATATGTCGGCGCCGTCTGGCTGGGCTATGGCGTCATCGGACTACTGGCCAATTTCATCGCGGCGCGCGGTTTGTCGAACAAGCCGGGCATTGGCTCGATCGGGAATCGCGTGAACCGCGTAGCCTGGCAGTATGTCGGCATTGGCATCGGTCTCTATTTCGCCGGCGTTCTGTTTTCCGTGACCGCGCTGGATGCCGCGCCCATCCTGTTTGATTCCATCCTGACCATTGCCCTGTTCGGATACGCCATTGCCTTTGCCGTCACGGCGGCACTGTCGTCGGAGAAATGGCTTTTCGGTCCGGCCTGGATGTCGATCGCCGGGGCGGCACTGTCACCCGCATTCTATGGCCGGCCCGAGCTCTATTTACTGATCGCCGCGGTCATTCTGTTTGCGGCCGTTGTCCCCGGCATGCGGTTGATGGGCAAGGAGCCCGCGTCCAGCAATGACTGAGTCCGATTTCAATGCCGCAAAGCTCGATGAAGTCATACACGGCAAATTGCGCCTCGGGATCATGGCCTATCTTTCGGCGGTGAGCGAAGCGAGTTTCACCGAGCTGAAGGACAAAACCGAAGCGTCGGACGGGAATCTGTCTGTCCATATGCGGAAGCTGGAAGAAGCGGGCTATATCGCGGTCGACAAGAGCTTTGTGGGACGGCGCCCGCGCACCACGCTTTCACTGACTCCGGTGGGGCGCAAGGCCTGGATTATCTATCTGGAGGAATTGCGGCGTCTAACCGGAGGCTAGGCTGCAGCGCGTTCCCGCTGCAGGGCAAAACGGATAATCGTCACGCCGTCCTCCTCGCGCGTTCCGGCCTCGATAAAGCCGGTTTTCTCCAGAACCCTTTGCGAGGCTATCAGATGTGGCAGAGTCTCGGCGATCACTTCGCGGACCTGACCCGTGGAGAAGGCCCAGTCGATGAGGGCATTGACGGCTTCGGTGGCCAGACCCTGTTCGCGGAATGAGGTCAGCATGGAATAGGCGATTTCAACCACGCCATTCTTGCCGGGCGGCCCCTTGAAACCACCACCCCCCACAAGCCGGTCCATGCCGCCGATAAAGTCCGGCCAGATAAAGGCCCAGAAATACCAACCCGTCTGATCGGGGTGTTCTGCCAGCTTCAATTCGCAGGCATTCATGGCCGGCTGATCCATCAGATCCGGCGGCCAGCTGGCTTCGGACATGACATTCAGGGCTTCGAAAAAGGCCGCCGGTGCGCGCGATTGCAGACCGGCCAGGCGCGCATCAAGCGCCACCAGTTTCAGTCGTTCTGCATTGATAGCCAACATGGGCAACTTCCTGCACAGCAAGGCGGCCCGCAAGCTGGCCGCCAAAAAATCATAATGTCCGAACACAGACCAAAACGTCTCGCAAACGCGGGTCTCACTGTGTCGTTTATAACATGATTTGCTGATTCGCGGTCTGAACTTTTCGTCAGAATAGCGTTTTTTATGCCTGCATCGTCCAGCCCTCGACGCCCATCGCCGCCTGCCTGATGGCTTCCGTCATGGTCGGGTGCGGGTGGGACGTCCGGGCGATATCTTCCGATGCGGCCCGGAATTCGAGCGCGAGGCAGAGCTCGGCGATCATCTCGCCAACGCCCTTGCCGATCATGTGGGCGCCGAGCAATTCATCGGTCTCGGCATCGGCCAGCAGCTTGACCATGCCATCGGTCTCGTGATTGGCACGAGCGCGGGAATTGGCCATGAATGAGAATTTGCCGGTCTTGTATTTGCGGCCCTGTTCTTTCAACTGCTCTTCGGTCGCGCCCACAGAAGCGATTTCCGGATGCGTATAGACGACGCCTGGAATGGCATCGTAGTTCACATGCCCGGCCTTGCCCGCAATCCGCTCGGCGCAGGCCGTGCCCTCATCCTCGGCCTTGTGCGCCAGCATGGGTCCGTGCGTGCAATCGCCGACAACCCAGACGCCTTCGGCACTGGTCTGGAAATGATCATTGGCAATGAAGCCGCGCTTGTCGGGCTCGATCCCCACAGTCTCCAGGCCGAGGCCGTCGGTGTAAGGCCGCCGGCCAATACAAACTATAGCCACATCGGCTTCGAATGATTTTTCCTTGCCGCCGTCCGCTGCCTCTGTGGCGATGGTCAGCCCGCTGTCCGTCTTGTCGATGCCCGTCACCTTGCGGGCGAGCTCGAAAGAAAAGCCCTGCTTCTTGAAGATACGCTGGGACTGTTTGGCGATTTCGCCGTCTATACCGGGAAGAATGCGGTCGAGATATTCAACGACCGTCACCTCGGCACCCAGGCGGCGCCAGACCGAGCCGAGCTCAAGCCCGATCACGCCCGCCCCGATCAGGACAAGTTTTTTCGGCACTGCGCTCAATTCCAGCGCACCGGTGGACGAAACAATCCGCTCCTCGTCGATCTCGACGCCGGGCAGAGGCGTGACCTCCGATCCGGTCGCGATCACGATGTTTTTGGTCTCGAGGGTCTGTTTGCCATCGGGGCCGTCAACTTCGACTTTCCCCTTACCCGCAATCCGGCCCTTGCCGCGAATATGATCCACCTTGTTCTTCTTCAGAAGGAAGGCGACGCCCTCGGTGAGGCCCTTCACGGCCTCAGCCTTGCCTTCCATCATTTTCGGCAGGTCATAACTCAGCCCGTCGACCTTGATGCCCATCCCCTCGAAATCCTTCGCGGCGGCTTCATACAACTCCGAGGTATGCAGCAAAGCCTTGGACGGAATGCAGCCCACATTCAGGCAGGTGCCGCCCAGCGTCTTGCGCGACTCGATACAGGCCGTCTTCAGACCCAGCTGGCCTGCGCGGATGGCGCAGTTATAGCCGCCGGGGCCGCCGCCGATAATCACCACATCATAGACTTCGGACATAGGGTGGCTCCTGCAATGGGTGAAACGAAACAAATCGGCGACTCGCGGTCGTGTAACGCCAATCTAGGCACGCATCTACCCCGGTTCAACGCCTCGCCTTGACATTGGTTTAACGTTAAATCATTAATCGTTTAATGTTAAACGATTGAGGCAAGATATGGAATCCTCCCGTCGTCGATTTATGCAAATCCTTGGCAGTTCGGCCGTCATTCTGGCAGCCGCAGGAACCGGCTTCGTCCTGACCCGCGAACCCGTTGCGGCCCAGGCTCCGTGGCGCAATGCCGGTCGTTATCCTGATCCCATGCGGCGCGCCCTGTCCTGGGCGGTTCTGGCGCCGAACCCGCACAACCGGCAACCCTGGATCGTCGATCTGATCAGCGAAACGGAAGCAGTGTTGTATTGTGATCTGGAGCGGCGGCTCCCGGAGACCGATCCCTTTGATCGCCAGATCACGATCGGACTGGGGTGTTTTCTGGAAATATTCCGGCTCGCCGCCGCCGAGGTCGGTTTTGTGGCAGAGATCGAGATTTTTCCTGAGGGGGAATCCCGGCCGCGTCTCGATCAGCGGCCCGTCGCGCGCATGGCGCTGACACCTGGCGGTCAGGCTGACCCCCTCTTTGCCCATATTCCCTTCCGCCGCACCAATCGCAGCCCTTACGACACTGAACGCGATGTACCAGAAACCGCCCTGACCGCCATGCAATCTGCTACGGGTAGCCGCCTGACCACGGGTTATACTTCAAATGGTACGCGCCGGGATGCGCTTCGGTCCCTGTGTCAGGAAGCGAGCCGGATCGAACAGCTTACCCCCGCGACGTGGCAGGAGAGCCTGGATGTCATGCGGATCGGGCGCCGACAGATCGAAGCCAATCCCGACGGCATTGCCATTTCGGGCGCCATGATGGAAGCGCTGCAAATGGCGGGCATCATGACGACCGAAACCATGGCCGATCCTGACCACCGCGCCTTTGCCGAAAGCCTCGCCATGCAGGAAGGCTGGTCGCAGACGGCCATGGCGTTTTTCTGGATCCGGACGCGCAGCAATACCCGCGCGGAACAGATTGATGCCGGGTCCGCCTATCTGCGGGCTGCGCTGTCTGCGACCCGCGATGGCCTGGCGATGCAGCCCATGAGCCAATCCCTGCAGGAATATCCGGAGATGGCCGCCCTGTATCGCGACGTCCATCAGGAGCTGGCGCCCGAGGGGGGAACGATACAGATGCTGGCGCGTCTGGGATATGCCCGGCCGGTGTCTGAAGCGCCCCGCTGGCCGCTGGAGTCCCGCTTACGTGAAAACGGGTAAACTTGCGGAATGAGTGATTCTCATGCCCGCCCGGACGACCTGTTTTCTGTTCTTACGGAAATCGGGATTATCCATCAGCTGAGCTCAACGGCGTTCGAGCGTGTCCTGCCTGATGATATGCGGTTGTCGCATTTTGCCCTACTCCATCATCTTGCGCGCCTTGGAGGCCATTGGAGCCCGGCCCGGCTGGCCAACGCATTGCAGGTCACCAAGGGGGCGATCACCAATACGGTGAAGCGGATGGAAGCGAAGGGTTATGTTTGCGTCGAACCGGCTCCGGAAGATGGCCGCAGCAAGCAGGTCAGCCTCACACCCGCCGGTCTTGCCCGCCGGAATGAAGCATTGATGATGGCGGTCCCGGCTCTGGTGCCGATTGCCGAACACATCTCTGCGGAGGAGGCGGCGGCGGCCCTGCCGTTTCTGACCAAGCTCAGGACGGTTTTCGACAAGGCCCGCGACTGACCCGGCGGCAATTCGCGCCGCCGCCCCGATGGAACCCGCGGCCGCGAAGCAACGTTATCCTCTCAAGCGGAAGAGGAGGACAAAATGGCCTTCACAACCCAGAACCAGGACGCAAAACGTCCGAGACGGACGCTTGCGCGCGGCATTCTCAAGGGCCGCCTGATCGGCGGCGCCCTCGGACTGATGGCCGCAATGATCATCATTCTTGGCCTTGTTGCGGTGCAACCCACCGACGCGCTAGCGCTTGAGGCACTGCTTTATCTCGGCCTCGAAGCGGGGCTGGCCGGAGCCATCCTCGGCGGACTGATCGCCGGCCTCAGCCGTTTGCGCAATACACGCTAACGCAGGATTCCGCTGGCACTGGCTGATCGCGCCAACCAGAAATAGCCGAGTATGGACAGGAAGATGACGGCTGAGAAAATCACCGATCCGATCCCGCCCATCATCTCCATCGCGTTGGTGAAACCATAGCTGTAGATGGCACCGATGATGAAGCTGATCAGGCTGATCAGGAACATCAGCGATGCGGCTTTCTTGCGCATCAGCAAGAGAACAGCGCCTGCGAAGGAACCCCAGACAGAGATGGCCCAGGTCGCCACATACCAGGCTGGAAAGCCATAGAAATAGGCGAGCTGCTCTTCGGTGAACGCCGACATATAGAAGTCGAGCCGCAATTGCGTGGCGCTGTAGTCAAACGCACCCATGGCAAACCAGAGCAAGCCGATAACGGCCAGAATCCAGAACCAGATGGGTGTTTTTGCGCGTGTATCAGACATGATTATCCCTCCCCAGAGGATGCCATCTTAACGCGATAACCCTGAAAAGGGGAGGGGTTTTATTGGCCGAAATCAGAGGCCTGATCAGATATCAAACAAGAGCCGTTGCGGATCCTCGAGCGCTTCCTTGACGCGCACAAGGAAGGTCACGGCTTCCTTGCCGTCGACGATACGGTGATCATAGGACAGCGCCAGATACATCATCGGGCGGATGACGACCTGACCATTCTCCGCGACCGGGCGCTCCTGGATCTTGTGCATGCCCAGAATGCCCGATTGCGGCGCATTGAGGATCGGCGTGGAGAGCAGGGATCCGAAAATTCCGCCATTGGAGAGCGTGAAGGTCGCGCCCTGCATCTCGCCGATGGATAGCTTGCCGTCACGCGCCTTGGTGCCAAGCTCGATGATTTTCTTTTCGATATCAGCCAGTGACAGCTTGTCGGCATCGCGCACAACCGGCACGACCAGCCCGCGCGGCGAGGATACGGCGACGCCCATATCATAGTAATTCTTGTAGACGATCTCGTCGCCATCAATCTCGGCATTGACGTTCGGGATTTCTTTCAGCGCATTGACACACGCCTTCACGAAGAAGCTCATGAAGCCGAGCTTGACGCCATGTTTGGCAACGAAGGCCTCCTGATGGGTCTTGCGTGCCGTCATGATCGCCGTCATGTCCGCCTCGTTGAACGTGGTCAGCATGGCGGCCGTGTCCTGCGCCTCCTTCAGGCGGCGGGCGATGGTCTGGCGCAAGCGGGTCATCTTGACCCGCTCTTCGCTGCGGTCCCCGGAGGCCGGCGACGACGATTCGCCATCGTCTTGCGGCTTGGGGGCCGGTTCGGGAGACCGGGCACCGGCTTCAACGGCTTTCAGCGCATCGCCTTTTGTCACCCGCCCGTCGCGGCCTGTACCTTCAACTTTTGCCAGATCGAGGTCGTTTTCCTCGGCAATACGCGCCGCCGATGGCATGGCCTTTACCTCGGATGACGCGTCGGACTTATCGTCCTGCTTGTCATCCTTCTGGCTGTCTTTTCCGGCATCGCCTTTCCCGGCAGTATCGGCTTTGGCTGCGCCACCTTCACGGATAAGGGCGATCACATCGCCGGGCGCGACCATGTCGCCCTCTTCGGCCTTACGCTCTTCCAGCACACCGTCGACCGGGCATGGCACTTCCACCGCCACCTTGTCTGTTTCAATCTCGACCAGCGCCTGATCCTTCTTCACCGCTGCGCCGACATCGACCAGCCAGGCGCCGACCGTGCCTTCGGAGACGCTCTCGCCCATTTCCGGGATTTTGGCATCGACGAGGCTGTCATCGCTGCCCGATGATGCGTCTGCCGAAGCGCTATCGTCTTCGTCAGAAGAATCCTCATCGTCTGTGGACTCGTCGTTCCCGGAGCTGGCGTCGCCCTCGTCTTTCGCTTTGACGGATTCGTCGGCCGTGTCGTCGTCCTGGCTTGAATCGCTGTCATTCGCCGTGTCGTCAGCCGCCTTCTGATCGTCCTTGCTGTCGCCACCGATCACGGCGAGCTGCGCCCCGATCTCGACCGTGTCACCTTCAGCCGCGACAATCCGGGTCAGGATACCGTCTTCCTCGGCGCGCACCTCGATGGACACCTTGTCGGTCTCCAGCTCGACGAGAATGTCATCCTTCTTCACGCTATCGCCTTCGGAGAAATTCCAGCTGCCGACGGTGGCTTCGGAGACGGATTCACCGAGTTCGGGGACGTTGATATCAGTCATGGCGTTCGTGTCCTTCGTGTCGCGATCAGGCGAGGGCTTCGTCGATCAGGGCGGATTGTTCGGATTTGTGAGCAGCGGCGGTGCCGGCAGCGGTCGATGCGGCCGCAGAGCGACCGGCATATTTGGGCCGGGATTGCGAATTTCCGGTCTGGATCAGCACCCAGTCGAGCGTGGGCTGGATAAAGGTCCAGGCTCCCATATTCTGGGGCTCTTCCTGGCACCAGACCAGTTCGGCATTCGGAAAACGCGAGAATTCCTGCAGCATGGAGCGCGCCGGGATGGGATAGAATTGCTCGACCCGCAAGAGATAGACATCATCGATGCCCTTCTCCTCGCGCGCTTCGAGCAGGTCATAGTAAACCTTGCCAGAGCACATGACGACGCGCCGGATTTTCTCGTCCCCGACCAGCTTGGTCGTGGTGACTTCTGAGGCGCCCTCCGGGCGGTTGGAGGGATCGGCATCATCCCACAAGACCCGGTGGAAGGAAGAACCGTCACTCATGGCCGCAAGTGAAGAAACGCACTTCTTGTGACGCAATAGGGATTTCGGCGTCATCAGGATGAGCGGCTTGCGGAAGCCGCGGTGAATCTGGCGGCGCAGAATGTGGAAGTAATTGGCCGGGGTGGAGCAGTTGGCGACCTGCATATTGTCCTGCGCGCACAGCTGCAGGAAGCGTTCAAGGCGGGCGGAGGAGTGCTCCGGCCCCTGCCCCTCATAGCCATGCGGCAACAGCATGACGAGGCCGGACATGCGCAGCCATTTGCGTTCGCCGGCGGCGAGAAACTGATCGATGATGACTTGCGCGCCATTCACGAAATCGCCGAACTGGGCTTCCCACATGACCAGCGTATTGGGGGCGGACAGCGAGTAGCCATATTCGAAGCCGAGCACGGCCTCTTCCGATAACATGGTGTCGATCACTTCATAACGGATCGGGTCGGTGCCCAGCTGGTTCAGCCGTGTGTGTTTTTCACCCGTCGTCTGGTCAATGATGTGGGAGTGCCGCTGCGAGAAAGTGCCGCGGCCGGAATCCTGTCCGGACAGGCGCACCGGGAAACCTTCATCAAGCAAGGTTGCGAAAGCAAGGCTTTCCGCTGTGGCCCAGTCCAGTCCTTCGCCAGCCTCAATGGCATTGCGGCGGCCTTCCAGAACACGGCGCAAGGTCTTGTGGACGTCCATATCGCCGGGAATTTCGGTCAGCTTCTGGCCGAGCTCTTTCAGCTTGCCTTCGGGCACTGCCGTTTCGCCGCGGCGATCATCCTCTTCCGGCAGGCCAAGACCTGACCAGACCCCGTCCAGCCAGTCAGCATCCTTGGACTTGAAGTCCTTGCCTTTCTCGAACTCGGCATCGAGATAGTCATCGAAGTCGCGCGCCATTTTCTCGGCGTCCTCTTCGGTGAGTACGCCTTCGGCCACCAGGCGCTGCTGATAAAGCTCGCGCGTCGTCGGATGGGTCTTGATGACCTGATACATTTGCGGCTGGGTGAAGGACGGATCATCGCCTTCATTGTGGCCATATCGCCGGTAGCAGAACATGTCGACAATGGCGTCCTTGCCGAAGAGCTGGCGGTATTCCGTCGCCATCTTGGCGGCATAGACCACGGCCTCGGGATCGTCCCCATTCACGTGGAAGATCGGGGCCTGCACCATCAATGCGACGTCGGATGGATAGGGCGAGGAACGCGAATCCTTCGGGTCGGTGGTGAAACCGATCTGATTGTTGACGATGAAGTGGATGGCGCCGCCGGTGCGGTGCCCTTTCAGCCCCGAGAGGCCGAAACATTCCGCGACAATGCCCTGACCGGCAAAGGCTGCATCACCATGCAGCAGCAGCGGCAGAACCTGTTCGGACGTGTTCACGTCATCGCCCTGTTCGCGCCGGTATTTGGTCTGCTTGGCGCGCGCCTTGCCCAGAACCACCGGATCGACCGCCTCCAGGTGAGACGGGTTGGCGGTGAGGGAAAGGTGTACCGTCTTGCCATCGAATTCCCGATCCGATGAGGCACCGAGATGGTATTTCACATCGCCGGAACCGAATTCGCCGCCTTGCGTCGAGCCGCCCTGGAATTCATGGAAAATCTGATGATAGGGTTTGCCCATCACGGCGGCCAGCACATTCAGGCGACCGCGGTGGGGCATGCCGAGAATCATGTCGGAGACGCCCATCTGGCTGCCGCGCTTGATGATCTGCTCCAGCGCCGGAACCATGGATTCGCCGCCATCAATGCCGAAACGCTTGGTGCCGGGATAGCGTTTGTGCAGGAAACGCTCGAAGGCTTCGGCCTCGACGAGACGTGAGAAGATCGCCTTCTTGCCATCAGCGGTAAAATTGACGCCCTTGTCCGGCCCCTCAAATCGCTCCTGCAGCCAGGCTTTCTCCTGCGGATTGGAGATATGCATGAACTCGACGCCGACGGTGGAGCAATAAGTGCGGCGCAGAATATCCAGCATCTGGCGCGGCGTCGCCGTTTGCAGACCGAGATAGCCATCGATGAAAATCTCGCGGTCGAGATCGGCCTGTTCGAAGCCGTAGGATTGCGGCTGCAATTCCGGCTGTTCTCCGAAATCGGACATGGAAAGCGGGTCAAGATTGGCCGCAAGATGGCCGCGCATCCGGTAGGCCCGGATCATCATGATGGCGCGGATGGAATCCTGCGTTGCCTTGCGGACATCTGCCGGATCCGCGTCCGGCAGGCGTTCCGCGACTTTCTCGATCAGGGCGGGCTCGGCAGCGGCATCAATCGCGCCCAGCGCCGAGGTCAGGTCGCCTTTCGCTTCACGCGGCCAGTCAGCGCGTTTCCAGCTGGCACCGCGCGCAGCCCGGCCCGAGGCCGCCGGATCGGCACCATTCTCGTCAAAATACCGGCGCCATTCATCAGGCACCGACGTGGGATCTTCCGCCCAGCTGGCCGCCATCTGCTCGACGAAATGGGCGTTGCCGCCATAGAGAAAGGAGGTATCGAGGAAATTCTGATTACGATCAGTGCGCTTTGCGTCTGACATGTTGCTTCCTGCTTGGCCCAACCCCCGCTGGCGGACCTGTTGATTGTATTTCCGGTGAGCCTACCCCCTTTGTAAACCCCAAACCGGACAGGGGCGGGGCCGGTTTTCCTGCCGCCTCCCCTGGATTTTGAACGATCGGCTAGCCTTTCAAGACCTCAATCATGGTGGTGCCGAGACGCGCCGGGCTATCGGAGACGGTGATCCCGGCCGATTTCATGGCCTCGATCTTGTCTTCCGCGCCGCCCTTGCCGCCGGACACAACCGCGCCCGCATGGCCCATGGTGCGGCCCGGAGGCGCTGTGCGGCCGGCAATAAAGCCGACGACCGGCTTGGAGCGGCCTTTTTTCGCTTCATCCTTCAGGAATTGCGCGGCCTCTTCTTCGGCAGAGCCGCCGATTTCGCCAATCATGACGATGGATTGCGTCTCGTCATCGCCGAGAAATAGCTCGAGGCAATCGATGAAATTGGTGCCATTCACGGGATCACCCCCAATCCCGATACATGTGGACTGGCCGAGGCCGACATCCGAGGTCTGCTTGACCGCTTCATAGGTCAGCGTGCCGGAGCGCGAGACCACGCCGACCGTGCCGCGCTGGTGGATATGGCCCGGCATGATGCCGATCTTGCATTCACCCGGCGTGATGACGCCCGGACAATTCGGCCCCACAAGGCGGGATTTCGTACCCGTCAGGGCGCGCTTTACCTTGATCATGTCGGAGACCGGCACGCCTTCGGTGATGGTCACGATCAGCTCGACGCCGGCATCAATGGCTTCCAGGATTGCGTCACCGGCAAAAGGCGGCGGCACATAGATGACCGAGGCATTGGCGCCGGTCGTGGCAACCGCTTCGGCCACCGTATTATAGATCGGCAGGGAGAGGCTCTGATCCTCATCCCCGTGCCAGGTCTGACCGCCCTTGCCCGGCGTCACACCGCCGACCATCTGCGTGCCATAGGCCATGGCCTGTTCGGTATGGAAGGTGCCATTCTTGCCGGTCAGGCCCTGGCAGATCACTTTGGTATTCTTGTCGACGAGTACGGCCATAGTATTCGAACCTCAGGCAGCTTGTTTTGTTTCAATCGGATGGCGCTCAAACGCCAGAATGCGGTCGGTATAGGTGTCCGGCAGCGGGATGGGGCGACGGGTTTTCGCGTCCGCGCAGACATAGGTCATCGTGCCATCGGCCAGCAATTCATCGCCCCGGAAAATGCCGAAGGCATAATCCACAGACGACGTGCCGAAGCGCTTGCAGCGGAAGCCGATCTGGATCAGCTCGTCCAGCCGCGCCGGGCTGCGGAAATTGCAATTGGCATTGACAGTGAAGAAGTCGAAGCCGGCTTTCAGCGTCTCGTCCCACATCAGATTGTTGACGCGGAAATATTCGGTCACAGCGTGATCGACGAAGACGAAATAATTCGCATTGAAGACGATAGCCTGCGGATCGACCTCGGCCCAGCGCACGCGGTGTTCGTGGAAGAAGGTGAAATCGGAGCGGTTGGTCATGCGCCCTCTCCGTTGAAGCGGAACATCAGGGCCCCGGCCAGCCAGCCTGTGCCTGCGGACACGCCCATGATCATGGGAATGGCTAGAGTCATGCCGGTTTCCACCATGCCGATCATGGCTTGCGCGATCAGAAGGCCCAACAGGACTGGTGCCAGAAGGCCGATCATCAAAACGGCGGCGTAGACATTCCAGCGCATGGCCGACAGACGGCCTCGCAGAAACCAGGCGGCATAGCCCCCGGCTGCAACCGGCAGCGCCACCATCAGGATGATCTGGAAAAGGCCGGTCATTAAACCTTCACCACAACAGTGCGCGCCAACTTGTCGTGCAAACCTTGCCCCCGGCGGTCACAGAGCATCCAAAGAAAAGCCCATCCACCCAATAGTGAAACAAACCAGAGCGCCTGCCGAACGGCTGCCTGCCACGCTGCGATATCTCCCTGCGAACTCGCGTGCGCGATGCGCAATCCAAGCAAACTTTTTCCCGGCGACGTGCTCCAGAATTTTGCCATAAATGCCAGACCCAACCCCGCGACCAGCACCCCGGTCATACCTGCTGTCGAGCTTTGGCCAGCGAATGGCAAGGAGAGCGTTCCAAGGTCGAGCAAACGATCCAGACCTATTACAAGTAAAAAAATCAGGCCGAGATCGATTGACGCCGCGAGAAAGCGCGACGTGCTGCTGGCCCGATCACCCAAGGCGATGGCTTGTGGGGCGTCCGCTAAAGCCACTTACCCCTTCACCGCTTTCACGATTTTCTGGGCGGCATCGTCGAGATCATCGGCCGAAATTACATCGAGGCCGGATTCGGAAATGATCTTCTTGCCTTTTTCGACATTCGTGCCTTCGAGGCGAACCACCAGAGGCACTTTGAGACCGACCTCTTTCACCGCGGCGATCACGCCCTCGGCGATGACATCACACTTCATGATGCCGCCGAAAATATTGACCAGAATGCCCTTCACATTCGGATCAGCGGTGATGATCTTGAAGGCGGCGGTCACTTTTTCCTTGGTCGCACCACCGCCAACGTCGAGGAAGTTGGCCGGCTCGGCGCCATAGAGTTTGATGATGTCCATGGTCGACATGGCAAGGCCCGCCCCGTTGACCATGCAGCCGATATCACCTTCCAGCGCAATATAGGCGAGATCGTATTTGGACGCCTCGATTTCCTTTTCGTCTTCCTCGGTCAGATCGCGCAATTCGGCAATGTCCGGGTGGCGATACATGGCATTATTGTCAAAGCCGACCTTGGCATCGAGGACGTGCAGATTGCCGGCGTCCGTAACGATGAGCGGGTTGATCTCCAGAAGCGCCATGTCGGTCTCGACAAAGGCGGTGTAAAGCTGACCCATCAGCTTCACGCATTGCTTGGTCTGGGCATTGTCGAGCTCCAGCGCGGCGGCAATCTTGCGGCCGACATAGCCGCTATATCCTGCCGCCGGATCGACATGAATGGTGTGGATTTTTTCCGGTGTTTCCTCGGCGACCGCCTCGATATCCATGCCGCCTTCGGTCGAGCAGACAAAGGCGACACGGCTGGTGGCGCGATCCACGAGAATGGACAGGTACAGCTCGCGGGAAATATCCGCGCCGTCCTCCACATAGATGCGGTTGACCTGCTTGCCGGCCTCACCCGTCTGCTTGGTGACCAGCGTGTTGCCGAGCATCTGCGCCGCAAATTCGCGAACCTCGGCGGTCGATTTGGCGAGGCGAACCCCGCCCTTGTCGCCGGCTTCGGCTTCCTTGAACTTGCCCTTGCCGCGTCCACCGGCGTGGATTTGCGCTTTCACCACCCACAGGGGGCCGGGCAGATTTTTGGCGGCAGCTTCGGCTTCTGCCGGGGTCATGGCGACACCGCCATCGGCGACCGGCGCACCAAAGGATTTCAGAAGGGATTTGGCCTGGTATTCGTGGATATTCATGGATTGAAGCCTCGCGTGGAGAATCAGCGTTCAGGCGGAAAGATATAGCGCGCTTATAACACCGGCATGATGCGGTGCAATGCGCGTTAGCCCCTTCAATCGCAGAGGTCAGGCCTCGGCTTCATCCGGGTCGATTTCCGCCAGCGCTGCAGAGGTGGCATGCAGATTGACGAAATCCTCCCGCTCCGCTTCCGGCGCGGCAGCCTTGTTGCGCTTCCTCAACACCATCGCCCCGGCCAGCAAGGCGCCGGAAATGGCTGAAAACAGAAAGACACCGCGCATCCCCATCGGGCTGGCATAGAGCGCGCCGGCGATGAGCGGGCCGATGACCGACCCGATCGCCCAAACCAGAAGCAGGCCGGACGCCATGGCCGGCAATTGGCCGTGCTCTGCCCGGTCGGCTGCGTGAGCGATGGCGACGCCATAATGCGCCAGAGAGGTCGCGCCCCAGAGGCCAATCAGAACAACGCCCAGTATCAGGCCGGGATTTACGAAAGCGACGAGCACCAGGGAGACGAGCGTCCAGCCCGCGCCCAGCGCGCCAATGACCAGCCGGCGGTCATAGTGATCCGAAATTTTCCCGGCCGGCCACTGGCTGGCCATGGAAGCAGCGTAGATCACGCCCATCACCAGAGCGGCAGCGGCTGTGACATTCTCATTGGCATTCTCGCCGCCCAGACCCCCGGCCCAGATGGGAATGAAGGCCAGAACACCGGTATTCACGAGACCGGCGGCAAATACGGCGATCGCTGCTGATGGCGCAATTTTCAGCACTTCCAGAGGTGAGCCCTGCGGATGATCCGGCAAGGCCGGCTGGGCCTTGCTGGTCGCCGCAATGGGCGAAATGGCGAGCGCCAGAAACGCGCCCGCAATCAACAGGGCGCCGCCAATGCCTTCAGCCCCCCCGGCAATCAGGAATGGACCAATGACGATCCCGGCCCGGCCTGCAATCTGATAGGCGGAAATCACACCGCCGCGGCTCTTTGCCGGCGTGGCATCCGCAATCCAGCTTTCCGCAACCGCAAACAATACCGCGGCACTGGCACCGAAGAACAGGCGCAGGGCGAACCAGAGCCAGGCATTGGTGTCGACGCCAAGGAAGAGGGTCGCTGCGGCGGCCAGGCCGCCAGCGGCCGCGAAGGCGCGAATATGTCCAATGCGCGCGATCAGGCTCGGTGCGTAGAAGGCCCCCGCCATGAAGCCCAGCGCATAGGCCGAAGCAATCGCGCCAATGGCGAGGCCGGACCATTCCGCTCCCGCCATCGCCAGCGGCAGGGCGACGTTGAGCAGCCCGTTGGCGATCTGCCAGACCGCGATGGCCAGCATGACGACGGAAACGTTACGGTAGAAAATCACAATATTTGTCCTAGATTCAGATTAGACTTATTCGCCAAAGCAACAGGAAGGCTCTGACATGTTCAAGGGTGTAGCCGCAATTCTTTTCGCCGCTTTTCTGGTCGCCTGTTCAGCCGAGACGCCAGTTACCAGCACGTCATGGCAATTAGATGGCGCGGCGTCGGATATCACTGTCATCAGTGTGAAGAATGGCAATGTTGTTGAAACCAGCCGGTTTGAGACGCTATCCGGTTCGGTCTCCGCGTCGGGCGAAGCCCGGCTGAATATCGATGCGGCCAGCTTTGAAAGCTATGTCGATATCCGCAATGAGCGCTTGCGCGACATATTCTTTGAAGTCAGCGAATTTCCTCACATCCAGCTCACGGCCAATCTCGACCCGTCCCTGTTTGCGGACCTTGCGGTCGGCGACAATCTGGAAACCGAATTACAGCTCGCTGTCAGCCTGCATGGTGAAGCGCGGACGGTTTACGCGCCCGTGCGCGTCATACGGAACGGAGCCGACAGTGTCCTGGTCGTGTCATCCGAACCGGCGCTGATCGATGCGCGTGAATTCGGACTCGGAGCGGCCGTCGAGGCCCTGGCCGGCATTGCCGGGCTGGACGGAATCACACCCGTCTTTCCCGTGAGCGTCTATCTGGTCTTTGAGCGCGGCTAGGCGGCTTTGCGGCAGAGATAGATGATGTCCTGCTTGAAAAGGCCGTATTTCGGCTCCTCTTCCGGCGGGAGGCGCCATTCGGTGACCTCGAAACCGGCCTCTCTTACGCGATCGGCAAAATCCCGGCCATAATAGCGGACATGGCTAGCATCATCATAATGCGCATACTTGTCCGCCGCTGAGGTGACATCCGGATTCTCATAGGTTTCGGCCCGGGCCCAGTTTTGCGGCACAGTAAAGATGGCCAGACCGCCGGGCTTGAGCACGCGATAGCTTTCGCGCATGGCCTTCCGGTCGTCCGGCACATGTTCCAGGACGTGATTGGCGATCACGACATCGACGCTGTCATCGTCAAACGTCATGTCGGCCATATCCATGGCGTGACGGGCCTTGCCGGGCACCAGATCAGCGGTGTGATAGGCCGGGCTGTCGCCCATCATTTTCTTGAAATAGCCTTCGGGCGCAAAATGCAGGATGGAACGGCCGTCGGTTAGATCTATGCCTTCACGCTCCAGGCAAATGTGCAGCAGGCGATGGCGTTCGCGTGAGGAGCAATTGGGGCAGCGGCCATCCCAGCGCGGCGGTGTGCCGAGCGACAAAAAGCGACCCTCATAGCCGCAGATCGGACAGATCCGGTCCGGCGATTTTACCGAAAACTGACGCGGGTCGCGCAGGCGGGCCTGCAATGTCTTCAAGAAGACTTTCATCGTCTTGCCCCATGAAATTCGTGCCTGACCGCGTCCTAGCCGGTTTGGACGCCAACGCCAAATGGAGAGCGCCGCTGACCGGGGGAACGGTCAGCGGCGTGTCATGTCCAAACGCTCGGAGGGTTATCGAGACAGTTGGCGTGTCAGGACATAGTCGAGGGAGATAGCGCCCGATCCGCGGCCGACAAGGTAAAGCAGCGGAATCAGCCATAAAGCGACCGTTCCCCAGAAATGGGCATTGGTCGGAAAGACAAAAAACTGGATGACCAGCGCCATGAATATCAGCCCGGTGGCCGCAAAGCGCGAGAACAGCCCCATGACCAGCAGGAGGGATAATAGCCCCTCACCGGTGGTCGCCATGACCGCCGCGATATCACCGGGAATTAGTGGCAGGGCGTTGCGGCCGCCGTCGGCGAAATTGGCAAAGGTCTGATCAGTAATCGTGACGGGAAAAGCGGGCAGCTTGATCAGGGATCGCTGGATCTCGAAATTATTGATGACCTCGACAAAATCGAAATACCCATTTGTCTCGACCTTGTTGAGAAAGGACCGCCAGAAAACGCCGGCAATCGCCAGACGGGCAAAAAGCGCCAGACCATTGTGCCCGATCAGGTCCTGAACCTTGCCATAGACGGATTGATAGAGCGCGCCAAACGCGCCCAGAACCGGCGGATTGCCGTCAAATTTCTCAGTGCTCATGATTGGTCCCTTTGAAAATGCCTTCCTTCAGCAAGGCAATGAATAGCGGAGCGGGCTCGACGCCCGGAAAATGGTCGGCAACGGCACTGGATGCGGTCTCAAAGCTCTGTCCGGCCTCTATGCGCGCGATAAAAAGGGCTTCCGCCGGAAACAGGCGCCGGTAGCGCACCTCCATCTTCGGACGATGCAGCAGTGCCATCTCGCCCCCGGCCTCCAGCGAGATTTTCCTGACGGTTTCATCTTCGCGATTGGTGCGCCAGATCGAAAAGGCGGGAAGAGCGGATGCCAGAATACGGACAGAGGGATGAAGGCCCGGCGCAATGGCGGCCAGATCGTGGGGCGCCAACCCCTTCACATCCGCCAGCCCGAGCGGTGCCGCATCTGGCGCATGGTGGGCTTCCAGCCAGGCGCGTTCAATGCGGGCGACATCGGCAAGATAAACCAGCGGCCGGGCCGGCTCGAAGCTTTCAACGAAGTCAGCAAAGCCTGCACCATAAAGGGCCAGGGTGCGCTCTGCCGGCGGGTGCGCCGCCCAGAAGGCGCGCGCCATGCCCTGAAAGAATGCCTCGCCAACCAGCCGCCGGATCACCGGATAGGCATCGCCCAGCGTGTCCGCGGCACCTTTGACCACATTATTGCGATAGACCTTGAAATTCGTATCCGGAGCGCCGTCGGTAAAGGCCGGCAGCGCCGAGGCATCCCCGGATTTCAGCGCCTGCGCGAAAGCATCATGGAAGTCAGCCATGGGCGGTCTCCAACAGGCCCTGTGCGCGATCGCGCTCGGCCATCAGCTCATCGAAGGCTGGAAGATTGCTGTCGCGCTCGATGAGGGTCGGCTTCGGTCCGGTCCTCGCAATGGCGTAATCATAGAGCTTCCAGACATCATCGCGCACCGGCGCGCCATGTGTGTCGATCAGCAATTGATCGCCCAGGTTTTTATCCTGTTCATGGCCGGCGAGATGGATTTCTCCGACGGCTTCCCCGGGTACGTGGTCAATATAGGCATAGGGGTCCTGTCCGAGATTCCAGCTGGTCACGAAGACATTGTTAATGTCCAGCAACAATCCGCACCCCGTGCGCCTGACCGCTTCGGCCAGGAATTCCTGCTCGGTCATTTCTGACTTCAGTGGCAGATAGATGGATGGATTCTCGATCAGAATGGTCCGGCCCAGCGCGTCCTGGGTCTCATCAACATGGGCACAGAAGCGATCCAGTTGCGCGCTCGTATAGGGCGTGGGGAGAAGGTCGCCGAAATAGGTGCCGTCATGCGCACACCAGGCGAGATGCTCACTCATCAGTGCCGGTTGATACCGGTCAGCGAGGGCGCGCAGTTTTTTCAGATGCCCGCGATCGGGACGATCGGCCCCACCGAGCGATAGCGCAACTCCATGGAGGGAGAGCGCGTGCTCGCGGCGGATAGCGTCCAGCCAGGCCAGACGGGGGCCGCCCTCGGTCATGTAGTTTTCCGGATGAACTTCCGCCCACATCCCCTCGGCCCGGCTTTCCAGCACACTGCGATAATGTTGCGGCTTGAGGCCGATGCCGGCACCCATTTCGGGTGCCGGAGCAAGGGGGAGGTGAGCGGAGGTCATCTTCGGTGCCAGCGCTTACGGGCGCTCGACCGGCTCGAGCGAGCCATTGCCGTAAGGCGTTTCGATGTTCTCGCACGTGCCTTCCGGAACATAGGTCCAGGCATTGCCCTGATAATCGACCGTTGACGTGCCTTCACAGGACGTGCCCGGCCCAGCGGCGCAATCATTCTCGCCGGCAAGAGACACGCCATAGCAGCGCTCCATGTCGCCCGCATCAGACATGTCGGAATCGTCGGCGGATGCCGCCGCCGACAGGGACAGCGCCAGAGCGGATGCGGCAAGTGCGGCAAATTTGGTTTGGGTATTCATGGTATCAAGACCTCCAGGGGGTGATGTGTTTCACCGGTCGGGACCATCCCCGGCCAGCGAGATGAAAACTGGCTGAATAGACGCGGCTTTGCCAATCACGTCTGATGGATCGTGCTGACGTCGCCGTTATCGCGTTATCATCAAACTGCGGGATTTCGTGAACGATCTGTAATGCTACCGAGGGGCGAGGTCTGCGAGCGACACAGATATTTCCCTTACAGCACGGCCTTCGGCGTCGCGAATTTCAAGGTTCACGGAACGGCCCTCCCAGTTCACATCAATCACGCCATAGTTCACAGGCGCGTACATTTCGCCGATACGATGCGGGCCGGATTCGTTGTTTTCATCCTGAAACGACATGTTCAGGGCTGACGAGGTTATCTCGTAGAGCGGGTATCCGATCACGTCTTCGCGAACATATATGCCGGCCGAGTGACGATCACCGGACATCAGGATCACGCCTTCGGCACCCGATTGCTCGATAAGATCGTAAAAACGGGCCCTTTCCTGCGGCAGAGTCCGCCAGGCTTCCCAGCCGTGACCATCTGCATGCACCTGGATAGAGCTGACGATCAGGCGAAGGTCGGCTGGCACCGCCAGTTGCGCTTCCAGCCAGTCCCATTGTGCATCGCCCAGCATATCCTGGCCGTCAGCTTCAGACGGGATATAACGTTCTCTCCCGACGGCTCCGCGCTCCGGTGTGCGTGTCAGATCCGACCGGAAATACCGGGTATCCAGCAGGATGATCTGTGTGCGCTGCCCTTCGGGTCCGTAAACGCGGGACGTATATATGCCTTCGCGGCTGCGGCGCTCATCATTTTCCGGCACGGCCCAGAAATCGAGGAAGAGCCGTTCTGCATATTCCTTGAAGAGGAAGGATCGGCCGAAATCATTCATGCCATAATCATGGTCATCCCAGACTGCCAGCATGGGCGTCCGGGCACGCAGGGCCTGAAACTCGGATGAAGCCGCAAGTGATTCATAGGCACTGCGCAGTTCCGGCATTGTAGGGTCCCACGACCAGGCATCGCCGTAAACATTGTCGCCCGCATAGATAAAGAGGTCAGCGTCATCCGCAGCGATTCGATTCAGGATTGACATGTCCCTTGCCGGATCGCTGCAGGAGCCAAAAGCAATCCGCGTCAGGGCCAGCGATGGGTCGCGTGATGCAGACGGTCCGGCGGTCGGCCGCTCGATGTCGAGTTGATCATAATAGGGGCGAAGCGCCTCGAAAACGGTGCGCGGCGGAGCCGCGGCCTCATGAGCCTGGCTGGACGGACCCTGTGCACAGGCCGAGGCTGCAAAAAGCAAGGTGAATGGCAGGCAAAGGCGGAATGCGCGCATCGGGAAGCTCCGTAATGAACAGGCGCATTCTACACCCGAATTGTGAAACGCAAACGACGCTAGCGCGGCTGGCGCGGCACATAGGCCTGATAATTTTCGACATTCGGACCAAAGCGGATTCGCTCAGCCCCGGCACTAATCGGCGCATCGACCGGACACTGGCCGGCATTCACGAAGGCCCCGCGGGGGCCCGAGGCGTTCGCATTGGTCGCAGCAACACACAGATTTCCTTCATAGGCCGGAACGATTTCACCCGTCTCCGCAATCCGGCTCGCAAACCAGACCTCGCCGCCCGCCGGAAAACCGCGATAAACGATCCGGCAATGCGTCGGCGGAATCCGGCCCCAACCTGAAACTTCGAAACCGACGAAATCCGTGCTGGCTCCTGCCGCGACTTCGGCATCAACGGACCATATATTGCAGACCTCAAGATGATTGACCGGCACAGCCAGGCCATCGCGCCCAATCTGCGTCTGACGGCACAGGACGGCATCATCCGGCCCGAAATCATCGCAGGAATAGCGAATTTGCACACGGCCCTATCCCGAACGATAGGGCGAAATGGCGACGCGCTCGAAACCGGTCAGCCGTTCCACATCAACACAATCACCGGATCGGGCCAGACCAAAGAATGTCTGCGCCGGCGTGCAATACCGGACATCGGCCTGACCGGCTTGGGGCCAACGCCAGGACCCGGACGCCGCACCCAGCCAGATCTCATCACCAACAATATCGCCGAGCCCTCCTTCGAGACACTCTCCCGGGGCAACTTCGAACCAACCCTGCGCGACGCGCCGGGAGGTTGGGTCATTGCGATAGGCTGCTGCAATCCCGATTGGAAAGGGTGCATCATTGCAGGCTTCCAGCAGGATCGGACGCGCCGCTTGCGCCTCGACGGCGGCCGCGCTCAACAGAAATATTATAATACCAAACAAAGCACGCATGGGGCGAGCTTAACGAACCCGCCCCGGCTTGCCAGCGAAAACTCTATTCCGCTGCGGCCCCTTCTACCGGGAAGGCTTCAAAGCGCATGGGCTGGCCGATCACATCAATCCTGACGACCTGTCGCAGCCCGTCATTATCGGTCACGTAGATGTCGTTTTCCGGCGACGCTCCACGCAGTTCGAGACGCAAGGTGTCAAAAGAACCGCCGATCGTATCGATCCGGCCGCCGTCAAATGCGGTGATGGTGACCGTGCCCGGCGAACCCGTCAGGGATGAAAACCAGTCAAAACCAATCGAGTCGCCAGCATCCAGCGGGAAAGTCTGGGACAGCAGGAATACGGCAGCCCGCATCATCATGCCATCGGTAATGGGTGTGTTGATTTCCGCCGATTGCTGTCCGGCAAAAGGTTGGGTCAGGGTGCGGCCGCCGATCATCACCCCGTCCTGAGCGGAAGCTTCGACAGAGAGGATGGCAGATTGCTGATGAAAGCGGATTGCAACATCAATGGGAGCCAGCGTGTCGGCCCGGATGGATCCCCCCATTGTCTCGTAGATTTCCTGGCTCGCCAGCATGGTACGGTCGTAGAACTGGATGATGCCGTTCTCGTCGTCCCGTGCCCAGCCAAGACGCATAAAGCCGTCAGCTTCCTCATTATTGATCAGCTGAAGATGCATTTCTCCAACCTGCGGCAAGGCCGCGACGGCTTCGGTACGCCAGTCGTCCTGAGCAGAGGCGGCGGCCGCGATCCCCAAGGCTGCAAAGGTGCCCACTAGAAAAGATTTCATGATTGTCCCCAATTTCTTCAGCTATCCAGAAAGCATGGCATATTCCAGGGATTGAAAAACTGAAACTTTGTTCAAGGAGTTCACGGAACCGTTTTAGCCACCGAAAAACATCTGGAACATCAACCGCCCCGGCATGAAGGCAAACAGGCCGGGCACAACCAACGCACCCAGAAAAAGGCCGAGTACCGCATTCCGGTGCTTGTCGGTGCGCATGGCGCGGGCGTGGGTAATCATGCCATACAAACCCATCAGCGTTAGCGGCACGAATATATGGATGAAGCTGAAGTTGCCGTCGTTGATTTCGCGAATGAAAATCGCCGTGATCGCGGTGGTGAACATTAACCCTGCCCAGACATAGCCGAGCGTCCGATGCGGAATTGTGCCCTTGGGGGCCAGCAGCTGAACCGCGCCGAGCAAAAGTGCCGATAGCGCCGCGCCGGCATGGATCTGGATGATGAGGGGCGCGCGGAAAAACGCCGCAAAATCCGGATTGAAACCGGCCGCCATATTCCCGAATTCGCGGCCATAAGCCTGCAGCATGCCGTTTTCGAACAGCCCGCCCTGAATGAGCGCGATCCCGACAACGACCGCCACAAGCCCCACGGCCCAGGCAAATTGACGAAGTGTGTGCATGACGAAATTCCTTCTGACAGTTTGCGATGACGGGACCTCAGTGTCAGAGCGGCTGGAGACATAGAAGCGTGACTACGCAAACGGGCTGTTTCCCGTCGCGAATGGCGCTAGGTTTCCATTCACGAAACGCGAATGGAGGGCTTGTTCGTGCAGGGACTGACCAACTGGCTCAAGGATCACGGCACTGGCTATCTATTCGTAGCCGGGATCGGAACGTTTCTGGCGATACTCGCCCCCTATAATACCGGCGGGCTCGGCTGGCCGTGGATCTGGATCTACTGGGTGTCACTTATGCTGCTCGGCGGCGCGTCCGGAAATGCCGCCGCTTGGGCCCTGAGCCGGTTTGCGCCCGACATGCCAAAACTCGCGGCCTACGCTTTAATTGCCGCACTGGTGTCGCTACCCGTGTCCATCGCCGTCATCAGCATACAGGCCGTGCTGGGCCCGGCGCCTCCGATCTATACATGGCCGATGATCTACGGGCTGGTCTTCGTGATTTCGGCCGCCGTGACCGCCATCAATTACATGCTGGAGAGCCGGAACGAAGATGCTGCCACGCCAACGGCCGGACGGGCATTGACCGACAAACTGCCCGTGCGGCTGAGGTCTGCCGACATCCTCGCCCTGCAATCGGAAGATCATTATCTGCGAGTGCATACCAACCGCGGAGATGCCCTGATCCTGATGCGGTTGAGCGACGCGATAGCGGCAGTCGAAGGCCTGGAGGGGGCACAGACCCACCGGTCCTGGTGGGTGGCGCGGGCCGCAATACACCATGCCGAAAAGTCGGGTGGACGTGCCGTTCTGACCCTGACCGGTGAGATCGAGGCGCCGGTCAGCCGCAGCTTCTATCCGGACCTGCGCGACCGGGGCTGGATCTAGCGGCGACCGGCTTGCCAGTCGGCTTTCGATTGGCCCCAGACATCGACAATCATGCCGAAGCCCGCGACCTCCGCCTTACGGCCCAGATTGCGGGAGCCGAGTTTCCTTGCGACTCCTTGCGAGCCTGTATTCTTTTCGTCGATCAGGTGGATCACCGAATCCCATCCAAGCGCGTCAAACGCCCAGTCGATCGACCGGGCGGCAGCTTCGCTGGCATAGCCTTTTCCCCAGGCTTCGCGCTTGATGGTCCAGCCCACTTCCGGCTGCGGCCATCCATGTGGAAACCAGGGCCCAACCCGGCCAAGCCATTCGCCGGTCGTCCGGTCCTCGACCGTGAAGAACCCGTATCCCCGCAAGGCCCAGTGGCCGATTATGCTGGCGATGGCGCGCCATACCATGGGCGGTGATTGCGTGCCGCCGATATGGCGCGCAGTTTCCTCATCTGCCATGGCTGCCGCCAGCGGTTCCAGATCGCGCTCCTCCGGGACTCGAAGCACAAGACGGTCTGTTTCCAGACGCGGTCCGAAAGTTGAAACATCAAGCGCCATTCTAACCTCCAGAAGTGCCAGCGGGACGCCGGAATATGCCGCCGTGCTGCGGCTGGCAAGCGCAATGCCTCGCTGATGCCACAATTGGCGCATTCCTTGCGATGGAGGGATGTTGATCAATACTGGAGCAATCCGTCCTTCGCATGGCCCATACAAACCGTCCCACAATCATACGCCTCGCCGTATACTGGATCATTGCCGCAGGCATGACCGGCATCATCTCCGGCCTCGCCTTTGCGACCGGCGTTGTGGAATGGGTGTATGAGGATTTGCAGAGGCCGCTCTGGCTGCCGCCGGTCATGATCCTGACCTGGTTTTGGATCGCCAAGACCATGGTGATGGCGCTGGCGCTCTGGGTGGTGGACCGCTTCGGCCATGGCTGGGCCCGGCGGGTATCAATCGGGCTCCTGGTCCTGCTCTATCTGGCCTCGGGCGGATGGCTGGCCGGATTCGTCATCCTGCGCGATGTGACCTTCGGATTTTATGCCATTCTCGGCAGCTGGGTGCTGACGGCACTTGCCCTGCTTGTCATTGGCCGGGCCCAGAAATTTGCGGCGGCGCTGATGTGGCCGATCTTTGCCTGGACGACCTTCATGCTGACCGTGTCCTTTGAGCTGATGCGGCTGAATACGAGCATGCAACTGGTCGGGCTCTGACCCATTTGTCTAAATAAAAAAAAGAGCCGCCCGAGATGTCGGGCGGCTCTGCCAATAACGCAATATGTATAAAGCGCCGGTCTAGCCGAGGCTGGAATCCAGCGCCTTGCAGGCTTCAAGCAATTCCTTCACCGCATTGACGCTGACCGTGAGGTTGGATTTTTCCTCGTCCGAGAGATCGATCTCGATCACGTCCTCTGTGCCACCGGCGCCAATCATTGTCGGCACGCCGACATAGAGCCCGTCGAGACCATACTTGCCCTCAACGAAGGACGCGCAAGGCAAAACGCGCTTCTGGTCGCCCAGATAGGCTTCGGCCATGGCGATGGCGCTGGAGGCCGGGGCGTAATAGGCCGAGCCATTGCCCAGCAGGCCGACAATCTCGCCGCCGCCCTTGCGGGTGCGGTCGACGATTTCGTCGAGGCGGCTGACATCGACGCCCTTGATCTTGGCCATGTCCGCGACCGGGATACCATTGATCGTGGAATAGGACAGGACCGGCACCATGGTGTCGCCATGTCCGCCCAGCACAAAGGCGTTCACATCGCGGACCGACACATCAAATTCCCAGGCCAGGAAGGTGGCGAAACGGGCCGAATCGAGCACGCCCGCCATGCCCACGACCTTGTTGTGCGGAAGGCCGGAGAACTCGCGCAGTGCCCAGACCATGGCATCCAGCGGATTGGTAATGCAGATGACGAAGGCGTCGGGGCAATTATTCCGGATGCCCTCGCCGACAGATTTCATGACCTTCAGATTGATGCCCAGAAGATCATCGCGGCTCATGCCCGGCTTGCGCGGCACACCGGCGGTGACGATCACAACATCGGCTCCGGCAATGTCGGCATAATCGTTGGATCCGGTGATTTTCGCGTCGAACCCTTCGATCGGGCCGCACTGTGAAAGATCCAGCGCCTTGCCCTGTGGCATGCCTTCAGCAATGTCGAAGAGGACAATGTCGCCCAATTCCTTCTTCGCAGCGAGATGGGCGAGCGTGCCGCCAATCATTCCGGAACCGATGAGGGCAATTTTATTACGGGCCATGTGGGCGCTCCTTCGCAAGTGCAGAAATTCGCGCACGGTCTAAACCCCGCTGCGTCCGGCGGCAAGTGGGCGGATTGTCATCCCGCTTCGTAGAAAATGTCGGACGCATCCTCGCCGCGCTTCAACCGCGGTGTCCGCCCGGCAAAGCGCCGGAAATCCCGCGTCATGTGCGCCTGATCGGCGTAGCCGGCATCCACTGCAATGTCCGACAGCGAGCCCGCGCCGTTGCGGATCGCCTGACGCGCCAGATGATAGCGGGTGATCTGCAGGAATTCACCGGGGGTGAGCCCGGTGCAGCGCATGAAATCCCGGTCCAGCGTCCGAATCGAGATGTTGGCCACCCGGGCCAGCGCCGATGGGCGAATAGCCGGGTCCTGTTCCAGCCTGTCGATGGCGGTGCGGACACGCCCGGTAGCCCGAGATTCGGGCGTGCGGAAGGGGAGGGTTTCACAGGCGGTCTTTGCGAAGTCCGCAAGCGGCCGCCTTGCGGCACCTGCCAGGGTGGCAATCGCCGGCGCCGGCAGCAAGTCCGCCAGATCCCGGCTGCGATTGCGGAGATGCCGCGGGTCCGGTGCGATGGCGCCTATGCCCTCCGGCCGCAAGCGAATGGCCGCAAGCCGCATGGGCGAGGTGCGCCTTAATTCCAGAACCCGGGTGAGCGGGCCATAGATCATATGCGATGGCTGACGCACCCAGGCGTCTCCGGCCTTTTCCTGCGGGGGCTCGGCCAGATGAAAAATGATCTCGCAGCGCGTATCCGGCGCAATACGATCCTCGCCGGGACCCGATTCCAGCTGCCAGACACCTGCAATGACGTCATGGCCGTTTACGGGCTGAAATGCATAGGCGGGCGGCGTGTCCATATTCTTCAAGACCTGTCGATTGTCCGGCCATAATGTGCGAGGAAATCGGAGGAATATCCATGTTCAAATCTGTTTCTGCTTCTGGTCTCGCCTTGCTGATGACCGCCTGCGCTTCCGCGGATGACCTGTCCTGGATGGAAGGTCATTGGCGCAGCGAGGCGGAAGGCCGCGTGTCCGAAGAAATCTGGACCAATGGCGAGGGCGGGCTCTATCTCGGCGTCAATCGCACGATCGAAGACGGACAGGCGCGGGCCTTTGAATTCATGCGCATTGTCGAGAGCGTTGATGGCGCCGCTTATTGCGCGCAGCCCGGCGGCGGCGAGGCGGTCTGCTTTGAGCGCGTGGACAGCGCGGAACACAGTGTGACCTTCGAGAATCCCGATCACGATTTCCCGCAGCGCATCACCTATGTGCGCGAAGGCGATGCGCTGACCGCCACGATTTCGGATCTGTCCGGCGAGCAGGCATTCAGCTTCGGGTGGGAGCGGGCCGAGGACTAGCGCTTCATCGCCATCAACACACCATCGCCAATGGCGGTAAAGGCGATCTCGACGCGATCATCCTCGCGCAGCTTGTCGGCAATGGCGCGCAGGGCTTCGGTGTCGGCATCCTTTTTGGCAGGGTCCGCGACCGAGCCGGACCAGAGCACATTGTCGAACAACATGATGCCCCCCGGACGCAGCAGGCTGAGACCGGCGGTGTAATAATCGGGATAGCCGGTTTTATCGGCATCGACGAACATCAGATCGACGCTCTCCGAGAGCCCGTCATTCAACAGACCGATCAGGCTCTGGCGGGCATCACCAATCACCGGCTGGATGATGTCGGCGACGCCGCCTTCCTTCCAGTAATCTTCGGCAATGCCGATGAAGTCATAGGACACGTCGCAGGCAAAGAGCCGGGCTTTTGATCCGTGCATTTCCTTCATCGTTTCCGCCGTGGCGAGCGCGGAATAACCCGTAAACACGCCGACCTCGACCGCTGTCTTCGCATTCACCATGCGCGCGATCAGCTTCATGAAAGCGCCCTGCTCCGGGCTGATCTGCATCATCTTGTCCTCGCGCGCATCGGTTTCGATGCGGCAGCGTTCCAGCGCCGGGGATTCGGCGCGATTGGCGTTGCGGACATAGGTGGTGAGGGTCTCGTCGAGACTGATGGAGCGGGACATCAGTTTTCTCCTGTTTCCGGTCTCGCCTCTTCATGGGCGGCGGCGAGATAGTCTTCCGACCGCATTTCCATGAGGCGCGAGGCCGTGCGTTCAAATTCAAAGGATCCATCGCCCGCCGGATAAAGGTCATCCGGCTGGGCGGCGGCACTCATGATCAGCTTGGTTTTCGCTTCGTAGAGCGCGTCAATCAATGTGACAAAGCGCTTCGCCTCATTGCGCTTCTCCGGCGAGAGCTGCGGGACATTCCCGATCAACAGGGTATGGAACTGGGCGGCCAGCGCCAGATAGTCGGCGGCGCCCAGCGGCCTTGCGCATAATTCCTCGAAAGTGAAACGCGCCACACCTGCCGCTTCGCGCGGCACGGGAACGGCGCGGCCCTGAACGGTGATGGTGCAGGCGCGCGGCTCTGCACCCTGTGTCAGCCGCTGCCAGGCATCGTCCAGGGCGGCCTCAGCCTGCCCGCCCAGCGGCGTATAATAGACCGGCGCAGCGGTGAGTTGCTGCAGGCGATGATCCACGCCGGTGGCGATTTCCATGACATCCAACCGGTCTTTCAGCTCGGCAATGAAGGGCAGGAAAAGCTGGCGGTTGATGCCGTCCTTGTAGAGATCGTCCGGTACGCGATTTGAGGTGGCCACGACCACGACGCCAATCTCGAACAATTGCTCGAACAGTCGTCCCAGCAGCATGGCATCGGCGATATCTGTGACCTGGAACTCGTCAAAACAGAGCAGGCGCGCCTCTGCGGCGATGGCCTTGGCGACGGGCGGGATGGGGTCATCCTGCCCCTTCTTGCGCTCCAGACGCTTGCGCCATGCGCCGATCCGCGCATGGGTTTCCTGCATGAATTCGTGGAAATGGACGCGGCGTTTCTGCGCCACCGGTGCGGTCCTGAAAAACAGATCCATCAGCATGGATTTGCCGCGCCCGACTCCGCCCCAGAGATAAAGCCCGCGCGGCGGCGGTGTCTTGTGGCGGAACCAGCCATCCCGAATGCGCCAGCTGGCCAGCCGCTGGTGCAGATCCGTCAACGCTTCGGCGGCCGCCAGCTGTCCGGCGTCCTCGGCCAGCGTGCCGTCGGAAATGCGCTGCCGCAGGTTCTCGATGGGGGTCATGAGGCGAAAATCAACACGGCCAGCAGCCCGCCGAAGGCAATGGCGGCGGCGGCCACAAGATAGAGCGGACGTTTGATCTCTCGCATGGCATCGCTAATGACAGGCTGGCCTGGACTAGGCAACCGCCAGCTGCGTCAACACCGCCCGGAAATCGTCTGGCAGCGGCTTGGGCCGGCGGGTTTCAGCAGCGACATAAACGTGGACGAAGAAGGCTTCGGCGGCGGCCGTGTCGGAACCTTTTGCGAAGGCCCCGACCTCATAGCGCACCGAGGAATTGCCGATATGCGCCACGCGAAGACCGACATCGATCACTTCCGGATAGGCCAGAGACGCGAAATACCGGCAGCCGGATTCGACGACGAGACCGATCTGATCGCTGGTCGCCGGGTCGAGCACGCCAGCCTCGATCAGGTGCCGGTTCACGACCGTATCGAGCAGCTCGTAATAAACGACATTGTTCAGGTGGCCGTAGACATCATTGTCCTGCCAGCGCGTGGCGATTTCCATGAAGACGGGATAGTCGGCGCGAGAGGTGCGCTCGCCACTCATACGATTTCCTCATACAGGCGGACGATATCGTCATAGGTCAATTCGCGCGGATTGTTCGGCAGGAGGCGGTCATTGGCGGCCACATCCTCTGCCATGCGCGGAATATCGTTATGCGAGATGCCCAGCTGCGAGAGGCGCGTCTCGATGCCGGTGGCATCGGCGATGCGCTCCATCTCGGTGATCAGCGCGGACGAGCTGGCCTCCAGACCCAGATGGCCCGCCATCTCGGCATAGAGGTTCTCGGCGGCGACCGCGTTGAACTTCAGCACCGGCGGCAGGACGACCGAGTTCGACAGGCCGTGCGGCACATGGAAAATCCCGCCCAGCGGATAGGCCATGGCATGGACGGCGCCGACCGGCGAGTTCGAGAAGGCTTGGCCGGCCAGCATGGCACCGAGCAGCATGTCGCCGCGGGCCTCGATGTTGGAGGGCTCATCGCAGGCGGTGAGGATGGCGCCCTGCAATTTCTTCAGCGCGGCCAGCGCCAGGGCATCCGAAACCGGGTTTTTCGAGCGCTTGTTGGTGAAGGCCTCGATGGCGTGGACCATGGCATCAATTCCGGTTGCGGCCGTGGCATGGCGCGGCAAGCCCAGCGTCAGCTCCGGATCGAGAATGGCCATGTCGGCATAAAGCGGCCCGGCGGCGATACCGCGCTTGGAGGTCGCACCCGTGGTCAGGACGGCGACATTCGTCACTTCCGAACCCGTGCCTGCCGTGGTCGGGATCATGATCGAGGGCAGGCCGGTCACCTGCACCTGCTCGACGCCATACATTTCCGACAGGGGCTGATCACCGCCCGCGAGGAGCGACACCACCTTGGCCGTATCCATGGGCGAGCCGCCGCCAAAGGCGATGATCGCCTGCGCGCCGAAGTCGCGGGCTTTCCCGGCGGCACCCAGCACTACGGCTTCGGGCGGATCGGCGACCACCTCGTCAAAGACGAAGACATCAAAACCGTCGGCCTTCAGTGCGGCCAGCGCCTCATCAATCAGACCGGCCTTGCGCACGCCCTTGTCGGTGACAAAGAAGAGGCGCTTTGCGTCTTTCAGGACAGGCGCGGCGAGCTTTGACAGGCGTTTGGACGCGCCAGCTTCAAAGACGATGTGGGGAACGGTGCGGAAGGAAAAATTGTGCATGGGCGGGAGATTAGCCGGGCCTGTGCGGGAGGCAAGTATTCCATTCGTCATTCCGGGGCGCGCAAAATGCGCGAACCCGGGACCCACACCGTGACATCTGCGTTCCGGAATGGGTCCCGGATCAGGCTGACGCCTGTCCGGGATGACGGTTGAATTCTACTGCATTGTCGGAATCACAAACGCCTGATCGCCGATATCGCCGGTCGGCCAGCGCTGGGTCACGGTCTTGATCTTGGTGAAGAAGCGGATGCCCTCGGTGCCGTACTGGTTGGTGTCGGTGAAGGCCGAACGCTTCCAGCCACCGAAGGAGTGATAGGCCACCGGCACCGGAATCGGCACATTGATGCCGACCATGCCGACCTGGACTTTCGCAGCGAATTCACGCGCCGCCAGACCGGAGCGGGTGAAGAGCGCCACGCCATTGCCATACTGGTGATCGCTGGGCAGATGCGCGGCTTCGTCGAGGTTTTCGGCACGCACGACTTGCAGGACGGGCCCGAAGATTTCCTCTTCATAAGTCTTCATACCGGGTTTGACATTATCGAACAGGGTCGGGCCGATGAAATAGCCATTTTCATGGCCCTGCAGCTTGAAGCCGCGGCCATCGAGGAGAAGGTCCGCGCCCTCTTCCACGCCCATAGTGATATAGTCTTCGACGCGCTGCTTGTGCGCAGCTGATACGACCGGGCCGTAATGCGCATCACTGTCGGTGGAGACGCCGACGCGCAGCTTCTTGGCTTCTTCCAGCATGCGGCCGACGAATTCATCCGCCGTATCCTTGCCGACCGGGACAGCCACGGGCAGCGCCATGCAGCGTTCGCCGGCCGAACCATAGGCTGCGCCGAGGAAATCATTGACGACCTGATCCATATCCGCATCCGGCATGATGATGCCGTGGTTTTTCGCGCCGCCCATGGCCTGGAAGCGCTTGCCCTGCTCGGTGCAGGTGCGGGCGATATAGTGCGCGATATCGGACGATCCGACGAAGGAAACCGCCTTGATATCGTCATGGGTCAGCAGGGCATCAACCGCCTGCTTGTCGCCATGCACGATCTGCAGCACGCCTTCGGGCAGGCCGGCTTCCATCCACAATTCGGCGAGGCGGACCGGGACGGAGGGGTCTTTTTCCGACGGCTTCAGAACCAGCGCATTGCCCGTCGCGATCGACATACCCATGAACCACATCGGGATCATGGCGGGGAAGTTGAACGGCGTGATCCCTGCGACCACCCCCAAGGCCTGACGCATGGAATAGACGTCGATGCCGGGGCCGGCGCCTTCGGTGTACTCGCCTTTCATCAGATGCGGCACGCCGCAGGCGAATTCGATCACTTCCAACCCACGGATCAGATCGCCCTTGGCGTCGGCAATCACCTTGCCATGCTCGGAGGAGAGGAGATGCGCCAGCTCATCCATCTCGTTTTCGACCAGAGTCTTGTAGGTCATCAGGACGCGGGCACGCCGCTGCGGGTTCATCGCGGCCCAGATGCGCTGGCCTTTCTTGGCACCCTCAATCGCCCTAGCGACTTCGGCCTCATCGGCAAACTGGACGCGCGCCTGCACCTCCCCGGTATTGGGGTTGTAGACATCGCCGAACTTGCCGGTCTTGCCGGTAAAGCTCTTGCCATCGATGAAGTGATTGATCTCGCGCATCTCGTCTCTCCCTCGCCCTCGGGGGCGGTCATCTGTCATTGGCGCTCATATCGCGCTTGAGAGGCGGCGCGTCAAATGGGGAGGTGTGTTGGTGATGGTGCACTTATTCCCCTCCCCTTTATGGGGAGGGAAGACGGCGCAGCCGTCAGGGTGGGGTGATATCCGGAAGCCCCCACCCCTTCCCCTCCCTACAGAGGGGGAGGGGAATGCGATATTGCCCCCAATCGTCAGTCAAAGATTGGCCGCAATCTGCGATAGTCTGCCATACAGAGGGAGGCGCACATGATTTTTAGATGGATCGGGTCACTGGCCGGGGCGGCAATACTCACTGTCGCGACTTTCCTTGCCATGCCTGCTCTTTTGCAGGTGGATAGCCCGGAGGCCGGCGAAGAATTTCACCGGTAATATGCGATTTACTATCCTCGCGAAGAGCGCGAACCGTTTTCATGGCAGTTTTTGCCCTGTGAAGAGTGCGCCGGTGACAATTATCTGCCATTGGTTGAGACTCAGGCTTTCTATCGGGTACTGGCAATCTCATACGAGCGGTCTGATTGCGACGTGGGCTCCCTGCTGGATAGTTTGCCGCGACTGCACGAATCGCCAATGGCGTCGAGTTTTGGCGTGGGCCAGCTTGCTTTCGAATACAGAGCTGGCAACAACTCGCCTTCCGCAGTTCGATGGACCGATAGAAACGACAGAAGTTTTTTGCTCGCTCGAGAGTCGGAGGAGTTGGATCAGGAATTGCACTCGTTCGGTTCAGAACCCAACCTTCCGACGCAACCAACCGTTTGTCGGTTAAGTTTCTCGGGGTGCCCGGAAGGGTTTCAATCAAACAGGATTGGAATCCGTTGTGGATTTCGTTTTAGGATAGATCTCCTGGCGGACTGTCTCATGGACGGCCAGCCGACCGAAGACGGAATCTATTATTTCCCACTGGTACTGGAAGAATACACCTAATCCACATCCCCCCTCCCCCTCGATTCGCGAAGCGGGTAGAGTGGTGATTCGAAAAGGCGCGCGCTTGCGCCGTCTTTATCCATGGGGGACTTCGCCGGTATGCCCGAGGGCGGGATCAACATAACCGAGATCGTCTCGATTTCCGTCACGCTGGCGGCCGTAGTGTTCGGCCTGATTGCGGGTCTGTGGGCCTATCGCCTGACGGCGGGCGCACGGGCGGCACAGGCCTTGTGGCGCAAGCGATCCCGCGAACTGGAAGACAAGATTGCCCGCGCCGATGGCGTATTCGGCGCCTTCCCCGGACTGGTCCTGGTCTGGGATGACATTCCCGAACTCGACGACGGCAAGCTGTCCGGCTGGGGCACGCCGCGCATATTCGGTTCGCCAAGCGCGCTCGCCAGCCTGCTGAAATTTGCCGAGGCCAGCGATGGTCCCAATCCGGCGGGATTGCTGCTGGAAGGCGTTGCGGACTATGAAGCACGCTCGGCGGCCGGAGATGACACCACGCTGCGCCGCCGCTTTGCGGAGCTGATTGCCGATGGCCGACCCTTCTCGCTGACCATTATCGGCCCGGAAGGCCGCTTTCTGGAAGCCGATGCCCGCGCCGCCGGGACACAGCTTGTCGTCTGGCTGTCGGACGCCACGATCCGCGGACTGGATGAATCCGAAGCGCGCGGCCGGGTCGAGGATGCCCGCCGCCAGCTGGAAGCCGACCCGATTGCCATTCTCGATACGCTGGAGCGTGCGCCCTATCCGTCCTGGCGGATGAATGCAACCGGCCGCATTGTCTGGGCCAATGCCGCCTATGCCCGCGCCGTCGAGGTCGATACGCCAGCCGACGTGCTGGAAAAGCAGATCGCTCTGGAGCCCGCCATCAAGGATCTGGCGATGGAAGCGGCCAAATCCGGCGAAGCGGTCTCGGCATTGAAGCCGGTCGTGGTCGAAGGCTCGCGCCGCGCGCTGGATCTGGTCAGCTTCCCGATTTCGGGCGGGGCTGCCGGTTTTGCGCTGGATGTCACCGATGGCGAAGAGGCCAAGACCGCGCTGAAACGCTTCCGCCGCGCCTTTGACGATACGCTGGATCAGCTGGCTGAAGCTGTGGCCGTATTTGATCGCGGTCAGAAAATGGTCTTCCGCAATACCGCTTTCGACAATCTCTTCGGCCTTGACCGGCAGATGCTGGATGGACGCCCCGGTCATGGCGAGATGCTGGACCGTTTGCGCGAAGCCCGCAAAATCCCCGAACAGGCCGATTATGCCGGCTGGAAGAAGGCCGAGCTGGCCCGCTATGACGATGCCCCGGACACCGAAATCCCGGACGAATTGTGGAATCTGCCCGATGGACGCACGCTGCGCGTCGCCCGCCAGCGCAACCCGCTGGGCGGCCTGCTCCTGGTGTTCGAGGACAAGACAGACGAGCTCTCCCTGCGCTCGCGCTATAACACGCTGATCAATGTGCAGCGCGCCACGCTGGACAAGCTGCATGAGGCCGTCGCCGTGTTCGGTTCGGATGGCCGGCTGCGCCTGCACAATTCGGAATTCGAGCAATTGTGGAATCTGGAAGCCGCCGAACTCGACGGTCAGCCGGAGCTTGAAATAGTCGCCGAGAAATGCTCGGCCCTGTTTGATAATCCGGGCGTCTGGGCGGATATGAAGGCCCGCGTCGCCGATCCGAGCCCGGAAGCGCGCCGCCATGTCACAGGCGAAATGGAACGCGAAGACGGCAAGGTTCTGGTCTGGCTGTCCCGTCCGCTGCCGGATGGCGCCACGCTGATCGCCTGGCAGGATGTCACCGATAGCCGCCGGATCGAGGATGCGCTTCGCGAGCGCGCAGAGGCGCTGGAAGCGTCGGAGCGGATCAAGGGCGAGTTTGTGGAGCATGTCAGCTATCAGCTGCGCACCCCGCTGACGACGATCACCGGCTATTCCGACATGATCCTGCAGGGCATTGCCGGCGAGCTGAGCGAACAACAACAGAATTATCTCGGCTATGTGCGTTCCGCAGCCGACGAGCTGGAAAAAATGGTCACCGACATTCTCGATGTCGCAGCCATTGATGCCGGCCAGCTGGAGCTTGATCCCGGCGATGTCGATCTGAAGGAACTGGCATCAGATGCCGTCGAGCTGCTGGCCTCCAAGGCCGAGCATGCAGGTGTGCGTCTGGCCGTGAATGCGCCGTCGGGCGAGGCGGTTATCACCGGCGATGCCAAGCGCTTGCGCCAGATTACCGTCAATCTCCTGTCCAACGCCCTGAACCATACGCCGCGCGATGGCCGCATCACGCTGACCGTCAAGCGCGATGAGGATTCAGCGTCGATCACCGTCGCGGATACCGGCGAGGGCATTTCGCCCGATCGTCAGGCCCGCGTGTTTGAACGCTTCGAGCGCGGGCAGCGCGGAGGGGCCGGGCTTGGCCTCGCCCTCGTCAAGGAAATCGTTGAGATGCATGGCGGCTGGGTCGATCTCGCCTCAGCCCCGGAAGAAGGTACGACGGTCGTCTGCCACCTGCCGGTCATCGCCAAAGTGGCATCAGCGCCGGAACTCGACCTGACCGGCCTCTTGCGCCCGGATGGCGAGAAGGCCGCCGCGGAAGGCTAGCCCTGATATTCGGGCATGCGGACGATCAGACCGTCCAGCTCCGGTGAGACCTTGATCTGGCAGGACAGGCGCGAGGTCTCCTGAACATCGCTCGCGAAATCGAGCATGGATTCCTCGACGCCGGATTTCTCACCTATCTTGCCGGTCCAGGCTTCATCGACATAGACATGGCAGGTCGCGCAAGCGCAGGCGCCGCCGCAATCGGCATCAATACCCGGCACCATGTTGCGAATCGCGCCTTCCATGACCGTCAGGCCATCGGCCACATCAATCTCATGCTTCGTGCCATCGTGCTCGATATAGGTGATTTTCGCCATGTTCCGCCTCCGCAAGTCGGTGGCGAATTGGCGGCTCGGGCGCGGAAAGTCAAGACGAGGGTGCTTGCCGGGCGCGGCGCGCTTCACTAATCGAAGGGGATGACCGCTCCACCGATCTCTTTTCCCCTGCCGGATGCCGCCGCGACCGAAAGGCTTGGTGCCCGCCTCGGCACCGTGCTGAAGCCCGGCGATATTGTCCTCCTGCATGGTGATCTGGGCATGGGCAAGACCACGCTCGCACGCGGCATGATTGCGGCCCTTTGCGGCGTGACCGATGCGCCGAGCCCGACCTATACGCTGGTGCAGTCCTATGACACGGAAAGCGGCGACTGGCTGTTGCATGCCGATCTCTACCGCATTGAAGACGAAAGCGAGCTGGAGGAGCTCGGACTGGATGACGCCTTCGAAGATGCGATCTGCCTGATCGAATGGCCGGACCGGCTGGGGCGCTATCTGCCGGGGCGGCGGCTCGACCTACATCTGGTGCAGGACGGGCCGCAGAGAATCGCGCAGATTTCCCCGGTCGGCGAATGGGGAGACGCGCTCACACATGTCTGATCGCGAGAACGAGATTTCAGGATTTCTGAAAGCGGCGGGTTGGGACACTGCCCGACAGCAGGCCTTTCCCGGTGATGCGTCCACCCGCAGTTATCGTCGGCTTTATCTGGGCGATGAGACCGCCGTACTAATGAATGCTCCCGCGCAGGCCGAAGCGCCCGCCTGCCCGCCGGATGCCACACCGGAGGAACGCGCGGCCCTCGGCTATAACGCGCTGGCGCGGTTGGCCGGGCCCAATCTGGCGGCCTTTGCCGGCCTGACCGAGGAACTGACGGCCCGCGGGTTTTCAGCACCCCGCATCCTGTCTGCGGATCTACCCGGCGGCCTGCTCCTGCTGGAGGATCTGGGCGATGACCTCTTTGCCCGCGCCATTCCGGCAGGCGCGGACGAGGGCGAGCTTTATCGTCATGGCGTCGAAGCGCTGGCGGCCATTTATCGCTCCAGCTTTCCGTCCGAGCTCCACCATCATGGCGGCGAATGGCATATTCTCGATTATGACGGTCCGGCCCTGCTGGCGGAGACCGAACTTTTCCTCGACTGGTATGTCGAAAAACATCTGGGCCGGGCGGTCTCGTCCGCTGACCGGCAAAGCTGGCGGCATGTCTGGTCGGCCGTTTTCCCGGCGCTGGGAACGGAAGCCACAGGTCTGGCGCTCCGCGACTATCATGCAGAGAATTTACTCTGGCTGCCGACACGGACCGGTCCGGCTCGTGCCGGACTCATCGATTATCAGGACGCTCTGTTTGTTCACCCGGCCTATGATCTGGTGTCCCTGCTGGAAGATGCGCGCCGCGACGTGCCGCCGGATCTGGCGGCAGATATGAAGGCGCATTTTCTTAGAGCGTCGCATATTTCCGACGCGGATGCGTTCGATGCCGCCTATGCGGTTCTGGGGGCTCAGCGGAATGCCAAAATCCTCGGTATATTCGTGCGGCTGGCCCTGAGGGATGGCAAACCGAAATATCTCGACCTGTTGCCGCGTGTCGCCCGCCACTTCCTCACAGATATCTCCCATCCTGCCCTTTCAGATGTGCGCGCCCTGATCCATGCTCTCGCGCCTGAACTGAAAGAAATGGCGAGCGGATGATCACGATTGAAACGGGCATGGCGCTGGCCGCGGGTTTGGGCACACGGATGCGGCCGCTGACCCTGACCCGGCCCAAAGCGCTGGTCGAGGTGTGCGGAAAGCCGCTGCTCGATCATGTGCTTGACCGGTTCGCCCTTGCCGGTGTTTCCAATGCCGTGGTCAATATCCACCATTTTACCGATCTGATGCGCGACCATCTCGCTGCGCGGACCGGCCCTCCAGCCCTCCAGATTTCAGACGAAAGTGATCAGGTTCTCGAAACCGGGGGCGGACTGGTCAAGGCACGGCCTTTGCTCGGTGATGCGCCCATTTTTGTTTCCAATATCGACGCGCTCTGGAGCGAGGGTGCAACGTGCGAGCTGGATCGGCTCCGCGCGGCATGGCGGGGCGATGACATGGACGCCCTGCTCCTGCTGGCGCGCCGCGAGGACACGTCGGGCTATGGCGGTGCAGGAGACTTCTTTCTTGATGATGACGGCCGTGTCCGCCGTCGCGGCTACGCTGACAGCGCGCCCTTCGTCTTCGCTGGAACCCAGATTCTCAACCCGCAGGTGATTGAGGGATATCCCGAGGAGGCGTTCTCGCTCAACCGGATCTGGGATGAACTGCTCGCAAAGGGGCGTGTCCATGGTCTGGTCATGAACGCCTTCTGGATGCATGTCGGGGACCCTGATGCCCGCGACGCCGCAGAGGCGCGGCTGACATGAGCGAAATCTTCAAACCCGATTGTCCACGCGTTTTCACAACGCCGCCGCAAACCGATTTCCTGAAGCTTCTGGCCGAAACCCTGAAAGCCGAGTTTGGCGCCACACCGGAATCGCTGGCGCGGGTCACCATTTTGACGCCAACCCGCCGTGCCGGACGCGCCCTGGCCGCAGCTTTTTCCAGTCTCGCCAACAGTGCTGAGGCCACGCTTCTGCCGCTTATCCGTCCGATCGGCGATGTGGATGCCGATGATCCGCCGTTCGAGCCGGGTGAGCTCGCCACGATTGCGCCGCCAGCCATCAACCCGGTGCGCCGCACGTTCGAGCTCGCGCGGCTGATCCTCGCCAAGGACGCCGCTCAGGGCGGTACCATGGCGACGGCAGAGGCCATCGCACTGGCGGGCCCGCTGAGCCAGCTGATTGATGATATCTGGACCGAGGAAACCGGTGATGTGTCCGCTCTGGGCGAAACCATTCGCGCCCTCCTGCCGGACCATCTGAAAGAATCCGCCGACTTCATCACCATCGTTATGGCCGCCTGGCCGCTGCGTCTGGCCGAGCTGGGCATGAGCGATCCCGCTCAACGGCGGTCGGCGCTTCTCTCAGCTCTGGCAGATCGATGGCGGGAAGACCCGCCGCCGGGCCCGGTGATTGCGGCCGGCTCGACCGGGTCGATTCCGGCCGCAGCCGATCTGATGGCCGCCATCGCCCACATGCCGCAAGGCGCGGTTGTCCTTCCCGGTCTTGATCGGGATATGGATGACAAGGCCTGGGCGGCGCTGGAAGATGATGACCAGCATCCCCAGCAGGCCATGCAGGCTTTCCTGAAGAAGATCGATCTTCCGCGCAGCAAGGTCGCCAACTGGCCCGGTCATGCCGCCGATAATCAGGGCGCTGCGCGGCAACGCATCCTCGCGGAATCCCTTCGGCCCGCCGAGGAAACGAGCGACTGGCTGTCGCGGATCGATGAGATCGAAAGCGGCTGGGGGGCGGGTTTTCTAGATGCCGGCTTCAAGGGGCTCTCCATTCTGGAAGCACCGACACCTGAAGTGGAGGCCCGCGCGATTGCGCTTGCGGTTCGCGAAACCCTCGAAACGCCCGGCAAAACGGCCATGGTCGTGACACCGGACCGGGGCATTGCGGACCGCGTCCTGGCCGCCATGCGGGGCTATGGCGTGGCGCTGGACGATTCCGCCGGGCGGCCATTGTCGCAGACGCCAGCGGGCAGTTTTCTGCGGCTGATCCTGGATGCCGCCGCCGATCCCGGCGCAACCCAGCCTCTGGCCGCGCTGTGGGCCTCGCCATTTTTCGCGCTGGGCCTGTCGCGCGGGAAGGCCCGGCAGCGATTTGATGCGATTGATATCGCCCTCCGCGGTGCGCGGCCGGGGAGATCCTTTGCCTCGATCTCCGCGCGCCTTGAGGCAGCAGGCGACAAGGCGCTGATGGACCAGCTGACGGGGCATCTGTCGCGTCTGGCAGGCGAGACCCGGCCCGTCGCCGACTGGGCGCGCCTGCAAGCGGAAACAGGAGAAGCCCTCGCCGCAGATGACATGCGCGCCGGAGCAGAGCGGCTCTGGATCAATGAAGACGGCGAAGCGGCCGCGACCCTGATCCGTGAACTCATTACCGAATCGGAGATTTTGCCGGACCTGACCCTGCGCGATTATGCCGAGCTGTTTGATACGCTGGCCCGCGCGCGCCCGGTTCGTCCGCGCGGCGAAGTCCATCCACGCCTGCGTCTGCTGGGGCCAATCGAAGCGCGTCTGCTGTCCGCGGATCGCGTTATTCTGGCGGGGCTCAATGAAGGTATCTGGCCTGCCGGTCTGGGCATTGATCCGTGGATGTCACGCGGCATGCGCGCAGAGGCCGGACTGCCGCCGCGCGAAAAGCGGCTGGGTCTGGCCGCGCACGACTTTGCGCAGCTGGCTTGTGCGCCCGAGGCCATGCTAACCCGGTCCGTGAAACAGGATGGCGCGCCTGCCGTCGCCTCGCGCTGGCTGTGGCGTCTGAAAACGCTGGCCCGAGGCGCTCTGGGCGAGGATGCCGGCAAGGTCCTGTCACCGGCGACAGACTATCTCGCACTCGCCCGCGCGCTGGATCATACCCCAGACCCGGTCGCTGTGACCGAGCCGCGGCCCTGCCCGCCTGTCTCGGTGCGCCCGAAAACCCTGTCGGTCACTGAAATCCGCAACTGGATCCGTGATCCCTACACGATTTATGCGCGCCGCATTCTGGGTCTGAGGCCACAGGATGATCTCGATCAGAATGCGCTTCCCTCCACGCGTGGCACCGCCATCCACAAGGCATTCGAGCTGTTTCTGAAAAATACCGGCCCGGGACCTCTGCCCGAGCATGCTCTTCATGATCTGATGAAACTGGGTCGTGATGCGGCGATCGAGGCCGGGATGGACGAGGCCGAACTGGTGCCGGACATGATCCGGTTCGAGCGCCTCGCCCGGTGGTTCCTCGATTGGGAGGCGGCCCGCCGTGCGAGGGACATCCGGCCTATCGGGCTGGAGAAAAGAGCGGAATGGCAGGTTGCCGGCACGGACTTCACCTTGCGCGGCAGGGCGGACCGTCTGGATGATCGTCCGGATAACCGGATCGACATTCTCGACTACAAAACCGGCCGCACGCCCTCGGCGACCGCCACGGCAGCAGGGTTTGAACCCCAGACGCCGCTAGAAGCGGCAATGCTGCGCGATGGCGCATTTGAGGGAATTGACCCGGCCGAACCGGGCGATCTTCTCTACATCAAGCTGTCCGGTGGGCGCGAGGCCGGCACCGAAGTGAAGATCAATGATAGCGGGCGCGAGCCGAAATCCACCGAGGATTTTGTTGTCCAGTATGAAGACATATTGCGGCGGCTGATCGAGCGATACAGCAAGGAGAGCACGCCCTATCTGGCGCAGGTCTTCCCGCAATTCGAGAATGAATGGGGCGATTATGACCGACTCAGCCGCCGCGCGGAGTGGTCATCGGCGGAAGATTCTGACGGAGGCCCGGCATGACCCCCGCCATTGAACACGCCACTGAGCAACAGACGCTGGCGGCCCGGCCCGATCACCACATTCACGTGGAGGCCAATGCCGGGTCGGGCAAAACCCGCGTTCTGGTCAGCCGGGTGGCACGCCTTCTGTTGACGGGCTCCAGGCCGGACAAGATTCTCTGCCTGACCTATACCAAGGCGGCGGCGGGCGAGATGAAATCGCGCCTGTTTGCCCGGCTTGGCAGTTGGTCAATCGCCGATGATGAGGCCCTGACCAAAGAGCTGAACGATCTGCACAATGTCAAAGGCGCGGACTATTCCCGTGAGGAACTCGCCGAGGCGCGAAAGCTCTTTGCCCGCGCACTGGAAACGCCGGGTGGTCTGGCGGTGCAAACCATCCACGCCTTCTGCCAGTCGCTCCTGCAGCGCTTCCCGCTGGAAGCGGGTCTGCCGCCCGGTTTTGATGTGGCGGATGATGCCGATAATCGCGCCATAGCTGCCGAGGCACGGCGCGGTCTGCTGTTGGCCGCCCAAACGGACTCGGCCCTGCATGAAGCGCTGGAAGTGCTCAATGCGCGCAGTGTGGACAGTTTTGACCTGATCGTCCGGCTGGCGGCGGGCAAACGTCTGGATTTTTCCCGCCTGCTTCTTGAACGCGGCGAAGCGGGCTTGCGGGCAGCGCTGCGGGCCGAGCTGGGTCTGTCGGACAATGAGACTGCCAGCGGCCTGACCGAAAGCGGCTGGCTGGACGCACCGCAGGACGCGCTGCTGTCGGCCGCTGAGACGCTCGCCACCGGGTCCAAAACAGACCAGCAACAGGCGGACCGTATCCGGGCGGCCCTGCGAGCGACCGAGCCTGCGGCGGCGCTGGCGCTCATCAATGATGTCTATTTCACGCAGAAAGGCGAGTTACGGAAAAGCCTCGTTACCAAGTCAATCCGCGAGGCGTTTCCGGCGATTGATGATTTGCTCAATCGCGAAGCCGCTCGCCTTTCGGATTTGCGCCTTCGGGTCGCCGCCGCCGATATGGCCGAGGCGTCAGAAGCGGCCACGCGGATCAGTGCAGACTATATCCGCCGCCATGAAGCGGGACTGCGCGCCCGCCGCCGGCTGGATTATGCCGATCTGATCGCCTTTGCGGTGAAATTGCTGGATGATTCCCAGGCGCGGGACTGGGTCCGCTACAAGCTGGATCAGGGCATTGAGCATGTTCTGGTGGATGAAGCGCAGGACAATGCGCCCGAGCAATGGCGCGTCATTGGCGCTCTGGTCGAAGATTATTTCTCCGGTGCGGGCATAGACCGCGCAACGCCGAAAACTGTCTTTACGGTCGGCGATGAAAAGCAGTCGATCTATTCCTTCCAGGGCGCCGAACCCCGGCAATTCCTGGCCTGGGGCGAACGCGTGCGCACCGATGCGAACGCGGCCCGGCAAAAGTTTGAAACGCCGTCCCTGTCGGTCTCCTTCCGGTCCGCACCGGTCATTCTGTCGGCCGTTGATCAGGCCTTCGATCCGGAACGCCTGCTGGGCGAACGCAAGGCCGTCCTGTCTGCGCCCGAAACCAAGTTCGTCGCCCCGGATGGCGACGTCGTCAGTGCGGGCTATGAGCCCTCACAGCAGGCCTTCGAGCGCTATCGGCCGCATCAGGCCGCGTGGGATGAGCGGCCTGGGCTCGTCGAGATCTGGCCAGCGGTTTCGCCGGAGAAAAAGGCCGAGAACCCGGATCCGACTGCACCGGTCGACCGCGAAAGCCAGCAAAGCTCCAGCCACCGCCTCGCCGGGCTGGTGGCTGCAGAGATTCGCCGCATTCTGGATGATGGCGATGCGGTGCATGACGAGGATACCAAAGGTCTGCGAGCGGCTGAATCCAAAGACATTCTGGTTCTGGTCAGCACCCGCAGCAGCTTTTTCCGGGAGCTGATCCGGCGACTGAAACAGCTTTCTGTGCCGGTGGCCGGTGCGGATCGCATGGTGCTGACCGAAGAACTGGCCGTGCAGGACCTGATCAATCTGGCCGAAATTGCGCTCAATCCGCTGGATGATCTGAAACTGGCGGAATTCCTGAAGACGCCCTTCTTCGACCCTGCCGAAAGCCCGCCGGCGATAGATGAGCAGGTCGTGTTCAACCTCGCCCACAATCGCGGCAAGCAAAGCCTCTGGTCCCGGCTTCAGGACAGCACTGATCCGGCGCTGGCTGAAGCGCGCGAAGCTCTGGTGCGGGCGCGCAACCGGATCGAGATGGCAGGCGTCTATGGCTTCTTTGCGGATTTCCTGAATGAGCGTTCCGCCACCGGCGAAACCCGCCAGAAGCGTCTGTTTGCGCGCCTGGGTGAAGAGGCCCGCGATCCGGTCGAGGAATTCCTTGCCCGCGCGATCAGCTTCGAACAGCAGAATACGGCGTCCCTGCGGGGCTTTATCGTCGATCTGAAAGCCGGCGAGGGACAGATCAAACGGGAGATGGATCAGGGTCGCGGCGAAGTCCGGGTGATGACGGTGCACGGCTCGAAAGGGCTGGAAGCGCCCATCGTCATTCTTCCCGATACCACACAGTCGCCCAAGCCGCGCGCTGATCGCAGCCTCTACTTCACAGAAGATTTCGGGATCGTCTGGGGACCGAGCGGACAGATCAAGCCGCCATTGATCGAGGCTTATTCCGAAGCGGATACTGCCAGCGCCGATGGCGAGAATGCACGCCTGCTCTATGTCGCGCTGACGCGAGCCAGCGACCGCCTGCTGGTCTGTGGCTGGAAGCGCTATGCCGCGCCGGGCCGCGTGGAAAAGCGCAGCTGGTATGAACGCCTTGATACGCTTTGGACGGGAGATGGCTGGGCCGAATGTGACAGTCCCGTTTTCAACGAAGATGGCGAGATGGAACCGGCCAAACGCTTCGGCATCGTCCCGGATAAACTGGGCAAGGTGACCCGGCGGGACGAGCGGATCACGCTGCCGGACTGGGCGCTGGCTCCGGCGGCGGAAGAGGCCGGCATCGCCCGCACCATTGCGCCGTCCCACCTTGCCGACGGGATGGACAGCCCGGTGATGTCGCCGCTGGCCGATGATGGCGGCCACCGCTTCCGGCGCGGCTCACTGATCCACAAATTGCTGGAAACCCTGCCCGATCTGCCGGAGGGGCGGCGCGAAGAGTCGGCACGCGCCTATCTGGCCTCGCAAACCGATCTGGACGACGCTCAGCGCGAGCAGATCGCCCATGAGACGCTGGCGGTGATCTTGCATCCCGACTTTGCGCCGATTTTCGGGCCAGGCAGTCTCGCCGAAGTGTCATTAACCGGCACCGCCCCCGGCCTGCCGTCCGGCACGCGTTTGAACGGACAGGTCGACCGGCTGGTCATCACCGATCACGAAATCCTGATTGTGGACTATAAAACCAACCGTCCGCCCCCGACCGAGGCGAAAGACGTGCCGCGCCTTTATCTGGCCCAAATGGCCGCCTACCAAGCCCTTCTGCGGGCGATCCACCCGGGCCGGAAAGTGCGGTGTGCACTGGTCTGGACCGATGGTCCGCGATTGATGGAACTGGAAGATGCAGCCCTTGAACAGGCACTCGCGGCGGGTGTGAAAGCTTGACGGCGGGGGCCGCAATACCTAGGTCAGCCCCGAGCGAAAACTGCGGTTTGCAGGATTCGAAATTTATGAAGGAGAGTTGCGATGTCGACCATAGCGGTCAGCGATGACTCGTTTGAAAGCGAAGTTCTGAAATCAGACAAGCCCGTCCTCGTGGACTTCTGGGCAGAATGGTGCGGTCCGTGCAAACAGATCGGCCCGGCTCTGGAAGAAATCGCGACGAGCATGTCGGGCGAGATCACCATCGCCAAGGTCAATATCGACGACAATCCGATGACCCCAGGTAAATATGGCGTGCGCGGCATCCCGACGCTCATGATCGTCCGTGGCGGCGAAGTGGTCTCCACCAAGATCGGTGCCATGGCCAAGACCAAGATCGAGGAATGGATCAAGGAAACGCTGGTTTCAGCGGAAGCCTGATCCGGCCTCCATCACGCTTGAATGAAGGGCTCGCTGATTGGCGGGCCCTTTTTCTTTACCCGCTCGTTGCGTGCGGCGTCACGCCATCGGTGAGCCCCAGAACCTCTCCCGCCAGATAGAGTGAGCCGCAGATGAGGATGCGGGGCGACGGGGCATCGCGCGTGGCATCGGCAATGGCGGAAAAGAGATCGGTATTGGCCTCGGCCTGCAGACCGGCCTTTCCCGCGGCGGCGACGATTTCGACCTGTGTCTGGGAGCCGCCGCGTCCACCGGAAAAGCTGATCGCCTGCGCCCGGCGGGCCAGCCCGTCAAAATGGCTCAGGAAGGCGGCTGCATCCTTGTTGGGCGAGAAGGCACAGATCAGCATGAGCGGCCGCGGCGAACGGGCTTCCAGATCTGCCATAGCGCGCGCCAGCGCCTGTCCGGCGGCTTCATTGTGCCCGCCATCGAGCCAGACTTCGGCCTCGCCCGCAGCGGCGACGACCGGGCCGGATGTCAGACGCTGCAGGCGGGCGGGCCAGACCGCGTTTTCCAGTCCCGAGCGCACGGCGGGTTCGTTATAACCGGCAGCGCGCGCAGCGGCGGCGGCAATGCCGGCATTGATGATCTGGTGTTCGCCGGCGAGAGCGGGACGCGGCAAATCCCAGAGCAGGTTTTCTTCCTCATAGACGAGGCGGTCATGTTCCGACCAGGCGCGATAGTCGCGGCCCCAGAGGCGCAAGGGTGCGCCAATGGCATTGCCGATCGCCCCGATGCGGTCTTCGGCTTCGCTGCGTTGCGGGCCGATGATGGCGGGTACGCCTTTCTTCAAAATACCGGCCTTCTCGCCGGCAATCCCGGCGATATCGCTGCCGAGAAACTCGGCATGATCAAGACTGACCGGCGTGATAACGCTGACCTGCGGCTTGCCAATGACATTGGTGGCATCCAACCGGCCGCCCAGTCCGACTTCCAGGATGAGGCGGTCGGCCGGCGTTTCGGCGAACAGCATAAAGGCTGCTGCCGTGGTGATTTCAAAGAAGGTGATCGGCGCACCGTCATTGGCGGCCTCACAGCGTTCGAAGGCGTCGATCAGGTGGGCATCATCCACCGCCTTCCCGGCCAGCACGATACGCTCGTTGAAGCGCACCAGATGCGGCGAGGTATAGACATGAACCTTCTCGCCAGTGGCTTCGGCAATCGCGGTCAGATAGGCACAGACCGAGCCCTTACCGTTTGTGCCAGCGACATGGATGACGGGCGGCAGCCTGTCCTGCGGGCGGCCAAGCTTGTCCAGCAAGGCTTCCAGCCGCCCCAGCGACAGATCGATCTTTTTCGGATGCAGGGCCGCCAGCCGGTCGAGAACCGGCTGCAGACGGTCAGTCGCCGGCATAGTCGGCAGGCGGGGAATTGCGCTTGATCGCCGGAACATTGGAGCCGCCGCGCTTCATCAGCGTGCGCAGCATCCGGCCCAGCGTGTCGCGCATTTCATGGCGATGCACCACGCGGTCAATCATGCCCTTTTCCAGCACATATTCGGACGTCTGGAAGCCTTCGGGCAGTTTCTCGCGAATGGTCTGCTCGATCACGCGGCGGCCGGCAAAGCCGATCATCGCGCCGGGTTCGGAAATATGAACATCGCCGAGCATGGCATAGGACGCCGTGACGCCGCCGGTCGTTGGGTCGGCCAGCACGACGATATAGGGCAGGCCCGCCTCGTTGAGGTCCTGAACCGCCAGCGTCGTGCGCGGCATCTGCATCAGGGAGAGACAGCCCTCCTGCATGCGCGCTCCACCGGCGGCGGTAAAAGCGATCAAGGGTGTGCGGTCTTTCACGGCGGCATTGGCCGCAGTGATGAAGGCTTCGCCCGCCGCCATGCCGAGTGATCCGCCCATGAAGGCAAAATCCTGGACCAGCACGGTGGACGGGACGCCGCCAATCGCGCCCTGCCCGATGGACATGACATCCTCGCGCCCGGTCTTCTTGCGGGCGGCGGCGAGGCGGCTGGTATAGGGCTTGTCGTCCTTGAACTTCAGCGGGTCCTTGGGCACGTCCGGCATGTCCAGCGTCGTCCAGTCACCGTCAAATGTGAATTTGAAACGATAGTCCGGACCAATGCGCATATGATGGCCGGCCGGCGTCACGAACATCCCGGCTTCGAGATCCTTGTGAAAAACCATCTCGCCCGATATCGGGCACTTCACCCAGAGATTTTCCGGCGTGTCGCGCTTGGAGAAGATTTTCGAGACACCCGGAGGGGTCAGTCGTTCCAGCCAGCTCATGACAATCCTGTTCTAGGGCGCAGCGCGCACGGCTGCCGATATATTCCTGACGAGTTCTAACGCAGTTTTCGTGCCGCCGTCATGGTTTGCGCTCACAATGGCGCTACCCACCACAACGGCATCGGCTCCGCCAGAGGCAATTTCAGCCGCTTCTTCCGGCGTTCTGACGCCAAAACCGACCGCGACGGGCAGACCGGTCGCGGTCTGAACGCGCTTCACGGCCTCGGCGACATCGGTGGCCGCGCCCTTGCCCATGCCAGTCACGCCGGTGGTAGAGACATAATAGACAAAGCCGGAAGAGCCTTCGGCCACGGCTTTCAACCGGTCGTCATTCGTGGTGGGTGTGGCCAGCCGGATGATGGAGATGTTTTCCGCCGCGAGGGCTTCGCGCAGCTCTGTGTCTTCTTCCGGCGGCAGGTCCACGCAGATGAGTCCATCGACGCCAGCGTCAGCCGCTGCCTTTGCGAAAGCGGCATAGCCCATATGGTGGACCGGATTGGCATAACCCATCAGGACCAGCGGCGTGTCGGGATGGTTCGCGCGGAAGGTCTTGGCGAGGGCCAGCGTGCCTTTCAGCGTCATACCATTGTCGAGCGCGCGCAGGGCCGCACCCTGGATGGGCGGGCCATCCGCCATCGGGTCGGTAAAGGGCATGCCCAGCTCAATTACGTCTGCCCCTGCGGAGGGGAGTTGGTCGAGCAAGTCTGCCGTCTCGCCATCCCCGGCCATGATGTAGGTGACAAAACCGGTGCGGTTTTCGGCTTTCAGGTGGGCAAATGTGGTGGTGAGGCGATTCATACCTCCACCCCCAGCATCCTTGCGACTTGCGGGACATCCTTGTCGCCGCGGCCACACATATTCATGAGGATCACGCCCTCCGGGCCGAGCTCTTTGGCGAGGTCGCGGACGCGGGCGAGCGCGTGGGCGGGTTCCAGCGCCGGGATAATGCCTTCGAGCTTGGAGCAGAGCTGGAACATGTCCAGCGCCTCGTCATCCGTCGCCGAAACATATTCGGCGCGCTTCACATCATGCAGGAAGGCATGTTCGGGGCCGATGCCGGGATAATCGAGCCCGGCCGAGATGGAGTGGCCCTCGACGATCTGGCCGTCGGCGTCCTGCAAGAGGTAGGTGCGGTTGCCATGCAGGATGCCGGGCTCGCCGCCATTGAGGCTGGCGGCATGATCGGGCGTATCCAGCCCCTTGCCGGCGGCCTCTACCCCGATCAGACGGACGGATTCGTCTTCCAGGAAAGGATGGAAGAGGCCCATCGCGTTGGAGCCACCGCCAATGCAGGCGACAGCGGCATCTGGCAATCTGCCGATGCGTTGCAGCATCTGTTCGCGGGCCTCGCGGCCGATGACGGACTGGAAATCGCGGACCATCATCGGATAGGGGTGTGGACCCGCAACTGTGCCGATGACGTAAAAGGTCTCGTCCGGATAGGTCACCCAATCGCGCAGCGCTTCGTTCATCGCGTCCTTCAGCGTGCCGCGTCCGGAGGTGACGGCATGCACCTTCGCGCCCAGAAGCTTCATGCGGAAGACGTTGGGCGCCTGCCGTTCCACATCGGTCGCGCCCATGAAAACCTCGCAGGGCAGTCCGAAGCGGGCCGCGACCGTCGCGGTGGCGACGCCATGCTGCCCCGCGCCGGTCTCGGCGATAATGCGGGTCTTGCCCATGCGCTTGGCCAGAAGGACCTGGCCCAGGCAATTATTGATCTTGTGCGCGCCGGTATGATTGAGCTCGTCGCGCTTCAGCCAGATCTGCGCGCCGCCGAAATGCTCAGTCAGGCGCTCGGCGAAATACAAGGGGCTGGGGCGGCCGATATAGTTCGTCAGGAAGTCCTCGAACTCGGCGGTAAAGGCCGGGTCGGCCTTGGCCGCCTCATAGGCTTTTTCCAGCGCGAGAATGTTCGGCATCAGGGTTTCGGCGACATAGCGGCCGCCGAACTCACCAAAGCGGCCTTGCGCATCCGGATATTGCGAAAAAGCGTTGGGTTTGGTCATGCCATCATCCGTTCAATGCCGTGGCGAAATTCGCCATTTTTGCTGCCGACTTTTCGCCGGGTGACGTTTCAATGCCCGATGAGACATCGACCGCCCTTGCGCCGGACGCTGCGACAGCGGCGCGGACATTGGCGGCATCCAGCCCACCGGACAAGAGCCAGGGCGTGGTGATGTTCAGCGATTTCAGCAGCGCATAATCATAGGTCGCGCCCCAGCCGCCGGGGCGCGATGCGCCTTCAGGTGGTTTGGCATCAAAGAGGATTTTATCGGCGACGCCATCAAAGGCGGACGCGGCGTCGAGATCGGCGCGGTCTGCCACCGGCACCGCCTTGATCACACCCTTGCGGGCAAAAGGTCTGGCAGCCTTAACCTGTTCGGGCGTTTCCCGGCCGTGCAGCTGGATCCAGTCGGGTGCCAGCGTCATACGAATATGCTCCAGCAAGGCGGGGTCGGCATTGACGGTTACGGAAACGGTCTCGGCCGTCCCCTGACCGGTGCCCCACGCATGCGCGGCGTCAGCGGGCTCGATATGCCGGGGAGAGGGCGGGAAGTGGACAAAGCCCACCCAGCGGGCCCCCAGCCGGACGGCGTCCAATACATCGCCTTGCGTCCGCAGGCCGCAGAATTTGATGTCAGTCATGAAAAGGCAAATAGCCTATTTTGCGGAAGCGTCGACCCGCTCGCGCAATTCCTTGCCCGTCTTGAAGAAGGGCACGTATTTGTCCTTCACCGAAACCGACGCGCCGGTGCGCGGGTTGCGGCCTTCACGGGCCTTGCGGTGGCGGACCGAAAAGGCCCCGAAGCCGCGAAGCTCCACCCGGTCACCCCGGGCCAGCGCATCACCGATTTCATCAAAGATGGCGTTGACGACCCGCTCGACATCGCGCTGAAACAAATTCGGATTCTCTTCCGCCAGCTTTGCAATGAGTTCCGACTTGATCATGCGTGTCTCCCTGCGTGTCGTAAGGTTTTAAGTTGCGCCAGTAAAAGGCCATGAGTCAATGAAAGATATCAAGAAAAAGGCCGGACGCAGTGCGCCCGGCCTGAATTTTCCGTGATGGCGGGCCAGGTTACTTCCCGGCGGCCGCTTTCACAGCGTCGCGAACTTCAGCAACTTTTGCCGATTTCACGATCTCGATGTCATTGGCTTCAGCGTATTCGACCAGCTGGGCCTTTGTCATCGCATCAAAGTCCTCACCCGCATCAGCGGCTTCGGCTTTGTCATCTGCTTTCGCAGCGGCTTTCTTCGCCGCCGGCTTCTTCTCTTCAGCGGCAGGTGCTGCATCTTTCAGGGCCGCACCGAGGATATCCCCGAGTGAAGCGCCGGAATCCGAAGAACCGTATTGCTGAACCGCTTCTTTCTCCTCGGCGATTTGCAGCGCCTTGATGGAGAGAGAGACACGACGCGAACCCTTGTCGATATTCATGACTCGGGCATCGATCTTGTCACCCACGGCAAAACGCTCGGGGCGCTGCTCGTCGCGGTCGCGGGACAGGTCGGACTTGCGGATGAAGGACTTCAGATTGTTGTCATCGCCGAAGGTCACTTCGATACCACCGGAGGTGATTTCGCTGACGGTCACGGTGATGGTCTCGTTGCGGCGATAGCCGCCCTCGTCCATCGGGTCGCTGGCCAATTGCTTGATGCCGAGAGAGACGCGCTCTTTCTCGATATCGATGTCCAGAACCTTGGCGTGAACCGTGTCACCCTTGTTGTAGTCCTTGACCGCTTCGTCACCGGACTTGTTCCAGTCGATGTCGGAGAGGTGGACCATGCCGTCGATCTCGTCGTCGATGCCGACAAAGAGGCCGAATTCGGTGATGTTCTTGACTTCACCTTCAACGGTCGAACCGATCGGGTGCTTCTCGGCCAGCATATCCCAGGGGTTACGCTGGGTTTGCTTGATGCCGAGCGAGATGCGGCGCTTGTCCGAATCCACGTCCAGAACCATGACGTCCACTTCCTCGGACGTCGAAACGATCTTGCCCGGATGAACATTCTTCTTCGTCCAGGACATTTCGGAGACGTGCACCAGGCCTTCGACACCGGCTTCCAGCTCGACGAAGGCACCGTATTCGGCAATATTCGTGACGCGGCCCTTGAAGGTGGCACCTACCGGATATTTGGCCGCAATGCCTTCCCACGGATCGGACATGAGTTGTTTCATGCCGAGCGAGATGCGCTGGGTTTCCGGGTTGATGCGGATGATCTGGACATTGACCGTCTGGCCAACCTCGACCACTTCGGACGGGTGACCGACGCGGCTCCAGGACATGTCGGTGACGTGCAGCAGGCCGTCAATGCCGCCGAGATCGACGAATGCGCCGTAATCGGTGATGTTCTTGACGATACCTTCGCGGGCTTCACCCTCGGCCAGCTGGCCAACAAGTTCGGCGCGCTGCTCGGCACGGGATTCTTCCAGAACGGCCCGGCGGGAAACAACGATATTGCCGCGCGGACGGTCCATTTTCAGGATGGCGAAAGGCTGCTCGATATTCATCAGCGGGCCGACATCGCGGACCGGGCGGATATCGACTTGCGAGCCTGGCAGGAAGGCCGAGGCGCCGCCGAGATCGACGGTGAAACCACCCTTCACGCGGCCAACAATCGCGCCATTGGTCGGCTCTTTCTTGTCGAAGGCCTTCTCGAGGCGATCCCAGCTTTCTTCGCGGCGGGCCTTGTCGCGCGAGATAACGGCATCACCCAGCGCGTTTTCGATGCGCTCGAGATAGACTTCAACGTCATCGCCGACAGACGGAGCCTTGGAGCCCGGGCCGGTGAATTCACGGACCGGGATGCGGCCTTCGGTCTTGAGACCGATATCGACGGTGACGAAATCGTTTTCGACCGCGGTGACGCGGCCAGTGATCACAGAACCTTCAGCAAGGTCCTGACCCGCAAAGCTTGCTTCAAGCATGCTCGCGAAATCATCGCGGGACGGGATTTGGGATTGGGTATCGGACATGGTTGGAAGTGAACTCCGGTATGAAACGATATTCCGGCCAGCCGGTTGTCTCCGGCGGTCTTGCCACAATGAGCCAATTTCATACGCGTTGTACCGCCGAAAGGCGGGAGGTTAAATAATGGGCCTTTTCAACGGGTCAGGTGCCAAAGGGAGAGGAGTCCCTCATGCGGCGGGCCTGATCGTGAGAAGGTCCGGCTAGTTGCGCGGTGCGACGCCCGTCTTGTTCTGTATCATGCGGACGGCCTCAGCGAGCGTGGCGTCTATACTCAAATGAGTCGTATCCAGCAAGACGGCATCCTCTGCCCGCATCAGCGGGGCGGTTTCCCGGGACGAGTCGCGGGCGTCCCGTTCGGCGAGCTGACGTTCGATATCCTCCAGCTGAACGCTCTCTCCCTTGGCGGTCAATTCGCGCCAGCGACGTTCCGCGCGGATGCGCGGGTCGGCATCGATATAGAATTTCACATCGGCATCGGGGCAAACGACTGTTCCAATATCGCGGCCATCCAGGACGGCCCCGCCTTCCTGTTCGGCGAAGCGGCGTTGAAGATCGAACAGGGCTGATCGAACGTCCGGCTGCGCCGCCACGACTGACGCGGCCGCCCCCGCCTCGGCCGTGCGGATGGCAATTTCGTCAATCCTCGACGGGTCCAGCGTTTTTGCGGCCATCAATGCGGCGTCATGATCACGCGGATCGTCCCCGGCTTTCAGGACCTCCACGGCGACGGCACGATAGAGCGCACCGGTATCGAGATGCGCCAGGCCGAAAGCTTTCGCGATGCCGCGCGCGACCGTGCCCTTGCCGGACGCCAGAGTGCCATCTACCGCAATGATCATGGATGCACTCTTATCATGGCGCCCAGCGCCGTCATATCGTCAATGAAGGCAGGATAGCTGGTCGCGATCATGGAGATATCATCCACGGTCACAGCCTCCCGTGCAGCGAGCCCCATGACGAGCGCCGACATGGCGATGCGGTGATCTCCCAGCGACCGCACAGACCCGCCGCCGCGCACTGTGCCGCCCTCGATCACCAGATCATCACCTTCGATATGAGCCTCGACGCCATTCACCGCCAGGAGCGCATGAGTGGCCGCGAGCCGATCGCTTTCCTTGGCACGCAACTCGGCCAGACCGCGCAGACGCGACCTACCTCTGGCAAAGGCGCAGGCCACAGCCAGGACGGGATATTCGTCGATCAGGGACGGGGCGATATCGGGTTCAAGGTCAATGGCGTTCAGCGTGCTGTAGCGCAGGCCGAAATTGGCAATGGATTCGCCCGCCGCCTCTCCCGCCGGAGTAACGGCGATCGACGCGCCCATGCGTTCCAGCACTTTATAGAGCCCCGTGCGCGACGGGTTGATCATCACCTGTTTCAACGTCACGTCCGAGCCCGGCGTGATCAACGCTGCCACCGCCGCGAATGCCGCCGATGAGGGGTCACCCGGTACGTCGATCTGACAACCGGTCAGAATCTGGGGGCCATTCAGCCGAATGATACGTCCCTCACCGCCGGCCTCCACCGAGATATCCGCGCCGAACAATCTCAGCATGGTCTCGGTGTGATCGCGGGTCGCGCGGTCTTCGCGCACGACGGTCTCGCCGGACGCGCCCAGCGCCGTGAGGAGGATAGCAGATTTGACCTGCGCGGAGGCGACCGGCAGGCGATAATCTATTCCGGTGAGCGGGGCCGGTTGAATCTCGACAGGCAAGCGTGCTTCAGTCGAGCGGCAGTGTGCGCCCATCTGCTCCAGCGGTATTGTCACGCGGCCCATGGGCCGGGACGACAGGCTGTCATCTCCGACCAGAAGCGCCTGCCCACCTGCACCCGCAATGGCCCCCATCATCAAACGCACGCCAGTGCCGGAATTGCCGAAGTCGAGCGCGTCCTTCGCCGGCCGGAATCTTCCGCCTGTCCCCTGAACAACATATTGCCCCCCGCCCAGGCGTTCGACGCGCGCGCCCAAACGACTCACGGCGTCCAGCGTCGCCAGAACGTCATCGGATTCCAGCAAGCCCGTAATGCGGGTCTGGCCCTGCGCGAGCGCGCCGAGAATGAGCGCGCGGTGGGAAACCGACTTGTCGCCCGGCGTATTCACACAGCCTTGCAAGGGTTTACCCGGTCGGGAAACAGCCTCTCGGCGAGCAGGTTGATGGGTGCGTATCATAAGGGAAATGAACTTTTTACGGGTCAGCAGACATAGGCTTTTGACAGGAGGCGGCTATCGTGGCAACGACGCGCGCCGAAAACATCTGTCTATGGGGATCGTCATGGCTAAAACCGATCTCGGTGAGAAGCAGGTTTGTCCGGAATGCGGGTCGAAATTCTACGACCTGAACAAGGATCCTGCCCATTGCCCGAAATGTGATCACGAATTCAAGCCGGAGGCCGTATTGCCGCCGGTGACCAAAGCGCCTGCGCCCGAGAAGTCCAACGAAAAGGACGATCAGGCCAAGGATGAAGACGACGAGGATGACGAGGAAGAGGACGATGTCCCCGAGCTCGACGCCGATGCCGTTGTCTCGCTTTCGGATGCTGATGACGACGATGATGATAGCGATGATGACGATGATGATTCCATCGATATCGACGCGGACGCCGACCTCGACCTGGACGATGATGACGACGATGACGACGTCCTTCTTGACGATGATGACGATGAAGACGACTTCGATATCGACGACGATGATGATGAGGATGACATCTAGGCGCTCATGACGCTTGATCGGTGCGAAGGCTTTGACTAGTTTCCGCGCCGCATACCGGCCCGACGGTGTCTTTGAAATTCGGGGCTATAGCTCAGTTGGGAGAGCGCTTGCATGGCATGCAAGAGGTCGTCGGTTCGATTCCGACTAGCTCCACCATCTTTACTGCCGGAGCCTGAAAGGCGAAAGCGGACATAAAGAACAAACGCCGCGTTGACATCAGCGCGGCGTTTTCTTTTGTGCCCTGATGCGCCAGGCCAACCCTAAAATCTGCAGAAATCCGTTATCGGCTTGTAAACCAATAGATCAATTAACCCTTTGGAAACCAATAAAATTAGGTCGAATTTGAAATAAATGCGCGAGAACTGATCCCACATTCAGGCAATCCTGATGGGGGATGACATGAAAAAGTTTCTGCGCAACACAGCTGCCGCCTCGGTTCTGGCACTGGCCATAACGCCGCTGACAACAGCGCCCGTCTGGGCCGGAAAAAAGAATGACGAGCAGTCAGCCGAAACGCCGACCTTCCTGTTCGCCTATCGCGGAGACATCAATCCTTTCCGCGGCGATATCAGCCCCTTCTATGGCGATATCGATCCCTTCCATGGGGACATCAACCCGTTCCGCGGGGATATCTCTCCCTTCTACGGCGACATCTCTCCGTTCTGGGGCGACATTTCACCCTTCTGGGGCGACATCAACCCGTTCCACGGCGATATCAATCCCTTCCATGGCGACATCTCTCCCTTCTGGGGAGATATCTCTCCCTTCTACGGTGACATCGACCCCTTCTATGGTGATATCAATCCGTTCTACGGCGACATCAGCCCGTTCTGGGGCGATATCGGTCCGTTCTGGGGCGACATCAACGCTTTCTGGGGCGATATCGACCCCTTCCAGGACACGGCAACATCCGACTATGCGTCGGTGGCTGAACAGCTTCAGACAATTTTTGACCGTGCTGAAGACGTGTTTGGCGGCGCGGTGGCGCATGAGACCGGACAATCAGTACAGGAAGCGGTTCTCGCCGACTTGCTCGCCCGTTATGGCCTCGACCTTTCCAATCCGGACAGCCTCGCCAATATGGACGCCGCCGACCGTTCGGCCTTCTTCCTGGACTTCTATGATGGCCTGATGGGCTTTACCGGTCTGGATCGCGTCGATCACTGGATGCCGCAGGTCAACTGGACACCGGCGCTCTCGCAGCGTGCCGGTGGCGGAGAAAACGTGGTTGTCGGTGTTCTGGACTTCGCCTTTGGCGGTGATGAAGGCCTGAATGTACGCCGGACACGTGGCGACGGGACTTTCTACATCAATCACGGCGCCGCCGTGGCCGGTCTCATCAACGCCCCGCTGGATGGCCAAGGCGTGATGGGGATCGCTCCGAACGCGTCCCTGGCGACCTACAACCCGTTCGATGAAAGTCTGTCGACGAATTTCGACGATGTGGCGATGGGTGTCGAGCGCCTGCTCAAGGACCATGCCCGCGTCATCAACATGTCGCTGGGTGTGCCGGGCACGACTTTCGCCCAGGAATGGGCGGATGTGTTCAGCCATCGTCGAGTTGCGCGCAATGCCAGCGACGCCTTGTTTGTCGTCGCGGCGGGTAATGACGGCTACACGCAGGACTTTGACGTCGACTGGACCAGCGTGGGCGATGTGTCGAACCTGATCATCGTCGGCTCTGTCGATCCGGCCAGCAACATCTCCTTCTTCTCCAACCGTCCGGGCGATGCCTGCTTCACCATCAATGGGATTTGCGAAGAAGGGAACCGTCTGATGGACCGCTTCCTGGTGGCCCCGGGCGAGCTGATCCTCGTTTCCGACGGCCAGGGCGGCGTTGTCCGCCAGTCCGGCACCTCCTTTGCCGCGCCGCTAGTCTCAGGTGCCGCCGCACTGGTCCAGGGCCGCTGGGGCTGGCTGGAATCTGTTGATGTCGCCGACGTCCTCTTGCGCTCGGCCCGTGATCTGGGTGATCCTGGGACAGATGCGGTCTATGGCCGCGGCATGCTGGACATCGGTGCCGCCATGTCGCCGCTGGATACTGACAGCCTCTACATCGTGACCGGCGATATGCAGCGCCGCAATGTGCGGGGCCCGCAATGGGCAAGGGGCCGGTTGACCTTCCATACGGCGGATGAAAACAGCGTCGTCCTGTTTGAAGACCTCAATGACACCTTCCGCGACTTCGTCGTCTCGCTGGATGATTTGACACTGGACATGGGCGACGAAGACCTGGCCTCCGCTGTGAATGCGGAAACCTATCTCCTGGAACGCAACGGCAATGCGGACAGCGATAGCGATGGTACGGCGGATTTCCGCGACACCACCGAATATGCGGCCCCGCTGGCGTCCCGCGGCGCCTTCCGTGTCACGGCGGTGATGTCCAGCCACGATCCGCGCGAGAATATCAGCGATGGCGAATTGCCGGTCCAGATCGGCATCCGCATGAGCGATGAGGTGTCGGGCCGCGAAATGCGCTTCGGTCTTGGCAATGGCGCGCTGGCCTTCTCTGGCCAGGACGGGTTCGGCCTCTTCTCCGACCATCGTCCGGAAACGGGCGGCGTCAATCCGGTCCTCGGATTTGCCTCGGGCGGTCTCTACGGCATGGCCGGCTATACGCTGGATACCCGTACCCGCCTCAACTTCGGTGTCTCGACCGAGCGGGATGAGGACATGTATGTCCTGCCCTATTCCGGCGAGGAACGAGCACGCGTCGAGGGGCTTGATGCCTATCAGGCAACCGCCTTTGTTGGAGGCATCGAACACACGCTTCGTGACGGGTTGGAGGTCAATCTCTCCTACACCCTGCTTCGGGAAGAGACCGGCTTCCTCGGGGCGCAAGGCACCGGCCCGCTGGACTTCAGCGGCGGTACGATGACCGACGCGGTCACGTTCGGAACGTCTGTGGCTTTGCCGATGGCGCTCAACTTCGATGCGTCCGCCACGATGGCCCGCACTCGTGCCGGTGACTTTGACAGCGACGTGCTGGAATTGTCGCAGGACACGCTGTCGACGGCTTTCCAGGTCACCATGACCCGCAATGGGCTGGTTTCGGACGGAGATGCGCTGCGCGTCATCCTGATCCAGCCCCTGCACATCGAAAGCGGCGAGATGCGTTACACCGCTGCCGGTGTGGTGGATCGCGAGAATGGCACGCTGGACGTTTCTACCCAGACCTGGCGTCTGGGCGGCGAGCGCCCGCTCTTCGCAGAAGCCATGTATGGCACCTATCTCTTCAGCGGATCGACCGAATTCAGCGTCTATTCGCGAGTGGAAGTGTCCGGCGACCAGCAGGCAGACGATATCAGCGGCTTCACCGCCGGCGGCCGCCTCCGCTTTGAATTCTAAGCCTACGACCTGTGGTCCACCTCGCCCCCTCCCGGTCTCCGGGAGGGGGTTTTTCTTTGTTCACAGGGCCATGGCGCAAATGAACACCAGCTGATTCGATAAATCTTAAGCCCTTTGTGGTTGTCTATGGCCTCGTCGGCCAGACCGTTGGCCGGACGCGGAGACAGCGATGTCGTGGTGGAAATGGATTTCTGGTGTCTTGCTGGCCCTCGCCTTGATGGCGGGTTCGGCCGCTCATGCCCAATCCGACCTTCAAGTGGTGTCTCCCTATGCCGACGCCATTGAGGCGGCACGCACCAACATGATGAGCGATCCGCAGACCGCGCTGGAGCATGCCCAGCACGCTGAACAGCTTGTGCCCGTGGATTTTGACGGGGCGACGCAGGAGATGGCGCTGGCGTCCGCCGCATGGCTGCAATCGGAAGCGATGACGCGCCTGGGGCGTCCGAATGAGGCTCTGCCCCTCGCCGAGCGCGCGCTGGCCTTGCTGGGCGTAAATCCGGTTCCAACCAAACTCTACGCCGATGTTCTTCTCTCCATGGGGCGGATTCTGAAGCTGACCGGCGAGCATGGCGAGGCGCTGGAAAGCTTCCAGAACGCCTTCGATGTCTATGTCGCCATCGGCGAAACCCGCAGTCAGGCCATTGTGCTGCAATCCATCGGATCCATCTACAATGATGCCCGACAATATGATCGCGCGATCGAGTATTTCTCCGACGCCGTCGAGCGGCACCGCGATACCAATCTGGACCTCGCAGCCTTCAACAATCTCGGCAATGCGTACACCGCGCTCGAGGACTATCCGCATGCGCTGGACTACTACACGCAGGCGCTGGCGGCCGCAGAGGAGATGGGCAGCGGCATGTTGCAGGCCCGGATTCTGAACAATGTGGCCTCGCTTCATATTGCCAGTGGCGACTGGCAGGCCGCCGACATGGCGGTGGATCAGGCCTTTGCTGCGGCCGGAGAGACATCCGGTGCAGAATGGTCGCGCTTCTTGTGGGGCGTGCGCGCGCAGGCCGCGCTGGGCCGCGGCGAGTATGCGGCTGCGCGCACCGGTATCGAGCGTGTCTTTGACGGTGTGGAGATTTCCGCGACCAATCATCACTTCACCGATTTCCATGATTCCGCCGCGCGGATTTACGAGGCGCTGGGCGAGTATGAGCTGGCGATTTCTCATTTACGCGCGTTCAAACGTCTTGAGGATGATGGCCGGGAATTCGCCGCCAATGCCAATTCCGCCCTGATCGGGGCGCAGTTCGACTTTGCTGCGCAGGATCTGCAGATCCAGCAATTGCGCGCCGAAGGTCTGGCGCGTGACCTGGCGCTGGCGCAGAGTGAAGCCCGCCAGCGCATGATCATCGCCAGCGGAGCCGGCGGATTGATGCTGCTCCTGCTGATCGGAATGGTTCTGGCCATGCTCAGTTTCCGGGCGCGGGCCCGGCTGATGCGGGAGCAGCTGAATATTGATGCCGAAACCGGCCTGCCCACGCGCCATGCCCTTGTCAGACGGCGCAATCGGGATGTTTCCGATGACGGCCTGAATACTTTTGTCGCCGCAGTGAACCTCAATCGCGCCTCTCACATTGAAAGCCTTCTCGGCTTCGCGAACTTCGTGGAATTACAGAAGCAGCTGGGGGCGCGTCTGGGTGATATTGACGGCTTAACATTCGTTTCTCTTATCGGACCTGGCGAGTTCGGAATCCAGCTTGATACCGATGACGAGCTGGTTGTTGAGGACGAGATCAACGAATTACTTCGCGCATTCGGGCGTCCGATCATGATTGACGGGGTCGATGTCGATGTCAGCGCCACGATCGGTCTGGACAATTCCGCCGATAGCGAAATGGCCGTCCGCAATGCCATGATTGGCGTGAGCCAGGCGGAAGATCAGTCCACTCCCCATGCGCTGTATAATGAGCGCCGCTTCGGCGATCCGACCGAAAATCTCAGCCTGATGACCCGAATGATGGCCGCGACAGAAGCGGGTCATATGCAGATGCATTACCAGCCGAAGCTGGATCTGCGGCGTGGCGTCTTTACTGCTGCAGAAGCCCTTTGCCGGTGGAATGATCCCGAACGCGGCTATATCAGTCCGGATAACTTCATTCCCCAGGCCGAGGGCACCGGAAAAATTCGCGAGCTGACCGAATGGACCGTGCGTCAAGCGATGGCCGACAAGGCACATCTGGCCCGGATGGGCCATGACATATCCATCGCCGTGAATGTGTCCGGCGTTTTGGTGGCCGACCCGAAATTCGGTCAGCGCATTCTGGAAATTGTCGGCTTCGGAGCATCCGGCCTGATCTTCGAGATCACCGAAACCGCCATGATGTCCAATCCGGACAAGGCGATTCACAATCTTGACCGCTGGGTGGATGCCGGGATCAAGCTGGCGATTGATGATTATGGCACAGGCTTTTCGTCGCTCGCCTACCTCAAACGCCTGCCGTGTGAGGAATTGAAGGTCGATCAGGTCTTTGTCAAAGGCGCGCATACGTCTGCCAAGGACCGGACGCTACTCAAATCGACCATCGATCTGGCCCATAATCTGGGCATGTCAGTCACGGCCGAGGGCGTCGAGGATGATGATATCCTGACAGCGCTGCGGGTCATGGGATGCGATGTCGCTCAGGGCTATGGCCTGTCCAAGGCCTTGCCGCTCGATCAGCTCCGGCAATTCCTTGATCAGGCCCGGCAACGCCCCACAGAGGCTGCGCCCGGCAGTAGCGGCACCATTTCCCAGTTCCGGACCCGCTAAAAACGCCGGCCAATACCAACGCCCGCAAAATACTGCATCTCATCGCCGCGCAGGGTCACGATCGGCGTGTCAGCATAATCGCCCTGCAGGCGGTTGGCACCGAAAATGCCGGTCACCGACCAGTCCTCGGTGATCTGCTGATCCAGGAGGAAGGTGACCCCGATATCCTGAATGCCGGATTGGGCCTGATAAACCGGCAGACCGCTGGCCAGAGACCCGGCGGCGTCGACCGAGAAAAGACGGTCGGCATAATCATCCGGTGAGCCGGAGACCGACAGGTTCGCGATCAGCAATGTGGTGCGCGACAGCGGCGTGGCATAGGCCACCGAGCCGGACCAGAAAGCGCCGCCAAACTCACCTGTCACATCGGCGCCGAGGCGGCCACTGACGAAGACACGGTCGTATTGACTCAAAACGCCCTGTGCGACCTCGACGCGGACAAATCCGCCCGCCACAACGCCGCCATCGACTTCCGGCAGAAGGTCAACGACGACATCGCCGGTATCATCATCGCGTCCGCCATAAACCCGGAAATAGGCACCGGCCTCGACCTTGCCCTCATTGTAGAAGCTGGCGGAAATGCCCGGACCTTCAACCTGATAGACGACCCCGCCCAGCGTGGCACGTCCGGCCGCAAACGGAATGAAGCGGTAGCTGTCTCCACCGGGAGATTCCGGCAGGGCGGCGACACCGACGGCCACGAAATTGCCGGGGCCACCCTCTTCTTCCTGGGCCAGGACGGGGGCAGTCATAAGCAGGCTGGCGAGGGCAGCTATACGCAACATGGGGTCACTCCATTCATGGTTTGCAGAGTCTTACGAAAACTCGGCGAAATCGGATGAGTCCGGAAGCGGATTTTATACGCTCATCTGATATTGATCCCGGCATGAAAAGATTTCTTCTCGCCTTCTCGATCTGCTCGCTCCTGATGACGCCAACCGCCTTTGCTGGCGGAGGCGGCGGTGGAGCCAGCGCGGATGCTCATGGGGCCGCACCGGCCCAACAGGGCAGCGGCCGGCAGCATCGGCCGATTACGTCATCGGCAGGATATGTACCGCTGGCCCCCCTGACGGCGACAGTTCAATCGGACTTTCGCTTACGCGGCATCATGCATATCGAAGCCGGGCTGGAAATTCCGAACAACCGCCAGAGAGAACGGGCTGAACGGTTGATGCCGCGCCTGCGCGATCGCTATGTCTCGGCACTCGCCATGTATACGGGTGCCAATTACCGTTTTGGCGATGTGCCGGATGCCGACCGGATTTCAGAGCTGCTTCAGCAGGCGACAGACGAGGTTCTTGGGGCTGGCGAGGCCGACATCCTGCTCGGCATGGTGATCATTCACGAAAACTAGGCGATACCGTCCATGAAGCGGGCGAGATCGAGATCCAGCGTTGTGACGCCATCGGCATCATGCGTGGACAACAAAACGTCGACCTTGTTGTAGACATTGAACCATTCCGGATGGTGGTCCATCTGATCGGCCTTGATCGCCACACGCGACATGAAGCCGAAGGCCTCGTTGAAATCGCCGAACTGGAAGACTTTGCGGATGGCATCGCGTCCTTCAACAATGTCCCATCCGGATAATTGCGAAACCGCTTTTTGTGCGCCAAGTTTTTCGGCCATGACTGCCTCCCGTTTTCAATGCGGGAGGCAGCATGCCGATTGCGCGCGTCGGATCAAGCGGGCTTGTGCCGCCAGGCCGAGCGATAGATCAGGCCGAGCCCCAACGTTACGACAAAGGCGGCCAGACCGATCCACATCGCATTGGCCTGGAACGTCATGGCCAGCACAGCGAGGGCGATTACCGGCACCAGGGCGACGAAGGCCTGTAGCGTGGTCCAGCGGAAGAACAGCGCCAGCCATTTCCCGACTTCCGATGCAATGGGCCGGATGAAGACAATCAGCACCAGAACGGCAAGGCCGAGTTGAACCGCGCCCAACCAGCTGTCCGCCGGAAAGTTGGTGATGGCGTGGCCGATCACAGCCGGCCAGATCGTACCCGTGCGCAAGGTCGCGAACGCGAGGGTGAGACTGACAATCATCACCGAAATACTGGTCGCGATCATCGCAGGATCGGTTGAAGCGTATTGCACGTGCAGAAGCGCAAACGGCACAGAGGTGAAAAGAATGGCGGCCCCCGGCGCGATGACTTCCGTCATCCGGCCCAGCGCATAGCCGCGCCACGTCACTTCCTCCAGGAGCGGAACAAGGCCGAAACTGCCGACAAAAAGGAAGGTCCAGAAGCGCATGTCCCAGGGCGCTTCACGCAAGGCCGCCCAGACCGGCGTGTCCTGCCCGAACGGAGCGACGTCCTGAAGAAACAGCACCAGCGTGGCAGGCGCACCGGCAATCAAGCCCAGCGCAGCGCCCCATTTCAGGATACCGAGTGTGGAGAGATTGCCCTTGCCGAGGGCGTGACTTTTTAGACTGCGACGGCCCCGTAAAAGGCCGAATAGCGCGGCGAGACCGATCAGCACGCCGTACTGGATTGCGAAGATCCGCAACATCGTCCAGGCACCGCCCAGAAGATTCTGCTCATTGCCCGCCAGCCCCAGTGCTTCGCCGAGTGACGGGGTGAACAGGGATTGCGCCATGATCGCCGCGCCGGTGGATGCGCCGATCAGGAGGACGACTTCCAGACCGCCGGCAAAGGCCGGGACAATCCTGAATGTACGATTGGCAGGTTCGAATGCGATGTGAGGTGAGGTCATGTTCTGGCTCCGTGATGACCGGTTGAAGGTGTCGGAGCGCAAACAAGCCGGTTTCCGCGGGCGCGTCGTCCGGATGGCTATAAAAAGACAGACCGGACGTTATTATTTATTATATTCAATACTTTATTGATGCACAAAAAGCCGACGCCAGGCTGCGGGTGATGTGTTCAATTCGCGCCGGAAGGCCTCATACATGGCCGATTTAGAGCCGAATCCCGCATCCAGACCAAGGGCCAGTGTCGTCACGCGGGCATTCGCCGGGTCACGCGCCAGTTTCTCCATTTCCTGCAAGCGCGCCCTCAGTACAGCGTCGTGGAAACTGGTTTCGCCGCCGACCCGGAAGGCCTGTGTCAGGCGCTCCGGTGCCCATCCCATCTCGTCGGACAATCGAGGGGCCGTCAGGACGGGATCGAGAAAAAGGCGGCTCTCGGCAAGGCGGAGGGTTACCGCTTCAAAATCGGCTCTGGCGGCTGCGGCGTCCACGACGGGGCGAGGGGCGCTGGCGGGCGGCGACAGGAAAATACCGGGGCGGGTCAGGCCGCGATGCGCGACATAGGCAACCTGCAGAATCTGGAAGCCCAATAGCGCCCCGACATGCACATTGATCGGCCATATGCCCAGAGTGGACGTGGGCACAGCCAGCAAGGCTGCGAGAATGACGATCAACGATGAAATCGCCCAGACTTCCATCCAGCCGGGGTCGACCTCCGCCAGATTGGAATACCTGTCTTTCAGCTTTCGGCGCGCTTGCCGCGCCAGGCGCAGGACCATGATGGGCCAGGCGGCCGAAATCAGCAGGGCCATGAGTGGCAGGAGAACCAGCCAGACCGGGGCCTGCTGCGCGATGATGGCGCCCGAGCGCGTTTCCAGCTGCACCGTCAGAGGCAAAAGCGCCAAAACGGTTGCCACGCCCGCCATGACTCCCATCTGGGGCACGACGTTCAGCGGACGCGACAGGCTGGCCCGCGCATAGATCAATTGCGCCGGCCCCAGACAGAAAAGCAGGAACTGGCCCAGCGACAACCAGATAAGCGGCCAGAAGTCCGGCCACCCAGCGCTAAAAGCGATAGAGGCAAAGGCGCCGCCTTGCGCTGCCAGCCAGAAGAGCAGGCTGGCCTCGGCGGCCGCAAACGGACGTTTTGCCAGCAGAATCGCGATCAGGAAGAGGCAGATGGCGCCGCCCAGTATGGCCAGGATCAGGATCAATTCTCTGTTGCCCTTGTGTGTCAGCCGAAAATTAACGCGTTTCTGCTTACATGATGTCTTCTGTGGATGGAAAGGAGACGGCCATGACCCGTTTTCTAAAATCGGATAGCAATCCGGCTGGTCATAAACTGGAAGACATTCTGATGGAGCTGCGGTCGGACGTTCTGATCCGTTGCACCAAGATTGCCGGTGATCATCGCCCGGAAGCGCTGAAAGTGCTGTCCAACAATATGAAGGTGCTGGAGCATCTGACCGCTGCGATCGAGCTGGCGCAGGATTCCACCAATATCCTTGACCGGGCTTTCGGCCCGTCCGAGGCGATGGAAGGTGGAGAGCCGCGCATCGGCGTGGCCTGATTTACGCCGCGAGGCTTTCGCCCTTCAACAATTTCGGAAGATCGCCTGTCTCTCCGCCCGCTTCACGCATGAAGAATTGCCGGGCGGCCGGGATTTTGTCGACCAGTGAGAGACCCAGCCCGCGCGCCATGCGCAGCGGGCCGATATCGTTTGAAAACAGTCCGTTGAACATGTCGGTTGCCGCAACCAGCCCCATGGAATCCAGTTTCCGCCATTTGGCATAGCGTTGCAGGGTGACGGGCGAGCCAAGCTCCATACCCAGCGATTTCGCGTCCGCCAGCACTTCAGCGAGCGCAGCCGCATCGCGGATGCCGAGATTGAAACCCTGCCCGGCCAGCGGGTGGATGCCGCGCGCCGCGTCGCCGACATAGGCGATCCGGTCCTCATAAAACCGTTCGGCAAATTTCACGGACAGGGGATAGCCCCAGCGCGGACCGGTTTCCTTCACCGCGCCCAGAAAATCGCCGAAACGCTTGTCGAGCTCGGTTTGAAAGCCATCGGCATCCAGTTTCAATATGGCGTTGGCGATATGGGTACGCTCGGTCCAGACGAGGGAGGAGCGATTGCCGGGCAAGGGCAGGATGGCAAAGGGGCCGCCCGGCAGGAAATATTCATACGCCACGCCGTTATGCGGTTTTTCATGTTCGACCGTCGCGACAATGCCGGACTGGTCATAGCCCCAGCCAGCGGTGCGGGTGCCGGCCTGTTGCCGCATACGGGAGAATTTGCCGTCGCTGGCGCACAAGAGGCGCGCTCGCAGGACGCGGCCATCCTCCAGATAGAGCTCAATCCCGCCGGGAATATGCTCCCAGCGATCGGCCTTGACCGGCGCGATCAGCCGGATGTCCTTGCGCGCTTTCAGACAGGCGGTCAGCGCATGGCGGGTATGGCGGTTCTCACACATCCAGCCCAGGGGTTCGCCATCATCCTCCGGGTGAATTTCACGGCGGTCGAAATGCAGCGTGTTCGGGCCCGGGCCGCCGGGCTTTGGTCCGCCATAGGGCCGGCCATCACAGACCAGGATATGCTCGATCCGTTGCACGTGCTCGCGCATGCGGTCGGCGGCGCCGATCACTTCCAGCATGCGATAGGACGTATAGGCCAGCGCCGAGGCGCGGCCATCAAATTCGGGCGCCAGCATGTCATCCAGCGGCGCGGCATCGACCAGCGTCACCGAAACACCTGCCTGATCCAGCGCCAACGCAAGGGTCTGTCCCGCCAGCCCGCCACCGAGCACAATCACATCGCTATCGAAGGAATTTGTCATGAGGCGGACTTTATACCGCTTGCCGCGAGTGGGAAGAGGGCGCGCTGCCGCAGGAACATTCGGAACCGCTCTTCCAATGGCATAATCCCGGCGCGACCCGGTTTCGTCTAGGACAGCGGGCGAAATGTCCTATAACGTCTGCCATGACGAAGATCACATCTCTCTATGTTTACAAGGTCATCAGCCAGGCCTCTCCCGGCGTTGAGACGCGTGATCTGTTGGAAGATTTGGGCCTCGACCCTGACGGGGCAATCAATCCGGCGCACCTGATCGCGTCGGCCGACTATTATGATTTCTTCGAGACGCTCGCTGATCGGGATCCGGAAGGCCTTGGCCTGCCCTGGCGCATCGGCGCCTCCATGCGGACAGAGGAATACGGCGCGTTTGGTCTCGCCTGGAAATCCGCGCCTTCGCTGCGGGATTCCTTCTGGCGGTCCGAGCGCTATGGCCGTGTCCTGGGGAGCGCTGAAACCTATCACCTCGAAGAATCGGGCGGGAAATTATTCTTCTGCCTCGAGAAAGCCGGCGACGGCCGGGCCGGCATGCTGTTGTCGAATGAAGCCAGCATGGCGGCAGTGGATGTGATCTGCCGCGAGGTGACGACGGCCGATTTCCAGCCGCTTTCTGTTCATTTCAAGCATTCGCCGAGAGGCCCGGTTGCGGCCTATGAAGCGCATTTCGGGTGTCCGGTTCATTTCGACTCCGGGCGCGATGCCTTGCAGGTGAGTGCCGCGCAGGTTGATGCGCCCAACCGGGTTGGCGATGAAACGATTGCGCGCTTCTTCGACCAACATCTGGAGGAGCAGCTGGCCTCGTTGAGCGCCGATGACGCGCTGGAACCGCAAGTGCGCCGCGCCGTGACGGAAGAGCTCAGCGATGGCGTGCCGACTCTGTCGCGAATTGCCTCCAAGCTGGGCCTTGGAACGCGTACACTTCAAAGGCGGCTGTCAGAACAGGGGCATTCCTTCCAGAGCGTCGTGGACATGGCGCGCAAGGAGCTGGCGCGCCGATTGCTGCGCGAAACCAGCTACAGCCTGGCTGAAGTGGCCTTCCTGACGGGGTTTTCCGAGCAGAGCGCTTTTACCCGTGCCTTCAAACGATGGGCAGGTGAAACGCCCCGCTCCTACCGGCTGGGGTCCGGCAAGGGCTGAAAAGCCGTCTTTGACGCGATCGGTCAAATCTTTGACGCGCACGGGCAAGAGCCTGACGGCGCCGGGCCTTATGCCTCGACTTGCAAACCCCAAATGGAGCAAGTCAATGAAAACACAAACCACCCCACAAGGCCTCACCCTCGTACTGGGCGGCACCGGAAAGACCGGACGGCGCGTCGCCGACCGTCTGAAAGCTGCTGGCCATGAAGTCCGCATCGGATCGCGCGGCTCGGTGCCGTCTTTCGACTGGCACAATGAGCAAGGCTGGGAGGCCTGTCTCGACGGCGCATCCGCTGCCTACATCAATTATGCGCCGGATCTCGCCATGCCGGGTGCAACCGACGCAATTGCCGCCTTCGTCGAGCTGGCGAAACGCGCCGGCGTCAAGCGGCTGGTCCTGTTGTCAGGCCGCGGCGAAGCCGAAGCGCAGGCCTGTGAGCGGATCGTCCAGGCCTCGGGTCTCGAATGGACCATCGTGCGCGCCAGCTGGTTCAACCAGAATTTCTCCGAAGGTGCCTTTATCGACATGGTGCTGAACGGCACGATCACACTGCCGGCCGGCGATCAGGTCGAGCCTTTCGTTGATGTCGATGACATTGCCGATGTGGCCGTCGCCGCTTTTACGGAAGACCACCACAATGGCGAGATCTATGAGGTCAGCGGCCCGCGTTTGATGAGCCTCACCGATGTCGCCGCGGACCTGTCACAGGCGACCGGGCGCGAGATTGCCTATGTGAATGTGCCGCATGACGGCTTCGTCGCCGAAGTCGAAAAATCCGGCGCGCCCAAAGATGTCGTCTGGATGCTGGATTATCTGTTCTCGACGGTTCTGGATGGGCGCAATGCGCATCTGACCGACGGTGTCCAGCGCGCGCTGGGCCGCGCGCCCAAGGATTTCGCGGATTATGCCCGCGATGTCGCGGCGACCGGCGTGTGGGAGACGGCGCAATGAACCGGCTTCTCACACGATCCGCTCTGGTCACAGCCGGTGCACTTCTGGGCGGGATTGGCGGTGCGCTGATCCTGGTCCCGCAGGATTTCCTCTCCATGAGCCATGTTGTCATCGACAGCGATCCCGGGCTGATGTTCGAGCTGGCCGCCCCGGGCGGCGTCCTCCTGATCTCCGGCGCCCTCATGCTGGCCGGAGCGGTCAGAATCCGCTTTGCCGATCTGGCGCTGGCGATTGGTGCCATCATCTATGGCAGCTATGGCGCAGGGCGATTGATCAGCATGGCACTCCACGGTCTGCCGTCTGACTCGCTCATTGCCGCGACAGTCATCGAGCTGGGCATCGCGGCCACGCTGTCAGCGCTCTGGCTCGCTTCGCCATCCCGAAAACAGCAAGGCCGGAACGAGGATGAATTCGACGGTGTCGTCGTCTGAACGCCTTCCTTTTCTGTCATCAAATCAAGGACAAGAATCATGACCTATGAATGGACTCTCTTTGCCTGCGCCTTCCTGGCACTCTGGAGCGCTGTCGTCGGCGGTGTGTTTTCCGCCTTCTCCGAATTCATCATGGCCGGCCTGCTGCGGGCCGAGCCCAAAGCCGGCATCCAGGCGATGCAGCAGATCAACAAGACCGTAATCCGGACCCAATTTGTTGCCGGAATCCTGTTGATCCCGGTGCTGTCGATCCTGTTCGCGGTCCATTCCGCCTACACAATGGAAGGCGTTGCACTTTTCGCCCTGGTTCTCGCACCCGCCATCTATGTGTCATCGGTCTTCCTGATGACGCTGTTTGGCAATGTGCCGATGAATAACCGGCTGGATTCATTCGATCCGGCAAGCCCTGAAGCCGCCGATTATTGGCAGGTCTATGGCCGCCGCTGGACCCGGCTCAATCACTTCCGAACGATCGGCAGCGTTCTGACGGCCGGTCTCTACATCCTTGCCGCAATTGCGCTCATCAGCAGCGCGCCGGCATAGGCTTCATCAGAATCGGAGACCTGACATGAAACGCATACTTTTCCTTTCCCTCGGCGCGATTGTGGCACTCGCAGCCTGGATTGTGCTGGTTTTTGCCGCGACGAGTGAAGGCTGGGGCCGGCCGGCTCTGACGCCATCGGACGACACCGCCAGCTTCGTTGAGGCGGCTACCCGGATTGTCGAGCGCGACCATTCTGGCAATCTGGTCCTTCTGGTTCTGGAAGACGGGCGTGTTGCCGAGCGATACAGCGTCTCGACGGGTGATCCGGTCGACGGATCATCGGTCTTTCAGGTGGCCTCGCTCGGCAAATGGCTGACGGCCTGGGGTGTCATGACGCTGGTCGAAGACGGCGCCATTGATCTTGATCGTCCGGTCTCGGACTATCTCACCCGCTGGCAATTACCTGACAGCGAATTCGATAATTCCGGTGTGACGGTGCGGCGGCTACTCAGCCACACGGCCGGGCTGGGCGATGGTCTGGGTTATGACGGATTTGACGGCCCGGAGGACGTTCAGACACTTGAAGACTCACTGACACGCGCCTGCGATGCCTCGCCGGGAAATAGCGGAATTGTTGAACTGGGGTCCGAGCCGGGCAGTGAGTGGAATTATTCCGGCGGCGGCTACACCCTTCTGCAATTGCTGATCGAAGAGGTGTCCGGTCAGTCCTTTGCAGAATTCATGTCCCAGCGCGTATTTGTTCCGCTCGGCATGGAGCGCACGACATTCGACCATGAAGAGGCGCTCCGGCTGGGCCTTGCCGAGAATTATGATCTGGACGGCCATACCGAACCCTTCCGCTGGTATACGGCGCTAGCGGCGACATCGCTTTTTACCACCGCCGACGATCTCGCCGTGTTTATCAATGCGCAGGCAGCGCAGGGCGCCCAATCCGTCCTGACCGAAGCGTCACTGGCGCTGATGCAAACGCCTCATGCGTCGCAAATGGGCGCGGATATATGGGGGGCAGGCCCCATGCTCTACGCCCCGAACAATACGGGTGGCTACATAATCGGTCATGACGGAAATAATGGTCCGGCCATCAATACGGCCGCCCGCTTTGACCCGGCAAGCGGGGACGGCCTCGTGATCCTGTCGACCGGCAGCGAAATGCTGGCCACGCGACTGGCAGGCGAATGGGTGTTCTGGAAGACCGGCAATATCGACAGCCTGATGTTCCTGATGTCCATTGAAGCCATGCTTTTGTGGATGGGCATCGGGTCACTTCTCATTTTGTTCGCCGCTGTCATTCTTGGCTGGCGAATGCGAAAGCCGCGACCGGCTTGAACCACGACTCTGGCCATCGGCAACCTTGGCGTTGATGTCAAACATACGGGACCATCGGTCTGTCCCCCAACCGCATTATCTTAACCCGTATTTACCATCGACTCACGCTTTCGCGATTGAATACGCGCATGGCGGGTTATGATGCTGTTTCTTCCGACGATATTTCGGGCCGGGTCCGCCGTGCGGGTTCCGGCTGGATGACGCGTCTGGGTGCCTGGATCACGGGCGGCCTGCTGGTCGTGCTGGCCGGGCTGACCGGTTTTGCCTTGCTGGATCATAATCCGCTGGACCCGAGCTGGAATGTCGCCTCGTCGCAAGCCGTGACCCATTCGCTGGGCGCATTTGGTGCGATCCTCTCCGACCTCCTGTTGCAGACACTCGGATGGGCCGCCGGCGGTGTTTCTCTGGTTCTGGCCGGCTGGGGCGTGATGAAGATGACGCGCCGCTATCAGCCGCGCTCGCTCGGTTTCAAGCTCTTGCGCATCCTGGCCGCCGGATTTGCCATTCTCGGCTTTGCCATGGCGGTGGCCGCCCTGCCCATCCCGGACACCTGGCCGTTCGCCGTCAGCCTCGGCGGGGTGCTGGGCGATGGCCTGCTCTTTACGCTCGTCGATCCGCTGACATCCATCGGTGCTCCCGCGCCGATGGCGATTGCCGCCGGGCTGGGCCTGCTGGTGTCGATACTGGGTGTGTTCTTCACTTTCGGCCTGCGACCGTCTGATATTGTCGCGGCGGCCGATACGGCCAGCCTCGTCTGGGCGACAATACGGGTCTGGATCGACAGCGCACTGGGCTATCTGCCCTGGCGTGAAGGCGAACGCGAAGCCGAAGCGCGCGATGCCGATGACGTGGTGGCCGCGCCCAGACCGCGCGCCAAGCGCCGCAAGCCCATGGAACCGGTGATTCCGGCTGTGAAAGTGGCGCCGACGCGCAAGCCGCGCGCCTCGGGCCGCGAAGCGCGCGAAGCACAGGGGGCCTTGCCCTTTGCACAGTCCGGCGGGTTCAAACTGCCGCGTCTGGATCTTCTGGTCCGGCCCAAGGCACGCACGGAATCTGTTGATGCGCAGGCATTGCAACAAAATGCCGAGCTGCTTCAGGGCGTGCTGGAGGATTTCGGCGTCCGCGGCGAGATCGGGCAGGTCCGCCCGGGCCCTGTGGTGACGCTTTACGAATTCGAGCCCGCAGCCGGTGTGAAATCCTCCCGCGTCATCGGCCTGTCGGATGATATCGCGCGCTCGATGAGCGCGACCGCCGCCCGCGTGGCGGTGGTGCCCGGCAAAAATGCCATCGGTATCGAGCTGCCCAATCCGCATCGCGAGACCGTTTTCCTGCGAGCACTGTTCAATTCCTCGGCCTTTGAGTCCTCGAAAGCCGAACTGCCCATGGCGTTGGGCGAGACCATCGGCGGCGAGCCTTTTGTCGCCGACCTAGCGCGCATGCCGCACCTCTTGATCGCCGGAACCACCGGCTCGGGGAAATCGGTCGGCATCAATGCCATGATATTGTCGCTGCTCTACCGCTTGCCGCCGGAAGACTGCCGCATGATCATGATTGATCCGAAGATGCTGGAATTGTCGGTCTATGACGGTATTCCGCACCTGCTCTCGCCCGTCGTGACCGATCCGAAGAAGGCCGTTGCCGCCCTGAAATGGACGGTGCGCGAAATGGAAAGCCGCTATCTGCGCATGTCCAAGATCGGCGTGCGCAATGTGGCGGGCTTCAATGAACGGGTCGCCGAGGCGCTGGAGAAGGACGAGCCGCTCGAACGCACGGTTCAGGTTGGCTATGACCGGGAATCCGGCGAGCCGATGTACGAGACCGAGACCATCGAAGCGGTGAAGATGCCCTATATCGTGGTCGTCATCGACGAGATGGCGGATCTGATGATGGTCGCCGGCAAGGAGATTGAAGGTACGGTTCAGCGTCTGGCCCAGATGGCCCGCGCCGCCGGTATTCATATGATTACCGCCACACAGCGCCCGTCCGTCGATGTCATTACCGGCACGATCAAGGCGAACTTCCCGACGCGTATCTCCTATCAGGTGACGTCCAAGATCGATTCCCGCACCATCCTCGGTGAACAGGGCGCTGAACAGCTCCTTGGCATGGGTGACCTTCTCTACATGGCCGGGGGTGGACGCATTCGCCGGCTTCACGGCCCCTTCGTGTCCGATCAGGAAGTCGAGGATGTCGCTGCCTATCTGAAAAAACAGGGCACGCCGGAATATCTGGAAGAAGTGACCGAAGAGAATGACGATGCGCCCTCGCCCTTTGACGAGGCGGGCGGCGGATCTGGCGACGACCTGTTCGATCAGGCCGTGGCCGTGGTGGCGCGCGATCGCAAGGCCTCGACCAGCTATATCCAGCGCCGTTTGCAGATCGGTTATAACCGGGCCGCCACGCTGATCGAGCGCATGGAGGATGAGGGCATGATCGGCCCCGCCGACCATGCCGGCAAGCGCGAGATTTTCCTGCCTGAACATAACGCGGCCTGATTCTCACGCGATTTTGAGATTATTCCGCTGACCGAAGCGGGCATAATCCTGCGCATGATGAAATTATCGCTGATTGCCCCGCTCGCCCCGATTGCCGGATTGCTGTGTCTGGCCTGTTCGCCATCCACATCGTCGCCGATGGAGACGGTTGAACTGACGGAGGTCTGGCGGACGGAGGGTTTTGCCTCTCCGGAAAGTGTCCTGCCCGACCCGCAAAGCGGGCTGATCTTTGTGTCCAACGTCAATGGCGAAGGCGATGCAAGCGACGGCAATGGTTTCATTTCCCGCCTGACGCCGGAAGGCGAGATCGAGTCGCTGGAATGGGCCACCGGGCTGGATGCGCCCAAGGGTATGGCGCTCGTCGGCGACCGTCTCTACGTCACCGACATCACGCGGATTGTGTGCCTTGATCGGGAAACGGGCGAGATTGTGGATAGCTGGCCAGCGCCCGGGGCGGGCTTTCTCAACGATGCCGTCGCCGGCCCGGATGGCCACATCTATGTGTCGGATTCTGCGACCTCGCGAATCTATGTGCTGGAAGATGGCATGGTGCATGTCTGGGCCGAAGATGAGGCGCTTTCCGCCATCAACGGGCTGTGGCTGGAAGCGGACCGCATGCTGGCCGTCACCATGGCGGGCCGGTTTGTATCCATCGGTCTGGCCGACGGAGACATCACCGTTATCAGCGAAGGTCTCGGCGATGGCGATCTGATCGCGCCCGATGGCCAGGGTGCCTATTTCGCCAGTGAATGGCCAGGACAGCTGTATCACCTGATGCCGGACGGGTCGTTTTCCGTCATCGCCGACACCAGAGAGGCCGGCATCTATATGAATGACGGCTATGTGATCGGCGATGTCCTGATCATTCCGCACTGGCAGCCGGGCGAGGTTTCCGCCTGGCAGATCCGGTTCAGCCACTGATACGCTGCGCTTATGCCATGACGCCGCCGCATTTTCGCGGGCATTATGGCGGTTATGATGATCGAACTCTTTCTCTCTCTCGCCCTCATGGCTCAGGATGCGCCCGAGGCGGCTGACACGGTGACCAATGAGGCTATGACCGAAGCGCTGCCAGCTGAAAACGTAGAAGGCGAAGCAGAGTCCTTTGATGCCGAAACCGCCCTGGCCGGTGTCAATGCGTGGCTGAACGGTATCGAGACCTATCAGGCCCGCTTTACCCAGATCGCGCCGGACTTTTCATCCTCCAGCGGTGTGCTGTCGATCCGGCGGCCCGGCCGTTTGCGCTTTGAATATGATGCCCCCTCGCCGCTGCTCGTCGTTGCCGATGGCACGACCGTCGCGATTTCCGACTCTGATCTGGACACGGTCGACCGCGTACCGCTGCGGTCCACACCGCTCTGGTGGTTGCTGAAGCCCGATGTCAATCTGGCCGAAGATGCCAATGTCACCGATGTCTGGCAGGAAGATGGCTATCTCTATGTCGCCACACGCGACCGCAGCGATGAAATGGATGGCACGGCGCTCTTCGCCTTCAATCCGGAGACTTACGTTCTGGAAGAATGGTTCGTTACCGATTCGCTGGGCTATACCACGCGGGTGACACTGACCGATGTGGAAACCGATGTGCGTTTGAATCCACGGCTTTTTGTTCTGGAAGATCCGGAGGAGGATCGCCGGGGACGCCGTCAGTAGCGATCACATTCTGTTTCACAGCGTGTAACATCAATGCCACATACAAATTCTTTATTATTTTTAATTTGCACTTTTTTCGCACTCGTGTCTTTAATGTAACGGCTGATTGGGGCGCTGGATCGGCGTCGTCCCCCCGCTGACGGGTCTGCCGTCCTGATCGCATCGGATCCCCTCCCGATGCATGCGCAACAGTTTCGACGGCGCACAGCAAGCGCCCGGCCGCAACCCCTCGCGGCCGGGCGTTTTCTATTTCGTCACGACTTGGCGTCAGAAAAGCGTAATTGATTCTGCCATGACGAGGCGCTGATGCCGCTTTCCCAACTCATTCTCCTGTCGCTGGTCCAGGGCCTGACCGAATTTCTTCCGGTCTCGTCGTCCGCACACCTGATCCTCGCGCCCATCGCTGCCGGGATGGAGGATCAAAGCCCGCTGATTGATGTGATGGCCCATGCCGGAAGCCTCGTGGCGGTGCTGGTCTATTTCTGGCGGGATATTCGCGACGTTGCCGTTGGCAAGCTGGCCTGGCTGTCCGGCCGGATGACGCCGGGGGGACGCCTGGCATTGCTGATCGGCGCGGCGACGCCGCCGATCATCATCGGTGCCGGCGCGCTCTATCTTACCGGCCATACCGATCTGTTCCGCTCTCCCCTGATAATCGGCATTGCCACTCTGGTCTTCGCTGTTCCCTTGTGGGCGGCTGACAAGTTCGGACGCACCACCTTTACCACCGCAACGATGACGTATCGCGATGCGTTCCTGATCGGACTGGTTCAGATCTTTGCCCTGATCCCCGGCGCGAGCCGGTCGGGCGTGACCATGACAGCGGGCCGCGCACTGGGGTTGGGCCGCAGCGAAGCCGCGCGGTTTTCCATGCTGATGGCGATTCCGGTGATTGCCGCCTTTGCGCTGGTGGCCGGGCTCGATCTGGCGCAGGGCGGAAATGAAGGCGCGAGCCTGATGGACGGGCTGATCGTGGCGGCCCTGTCCTTCCTCTCGGCCTGGGCGTCGATTGCCGTCATGATGCGCTTTGTCGAGCGCGTCGGCTTTCTGCCCTTCGTGATCTACCGACTGATCCTCGCCGGTCTGATCTTCTGGCTGCTGGTCTAGGCCATTTCGTGGAACTGGCCGTTGCGGCGATAGCGTTCCAGATAGACCGGCACGATGGATTCGATGGTTTCCGGGGTAATACCCAGATCACCGATGCCGTGCGCATCGGACGCCACCACATTGTCCTCACCCAGCAAGGTGACCTGATCGCGCGTCAGGACAGGCTGAACAAAAGGAATGATGGCGGCAATTTCCGCGGCCAGTCCGATCAGTGACATGGCAAACATCGGCACCGGCACGAGGAAACGCGGGCGATCAATGGTTTTCAGGATGAATTCCATCAATTCCTTGTAGGTATAGGTGCGGGGGCCACCGAGTTCGTAGACACCGCTGATCGCTGTATTCTCGATCGCAGTCGCGACGCTTGCGGCGACATCGCCAACAAAAACCGGCTGCATCTTCATCTTGCCACCGCCCGGCAAAGGCAGGGCCGGGGCGTAACGCGCCATATTCGCAAAGCGATTGAAGAATTCGTCCTCGGTTCCGAAAATGATGGAGGGCCGCAGGATGACAGCGCCCGGGAAGGCCGCTTTCACTGCGGCCTCGCCTTGCGCCTTGGTCGCGGCATAGCGCGAGGCGGAATCCGCATCGGCGCCAATGGCGGAGATCTGGACAAAGCGCTCGACGCCGGCTTCAGCGGCGGCTTCGGCAATATTCTGCGCGCCCTTGGCCTGCAGGCTGGCAAAGCGCTGTTTGCCACCTTCGGCGAGAATACCGACGAGATTGACCACGCCATGCGCGCCGGCAACGGCGCGGGCGACAGAAGCCGGATTGCGGACATTGGCCTGCATCAGCTCGACCTGGCCGACGACGCCGGTAACTTTCATGTCCAGCGCAAGATGCGGGCGGCGTGTGGCGACCCGGACGCGATAGCCCTTTTTCACCAGAGCCCGCACCACATAGCGCCCGACAAAGCCGGACCCGCCAAATACCGTGATCATGTCTTCGCGCAGCATCAGCCAAATGCCTCCGGAAAGCGTTTCAACAGAGGGTCTGCATAGACCAGAAATCGGCGCGCCTGTCCATGCGTCACTGCGTTTCACATTCCCGTGGCGCGCGAACCGACTCCTCTTGGCCGCCTTGCGGCGCTAGGGTTCGGCTTAACCAGAACAAAAACACGGTTTGACGGGGGTAATTTGAGGGGATGACGGCAGAGGTCGCCTTGCTGAACAAGCAGGCCGTGGCATTGGCTGCGGACTCCAAGGCCACGTTCGGCTCCGGCATGAATATCAAGACCTATGACAGCGTCGACAAGCTGTTCAACCTGTCACGGGACCACCCGGTCGGGGTGATGATCTATGGCAATGCCGAATTCATGCGGGTGCCGTGGGAAGTCATCATCAAGGAATTCCGCGAGCGTCATGGCGATACCGGGCACGCCACGATTGAAGGCTGGGGCGACGCTTTTTTCGACTTTGCCGGCCAGTTCCACGATTTTTCCATACGCGATAGCGAAATCGCCGTGTTCACCAAAACCGCCGCCTTCCTGCGCGCCATCGAAGCCAGCGCTCTCGTCAATCGCTCGCTGGAGCCTCTGATCAGCGATGTCGAATCGCGGCGCATTCACCCGGCGCTGGCCGATCTCAGCGAAGGCGAGTTCCTGCGCAATTTCCCCGATCTGATGCAGCGCTATGAAACGCTGCTGCATTCACGCATCGGCGACCGGATGAATGCCGACATCAAGCGGCAATTGCCGCGCCTCCTGCACCGGCTCTCCATTGCGGATATCGAGACCGTGGCCCGCTCCGGCCTGGTGGTCGCCGGATTTGGCGGTGACGAGACCTTTCCGTCGCTGGTCAATCTGGAAACCGATGGCGTCATTGCCGGACGCCTGACCGTGTCGCCGCGCTCGGAGAGCCATATCACCGTGGATCATCCGGCGGATGTTCTGCCCTTTGCGGTGCGCAATGTGATGATCTCGATGGTGCACGGGGTGGATCCGTCCTTTCTGGACTATTCCCTGACCGTTTTCCGCGACCTCATCCGCGCCAATGGCGACCGGCTGATCAACCAGTTTGCCAAGAATGAGCAGGAGAAATCGCGGCTGATGCATGAAAACGCCGCAATGTCGGATGATTTCATCTCGGTCTTTCTCGATTATCTGCGCGATTATATTCAGGACATGCATCTGGGGCCATTTGCCTCGACCCTGCAGGGCATGCCGCCGGACGAGATGGCATGGCTGGCAGAGTCGCTGGTTCACCTGACTTCTGTTAAGATGCGCATGTCGCTGGGGCCGGAGGGGGTCGGCGGCCCCGTCGATACCGCCGTGATTACCAAGCGCGAAGGGTTTAAATGGGTCAAACGCAAGGCGCCCATAGAGGCGTTGACGGGACCCGGACTGGGGAAGGGGGACTAGACAATGAAACGGTATCGCTACCGCAAACTCTCGAAGGATGGATTGCCCATGGCACCCACATCAAGCTCACCGGAATCGCTGCGACAGGATGATACACCGCGCGCCCTGTTTGAGGGCGATTCTGCTTCCCAGCGCCTGTTCAACCGGGCGGCGCTGGACCAGATGGGCGATTATTCGGCGGTCATTCTGGCGTCCGATTCCCTGCGGCCGGCCTGGGCCGAGCCGGGCGATCTGGTGCATGTGCGCCGCGGCGCGGAGGACGCCAATGCCATCGTCGACACCGTCTCGGGCAAGAAACGCTGAGCGATCACTGACGGAAAGCCGCCCCGGCGGTGATATCCGAATTGACAGGGGCGCGCGCAATTCGTATGTCGCCCGCCTTGCTTACCTGCCCAGGTGGCGGAACTGGTAGACGCGCCAGCTTCAGGTGCTGGTTTCTGTATGGAAGTGGAGGTTCGAGTCCTCTCCTGGGCACCATTGCTTTCTCCGAAAGCGACCGCAGAACTTCATAAATTACTAAAATAACTAGAATAACCAAGGCAGGCGGCACTTTTGTTGTCCGATGCTGTGCGGGTATATCCGTTGGCATGCGGGTATTTTGCGGGTAGATTTGCGGGTATCCCGGCCTTTTTGACCGGACTAGGTGATCGAGATACCCGCACATGCCGCTAACTGATATTCAGGTCCGCCAGCTTGGCCCGCGCGAAAATGACTATAAAAAGGCCGATGGTGGCGGGCTCTACGTGCAAGTTCAACGCACCGGCTCAAAACTCTGGCGATTGCGATACCGCTTCGATGGCAAGGAAAATGTGCTCTCTTTCGGTCCATACCCGGCGATCAGCCTGGCGCGGGCGCGCGAATTGCGGGCTGAGGCAAAGAAACTCCTTGCCGAGGGAATAGACCCCAGCGCACACGCCAAGGAAAAAAAGGCCCGCCAGGTCGCGCTCACCGAACACACCTTCGCGAAAATCTCTACTGAACTCGTGGACAAGCTCCGAATGGAGGGGAAGGCCGAAATCACGCTGAAAAAAAAGCAATGGCTGCTGGATATGGCCAGTGGTGACTTTGGCGACCGGCCCATCACCACCATCAGCGCAGCGGATATTCTGACGACACTCCGAAAAGTGGAGTCGAAAGGAAATTACGAAACCGCCAAGCGGCTGCGCTCAACAATCGGACAAGTGTTTCGTTATGCCATCGCCACGGCATGTGCTGAGAATGATCCGACTTATGGGCTTCGCGGCGCATTGATCGCCCCGAAGGTTTCGCACATGGCTGCGATAACAGACCGGAAAGGGTTTGCCGGCCTGATCAAGGCGATATGGGATTATGGGGGCGGGTCCCCATCCACGCGGGCGGCGCTAAAGCTGATGGCATTGCTCTATACACGTCCCGGCGAACTAAGGCTGGCGCTTTGGGAGGAGTTTGACCTTGAAAGGGCGATTTGGACCATACCTGCCGAGCGAACGAAAATGCGCCGGGAACACACAAAGCCCTTGCCGCAATTGGCGGTGGATACTCTGCGTAATCTGTTGGCCGAGACGGGCAGCAATTACCGCGTCTTCCCGTCATCAATCGCGCGAGACAGGCCAATCAGCGAAAACACACTCAATCAGGCACTCCGGCGCATGGGCTTTGACAAGGATGAGCATACGTCGCACGGATTTCGTGCCAGCGCGTCCAGCCTACTCAATGAGAGTGGTCGATGGAATGCCGATGCGATTGAAGCCGAGCTTGGCCATGTTGGCGCTGACGAAGTGCGTCGGGCCTACCATCGGGCGCGCTACTGGGAGGAACGTGTAAAGATGGCAGACTGGTGGGCAGACGAAATTTTTGCTCATCTAAGCTAGCGATAACGGCGGAGAAAAAAGCCATGACTGATCAATCAGAATTATATGCGAAGCCGTCTCCGAACTGGAGATACTCCGTCACTGTTTCTGTTGCCGAAGCAACGCTTCTCATGTTGGAAATTGAACCGCAGGAATTCTCACACGGGGTAGAAGGTAGCGCATCTAGTCAATATCCGCCTGACTATCTGGCAACGAGAAATGTGCTTGTGACAGCGATTGAGAATGGTCAGCTCGACGGCACGCTAAGATATGAGGATATGTCGGGAGTTTACGGTGCACCTGAGGACCATGATATTATCGACTACCATGCGTCAAATATAGACATGGCAGCGTTGAGAACATGGCTTTCCGAGCGCGGGTTTTCGAATTCGCTGTCAGCACGATCAAATAGCCAAGGACCGCAGTATATGGATCGGAAACATCGCCGTCGTTCTGTTAAGCTGATAGCAGCGGTTGAAGCGTGGGAGGCCTTTGATGAGCAACCCAATGCATCTGGAAGTGTGAAACAACGCATCACAAATTGGCTTTGGGAACACGCTGTTCGATTAGAACTCATAAACAAACATGGTGAACCGAGCGACACAATGATTAGGGACGTTGCCAAGCTTACAAATTGGAAGCCAGGCGGCGGAGCGCCAAAAAAGTAAGCAAAACCTAACTCAACAAATATTGTTTTTATTCATAGAGTTGCGCTTTCGGAAGCTAGCGGATCCGTTGGGTTATATCGAACTCGACATTTAGTTGTTGCCCAACCAAGCCTACAAAAACCCAAACTTGGGTGTCTATTATTCAATCGCACCATGCTGGACATTGTCGTCAACCAATACACGGAGATCGACAATGCCCCACGAAACAAGCTTGCCCGAAACGGGCTTTCTTCGCCTGAAATCCATCCTGGCACCCAACGGCCCCATTCCTGTCAGTAAATCGACTTGGTGGGCTGGCGTGAAGGACGGACGTTTCCCCAAGCCGCAGAAATTGGGTGCCCGCGTGACGGTCTGGCGAGTGGAAGAAATCCGTGCGCTGATTGAAACCGGTGTCGCCTAGCGCGGCTCAGTGAACAATGCGGCAAAGGAGGCACGCATCGCATAATTGACACCTCGGTAAAGCGGGGGAAATCCAGTGGAGGGTTGCACGACCGTGGCGCTGGGTTTGATGATTTACCACGGGGCGGGATCACAGATCATAGGTAGTCCGAAAGGCCGAAGCCTGATCCCAAGCACCGCACCCGGTGCTTTTAGCGGCCAACCGATCAGACAGGGTGTAGTACTGATTGGGCCAATGCGACGAGCCGGCTCGGGAGAGCAGCTAAGATCGCGGAGGCATGGGGCTAGGCTTCGGAGGAATCCGAGGGCTAGCTAGTCCTATGCCTTCAGCTCAAAACCTCTCAAAAGAGCAACAAGGTAAAACGTATCAAGGTATGGCTCTAGGAAAAGGAGCTCAGATAAATTTTCGTCGCTTTTTTCAAATATTTTCGCGTTTTTCGGAACCTTGATCATCATGTTTTCTAATTTGATTTTGGATCTCATTTTCTGATTCGCATGTCGGCACGCTTGATGGTCCACCAAAGCTAACCCTCTCCATTGTTTGACGTTTGCATTTACCACTGGGGACGCGACCCCTTGCTGGTAATCGTGCATCTCAGCCAAATTGGAATCAAAAAGACAATTTAACCCTAGGAACTAACCCACCGCGCGGAAACTGAAGTGTGATATGCTTCGCTACGCTCCATTCGAAGAGACGCTCTTCTCCAGCAAGGGAATAAAGTGAGGCCTATGAGCCAGGTCGTTCATGACCGCAGAAGGATTGCGATCCACGGTCAGAGCAAACATCGCGGGCTTCAGACATCAGGAGCCTCTTGTTTCTGCGCAATCAACCAAACGATTAGGCAAAGGCCGAGACCAAGTTTTATTCTTGGAATCCGAGCCTCTAGCGTGGTCGACCATTCCGGCCTTTTCTCCAACTCTTCGACGATCTTTTCAAAACTGCCAAACGGGTTTTCGCCCAGCACATTCACTAATTTCTCGCCATCCTTTCGGAGGGTGTGGAAGAAATTCAGCACAAGCAATTCGACAGCCATGTTGTGCACTGCATTGGAAACCCCTTTGCCGAGAGCCAACATATTATTTAATTGTTCAGTTTGTGTTTCGAGTGAGAATTGACCGTCTGAATGTGCCGCTTCGTTTCGAATTTTACGGAGACTATCTATCGCATTTAGACACTTCTCATCTATCCAACCGCAGAGCCCTGCAATTTCGGCTTTTGCCGATAGCGTACTCGCAATTCCGGGATAGGACTGCATTCGTCTGATGCGCGACTTCATGTACTTTGGGCCACGAGAAACGAAAGCCTTGTCCAGCTGCTGTGTGGCAATATCGGCCGCAATTAGAACTGCACCTCTATCAGATTCAGGGAGCAGTTCCGCACAAACCTTTTCGAATACAGCTGCAACGTCAGGATCGTCTAGCCATCCGAAAGCGTTTTCTGGATTTGTATTTTTGGGGGGGGCTTGTCCAGAGAGGGCATATATCTTCCAATGCAAAATCAAAAAACTCTTCAGAATTCGTGACTAATATTAAAAACGCGAAATTGGGTCGATCCTGATCTGAGCTCTCTGATCCCTAGTTAATTTTGCGAGCCTATGCCCGCTATAGTTCACGATCTGTGGTGTCACGAGGCCACTTTCTAATACTGCCTCTCTGCTTGGTCTGGGCAAATAGAAAATGTCCCATTCGGCTTGTGACGTGACCGCCCACCGACACCCCGAATGGGTCCTGTCGTTGCCGATGATTAGCAACTGGGAATAGAGTAGCCTAGCGATTCACGGGGGATGGGTTCAGGCATGAATGCCGTTGAAATTGAACAGGCGATATCCGAGCTGGCCAAGGCAGTGTTCGATGCGGCCGAATTCCCGTATCAGTTTCTGGAAGCCTTCGGGAACAAGGCCACCACGATCAAGAAGCTGCGCGCGGGGTCATCCAACAGCTCCGACGTTGGCGGCGTGCTCCAGCGCAATAATATCCATATCAAGGTGGCCGCGCCGGGGCAGGTGACGGCGGCCCTGGCTGAATTGCGCTCCAGCCCGGCGACAACCAAGGCGAAGGCGAAGTTCATCCTCGCAACCGATGGGAACCAGTTCGAGGCTGAAGACCTGGCGACCGGCGATGTCATTGCCTGTGACTTTGCAAAATTCCCGGATCATTTCGGCGTCTTCCTGCCGCTGGCAGGCATTTCCACAGTCAAACAGATCCGCGAAAGCTCGATCGACATTCGCGCGACGAGCAAGCTCAACCGGCTCTATGTCGAGCTTCTAAAGGACAATCCGGACTGGGGTACGGAAGAGCGCCGCCACGACATGAACCATTTCATGGCGCGACTAATCTTCTGCTTCTTTGCCGAGGACACAGGCATCTTCAACAAGACCGATGTCTTCACTGACACGGTCGAGCAGATGAGCGAGCGCGACGCCTCGAATACGCACGAAATTCTGGCGACGATTTTCGCGGCGATGAACACCCATCCAGATGCGCGCCGGAAAGACCCGCTGCCGCGCTGGGCCGATGCCTTCCCTTATGTGAATGGCGGTCTGTTTTCAGGCTCCACTGACACGCCGCGCTTTTCCCGGCATGCGCGCTCGCTCTTCCTGCATGGCGGCAGTCTCGACTGGCAGAAGATCAATCCGGATATTTTCGGATCGATGATCCAGGCGGTTGCCGATGATGAAGAGCGCGGCGCGCTGGGCATGCACTACACGTCTGTGCCGAATATATTGAAAGTCCTGAATCCGCTCTTCCTGGATGATTTGCGAGAACAGCTGGAAGCGGCCGGCGACAATGCCCGCAAACTCCTCAATCTGCGAAACCGGATGGCGAAAATCCGGGTGTTTGATCCGGCCTGTGGCTCGGGCAATTTTCTGGTGATCGCATATAAGGAAATGCGCAGCATTGAAGCCGAAATCAACCAGCGAAGGGGCGAGGCCGATCGTGCGTCGGACATTCCGCCGACCAATTTTCGGGGCATTGAGTTGCGGGATTTTGCGGCGGAGATTGCACGCCTCGCTCTTATCATCGCGGAATATCAGTGCGACGTCCTTTATCGCGGTCAGAAAGAGGCGCTGGCCGACTTCCTGCCGCTGGATGCGAAGAACTGGATTACGTGCGGCAATGCGCTGCGGCTCGATTGGCTCTCCATCTGTCCGCCCACCGGGACGGGCGTGAAGGTGGCCTCAGATGATCTTTTCGAGACACCGCTGGACCAGGCCGAGATCGATTTCGAGAATGAGGGCGGGGAGACCTATATTTGTGGGAATCCGCCCTATCTCGGGAACAAGCTACAATCTATAGAGCAGAAGGATGATCTTCGCGCCATTTTTGACGGTAAAGTAGTTGGCTGGAAATCCCTCGACTATGTTGCCGGGTGGCTAATGAAGGCCGCCGAATACGGTCTCCGAACAGAATCAGCATCAGCTTTTGTGACTACGAACTCTCTTTGTCAGGGCCAGCAGGTTCCCATTTTATGGCCAACCATCTTCAAAACGGGTCATGTAATCGAGTTTGCCTATACGTCGTTCAAATGGGCAAACCTCGCCAGCCACAATGCTGGCGTGATTGTGATCGTGATCGGAATAACGACCGGCAGTAGTGGCAGAAAACGGCTCTACTCGCTTGATGCAGATGGGACCGTCCTCGAGAAAATTAGCGGCAACATCAACCCTTACCTTGTCGATGCGCCCAACTTGGTTGTTGAGAGTAAGCGCAAGCCGCCAAAGGGAATCGCGCCAATGCTCTTCGGTAACATGCCCAGGGACGGTGGGCATTTGATTGTTTCTCACGATGTTAAAAATGGCGAAAGCCAAGCTGATCACGTCTTTCAGCGTTATTTGAGACCGTTTTTTGGATCGGAAGACTTTATTCAGGGAAAGATCCGATATTGCCTTTGGATAGAGCAGGGCCAGTATCAAGATTCACTCCGATCGCCAATTATTGCTGGACGATTGGAGGCGGTGCGGAAGATGCGTTTAGAGAGTAAAGCAGGCTCGACACGGGACTTCGCAAAGGCCCCCTATCGCTTTGTGCAGATTCAAGGGGCTGCTCGCCAATCTACTCTGATTATTCCTCGGGTCAGTTCGGAGCGCCGCCCTTACCTCCCCGTCGGGCTACTCGATAAGAATGCCGTGATCGCCGACAGTGCCTTCGCGCTCTATGACGCCCCGCTCTGGCACCTAGCCATGATCGCTTCTCGCCTCCATTTAGTCTGGGTTGCCGCTGTCTGCGGCAAGTTGAAAACAGATTATCGCTATTCGAATACACTCGGATGGAACACATTTCCCATTCCGATGTTAACTGAAAAGAACAAAGTTGATCTATTCGATTCGGCCAGCCAAATCCTTCTTGCGAGGGAGCATTACTACCCGGAAACGCTCGGGAGTATGTATGATCCCGATAAATTCAACAGCGAATACGAGCTTTTAAGAGAGGCGCATGATCGCAATGATGAAACCCTTGAGCGCATTTATATTGGTCGGAAATTCAAGAACGACACCGAGCGTCTAGAAAAACTCTTTGCCCTCTATGCGCAGGGGCAGGAGGTGAGTTTAAACGATTCCAGCGCCAATTTAAGGGGGGCGGCGAATGAGCAAAGTTAGTCTTATTGCTCAGCCAGCGGTACGGACAACGATGGCCGCAATTGAGTCGATAGCCAAGCATGGCTCCTTGACTAAATTGGATGTCGCAGCGGCCTACGTGACCTCCAGCGGCGCATATGACCTTCTCAACCGAATTGAAGGGACACTTGGGTCGCGTTGGACAGTTGTCAAGAAACGGTGGCTCACCTCTTTCGACTACTGCCGCACGCAACCAGTTGCTCTGGAGGCTTTGCTCTCGTTGCCAGCTTCGTCGGTGCGTGTTTACGACGCGCATTTCTGCCTTTCTCATGGCGGTAGGCCTAAGGTACCCTTCCATCCGAAAGCGTTCTTGTTCCGAGGCAAAGACAATGATTTCGCCGTTGCGGGTTCTGGCAATATGTCACGTTCAGGATTGTCCAAGGGCGTTGAAGTAGGGTTTTCGCTGACGGTAAACCGGAAAAGTCCGTCTGAGCCGACCTCAGCGTCAGCAATGAAGGCTCTTTGGCGGTGGTATAAAGATGCTTGGGAAAAAGCGACACCATTGAACTCCGCGCTGCTTAAACGATACGCGGCGCTTTATGAAAGCGTGCCGAATCTGACTCACCCAGCCGCGACCGAAGATGACTTGGCCAGTGAGGAAACGACAAAGCGCGCACTCTCTAGCCAAGACCTTCAGAAGTTAAGAGTTTGTTCCCATTTTTGGATCGAAGCGGGAAACATTACTAAGAATCGGGGGGCTCACTTGCCCGGCAATCAACTAATGATGAAACGCCTTTCACGCGTTTTCTTCGGATATGACCCTTCTCCAGTTCCAGTGAATACGATCATAGGCAGTGCTGAAATTTCCTTTAGCGGAGGGGCATTCGCCTCATACACGCTCTCCTATAGCGACAATAAGATGGACAAGCTTAATCTCCCAATGCCCGGTACAATAGGCCCGGCGGCGTATGACAAAGAATACTTGTTGTTCCGAGAGGTCGCGCCCCACAAGTTCAATCTTACGATAGGTACCAAATCCGATAAGGCTGGTTGGCTAAAAAGGAGCAAGGCGATCGACGCGGATTTCAAAATGGCCAGTGGACGCGAGTGGGGAGTTTTCTGATGGAAGTGTCGTTGTCCAATGCTGCCGCGGCTCCTCCTGTCCCGACCGCCTCCGTCAACCACGCGCAAACCGGCGCATCGATGAAATCGAACGAGCTGGGCATGTCGCGATTATGAGCGCATCGAAAACTGTTCGAGCTCTACACCAAGATGACAAATGAGGTCGCGGCCTGATGTTTCAACGCATTGAATACAAGGATCTGAATTCTCGCCAGAAGGAGAATTACAATTTTCAGAAGGTCGCCGGTGAGCTGGCTGATTTTGGCTATAATTGCCTTCGATTGAATGATGATTGGCAGGGCGCAGATTTCATTGCATGCCACATTGACGGAAACCGCTTCCTGAAAATCCAACTGAAAGGAAGAATGACGATCGACAGCAAGTATCTCGGAAAGGACATTTACATCGCCTTTCTTGATGGTGACGTTTGCTATGTCTATCCGCACGATACCGTCTTGAACGCCGTTCTGTCGCTGAACAAAATAAATTCTTCCCGTGCGTGGACGGGAACCAAAGCATACTCTTGGCCCAGGCTCTCAAAATGGTCTCGCGCAATGCTTGAAGAATACAAGGTATAAGCATGACCAAAACCGTCCCTTCCGTCTCCGTCACCTATGCCCAGACCGGCGCGTCGATGAAGTCCAACGAAATGGGTATGCGGCCCATGCAGGAGCGGGCCTACGAACGGCGAGGTGAACAATATCTGCTGATCAAGTCGCCGCCTGCTTCAGGCAAGAGCCGGGCGCTGATGTTCATCGCGCTCGACAAGCTGGCCAATCAGGGCCTGCGACAAGCCATCATTGTCGTGCCGGAGAAATCGATCGGCTCCAGCTTTAACGATGAGCCCCTGTCCAATTTCGGCTTCTGGACGGACTGGACCGTTCCGCCGCGCTGGAACCTCTGCAACTCGCCGGGGACAGATGGTGGCAAGGTCAATTCGCTGAGCAAATTTCTGGAAAGCAAAGACGATATTCTGGTCTGCACCCATGCGACCTTCCGCTTTGCGGTCGACCGTCTGGGGATTGAAGCCTTCGACAACCGGCTGATTGCCGTGGATGAATTTCACCATGTCTCGGCGAGCGAAGACAACAAGCTCGGCGCCCATCTGGCCGCGATAATGACGCGAGACAAATGCCATATCGTGGCGATGACCGGGTCTTATTTCCGCGGCGATGCCGTGCCTGTCCTTCTGCCTGAGGACGAGAACCGTTTCGAGCCTGTCACTTATACCTATTACGAGCAATTGAACGGCTATAAATGGCTGAAATCACTGGATATCGGATATTATTTCTATTCCGGTCCCTATGCCGATGAAATCCTGAATGTGCTGGACCCCAGTGAGAAAACCATCGTCCATATTCCGAGTGTCCAGTCGCGGGAAAGCACCAAGGACAAGCACAAGGAAGTCGAGCACATCATAGAGGCGCTGGGCGATTGGGAGGGGACAGACAAGGACACCGGCTTTCAGCTGGTCAAGCGCGAGGATGGCCGCACTTTGAGGATCGCGGATCTGGTTGACGATGATCCGGTCCGCCGCGATCGCGTCTCTGCCGCCCTGAAAGACCCCAAGCAGAAGAATAATCGTGATCACGTTGATATCATCATCGCGCTGGGCATGGCCAAAGAGGGCTTTGACTGGATCTGGTGCGAACATGCGCTGACCGTTGGTTATCGCGCCAGCCTGACCGAGATCGTCCAGATCATTGGCCGCGCCACTCGCGATGCGGAAGGCAAGACACGTGCGCGTTTCACCAATCTGATTGCCGAACCGGATGCGTCCGAGCAGCTCGTCACAGAAGCCGTGAACGATACGCTGAAAGCCATCGCGGCCAGCCTTTTGATGGAGCAAGTGCTGGCACCACGATTCAACTTCAAACCCAAGCGTGCTGATAGCGGCCCCGTAGAGGGTTTTGATTATGGGCCTGGAGGTTACCAGGAAGGCCAATGCAATGTTGGCGTCAATGAGGAGCAGGGTGAGTTCCTTATCGAGATCAACGGGCTGGTCGAGCCGAAGTCAAAGGAAGCCGAGCGGATCTGCAAGGAAGACCTCAACGAGGTGATTACCAGCTTTGTACAGGACAAGACCGCGACCGAGCGCGGCATGTTTGATCAAAATCTCGTGCCGGAAGAGCTGACACAGCTTCGCATGGGCAAGATCATTCAAGAGAAGTATCCGGAGCTGGATGATGGCGATCAGGAAGCCGTACGGCAGCACGCCATTGCGGCCCTGAACCTCACCCAGAAGGCCAAGGAAACGGTACTGTCTGGAGATAACGGCGAGCCCAAAGCCAATACCGCGCTGATTGATGGCGTGCGCCAATTCGCCATGGATGTTCGCGATCTTGATATCGACATGATCGACCGTATCAACCCGTTCGGCGAGGCCTATGCCATCCTCGCCAAGACGATGAGCGAGGAGAGCTTGCGGCAGGTTGGTGCGATCATTTCGGGCAAGCGGATCAAATTGACGCCGGAGGAGGCCCGCGATCTGGCAAAGCGCGCTCTGACATTCAAAAATGAACGCGGGCGATTGCCGGATATCAACTCGCAGGATGCCTGGGAGCGCCGTATGGCGGAGGGCATCGAGTTTCTCAAACGAATGAAGGCCGAGGCTGGTAATGGCTAAATCTGCTTTCACAGATGAAGACGATGCGCTGCTCGGTGAACTCGGCGTCGAGGACGAGAAAAAGACCGCTCCCACGCGAACGCCGTGTGAGGAACGTATCATTGCAGGCTTTGAAGATATCCAGCGCTTTTTCGAAGAGCATGACCGCCTGCCGCGGCATGGCGAAGGCCGTGATATTTTCGAGCGCATGTATGCGGTCCGGCTCGATCGTCTGCGTCAACTGGAAGAATGCCGATCGCTTCTGGAGCCACTCGACCACCAAGGGCTCCTTGGTGATCAGCCAGAGACCGTCGACGCCGAGGAAGATCTGGATGATGACGCCCTGTTAGAACAGTTGGGCGTTGCCGGTGTCGCAGAGCCGCTGACCGAGCTGAAGCATGTCCGCCCCACAGCAGAAAGGCGCGCTGCGGAAGAAATCGCCCGGCGCGACACGTGCCCAGATTTCGAAAAGTTCAAACCGATGTTCGAAGAGATCCAGCAGGAACTGGACAGCGGCGCCCGCGAGACACGCCCATTCGAATTGAAAGCGGAAATCCAGCCTGGCGCCTTTTTCATTCTCGGCGGTCAGAAAGCCTATGTTGCAGAGATAGGCGAACTAACCCTCACTGATCAGGGCCGAACCGATGCGCGCCTGCGTGTGGTTTTCGACAATGGCACCCAGAGCAACATGCTCATGCGGTCGCTTCAGCGGGCGCTGAATAAGGATGAAGCGGGCCGCAGGATTACAGAGCCGGTGGCCGGGCCGTTATTCGGCGGAGAGCCCATAGATGGCGATGAGGCCAGCGGAACGATCTACGTTCTACGAAGCAAATCTGATCATCCACGCGTCGCCGAAAACCGCGATCTGGTCCACAAGATCGGTGTCACAAACATCGGAGTGAAGAAACGGATAGCTGGCGCTCGCCTTCAGCCGACTTTTCTCATGGCTGATGTCGAGGTTTTAGCGACCTATGAGCTTTTTAATATCAACCGAACAAAACTCGAGACGCTTCTTCACCGGATCTTTCAACCCGCTCAACTGGATATCCAGATACCCGATCGCTTTGGAAATAAAGTGGCCGCGCGCGAATGGTTCCTCGTCCCGGATTTCGTAATCGATGAAGCGGTAAACAGAATCAAAGACGGTACGATTTCGAATTTTATTTATGATCCGGGTCAAGCGAAGCTGGTCGAACGCCAAGCAATCGGTCGTTTTTCATTAAGGTGATTGGGTTGCGTTTTTGGGCGTTCCCATAGGGGGGGCAACTTTTGTGGTAGATTGGACTAGTTTCGATATTTCAAAATCTTGGATTTGATACGTTGATCTGATGGCCAGCTATCTCGAAAACATTTGCGATGTTGATCAATTCGATTGCATCCCCAACATGATGGGGCCGCGCACGAGCACGCCTTTCCAGAATTACGACGAAATCACCAAGATCTATAATTCACTTGGTGAGCTTGAGTATCTTTTCGATGCCGAATTTGTTGTCAGATTATCGAACCCAGCGAACTGGTCGAGTTACAATCATTGCTTGGCCGAATTATACTTTGAGCAGCGAGAAGAACTACAAGGTCAAACAGATCCGGATGTCGAACTCTATCTAAGCGAAGTTGCTAATTTTGAGAAACAAATAGCAATTGATGCCAACTCAGGTCTACTGCGTAAATTTTCTGATCGTCACCGGGGTCTCATAAAGCAAACCAACCTTCACTCAGCTGACAACACATCTGTTTTCTATCTACAGGTCGATTGTGGATACATATCAAAACATGACAGTTACACTGGCGGATCAAGCTTCCCAAAATGCCTGCACAACGCACTTTCCATTGATGGTGAAGTTGATCTGTATTTTGAGCGCACAGCTATCAAACGCGGCGTCGGTGGAAACTGTTGGTCTAATGATTCCATTGATTCAGACTTCTTCTATTATCTGAACTCACGGGAGTTTTTTGAAAAGTTAGTTCGAAAAGCCTCGGAGATACTCGATTGGAAGAGCCTGCAGTTGATAATGGCGGCTCGAAATTTCAAGTTTCGACACGATGCTTTGAGAGATACGCGGAATCTATATGAATTAAAGCGCTCGGAAATTGACCGCGCCTACCCAAGAAAATTGGAAGGCCTTGGATCAGAAAAGGAAATTTTCGAAACGTTTTCTAGGGCAATCCAAAAAGCAGCGGGTACATACGACCGTAGTGGTTATCCCGAGCGCTGGTCTGAACTACCCAAACGATTGACTGCAGCATTCGATAGCGATGCTTTCGCATATTGGGCACTCCAAGAACGCTCTGCACCTATTTCAAATCATCAGAAAGGGGCTGATTTCGAAAAGGCGATTTCAAATGCCTTAAAACAAAACGGTTTTCAAATTGAGCAAACGCCATCAGGACCAGACTACGGGGTAGATCTTATTGCTGAAAAGAATGGTTTGCGAATAGCGATTCAATGCAAAGACCACAATAATCTGATCGGAATAAAGGCCGTTCAAGAAGTCATTGCGGGGGCAAAGCATTTTGGTTGCGACGGTGGCGTGGTCATTAGCACGTCTGAATTCACGAGGGCAGCTGCGGATCTTGCAAATTCGAATAGTGTTGGGCTGATCACAGAAAATCAGCTTTCTCAGAATCCAGATGTTCTGCTTTTCCTAATCAGTTGACCGCTTTTCAGGCTGTGAACGAGCCGCAGCCTATGTAATTTGACGCTCATCATGCTTAGTCGTTCAAGCGATATGCATGATAAGAATGGTTATGCCACGCTTGTGAAATGCGGGTAGATTTGCGGGTAGATTGTTTTTGACTCAAAAATTATTATAAGAAATTCCGTATGTTATGCTTATGAATTGATGCCTCTCCTGGCACCATTCCAAACCAATTTGCTTCGCAAAATTTTTGGTCCAGTGGGCCAAAAATAGGTTTGGAATGCCGCGGCAGCGGCCTTCCCCATTGAAATCAGACTCAACGGATTGGCGCGAGCTTTGGCTGGGCAAGCCATTTCATTTATTCGAGCGAAGGATGTCACGCCGTAGCCTCGGCGAAGGCGGACTCCTTTCCCATTTGTTTCGGTTGCGCGCGGCCAGAGGCGCTATTCCGCATACAACGCGGCGATAGCATTCAGCCCGGTTTCGTATATGTCCACCAGCGCGGCTTCAGCGGCCGCTTCAGCACCGGCATCCGGCGTATAAACGCTACTCCAGATGATCTCCGAGCCGCCCGCGCCATTGTCCTCGACATAGAACATGGCCTGATAATCGGTTAGCGGGAGCGGGCCGGACATGATGCGATAGGAATAGATAAATGCCGGGTCATGACGGCGAAATTCCGTCTCGACAAAGGTCGCCGCGCCATCGGCGGTGACAATCGTGCGCGTCGGCGGTGAATGGCCATCCATCGTGCAGCTGCTAACCGCCGGGTGCCAGTCGGCCAGTGAGCAGAAAGGACCGATTCTCTCCCAGACATCCGCCGGGGCCGCGTTGACCTCAATACGGCGTTGCAACGTGGCCGGTTCGGCCTGCATGGCCACCTCTGACGGTGCCGCCGATTCAACCGGCAGCGGGGCATCCTGCACCATAGCTTCCTCGTCCGGCGCCGAGCAGGCCACGAGCAGTGCGGCCGCGCCAAGACGGGTAACGAAGAAGCCGGATTTACGAGCGGAGAAAATCATGGGCCGAATCCCCTGGCAAAATGCATTGTGATTTCGGATTTGACCCTAGGCCTGTTATCGCGGCTCCGGCAAGTTCGCATTTTCGACGATGTCCCAGACCGAAAGCCGACGCCCATGACCACCCTCCCCGCCTGCCCGAAATGTGCCTGTGAGTGGACGTATGAGGATGGCGCCCTGCTGGTCTGTCCGGAATGTGCGCACGAATGGTCCGCCAGTGAAACAACGGCAAGCGATGAGACCGTCCGGGTCTGGCGCGATGCCAATGGCACGGAGCTCGCCAATGGCGACACGGTGACCGTGATCAAGGATCTGAAGATCAAGGGTTCGAGCCAGGTCGTGAAGGTCGGCACAAAGGTCAAGAATATCCGCCTGACCGACGGCGATCACGATATTGATTGCCGGATAGACGGCGTGGGCCAGATGGGGCTGAAAACCGAATTTGTGCGCAAGGCCTAGGCAAGCGCCAAAAAGCGGTCATGCTAGGGCCATGACCCTTTGCCGCCCCGCCACACTCGATGATCTGCCCGCCCTTCTGGAAATTGAAGCGGCTGCCTTCACCGAGGACGACCGGTTCACGCGGCGCACCATCCGTCAGAAACTGGATTCACCCAGCGCCTTTGTGACGATCTGCGAGGTGGACGGCCGGCCCGCTGGCTCGGCCATTCTGCTGTTTCGCAAAGGCGTAACAGTCGCTCGCCTGTATTCGATTGCCACGCATCCCGCCCTCGGAAACAAGGGCGCCGGCGCGGCGCTGATTGAGGCCTGTGAAGCCGAAGCTCTGGCCCGCGATTGCGACCGCTTGCGGCTGGAGGTCCGAGCCGGAAATACCAAGGCGCGGTCGCTGTATGCGCGTTGCGGATATTCCTTGCATGACACGCGGGATGGCTATTATTCCAACGGTGAAAGCGCGCTTGTTCTGGAGCGCGATCTGAGGGCCGAAACTGCATGAGCGACTGGCTCGTTCTCGTTGAGCATGACCGCGATGTCGGGCAGGCGGACACCCCCCACAAATTGATGCGCATTCGCGATTATCTGACCAAGCCCGGTCTGTTTGCCGGGCGGCGTCCGTCGCTTTTCAATCTGGCCCGCAGCTATGCCTATCAGTCGGAAGCCTATTACGCCTCGCTTCTGGCGGAGGCGCGCGGCCACCGCGTCGCGCCCAGCGTCCAGACCATGGTCGAGTTGTCGCGCAAATCGCTCTATGCGCACGCCCTGCCCGAGCTGAATGCGGCGCTGAAGCGCGATCTTGAGGCCGGGGCAGCGGCCGAGGAATCCCTGTTCATTGCCTTTGGACAGTGCGAGCGGGCCGGTTATTCGAAATTCTCCAAACTCCTGTTTGACTGGTTCCGCGCGCCCTTGCTGGACATCACGCTAGGCGGAAAGAAGAATGGCGAGATCGACCGGATCCGCCTGATGCCGGTCAATGCGGTGAAGGGCGAACGGCGCGATTTTGCCATGCAGGCCATGGCGGATTTCACACAGCGGCGCTGGACCTCGCCCAAGGCACGGCAGACGCCGCGCTGGACGCTGGCCCTGCTGATTGACCCGAAGGAAGCGCAGCCACCGTCCGATCCGGCCTCTCTGAAACGCTTTGCGGCGGTGGCGGCGCGCGAGGGCGTGGTGGTGGAGCCGATCTATCCCAATGATCTTGCCAGCCTGTCGGAATATGATGCGCTGTTTATCCGCACGACCACATCGATCGACAATTTCACCTATCGCTTTGCCCGACGCGCAGAACAGGAAGGCATGCCGGTGATTGATGATCCGGTGTCGATGATCCGCTGTACCAACAAGGTCTATCTCGCCGAGTTGCTGGAAACCGCCGGTCTGCCCGCACCGCGCACCGAGATTCTCGATCCGTCGATGAAACTAGACAATGTGTTTGCGCGCCTCGGCTGCCCGGTGGTTCTGAAAGCGCCCGATGGCTCCTTCAGCCGCCAGGTGCACAAGGTCTCGACGCCCGAAGAACTCGCGGCTACCGCCAAACGACTGTTTGACGATACGGCGCTGATCATTGCGCAGGAATATATGCCCACGACGTATGACTGGCGCATCGGGGTATTGGGTGGCAAGGCGCTGTTTGCCTGCAAATACAAGATGGCCCGCGGTCACTGGCAGATCATCAAGCGCGATGACAGCGGCAAGGTGATTGAAGGCGGGTCGGAAACCCTGCCGGTCGACGCGGCCCCGTCGCGGGTCATCGAACTGGCGGAGAATGCGGCGCGGCTGATCGGCGACGGGCTTTATGGCGTCGACATCAAGGAGAATGAGGCCGGCGTCTATGTCATCGAAATCAATGACAACCCCAATCTGGAGGTCGGCGTTGAAGGCGCCGTCCTGAAAGACGCTCTCTGGCGGGAGATCATCGGCTGGTTCTCGCAGCGGCTGGAAGCCCGCATGGCGCCTGTTGCGCGCTAATTGTCCATCAGCCAGGCGCGGGCTTCGGCTTCATCGGACAGGAATTTGACCTGGATGCCATCGTTGAATGCGGCGGCCTCGATCAGCATGAAATGCCGGGTGAACATGTTTTCAGGCGCGAGATAGCAAAACCGCGCACGCCGGCCGCCAGCGCGCCCCACGCGCCGGACTTCGTCCAACAGCGAAACGGGCGTGAATTGCGGTCTGGAATCACCCACATCGTACAGGATACGCCGCACGCCGTTTTCAATATGGCCAACAATCCGGTCTGACGTCGCAAGCACAAAATCCAGAGAAATGTCGCCAATATAATGCACAAGCAGAATGTCATTTTCCTGAAGGTCGAAAACGACACGTCCGTCAGTATTCGGATCGTGTGCGACATTGGTCATGAGGATTGATAGCACAAATTTCGCGATTCTTGCAGCATCAAGTTTGAATGGGCCGGCTTTTTTCGGGCCCTGTCTGGTAGCCGATGCTTGTTGTCACAGGGCAAGCGGGCTAGACGGGAACGATCAGGCAAGGACGATCAGAATGACGACATATTTTCACAAGGGCGATCTCGCCCCGGGCATTGATTTCGGTTCGTCCGTTGCCATTGATACAGAGACGCTTGGCCTTTCTCTCGTGCGCGATCCGCTGTGCGTAGTGCAGCTATCAGCCGGAGATGGCGATGCACATGTCGTGCAGATGGACCGCTCGAGCTATGACTGCCCGAACCTGAAAGCGCTTCTGTCTAACCCGAAGATCACCAAAATCCTGCATTTTGCGCGCTTCGATGTGGCCATGATCAAGCGTGATCTGGGCGTGACACTGTCGCCGGTCTTCTGCACCAAGATCGCATCGAAGCTCTGCCGCACCTATACCGACCGGCATGGCCTGAAGGATGTGACGCGCGAATTGCTGAATGTGGACATGTCCAAGCAGCAACAAAGCTCTGACTGGGGTGCTGCCGAGCTGTCACAAGCCCAGCTGGATTATGCTGCGTCCGATGTGCTGCACCTGCATGCCCTGCGCGACCGGCTGACGGAGATGCTGGAACGTGAAGGCCGGATGGACATGGCACGGGCCTGTTTTGATTTCCTTCCGACGCGCGCCGATCTCGATCTGGCCGGGTGGGACGAGACTGACATTTTCGCCCATTCGTGACGGCTTTGCCATAAACTTGCCGCGACCGCCCTTCATTGACAGGCAAAGATGACTGCAACCACGGCCGATATCTCTTCCCTGCACCCGCCCCGGCATACGGCCTGGGAACCGCAGCGCGCCACGACTCTGGCCGATGCCCGGAAGCGGACGGCCTTTATCCGCCTGTTGCGCCTGGTCCTGATCGGCCTGACGGGTGTGATCATTGCCGCGGTGATTGTGCAAATCCTGCTCAGATCGCTGGGCGGCGAAGTGCAAGCACCGGTGACGGTGGGCGAGGATGCCCGGATGATCAATCCGCGCTTTACCGGGCGCGACGAGAACGGCACGCCCTACGTGGTAACGGCCGATGCCGCGATACGCCGTCGCGGTGAGGATACCCGCATTACCGAACTGGAATCACCCCAGCTGGATTATGATCTGATCTCCGCCGATGAAGACGCTGAAGGCGTTCTCGCTCGCACCGGCATTTTTGATGCCGATGCCCGCACGCTGGACCTCAACAGCGATGTGCGCTTCCGCACCCGGTCCGGATACGAATTTCTGGCCGAACATGCCCGCGTCTATCTTTCCGATGAACGCGTTGTGGGGGATAGTCCGGTTGAAGGTGACGGGCCCATGGGCACTATCCGTGCGGACGGGTATGAAATACTGGACGGCGGAGACCGCGTCGTGTTCACAGGGAATGTCCGGACCCATCTCCGGAATGAAGCGTCTGAGAGTGGAGACCAGCCATGACGATTTTACGCGTGACGATCCTGCTTCTGGCTCTGGCCGGGCTGACGGCGCCCTCTTTCGCCCAGATTGGCGGACAGGGTGGGCCGATGGATATTACCGCAGATCGGCTGGAAACCTTTGATGCCGAACGGCGCGCCATGTTCTCCGGCAATGTCGATGCCGCGCAGGGAGAGGCCAATCTGCGCTCCGATGCGCTGGAAGTCTTCTTTGCGCCGCGCTCCGGCAATGCCACCGGGACCGGCGCCAGCTGGGGCGAGATTGATCGCGTGATCGCAACAGGTGACGTCTTCTACGTAACGCCGAACGAAATCGCCCGGGGCGAGCGCGCCGTCTATCAACTTACGGCCCAAACTATTGTCATGACGGGCGGTGTCACCTTGCGCCGCGGCGAGAATGTGATCGAAGGCGATTGCCTTGTCGTCGATCTTGAAACCAATAATTCCCAAATCAATGCTCCGGCCTGCCGCGGTGAAGCGCCTGCCGGGACGGACCAGAATACCGGCCGGGTCAGAGGCGTTTTCTTTCCCGCCACCAGCGGGTCGGACGATGACGATGCAGGCAACGATGCGGACGCTGAAGGGTGAGTATGACCGATACACTGCCTGAGGGCGAAGCCCGCCCCGTCACCACCGCCAATGAAGGTCTGGTGGTCGAGAATATCGGCAAGTCCTATCGCAAGCGACCGGTGGTCAAGGGCGTGTCCCTGCATCTGAAGCGCGGCGAAGTTGCCGGTCTGCTCGGACCGAACGGTGCTGGCAAGACGACGTGTTTCTACATGATCACCGGCCTCGTCGAGGCCGATTATGGCCGTATCCTGATGGATGGTGAGGATATCACCCGCCTGCCCATGTATCAGCGCGCGCGCCTTGGCATCGGTTATCTGCCGCAGGAAGCCTCGATTTTTCGCGGGCTGAGCGTGAAAGACAACATCATGGCGGTCGCAGAAATCGTCGAGCCCGACAAGAAAGCCCGCAAGGAAACCGTCGCCCAGCTGATGGAGGAATTGCGTATTTCCCATCTGGCTGATGCCGCCGCGCTGTCGCTGTCCGGCGGCGAGCGCCGCCGGGTGGAGATTGCCCGCGCCTTGGCGACGCGCCCGTCCTTCATGCTGCTGGATGAACCCTTTGCCGGGATTGATCCACTGGCCATCACCGACATTCGCGATCTGATCCGCTTCCTCAAGAATCGCGGCATCGGCATTCTGATCACCGATCACAATGTCCGTGAAACGCTGGAGATTACGGACCGCGCAACGATCATCCATGAAGGCGAGGTGCTGTTTGAAGGTGCGCCGGATGCCATTCGCGCCGACCCGGATGTGCGCCGCGTTTATCTCGGTGAAAGTTTTGGGTGATTTACTCCAGGTCTGATTCAGCGGACTGGAGGCATCCCCTTGGCGGGACTTCATCAAAAACTGGAAATGCGGCAGGGCCAGTCACTGGTCATGACACCGCAATTGCAACAGGCGATCAAGCTGTTGCAATTGTCGAATATCGAGTTGTCGGCCTTTGTCGAGGAAGAGCTGGAACGTAACCCGCTGCTGGAGCGCGATGAGCGATCCGACGAACCGGAAGCGGTTGAACTGACCCCGGCCGAAGGCCGCAAGGAGCTCGAGCTGGATGGCTCGGCCCATGCCGAAGCCAATGATGCCGTGGACGTGGATGCGGACGTCCTCAATTCATCTGATTCCAAAGCCGATATGGCGGGCATGGATCCCGGCATGTCCTCATCCTGGTCCGGTGCCAACAAGGGCGGGTCATTCGAGGGCGGCGATTATGATGCGGCCGCCAATTCCAGCCGTGAGAAATCGCTGGCCGAGCATCTGCATGATCAGTTGACGCTGGCGGGTGCCGACCCGGTGCCGCGCCTGATTGCGGCGCATCTGATCGATCATGCCGATGATGATGGCTATATGCGCGCCGATCTGGACGAGATTGCCGAGCGCCTGGGCGTCAAGACAGGCGAAGTGGCCGCCGCGCTCGACATGCTTCAGGGCTTCGAGCCCGCTGGAATCATGGCGCGCGATCTGCCGGAATGTCTGGCGCTGCAATTGAAAGACCGCAACCGTCTGGATCCGGCGATGGTCAAATTGCTGGATAACCTTGATCGGCTCGCCAAGCATGACTATGCGGCCCTGCAGTCGATCTGCGGGGTCGATTCCGAAGACCTCGACGACATGATTGCCGAGCTCCGCTCGCTGACACCCAAGCCCGGCCTCGCCTATGGCGCCGATAATAGCCGGGCGATCGAACCGGATGTTTTCGTACGTGAAAATCCGGATGGCAGCTGGCGGATCGAGTTGAATACCGACACGCTTCCGCGGGTATTGGTCAACCAGTCCTATGCGGCTGAAATCAGCGCGGTGGCGCGCTCGGAAGAAGACCGGACCTTCATCACGGAGTGTTCGCAGAATGCCAGCTGGCTGGTGAAATCACTCGATCAGCGCGCGCGGACGATCCTGAAAGTCGCGTCCGAGATCGTGCGCCAGCAGGATCTGTTTCTGGCCAAGGGCGTGGCCTTTCTGCGGCCGCTGAACCTGAAAACCGTCGCCGATGCGATCGAGATGCACGAATCAACGGTCAGCCGGGTGACATCGAACAAATATGTCGCCACGCCGCGCGGCCTGTTCGAGCTCAAATACTTCTTCACCTCCTCCATTCCGTCCTCTGGCGGCGGCGAAGCGCATTCGGCCGAAGCCGTGCGCTATCGCATCAAGGCCCTGATCGATGGCGAGACACTGGACGAGATCATGTCCGATGATGCGCTGGTGGACCGGCTGCGTCATGAAGGAATTGATATTGCGCGCCGCACCGTGGCGAAATATCGTGAGGCCATGAATATTCCGTCGTCCATTCAACGGCGCCGGATGCTGAAAAGGGCCAGCTGACATCCCTTTTTGCGGTGCGATTGACTTTTGAGATCGCGCCAATAGGTTCCGCCCGCTCTTGCCGGGGGCCTGATTTCCCTGCAAGCGCCCCGTATGCTACGGTAGGTATGAAAATGCAGATTCAAATCGTCTCCAAAGGCATCGACGTCTCCGGCGCGCTTCAGGAAGAAATTTCCGGCCGCGTCGAGGAAGGCGTGTCGAAGTATTTCAACCGGCCGAGCGAAGCCTATGTGGCCGTGTCGCGCGAAGGGTCCGGTTTCCGGGTCACGGTTTCGCTGCACCTGCCATCGGGCGTCATGCTGCAGGCTCAGGGCGATGATGGCGATGCCTACAAGGCCGCTGACAAGGCGGCGGAACACCTTGAGAAGCGCCTGCGCCGCTACAAGCGCAAGCTGAAAAACCATCACAATGAGAACAAGTCCGAGCTGCCCGCCGAGACCACCCCGATCACGGTGTTCCAGGGGCAGCCGGAGAGTGATTTCGACGACGATGATGCAGATATGCACGGCACCGAGCCGGTCATCGTGGCCGAAACGCCAGGGGAGATGCGGGCCATGACGGCCAGCATGGCGGTGCTGGAACTGGAAGCGGCCGGCGCGCCCTTCCTGATTTTCCGGAATATTGCGCATAACGGCGTGAATATCGTGTACCGGCGGCCCGACGGGCATGTCGGCTGGATCGATCCGGATCGCGATAAATCCCGCTAGCCCTTTGAAGCATTAAAGGCTAGAGCGCGAATTGTTCTGCCTGAATTGAACCGGACCCTTGTCATGGCTTTACCCGACCTCCTGTCGGCCGAAACAGTTCTGGGAAGTCTGAGTGCGACCAATCGCAAGCAGGCTTTGCAAATGATCAGTGAAGCCGCCGCCGCCAAGCTCGGTCTGGATTCACGGATTATCTTCGATGCCGTCATGGAGCGCGAGCGTCTGGGTTCGACCGGCGTAGGCGATGGTGTCGCCATCCCCCATGCGCGTCTGGAAGGGCTGGATCATGTCTTCGGCCTGTTTGCCAAGCTGAAAAATCCGATTGATTTCGATGCCATTGATGGCCGCCCGGTCGATCTGGTTTTCCTGCTTCTGGCCCCGGAAACCTCCGGCGCCGAACACCTCAAGGCGCTGGCCCGGATTTCGCGCGTTTTCCGCCGGGAAGACATCCGCTCTCACCTGCGCGCCACGGAAACCCGTGACGGCATGGTGGCCATCCTGACGCTTCAGGACGAAAGCAACGCGGCCTAGCAATCCGGCTGCTCAACGGCTTACTACCGCCGCTATCGCCTAGCCCGGATAATAGGTCGGCGAGCCCGGCCCGACCGGCAGGCCGAATACGAAGGTCCAGAGGAAGAAGAAGCCCGACCAGGTAAGCAGGAAGAGAATGGAGTAAGGCAACATCATCGCGATCAGCGTGCCGACGCCCAGATCGCGCTGATACCGCGTCGCCCAGGCCAGAATCAGACCGAAATAGCTCATCATCGGCGTGATGATATTGGTCGAGGAATCGCCGATCCGGTAAGCCGCCTGAATCACTTCCGGCGCATATCCGATCAGCATCAGCATGGGCACGAAAATCGGGGCAGTCACCGCCCACTGGGCCGAGGCCGAGCCCAGCATCAGATTCACAAATGCGCACATCAGGATGAAGAGGAAGAAGATGACCGGCCCGGTCAGTCCCGTATCCTGCAGGAAATTGGCGCCGGTGACGGCGGTGATCGCGCCCAGATTCGTCCAGCCGAAAAAGGCCACGAACTGCGCCGCGAAAAAGACCAGCACGATATAGAGGCCGAGCGAGGCCAGAGCCGCCGACATGGCGTTGATGACATCGCGATCATTCTTCATCGTTCCGACCGCGCGGCCATAGGCGATGCCGGTGACGACGAAAAAGATCAGGATCCAGACCACAAAGCCCCGGAAGAAGGGTGAGTTGATCCTGTCGCCCGTATCCGGATTGCGCAATATGCCCCAGTCTGGCGCAAGGGTGAGCGCCATGAGCGCCAGCACACCCAGCAGGGCAAAACCGGCCCAGACCAGGCCCTTTCGTTCGCCCGCATTCAGCGGCTCCATCATCCGGTCGTCGAGAATATCGGGATCGGCCTTGTCCGGATTATAGGGTCCGAGCTTGGGCTCAACGACGAAGATCGTGACCAGAGAGCCGATCGCGGTAATGAGGAAGGTCGAGGCGACCATGAAATACCAGTTGGCGGTCGCGACCACGACGTAGTCCGCATCGATCAGACGGGCGGCCTCCTGGGTAATGCCCGCCAGAAGCGGATCGATCGTGCCGATGAGCAGATTGGCGCTGTAACCGCCTGAAACCCCTGCAAAGGCGGCGGCCATTCCGGCCAGAGGATGGCGGCCCAACGCATAGAAAATCGCGCCCGCCAGCGGGATCAGCACGACATAGCCGACTTCTGACGCCGTGTTCGACACAATCCCGGCAAAGACGATGACTACCGTTACGACATGGCGCGGCGCCCCCAGTACCATGCCGCGTACGGCTGCAGACAAAAGTCCGGATTTTTCCGCCACGCCGACGCCCAGCATGGCGACGAGCACAACGCCGAGCGGAGCAAAGCCGGTGAAATTTGTGACCAGCCCGGTCCATATCCGCCGCACACCGTCCGCGCTCAACAGGCTGACGGCGCGGATCATGCCATCATCAGCGCGGCCATTGGCGCCGACGGGCCGTGGATCTTCCACTGCCAGCCCCAGCCCGCCCAGAATACCCGACAGGACCACGATGCCGACGGCGAGGATCGCGAACAGCGTGACCGGGTGCGGGAGGAGATTTCCCAGCCACTCCACACCATCCAGAAAACGGGTGAAGGCGTTGCGGCGCGGGGCTTGCGGGGGGCTGTCCGTCATATCATCTCTCCTCGGCGGGCAGTGTTCGCCACAGAGGAGAGTGCCGGGCCGCAGATATCAACCCCAAGATATATAGGGGATTTGGGCCAGAGCTCGCGGCGCGCGGACAGAGCCGCCCCAAGCCAGCGAGGGCCCGCCGGAGCGTTTCGCACCTGGCCGGAATGATTTGGTGGAGCCAGGCGGAATCGAACCGCCGACCTCGTCATTGCGAACGACGCGCTCTCCCAACTGAGCTATGGCCCCGACCGATTGGGAAGCCGAGGCATAAATCCCGCCACGGAGCGCGTCAAGATTACGCGCCGGGTGGCCGGGCCATGTGCAAGTCGAACCGACATTCGCTTGCGACCGTCCCCACATAAGGGCTAGAGCAGGGTGAGTTTCCCGATGAGAGTGGAAGAGCGAACATGTCCTTTGTTGACGCCCTGATTGTCTATTTTGTCGACCCCATTCTGGGTCTTTTCATTTTTGTCCTGATCGCGGCGATTATTCTGAGCTGGCTGATCAGTTTCAAAGTGGTCAATCCCTATAATCCCGTCGTCGGCTCGATCTGGCGCATGACCTCTGTCCTGACCGAGCCGGTCCTGCGGCCCATCCGCTCCATCCTGCCCAGCCTGGGCGGATTTGATTTCTCGCCGCTCGTGGTGATTCTGCTGATCCAGTTCATTCGTGGATGGTTGCTGCCGCAAATCATGATGGCGCTCTGATGCCAACCCGGCGAACGCCGGAGGGATTGGAATTGCGGGTCCGCCTGACCCCGAATGCGCGGCGCGACAGTCTGGATGGCTGGGAGACAGATGCTGACGGACAGCATGTTCTGCGCGCTCATGTCCGCGCCGTACCGGAAAAGGGCAAGGCCAATGCCGCGCTCGTCAAATTGCTCGCCAAACGGATGGGAATCGGTAAAACCCGGCTGACACTGACACGCGGGCAGACCAGCCGGATCAAGACGATCGCCATTGCATGCGAGGCCGAAGAGGCCGGGGTGCTGGCCGCGAAACTGACGGAGGCCGACACATGACCGCAATTCTCATCGACGGAAAATCTGTCGCCGCCAATATGGATGCGCGCGTGGCCGCCGCCTCCGCGCAGCTTGAGAAACTGCTCGGCCGCAAGCCGGGCCTGGCCGTTGTGCTGATCGGTGACGACCCGGCCAGCGAGGTCTATGTCCGCAACAAGGTGCGCCGCGCCGAAGCGGCCGGCATGGACTCAACCGCCATCCGCAAGCCGGCCTCCATCAGCGAGGCCGAGGTGATCGGAATCGTCGAGCAACTGAATGCCAATCCGGCCGTCGACGGCATTCTGGTGCAGATGCCGCTGCCCGATCACATCAATGCGGCCGCCGTGATCAACCGGATCGATCCCGACAAGGATGTTGACGGGCTGACCGCGATCAGCGCCGGACGGCTCCTCGGCGGAGAAGCCGGATTGCGCCCCTGCACGCCAGCGGGGTGCGTATTGCTCGCCGAACAGGCGATGGGCGATCTGACCGGCAAATCCGTGCTGGTGATCGGCCGCTCCATTCTGGTCGGCAAGCCGGCAGCCCTGCTCTTTCTGGAAAAAGATTGTACGGTCACGATGGCCCATTCGCGCACGCAGAATCTGCCCGAACTGGCCCGGCAGGCCGATATTCTGGTGGCAGCGGTCGGACGGCCAGAGATGATTCGGGGTGACTGGATCAAGCCGGGCGCGTGCGTTCTGGATGTCGGGATTAACCGCATTGATGCGCCGGAACGCGGGGAGGGCAAGACCCGCCTTGTTGGCGATGTTGATTTTGATGCGGCGGCTGAGAAGGCCGGCTGGATGACTCCGGTGCCGGGTGGCGTCGGGCCGATGACGATTGCCATGCTGTTGCGGAATACAGTCACTGCCGCCGCACGGCGGGCGGGTCTGGACTCCACAGAAATCGTCTGAACTCTTCGTTTGTAAAGATGCCGTTAATGAAATCGGGCGCATATAGCCGTTCGGGGAAGAGGACGGGATCAGCCATGCCTGCGTTGAATGTTTTACACGTTGAAGACGATTTTGCGGACGCCCTGCTGGTTCAGAACACGGTCTTCGAATCCGGGGATTATGATATCGGTTTCGAGGTTGTGCGCGATCTCCGGGATGCCCGGCGCAAGTTGAAAAACAAGAAATTCGATCTGGTTCTTCTGGATCTGCGCCTGCCCGATTCCATCAACCCCAATGACACGCTGACGACCATGCAGGACCTGTGCGCCAGAACGCCGATTGTTGTGCTGTCCGGTTCCATGCGGGTGGATAGCGGCGCGATATCCGGCGACGTCAAGCAACTCGACAAGAATGAGTATCTGTGCGGCCGGGCGACCGGACAAAAGCAATCGCTGGCCCAGATCCTTCGGATATCCGCCTCCAACGACGATTTCGAAGCCATCTAGCCTCTGACCCGGCCCGTTTCTTGCGCTGTAACTGCCGTTCTTTCCGGAGCGGTTCAAAATGGTGCAAGCCGAAATTCTATCTCCTGCCGCGTTGAATGCGGAAGACCGGGCAATCTGGCGCTCGCTGGCAACCGGTCCCTTCGCCTCACCACTTCTCCAGCCGGAATTTGCCGACCTCGTCGCCCGTGTGCGGGATGATGTGCGCGTCGCGGTTTTCCGAAAGGGCCAGAATACGCCCGGCTTTCTCGCTTTCCATTTGCGTCCCGGCCGAATGGCCCGGTCCCTCGCAGCACCTTTTGGCGATGTGCAGGCGCTTGTGTGCGCGCCCGATTTCCTTGCGACAGGCGAAGAAGCGCTGAAGGCGGCGGGCATTCGCGCCTTTCAGTTCGACAATCTGCTTGATCCCTTTGGCCTGTTTTCCACCAATGTCGGCGAGACCAGTGAGGCCTATACAATTGCGCCCGGGGCGGATGCCGCGGCTTTTCTAGAAAGCCAGCGCGCCCTGCATCCCAAGCGGTTCAAGAATCACCGCCGTCTTGGTCATCAGCTGGAGCGGGAGTGCGGGCCCGTATCGGTTGTCCCGGAAGATACTGACGATGCCGCACTTGATTCATTGCTCGGCTGGAAGCGGGCGCAATACACGGCCAGCGGCCGGCATGATGTGCTGGCCGCGCAATGGGTGCAGGATTTCATGCATCAGACCCATGCAAGACAGAACGGGCCGGTTCGGGGGCTTTTGTTCAGCTTGCGGGCAAAAGGCGAAATTATTGCCGGCTTGTTTGGTGTGCGCAGCAACACCGTATTCAATCCATGGATTGCCGCTTATGACCCGGCCTATTGGGCGTGGTCGCCGGGCCAGCAAGTCCTGCACGAACTGGTCGCCGCCATGCCGCAAATGGGCCTGGAGCGCTGCGATATCGGCGCGGATCATGATCACTACAAGAAATATTATTCCGCCGACACCGTACCGGTACATAGCGCACTGATCGCCGCGCCGGGACGTGATGCCCGCATCACGCAGGTGCGCTCCATCCTCTGGGAGGCCGCCGACAGGACACCCGTTGGCAATATCACCGCGCGCATTCGCCGCCGCCTTAACCAGATTTCAGCGGTTGAGCTGGATACTGCCCATCGTATTTCCGGCCTCGTGCGGGCGGTGACCCACCGCGCGGAGCCTATTACGGGGCCATCCTCATGACGCAGAGTATTTCGGTCATCATTCCCACATTCCGCCGGCCAGACGGGTTGCGGCGGGCCGCCGACAGTATTCTGGCGCAGGCCAATCCCTGCGGGCTTCAGCTGGAACTGGTGATCGTCGACAATGATCCGGAAGGTTCCGGCCTTGCTGCCGCGCATGCCATCGCCAAGGAAGCAGCGATCCCTGTGCAGGTGGTGCATATGCGCGAAGCCGGTGTGGCCAATGCCCGAAATGCCGGCCTTGCCGCCAGTACGGGTGAGCTGATTGCCTTTCTTGACGATGACGAGGAAGCGCCGGCGACCTGGCTGTGCGAACTGGTCGGAACCCTGAATTTCTATGATGCGGACGCAGTTTTCGGCCCGGTCCGGACCCGGCTGCCGGAGAGTGTGACCGCGCATCGAGCCTATTATGACGAATTCTTTGCCCGCTCCGGGCCCGAGGAAAGCGGACATATCGATCATTATTATGGTTGCGGGAACTCTCTGGTCCGCAAATCCGCCCTGCCCTGCGAACAACCCTTCTCGGCAGAACGCAATACGACGGGCGGCGAAGATGATCTGTTGTTTGCCCAGATGCAGGCCCGGCATGCCGTCTTTGCCTGGTCCGCCGAGGCCTGGGTCTGGGAAGACCCGCTGTCGAGCCGGGCGAGCCTGTCTTATACGCTGAAACGCGCCTTCGCCTACGGTCAGGGCCCTAGCGCGGCCTGTGCCTCGCACAATCCGATGAATTTGCCGGGCATCCTGTTCTGGATGATCGTCGGGGCCGGCCAGGCCCTGGTCTATGGTCTGGCAGCAGCGGTGCTCTGGGCCATCGGAGCGCCGCGCCGGGCCCGGATGCTCGACAAGGCAGTGCGCGGGCTGGGCAAAATCTTCTGGGGCGGCCCGTTCAAGCTGGGCTTCTACGGCAGCGCCGCATCATGACACCCGCCCTTCTCGACCACGCCCCCGACCTGAATGCGAAGGGGTTTGCCGCACACGTTTCCACTTTCAAACATCGATTGCACACGCAGATGGACTGGAGCGATGCTGCGCTGGCCGGCATTCTGGATCGCTATCCGCGCGAACATCTGGGCGTTTTCACCATGGGCGAGGATGCCTGCGACCGGTCAAGCTGGCGGCGCGGCGAAATCACCCATCTGCCCGGTGAGCGACTGATCGAGATCGCAAAAACGGGACGGGTCTGGTTCAATCTGCGTGCCACGAATGCCTGGCTTCCCGATTATGCCGATCTGGCTGACCGGATGTTCGGCGAGCTGGAATCCGCCATTCCCGGCCTCAGGACCTTCAAGCGGGATGTCGGCCTATTGATTGCCTCGCCTCGCGCGCAGGTCTTCTATCATCTGGATGTCGCTCGCGTTGCGCTGTGGCATTTGCGCGGACACAAGCGCGTCTGGCTCTATCCGCCGGAAGCGCCCTATGTCTCGCCGGACGCTCTGGAGGCCGTTGTGCTGCGCGAAACGGCCGAGCAACTCGACTATCAGCCCGGCTTTGACGCGGGCGCTGTATGTATTGATCTGTTGCCAGGAGACATGGTGTCCTGGCCACAGAATGCGCCGCATCGCATCGTCAACGGGACGGACCTCAATGTCTCGATTTCCGCCGAATTCCTGACGCCTGCGGCACTGGTGCGTGCCAATGCGATCTATGCCAATGGCGTTCTCCGGCGGCAATTCGGGCTTTCGCCGGGGCTCGGCGGGTCACTCTCGCCGGTCACGCTGATGCGCGCCGGACTGGCGCGATTGCTGAAACTGTCAGGCGGCCAGCGCCGTGACCCCCTTGCTCCCAGTTTTCGTATTGATCCGGCAGCGCCGGGTGGTCTGGCCGCGCTCTAGGCAGCGGCGGACTGGCCGGAAATGGCCTTCAGCATGGTTTCGATATCTGCCAGCTTTGCGCGTTCGGTATCTGCGCGCGCTTCCTCGAGGCCTGTTTCAGAACGAATGAGCTGAACGGCTCTCTGTTGGGCAAGCATGGCGCATTTGCCGGCCGGAATGGCCCCGCAGGTCACCAGCTTCAGCAGCGAAGCGGCCCGGTCCAGAGCCGGGGATTTGCCGTTGGCAATCGCATCGATCAGCCCGGATCGCTCGAGCACCTTCTGCCCCAGCGCGTCAAAGGCCGCCGACAGACCGGATTTGTCCTCTTCCGGATAATTGCCCTTGAGGGCCCTTGCCTGGAACCCGGTCAGGCGGTGCAGACGATCAATGGCGCGGCCCTCACCCGACACGAACCAGCCTTCCGTCTTGTGATTGCCCAGCGCAGCCCGGATGTAGCCCGCCAGCTTGCGCTTGTTCTGGGCGCCGACGATATTTTCTTCCAGCGCCAGCAGATTTTCGATTTCCTGATCCGGCGTTTCACATTTTTCCAGAAAATCGCCGATGGTCTCCGGCGTCAAAAGTCGCGCCGACCGTTTGGCAAACGCATCCTGCAGCGCGTCCACGGCCAGGTCCGGTCCCTGTGCCATCACCAGTTTCTGAGCGAGTTTCCGGGCCAGCTTCACTTCGGCCAGAACATCCTTGGGCCGCATGCGGCGCGGCCGCCGCAGGCGCTCCAGCAAGGCACTGGCGATCATGGTCTTGCAGGCCGGCAAACGGCCCGTCTTCATCAGACGGGTCAGAGTGCGCGCATCGGTCGGCGCGTCCTGCAAACTTTCGGCATCATCAGACCCGTCGAAAATATCGGCCAGGCGCTGGACCTGATCGCCCAATTCCTCCGGCGAGCCAATCAGAGCGGTCATTCCGGACTCGAAATTGAGAATCTCGGCCAGAAAGATATCGAGCTGTTCGCAGCCGATCTTGCGGGCCGGATCGGCGTCCGGCAATTCGGTTGCAAACTCCATGAGGACAGAGAGTTTCTTGCCAAAACCGCGCTCGTCAGACAGCCGGTCCGCCAGGGCCGCGCGGATCTTGTATGGCGACTTCTCGCCCGCAAAGGCTTCGACCAGAGAGGCGTAGGTCTTGTATTTGGAGAATTTCGGCAGGCGGCCGGATTTGCCGTCCTTGTAAATCCGGTCAAAGGCTTTCGTGGTCAGCTCAAGGAGCTGTTTGACATAGGCGTGAACGGTGGAGTCTCCGTCGCGCGCACTGGCCACCGCGACCTTCTGGATGGCGTGCTGGAGCTCGGTGCCGCCGCTTTCCAGATCCTCGGCGTGCTCTGGACTGTGCATGAGCTCCATCGGCGTGACCTGCTTGCGCACAAACCACTCATTCATGACGCGGCTCATCGTGTCGCGGGCTGACGGATTGGTCAGATCATCCGGTGACAGACAGGGCAGGGAGCCATCGCCGGTTTTCTCGGCTTCGGTCTCGAATTTCTCAGCGCCTTCTTCCCAGATCGTGAAGGACCGGAAAGCGCGGCTCTCCTCATCGAAGCGTTCCTTGGATACGCGGACCGATCCGGTAGGTGTCGCATCGAGGAGATTCTTCGCAAATTCAATGGCATCTTCGCGATCGGGGCGTGCCTCTGCCAATGTCCAGGACGCCTTGCGATGCTTCTTGACGAAGACCTCATAATGAATCTTGGCTGCCGCCATCAGGCGCACTCCGTGCAATCAGGCCCGGACAATGCCACTGAAACATTTAAGGCGTGGTGAACCCTAACGCTTTCGCTTCGCGCCAAGCTTGTTTAAGGTTTGAAAAACGGGGAATGAGGAGACGCGTTCATGGCCACAATTGCGCTGGTCGATGATGACGAGAATATCATCACGTCGGTATCCATTTTTCTGGAAGGCGAAGGCTACAAGGTGCGCACCTTCAATGATGGCGCGGCCGCGCTGGAAGCCTTGACGGATGACCCGGCGGATCTCGGCGTGTTTGACATCAAGATGCCGCGTATGGACGGTCTGGAACTTCTGCGCCGCCTGCGTCAATCGTCCAACATGCCGGTCATTTTCCTGACGTCGAAAGATGACGAGTTTGACGAGGCTCTGGGGCTCAATCTCGGCGCCGATGATTACATCACCAAGCCCTTCTCCCAGCGTCTTCTGGGCGAGCGGGTGAAAGCCGTTCTGCGGCGGGCCCGTCCGGATCCGGTCGGAGATCCGGGGCAGCCCGGTGGGGATTCCAAACCCATCATGCGCGGGCGTCTGTCGCTCGACCCCAATCGCCATTCCTGTTCGTGGGAAGGTGAGCCGGTGCGGCTGACGGTCACGGAATTCCTGATCCTGCAATCCCTGGCGCAACGGCCCGGCTATGTGAAAAGCCGCGATGCGCTGATGGATGCGGCCTATGACGATCAGATCTATGTCGACGACCGGACCATCGACAGTCATATCAAACGGGTCCGCAAGAAATTCAGAGAAGTCGACAAGACGTTCGACGCCATCGAGACGCTTTATGGTGTTGGATACCGTTACAAGGAGAGCTAGCCGGACGATCCGTTCGGTTCGCGGGGTCTCCTTTTCCCGCCTCGCCTGGATTATCCTTGCCGCCAATGGTCTGGCCTTGCTGGTTCTGATCATCGGCATGCTGGCCGTGTCGGAAACCCGCCGGGGGCTGGTCAATGCCAAGATCGAGGCCCTGCGCGTCGAGGGCGAGCTGATCGCCAATGTGATGGCGGAAGGCGCCGCCGAGAGCGATCCCTCGCCGCGCCTGCTGGACGGCGATGCCCGGCTGATCCTGCGGGACCTCTACCTCCCGGAAGAAGTGCGCGCGCGCATCTATAACAAGGCCGCACAGCTGGTTGCGGACAGTCATTTGCTCGCCGACCGGTTTGACGTCACTGAACTCCCGCCGCCGGGCGAAGCGCTGCCCGGAGACTTCGCAGAAGATGCCCGCAGCCTTCTGTCGCGCACGCTGGACGGATTCGGGGGCTGGTTCCGGACGGCAGAAGAGCGCGCCGCGCTGAACCGGACACTGGAAGATGAAATCACAACCGCAATCGGCGGTGAGACCGTCGCAGGCGTGCGCCGCCAGCCAGACGGCTCGCGTGTAGTCTCGGTGACGGTGCCGATCCAGCCCGTGCGCGCCGTTGTCGGTGTGGTGACGCTGGAATCCTTCGACCTCGATGAGATTATCGCGGACGAACGCCGGGCGCTCTTTCCCTTTATCCTGATGGCCGCGCTGGTCAGTATTCTGACATCATTGACGCTGACCGTGTTTATCGCCCGCCCGATCCGGCGGCTGGCCAAGGCGGCGCGGCGCGTGCGCATGGCCAAGGGACGGCGCGTGCAAATGCCGTCGCTCGCCGGGCGGCGCGACGAGATTGGCGAGCTGGGCGAAGCCATGCGGGAAATGACGGCGGCGCTCTACGACCGGATGGACGCGATCGAGCAATTTGCCGCCGATGTGGCGCATGAGTTGAAAAACCCGCTGACCTCGATCCGGTCGGCGGCCGAAATCCTGCCCAAAGCCCGGACCGATGAACAGCGCGAGCGCCTGCTGGGTGTGATTGCCTCAGACGTCCGGCGCATGGACCGGCTGATCACCGATATTTCCCGCGCTTCGCGCCTGGATGCCGAATTGTCCCGCGAGGATGTTGGACAGGTGGACCTGGCTCAGCTGATGCGGGATACGGTTTCGGCCTATGAAGCGTCGCGTTCGGATGAGCCCGAGCTGGTCTTCCAGACCTCGCTTGATCAGGCTTTTGTCGAGGGCCGGGCCGCGCCGCTGGGACAGGTCATCCGCAACCTGATTGACAATGCGATCACCTTCTCGCCGGCAGACGGCACGATCCGCATCGCGCTGAGCCTTGCTGAATCCGGGCGGTTGAAGCTGACCATTGACGATGACGGGCCCGGCATCCCGCCCGACAATCTCGAGACCATCTTCAAGCGCTTCTATACCGAGCGGCCCGCTGGCGCGGAATTCGGGTCGCATTCCGGCCTCGGACTGGCGATTTCGCGCCAGATCGTCGATGTCCATGGCGGAGACATTTGCGCGGAAAATCGGCGCGATGAAAGTGGCCGGGTAACGGGTGCCCGATTCACCGTGACGCTGCCGCGCGCTGCGCAAATATGACACGGCGATGAAGAAAGCCCTTTTCGCCCGGCACACTCCGGGATTTAATCACATCATCCTGAGGTGAAACATGATCGGTCTGCTGATCGTTACACATGGTGATCTTGCGCGCGAATTCATCGCCGCGACCGAGCATGTTGTCGGACCATTGGAGCATTGCGATGCCATCTGCATCGGCCCCGATGACGATCTGGAAGACCGGCGTAATGATATCCGCGATGCGATCAAAACGCTGGATAGCGGCGCAGGTGTGTTGATCCTGACGGATATGTTTGGCGGCACGCCGTCGAATCTGGCGATCTCCCAGCTGGCGCCCGGGAAGGTCGAAGTGCTGGCCGGTATCAATCTTCCAATGATGATCAAGCTGGCGGAATCCCGCAGTGCGATGGCGCTGGATGCGCTGGCCGAAGCCGGAGAAGCCGCCGGGCGGCGCTATATTGCGCGCGCTTCCACTGTCCTCGTTGGCGCGTCGAAATAGTGCCGGTTTCAAAACAGGTTTTGATTACCAATCAGCGTGGGCTGCATGCGCGGGCCTCGGCGAAATTCGTCGACATGGCGGCAAGCTTTGATGCCGACATCCATGTCCAGCGCGGCGACGAGGTCGTGGCCGCATCCTCCATCATGGATCTTTTGATGCTGGCCGCAGGGCCGGGCACCGAGATCACCATTCTCGCTGACGGGCCAGACGCAGACGCCGCGCTGGCCGCCCTCATTCAGCTGGTCGAGGACAAATTCTACGAATCCGTCTGACGCGGCGGCGTGTCGCTATCGTCCTGGCGATCCGGCTCAGCGGCCGGTTCAGGCGCGGAATCTGCTGACTGCGGGGATGACATGAACGGGTCCGGTTCGTCATCGCCGGTAGCATTCTGCAATGTCGACGGCGTAACGGGCGCGGCATCCGGTGCCTCTGGCGCTTCGGCGGCGTCTTCAACATCCGCAATATCGCGCGATGACATCAGCGTTTCACCCGGACCGGATCCGGAGGCTGCAAAAGAATGCACGTCCTCGGCGGCCGGCGTATCGGGGGATGGCTCGATGGCGGGCGCATCTTGTGCCGCCTCTGGCGTTGGGGCCTGCATCGCGGATGCCGTCGCTGTGGCTGGTGGGTCGGACACATCGGCCTCGGGCGTAGCGGGTGTGTCAGCCGCCACCGGAGTTTCTTCCCGCGCTTCAACGGGTTCCGGAGTGGGCGCCTGCATTGCGGAAGCCGCAGCCGTGGCCGGCTCATCCGACTCGTTCGTCTCACCGGCATCCGAATCTGCGACACCCGCTTCACCGGATTCCGCGGTGTCGCTGACAGCCCGGTTGGCCAAAGGCGGTGGCGGCGGCATCACCATGTCACGATCTGATGTCGACGTTTCCTCGACGCTCGCTTCTTCGGCTGTTGCGGCCATGGACGGAACCGGTGACGGATCCGCGTTTTCAGATTCGCTGCGAGCCGCTGCCAGCTCTTCATCGCTGGGCAGATCGTCGCTGGAGTCTGTCGCATCTTCAGCAGCGTCTGCGCTGGCGATAGCGGCATCTGCGTCCGCTTCTGCATCGGGTTCAGCTTCGGCATCGGCAACGGCCGTCGCCGCCAGTGCTGCACCTGCGGCTGCCGGAGCCGCGACGGTTTCAGCCGGTGGATGGCGCAGAATATTCTCGCTCAGCCGGGCAATGCGGCCTTCAAGCCGGCCGGCATCCCGCGTGCGGTTGATAAATCCACCGACGCAGAACAGGAGGGCGACACCCGCCAGTGCCAGAATTGCAGGCATCAACGGTGATTCCGGCGCCAGCGCGAGACCTGTGGCAATGGCCGCGAAAACATAGACCGGCGCCCAGATGATGCGCCAGGACCGGGCGAAATATGTGATCAGGGCTATTGCTGTGAGTGGCAGGGCAAAGGCCAGCGTCTGGGCCGAGAGCCATCCGGGCAGGCCGAGTTGATCAACCAGACCGCCAAAGCCGGGAATGGCGGCGGCAAAGTCAAAGCCGACCTGAGCCGGAATTGCAGCTGCAACGATATTGAAAATATTGAATTCAGGCAGCGACGCGAAAATACCCGGATCGACTTCCAGCATGAACAAGCGGATATCCGACCAGGAAAAGGCAATGGCCGCGGCCATGAAGAGCAACATGGTCAGCCACCAATTGGTCGCGCGGGTAATGCCGCTGCGGGCCAGAACGGCCGTGGCCTCCGGCGCTGTGCGCGTCCAGGCATTTCGATCATGATTGATAACGGCAACGGGGCGCGAACCATGGTCCGGACCACTTTGCGCGCGCAGAACGGTCACCGTCTCTCCGGTTTCCAGGGGCGTATCAGGACGGGACAGGCGCATCGAGTGAGACGCTCCGTCGGCGTCGCGGATTTCGTGCTCGCCGCGGCGCTGTCCCTCCCCGGCCGTAACGCCCGGTGAGGCATAGAAATCAACGCGCTTGCGTCCAAAGCCTAGGCTGGCATGCGCCCCCGGAATACTCGACATTGACCCACCCCTCAATTCATCAACTCAACGCGGCAATTTTGCTCTGCGTCATGGCCCGAAAACGCCGGGCAGCAGGGACTATACAAGATTTAGGCCGCCAGAGTCAGGGCCTTCACACAAACTTTGTCTTTGACAGATCAGTCCCTACATTGTGCCGCGTCGCCGCGCATGCTAACCGGCGGCGCAATGCTGTCCCCTATCCGGCCGGGAGTCCCCGCCCCGGAGGGCCAAAGCTCTCCCGATCATCCTGATGGAAGGACCTGTTTGAATGTCTGATTATCAAGTCAAAGACCTGTCGCTGGCCAAGTGGGGCCGTACCGAAATCGACATGGCGGAAATCGAAATGCCGGGCCTGATGGCGCTGCGCGAGGAGTATGGCGCTGAGCAGCCGCTGAAAGGCGCCCGGATTGCCGGCTCGCTGCACATGACCATCCAGACCGCCGTGCTGATTGAAACACTGACCGCGCTGGGCGCGGAAGTACGCTGGGCGTCCTGCAACATCTTTTCGACGCAGGACCATGCCGCGGCCGCGATCGCGGAAACCGGGGTTCCGGTCTTTGCCCACAAGGGTGAGACGCTGGAAGAATACTGGGATTTTGCCGACAAGATCTTCACCTGGCCGAATGGCGAAACCGCCAACATGATCCTCGATGATGGCGGCGATGCCACCATGTATCTGATCCTGGGTGAGAAAGCCGAAAACGATCCGTCTGTCCTGGGCGAGCCGAAATCGGAAGAAGAGCAATATCTCTTTGCCCAGATCAAGAAGCGCATTGCCGCAACACCGGGCTGGTTTGCCAAGGCCAAGGCCAATATCAAGGGCGTGTCGGAAGAGACCACGACCGGCGTGATGCGCCTCTATCAGATGCAGAAGCGCGGCGAGCTGCCTTTCCCGGCGATCAATGTGAATGACTCGGTCACCAAGTCGAAATTCGACAACCGTTATGGCTGCCGCGAAAGCCTGGTGGATTCCATCCGCCGCGGGACCGACGTGATGATGGCCGGCAAGACGGCCCTCGTCTGCGGCTATGGCGATGTCGGCAAGGGCTCGGCAGAATCGCTGGCCCAGGCCGGTGCCCGCGTTGCTGTCACCGAGGTTGACCCGATCTGCGCGCTTCAGGCCTGCATGGACGGGTTTGCCGTTGTCCGCGTCGAGGACGTGATTGATGATTGCGATATCTTCGTGACCGCCACCGGCAACAAGGACGTTCTGACCGTCGACCACATGCGCGCCATGAAAGACATGGCGATCGTTTGCAATATCGGCCATTTCGACAATGAAATTCAGGTCGAGGCACTGCGCAATTTCCAGTGGACGAATGTAAAGCCGCAGGTCGATCTGGTGCAATTCCCGGAGGGCAACCGGATCATCCTTCTCTCCGAAGGCCGTCTGGTGAATCTCGGCAATGCCAATGGTCACCCGTCCTTCGTGATGTCGGCCTCCTTCACCAACCAGACTCTGGCCCAGATCGAGCTGTGGCTGCGCGGCGAGCAGTACAAGAACGAGGTCTACATCCTGCCCAAGCATCTGGACGAGAAGGTCGCCGCGCTTCACCTGCCGAAGCTGGGCGCAAAGCTGACCGGGCTCTCCAATGAGCAGGCCGATTATATCGGCGTGGAACAAAAAGGCCCTTACAAGGCCGAGCATTATCGCTACTAGGCGATACTGCCAGACGAGACGAGACATGCCCCGGACGCTGGTCCAGGGCATTTTCTTTTCCGCGAAAGCCGCTAGCTTGCGCCCATGATCCGCACTTCTGTTCTGTTCGCCTTTCTGGCGCTGTCCCTCGCCGCCTGTTCGTCCGTGGCGTCTCTGCCCGGCACCAGCCGTATGGATCCGCGCTCGGAACCCTTCATGCCGTCCCAGCCCTTTCCCGTGCCCGCGAATGTGGAGCGGCTGATCGGGCCGGAGGATTGCCAGGGGGCGCAGCTGGCCGCCCGCGAGTTTGAAATGCCGGTCTATCCGGCCCGCGCCTATGCGCGCGGCCTTCAGGGCTGGGTCGTGGTGCGCTTCCACGTCTATGATACAGGCCGGCCGCATCGCGTGCGCTCGGCGGAATCGATCCCGGCCGGGCATTTTGACACTGCGGCCGTACGGGCGGTGGAAGACTGGCGCTTTCGCGAATTGCCGGACGGGCAGGCCCTGTCCAATTGCGTGGTGTTATTCGAGTTCCGTAACGGCACGGTTCGCGTTAGATAGCGACCATGGCTGAAGATGATTTTACCCGGCTGCTGGATGAAATTCCGCTGCTTTACAAGGTTCGCGCCTTTGCCGACGGGCTCGCCGATGCCCGCCTGTTCATGCGATTGGGCGAACCCCTCGACAAACGCGAACGCGATCTGTCGCGCACCTATCTCGACGGGCTGGGCTTTCCCCATGCTGAAGCCGGCCTCCTGACCAATTGGACCGAAGCGGCTGAGGCCGCCGAGGCCATGGATTTCAATCCGGAAGGCTGGGAGACCGAGGAAATGCTGCGCGCCGGACTGGTGTCGGAAGCCGCGATGCGGCTGGACGAGGACGGCATCCAGACGGTGCTGGAATATGTCGGCCTGAAAGCCGGTGAAGCGGCACAGGATGCCGTCGCCTATTCGGCCTCTCTGGGAGATATGAGTGACGAAGCGGTGCTCAACGCTGCGGCGGGGTCGCTGATTCAGGCGGCAAACGGTGCCGCGCTGGTGATTATGGCCGAAGCCGAGGATGATGATCCACCGCATCCCTTCCTGGCGCGCTGGCGTCTCTTTGTGCGCGGGCGCTGGCCAGTGGGCCTCGCCGGCTCGACCTATAATATTCTCTGATTGGACGGTTAGATGACGACGCTTTCGATTGCGAGCTGGAATGTAAACTCCGTGCGCCTGCGGGCCGTGCCGCTGATTGCGCCTTTCGTGGCGGCGGCCTCACCGGATGTGCTTTGCCTGCAGGAGATCAAATGCCAGAATGCGGAGTTTCCGGAAAAAGCTTTCCGCGAAATGGGTTATGAGCATTTCCATGTGCGCGGCCAGAAGGGCATGCATGGCGTGGCGATTGCGTCGAAATACCCGCTGGAGGACCTTGGCGATGAAGGCATTTGCCCGCGCGAGGAAGCCCGGCATCAACGCGTCGGCGTTGAAGGTATCGAATTACATAATTTCTACATTCCGGCGGGTGGCGATGAGCCGGATGTCGAGACCAATCCGCGCTTTGCGCACAAGATGGAATTCCTGGCCCGGACGACGGACTATTTTGCGGCGCGCAACACACGTGAGGACAGGATCGTCATTCTCGGCGATTTCAACATTGCGCCCTATGAGCACGATGTCTGGTCGCACAAACAGCTTCTGAAAGTCGTCTCGCACACGCCGGGCGAGGTTGATGCACTGAACGCTATGCTGGCGGCCGGCGATTTCATCGACGTGGCGCGGGAAATCATTCCCGAACCGGAGAAAATCTACACCTGGTGGAGCTATCGCTCGAAGGATTACCGCGCCTCCAACCGGGGCCGGCGTCTGGATCATATCTGGGTCACACCGGCGCTCAAAGATGCGGCACTCGCCAAGGGCCGCGATGGCTTCAGGATCTATGAGCCCGAGCGGGCAAGGGAAAAGCCATCCGATCACGTTCCGATCGTGCTGGACCTCGTGCTTTAGCGAAAGCGCAGCCGCGCGCCCTGAGTCGCGCCATTATCGGTCTCGCGTTCATAGGCCGCCTGTTCGGCTTCGACCTCACGGTCGAACTGCGCGCGATGCCGGTCCACCGCCGCGCGGACTGTTTGGCAGGACGGTGCCGGCGGAATGGCCGCGAGCCGGTCTGAGAGGCGCGCCGCGGCGTCGCGAAACCGCTCGACATGGCCCTCTTCATGGATTTCCAGCGCGGATTTGAACCGTTGCCAAGCTTCGCGCATGGACTCGGAGCCGCGATCCTCCTCGCGCCAGAGCGGGTAGGTGATGTCGATATCCAGGGCCAGATCGACCTGCATCAGCCGGCATTCCCCACCACCAAAGGCAAAATCATAGCGAATGGAGAGGCCACCGCGGGTCGTCGCCATGACGGCCGGATTCGGGCGGCTTCGAAACGAGGCCATCAGATGCTCGGGCGAGAGACCGGTGACTTCGTAGTGATGGATATCGAGTGTTTCAGCTATCGATACAGGCGTCTGGGCGGCCGCGATACCGCCGCTGATTACCCAACAGACCAGCCCGAGCCCGATACGCATGACACACCTGAAATCAGAAACCGGCCCTTATCCTGACCGTTGATCGCGGTGCTGTCACTCGGAAATACCCGAAAAGCTCACGATTGCAGCCGATAGCCACCGCTTTCGGTGATCAGCAGACGTGAGCGGGCCGGATCCGGCTCGATCTTCTGGCGCAGGCGATAGATATGGGTTTCCAGCGTGTGCGTGGTGACATTGGGGTTATAGCCCCAGACCTCATGCAGGAGCTCATCGCGCGAGACCGGCTTGCCGCCCGAACGATAGAGATATTTGAGGATGTTGGTTTCTTTTTCGGTCAGGCGGATTTTCTTCTCGTCCGACGTGACCAGCAGTTTCATGGACGGTTTGAATTCGTACGGGCCGATCTGGAAGATGGCATCCTCGCTCTGCTCATGGCTGCGCAGATGGGCACGCACACGGGCCAGCAGGACAGAGAATTTGAACGGCTTGGTGACATAGTCGTTGGCACCCGATTCCAGACCCAGGATCTGGTCGGCATCGGTATCCTGTCCGGTCAGCATGACGACCGGTGCCGTTACGCCATTCTTGCGCATCAGGCGGCAGGCCTCACGGCCATCCATATCGGGAAGGTCCACATCCAGAAGCACGATATCGACGCGTTCATCGCGGGCGATCTTGATGCCCTTGGTCGCCGTATCCGCATCGCGGACATCGAATTCATCATGAAACCCGAATTGTTCAATCAGGGTCTCGCGGAGGTCGTCGTCATCATCGACGCACAGAATCGTTTTTTTCGCACTCATATCTTGATCATGCCATTTTTTGAACGGGAGGCAATTCCTGCCGGGCGGCGGAAAATTCCCGGCACAAATGACCGCCCTCGCGATCACGGTCAAGGACACAATGGCGTGTGCAAAGCGTCATCGGGACGTGAAAAATGGCCGCGAAATTGCATGGTTAACGCCCGGCACGTGAGGCCGGGTGCGACCGGCGACGTGAAACCTCCGTGGTGGGGGAGGCGACCGGGACGCCGCGTTTTGCGCTTTTGCGCTGGATGGCGTCCCGCGCCGACCGCTTGAATTCCGCCCGATTTTGCCGGAAACCCGCCGACATGACCCGCTTTACCGTCACCTCCGATGGCATCTTCCGCACGCCAGACGCCGTTTATCGCGCGGCGCTTGGCAAGGGTGCCGTCAAACCGGAGGCGGACAAGGTGGAAGGCGATGGTGTCACGCCGCTGGGCGTCTATACGCTGCGGCGTGTGCTCTTCCGCAAAGATCGCGGCATTGCGCCGGCCACGGCCTTGCCGGTTCGCGTGATCCGCGCCGATGACGGCTGGTGTGATGCGCCCGAAGACCCGGCCTATAACCGGCCCGTGCGCCTGCCCTATCCGGCATCGTGCGAGGACATGACCCGGCGCGACGAGCTTTACGACATCGTGGTGGTGCTTTCTCACAATGATGATCCGCCCGTGCCGGGGAAAGGCTCAGCGGTATTCCTGCATTGCGCGAAGCCGGACTATCCTCCGACGCTGGGCTGTGTAGCGCTGGCGCGTACGGATCTGGAGCACGTGCTGGCGGGTGCGAAGCCCGGCGATACGCTGGAGATCAGGCGCTAGGCCGTTCGCCAAACAGGGCCGAACCGACCCGCACGCTGGTAGCGCCGAATTTCACGGCCGTTTCATAATCACCGCTCATCCCCATGGACAGTTTTTCCAGGCCATTGGCGGCCGCGAGATCGGCAAGCAGCGCAAAGTGCGGTCCGGCGGGCTCCTCAAGCGGTGGAATACACATCAGGCCCTCGATCTCCAGGCCGAAATCCTCACGCAGCAATGTCAAAAACCCGGCAAGGTCATGCGGCGCAATCCCGGCCTTCTGCTCTTCCTCGCCGGTATTCACCTGAACATAGAGGCGCGGCGTGCGCCCGGACTTGTCCATGGCGGCCCTGACGGCTTTGGCGAGTTTGGGCCGGTCCAGTGTCTCGATCACATCAAAGAGGGCGACCGCGTCCAGCGCCTTGTTGGTCTGCAAGGGACCGATCAGCCGCAATTCGAGGTCAGGATAGTCCGCGCGCCGTTCTGTCCAGCGGGCCTGCGCTTCCTGAACCCGGTTCTCGCCGAAGACGCGTTGACCGGCGATCAGGGCGTCTTCGATCCGGGTGTCGGGCTGTTTCTTGGAGACGCCCACCAGCGTCACGTCTGCGGCAGGCCGATCCGCGGCTTTTGCGGCAGCGGCGATCCGCTTCAGGATGTCATTCCGGCGGGCGGCAAATTCGGTTACAGAGTCAGTCATGTCCTCCCGCACCTATTCCCAAGCGATGACGCTGGCAAGGCTGGCCGCCAGATGGCCGGGTGTTCCCGGCGTGCTGCCGCCGCTGATCGCCCTGACAGATCCCGCGCGGACGCCGGATGTTGCCGCTTTTGCCCATAGCCTGCCGGATGGCTGCGCGCTGATCTACCGGCATTTTGGCCGCGCGGAACGAATTGCCGAAGCGCATGCACTTTCAGCCATTGCGCGGGAGACGGGCATGGTCCTGCTGATCGCTGCTGACCCGGCACTGGCCGATGCCTGTGATGCCGACGGCGTCCACTGGCCGGCCCGGCTGGCCGCGCCCGCACGCCAATGGCGGCGCACCCACTCCCGGCAGATCATGACGATGTCGGCGCATAATCGCCGCGAACTTGCGCAGGCGGCGCAGGCCGGCGCCGATGCGGCGCTGTTGTCGCCGGTCTTCGCAACCCGCAGCCATGCCGGACAGGCCGGTCTGGGACCATTGCGGGCGTCCGCCCTGACGATCGGCGCGCGCCTCCCCGTCTATGCCCTGGGCGGCATAATGGCAGACACGGCAAAGCGTCTGGCAGGCGCAGGATTTTCGGGATTGGCAGCGATAGACGGGCTAAAACCCTAGAAACGCCAGCCGGTTTCGAACTTCACTTCCGGCGCGCGCTCATCAATCTGAGGTCCGGTCACGAGATTGTCCGGATTGGAAAAGCGGATCGATCCGCCAAAACGGAAGCGCTGATTGAGATCGACATAGACACCGGCATCGATGGAATCGAATTCGCGGCGCTCTTCATCATTACGGTCAATGCCAAGGGTGAAGCCCCAACCATCGCCGGATTGGAATTCGACTTCATTGTCCGGGAAGTCGAGATCGACGCCGGGTGCCAGATCGGCATTCAGCGTGAAGGTTTCATACCAGGCCTGAGCATCCGCATCGGAAGAGGCGCTCACCGCATCCTGGAACGCAAAAGCGCCCGGCGCGGAGGCGACAAACCCCGCGACCGCAGCAGCGATCGTCCATGCTTTTAACACCTGGCTCATGCCATAATGCCCCTCGATGCGACGATCAACATAACCAAAGATCGTTAAAAGGCGAAGTCCTGAATCTCAGAATGACAACGATTTAAGGTGAAGCTTTCCGTCGCTCAGTTCCGGAAGGTCACTTCGAAAAAGCCGCCGGTTCCATTTTCACTATTATTTACAATACCCTGAACCGTCGGGACGGCAAAGTCACGTTCCGCCGAGTGTAGTCCAAAGGTCACAGTGAATTGATCTCCGACCAGTCGCGACAGGGTGAATTGCACGGCCGTCTCCGACTCCCGAAGGTAATCATCTTCGGAGCCGGCCCATTCCGCGCCGTAACTCCAGTCGCCGCGATCATATCGCGCGGCCAGCGCCAGGGCCTGATAATCGCCGCCGGCCACGGCATTGTCCGACCAGAGACCGGATGCGCCGATGGAGAACCCGTCCCGCGACCAGCGCAGCTGTGCGCCGACCGCGCTGTAAGCATCGGAAAATTCAACCGAAAGCGGGTCCGCCGTCACGATGTTGAGCGCGGCCTCGACCTGTCCAGCCTCGCTGAAGGTATGATCAAAGCTCACCCCGGCTTCGACCACATTTTCGAGGCTGGCGGATCCGGCCCCGCCGGCAATCGCGTCCGACAGGCAAATGTCGACAGCGCAATAGCGGGCTTGCGGCGCAAAGGAGGCCGAGGCGCGAAAGCCGATAATGCGCGGTGTTGAATAGACAATTGAGGGCCCGAAGCCCGCACCGGTATTGGCGGTGCGCGTCATCACCTGCCGGCCCAGCCCCAAAGGCCCGCCATCCAGGCGGACAAAAGCCGATCCGGTCGGAAGGTTGATGGCCTCCACCTGCGCCGCCCCGGGCGTCAGGCCCAGCCGCCACTCGCCCCAGCCGGCTTTCAAAAAGACATTGAGGCGTTCCATCGCGAAGGCCTTGCGGCCGGTCTCGGGCGCGCCGCCGCGATAGCGGCCCGTCGTCAGCGATCTGCGTGGCGCGGTCAGAACCGGTCCCGCCGCATTTGCAAACCCCTCGCGCGTAATATCGCTCTGGGCATGGAGCCCGGCCTCCAGCCCCCAGCGCCAGCCATTGTCGGAAATTGCTTCCCATTCAAAACGTGTATCGAGGTCCGCCAGCACATTGCCGCCATAGGACCCGCTGGCAAAGACGAGAGCGGCATCCGTGCGCAAGGACAGGTCAATCGCCGCCAGGCGATGGCTTATATCATCTGAATTCTGGAAAGAATGCGCCGGCGCGGCCGCGAGGACTGCAGAAAGCGCGGAGAATATTATCGCGCCTGAATACTGCGTCATTGTGCCTCTCGCGGCCCCGCCGGTCGGCCCCGTCCCCCGGACGAAGCGCTAATCCACACCGGCCATACCCTCATCGTCAAGCAAGCCAAGCGGCAAATAAGGCAAGAAAAAGGCAGATGTGGCGCGAAAGCCACGATGGTTCATTTCGAACTCGTGGTGAATCAGGTGTCGCCCATGGCTGGCCATGCGCGTTTCGCGTGGTATAGATCACGTCGCCGTCGGGCCAACGGGTCCGGTTTGCCACACTATTTCTCATGGAGACCGAGAGATGAAGTTCAGCCGCTCCCTAACCTTGCCGGTTCTAGCGCTATCCATGCTGGCGCTTGCGGCGTGCTCGTCCTCACGCAGTGCCGAATCCGGCGACGATGGCCGCAGCGGCCTTCGTCTGCCCAGCTTCTCCGGCGGGGCCAGTGATGAGCGTCCGGCGGGGATCGGCGTCAACAGCTTCCTCTGGCGCGCCAGCCTCGACACGATCAGCTTCATGCCACTGGATCAGGTTGATCCGTTCGGCGGCGTGATTGTCACCGACTGGTATGCCAATCCGGAACAGCCGAATGAGCGCTTCCAGGTCACGGTCTATATCCTCGATACGCGACTACGGGGCGATGCTCTATCCGTGCGGGTTTTCCGTCAGGAACGCTCTGAAGCTGGCGAATGGGTCGACGCAACCGTCACACCGCAAACCGGAATCGACATTGAAAATGCGATTCTGACGCGGGCGCGGCAATTGCGGATCTCGACGCTCGACAACTAACCTTTTTGCCCGCCCTTCCGGCGCGGGCTCAGGACATTTCCATGAGCAGATACAATCCCAGAGAGGCCGAGCCGAAATGGCAAAGCGTCTGGGCGGAGCAAGGCGTGGACCGCGCATCGCGCGAGCCGTCTGACCGTCCGAAATACTACGTCCTTGAGATGTTTCCCTACCCGTCCGGCAAAATCCATGTCGGCCATTCGCGCAACTATGCGATGGGCGATGTGGTCGCGCGCTATAAACGCGCCCGCGGATTTGACGTCCTGCACCCGATGGGGTGGGACGCTTTTGGCCTTCCCGCGGAAAACGCGGCGCGGGATCGCAATGTGCATCCGCGCGACTGGACGCTGAAGAATATCGAGGTGATGCGCGGGCAGCTGCAAAGGCTGGGTCTGGCGCTGGACTGGGATCGGGAAATCGCGACCTGCGAGCCCGATTATTACAAGCATCAGCAGGCCATTTTCCTCAAATTCTTCGAAAAAGGCCTTGTTGAACGGCGCAAGGCCAAGGTCAACTGGGATCCGGTCGATCAAACCGTTCTGGCCAATGAGCAAGTCATTGACGGCAAAGGCTGGCGCTCTGGCGCACAAGTTGTGCAGCGGGAGCTCGATCAGTATTTCCTGAAGATCACCGATTATGCCGACAGCCTGCTCGACGGGCTGGAAACGCTGGATCGCTGGCCGGAAAAAGTGCGTCTGATGCAGGCCAACTGGATTGGCCGGTCCCGCGGGGCGCATGTGACCTTCCCCTTCGCCGATCCGGCCGACAAGGATCGCTTTGGCTGCGAAGGCATCACCGTTTTCACAACCCGGCCCGACACGCTGTTCGGTGCCAGCTTCCTGGCGCTGGCGTCGGATCACGTAATCACGGCGGAACTGGCGAAGAATGATCCGCTGGTGGACAAATTCGCCCGCGATTGCGCGGCGGCCGGCACGACGGCGGAAGAGATCGAGAAAGCCCCGAAAAAGGGCATTGATCTGCATGTGAAGGTGCGGCACCCCTTTGATGATAGCTGGGAAATCCCCGTCTGGTCGGCGAATTTCGTGCTGTCGACCTATGGCACCGGCGCGATTTTCGGCTCGCCTGCGGGCGATCAGCGCGATCTCGACTTTGCGCGCAAATACGATTTGCCGGTGACGCCGGTCGTTCTGCCGCCCGATGCCGATGCGGCGACGCACACGATTGATACCGAGGCCTTTACCGATCACGGCACGATTTATAATTCGCGCTTCCTCGACGGGCTGACGACCGAGGCCGCGATCGAGCGCGCGATTGAAGAGCTGGAGAAGCTGAGTTTGGGTCAGGGCGCAACCAATTACCGGCTGCGCGACTGGCTGGTCTCCCGGCAACGCTATTGGGGTTGTCCGATCCCGATCATCCATTGCGAGAGCTGTGGCACCGTGCCGGTTCCGGCCGATCAATTGCCGGTGGAATTGCCGCGCGATGTGACGTTCGACACGCCGGGCAATCCGCTCGACCGCAATGACGCCTGGCGCAATGTAGATTGTCCGGAATGCGGCGGACCGGCCAAGCGCGAAACCGATACGCTGGACACTTTTGTCTGCTCGTCCTGGTATTTCCTGCGCTTTACTTCACCGTGGCCGGACGACAAGCCTTTCGATCCGGACGAAGCCCGGCGCTGGATGCCGGTCGATCAATATGTCGGCGGGATCGAGCATGCGATCTTGCACCTGCTCTATGCGCGCTTCTTTACCCGCGCCCTGCATGATTGCGGGCTGATCGATTTGCCATCGGGCGAGCCTTTTGCCGGCCTCTTCACGCAAGGCATGGTCACGCACGAGACCTACAAGTCGGAATCCGGCAAATGGCTGGCCCCGACCGAGATCGAGGACCGCGACGGCCGGCTGGTCGAGATCGAGACCGGGCGTCCGGTCACGGTCGGTTCCATCGAGAAAATGTCCAAGTCGAAGAAAAATGTCGTTGATCTCGATGACTTTATCGACACATATGGCGCCGATGCCGCCCGCTGGTTCGTCCTGTCTGACAGCCCGCCCGAGCGCGATGTGGAATACACGGATGGCGGCGTCGATGGTGTCTGGCGATTTGTCCAGCGCTTGTGGGCCGTGGTGGACGGCTTTGACGGTACCAACGCAACCGACATGTCCGGCGTGAGTCCGGAAGGCCTGGAGCTGCGCAAGACCGCCCATCGCTCGGTGCGCGACGTGACGGAGGCCATTGAGGGTTTCCGCTTCAATTCCGCCGTCGCCAAAGTGCACGACCTGGTCAATGCGCTGCGCAAATTCCTGCCTGCGAATGAGGCTGACAAGGCGGCTCAGAAAGAGGCGCTGGTCTTGCTGTCACAGCTGATCTCGCCCTTCATGCCGCATCTGGCGGAAGCGTGCTGGGAGAGGCTGGGGCAGGACGGCATCGTCGCGACCGCCGCCTGGCCAGATGCCGAACCGGCGCTTCTGGTGGATAACACCGTCACGATTGCCGTTCAGGTCAATGGCAAGCGCCGCGGCGAGATCGAATTGCCGAAGGGTACCGACAAGGACACCGCGGAAAAGACGGCCCTGGCCGATCCGGGGGTGGCGCGTTCGCTGGAAGGCCTTACAGTGCGCAAAGTGATCGTGGTCCCGGACCGGATCGTCAACATTGTGGCGGGCTAGATATGAAACGCAATGCACTCCTTGTCCTGATGGCGAGCGCAACGCTCGGTCTCTCGGCCTGCGCCTTTCAGCCCTTGCATGGATCGCAGCAGCAGGTCAGCGCCATGCGCGGGATCACGGTTGCCGTTGACGGGCAGGAACGCATCGACCAGATGCTGGCCGAATCCCTCAATGACCGCTTCGGCACACCGGCGGGCGGGCGCTATCGTCTCGCCGCTGAAACCAGCGTGACAACATCCGGTCTGGGCGTCGGGGCTGATGATGTGGCGACGCGCTCGGCGCTATCGCTGTCGGTAGATTTCAGTCTGATCGATACCGGCTCCGGCTCGCCCGTACTGACCGAAACCGTCCGCACCGAAGCGACCTTTGATATTCCGCTTCAACCCTATGCCGCCGTCAGTGCGCGCCGCGATGCCGAAGAACGTGCCGCGCGGGAAGCCGCTGACCGGATTGCCCTGCGCGTGGCGCGGTATATCAACCGCGGCGGCCAGTGAAGGCGACAGCCCGTGATGTGAATGCGCGGCTGGCCCAGCCGGATCGTGATCTGACGGCCTGGTTGATCTATGGCCCTGACCGGGGGCTGGTGCGCGAGCGCGCCAATCTGCTGGTCAAGGCGCTGGTGGATGATCCGGATGACCCATTCAACGTCACCAAGCTGACTGATGAAGACCTGAAAGCCGATCCGGCGATGCTGGCTGACAATATGGCGGCCTTGTCGATGATGGGGGGTGATCGTCTTGTCCGGGTGCAGATTTCAACCGAGGCTGGCGGAGCGCCGATTGCCGAGTTCCTGAAAGAATTTGAAGCCGGAAAAATGCCCGCCGAAGCCTGGCTGGTGGTGGAAGCCGGGGATATCAAACCCGCCGGCAAGCTGCGCAAGACGTTCGAGCCCGCCAAGAAGGCCCTCGCCGCACCTTGCTATGCGGAAACCGGCCGGGATCTGGTCGCATTTGTCGATGACGCGCTGGCGGCGGAAGGCCTCCACCTGGAGAGCGATGCCCGCGCCCGTTTCCTGCCGCTGATCGAGGGCGATCGCGGCGTGGCGCGGTCCGAAGTCGACAAACTCATACTCTACAAGGGCCCGAAAGAGGTGCGCGGCGACGGCGAGGGTGCGATCACACTCGCCGATATCGAGGCCAGCGCAGCCGCGGGGGGCGATGCCGCACTCGACCGTGTCGTCGATACCGCCATGTCCGGCCGGGTGAAGGATGCCGATGCCAGCTGGATGCGGGCGCGGTCGGGCGGGGCGAGCGGTGTTGGCCTGGTGCGGACCATACAGCGGCGGATCGATCTGTTGTCGGAGCTGAAGTCGGGCGGGCCGGATGCCGCCATGCGCCTGGGCGCGCCGCGCTTTGGCCCGGCAGCGGACTCCTTCAAGCAGCAGGCAGCGCTCTGGAATGAACGGGCACTGGATCAGGCGCGGCAAGCCGCGTTTGAAGCCGAGCGCCAGATGAAGCGCGCCGGAGCTGCGCCAGCGGAACTACTGGGCGGCGATTTGCTGCTCAAGCTGGCCTTGCGCGCCGAGGCCATGTCATCGCGGCGCTCGACGTGATTGCACCCCCGGCCTCATTGGGTTATTCCACCGGTCAAACGCACCCATAGCTCAGCTGGATAGAGCGCTGCCCTCCGAAGGCAGAGGTCAGAGGTTCGAATCCTCTTGGGTGCGCCATTTCACATTTTCCCATGCAGAAGTCTCCTAAAGCCTTGAAGGGTAAGGCTAGATTTGGGGTTTGAAATCCTTTTCCCCGCACGTATTCGGGCTGAGAGGAGAACGCTATTTTCATGAGCATTCTGCGCTGCTTTAACTCGCCGGAAGCCCAGAGTTTCCAAGGGTTTGCGAGAAACGCCATCGGGGTTTGAAAAGCCTCTTCAAATGATTTGGGTTTTTGGGTGTTTTGTGCCGCTTTTTCCAGCAGGGCGGCTTTGTCAGCCTCCAGAGTACTGATGCGTTGCTCATAGGCTTTGATGACCGTCGGACTGGAAGCATCGAGAATGCGGTCCAGATAGCTTGTGATTTGTTTATCCAGTTCAACTGCTTGCGCATTTAGTGCGTCAGCTGTGCTGGCAACGTGGCTGATCCGGTGCTCCCAGATCGTCTTGAACATTTTTCGGGCGATGGTGATGAGGCCCTTGCTCGGAACAAGGCTGCGTACCAAAGCTTCAAAATCCTTCTCGACAACATCGCGCCGGATCGATCTTGGCCGGGCAATGCAGTCCTTGTTGTAGCACTGATAGTAAGGATGCTTCTTTCCCGTCTTGCTCTTTGACCAGCAGGCCGTCATGGGCCGCTTGCAATCACCGCACAGAATGAACGCGCGCAATGGAAAATCGTCATTGAGGTTCTTCTTGACGGGAGCACGGGCTTTTTGGGTTAGGCGTTCCTGGATCTTCTCATAGGTGGCAAAGCTGATCAGCCCTTTGTGGTCGGCCTTTCTCAGCGATATGCCCCAGGATTCTAGGCCGACATAGCCCGCATAGAGCGGCTGGGTCAGCATATCCTTTATGCGCTGATTGCGGATTTTGCCGCTTGGTAGGTCTTTTGGAAATTCAGGCCGGGATTCAAAGAAGCGTTTGAGTTCAACTTGAGTTTCAAACCGGCCCGACGCAAAGCCTTCCAAACCCTCGGCAATGATACTGGCGAGCGGTTCATCGCGAACGAGGATGCTGCCATTGCCTTTTTTCTTTTTGAAGCGGAAGCCTTTGGGTGCCCAGAAAGTCCAGTAGCCATTCTTGATCCGCGCCTCCATGCGGTGGCGGGTTTGTTCCTTGTTTTTCTCCAACTGGTGCTGTGCGACGACAGCGCGCATGTTTTCCACCAGTTTTGAATCTGAATCCGTTCCAAATTCGATTGATGGGCTGATCAGCTCCCCGCCAGCGCTCAATATCAATTCGCGAAGTTGCCAATGAGCCTGAATGCCTCTCGCCAATCGGGAGAGGTCATCGATGATCACAAAAGGCGTTTCGTGGCGATGCTGCTTGAGGAATGCCAACATCGCATCCATGCCAGGGCGAGACACCTTCCCTCCAGAAATATCGTCATCAAACACTTTGACGATATCCAGCTGGCGATAGCGGGCATATTCGCGGCAGCGGGTTTCTTGCGAGCGCAAGCCGTCATGCTCAGTCTTCTGTTTGGAGTTTGATACCCGGCAGTAAATCACCGCCGGACGGCCAGCATCGGTATTTGTCTTGGCAGGGGTCATCGCGCCTCCTTCTTATCTCCGTCCGATTCTACCATGCCAGAGGCCGCAAACGGGCCGGAAAGGCTCGGTTTCTCGTTCTGTCCACAGATCAATGAGACGGGATCAAAACCCATTTCGACATCAGCGCACATAAGCATGATGTTCCACAGGGTTTCGAGGAATTCGCGCGCCTTGTCGTCGGGAATATTAAGCGCTGCAGCGTCCTCAGCATAGTCTTCGACCACGAGCGAAGGCGCAGAGCCGGAGCCGTTTTCCATGGACCGGGAGGCAACAATATCTTTGGTCTGGTCGTCCATTGCGACGGGCTCCTATCTTTATTTCAGTTCGTCTTTGCTCTCCCTTCTCAATTAAGAACAAAAGAAGAACATTATTTATACTTTCCCCGATTTGTAAAGGTTTTTCTTATGGGCTATCGGCCTCTATCCTGAACTTGTTGCTGAGCCGGTTCTTGGGTTCGTGCGTCCTGGTGCTGGGCTTTGCGCTCCTCGCGTGAGAGGGCTTGTTCACGCTTCAACTCGCCCTCACGGGCGTAAGCCATCTCGGCCACACGGGCGGCTCGCAGGAGATCAGCGCCGGAGAGATGATCGGAATCGCGCAAGTTTCCTTCTGCGTCCTTATAGGTTCGCGAAATCTTCGTTGCGAAGGCCGGTCCGTTTTCATCATCGCGGCCCCAGATCGTGGCTTTGACGTTCTCAGCCCGCAGAGTATCGGCGGGCCGCTTGGAGGCTGGTGCCGGCCGCTCCGCTTGCGGCGCGGTCTGTTGTTGTGCCTGCGGTGCGGGCGTTTGGGATTGATCAGTCATATTGATCTCCTGAGGTTTGAGGTTAGCGGGACCGGCTAAAGTCGCGCTTGGGGGATAAGGTTTGGCGCCTAGCCTTGAACTCGGCTTTGCGGGCATCGCGGCTGGCGGCGTCCTGTTCAGCGCGCCAGCGCGCATTGAAGGCTTCACCATCGGGCGTATGCGCCAAGGCAGGGCTTGGCCGCTGGACGGGCTTTGGACGGTCATTAGCGACCATCTGTGAAGCGCGGCGCTCGGCTTCACTCTTTTGAAGATCGGCGTGCTGGGCTGCGATCATTGGATCGCGGCTGGTTTCAAAACTTGCGCCGAGCACCGGCGCGCGCGGGGGCGTGAAACTGCCGCCGGGAAGGTCACCGCGTCCGGCAGCAAAAGATGTGTGCTTGGTCATGGCTTGAAACCCTCCACATAGGACCACTCACCGCCTGCATATTGCGGAAGATGGGCAAAGCGCGGCGGCACCTTTTCTCGGATCACGCGCCGCCATTCCCATCCAAAACGGGTTTTGACCTTCACGCGGGAGAGGTCGGATTGTTGGTAAGGATTGGGATGAAAGCGCCCGGCACATTCGCGCGCCTCGTAGTAGTTGCGGCGCTCCGCATAGAGCCCGCCCGGCAGCCCATCCATGAAGAGATATTGATAGCCCGGCGGCGTGTTCAGGATTTCATCTGGCGTTCTCAGCCAGCGCTGTTGCTTGGACCGGTGCGCTTCGGCCTTGGTAAAGTGATCAAAACGCAGCGCCGCATCGAGCGGATCACCGCCGCTTAAGAGCGCGCTCAGGGCTTCTTGTTGACCGCGTCTGGCCTGCTGATGTGCAACATCGTCATTATATTCGAGCGTCTGGGCACCAAGCATGCGGGAAACTGTCTGGGCCGAGGACAGATCACGCACCGCGAAATAGCTTCTGACTGCCGCAGACGAGGTGATGATCGCCTCAACATTGGAACCTGTGAGCGCCATCTGCTGGGTGGTCTGGTAGATCGCCCAGGGGCGAATACCGATCCCGGCCCCATAGACGAAGAGCTTGGGCACCAGCGGGAATGAGCCCAGCTGGGCGCACTCATCAAGTACCCATGTCTGGGGCCGCGCAACCGGCGAACGCGCCTTGTAGATCATCCCGGCGGTAAACATCGAGCGGATGACCGGTGCCCAGGTCGAGAGGTATTCCGCAGGCGGGCAGAGATCGACCTTGTAGACCGGCTTTCCTGAGCCAGCCGAAAAGCACAGATCCGCGAAAGAAAAATCATAGGGCGGTGAGACCGAGGCCATCAGCATCGGATCGGCAAGGCAGGAGAAACTTCTTAGAAGCTCCCCGACAATGCCATGAAAGCCCCCGGACGGGTTTTCACGCGCGGTAGCGATTTCTGCTTCCACACGGCGGCAGAGCGGAAAACGGGATTCGCTCATCTCGAAGGCAAAATCGAGCCAAGCCGATTCACCGGCGACGAATGCGTTCACGACTTCATAGAGGCGCGGCAGTGTAAGCGCGCCATCGAGTTCGGCCAGCGTCAGCGCAAAGGCGGTCAGCTTCTCGCGGCCTCGGGATTCAAAGTAGACGGCATTGGATGCGCCCGTTGGCGGCATCCAGTTTTCTGCCCAGACCGCAGCATCAGCGACCACGGACGGACTATCAGCGCGGATATAATCAACCGGGTTGATGCGGTGCTGGGGCAGGCCCAACAGGCCTGCAGGATTCCATGAGATATTGTATTTGCCGGATGCGGCTTGGTTTTGAAAACAATACGCCCCTTCCGCCTTTGGATCGAGCGAGACAAGGTGATTGCCAAATGCGCCATCGGCAAGGCTGAACCCCAATAGCGAGCCTTTACCTCCACGGGCGCCTGCAATTACTAGCCCCGAACCTTGTCCCGAAAATTTCACGGCACGGCCATTTAGATGGCCGACAAGGAAGGCGTTCATGGAGCCTTTGAAATACCCGGCCTGCTCGACATCGTCGGCCGTCGACGGGCGGGCGCTCCCGTGCCTGAAATGCTCGTTCTGTTCAAAAGACATGATTGATCTCCATCCTCCTGCCCGGTCAGCGCGGGGGACGCTTTAACTTCCGGACAGGAGGGGTTGGAGTGGATGAGCGACCTAACCGGCGACGTTGCCGATCACGGCCAGGACAATGAAGACGACGACCGCAGTGCCGGCGATGGCACCCCAATCAACGACCTCCTTGAAGACCGGCTTTGCGGCAGCAGCGCCGACCGTTCCAACACGGACGCGTTTTGTAAAAAACGACATGAAAACTCACCTCCTTTCTAATTGTCTGGGGGTTAGTGGATTGCTCGGAAGGTCCAGATCGTGCCTCCGAAGCGGCGGGGTTTGCGGGCGTGACGAATGACGATCACGCCGACGAGAACGACCAGGAGTCCGGCTCCCGGCAGTGTGATCAAAACGATCACGCCGATCAGGATGAGGAGCCAGCCAAGCGCCCTCCAGATATCTGGCAGAGGGGCTGGCCAAACCTGATCAGGATGAAAGACGGTCGTCATGGCGGTCTTCCTTTTCAGCTATCGGGATCAGAAGAAGCGGCGCATCAGCGAGACGATGCCGCCCGTGGCGATGACGCGAATGATCAGCGAGAAGCCCGCCACCAGACCGCCGAAGGTCAAAAGCCACCACATGCCGGGTATCGCCCAGCCAATGCCGTAATGTTCCTCGCCGAACGCTGTGACAAAGCCCTGTGAGGAGTCAAACGCGAACGGGTGAAGGAAGAAGGTGGCGAGCACCGCCCCGATCATCGCGGCCCAGTTCTGGAACCGCTCAAAGAAGGGGGTCTTTGCCCCGTGTGTAGATTGCTTGTGCATGATCGCACCTCCATCGGATTGCTGCCGGAAATGGCAGCGATGAAGGCACGTTTAGAAAACCGGGCCGGGACCGGTCAGGTACGAATCTGGAAATCCGGGAAAATCAGGGCTCGGGCCAGTTATTGATGACGTGCGGAGCGTGGGCTTCATAAGCAGCCTCGACCGCATCCATCAAGCCGCGATGGAGCGTACCCAGCGCGATTTCCTGAAGGTCTTCACCTTCCTCATCGGTATGAGAGAAGTCGAGGTAGCTGCCACCATATTCCATCAACAGGTCGAAGAAGTTCGGCATGCGGCCCGCCACGCACAGCATGGCGGCATTCATTCCGCTCTGGGCATGTTTGGCATTGACGCAGTTAGGATCATCGGCGAGCGCGCGCCGGACGCCCATTTCATTCGAGTTGAGAATGTAATGGATAATGTCGTGAGATCGTGATGTCGCATCATCGGGTTTCGGCATTAAAGCCATTGGATCAACCTCACGCCAAAAACTCAAAAAGTTCCGCTAAATGCCGTTCTTCTTCTGTGGATAGATGAACAGGCAGGCAGATGTGTTTTTCGCCGATCATGTGGAACTCGGTTTGAGCCGCTGCCATCATGATCTCGCCGCCATCAGAATTATTGAACGGCTCTAGCGGCTCCAATTCCTTTATCCGGATGTCGGCATATTCGATCCGTCTTTTGTACTTCTGCTTGAAGCGAAACACGCAGACCGATTGGTGTTCGGGAATGGCCGGGATGGTCTCCATGCCATAATCGCGTGATTGAAACGAAATCGACACGCCGCGCGCCACCATCATGTGATCGTCAAAGAGATCGTGCCGGGCCTTATCGATGTCCGGCCCCTCCAGATGAAATTCGCAGACAATGGCCCATTGTTCTGGTGTCAGCACGATTGTGCGGTTGAGCACATCGCTTTCAACCGGCGCAAATGCGGCCACAGCCAATAAAGGAGCCTTGCAGGACGTGTAGGCCTCACCCATAAAAGCCTTCTCGTCCCGGTTGGCAAAAATATCGGCCACGGTGAGGCTTAATACGCTTGGCTCTGCCTTGCTGGTATCAAGGATTTTGATGCCGTGCGGGAAGGTTTTTCGCGTTTCAAACACGCGAAAACTATCGTCCAGATTTTCCACGATCAGATCGTCAAACAACTTTGTGGGCCGACCCTTCCAGCGGGCCACGCGGTCGGGATGCCGCCACGCCAGAAAGGCGTGCATATATTGCAGCGTCTTGTTGGCCGTTTTGATGTTCTGATAGCCCGAGGTGCGGTCGATATCGAAGATGGACGAACTCTTCTTGATGAAGTTTTCCAGTGTCTTGCCGTCAATGGGTTCATCTGGTGCGTCGTATGCCGAGCCATCCGGTAGTAAGAGCCGCCCAGAAGCTGCTCCATCCAGAACCTCATCATAGACAAAGCTCTCAAATGGGATGCGGCCCTGGATGAAGTTGAGCCGTTCAACCCGCATGGCCCGCCAGAGATTGCACACCAATCGCCGCGTATAGTGCCGACGTAAGGTCAGCTTTGGCGCAATCGCTTGAAGTTCAGCCACCCGAATATCTCACCAAACCTACTCCGGCGGGCTCTCCTCACCCGACAGCCCGCCTTCAGGCTGCCAGCCGAGCGCGTAAGCGGTTTCGAATGCCCGGTGGTTGTTCGAAGCGAGGAACATATAATAGTCGCGCCGCTCGACAGGGATTTCAGCCGGCGTTGGGTATTGGCTGTGAAACTCTCGCTCCAGGAGATAGTAGAAAGCCGTCCCGATCTTTGCGAGCACATAGGCGTAGTTCGGATAAAATTGCAGGATCACATCACCGACAGCGATGGCTTCCTCATACCGGCCTTCCTCGATGAAATGCTCCATGACTACCGTAGCCATGACCGCCACAGTTTCTTGCCGGGAAAGCGTGGCCAGATAGACGCCGTTCTCCACTGCGAGATCGGTGATCGGCATATTTTCGCGATACCACTCATCACGCGCCGGATGCCCGCCGCTAGTCGCCTCGATATTGATCGTGCGCCCGCTTTGGTCATCAGTGTAGCGTATAAAGACGTGAACAGGCGCTGTAGACGCCGTCACATCCAGCCCCAACCGATCGGCAATCAGGATCATCAAGAAGGGCATGGTGACGCAATTGCCCTCCCGAGTTTCGAGATAGTTGGGCAAGAGCTTATTAGGTAAATGTTCACCCAGCGGGTCGTTATGATCGTAAGCAAAGGGCTGGAAGCCATTCCAAGCGCCTTCATCGTAAAGATACTGGCGCAGCGTTACGAGCAGATGGACGTTCGACGGGTTCGGACCGGCCATAGCGCGAACTTCAGACGCCATTCTCTCAATGGTCGCGATACCGGCCTCGACGTTGATCGCCGGATCGACTATCTGGTCCAGACGGAGCTTGATCGCAGTGAGGTCGGTTTCGTCATCAACCGAAGCGATGATTTCTCGGATTTCAGCGGCGGTTTCGGAGGGAAGCCAGGGCTGTTGAGCGATAGCGTCTGAGCAAAAAGGAACCTGAACACAGATAGCTAAGTAGAGAACGGAAATTTTGACGAAATGCATCCGCTCAGGAGTAAAGGCAAAGCCTAAACCCATGCACATCGCTAAGGGTCCAACCGGTCTCTAAAGCAGGTCGCGTGCACTGGCGGGGAAGCGGCGGATTCGCCGTAAAACAGGTAGATAGTCCAATCCTGAGACCGCAGTGCAAGAATCTGCGAATCGGCCGCTGCACAATTCGGATGATATGAGCTGCAGTAATGCGCCACCAACTCGATATCGTGGGATTCGAGAATTCGACTTCGACTTAACCTTAAACTGGACTCCTCGCCCAGCGCGTTCTCAACAATTGACCTGCATGTGGCTACGCTAGGGCTGTAGTCCGTTGAACAAGCCGAAGCCCCCAGCATCGCAATTATTCCGACTAATCCTATTCGCGACAATTGATACGCCTTCATAACTATCAACAGCGCCCCACTTGGTCACATTGAGTAGCCATAGTTTCCCGTGCTGCATCTAAGCCCCCTTGATCAAATAGAACGGCGTCCGCCTGATCAACATTAGGGTGCCATCCTGCGGGATCAGGAATGGTTGTGGGATCGACGCCGGAAATTTCAGCAGCCTGATTAACAATAGCACGCGCGTATGAATTGCTATTCGCGCCGTCGTTGCCGCCCGGTACAACACCAAGATCATAATCAGGATGCCCAATTGCGGCTTCGCCCACGGCTTCCATCACGGCATCGGGCACTACATCATCAGGTATATGGGTGAATGTCGCATTTGAGTTTTCGTCATTGATGTTGGCCCAGGTCCTGCCATCATCTCGATCTGTTCCTGACGGCACCCCTGCTAATGGAACCAATGCGGCATCTCGGACACCTGGTTCTGGGCCTCCGGAAAATCGCGTTGCATTCGGATCGCCCAACCGATCAGCGTTCGTAATCACGAACATATGGCGGGCTCCACCGGCGACGGGTCTGCTCACCAGCCAAGAATCCTCTCCGTAAGGATCATACCGATTCAGCGGATCATTGTGCACATAGGCATAGAGGTTCATCTGATCTGCATAGAGAACAGGATCAGGCTGAAGAAATTCGGCGTTCGCTGCCGAAACACTCATCGCCAGAGTTGAAATCGAAGCCGCCCATAAAGCCCGCATAGTGGAATCTCCTCGACCGTTGATTTCAACTGTAACGCGCATTTCCATAAATGCTAGCGCGACCGTGGCATAGAATGTGGAAAAGTGACCCTCCGCAAAGCCAGCCGTCGTTTTCCGTGGCGAATTTGATCTTTGAATGAGTTGGGCATCCGGGCGGGCTCTATGGCCTTTGGCCACCATGCCCCGACGCGTGGGTCTTGGCCCATTCGGGTGACGATCCCTGATGCAAGAGCTTAGGGCTTCGCCCTCAGCGCACTTCACCAAAAATAGACGGTCTCCCGAGGCTCGCCCGCCTTCGCCGGTGGCTATGGTGTGACTGCGCCCGCCGTCGATTTTTGTCTCCGTTTGCACACCCATCCTCGCCGGAAGGCAGGGGTTGCATGCGCAACCCTTAACCAAAGGAGAATTGAAAATGGGAGAGCAAAAAGGAGAGATCAGAATCTATGTGGCCTGTCTGGCCGCCTACAATAGCGGCATCCTGCATGGCCGCTGGATAGACGCCACGCAGGACGTGGCGGACATACAAGGCGAGGTTCGGGCCATGCTGGCCGCGTCACCCATCGCGGGAGCCGAAGAATGGGCGATCCATGATTATGAAGGCTTTGAAGGCGTTCGCCTCAGCGAATATGACGGTTTCGAGCGCGTCACCGAACTGGCGGCCTTTATCGCCGAGCATGGCAGGCTTGGGGGCAAGCTCGTCGAATATTTCGGCGGCGATCTCAATGATGCCCGCCGGGCGATGGAAGATAGCTATTATGGGGAATATTCCAGTATTGCCGACTTTGCCCAGGAATCGACCGAGAACGCTCACGACATTCCCGAGGCACTCGCGCCCTATATCGACTATGAAGCGATGGGCCGGGATTGGGCGATCAGCGATTTGATCGTGATCGAAACCGGCTTTGAAGAAGTGCACATCTTTGCGAGCTTCTAGGCTGGTGATGAACCAGATTGCCAGAATGGAACGATACGTAAATACAATGGCATGCGTCATTTCTTAAGCAATTCTTAATGCCTTTTCGCTTATAATCATGGGGTGATGGATGAGCGGTGGAGTGAGCAGAAAAGACGGCAAGACATAGACGACCTGAACAATGAAATGGCAGGCCGCGATGTGGGCCGCATTCGCCGTTTCCTGCCCGACCGCGACCCAGACACCATCGAACAGAAAAAACGCGAGAAAGACGCCCGCGAAACCGCCTTGCAGCAGCTCTTGCGGAACCCGTCCTATGCGGCGGTTTACCAAGCCGCCAATGATGCCACCGACCGGGCACAAGCCGCGCTGGATACGGCGCTCCTGGAGAATGCGCAGACAACCGAAGACCTAGCCGAGCGTCTCGACGAGATGGAAGCCCGCGCCGCACGCCTGCCGGATGGCCGTGCCGTATTCCGCGCCGCCGATGGCTCGATGCGAACCGCAGACGGCCAGCGCCTGCGAAGCGACGCACTTCCCGCGTCGCTCATCATCCCCTTGGATGCCTCTTCATACGAAGATTACGCCCTATCGCGAGACGCGCTGACAAGCGCCCGAGCGCACGGACAGGAACTCTCACGCGTTCAGACCGAAGTTATCGATCCGGCGCGAGAACGGCTGGCCGACGAAGACAATCCACTGAGCCTAGACGAATTGGAAGCGCTTGCAGACCGATTGGATGCTGTCACGCACACAGTGTCTAGACAGGAGGCTGACCTCAAAATTGAAGCCTTAAACGACGAAAATGCCTCGTCACGTGCGGAACCTACTATCGGCTTGCCGTTGGACCTTCCGACCCTTCGCTAAGGCGCAGGAATTACGCTTGGGCATTCGCGCCTTGCTAAAGCAAGCACGACCTCGACAGGAAAGTTGTTAGGATAAGCGGATAGACTCGCTTCAATGTCCCGCATGGATTGGGCTTCATTTTCAAAGAACCATCGTGCCACACAGCGCCCCGCCTCTACATCATGCAAGGCTGCTACGTTCGAGGCACCAACCATAAAACCGCTTAACCATAGGCGGCGCTCACGGTCAGGCATTTCCATCAGATCAAGGTTTGTAAGCTCATCCTGCGGGGCCGCTTCGTAGGTTTCGGCGAAAGCCGGGAAGCCTGCCAGAATAAGGCTCGTCGCAACGCATACGATGATATGTAAGTGTCTCAAAAACCTTCCGAAAAGAGACTCGTACTGCTATGGTGAATCCACCATTGAGCGCGTCCGGTTTCTGCGGGTTTGCAGAGGCCAAAGACGCCGAAACCCATGAATCCCGAAGGGGAAGGGTTTCGAGACTCTATAAGCAGCGCTCAGTGAGGTTTTCTAAGTATAAGAGACGAGGCGAGGCCATGCAGATCGGCTATGCGCGTGTCTCCACCCATGAGCAATCTCTCGATCTCCAGATAGACGCGCTCAAGGGCGCGGGATGCGAGAAGATATTCAAAGATCATGGCGTAAGCGGTGTTGCCGATGAACGGCCCGGTCTGGAACGCGCCCTCAAAGCACTATCGCCGGGAGATACCTTCATCGTCTGGCGGCTCGACCGTCTGGCGCGATCCATGCTCGATCTCACCGATACGGTGCATTGGCTCCAATCCAAGGACATTAGCTTTCATTCGATCTGCGAATATATCGACACCGGCTCAGCGGTTGGCGAGCTAATCCTCCACGTCCTTTGTTCAATCGTTCAGTTCGAACGGCGGCTCATCATCGAGCGCACAAACGCCGGCTTGGAAGCGGCCCGTCAGCGCGGCTCGCAGTTTGGCCGACCGGCAGCTATCGATGGTGAAACCTTGAAAGAAGCGCTCTTCTTGAGATCCAAGGGAATGCCCGTTCCCGATATCGCTCTGGAGCTTTGCGTGGGGCGATCAACGCTCTACCGGCACCTAAAGCGGCGGAATCCTAAACGCGCCTAGATTGAATTTTCCGTTCTAGCATGGCAACATTTTCTGATAGCAAGCTGAGTGGCCGCAACCATGACATACGAGAACCCAATTCGAATTCTTCTATCCACAACCATTTTGATTATTATTGCAAGCATCGTGCTTTTCTATATATCTGATACAGCATCACTTGCTAGTATCGGCACTTACCTTGGCGGTATATCGACAAGCATTGCGATTATCTGGCTCGTATTTAATGCTTTTACACAGAAGGAAAGCACAGAAATTCAACAGAAAGAGCTTACTTTACAAGCAGAAGCACTAAGGCAAACCGCTCAGGCTACAGAGCTTGATGCGTTTTTGAGACTCCACGATCACGCACTTATCGCGCTCGAACATGATGCGCGCTATCTTTATAAAAAGTTTGAATCAAGCGAATCTGAAAAGTCCATGGAGACCGATCAAAGCGGTCACTATTTACAGCTGATATCAGCCAGTAAACCGTTCAGTGAATGGCTAAAAATAAATATTAATCAGGAGCGAACGCCTTCCGTATTGTCGGCGTGCGAAAATTTTCTCGATAAATATGAGCATCTGATGTCTCATATAGAAAGGTTGGTATTAAACAAACAAATATATGAACTCTTGCTCCTCACGTCACCTACAACGCAGGCCAACAGAGTCATATCTCGAGCTATGAAAGGCCAAGATTCTTCCGAATTTCGTTAACTCGTGGACATTCATCAAGGCTATATTGACCAAGTATTTTTTCATCAATCAGCTCCGGGTGCGACTCAACGAATGTGTGAGCACTACGCTTGATTTCGACAGCATTGTACTCAAACCTTTCTCTTAATCCTTTTTCTGTGGTTACAGAATCATATTTAGCCAATTCTTTTTCAATTATGCTTGCTAAATCATCGCCCGAAATGTTGAGCTTCGATTGTCCATAGTTGCCTCTTAGTGGTCGTATGTATTCATTATATACCCTATCAATATCATCTTTCTCATATTCAGTCAAAGCGCTTAAATTGTCAAGTAATGGATCCGACAACAACTGATGTTTATTGTGTAAGCTCTTAATGCCATGCCGAATGAACGACGCTGATTCGGCAATAATGTCACCATCGGATGAAGCACGGTACAAAGAGTATAGCTTTATCATTGGCACATAAGGGTGCCGTGAACATTGAGCACGGAAATCATCAGGGAAAAAACGGCTGATTCCTGGCCGACAAACGTGGTCAATTTGGACAGAGTCCATTCGGGTTGATCTAATAGATAATTCAATATTCCAACTATCTACAGTGTAGTGAAATCGTTTATCAATCTCCTCACGATTGTCTCTCTTAGAACGCGCATCGTACATAGATTCGAAAATAGCTTCAAATCTTGCAGAGTAAAAATCCGAGTTATGCAGACCAGACGGATCGATATGATCGTGCAATAGAGAAACTTTCCGATTTTCAAACATAGAAATCAATCTAATCAAATTCGGTGAAGCATCGGAAGCCTTTAGCGCTTTCAAGGCAATCAGTATTTCGCGGAAATCAGATGCGTTGTTCTCGCCTCGAATCGTATTCAAATTAGAGAGCGAATGCTTTAGTTTCTGCACCTCAATACGGGAGTTAATGAGACGGTTCATTCGCTCGTATCTATGATCCAATGCATCTAAAAGCTCCAATAAGCTTGGTATGGTGAATACTGTCGAATAACCGGCATTCGAAAAATAATTATCACCTAATGTAAATATATTCTGACCCAGTATATCAAACTCTTTTGATTCCTTTCCGATTCCGAAAATATATGGGTAAAGCAGATCGAAATCGTGAGTATATATTACAGAGTCGGATTTTGGGTCGACCGTATCAGCATATGCATACTCATATAATTTTTGAAAATCGCTGAATTCCTTAATTAGTGTAGCTTTTACGTCGAGCTCTGATATTGGCATAATAACCCCGCCAGCCTGTTCGTTTCATACCGAAAACAATTTATCCGCGTAATTATGGTAAGAAGTGCTAGTTATGATCAAGCTGAAATTGTTGGCGCAGCATTAGCTTCAACTCGGTTACGTTGAGAGCTTGGCGTTCGTGATCCTGGACCATCTTCGGCTCGCATGAGTGAGCTCGCCTCAGATTGATATTGCCACAGCAAGAAGCGCGGTGTGCGAGATGTGCACTGAAGTGCGGTGTGCGAGATGTGCACTGAAGTGCGGTGTGCGAGATGTGCACTGAAGTGCGGTGTGCAAGCTGTGCGTTGTAGTACAACGCGCTTGCCAAAGGGGCCCGCTGCGCGCCCCTGTTGGATACCCCCGGCCTTGGCATGACCAGGCTTCGAGCCCGTTCACGCCATGCAATCGTTTCGCCGATTGATCACTCGCCAGAGGTGGAGATTGACCTCTCCCCTCCGACACCTCCCCATGTCCGAACAGCCTGCCGTTCGATCACAGATCAGGAGAGCCTCCAAGCTCCCCCGATACCCCCATGGCCATGTCATGGAGACACTGTCTGTGGACGCCGTCAGCGGGATACCGTCAGTGGGACGATACCATCGAGGCCAGGAAGGGAGCTGTCGCGCTGCCCTTCCTTGGAGCCATCCCATCGACCAAAGAGCTGTCTGCGCTCTTAGGATACCTCACCGACCATGCGTAGGTTGGCCCTCTGCCCTGCCTCAGACCGCGATGCCCATGCCGTTTCATGACGCCGAAGGTAGACCTCTCAGTCAAATAGGCCCACGCTCAACATCTGGATTTGCATCTTTTTCTTAAGCGTTCAACTCATGCGTGCTAAAATATGAATTAAATATAACGAATCGAAAGCGGGTTGGGGGCGCTTAGAGTTTGAGCCAAAGAAAACAAAAGAAAAAGACCGATGCACCTGTTGCTCGGGTGTTCACGCCTGAGGCCAGGCTAAAGCGCAGGATACGATTGCATTTCACGCGCCTCGGTTTTGCCAAAGCTCCTGACGGGACGCTGGTGCGACCCGACGCCGGTAAGGAATCTGTTCGTCAATTGCATCGTATGCAACGCGATGAACGAGTTCGATCCGCTGATCGGCTTCTATCGGAGTTTCTTCCCGAAGCACTGCCCCACTTTGCGAATGGCAACGAGATTGATGCATCGAAGATTCGGCTGTCGCTCATTCGGGTCGAAGCCTCCACCTTTGAGTCCAACCTCTTCCGGACGGCCTCGCTGACGTGGTCGGTTCCAGTATCAAACGGGTACGGACGGCGACTCCGTTACCTCGTTTGGGACGAAGCGCACAATCGGTTGGCAGGCATTTTCGCGCTGGGCGACCCGGTCTTCAATTTATCGGTGCGGGACAACCTGATTGGGTGGAAAGCCAGCGACCGTTCCAGTCGGCTCGTGAATATTTTGGACGCCTACGTGCTTGGCGCTGTTCCCCCATATAACATGCTGCTCGCTGGCAAGGCGATTGCCTGCCTAGTGCGTTCGAGGGATGTCTATGATGACTTTGCCCTATCGTATGGATCTACAACGGGGATCATTTCCGGCGAAGAGAAACGAGCTCGTCTCCTGGCAGTTACGACCAGTTCTTCAATGGGACGATCATCTCTCTACAACCGCCTAAAACTCGACGGAGAGCAATACTACAAGTCCATTGGATATACGGTGGGCTGGGGCCATTTCCACATCACGGACGACCTGTTTGCCCAGATGCGCGAATTCCTCCGGCTATCGGAACACCCTTACGCAGATCGCCATAAATACGGGCAAGGTCCAAATTGGCGGTTGCGGACAATTCGCGCCGCACTTGGGCAGCTTGGAATCAATGAATCTGTTCTCAAACATGGCATTCAGCGCGAGGTATTCTTCTGTCCACTGGTCAAGAATGCGCAATGTATCCTCGCGACCGGCAAAGGCCACCCTGATCTATCAACACTGAAAACAGTTGAGGAGATTTCTGACCTAGCGCGCGCGCGTTGGATGGAGCCGCGTGCCAACAGACGTGATGAATACAAAGCGTGGAATCGCGACGATATTCCGCGCCTGATCCGTGGGGAACTTCTCGCCCCAGAAAAGCGCAAGGCGGTGTAGTATGGACGGTTGGGGGCGAGATTGGGCCTAGCGGGACTCCAGGAGCGACTCTCTCAACAGTACGCTCGGGTGCGCGACCTGCGAGCATCTGAAAACTATTCTGTTTACGCAATTGAACACGGCCTATCAGCAGATGAGCGCGCCACTGCTCGTGCGTTGCTGAATGCCCAACTTGAATCATCGATGAAGGCTGATCGCGCATACTGGTTGGTGTGGATCGCGGCCGCAGCAGAAGTTGGCTATCGCTATGACGGCTCGGAATACTGGGACTCCTTCGCAGCAGCATTCCCACGCTGGCCACAGTACGGCGAACGCAATCAGATGCGCGATTGGTATATGCGGTTCGCCTCGGAGTTTCGAGGCCTAACGCCTTCAGGAAGGTGGGCGCGGCAATTTCCGATCATCGCCTGGCCAATCACGCAGGCCATCCTCCCTCGCTACCTACAACGCCATTTCGCGGACCATCTTTACCAGCTTCGGCACGCGCTCGCACGCAGTGGTGAACTGACGCTTGATGAAATCGGCGATATGCTGAGCGAGCGGTATTTTGGCGGCTCATCGCGCTTCGAAGGCTTTCTTCAGCAAAAAGCGCTGACGGCCCGCATTGTAATGGCCCTTGGCCGCGAAGATGTTGCGGATGCCGTCCCACCTATTGAAGCAGCAACCCTCAAGCGGATCGCACGCGACTTTGATAAGTTGGGTTCTTCCGGCTCGCGTTTGCGAGAAGCGCGCCGCGTGCTGCGCGATGCCCGTTTCGTCAATTCTTCGAAGCAGGGCTTTGTGCCTAGCGCTGCATCCCGAGGAGGCGCAGATGCTGCGCGAACAGATCGCGCTGAACAGCCTCGCCTATCGGCTCACCCTGTTGCAGAGCAAGTATGGAATGTAGGGCTCGCGATTCCTGATCTCGCAACGCCACTGCGGCAAGCGGGGCTCTCGCCCCACGATCTTGAGCGTGCCCGCATGCGATTTCGTCTGCACGGGGAAGCAAATACGTGGATTCCTGGACGAGCGCTATTTTCATACACGGGACAGTCAACGGAACCGCTTGATGCGTATCCGACGGAAGACCGGCTGATTTTCAATTTTGAACGAGCATTGCCCGAGGTCGAAGTAAAATTGCGCCAGCGCCTAACTCTTTCAGCGCTGCCCATGCGACTACTCAAAATTCGTGCGGACGGATCAGCATTTGAGCTTTCGGGTTGCCATGTCCGCGCGAACCAATCGTACCTGCTAATTACTGCTCATCCCTTTGCGGACAGCATTGTACAAACACTCGCCCTTTCGCCTCTACAAACTAATATGGTAGGAACATATCTCTGGAAACTGGACGTGAGCCAAAACCTCGACAGTGCACAGATCGCGGCCCTCAAGTCATTGGGTCTAGGTTATGTTCTGAGTGTGCGCATAGAGGCGCTGGGCTTGAGTCCGCGATGGAATTCGGCAACCGGGGCGATGGAATTCCTCGATACCGAGGCCGCTTTATTCAGCTTGAGTTCCGATATCGCCGTGCAGGAATTTTCTATAGCGGTTGATAATAATCCGCCCGTGCGCTTCAAACCCGCTGCAAATGGCAAAACATATATTTCGCTCGGCACACTTGCCGTAGGTTTCCACAGCATCACTGCGTCCGCGCTTGGCACAGCCACGGGCGCGGATATTGAAGCCGAGGAAATTGCCTTTGAAGTACGCCCTCCGATCCCTTGGCAGCAAGCCATTGCCGGTAAGGCCGGCGTCTCGCTCGCGCTTGAGCCACGTCAAGCTACGCTTGAGCAACTCTTGAACGGCGACGCTCAGATACGCATCAGCGCGCCATCCGCAAGAAACGTGAAACTCGATGCTCGCTTCTATGGTGCAAATGGCACGCGATTTCACGAGGAAACTCTTGGACGTTATCTCACACCGGTCGCACGTCAAAAGCTCAGCGAACTCGTCTCTCACAAGCTTACTTCCGATTCGAATGTCGAACATTTGGAGCGCGCTGCCCGGATCGAACTGACCATACTGCTAGATGAGTATGGGTCTGAAAGCGTCACGTTCGAGAAGGAAGCAGAGCCCGTGCGTTGGCTGCGGCTGAACGCAACAACTGTTCGGCTCTCCGATGACAGCGCAGGGGACCCCCAACCAACAATCGAGTGCTACGATCTCAATGCCGTCGATAGGGCTCGCCCGGTGGGATATGGGAAGGCGCTGGAGGGAATCGAGTTGCGCGGCAAAGGCGGATTACTGACGGCGAAGCACAACGGTCGGCACTACGGGGTGATTGCCACTACCGTTCAATCACAACTCACGAGTTTCAGCGAGCTAGGTATTTCCGCCACTTTATCGACGGCGCACGTGCAACCGACCGCCATCATCAACGCACTTAAGAGGTGGCATGCCGCCCGCCGACTTATGGGACCAATGGCTTTCATGGCGCGACGCAACGCGATCCACGCGCTGGAACAGCGGCTTGAACTTGTGCTGTGCGGACAGGACTGGATTGAGGCCGTTGGCTCCGTGAGGGCTGATACGCTTGGTGAGCTTTATGGCCGTGTATTCTATTCCCGGGGCTTCGGGGCTGGCCTGCGCGCCTACAATTGGCGCTACGAAGCCGACGAAGCCGCCGCGATTAAAGAGTTCCTCCGGCTGACCATACAAGTGTATAAAGTCAGTACCGATGAAACGCTTTGTCGCCTCGCGCTTAAGCTAGCCTTCGCGCCATCGACCATCACTAAGTCCGATCTGCATTCAGTGGATTCGCTTGACGCGCTAAAAACAAATACCGCGCTGATAAGGGGCGCTTATTTCGCGCGTCTGGCGGCCAAAATGGGCGCGCAAATTCACGCTTCGGAGGCCGCATGAACGGAGTGGCGATCATAGATCGTACAAGTGCGATCGAGCAGACTGCGCAGTCGCTTGGCGTTGCATTTGAGGTCGGTGAAGCACCGGCGCTCAACAGAAAGCTACTCGCCCAATCCATTCGCAGAGCCGTGTTCAACGCGGCCCCATGCGCCAGCCGCACTCTGTGTTCGCTTGTTCTTACTGCCCTGGCCCCCCTTTCCGATGATGAAGAGACACTAAGGACCCAAATAGAAGATGCAATCCAAGATCTAATAGCGGCCGGTGATATTCTGGAAATGCGGGCGAACTCCGACGAACTTACCGGCATCGTATTGCGTCCCGCACCTCCAGCATTCGTGATGCGGCTCGACGGCACATTCATAATAATTGGTATTTCGGGCGACGAGATCACGCCTATTTGCCAGCTTCCAGTTAGGCATCACGAAAGCGGATTGCGCGATGTACGCGTCGATGATGCGCAGGGGTGCCGCGCTGAACTACTCGACCTTGGGCTGATCGAGATTCCAGAGCGTCTGTGGCTAAATGCACCAGCCACGATGTCTGCAGCAGATTTTGCGGCACTGTGGAGAACGCAACTCCCGCCAGAGGCAAGCCCAGAAGTGTTCGATGACATTGAAGTCCTGGACACGGCGTCTTCGAACTCATTTTACAAAGGGCGCTGGTCTCTTTTGAGTCCAAAGCACACCGGCATTTTTGTCGCACGTAGGCCACAGCGCTTTGGTGCAAATCTTTGGTGCCTAGTTGAAGTGAAAAGGGGGACGGTGAATCGCTTTATTGATATTCAAGCAAAGGACTCGCGGACGCGCGACTGCGACGAAGCATGGCGCTTGCAAGCTGCGCTTGATGCCCTCGCGGGCAACCCCCAGCAGGTTCGAGTCTCCACTACCGAACGCACCGCTATTCTTTCGTTTTCGGCACCATTACCGGCGTGGGCTTCAAGACGATTGAACCTCCTCGGCGAGCAGGTCACGCTACCGCGTGCATTGCTCGCTTTCGAGATCCCGATTGAGAGCATTCAAAGCGAATTGCGGTGGCTAGGTGAAAGCCTCTGGCTTGTGCGCAACGACGAAGGAGAAGTCGCATGACAACGGCTACAATTCAGCAGACTATCGACGACCTGCGCCTGACCCTGACGCAATATATCGAAGCGACGTATCATATTAGTCATCCCGCCATAGTCCAGCAGCGACGAGAGTTGCTCAGCCAGATCGGTGGCATTTTCCAAGCTCCGTATCTGGAATCCACACCGCGCTACAAAAGTTCCAAATCATACAAAGAAATTCAAGACCTGCCTCAAGCAGCACTGGAAGCCCTGCGAACGCTGTCAGACCCGAGCGCAGGAAAGCCAGTCATCTATGGAAGCCCATATCTACATCAATTGGAGGCATTGCAAGAAACGCTGAGCAACGGGCGGAATTTGATGATTATGACGGGCACAGGTTCAGGTAAGACCGAGTCATTTCTGTTGCCGATTCTTGGGAAGCTTGCGATTGAAGCACGCGAGCATCCGCAAGCGTTCCACGAGCATCACGCCGTGCGTGCTTTGGTGCTCTATCCAATGAACGCTCTCGTCAACGATCAGCTTGGCCGTTTACGCACACTTTTTGGCGATCCGCGTACGATTGCCTTGTTCGAAAATTGGGCAAAGCGCCCGGCGCTGTTTGCTCGATATACGAGTCGTACGCCCTATGCCGGGTTACGGTCTGCACGTCGAGACGGCAGCCGTCTTGCATCTATCGGCGAGTTTTTCGGGGAGATCGAAGATGCTAAGCGGCGCTTTGAAGCCGATTTAGTCAACGAGGAAGATGCGCGTGCTGCAGAACTCTTTGCGACGCTGCAAAAGCGAGGCAAATGGCCCGCGAAAGAAAGCGTCTCGGATTGGCTCGGCAAACCCCCAACGCCGTGGGCGAAGCGCGCGAACCGGCGCACGCACGATGCGGAACTACTCACCCGTCACGAGGTGCATACCTCGCCACCCGACCTGCTCATTACCAACTATTCGATGCTCGAATACATGATGATGCGGCCCATTGAACGGCCCATTTTCGATGCGACGCGTAAGTGGTTGCAAGCACGCCCCGACGAGAAATTTCTTGTCGTTCTGGATGAGGCGCACCTCTACAGAGGCGCGCAAGGTGCGGAGGTTGGGCTTCTGCTCCGGCGATTGCGCGAGCGCCTCGGTGTTCCCTCCGAACGGTTTCAGGTCATCTGCGCCACAGCTAGCTTCAGCGAAGAGGGCAAGAAAAACGCAGGCGGATTCGGGGCCCAGCTTTCCGGCGTTCCGTCAGATACGTTCAAGCCGATCAAAGGCGAGTATTTGTTCCGCGATCCTGCTGCGAGGGGTACACACGCCGATGCAACTGCGCTTGCCGCCGTCGATCTAGATCAGTTTTATTCCGCCGATCCGGACGAGCGGGCATCAGCAGTCGCTAGCTTTCTCGCTTTTCGCAAATCTTCTTTTGCGGGAGACTTAGACGCCAAGCTTTATCAAGCGCTGCGTGAGTACGCGCCGTTCAACCGCTTAGTGAACGAGACGATGCTAGCTGCTGTCTCGTTGTCCGAATTGCCGGAAGTGGTTTTCGATTGCGCTGTTCCAGCGGATGTGACGGAGAAGGCGATCGGTGTTCTGCTCGCGCTGGGGAGTCGCGCGCGCGAGAAGCCTGGTGAAGCCAGCCTTCTACCTTGCCGCATACACTCGTTCTTTCGAGGGCTCCCGGGCCTCTGGATATGCATGAATGCCGAGTGCTCGGATGAGAAGGCAGAGGTCCCGAGTCCTGCAGGACGATTGTTTTCACAGCCCCACGAGCGATGCACCTGCTGCAATGCACCGGTACTGGAGTATTTCACGTGTCGGCATTGCGGCACGTCGTATGCGCGCGCCTACACGAATGATGTCGCCCATCCGCGTTATCTGTGGGCGAAGGAGGGCGAACGGATCGATACTGCTTCCGGTCCTCTCGAAGCGCTGCACCCGCTGGACCTATTGCTTGAAGAGCCGTCGTCGGAAGATCGTGCACGTGCGGCGCACTATGATCTTGTCTCAGGCCAACTTAATCCCGACGAACTTGGCGAGCAGTACCGCACCGTGTTTCTCGCGCCCCCACGAGCGCCGCCAGCGGCCGGTCAAGGCTCGTTTCGCGCCGCGCGGCCGGGACAATTTGCGCCCTGTGCGTGCTGCGACAAGACGGCCGGTTACGGCCAGTCCAGCGTTCAGGATCACCAGACCAAAGGCGATCAGCCGTTTCAGGCCTTGCTCGGATCGCAGCTCCGGATTCAACCGCCAGGACCGCAGGCGCAAACCGCATTCGCACCGTTGCGGGGGCGCAAGGTCCTCATCTTTTCAGACTCACGCCAGGTCGCGGCGCGCCTTGCGGGTACATTACAGAACTATTCATTGCGAGACGCGGTCCGCGCGCTATTGCCTCTCGGCTATGAAATTCTTCGGCAAGACGTCGATTTTTCCAAGACTCTTGTTCTTAATCACGCCTATCTCGCCGTGCTGGTGGCCGCCCACAAACTCGGCGTGCGGCTCAGACCGCAACTCGGCGATGCGGAAGCGCTTGGGGAAGTGGAAGGCCCAAGTCCCGGTCCCGCGCCTTCGGGAGTAGAACTATTTCAACTCCAGAATTCTCTTTCGCGATGCCCCGAACGGTTGATGCAGGCGATCTTCGACGCGCTCAAGCACACCAATATGGGACTCGATCTCGAAGCGCTCGCCATCGCGACGATTGCGGAATCACCCGCGCAATCGGCGAAAATTCTTAAATTGCCGAACCTTCCTGGCATCGCCGAAAGCGATGAGGCGAAGCTAGCTGTGTGCCGCGCGTGGCTTCGATGCTGGACGCTTGATCCAGGCATTTGGTTCTCGGATATGAAGGATTCTTGGTGGCAAACTAAAGTAGGCTCACATAAAGGCGGGTTCACGGCGATGAACCGCGTCCTCGTTGACTCGCAGGCACGGTCGGTGTTCAAGAAACAGTGGTTGCCGACACTCATGGGGATGTTCACCGAGCCGATGACAGGCGGCGTCAATCGTCTCGTCGCGACAAAACTCACCCTTCAACTTGGTGGGCAATGGCGACGCTGCCATAGCTGCAAGTCTGTCCACCGTCCAGTAGGGAAGCTCGCCACCTGTATCGATTGCGAAAGCGCGGACATCGGTGATTTCGATCCAGACACCGATGAGGTCTATAGCGCACGGCGCGGCTTCTACCGTGATCCAATCGCTGCAGCCCTGCAATCAAACGATCCGCAACTCACAACGGTCATCGCCGCAGAGCATACCGCCCAGCTTGGCGCTGCGCAGCCGGACGAAGCATTTTCACATGCCGAGCGTCATGAAATTCGTTTTCAAGACATCGACGTGGCGTGGCGCGATAACGACCGGCCCGGTGAGCCCGCCATCGACGTGCTTTCGAGTACGACAACGATGGAGGTTGGCATCGATATCGGAGAGTTGTCGGGCGTAGCTTTGCGCAACATGCCGCCAGGACGCGCGAACTATCAACAGCGTGCGGGTCGTGCTGGCCGCCGCGCGAACGCGGTGGCGACGGTCGTAGCCTTTGGCAGTGCCGACAGCCATGACGATCACTACTTCACCGAGCCAGCAGAAATGATCCGTGGCGCTGTGATCGATCCGCGTCTCACGCTCGAAAATCCGGAGATAGCGCGTCGTCACCTTCGCGCCTATCTGCTGCAACGCTATCATGAGGACCGCATACCTGGACCATCGCCTGGGGCCGATCCAAATCTGTTTTCCGTGCTGGGCAAGGTCGGAGACTTCAAGACCGAAGGCTCGATCCTCAACCGGGTCGATTTCGCGAAGTGGCTGGAAGACAACAAAAACGAACTCGCCACGGCGGTGGATCGCTGGCTTCCCTCAGAGTTATCCGTGGGCGACCGGAAAACGTTGATTGACCAGATGGCCTCCGATGCCACCATGACAATCGATGAGGCTATCGACTTCGTGGAGGGCAAGGACGGGCCGGAGGGGTCAGCTAATGGCGACGCTGAAGGCGGGGACACGCCAGCGTCTGAAGTCGATGCCGATGCGGACGACAGCGCGCGCGTTGTTGATCCGGCGACCGATAAACTTCTTGATCGGTTGCTCTATCGCGGTGTCGTACCGCGCTACGCGTTCCCCACTGACGTTGTGGCGTTTCACGCTTTCAACCGCGATCAGTCCACTCCGTTTAGAGCGGTCATCGACTATGCGCCGTCGCAGGGCCTCACTATGGCGCTTTCACAATATGCGCCCAACAAGCAGCTCTGGATCAACGGAAAGCAATACACCTCCAAGGCTATCTACTCGCCATACTCAGGAGACCGACGCACAGCGTGGGGTAAGCGCAAGCTCTATTTCGAATGTGGCGTCTGCGAGCACGCGAGGACTGAGGACTATGTGAAGGCGCGCGAAAACGCGACAGAGGATTGCCCGGCGTGCAAGGCGACCAATTCGTTCGGGCCCGCCCGCGTGTGGTTCCGACCAGTTGGATTTGCGCACCCGATCGACACTCCGCCCGAAACCGAGCCCGATGCACCTAACGAAACCGCGCGCGCAACCCGCGCGAAGCTGGTTATGCAAACGCCCAAGCCCGACAAGGGATGGGTGCAAGTGTCCGAGCGCGTACGTGCCTTTCCCGCTAGAGAATTTCTCCTCGTATCGAATACCGGCATCGACAATGAAGGATACGATTATTGCACAGCATGCGGTCGCATCGAGTCCACGACTGCTCCGGAGGAACCGTTGTGGTTGCCCCACGCACGTCCCTTCCGCAGCGACGAGGAGGGGCCATGCCTTGGCGGGGCTTTTGCAAAGCGGCATATCGTTCTTGGAACAGACTTCAAGACCGACATCGCCCTGTTCTCTCTTCCGCTGACAACTCCATTCTGTCTGATTCCGGGCAGTATAGAGGCGGAATCTGCCCTGCGCACCACGTGCGAGGCGCTCGCTAAGGCCGCGTGTCAGACTCTTGAAATTGAGCCTGGTGAGGTGCTTGCTGAGTTTCGTCCTGCCCTTACCGAGGAGGGTGCGGCAGGGCGCGAAGTGGAGATATTCCTCTACGACACGCTCCCGGGCGGAGCGGGTTTTTCAACCGAACTTGTTTCAAGGGCGGCGGAATTGTTTGATTGTGCACGCGCAATTCTCGCGAATTGCCCTGAACAATGCGATGCCTCTTGCTATCGCTGTCTCCAAAGTTTCCGGAATCGGATGGAGCACGCATTATTGGATCGGAAGCTTGGCATTCAGTTCATTGAGCATGTGCTGTATGGCGGGTATCCAGCCTACCCCCAAGAGCGGGCAGAGCGATCTCTCGGCTTGTTGATGAGTGATCTTCAGCGCCAGTTCGGATCTGACTTCTCATTCACGCGCAACGTAAAGCGGACGGACTCCAATTCGGGACCAGTTACCATTCCGATCGTCGCGCGTCGCAATTCGACAGGAGCCGAAACCTGGATAGCACTAAGTTCTCCGCTTGCTCCAGCAGTTCCTATTAATCTGGAACTCAGGTCGCTTAGCTCGCAGGGAGCATCAAAGCTAAACTGTGCTGACGACTTGGTGGTGCGGAGGCACTTACCGGAGGCTAGTCTCCGGCTTCAAACTGCTTTTCATTGATCTAAGCTTCGGCTGAGTGGCGTGGATTGAGAGGAGGGGCTCTGCCCCAGTCCGCGCAAGGCATCCAAACGTCTCCACACCGCCCCACTGGCGTGCGGCGGCGCAGACCCTCGTTCGGAGCCTCCTTGCGCGAGTTTCCCCGTTTATTGGCTTGGCATAGGCTGCAATGGGACTTGCAGCCGTTCTTTTAACGGCTGAGGTCGGGACCATCCCGGCTTCGCGGGCGCGTTGGGGCTTGTGTCTGGCGCTTCTCTTTGAAGGCGGCGAGCCGTTCGGCGCGGGCTTGTTCCGCCCGCTCGCCGAAGGTGCGAGCATCTGTCCGCACGTCCTGGCGCTGGCGTAGCTGGTCGAGGCGTTCGCGATTGCGGTCCCGCGTCAGGCGTTGGCGCTCTTCAATATGCCGGAAGACAATATCGTCGCGCTGTTTGCGGTCGCGCTCATGGGCGGCATAGGCCGCCAGCTCGTTCTCGCGCCGAATGCGGGCGTGTTCACCACGCAGATGGTCCCACACACCGCTCAGACCCGGACGGAAGCGCGCCTGCCGGTCGAGGACTTCCGCCTTCCGGCGGGCCTCCATGGCATCCAGCGCGCTCTGGCGTTCGTCCCGCTGACGGGCAACCAGCTCCGCTTTGGCTCGCTGCGCGGCTTCCTTGCGGGCTCTGGCTTCGTCCAGCAACGCCCTGCGGTGGCCGTCCATGGTGGTTTGCATCTCGCGGGCATAGCGCTCTTTGGCTTCAGGCAGGCTCGGCAGCGTGCGTTCATCGCCCAGCTTCTCCCGCACGGCCTTCGTCTTTACGCCCGTCCATGTGGCGACGGAGTACGGCTTGCCGTGTTCGTCTATGGCGACAAAGCCCCGCCGGTCGCCGCGCGCCAGCTTGAAGCCGCGCTCTTCCAGCGCATGGGAGAAGGTGGTGGCATTGTCCGAAATCGCCCAGGCATCCTGAAACGCCCCTTTGATGACGCGCGGGTCTTTGTCGAGCCGTTTCGCTTGTTGCCATTCTTCCAGTGACAGGCGGCGCGGATCGCGCTTCGAGCGGTCTGTCATACCCTCGGGCATCCGCCAGCCATGTTCGCGGTAGAGTTCCCGGCTCACCTTCATCAGCTTGTTGTGGCTATGGGAGAGCTGGATCGCTTTCATATTCTCAGCATTGATCCGGCTCCATACGGCATGCGCATGCCGCCTGCCTTCCTTCTCATGGAAGACGACGGCGCGGGGCTGGCCGGTGAGGCCGAGTCTGGTTTCGGCTTGTTCGATGGCCTGCTCGAAAGCCTGCGTGCTCACCCGCTCATTTTGCGGCGGGTTGAGGCTCAGCGAGAAGAGATACTGCCTGCACCGCGTGCCCCGGCTGACCGCATAGGCTTCGCAAAAAGCCCCCTCCAGCGTCTCCGAGGCAAATCCCCGGATTTCGTGAATTTGGACGTGATCGTTCTCCTCCTTGAGGAGATGGTGCGCCAGATCGCGGCCGCCGCCGCGCTGATTGCCGACCAGGATCATATCTCACCCCCGGACCTTGAGGCCCTGAGAGGCGATCAACACATCGCGCATGGTGCGAATGTCGGCGCAGGCTTGATGCAGCTCTTCGAGCAAGTCCGGGGTGACGGGCAGTGCACCCATATTCGCCGCCTTGGCGATCTGGTTCATGTTCGAGGCCAACCGCGATTGTCCCAACCCCGCAAGCTGGCTGGCGGCGTTCTGGTCAGATTCCGACGGCTGGCACCGTTTCACCTTACGCGGGCTGGCACGCTCACCGAACAGCACATGTCGGATGTATTCGCCCAGCGAGCGACGTCCGGCTCGCTGGCGCAGGATAGCGCGTTCTTCCTCGCTCAGGCGCAGGGAGAAGGGTGGGGGATATTTGCGGGGCTGGGCAGCACCGGCATTGCCGAATGGTTTGCGGAGGGGCTGCGTCATGGCTGCGGCCCTCCCGGATCATCGCTGTGGATGAAGTCTTCAACGTCTTTGAGTTGGACGTTCCAATCGGCCAAAGTCTCGAATAGCGCGTTTAAATCCTCTCCCTCAAGGCGCGCCATCTTCTTTTTCTGGCATTTCCATTGTGCCCAGCGCTCACGTCCGAGACGCAGGAGGGGCCTTGGCGCCTCACCCCATCGTGAATTGCGCCCTATTCGTGCACAGATCATTCTGTCGTCATGAAATTATTGCGCTGTCTTTCTGTTTTATCTCTGATTTTGCCAATTGTGACGATTGGCCTGTCCGCGCCCGCCGCGGCCCAGACCGTCGAGCCCGCGACCGAGGCCGAGGTGCGGGAAGCCTATGGCGTGTTTCTGGACTGGGTGACCGGCTGGCAGGAAGAAGACCATTACGCGCAATACCAGCTGACCGATCCACGGATTCGTCAATGGTGGCCGCGCGAGCGCTATATGCGCTTTTTCAGCGATAGCCGCCGGCGAACGGGCGCGCTGACCTCGATCGAGGTGTTGCAGGCTGGCGCGATTGATGCGCAGACCCTGCCCTGCACGGAGCGGGGACACTGTTACCGGCCAGGTGTGCGCTATGTCTTCCTGCTGTTTCGAACGACCTATGAGAATGTCGACGGCGAACTGACAGAATATGCCGCCATGGCGGAGTCCGGGGAAGGCTGGCGCTTTGGCGGTGGCAATATTCTGAACCGCCCGATGGGTGAGACCTCCGTCATCCTGACCCGGCAGGACGAGAACCGCTACCGGCAGCTCTTCCAGTAGGCGAGCCACCAGTCCGTTAAGCTTGGAATCCGGCATTTCACCTTCGATGGGTTACCGATTTTTCTTGTTTTTTCAATGTTTTCATATATATTGTGGGTCTGCCGCTAATTTGGAGCATGAAGCCGGGCCCGGGCCCGGCATTCAGGGGGGCTTTTGGCCGATTTTCATGCTTTGATTCAGGCGACGCCTGATACCGGCGCCGTTCAGCGCGAGCGCGGCGCGCCGCGTTGCATGGCGCCGTGGCAGTCACTGATGGTGGAAGGCAATGGCGTGGTGCAGCCTTGCGCCTATCGTGGCAATTACGGCAACCCCGCGATTCATCCGCCGGTCGGAAACGTCAAGGAGCAGAGCCTTGAGGAGATCTGGAACGGCGAAGAAATGCAAAAGCTTCGCGGCTGGATGGCCGAGGGAGATCTGGAATCGGCCGGTTGCGCAAAATGCCTCGCCGTGGCTCAGAACCAGCCGCTGCAGATGGCGTATGATACCCGCATTGATGATGATGGTGCGCCCCATTCGGAGTACCGCGACAATATTCTGCTGAAACGCAAGGAAGTCGCCAAGGGCAAGACCATCCTCGAATCTAAACCGCTCGTCCTCTATGTGACGCCGACCCATCGCTGCAATCTGCGCTGCACGCATTGCTATGAAACCCCCACGCGTTCCGCGACGATCCGCCGAAGCGGGTTTCAGGAGGAAGTCGAAGACTGGTTGCCCTATCTGTCCGACCTGGTGCCCGGCGGCGGCGAGCCCCTATTGTTGTCCTTCTGGCAGAAAATTTTCCAGAATCCGGTGGCAAACCGAAATCCCTATCTCAAGCTCGCTTTCACAACGGGGGGGCATTATGTGACCGAAACCATGTTCGAGAGCTTGAATAAATACGCCGACTCTCAAGTGATGGTGTCGTTCGATGCCCCGAACAAGACGACCTTCGAGAATATCCGCGTGAATGCAAACTTCGACGACGTCGTCTCGAACATGCTGCGTTTCCGCGACATCACGCTTGAAAAGCGCGACGGCGCGACCGTCATGCACATTTCGGTGATGAAGCAGAATATCCGGTTACTGCCGGAGCTGATCCGTCTGGCCGCCGCCATGGAGATCCCGTTCAATTTCCAGCCGGTCGTCGCCTATCCGGTCGATCACTCCCTGCGGGTTTTCCAGAACGGGCCCAAAGGCACGGAGATGTGGAAGTCGGCGATGGATGAAGCCTCGCATCTGGTCAAAACCCTGCTGATCCCGACCCTGAAAGCCGCCGCAAAGCGTCGCGGACGCGTGCTGCCTGAATCCACCGAGCAGGGACAGCTCGACCATATCCCGGCTTTGTCCAACCTGATTCCCTGGAGCGTTCTGGAGAAGAAGCACCGGCTTTTCGTGGGTCAGCTGCCTTCCTATCAGATGGATTACGTGAATTTTCTCCGGCGCTATGGCCTCAAGGATCACCAGCGCGGACAGAATATGCTGATCGCATTCTTCCCGAAGAACGAAGCCGGAAACAAGGGCGAAGCCCATCATTTTGCGCGGCTGACATCGGACGGGAAATTCCGGGTTTTTATCCCGCCCGGCAAATACTATGCCGCCATGAACCGGCGCGAGAACTACGCTCTGGCTTATAATGGTATCGATATCACGGTGCCGGACATCAACAGTGTCGCCGATATTCTTGAACGCCCTTCCATACCGCAAATAGGCGACCCTCTGGTTGCCCAGGAAACAATTTCATGACGCAAGATTCCGACTTCACCTCCGATGAGATCATGTTCCTGAAGGGGGTGGCCTACACGGTGGCCGGGAGTCCGGACATTCTGGAGCGGCTGAAAGCACTGGATGTCAAATTCAACGATCCTCAGCCGGCGCTCGATATTGCGGGCGAGCTCGATGCCAATGATCTCGAAATACGCTACCGGCGGATCGAGCGGACGGTAGAGCGGATCGCGCTGATGGATTTCTCCGATGCCAGCGAAATCGAGATTCCGGTGGTCAATACCGGCATTGAGGGCCGGTTGCAGGTATTGGAAGAGAAGCTGGAGGCAGTGCAGAAGCGCGTCGATGTCATTTCTCTCAGTGTCTCCGAACTGAAAAGCTGACCCGGTCCGGTTTTCGCATTCACCTGCGCCGCCGATTCAGTTATGTTGCACTGCAACCAAGGGGGATGAGATGATCCGGATCGCACTGACATTCCTGGCCGCTGCCAGCCTGGCCGCCTGTTCCGGCGACCCAGAATTTGCCGAAGGCGGGGATATTGTCACCATTCATGGCGAAATCGGAACGGTTGACCGCGGCGCGATGGACCCCGAGCTTGAGCCGCTTTTCCGTGCCTATGGCATCGAATTTGACAGCGCCTACGTCATGCCCTTCGCCAGTCTGGCGGACATGACCCAGCATGATGTCCGCGTCGCCTATCCCGAAGGCGGCGTGACCCGCGTCTTTTCCGGCCCGCTTTTACGGGACGTGCTGGATGTCGCCACGCCCGAAGGCTCAATGCTGACCATCACCGCGCTGGATGGTTATCAGCGCGATATCGAATTGTCGCGGATCGAGGATCATGATGTGATCCTGGCGATCCGCATGGATGGCGACGCCCTGAACATCGGCGGATATGGACCAGCCATGATTGTCTGGCCGCGCGATACCGATGACGCTCTGGCCGGGATGGATGACAGTGACTGGGTCTGGGGTGTGTTCTCGATCGAGGTTCGCGATTAGTCCCTGATAGAAACGCGGGGCCGGCCGCCGGCCTGTTGCAGCGTCAAAGAGACAATGCGGCCCTGTTCGCGCTGCACGGTCAGCCGGTAGCCGTCGACCCCTTCGATCATGAACCGGTCCTCACCGAGCGGATACATCCTCTGGCCGGACCGATCACCGCGCCGGTAAAACAGATTCCCGTCCACATAGTCGATATGCCGCTCGCCATAGCTGCCGGCGACGTCGCGGGCGGCGGTCTCATCCAGAGAAGCCGGGTTCATCCGTGCCTCGATCTCTTCCTGTGACCATTCGAGAAGCTGCCTGTGACCGGGATACTCGACGTTTTCGAGGATGGCTTCATAGGCTAGCACCAGCGCCGTATCGAGGGCGTCATCTGCGGCCACGTCGACATCAGGAATAACGCCAACGCCTTCCCAGTTCGTGCCGGTGACCGGATTGCGGGTGCGGCTGGTGGAGACAAAGACGGCAAAGCCCTCACCAGCCGGAAAGAACCCGCCCGGATTACCTGCGCCATAGGTGGTTTCGCCGATGATCGTGGCGCGGTCCATGGCCTGAAGATGATAGGGGAAGGCCTCACCCGCCGAGCCGGTGCGCGCACTCGTCAGCACATAAAGCGGCACGTCGGGGCGCGCATCGCCGGGCAGATAGGCCAGAGAGATCATCTCCCCCGGATATTCCCGATTGCTGGCGAGGAAGGTGTTGATCGGCACCTGGCTTGCCGGGTCCAGAAAATGGCTGATCAGAAGCTGCACCATGGACGGCGCGCCGCCACGGTTCTGGCGCATATCGAAAATCACGGCATCGGTATTCTCGATGAATTCCAGTGCGGCCAATGCGGTATCGCCCCCAATCTGGGCGGGGTAGAACTGACGCATATCGATATAACCGACATTACCCGGAAGGACCGCGACTTCATTAAAGCCGAAATTCGCCCGGCGGGCCGCTGCCAGAGGGTCGCCCTGTGGGCCTTGCGGGCCCTGACCGCCCCCCGGGGGCGGCGCGCCCATATAGCGCACCGCGAAATGCGTGTCGCGCGGGTGCAGGATCGCAGTCAGCTGCTCGGCGAGGCGAGACGCATTGCCGGCGGCGTCGAATTCACCGGCTGCGAGGCGGGCGCGCAGATCGGCGGCCAGTTCCGCCCCAATGCCGGAATCGTAGAAATTCTCTTCCACCTGGCGGGCGACACCCTCGACCACACGGCTGCGCGCCGCATCGTCCACGGACGGATTGTCCTGGGCGCGGGCGGGCACCACAAGGAATGCAAGCGATAAGGCAGAAACAAGTATGGTCTTGCTGAACATGGCAATTCTCCGGAAATTTCAGCCAAGTATTCGCCAAATCGGGGCAAGCCTCCCGTTAAATATCAGACACATTTATGTCAGATGCCGGAAAAACCCGTTGCGTCATGGCGAGAGCTTCCTAATCTGCGCAGCGATTAACTCTTGGGGAGAGACATGGACGCTGAAACCGCATCAATCGGTCAAACCATTTCCGGCATCGTCGGGAATGTGAACGATTTCGTCTGGGGGCCACCCATGCTGGTCCTCCTTCTGGGAACCGGCCTCTATCTGACGGTTTTCCTGAAATTCATGCCGCTCCGGAAAATCGGCTTCGCCTTTGGCGAGTTGATGAAGGGCCGCAAGTCACATGGTGAAGGCGATGTGACGCCGTTTGGTGCCCTGATGACCGCCCTGTCCTCAACCATCGGCACCGGAAATATTGCCGGCGTGGCCGTGGCCATTGCCATTGGCGGGCCCGGCGCGCTGTTCTGGATGTGGATGACGGCACTGGTCGGCATGGCCACGAAATTTGCCGAAGGCGTGCTTGCGGTGAAGTTCCGCGAAGTCGATTCCGATGGCCGCCGTGTCGGCGGGCCGATGTATTACATCAAGAACGGCATGGGCAAGAAATGGATCTGGCTCGGCGGGCTGTTTGCCTTTTTCGGTGTCATGGCCGGTCTGGGCACGGGCAATGCCATCCAGACGGCAGAGGTCGTCCGCACCGTCAATGACACGTATGGCATTGAATACTGGATCACGGGTGCAGTGATCGCCACTCTGGCAGGCGCGGTTATCCTCGGCGGAATCAAGCGTATCGCTACGGTGGCCAGCGCCCTCGTCCCGTCCATGGCCGGCATCTACATCCTCGTCGGCCTGGTCGTGGTGGGCATGAATGTCGATGCCATTCCGGCCGCTTTAGCTGGCATTTTCAGCAATGCTTTCGGCTTTGATGCTGCCGCCGGTGGTTTCTCCGGCGCCCTTCTCATGATGGCGATGCAACGCGGTGTTGCCCGTGGCATCTTCTCGAACGAGGCCGGTCAGGGTTCTGCGCCGATTGCGCACGCCGCCGCACAGAATGACAGCCCGGTCGACCAGGGCATCATTGCCATGCTCGGCACCTTCATCGACACCATTCTGGTGTGCTCGATTACGGGTCTGGCCATTCTGACTTCCGGTGTCATTCCGCCGGAGTGTAATGCCGGACTGATCGCGATCAGCGGGGATCTTCCGCAGGTCTGTGAAACCGGGGCACGGATTACCGCCGCGGCTTTCGGGGCCAATCTGCCCTTCGGTGATCAGTTTGTGACGATCGCGCTGGCGCTGTTTGCCTTCACCACCATTCTGGGCTGGTCCTATTATGGCGAACGCTGCGCGGAATACCTGCTCGGCGTGAAGATCGTGCTGCCCTTCCGCATCATGTGGATCATCATGATCCTTTGCGCCACCGGCCTGCTCTATGCCGGCGACAATGTGACGGCGCTGATGAATACGGTCTGGCTGACCACCGATACCCTTACCGGGTTGATGGCGGCGCCGAACCTGATTGCTCTGCTGGTCCTGTCCCCGCTGATCTTCAAGATGACACGCGAATATTTTGCGAAACTTGAGGCTGGCGAAGGCAAGGAAGCCGCCGCGCAAGCGGCGATCAATGTCGAGCTGGACGATGCGGGCAATGAACCGCCCAAGTCCTAGGCATTACTCAGGCTGAAACGGAAAAGGCCCTGCCGGTGGCGGGGCCTTTTTCTATGCGTCACCCAAAGCCGCCAGCGCCGCCTCGACATGGGCGTTGAACTGGCCCCAGCGCTTATAGGCCAGTGCATCCTCTGATGCGGCGCGCCAGCTTTGCGCAAAGGCCACGCGGTCGGCCGGGTCGGCGAGCGCCTCGCGGATCGGGTCGAGGGAGATGCGAATACAGAACAGGATGGCATTCGTCGCTTCCAGCCGCACAAGTGTCTGGCGCTCGACCCGCAAGGCGAGGTCGTCGATGGCCGCTGACGGCGGGGTGGTCTTGAGTTGTTCCCGCATGGCTGATCCGTGCGGCCAGTGCCGTTCCATGCCGAGCTGGACCGTCCAGTTGAAGCGTTCGAAGACTTCACCGGCGGGCATGCGATCGAAGACACGCGCAATTTTTCCGGCCAGTGAGGGCGAGCCGTTCGGAACCGGGTCATGAAGCTGGTACAGTTCGCGATTGAAGCTGTCGTCCAGCGAAAAGAAAGTCGGCTGGGCTAAAAGCAGGCTGGTGGCCACCCAGCCCTCGCCCGCATTCTCCATCACCACCAGATCATCCGATACAAGACGCCCGGCGGCGATAAGCGCCGGCTCATCCCGATCAGACCGCCGTTGCCCGGTGGCGGCCTCGATCCGTTCCAACGCCTCTGCTTCGGCGGCCCGTGCCGTTGGCAGAGCCCGATAATATGTCGCAGACTCCCGATCCAGCCGTTGCGATTTCAACGGCAGCCAATCTGTTTCCGGGTCGGGGCTCAGCCAGTGGGAGGGATCAATCCGGGACAGGCCGACCTGGAAACGCGGCGGGCCGTTATAGAAGGGCTTGTAGGGTGGCCGCGTCACGGCTTTCTGAAACCCAGAAGCCAGGTCAGGATCAAAGCCAGCGCGACACCAATGGCATCGGCAACTACATCAGCGACAGAGGTGGTGCGTTGCAGAATGGGTGAGCCCTGAATGAGTTCAATTACCAGTCCATGCGTGATCATGGCGAGGGAAATGAACCAGAGTGGCAGGCCGCGCCAGCCGAAAGTGGCCAGCAGCGTCAGCACCAGAAAGGCGGCAGCGTGTTCCAGCTTGTCTGTGCCAAGAAGGCGTGGCGGCGCAGCCGGGCCGGGCAGAAGCGCCAGTACGGTGATCGCTGCGAAAGCCAGCCAGAACATGCCCTTGGCCGCTTGTCGCAATGCCGCGCTCTTTCTAGGGTCTGCTCCAGACGAAATCGGGTGAAACGACATGCCAGCTACTGTCCTTGATATCGAGACCTTGTCAAAGCCCCGCTTTGACTGGACACCAGACGAGGCGGCGCTTGTATATCGCGCACCGTTTAACGATTTGCTGTTTGCCGCGCAGAGCGTCCACCGGCGCCATCATGCGGCCAATTCGGTGCAGAAATCGCAGCTTCTCTCGATCAAGACCGGCGGTTGTGCCGAGGATTGCGGCTATTGCAGCCAGTCCGCCTTTCACGAAACCGGGCTGAAAGCGTCAAAACTGATGCCGGTGGATGAGGTTTTGTCCGCTGCGCGAAAGGCCAAGGCAAGCGGCGCGACGCGGTTTTGCATGGGTGCGGCCTGGCGATCCCTGAAAGACCGCGATGTCGATGCGGTCTGCGAGATGATTGAAGGCGTGAAATCGGAAGGCCTCGAAACCTGCGTCACGCTGGGCATGCTGGAAGCCGATCAGGCAAAGCGCCTGAAGGCAGCAGGGCTGGATTATTACAATCATAATCTGGATACGAGCCGCGAATATTACGACAAGGTGATCACCACGCGCACCTATGATGACCGGCTGGAAACGCTCGGCCGGGTGCGCGAGGCCGGCATCAATGTCTGCTGTGGCGGCATTATCGGCATGGGCGAGAGCGAATCTGACCGCATCGGCCTGCTGGTCGAGCTGGCCACGATTGACCCGCATCCCGAAAGCGTGCCGATCAATCACCTCGTTGCCGTCGAAGGCACGCCTCTGGGCCATGCCAAGCCGCTGGACGGGTTTGATTTCGTGCGCGCGATTGCGGCCGCCCGGCTGATGATGCCACGCTCGGTCGTGCGCCTGTCGGCGGGCCGCGAAGGCATGAGCCGCGAGCTTCAGGCGCTGTGTTTCCTGGCCGGAGCGAATTCCATCTTTGTGGGTGAGGAGCTCCTGACCACGCCCAATCCGGATCTGGAAGTGGATGGCGCTCTGTTCACCGATCTGGGCCTGGAACCGATGGCCGCGCCGTCGGCGCCGGCGGAACGGGCGGCAGAGTAGGTAAAGCGTGCTTCGAGGCTTTCCTTGCGGAAAGCGCCTCAGCATGAGGTGAGATAGCAAATTGAGATCCACGCCACCTCATCCTGAGGTGCGAGCGGCCTGTCCCCGCGAAAGCGGGGAAGCGAGCCTCGAAGGAGAGGTGACGCGCCGCCTAATCCAGCCCGGCGAGTTCGCGCAGATAATCCCAGGTGAAGAGGCCGCTGTCATGGCCGTCATCGAAGACGATCTGGACGGCATAACGGCCGACAGGATTGGCCGCCGTGACCCCTACATTTTCCTTGCCGGTGACGGTTTTCTTCTGGGCAGGAGAATGGCCTTGAACTTCTGCGCTGGGCGATTCGATGCGCAGGAGCTGATAGGGCAATTCAGCCGTCTGACCGTCATCAAAATCGATGGTCAGAACCTTGCGTGATTTCGAGAAATCGAGACGGGTTGGCCAGGCGCGGCTCATTTCGCTTCCGCGTCACTGAGTTCGCGCGCTTCGTCCGGCAGCATGATGGGCACGCCTTCACGCACCGGGTAAGCGAGACGGGCCTTCTTCGAGATCAGCTCGCTCTTCTTGCGGTCATAGACGAGCGGCCCACGCGTGACCGGACAGACCAGCACTTCCAGCAGCTTCGGATCAACGTCTTTGGGCGGGGTTTCGGTGATTTCGCTCATGCCCTGATATCTAGCGCCGCTGGCGGCAATTTGCCAGATGGGTCACGCATCCATGTCGGCCGCATCCACGTCATAGTCAATGATATCGCCGGGGCGGCAATCGAGCACGAGGCAGAGTTTCGACAGGGTATCGAAACGCATGCCCCGGACTTTCCCGTTTCGAAGCAGGCTGAGCTGTGTTTCCGACAGGCCGATTTTCTCGGCGACATCGCGCGCCCGCATCTTGCGTTTTGCCAGCATGATATCGAGCGTGACCCGGACCGGCATCAGACGAATCCGTCCAGCTCGGCACGAATCTGCCGGCCCCGCCGGGCCAGAAGGATCAGCGTCAGTCCGGCAAATGCGAGCACCAGGTTGGCGAGGGTCAGATCAAAGCGGGCACCGGTCATCATCACAAATCCGTTCTGCATGAGATGACGCAATGCGGGTTCCGCGAGAATGGCCACCCAGGCTCCGAGCATCAGGCCGGCGCCCATCTGATTGAGGCCGGACAACAAAGCCGGGCCAAACCCTGTGGCGTCCCGCGATCTGGAAAACACTTCCGCACCCGACCAGAAGGCCCAGAGATAGAGCGCTGGCGCCACAAGTCCGAGCCAGTCGGCTCCGGCGGCGGACGCGGGATAGATGGCGAGGTGTTTGAGCACTAACAACACCGCCGCGATCACAACAAAAAACCGCAAGACGAGCGCGATGGGTGAGGTTGACAAGGCAGTCATGGATTGCTTCTTTTAGTTAAATATCATCAACTGAAACGCTAATTAATTTAAGTTTTATATAAAGTCAATACGCTCAGTTCGGCGTGCCGCCAGCGCCTTCCGCCAGTTTCTTTTCCAGGAGGGCGGTCATCAGATCATAGCGGGCGCGGCCATCCTCGGCTTCCAGCAAGGCCTGCTTTTCCTTGGCAGCAAAGGGTGCCGCCATGGCGATCTGATCAACAATCCGGATAACGGGCGCCGCATCCACCGTGCCCCAGTCACATTTGATGCCTTCCTGCGCAAACCAGCCGCGAAGCAGCGCCGTAAACCGTTCGCGGTCCGCCGTCAGCAGCGCATCGGGCGCGGCGCGGTCCGCATCAAAAAGCGACCAGTCGACCTGCGCGGTGCGATAGGGCGTTTTCTTGTCGAGCTCGGCCGTGATCTCGAAGCGCGACAGGCCTTCCAGCTCGATCAGATAGCGGCCGTCTTCTGTCTCGGCATGACGGGTAATGCGTCCGGCGCCGCCAATGGCCTCGATAAAGGGCTGGTCGGCCGGACCGCCGGAGCGGGTCTGGACGATGCCGATCAGCTTGTCGCCCGCCATCGCGTCATCGATCATGTTGAGATAACGCGGCTCGAAAATATTGAGCGGCAGAACCTCGCCGGGCAGCAGAATGGCGCCGCCCAGCGGGAAGACGGGCAGGGTTTTGGGAAGCTGTGTCATACCTTTGAGCTAGGGCCGAAAAACGCCTCTGCCAAGGGGGTGTCAGGAAAACAACATTGTGGACAAGCGGCGGCGGCCGGATTTTGCCACCGGAGAGGCAAAGCCCGCAGCCTCGAAAACCTCCAGCAGGCGCGCCTTGGCCTTGCCCTCTTCCCACTCGGCATCCGCCTCGAGAATCAGGAAAAGCTGATCGGTTGCGCCTTGCAGATCGCCCTTGCCCACCAGCGCATTGGCCAGCTCGAACCGGGTGTCGTGATCGCCCGGATTGTCCGCCAGCTTCTGCTCCAGCTCGGAGGCTTCGCCGGCATCACCGGCTTCTTCCGCCAGCTTCAGCGCGGTGATGACGGCCTGCACTGCAGGGTCGGATTGCTTGTCATCGGGCACGTGTTGAAGGATTTCACGCGCCTTGTCCGGCTCGCCGCCGGCGAGGAAGACGCGGGCCATGCCCGCAATCGGGGCCATGTTTTCCGGGTCCGATTGCGCCGCCAGAGAGAAATCCTGCGCGGCACCGCCCAGATCACCGGAGGCCAGGCTTTCCTCGGCCCGTGCGATCAGCGCGGCGATGGCTTCCTTGTCCGGACCATCGCCGGTAATGCGCTTGATGAAGTCATTGATCTGGCTTTCCGGCAAAGCGCCCATGAAGCCGTCCACCGGCTGGCCGTTCTGGAAGGCAAAGACGGCGGGGATGGACTTGACCTGCAATTGTCCGGCGACGCCCGGATTTTCGTCGATATTGATCTTCACAAGCCGCACCTTGCCGCCGGCCTTGCGCACTGCGTTTTCAATCGCCGGTCCCAGCTGACGGCAGGGGCCGCACCAGGGCGCCCAGAAATCGACAATCACCGGCACTTCTTTCGAGGGCTCGATCACATCGGCCATGAAGCCCTGATCCGTGCCGTCCTTGATGAGGTCCGCCGCAGGGGCGGAGCCAGCGGACGGGGCGGCATTCGGGTCGGTCGTGAAAAAGTCGCTCATGGCAGGATTCCATCTTTGATGTCTTGGGCCTTACTTGGCGCGCGAGGCCCCGTTTTACAAGGTCAGTCGTCTGCCGCCAGCGCGGCAAAATCCACAATCAGCGGATCATGTCCGGTGGCTTTGGCAAAGGTCAGAAGATCGTCGCGGGCAATCGCCGTTGTGGCATCATTCTTCAGCGGATGAAAATTGACGGGGTCCGTCGCGAGAAGCGCCGAATCGATCACGAAGGTCACCTTGCCATCGGCATCATTCATCAGCGCAAAGGCGGTCACCGAGCCCGGACGCACGCCCAGCACGTCGAACAGATCCTCTTCCCGCGCAAAGGACAGGCGCTTGCAGTCCAGCGGCCGGTGCAGACGATTGACCCGGATCGGCGTGTCGCCCAGCGCGGAGACCAGGACGAAGCGGCCCTTCTTGTCTTTCAGGAACAGATTCTTGGTATGCCCGCCGGGCAGACTGGCCTTGATCTCCTGCCCTTCCTCCACGGTGAAGACGGGCGCATGATCCAGCGTTGAATGGGCGATGCCCAATTCATCCAAGTATGCCAGTAATTCATTCCGGGTAGCTGCCATGAGGGGCGTTATGGCGCATGAGTGTGCTGGATCAAGCGTAAATCTGCGATACGCTCCCTGCATCAGACCCGAAGGATCCGCCCATGACGCCGCCGCTCTGCTTTTTTGGTTTCCGCAGCCCCTATTCCCGCATCGGCCTCGCCAAGCTGAAGGCGGCGGGCATTGTGCTGGAAACCATCCCCTTTACCGGGCCGCCGGACGGGGCGCCCTTCTTCAATCCGACCGATAGCCGGCCCAAGCTGGAATATTATCTGGAAGACATTCCGCGCATGACGGCGCGGGCGGGGCTTCCGCTCGCCTTTCCCGATCCGTTCGAGCTGACCACGAATCTGCCCAACCGGGCCTTCCACTTTGCCGATCTGGCCGGAAAGGGGTTCGCGTTTGCCTGTGCGGCTTCCGAGGCGCGCTGGGGTGAGGGTCAGGACCTCAACCGGCATGACGTGCTCGCCGGCATCGCCGCCGGGATCGGCCTTGAATTGCCGGACGATGCTGCGCTGAAAGCCTCGGAAGCGATAAAGGCCGCCGAGGCAGAAGCCCGCCAGAAGGTGAATGATCACGGTGTTTTCGGCGTCCCCTTCCTGATCGCGGACGGGCAGAAATACTGGGGGCAGGACCGGTTCGATCTCTATCTGGAAACAATCGGCACCTAGCTGAATCTGGCGTCTTGCCTTTAAGCCGGGATTGCGCGATATACGCCGCCTCCCGGCGCAAGCCGGAACCCCAGACATGAGCGGGCGTAGCTCAGGGGTAGAGCGTCACCTTGCCAAGGTGAATGTCGTGAGTTCGAATCTCATCGCCCGCTCCATTCTCTTTTCAGTATGAGCTTGGTTGACGTTTCGGCAGCGCCCGCTTTGCGCGCTTTTGGAACAACAGGGCGGTGCCGGCCGTGGTGGCCGTCCACGCGGTCAAAGCCTGCGCGAGCGAATCCGTTTGCCAAGCGCTCCTGAATACCGCCCAATCTACTCGCCGGACGGTATCAGCGTGATCTCGGTCTGCCGCCCGTCGAGAAAGCGGACCGTTTCGCCATCAAAGAATGCATCTTCTTCGGAGCGGAAGTCGACGATTTGCCCGCCCCATTCGGGGACCGCATTGAAGGTGGTGAGCTCGATCGCCCACGCTGTGTTGGCGTTGATCGGCCCTTCACCACGAGGATCGCCGGTCTGATTGTCCCAGAAGCCGATTGCCGGTCCGGCGCCGTGGCCGTGCAGGCCGATCGGATGGGTATAGATGGACGGATTGAGCCCCCGTTCAATCGCTTCGGCGCGGGCGCGTTCCAGAACCTCATTGCCACTTCGCCCCGGTTGAAAATGGGCCAGCAGAATGTCCTGAACCTCATTGGTCGCGGCCAGACCATTCCGCAGCCCGGCCGGGGCCGCGGTTTCTCCCGGCCGCAGGACATAGGCGAGGTGCTGGGTATCGGTGTTCAGCCGCAGATAGGTGATGCCGACATCCGTCCAGAGCAGGTCTCCGGGCTGGATGATTTCATCGCCTGTGAGCATGCCCTCCTGTCCGGCGCGCTGAATGCCGACCGATGGATGAAACCAGGGCGTCAGGCCAAAGCGGGCGAATTCCTGACGATACCACCAGCGGACATCATTTGCGGTTGTCACACCCGGCGTGATGACGTCGCGGGAAAAGGCACGCGCGATCAGGGCGTGGGCCGTGCGGACAATGGCCGGATAGAGCGCCACCTCGCCTGGCGTGCGGGTCTCCAGCCAGCGTATTGCGAGGGTTTCACCGGAAATGATGCGGTCCTCGAATCCCTCCGGCAGGGCGGCCATCATCAAGCGGTACTGGCTCAGCGTCATGCCGTCGCCGAACGCAGAAAGGTCCGAGAAATTGATGGCAATGGTCGCCGGATCCCGCTCTGCGATAATGCCGGCCACGGCACTCCACTGGTCCGGCTCGACCTCGGGATCCCAGGCGGGCTCAAACAGGCCTGCCAGCCCGTAACGGCTTACCGTGAGACGCTCGATGGGCTCTCCCTCGCCCGGATCAAAGAACACCAGAATGGTCCGTCTGCGGGCCGCCATGCTGCGCGCATCCAGCATGGTGGCGATGACGGGTTCCTCGAAATACTCCCGCGCCATGAGCACCCACATGGATACGCCCTGTTCGCGCATGATCTGCGGCACGACGGTCTCAAGGCGCTCCTCGAGGATCCGGTCAATCACCGCAGCCCGATCCCGCAGAGGCAAGACCGGCGGTAATTCCGGCGCCGCCTCTTCGGTCTCACTCATAGGCAGAACAGGCGGCGGCATTTGCGCCCCGACACTGGCAGGAATGGCAAGGGTGATCAGAAGAGCAACCGTCAGGACGGACGGGATGGCGGGTGGTTTCATTTGACGGTCTCGCTGTTTCCGATCCTGAAGGCTGGCGATGGCGCATGATGGCGTGAAAGCCGCGGCGTTGTCCGAATGTCGAACCTGCCGCCGCGGCCCAGAGGCCTAGGCCTAGCCCAAGGCCTCCGCAATGCCCGTCAGCGTGTTGCGCAAGGCGGTGAGGCGCGCGCCATTGTCGCCATCCGTATCGACGCCGGACAAATCGTCTGACAATTGCGTCAGCGTTTGCGACAGGCCGCTATCCGTTGTGCCGGACTCCATATGCGTGCGGGCTGCGTCCAGCGCCTCAGCCAGACTGGCCGCGAGATCTGCCTCCAGCGCGCCGTCCCGGTTCAGCTGGTCGAGATAGGCCAGCGCCACGACCGGGTGATCCGGCCAGGTAACCGGGTTTTGCTGTTGCGGATTGAAGGTGCCGCCCTGATCGCCCAGCGCGGCGGCGGCGATCTCGTTTTCGGTCAGGTGTTCGCTGGGGGCGAGCTCGAAGATGTCGAGGCCGCGCACGATCTCGGTGGCGTAGATGCGACCATCATACCAGTAGGAGGACCAGAAACCGCCTGTGACCAGTGCATCGCCATCAACCGGACCCCGGTCGAAATAGCCGATCTCCACCGGATTATCCGGATCGGTGAAGTCGATCAGCGTAATGCCGCCCTGATACCAGGACTGGACGAAGATATCGCGGCCCGGCACCGGAATGATGGAGCCATTGTGGGCAACGCAGTTTTCCTGGTCCGACTGATGGGCCGGGAGCTTGTAATAGGCATTGAAGTCCAGCTGGCCGTCTTCAATGGAGTAGATCGCATTGGCACCCCAGTTCATCGGGTCCTGAACGCGGCAGCGCGGACGTCCGCCGCCGCCCCATTCATCGGTGAACAGGACGCGGGTGCCGTCATTGTTGAAGGTTGCCGAATGCCAGTAGGCAAAGCCGGTATCGCTGACCGCATCCATGCGGCGCGGGGCGCGCGGGTCGGAGATGTCCATCAGAATGCCATTGCCCGAGCAGGCACCAGCGGCGAGATTCAGGCTGGGGAAGACGGTAATGTCATGGCATTCATCGGTGCGGCTGGTGGTCTGCGTGCCATCGCCATGATCGCCGCCGCGCCAGAGGCCGGCGAGCGCGCCGGTTTCCTCATCCGCGAAGACCGCCGGACTGTCGACGATGCGCGCTTGCGAGGGATCATCGACCGGAATCTCGATGACATCGATGCGGAAAAGCGCAGTGCGATCATCGCCGGGCACATCGCCGACGCAACCGGCGAGTTCCTCTTCATCGCGGATCGAGCTGGTGCCGGAATTATAGACCACAATGATGCCGTCCTCATCCGGACCCGAAACGATGGAATGGGTGTGCGAGCCCCGGCAGGTCTGGACCTGCCCGACCTGGCGCGGCGCCAGCGGATCGGCAATGTCGAATATCCGGATACCGCGGAAGCGCTCGGCGCTGACATCCTCGCTGACGCCCTGACGGCCACAATCGACGCGGCCGCGCGTCTGTTCCACCGACATGATCAGAAGATCGCCGATGATGGAGACATCGCCCTGACCGCCCGGGCAGACCACGGAGGTGATCAGTTCGGGCTGAGCGCCGCCCAGACGATAAAGGTTGAAGCCATGATAATTACCGACCGCCATCAGATCGCCGGAAAAGGCCATGTCGGTGTTGGAGAAGCTGAGGAAGGGCGAGCGCGAGCCAAATTGTGGCTCGGCATCTTCATCCTCTGCCTCGGCCGCATCGTCTTCGTCCGACTCGATCAAGGGCGGAAGCCCCGCCGGGTTCTCGGCGTCGAAAAAGCCGGTGGGCTTGGGCAGGCTGGCGATATGGGTCAGGCCGGAAATCGCCTCACCTGCATCGCGGAAACCCGGTGACAGGCTGGAGCGCGGATCCTCGGACAGGGCGCGCAGCATAGCACCCATCTGGCGGATCTCGGCTTCCTGCTCATTCTTGATATCGCCGGCAAAATCAAACAGTACCGGGTCATAGGCCGAGCCGGATTGTTCCAGCAGGTCGTCCACCATGTCGACCGCGCCTTCATGATGGGTGATCATCAATTGAAGAAAGAGGCGGTCAAACTCCGTTCCGGTGGCCGCCGCCAGCGCGACCATCTGTTCGGGCGTGGCCATGCCCATCATTGCATGGTCCATGCCGTGATGCGCATGCGGGCTTTCGAGAGCTTCGCCGCGCTCGGTCAGCCAGGATTGCATGAAGGCGATTTCATCAGCCTGAGAGGCATCAATGCGCCCGGCAATGTCGACCACCTCTTCGTTATTGGTGCGGTCTGCAACCAGCGCCGACATTTCCACCGCCTGCGCATGGTGCGGGATCATGTTCTGCATGAAGGCGACGTCGGCATCGGAATAGCGATTATTCGCCAGCTGGACGGCCTCGTCCGCGCTCAGCGTGCGGGTGTCCTGTCCGGGTGCGCCCGGCTGCACAATCGGCACATCCTGCGCCGTGGCAGCGCCGGTCAGGGCCAACAGGCCGATGATCGCACCGCTGAGGACGGGCTGGTTCAGAAATCTGGATTTGATCGACATTTTTTGCTCCCCGAAAATTCTTTTTGAAAGCTAGCACGCAGGCGCATTGCGGCAAGGTGGCTTGGTCCATCGAGCGTGCGACTCCCAATTGGCATTGCGCTGGGCGCTGCGCGCGTTACACCGCGCCACCATGTTGACGATTTCAAACCTTGATTACCGTATCGGCGAACGCGCCCTGTTCGAAAACGCTTCCGCCCAGATCGCTGCGGGCTGGAAGGTCGGACTGATCGGGCGCAATGGCACGGGCAAATCCACCCTTCTGCAGATCATCCGCGAGGAGATCGCCCACCCCTCTCCCGACAGCCCGATCCGGCTGAGCCGGGGGGCGCGCATGGGCTGGGTGGCGCAAGAGGTCGAAGCGTCGGACGACACCATTCTCGATGTTGTGCTCGCCACAGACGAAGAACGTCACGCCCTGATGCAGGAAGCGGAAACCGCGACCGATCCCGACCGCATTGGTGAGATCCATATGCGGCTGGCGGATATCGACGCCTGGTCGGCGGAATCGCGCGCCGCCGAAGTGTTGATGGGGCTGGGTTTTTCCGATGCCGATCTTTCGCGCCCGACGCGGGAGTTTTCCGGCGGCTGGCGCATGCGCGCCGCGATTGCCGGTGTCCTCTTTTCCCAGCCCGACCTGCTCCTTCTGGACGAACCGACCAATTATCTTGATCTGGAGGGCGCTGCCTGGCTGGAAACCTATCTCCGGAAATATCCGCATACCGTACTGATCGTCTCGCATGACCGGGAGATGCTCAATCGCTCCGTCACCCACACGCTGGCGCTGGAGCACAAGCAATTGGCGATCACGCCGGGCGGATATGATGCCTGGCTGCGCTTGCGGGCAGCGAAACTGGCCCTGCTGGAAAGCGAGCGCGCCAAGCAGGACGCTGACCGGGCGCACCTGCAGGCCTTCGTCGATCGCTTCCGGGCCAAGGCCTCAAAGGCGCGTCAGGCCCAGTCACGCGTGAAGAAGCTGGAGAAGATGCAGGAAATTTCGGTGCCGCTCGCCGAGCGGACCACGCCCTTCGTCTTTCCCAATTCCACCGACAAGCTGGCGCCGCCGCTCCTGCAACTTCGCGATGCCACGCTCGGCTATGGTGAAGATGCCGTGATCCTGCGGGATATTGATCTGCGGCTGGATCCCGAAGACCGCATCGCCATTGTCGGCGCCAATGGCCAGGGCAAGACGACCTTGGTGAAATCCATCGCCGAACGCCTGCCGCTTCTGGCGGGGGACCGCACCGCGCCGCGCGCTCTGCGCATCGGTTATTTCTCGCAAGATCAGATGGATGAATTGCGTCCGGGCGAAACCGTGCTGGATCATGTCCGCGACGCCCTGCCGGAAGGCTCGCCGCCGTCAAAACAGCGCGCGGTGGCGGCCAGTATGGGCTTTCCCTATGAGAAAGTCGGCACCGCGATCGAGAAACTGTCCGGTGGTGAAAAAGTGCGTCTGCTGCTCGGCCTGATGGCTATCGACAAGCCGCATATCCTGATCCTGGATGAGCCGACTTCTCACCTAGATATCGACAGCCGCGAGGCGCTGATCTACGCGCTGAATGATTATGACGGCGCAGTGGTACTAATCACCCACGATGTCTATCTCGCCGAAGGTACAGCCGACCAGCTCTGGCTGGTCAAGGATGGCCGGGCCTCGCGTTATGAGGGCGATCTCAATGATTACCGGAAACTCGTCCTTCAGGCGGATCGCGCTGCGGTGACGGCCTGACGCTCGACAGGCCCGCCCGCCGCGATAGACTGTAGGTCCGTGTCGGGATCAGGGTATTGGCGGTGAATGTGTTGCGTTTGATATCCATCAGCCTGCTCTGCCTTCTGGCAGCGTCTCCTGCCCTACCGGTCAATCGTGAAGCCCCGCTGTCCATCTCGGCGGATTATTCCGCCTCGGTTCTCGTCTTCCGGGTCGGGCGGGTGACGCTGGATGCCGAGTTGGGGCGAGAGGATTATGCCGCCAGCGCCCATGTCGAGGCCGCCGGGCTGGCCGCCCTGTTCACCGATTTTGATATCGATTCCGATGTTACCGGGCGGTTTGGGGCCCATGGGCCACAGCCCGTCAGCTATGGCCATACGGAACGCACGGGCGAGAAAACGCGTGTGATTGATGTCGTGTTTGAAGAGGGTCTGGCGCACTCGACCGCGACGCCGGAATTCTCCTCCTGGGGCGAACCGCCGGCGTCCGAAGCCGACCGGACCGGTGTGGTGGATCCGATGACAGCGACACTGCTCCTGTCGGAAATGGTCGCGGCCTCCGGCGGCGCGCCCTGCGAAGGCTCCATTCCCGTCTTCGATGGAAAGCAGCGCTATGATCTGGCCCTTGCTTCACGTGGAACGGAACGCATCCGGACACGCGGATGGCGCGGTGAAGCGCTTGTCTGCGACGCCTATTATCAGCCTATTTCCGGCTATGATGAAGAAGACTGGCCCGAACCCGGTGAAACCCGCCATCCCTTGCGCATGTGGATTGCGCCGATTGCCGATGGGACCGCCTTTCTGCCGGTTCGCCTGCATACGAGGGCCGGTTTTGGCGGCGTGACGGTGGAGCTAATGGAGCTCAGGCTGGAGTGATCATTCCGCCGGCTGCTGCCGTCGGAAATGCATGGTGAATCCAACCGTCCCAGAAATCGCTGCGACAACAAACCCGTTCTCGTCGCAGGAAACGACATAGGCGGTTTCTATTGCAATCTCGGTTTCGTCAGGCAAGCGCAGATTCGCATTCTGCAATCCCCAGGGGCCAGGATTGCCTGTTCCGTCATAGCTGGCTTCCGAGCGGAACATGTTGGGCGGCGTGGATCCGTCCGCGCCCAAAAGCTGATAGCTGCCGGTCCCGCTTGTGAACTCGCCCCGGGCGCCGACCTGCGATTCCGGGCGGTCTTCATCCCGGTCGAAGTCCAGCGTCATGTCCGGCGGCTGTCCGTCGGTCGGTGCTTCGCCCAGATAGACGTCGAATGTGCCGTCTATCATCGGCGGGCAGATCGTGACACGTTCGGATATTGCCGAAATCCGCGTTGCGTCGCTGAACACAGACCGCGAGGCCGGTCCGTCAATGCCGGGGCGGTCTTCCGGGCGGTCAAAGGCATAAAGCCCCCGGAAACCGGCCATGTGGTGGTAATTGAAGTTCAAGGAGCCCGTCGCCGTATTGAAGTTGACGACAATGTATTGGAGGAAGTCGAACGTGCCATCAAAGCTGCGGGCCTCGACGTTGTAATTCCCGGCAACAGAGACCACCTGATCTCCGAAACGGGTCGGCATATAGCCCACGCCTGTACCGGTTTCCCCGAATGCGATGATTCCATCGCCAAGAAAGCGTCCGCCAGCGTCATTGTCTTCATCACGCATCTGGAATGAAAAGATTCCTGTCAACGGACCGGCCATGTTCACCGGGTTGGCCGGAGCGGTATACGCCACCGAGCTGGCACCTCGCAGTGGCTGCGCATCGCTGTCGTCCGCCGCGGCCTGATCGCGAAACGCGACGGAGACCCGCACAAATTCAGGATAGAGCGGCACCCCGTAATCCGGGTCGGCGCGCACAAAGACGGTAAATGTGCGGATCGTGCCATCGACGCTCATATCAACGGACGATGACCGTGGCGCGAGACACACACCGGTGGCCGGGTTGGTTTCACACATGTCGACGGTGAGCTGCGTATTGACCGCCGGACCGATCAGCACTGGCGTCGCCGTCACATTCGCGGTTCCACCACCAATATTAATAACCGCCCCGCCAGCCGCACTGGCACCGCCCGCTGTCGGGATACGCAGGACACCGTCGGCGGACGGGGTGGCGAGAATGGTCACGAGATCCGGCGGCGAGCCGGCTTCAACGGTGAGGACAAGATCATTAATCCCGGGACGGCCCAGCGCCGCGCCATTATCGCACTCGAAGACAAAGGGAATGGTGCCGGAAAAGGCTTCACTGGCCGTCACGGCGAGCAGAAATCCCTGCTGCCCTCCAGCAGGAATATCGACCGGCGTATTGGCGGTGCCGGTCAGGGCATTCGATCCATCGACGGTCTGGTAGACCAGCGTGGTCGGACTGTTGTCGTCATAGGAGGTGCCGGGGCGGCAATTCGTGGCCGCCATGTCGCCAGTGTTCATGACCGTCGCGAAAACGGTCGCCGGGTCGCCGATCGCGACCGATCGGGCATCTGGCAGGGTTGCAGCTTCCAGCTGCGGGTCAGCCAGGACCGACCCCCCGAGATTCACCGCCAGTAAGGCGGCGGCGGCAAATTGCTTCATGAGCTCTCCCCCACGCTGACCTCCGAATTATACGACAGATTGCAGAGAATCGGAAATCTGCAGGCCAGGTTAGCGTTCAAGGCAACATCATTAACGGCTTGACCCGGCGCTTGTGTGCGCAATGTTGCAGGTCAAAGGGAGAGCCGGACATGCCGACACGCACACATGATATCGTTGTTTACGGAGCGACCGGATTCACCGGCCGGCTGGTCGCAGAATACCTTTATGCCACCTATGGCGCCGGCAATGATCTGAAATGGGCGATGGCCGGACGGTCCGCCTCGAAATTGGCTGCGGTCCGGGAAGAGATGGGCATATCCACCGATGTGCCGCTGGTTATCGCCGATGCGGGACAACCGGACACGCTGAAAGCGATGGCAGAAAGCGCCAAAGTCGTCATCACAACGGTCGGTCCCTATCAGCTTTATGGCGAGCCCTTGCTGGCCGCCTGCGCCGAGGCCGGGACGGATTATGTCGATCTGTGCGGCGAGCCCGCCTGGATGGCGCAGATGATCGTCAAACATCAGGAGAAAGCCGAAGCTTCCGGCGCGCGTCTGGTCTTTTCCTGCGGATTTGATTCCGTTCCGTTCGATCTCGGCGTCTGGTTCCTGCAGCGCGAGGCCAAGGAGAGATTCGGCCATACCCTGCCCCGTGTTAAAGGCCGGGTGCGCAAGATGAAGGGCACCTTCTCCGGCGGCACGGCAGCCAGTCTGACGGCAACGCTGGAAGCGGCCTCGAAAGACAAGTCCCTGATCAAACTTCTGACCAACCCTTTCTCGCTGGTGCCGGGTTTCAAAGGCCCGAAACAACCGCATTCGGACGCCGCTGAATATGATGAGAGCGCAAAGTCGTGGACGGCGCCATTCATCATGGCCCCGATCAACACCAAGAATGTGCACCGCACCAATGCGCTCTCAGGCCACGCCTATGGCGAGGACTTTCTCTATGACGAGCGGATGATGACGGGCGATGGCCCCAAGGGCGAAAAGCGCGCCAAGGCGGCGGCCCGGCAGGACAAGATCCAGAATATCCTGCTGGCGATTGCGCCGACACGCTGGCTGATCAAGACATTCGCCTTGCCCAAGCCCGGCCAGGGCCCGGACAAGGAAGCGCGGGAAACCGGGTTTTATGATGTGCTGTTTCTGGGCGAGGATGCAGAGGGCCACACGCTTCGCGCCTCGGCCAAGGGCGACAAGGATCCCGGTTATGGCTCGACCTCGAAAATGATTTCCGAATGCGCTGCCGCGCTGGTCATGAATGTTGATCGCCAGACGACAGGCGGCGGCGTATGGACGCCGGGCGCGGCGCTGGGCGATGTGCTGATCGACCGGTTGCAGGACCGCGCCGGTCTGACCTTCACGATCGAGGACTAGTCGGCCATCAGCGCCTTGCGGCGGAAGCTGGTCGGGGCTTCACCCGTGGCTTCGCGAAAGGCCCGGTTGAAGCTGGCAATCGAGCCATAGCCCAGATCGAGCGCGACCTGCAGGATTTGCAGGCGGGCGCGTTCCGGATCGGCGAGGATTTCCTTGGCATCTTCCACCCGATGCGAATTGATATAGCTGGAGAAATTCCGGTAACCGAGGCCGGAATTGATCAGCTTGCGCAAGCGGTGTTCCGGCGTGTTCAGACGGTCCGCCAGCTTGCCCACGGTGAGGCCGGTTTCGCGATAGGCCCCGCTTTCAATCGCCGCCTCCAGACGGGCAAGCAGGGGCCGGTCGGCCGGGTCAATGCGCGCCGTCACCTCGGCAATGTCATGCCGATAGGGCTCCGCCGGGCGCTCGATAAACATGTTCGGACTGGCGCGCAGGGCCCACATGGCAAAGGCAAATGACAGGACGAGCAGCCAGACCGCGGCGCCGACCTGATAGATCTCGCCCCAGGCGTCATCAAAGCCGAGATAATCCAGCCCCATCAGGATCACTGCGGACAGGCCCACAGATACCGCAATCACCACGCGGAAGCGGCGGCGGCTATCGACCAGATCATCCTTCAGGCTGAGCAGGGCGAAATAGGTGGCATGCAGGAAGAGCAGGGAGCCGATGCCCTGCTTGATCAGCGTCATCTGGTCGAGCCAGAACGGATCGGTCACCACAAAGCGCAGCGCGACGAGAATCAGGATGGGAATGGCCGGATAGATATGTGCCAGGCGAAACCGGTAATGGTCGCAGAAGAGTGCGAGGCAGAACCACCAGAAGAAGACCGAATCAAGCCAGGAAAACGGCACCAGCGGCACGTGCCAGACGCCCATCAGTGCCGAGATTTCCGGCGAAGCGCAGACAATATAGGCAAAGGCGCCAAAGCCGAAGAGCGCACCCAGCCGGCCGGCCAGAGACTGGCGCGCATTGGCCAGTAATATAGTGCAGGTCAGCAAACACAGAATGCCCGCCGAAGAGCGGGCGATGATTTCAATGAGCGCGGCGTCGGTCATGTGGCGAATTATGCCTCAATCAAAAAAAACCTGCCAGCTTTTCTAAAAACCCGGGGGGCGGAAGAAAAGCCGGCAGGGCAGGAAAGCTAGTCGCGCACGGCGGCCAGCACCACGGCGTCCCGTCCATCAGGGGAGATGCTCCGGGCGGCATGGATTTGCGAAAGTTGCGGGGCGGCGATCTGTGCCACGGTGCGGTCGACCGTGTCGGCCACGCAGATCCGGATGGCCGTCGCGGCCATGGCCGAGTTGCGATTTTCCGCCGTACAGACCCGGTTGGCGACATCCACAACGCGTTCATAGACGGCAGCGGACCCGCTCTGCGTAGTCAGTTCGGCAGGTGTATAGGACAGCTCTGCACTGGCAGGGCCACCGGCGACGGACGTTGCGCCCAGAAAAAGCGCGGGGAGAAGAGCATTCAACATAATCGACCTCGTTTGATATGTGCCGCGGGGAGGCGGCTGACGAGATGGACTATGGGGACGCTCTTCGGTCTCTGCTTTGCGAATTCGAAAATCGCGTGATGATTTTCAAAAACGCGCGGCGTTTTCCGGAAATGACCAGACTTTTGCCCTATCGCAGACGGTAGGAGCGCGCCGGGGCCAGGATCACCGCGTTCAACAGGGCCAGATCCAGGCCTTCCTGATAGCCCCGGGCGGTCGGATCCTGGGTGAAGGCGACTACAAAACCGGCACCGGACCGCCGCGAGACCATGAAGGGCTTGTAGGCCGTCTGGGCGATATTCTCCTCCCAGAGATAACCCGATGCGACCAGGTCTTCCGGTCCGGCAAAGCGCAGCACCGTATCGGCTTCGTCCAGCGGCACGGCGGTATAGATGTCCGAGCCCGTCACCATGGCTGCCGCGCCTTGCGTATAGCCCGCCGAAAGGAAGGCATCGGCATTGGCGGTGACGTTGAGCAATGCCCCCGGCGAGGTGTCGGGGCGGGCATTGCGGGGCTCGAGCGCGGCCTGAAGCGCAGCGTCATCCTCGATCACACTGCCGGAGACCAGAGCGCCCTCGCCGGAACCGCCGGTGGGCGTGTCGGCGGCGCGTTCGCGGCGCAGCGGCAGAAGGTTGATATCCGGATCGGTGATGAAACGGGTGGCATCCCCGAGCGCAATCAGCGTGCCGCCGCCTTGCGCAAAGCGGGAAAGATTGCCGGCACCGGATTCGCCGATCTCGGCGCCATAACCGCCACCCGACTGCTCGGGCAGGATCAGGACGTCGAAGCCGGAAAGATCGGCACCGCCAAGACGCGACGCGCGGATCACCGTCACCGGCAGGCCATAGCGGCGTTCCAGCACATAGCGCAGGCCGCCCACCGAATTGGCGTCCGTGCCTTCACCCCAGGCCATGGCGATGCGCGGCGCAATGATGTCGGCAAACTGGCTCGACCCGAAATTGGGGCCGCGCTCGGTCCAGCTGGTGGCGAGGCCGGCATAGGACGCGCCGATCATGCGCGCATTCAGCCGCATCAGGGAGTCGAGATTGGCCGGGGCACTGGTGCGCGCAATCACGACCGATCCGGCCGGAAATGTCTCACCGTCAATGGTGAATTCGCTGGCCGCCGTGCGCATCGGCACGCCCTCGGCCGCCAGTGCGGCGACAAGGCGGGCCTGTCCGGCATCGGTCCAGGGAATCACATAACCAAAGCGCGCCGAGTCCGCGACGCCGGCAGGCATGGCGTCATCGGCGGTGACGGCCTCGCCGGAGAGATTGGGGCGGTTGGCGCATTCGGTCGATTGCACATTGAACATCACCGGCAGGGACCAGGCGGTGACATCGTAGAGTTCGTGGTCAAGCCCGCGTGTGCGGCGGTCTTCCTGACTGTCGAGGAAATCTTCCGGCAGCGGCGTATCGCGTTCCAGAAGCGTGCGGGCGAGCTGTCCGGCGGGCTGGTTCAGCTGGACCAGAAATCCGCCCTCGGGCAAAGACGTGCCGCAAGCGGTCGTACCGGCATCGATGCGGGAGATTTCAATTCCCTGCCGGGCGATCAGGCGGGCGAGGCGTTCCGCGCCCCAGCGATTGGTTTCCCGCGACAGGATAATGGAGGCCGGGCCCTCACCATTATTGCTGGCAGCGGCGCGGACATCATGAAAGCCGCGGACAAAGCGTTCGCGGTTTTCCGCCGCGGCCTGAGCCGTCGACAGGCTGGCGATGAAGTGATTGGTAACGCCTTCGGCATAGGTCAGATCCTCGCCATTGCGGCGGGTCCAGACAAGACCGCGCGCCGAGCCCTGCTCGTAGGTCATGGCGACGCCGCCCTGCATCATCGGCCAGGTGTCGCCATAGCCCGGATAGAAGGCATCGAAGATCTCGCGGGTGAAATAGTCCGACCCGATACGGTCAAACCATTCGGCATGGTTGAGCCCGATAATGTCATGACCTTCCAGCTGTCCCTCGGTCAGAACCGGATTGACCGGGTCGGCCACGGGCGGGAAGAAATAGGACTGATCGCCGCCCATTTCATGCGCATCGACGATCACCATGGGCCGCCATTCCAGCATCGCCGCGGTGCGGCCACGGGTTTCCGGCTGGGTCATGATGAACCAGTCGCGATTCATGTCGAACAGATAGTGATTATGGCGCCCGCCGGGCCATGGCTGATCGTGTTCGGCGGAATAGCGGAAGCCATCGGCCTGAAGCCCGCGCGCCTGGGTGAAGGAATTGACGAAGCGGTTGCGGCCATCCGGGTTTTGCGTGGGGTCAATGATGACCAGCGCGTCTTCGCGGATGCTGTCAGCGACCGGATCATTGGTCGCCGCGATCAGATGATAGGCGGTGCGCAGCGCGGCATCGGTGGAGGAAATCTCGTCGCCATGCACGCCATAGCCCAGCCAGACAATGACAGGCAGCGCGTCGATCAGGGCGTCGCGGTCAGCATTTGACAGGCCGCGCGGATCGGCGAGGCGCTGCAGGTCGGCCTGAATCTCGTCGAGGCGGGCCATGTTCGCTTCGCTGCCGATCACCGCATAGACGAGCGGGCGGCCTTCCCAGCTGGTCGCATAATCGAAGACCTGCATGCGGTCCGGGGCCATATCAGCCAGCGTGCGGAGATATTCGACCGCGTCCTCGGGCGGGGTGATTTCTTCGCCGAAATCATGGCCCAGCGCCGCTTCCAGATCGGGGATGGCGGTGTCGTATCGGGCCTCCAGCGGCGTCGGAGCGGATTGCGCAAGGCTCGTGCCGGAAAGGCCAATAGCAGCGATGGCGGCAAGCAGGATACGATGTGGCATGAAAATCCCCGAAAAAGGTCTGGACGTCAGGCAGATACAAAACGGCCCGGAACAGAATGCTCCGGGCCGATTGAAAAGGCGAGCCTATTCCTCGCCGCTTTCACCGTCGTCTTCGCCGGGAACCGGGAAGCCGCGATCGCGCATCAGCGGCGCGATATCAGCATCACGTCCGCGGAAGGCGCGATAGGCCTCGGCCGGATCGACCGAATTGCGCGGGGCGAAGAGATGCTCGACCAGCGCGGCCGCGACGGTCTCGTCGTAGAATCCGCCCGGCGCTTCGGCGAAGGCTTCCGCCGCGTCAGAGGTCAGAACGTCCGCCCACATATAGCCGTAATAACCCGCCGAATAGCCTTCGCCGGAGAAGATGTGGCCGAAGTGCGGGGTGCGGTGACGCATCACCAGCTCGGACGGCGCACCGAGGCGCTCCATCGTCTCGCGTTCGAACGCGTCCGGGTCAATGCCGGCCGGGTCGGTCGTGTGGTAGTACATGTCGACCAGTGCCGAGGCGAGATATTCGGTCGTGGCAAAGCCCTGATTGAAGGTCGATGCTGCCTCGATACGGGCCACGAGCTCGTCCGGCATCGGCTCGCCGGTTTCAACATGGACGAAGTAATTGTCGATCACTTCATCGGTCGAGAGCCAGCGTTCCAGCAATTGCGACTGGAACTCGGTGTAGTCGCGCACGCCGCCATTCAGCGACGGATAGGCGACATTCGAGGACAGGGCGTGCAGCGCGTGACCCATTTCGTGGAAGAAGGTGTTGGCATCGTCCCAGGAAATCAGGACGGGCTCACCCGGTGCCGGTTCGACGAAGTTGGAATTATTCGTCGAGAGCGGGGTTTCCAGGCCGTCATAGGTGGTGTGACCCCGGAATGAGGAGGCCCAGGCGCCCGAACGCTTGCCGGTGCGGGCGAAGGGGTCGAGATACCAGACGCCGACATGTTCGCCGCTATCGCGGTCGGTCACTTCATAGACGGTGACGTCTTCATGCCAGACCGGAACCGAGCCGTCCGTGATCTGGGTGAACTCGAAATTGAAGAGTTCGCCGGAAACGAAGAACATGGCCTGCAGGAGATTGTCGAGCTGCAGATACTGACGCACTTCGTTGGAATCGAGATCATAGCGGTCCTGCCGGATCTTCTCCATGTAATAGCGGTAATCCCACGGCTCGATGGTGATGTCGTCGCCGCGCTCATCGGCCAGCGCCTGCATCTGGGCGACTTCTTCCTCGACGCGGGCGATGGCGGCCGGCCAGACGGTCTCCATCAGCTCCAGCGCGTTCTCCGGATTGCCCGCCATGCGGTTTTCCAGACGCCATTGGGCGTAATTGTCATAGCCCAGAAGCCCGACGCGCTCGTCGCGCAGCTGCAGGATTTCGGCGATGATGGCGTTGTTGTCGTACTCATCGCCATTGTCGCCACGATTGTAATAGGTGCGCCAGACTTCCTCGCGCAGATCGCGCTCGTCGGAATAGGTCAGGAACGGATCCATCGAGGAGCGGGTATTGGTGATGGCATATTCGCCCTCACGGCCACGCTCGGCAGCGGCCGCCGCATAGGCGTTGATCAGCGAGTCCGACAGGCCGCCCAGCTGATCCTCTGTCAGATAGGTGACGTAGCTTTCCTCGTCATGCAGCACGTTGTTGGCAAATTGCGTGTGCAATTCCGACAGGCGCAGATTGATGGCCGCATAGCGTTCGGCCGCTTCACCTTCCAGCGTCGCGCCATTCCGCGCAAAGCCGTCATAGGTCAGCTGGACGAGGCGTTGCTGATCCGGCCGCAGGCTCTCCATCTCGTCGCTTTCATAGACCGCGCGGATGCGATTGAAGAGCGTCTGGTTCTGCGTGATCTGCGAATTATAGGCGGAGAGGCGCGGTGACAATTCGCGCTGCAGGTCGCGGAATTCCGGCGACGACATGTTGGACGACCAGATGCCCCAGAAATTGAAGACATTGCCCAGAGCCTGACCAGCACGTTCCATCTCGACGATCGTATTCTCGAAGGTTGGCGGTTCCGGATTATTGGCGATCTCGTCGATCTCGGCGAGGTGGGCCGCAATCCCGGCATCTATCGCGGCTTCGAGCTGATCAAGACTGACCTCGTCGAATTGCGGCACGCCGCCATAGGGGCCGGACAGATCGGCCAGAAGCGGATTGGTTTCCAGTTCAGCCTGCCAGTCCATCGTTTCAGCGCCTTCGTCGGACATGGTGGCGTCATTCATCGCGGCTTCGGTGGCGGTATTGTCCATATTGGCGTCATCCGCGTCAGGGGTATTTGTGCCTTCCTGCGAGCAGGCGGCCAGAGCCAGCGCGGCCAGGCTGGTCGTGGTGATCAGAATGCGTTTCATGTGTCTTTCTCCGGGAAAGGTGAATGGCTGGCGGGGAAAGTAGCGTCACAAGGGCAAATCGCAAATGCCCTACTGCGCTGCATTGCGGAAGGTTAATGTTCAATACGTTCCGGCCTGCGACTCCCTGCCATGTGTCAGCATGCCACATTCTTTTTGGGGTCACTCCCCTTTTACCCTTAGTCAGTCTGTGGAATCATCCCGCAGAGCAAAGATTGATTTGGGGGACTATCCATGTCGCAAGCCACTGCGATGCCGGTAAAATCATCCGGCCTCGACGGGATGCTGATCGGGCTGATCTGTATTCTCGGTGCCTTCTGGAGCCTCATGGCAGCTGCCCGCGGTGTTGATCCGCAAATGGTGGCGCATGGCTGGCTGATGCTGGGCGGGTTCGTTGTCGGCCTCATCCTTGTGGTGAATGCCTATTCGGCCAATGGCCGGGTGGAGGAAAAGGACCTCTACCATGACAATGTCGTAAAGGCCGGCGCGATCGCGACCATGTTCTGGGCCGTGGTCGGCCTTCTGGTCGGCGTGGTCATCGCCCTGCAACTGGCCTTTCCCAACGAGCTGTATTTCAGCGAGGCCGGTTTTCTGAATTTCGGTCGCCTGCGCCCGCTGCATACATCGGCGGTGATTTTCGCCTTTGGCGGAAATGCGCTGATCGCGACCTCCTTCTATGTGGTGCAGCGCACCAGCCGTGCCCGCCTCGCCGGTGGATTGTGGCCGTGGTTTGTGTTCTGGGGCTATCAGTTCTTCATCGTGATTGCCGCTTCTGGCTATGTGATGGGCGTTACGCAAGGTCAGGAATATGCCGAACCGGAATGGTATGCGGATATCTGGCTGACCATTGTCTGGGTCGCCTATCTCCTGGTCTTCCTCGGCACGCTCTGGAAGCGCAAGGAGCCGCATATCTATGTGGCCAACTGGTTCTACCTCGCCTTCATCGTGACGATTGCCGTCCTCCACCTCGTCAATAATCTCTCCATCCCCGTCGATCCGTTCGGCTCGTTCAGCTATTCGGTGTTTTCCGGAGTGCAGAATGCGTTGACGCAATGGTGGTATGGCCACAATGCGGTGGGCTTCTTCCTGACCGCCGGTTTCCTGGGGATCATGTACTATTTCATCCCCAAGCGGGCTGAGCGACCGGTCTATTCCTACCGCCTGTCGATCATCCACTTCTGGTCCCTGATCTTCATCTATATCTGGGCGGGCCCGCACCACTTGCACTATACGGCTCTGCCGGAATGGGCGCAGACCCTGGGCATGACCTTCTCGATCATGTTGTGGATGCCAGCTGGGGCGGCATGATCAACGGGTTGATGACCCTGTCGGGCGCCTGGGACAAGCTGCGCACCGATCCGGTTGTCCGGATGATGGTGGTCTCCGTGGCCTTCTATGGCATGTCGACCTTTGAAGGCCCGTTGATGAGCATCCGCGCCGTCAACGCGCTCTCGCACTATACCGACTGGACCATCGCCCACGTGCACTCCGGGGCGCTGGGCTGGATCGGCATGATTTCCTTTGGCGCGATCTATTGCCTGGTTCCCTGGCTGTGGAAGAAGAAAGGCATGTGGAGCCGGTCATTGATCGAATGGCATTTCTGGCTCGCGACGCTGGGTATTCTTCTCTACATCGCGGCGATGTGGCCGTCGGGCATTACGCAAGGCCTGATGTGGCGCGCCTATAATGATCTCGGCTTCCTGGAATATTCCTTCGTCGAGACCGTCGAGGCCATGCATCCCTATTACATCATCCGGGCGGGCGGCGGACTGCTCTTCCTCCTCGGTGCCATCCTGATGGCCTTCAACATGTACAAGACGATCACCGGCGATGTGAGCGAGACCGAAGATGTGGTCACGCCACAACCGCGCGCGATCCCGGCGGAATAGGAGCAGGTTCATGGCTGATACACCTCAAAAACCGAGCTTCCACCAGAAGTTCTTCGAAAAGAACTCGCTGATCCTGACGCTGGGCGTGGTCGTGACCATCTCCATCGGCGGCATTATCGAGATCGCCCCGCTCTTCTACCTCAATTCGACGATTGAAGAGGTTGAAGGCGTGCGTCCCTATTCTCCGCTGGAGCTGATGGGCCGGCAAATCTATCTGCGCGAAGGCTGCTATAACTGCCATTCGCAGATGATCCGTCCCCTGCGCGACGAAGTGGAGCGCTATGGCCATTATTCGCTGGCAGCGGAGAGCATGTATGATCGCCCCTTCCAGTGGGGGTCGAAGCGGACCGGGCCGGATCTGGCGCGGGTGGGTGGCCGCTATTCGGATGAGTGGCATCGTGACCATCTGATCCATCCGCAATCCGTGGTGCCGGAATCGATCATGCCGCCCTATGCCTTCCTGCAGGATGCGGTTCTGGATTATTCCACCATCTCCGCGCACTTGCGGGTCAATCAATTCCTCGGTGTGCCCTATTCGGACGAGGCGGTTGAAAATGCCGCGGCCGACCTGGAAGCCCAGGTCGACGAGTTTTCGTCCGGCTATGATGATCTGATCGCGCGCTATCCGGGCGCTCAGGTCCGCAATTTCGACGGCAATAGCGCCGTTATCACCGAGATGGACGCGCTGATCGCCTATCTTCAGGTCCTCGGCACCATGGTGGATTTCTCCACCTATGAACCCGAAGCCGAAGAGAACCAGCGCTAGGAGACGCACGCATGTATGAGGCTCTGGCCAGTTTCGCGCAGACTTGGGGGTTGTTGTTCTTCTTCGCCGTTTTTCTCGGCGTTTTGGTCTACGCCCTCTGGCCGCGGAATGCCGAAAAGTTCGACGCCGCAGCCCGCATGCCGCTGAATGATGATGCCCCGCCCATCGAAGACGGGAAAAAGGACGAAACCCATGTCTGAGAAACATATCGATCAGGAAACCGGCACCGAAACAACGGGCCATGAATGGGATGGTATTCGAGAGCTGGACAATCCCCTACCGCGCTGGTGGCTGTGGATTTTCTACGCCTCGATTGCCTGGTCCGTTGTCTACTGGGTGCTGATGCCCGCCTGGCCCGCCCCTCCCGGCATGCAGGGCCATACCACCGGCGTGGTAGGCAATTCCGAGCGCGTGAATGTCGCCAATGATCTGGATGCTCTTCAAGTCTCCCGTTCCGACTTCTTCACGCGGCTGGAAGCGGCGGATAGCTATAGCGCGATCGAAGCCGATCCGGCGCTTTTCCGCTTTGCGCTGGCCGCAGGCGAATCGACGTTCGGCAATTTCTGTTCGACCTGTCACGGCGCAGGTGCACAGGGCTTTGTCGGCTATCCCAACCTCAATGACGATGTCTGGCTGTGGGGCGGTTCGTTTGACGATATCCGCCACACTCTGGTGGTCGGCATCCGCTCGGATCATCCCGAAACCCGCTTCTCTCAAATGCCGGCCTATGGCGCTGATGGTCTCCTGTCGCGCGAGGACATCCGCCATGTCCGCGACTATGTTCTGAGCCTGTCGGGCGAAACCGGGTTTGACGCAGCCGCTCTGGAAGCGGGCGGGGCGGTTTTCGCCAGCCAATGCGCCACCTGTCACGGTGCCGCCGGTCTGGGCGACCGAACCCAGGGCGCGCCCAATCTGACCGATGCCATCTGGCTTTACGGCGGCAGCCCGGAAGAGATCGAGAATACGATCTGGCGCGGACCCTATGGCGTCATGCCGGCCTGGGAAGGCCGTCTGAATGATCCGACGATCACAGCCGTCGCAACCTATGTCTACTCACTGGGTGGCGGCGAAGCTGAGGTCGAAACCGAGGGTGCGGCGGGCGAATAAGCCGCATCCCCTTTCTCCCCGAATGAAGGCAAAGTGCGAAAATGAGCACGGCCAGACATAACCTTATTGCCGCCCCCGGTGTTGAAAAGCACCGGGTCGAGGCGGTGAATGACGCCACGCAGCGCAAGCTGTACAAGAAGCGCGAGCAAATCTATCCCAAGCTGGTGCACGGCAAGTTCCGTCTCGCCAAATGGGTGTTCATGATCCTTGCCCTGGGGGCGTATTATTTCATCCCCTTCTTGCGCTGGGACCGCGGTCTGTCCGCCCCGGATCAGGCGGTTTTGATCGATTTTGAAGGCCGGCGCTTCTATTTCTTCTTCATCGAGATCTGGCCGCAGGAGATTTACTATGTCTCCGGCCTTCTGATCATTGCGGCACTGGCGCTGTTTCTGGTCTCGGCGCTGTTTGGACGGGTCTGGTGCGGCTATGCCTGCCCGCAGACCGTCTGGACCGATCTGTTCATCGCCGTCGAGCGCCTATTTGAAGGCGACCGCAACAAGCGGATCAAGCTGGACCGTGCCAAATGGTCGTTCGACAAGGCCTGGCGCAAGATCGGCAAGCATGCCGTCTGGCTGGTGATTGCGGCGGCAACGGGCGGGGCCTGGATCCTCTATTTCCACGATGCCTATGACACGCTGTCACATTTCTTCACCGGCGGATCGCCGCTGTCGGCCTATCTCTTCTTCGGGGTTCTGACCTTCACCACCTATACGCTGGCCGGGACGATGCGCGAGCAGGTCTGCACCTATATGTGCCCCTGGCCGCGCATTCAGGCGGCGATGACGGACCGCGATGCGCTGAATGTCGCCTACCGGGTGGATCGCGGCGAACCGCGCGGACCACACAAGAAGGGTGAAAGCTGGGAGGGGCGCGGCGATTGCATTGATTGCAAGGCCTGCGTTGTGGCCTGCCCGATGGGGATTGATATCCGCAATGGATCGCAGCTGGAATGTATCCAGTGCGCGCTGTGCATTGATGCCTGCGACGACATCATGAAGAAGGTGGATCGTCCGACCGGCCTCATCTCCTATGACACCGACATCAATATCGACCGCCGTCAGCAAGGGCTGAAGCCGGTCTATCGATTCCTGCGGCCGCGGGTTCTGGTTTATGCAATCTCGCTGGCCATTGCCGGGTCCATCATGCTGTTTGGCCTGACGACACGCGCCAATCTGGACGTCAATGTCACGCGCGACCGCAATCCGAATTTCGTCACCCTGTCAGACGGATCGGTGCGCAATGGCTATACGCTGAAAATCATCAACCGCACCCATGATGACTTGGAATACACGGTGGAGATTGACGGGCCGGACGGGCTGGAGTGGCGGATTCTGGGGCAGGAGGTCACGCGCGGCCTGACCGTGGATGTGCCCGCCGAGCGCACCCAGGATTTCCGCCTCTTCCTGACCGTCCCGCGCGACGCCATCACGACCAGCAATGAAAGCGTGGTCTTCACTGTCTCGCCGCAAGGCTCGGACGAAACGCGTACCGCAGAAACCGTCTTCCTGTCGGGAGGCCCGCAATGATCCGTGAAATCAAGGGATATCACGTCCTCATCGGCCTGCTGGTCTTTTTCGGGATCATCATTGCCGTCAATGCGGTTTTCCTGACTCAGGCCTTCCGCACCTTTCGGGGGGAGGACGAGCCGCGCTCCTATGTGCAGGGCATAAACTACAATGACACGCTGGCGCGCCGCGAGGCGCAGGCCGAGCTCGGCTGGACAGCCATCAGCACGGTGGACGAAACCGGCGTCCGGCTCGAGATTTCAGACGCGGACGGACAGGGCGTCACCGGGCTGATGCTGGATGCCCGGCTGCGCCATCCTGCGGATTCCAATCTCGATATCGTGCTGGACTTGCGCGGTGACGGGCCCGGCGTCTATGCCAGTCAGGCCGATATTCCGGCCGGTCGCTGGACGCTGGTGGTGTCGACCCCGGACGGTCCGCCGTTTGAGATGGAACAGGAGATATGGCTGCAATAGATGCCAGCGGGATTGATCCTGAAGCCTTCGTGCGCGAGCGCGACGGTCATCAGGAGATGGATCTGCTTGTCTCCGGTGTGCATTGCGCCGGATGCATTTCGCGTGTGGAAACCGCCATGCGCGGCTTCGACGGTGTCTCTCATGCGCGGCTGAACCTCTCGACCGGGCGTCTGTCGCTGGCCTGGAACGGCCCGGCGGCGCGCGCCCGCGACATGGTGAAAAAACTTGGGGAGATCGGTTATCCGGCGACGCCCTTCGAGCCGGAAACCGGCGCGGATGCCGGATCCCAGGAAGAAAAGCGCCTGGTTCGCGCCATGGCCGTGGCCGGATTTGCGACCGCCAATGTGATGCTGTTTTCGGTCTCGGTCTGGTCCGGGGCCGTCGATATGACGACGGAGACCCGCGACCTCTTCCACTGGCTATCGGCGCTGATCGTTCTGCCGACCGTGGCCTATTCCGGACGGCCCTTCTTCTCTTCTGCCTGGGCCGCGCTGAAGAGCCGGCAGGTCAATATGGATGTGCCGATCTCGCTCGCCGTTCTGCTCGCCTGCGGATTATCCATCTTTGAAACGATCAACAGCGCCGAGGAAGCCTATTTCGATGCGGCGGCCATGCTGCTCTTCTTCCTTCTGATCGGACGCTGGCTGGATAGCCGCTTGCGGGCCAAGGCCGGGGCGGCAGCGCGGCGTCTGGTCGCGATGCAGGCGGCGTCGGCCAACCGGATTGATGCCGCGGGCAAGGTCAAGGCCATTCCGGCGCGCGATGTCCAGCCCGGCGACCTGTTGCTGATTGCGGCAGGCGAGAAAGTGCCCGTCGATGCCGAAGTCGAGGACGGAAACAGCCAGCTGGATGCCGCGCTGGTAACCGGCGAAACCCGCCCGGCGGAGGCGAGTCCCGGCACACAGATCTTTTCCGGCATGGTCAATCTGGGCGCGGCATTGAAAGTGCGCGCCACGGCCCGGCGCGATGACAGCCTGCTGGCCGAAATCACCCGGCTGGTGGAAGCCGGCGAACAGAGCCGCTCGCGCTATGTGAAACTGGCAGACCATGCCGCGCGGCTTTATGTGCCAATCGTGCATACGCTGGCGGCCCTCACACTGATCGGCTGGCTGCTTCTGGGCGCAAGTTTTCATACTGCCATTCTCAATGCGATTGCGGTCCTGATCATCACCTGCCCCTGTGCGCTGGCGCTGGCTGTACCGGCCGTGCAGGTTGTGGCCTCCGGGCGGCTCTACAGGTCGGGCATACTGGTCAAATCCGGCGATGCGCTGGAGCGGCTGGCAGAAGCCGATATCGCCGCTTTTGACAAAACCGGGACGCTGACCCTCGGCAAGCCACAACTGGTCAATCGCGATGCCATTTCCGATGCCGATTTCGAGCGAGCGGCGCTGCTGGCGCGCACCAGCCGTCACCCGCTGTCACGGGCAATTGCCGATCCTGCCGGTATGGGCGCGGTGGCCGATGGCGTCATCGAAACCCCCGGCGGCGGCCTGGAAGCGATGATTGACGGTCAGCGCGTGCGGCTGGGCTCGGCTCGCTGGATGGGGATTGAGGCCACGGGCGAAGCGGTCTCGGAAGTCTGGCTGCAATCGGGCGACGACGCGCCTGTACGCTTTGCCTTTGCCGATCAGGCCCGCGCCGATGCCGCCGAGGTGGTCCGCACCGTCGAGGCGCTAGGCCTGCCCGCGCGCATCCTGTCCGGCGACCATGACGAGGCCGTCGAAGGCATGGCCCGCACGCTGGGCATGGACAACTGGCAGGCCGGGCTGAAACCGGCAGAGAAAATCGCTGCTCTGGAAATGGCAAAAGACGAGGGCCGCCACGTGCTGATGGTCGGCGACGGGCTGAACGATGCCCCGGCGCTAGCGTCCGCACATGTCTCCATGTCGCTGGCCAGTGCGAGCGACATCTCGCAGGCTGCCGCCGATTTCGTGATCCAGCGCGACCGCCTGTCGGCCATTCCGGAAGCCATTGTGATTGCGCGAAAGGCCAAGCGCCGCGTGTTCGAGAATTTCGGCCTTGCCGTGCTCTACAACATGATTGCGGTGCCGCTCGCCGTCTTCGGGTTTGTGACGCCTCTCGTAGCCGCCATTGCCATGTCGGCCTCGTCCTTGCTGGTGACGCTCAACGCCCTGAGGCTCGCACGCTAATGGCGGTCCTGATCTATCTCATCCCGATTGCGCTGGGCATGGGCGCGCTGGGTCTACTGGCCTTTCTGTGGACGATGAAGTCCGGCCAGTATGATGACCTTGAAGGTGCAGCTCATCGCATTCTCATTGATGATGGCGACCGGCCGCTGCCCGATGCGGAGGCTGATCAGGATGCCGCAGACGGTCCTGACGAGGTGCAGAAGTCCTGATAGGCGCGCCAGCTGGCATGGCCCAGCCAGGGGAAGACCACTGCCAGTCCGACCAGAAAGAAGGCCGTGCCGATAATCGTCCAGAAAGCGATCAGCCAGGCCCATGTCAGCATGGCCAGCGGATAGCGCCGCACAGCCGTCACTGACGCGATGAGTGCTGTGGCGGCATCGACCTCGCGGTCAATCAGCATGGGAAAGGAAATGGCGGAAATGGCAAAGGCGGCCAGTGCCAGCCCGGCGCCGATAATGGTGCCCACAACTGCCATCAAAAGGCCCGCCGGATGGGTCAGCACCCAGGAGGAAAACTCCGCCAGCGTGGTGTAATCCTGCGAGGCAAAATAGGCGTAGAGGAATTGCGCAATCCGCGCCCAGCCGAGCAGCAAGATGATCAGGAGCAGGCCCAGAAAGGCGACTTGCGAAATCTTCTCGCCGGACACCAGCCAGATATCACTGAAGCTGACCGCCTTGCCTTCATCGAGATGCTTTGAAATCTGATAGAAGCCGACGGCAAAGAGCGGCGCGATCAGCGCAAAGCTGGAGAGGGCAACGGGAATCCAGGCGGCCGCCCCGATCCACCAGAGGCCTGCGGACAAAAGCGCGCCCAGCGCCACGAATACCAGACCATAGCTGATCGAGACCAGAGGCGCGCGTTTGAGGTCATTCGCGCCCGCCTTCAGCCAGCGCATGGGTGCGCCTGGCCGGACTGCATTCAATTCAATAGCTGCCATGATGTCCCTCCCCGAACAAATCCACAAAAACTATACGGCCAAAAGGCCCCGCTTGCACAGCGGCGTTGTGCCGCGCGCGCCACTCTTCATTCCCGTTGAATTTAGAGGCAGTGTGCGCGCCATGGAAGCCTTGGCACAAATCAGTTTTCTGGGTGGTCTGATCGCGGGCCTTGCCAGCAGTCTGCATTGCGCCGGCATGTGCGGCGGCATTGCCTCGGGCCTGATGTTTTCCCTGTCACCTGACCAGAGTGCGACCACGCGGCTGGGCGTTCTGATGACCGCGCAAAGCGGGCGGATGCTGGGCTATGTTCTGGCCGGGGCCGCGGTGGGGGCCGCCGGCACCGGGCTTTATTCGGTGATGGATTTTTCGATCGCTCAGGCCGTTTTCCGCTGGGGCGCGGCGATGATGCTGGTCTGGATTGGCCTCTCTCTCACCGGCTATCTGCCCGCGCCGGTCGTGCTCGACCGTGTGCTGGCCCCGGTCACCCGTTTCGTGATGAAGCCGGTCATGGCCGCCGGGCCGGTCTCGCCCTGGCTGGCCGGGCTGGCCTGGGGGGCTCTGCCCTGCGCCATGGTCTATGCCGCCCTGCTCTATGCCATGCTGGCGGGCAGCGCGTTACAGGGCGCGTGGGTGATGCTGGGCTTTGGCCTCGGCACCTTGCCGTCTGTTACCGGCACCGCGCTGGGCATTGGCGCACTGGCGCATATGGGGCGAAAGCCCGGCTTGCGCCTCGGCGCGGGCCTGGCCATCGCGGCGCTCGGCGGGCTGATGCTGCTTATCCCGCCTGAGGTGATCGCCGCAATGTGCGGGATGGCGGTCTAACAAGCCAATTGTCGCCTGATCTCAGAGAATTGTAACGGTCACGTTTGCATTTTGACTGATATCTAATCGCTGCTGGCCTGTTTCAGTCATGTCGTCAGTCTCACCTCTCGTGGGCACGGACCAAGCTGCGGCCATAGGCAAGCAGTTCGGCCATGCAGCTTGATAAGCTCTCATCGGTGAGCGGATACGCGGTTTGCAAACGATCAAAAATGCTGGTTTCGGTCGCTATGCGAATGAGTATTTTACAATCGTCATACTCAGCTGTGCAGCTGAGGATAAAATTCTCGGCGTCAGAAAACACCCATTGCGCTCGCAGCGAATGAGACGGCATTAAATCATTGAAGCGACCAACCGTTTCTGGATTGGCGCGCAGGTCGCTTATCGCCATTCTGAAAATCCCCGATTGGCTGGAGCTAGGCACATGCTCAGTGAATTGCTGAAACGAACCCAGAGACTCAACATCATATCGGTTTCGCACGCTCAGCCAGGGAGTTGGGTACTCATCTGCAAACGAGCATGTCGCGGATCGCTCTGGCGGCGGCAAAACTACAGCGATCCTGTGGCCACGAGTAGGCCGTATTTGCCGCTCTTCTTCATCTAGCCAACCATATTGATCCACGGTATCCAGCGCACTCGGACGAACCAGAAGCTCTACTTCACCTTCCTCGCCCAGATCTATCGTCCACGGCTCAGCGGAGCGTGGATCGCTGCAAGACGTTAAACCCAGCGTTACCGCCAGCAATGCCGCAGCTGTCGAGATTGATGTGGCCCGCGTTATCATGCGCCGATCCTTCGCGACCTTGGCGGGTAAGGCAAGAGAGCGGTTGTTGGCCTAACCCGCTTTCGGCCGCCTAAAGTGATCGCGGCGATGTGCGGGATGGAGGTCTAAGGGCTACCGGAAGTCCGAAAACAGCCATGGCCAGACGCAATCCTCAATAGGGTCAGATTGAGGTGAGACGGCGAATTCGACACATGCACTGAACTCCTCGGCCAGACTCGCCCCATCCAGATTTCCAGAAACCATGCACGCCATTCGTGCTGGTCTATCACCCTCAACCGGCTGAATCTGCATAACAGACGGCCGCCGATAGAGCGCATTCGACAATGTTGCCGGCGGCCGCAGCCGCCCAGTATCCACAATAATCATCTCATCGCTGGCGAGAGGAAGGATGATGCGCTCGGTTCTGACAATCCGGTGCGAGTCGCCATTGGCCATGCAGTATTCAGAGCTGCGGCTTGAATCTAGTCGGCAGTCTAGGGCGGCATCCGCTGCAAATGCCTGCCAGAGCCCGCGCATCTGGTGTTCGCCAAAGAATCCCATCCAGCCCAGGCTAAGCTGCCATCCGTACAGTTCGCGACTTCTGTCTAATTCCGGGCTTTCTGCAGATGAGACGAAAAGGTCTGAATCCAGGTGGCTTGGCCGCCAAGCCGCGCCAGCCGGATTCCGGGACCGTTCAGATGAAAAATCGCGAACAATCAGTATCACCAGATCCGCTCTCGCCGGTGTTGAGGCGAGCTCGACATCCTGCAAGTCGCTGCGCTGATGCCAGTCCACGAACTCCCGCTCATAGGCTTCGCTTTGATAGGGCGCCAAGGCAATCGAGATTGCGCCATCGCCATCGGCGGTGAAGGGGCCGGATGGCGGCTGCTGCCGGATCTCGTTTGCGGCGCAGGCCTCTTCGATATTTGAAAATCCGTCCAGATAGTTTTCGGCTAGCGATTGCCGCAAGCGAGCAGCGCCATCGAGCGCGACCTGCCGAAGGGGGACGTTCACTGAATGACCTTGCCGCGAAACGCCTTCACTGAAGGGCCAGAACTCCGGATGGCTTACGGAAATATCTGTGTCGATCGGGTAAGCCTGCAATCGTGCGGACTCATCCCAGCGATAACCCTGCCCGTGATCAAGCGTCGCAATCAGGCTCATCAAGCGGACATAATTTCGCAGATTGTTACCTGCCGCCGCTCTGTTGTCCTCGAAATTTCCGGCCTCTTGCTGGATCCATTCTTCGAACACCCGATCCATCCGGTATTCGTGATTCGAGTAATTGAAGTAATTGATTATAGCCGCGCGGCGATGATCCAGCTGCAATGCTCGCCGCTCGTCATAGGCCGTACCGGCAGATGCCAATTGCGCAACGACATCAGAATAATTCGAATTGATTTCGCAGTCCTCGCCGACACGCACCTGCTGAACGTGCCCGCTCCCACCCAATCTGGTGGGTGGGATGTAAATGGATGTATAGACGGAATGGCAGCCGGAAGTTGCTTCTGGATCGCCGGTCGACATTCCGGGCGTCGCACACGCAAACAGTCCGGTCGCTATCGCCAGCCATATTGCGCCCGATCGTATCGACATCATCAGCCTTATCATGCGCCGATCCTTCGCGACCTTGGCGGGTAAGGCAAGAAGTGTTTTGGTCGAACCCGCATTCGCTCGCCTACTAATCCACCGAACTTGACTGCCGCGATGTGCGGGATGGCGGTCCAACCCGCCAGCCCCTAGTCAGGGCTGCCATCCAACATCAACGGGATGCATGAAAGAGATGAATTGGCGGCACTCTGATTCAAACTGAGTGATCGTCGTCACCCGGTTCTGATCTTCGCTCAGGATTATCAGGTCCGAGTGTTGATCATTGGCATATTGAGCCAGCACAAATTCGGCGCAGGAATAGTTCAGGCTGAGTTGTCGAAATCCGGCTTCATCGAAACCGGAACGCCATTGCCGGATCAGTTCGGCTATATGCCGGCTCTGGTGAGGATTTGGCGAAATTTGCTCGACATATAAGACCACAACGCTTGTGAACTGGGTCGCACCGCGAAAACAGCTATAAACCCGCTCGGGGACAAGCACTGTAACCCGTTCGTCGACAGGCAATCGTGCACGATCAATGAATGGCTGGCAGGAACGTTCCATCTCCTGAAGCGGCGGCTGCAAATCATAATTGTCGAACTGGATACGATGATCGACAGGGAGTGAAGCCAGCGCAACCAGCTGAGCAAGGGCCAGGAACGTCAACCATCACTCCTTCCTGCTAGAACTTTAACCCACTTCCGGCCGGACAATGTCCGGGCCGAGATTTTGCAGGACCTCACCGGCATTGAAGTCATTGGCGTCATTGCCGGACGGGTTGCGGCCCATGACGATTTCGGCCACGGCTTCATAGCGCGTGGTCTCGCGATAGCGCGTGTCATTCCAGAACGGGTCATGCCTGCGATACCAGCCATAGCGCGGGTGGTAGAAGCGATAATCAACATAGAAGCGTGAATAGAAGGGATCGCCGCCCCAGGTGCGCGTGTCCTCGTCGGTGGCGCGCTGAACCACTGTGAAATGGTTATAGCCGCGCTCTCGCGTCAACTCGGCGGCGCGATAGAGCAGATAGGTCTCGACCGTTTCACGATCGGTCAGAGAATTGCCCGAAAAGGTGATGCGATAGCGGTCGCGCTCGATCGCCTGCTCGGCATAGCCATAGACGCTGCCACCGGGCTGATTGGCGGCCTGGTAAGGGGTTGGCGTGGCGCAGGCGGCCAAAATGACGCCGGCCAGAATAAGCGTAGCGGTGATCCGCATGGCGGTCTCTCCGTTTCTATGTCCTCGCAAAGCGGAGTATGCGCCGGATGACATTGTTTTTCCAGTGGTGTCATTTCGGGTTCATCGAATTCGCGCTAGTCTTGCCCGCAAACCAGACACCAAGGAGTTCCCATGTTTCGTATGCTCGCTGGCAGCGCTGCTGTCATCGCCCTGAGCGCCGCCGCCTATGGGCTGACGCCGCAGGAAGAACTGACCGCGGCCTGCACCGAATCCGGCAATGACGCTGCGGATTGCGCGTGCGCTGCCGGTCATATCGTCGAGGCCCTCGACGAGACCGAGCTGTCCTTCATGATGGCGGTCATGGAGGCCGACACCAATGAACCGGCGGAAGTCATGACCATTGCTGCAGCGCAAGGCATGGAAATCACCGACATCCTCGTGATGGGTCAGAAAATGCAGGATGCCGAGCCCGCCATGCGCGAAGCCTGCGGCATTGAAGAGTTCGACTGATCAGTCGAGATCATATTCCAGAATGATGGTGGGCGGCACGGCTTCGGTCGGGCCGCTGCCATCTTCCGGCCAGAGCGCCCAGGGCGCATTGGCGACGACGAAGACCCGGTCATCCTGCACATCGACCAGGGTCGGCTCGCCAAAGGCAGGGTGATTGCGCAGCAGGATTTCCGTGCTGGCGACGCTCAATCCATCATCCGCAAGATCTATCGCAAAAACGGCATTCGGTGCCATGCCATTGCGCACGGCAATCAGACGGCCTTCGCGCGTGGCAGACAGGCCATCAATGCCGATGAGGCTCTCGCTTCCGGCGCGCACCTGCTGTGCGCTGCCATCTGCCAGATCGACCCGCCACAGACCCAGCGCATAATCGGCGACATAGAGCGCGCCATCGGCCAGCGCGGCGCCCTGCAGGCCGGCAAAGCGGGCGTCGTCCGATAGAAGCTGCAAGCGGCCGGACAGCGAGGTCAGCTGATAGATACGGTTCGCGCCGCTATCGACGGCATAGACAATGCCGTCGCGGGTGACGAGGTCGGCGATGCGGTCGGCGCCATCGATTTCAAAGCGGCGATAGACATCACCGGTGATCATATCCAGCGCAACCAGAGCCGTTGTGGCCGCCTCACCCTCTGCCAGAGGGGTTTGCGGCAGGGTCCCGGTCGCGGCCCAGATGACGCGATTTACATCGTCCGAGGCCAGTCCGAAGACCGATTGCAGACCATCTTCGGCATCGGCAAAGACCTGCGCGCTCGAGCGGTCGAAAGGCTCGACGACCAGCACCTGACGCCCGATGACATCGGAGAGGAAAATCCGGTCAGTCTCGATCTCGACGGCGATGCCCTCGATCAGGCTGTTGGCGACAGACACCTCGGCGGCGCGTTCGGCCTCTCCGGCCGTGCCGGAATGCCGGGCCAGCAGACCATCCAGAGCCGCATAGCGATCAGGATAGGCCGCGCGCAGATGCGCATCGGTCTCGCCCAGACGGGACAGGTCGAAAGAAAGGCCGGCCACGGCCACCGCTTCGAGTGAGGACAGCACCAGTTCATCATCACCGCTGGCCATGCCGATCTGTGCCAGACCGAGGAGGACGGACGGACTTCCCGGCTGCAGGGCGCTGGCAGCCTGAAGTGCGCGACGCGCGGCTTCCAGATCGCCGGCCTCGGCGGCGCGACCGGCCTCGATTCTCAGGGCACGAGATATCTCGAAGGGCGCGAGCGGTTCGGGCGCTTCATCCTGCGCAAAGGCGGTGATCGGGCAAATGGCCAGCCATGCGGCGGTGAAAAGGGGACGGATCATGGGGCGTCTCACAGCTGATTTAGGGGCATTGGAAGATATCTGTGCCGGCAATGCACCTGACAATTTCGCGAGAAAGATTGCCTGACTGACAGGTCAGTCATTCTCCCCCAGACGTTTCTTGCGGGCCGCCAGAAGCTGCAAGCGCAAGGCATTCAGGCGGATGAAGCCCTGTGCGTCCTTCTGGTCATAGACATCATCATCCTCAAATGTGACGTGTTCAAGGCTGTAGAGAGAGGCCGGGGAGTGGCGGCCCACGACATTGACCGAGCTCTTGAACAGCCGCAGGCGCACATCGCCGGTGACATATTTCTGCGAGAGATCGATGGCGGCCTGCAGCATTTCGCGCTCGGGCGAGAACCAGAAGCCTTCATAGAGGATTTTGGCGTATTTCGGCATCAGCTCGTCCTTTAGGTGCATGGCACCGCGATCGAGCGTGATCTGCTCGATACCGCGATGCGCCGCCATCAGGATGGAGCCGCCCGGCGTTTCATAAATGCCGCGCGATTTCATGCCGACAAAACGGTTCTCGACGAGATCGAGACGGCCAATGCCGTGGGCGCGGCCGAGTTCGTTGAGGCGCTCGATTAAGGTCGCCGGAGAGAGCGCCTCCCCGTTCAGCGCGACGGCATCGCCCTTTTCAAAGGAAATGACGATATATTCGGCTTCGTTCGGCGCATCTTCCGGGGCGAGCGTGCGCTGGAAGGTTTCCTCGAAAGCTTGCGCCGAGGGGTCTTCCAGATTCTTGCCTTCTGAAGATGTGTGCCAGAGATTGGCATCGACCGAGAAGGGCGCTTCGCCGCGCTTGTCCTTGGGGATTTGAAGCCCGCGGCTTTCGGCATAGGCGATCAGCTTGGTGCGAGAGGTCAGATCCCATTCCCGCCAGGGCGCGATGACATGCAGGGACGGGTCCAGCGCGGCAAAGCCGAGCTCGAAACGGACCTGATCATTGCCCTTGCCTGTCGCGCCATGGGCCACGGCATCGGCACCGGTTTCGTGTGCGATCTCGACAAGGCGTTTGGCGATCAGCGGGCGCGCAATGGAGGTGCCGAGCAGATATAGCCCTTCATAAACGGCATTGGCGCGGACCATGGGATAGATGTAGTCGCGGGCAAATTCCTCGCGCACATCCTCGATGAAGATGTGCTCGGGCTTGACCCCGGCCGCCAGCGCTTTCTCGCGCGCCGGTTCGATTTCCTCGCCCTGCCCGAGATCGGCGGTGAAGGTGACGACTTCCGCGTCATAGGCTTCCTGCAGCCATTTGACGGCGATGGACGTATCCAGCCCACCGGAATAGGCCAGTACAATCCGCTTGATATCCTTGCGCGCCATGCCGCATCTCCCGAAATTCGAATTCGGGCGGAAACTATCGCAAGCACAGGCCCGCGCAAGCGATCAATCAGACCGCGTCGTCCTCATCGGCATCGTCCGGATTGAGCGTTTCGCGCGCCGGGTCGCGCTTCCACACCAGAAAGGAATAGATGACGAGTCCCAGCGTGCTGCCCAGCACGGCCGCCAGCAGGCCGATGGTCACCGGTTCCGGCGGCAGAAGCAGGGAGGCGGCCAGCCCGGCCACACCCAGCGCCAGATATATTCGGCTGGCCCATCGATGGGTCTTGTCCCAGCTGAGGTCGGAAGACAGCGTCCAGGGGGTTCGAAAGCCGGCGAAGAAATTCGGGCGGGCCTTGGCGATGACAAGGCCGAGGAGGAGCATGATGGCGGCGATGAAAACGCCGACGCCGCGCGCCATGACCTCGCCCTCTATTCCGCCGCCGACGGCCGTCCAGGTGATCAGGCCCTGACCGCCCGCCAGCGCCACAACGCCGATGATCCAGCCGACAATATAGACCGGCCGGGAGCGGCGCAGATTCTTGCCGCGTGGGTCGATATTCGGGGCGATGGCGAGCAGGAAGGTGATGCCGAGAAGAATGGCCGGCATAAACAGGAAGGCCTCGGCTTTTGACCCATAGCGATCAGCTTCGCCCGATAGGTTGAAATGGACGGGCACTTGCGCGCCCGGATCGGTATTGATCCAGCCATAGGCCGAAAAGATGACGGCGAGGACAAAAGCAAAGGCGGAAATGATCAAACCCAGGCGGATCATGTGTCAGTCTCCTTACTGCCGATCAGGCCCATGAGCAGGGCGATCGCTTCTTCGGCGGCCCCGGCATTGAGCCGGTAGCGGATTGTGGTGCCGTGACGTTCGGCGAGAATCAGCCCGGCCTCTTTCAGCGCGGTGAAATGACCGGACATGGTCGGCTTGGACACAGGGAAAGCCTCGGCCAGATCCCCGGCCGACATGGGCCCGTCCCGCAATTTTGCCAACACTTGCCGCCGGACCGGATGGGCCAGCGCCTTGAAAACATCACTCATGGCTCATGATTGACACGCGCCTTATTTAGCGTCAAGACTAATTAGCGAAAAAACGAATGAGGTCTGTCATGCGTCCGTTTGCTCTGATCATTGCCCTTCTGCTGGCCGCTTGCGGTGACACCGCGCCCGGTCCCACCGGCTCGTCTGCAGAAAGCGGCACCGTGCTGGCCACGGCCGAAACGGATGAGGCCCGGTCCGATGAGAATGGCGGGCGCTATGAAGGCGACTGGTCCGGCACGCTGGATGTGGGCGCGGCTCAGCTCGAGCTGGTTCTGGAGGTGCGCGGAGACGAAGCGGTTCTGATCAGTGTCGATCAGGGCGGGGCGCGTATGCCCATCGATATCACGCAAATGGATACTGACGGGCTTACCGGCACAATCGCCAGTGTCGGCGCATCGATGGCCTTTGAGCGGATTGATAGTGAAACCCTCTCCGGCACGTTCAGCCAGGGCGGCGCGACCGTCCCCCTGACGCTGGAGCGCGACCGGGTCCGGGGCGTTTTCTTTCCGGAAGACGATGCAATAGCTGATGATTTTATCGTGATGTCAGGAGATGTCCGGCTGGCCGGCACGCTGCAACGCCCGGAGGGCGATGGACCTTTCCCGGCGGTCCTCCTTCTCAACGGCTCGGGCGCGCAGGACCGCAATGCGACCGTTGTGGGACAGCCGGTCTTCGGCGTTCTGGCCGATGCGCTGGCCGAGCGCGGTATCGCAACGCTGCGGCTGGATGACAGAGGCATTGGCGGTTCGGATGCTGTCGCTCCCGCCTCCCCCCATGATCTGGCGGACGATGCCGTGGCGGCGATGGCGGCGATGCGCGGGGCCGGCGGCGTGGATGCCAGCTGCGCCGCCATTCTCGGTCATTCCGAAGGCGGACTCATCGCCTTTCTGGCCGCAAATGAGGCCGAACCCGCCTTTCTGATCACACTGGCCGGCATGCACATGACCATGGCCGACACGCTGTATGATCAGTCGGAAGCCATATTCCTCGCCTCTGGTGCCGGGCAGGGGGCAGCCGACCGGAACCGGGCGCTGCAGGATGCCATGTTTGCGGTGATGCGCGATGAAACGGTGACGGATTATCCCGCTGCGTTGACCGAAGCACTGACCGCGCTGGGCTTTCCGGAAGAGGCGGCCCGCCAGCAAGGCGCGATCTGGGGGCAGGATTATGCGGTTGCTGCGCTGGATCTGGATCCGGCCTTCTCCATGGCCGAGTATGACGGGCCGGTGCATGCCTTTTTCGGAGAGCGCGATCTGCAGGTTCGGCATGAACCCCAATCCGCGGCCCTGTCATGGGCGCGGCGCGACCATCCGACCGAGATCACCGTGGTGCCCGGCGTCAATCACCTGTTCCAGCAAGCCGAAACCGGCCTGCCAGAAGAATATGCGACCGCCCCGCATGCCATGTCGCCCGAGGCGCTGGACCTGATTGGTGAGGCGGCAGAAAGCCTGATCACTCAGACGTGTACTGCCGAATAGTCCGCACTTCGATAAGGCTCTTGCGCTGATTCCAGTTTTCATGTGGGCGAGAATTCATGCGTATAGAAATTGACCATGTTGCCGTTATCACCGACACGCCAGAACAGCATTTGAAAGCGCTCCAGGCGGCAACCGGTCTGCCCGAATTGTGGCCCTTCACGACGTCCGAGGCCATTCAGTCGGGCGCGTTGTGGGAAGGATCAACCGGCATCGAGTTTACCCGCCTTGAAGGTGCACAAAATCAACCGCCGCGGATCGGTGGCATAGCGTTCAAGGCGCACTCCGGGCCATGGGAAATGGCGCAGGCTCTGCGGGCATTGGGACTGCCGCATATCCCCCCCACGACAACTGGCCCCTTTGGTGAAGCGACATTTTTCTGGACGACCGTCATGGTCGGCGGGTTGCTGGACAACGAAGCCAGAACGATCTGGCTGGGAAAGAGATTTGGCGGTGCGGGCTGGTTCGCGCGATGGATGTCGGGAATGGGCGAACGGCTGTCCCGAACCCCCAAAGGGCAGATCCAGCTCAACTCGGTGCTTCGGGATCATATGACATTTTTTGTCGACTATCACGACACGACCCGTGTGGCCGAACAAACCGGATTGGCGAGAGACGCCTTCCACGCCATATTCGGTGAAGGGTCCTTGTCGCGTCCGGTTCTTGCAATGGAGCAAGATTTCGAGGGCTTGAAAGCAGAAAACTGGTCGCGGCTTCTCGGCCAAACGATTGCGCCGAATGGGACATACAGTGCCGGAGCGGTAGACCTGCAATTTGTCGAATCGGCGCGAAACCGGATACTGTCGATGGAATTGGGTGTGCCGGTGAATAAAGACAAGTTGCCGGAAGAGCTGGCGAAGCTGTTTTCCGGACCCGTTTGCCCCGAGACCCATATCGCGTGATACGCCCCATCTGCGCGCTAATCCGCCGGCAGGTTTTCCAGGAAGAAGCGGATCTGGTTTTCGCCCATCACGGCGCGGATATCCGCCTCGTACATGCCGGCGTCCAACAGGGCATCGGTCAGCACGGCGAGTTCGGAGGCATCAAAGCTGGCGGTGATGGAGCCGTCATAGTCTGATCCCAATGCGATGGCCTCCACGCCGAACTGCTCTGCCGCATAGGCGATGACGCGCGCAACGCCAGCCGGGCTGTCATCACAGGTGACATCCGCCCAGAAGCCGATGCCAATCAGACCACCGCGCGCGGCAATCTCCGCAAACAACGCATCGTCGATATTGCGGGGTGTTTCGCACAGGGAGCGCACGCCGGTATGCGAGACAATCAGCGGCGCATCGGTCATATCCAGCACTTCGCGAACGACAGCTTCGGACGAATGGGCGACATCAATGATGAAGCCCTGATCAATTAGATCACGCACCGCCGCGCGGCCGAACTCCGTCAATCCGGCATTCGACAGGCCGTGCAGGGACCCGCCGAGCTCATTGTCGAAAAAATGCTGCAGGCCGACAACGCGATAGCCTTCCGCATAGAGACGCGGAATATTGGCGAGATCGCCCTCCAGCGGATGCGCACCTTCCGTGCCGAGAATACCGGCGACCATGTTTCCGTTTTCCGCATGGGCGGCCAGCGCGTTTGCCAGATCGGCGCGGCTTTCCACCACGACAAATTCACCGCCGGACCGCTCGGCCGCGCGATGCAGGCGGCGGGCATGAAAGCGGGCGCGATTGTACAGCGAGCCCCATGTGTCCACCGGCCAGCGCTGGGCAATGGCCAGCAAGGTGATGTCATCGCTGGTCGCGTCATTGGTCTCGTAATTCATGTTGGAGGGCGTCTTGGTGACCGAGGTGAAAACCTGCAGCACGACGCCGCCGTCGCGCAGGCGGGGCAGATCGGTATGGCCCCGGCCATAGCGCCGCACCGGATCGCGCGACCAGAGGAGCAGATCGGAATGCAGGTCCGCCACGCGCAGCGTGTCGTGCAGGGCCTGCGCTTCGGCTGAAATCTCATAGGGATCATGCGGAGTGACGGCGTTCAGCGCATCATCAACGCGCGGCGGCAGGATGAAAAAGAAAAACCCGGCCCCGGTCAGAGCCGTCACCAATATTGCCATTCCGAGCCATTTGAAAAACGTGCGCATGTTCGATCTCCCCCGATGCAGCGAGACTAGGCCGGGGTGTGGGCGGCAGGCAAGGCTTGGGCGCTCAGGTCAGGGTAGGGTATAGGGCGGGCGCGGCCGTCCGGTGAAATTCCAGTAGACCGCCCCGGCGGCCAGTCCGGCGATGCCGAACAGACCGACCATCAAAGACGGAGCCTCCGTGAGTGCCGAGGCGCCGTGCAGGACGACATGCATCATCACGGCACCGAGCAATCCGCCGGCGATGGCGTCCGTCCATCCGCGGCGAAGTCCGGTAAATCGCATGCCCCAGATCAGAAGGCAGGCCGGCACACCGGCGAGGGCAGCAACGTAGAAGCCCAGCGTGATGGCGACGATCAGCATGCCGAACAGGCCATAGGGGCTGAACGGCTGGTCCGGTTCGCCCCAGAGCGCGATGGCGAAAAACACGATGGAGACGAGCAGGCTGGCCACCATGCTGGCGCCGAGAAAGGCGATCGCCGGATAGAGCAGGCGGCGCAGAAGGATATAAACCAGCAATTCCCGGATGGTCATGAGCGATTCCCCTTTGCCGTATCCTGACCCAAAGCGCGGAGCGCAACCAGATGCCGTGTGCGTCCGGCGGTTCTCCCCACCGGCGCGGGCAGGCATATACTGCTCACTCGATACGGTGCGATTGCCTCCGCCATGGAAAAAATCGTAGGAGTCGTAGTAGGAGACGAAACAGAAAACTGTAGGAGAGTCTGTTCATCTTCTCCGCCGTCAAAGGACACTGATATGGCCCGCAAACTCGTTCTTATCACCGGCGCCTCTTCCGGCATTGGCGATGCCATGGCCCGCGAATTCGCCGCCAAGGGGTGGGATCTCGCCCTCGTCGCCCGCCGTGAAGACCGGTTGCGCGACCTCGCCGAGGAAATGAAAGCGAAGAATGGCGTTGACAGCCTCGTCATTCCCGCCGACCTCGCCAAGCCGGGCGAACCGGAGCGCATTGTCGCCGAGATTGAAAAGGCCGGCCGGCAGATTGACGGGCTGGTCAATAATGCCGGCGCCGGACAGCCCGGCTATTTCACCGAAACCGACTGGGCCGATCAGGCGCGTTTCCTCGAATTGATGGTGACGAGCTATCTCAAACTGATTCATCTGATCCTTCCAGGTATGGAAGAGCGCAAATTCGGACGGATCATCAATGTTTCGTCCGTCTCCGCCCTGCTCCCGGTTTCGCCCGGACACACGCGATATTCCGGCACGATCTACCCCGGTGCCAAAGGGCTCCTCATCAAGGTTTCACAATCTTTGAAGGCGGAAATGCTGGGCAAGAATGTCCACGCCACCGCCGTCTGTCCCGGCTATACGTGGTCGGAATTCCATGATGTGAACGGGGCCCGCCAGTCCGTCTCGCAATTGCCGTCCTACTGGATGCTGAAAGCCGAAGACGTTGCTGCCACCGCCTATGATGCGGTCGAGCGCAACAAGGCCGTCTGCGTGCCCGGGGCCTGGTATAAATTCATGGTCGCCACGATGCGGATTCTGCCCGATCCGATCGGCGAATGGCTGATTGCCCGGCAGGCAAAACAAGCCATGAAGCGCGCCCAATCCACAGAAGCCGCGGAGTAGGCCTCAGACCCATGATCGACCTCGCTATTTTGCCGATCTTTATTGCAGGCGCCGTCGCACTGGCCATTGCGCCTGGGCCGGATATGGCATTTACCATGGCGACGACGGCATCCAGCGGCCGCCAGGCCGGACTCGCCGCTCTGCTCGGCATCAATATCGGCGCTGCCAGCTGGCTGTTGGCGACGGTGCTTGGCTTGTCTGCAATGCTGGCGGCGACAGAACATGCCCTGACCGTCGTGCGATGGGTCGGCGGCGCCTATCTGGTGTTTCTGGCGGTACAGACATTGCGTCACTGGAATGAAGCGCCGACGGCCAGAGCCGCCGGAAGCGTCAGACGTGCCATGATCCGGGGCGCGACCACCAATCTGCTCAATCCGAAAATCGGCCTGTTTTTCATGGCCTTTCTGCCGCAGTTCACCAATGCCGAGCTGGGGCCGGTCTGGGTTCAATTGATGACACTGGCCGCGATCTTCATGGCGATTGGAAACACAGTCCTGATCTCTGTCATTTTCGTCGCTGGCGCTGCGCGCGCCAAACTTGCTCAATCCCTGACTTTGCGTCGCGTACTGAATGGTGTCGCCGCAACCGCCTTCGGTGCGCTGGGATTGCGCCTGATATTGTCTCGCGACACCGCCTAGGAGGTTACTGCCATGTCCATGAAAGATCGCCTGATCGTCGCCCTCGACCTGCCCTCAACCGCCGAGGCGGAGGCCATGACCGCGCACTGCGGGGACGCCGTTTCTTTCTACAAGATCGGGCTTCAGCTCCTGCCCGTTGGCGGTATGGATTTGTGCCAGAAGCTCCGGACTGCCGGGAAAAAGGTTTTTCTGGATTTCAAGCTGCACGACATCCCGACCACGGTGGAAAAGGCGACGCGGTCCATCGCTTCGCGCGGGGGTGATCTTCTGACTGTTCACGCCGAACCGCCGGTCATGCGCGCAGCCGTGAAAGGCCGGGGCGATGATCCGGATCTGAAACTGCTCGGCGTGACGGTGCTGACATCCTATGACGATGCGATGCTGACCGAGATGGGCTATACGATGAGCGCGCATGATCTGGTCATGCGCCGCGTCGAGCAATGTCTGGAAGCCGGCATGGACGGCGTTATTGCCAGCCCGCTGGAGGCGGCTGAAATCCGGGAAAAATTCGGCGATCAATTGCTGATCGTGACGCCCGGCATCCGCCCGTCATGGTCCAGTAAGGATGATCAGGCCCGGGCCGCCATACCCGCCGATGCCTTGCGCAATGGAGCGACCCATCTGGTCGTCGGGCGGCCGGTCAATGCGGCCCCGGATCCGGCCGAAGCCGCGCGAAAAATCCTGGAGGAAATGGAAGCCGCCTAATAGCGGCCGCCGCCTCCACCATAACCGCCACCGCCGTAACCACCGCCGGAATACCCGCCGCCGCCATAGCCGCCCCCGGAGTAGCCACCACCATATCCACCGCCACCGTGGCCGCCATAACCGCCACCGCCATGACCGCCACCACCATAGCCACCGCCGCCGTGGCCACCACCTCCGCCGCCGGTAAAACGGACGCCGGTATTGACGCGGACATTGGTGTTCACATTGACATTGGCCGACGCGCTGGCATTGGCGTTCGAACTGGACCCGGCGCCGCTGCCGGCGAAGGCCCGAGACCGCCCGCCACCATGATTGATGATGACCGTTCCGCCTCCGCCGCCGCCATAATAGACCGGTGAGCGGCCGCCTACGCCGGGGAAGATCGGTCCGGTATACGTGGCGTATTCCGACTGGTGTCCGCAGCCATCATAATGCCGGTGATGATCCGAGCAGCCGCAGGACGAATGGTGTCCGCCAGAGGAATATCCACCTGATTCCCGCCAGTAGCGCCCATCCTGACCCTGCCATTCCCGCGCATAACGGGTCCGCGTGTACTCGGTCTCGCGGCGATAATAGCTGTCGTCCCTCACAACATAGCGCGGAGGTTCGTAACGCGGCGGTTCATAGCGCGGAGGTTCATAATGTGGCGGGCGACGTGGCGTATCGACGAGACGGCACGGTCCTGCAGACGCGTTCCAGTCGGCTTCGGTCGGAACCGGATCAAGAATGACGCAGGGATGCCCCGGCATGCGGCGTCCGCTCTGCGAGCCGCCACGATGGTCGGCATAGCGGCGGGTTTCATGATCCGTCGCGCCATACCGGCTGGCAGAAGGATCCGGAATATAATCGCCATCCTCAATATAGGAATACCGGGAGCGCCCAGATGTCGGTTGCCTCAGAAGCGTGCTTCCCTCGTATTCACGTGAGGCATATTCACCGGAATCATAGCCTGCGTGATATCCGCCAGCCGACCCGCTGGCCGAATAATCGCCGCCATCATAACCGTAGGAGTAACCGCCTGAGGATCCGGTTTGCGAATATGTGCCGGATCGATCCACAACACAGATGGGCTCGGACTGCCCTTCCGGATATTCCTGACGTGTCCCCGCTGGGCATTCAGCAAAACGAATCTGGGCGCCTGCCGGGACATTCTGACCCCCGAGCAGACGGTTATAGTCCTGGGCGACCGCCGGACCGGCAGCCGAGAAGACGAGGAGAGTGGCGAGCATCTTGTTCATTAACAAAATGCTAATGCCAGACTTGTGCCAATTGACAGCGATTTCCCTTATCGCGCGAAGCGATCAGAAATCCGAGATCACGCCCTTGCGTTCCCAGTCGCCGAAACGTGTGGGTTCCGGGCCCTTCGGGCCATTGATTTCCTTGGGAGACTCGGCCCCCTCGGCGGCGTTCTTCCGGCGCTGGGCGGCTTCTTCCAATGCACGGCGCGCGGGCTCACTCAAGGCCTTTCCGGGGGCGGCTCCTTCGGGAGGTGTTTCATGCTTGCTCATGGATGGGGAGATAGCGCGTCAGAACGCGACATGCTAGGGCGCGCGCATGAATCCTGGACTCGACGCTCGCCGCGCTTCTGTGCGCGCCCTCAAATTTGTGCTGGAAAGCCGGACAGCGCTGGATGCCGCGCTCTCCCAGACGCCGGAATTCGGGCGTATGGAATCGCGCGACAAAGCCTTTGCTCGCTTGATCTCCGCGACAACCTTGCGCCGGCGTGGACAAATTCACGCCGTGCTCTCGGCCTTTCTGGAACATGACCTGCCCGAACATGCGGGAGAAGCGCGATTGCTGCTGGAAACCGCGACGGCGCAAATCCTGTTTCTGGACACCAAACCCCATGCTGCCGTGTCCGAAGCCGTCACGCTGGCAAAGACTTCGGCGAATTCCAAGCGGTTCTCTGGTCTGATCAATGCTGTCCTTCGCAAGGTTGTTGCCGGTGGCAGAGAGATCGCAGACGCCACACCGCTATCGGACAATCTACCAAACTGGCTGCGCGACAGTTGGCAAGCCGCCTATGGTATTCGCACAGTCGAGGACATCTGTGCTGTTGTCATGCGTGATCCACCACTGGACCTGTCCTTGCGGCAATCCCCGGATAGCGAAAGCTTGGCTGAGGCCATCGGAGCCGCGATCCTGCCGACCGGCACGCTGCGGAAACCCGAAATTGGCGACCTGACCGCCCTGCCGGGTTTTGACGACGGGGAGTGGTGGGCCCAGGACGCCGGCGCGGCCCTGCCTGCCCGCCTGCTGAACGCCCAGCCTGGCGAATCGGTCCTTGATCTGTGCGCAGCGCCGGGTGGGAAAACCATGCAATTGGCAGCGACGGGAGCTTCCGTGACGGCGCTGGATGCATCGCCCAAACGTATGCGCCGGGTTGCCGACAATCTCGGCCGCACGCAATTGGCGGCCGAATGCGTTACCGCTGATGGGCAGACCTGGGGCGAAGCGCAATCGTTCGACGCCGTCCTTTTGGATGCACCGTGTTCGGCAACCGGAACGCTCCGGCGCCGTCCGGATGCGGCATGGATCAAGAATCAGGAGGACATTGCATCCCTGATCCCGATCCAGAATGCGTTGCTGGACAATGCAACGCGATTGCTGAAGCCCGGTGGCCTTCTGGTGATCTGCACATGTTCGCTGCAGCCCGAAGAAGGTGAATTCTGGCTGGACAATGGTCTGGCACGGCATCCCGAGTTGGAAATTGACGCCATCCGTCCGGACGAGTTACCGGAGCTGGAAGACGCCATTCAGGAGAATGGAGCCGTGCGCCTCACCCCCGACATGTGGGCCGATCGCGGCGGGATTGACGGATTCTTCATCGCCCGGCTGCGGAAAACCGCCAAAGCCTGACGGCTTGCTTGCGCGGGCAACAGCGCACTGTTATTCGAATTGCATGGCTGAACCCGTCCTCATCGCGCCGTCTATCCTGTCTGCGGACTTCGCACGACTTGGCGAAGAGGTGCGGGCCATCGACGAAGCTGGCGCGGACTGGATCCATGTCGATGTCATGGATGGTCATTACGTGCCAAATCTGACCATCGGACCGGGCGTCGTCAAAGCGCTTCGTCTGCACTCGAAGAAAACCTTCGACTGCCATCTGATGATTGCGCCGATCGATCCCTTTATCGATGCCTTTGCGGCCGCGGGCGCCGATATCATCACCGCCCATCCAGAAGCCGGCCCGCATTTTCATCGAACCGTACAGGCCATCAAAGGCGCCGGCTGCAAGGCGGGGGCGGCTTTGAATCCCTCCACCAGCGAGAGTGTGATTGATCACGTTCTCGACGAGCTGGACGTTGTATTGGTGATGAGCGTCAATCCCGGCTTTGGCGGACAGAGCTTTATCTCGTCACAATTACGAAAGATCGAAGCGCTGGCGACGACGATCGAAATGCGCAGGCTGGATGTGATGATTGAAGTTGATGGCGGGATTAATCCGGAAACGGCGCGGCAATGTGTTGACGCCGGAGCGCGGGCGCTTGTGGCTGGCACAGCGGTCTTCAAGGGCGGCGCAGAAAAATATTCGGCGAACATCAAAGCCCTGCGGGGAGAATAGCCGGAATGACCCGAGTGGTCCGATTTTCCGATTATGCCGAAGCCGTCAGCCGCAGAGCGCGGCGTGAGCTCTTTGATACATTGAACTCCATCGGTGGCGCGCGGGCGATATCGGCTGGCCCACTGCCCGATGCCCCCTTTTCTCCTCCTCTGAAAGACATTCGCGCGGCGGATGCGGCGCGTGGCGCGGCCATTCTGGACGGGCGATTCGGATTTTCGGGTCATGTGCTGGAAGCGCAGGATCCGTTTTCACATCCCGCGCCTTCCGAGCGCTTTGCGCGCTCATTGCATGGCTTTGCCTGGCTACGCGACCTGCTCGCGTGCAAGGACGGACAGGCGAATGGACGGGCCGGCGAGCTGATTGATGGCTGGATTAGCCGCTTTGGCACGTGGAACAGCTTCTCCTGGGCACCAGAAGTCAGTGCCCAGCGAATTATCAATTGGGTGCTGGCAGGGCAGCTATTCGCGGGCGAACCCGACCGGCTGAAATCATTGCTACGGCAGGCTCGCCATCTGAAGCGTTCGGCCATTCATGGAAACACCGATCTGGATCAGATCCGCGCCGGTGCGGCCCTGATGCTATCGGGTGCGGTGCTCGACACTGAAAGCCTGCGCACTGCCGGCCAGAAGTTGCTGGATAGCGAATTGCCCCGTCAGGTCTTTACAGACGGAGGCCATCTCAGCCGGTCCCCAGCGGCCACTTCGGAAATCCTGACCCTGTTGACGTTGATTGATACGGCAGAAGCACACGCCAATCGTGAAACGCCGGAATCGATCAGCCGGGCCATGGATCGCATGGCACCGATCATCCGCTTTTTTCGCATGGGAGATGGGGGCCTGGCCACGTTTCAGGGTGGCGGCGAAGGGGATAGACGTGCCATCGATATCTCCCTTTCGGCCCGGGATACGGGAGCCCGCTCCTTCGGCTTTGCGCCGAATAGCGGATATCAGCGGATCGAAGCAGGCGGTGCCCTGTTGATCATGGATGCCGGCAAGCCGGTGAAGGGCGCGTCAGGCACCTCTGCGCACGCGGGCACGCTGGCTTTCGAGCTCGCAGCGGGTGGCCATCGGATCATTGTGAATTGTGGATGGGCCGACCAGCAACCCGATAGCTGGCGGGAAGCCGTCAGAGCGACGGCTGCTCACTCTACTTTGACACTGGAAGAAACCTCTTCGGCGCGCCTGATACCGCCCGGATGGCGACGAAAGCTTCTCGGTCCGCGCTTTGAGGATCAGCCCGGCATGGTCGTGGCGCGGCGGAATGAGGAAGACATCGGCACATGGATCGAAGCCAGTCATGATGGCTATCATGAAAACTTCGGCCTTCATCACCGGCGGCGCCTGTTCCTGGCGGCGGATGGCGGTGATTTGCGCGGCGAGGATGGGCTTTTCCGGCCGGTTGATGACGGTCCGCCGGATGATGTCGATCAGCGCTATCGATATGCGATCCGCTTTCATCTTCATCCGGGCGTGAAGGCGTCGCTCGCTCGGGACGGAATGAGCGCTCTGCTGGTTCTGGGAAATGGCGATGGCTGGCGATTCCGGACCGATGGCGGCCCGATCCGCATTGAGCGCTCCGTCTATCTGGCTGCCGGGGGCGGCCCGAAACGAACGTCACAGATCGTCGTTCAGGGCGAGGCAGAGCCTTTCGGAGCCGGCGAACGCCCGCCCAACCGCGTCCGCTGGGCGTTTCAAAGACTGGGCCGCGTCGGCGGAACGTAAGCGTTCACGCCTTTGCGCCACCGCCGCTGCATGATAATCGACGATCTTGCCTTCAACAGAAAGTTTCAGCCGTTCCATGAGCACACTTGATCTCGTTCCCGTCCGCCGCGCCCTGATTTCCCTGTCTGACAAGACGGGACTGGAAGACCGGGCCCGCCGGCTCATCGCGCTGGGAGTTGAAATCCTGTCGACGGGCGGAACTCTTCGCGCGCTTAAAAAAGCGGGAATCGCGGCCAAAGATGTTTCGGAGGTGACGGGCTTTCCGGAAATGATGGATGGGCGGCTCAAAACATTGCACCCGCTGGTCCATGGTGGCCTGCTGGGGCGGCGCAATCTGGAGAGCGATCGGCGGTCGATGGCGGCGCATGACATTCCAGATATCGATCTTCTGTTCGTCAATCTCTATCCCTTTGAGGCCACGGTTGCTGCGGGTGAAGATTTCGAAACCTGCATCGAGAATATCGACATTGGCGGCCCCGCCATGTTGCGGGCCGCAGCGAAGAACCACCCCTTTGTGGCGGTCTGTGTCGATAATGAAGACGCCGATGCCGTGCTGGATGCAATGGACGAGCATTCAGGTTCGACGCCCTTGGCCTTGCGCCGGGCGCTGGCCGCCAAAGCCTACGCACGCACCGGGGCCTATGACGCCGCGGTCTCGAACTGGTTTTCCGGCGAGCTGGGCAACAAAGCCCCCTCCTTCCGGACCTTTGGCGGTGCCCGCCTTTCAGAATTGCGATACGGCGAGAATCCACACCAGGCGGCCGCCTTCTATGCCAACGGCGCCGGTCGACCCGGCGTGGCGACGGCGCGCATCATTCAGGGCAAGGCCCTGTCGTACAACAATCTGGCAGATGCCGATGCCGCTTTCGAACTCGCTGCGGAGTTCGAGGCTGAACCCGTCTGCGTGATCGTCAAACATGCCAATCCCTGCGGTGTCGCGCTCGGGAAAACCGTACGCGAGGCCTGGGACCGGGCCTTGCTGGCAGATCCCATATCCGCCTTCGGGGGGATTGTGGCGTTCAACCGCGAAATCGATGCGGAAACCGCGGACGGCCTGACCAAGCTGTTCCTCGAAGTGATTATTGCTCCGGACGCCGATGAGGCGGCACTCGATATCCTCTCGAAGAAGTCCAATTTACGGGTCATGTTGACCGGTGCCATGCCCGATCCGAAACAGGAAAACTGGACCGCCAAAACGGTCGCCGGCGGTCTGCTGGTTCAGGAACGCGACAATGGTCTGGCCACTGAGGGTGATCTGAAAACCGTGACAGAAGCCAAACCGGATGATGTGAAAACACGGGATCTGTTGTTTGCCTGGACCGTTTGTAAACATGTGAAATCCAACGCCATTGTCTATGCCAAGGATGGCATGACGACCGGGATCGGCATGGGTCAGACGAGCCGGGTTGAGGCAGCGAAGCTGGCAGCCCGAAAAGCCGTCGAAATCGCCCAGGAGAATGGCTGGGACGAACCTGCCACAATCGGTTCGGCCTGTGCCTCGGATGCCTTCTTCCCCTTTGCTGACGGGCTGATGGCGGCCGTCGAAGCCGGCGCCACCAGCGTCATCCAGCCCGGCGGCTCGGTGCGCGATGAAGATGTCATCAAGGCGGCGAACGAAGCCGGCATCGCCATGGTGTTTACCGGCATGCGGCATTTCCGGCACTAGATGATGCGACGCTGGGCGCTCCGAATTGGCCTCGCCCTGCTTGGGCTGGCCGTGATCTATGGCGTCGCAGCGGCGCAGAATCTGACGAGCGTCTTCATACCCAAGCGAACGCTGGACGAGCAGGTCGAGATGTTGCGTCCCGGCGTCCGGGTTTTCTTGCCGGAATCCGTCGATGAGCCGGTGCCGGCGATTCTTTTCTTTCACGGCTGCGGGGGTGAGCGACCGATGCACACTGCCTATGCCGAGGCGATTGCCGAAGCCGGCTTCGGCGCACTGCTTGTTGATTCCTTTGCACCCAGAGGGATCGGACGTTTGGGCGCCATGACACAGGTTTGCTCCGCGACGCGGCTGATGGGCCAGGAACGCGCCGCTGATGTGTTTGCGGCACTGGAGATTGCGCGCGAAACGGATGGCGTGGATCCAGAGCGGCTGGTTCTGGCGGGATGGAGCCATGGCGGCTGGACGCTTCTGGATGCGATGAGCTTTGTCAGTGAGGGCGTGCGGCCTCCCGCCCTGATCGACGGTGACGTATCATTTGATGGCGTTGTCAGAATTGTGCCCATCTATCCCTATTGCGGATTTCCGGCCCGCGCCTCCGGGCGCATCGGTCCAGGCCTTCCGCCGGTGGAGATGGTTTTGGCCGAACGCGACATGGTGGCACCCCACGCCGATTGCGAGCGTCTGGCGCATCGGGCAATCGAGGCCGGTGTGGAAATGGATTATGCGGTCTGGGAGGACGTGACCCACGCCTTTGATGATACCGATGCGCCGGCCATTGATCCGCGCATGACCTACAATCCCGAAGCCGCCGCGAGATTGCGCGCCAGACTGATCCAAATTCTGGGTGAGACGCAAGACTGACTTTACGCCGCGCCTGTCCTCGCCCATCAAGGCGGAATGGGATGGTTTTCACTCTTTGCGCTTCTGATTGCGCTGATCGCCGCAGCTTTTGTCCTGTTCCGGCTGTACCGGAGAGGCTTGCTGACGCCGGTCCCAAAAACAGCGTTGGACGAAATCATGCGCGGCATTACGCCCTTTACGGATATTCACCTCCCGAAAGGTGAGGGGCCCTTTCCTGTCGTCATTCTCTTGCACGGATGCGGCGGCGTCAGACCGAATATGGCGACTTTTGCTCAACTGGCGACCGATCTTGGCGTCATGGCGATTGTTCCGGACTCCAATTCTTTTCATGGAATCGCGTATGAGGAGGCGCTGGAAACCGTATGCACAGGCGCAAAATTGCGGGCGTCCGAGCGTGCCGGTGATCTGCACGCCGTGCTGGAACTGGTTCGGCAGCACCCTTTAGCGGATTCCGGGCAGATCATTCTCGCCGGCTGGAGCCATGGCAGCTGGACCGCACTGGAAGCGTTGGCGCTGGACAGGGCTGGACAGCCGCCGGCATCCTTGAGCGAGCTTCCACCAAACGGCCTTGCAGGCATCAAGGCGGTTTTCGCCATGTATCCCTATAGCGGATTTCCGGCCCGGTCGCGGCGCCTGCCATGGCCGCCGGACATTCCAGTTGAAAGCCTCCTGGTACGCGGGGACACCATTTGTAACGATCAGGACTCGGTGGATGTCTTCAATCGCCAGATCAAATGGGGGGCCGATGTCAAATGGCGCTATGTCGAGAATGCGACCCATGCCTTTGACGAACCGGATCACCATCCAACCTCAACGCTGATCTTCGATCCCGAACGCGCAGAAATCGCCTATGCCGCCTTTCAGGACTTCCTGACCCGGCATCTGAAACTGGGTCACGGCTCAGAGGACTGAGCCAGCTCCCGCAGCTGTGTGGATGCGATCGCCAGTTTGGACAGGGTCCACGCCCCTGTCGTTTCCAGCTCCTCCAGTGCCCCGTCATATCGTCCGGCCTCGACATCATTCTGGATACACCAGGCATCCAGCAATTCGTCCGCCCATTCGCGATTGGGCGCTTCAACACCGGTCTGGAGCCCGCCGCCGGCTGACCGCGCAAACCGCATCATCGATGCCGCGATCGCCTGCTGGCTGGCATAGAGGTCTTCAATCAGGCGGCGAACCGCCAGACGGTCCCAATGCAGGTCCGAGGACACTTCCGAACCCAGGCCCCGCAACATATCCACCGAGAAGCGCGATCCGGCCGCATGATAGACATAGCCTGCCGATTCCAGCGGCCAGTCTTCCTGCAAGGCGAGATCAACGACATCCGAAGATGATGTCAGCGGGCGCAGAACCGCAATATCATGGGCGAGATCCTTCGGCGCTCCGGCTTTGACATAAGCCTCGGTGCGCTCTTCGATATTGGCCCGTTCATAGGTCGAGATCAGCCCCATCGCCGTATCGCGCAGCTTGTCGACGCCCGGACGATAGGCTTCGATCAGCTCATTGATCGGCGTGGCCTGTCCGGCCTCCTGTGACCGTGCTCTTCGGGCCAGCCAGTAGGTTTGCCGCCGTAAAAGGCGGATGATTTCACGATGCAGCGTGATCTGGATATCCGCCGGTGCGCGGTTATCCAGCTTGTTGATACGATCGGTCAGCTCCGAGAAACGGAAAATTCTACGGCCGACCTCAAATGCGCGAGCAATCTGTTGTGCCTCGGCGCCTGTTGATTCGATCGCGCGGTGGACAAAGGTCGGACCGCCCAGATTGATCATGTGATTGGCCAGAACCGTCGCAATGATCTCGCGGCGCAAACGGTGCCCGGACATCTGTTCGCCATAGGCGTCGAGGTCTTTCGGGAAATAGCCTTTCAGCATGCTTTCAAAATGCGGGTCATCCGGCACATTGGAGGCCACGAGCTTGTCGAAGGTCGTGATCTTTGCATAGGAGACCAGAACGGCGAGCTCAGGGCGGGTCAACGCCAAGCCCTGCTCTTTCAGGGCACGCATACCGTCTCCAGACGGCAGGCCCTCAACGCTGCGATCCAGCCGGCCCGCTTTTTCAAGACCGGCCATGAAGCGCTCATGCGCATCGACATCCGCGGGGGCGTCATGCTCGGCGAGGGTCAAAGCCAGCGTTTGATCATAATTGTGCCGGAGCACATGTTCGGCGACGTCATCGGTCATGCCGCCCAACAACTTGTCCCGCGCTTCGCGGCTCATCTCGCCAGAGCGCAAAAGCGGGCTAAGCAAAATCTTGATATTGACCTCGTGGTCAGACGTATCCACGCCGGCAGAGTTGTCGACAAAGTCTGCATTGACCCGGCCACCGACACGATCGAATTCAATTCGCGCGGCCTGCGTGAAGCCAAGATTGGCACCTTCGCCAACGACTTTTGCGCCCACTTCCATGGCATTGATCCGGATCGAATCATTGGCTTTGTCGCTCACTTCCCAGTGCTGCTGGGTGGATGCTTTCACATAGGTGCCAATACCGCCAAACCAGAGCAGTTCGACCTTGGCCTTGAGGATGGCGGTCATCAATTCGGGTGGCGAAAGCGTTTCGGCTTCAATACCCAGCGCCTTGCGCGCCTCTTTGGACAGCTTGATCGACTTTTCGGAGCGCGAGAAGATTCCGCCGCCCTTCGAGATCAGCTTCTTGTTGTAATCCTGCCAGCTGGAGCGCGGCAGATCGAACAGGCGCTTGCGCTCTTCCCAATTGGCTTCGCAATCGGACGGGTTGGGATCAATAAAGATATCGCGATGATCAAAAGCCGCGATCAGCTGGATCTTGCGAGACAACAGCATGCCATTGCCAAACACGTCGCCGGACATGTCGCCAACGCCGGCAACGGTGAAGGTCTCGTTCTGGATATCCTTTCCGAGTTCGCGGAAGTGCCGCTTTACGGACTCCCATGCACCACGGGCCGTGATGCCCATCTTCTTGTGGTCATAGCCCGCCGAGCCGCCCGAGGCGAAGGCGTCGCCGAGCCAGAAATCATACTCGTCCTGCGCCACGCCATTGGCCATGTCGGAGAAGGTGGCCGTGCCCTTGTCGGCGGCGACGACCAGATACGGGTCTTCGCCGTCCCAGATAACGACGTCCCCGGGATGCGCCACGTCATCGTCCTGAATATTGTCGGTGATATCGAGCAGGCCGCGGATAAATGTCCGGTATGCGCTCTGACCTTCTGCCAGCCATTCATCGCGAGACCCCGCTCGCGGCAATTGCTTGGGATAAAAGCCGCCTTTTGAACCCACTGGCACAATCACGGCATTCTTCACCTGCTGCGCCTTCACAAGGCCCAGCACTTCGGTGCGGAAATCGTCGCGGCGATCCGACCAGCGCAATCCGCCCCGGGCCACGGGGCCAAAGCGAATATGCACCCCTTCAACCTGCGGCGACCAGACAAAGATTTCTCTGTAAGGCTTTGGCAGGGGGAGTTCTTCAACTTCCCGGCTGGCAATCTTGAACGAGATATGCGCCTTTGGCAGCCCGTCTTCACCGGTCTGGAAATAATTCGTCCGAAGCGTTGCCTCCAGCAAGCGGAGCAAGCGCCGCAATACCCGGTCGTGGTCGATGGAGGCGACTTTCTCCAGTTGAGACCGGATATCCTTTCCGATCGCCGCAGCCTTTTCCTTGCGGGCTTCGAGATCAAGATCAAGCGCCGGATTGAACCGCGTATCGAACAGAGCCAGCAATTGGCGGGCAATGGCCGGATTTTCCGACAATGCCTCTTCCTGGATGGCTTGCGACGGGTCGAGCCCGGTTTGCTGGCGATAACGCGCAAACGCCCTCAAGACGGCGGCCTCGCGCCAACTGACGCCGAGTTTCAGGATGAGCTGATTGAAGCCATCATTCTCGGCCCGGTTGGCCAGAACCGCGAGGAGGGCATCTTCGAAGGCCTGGCTGAACTCATTCACATCCGTGTCGGCCAGGGCATCTGATTGCATTTCGAAGTCGTGAATATGAACAACCGGTTCGCGGGATTCTTCGGTTTCACGATGAACCTCATACCCGGATTCCTGGATCACATTGAGACCCATATTTTCAAGAATCGGCATGATCTCAGAGAGGTGCGTGGGCTCATTCCGGCGATATATCTTCAACCGAAGAACGGATTTGTCTTCTCCGTCAGTCCGGTAGAGTCGCGCGCCAACATCCGTCTCCTCGCCAAGCGATTCGATCCGCAAGAGATCGGCAATGCCTTCGGCGGGCGCAAACTGTTCGCGATAGCCGGCCGAAAAAGCCTGATCATAAGCTGACATGCGATGGCGGTGCGAATCCGGCAGAGAGCGGCGGCCTTCCGCGACAAGTTCGTCCTCCCATGTGCGCGCCAGCGCAACGATCTGACGTTCCAGTTCATGCAGGTCAGGCTCGGGGTGGTCGTTCGGATCGAGGCCGACAATATAGTGGACCCGGGCGAGTGGACCGTCGCCGAAATGCGGGTAATAGGCCGACATGCGGCCATCAAATGCCGCGCGTATCATTTCGCCGGCCTGCTCCCGGACACGCGAATTGTAGCGGTCGCGTGGCACGAAAAGCAGACAGGAGACGAACCGGTCAAACCGGTCGCGCCGCACCAGAAGCTTTGTGCGTGGCCGGTCCTGCAAGTGCAAGATACCCAGACCAATCTTCAGCAGATCGTCTTCCTCGGTCTGGAAGAGTTCATCACGCGGGTAGTTCTCGACAATATTGCGGAGTTTTTTCTCGGAGTGCGTGCCGGGAATCTTGCCAGCACGCTCCAGAACCCGCCTGACCTTGCGGCGCACGAGTGGCACATCCCGCGCCATCCGGTCATAGGCTTCGGCGGTGAACAATCCCACAAACCGGGCCTCGCCCACCACGGCACCATCCTCGCGATACCGTTTGACGCCAATATAATCCATATACACCCGGCGGTGGACGCGGGATTTGATATTCGCCTTGGCGACAATGATCGGGGACGGCTCGTTCAGAAATGACTCAATGGCCGGGGTGAGGAGTGCGGGCTCATTGCCCTTGCGCAGCACCTGGCGCTCCGGGTCACGCAGAATGCCAAAGCCGGAGCCCGGTTGAACCGTCGGTTCACGCGTTGTCATCTTGCCCTTGGAATCGACGTCGAACTGATAGACCCGGCTGCCCAGAAACGCGAAATGGTCGTCCCGCAGCCAGCGGAGAAATTCGAGGGTTTCGGATTTTTCCTCAAGACTGGCCGGGGTGTTGGCGTCCTCAACGTGAGCAATGGCCATATTCATGGCAGCGCGCATATCCTTGAAGTCATCCGTGGCCAGACGGACATCGTCCATGGCGCCGCGTACCGCTTCTGCAAGCGCCTCGCGGGTGCGCTCGTCCAGCGGTTCGACATGCACCTGGATCAGGCTTTCGGGAAGCGCTTCGCCGCCCGCGCAGATTTCACCTTTTTCGTTGCGGCTGACCGGGACGATAGGATGGAACATGGCCAGCACGTCCAGGCCCTGCGCGCCGATTTCACCCATAACGGAATCAACCAGGAACGGGCGATCCGGACCGGCCACTTCGACGATGTCGCGCTTGATTGAGCTGGCGCTTCCCGTGTCGGAGGCCCGGGCTCGAACATGGATTTCGCCATTGCCCAATCCCTTGGCCCAATCCCAGAATTCGGCCGCCTGCTCTGCGAGCTGAACGGCCTTGATACCTTCAAGGTCTTCGGCCAGCGCATCGCCCAGAACCTGCTCCAGAAACGACAGCGCGGAGGCGTCCGGTTCGTTGCCGAATTTCTTTTGCCAGACTTTGCGGGCGGCCTTGGCGAAGTTTGCGGATGTGTAGGCCTGAGCGGTGGCGACAACAGAGGTCATGGAGCGGCTCTTCTTAAGCACGGACTAGGTGAGCGGATCGCCTGAATGTGCAGCCGACAGGACGACCAGCGTTTCATCCTTACTCCTGCAACGAGAAGGGTTAATCAAGGCGTAATGCCGTAAAATACCGCAATAATGTGTGAAGAATGGTGTGGCACCGCCGGACGGGGACAGGGGAGTTGTCCGGCGGTGCCTGCAGGCCTCCAAGGCAGGCTGGGGGGACGCACAAGAGAGGCCTGTTCGACGAAAGCCCGATGGGCTTCTGTTAGGCTATATAGAGTGTGGCGCTTCCATTTGAAGACCACACCAGAATGACGGCTGCCAAAACCATTGCCGCCAGTCCGATGGATGCAATTTTATGCATTGATGTTTGCCCTCGCTCCTACCCACCGCATATGGGTCGGGTGGTACGGAATTTCACCCCGCGAGGCGTCACAAGTTTGTGAAAGACTGTCTTTCCAAAAAAGAAAAGCGCCGCCCTGTCCGGGCGGCGCTTCCACATTCAGCTGAATTGGCTTCAGAGTCAGGCGGCGAGGGCCTGCGCAAAGACCTCTATGGCCTCTTCTGAATCCGAGTCGCCGCGTGCGGCGAAGACCTTCCCGTTCAAGGAAATGGCAACGCCCGCGTCGGAAACGTCCGGTGAATTGGCCGCTTCGGCCAGCATGGGCACGTCCCCCATCATGGCAATGATGGGCTTGCCGTCGCTCAGGAATTTCTCGATTGCGGCCTGTGTGGATTCGCCAATGCCGTGGGAATTGCCCGGAAGTATGAGCGCGCAATACCCGTCAAATTCCATATCGCCAATCGTAGACGCCGGTACGAAGTTGACGTCCTGACCCGCTTCTGTCCGCCCCGTCAACATGCCATTCGTGTTGGACACGACGGATACAGCAAATCCTTTTTGCTCGAGGGGGCGGGTCGCTCTGACAAATTCATCAGCATCAAAATTCTGGGCAGTTACGGCGGCGACACGGCCGATGATGGGTTGGCGTTTACGGGCAAAACGGTTCATTAAGCTCCTTCTACGCCCTGCACCTTGGTGCGGACGATTCTGGTTTCGACGATTTTCTAATGAACATAGAGATAGTCGACAATCAGCATAATTCAACCGTGCGTCACACACACACATCATAATTATTTTGATTTTGCTTTTGCAACGGACGCTGTGCGGCTGGTTGATTTATCTCTGCACCGATCCTAATTATAGGTTTCGCCAAATCATATCATTCTAGTTTGACTCAATACTGTTTGAATACAGAAAGTATAGGAGATAACTGTCCATGTGCGGAATTGCCGGTGACTTGCGGTTTGATGGGAGTCCTTCCCGCCCCCGTGCGCTTGAGGCGATGGCCGACGTCATGGCACCCAGAGGGCCGGACGGGGCGGGGATGATTTCGCGTGGGGCGGCCGGCCTGGCTCATCGGCGGCTGAAAATCATTGATCTGTCCGATGCCGGTCAGCAGCCCATGGAAGACCCGGAACTCGGCCTCACGCTCGCCTTCAACGGCTGCATTTATAATCACGAGGCGCTTCGCGAGGAGTTGGAGGGAAAAGGATACCGGTTTTTCTCGACTTCGGACACGGAAGTCATTCTCAAGGCGTATCACGCCTGGGGGCCTGATTGCGTCCAGAGATTCAATGGCATGTTTGCCTTCGCCATCCGAGAGCGCGACTCCGGTCGAACCGTTCTGGCGCGCGACCGCATGGGCATCAAGCCTCTCTATCTTGCGGATACCGACGGTGGGTTGCGGTTTGCCTCATCGCTTCCGGCGCTTCTGGCCGCGGGAGATGTCGACCGGACGATCAACCCCGTCGCGCTACACCACTATTTCTCCTTTCATTCGGTCATTCCGGCTCCCCACACATTGTTCAAGGGTATTCGCAAGCTACCGCCCGCAACAGTGTTGGTGATCGCCGAGGACGGGACACGCAAGCAAGAAACATACTGGCAACCCGGTTATGATCCTGAGCCCGGCGAGCAATCGCTCTCGGCCGATGATTGGAAGGACCGTATCGAGACTGAATTGAGAGCGGCGGTACGCCGCCGTCTGGTCGCCGACGTTCCGGTTGGCGTTTTGTTGTCTGGCGGACTCGATTCTTCATTGATCGTCGGTTTGCTGGCCGAAGCGGGTGCGACCGGCCTCAACACCTTCTCGATCGGATTTGAAACCGTCGGTGAGGAAAAGGGCGACGAATTCGAGTACTCCGATATCGTTGCCCAGCATTTCGGTACGCGCCACCACCAAATTCCTGTGGAGACTTCGCGGGCCTTGCCCGCACTCAGCCGCGCCATTGGCGCCATGTCAGAACCCATGACGTCGCATGATTGCGTTGGCTTCTATCTGCTGTCCGAAGAAGTCTCCAAACATGTGAAGGTCGTACAATCCGGTCAGGGCGCGGACGAGATTTTCGCAGGCTATCACTGGTACCCGCCGATGGTGGGGGCGAATGATCCTGTCGCATCCTACAAGAAGGCCTTCTTTGATCGCGATCAGGTTGAGATGGCGGAGTTGATTCCACCGGAAATTCTGGCTGACGACCCGTCAACCGAGTTCGTCCGGCGGCATTTTGCCGACAACGGAGCCTCCGAACCGGTCGACAAGGCCCTGCGCCTCGATTCCCACATCATGCTGGTCGATGATCCGGTCAAGCGGGTTGACAATATGACCATGGCGCATGGCCTGGAAGCCCGCGTGCCCTTTCTCGACCACGAACTGGTGGAAGTCGCAGCGCGGTGTCCCGCAGATCTGAAGATGGCGGAAGGCGGAAAGGGCGTTTTGAAAACCATAGCCCGGGATCATATACCGGCTGCTGTCATCGACCGGCCCAAAGGCTATTTTCCCATGCCGGCCCTCAAATACCTGCGCGGCCCCTATCTCGAAATGGTACGCGATGCCGTCAACTCGGCCGCTTTCCGGGATCGGGGTCTTGTGAATCCCGACTATGTCGAGACTTTGCTGAAGGCTCCGGAAGATCACATAACGCCTCTGCGGGGGTCCAAGTTATGGCAGGTTGGCGTTCTCGCGCTCTGGCTCGATCAGCACGACAAGGCGGCGTAAGATGACGTCGTCGGGACCTTCGCGAAAAGACCGGCCGGCCGGTGCCCGTCAGCACCGTCTGGAGAAGTTGCGCCGCCGGTCGGGATTGACGCCGCCACCCTCTGCCCTGCCTCATACCCATGATGGCGAGAACGGCGTCTCAGTCGATTGCGGATGGGGCCGGCTGGTTTTTTGCCAGACTTATGCGGACAATGACTCCATAGCGGCAGCCCTGAAAGACGAGGGCGAAGACCGGCGGGATATTGCCGTTTACGTGCGGGATCCGCACGTCCTGCTTGCCCTGGCGCCAACCGAGCTCTTTCTCGACCCGTCGCACACCTACCGACTCGACCTGGAAAGTTTCAAGGCATCTCGCGCCAAGCTTCAGGGCATTACCATAAGACGGCTTTCCTCTGCGGCAGACGCCAGGGCGGTGAACCGGATTTATCGGGCCAACAGCATGGTGACCGTCGATCCGGATTATGTCTGGAAGCGGCGCGATTCCCGCGTCATCACAATTTTCGTCGCCGAAGACGATGAGAGCGGCGATATTGTCGGTACGGTGACCGGCGTCGATCACGGCAGAGCGTTCGATGACCCGCAAAAGGGCAGTTCGCTCTGGTGCCTGGCGGTTGACCCGCGCGCGCGCGCTCCGAAGATCGGTGAAGCCCTGACGCGGCATCTCGCGCTTCATTTTCAGACCCGCGGATGCGCCTTCATGGATTTATCCGTATTGCATGACAATGAGGCGGCCATCGCGCTGTATGAGCGACTCGGTTTTGCCCGAGTTCCATTCTTTGCCGTCAAACGCAAAAACCCGATCAACGAGACCCTGTATACGGGCCGCTCGATGGAAGCCGACCTGAATACCTATGCCCGGATCATCACCGGGGAGGCACGGCGCCGCGGCATTGCCGTAGACGTTCTGGATGCCGAAGGCGGCTTCTTCCGGCTGACCCATGGCGGGCGGTCCATTGTCTGCCGCGAATCCCTGTCGGAGCTCACCAGTGCAGTGGCGATGAGCCGGTGTGATGACAAGGCGGTCAGCCGGCGATTGATGGAAAAGGTCGGCATTCCCGTGGCGCAAGCGGTCAGCGCCGACGACGGGGCGGCTGTTGAGGCGCTTCTGGAGGCGTCTGGTGAGGTTGTGGTCAAACCGGTCCGGGGCGAGCAGGGGCGCGGGGTCACGGTTGGAATCAAGGACACTGAAACGCTTGCATCGGCGATCAGGGCCGCCCGAGAACAATGCCCCGACGTTCTGGTCGAAACCTTCATGCCGGGCGATGACCTGCGTGTTATTGTCATAGACGGCAAGGTCATTGCCGCCGCGCTTCGCAAACGGCCGTCTGTTATCGGCGACGGCACGTCGCCGATCCGCAAGTTGATCGAAGGGCTGTCGCGCCGGCGAAACGCCGCAACGGACGGCGAATCACATATCCCGCTCGATGCAGAAACCGCGCGCTGCGTCGCAGATGAAGGCTTTTCACTGGACGACGTGCTGCCTGCCGGAAAAGCAATCGATGTTCGCAAAACGGCCAACCTTCATACGGGCGGAACGCTCCATGACGTCACGGGCGAGCTTCATCCGTCACTGGTCGAGGCGTCCATCAAGGCTGCCAAAGCGCTGGATATACCCGTGGTCGGGCTGGATTTCATGGTTGAATCGCCTGATTCGGAAAACTTCATTTTTATTGAGGCCAATGAGCGCCCGGGACTGGCGCATCATGAGCCACAACCGACGGCCGAGCGGTTTGTTGACCTGCTCTTCCCCCAGACGGCGAGAAAGGACGAAACGGAATGACGGCATTGCCCGAGATCGATACGGCCTATTTGAGGTCGACGCTTGAAACCCTGCTCTCCATTCCCAGCCCGTCGGGATATACGGATGAAATTGCCCGCTGGACGATGGAAGAAATCCAGAAAATGGGGATCGAAACCGAGTTGACCCGGCGCGGCGCCATTCGTGCCAGAATCGCCGGTAAGGCGGCTCAACCCGCTCGGGGGGTGATTGCTCATCTGGATACGCTCGGCGCTATCGTGCGGCAAGTGAAGAAGAATGGCCGATTGGCAGTCGCCCCGATCGGTCACTGGTCCTCCAGATTTGCGGAAGGTGCGCGCGGCACACTGTTTTCCGAGAAGGGGACGTTTCGGGGGACCATCCTGCCATTAAAGGCATCTGGCCATGTCTATGCGGATGAAGTTGACGAGCAACCGGTCAGCTGGAACCAGGTCGAATTCCGGATCGACATGCCCATCTACAGCCAAGAAGATGCCGAGCGGGCGTGCATGGCCATTGGCGATATCATTGCCATTGATCCTCAGCCCGAGTTTTTCGACAACGGCTATATCGTGTCGCGCCACCTTGATGACAAAGCCGGCGTGGCCGCCATGCTGGCCGCGATGAAGGCAATCAAGGAATCGGGCCAGACTCCCGCAGTTGATACGCTATTCCTGTTTTCGATCACAGAAGAAATCGGCTCGGGCGCGTCTTCGATCCTGACCCATGACATCGCCTCCATGGTGGCCATTGATAATGGCGCGGTAGCGCCCGGCCAGGGCTCAAGAGAAACCGGCGTCACCATTGCCATGGGAGATATGACCGGCCCATTTGACTATCACCTGACTCGCAAGCTGATTGATCTTTGCCGCGCGCATGACATTCGCCATCAACGCGACCATTTCGAGCATTACCGCTCGGACAATGCCTCGGCGGTCGAGGGGGGTGCGGATGTCCGCACGGCGCTGGTGACCTTCGGCATCGACGCCAGCCACGGATATGAGCGAACGCATATGAATGCGCCGTGTTCGGTGGCGCAGCTTGTGGCCGCCTTTGTTCTCAGCCCGGTTGATATCCTGCGGGACGCCCAGGAGCTTGGTGACCTCAAGGGCTTCCCCGAGCAGCCGCATGAAGCGGCGAAAGGGTCGAGCGGCCACCGGACCGATTAATCCACTTCCTCGCGACGGATTGGTAACTCTTGGCCGTTTAGGTATTGGGGACGGCGCTTTTTTTGAAAAAAAGCGAGCGAGGACTGGTGTCTATGCATAACTATCTGAAAGCCGGAATAGCGGCGAGTTTCCTTACCTTTTCCGCCACTCTAGCCCAGGACAATAGCGGTCCGATCGTTGCCGCGGTCTTGCCCTCCAGCCGGGCAGTTCAGGTTGGCGATACGGCAACGGCCTTTGCGACCATCATCAATGCCGGGCAGACCGAAGCGGAAAATTGCCGTGTGGCGCTGGAGGCGGGCGGCGAGGCGAGCGGCACTTTCGCGTTCCAGACCACGGATGCGAACAATGTTGGCAGCGGCACCCCCAACACTCCGGTGAATATCTCCGGCGGCGGATCACAGAGCTTTGTCTTCGCCTTCACGCCGAACGCGCCCTATGCCGGCGGTGACCTGCCATTGATCTTTGATTGCGACAATACCAGTCCGGCTGCGGTGACGGCAGGGGTCAATTCCTTCTGGCTCTCGGCATCGACCACGGCCGGCGCCGATATCGTCGCGGTTTCGGACACCGGGTCTGCCGTGGGTCTCAATTCCCTTCCCGGCGTTGTTGAAACCATCGACCGTCAGAAAAATGGTGCCTTCGTTGTTGCCATCAGCAATGTCGGCGCGGCCGCGAATCTGACCGCGCGGCCCATGCTCAGCCAGGACGGGATTACCGTCACGCCCCGGATTTGCCAGACAAATCAGGCAACCGGTGCCTGCCTTTCGCCGGCAGCCGCCAGCGTGGACTTCTTCATCGGCGCCAATCAAACGGCAAGTTTTGCTATTTTTGTCCAGGACGGCCTGCCGGTGGCATTTCAACCCGGAACGAACCGTATTTCCGTGCGGTTTGAAGAAGGCGGCGCGTTGCGTGGCTCAACTTCGGTTGCAGTCCGTACGCTGATGAGTGAGCCGATTTTGCCCCAGATTCCGTTCCTGTATGCGGATGCGGACATTGATCTACCAAACTATTATCTCAACGGGCCGGCCGCAGGGGCGGACAATACGCCGCTTGATAATCATATCACCAATCCGGGAGCCGCATTGGGTCGGGTATTGTTCTATGACCGGCGTCTGTCGGCAAACAATACGACCTCGTGTGCCAGCTGCCATACTCAGGCGACCGGGTTTTCCGATCCATTGGAATTTTCCCGCGGGTTTGCGGGTGAACTGACGGGACGGCACTCACCAGGCCTGTCCAATGCCCGATTCTATGCCAATGGGCATTTCTTCTGGGACGAGCGCGCCGAGACGCTGGAAGACCAGACGCTCGCGCCCATCCAAAGTGCAGTTGAGATGGGGCTGACACTGGAGGAGGCCGTTGCCCGCGTCGATGGCGAGAGTTTCTACGATCAGCTCTTTACGGCAGCGTTTGGCGATGCGGCAGTCACGTCAGACCGGATGGCACTGGCAATGGCGCAGTTTGTGCGGTCGCTGACGACATATAACTCCCGGTTTGATGACGCCCTGGCCGCCGGACCTGTGGGATCTCCCGCTTTCGAAGCCAGTTTTACCGAACAGGAATATCTCGGCTTGCAACTCTTCATGCCGGTGAATGGCTCGAACATCCAGAATGTCGGGTGTGCGGCCTGCCACAATACGTTGGCTCATATCAGCGATGACGTTCACAATATCGGTCTGGACGCCGCCAATGATCCAGATGCAGATGCCGGGAACGGGCTGGGAGAGTTCAAGTCGCCCTCGCTACGGAATGTTGGTGTGCGGACGCACTTCATGCATGACGGGCGCTTCACAACGCTGACCGAGGTGATCGAACACTATAATTCCGGCGTTGTTCTCAACCCCAATCTGGATCCGCGCCTACGGGCAGGAGGTGGACAGCCGCGACGCCTGAATCTGACGCCGGAGGAGGCGCAGGCATTGGAGGCCTTCCTGCATACACTGACCGATAATGACTTTCTGACCGATCCACGTTTTGCGGACCCGTTTGTCGACTAATCGATCACGCATAAGCGGCGCGGGACATCTCGCGCCGCTCGCGTTCCAGCTCAGCTGCACCGAAATAGAATAGCAGATAGACCAGACGCCCCGTCCGGATATCGGTGCCAAAGCCGGGGCCCGCATCATGAAAATACCACGGCCGGAACAGGACCAGGCGATTGAACTTCATGGGGACATGCATGACATGTTCCCAGGCATCGGGATTTTTGGTGTCAGGAAACGCCATGTTGTTGACGTAATCCGAATAAGATGCCGCGCCCACGGCAGCAAGGTCCTCAGGCGTGTGAGGGGCGTGTTCGAGACCGCTACGCTTGTGCCGATAAAAATCCGTTCCGCCCTGACACAATTCATCCGGTGTCAGGTAATAGACGCAGGTCCAGTGGCAGGGATCGACATGGACGCCGCCCTTGCCGTCTTCCCCTTCGAGGCTCACGCGGAACCGCGCAAAACTGTCACCGCCAGCGGAAACCAGCCGTTCGCCAATCACATGCTCGATCTGTTGCTGAAAGCCTTCCAGATTGATTTGCTGGAGAGAGTTTCGGCCCGGATAAAGGACGCTCTCGGGCGCGCGCGGGTAATCCAATGTCAGGGCCGCTTCGCGCAGCTCCTGAGCGTTGTCCATGACGTTATCCAGGATGATCAAAGAGCGATGCATCACCTTCCCCCAAAAAGTGGGCAAAGGCTAGGGTTGCGCGCCTGTCCGCGTGCTTTCGATCAGATTACCGCGCGGTAATCCCGATAGAATTATTGTGAGTCTACGGGATGAATGTCGGGTCTTTCGCCCTCCATGACACCCATAAACATATCAATTTGCCTCGAAATTTCAGCGTGCATGGCGGGTGAGAGCGTAACGGCCTCTCTTGCCTGGTCACGCACGGTTTCGGGACACGTTGTGGCACCAATCGCCAGCAAGCCAGCGGCACCTATTCCAATCAGTAGCTTCATCTTGCCCCCTCCCCAGACGGCAAAGACATTACAAAGCTTTCATGTTCGAGCGTCAAGCACCTACGGGTGGTAAGTTTCAAGGCATCCGTTTAGGCTTTGGCGACGCACCGGAGCCCGATCAGATGACCCACCCAGCTCTTTCCTACCGACCACAGTTTGATGACCGGTCGGCGTGCCGCGCCCGGTTTGAGAAAGTGCGATCTGATACGCTGCATCTGATCGCTGGTTTGTCTCCGGAAGACATGCAGATCCAGACCATGCCGGATGTCAGTCCGACAAAATGGCATCTGGCGCATGTCACCTGGTTCTTTGAAACCTTCCTCGCCAAGCCCTTTCTCGATTCCTACAAAGAGTTCGATCCGGGATTCGGATATCTCTTCAATTCCTATTATGAACAGGTCGGTGAGAAATGGCCTAGGGCCCGGCGGGGCATGCTGTCGCGGCCCTCAACCGATACGATTCTGACCTATCGCCAGCATGTCGAGTCCGCGATTTCGAATTTGATCGATATTGCGTCTGACGATGCATGGATTGAAGTAGCGCCCCTGCTCGAGCTTGGCCAGCAACACGAACGGCAACACCAGGAATTACTGCTGACAGATATCAAGCACGTGCTGTCGCAGGCACCAGATCCGCATGCGCCGTTTTCAACACCATTGGCCAACGCCGGCGCGCCGCCCGAGGCGCGGTATCTGGAAATGAGCGGCGGAATTGTCGAGATCGGGGCCAGCCACGCAGATTTCGTTTTTGACAATGAACTGCCCCGCCACAAGCGGTGGCAGGAAGATTTCGAGATAGCGGCGCGTCCCGTATCGAATGCCGAGTTTTACGCGTTTATCGAGGACGGCGGGTATCAGGACGCACGGCTGTGGCTGTCAGACGGATGGAGCTGGATCAACGAGAACGCCATCCGCCATCCCTTGTATTGGCGGGACAGCGCGGATGGCTGGCAGGAATACACACTCCACGGGCTGGCGCCTTTGCAGCCGGGATTCCCTGTCTGCCACATCAGCGCCTATGAAGCCGCCGCCTTTGCCGAGTGGAAAGGTGAGCGGTTGCCCACCGAAACAGAACTCGAATTGCTGGCGCGCAAATTCCCTGCCGAAGGCGTCATGCTGGGAGATTCAGGGCGCTATCATCCCGGACCGCTGATAGGAGGGCCGGATGCTGAAGCGGTCTTTGGCGGCGTCTGGGAGTGGTCATCCAGCGGATATGAAGCCTATCCCGGATATCATCCGCCCAAGGGGGCTGTCGGGGAATACAATGGGAAATTCATGTCAGGCCAGCAAGTCCTGCGCGGCGGATCGTGTGCGACCGAGCGCAATCATATCCGCGCCACCTACCGGAATTTCTTTCCGGCCGATGCGCGCTGGCAGTTCTCCGGAATCCGGCTGGCCAAGCGCACACGCCCGGCCAGCTCCTTGAGGTCCGCCTAGAAACTGGCCGACAGGGTCAGCCGCGCAGAGGTAGGTGCTCCGGGGCTGATATTGTTGTCATTGTGGGCGCTGAACCAATACTCCTCATTGGTCAGGTTCTCGATATTCAGCTGGACATCGATTGTATCGGTCAATGCATAGAAGATACCGGCATCCAGGCGCGTATAGCCCGGAAGCGTGACCGCATTGCTGATCGAGGCGAACTGGTCACCCTGGTGAATGACGCCGAGCGCAAGATCCAGCCTGTCCGTCACCTCGACCCGGTTCCACAGCGACGCGCTGAAATCCGGTGAGAGTGGCGCGTTGCGGCCGGCAGGTGCCGCGCTGGTGGTCGACGTGATCTCGGCATTCTGGAAGGCCATGGCACCGATCAGATTCCAGCCATCCCGCACCTCACCCTGAATGGCGAGCTCGACGCCTTCCGCACGCTGCGAGCCGGTTTGAACCGTAGTGCCCGGCGTCGCGCCGGGAGCGCGGGTATTGGTCCGGTCGAGACGGTAGACGGCAGCGCTGACCAGCAGGCGCTCGTTGGGCTGATAGCGGAAACCGACTTCAAGATTTTCGAATTCTTCCGGTTCGAGAGCCGCCGTTGTGACATTGAGAGAGCTGAATTGTTCGCCGGATTGCGGAAGGTAGGAACGGCTCCAGCCCGCATAGAAAGAGGCTTCGAGGCCGGGTTCCCAGATAATACCGAGGCGCGGCGAGAAGAAGGTATCCTCTCGTGAGAAATCGGTGGTGTTCGGACGACGATCGTCGAACGTCATGTCGAACCGGTCAAATCGCAGGCCGGCAACAAAGCGAACATTGTCCGCCACCGCAATCTGGTTCTGGATCAGTAGCGCAAAAAGATCGAGCTCATTCGTGTTGTCGCGCGCGGCCGGTACGGAGAAGTCCGGCATGAAATTGCGCCCCCGGTCAGCGAGGCTGAAAACAGACCCTGCCGTATTTACCCGGATATTGGCGCTTTCCTGATGACCCGCTTCGAGACCGAAAAGAATGGTCTGTTGCAGACCGGCAAATACCGGCTCCCATATCAGATCCGTCTGGAACAGGAGGTTTTCGCGCGTCGTGGACGAATTGTACGCCGAGATCGGGACCGTGTTGGCAACGGGATCTACCGGCCCTCCGGGATAGGCATTCTGATAGTATTTATCGTAATCGCCATAGGAAAGCACGCTGCGAAGAATCAGATTGCTGGCCAGTTCGTGGGTCAGCACGCCACGCAAGGTGGCGACAGTGATGTCGCTGTTCGAGATATCCGGATTGCCGAAATAGGTGCCGGCATCGCCCGGCCAGGGCCGGCCGGCAAGAGACGGAACTCCGCGGTCCACCGTGCGAGTGTCTTCGAAATATTCCGCAAAAACATCCAGCTGCGTGGCATCCGACAGCTCGAAGCGGAAAGCCGGGGCGACACCAAGGCGTTCAACTTCCACGAAATCCCGGAAAATCTCGCTGTTTTCAACGACGACATTGAGCCGGGCGCCCACATTGTCGGACAGTTCGCCACCGAGATCGCCAGCCAGCCGCGCCTGACCTTCACTGCCAAGTGTGAGCATCAGACTGCGAATATCGCCGCCATCGGCGGATTTGCTGACGCGGTTAATGGCACCGCCGCCGGTTCCCCGGCCGAATACCAGCGCCGAGGCCCCTTTGATCACATCGACGCGATCCACATTATAGAGGTCACGCAGATACTGGAGGTCGTCGCGGATTCCGTCGACGAAGAAATCCGACGTGGTGAGATTACCACGGAGAACCGGTGCGTCGCGGTGGCCTTCGCCCTGCCCCATCGTGACGCCGGGCACGTAACGGACGAGTTCGCCAAAGCCGGTCATGGCCTGATCGTCGATCACATCGCGTGTGATGACGAAAACAGATTGGGGAATATGTTCCAGCGGGGTCTCGGTCCGCGTGACGGAGCTGGACTCATCTTCACGATAGAAGCTGCGCGTTCCGTAGACATAGATGATGTCGTCGGTGGCCGTCGCCGCCTCTGATGCAGGTGCGACATCATCGGCAAAAGCGCCCGCCGAGAGGGCAAGCATGGACACGGCACCGGCAAACAAAGAACGCATGGAAAGACCCCGAAAAAATGACTTTGCGAATGATATGCATTTACTTTGACAGGGCGCCGCCTGTCTACCCGTCATGCAAATGATTTGCAGTCGCCTTCACAGTCCAGGCCCGATGCGTCGCAAAAAGGCCGCACCCGGTGAGAATGCGGCCTTCTCGATAGTCAGAATTGGAAGCTTATTTCGGAGGCATGCGAGCGCCCGCATCCAGGCGGACACATTCGGCGTTGATATAGCCATTGGTCACCATGAAGGCGACGAGGTCGGCATATTCAGCCGGCGTACCGAAACGCTGCGGGAATTGAAGGTGAGACGCCAGATTAGTTTTCACTTCCGGCGGCATTTGCTGATAGATCGGGGTTTCAAAGAAGCCCGGCAGGATCGTATTGACGCGGACACCTTCCCGCGCGAGGTCCCGCGCCATCGGCAGGGTCATGCTATAAATTCCGCCTTTGGTTGCTGCATAGGCCACCTGGCCGATTTGACCATCCTGTGCTGCCACTGACGCCGTATTGACGATGATGCCGCGCTCGCCGCCATCATCCGGGTCATTTGACAGCATGCCTTCCGCTGCGATCGCAGCGCAATTGAACGAGCCAACAAGGTTGATGTTCACGACCAGCGCAAACTTGTCCAGCTGGTGCCGAACGATATCGCCTGAAGAGGAGCGGCGGGCGGTTTTCTCGGCCCAACCGATGCCCGCGCAGTTCACAAGCACCCGTTCCTGACCATGGGCCTCGCGCGCCTTGGCAAACCCGGCTTCCACGCTGGCAATGTCCGCGACATTGACGTGACAGAAGACGCCGCCAATCTCGGCTGCGACGGCCTTACCCCGTTCAGCATTCAGGTCAAACAGGGCAACTTTGGCACCGTCTGCGGCAAGACGGCGAGCTGTGCCTTCGCCGAGGCCTGATGCACCGCCGGTCACGATGGCGGCTGTGTCCTTGGTAATTTTCATGGAACTCCCCTTGAAGCTTTTTTATCCTGCAACGGACATAGCGCGCCGCCGCCATTAAGTGAACGGTGTTCAGTCGTTTTGATGTGACGATTTCAGGTGCTAGATGATCGCGACGTCCAAGAACAGGGATTCGATCCATGACAACCCGACCCGTAGCGATGGTGTTACATGGCGGAGCCGGCGTGCTCGCCAAGAAATCCTATGATCGCGAAATTGATCATATGCGCCGCCTCGCCGAACGCGGAAAGGCGATGCTCAATGATGGCGCTACGGCTCTGGATGTGGTCGAGACCATTGTCTACGAGCTGGAAATCAGCGGCCTCTATGTGGCCGGAAAAGGCTCTTCACCCAACACCGATAATCGCTATGAGCTGGACGCGGCCATCATGGATGGTGAAACGCGCAATGCCGGTGCCGTTGCCGCTATGGAAGGTTTCGTTTCCCCGATACATGCCGCGCGCAAGGTCATGGAATCGACGCCGCATGTCATGCTGGCGGGGTGGGGCGCCAATCGGCTGGCCGAACGCGAAGGTCTCGAAGCGGTCGATGATCCGGATAGCTATTATACACCTGCAGCCGTACCGGATGGCCGGGCCTATGCGACCGGCACGGTCGGCTGTGTGGCCCTCGATTCCGAAGGCCGTCTTGCAGCCGCGACCTCGACCGGCGGCACGCTGAAGAAAACACCGGGCCGGGTCGGTGATTGCCCGCTGATCGGGGCCGGGACCTGGGCGGATCAGGACGTGGCGATTTCCTGTACAGGCCAGGGCGAGTTCTTCATTCGCTCTCTGGCCGCCGGAACGGCTGCTGCGCGCGTCCGCTATCTGCATGAAAGCCCCGACGAGGCGGCACGCTGGGCCCTGAAGGACGTCAAGCGCCTCGGTGGGGATGGCGGTATTATTGCTGTGGGCCGGGATGGCCGCATCGCGACACCCTATAATTCCGAAGGCATGAAATGCGCGGTGCTGCACGCGGACGGCCGGATTACCGCTGGCGTGCAGGACCTGTCATGATCAAGCCCATTCGGCCGCTGAAAGGCTATTTCGGCATCGGCGCCGAGGAAATCTCGAAGCCAATGAATCTCGGCGCAATCTTGCGGACCGCCCATGCCTTTGGCGCGAGCTTCGCGTTTACGGTCAACGCGCATCACAAGGCCCAGAAGGTCTTTGATTCCGACACGTCGCGAAGTCTGAAAAACGTTCCCTATTATGGCTGGGACACGTTGAGTGACATGCTGTTGCCAAAAGGCTGTTCGCTGGTCGGCATCGAATTGACCGATGATGCGGTGGAATTACCCAGCTTCCGGCATCCGCGCGCGGCTGCCTATGTGCTGGGACGCGAGCGCGGTTCGCTTTCATCGGAAATGCAGGCGCGGTGCGACCACATCGTGCGCATTCCAACCCGGTTTTGCGTCAATGTCTCGGTTGCTGCCGCGATCACGCTTTATGATCGGACGCTTTGCATGGGCGGTTATCCTGATCGCCCAGTCATGCCTGGCGGACCAGGTCTGGATGCGATTTCAGACTGGGATGCGAAAAAGCACTAGTGACCCAAAAGGCGCTGCACAGCGCCCAGCGCACCTGTGAATTTGAGGGACCCGTCCGTTACAGCCAGCGCAAAACAGATCTCGCCCTGTTCGGCAATCGGCCGGTGGGTGGTTTCCTCGCCAACCGCGCAAAGGTCGCCTTTTTCATAGCGGCCAATGCCGTCGGCAAAAGCGCCCGCCAGCACGAGCGTGAATTCCTTGCCATTGTGGGTATGGCTCGGCGAGCCATGACCCGGCTCGATCCGCAATAATTCTGCCGTCGCGTCGCCTTCACGCATCAACTCGATGCGGCGCACGCCTGGTGCAGCGAACCGCCATTGAGCGCCTGCTTCCAGGGCGCGGTCCCGGACAGGCTCCGGCAATTGCAACAATTCCGACAGCACTGAATCTGCGGCCGCAGCAGCGGCTTTGCGGCTGATCGCTTGCGTGCCCGCCGCCTCGCCTGCGCCGGATTCCAGGGCATCGATCGCGGCCAATGCGATATCAAGCGCATTCTCGGCCATCGGCTCGGCGGGCATGCCTTCCAGAAACGCCCCGGACAGGGCATCGGACATGAGCGCCGCGGCAGCCACATCTGTTTTCAGAACCGCATGAGTGTCGACGAGCAGACGCATGGGCGCGCTCAGCGTCCCGGAGGCGCGCGCCGCGATCAACTCATCATCTACAGAAATCAACGTCATAGTTTTCTTTTATATCTGGTCTTGGTTTTCTCGATATGTCTCGCTTGACCTATGGGTCAAGGGCAAGCCGGCAATTAAATATCACCCGGATCCAGCTGACCGCGCAATTTGTCGAAGGCCAGCCTTATTCTTGACTTTACAGTGCCCAGCGGAACGCCTTCGTGTTCAGCAATCTCCGAATGGGACAATCCCTCGAAGAAGGCCAGCTTGAGGAGACGAACTTGGTCTTCCGGAAGCAATTTCAAGGCCTCGCGCACACGCCCTTCGCGATCGCGCGCATGCGCGGCAGTGTCGGGCAATTCCTCGGCAACAGGCTGCAATAATGGTTCGTCCTGATCGAGGTCAGGCCGCGCCGCTTTTCGCGCCATATCAATTCGACGGTTCCGGGCGATCCGGAAGATCCATGTCGACGCCGAGGCCTGGCGGGAATCAAACTGACCGGCTTTGCGCCAGACCGTCAGCATGACTTCCTGTGCGAGCTCTTCGGCCGTGGCATCATCTGTTGCCAGGCGTTTCAGATACCCCTTCACCCGCGGTGCATAAAACTCGAACAGGGCCGCAAAAGCCGAACGATCTGCTTTCGCGCAGGCTTCCACCCACGCGTCCAGCTGATCCCGGCCGGGCGGGCTTGTGTCCTGTCTCGATGAGTCTGGCACGCGAAATCCTTCATCCACCGCTTTTGTTCAGCGTTATAATTGCCTAACAGATATGCACGTGAAGCGGAAAGTGGTTTCGCCATTAACTGCCCATAAAGCGCCGCATTGCAGGGATGATATGACCAGTCATCATCACGGAGCCGGAATTCGCCATGCGTTTTCGATTTTTGATTATTGCTCTGTTTGCCGTTTTTTCAGGCCCTGGCCTGGCACAGGACGCGCAGAACCGAGGGGCTTATGGCGACTGGATCGTGTTCACGATCGATACCGATAATGGTCAGGTTTGCTACGCCGCCAGCCGGCCCATCGAGATGACACCGTCAAATGTTGATCATGGCGAAGTCTTCTTTGTGATCTCGACCTGGGCCAATGGCGCGGCCGAAGAACAGCCCCGCTTTGTTTCCGGCTATGCCTTGCGGCCGGAAACGCCGCCGCGCGCGCGTATCGGCTCCAGCCGGTATCAGATGTTTGCCGCGGGCCAGGACGGTTTTCTTGAAGATCTGGACGATGAAAACGATCTGATCCGCGAAATGCGGCGCGGGGCAGAAATGCGCATCGAGGCGACCAGTCAACGCGGAACGGCGACCGCCTACCTCTTTTCGCTCACCGGTGTGACCGCTGCCCTGCAACGCGTTGACGCGCTTTGCTGATTAGCGGGATGGCTTCTCGAAAGGCTTCGCCCGAAGCTTGATCTTGTGGTCCTTCACACCTGCCGATCCGTCAGGCCGAAGCCCGCGATAATAGGTCTTCTGCCACTTTTCCTCAACGGCATCGGCTTCATGTTCAGACAGCCTCTTGGCGAAATCCTGGCGGCTGTCACGCCATTGCATGAATTGCTCGTAGGCCTTGGGATCCCGATTGAGATGATCAAGCGCCGGTTCGAATTTTTCGAACAGGTCCCGCCGCACAGGGAAAAAATGCGCCACGGCCTCGCCCGCCTCGAACCGCACGGGGCAGTCGGGCGCGGTGAAACGCCAGTTCATGGTGAAGGTATAGGGACTCCAATCGGTCTCGATCACGCCGGAGAGCGGCGCAATGCCGTGCTTGATACCATTCATGGGCCCAGTGACGAAAATGTTCCAGCCGGGCGGGGTACGCAGAAGGAAGTGAAGCTCGAAGGTCAGAACGCCGGAACCGAAATTGGCCAGCGGCGCGCCAGTAAGGTTTTGGGCCGGCGGCGTGTCAAATTCGATCTTGACGTCTTCAGGGAGATTTCCGCCATTCCAGGTCGCGGTGAACCCGACTGGCGTGGTCACTTCCCAGCCATGCTGATTGGCAAGCGCCAGAGGCAAACAGCGATAGGCGAAACTTTCTGGCGTGTCGTCCATCCATTGCCGGCGCGGGTCGGCCGGACGCACTGGCGGCATTTCTGTCGAGAGGGGATAAAGCGTCAGTTTCATAGGCCCAATCGATAACCGCAACACCCGCAGGCTTCAATCGGTCACCCCCTCGCTTTTGCGGCAAATATGCATTATGTCCGCGCTCCCATGACTGCTGCACTGAACATATATGATCCTTCCGCCAAGCCGACGGCGGGTCCACGCTCGCTGGCCGGGCTGACGCGCCCGCAGATGCTGGAGGCGATGAAGTCTGCCGGCGTGGAGGATCGCAAGGCGAAAATGCGCGCCGAACAGGTCTGGCGCTGGGTGCATCATCATGGTGTCACTGATTTTGAAGCAATGACCAATATCGCCAAGGATCAGCGCGGCAGCCTCGCAAAAGCCTTCACGCTGGCGCGTCCCGAGATCGTCGAGCGGCTGGTCTCGGTCGACGGGACACGCAAATATCTGATCCGTCTTGCGCCGGGCGTGGAGTGTGAAACCGTCTATATTCCCGATGTTGGGAAATCCGGTGCGCTCTGCGTTTCCAGTCAGGTCGGTTGCACGCTCAATTGCACCTTCTGCCATACCGGCACCCAGAAGCTGGTTCGCAATCTGACGGCACAGGAAATTGCCGCACAGGTCATTATTGCGCGCGATGATCTGGAGGAATGGCCGACCTCGGCGGAAAACCGCAAGATCACCAATATCGTCTTCATGGGGATGGGCGAGCCGCTCTATAATCTGGATGCGGTCTCGGATTCGATCGACATCATGTCCGATGGTGATGGCATGGCCATTGGCCGGCGCCGGATGACGGTGTCGACATCGGGTGTTGTGCCGAAGATCCAGGAGCTCGGGACACGGACCCGCGCCATGCTGGCGATCTCGCTGCATGCGACGAATGATGATTTGCGCGACGTGCTGGTCCCGTTGAACAAGAAATACCCAATTGCCGAGCTGATGGATGCCATTCGTGCCTATCCGGGGCTCAACAACTCGAACCGCGTGACGTTTGAATACGTGATGTTGAAGGGCGTGAACGACAGCCCCGCCGAAGCCCGGGCGCTCGTTCAGCTATTGAAGGGTGTGCCGTCCAAGATCAATCTCATCCCGTTCAATCCCTGGCCAGGCAGCCCGTATGAGTGCTCGGACTGGGAAACGATCGAGACGTTTGCGGAAATCGTGAACCGGGCCGGCTATGCCTCTCCTATCCGAACGCCGCGCGGCCGCGATATCTTCGCCGCTTGCGGGCAGCTGAAATCGGAAAGCGAGCGCCTGCGTGCGAGTGCGCGGAAAGGCTGATGTCGTCCGCTGTCCTCTACCGCTGGAAGCTGAAGCCGGGCACGGAAGACACATTCCGCAAGGCCTGGACGGAAGCGACGAGAGCCATTCACAAGACCTGTGCTTCCTATGGCGCGCGTTTGCACGAAGGCGCTGACGGGCTGTTCTGGTCCTATGCGCGCTGGCCATCAGAGGAGGTGCGCCAGGCCTGTTTCGAGACGCACCACTTCTTCGACATGGACTGTTTCAAGACCATGCAGGCCTGCATCGAGGAACGCTTTCCGGAAGTGGTTTTGACGCTGACTGCGGACGAGCTCGCCGAACGAAAAGCAGGCCATCCGGTTCCCGTCTATGAGACCGAACGGCTGGTCTTGCGTGGCATTCGTCAGGACGATGCCGAAGCGCTTTTCCCGGCGGTCTCGGACGAGGCCAATATGCGCTACTGGTCACGCGGGCCGATGCAGACCGTTGCCGAGGTCCATGATTATCTCGCCTGGAACGCCCACGGGAATGGGTGCCAGTGCTGGGCGGTGGAACGAAAAACCGAGCCGGGCCAGGCGCTGGGCTGGGTCATATTGATGGACAAGGAAGACAATCAGGCCGAGATCGGCTTCATGTTCCGTCCGGACGCTCAAGGTCAGGGCATCGCGTTTGAAGCGGCCTCAAAAATGCTGGATCACGCGCGCGATGTCCGCCGCTTCCGCCGGATCTGGGCCGATGTCGATCCTGACAATCAGGCCTCCATCCATTTGATCGAACGGCTGGGTCTGACCTATGAAGGCCGGCTCATGGGAAACTGGTCGACCCATATCGGCATGCGTGACAGCCTGATTTACGGGCTTGTCGTGCCTGAAAATGGCCCAAAAGTTCCGCTTTAGACGGTCCTGACATGTCAGATGAACGAAGATCCTCGTCGCGGCGGACAGAAACGCCGCGCAAGCCCGATTTCTGGGGCGGCAGCAGCCTGCCGGTCCAGATCGCGCTACGCGGTTCCATCCTGATCTTTGCTCTGCTCGGCATTCTGGGCGTGTTTTTCTATATCGAACAAATGCCCAATGGCGCGAAAGCCTGGGGTGAAGCCGATCTGGAAGAGCCCATCCGGCTTTTTACCTCGGAGCAAATCCGCGCGCTGCGGGATGACCCGCAAGCCTGCCTAGCCGCGCTGGATGGTTCGAATATGAGCTATGCCGAAGTGGAGCCGCGCTCGCCGACTCCGGAATGCCGGTGGCAGGCGGGTGTCCAGATTTCGACATCGAATCTGGACTATGCGAATCCGGAGCCGCCCGTGGCGTCCTGCGCGCTGGCGGCTGCGCTCTATATCTGGGAGCGGGAAATCGTCGCTCCCGCTGCAGCCCGTCATCTCGATGCCGAGGTCGCCGAAATCCTGCATTACGGCACTTATAATTGCCGCCGGGAGAATTCGGCGCAGGCCGGACGCTGGTCCCAGCACGCCAATGCCAATGCGATTGATATTTCAGGTTTCCGCTTGTCGGATGGCCGCGTTGTCGGCGTCCATCGCTGGGATAATGGCGGCGAAGAGGCTGCTTTCCTGACAGAAGTCCGTGACCGATCCTGCGAGATTTTCACCGGCGTGCTGGGTCCGGACTATAATGACGCGCATGCCGACCATTTCCATATGGATATGGGCCCCTGGGAGATTTGCTCCTAGCCGGGTTCGCCGGCGCCATTCCCGTTGCCGCCGATTTCACGGGGTGGACACCCTTCTTCCTCGCGGCGATCGACCATGCGGTTGGCTTCGGAAATAAATCCGGAGCGCCCGTAATTGACCTCGGCGGCTGCCAGCCAGTTGCAGCCTTCTTCCCGCTCCTCGCGCCGAAACGCCAATGTGGCCAGCCGCAATTCCTGTTCCGCCATGGCCGGGATTTCACCGGCTTCCTCATAGAGTTGTCTGGCTTGAGACACATGTTGTTCAGCGCGTGAATAGTCCTCGGCAAAAAAGGCCGACAAGGCCAGCGCATCATGAATATAGGCCCGTGTATCCGGCGGCGCCCCGCGCTCATCAATGATCTCGAAGACACGGGCGCCGTGGGCACGGGCCAGAGCATCGTCCTGAGCCGAAGCCGCAATTCCCACTGACAGAATCAACACATCTGCCCTGTTGGCCGGATCCGGAATGCGTTCGGCCGCCGCCAGCGCTTCGTCTGCATATTGCCGCGCCTGAACCGGATCTCCCCGCTGCATGGCCATCCAGCCCGCGCTGCGGGCCGCGCGCTCTATGGCCCGTATATACTGATACTCCCGGGCGCGCTCGAGGCTGCGTTCATAGAAGCGGGTGGCGGACTGATAATCGCCCCGCGATTCCGCGACCATGCCCAGGCTGGCAATGGTCATGGCGGCGAATTGAGGTTGCCCGGCGGCTTCGAGCTCGGACAGGGTCAACCGGTACATGTCTTCGGCCCGGTCCAGCTCTCCGCGCTCGCGATAGATATTCGCCAGATTATTGCGGGCCAGTGCCATGCCAACGGTATCACCGCTCTGCTCCATGAGATTATGGGCGCGATCATAATAGGTTTCGGCGCTTTCTGTTTCCCCCCGCGCCATGGCCATCAGACCGAGATTTCCCAATTGCCGCGCCGACAGGACGACGTCGCCATTGAGATCGGCGAGTTCGAGCGCGCGGTCGTAAAATTCGGTCGCCGCATCAAAATCACCACGCATCCAGGCCAACGACCCCAGGCTGGAGTGAATCCGGGCCTGTTCGAGCTCATCGCCCGCTTCAATAGCCGCATCAAGGGCGCGGCGATGCAGGGTTTCGGCCTGTTCGTCGTCGCCCTGATCCAGATAAAGACCGCCCAACCGGTCCAGCGTGCGCGGGCGGTCCGGCGCGAGGGCCAGAGAAGCCTGATAGGCGGCCAGCGCCCTTTCGGGATCGACGGCCTCTGCCAGAACCCCCACAGCGAACCAGCGTTCGCCGGCTTCCTGCGGCTGACGTCGCTCCAACTGGCGGGCGCTGTCTTCAAGCGCCGTGAAGGCGGCGTCGGAGTTTCCGTTATTCAGATCGGTCAGGGCCTGCTCTACAGTGCGATCACCGGACCGGGCGAGCTCATTGATCGTGCGTTCCAGATCGGAATTGCCATCAATCTCACCACCACTGGCGATAGATGCCGTCTCGAGGTGCGATGCCACGCTCAGCGCCAGCGAAGCCGCTTCAGCTTGTGACAGCGAGCCGCCGCCGGTGACAAGGCTTTCAATATCCGTGATCACGCCCAGCGTTGTCGCCACGACCGCCGCGATCGCGGCTGTTGGGGCCCAGCGCCGCTTGAGCCAGACACGCGCCGGAGCGGTTCCGTTCTTGAAAGAGGTCCAGATTGTCATGATTTCACCTTAACCTTCCCGCGAGAGGCGAGCCAGCTTTCGTCATCACGTTGAGTCGTGTTAACTATACACTGTGGCCTGAGGGGTGGCGCTACATGTATTTGATGTATGTCGATGAGTCCGGGGATACCGGTCGGGAACCGGGGTCCAGCCCGGCTTTCGTGCTGGCCGGATTGATCGCGCCTTCCGGAAAATGGACGGAGATCGAGCAGGCCCTGATTGAGCTGCGCCAGTCCCTCGGGGCGCAATATGGTCTGAAGGCCAGTGACGAATTGCGCGCATCAACGATCATGCGCAAAGGGCCCGGCGATTCTGCACGGCGCGTGGCGCTGATCGAATCCGCACTCAAGGGCATTGCCGACATCAAGTCCGTAAGGGTTATCCTGTGCGCCGTCCGGAAGAAGAATTTGCCACCCGAAACCGATGTGTTTCGGGCCGGGTGGTCGGCTCAGCTCGGTCAGTTTGACGGTTTTCTGGCCAGTGCCGGTGGCCGGAGGCGGAATGCGGGGGCTCAGGGATTCGTCGTGGCAGACCGGACCCAAAGCGCTCAGCTCGACAAGCTGGTGCGGGCATTGCGGCGGGAGCGGCCTGTCACGGAGACCTATGGCTGGTGGCGCAAGAAAACGCGCATCCATAACAAACCGCTCAAGCACGTCATCGAGCTGCCTCAGCATCAGGATTCAAAGCGGAGTCTGTTGATCCAAGCCGCTGATCTTTGTGCCTATGCTGTCTTTCAGAAGGAGAAGCCCTCAATGGCCGTGAAGGCCAATAAGGGCAATGAGCGGTTTTTGAAAGCGCTGCAACCGGCCATCGTCAAGACGCCGGGCGTGAATGCAGATGGCGTTTTTATCGTCGAGAATGTGTGATCAGGAAATGCTGGCCGAAATGAGAACGGGCGGCACATTCGCATAGCGACGTGCCGCCCGATCATTGCCTAACCGTGTCTGACTTTTCAGTCTAACTCAGCTCGCAAAGCGAATTTACCATAATCACCGCTTCAATCAAAGCGGTTTGCGATACAGCAGTACAAAGCGATCCGTATTTCCGCGAATGGACGGATCAAAGACCGAAATCGTTCTTGTATCGTCCGGGTTGGACAAAATGTCGGACTCGTCGGCCAGCTCGAACCCTGCCGCCTCGATCTCCTCGCGAACGAAGGCTTCTTCGATGCGGTGATAGTCGCCAATCACGCTATCACCGGTTCCATCTTCGGCGCGATGATCTACAACCAGATAGACGCCGCCGGGACGCAAGGCATTGAAAATGGACCGGTTCATGGCAATCCGATCTTCACGGGTCGGGGCCTCGAAGCCTTCCTGTGCCCAGGCCTGATCATGATAGATCAGCATCATGAAGGCAGCATCCAGCTCGTTGTCATAATCATCGAGAATGGCCGGGACGGGCGAAACCAGGCGCGTAATGTTGTCACGTTCTGCGGCAAGCTCGGTAATGGCGGTATCCGCATTTGGAAAGCGCTCGACTATCCAGTCCATGTTCTCGGAGATCACCTCTCCGTCCATGCCCACGGCACCGGACAGGATGCGCGAATAATAGCCGCTGCCCGCGCCCAGATCGGCCACGCGCCAGCCGGGTTGAACACCAGCAAAGGTCAGCATTTCGGCCGGATGACGGCCGGCATCCCGTTGCATGTCGGCTTCCGGCCGGCCCGAATCATTCACCGCCATCGTGATATGATCTGTCGAATTAGCGGAGCAGGCTGACAATACAGCCAGTGCCAGAATTGAAATTGCCAGTCTCATGAGTTTCCCCCGAAGTTGTTCGGGCGCATCCTCGCCGATTATCACGTCAAGACAAGCGGCTTCGCATGCACAGTTTCGTGAACACTGGACGGGTGCACAGATTTGCGAATACAGTTCTGGCGTGTGGGTGTTGGGGGTAGGGATGCATATCGTACTCGGATTGATCGGCTTACTGGTGGCGATTGGCGGGATAGCCTGGCGCATCAACATGGCGATGCGCGGCGCAGAGATTGTGAAAGATGCCGCAGAAACCGCCGTCAACCTGCCTCGAAAGATGCGGTTTCGGGCCAAAGCAAACCGTCAACGGCTCTCCTCGGTTGAGGATCCGCGCGAAGCCGCTGCCGTCCTGCTGTTGGGAATGGCCCGCGCCGGGGGTGAGGTCACGACCCAGCACAAGCAAACCATTCGTACCGAGATGGAAAGGGTTTTCGAGGTCAACGCCGCGACGAGTGAAGAGCTGCTGTCACGTGCGGCCTGGTTTTCCGCCAATGTTGCGGACCCCGGCGACCTGGTGCCGCGAATGACCGATTTCCTTGCTCGCCGCGTCGGACCAGAGGAAATGCGGACCATGTCGACCATGCTGTCGGCCATCGCGAGCGTCGAGGGTGAGGCTGCGCATGATCAGAGCCTTTACCTTCACCGGTTCCGTCAACGCGCCGGGCTGAATTGAATTACTTGCCATAGGCCAGCGTGACGCGTAGCCCTTCTGCCATAGACGATAAGAGGTCACGACATGCTGCTGCATCAATCCTCCTGGCAGGAAATCGACACCTATCTGGAACACTCCAAAGGTATCATCATCCCGATCGGCTCGACTGAACAACACGGCCCGAACGGGCTGCTGGGGACGGATGCCCTCTGCCCGGAAATCATTGCGCATGAAGCCAGCAAAACCTCTGACCTGCTGATCGCTCCGACATTCAATGTCGGTATTGCCCAACATCATCTCGGGTTTTCAGGGACCATCACGCTGCGGCCCTCGACCATGATTGCCGCCCTGCAGGACTGGATCGACAGCCTGGTCCGGCATGGTTTCGAGCGGATCTATTTCCTCAACGGCCATGGCGGCAATGTGCCGACCATTCAGGCAGCGATCGCGGAAAGCTATTCGAACTGGTCGCTGGCCGGAGAGCCCTGCCCCTACCGTCTGCAAAGCCGCAATTGGTGGGACTTGCCGGGCGTCATGAAGGTCTGCCGCGAAATTTTTCCGGTCGGCGACGGCTCTCATGCCACAGCCTCCGAGGTGGCGGTGACCTATTTTGGCTATCCGGAATCCGTCAAACGGGTTGAAATGAGCCCGAAAATTGCCCCGGACGGAGATTTTGCCGATGCCGATGATTACCGGAAGACCTTTCCCGATGGCCGGATCGGCTCGGATCCATCCCAGGCCACCCCGGAGAAGGGCGAAACCATCACGCTCGCCGCGCGCGATTCACTGATTTCCGAAGCAACCGCGTTTTTCCGCTCGAACGACTAGCCAAGCTGGAGGTTTTGTCACACCGGGCGGCATGAACGGCGGCCAGACGGTGACGAATGAGGCGCGCCTTATTCGCCTCGACTAGGCGGCCCGGATCACGTCCCCGTCCAGGCGGATCGGAACAGATTTCAGGGGTTCGCCAGCAGGTCCACCAGTACATTTGCCCGACAAGACCTCGAATGTCGCACCGTGGACCGGACAGAGAATATGTTCGCCCTTATGCAGAAACACCCGACCGTCGGGGAGCGAGAGGGCGCGCCCGGCATGCGGGCAGATATTCACGAAACAGCGGATATCGTCCCCCTTGCGCACAAGGAAAAGCGGGGCGGCATCCCAGTCCGCTTCCAGCCCGCCGGGGTCCGGCAGGTCGCTGATATGACCCAGAGGGGTACCGGAGGGCGGTAAGTCCATCATGAGGCCGGAAAGTTTGACAGAACAGGCTTGAAGCCCGCGATTTCGACGCTCTCGAACAAGCCGGCATTGGAATAGGGGTCGCCCGCGAGCCAGTCGACCACCGCCCCCTCTGACTCAAAATCGACAATCAGCAGGCTTCCAGCCATTTCGCCATCGGACGTCAGCATGGGTCCGGCCAGCAAGAGGCGGTCACCAGCCGCTTTCAGGAATTCGAGATGCGCTTCGCGATTGGCGCGGCGAATGTCGAGCGCGCCGGCGCGATCTTTTGCCTTGACCATGAACGCCACTACGCTCCCTCCACCGTGAAGGGACGGGACAAAAGCTCTTCCATGGCGCGATCCACAGTGACCTTGCCCGACAATATGGCGTTCATCGCGGCGCAGATCGGCAAGTCGACGCCATGCTTGTCTGCCAGAGCCGCGATGGCAGGCGCTGACGCCACGCCTTCTGTGACAGCCTTCCGCGCCGACAGAACGCTGTCGAGCGTTTCGCCCCGCCCCAGCGCCATGCCGCAAGACATATTGCGCGATTGCGGCGATGAGCAGGTCAGAACGAGATCCCCCAACCCGCAAAGGCCGGACAGTGTTTCACGCTCGGCGCCCATGGCGACGGCCAGCCGTGTCATCTCCGCAAACCCGCGTGAAATCAGGGCCGCATGAGCGGACTTGCCCAGTTCGCGGCCTTCGACGATACCGCAGGCAATGGCCAGAACGTTTTTCACTGCGCCGCCGACTTCTGCGCCAATCAGATCGCCTGACCAGTAGGGCCGGAAACGCGGTGTGCCGATGGCTTCCATCAGCGCATGACCCAATGACTTGTAGCAGGTGGCGAGCGTCACTGCTGTCGGCAGGCCTTTTGCAACGTCAATCGCAAAGCTGGGGCCGGACAGAACGGCAGGAATGGCAGCCGGAATCTCCTCATCCAGAACGTCCGTCATCAATTTCAGCGATGATTGTTCGATACCCTTCGAACATAAAAGGACCGGAAGCGCTTCGGTCGCATAGGGCGCAAATTGCGCCAGAACGCCGCGCATATGCTGAGCCGGGGCGACGGCCAGAACCGCGCCGCAGGTGGACAGGTCCGACAGAGCGCCGGACGCCTGAATGTTGGCATGCAGCGAAACCCCGGGCAGGTAGGCCGAATTCTCTTTATTGGCATTGATATCGTTGGCGACAGCGTCTTCATGTGCCCAGATCGTGACATCGCGTCCCGCGATCGCGGCTGTCTGGGCCAGAGCCGTGCCCCAGGCACCCGCGCCGATCACGCCAATTGACTGATATTCGCTCATGCCTTGGGCCCTTTCCGACCAGAACCAATCGCCGGATCCAGCTTGGCCGAAGCGGCGTCCAAAGGCCAGCGCGCCCGGGCAGGCGCGGACAGATCGTCGGTTTCACCGCGGCGAAGACGCTCGGCTCCAGCCAATGCAATCATGGCTGCATTGTCCGTGCACCACTTCATCGGCGGCGCAATCAATCGGAAACCCTGTGAATCGGCAGCGTCCTGAAGGGCCTGGCGAATCGTCTGGTTTGCCGCCACGCCGCCGGCTACTACAAATGCGAGATCATCAATGTCCGCATATGTCTCCATGAAATATTTCATGGCGTTAGACGATCTTTGTGCCAGAGATCGGGCGATTTGCCGTTGCATGCCCGCCGCCAGATCAACCTTGTCAGTAGGTGTCGGAGAGGAAATTCCATCCCAGATCTGACGGGCCGCTGTTTTCAATCCTGCAAAGGAAAAATCATACCCCGGCCGATTCGCCAACGGGGCCGGGAGTTCAAAACGATCCGGATTTCCGGACCTCGCCATCTTTTCAAGTGCCGGTCCGCCGGGAAAACCCAGCCCCATCACTTTTGCGGTTTTATCAAAGGCTTCCCCCGCCGCATCATCCAGGGTCGAGCCCAGACGATGATAGCGCCCGAATCCTTCCGCGATCAGCAATTGAGTGTGCCCGCCGGACACCAGAAGCAGCAAATACGGAAAATCCAAAGGCTCCGACAGACGCGGCGAAAGGGCGTGCCCTTCAAGGTGATTCACAGCGATCAGCGGTTTTCCCGCTCCCAGCGCCAACCCCTTTGCCGTCATCAGGGCGGCCATTACGCCGCCGATGAGGCCGGGGCCCGATGTGGCCGCTATTCCATCCAGCGCGTCCAGAGACAGGCCGGCATCGGCTAGCACCTGTTCCACCAGACCGTCCATGACCTCGGCGTGCGCTCGCGCGGCGATTTCGGGAACGACACCGCCATAAGGCGCATGGGCGTCATTCTGGCCGCGTACTTTTTCCGCCAGAACCTCTACCCGCCCGTCAGCGTCCAGCCTGACAATAGCGGCGGCGGTTTCATCGCAACTGGATTCCAGCCCCAGAACAGTGAGGGCTTTGTCTTGCGCGACGGGTGGTGAGGAGTCTAAGTCCATGACAAGTTCGATACTCTGCCTGAACAGGATAAAGCAACGTGCCTTTGCGCCTCCCCCTCCCGCTCGCGACACGAAAGTCTCCCCTGGCGCTGGCTCAGGCCCATCTCGTCCAGGAGGGACTTGTTGCTGCACTGGGCGCAACGACCAATGACTTCCCCATTCACGCCCTGGTTTCGACCGGCGACCGGCTGACCGACCGGAAATTGATTGATGCGGGCGGCAAGGGGCTGTTTACAAAGGAAATTGACGACGCCCTGTTGACCGGCGCTGCCGCCATCGCGGTTCATTCCATGAAGGATGTCCCTACCCAATTGCCCGACGGGCTCGTACTTGCCGCTGTTCTGGAACGCGAGGACTCCCGCGATGTACTGCTCACGGCTGATGGGAGCGCACAGCTCGCCGACCTGCCGCGCGGCGCACGGCTCGGCACGGCCAGTTTGCGGCGGCAGGCGCAGGCGCTGGCGCTCCGCCCCGACTTGGAAATCGTCACTCTGCGCGGCAATGTCGATACACGGCTGGGGAAGGTGAGAAGCGGAGACGTTGATGCCACCTTCCTGGCGCGCGCAGGCCTTAAACGTCTTGGGCGCAAGGAGGGGTCTTTCCCGCCTTGCGGTCTGGACACCATGCTTCCCGCCGCCGGTCAGGCCGCCATCGGTCTGGTTATTCGCGCGGATGATGAGGCGGCTGCGCGGGCCGTTCTAACCCTTAACCATCTGCCCAGCGCCTTCGCCTTGACCGCGGAGCGCGCATTTCTGGCGGCTCTTGATGGGTCCTGCCGAACACCGCTTGCCGCCCATGCGACGATTGATGGCGACACCTTGAGGATCATGGGCGAGGCACTGCTCCCGGATGGCAGTGCGCGCTGGCAGGATCAGCGCACGGGGTCCTTTGCGGATGCGGAAGGGATCGGACGCGAACTGGGCGAAGCGATCAAGCAGGCGGGCGGCACTCGTCTGGCAGAGGCGATCAAAACCTCATGAAGGTCTTGATCACCCGATCCGAGCCCGGTGCCTCAAGAACCGCCGAACAGCTGACACGACGGGGCGCAGAGCCCGTCATCGCGCCCATATTGCGAGTGGAATTTGCCGATGAAATCGAGGTCGGGCTCAGCCGGATCAGCGCGCTCCTGTTTACCAGTCCCAATGGCGTGCGCGCCTGGTTATCCGGCCGGAGCGAAACCGATCTGCCCGCTTTCTGCGTCGGCGATGCCACTGCCGCCGCCGCTCTGGAGGCCGGGTTCTCAAAAGTCCGGTCCGCAGGCGGCGATGCCAACGACCTCATCGCACTTTGCGAGGCCCGGCTGGTTCCGGGGCGGCACCGGCTCTTGCATCTGCGCGGGGCGCACACCGCTCACGATGTTGCTGGCGCCCTTCAGGCGCGCGGCTTCGAGGTCGATGAGGCCGTGATTTATGAAGCCGTGGCCAAAGACCAGCTTCCCAAAAAAGCCGCGCAACTCATCCGGCAGCGGGAACTGGCCGTCGCCCTGTTCCATTCGCAACGTGCGGCCGTCGCCTTTACCGCGCTGGTCGAGGATGCTGACCTGTCTGACCACCTCAACACAGTGATTGCCGTCGCGATCAGTCAGGCGGCCGCGAATGGTCTGGTGCGTTCTGACTGGGCGGCCGTAAAAGTGGCGGAGACACCCAATGAGAATGACATGCTGGGCCGGATAGGTTTTGACCTCTAGTCTGACAGTCGTCAGCATGGTTTCGTTAAGGCGAATCAGCCACGGGCTGTATGTAAATGAGTGATCCGACTGAACCCGAACCCGTCGATGCCGAGTTTGAACCGGCAGTAGACGCTCCGCGCCCGCAGAAACCGCGACACTCCGGCGGAATGGGCGAGTATTTTCTGACCTTTCTGTTCGCCGCTTTTGTTGGCGCAGGTCTGGGCGGGTGGATTGCGTGGGCGCTGGACGCGCGGAACCCGGAGGCGGCCGAGCTCGAAGCGCTGGAAAGCCGCCTCGCGGAAATTGAATCATCATCCGGCGCTGTGCCATTCGATCCAACGGCGCTGGAAGCGCGGCTGGCCGCGCTGGAGTTGGCACCGTCGATCGAGCCGGAGCCGGTTGATCTGTCAGATCTGGAAGCCCGGATTGAGGCGCTGGAGGCGACATCACGCCCCGATTCCGACGATTCAGGCATTCCCCAGCGGCTGGACGTGTTGGAGACGGCGGTCTCACAGAATACGGCCCTCGCCAATCAGGCGCTCGATCAGGCCGGAGCGGTCAGTGGCGGGATTGATCCGGCAGTGCTCGCGGCTCTTGAGGAGCGGCTGACGGCTCTTGAAAATGCCGCGCCTCCCGAAAACGCGCCTGTTGATCTGACGGCGATTGAATCCCGTCTTTCCTCTCTCGAAGCCGAGAGCCCCACTGAAACACAAGACATCACACCCTTGATCGCCCGTATTGAATCACTTGAGGCCGCGCCGCCGGTTGATCTTGGTCCGCTTCAGGAACGGATTGACGCGCTGGAAAGCCGCCAATCAGAACAACAGGGCCAGAACGCTGCCGAGGACCTGTCTGGCCGGCAACTGGCGGCCCGGTCTCTGGCGCTCGTTGCGCTGGTTGACGCGGCCAGAAGCGGCCAGTCATTCGAGGCTGAGCGTGCCGCTTTGGCCCGGTTGTGGCCAAACCAGCCTCAATTGAGTCTGTTGTCTGCGCATGCCCGATCCGGCGTGCCGACGGTCGAGATGCTGGTGAATTCCTATCCCCGGCAAGAGATCGAAGACGCCATCGGCACCAATCGTGTCTTTTTCGGCCTGATCGAGCTGCGGCCGTCATCGGGAAGCGAGGCCAGCCCGCTGGCGCGGATTGTGCTCGCGCATGAGCGGCTGGAACGCAATGATCTCGCTGGAGCCGTACTTCTGACCGAGCAACTGGAGGGTGCGCCTCTGGAATCGGCCCAAAGCTGGCTGGTTCAGGCGCGGGCACGGCTTTCCATCAATTCGGCGCTGGATGAGTTGCGATCCGCGCTGACAGCTGCGGCTGCCGGGACCGGAGCTGACCCGTTATGATCCGTCTTATCCTTGTTGTTATCGCGATTATTCTCGCCAGCGCGCTGAGTGTCTTCCTGACCCTCAATCCGGGATCGGTGAGTTTTGAATTTCTGGGCATGGAAGGCCAGATGCCGTTTGCGCTGGCTATGGCGATATTGCTGGTCGGCACATTTCTTCTGTTTGTCGCGATCTGGGCGATTTTCATCCTGTGGACTGCACCGGACAAATTCCGGCAATTCAGCCGCCGGCGCCGCAAGGAAAAAGGCTTTGATGCCCTCGAGAATGCGCTGATTGCTGCTGCCGCAGGTGAAGGCGAGGTCGCGGTCCGCCAAGCGGCCCGCGCCGATGCCTTGCTGGACCGGCCGGCACTGTCGCGCCTTCTGGCGGCCCGGGCGGCGGAAGCTGCCGGCAATCTGCCGGGCGCTGAAGCCCATTACGAAGCGATGCTCGAAGATCCGAAGTCCAAGCTGGTTGCCCAGCGGGGTCTGGCGCAAATTGCTCAGGAGCGCGGAGCCCATGCCGAGGCAGCGAGCTATGCCAAAGCGGCCTTTGATCAATCGCGGTCGGCGAACTGGACGTTTGATGCCCTGTTTGATGCGCAGGTTGCGCAGGGCGACTGGTCGGCAGCGCTGGAAACCCTGAGCGAAGGCGAAAAGCGCCGCCGGATTCCGCTCGACCGGGCGCGGCGCCGGCGAGCCGTCCTCTTAACCGCGAGAGCGCTGGAATGCGAGACTGCCGAGCCTGAAACTGCCCGCCCCATGGCCGAACGGGCCGCCGCATCTGCGCCGGGCTTTGCGCCCGCCGTGGTGCTCGCCGCACGCCTTCTGGCCGCGGGCCGCAAGCACAAGCGCGCCGAGGAGTTGATCAAAACGGCCTGGGCGGCCGAGCCCCATCCGGCTCTGGCCCGGGCGCTGGGTGATCTGCGAAAGTCTGACACCAAGGCAAAACGCGCGGAACGCTTGCGGATGTTGGCCGCGACGCGGCCGGAGCATCGCGAGTCAAAATTGCTATTGGTCGAGGCAGCCCTTGATGCCGCGCAGGCCGACGCGGCAAGGGCCGTGTTGGATCCCCTATTGAATATGGGCACGCCGACGGCGCGGCTCTGCGCACTGGCCGCCCGGCTGGCGCGTCAGGAAGATGATGACGCCGCCGCGCGGCGCTGGATGACGCGTGCCTCACATGCGCCCGGCGAGGCTGACTGGTCGGATATTGACGGTGAGGGACGGGCTTTTTCCTACTCTCCGGATGACTGGAAGCGCATGGTCTATGCCTATGGCGATGAAGGCCGGATGACGCATCCGCGCTATGAACGTTTCGAGATAGCGGCGGGCGCGGTGCCGGAAAACGCGCTGCTGGAAGCGCCCAAGCCCGTGAAGAAGGCGGGCCAAGCGCCCGAGTTCTACGATGCGCCGCGCCCGCCGGATGATCCAGGTATTGACGAGGATGACGCATGACGCCTTTGATTGTCGCGGTGACAGGGGGGTCGGCGTCCGGAAAGTCGACCTTTGCTGATGCGCTTCGCCGCCAGCTCACGCCCTCTGACGTCCGCCTTATTGGTGAAGACGAATATTATGGCGATCATGCAGACGAGCCCGGCTTTGACCCCCAGCGCTTCAATTTTGACGATGTGGCCGCGCATGATCACGAATTGATGGGCGATCAGTTGCGAAAACTGAAAGCCGGCAAGACCATTCACGCGCCGCTGTATGATTTTCTGACCCACAAGCGGCTGGCACAGACCCGGGAAGTGAAGCCTGCCGATGTGATTATCGTAGAGGGCATTCATGTTCTGGCGGATCCTAAACTCCGCGATCTCTACGATTTCTCGATCTTTGTGGATGCCCCGGCGGATATTCGTCTGGCCCGCCGCCTGTTGCGTGATGTCCGCGAACGCGGGCGCAGCGTGGAATCGGTCGTGACCCAGTATCTGCGGACCGTACGGCCCATGCATCTGGCGCACACCGAGCCCGGCAAGGATGAAGCCGATCTGGTCGTGATCAATGATGCCGCGGCTGCCAGCCCGGAACTTGAAGCCCTGTCTCCATCCTTTGACCGGCTGGCGGCGCCCGCCGCAGCGAAAATCAGGGACATGCTGGCTTCAAGAAGCTAGTCAGGCCTTCAATGGCGCTCGTCAGTGATCGCGAACGGAATCGCTCCTGTCGAATAGGCCCGCCATTGCGCTTCCTGCAGCGCTTCCACTTCTGCATCCACTTCACACCTCAGCCGGCCCGCTTTGATCACAAAGGGTGAGCTGTCCTGGAAACTGTGTGTGCCCGGCGCCGGAACCGGATCTCCGCCGTCGCCCTCAACCTCCCAGTAGAGCCGGTCACGCTGGAATTGAAACGTGCGCTCCAGCGCCAGGTGAATCGAACGGCGAACGTCAGCATGCTGTTCCTGTGGCAAGAGCAAACCGTGCTGAACCGTGACCACAGACACGATGCTGAGAACCAACAGGACCTGAAATAGTCTTACGATCACCGAGGCGCGCTGGCGTTTCGGGCGGAGGATATCGGCCAGTAAATATAACGATATAGCTGAGGAGAAGACCACATAGGCCTGGATTATGCTTCCGCCGATCTGCTGGTTGAACAGATACCAGTCATAGTATCCACGACACGCCAGCGTCACTGTCGAAAAAGTCTGAATAATCGCAAATAGCCCACCGGCCAAAACCAGAATTCCGGTTTGAGCAGGGGCAAACGCAACGCCCGCTTTTGTTTGTGGGCGCTTGCGGTGCAGGGCGGCGTTCCGATTCATGTTTCAACCCTAGCACGCTGTGTGATGGAGCGCATTTGGCATATTGCGGATTGCTGCGTTCGCGGTTACGTTCCGCCGCCTTATTTCAAGGGCCGCATTAGCTCAGCTGGTAGAGCAACGCATTCGTAATTAGGTGCCCTAATTGCGGAACACGAAGCAAAGCAGTGAGTTAGGTTGCCAGAGGTAAGAAAAGTAGCGCAAATGTAGCGCTCATGATTGGTTTAGGCCGCATTAGCTCAGCTGGTAGAGCAACGCATTCGTAATGCGTAGGTCGGGTGTTCGAGTCACCCATGCGGCACCATCAAGCCATTGTTTTTAATAATAAACATCAGCACTACCGAAGCCATCCAAAGATTGTGCGTGTACGGTCTAGTAGGGCGCATGAAGCGCATATCGGCCGTCCAACCGCATAGACAAACGATTTCCGGGGACTTCAAAAGTAGCGCCCTTGAATCAGCGCTCAGCGCTGCCAGGCTCAGCGCCTTCGAACCAAACGAAGTCGCACGTCCCGCGGACTATTAGAACGCCGATCTCGGGTTCGTCGCGAGCATCCTGCGGCACCGTCAGCAGAAACTCGCCTTCATCGGGATATACCGTCAGTGTGGCACCGTTTGCGAGCTGATGCCCGGCAAGGGAGAACCGGCGACCAGCGCTGGCGTCTATATGGCGTTGTAGCGGCCACTGGTGCGGAATCTCACCGGTCACAAGCACCAGGCCCCGGAACAATGGCGATTCGCCGAAGGCTGCGAATACGCACTCCTGATAAACCGCTGCCAGTTCATCCGGATAATCGGGAAAGGCCAGCGCCTCGGCCCTGGAGGCCCATCGTATAGAAAAGGCGAACTGATCCAGAGCTTCGCCCAGCGCGACGGAAGAAGATGACACCGGAACACAGATCGCGGATTCCGCGACACGGCGCGGATCGATCGGAGGGTCTGTTGTGACAAGCGCTGCCAGCAGAAGCGATAACATGGTCCGAGGGTTGGCCTGTTTGCCTGCCAAGGCAAGCAGGTTGAGAGATTTTGGGATCGAATTTTCGCGAGATTAACGGGGTCAATCGCGAAGTGTCCACCCTGCCCGCCCCATGCCGTAATACCCTTATATATTGCTTAATGTAGGCCATATGTATTGGCTTTATTGTTTGCTAGGGCTTAGGCAAAGGGTGGACAGGTAGGGCACCAATTTATGGCTCCTTGCCTCCGCACAAGAGCTTGTCTGTTGTGGTTGTTATGCCGCGATAAACCCGCACCCTGACATGGTCCTTCTGGATGCGGTCTGACCGGACCGAAGGAAGCAGCGACAACAAGCGCTGCGAGAAGGCCTGCTTGCCGAGAGCGAAAACCGACGCTTCCTGGCACCATTCATAATACTCCTTATAGAGGTCATCCTTCTTGATGTCGTACTCGCCTCCACGCACGCAGCACGTCTCGACGAATTCGAGAAGGTTATTGTTCACCTCATCAAGGTCCGAAACGTATTCCTCCGAAGACTGTGGCAACGTGAAAGCGGTTGCCTCTCGTTTTGCCAAATATCCGTCGATTGCCCACTTCGCTATCCCGGGCAGCTCCTTCTGCAATGCGCGCTTTAGGCCCGTGTCGGCCCTGCCGGTAAACGAGTTAGGAAAGATAACTGGCACAAGCCGAGCCGCTAACGCTTTCGTATGGTCGTTCAGGCGAATGAGCTCGTTGGTGGCGATCAATATCCGAACGCCGAGCCGACCCTTCCAAGCATTGCCGTACTTGATCTGGACCGTCACTTCGTCCTGACCGCTGATCGCTAGGATCGCTGAGAGTACACCCGCCTTGCTGGTGCGGGGGTCGATCCGAACATCGGTGATGGATAGCAACATCTTTCCCACGAAGCCTTGCAAACCGAATGTGTAATCCAGGTCTGCGAGCGAACTGCTTGCCGTGTTTGATGCGCCAAGAATGGCCTCAAGAACCGAGATCGTCGTGCTTTTTCCAGATCGTGGCGGACCGAAAAAGACGAACACGGCCTCGCGGCTCATATCGCCGGAGATGATGTATCCCATCACCTGGCGCAGATGCTCGATCTGGTCCTCATCACCCGCGAACGTCGATTGGAGAAACTCGGACCACCGCGGCGGCATTCCCGCGTCCGCATCGTAGTTCACCGCCAGTGTTGATGTCGTGAAGAACTCAGGATTCGGTGGCAACAGTACGCCGGTTCCCAGGTCGAGCAGTCCGTTCTTGAAGGCGACTATGTCACTTGGGTCAGGCCTGTCATTTGATTCTGTCAGCCAAATTGGTGGTTGCGAGCCTTCGGGCAGAAGACACAGTCCGCGCATGATGTCTAAGACGTTGGCAACATCATGTCTCTTCACCTCGAAGAAGCGATCACAGAAGGCGTATAGGTCCTTCGAAAGGTATTCCGGCTCGAATACGACATAGGCTGCGCCCTGGTATCGATAATAGGAACCGGCGTGGTAGCGAAGGGTGATCGTTTCGCCGGCCATGTGGTGGTCTATTAGGAACCGGCGAGCGGTGTTCATTGGAACTTTGTTCGACGGTTCGGGCAGAATTTGAGAAAGTCCAAGCCACCCGTTGAACACCGGGATACAATCATCTGGTAGCCCAAGGGATTTGACGACGGTCGGCATGCCGGTGACGTCCTTGCCTGCCTCCAGTTTCTCAAGGCTCGATTTACCCGCGCCGCGCTTTGCCGCTTCTTCATCCCCTGCTGTTTCGGCAACGAGTTGAACCATTGAGTCTATCTCGCTAGCGTCTTCACAAATACGCGCGAGGGCGCCTGAGAGCTGTACACCGAAATCGTGCCTACAACCTTCGCCCGGATAAAATCGGGCACAGACCGTCAGGAACGCAGCAAGTCCTGCTTGCTTGATCAGCCAATCATTACTTAAGGCGGGAACCAACGTGGCGTTATTGTTCCAGGCAAGTGTCTTGTCATCCTTATGGTGCAAGCCAGGCGGCGGCTTAATGAGCCCCTTGGAGCGCAGTTCCAGGACACACAAAGCGTGTTCATCGGGGATGCCAGGTGCATCGGCGGCGGTGTTTGGGAGCTGGAACTTAATTGTCTTGTCCAAGTCCGCAGCCACAAAGAGGTGGGTGCCCTCTTTGCCAGAACGACCAAACGTAGGAGCCAAAGGGAAAAGGTCGGCCACGATTTCCCGACCTTCAAGCCAGTCAATGTCGACATCAACCAGACTCGAACCATCGAGGCGAATACCTACCTCGATGCCTTCAATAAAGTCCGCCTCGGACTTTCCGGCTTGGAATTCATAATCAGACCACTTTCCTTTAGGGCGCATTTTCCCTTTGGGAATTGGAAGCGGTGTGATTCCAAGATCGGCTAGAGCTTTCGCTCGCGCGAATGGCGTCAGGGCGTCAATGAATGCGCGAAGGTTGAGTTGATTGCTCATCGCTCAGCCCTCCGCTCGTGTGGACCGGCAGCGGATAAACCACGCGTCCAGATCAGAAGGGCAATAACGGACGCGACCGTTGCGACCCAGGCGGATAAAGACAGGGCCAGTACCGGCCCAGCGGTGGCGCTGGAGACAGCTATCGCTGACCCCGAGATAATTGGCTGCATCGCGTGTGGTCAGCAGCGGCTCGTTGAAGGGATTCTGTTTCATCAGAAGCTCCTTGTTCTGATGGAGCCTCCGCGAAAATTTGGCTCCGAAATGCGGAACCGGATCAGTAAAAGCTCGTTTAGTGTTTTGGGATGTGGGAAAAAGGGGGCACTTTCCCCCTTCGACCGGATTTGAATTATTCCTCGGCGGGCTTCATCAATGCAGCAAGCCCTAGCTTTACCGGATCGGTGTCTAGACCGATGTTCCACTTCGCGAGGATTCGGGAAATCTCCTGAAGATCTCGAAGCATTTCCTCCTCTTCTTGATCATTCACCCGATGGACGGCAGACTGCCAGAGATATTCTCCATAGACATGGAAATTGTCTTTGATCCGACCCTGACTTGCTATCGCAGCGGCCTCGGGAAGATCAGCTGTTGCTTTTCTCAACCGGTCTGCAACGTCGCCGTCGATTAGCTTATCCGAATTCTCTTTGTAGAGAGCAAAGGATTCTATGTAATCGCCGCGATCATCCAGAGGTCTGGCCACAACTTTCTCGGCACCAGTGGGTGTGTTCCAAGCTTTGAACTGGAGGGCTATGTCAAAGTCTGCCGTGCGGCCTTGATCCGAGAACCCAGTGACGGTCTTTATTGCTTCACGCACAAGGCTAGCAGCCTCATTCAGCCTCGCTGGCCCGTCGCGAAGACCGGGTCGGTTAGCGAGGATGAGTCCCAACGCCAACTTCTCCAACATGCTCGGCAAGTCTGGCGACTCTGGGTTTCCGGCGAACTCTTCGCGGCGCTGTAGCGCTTGGGGACGGTCCGAGGCTGACGCCCGTGGCTCTGATCGACGGTTCTTAGGCATTGTTCACCAACTCCATAATTCGATCTGCGACGCGCTGGGCGGGTTCCCGCAAACGCTCAGCATCCATGACGATGTAACCGCCGGTCACGTCGGTATCGATACGATGGTTCAAGAGGCGTTTCAGCGCAAACGCGGGAATATCCAAGCCTTCCGCAATGGTGATGAAGGTCCGCCGAAGGTCGTGCATCGAGTAGTGAACGCCTGACGCGTTGCGGACCCGGCGAACAATGGACTTCACCTCCTTGATATGGCCAGTCTTGTTGGGGCCCTTGCCGGGAAATACCCACGGACTGCGCTGAACCCGCGCTCGGCGGTCCTTGAACAGCCTTGCGAGTTGCGTCGATAGCGGCAGGACCAGCGGGTCGCCATTCTTGGTTTGAGGAACTGTGAGTGTTTCTGCCACGGGGTCCACGTCCTCCCAGCGGAGACGCTTGATCTCGCTGGACCGCATGCCTGTGAATATTGCCACCAGCATAAAGTCGCGCGGCTGGTCATCCTCCATCCATACGGCACGCCACCATGCGGGCAGGTGCTTTGCCGGTATTACGCTTTGCCTACGTTGCTCGCGCGCCCAGGCGCGGGCTTGGGTTAACACTTGGCACGGGTTGGCCCCCAGCCCGTCGTGTGCGGCCGCTGTGTAATTATAAATGGACCGAAGGTGCCGCATGACATTGTTGGCACTGACGCCGCTGACCTGCCGGGTGATACGCTGATGGCGCTCCATGACCATCTGGCGGGTGATCTCTCGCATGGGTAGGTTGCGCCAATCGGACAGATGCAGGTCGATGGACCGGCGATAGGTGTCCACCGTGAACGGCTTCAACTGGGTGCGGCCCTCGAAGAAGGCCTCTGCGGCCTCGTCTAGGGTGATCGTCTCGGTGCGTTCCTTGCGCTTTTCCTCCAGCGGGTCGTCACCGGCATTGAGCCGGCGAAGCACCACCAGCGCTTCCTCACGGGCCAGCTCCGGCGTCACGATAGGGAAGTTGCCAATCGTGCGGCGCATCGTCTTGCGGCCGATCTGGCGCTCGACAAAGAAGCTTCTCGATTTCTTGCCAACGCGCAACCCAAAGCCGGGCAATTCGGTATCGCGATAGATGAGCTGACCGTCTAGGGGCAGCTCGATCCGGTCAATGTTTCGGCGGGTAAGTTTGATCTGTGGCATGGTTCATCCTCCATGCCCCTCCAGGTTAGCGGAGGTCGATCAATTCACAATGAGCGGTGAGGGAGTTTCAAAGGATTTCGAAGACAATCTTATGGTGGCGGGCGGAAGCCCCGTAGCTTCCTGTGCTTTCCCGAGTGTTGGCTCACAAAGTTATTCGTGCAAAACTAGCTCATCTACAGGTAGTTCCTTCCGCTCCCAAGTGTTGGACAAGTGTTATGGCGAAGAAGCAAACTTTTGAAGACTATGTCGCCAAGCTACTTAATGAGATGGATGGATCACCACCCTTTGAAAAAGCCGAACAAAAATTCAATTATATTTTGAGCGCCGCCGTTACCACGGTGCAAGATTCTACAGTTTTCAGCAACTTGCTAGCGAAGCTTGCCGAAATAGAGCCAAATTATCTGCCGGGTAAGAACAGCTTACTTTATGCGGAGCCAATACAGGACCTACAAGTAAAGAGAAAACCCTTCGAAAGCGCTCTACATAAGGCCTATCGCTCAGATGTTTTGTTTAATCGGAAATATCCAGATGAACCAGAAGGTGGCTGGAAAACATTTGAGGGCTTTTTTTCTTCGATAGACGACCTTTTACGTACTCGTATAATTTGCAAATATATGGATGGTCCGAAGTTTGTATGCGATGAACTAAAGCAGTATTTCGATAGCGAGGGCGTTAAAAACACTATCAGGGACTTGGCCAGCGACGAAGGCTACTATGGCTGGCATTTCTACTTTGACGTGCCGATCCTAACCGATTTCGGGGGCAATATTGAGGAGCGCCCGATATCGGTCGAGCTTCAATTTCAGACTCAACTTTCTGAAGCAATCACTCATTTGACCCACGGTCTTTACGAACAGCGAAGAGAAGCTGGCCCGGGAAAACCAAAATCTTGGAAGTGGAATCCGGAGTCTCAGGAGTTTCGGTCGGCGTTTGTCGGTCACGGTTTACACCTGCTGGAGGGCCTAATACTGCAGTTTCGCGATGAGAGTTTTGAAAATGGCGGTGCAGTAGAAGGCGATCAAAACTCCGGTCGCGGACGATGAAAGAGATTTAAAATGTGGGACAGCGCACTAAGACCAGAAGTAGTTCATTTGACATCGCTTTTCAGAAGAATTTCTCAAGGAGGAATTCGAATTCCGGCTTTTCAGCGGGGGTTTGTTTGGAAAGAAAAGCAGGTTTTGCAATTGTTAGAAAGCGTGGCCAAAGGATACCCGATTGGCAGCCTATTATTTTGGCACGTGCACGAAAAGCGTTTGGAGTTGGCTTCGCCCAGTGGCATTTCGTTTCCCGATGCAGAGGAGCGATATCCGACCAACTATGTTCTTGATGGGATGCAGAGGCTTTCTTCGCTGTATGGGGTGTTCCACTATGAAGAGGGTGAGTTCGATCAGATTTTTGACATTTCCTACGATTTGGAAAACCGGAAGTTCGTTCACAGCAGGGATGTCGACATATTCACCACGTTATCGGTTCCTCTTTCTGCCATCTTTAACCCGAGAAAATTGCTCGAAGAACAAGCTAGACTGACTAAAGAAGACCCGTCGGGAAGCGCGATTCAAGCAACAATTGAGCTCCAGGCAACATTTCAGGATTACCAGATTCCGTTGGTCACCATCGAACACCGAGAGGTGCCTGAAATTGTTCAAATATTTGAACGCATCAACTCGACTGGTACGAGGCTTGATCCCGTCGACTTCATGAGGGCTATCACCTGGTCAGCAGACTTCGATTTAAACGAGAAGCTTGAGGCTCTTAGAGAAAAAGTCGAGCGAAACGGTGTCAGCCTTTCGGATGAAACCATTACAAAATGTGTTGGCTTAATCCTTGGGCTAGAACCCACGAGCGCTGGCCTGCTTGCGCTTCGGAACTTCAATGCAAGAAATCTTCATACCGCGTTCGACGCTTGCGAAGAGGCGTTGAGGCGAATGATGAGTTTTTTCCGCGAACACCTAAACATTTATTCGACCGAGTGCGTACCTTATGAAGGCCAAATACTTGTTGCATTTAAGGCGGCCGGTGTTGATTCGTCTTCTAACACAGCTCTCGATCAACTAAAAAGGTGGTACTGGGCCACGAGCTTTAACGAGGCGTTTCGCGGCCGACCTGACCATTACGTAGTCAGAGCTTTGAACGATTGGCAAAGTACCGTGAAAGGTGAGGTCCGCGGGCTTGAACCAAAATTACGTCTAACACCTGACGATCTTCGAGAACGAAGGCTGCTTCGCGGTAAAGCCCTTTCATTGGCCATGATGACAATGTTTGCGGCGAGGGGCGCCAGAGATTTGGAATCTGGTGAAACCATACCCCCATCGATCTACTTGGACAGTCGTGATGTGGGTTGGTTCGATAATGTAGTTCCGTTGTCAAAATTGGAGGAAATTAGCTTTGTAAAACCGCTGTCAGGAAAATTGATGGCAAACCTGATTTTGGTAGAGCAAAATCGAAAATTTTCCATGTCGCGCGGGGACAGCTTCGGTATTGACGCGCGAACGGACAAATACGAGGAGCTGAAGTTTGAAAGCCAGTTCATTTCGTATGAGGCATTTGAAGCCTTGGCCGATGGAAGAATCGAGGAGTTTTTAGTTTTACGAGCGCAATCGATGCATGAATTCGCACAGTTCCTTGTACAGGCTTAAGCCCAAAACGCGCATAATATCCAATATGAGGCAGCATCAATTAGGAGCGCTTGTCGGGCGTTGTCAGATGTTCGTCAGACAAGCGTCAGGAGAAGATAGCGTTCGGACCGCTAACCCGCTAAGACCGAGCTTCCGCTGGCAATACCGACCCTACTCATCGGGTTCATCTGCAGTGTCGCAGTTTTCATCGAGGCAGGCTGCTTCAAGCGACGATGAAAGGTCGCGCACACCATTGACCGCGCTGCGCGTCGTGCGCGCAAGGGCCTCCTCCAAACTCAGCTGGGCGGCGTCGTTCGCGCCATGGAGGTGGCGCGGGCCATACCCGTCCGGTCCTGGGGAAAGTCGGTAGGTTTCATAATCGCCTTCGAGCACGTCTACTCGGTTGGTCATGCGCTCGTTGAGATTTGCCGGTTCTCCACCGATCAATACTGCTGGCGGCGGGATGTCCTCACCAGAAAACCGCAACTCCTCCTGCTCGAGCCAGGCTCTCAGACCGCGTGAACTCCGCGGCGTTTCTTGAAGGATTTCGGCAATGGCCGACAGATCGTCTGAAGAGACAAGGAGCGCAGCAGTAGCCGGGTCCGGTCCTGCCAAGACAATGACCTGTTCGATGCTGACTGGATTCATCGGGTCGGAGACAACCACGAAGTCGTAGTCTCTCAGTAGCCAACGCACGACATCAAGTGGTGGACCGCTCAGCTCGGCCCCCGGGCAGACAGGCGCGTCTGTGCTACGCCAGTCAGCGTCAAAACCGAGATGGACTGCCATTTGTTCCAGAGTTTCACGGCAGGTTGCGGCTGTCGCTGTAAGCCCGATCTCTCCGCCAGGAAAATCTTCAACACGGATTGTCATGCCATGAGGCGCGACGATCTGTATGGCAACGGCTAAAGCGGAGATGATCAACATGGGCCCCGCGTCCGGCACAATTGATGAGTACCATTCAGCGTATCGATGTGCACGACATTGTACCAGGAATCATACCAGCCGGCGAAACCCTCACCAATCCCACCATACTCGCCGCCCGCTTGTCGTAGCCGGTTGTCTGGCGCGCGGGAAATATAGATCCGGCGTGTGAAGGAGACATAAGCCCCATCCGGTTTTTGGTAACGGACATAAATGTTAGCTGGAAAGCCCGTGGGCCCCTCCAGGTGCTGTACGGCGATTCTGTATGGCAACTCAGAAACGATAAATTCCGCACCTTCATGCCATTGACTCCAGTAGACCGTTTGGAGATTAGGCGACACCGTGTCCTCCAAATTGCTGTAGCCCTCGAACCGGAGACCCGCTGTCGAGGCTCGGCTGTCATTGTGCAAATAGGTCGGGCTGCTCGGCTCATCGACAAAAAGCTGAAGCACCGCTTCGCCCTGATAATTCAACGTCGCGATGAAGGGGGACTCATCCCTGAAATCGCCCCGGAACTCCCGGATCACAACTGCGGAATCCGCCGATTGCCAGTTCCAGAATCCCGTGCCTCGTCGGATGTCGCCTTCGACTGCAGCAAAGAGGATGGCGGTGTTTTCTCCTGCCCGGACAGGCAGGCGGTAGAAAATGGTGTCATTAGTTCCAAGCGGAATAGCCTCGCGCCCATTCGAAAACAGAATAAGCTCTCCTGCTTCGGCAACTTGTCCGCTAAGTCGGACATCGAGTTCGGTGAATACGTCGTCAACAATGGAATTTCCAACCGGCGAGCGCCAGTCAATAAAATCGGACGACGGGTAACCAGCCTGGGCCTGTAGGTCCAGCTCTTCGAAATCTTGGCCCCTGCCCAAACTGGTTAGACTGACAAATGAGAACTCGTTATATCCGTTGTAGAGGCCAAACCCGTTATCGGGATTATCGAAATCGAAAGGTATGACGGGGGACCGCCGGGCATCTCCGGGGACATAGTTGACCTCGTAGGCGAGAAATCCGTCCTCGTTCCAGCCATAGACGACAATCGCATGGGCACCGCCGGGTCCACGCAGCACGAGAATTTGCGGATCGCCGGTCAGTACCAGGGCGGCCTGAAGGAGGCGGCCAACCTGTGCTTCGCTCAGCAAGCCAAGCCCCTGGCTGTGCGCAAGCGTCCAGTACTGGTTCTGCGACAGCATGGAGCGGGCCGCCGTCAAATGGGCGATGCTGATTGGACGTCCGCCAGCGGTCGAATATTGTGTTGAGAGTGGGTTTTGCCCCCCATTAGCCATGTCACGATACCACCAAACAGCATAGGCGGCCATGCCCAGGCAATTGCCTCCGGAATTGTAGTAACTTCCGAAATTGGCGATCGGCCAGCCATCCCGATCAACCTCGAAATTCTCGACGGAGAATTCTGTTGCAAACAGAGCCGCCGCATTCGTCGCGGTCGTGGCAAAGCTTGAAAAGCTGCGGGCGTCGATATCGATCGTGTTGGCGTCGGTGTCGATCGCACGGACAGTGGCAATGTCATAGGTCCCCGCCGCCTCGTCATAGTGCAGGACCAGGAGATTGTCCTCGTCGACACTGGCCTCGTCATATTCAAGCGAAAAGAGTACCGGCGCATTTAGCCGCGTCACGTCTGAAACCGAGATGTCCCGGACCCGTTCTGCGGGGGACACATTGCCGGGAAGGGCCGCCGGCACGCCACCTTCGTCGGTGATCTCTATATCGACCGGTCCGATTGCGGTCCCCAGATCCAGCTCGGCTTGCGCACCATCAAACCGCAGCGTGCCGCCACCGGGCCCCATCTCGGTCTGGGTGGTATAGGCGACCGACGTCGCCCCGCGCTGAACGCCGTCGCCATCGGTGAAGACCAGTTCGATCCGCCGCGTCGCTGGCGCGAGGGCCGCCACGCCGTCGGCCCGCGCGAAAATCCCGAACGCGTTGATCCCACCGGATGTTGCCGTAGTCGTGACGCTTGATGACGGTGGCGATAGGCAAAGACCCGTCGCGGGATCAGTTTCGCAAATCCTAAGCGCGACCGAAATGCCGGGATCCGTTGACTGAGGCATGGCCGTGATCGTGGACTGCGCCCCGATATTGCTAGTCGCGACGGAAAACACGCCCGTCCCTACGGGGCCGGGCGTTCGGGTGATGCCGTCATTGGCGATCGTGGCCGATAGCGCGACAATATCTGCGCCGGGGTCGTCGGAAACCCCCAGCGTGAACGTGTTGACCCCAATCAGGACCCGTGCCGGGTCGGTATTGCTGCAATCAAATTCCAGCTCGATATCAACCGGGGCGAATTCGCTGTTCGGGGTGAAGGCAAACACGAAGCTCGCCGACGCCCCGATGCCAATATCGGTGACGCTGCGGCGGGGCGTGATGATCGCATTGGTCGCGGGATCGGTCTGATAGACCTCGAACGCGGCATCAACGGCCGTGACCGGTAAAATCGTACAGTCATAGGCAAAGGAATCGCCACTATTGATGATGGTAGCAAAGGCGGTCGCGGTCGTCCCGGTCTGGACATAGCGGCTGGTCGGAAGAACAGATGCGCCCAGACGCGGCTCAGCCAGTGACTGAGCTGAAAACAACGCAGCCGAAACCAAGCCAACTGCAATTACAGCAAAGCCAATTCGCATATTCAGTCTCCCACTTGTCTCGACTGTAGCATTTTTAGTCTAGGATTCGAAGTGAAGCTGAGCTGGGAGCGGGAAGGATCCGAAATCTTTCATTGGTTGGAACCAAACGGCCGCATATTGACATTACGCGCGCAAGCTCCGTTCATGGTGAGATTGGCTTAATCACATGAGTCCCATTCGCGCATAACCTGTCCTATGAGACATTCAGCGCAATCGTCGTGTGACCACAGTAAATTTCGTAAACTGCACTTTTGCTCGCCGACGATGGTCATGCAGTCACCGATCGAAAGTGTCAGCGATCCCAACCCGCGTTGCCCCTAATCCTCCATCACCCAATTGAAGCTGAGCGACACGCCGGCACCAGAGCCGCCGAACTCATTGAGTGCGTCCCATGACAGGCCGGCAGGGGAGGTTTCCGGCAGAACAGCAGCTGTTCCTCCCACATGGTATTCTCGAAACAGGTAGGAAAGCGCGAGAGCGCCAGGGTGGTTGCTGCCTTGACTGACCTGACCGCCGCCGACGCCCATGACGCTACGTTCCTGGAAAACGAGGCGAACGGGGTCAGCCAGATCGCTGTCGGGCGTAAAGCTGATCCGAACGCCATCAGGGTCTGAAGACGTTGTCACTCCGAGCTCATTGATTGAGCCAAATCGTGCCTCCAACAGGAGCCCGTCGACTTCACTGCTAATCAGTTCATGGCGGAAAGTGCCGCTTGATCCGGCTGCTTCCAGAATCCACGCGCCATGAACGGTCCAGCTCCAGTCTGTGCCTTGTTGCACCATTTCATACTCAAGCCGCCCGGATGCCGCATCGTCGGAACCGCCACAAACCTCGATCGTGATATTGCCGGGAAATAGAATATTGGCCGTGTTAGGTGGCATGCCCTGATATTGCTCAATTGCTGCCATGCCCGGCAGCGCTGCCGCACCAGAGGGCAAGGGCGGCGGCACGCTTGGAATGAAATTCAAAATGAGCGGCTGAGAAATATTGGTCGCAACGATCGGGGCTGGCGAAACGCCTGTGACCGCAACACACCCGCCTTCGGGATTTGGAACGGGCTCGTTCAGGATCACAGTGAAATTATCGAGCTCATAGTCAGGAGGTGGAAGGCTGTCGACGCTCATTAAAGTGCAGGCGCGCCCGTAGGCGCAGACTGTCTGCTGCCCCATGGCCGGGCGAACGCTGAAGGTTTGAGCCGCAAATTCGATAGTGATTGCGCCTTCGCTGGTTGTCGATTGAAGGACAGGCGCGCTCGGCCATTCTGTAAATTCCAGCAGGGTCGGATGGACCGTGGGCGCAGCGGTTTCTGTTCCATTTTGTGTTTGATACTGCGCGCCAATCGGTCCGAGCAGATCAACCGGGGTTGGCATCGAACCAGGCGACGTCAGAATATGGGCTTGCAAGTCCTGAGCTGAGGCGCCCCCCGCTATAATCGCGGCTGGGGCCAATGCGGCGATCCAATGCTTCATGCTGTTGCACCCCCTACTTGAACCCACCTTAGTCCATCAATTGAGGAAGCTTATCACGATCCGCCCACTCCGCAGAATCGTGGGGATACACGCCAGCCGGCTTTGTCAGAGGAAACTCGGCGTTAGTGGGTTGGCCGATAATTTCGTCGGATGAAAAACCCATTTCGTTATTTCAAGACATCACCGGAAGTGATCCGCTTTGCGGTGATGATGTACGTCCGGTTTCCACTGTCGCTTCGGAATGTAGAGGATCTGCTCCACGAGCGTGGCATCGATTTGAGTCACGAGACGGTGCGGTTCTGGTGGAACCGTTTCGGCCCGATGTTCGCCTCTGAGATCAGAAAGCGGCGCGCTGACCGTCTTCGTGCTTGGCCCCAATGGCAATGGCATTTGGACGAGGTGTTCGTCAAGATAAACGGCGTCACTCACTATCTCTGGCGCGCGGTCGATCACGAGGGAGAGGTGCTGGAAGCCTATGTGACGAAACGCCGGGATCGCCATGCTGCATTGAAGTTTCTGCGCAATGCGATGAAGCGATACGGCAACCCCGAGGTCGTCGTCACCGACCGGTTACGGTCCTATAAAGCCGCCATGAAAGTCATCGGAAACGAGGACAAACAGGATGTGGGGAGGTGGCTCAACAACCGGGCCGAAAACTCACATCAACCCCTACGAAGACGCGAGCGGGCGATGCTCAGATTCAGGCGAATGCGAAGTCTTCAGAAGTTCGCCGCCGTCCATTCCTCTGTCCACAATCACTTCAATCTCGAACGCCATATCAACGACCGAAACTGGTTCAAGGAGAACCGCGAAATCGCGCTGGCCGAATGGCGGCAGCTTGCGGCCTAAACCGGCGAAAACCTGCTGAACTGAGACCCGTTCGCTTTGGTCTGACAACACGTTAGACGAAGTCACCGGAGCTTAGTCTTCTGGCTCGGTTTGAACAGATGGACAAGAAGCCGTATTGGATTGCTCGCAGCGCTCATCATATGAACAATCCGGCCATTGGCCGGACCCGCTCACACTGCATTCCATCTCGACTTCGATTGAGCTCCCATCCGGACATCGCAGGACGATAGTTCGGCGGACGGTGCTGGAAGCATAGCAAGCCAGCTGCAACCGCCCCCATATATCCGGTATCATCCAATCAAAAGAACTGGCTTGCGCTTGGGGCTCAGGCGATTCTTCCGCTGATGGCGGTCTACGAACCGGAGTTCGCGAAATGATGCGTCCCTGCGGGTTTTCGACACGTTCTTGCGAATTCTGGACAGCGTCGGCAGCAAATCCCGTAGGAAGGAACACGAACGCTGTGAATAAAATTGTGCTCAATAATTTCATGTCCAGCTCCTTGCCAACCGACATCCATCGAATATCCCTAACTCAGCGAGCCATTAACGCCTCCCGGTCATTGCTTTGTTCAAGGGCCGGTCATTGCTTTGTTCAAGGGCCGGGCAGATCCTATATGCCAGAAAATCTCCCCCAGCGGCAGCCCTTGATTTGTATTTTGGGCAAATTTCCGGCACCGGCTTTTGGCGGGGCGCCCCATTACCCAGCTATGGGGCCACCGAACCATTAGTAGCGCATTAGTAGGGCGCGGGACTCAAAAGGCTTCAATTGGCTTCAAAGCCTTTCATAGCTCAACTCGCTGATGTCATTGGGGCTTTCCGGGAAACAAGTGTTTCTTCCAATGCGTTCAAACCGACGCATCCATAATTCGTAATGCGTAGGTCGGGTGTTCGAGTCACCCATGCGGCACCATCTTCCCGGACTATCGTCATTCCGATGCATTCGCGCTGCTTTTGCCAATGGAGGCGACGTTTTATTCAAGCTCGAGTCACGCGCATATTTTCCATACTTTTTATGTGGATATTTTGCTGGAGATGATCGGCACCGACCGTCTATACTGTTGGCTCAAAGCATATCGCACCCCGGACCCGTTTCCACGACAAGAGGAGGCCCGTCATGAGCCATACACCGCATGAACTCGCTGCAGACTTCCCTGAATATGCCGATCAACTGCATCAGCTGAAAGAGAGTGACGCTCACTTCCAGAAGCTGGCGGACGCGTATCATGAACTGAATCGCGATATCCATCGGGCCGAAACCAATGTGGAACCCACCTCCGACGCGCATCTGACCGAGATGCGCAAGCGCCGGATGGTTTTGAAGGATGATATCAACGCCATGTTGAAGGCCGCAGCTGAAAACTAGCGACCACAAATCCCGGCGCAATTCCGGGCAATATTCAATCGCGGCATCCCGTTTGACATAGAGTGTCTGACGAATGTTTTGAGCGCGCCGCTACAATAGCGATTGCGAACAGAATCCTGTCGGTTTTTTGGTCCAATTGGACGATATGAAAAATTGCGCTTGATCACCCGAGCGGTGATTATGCCGCCCGGCTTCAGTGCTTGGCTTGACGTTTCACGTCCCAGATGTTCCACACAGACCTGAATTTTCTGATGTCTGCAGTCTTGGCCTGACCCGAAGCGGTCTCAAACCGGCTGGACCCAAAGCCAAGCGATACGCGAATGGCGGCAGACGAGCAAAACTGGATGGACGACATGGAATTCGGTACCGGCGTATCGCTCGCGGCCTATTTTGTCATCATGGTCGGGATAGGCCTTTACGGCTTCAAGGAATCGACCAGCGATTCATCCGGTTATCTTCTGGGCGGCCGCAAGCTGGGGCCCGCTGTCACATCGCTTTCCGCCGGGGCGTCCGACATGTCCGGCTGGATGCTATTGGGACTGCCGGGTGCCATGTTTGTTTCGGGGCTCTCGGCGTCCTGGATCGCCATCGGGCTTCTGATCGGGGCGTTGGCCAATTACTTGATCGTCGCGCCCCGCCTGCGCGTCTACACAGAGACCGCCAGCGATGCGATTACCATTCCGGATTATTTTGAAAAGCGATTTGAAGACAATACCCGCCTGCTGCGGGTGATTTCCTCCATCGTTATTGTTCTGTTTTTCACGCTCTATACATCGTCCGGCGTTGTTGCAGGCGGAAAGCTGTTCGATTCCGCTTTCGGCCTGCCCTATGAGCTGGGCCTGTTCATTACAGCAGGCGTGGTGGTGCTTTATACGCTGCTCGGCGGCTTCATGGCGGTGTCCATGACCGATTTTGTTCAGGGCTGCATCATGTTTATCGCGCTCGTCATGGTCCCGCTTGTTGCCCTGACGGGAATTGGCGGCGTGTCAGGGCTGACCGATACGCTGAACGGGCTGACCGACGCGAATATCGCCGAGCTCGGACTGGCCGAAAACTGGTCCATGAATCTGCTTGGCGGTGTCGGGCTCATCGGCATTATTTCTGCCATGAGCTGGGGGCTGGGCTATTTTGGCCAGCCTCATATCATTGTCCGCTTCATGGCGATCCGCTCTGTGAAGGATGTTCCGGCGGCCCGGAATATCGGCATAAGCTGGATGCTGGTCACGATTGTCGGCGCCTTGTCGACCGGGCTGATCGGCCTTGCTTACATTCTGCAGAACGGAACGCCCGAGGCCTATCTGGTTGATGGCGCATTTGATGGTGAGACGATCTTCATCGTTCTCTCCCAGATCCTGTTCAACCCCTATATCGCCGGTTTCCTCCTGGCGGCCATTCTGGCTGCCATCATGAGCACGATTTCCTCCCAATTGCTGGTCTCCTCCAGTTCGCTGACCGAGGATTTCTACAAAATCTTCCTGCGCAAACAGGCGAGCCAGAAAGAATTGGTCATGGTCGGCCGGGCGGCCGTGGTTGTTGTGGCTCTGGTGGCCATTGCGCTCGCCTGGAACCCCGACAGCAATGTTCTGACGCTGGTTTCCAACGCCTGGGCCGGGTTCGGGTCCGCTTTCGGACCGATTGTCATCCTGTCGCTGTTCTGGAAACGGATGAATCGCTGGGGCGCCCTGGCCGGTATGATCACCGGGGCCATGACCGTTCTGGTCTGGACCTATGTGCCATTGCTGCCGGTTGATGGCGGTCTGGTACCCCTTGGAAGCTGGCTCTATTCCATCGTTCCGGGCTTCATCTTCTGCTTCCTGGCGATCATCGTTGTGAGCCTTGTCACGCCCGCCCCGAAGAAGTCGGTCGAGGCGACTCACGAGGACGTGGAAGACGCCATGAAGGCGTAGCGGCGGGACGGGACGGATATCCTGACGATCCCCGTGGATTTCCTTTCAGGCTGATGGTTGTTCAGTCTGAAAGGAGACCGCGATGAATCCGTCAGAACTGAAAGCTGCATTGCTCGCAGACCGTCAGGCCGCCTATGGACGCCTTCGCGGCGGCGCGCCCATCCTGCTGGCTGGCGCAACATACTGGGCGGCGCTGACAGCCATCGGCTATCTGACGACCGGTCATGTCTGGTATTATGCGGCCCTGTTTGGAAGCGGGCTGATTTTTCCGCTCGCCATTCTCTATGCGCGGCTGTTGAAGAATAATTTCATGGCGGATCGAACGGCGGTTACAAGCGTTCTGGCGCCCGCCATGATCGCTATGTTGCTGTTCTGGCCGATGGCGATTGCCGCATTGTGGGAAGCACCGGGCGTGTTTCCGCTAATACTGGCCATAGGCCTTTCATTGCATTTCCCGGTCATTGGCTGGAGCTATGGCCGGACATTCCTGTTAACGGCCCATGCCGTGATCCGTGCCGCGATTGTTTTTGCGATCTGGACACTTTTCCCGGAAGAGCGCCTGACCCTGATCCCGTTGGCAGTGACCGTCGCCTATCTCGTCACGGCTTTGATTGTCTGGATGGATTCCGGCAGATTCCGGGCCCGCGAGTCAGAAAATTGACAGTTTTGTCTTGCGGGCAAAAAGCTCCAGCGCACGCGTTCCAGCGAGCGAATTGCCCAGCTCGTCAAGCTCCGGCGACCAGACGCAGATCGAGAATTTTCCGGGTATGATGGCAACAATTCCGCCGCCGACACCGCTCTTGGCCGGAATGCCCACGCGAAAGGCAAAATTGCCGACGCCATCATAAAGTCCGCACGTCAGGAGCAGTGAGTTTATGCGCTTGACCCTGAGCGGGGTCATCAGCTTTTCTCCGCTCTCCCACTGCTTTCCACCATTGGCGAGCGGCACAAAGGCCCGCGCCAGATCGCGGCAGGTCATGGCAATGGCGCATTGCCGGTAATAGGTCGCCAGGACGTCTTCGACCCGCGCTTTCAGATTGCCCTGGCTTTTCAGAAGATGAGCGATCGCGGCATTACGGTGACCGTGTTCGGCTTCGGACCGTGCCACGACATCGTCGATATAGATCTGCTCCTTGCCGGAGAAGCGCCGTACCAGCGATAGTAATTGCAATACGGGGCTGACCGAATGCGCCGTGATGGCATCCGTAACGACGATTGCACCAGCATTGATGAAGGGGTTGCGGGGCAGTCCCTGCTCGGATTCGAGCTGAACCAGCGAATTGAAGGCGGTGCCGGACGGCTCGCGGCCGACACGTCTCCAGAGTGCGTTCGATCCAATGGTTTGCAGCGCCAGAATGAGCGTGAAAACCTTGGAAATGCTCTGGATAGAAAAGCGCTCATCGGCATCGCCCGTGACGTATTCCGACCCGTCGACACCGCAAATCGCCATACCGAACTTGTCCGGCGAAATACACGCCAGAGCCGGAATATAATCGGCCACCTTGCCGCGGCCGATCGACTTTCTTGCCTTGGAAGCGATATCGTCCAGCAGGGTGTCAAGGTCGGGCAGGGGTCGGGACATGATCGCCAACCTATACAGCCCGCTTTGACTTGAAACCCCTCTTTGAAGCGCCGCAGCGATCAGTCTGCAGCGAGTGTCATCATCAGATAGAAGGCCACCGGCACCAGCAGCATGGCCGGAATGACCAGCGCCACAAACCCGAACAGCCAGATATATAAAATCGCGCCGAGCACGATATTTGCGACCAGGTAGGGGGCGGCGCGATGGGGGTTGCGGGCGATTTCGCGCATCAGTGCGCCGATCAGTGGCAGATTCATCAGAATGCTCTGAAAGAGGCGCACCGAACCCCTGACCGCGGAAGCGAGCGTCAGATGGATGTTGAACGGCCCTTGTCCGCCCTCAGCCTTGATCAGGCCGAATGTCAGCAAGGCACCGGAAAGGGCCAGCACGGCGACGTAGACCGGGCGAATGTCCAGCTGAACCAACCAGATAATGGCCGCAAGGCTGGAAATGGCCGTGAGCGGGATCATTGCTTTCTGGAGCCAACGTGCGGGGGTCCAGCGCGGCCGAACCTCGCCCGCGCCGCCTTCGATGGAGTTGGCGATGAAGGCCAGTCCGGCAATGTAGTGGTAAAAGGCCAGCGGGATGGAAATCCCGATGAGGGAGGCGATGAAAGGGGCGTCGGTAATACCCGGTTTGGGCCCGGGAAAGGCCAGCCAGAGCGCCGCCCAGATAAAGAGCGGCGACAGCATGAACAGACCAATGGCATAGGGAAGATGGCGCATGGGAAATCCTCGTTCGAATTTCCCGTCTATTTCGCAACTCTGCCCGAAATAACCAGAGGCGACGCCCGCGGCCCGGGCGCACACACAAAAGCTGGGGTTGTTCCGCTCAGCTTCCGGGCCGGTTCGCAATCAGCTCGTCAACGACACCCGGTTCGGCCAGGGTCGACGTGTCCCCCAGCGCGCCGAAATCATTTTCGGCAATCTTGCGCAGTATCCGCCGCATGATCTTCCCGGATCGCGTCTTGGGAAGGGAAGGTGAAAACTGGATAATGTCCGGTGTCGCCACTGGCCCGATCTGTTCGCGTACATGGGCTTTCAGCTCAATCGCCGTGTCGCTGGTCGGCTCCAGGCCTGCGTTCATCGTCACATAGCAATAGACACCTTGCCCCTTGATGTCGTGCGGATAGCCGACCACGGCAGCCTCCGCGACATTCGGGTGTGAGACGAGCGCGCTTTCAATTTCGGCGGTGCCCAGCCGATGACCGGACACGTTGAGGACATCGTCAACCCGGCCTGTGATCCACCAATAGCCATCCGCGTCGCGCCGGGCGCCATCGCCTGTAAAGTAAAGCCCGCGATAGGTCGTGAAATAGGTTTCGGCAAAACGATCGTGGTCGCCATATACGGTGCGCATCTGACCCGGCCAGCTCCGCTTGATCACGAGGTTTCCGGAAATTTCTCCCTCTCCTTCGACGAATTTTCCTTCGGCATCCACGAGGGCCGGTTCAATGCCAAAGATGGGCATGGAGGCCGCGCCGGGTTTGAGATCATGCGCGCCGGGCAAGGCGGAAATCATCACGCCACCGGTTTCGGTCTGCCACCAGGTATCAACAATCGGGCATTTTCCCTTTCCCACAACGCGGTGATACCAGGCCCAGGCTTCAGGATTGATCGGCTCTCCGACCGAGCCCAGAAGGCGCAAGCTGGACAGGTCGTGTTTCTCGACCAGTGCATCGCCTTCGCGCATCAATGCCCGCAACGCGGTGGGTGCGGTATAGAGCACATTGACCTGATGCTTGTCGCAAACTTCCCAGAAACGATCCGCCGCCGGCCAGGTGGGAATCCCCTCGAACATCAATGTGGTGACGCCATTCACCAATGGTCCATAGGTCAGATAGGTATGGCCGGTGACCCAGCCGATATCAGCGGTACACCAGAAAACCTCTTTGCGCTTCACTTCGAAGACGGTGTCGAAGGTCAAAGCCGCCCAGAGCAAATAGCCGCCCGTCGTGTGCATGACCCCTTTCGGCTTTCCGGTGGAGCCGGACGTATAAAGGATAAAGAGCGGATCTTCGGCTTCCATCGGCTCGGGCGGGCAATCAGCATCCACCGTCAGCGCCAATTCATGGTGCCAATGATCGCGGCCCTCGACCCAGCCAACATTCGCGCCGGTATGCCGGACACAGAGGACGGCTTTGACGCCGCCGGCAATCTCGATCGCCCGGTCAACATTTTTCTTTAATGGAATAGGCTTGGAGCCGCGCACGCCTTCATCAGCCGTGATCACGAATTCGGACTGGCAATCGGTAATGCGGCCCGCGAGAGCGTCCGGCGAAAAGCCGCCAAAGACAACCGAGTGGACCGCGCCAATGCGCGTGCAGGCAAGCATGGCATAGAGCGCTTCGGGGATCATGGGCATGTAAAGCGTCACGCGGTCGCCGCGCTCTACGCCTATCGCCTTGAGTTCATTCGCCATCCGGCAGACATGGTTGTGCAGCTGGCGGTAGGTTACCGAATTGTGGAAGGCTGGATTGTCGCCCTCCCAGATGATCGCGACATCATTGCCGCGCTTTTCCAGATGCCGGTCAATGCAATTGTAGGAGACGTTCAGAACGCCATCGGCGAACCATTTGATCGACAGCTTGTCGGGGTCCCAATTGACGTCCGATATCTCGGTGGGTGTTTTCACCCAGTCGAGGCGCCGCAATTCCTCCATCCAGAACGCGTCAGGCTCTTCGATCGAACGGCGATAGCGTTCGATGTATTGCTTCGCGCTGGTCTGGCTGTGGGGTTCGTAATGATCCGGAACCGGGACGATTTCGGGTGCGGAGCCTGAACGTTCTTCCGACATGGGTATCTCCCTCAACGCCTCTCACGGGCCTGAATGCAGTCAAGGCCAAGTCTCTTCATGCATCAAGGCGTGTTTTCCAGTTCGCCGTTGCTCACGCTTTGTTGCGCGCATGATTGTCGGCCAGACGATGGACTTTCAGCGCCGGGAACAATAGGAGGGGACACAATTCCAGACCGTCAGAAGCGAGTTGCCCGATGACCCACTTTCCAAACATTATTTCCGCAATCGGCAATACGCCGCTGGTCAAGCTGAACAAGGTTGTGCCCGAAGGTTCGGCGACGATTCTGGCCAAGTGCGAATTCCTCAATCCCACAGGCTCGATCAAGGATCGTATGGGTCCCTATATTATCGAGCAGGCGGAGAAAGCCGGCCTGTTGAAACCCGGCGGGACAATCGTCGAGAATACGTCCGGAAATACCGGCCAATCCCTGGCGATGGCCGCCGCGGTCAAGGGCTATAAATGCGTCTTCACCCTGCCGGACAAGATGAGCCAGGAGAAGATCGACATGATGCGCGCCTATGGTGCCGAAGTCGTCATCACACCGACCGATGTTCCCGGCGACAGCCCGGAGCATTATGTGAATACCGCCAAGCGCATCGCGGAAGAAACCGAAGGTGCCTTTTACGTCGACCAGTATCACGCGCCCTGGAATATTGACGGGCATTACCACAATACCGGCCGCGAAATTTTCGAGCAGACGGATGGCGGCAAGTTTGACGTCTTCATGGGCGGTACCGGAACCGGTGGTACCGTCTCGGGCGTCGGCCGCTATATGAAGGAACACGCGCCGGACGTGAAGATTATTGGCGTCGATCCGCTTGGTTCGGTCCACTACAATCTGTTCAAAACCGGTCGCCTGCCGGCGGCCTATGTCTATTCGGTCGAGGGCATTGGCGAAGATATTGAATGCCGGGCGATGGACTTTTCGGTTGTCGACGACATGGTCCAGATCGATGACTGGGAGAGCTTCCATGTCGGCCGCGCGCTCGTGCGCGAAGAGGGTCTGTTCTGCGGTGGTTCGTCAGGCTCCATCGTGGCGGCTGCCATCAAGGTCGCTAAGGAAATCGGCCCGGACAAGACGATTGTGGTCACGCTCTGCGATAGCGGGACGCGATACATATCGAAATACCTGTCTGACAAGTGGATGGAAGACAAGGGCTTCTTTACCGAGCACACCTTGTTGGGCCCTGTGCAGGACCTGGTGGCCCGGCGCTCCTCGTTGACGGCCGATGCATCAGCGTCCAGCGACGACATCCAGCGCATGATGGCTGAAGGCGATCTGGACTATCTGCCGCTTCAGGAGGGCGACAGCTTCACCGCCATTGCCACACGCGACGGCAAGCGCCTGTCAATTGGCGGCATTCTCTATACCGAGGCCCGGATCGAGGAAATGCCCCACATCCTGACGCGAGGTGAGGCGGCGCTGGTGATGACCCGCGATGGCGTCGTCGGTGTCGTCACGGAAAAAGAATACAATGCCCGCATTGGCGGCTGAACAAAGGATATGATGATGAGCGGAGACAATCAGCAATTTGCCACGCGGTGCATTCACGCTGGCCAGGCCCCGGATCCGTCGACCGGCGCGATCATGACGCCGATCTATCAGACGTCGACCTATGTGCAGACCAGCCCGGGCGAGTTCATCGGCAATTATGACTATTCACGATCCGCCAATCCGACGCGGACAGCACTCGAAGCCAATCTGGCGAGTCTGGAAGGCGGCAAGCACGGGATTGCCTTTTCATCGGGCGTTGCCTCATTGGCCGCCTGTATTCACCTTCTGAAATCCGGCGACCATGTCTTGCTGTGCGATGACGTCTATGGCGGCACATTCCGCATGTTCAACAATGTCTTTGCACAATTGGGCATCGAATTCTCTCGCGTCGATATGACGGATCTCGACGCCACGCGCGCGGCCATGACCCCCAAAACCAAGTTGGTCTGGCTGGAAACACCGACAAATCCGACGCTGAAAGTCATCGATATCGAGGCCGTGGCGCAAATTGCGCATGATGGCGGTGCCTTGTGCGTTGCCGACAATACGTTTGCGTCGCCCTATTTCCAGAATCCTCTGGCGCTGGGCGCGGATATCGTCTCGCACTCCTGCACCAAGTATCTGGGCGGGCATTCCGATCTGGTCGGGGGTGCGCTGATCACATCCAGTGCGGAGCTGGCTGAAAGGCTGACCTATATCCAGAATGCCGTGGGCGCTGTACCGGCGCCGATGGACTGTTTCCTGTTGCTGCGCTCGACAAAAACCCTGCATGTGCGCATGGAGCGCCATTGCGAAAACGCCGGAAAGATTGCTGACTGGCTGTCGGGCCAGAATGGTATTGGCCGGGTGATTTATCCGGGATTGCCCAGCCATCCCCAGCACAAGATTGCGGCCAGGCAGATGCGCGGCTTTGGCGGCATGATCACCCTGACGCTGAATGGTGGCCTTCCGGCGTCGCGCCGTTTCCTCGAAACGCTGAAAATCTTCTCGCTCGCGGAAAGCCTGGGCGGTGTGGAATCGCTGGTCGAACACCCGGCCATCATGACCCATGCCTCTGTTGACGCGGACAAGCGCGCGGCGCTTGGCATTGATGATGGTCTGGTGCGTCTGTCCTGCGGGATCGAGGATGCCGGCGATCTGATCGCAGATCTGGAACAGGCTCTGGCAGCCGCGAACGCCGTCTAGCGCAACGCCTTGATCGCCGCTTGCAGCGTATTGGCCATGGTTTCGAGATAGGCACAGGCCGGCTCTGTCTCCACACAGGCCATGGCTTGCGCAAAGGTCTGGTCCGAGTCCTCAAACCGTCCGGCTTTGGCATATGCCAGCGCCAGTTGCAGGCGCGCCGTCGTCTCGAGCGCAAGGCTCCGGCGCCCCAATGATGCGAGGCTGCCAGCCGCGGGGCTGGCCAGGCTCTGCTCCAATGCGGCGATGGCCGGCTCGACCTGCCCTCCGACCAGATGGACCATGCCGAGGTTGAAGGCGGCCGGTTGATGGATGTGTGCGATCTCGCCCCACCAGAGCGGGTCGCCGCCGGTGAGGGTTTCGCCAGTCTTTATCTGGCAACTCAGGAATCGCGCCGCCGAATCGAGATTTCGCGGTGAGGCCTGAAAATCCACCATCCCGAAATAGAAGGGCAGACAGCCGGAGAAATAGGGGAAAGAGGCAAAAAGGTCAGGCGCCGGCAGCGTTGCAACCGCCTCGGCAAAGCGGTCCATTTCATGCACATCCCAGCCATAATCGGCGCGGACGCGCGTGCTCAACCTGTCGCGTAATTCGGCTGCTTCCGTCCAGTTTCCCAAACCCACGGCCTGACGCAACAGACGAAACAGATTGCCGCCTTCCAGAAGCGGCAGTCCGGGAAAATCGCGCTGGAGATAGGATGTCAGGCGGGAGGGTGGGGGTGAGGCCGGGATAGATATCGGCGATCGGCTGGCGAGCGCCACGATATGGCCGGTTGCCGATGAGATATGGTTGTGCACCAGGCCGGCGGCCTTGAGCGCCTCTTCCATTGCAGCGGGCGTGTACAATGCATGGTGAATGCCGGGCCAGACGATCGACACATTGGTCAGGCTATCTGTTTTTGGGCCGAGGTTTTCGGCATTCGGCGTCGTCAGTACGAGAATGCCGTCCGGATTGAGGTGTTTGACCAGTATTTCCAGGAAGGCCGCCGGATCCTCGACGTGCTCGATAACTTCGCTGGAATAGAGAATGTCAAAGCTCTGCCCGTCAAACCGGGATCCTGCGCCGAGAAGCTCTCCAATGACCTCGACACCCAGGCTCTCACCCCCGCGGCGGCCATAATTGGACGGGTCCAGACCTTCCGCCTGAAGACCGTATTCACGGCGGGCATAATCCACGACGAAGGGAACCCCGCAGCCGACATCAATGAGGGATTTCGCCGGCCGGATAGGCACGGCCAGATCCAGCGGCTGGGTCATGGCCTCGAGGCCCGCGCCGACTTCCTGATAAAATCTCAGATAATCGGCAAAATCATAGTCTTCCGAATAGTCCGGATAGGAGAACGGAACGGCAAAAACGCCGCCGCAATTGCAGCATTCAAAATACTTAGCTTGTCCGACCGGGCTTGCGGGTGTCGAGGATGTCACCTTGTGGGGATGCGGGCCGTTCGCCCTGCAAATCGGGCAATGCTGCCCTGTCGTGGCAGAGCGGTCCCAGTCAAATCCGAGTTCGTAAGACATTGACTGCGTCTATCAGGCACTCAGGCCTTGAGTCGACGTTTTATGAGGCTCCAGTAGCGGGTCGGGAAGAGCCGCTCCATCCACATGATTGTGTGGGCATCCCGCCCGACAAATACGCGGGGCTTGCGTCGCTCTACGCCGCGCAGAATGATTTCGGCAGCCTGAGCCGGCGGCATGACGAGCGATTGGTCGGCGATTTTCATTGCCGCTTCATATTCCTCATCCGTCACGCCTTTCCCTTTGGGCGCTTTTTTTGCGATATTGGTCGCCACACCGCCGGGATGAATTGTGGTCAGGCCAACGGGCGTGCCGTCGAGTTCATGGCGCAATGCCATCGTAAAGCCGCGGACGCCGAATTTGGCCGCAGAATAGGCCGTCTGCCCGGCTGGCGCGATGACACCGAAAATACTGGAAATATTCGTGATGTGACCTTCGTCCTGCTCCTGAATCAGAGGGAGAAAGGCCCGGGTCATGCGAATGACACCGTGCAGATTGATGTTCATCAGCCAGTCGAACTGCTCCGGCGTGACCTGATCGAAATGACCGCCCAGCGCCACTCCCGCATTATTGAAGAGAAGATGTGCTTCGCCATGGGTTTGACGGACCTCTTCGGCAAAAGCGTTGATTGCGGCTTCGTCGCCAACGTCCAGAACAGTGGTCGTGACCCGCCGGTCATTCGAGCGTAGGCCTGACGCCACCTCTTCGAGACCCTGACCATTGATATCTGCCAGGGCCAGATTGCAGCCGCGATCCGCCAGAGCCTTTGCCAGCGCCGCGCCGATTCCACTGGCAGCGCCGGTAACGATGGCTGTTTTTCCCGCAAGATCGAGACGGTTCATTCTGCGGCTTCCAGTTCAGTTTGTTCCTGCTCCATTGGCATCACCTTGCCGAACTGAAGTGCACCATCGTCGATCGCGCCGAAACGGATGGCCATCATATCGGCGAAATAATTCTGATGGACGCGCCAGGGGGTTTTGGGCCCCTGCTTGGGCAGGATATCGGCGGCCCGGCGGAAATACCCGGAATCCAGCAGCTTCAGCGGCTCCACCGGCATGCTGGCATCCGGGACGGGCACAAGATAATCGGCCCCGATCTTGTTGACGTAATTGATATTCCGGCAGAAGCGCTCGCAGGTGAGGTCAATCTTCAGCGTCCACGATGCATTGGTGTATCCAAACGCCATGGCCATGTTCGGAATGTCGCTGACCATCATGCCGCGATAGACGACATGGTCCGGAATATTCACGGGCTTTCCATCCACTTCGACATTCATGCCGCCGACAAATTGGAGATTCAGTCCGGTGGCGGGAATGATGAGGTCGGCGTCCAGATGTTTCCCGGATTTGAGCTGAATTCCGGCATTGGTGATGCGCTCGATCTGATCGGTTTCAACGGAGGCCTTGCCGGAACGCAGCGCCTTGAAGAAATCGCCATCCGGCGCAGCGCAGAAGCGCTGATCCCAGGGCTTGTAGCTGGGCGCGAAATGTTTCTCGACATCATAGTCATCGCCCAGCATGGCCCGGGTCTGTTTCAGAATGCCTTTCTTCACAAAATCCGGAAAAGTCTGCGACAGATTATAGATCAGGATGGTCTGCAGAATGTTTTTCGTTCGGGTGAGCGTGTAGGCGACTTTACCGGGCAAGACTTTTCGCAGGAAATTTGCGGTCCGGTCGACGGATGGCCGGCCAGCTATATAGGTCGGCGAACGCTGCAGCATGGTGACGTGTTCGGCCTTCTCCGCCATGGAGGGCAACAGGGTAACGGCCGTCGCGCCAGATCCGATAATCACGACTTTCTTACCGGTGTAGTCGTAGTTTTCCTGCCATTTTTGAGGGTGGATGAAGTCGCCGGAGAAATCTTCGACGCCTTCAAAATGCGGCAGATAGCCTTTTTCGTATTGATAGTATCCCGAGGCAAAGAATAGAAATTGCGCGGTATAGGTTTCCGGACCCTCCGGCCCGTCGGCTTCAAGCGTCCAGCGGGCGGTCTTGGAATTCCAGCTGGCAGATCTTGCCTTTCGCCCGAACCTTATGTGCGGGGAGATTCCCGCAGATTCTGCGGTTTCACTGACATAATTCCGGATGGCCGGACCGTCGGCGAAGACCTTTCCATCGACCCACGGTTTGAACGCATAGCCGAATGTATACATGTCACTGTCGGAACGTATGCCGGGATAGCGGAACAAATCCCAGGTTCCACCAATCCGGTCGCGCGCCTCGATCACACGGTATGTCTTGCCCGGACAGCGCTCCTGAAGGTGATGCGCCATGCCGATACCGGACACGCCGGCTCCGATGATCAGGACATCCACGTGTGTTTCGCTCATTCTTCCGCTCCCCGAAGTGAACACTGTTCACTATGGCAAATTGAGCGTGGCGATCAATCCCGGCTTGGCAGCGATTGTCAAAGAGCATGACCCCGGGAATTTTTGCGCTAGATTGAGGTCAAATGCGGGGAGACACGAAATGGCAGACTTATCCATGCTTCATCTGGCGGGCATCAATCTGGCCATCGCCGTTGGATTGTTCCTGTGCCTCTGGCTGGTAGCGCTTCGGCTGAAAGATGCCAGTTTTGTTGATGCTTTCTGGGCGTTTGGCATGGTGATACTGGCCATCTCCACCTATTGGCTGGTTCACGCCGATACCGAACGTCAGTTGGTTCTGGTGGGATTGTGCGGCGTCTGGGGCTTGCGTCTGGGCCTGCACCTCTTCGGCCGCTGGCGCCGGGAGGGGAAGGACAAACGATACACCAATCTTTTTGCACGCGTTGAGCCCAGGGGTTACGGATTCGCCAGGGCCAGCCTGCTCTTTGTTTTTCTTCCTCAGTCGATCCTGATGTGGCTGGTGAGCCTGCCGGTCCAGTTGGGCCAGTATGGCAGCGGCATTGGCTATCTGGCGATTGCGGGCATCGTCCTGGCCGTCATCGGAATTCTGTTCGAGACGATCGGGGACTTTCAGCTGGAATCCTTCCGCAAGAACCCCGAGAATACCGGAAAAGTCATGGACAGGGGTCTCTGGCGGTATACGCGGCACCCCAATTATTTCGGAGATTTCTGCGTCTGGTGGGGACTTTTCCTGATTGCCGCCGAGGTCCCTTGGGGCTGGCTGGCATTGCCGGGACCGCTTTTCCTGAGCTGGACGCTGCTGAAGTGGAGCGGTGCGCCGCTTCTTGAACGCGGTCTCACAGAGACGCGGCCGGGCTATGCAGACTATGTCGCCCGGACGAGCGGATTTTTTCCCTGGTTTCCAAAAAAGCCTCTTTAAAATCACCCGTAAGCTGATCTAGACTTCAGCATATTCTTGGGGAAATCGGGGAGACGATTATGAATCTGGCAGGCATTCTTGTTCTTGCGGCCATGCAAAATTACGGGCCCATTGATATCAATGGCTGGGAAGTTCGCGGTGCGGTCAACAATGAGGGGGCTTATGTCTGCTCGGCGTCCATCCCGTATAATAGCGGAATAGATCTGGCCTTTGTCCGTTCGGCTTCAACTTTCCGGATTGCTCTGCAGAACGATGCCTGGTCGCTGAATGATGGTCAGCAGTATTCCTTGAGTCTGCGGATTGATAATCGGATCAGCCAGAATGTGACGGCCCATGTGGCCGGGCGGCAAACGCTCGCGATCGATTACGATTATGTCCCGAATAGCACGCTCGAGAATGCGCTGATCTATGGCAATATTCTCTATATCACGGCCCAGCAGGCGGATTTTGAATTTGCCTTGACGAACACGTCCCGGGCCCTGCCGGCGCTCGAAACCTGTCTGCGTCAGGGCAACCGGAATCCGTTTGCCGCCAGCCCGAAATAGACTTGCTTTATCGAGCTGATCCGTTTGTTATTCGCCTATAAGGCGAGGTGTGATTGGCGCATCGCGCCATTGGAGAGATTTTCATGATTGTTCAACTGGCTGCAACGCTGCTCCTGCAAGGAATGGCGAGTGATCCGCTCATCGAGAATGCGCTTCAGGTTTCGGGGCCCGAGGGCGAGTATGTCGTCTTCTTCGAGGCCGACGGCACTTACACGACCAATGTCGGTATTTCCGGAAGCTGGCATCTCGACGGCGACGAATTCTGCGTTGAACGCGCATCGGGTGCCGCAAATTGCCAGCCGCTCATGGCGGACCTTTCGGTGGGTGATAGCTGGACCGGCCAGAATGCAAATGGCGATGAGGTGACCTTCACCCTGATTGCCCGCGAATAAGCCTCAAGGGCGGTCAACCGAAACGTTGGCCGCCCGTTTTTACAGCATGACGAATGAGACGTGAATCGCTGACCGCGGCCTGCCGGTGCGGGACGGCTTCGCGTTGATAAAACTCGTCCGTGACCATTTCCAGAAACGCGCCTGCAGACGGGTAGCGGGCAATGAAGGCGATGTCCCAGAGCCCATCAGCGGGACCGATCAGCATGGCCTGCGGTTCGCCGCGCCAGATAATTTCGCCGCCGACGCGCTGGAATACCGGACCGCTGACTTTTCCATACTCGGCATAGGCCTCTGCGCCGCTGACTTTCCGCCCGGCCGGGTAGAGCGCGGCTTCCCGAAGCCGGATCAGGTTTAGCATGTCAATCGGTTGGTCACGAGGGAGCGACTTGAAAACGTCAAAGCTCTCGCGGGTCGGATCGATATGGGTCAGCTCAGCCTCCGTCGGTTATGAGTCGGGATTTCAACTCGAGAAAGTGCAATCAGACTAACAACTTCGTGTAAAACGGGAAATTGGAAAAATTTCTATTCAGGCGTGACCTTTAACGGGAATCCTGTTAACGATTTCGCAGGGGAGAGAGCATGCGGCGGACGATCGAGCTGATTTGCGCTGGAAGCGTCGCCATTGCCGGTTTGATGACCGGCATGGTGGGACCTGTGGAGTCGTCCGAACAAAGCTGGGATCCGCGCGCCGCCGTTCTGAACTCCTTCCGCGATCATTACAGCCCTCAAGTGTCGAACGAAACCGCCCGCACGGCGACAGCCATCATGCAAATTCGCCAATCGTATGACCCGGACATGTCCGGCACCCGCACGCGCTTTGTGCTGGCAGATCCCCCAGGCCCGGGCGAATTGGTCATTGAAGGTGAAACCCGCGCCGAGGAAGCTTTTCAACGTGCCGGGTTGAGCAATAGCGAGCCGCCACGCATGACGACAAGCGTCCGGCTGGCCGCGCCAATGGAAGCTGCTGACAGTGATGCTGTCGTGACGCCCTATGCCGGGTTGGCCTTGACGCCGGAGGGAACAGAAGCCCGAGTCGGCGCGCAGCTTCGCGTCGGCGATGGACGGGGAGATGAATCGCGCTGGTTTCTTTTTGCCGCAGCAGAACGCCAGGCCCTGTTCTATGATGCGACCGATATGGACCGGCCCCTGCGCGCCATTGATATCACGCCATACAGCGTGATCGGTGATGTTCAGGTCGGGCTGGCCTATCGGCTGACCAGTCGCGCCGATGTTGCGCTAGCCTATGTCCGCCGGGACTGGGCCTATCAATACGGCACGGACAAATGGGAAGAAGAAGAGGGTTTTGCGGCTGTTTCCCTCGCCGCCCGCTGGTAATCCCGCTCTTGTCGACATAAATCTCTCTCCGGATCAAGGAGACAGACATGTCCAATATCTGGCACGGCGGTCGGTTTCCGCTGGAAATGGCAAATTTTTCCGATCGCAAGACAATGGCCGATGCCATCGGCATCGAGATCACCGAAGCGGGTGACAACTGGGTGCGCGGCAAAATGCCCGTCGACCATCGCACACATCAGCCTTTCGGACTGTTGCATGGCGGCGCGTCCGTGGCGTTGGCGGAAACGCTCGCGTCGATTGGCGCTTTTTGCACCATCAACCCGGACACCCATGCCGCTGTCGGGATGGAGATCAACGCCAACCATCTCCGCCCGGTCCGCGAAGGATTTGTCTATGGCGAAGCCGTGCAGGAATCGATGGGCCGGACCACACAAGTCTGGACGATCCGGATCACCAATGAGAAAGGCAAGCTGGTCAGCCTCTCGCGTTGCACGATGGCGATCATCAAGCAGGCCGGCTAGTGCGCCTCGCCCCAGTGATGTCCGGCCTTGGCATCGACCTCCAGCGGTACGGAGATATCAATCGCCGGCAGCGCCGCCTTGCTCATGACATCCCTTGCCAGTTCAATCATGGCATCGGCCTGATCTTCCGGCACTTCAAAGACCAATTCATCGTGTACTTGCAATAACATGCGTGCCTCCAGCCCGGCGGCCTCAATGGCGCCCGGCAGTCGGATCATCGCCCGGCGGATGACATCAGCCGCCGATCCCTGGATGGGCGCATTGATGGCCTGACGCTCAGCGAACTGGCGCATATTCGGGTTCTTGTCCCGAATGGATGGCAAGTGCGCGCGGCGGCCGAAAATCGTCTCGACATAGCCCCTGGATTTCACCTCTTCACGCTTTTCATCCATGTAGGTTTTGACGCCCGGGAATTTCTCGAAATATTTTTCGATGAAGTTTTTCGCTTCATCGCGGCCAATGCCGAGATTATTGGCCAGGCCAAAGGCCGATATCCCGTAGATAATGCCGAAATTGATGGCCTTGGCCTGACGCCGCACCATCGGGTCCATGCCCTCGATCGGCACGCCGAACATTTCGGACGCTGTCATGGCGTGAATGTCATCACCGCGTTTGAAGGCGTCCTTCAGGGCGGCGACATCGGCAATGTGGGCGAGCAGGCGGAGTTCGATCTGCGAATAATCCGCCGCGACCAGAACATTGCCCGGCTCGGCGATGAATGCGGCGCGGATTTTGCGGCCTTCTTCTGTCCGGATCGGAATATTCATCAGATTGGGCTCGGAGGAGGCCAATCGCCCGGTCGTCGTTGAGGCCAGCGAGAAGGAGGTGTGCACCCGGCCCGTATCGGGATTGATGGCCGCGCCCAGCGCATCGGAATAGGTTGATTTCAGCTTTGAAAACGTCCGCCAGCTGAGGATGGTTTGCGGCAATTCATGCCCCTCGGCGGCCAATTGCTCCATCACCGAGACATCGGTCGACCAGGCGCCGGTCTTGGTTTTCTTACCGCCGGGCAGGCCCATCTGACCGAACAGGATTTCGCCCAGCTGTTTCGGACTGCCGAGATTGAATTTGGTGCCGACCAGCTCATAGGCGCGATCTTCATGTTCGGCCATTTTCTGGGCAAAGTCAGACGACAGGCGGGACAGCTGCGCCTTGTCTACCTTGACGCCGGCGAGCTCCATATCGGTCAGGATTTGCGGCATGGGCCGCTCGATCGTTTCATAGAGTGTGGCCTTGCCCTTGCCGGGCACGCTGGGTTTGAGAATCTCCCACAGGCGCAAGGTCACATCGGCATCTTCGGCGGCATATTCGGTGGCCTTGGGCAGATCGACCTCGGCAAAGCTGATCTGTTTCTGGCCCGTACCGCAGACGTCCTTGAACGCCATCGGCGTATGGCCGAGGTGAAGCTCGGAGAGTTCATCCATGCCATGCCCGTGCAGGCCGCTATCAATGACATAGGACAGAAGCATGGTGTCGTCATAAGGCGCAACGCGCACCCCATAACGCGAGAGCACAGCCAGATCGTATTTGATGTTCTGGCCAATTTTCAGGACGGCCGGGCTTTCCAGCAGCGGTTTCAAGGCCGCGATGGCCTCTTTCAGTTCAATCTGCTCAGGCCGGTCGCCATCGCCCAGCAAATCGCCTGCCGTGCCATGATCCAGCGGAATATAGCAGGCCTTGCCCGGGGCCGTCGCGAGCGAAATGCCAACCAGGTTGGACGCTACCGCCGACAGACGGTCTGTCTCCGTGTCCACGGAGATCACGTCGGCCCTGAAGCTAGCCTCGATCCATTTGTCCAGCGCCGCCATCGTCGTCACGCACTCATAGGCCGATCGGTCAATCGGTGCTGTGGCATCACCCGTTGCATCTGCGGCGGGCGCGCCCAGCGCTTCTTCAACGCGGCGGGTGATCGTACGAAATTCCATCTCTTTCAGGAAACCGACGAGGGTTTCGGCATCGGGTTCGGCGGTGCCGAATTCGTCCAGCGCGTTTTCAACCGGCACATCGGTTTTCAGCGTCACCAATTCCTTGGAGATGCGCGCCATATCGGCAAATTCGATCAGGTTCTCGCGCCGCTTGGTCTGTTTGATCTCTTCCGCGCGCGACAGGAGCGTTTCCAGATCGCCATATTCCTCGATGAGCTGGCTGGCGGTTTTCGGGCCAATACCCGGAATGCCCGGCACATTGTCGGAGGAATCGCCCATCAGCGACTGGACCTCGATCACCTTGTCCGGACCGACGCCGAATTTCGCGACGACGCCCGCCGGGTCGATCCGTTTGTTCTTCATCGTGTCGAACATGGTGACACGCTCGCCGACGAGCTGCATCAGATCCTTGTCCGAGGACACGATGGTGACCTTCGCCCCCTTCGCCTCGGCCTGCCGCGCATAGGTGGCGATCAGGTCATCCGCCTCGAAACCTTCCATTTCGATACAGGGCGTGCCGAAAGCGCGTGTGGCATCTCGGATGATGGAAAATTGCGGCACCAAGTCTTCAGGCGCTGGCGGGCGATGGGCCTTGTATTCCGGATAAATGTTATTGCGGAAAGACTTGCCGGAATAATCGAAAATCACGGCCAGATGGCTGGGTTGCTCCTCGCCTTTGAGGTCTTCCAGCAATTTGAACAGCATGTTGCAAAAGCCCTGCACCGCGCCGACCGGCGTGCCATCAGAACGCGTTAAAGGCGGCAGAGCGTGATAGGCGCGGAAAATATAGCCCGATCCGTCAATCAGATAGACGTGAGAGGTCTCGTCGACTTTGCGTTCAACCGCCATTTGTCCGCCCTAGCTTGCTTGATGTGCAAGCTAGGCGGGGTTGCCGGGAGAGGCAATTGGCGGGTGCGGTCGACAGCTTTCCACAGAGCCGAAGATTCCTGTGGATGCAGTGGTATTGGACTCCACAGCGCAGAGCGAATCGAACAAAATCGTTACGCAGAAATTAGTCACCCTCCGCTCGGGACAGAGGACTGTTACCGCCACGGGCCCAATGCTCGGGAAAGGAGGAAGACATGGCTAAGAACTGCAAGACGGTACGGCGCACAGTGCGTACGACCAGCAAACCTGGGCCGAAGAACGTGACAGTGCGTACGCACAAACGTTCTACGCCCAAGCGTTGCAAATAAGGCGTAAGCCTTAATGCGGGGGCGGTGTTTATCTCGCTGGTGGGCACCGCCGTCGCAGTTTTTCTATACTCCCCTGCGCCGGGTGAGTCCGTCAAGCGAATTATCGCTAGTAGCGATAGTAATACAAACGACGTTTGCGAGGATTAACCCGGAAACACAATCGGGCCTAATAGCGCGCCCAGGGCCGCAATCACCACAGCCCCGGCGAGATTGAGGCGGAGGCCGGCTTTCATCATCTGGCCCTGCGTGGTGGCGCCAGAGGCATAGACGATGGCATTGGGCGCGGTCGCCACCGGCAGCATGAAGGCAAAGCTGGCCGCAATGGCCACCGGCACGATAAGTCGTTCTGCCGGAAAGCCTGCGCCTGCGGCCATGGCCGCCAGCACGGGCAGGAAGGCCGATGTGGTTGCCACATTCGAGGTCAGCTCAGTCAGGAAAATCACGAGCAGGACCAAGCAGAAGATGAGCAGCGGGGCCGGAAAGGCGGCCAGGAAGCTCATCTGCCCGCCGAGCCAGTCGGCCAGTCCCGTCGCGGTCAGGGCGGCGGCCAGTGACAAACCGCCGCCAAACAACACGATCACATTCCAGGGCAGGCGATGTGTGTCTTCCCAGATGAGCAGCATCTTGCCTTTTCCATCGCCTTGCCCGCCCGCGGGAATGAGAAACGCCATCAGGGCGCCGAGTATGGCGATCTGCGTGTTGGATACGCCAAGTTCGATAGTGAGGTTCAGGCTTTGCTGGACCCAGTCTAGAAACGGATTCCAGAGATAGGCCTGTCCCATCCAGAGCGAGGCGACAACGCCGAACAATATGGCGACGCGGACCTCCGGCGCGGTAATCTTGCCCAGCGCTATCAGTTCTTCGGTCACGATGCGGCGGGCAGCGCCCGAATCGACCCGGCTGGTCAGCTTGAACGCCCAGCGAGTTAGGATGAACCACATGACGGGGATAAACAGGATGACCGCCGGAAGGCCGACCATCGACCAGGTGACGGGGTCGATCGTGCGCCCGAATTCGCGTTCCAGAAATCCGATGGCAATCAGATTGGTCGGCGTTCCGACAAAGACCCCAACGCCCCCGACCGAGGCCGCATAGGCGACACCCAACGCCAGTGCGACGGGGAAGTCCTTGCTGGCGTGGCCTTCCTTGCCGACTTCCTGTGCGACGCGCAGCGCAATCGGGATCATCATGATGGTGGTGGCGGTGTTGGAAATCCACATGGACAGCAAGGCGGCCGCCGTCATGAAGCCGGCGATGAGAAGATCCGGACGGCCCCCGAATATCTTCACGACATTCAAGGCGATACGGGTGTGCAGATTCCATCGTTCGATCGCCATGGCGATGATGAAGCCGCCGAGCAGCAGCATGACGATGGGGCTGGCATAGGGGCTGGCCGTAGCGCCAACGGAATTGATGCCGAGAAGCGGAAAGAGCGCCAGCGGCACCAGCGCTGTGGCCGCAATCGGAATGGCTTCGGTGGCCCACCATGTCGCCATCAGCAAGGCGAGTGAAGCAAGAAGCCAGGCTTCGCGACTCAAGCCCTCGGGAAGCGGCAAAAACTGGAGCGCGACCGCAAGGACGATGCCCGTAATCAGGCCAATATTCTGGGCAGAGTTACGAGCCATGCCGCCGCGTTATTTCGCGGTATCTGCGGGACCGCCCCTGGCGACAAAGCGCCGGTCACAATAACCGCATTCTACATAGCCGGTATCGCGGTCCATCTCGTACCAGACTTTCGGATGCCCCAGTGCGCCGCCACCTCCATCACAGGAAACGCGATGCTGGTCCGTGACGACAACTTCGGGCGGTTGGGGCGCGGTCATGGCAGAGCTCCGATGGACATGGGCAGATGGCGGGCATAGTTATGGGTCTCAACCCGAGCCGTCAATCAGGACATGTCGATGACTGAATTACCCGAATACGCTCTGGAGGCCGTCGATCTGCGCAAGACGTATGGCGGGAGCAAAACGGCACCCGGCAAGGAAGCGCTGAAGGGCGTGACCCTGCGGATCAAGCGCAGCTCCATCTTTGGCCTGCTGGGCCCGAATGGTGCCGGAAAATCGACCTTTATCAATATCTTCGCTGGTCTGGTGAACAAGACGTCCGGCAAGGCGGTGATCTGGGGCCGGGATATCGATAAGGAAGCGCGGGATGCGCGCGCCGCGATCGGTATTGTGCCTCAGGAAATCAATATGGACGTGTTTTTCACGCCGTTCGAGACGCTGGAATTGATGGCCGGCTTCTACGGCGTGCCGAAAAGTGAGCGCCGGACAGAAGAAATTCTGGCCGCCGTCGGACTGTCCGACAAGCGTGATGCCTATGTGCGGCAATTATCGGGTGGTATGAAACGCCGGTTGCTGGTGGCGAAAGCGCTGGTTCACAACCCGCCCATCCTCGTGCTGGATGAGCCGACGGCGGGTGTGGATATCGAGTTGCGGCGGCAACTCTGGGCCTATGTACGCGAACTTCATGCTGCCGGAACCACCATCGTTCTGACCACGCACTATCTGGAAGAAGCGCAGGAGCTTTGCGACGAAATTGCCATTGTCGATCAGGGCGAGGTGATTGCCTGTGAGCCCAAGGAATCCCTGCTCAAGCGCATGGATACGAAAGTGCTGGTGATTGACCCTGTTGAGGCGCTGGACGCAGTACCGGAAACTCTGGCGAACTTTGATACAGAGCTTCGAAGCGGCGGTTCTCTTGCTGTGAGTTACAAGTTCGGTGAGCAATCGGTCGCGGAAATCATTGAAAAATATAATGCATCTGGTGCACGGATTTCAGACTTGCGGACGGAAGAGCCGGATCTGGAAGACGTTTTCATGGCATTGACGTATAAACGCGACGGCCACGCGGCCTGATACTGCCTTTATTTGGTCAAATCTGGCGAAGAGGGTGTGAGGGCAAACGGAGGTCGCCATGAAGTTCATTCGCCGCGTATTCGCCGCTCTGGTCTCGATCGGACTGTTTGTCTTCCTCACCTATGTGTTCTCGGTCTTCCTCAATCCGCAAGGCCAAAGCGGATGGGTGACGGCGCTCGTGCTGGTTGGTGTTTCGGCGATTGGTTGCATCCTGCTGTATGGCTGGATGGCGACGCCCGGACGCCGCATAGAGCTGGATTCCGGTCTCGATGAGGATGGCGGGTCCATCGGGCTCGGCCTGACGGGCGTTGGCATGGCCAACCGGCGGCGCCGGGATGAGGGCGATCCCGATGATGTCGGGGGACGCCGGCAGCGCGATTCTGACGATGATACAGACGATACCGACGCCGGACTGTCGGATCTGACCTGATTATCCCGCGTTCAGACGCCGGATGATATCATCCAGCTGTTCCAGCTTTGTATAAGCGATCGTCAATCGTCCCGCCTCACCCTTGCCGTGATCTATCTCGACCGTAAGCCCCAGCCGATGAGAGATGTCCTGTTCGAGCGCTCTTGTGTCGGCATCCTTGCCGGATGATACGGACTTGGTCTCTGGTGCCTTCTTGCTGCCGGGGCTCTTCATGAGGTTTTCGGCCTGCCGGACGCTCAGGCCCTGGCTGACAATATTGTCGGCCAGAACCGCGCAATTCGGTGCCGTGGCGATGGCTCGGGCATGCCCCATCGACAACCGGCCATTCGCAAGGTGAGCCAGAACGCTTTCCGGCAAGGCCAGAAGGCGCATCATATTGGCGACATGGCTGCGGCTTTTTCCAACCGCACGGGCGATTTCATCCTGCGTGTGTTCAAAACGGTCAACGAGCTGTTTATAGGCGCGTGCTTCCTCGACCGGATTGAGGTCGGCGCGCTGGACGTTCTCGACGATCGCGATTTCAAGTGTTTCCCGATCCGTGAGATCGCGGATCAGGACCGGAATTTCATGGAGGCGGGCCATTTGCGCCGCGCGCCAACGGCGCTCGCCGGCAACAATCTGATAGCCATCGCCGCCCGGGGCCGGCCGCACGAGCACGGGTTGCAGTAGACCTTTCTCCTCGATTGAGGCCGACAGGGACTTCAAGTCGGTTTCAGAGAAAACGCGCCGAGGCTGGTCCGGATTGGCGCTGATCTCCTCAATCGGAATCATCTGAGCGCCGCCAGAACCCGCATTCTGGGCCTCCGCCACATCACCATCATTCAAAAGGGCTGAAAGACCCCGGCCGAGGCCGCGCGTGCGTTCCTTGCTCATGCGGGAACCTTTTCATTTTCAATACGTTGGCGTTTTTCCTGCTGCACAATTTCTTTCGCCAAGGCGATATAGGCCTGGCTGCCCGTGCAGTTGAGATCATAGAGGAGAACCGGCTTGCCGAAGGACGGGGCTTCAGAAACGCGGACATTCCGGGGGATCAAGGTCTTGTAGACCTGATCGCCAAAATGTTCGCGGACATCGGCCTCGACCTGGCCGGAAAGATTGTTTCGCGCGTCAAACATGGTGAGCACAACACCCTGAACCGCGAGTTTCGGATTCAGATTGGTGCGGACGAGATCAATAGTCCGCATCAACTGGCTCAGCCCCTCGAGGGCGAAAAACTCACACTGGAGCGGGACAAGGACTGAGTCAGCAGATGTCAAAGCGTTGACAGTCAACAAGTTCAATGAGGGCGGACAATCAATCAGGACGTAATCGCAATGATGGCCCGAATCGCTCAGCCGCTTTCTCAGACGGTCGATGGCGTGCCGCATCCGGTAGGATCGGCGCGGCGCAGATGCGAGTTCGAGCTCTGCGCCCGACAGATCGGGATCTGACGGTGCCAGCGACAATCCGGGAACCAGGGTATCAACGAGGGCGCGTTCGAGTGGCTGCTCACCAACCAGCACATCGTAAGTCGTTATCTTGCGGTCGGCTGGCGGAACACCAAGCCCGGTTGAGGCATTGCCCTGCGGGTCAAGATCCAGAATGATTACCTGTTTGCCGATAGCGGCGAGCGCTGTACCCAGATTGATCGTCGTTGTGGTCTTTCCGACGCCGCCTTTCTGATTGGCGACGGCGATCACTTTCGGTGCTTTCCCGCGGTGGACCTCAGGCATGACGGTTTCCCTTTCTGGGTCGAACCGAAGAGAGATGAAGTATGACTCCATCATCACTGGTCAGACTCGGCCGAACATCTACCTCGAAGGTCCAGTATTTGTTGGCATCCGTCAATTCCTGACGGTAGCGCTGACCCTTGGGAAAGAGGCAGATACCGCCGTTTTTCAACAGCGGATAGCAATACCAGAGGAGTTTATCGAGGGCGGCCACGGCTCTGGCGGTCACGACATCGAATTTTTGCGAGCGGTCCATGGCCTCGACCCGGCAGTTCTCCATCCGGGCTGGCGCGCCGGTAGCGACGATGGTGGTCTGGACAAAACGCGCTTTCTTGCCGACAGATTCCGCCATGACGAGTTCGCTGCCGGACAGGCCGCGATCTTTCATGGCCAATGCCAGCGCCAGACCCGGTATACCGGCGCCAGCGCCAAAGTCGAGCCATCGCAACCCGTCCTGGGGTGCATGATCGATGAGCTGAAAGCCATCAAGGGCATGGCGCTTCCAGAAATCGTCCATTGTGGACCGGCCGACCAGATTGGTCGCCTTGTTTGCCTCGGCAAGGAGGTCATGCCAGATCACAAACTTCTCCAGTGTTTCACGTGAAACACCGGTTTCCGCCCGGAAGTCTGAGGGGCCGTAACTCAACTCAACCTGCCCGGCGCGATTGCTTGATGTACGCGAGGACCGCGGTAATCGCACCCGGCGTGACGCCTTCGATCCGACTGGCCTGACCGAGTGTGGAAGGTTGAGCGGCCCTGAGCTTCTCCCGCGCTTCGGAAGACAGCCCGCCAATGGCACCGTAGTCCAAGTCGGGGGGGAGATTGATAGCCTCGTCCCGGCGGAAGGCCAGAATATCGGCCTCCTGCCGCTGAAGATAGTTGGCATATACGGCTTCGATTGCCAATTGCTCTCCAATGTCCGATTCAATGCCCTGAAGCTCGGGGAAGGCCGCCGACAGTTTCGTCCAGTCGACATCCGGATAGCTTAGAAGCTCACGCGCTGTTCTGCGCCGGCCGTCCTGATTGATGGCAATGCCGAGCTTCTGTGCCTCTGCCGGTGTCAGGGAGAGTCGCTCGAGCGTGAGCCGCGCAGCGTCGAGGTCTTTTGCCTTTTGGGCAAAGCGGTTCTGACGGTCTTCGGACACACCCCCCAGGGATATGGCAAGAGGAGTCAAACGCTGATCTGCATTATCGGCGCGCAGGGAAAGGCGGTATTCGGCACGGCTGGTAAACATACGGTAGGGCTCACTGACACCTCGAGTCACGAGGTCATCGATCAGCACGCCGATATAGGCTTCAGAGCGACTGAGGATGACGGGCTCTTTATCGCTCGCGGCACGGGCAGCATTGATACCCGCCATCAGGCCCTGAGCGGCGGCCTCTTCATACCCCGTCGTGCCATTGATCTGACCGGCGAGATAAAGTCCCGGGGCCGCGCGGACCTGTAAATCCGACATCAATTCGCGCGGATCGACATAGTCATATTCAATGGCATAGCCGTAGCGTGCGACCTCGACATTTTCGAGCCCGGGAATTGTGCGCAGGAAGGCGAGCTGAACGTGGTCCGGCAAGGATGTCGAAATGCCATTGGGATAAACGAGGTCGGTATCGAGGCCTTCCGGCTCCAGGAAGATCTGGTGGCTATCCTTGTCGGCAAACCGGTGGATCTTGTCTTCAATGGAGGGGCAATAGCGCGGGCCCCGGCCGGATATTCCACCGCCATAAACCGCTGATTGGTCGAGATTTTCAGCAATAATCCGATGGGTTTCAGGCGTGGTGTAGGTGATGCCGCATTCGATCTGCGGCACATTGATCCGATCGGTCAGAAAGGAAAACGGGAAGGGGGCCTCATCTGCTGGCTGGGTATCGAGCTGCGACCAATTAATGGTCGACCCTTTCAACCGCGCCGGTGTGCCGGTCTTGAGCCGGCCCATGCGCAAGCCAAGTCCATAAAGACGATTCGACAGGCCAATGGCAGGTTTCTCGCCAAAGCGACCGGCCGGCGTCCGCTCCAGACCGCGGTGAATCACGCCTTTCAGAAAGGTGCCCGTTGTCAGCACAACACTATTACAGGACCATTCGCGGCCATCATACGCTATAACGCCGGTTATCCGCCCGTTTGAATCCGCGATCAGGTCCTCGATCGCGGCGGCCTCAATGGTCAGGTTCGGGGTCGCCGCCAGTTCAGCCTGCATCGCCTCGCGATATAGCCGACGGTCTGACTGGGTTCGCGGACCGCGCACCGCCGGACCCTTGGAGCGATTGAGCAAACGGAACTGTATTCCCGATGCATCTGCAATGCGGCCCATAATGCCATCCATGGCGTCAATCTCACGTACGAGATGCCCTTTGCCCAACCCGCCAATAGCCGGATTGCAGGACATCTCGCCAATAGTATCGGGATTGTGCGTCAGAAGCAGGGTGCGGGATCCCAGGCGCGCGCTCGCCGCCGCAGCCTCACAGCCTGCGTGACCTCCGCCGATAACGATGACATCCCATTTCAAGGCCATTGGACCAACTCCAGCAAGGGCGCGCTATGTAAGGGTTCCCGCCGCGAGAGTCGAGAGGGGCTCCCCTCTGTTTCACGTGAAACAAAATCGCTATTTGCCGACGCAAAAGCGAGAAAACACCTCGCCCAGCACGTCCTCTATATCCACGCGCCCGGTCAGGCTTTCAAGCGACTGGATCGCCATTCTCAAATCCTCGCCCGCCAATTCCGGCTGGCCGAGAGATGCCGCAGCCCGCGACAACGCTTCACGCGCCCGCTCCACATTCCGCCTGTGCCGGGCGCGGGAGAGCGCCGGCATTTCCCGCCGCCCCAAACGGGCCCGCACTTCGGCCTCCAGCCATTGTTCAAGCTCGGCCAACCCGTCACCCTCAGCTATGGACAAGCGCAGGGCGGCGGGAGCCGAGTCAGGAAGAGTCACGTTGAGTCCCAAATCCGCCTTGTTGAGCACCACAAGGTCAGATTTTCCCAAGACTGGAGTCATTTCCTGATTCCACTCCTCGTGACCGTCCAGAACGGCCACGACCAGATCGGCAGAGTCAGCACGAGTCAGCGCGCGGCGGACGCCTTCCTGTTCCACACGATCATTCGATTCTCTAAGGCCTGCCGTGTCAGCAAGAGTCACAGCAAATCCACCGACCACCAAACGCACCTCGACCACGTCCCGCGTCGTCCCCGGAATATCGGTAACAATGGCGGCATCGCGCTTTGCCAGCGCATTCAGAAGGCTGGATTTGCCGGCGTTTGGTGGACCGATTATGGCGACATCAAAGCCGGTCCGGATTTTCTCACCGCGATGATTGTCATCCAGATGGCGATTCATTTCCGCGCCCAGCGCTTCGATCTCCAGAAGCGCCGTTCGGGCCAGATGATCCGGCACGCCCTCTTCGTCAGGAAAATCGATTTCCCCCTCAATCGCCGCCATGATGGAAATGAGTTGAGTGCGCCAACCATCGTAAAGGCTGCGCAGGGCACCGGTCATTTGCGAGAGCGCCTGCTCTCTCTGGCCGCTGGTTTCCGCCTCGATCAGATCGGCCAGCCCCTCTGCCTCAGTCAGATCCAGCTTTCCGTGCTCGAAGGCCCGCCGCGTGAACTCTCCTGCTTCAGCCGGCCGGCCGCCCAATTCCATGATGCGGTCCAGCACGGCCTCAATGACGGCCGGTCCACCATGCACCTGAAATTCGGCGCAATCCTCACCGGTGAAGCTGGCCGGCGCCGGAAACAGCAGAACAAGCGCCTGATCGATCAGCGCACCGGCCTGATCCACGATGTTGCGAAGCGCGGCCCTGCGGGGCGCGGGCGGATTTCCCGAAACCGCCGACCCGACGATTGCAGGCGTCAAAGGACCGGATATCCGGATCACCGCCACGCCGGAGCGGCCCGGCGGAGTAGCCAGGGCGAAAATGGTATCCGGTTTCATGAAAACTAGTCTTTCGGCGGCGTTCCGGCCTGACGCATGAGCGTCATGAATTGATCCTGCATCTGGCCACCAAAGCTCATCCAGTTCTTCATCAATACGTCCGGCTCAAGCGAAGACATGTTCTCCTGCATACGTTTGGACATTTCCTTGACCATGGCCTCATTCAGAGGCGTCACATCCGGAAGGCCAAAAAATGCACGCGCTTCCGCCGGGGTGCAGTCGATATCGATCTTGACCTTCATGGACAGCTTCCCTTGTTGTTGACGTCATAGCTTATATCCTCTGACGTGAGACGCTGCAAAAAGCAAATCAAGGGAGTCTTTCATGACCACCGAAATGATCACGATTCACAGTCCGGATGGCGATTTCCAAGCCTATCGCGCCGCGCCCAAAGGCGGAAGCGGTCCGGCCATCATCGTTATTCAGGAAATCTTCGGCATCAATCAGGTGATGCGGGATATCTGCGATGACCTGGCAGAGCAGGGCTATATCGCCATCTGTCCGGACCTCTTCTGGCGGATTGAGCCCGGCATTGATATCACCGACCAGACTCAGGAAGAGTGGGACAAGGCTTTTGATCTGTTCGGCAAGTTCGACGTGGATCTCGGCGTCAAGGATATTGCCACAACCCTTGAACATGCACGCCGGGATTCGTCCAACAACAAGGTCGGGGCCATTGGCTACTGCCTGGGAGGGCTTCTGGCCTATTTGACGGCTTGCCGGACCGGTGTCGAAGCCAGCGTCGGCTATTACGGCGTCAATATCGCCAAGTTTCTGACCGAAGCCGACAATATTTCCGGCCATCTCATGCTTCATATTGCCGGTAAGGACGAATTCGTTGATGCCGCCGCCCAGAAAGCCATGCATAAGGGCCTCGACGATCAAGCGAGCGTCACACTTCACGACTATCCAGAGCAGGATCACGCTTTTGCCCGGCAGGGCGGAGCCCATTTTGATGCCCGGGCTGCAGATCTGGCCAATACCCGTAGCCGCGCTTTCCTGCAGGCCCACATCGGATAGGACTCATCATGCCGCTGACCAGCGCCCTTCTCGCTTTCTCCCTTCAGGCCGGGCCGCCCCTGCCTCCCGTCTCCGATTTGCTGGATTGTGCGCGGGAGGCCGACGCCACGCTGGTCGCGGTTCACAGAGCCGGCGGCTTTGCGCCCGGTATTCCGGAAAATTCACTGGCCGGTCTTCGCCGGTCCGCGGAACTGGGTGCCGCTTTTGCGGAAATCGATCTTCGCGAAACAGCGGACGGGCATATCGTTCTGATGCACGATTCAACGCTGGATCGGACCACGACGGGAAGCGGAGAGGTTTCCGCGATGACCCTTGCCGAGCTGAGCGAAATCCGGCTGCTGGATGCGCAGGGCCGCCGGACACGCGAACGGATCCCGACACTCGAAGACGCCTTCACCACCGCCCGCGAAGCCGGAATTTATCTCGAACTCGATCTCAAGGGCATTGATCCCGCCCGGGCCGCTCAGCTCGCTGTTGATGCCGGCATGGCCCAACAATCCCTGATCATTGTCTATGATGTCGCCCTGGCCGATCCGGTGCAGGCCGTTTCAACGGAGATCGGGATATCCCTGCCCTTCACAGACCACTACACCGTGCTCAACAGCGAGCTGGACATTGATCCCTTGATCAGCTGGGTCGGGCGCGGCGTGCCCGATGCCCGCACCGAAGCCTTCCTGACCGGCCAGACTATCGAGACGGCCATGCATGACTTCCCGGGCGAGGCCGAGGGGACGATCGATTATGCCTTTATCGACCAGATGCATGTCGAATTGCTGGCATCGGATAGTCCCGAAGCGGCCGTGGAAGCCTTCGGTCGCTGGACTCTGTATTGCGGAATTGATGACTAGTCCGCGCTCGCCCGCTTCCAGCTGTCCAGTGCGGTCGCCCGTTTGAAGTAGGCGTTCACGGTTTCCGGCACGCCGTCGAATTGCTTCACGATCTTCATCAGGAAGAGCATGTAAACCACCGAGACATCGGCCAGCGTGAAACGGCCTCCCGCCAGCCACTCCCGGTCATCGGCCAATCCTCGCTCTGCCAGCAATTGGCAGTGTTTCAGAAACTCGGCCTTGCCCCAGCGCGCCAGAGCCGGATTTCGCTGCGCTTCGGGCAGAAGGGCGGCATGGGCCAGGGTCAGATTGACGGCCGTGCACATCGTCGCCTCGCCAAAGAACAGCCATTCCAGATAGCGTGGATAGTCGGCTTCATCCGATTTCACGATCAGCGGGCTGGGTCCATAGCGCTCGGCGAGATACTGGCTCTGGGCAAGCGATTCCAGGATAACGATATCGCCATCCTGAAGGGCGGGGATCTTCTGAAGCGGATTTATCGCTTTATAGGCTGCTCCCCCGACATCACCCCGATCAAAAGCCGGCTGTTCGATTTCGTAGGGAATTCCCATTTCCTCGAGCACCCAGCGGGGCCGAAGCGAGCGGCTCATGGGTGCGTGAAAAAGCGTAATGTCGGGTGTGGGCATGGTGAAATCCGTATCCGGTGAGACAAGTCTGCCTATCTCACCGGAATCAGGTAAAGGATCAACCGCCTATTGCGAAGCGTTCAGGACCCAGTTCACACCTATGGACAGCAATTCGGCGTCCAATGTGAAGTCCGTCAGATTCTCGTATTCGGTCTGACCTGCGGGATCGCGGATCAACAAATGATTGACGTCGTCAAACATATGCAAGTCCACAGAGCCACCCGCCTCGCCAATGGCACGCGCCAGCGCCCAGGCCTGGTCTGGCTCGACCTGCCAGTCCGACCATCCCTGAAGAATGATCACAGGTGACTGAATGTCTGCTGCAAGCGCAAGCGGATCCATGTGGAAGGCTTCCAGCAGCGTTGCATTCTGCTCGATCATTCCCATCCACTGCGTCTGCAGGTTTGCAAAAATTTCTTCCTGCTCCGCCAGGTCTTCTGTTTGTTCGGAGGCATTCAACCGCAATTGATATTCCAGGACTTCCGGCAGGGCGCGGCCAGGCGACGCCACCAGAACGAGACCGGCCAGTTCATCGTCCCGAGCCGAGATCAGCGACGCAATCATGCCGCCCTCGCTATGGCCGAGCACAAAGACACGGTCCGAATCAATGGCGGCATGGTTGCGGGCCCGCATGATCAGGCGCTGACCAATCTCCACCATGTCATGGATACCCATATCGCTCCAATTGCCTCCGGATTCCCCTTGACCGGCCTCATCGAAAGACATGACCGCAATGCCAGCTTCGATGAAAGCATTCCGCCAGGCGGGATGGGCCGCATACTGGCCGCCGAAAAGCGAGGCCTCGCGATCCTGCGGACCTGATCCGGAAATCAGAAGTACCACCGGCACCGCTTCACTCCATCCGTCCGGCAAGGCCAGATCAGCTGCGATCGTGTATCCATCCGGAGCCACAATCTCGAAATTCTCGCGGGTCTGAGCTTCTGCAATGCCTGAATTCAGGCAAAGGGATATTGTTGCCGCGCCAAGCGCGACTTTTAACATGTTCATTTTATTGACCTTTCGTTTAGGGGAGGAGAGTTGGCGGCTTCTAACGCCGCTTCAGCAATCTCGCGACGACCAAACGCGAGAAAAGGAGTGTCAGAACGGTGGTCACACCGCCTGCCACAGCCATCACCGGCGCCATGAAAGCACCGAGATGTTCGGTTGTACCCGGAGGAGGACCGTCACCGGCCATTACGCCAAGCGCAAAAGGCTGGACATCCGGACCTGTAAAGAGGCCGGTCTGGGCGGGCAGAACAAGCTCGACAACCACGAGCAGGAAGAAGGTACCGGCAAACAGATAGCCGATTGAAATCAGTATGAATCCCACGAATGCCAGAACGCTCCGGCCCGCAACAGAAAGCACGCTCAACAGGAGCTGTCCCGGCGAACCACTCACGAGCGCCTTGCGCAGTTGCGCTTCCTCGATGAAGGCGCGGGCATAGTTCTCGGGCGTACCGAAACCGGCAAGCGCTTCGGCCAGACGCTGTTCGCCTTCGCGGGCGCAATCCTCGAGATGGGACCTGGCTTCATCGAGAATATCGCGACGCTCGGATTCGGAAATTCCGGCCAGACAGGAATCGAGCCGGGAAAGGAATTTGTCTTTCGAGAGGGTCATGACCCGCCTCCTTCAACCATGTCGGTGAGATCGCGGCGAAAGCTCTGCCATTCGGCCCGCATCAGTTCGAGCAGACGCTCGCCATCAGGCGAAAGCCTGTAATACTTCCGGCGCGCCCCACCGTCTTCTGCCTCAACCCAGCGGCTGATGATCTTGTCTGCTTTCTCCAGGCGCTTCAGTAGGGGATAGATGCTGCCTTCGCTGACCTCGAAGCTCGAGCCACGCGACAGCGCATTGAGAATCTCGAGCCCATAGGCTTCGTGGCGTCTTAGATAGGCCAGAACGGCCAGTTCGGCCGCGCCTTTGCGAAGCTGGGATTTCCAGGCGGTGAGCAGGTCTTTATCTTGCATAGCACGTATCATGTATAACAAGCATACATGCTATGCAAGTGTCTTTTGCGGAAAAAAGGGGCGGCCAGCGCCCCTTTCTCCCCGTATCAGGTATTCATAGAGTCAAAGAATTCTGAATTCTGCTTTGTTTCCTTGAGCTTGGACAAAAGGAAATCAATCGCATCCTGGGCCCCCATCGGGTTGAGAATGCGCCGCAGAACATAGGTTTTCTGCAAATCAACCTTGTCGACGAGCAATTCCTCTTTCCGGGTGCCGGATTTGAGGATGTCGATGGCCGGGAAGACGCGCTTGTCCGCAACTTTCCGGTCCAGCACGATTTCCGAGTTACCTGTCCCCTTGAATTCCTCGAAGATGACCTCATCCATGCGTGAGCCGGTATCAATCAGCGCCGTCGCAATAATCGACAATGATCCGCCATTCTCGATATTCCGGGCTGCGCCGAAGAAACGTTTCGGGCGTTGCAGGGCGTTGGCATCCACACCGCCGGTCAATACCTTACCGGATGAAGGCACAACCGTGTTGTAGGCTCGGCCCAGGCGGGTGATGGAATCCAGCAGGATCACGACATCGCGGCCATGCTCAACCAGACGCTTTGCTTTTTCGATGACCATGTCAGCGACCTGAACGTGGCGCGTCGCGGGCTCATCGAAGGTTGAGGCAATCACCTCACCCTTCACCGTCCGCTGCATGTCCGTCACTTCTTCGGGTCGCTCATCAATCAGAAGAACTATGAGATAGCAATTGGGGTGATTGGTTTCGATGGCATGGGCAATATTCTGCAGGATCATCGTTTTACCGGTTCGCGGCGGTGCAACGATAAGGGCGCGCTGTCCCTTGCCGATCGGCGCGACAATATCAATCACGCGGCCGGTCTTGTCTTTCTTGGTCGGGTCCGGAAGTTCCAGATTGAAGCGCTCTTCAGGATAAAGCGGCGTCAGATTATCGAAGTGGATTTTGTGACGCGCCGCTTCCGGATCCACAAAATTGATCAGGCCGATCTTGAGAAGCGCGAAATATCGCTCACCCCGCCTCGGCGCCCGAATTGCCCCTTCGACTGTATCGCCCGTCCGCAGGCCGAATTTCTTGATCTGGTTGGGTGACACATAGATATCGTCCGGCCCGGCCAGATAGTTCGCTTCCGGAGACCTGAGAAATCCGAATCCATCCTGGAGAATCTCCAGTGTGCCGCCGCCGGAAATCTCTACGCCACGTTCCGCCACTTCTTTCAGAACGGCAAACATGATGCCCTGTTTGCGCATGGTCGCGGCATTCTCGATATCGAGGGCTTCAGCGATCTGCAGCAATTCGGTGGGCTTTTTCTCCTTCAATTCCTGAAGGGTCATACGCGTCATGCCCGCGAGCAATTCCGGCAATTGCTTGGGCTCATTGTCGAGCTCGTCTGAATCGTTTTCGCCCTCATTTTCGAGGTCGTCGTCTTCAGTTTCATTGTCATTGTCATCATTATAGTCAGACATCGGGACTCACTTGTGTCGTCAGGGGTCGGGAGTTCAGTTTCAAAGCCTGTTTGTCGGACGGATTCCACTTGGAAATGGAACGGTCAAAACGGGAGTGTCAGGGTTTCCGGGTTCGCCAGAGATCGGGCGCACACCGGGAAAGACATTTCGCGAACGCGAAACTTTCAAAACGAGTGACACAGGCAGCGCAGATCGTCAAGATCGCCTTAACGCAAGGCAACGGTCGCAATCAGCACAATCACGATGGCGAGAACGGCCGGAATTTCATTGTAGATCCGGTATTTGCGCTGGGGCCAGTCATTGCTCCCGGCCTCGAACCGCTTTTTCCGAATGGCAAATATGTGATGCAAACCCGTCATCAGGATCACCGCTGAAAGTTTCACCAGCCAATCCCATTCGTGGAAAATCGACCACCCGCCCGACCGCTCGGCATTTGACCAGATCAACAAGAGCCCGAAAATCCAGGCTGCGATCATCGCGGGATTCATGATCAGTTTGAGCAGGCGGTGTTCCTGTAATTTGAGTGTTTCATCCAGTTCGCCGCCCGGAATTGCATTACAATGGTAGATAAACAATCGCGGCAAATAGAGGAGGCCGGCCATCCAGGCGATGACAGCCAGAATGTGCAGGCCTCTAAACCAGTCATAGCCGCCGAGTATAATCTCAGACATCGAATTCCATCCGGTTGGGACATTTTTTGAAACCGGCCGGACAAATGCGCTTGCCGCATGGCGGCTTCAAACCGACCGGTCCCTCCAAAGCGTCAAGTGTGAGGCGCGAAAGTGTTTCAATATATCCCGTATGCACACCCAGAGCCGGGACGCGCAGATAGGTTTCAATACCCTTCTCTGCGGCCAGTTGCCCATATTCATCGTCGAGCTCGACGAGCGTCTCAATATGCTCCGACACAAAGGCGATGGGCGTTAGAAGGATGCCTTTTCCGTCACTGGCGGCCTGATCAATCGATTCTTCTGTTGATGGACCAATCCACTTCAACGGACCTACCCGGGATTGATAACAAATCTGCCAGTCGTCTATCTCCGGCAATTGCCTTGCCACAGCAGCAGATGTCTGTTCGATCTGCCATTGATATGGATCGCCCTGTGCAACAATGCGTTCCGGCAAGCCATGAGCAGAAAACAGCAAGCGGACAGATTCCGGCGAACCAGCTTCAATCCAGGTCTGCCGAACGAGGTCGGCATGCGCCGAAATGAAAGAGGATTCTTCCGGATAGCAACAGATCGTGCGGGATGCTGGACCCTCCGCCTCTTCCCATCCGGTGAGCGATGAGCCCGTCGTCGAGGTCGAAAATTGCGGATAAAGCGGCAGAAGAACGATCTCATCAGCATCCCAGTTCTTCACAGCCTCGACGGCTTCCGAGACGAAGGGATGCCAGTAACGCATGGCAATGAAAGTTCTGAATTCATCTTCCGGACGGGATTTTCTCAATTCGGCAATGAGTGCATCCGCTTGTTTTTGCGATTCCGGCAGGAGTGGTGACCCTCCTCCCATCAACTCATAATTCTTGCGGGCCGACGGGGCGCGTGTTTTCGATATGAACCAGGCCAGCGCTTCGCGGATGGGTTTGGGCGCGCCGATGATTGCGGGATCGCGGAACAGATTCCGTAGGAAAGGCTGCACATCGTCCGGACCGTCCGGTCCGCCCAGATTGAACAAAACCACCGCAATCTTTCGTGCCATGCCTAATCGCCTCTGATTTTCCGGACGAGTTGCTCGACGTGTGCAATGGGGACATCCGGTGTTATGCCATGGCCCAGATTGAAAATATGCGGCCGGCCCCGAAAGGCTGAAATGATACGCTCGACTTCTCCGTCAAGCGCATCACCGCCGGCGCGCAATACGGCGGGATCAAGATGGCCTTGCAATGGCAGATCTTCGGGCAGATTTTCGAGAGCCCATTGCGTATTCAAGCCATGATCCAGCGCGAGGGCTGTCACGCCTGTCTGTTCTGCATAGGCCAGATAATTCGGCCCGGCGCCTTTGGGGAAACCCATAACCGGACAGGCAATACCTGCTGCGCGCAAACCGTCAACGATGCGCCGGGTGGGACGGATAACAACGTCTTCGAACATGGGCGGCGGCAAACCCTCGGCCCAGCTATCAAACAATTTGAGAACTTCGGCACCCGCATTGGCCTGCATGACCAGATACCGGATGGTGGCATCGGCAATCAGGTTCAGGAGTTTTTCCATGGCTTCCGGATTTTCCCAATACATCCGCCGCGCATTCCAGCGATCCTTGGAACCGCCACCCTCAATCATATAGGTCGCAACCGTCCAGGGTGACCCGGCAAAACCGATAAGGGTGGTTTCCTCTGGAAGTGCTACCGAAAGATTGGCAACGGTCTGACCCACAGGACCCAGTATGCCTTCGACATCTCCAATCTCGAGCGACGCAATGTCATCTGCTGTCAACGGATCGAGCTTGGGTCCCTCGCCCGCAACAAACCACACTTTCCGTCCCAAAGTCATTGGAATCAATAGAATATCCGCAAACAGAATAGATCCATCAAATCCGAACCGGCGAATAGGCTGGAGCGTGACTTCTGTTGCCTTTTCAGGGGTCAGGCAGAAGTCAATGAAGTTCTTTGCGGTCGAACGAACCTCGCGGTATTCCGGCAAGTAGCGCCCGGCCTGACGCATGAGCCATACCGGTGGTCTGTCGAGTGCTTCACCAGCGAGAACTTTCAAAATCTGTTTCGTCATGATCGGAGGGTTAGGGGGCAATATCGCTGAAGGCAATCCGCGTTAATCACTTCTCCCCTCTTCTTTCAGAATCCTTTTTGATGATTTGAGAGAGTCGTTGGGCCGTTAACTATGTGGGCAAGTCGGTTTTCCACGATATTCACGCAATCCTGACCTATTTGTTAAAATCAGAACCGGATTCTGTTCGCAAAAGTGGAAAAATCTGAATATTATTTCTTATCAATAAGATAAGTATCATATTGCTGTGAATTCTATCTGTAGAAACGAGGCTTCATTGTGAGTAAATGTCCTGGGCAGCGTGTTTTCCCGCCAGTTGTGCCACCTGTGAATTCGCGATGGACATAAGCGGCCGATTTCCCCGATGATCGGAGATGAGACAAATTCACTCAGGCGCCTGTTAACGAGTCCCTGACTTGTTAACACATCATTAACCTCTGTCCGGACCGATAGCTTCCATGCCCAAGTCCAATTCAACCCCACGCAGTTTCCATGTTCACCTCGTTTCCGATTCAACCGGCGAAACGCTGGGAGAAGTGATGCGGGCCTCTGTCGCGCAGTTCGAAGATGTTGAAATGATCGAACATCTTTATGCGCTCGTGCGTTCGCCGCGTCAGCTTGACCGGGTCCTGCAGGAGATCGAGCGGGCGCCTGGCGTGGTAATGTATACGATTGTGTCATCGGATATGCGGCGGCGCCTGGAAGACCATTGCCAGAAAGTCGGTGTGCCCGCGATTGCCATTCTCGATCCCATCATAGCAACCCTGTCCGGCTATCTGGCCATGCCCCCCTCAAGCCGGGCAGGAGCGCAGCATGATCTTGATGCGCAATATTATGAGCGGATTGAAGCCCTGAATTACGCGATCATGCACGATGATGGCCAGGGTGGAGATCTGGAAGGTGCCGATGTTGTGCTTCTGGGCGTCAGCCGGACGTCAAAAACGCCGACCTGTATCTATCTTGCTCATCGCGGCGTCAAAGCCGCCAATATCCCGCTTGTGCGGGGCGCGATGGAACCGGTCGGGATTGAAAAACTGAATAAGCCGCTGGTTGTCGGGCTGACCGCGTCGCCCGAACGCATTGTCCAGATCCGCCGCAACCGGCTTCTCTCGCTCAACGAGGACCGGGATACCGAATACGTCGATGATACAACGGTGAAGGATGAAATCATTACGGCGAAACGATTATATGCCCGCCATGGATGGCCAACGATTGATGTGACGCGCAGATCGGTTGAGGAAACGGCGGCAAAAATCCTGAATCTGGTCAATGAGCGGAAGGCGAAACTGAAATGACCCCGCTGGTTCTGGCGTCCGGCAGCGTTATCCGCCGGCAGATACTCGAAGGCGCTGGCGTGCCATTTCAGGTACAAACCTCCGGCGTAGACGAAGATGCCATCAAGGCGGCTTCGCTGAATCTCGGCCCGTCCGCACTCGCCGTTCAACTGGCCGAAGCCAAGGCCCGGGCTGTGACTGTGCCGGAGAATGGGCTCGTGCTTGGTGCGGATCAAATCCTCAGCCTGGAGGGGTCACTTTATGACAAGGCCAGGTCCCGAGAGGAGGCTCGGGAACGCCTTTCGCGGCTGCGGGGGAGAACGCATATTCTTCATTCAGGCCTTGCCGCTGTGCGAAATGGAAAAACCATCTGGACCCATTCGCAGGATAGTTATCTGACGGTCCGCGATTTTTCTGACGCCTTTCTCGATCAATATATGGAAATAGCCGGTGGCGAGCTTACCGCCAGTGTGGGAGCCTATGCCTTTGAAGGCCTAGGGGCCCAGATTTTCGAGAAAATTGAAGGCGATTATTACGCCATTCTCGGATTGCCGCTTTTACCCGTTTTGAGCCTGCTGCGCCGCGAAGGCGTCATAATGGCATGATTACCGGCCGCACCCGTATTGCCGGTGTGATGGGCGCACCAGTGATACATTCACTCTCGCCACTTCTCATGAATAGCTGGATTGCGGCCGCCGGGCTGGATGCGGCCTATTTGCCATTCCCCGCCGTCAATGATTTTTCCGTGAGCGGTTTCCGGGCTTTAGGCGAGTCCGGGCTTGCAGGGCTCAATATCACCTTGCCATTCAAGACGCTTGCTGCGGAAAATGCGGACACTCGCTCTTCCAGTGTCGAAGCAACAGGTGCCGCCAATCTTCTGATTTTCAGCGATGGGACAATCGAGGCCCGGAATACCGATATTGAGGGTATTCATTATGCGCTGTCTGAAAGCGGACAAGGCTTCAAGGGTCGTTCTGTTCTGGTATTGGGTGCAGGCGGCGTCGCGCGCGCGGCCTGTGCGGCCGCCCGTCAGGACAATGCATCGGAGCTTGTTGTTTCAAATCGCACACAGGCAAATGCTGACAGGCTGGCCAGGGATTTTGACGCCAGGAGTGTCGACTGGTCTGAACGCCAGATAGGTGCCGAGTCGGCGGATATCATTATCAATGCCACGAGTCTGGGCATGGATGGTCGGTCCAGCCCGGATATCGATTTTTCAAGATGTAAGAACGAAGCGGTCGTGTTTGATACGGTCTATACTCCGGCCCGGCGGCCGTTTACGGACTCAGCCAGATCGGCCGGTCTTGTTGTGATCGATGGCCTATCCATGTTGATTGGACAGGCGCGCCCCTCTTTTAAAGCGCTTTTCGGATCAAACGTGCCGGATTCCATAGATGCAGAGACGCTTCTCAGGAAGGCTTTGGGTTCATGAGTGTCTATAAACTCGGTCTGACCGGTTCCATCGGTATGGGAAAATCGACAACGGCATCCATGTTTCGCGATGCCGGAATACCCGTTTTTGATTCTGATGCCGTGGTTCACGAGCTTTATGGACCGGGCGGCAAGGCGGTATCTCTTATCGAGACCGCCTTTCCGGGATGTATCGAGAATGGCGCGGTCTCGCGCGCAAAATTGTCAGCCGCTCTGGCGTCCGATCCCGGAGGATTTGACCGGCTCAACGCTATTGTTCACCCGCTTGTCGCGCAGACTCGTCATGAATTCCTCAGGCAGGCCGAACTTGAAGGCGAAGCACTTGTCGTTTTCGATATTCCGCTACTGTTTGAAACAGGCGGTGAGGCGGGCGTTGACGGCGTTCTTGTCGTCACTGCGCCGGCTGAAATTCAGCGCGATCGCGTTCTGGCTCGCGACGGCATGACGTTGGCCAAATACAATCAAATCCTGTCCCGACAGACACCGGATGCCGAAAAAAGACTGCGCGCCGACTTCATCATTGATACGTCAGAAGGTCTGGAAGCGGCCCGGAAAGCTGTGGATGATCTGATCTCGAAATTGAAGCACGAGACAAATCAGGCCAGTGACTAATCCATGCGAGAAATAGTCTTTGATACCGAAACAACCGGACTGGATCCACGCACCGGAGACCGGATTACCGAGCTGGGCTGCGTCGAGGTTGAGGATTTCATCCCAACGGGCCGCACCTGGCATTCCTATGTGAACCCGCAACGCAGTGTTCCGGAAAAAGTGACCGAAATCACCGGTCTGACGGCAGAGTTTCTGGCCGACAAGCCGCTCTTTGCCGAAATCGCCGATGGATTCCTGGAATTTGTCGGTGATGCCAATGTCGTGGCGCATAATGCGCCGTTCGACCGTGGCTTTATCAATATGGAGCTCGAGAAGATCGGTAAGCCCATTATCGCGAATGAACGCTGGGTGGACACCGTTGTCATGGCCCGCAAGAAATTTCCGGGAGCCCATGCATCTCTTGACGCCTTGTGCAAACGGTTTGGCGTCTCGCTTGAAACCCGCGACAAGCACGGCGCGATTATTGATGCGCTCTTGCTGGCCGATGTCTATCTGGAGCTCAATGGCGGCCGCGAACGGGCGCTCGATTTGTCCGGTGATAATGGCGAGTCTGGCGGACTGGTAGTCTTTCCGCCGCGGCCTGCGCGTTCGAAACCACTTGCAGCCCGCTTGTCGGAAATCGAGCGTGCGGCGCATCAGGAATTTGTCGAAACGCTGGGCGAGCGCCCGATCTGGAAACAGACCGGGCTGCTCTAATCCTTCCGGCTATTGAACCGGTGCGTCGCCATTCGGCGGTGTGGTACCGGCCGCGGCCTGTTGCTTGGCGAGTTGCTGGCGATAAAGACCTGCAAAATCGATAGGTTCCAGCATCAGTGGCGGGAAGCCTCCATCCCGCGTGGCATCGGCAAAAACGCGGCGCGCATACGGGAAGATCAGGCGCGGACATTCCACCAGAAGCATGGGTTGACGCGAGACATCGTCAAAGTTCACCAGATCAAACAGACCACAATAGGTCAGCTCGCAGATGAAAGTGGTCTCTTCACCCCTTTGTGCGCGGGCGGACATGATGATGGCGACCTCGTAGGAATTACCTTCAAGGGCCTTAGCCTGGACATCAATATTCAGATCAATACTAGGCTGCGTCTGGTTGGAGCGAAGCGTTGCCGGTGCGCCCGGATTCTCAAAGGACAAGTCCTTGATATATTGGGCCAGTATCCGCATCTGCGGCAGATTCTGCTCGTTATTCTGTGGCGGTGTCGCGCCGGTTTCTGGCGTATCGGCCATAATTGTCTCTCCAACCCGAAAGCGAAGGCCCGGCCTGTCCGGGCGGTCAAGGGAAGGCGCGCGGGTAACATGTGCGCGAGATCGGAGCAAGACAGTCGCTGCGGGCTGACTCACACTTCATGCCGCCCTATGTTAAGAGGAAAGTTCATTTAGCGGAGACTGAATCTTTCCATGGAGCTGATTACCCTCCTTATTGCCGCCGGTGCTGCAGCGTTTTTTGGCTATCGCCTTTACATGGTGTTGGGCCGGAAAACGGGCCATACGCCCGATTTGCGCCCGGTCACGCCCGCATCTGATGAAAACCAGCCTCCGAAGGAGCTATCTCCCGCCATGACAGAAGGCGAAGCAGCCTCAAAATGGGTGGTGGATATGGACCCGGCCCTCTTCATTGATGGTGCCCGGAAAGCCTATGCGCTGGTTGTCGAAGGTTTTGCCAAGGGCGATCGCGCGGCTCTGAAGCCGCTTTTGACCCCCAGGGTCTACAGCCGGTATGAGCAGGCGATTGCAGATCGTGAAAAACGTCAGCAGACCAACGTGACAGAAATTGACCGCATTGCTGAAAGCGAAATTCTTGAAAGCTTTCGGAATGGTCAGCTTTTCACCGTCAAAGTGCGTTTCAAGGCGGATATCTCAACGGAAACGAAAGATCAGGACGGGCAACGTGTTTCCGGTGATCTGACACGATTAAATACGGTTGAGGAGATCTGGACCTTTGAAAAGGATGCTGACAGCCGTGACCCGAACTGGAAGCTGGCGGGCGTCAAGACCGCTTAGCACCCTCGCGCTCTCGCTAATTCTATTGTCGTGCACGCCTCAAGACGGTGTCGAACCCGATTCTATTCCGGATTCGCCGCCGGACCCTGTCATAGAGTCCAGCCTGCAGTTTCAACGGCTGGACTGGTCTGACATTGCGTCCTGGCCGACGCTGGATCTTTCGCCCGCCTATTCGGCTTTTATTCGCTCCTGTGATTCAAACGCCCGCTTGCCAGCAGACACACCCATGTCCCCGCGCGCTCAAATCGGTGGGCGAGTGGGGGATTGGCAGAGCGTTTGCCGTGAGCGCGACGCCAATGACCCTCGCGCCTATTTCGAAACCCACTTTGTACCGGTGCGCATTTCCTCGACCGAAGCCGAATCCGGCCTTCTGACCGGCTATTATGAACCCGAGGTCGAGGTGCGCCGCACACGGCAGGGCGTGTTTACCCAGCCGGTTCGAGCGCGGCCCGATGATCTTCTTTCAGCAGATCTGGGTGCGTTTTCCGATGAGCTGGCCGGTCAAAGAGTGATGGGCCGCGTCGAGGGAAACCGTTTTGTGCCGTATCGGACCCGCGATGCCATCGAGATTGAAGACGCGGGTGAGCCTTTGGCCTGGGGCCGGCCAATCGATGTCTTCTTCCTGCAGATACAAGGGTCCGGACGGCTGGTCTTTCCGGATGGAGAAATCCTTCGCGCGGCCTTTGCCGCGCATAACGGCTTGCCTTATGCGTCAATCGGACGGGAATTGGTGGCGCGTGGCGAGCTGGAACTTCATCAGGCTTCGAAAGCCGGCATTGAGCGCTGGTTGAATGAAAATGGTCCGGATGCCACTGCGGAGCTCTTTGCTGTGAATCCCCGCTACGTTTTTTTTGGTCTGGAAAGCCTGCCCGATCCCGGACTCGGACCCCGCGGCGCTGCGGGATTGCCGCTGACGCCCATGGCCTCGATTGCCGTTGATCCGACCTTTCTGCCCTATGGCGTGCCGGTGGTTCTGAGTGCTGATTTGCCTGATGCGCCAGGCTGGCAAGGACTCATGGTGACGCAGGATACAGGTGGGGCAATACGCGGCCCGATGCGCGGAGACTTCTTCTATGGCTGGGGTGAGGAGGCCGAACGGCGGGCGGGTTCGACGCGGTCCCAGTCCGAATGGATCGTGCTCTTGCCCCATGCGGTTGCTGAATCCCTGCTTCAGCCGGCATGACAAGCCGGAGCTTGAAACCGGAAGAGCGCCAGATCTGGCGGAAGGTGACCAGAAGCGTGACGCCCTTGCACGTTTCCCGCGATGAGATGGAAGCGGAGCTGAGCGCGTCACCAAAACCTTCAGCAACAACCGGCCTTGGTCAAACCCGCCCGGCAACAAAGCCGAAACCGGTCATTCCCGTCGCAAAGCCGCCGCCAGCCGACCGGTCGGCAGAGAGAAGGCTTCGGCGTGGCCGGGTTGAAATTGATGCCCGGATTGATCTTCACGGCATGACGCAGACCGCGGCCCGCACGTCTCTCGGTCACTTTTTGCATGCGGCGCGATCTCGCGGATTTCGTGCTGTTCTGGTGATCACCGGAAAGGGAAAGGCCGGGGCCCGTAATCGTGAGCCGGGTGAGGAAGCGCCGGGCGTTATCCGCCGCCGTTTTCCGGAATGGCTGGCCGAGCCGGAACTACGTCACCTGGTCTCCGGGTATGCCAGTGCGCATCGCCGGCATGGCGGTGAAGGGGCATTTTACGTGATGATCCGAACAGGCTAGAGGATGAATTTCGACAGATCCGTGTCCGCTGCGAGTTCGCCAACGGTTTTGCGGACAAATTCGCGATCAATTTCGATGGTTTCGCCCGTGCGGTCGGAGGCTGTAAAGGAAATTTCTTCCACCAGTTTTTCCATCACGGTCTGAAGCCGTCTTGCACCGATATTTTCAACGCTTTCATTGACGGACGCCGCGAGCCCCGCAATTTCATCGATCGCCTCTTCCGTGAAATCGAGCGTGACGCCTTCGGTTCCCATCAACGCCGTATACTGCTTGATCAGGCTGGCTTCCGGTTCGGTCAGGATGCGCTTGAAATCGTCCTTGGTCAGAGCGCGGAGCTCCACCCGGATAGGCAACCGGCCCTGCAATTCCGGGAGCATGTCGGACGGCTTGGCGACGTGGAAGGCACCGGATGCGATAAACAGGATGTGGTCCGTCTTTACCGGCCCATGCTTGGTGGTCACCGTTGTCCCCTCGATCAGGGGCAACAGGTCGCGTTGCACGCCTTCGCGGCTGACATCCGCACCGCGGGCATCGGAACGCGCCGTGATCTTGTCGACCTCGTCTAGAAAGACGATGCCATCATTTTCGACCAGCCGGATGGCCTCGGTGGCAATTGCGCTTTCGTCGATCAGCTTGTCGGCTTCTTCTGCGATCAAGGGCTCGTAAGCCGCCTTGACCGTGGTGCGGATTTTCCTGGTCTTTCCGCCCATGCCCTTTCCGAACATGTCGGAGAGATTGAGAACGCCTGCTCCGCCGGGCATTCCCGGAATATCCAGTTGCTGAAAAGGCGACGTATTGTCAGCGAGATCAATCTCGATTTCCTTGTCGTCCAGCTCGCCATCGCGCAGTTTCTTGCGGAAGCTGTCTTTCGTGGCGTCGCTCGCTGTCGCACCGACCAATGCCTTCAGGACACGGTCTTCGGCCGCTTTGTGGGCCCGCGCGCGGACCCCTTCGCGCTTTTCATCCCGCACGAGACCAATAGCAATTTCAACGAGGTCTCTGGCAATCTGATCGACGTCCCGGCCGACATATCCGACTTCGGTGAATTTGGTGGCCTCGACCTTGAGGAAGGGGGCTTTTGCCAACTTGGCCAGACGGCGGGATATTTCGGTCTTGCCGACACCCGTGGGCCCGATCATCAGAATGTTTTTCGGCGTGACTTCCTCGCGCAGACCGGGTTCCAGCTGGCTCCGGCGCCAGCGATTTCGCAGCGCAATGGCGACGGCGCGTTTGGCGTCTTTCTGGCCGATGATGAAACGGTCGAGTTCCGAGACAATTTCGCGCGGAGAAAAATCAGTCATGGGCAGGGCGGTCTTTCCGGTTTAATTCTTCCAATCATGTAGTCTGCCATACCGGCTTCCACAAATCCCGCAGCTGAGGAAATTCATGTCAAACGACTCCCGCCCCCGGTTTCATCTGGCTTTTCCGGTTCATGATCTCGAAGCCGCGCGTGGCTTCTACGGCGGCCTTCTGGCCTGCCCGGAGGGCCGTGAAGACCCGGGTCAATGGATTGATTTCGATCTCTTTGGTCATCAGATTGTCGCGCACTTCGCGCCGGAAGAATGTAGCGGTGCGATTGCCAATGATGTCGATGGCAAGAAAGTCCCTGTCCGGCATTTCGGTTTGCTCATGGACTGGGCCGACTGGGAGAATCTGGCAGAGAGGCTGAAGACCGGCGGTGCTGATTTCCTGATCGAACCCTATGTGCGATTCCGGGGACAGGCCGGTGAGCAGGGCACGTTTTTTGTCATTGATCCCAGCGGGAATGCTCTGGAATTCAAGAGCTTCCGGAATGATGATCAGATATTCGCGCGCTGATCAGTCCGCCGAATTGATCACTTCTATCGTCAACTGATCGTTTGTGTAGACGCAAATTCGGGCCGCGATCGCCATCGCCTTGCGAGCGAGGGTTTCGGCATCGTCTTCATATTCGATGAGCGCACGCGCCGCGGACAGAGCGTAATTCCCGCCGGACCCGACGGCGACCACGCCTTCTTCCGGTTCAAGCACATCGCCCGCGCCGGTGATCAGAAAAGTGGCATCCCTGTCGCCCACGATCAGCATGGCATCGAGACGACGCAAATAACGATCTGTCCGCCAGTCCTTGGCCAGCTCGACGCAGGCACGGGCCAGATGGCCCGAATGCTTCTCAAGCTTGGATTCGAGCCGCTCGAAAAGGGCGAAGGCATCCGCTGTTGCGCCGGCAAAACCGGCAACAACTTTCCCGTCGGCCAGTCTCCTGACTTTCCTGGCGTTGCCCTTCATGATTGTGGGGCCGACAGAAACCTGACCATCACCTGCCAGAACAAATTTTCCACCCTTGCGGACGCCCAGAATTGTGGTGCCACGCCAACCAGGAGTGTTGTCGGTTTTTGTCATGAATTGCTCCGCACTTTATTCGCGCAGAGTCGGGGGGCGAAAACGTAACGTCAAGGCCCGATGATCAGGCGCTGACCGCCTTGATTTCATCAGCCAGGCTGTTTCGGGCATAGATTTCAAAATCTTCTGCCGGAACCGGTCTCGAGAAAAGGTAGCCCTGAGCCAGCGTAGCGCCGTCTTCCCGGAGGGCGGCCAGCTGTTCGGTTGTTTCCACGCCCTCGGCAACGGTTTTGAGTTTCAGCGCCTTGGCGAGCGCCAGAATGGTTTCAACCACGGCCCGCGAGTGCGGGTCTTGCGACATCGACCGGACAAAGCTCTGGTCAATCTTGAAGACGTCAAACGGCATCCGCGTCAGGTAAGACAGCGAGGAGTGACCCGTTCCGAAATCATCAATGGCGAATTTCACACCGCGATCGCGCAGGGGCTGGACCTGATCAATGACGCGTTGCGGATCCCGCATCGCAATGGATTCGGTAAGTTCGATTTCGAGCAATTCGGGGGGCAGGCCGGTATGCTCAAGAATTTCCATGACATTGTCGGCAAAGCCCGGCCGCTCGAACTGCATGGCCGAGACGTTGACCGCTACCGGCAGGCGCAATCCATGGCTGGCCCATTCTGCCGCCTGACGGCAGGCATTGCGCATGACCCAGTCGCCGATTTCGACGATCAGGCCGGATTCCTCGGCGGCTTCGATAAAGTGGCCGGGCGTCAGAAGCCCCGACGTCGGGTGGTTCCAGCGCACCAGCGCTTCCGACCCTTCGATAATACCGTCGCTCATCCGGACCTTTGGCTGGTAGAAAACGACGAGCTGATCCAGCTTGACGGCATCGCGCAGCTCATTCTCCAGAACCAGGCGTTCGAAAGCCGTCTGGTTCATTTTCGGTTCGAAGAAATGCGCGGCATTTCCGCCTGTTTCCTTGGCGTGCGCCATGGCCAGGTCGGCGTGACGCAACAGGCTTTCAGGTTCAGCGCCATCCTGTGGGAAGACGGCAATACCGACACTCACTCCCAGGAAAACCTGGTGACCGGACACATCAAAAGGCCGGCGAATGGCCGAGATGATTTGCTGGGCATAGCGGGCGACGTCAGCGGAATTCTCAACGTGAGGCACGAGAACGGTAAATTCGTCGCCACCCAGACGCGCGACCATTGAGGGCTCGCCTTCGCCGCCACGGGCGAGATCGTGTCCCCGGGCCGCTTCGCGCAAGCGCCTTGCGACCATCTCGAGCAGCTTGTCGCCTTCACCAATTCCCAGCGAGTCGTTGACGCGCTTGAACCGGTCGAGATCGAGAAAGAGCACAGCGCCGCTGGTTTCTTCTTCAACCGCATTGCGCGTGACGCGCTCCACTTCCTTGCGGAAGCGCTCGCGATTGGGCAATTCTGTCACCATGTCGACATAGGCAAGACGGTGAATCCGCTTCAGATTGGAATCGATCCGCGACAGCATGCGGTTGAAGGCATTCGCCAGGACCTCCAGCTCATCGCCGGTTTTCACATTGATACGCACATCGAGCGATTTGGAAGAGGCCGTGCGGGCCGCATCCGTCAGACGGGCAATCGGCCGTAGCGACCAGAAGACGAGTGCGCCGGCAATCGGCAAAAAGATCAACAGGGCAATGGTCGCTGTCAGGACGTGGCGCTGCAGGGAGGCACGCGAAGCGGCGTAAAGCTCGTCCATGGGCGACTGGGTATAGACAACGCCGACCAACCGGTTCGCGGCGCTGTAAACCGGAGCGGCGACATGCACCGCATTGCCTCTGATCTCCGAACGCGTTTCGCCCGACCCCAGCGCCATCACGACAAGCGGGTCCGTCGCCAGGCTGGACTGGCCAAATGCGGTTGGATCGCTGTGAACAAGTGTGCGGCGGCGCGCATCGGCAATGAATGCCTGGGTCACATCCGCGCGCTCCACAAGGCTGGATACACGCGATTGAAGGCGTGACCGATCGTCCGCCAGAATGTCATCAGAGACGTTGAGCGCGAGGATCTGAGCCTTCATCCCGGCGCGTTCGATCAGTACAGATTCATTTTCCTGGCGATCATTCCGGTTCTCGATCACGAGGAGGAATGTTGCCGTGCCGATCATGAGTAGAGCCGTCATGAAGGTAAACTTCATTACGAGCGAACGCATGAAACGTGAAATCAGGCTGTGAAGCGGTGCCATGGCGCGCCTTTGGTCAGCTGTTCCGGACCGGCGCAGACATGCAGCTTTCAGACGCAAAAAGGTCGTTCAAACCAATTGGAAACATGTCCTACCACCCGGAGATTTTTCTTCTCGTTGGGAGCAAGATGGCAGAAAGGGTTTGAAACACGGTTAAAACCGCAATCAGGTTTCGTTAACGGACTGAGGCAGCATTTGAAGAGTGCGGTTAACACCCGCGAAATACTTGGGATCAGTCCGACAATTCTATGCCTTTTGATTCAGCCAGGTCTTTCAGCCGGATATTCGGCCGCGCACCGATATGGGATATGATCTCGGCGGCAGCGATGGCGCCAAGCCGTCCCGAGGTTTCAAGATCAAGTCCTTTTGCCAGTCCGGTTAACATACCTGCTGCGAACAGATCGCCCGCGCCGGTCGTGTCGACAATCCGGCTCACCGGCTCGGCGGGAATCGCCAGCGCGTCTCCCTTGTCGATCAGGACCGCGCCTTTTTCCGAGCGTGTGATCGCAGCGATACGGGTTTCAGCCTTTACGGCGTCAAGCGCTGCATCGAAATTGTCGGTTTCGTATAGCGAAATCAGCTCTGCCTCGTTGGCAAACAGAATATCGACGTGATTGCGCACGAGTTGCCGGAAAGCGGCGCGGTGGCGATCAACGCAGAAGCTGTCGGACAGGGTCAGGGATGTGAGACGATTGGCGGCCTTGGCAATTTCTGCTGCTTTGACAAAAGCTTCCTTGGCCTCGTCGCGGTCAAACAGATAGCCTTCCAGATAGGTGATGCGGGCAGCCGCAATCTTGTCGGCATCAATATCGTCTTCCGAAAAGAACACCGATGCGCCCAGAAAGGTCGACATTGATCGTTGCGCGTCGGGTGTGACATTGATCAGGCAGCGTGCGGTCAAAGGCCCCTCACCCAGAGGCGCCGTCTTGTAGTCCACGCCGGCAGCATTCAGATCGTGGCGAAAAATTTCGCCGAGTTCATCGCCGGATACTTTTCCGATATAGGCGCCGCGTCCGCCGAAAGAGGCAATGCCCGCGAGCGTGTTGGCGGCAGAGCCTCCCGACACTTCCTTGCCGGGTGCCATGGCGGCGTAAAGCTCTTCGGCGCGGGCCTCATCAATCAGCGTCATCGCGCCTTTTTCAATATCTTGCTCGGTCAGAAAGGCATCATCGCAAGAGGCGATCACATCAACGATTGCGTTCCCGACACCGATCACATCATAGGCGTGCTGGCTCATTTTCGGCTCCTGCGCATTAACGCTAGCTGGCTTTTCTGCTCCGGCCTTAGCGCGGCCCCAACCGCGCGGCAAGCTTGCGGGCTGTGCTTGTGCGCGCTAACCGCTTGAACATGAAACGTGTCGCCTTTCTCACCGCCACCTGCATGCTGGAAGATCATGCCGATGCCCGCGAGGATGCGTGGGAACACACGCTCGAATTTGCCGCCCTTTCTTCCGCTTGCAAACATCGTCTGATCACGCTTGAGGAGCAGATCTGGGATGCGCCGGATCTTGATTTGTCCCCCTATGAAGCCGCGATCATCGGCACGTGTTGGGATTATATGGAGAAGCCGGACCTTTTCCTTGAAACCCTGGACAAGCTCGGTGCAACAACCCGTTTGCTCAATCCGGTCGGCACGATCAAGTGGAATTCCGACAAATCCTATCTGCGCAATCTGAGTGATCAGGGCATTGCCACCATTCCGACGGTCTGGGCCGATAGGGCGGATGAGCGGTCAATCCGGAGCGCTTTTGATACGCTGGGCGCGGACGATGTCGTCATCAAACCGCGCATCGGGGCCAGTGCCTGGCGGCAAGCGCGGCTGAAAAGGAGCGATCCGATACCAGATGCTGCGGCATTGCCGCCGTCCGCCTGTCTTATCCAGCCCTTTTTGAAGGCTGCAGAAAGCGAAGGCGAGCTTACCCTCTTATTCTTTGACCGCGTTTTCTCTCATGGGCTCGTCAAGAAACCCAAGGCGGGGGATTACCGCACGCAGTCCATGTATGGCGCCAAAGAAGAGAAGGCCGATCCCCCGGAAGATGCTCTGGCGGTTGCTCATGCGGCGCTTGAGTCGGTTGCAGGTCCGCTACTCTATGCCCGTGTCGATCTGATGCGCGGCGCTGATGGGGGGTGGAAGGTGATGGAGCTGGAATTGATCGAGCCCTATCTCTATCCGGAACAGGGTGAGTATATGGGCGCGCATTTTTCGGCAGCGCTTGACCGGTTGTTAGCAAACCCGGCGTGAATGCCATGACTTTGCCGCGGTTCTGCGGCAGGATGGTGAAAATCACCCGGAGGACATTCGATGCGTCTCTTTTTGCTGACCATTTCGCTTTTTGCTCTCGCCGCCTGTGCGACGACTTCCAACAATAGTCAGTCGATCCAGATTTCAGAGGGGGCCTGCTTTGGCCAATGCCCGATCTATGATGTGACGATCACGCCGGATGATCATTATCTGCTGAATGGCGAGCGCTTTACTCGGGTCAATGGTTTTTCCGAGGGCGACCTGGACGCCGGCAGCTATGCGCGGATGGAGGATTTGCTGGAGAATGCCGATTTCTTCGACCTCCCGGCCGAATTCACCTTCAACAATCCCGATGTCTGCCCCGGCCCGCCCTTGTCGGACATGCCCAGCATAACAATCACCTGGACCAATCGCCGGGGGTCGCACACCGTGCTCTGGTATCAGGGCTGCAATAACGCGACGATGCGGGATTTGCGGGATGGTCTGCGGGATGCGTTCGACTATGAAAGCATAGTGCGACCCGGCTAGGCGGGCGTTTTCGCGTCATACCGGCAAAGATCGGCAATGGCGCAATTCCCACAATCCGGTTTGCGCGCCTTGCAGGTATAGCGACCGTGCAGGATCAGCCAGTGGTGGGCGCCTTTCAGATATTGCGCGGGGATGATTTTTTCGAGCTTCAGCTCGACCTCAAGCGGGTTTTTGCCCGGCGCCAGATTTGTCCGGTTGGAGACCCGGAAAATATGGGTATCGACGGCGATGGTTGGTTCGCCAAAGGCCTCATTCATCACAACATTTGCGGTCTTGCGCCCGACGCCCGGGAGGCGCTCCAGCGCCTCGCGGGTTTGCGGAACCTCGCCCCCGAACTCCTCAAGGATCATTTTCGACAAGGCGAATACATTCTTTGCCTTGTTACGAAAGAGGCCGATCGTCTTGATGTGCTCGCGAATCGCGTCCTCACCCAGTGCCACCATCTTCTCCGGCGTGTCGGCGGCCTCAAACAGTTTTCGCGTGGCCTTGTTGACGCCGACATCGGTGGCTTGCGCTGACAGGGCGACGGCCACAACCAGTGTGAATGGATTGACGTAATCGAGTTCGGTTTGCGGCTCCGGCCGGACTTCTGCAAGGCGGGCGAAGAGGTCTGTCGCTTCTTCGGTTGTGAACGGGGCCGGTTTCTTCTTGCGGGGCATGGAGGCGGAATAGACTGGCGCGGCGCCTTCGCCAAGTCCTAACGCGCGGCAGAGATGAAAAGCCAGATGGCCACGGCGACCAGCGCCAGAGACAGGATGCGCCGGGTCAAACGGTTTCGCGCTTCATCCGCAATGAAGGCCTGAATGCTGCCCGCCATCAAGACCAGCGCGAGATGAATCAGGGTTGCAATCGTCACCGATGTCAGCGCCAGAGTGATCGTCTGCGGTGCCGCCGGCATGGCCGGGGAGACAAATTCCGGCAGCACGGTCACGAAGAAAAACGCAGCCTTGGGGTTGAGGGCATTGATCACGAAACCGCGCCAGGCATGACGGGCCGCTCCGGATCTTGTGGAGGCCGGCGAGGATTCGCCCGCCGCCCGCCATCCCTCCCATGCCAGATAAAGCAGGAACAATGCCCCCGCCCATCGCAGTGTTTCGTAGATAGCCGGGTGGTTGTCGATCAAAGCCGCAAGGCCGAGCGCCGACACTGCGGCAATCAGGAGCAGGCCGACGGCAATTCCAGCGGTCGCGGCGAGCCCTGCCTTTCGTCCTTCTGTTGCGCTGAGCAGCGCCAGCCAGGCCATGTTGGGTCCGGGCGTCAGCTCTATGATCAGCGCGGTGATGGCGAAGCCAAGAAGGAGGGCGGGGGCGACCATGCTCTGGCCCTAATGGATGTGGGCCAATTCGTCACGCGACATTCCGGGAAGTGCAACTATATTTCGCCCCATGCGTGGCCCTGTTGAATCCTGCCCTCCTGAATCCCGCCTGCCGAACGCTCCGGAGGGCCCGCTCTTCATGGATGCCGTTCTTGCGCCCAACCGCTCCCTGCCCAATCCGGGATTTATCGCGTTAATGGCGGTGCTGGCCGGAATGAGTTTTGTGGCGGGTCTGGCATATCTGCGTATGGGGGCCTGGCCCATCCCCTTCTTTTTTGGCCTTGATATTTTTCTGGTCTGGCTGGCCTTCAAGGTCAGTTACCGGGATGGGCGGCGCCGTGAAATCATTCGTATTGCACGGGACCGGATTCTCATTCATCGCCAGCACCCCAATGGCGCAACGCGCCATTATGTTCTGCCGACCGCGTGGACGCGCGTGAAAATTCATCAGGCGGGAAAGCATGATGCGGCCGTTGAATTGTCTGCGTCCGGCAAGCGGCTGGTCGTTGGAAGCTTTCTCAGCCCGCCCGAACGCCCCGATCTGGGTGAGGCCATTGAACGCGCATTGAGCCGGGCGCGTCAGCCCATAGCGCAAGAATCGGGTGGCGCCTGATCGCGCGCCGCGTCATTCTCGGGCCATGACACACGCTCACGAATCCCAAATCTATGACCTTCACGCGGCGGAACGCGACTTTGACCGAATCGCTGACGCGCTGAGCTTTCTCGGTGATCATTGGCGAGACCATCCTGATCTGGATGCTGCTGCGCGCGAAGCCGGCCTTTCTCCGCATCATTTCCAACGCGTGTTTTCGCGCTGGGTGGGGCTGAGTCCGAAGAAATATGTCGGTGCGCTGGCACATTCTGCTGCGAGAGCGGCCATGGAGGATGGTGCCAATATGCTGGATGCGAGTTTCGAGGCCGGATTGTCCGGGCCCGGACGCCTTCATGACCTTTTCATCGCGCATGAGGCGGTCACACCCGGTCAGGCCAGGTCTCGAGGGGCGGGCCTGTCCTTTGTCTGGGGCGCGGCGCCGACGCCGTTCGGACAAGGCGTCTTCCTGATCGCGCCGCGCGGCCTGTCGGCACTGGCCTTTGCCGATCCGGATCTTGCTACGGCGATTGCCGATCTGACGGCGCGATACCCGGCAGCGGATTACCGCCGTGATGATGATGAAGCCCTGCGCTGGGCAGATCGAATATTTGTCGGAGGTGGAGGGCCAATCCCGCTGGCATTGTACGGCACACCTTGGCAGCGCCAGGTCTGGCGCGCGCTTTTGAGCATTCCCTCCGGTCAGACGGTCACTTATCGGGACATTGCACAAGAGGTCTGTACGCCCAAGGCTTCGCGAGCGGTCGGCGCAGCCGTTGGCGCCAATCCGGTCAGCTGGTTAATCCCCTGCCATCGGGTTCTGGCCTCCGATGGCCGTCTGACCGGATATCACTGGGGTGTGAATCGCAAGCGCGCCATGCTGGCCTATGAGGCCGTAAGCGCCTAGATTTGGCCTATGACCGATCCCTTTCTGATTGCCGCCATTCTGGCCGTGCTTGCTGCAGCGGGTTTGTTGATCCGGTGGTTTGTCTCAACGGCGAATCTGGGGCGCGAGGCGCACGTCGAATATGCCGGGCGGCTTGAGGACCGCGCTCATACCGTTGAGGGTGTGAGTGAAGCGGAATTTGTTCGCCTCTATGTGAACGGTTATGCGCCGCGCTGGACGGTTTATGCTGCGGCGGCGCTGATTGCCGCCATACTCGTGACTCCGCCTGCCGTATTCGGACTTCTGGCCTTCTGGGCCTGGATTACGGATCTGGTCGATGCCAGCGATGTCTTCGCGCCGGGTTATTATCCCTGGATGTTCTTCATGTTTTTTGGACTTGTAGGCGCCTGGGCGTTCTGCGGGTTTCTGGCTGCCCGCTTTCACCATCAGCGTGCTCCGGAAGGATTCAATCCTGCGCTGATGCGCGCGCGCGGCGAACCGCTGGACGATGTTGTCCTGAAGCGCGCGCGGCCTAAATGGGCCCGGCGTGCCCGCGCGATCGCCGATGGGGCTCCGAAAGAAGAGGAAAACTGATGGAATATCTCCACACCATGATCCGCGTCAGCGATGTTGATGAAACGCTGCGATTCTTCTGCGACGGCCTGGGCTTGAAGGAAATTCGCCGCCATGACAGCGAGGCCGGGCGATTCACACTCATTTTCCTTGCCAGTCCGGACGATATGAAACGCGGCGGCTATTCCGGCGAGGAAAGCCCTATTCCCGCAGGTTTGCCGACGGTCGAGCTCACCCATAACTGGGATCCGGAAGAATATTCCAGGGGTCGCAATTTCGGCCATCTCGCCTATCGGGTTCAGGACATCTATGCCGTTTGTTCCCGCATGGCGGGGCTGGGATACACCATCCATCGCCCGCCGCGGGATGGCCGGATGGCGTTTGTGAAATCTCCGGACGGAATTTCTGTCGAGCTCCTGCAAGCCGGCGAGGCACGCGAACCGCAGGAGCCATGGGCGACAATGGAAAATGAGGGTAGCTGGTAATCAGGCCCGCATGGTGAGCTTCTTGACGCGCTCGGCGCGGATGTGAATCAGCCCGTCAGGACATGTCAAGGTCAAAATGCGCATTTCGCCAATCGGTGTGATGCCTGTTGGCACGCCTTCGACGGCAATGTCTTCATCGCTCAATGAAACATAGATAATCCGAATGGCATGACCCCGCTCTCGGGCGCGCTCAAACGCTGACAGAACCGCATCCGCAGGCCGAAGCTTGTCACTAAGTGACAGTATGGGGTGGCCAGATATACGGTCTATCCGCTGGGCACCAAGGATTTTTTCCAGCTGATTTTGCGCCGCGACCGCGTCCGCAGCAAATTCTTCTTCCGCGGTGAGCGCTAACAGGCGGGCGCCGCGCCAGAGTATCTGGGCCTGGCGCCAGGTTAGTGAAATCGGCGGCGGGCCGTCATCCGGTGCCAGCCAGTAGCCCAATCCGGCTTCGCCTTCGATCGGAACGCCGGAATCAATCAGCTTCGCCATATCGCGGTAGATGGTGCGCTCGGACACGCTGAAGGTCTCGGCAATTTGGTGTGCCGTCAACGCCTTGGGCGCGACCTTCTTCAGTTGGCGAACAACTTCAACAAGACGGCGGGATCTGCTCATGTCAACTCCTGACGGCTCGCTTGTCCTATCAATCAGGGCAATCGTCAAGTGATGAGTGCGCTAACACCTCGATCAACCAGCGCCGCGCCAGCCCAGGCCAAAAGTGGTAAGGCGACATACACTGCGAGGCGGCGGGATATGGGGGCGGAAATCGGCCATTCCGGACGCGCAGACACCCAGTTTTCAAGAGAAATCAGATCGCCAACATTGGCCGGCGCCTTGATAATCTCCGCTCTGAGCAATCTGATTTTATCAGCCTTGACGAGCGAAATCCGGGTTTGAACTGGCTGTATGGCGAGCCAGAACGACCGGACGGCACCGCCCAGTGCCAGCGTGATGGCGACGATGCCTGTTCCGACAACGCCTATGCCCCCGGTCGAAAACCCCATAACCAAAACCGGGATTAGGATAACAGCGATCAGGCTCCAGGAGAGGGCTTCGTGAAGCCCCATCCGACCGAATACTTGCAAATTCTCTAGGTCGGTGAGGTCGATGACAGCGCCGTTTTCTATCAGGTCCTTCAGAAACCGGCTTTGATGCGACATATCCACCAACCCGCGGGCCCCGAGTGTCAAGAGAAGCGGGCCCATAACAAAGAACCATATTCCAATGGGGTCGGTCATAATACGGACGGGGTGTTCAGACTGCAGAATTATGGCGCCGTTCATTGCGATTCCGAGAACAAAGCCCACCAGACTGGCAGAGCGATAGGGTTTTTCCCATTCAATCGGCAACCCGGTTGCAAACGGCGCCAATCGATCGTGAAGGCCAGTACGGATTGCCCGTTTCAGTGATGGCAGTTCCCGTTGCCAGAGATTATGCCCGGTGGTTTGAAGGCAGATGGCAAGCGCCAACAAAGCACTGAATACGAGCGCGATTTCAAATTCTTGTGCCAGACTCCCACCTGGAAGCAGCCCCTCCAATCCATTTATGTGGGTCAAGACCGCAATTCCGATAAAGCTACCAAGACTGATCAGAAACAGTCCGACGCCAAGGAGGCGGTAATCCAGTTTGAAAACGGCCAGAGCCTTTACCTCGAGGGGCAAAAACCCTTCCTGCCCGGGCTCGCTCATGCGTCTTCACCGACGACGACATGACGCATTGAATAGAGTCCGGCCTTCTGGCCCACGAGCCATTGTGCGGCTGTGAGGGCACCAAGGGCAAACACCCGCCGATCCAGTGCCCGGTGGCCGATTGATATTTCCTCATTATCGGACAGGAAGCGCACTTCATGCTCGCCGACAATGGCCCCGCCACGCAAGGAGGCAAAGCCAATGCCGCCGGGAGTACGGGGTTGATCCGGGCCACTGCGGCCCCGCTCGGCCACCATATCGAGAATCTGTCCCCGAGACCGGGCGATGAATTCGCCCAGAACGAGCGCTGTTCCGGAAGGGGCGTCGACCTTGTGGCGATGATGGGTTTCGCTGATTTCGGCATCCCAGCGCTCCAGCGGCAGGCCTGCGGCCGCCGTTGACACCAACATTTCAACCAGCGCGATGCCGATCGAAAAATTGCGGGCGGCGAGTACCGGCAAGACCTCGCTGGCGGCGTGAAGTGCGTCCGTCTGGGCTTGATTCAGGCCTGTGACGCCGCATAGCAGAGCCGGTCCGCCCAGATCGGCGAGGCGACGGGCAATTGCGGCGCTGGCCTGTGGTGTGGACGCGTCGATGACAGCGTCAGCCCCCTCCAGGGCATCTTCAAGGCGGATACTCGCCGCTTTACCGAGCCATTGTGTGCCGGCGATTTCTCCCAGATCCTGATCCACATGGTCGGAGTCAGCGCGTATAACGCCGCCCACCAGCTCGAATCTTTCATCCAGAATGATCTCGCGCGCGATTGTACGGCCGAGCCGGCCACCAATTCCTACGATCGAAATGTTCAAGGCCATGCTGAAACCCTCTCAGGCGCTACGGGCGGGCTATATCGGTAAAATCCATGCCGCAATAGGGTTAACAAGGTGAATATTTCTCCCCTTACGTGTCCCCCCTGTATAGGAACTAGAATTTGGTTCTATTTAAAACTATCATGCAAGTAGTTGATTCGAATGTATGAATAGAAAGTTAATGCCGTGCCGGAATGGAAGACGCAGCCAAAGGAACGATCTGTGAGCGAGCCGGGCGTGAGACCGGCCATGCAAGCCCGCAGCCGAGCAACTCGCGAACGAATATTGAAGGTGCTTGAAAAATCCGTCCTGGATAATTCCATCGATGCGCTGACGGTTGCGGATATTGCCCGGAAAGCAAAATCCTCGGTTGGCGCGTTCTATGGCCGCTTTGCAGACAAGGCCGCGGCGCTGGATGCGCTTTATTCGGATCGGCTGGAGAGTTTGACCGAAAACCTGCTTCTGGCCAATCAGGAGGCCCGCCGGCATCGGGATGTGCATCGCTGGATCGGGCAGCTTGCCGAGGCCTGTGTCGGACACGGGCTGGACAACAGGGCCTTGTTATCGCGCCTGGCCGGTCGTGCCGTTGACCTTGCCCAGCCTTCCGAGAGATTGGCAGAGGATTTGTCAAAGACGCTGACCGTGTTGAAGATAAAGCCACCGCATTTTGCACTGCCTGCAGCCCGGTTTCTTCTGACTCTGCTCATGGGTCTTAGTCGGGATGCTGCCCTGTTTCAGGCCGACCTACAGGTAAATGATGCCGCTCGCCGGGCCTTTACTTCCGACATCCAGAAAGCGGCGCTCTGGTATCTGACGGCTCCGTCAGCCTAGACGCCGGGCCGGCCATCCTCACTGGTCAGATCGTCCCAGAAACGTTTGGCCTTGCCCACAAAGCCATCTGATTCCGGGTTACAATTGCCACCGGAGAGTTCGCAGAACTCCTGAAGCAATTCTTTCTGGCGGTCGGTCAGGTTGCGCGGTGTCTCGACGTACAATTCAACGATCATGTCGCCCCGCGGCCCACCGCGCAGGCGCGGCATGCCCTTGCCCTTCAGGCGCATTCTCTTGCCTGTCTGGGACGCAGACGGGATTTTCAATTCCGCCTTGCCGCCATCGATCACCGGACAACAGATCGTTCCGCCCAGCGCCGCCGTGACCATGGGTACAGTAGCCCGGCAATATAGGTTCGGGCCGTCGCGCTCGAACAGATCATCATGCCGGATCGACACGAAGATATAGAGGTCGCCTCTCGGACCGCCCCGCGCGCCGGATTCACCTTCTCCGGCGAGACGGATCCGCATGCCGTCCTCGACGCCAGCCGGAATATCGACATTCAGCGTCCGCACCTTGCGGACCTGGCCAACGCCATCGCATTCATGGCAGGGATCTGAAACGGTCTTGCCTTGTCCACCACAGGTCGGACAAGTCTGACGAATCCGGAACATGCCATTACCGGCCGTGACCACGCCCTGACCCGCACATGTTGTGCAGGTTTCAAGCGTTGTGCCGGGCTCAGCGCCATTGCCCTCACAGCGTTCGCAGGTGAGGTTGGTGGGCACTTTCAGTGTTTCGGATTTTCCTTCGAAGGCGTCCTTGAGATTGACCTCGAGATCGTATCGCAGATCGGAACCGCGTGCCGGACCATTGCTGCGGCGTCCACCGCGGCGGCCGCCGCCCATTCCGCCAAAACCGCCTCCAAACACCTGCTCGAAGATATCGGCAAAGTCAGCGGCGCCTGCGCCGCCCCCGAAGGGGCCCTGACCGCCGCCGCCCATTCCACCCTCGAAGGCGGCATGACCCATCTGGTCATAAGCGGCGCGTTTCTGTGGGTCAGAGAGCGCGGCATAGGCTTCGCCAACTTCCTTGAAGCGGGCTTCGGCCTCTGCATCATTCGGATTGCGGTCCGGGTGATACTGCATGGCAAGCTTTCGATAGGCGCTTTTCAGCGCCTTGTCGTCGACCGAGCGATCGACGCCCAGAACTTCGTAATAATCACGCTTTGCCATGGAAAACTGCCTTCAGGTGAGGGGCGCCCTGCCTGAGCAGGGCGCCTTTCATCCCATACGCGGGTTAAGCGCTTTCTTTCTTGTCGTCGGAGGACTCATCGCCCTCACCGTCGACTTCCGAATACTCGGCATCCACGACATCCTCGTCGCCGGACCCCGTATCGCCGGTATCGTCCGATCCGCCTTCAGTCTGCTGAGCCGCATACATGGCTTCGCCCAGCTTCATCGCGGCCTGAACCAGAGCCTGGGTCTTGGCCTGAATGTCGGCAGCATCCTCACCGTCCTTGACGGCTTTCAGCTCGTCTGACGCCTTGGTGATCTCGGCCTTGACGTCGTCACCCACCTTGTCGCCAAACTCCTCAAGCTGTTTTTCGGTCTGATGGATCAGCGCCTCGGCGTTATTCTTGGCCTCAACGAGCTCCTTGCGCTTCTTGTCGGCCTCGGCATTGGCTTCGGCATCCTTGACCATCTTGTCAATGTCCTCGTCGGACAGACCCCCGGAGGCCTGGATGCGGATTTGCTGTTCCTTGCCCGTGCCCTTATCCTTGGCGGACACATTCACGATGCCGTTGGCATCAATGTCGAATGTGACCTCAATCTGAGGCATGCCACGAGGTGCCGGAGCAATACCCATCAGGTCGAACTGACCCAACAGCTTGTTATCGGCGGCCATCTGGCGTTCGCCTTGCGAGACCTTGATGGTCACGGCCTGCTGATTGTCTTCAGCGGTCGAGAAGGTTTGCGACTTCTTGGTCGGAATGGTCGTGTTGCGTTCGATCAGCGAGGTGAAGACACCGCCCAGGGTTTCGATGCCGAGCGACAGCGGCGTGACATCCAGCAGGAGCACGTCTTTCACATCGCCCTGAAGCACGCCGGCCTGAATGGCCGCGCCCATGGCGACCACCTCATCCGGGTTCACACCCTTGTGCGGCTCGCGACCAAAGAAACCTTTCACCGCTTCCTGGACTTTCGGCATGCGGGTCATGCCACCGACCAGTACCACGTCCTCAATGTCGGATGCGGACAGGCCGGCATCTTTCAGCGCTTTCTTGCAGGGCTCGATCGTGCGCTTGACCAGATCCTCGACCAGCGATTCCAGCTTGGCGCGGGACAGCTTCATGGTCAGGTGTTTCGGACCCGAGGCATCGGCTGTAATGAAGGGCAGGTTCACTTCATAGGAAGTGGCAGACGACAATTCCTTTTTCGCCTTCTCCGCCTCTTCCTTCAGGCGTTGCAGCGCCAGCTTGTCCTTGCGCAGGTCAATGGCGTTCTCTTTCTTGAACTCGTCGGCGAGGTAATCGACGATACGGAGGTCGAAATCCTCACCGCCCAGGAAGGTGTCACCATTGGTGGCCTTCACTTCAAAGACACCATCGCCAATTTCAAGGATCGAAACGTCAAATGTGCCGCCGCCAAGGTCATAGACGGCAATCGTGCGATTATCACCCTTGTCGAGACCATAGGCGAGCGCTGCTGCGGTCGGCTCGTTGATGATGCGCAGGACTTCGAGACCGGCAATCTTGCCGGCATCCTTGGTGGCCTGACGCTGGGAGTCGTTGAAGTAGGCGGGAACTGTGATGACGGCCTGCTCGACCTTCTCGCCGAGATAGGATTCTGCCGTCTTTTTCATTTTCTGAAGAATGAAAGCGGAGATTTCCGACGGGGAGTATTTCTTGTCGCGGCCCTGAACCCAGGCATCATTGTTGTCAGAGGCAATGATCTTGTAAGGCACCATGTCGGCGTCCTTCTTGACCATCGGGTCCGACATGTCGCGGCCAATGAGGCGTTTGATGGCAAAGAAGGTCTGTTCCGGATTGGTGACGGCCTGACGCTTGGCCGGCTGACCAATCAGGCGCTCGCCGTCTTCCGTAAACGCCACGACGGACGGGGTGGTCCGGGCGCCTTCCGAATTCTCGATGACCTTGGCGTTGCCGCCATCCATGACAGCCACACAGGAGTTTGTGGTCCCGAGGTCAATACCGATTACCTTACTCATGACGATTTCGTCTCCGTTTTCTTTTTGGGCGAGGCTTTCCCGAATTTCCAATCGGCCCGAAGCGCCGGTTGACGGGTTGAAAGCCCCCCAAGGTTTCAGGCCCTGCCGCCTGTTCTTTGATTATCCAGTTGCCGGACACCCGGCTCGATGCCGGAGATAGGGAGGCGCGACATAACCCGCAAGGGCGTGGGGCGAATCAATTCAGGTGTTTGCAGCTAAAGTGGCTGATCGTATGAGCGACATCCATTATCCTCTCCGGCATGACCCTGCCAGACGGATTCCGATACCTTCCCGGCTATTTTGACCGGGCCCGGCAAAACCAGCTGGTGGATGCCATCCGCGAGGCGGTGAAATCCGCACCTTTCTTTAGGCCTTGCATGCCCCGAACCGGTCAACCGATGAGCGTCACGATGACGAATTTCGGGCCGCTGGGATGGGTGACCGACAAGGAAAAGGGTTATCGGTATGAGCGCGCTCACCCGGAGACCGGCGCGTCCTGGCCAGATCCGCCTGAATCCCTGACCGACCTTTGGGACGCGGTGGCTGATTATCCGGCTCCCTTTGAGGCCTGTCTGGTCAATTATTATACGGCGGCCTCCCGCATGGGGTTGCATATCGACTGGGATGAAGAGGCGACGGACGCCGCCGTTGTATCTGTTTCTCTGGGCGACAAGGCGCGATTTCGGCTGGGCGGACCGACGCGCAAAGGCAAAACGCACTCCCTGATCCTGTCATCAGGCGATGTTGTGGTGCTGGGGGGCGTGGCGCGGCGCTGCTATCACGGTGTGGACCGCATCTATCCGGGCACCTGCACGCTTGTGCCGGGCGGGGGGCGTTTGAACCTGACCATGAGAAGGGTGACACTGCCAAACTAGTGCTGCTCCGGCAGGCTTCCCGCTTTTCTCAATTCTTCCGGCGGAATGAAGTTGAGGCGGTCCATGGCTTTTGACCGGCCATTGGCCTCGACCAGGCGGACATGCATGGGTTTCAGTTTTCGCGGTTCGGAGACGCCGCAGGAATGAGCAATGATCTCAACATGTTCGCGCAGCGTATTGGCATATGTGGCCACCTTTTCGGCCTTGTCTTTGGGCACCAGACCGCGTTGCAATGATTTCTTGTGGGTTGTGACGCCTGTCGGGCAGGTATTCTTGTGGCATTTCATTGCCTGGATACAGCCCAGCGAGAACATGAAGCCCCGGCCGCATTGAATGAAGTCGGCGCCGGCGGCCAGCGCCCAGGCCACTGAAGAGGGCAGGAGCAATTTGCCGGAAGCGATAATCCGGATGCGGTCCTTCAGGCCATGACGCCGCAAGATGTCGGCGACCATGGGCAGGCTTTCGCGGATTGGAAGGCCGACATTGTCCATCAATGCCATGGGGGCCGCTCCGGTCCCGCCATCGCCCGAATCTATGGTGAAAAAATCAGGCGCGCTTTCAATCCCGCGCGCCTTGATGTCCTCGCACAACTCATCAATCCAGCCATACGCGCCGACGACGAATTTGATGCCGACAGGCTTGCCGGAGATGTCGCGGATATGGGCCACAAAATCGAGCAGCTCGCTATTGTCGCCAACTTCCGGATGCCGATTGGGTGAGTGGGACGCCTGATGTGCGGGAATGCCGCGAATGGCTGCAATCTCGTCGGTGACTTTTTCTGCCGGAAGAATGCCGCCCTTTCCCGGCTTGGCCCCTTGCGACAGCTTCAGCTCAAACATTCGGACCCGCTCATGCCCGGCCACGGCTTTCAGCTTTTCATCCGACAGGCCGCCTTCCGGATTGCGAACCCCGTATTTTGCCGTCCCGATCTGGAAAACGATGTCGCACCCGCCTTCCAGATGCGCATCCGACAATCCGCCCTCGCCGGTATTCAGCCAGATATTGGCCTTTCCGGCTCCGCGCGACAGGGCGCGCACTGCGGGACGCGATAATGCGCCATAACTCATGCCGGAAATGTTGAAAAAGGAGGGCGCATCATAGGGTTGGCGCGCAAAAGGACCGATCAACATGCTTTCGGCATCGGCGCCATCATCATCCAGCATGGGATAGGGACAATTGACGAAAATAGCCGTCCCGACCGGCGTCAGGGGTTTGGTCGATCCAAAACCAATCGTGCCGCCCTCGCCCTTTGAGGAGCGATAGACCCAATCCCGCTCGGCGCGATTGAACGGCAATTCCTCCCGGTCCATGGCGAAGAAGTATTGACGGAAGAACTCTCCCAACGTCGTGAAGAGCCCTCGGAACCGGCCGACAACAGGATAGTTGCGCCGCACCGCATCACGGGTCTGACTGATATCAATGATGAAAAATATGATGGCGAGCAGAGCGCCTGTTCCCAGCAGCAGGATGAAAACCTGCGTCAGGATGGCAAGCGTATCCATGGCCCAGTCGGGAAGCATATCGGCTCCTGTGTTTATCTGCGTGCAAACATACAATGCCTCGCTGTCATGACGAGACGCCCTGTCATCGCCGTGCCCAACAAAGGTCGTGTGTGAGCGTGCTCAACCGATCCCGGGACAGGATCAATTCTGAGCGCCCAATTCGCTGGATATCGCCCGCGCCCGATCGAGTCGCAATTCCGGCGCCTGATCGGCCGCGCCCAATGCCAGCTGACCGGCCTTCCATTCCATTGACATGGCAATACGCGCCCGGCCCGACGGATGGTCAAAGAAGACAAATTCTTCCCAGCTTCCGGGATCGATCTTGCGATAGGAGGCCAGCCGCAAGGCGGCGGTGGCAAATCCGTCAGGTTCGCGCGCGGCGTTGAGACCGAAAATATCGGCTTCGGCCTCATTGGTGCGGATCACGGTGTTGAAGACCGGAGTGGCGAGGAAAAAATAGATCGACAGACAGGCGGCAAGAAGCGGCAGGCCGGCAATATCCGAGATGCCGGATATGCCCCAATTTTTGCCGAACCGCGCATTCAGAATGGCGAAAAGCCGGTCGGTAAACGCAAATCCGATGGCCAGCACAACCGCGAAAATGATGAACATTTCCCAGAGATGATTGAGCGCATAATGACCCATTTCATGCCCCATGACCGCGAGAACTTCATCGGGATCGGTATTATTGATCAGTGTGTCGGACAGGGCGATCCGCGTGGTACCGAACAGGCCATTCACATTGGCCGTAATGCGGTTGGATTGCCGGGAGACGTCAAAGACATAGACATTGTCAGCCGGAATGCCATTGGCCTCTGCGAGGGCAAGAATATCATCGCGCAATTCGCCTTCTTCCATCGGAGTGTATTCGTTGAAGAGCGGATCGATGAAGACAGGCGAGACAAAGATGGCGGTGCCCAGAAGCAGAACCGAAAAGGCCGCGCCCCACATCCACCAGGCCTGCTTGGCAAGGCGCAGGACGATATAGAATACGGTCAGGAAGAGGGCGGCCATAATGACGCCGGTTATGAGCCCGATCGCTTGTTCGCCCAGCCAGCCTCCGAGGGTCATGGTCGACAGTCCGTAAGCGTGTTCGCGGAAATAACCCTGCCAGAGCGTGAGTGGAAAGAGGATCACGGTTGTCACGACCGTGTAGACGGCTGCGTAGACCGCAACCGTTACGGATTTTGATTTGACGATGGATTGCACGCGATCGCGAAGCGCTTTTGAAAATCCGGTCTGCAAAAGCAGAAAGGCCATGGCCAGGCCCGCGATCAGATTAACCAGAATGAGCCAGTAGCCGCCTTCAAAATAGGCATCCGACCGGGCGCGCGCGGCCGCATCCATTGTTGCAATATAGGCATCGGTTGCAGCAGCGGCATCAAAGCTCGAAGGCGCATTGATAGCGGCGATCAGGAATTCCATGAATCTCTCCCCTGTTCAGAGGAACAGAGGAGAGCAATTCAGGGCGGGAATCAATATGCGGCCGGGATCAGGCCTTCACGTCGACGCCGGAACCCGGTGCAGATTCTCCATCCCCCGGATTTGCATCATTTTCCTGCGCGCCGGCTGGTTGGCCAGCGGAAACCGCCACCATGGCCGCCCGCAAGGTGCGTCCGCCGATGACATAGCCGGGTGCAAAGCTTGCCGCGATGGTTCCGGATCTGTGCTCGGACGGAATTTGTGTCGTGGCCTGATGAAGATTGGGATCAAAGGCATCGCCCGGAGCCGGATCGACGCGCTTTACGCCGTGACGTTCCAACGTCGACAGAAGGGTTTTCTCGGTAAGCGCAACGCCGTCCACCAGCGTTTTTGCTGGTCCTTCCAGCGATTCCGACTGCGCAACCTGAAGGGCGCGGGAAAGATTGTCGGCAACATTCAGAACGTCGCCCGCAAAGCCAGAAATGGCGTATTGGCGCGCATCCTTCACGTCCTTTTCTGCCCGGCGGCGGGCGTTCTGGACTTCAGCTGCGGTGCGCAAAAGCCGGTCACGCGTTTCTTCCAGTTCGGCCTGAAGGGCCCGAATGGCATCTTCCGGGGAGGGCTCTGACTGTTCCGCCTCGGCTTTGGCTTCCGCAGCTTCCGCTTCGGCCATGGCGGCGGCCTCCGCGGCTTCGATTTCCTCAATCCGGTCTTCGATAGGTTGATCGTCGTTATTCTCTGCCATGTTGTCCTCTTGACCCGTCTAGTTGCGGGATTTTTCCAGCAATCGCCCGACCACGCGGGCAGTATAATCGACCATGGGGATAACCCGTGCGTAATTCAGACGTGTCGGCCCGACTACGCCGAGCGCCCCGATAATGCGCCGTTCGCTGTCCATATAGGGAGCGACGATAACACTTGAACCCGACAGGGAGAAAAGCGGATTCTCGGCGCCGATGAAAAGGCGCACGCCTTCGGCATCCTTTGTCTTGTCCAGAAGGGCAATCAGGCCCTCCTTGCGTTCGATTTCGTCAAACAGCATACGAATGCGTTCCAGATCTTCCGCTGCCGCCACATTGTCCAGAAGCTGGGCCTGTCCGCGAATGATGAGGGCGCGTTCCTCGCCACCCGACCAGCTCGCCAATCCCTGTTCCACCAGGGCGCTGGCCGCGGAATCCAGAGACGCCCGGCGCTCCTTGATCTCGGCGCGGATTTCCTCCATCGCCTGCTTCAGCGACCGGCCCTTGAGGCGCGTGGAAAGATAGTTTCCGGCCTCGACCATGGCCGACGCCGGCAGGCCCGGCGGTGCAACCATGATGCGATTTTCGACCGAGCCGTCTTCCGATACCAGGATGGCGAGCGTTTCATGCGCGCTGACCGGTACAAATTCGACATGGCGCAGTCTGGTTTCGCGCGAGGGAGTGGTGACCAATCCTGCCCCGCCGGCCAGTCCGGCCAGCATGGAGGAGGCCTCGGACAAGACGTCGGAAACCTTGGCGGCGGTTGGCGCGACCCGCGCTTCTATGGCCTGCCGGTCCTCTGCCGAGGGCTCGCCGACCTGCAACAAACCGTCCACGAAAAGGCGCAGCCCGGCATGGGTGGGCAGACGCCCAGCGCTCTGATGCGGCGCTGTCAGCAGACCGATCGCGGCCAGATCCGACATGGTATTGCGGATGGAGGCGGGCGAGAGGTCGACGCCTTCGCGCCGCGACAGCGTGCGGGAGCCGACCGGATCGCCGGTTGCCAGATAGGAATCGACGATTTCGCGGAAAATCTGCCGCGAACGTTCATCCAGATCCGCCAGGCTGGGCATATTCTGTCTGTCGAGGGTCATTGAACCCTCAGTTAGGACATGCAGCTGTGGCGTTCAATCCGGCAAAGCGGTGATCGCCGGTTTACCTTCACCAGCGCCATGGCTAGACGGAGCGGGAAGCCTGTCGGAGAATTGAGATATGAGACCTTATGGCCGCGCCCTGGATGCCCTTCGGGAGGTGAAGATCGAAACCGGTGTTTCGCCCTATGCAGAAGGCTCATGCCTGATCAAATGCGGCAATACGCATGTGCTTTGTACCGCCAGCGTTGAAGAGAATGTTCCGCCGTGGATGCGCAATTCCGGCAAAGGCTGGGTAACGGCTGAATATGGCATGTTGCCCCGCGCCACGCATACACGCGGCCGCCGGGAGGCCGCGTCCGGCAAGCAATCCGGCCGCACGCAGGAAATCCAGCGCCTGATCGGACGCTCCCTGCGCGCAGTCACAGACCTCAGGGCGCTCGGCGAGCGGCAGGTCACGCTGGATTGTGATGTTATCCAGGCCGATGGCGGAACGCGCACCGCATCGATTACCGGTGCCTGGGTTGCGCTCAAACTGGCGATGGGTTGGCTCGTTGAAGAAGGGGTTCTGAAAACGGATCCGGTATTTGACCAACTGGCCGCGATTTCCTGCGGCATGGTCGACGGGACGGCCCGGCTCGATCTGGAGTATGAGGAAGACAGCAAAGCCTCAACGGATGCGAACTTTGTTCTGACCGCATCCGGCGGGATTGTGGAGATTCAGGCAACGGCCGAAGACCGGCCTCTGCCTCAGGAAAACTTCAATGAACTTTTTGACCTTGCACGGAAAGGCATTGTCGAGCTCGGCGAAATCCAGACTTCCGCGATCCGGCGCTAGTGTTCGATATTCCAGCTGATTCCGGCGATTTTCCAGCTGCCGTCAACGCGGTGCAATATCCAGAGGTGACGGCCTTGAAACAAGACCGTTTCCCCATCCATGTCGATGCGGGTGATAAAGCGGGCGGTTTTCCACGCATGCTCAGAGCCCGCCTGAATTGATTCATCGAACACACTGATGTCGCGGATTGGATATGTTGCCCTTATCGTATCAAGGGCCGGCTCGATACCTTCAATGGGCGGCCCGTCATCTGGCCACAAGGTGATGTCGGCACACATATGGTCGCGCAACGCTCGCATGTCTTGAGCCAGCTCGGCTTTAAGCCATGCGGCCTGTATGGCCAGAATTTCCAGTTTGTCGGTTTCGGTTGCCATTCTGAACACCGCCGGTTTGACCGAAACGTGCGTGGCAATTGCGGTAAATGTCAATTTGTGGGTAAAAGAGAAGCAGCGGGAGCGCGCTGGGGGGCTGAAAAAGGCCCGATCGGCGCTCTTGGGAAGGGGCGTATGCCAATCAGGCCCGCTCCCGCTGCTTCTTCACCGTCCGGTGGAAATTCCGCCGGGGGCTTACTTGAAACGGATCAGGCGTCTGTGCCGTCTCCGTCTTCATCCTCGTCGAAGCTCAGAAGGTCGCCAGGCTGGCAATCCAGCTCCTGACACAACGCTTCCAGCGTCGAAAATCGTACTGCCTTGGCCTTCCCTGTCTTCAGAATGGACAGGTTTGCCATTGTGATGCCGACCCGATCGCACAGCTCTGTCAGAGACATGCGGCGCTCAAGGAGCATCCTGTCGAGGGTGACGCGAATAGGCATGTTCTCGCGCCTCCCTAAATCGTCAATTTCTGTTCCTGGCGCATCCGGGCTCCTTCACGAAGGACCTCCGACAACACCAGAAGGGCGGCCACTGCAAACCAGGGCCCGAGATTGAGATCGAAATGCGTGAGCTCCACGCCGCCGATCCGGAAGTTGAAGACGGCCAGCGAAATCGCGACCAGTCCCTGGGCGGCATAGCGAACGATCTGGTAGACGCCGACCGCAATGGCTATGACCCGTAAATGTCCAGCATTTTCAGGGACAAAGGGATCCCCGGAAATGAGGGTTCTGACAATCAGCCTCAGGCGGTGAACAATCACCAGAAGCGTTACAATTTCTCCCACAACAAGCGGGAGCATGATCACCCGGTCAACGGCCCCGGTAAGAGAGGCGGCGACCCCGGACGGTAACCAGCCGAAAAGCTGGGCTCCGAATAAAACTGTGGCAAGCAGCACGGTGACGGCGCTGACGATAAGTACCGCCCACAAAAGATACCAGATGATATCCAGAAGCCATTTCAGACCTCCGATCATCGGACTTGCTTTTGTTGCCTCCATTAACTCCCTGCCCCCTATTGGGTCCCCGGCGGCGCCTTACGCTACCGCCGGGACCATTTTACGCTCATGCCATCGCCGGGGCGAGAGCGGCAACTACGCCGGCACCGACCGCAATGATAAGAAACGCGTTGATTGCAACCGCAAGAAAAGTGCGTGCTGCTGTGTTTTCGGACCTGACCATTTTTATGTTCTCCAGTTAAGTGTTTCAATCGACCAAGATGTTTTGTTTTGTCTGCCGAACGATCATTTCGCCGTCCGTGGATTTATCGATAAACATAAAATCTTCGGGCTGCAAGCAAAAAATATCGTTTTTCGATATTAATTTTCCGAAAGGCGATAAAAAAAGGGGGTGAACAGAGCTATGAAAGAGGCAGAATCATGGGTGTTGGCCTCCCATAATCAAGGCAAAATCAAAGAGATAGGCGAATTGCTTTCGCCATTCGGGATAAAACTGCAGTCCGCTGCTGATTTTTCACTTTCTGATCCCGATGAAACCGAGTCGACATTCGCCGGTAATGCCCTGCTGAAAGCACGGGCGGCCAGTCAGGCCACCGGTCTTCCTGCGCTCGCCGATGATTCCGGCCTTTGTGTCACGGCGCTAAACGGTCAGCCCGGCATTCATTCTGCGCGCTGGGCGGGCGAGCCGCGCGACTTCGGGCGGGCGATGCGCCGGATCGAAGACGAATTGCAGACAAGTGGTAATACCGACCGCAGCGCCGCCTTCGTTTGTGTGCTGGCACTTGTGGTGCCTAGACAGTCAGACCGAATCTATGAGGGCCGGGTTGATGGCCAGATGATCTGGCCGCCACGCGGGGAAGGCGGATTTGGATACGACCCTGTCTTCCAGCCAGAAGGCGAGACGCGGGTGTTTGCGGAAATGAGCTCTGCAGAGAAAGCATCGATGAGTCATCGCGCCCGCGCCATGTCAGCCTTGATTGCGGCCGAGTTCGGACATGTCTGATACCGCTCTGGGTCTCTACATTCACTGGCCGTTTTGTGCGCGGATCTGCCCCTATTGTGATTTCAATGTGTACCGGGCCCGCGGAAATGATGATGCGCTATTCGAAGCCCTCCTGGCGGATCTGGATCATTGGGCTGGGCAATTGTCCGGGCGGACACTCACCTCGATTCATTTTGGCGGCGGAACGCCATCCCTGATGTCGGGCCGGCAAATCGGCCAGCTCATCGACCGCGCGCAAGCCGGGTTCGGATTTGAGCCGGATATCGAAATCGGGCTGGAAGCCAATCCGAATGACGCAAGCCGATTTGAAGACTTTGCTGCCGCCGGGATCAATCGGCTGTCTCTCGGCGTTCAGAGCTTTCATGATGAGGCCCTGAAGGCTCTCGGCCGGGACCATGATGGCGCGGCCAGCCGGGCGGCGCTGGATGGCGCACTGTCGGTTTTCGACAATGTTTCCATCGACCTCATTTATGCCCGAGAGGGTCAGACCGAACGCGATTGGGCGACCGAGCTGGCTTCGGCCCTGGCCGCAGGCCTTCCCCATCTCTCGCTCTATCAGCTGACCATCGAGCCGGGAACGGCCTTTGCCAAACGGGTGGAGCGGGGCGAGTTGACGCCTCCGGGGGACGATTTGGGAGAAAGGCTGTACCGCCTGACCCAGAGAATGTGCCGGGAAGCGGGGCTTGTCGGCTATGAAATCTCCAATCACGCTCGGCCCGGCGCTGAATGCCGCCATAACCGGCTGTATTGGGAAGGGGCGGACTGGATCGGCATTGGTCCCGGCGCGCATGGCCGGATCGGGTCAGCTGCAAGCGGTGGACGGCTCTCGACCGAGACCGCGCTACGGCCTGCCGACTATACGCGCCGGGTTGCCGAGACCGGCACAGGGTCGAAAGCGGAGACGTTGTCGGCGCTGGACGAAGCCAGGGAGCGCATTCTGATGGGGTTGCGGATCGACGGCGGTCTTGACCTTGAACACTTGAAACGCGCGACAGGTCAAAGCGTCAATGCCGAAGAATTGCACCGATATACCGAGCAGGGCTGGCTGACGACGACCGGTTCGCGGCTTCGTTTTACCGATGAGGGCCGGCTTCTGGCCGACGGGATTGCCGCTGCGCTTTGTCCCTAGAAGACGGCCGGAGCAAATTCTCGCGGTGCCGGGTCAATCACACGGAATTCAGTCCGCCGGACTTCATAGACAGCCAGGCCGCGTTCAATCCGGCCATCGGCGCGGAAGCGGAACAGTCCGTCCGCGCCATAAAAGCCTTCCGGATCTTCCAGCGCTTCACGGCTGACTTCGCCCTCATTGGCAAAGAAGACCGACAGCAAGACGCCGTCATAGGCGTGACTGGCAATGCGGGACGGTTCCTCGCCAAAGGCAGATTCGTACTGGGCGACGAAAGCGTCATGGGCTTCGGCATCCGGTCCGGCAAACCAGCCGCCATGCAGGACGGGTTCACGACGGGTCTCTTCGTTGTTCCACAGACCGGTACCGATGAAGCGCACGATCAACGGGTCAATCTCGTGATAGGGCAGAAGCGGACCGAGTGTGCGCAACCGCGTGCCGCCTTCCGGCAGCATAACGGCCTGGAAAGGCGCATTGGGTGACGGGACCCATTCGCTGGAATTGAACATCATGGCGTCTTCGGCCTCGAGACTTGTAAAGCCCAGCTGGGCGAGACGTCGTGCCGCTGAAGTCATGGCCTCAACACCGCCGACATAGGTTTCTTCGGCCACCAACGCACCGCCATTCAGCCGGGCGTTTTCAGCAAGGGCATTGCGGACGGCTCCGCCATAGGCCCCGCCCGGGCCGATAAAGGCAAAGCGCTCAACCCCGAGGAGGGCGACATATTCGGTGATCCGCGCGACTTCCTGTTCGGGTGGCAGGCTCAGAAGATAGACCCCGTTTCCGGCAATACTGGTATCGGTCGAAAAGGCGAGAACCGGGACATCATAGCGCTGTGCGACCTGTCCGGCCGCAACCGCAGCCGCCCCGAAAAGCGGGCCGAGAATAATGTCGGCACCGTCATCAATCGCCGCCTGAGCCGCCTGACGCGCGCCTTCTGCAGTGCCCCCGGTATCCTTCGGCATCAGGACCAGCGTATCGGCGCCGTGCTCGAAAAGAGCCAGCTCGGCCGCACGCAACAGATTGGAGGCCTCGCTACGCGCCGCGGCATTGGGGTGACTGAAGGGCAGTAAAAGCGCCGCACGGGTCAGATCCTGACCTTCGAGATGGCGCGGAACAATTCCGTCCTGCCGGATGATTTCCGGCTCGACCACTTCGGGTGTCGTCACTTCCGGCTCCACGACAACCGGTGGCGGCGGCGGGGGCGGTGGAGGAGGTGGCGGGGGCGTACTGGCACAGGCGGCCAGCGTGGCCATTGTCACCGTAACAACAATCGGTCTTGGTAGTTTGCGCAAGCCGCGCAAAGATGCTGCGAGAATCATGACAGAGCCGCCTTCACATATTCCCGGCAAAGCTAGCCGCCGCGCTCCCGCACCGCAACCGCCCGAGCCGGGTCTCAACATTGTTTCCACGCCGATCGGCAATTTACGCGACATCACGCTCCGGGCTCTGGATGCCCTGGCGGGTGCCGACCGGATACTGGCTGAAGACACACGCGTGGCCCGGAAGCTGATGGACGCCTATGGCATTAGCGGAAAAGTCTTACCTTATCACGACCATAACGGGGCAAAAGTGCGGCCGGAGATTTTGGAAGCACTCGAAGCTGGCGAACGCATTGTGCTGGTTTCGGATGCGGGCACACCGCTGATTTCCGATCCGGGTTACAAGCTGGTGCGTGAGGCCGTTGAGGCGGGGCACCCGGTGAGAGCCTTGCCGGGGGCGTCAGCGCTTCTGACCGGGCTGGCTGCGGCCGGATTGCCCAGTGATGCCTTTTTCTTTTCCGGCTTCCTGCCACCGCGAACCGGGACACGAAAAAATCGCCTGAAAGAGATGGCGTCCATTCCGGGAACGCTGGTTTTTTATGAATCCGGCCTGCGGCTGGCGGCGAGTCTGGCGGACATTTCCAGCGTTCTGGGTGAGCGGGAAGCGGTTGTGGCGCGCGAATTGACCAAGAAGTTCGAAGAATTTCGTCGCGGGCCTGTTGCTGACCTTGCGACATTCTACGCCGAAAACGGTGCGCCGCGCGGCGAGATCACGCTGCTGATCGGCCCGGGTGATGGTGCCGAAAGTGCCTCCATCGATATCGATGCGGAATTGCGGGCCCTGATTCCGGGGTTGGGGGTCAAGGGTGCGGCGGCGAAAATTGCCGACGCTACAGGCCTCAACAAGCGCGAGCTCTATGCGCGCGCGCAAATGATCAAAGACGGTAAGGCGTGACCCGGACGCGCCGGCAGGCCGAGGCGCGTGGCCGCCGGGCGGAGGGGTGGGCGGCATTCTGGCTGATGCTGAAAGGATATCGCATCCTCGCCATGCGCGAGAAAACCGCCTCCGGCGAGCTGGACATCGTTGCCCGCAAGGGGCGGATACTGGCGATCATCGAGGTCAAAGCGCGTCATACACTGGAAGAGGGCATCAACGCGCTGACCTGGCATCAGCAACAACGCATTATCCGCGGAACGTCGAGTTTCATCGGCCAGAGGCGGCAATATGCCGGGCTGCATATCCGCTATGACCTGATCGTGATCCGTCCATGGCGCCTGCCCCATCACTCCCGGCAGGCCTTCTGGCCGGATGGGCGCGGCTCACAAAACTTTAACTGAACAGACTCAATTGCGCAGATAGACTTCCCGCCGGGCTGTCATTTCCGGAGTGTTGCCACATGAAATTCCGCCTTATTCCCCTGTTTTTTGCGCTGACCCTTTCGGCCTGCGCCGCCATTCAACCTGAAAGGTCGATCGGCCGCGATATTGACGACACGAATGCATCACTTTCCATCAAGGCGGCCATGACCCGCGCCGAAGGCTATGCGCTCGATGGGGTGGATGTTGAGGTGACCGACGGGATTGCGTTGCTGACTGGCACGGCACCTCGTGAAGAAGATCGCCGACAGGCTGAATGCCTTGCCTGGTCAGCCCTGGCGGTCCGGGCTGTCGAGAATGAGGTCACGGTCGCGGATGCCTCAACCCTCCGCGATGGTGCGCGCGATAGCTGGATTACCCAGCAGGTCCGTGGCCGCCTCCTGCGGGACCGTTCGGTTCGCAGCGTGAATTACAATGTTGAAGCGGAGAATGGCCGCGTCTTCCTTCTGGGTGTCGCCCGCACACGCGGTGAACTGGAACGGGCGGCGCAACACGCCTCCCTCGTGGATGGCGTGACCGAAGTCGTCACCTTCGTCCGGGTCGTGGGCGAGGAAACGACGCCCATCGCCCGCGGTCAGCGTCAGGCGGCGGCTTGCGGCGGAGAGGCGATTCCGGCAAATGAGTCCCTGCCATCGCTGGAGCCACCGCAGGATGTGCGGTCATCGACCTTCACACCTATTGACTAGTCAGGACACAGAATGAGCCTTCGCATAGCGGTTCAGATGGACCCGGTTTCCGGCGTCGATATCAAGGGCGATACCAGTTTTGCCCTGATGGAAGCAGCTCAGGAGCGGGGCCACTCATTGTGGACGTATCAGCCGCAACACCTGTCCTGGGAAGCCGGGAAGGTGACGGCCCGTGCCCGCCCGGCAACGGTGCAGCGTGTCGCCGGGCAGCCGGCGATCGAGGGCGATCGCGAGACGCTGGATCTGGCGAAGGATGTCGATGTGGTTCTCATGCGGCAGGATCCGCCGTTTGACATGTCCTACATCACGGCCTGTCATATTCTGGAGTATCTGAAGGGCCAGACGCTGGTGCTGAATGATCCGGAATGGGTCCGGTCCAGCCCGGAAAAGATCATTCCTCTGGATTTTCCCGACCTTATCCCGCCGACGCTGATTTCCCGGGACCTGTCCGCGATCAAGGCCTTTCGTGCCGAACACAAGGACATCATCCTCAAGCCACTATACGGCAATGGCGGGGCGGGCGTGTTCCGGGTGAAACCGGACGACAGCAATTTCTCGTCCATCGTCGAGATGTTCTTTGGCATCAATCGCGAACCCATTATTGCGCAGGCCTTTCTGCCGAATGTCAGCGCCGGGGATCGCCGGGTCATCCTGATCGATGGCGATCCGGTCGGGGTCATCAATCGGGTGCCGCAACCGGGCGAGACCCGTTCGAACATGCATGTCGGTGGCAAGGCGGAAGCCGCCGAGCTCAGCGATGCCGACAAGCATATCTGCGAAGTCATTGGCCCGGTGCTCAAGAAGCGCGGTCTGGTTCTGGTGGGAATTGATGTCATCGGCGACCGGCTGACCGAGATCAATGTGACGTCACCCACGGGCGTGCAGGAGTTGAAGCGCTTTTCCGGTGTGGATGCGGCCAGCCTGTTCTGGGACGCGGTGGACCGGCGGCTGGGTGTTTGATTCTATCACAAACTTGACTCTATAACGCTTTTCGTTCTTATTATGTTCCTGTTTTGATCGGCTGCGTTCCGCGTCCTGTGGAAAAGTGTCGATATCATAAAGGCTTGCTCTCGCTGACGGGCCGAACAGGGGACAGAGCATGGCGGCGAAAACGACGACGATTGCGTTTGAAGGCGCGGAGGCAAAGCGCGTTGATGTGCAGGCCCAGTTTGCAGGTGGCCAGCCTGTCTTTGCCGTTGTCGGACTTGCCGACAAGGCGGTGGCGGAGAGCCGGGAGCGGGTTCGGGCCGCCTTTGCCGCGATCGGGCTCTCGCTTCCTCCGGGCCGGGTCATTGTCAATCTCGCACCGGCAGACCGCCCCAAGGAGGGCGCGCATTTCGATCTTCCGATTGCGCTTTGTCTGATGGCAGCCATGGACGTTATTCCACCCGATGCTGCGGCCGATCATCTGGCCATGGGCGAACTGGGTCTGGACGGTTCGATCAATATGACGCCGGGCGCCCTGCCCGCCGCGATGGCGGCGAGCCGGTTTGATCTGGGCTTCATATGTCCGGAATCCTGCGGTCCCGAAGCCGCCTGGGCGGGGGGTGAGCTCTCCATTCTGGCACCCGCTTCCCTCATTCAGCTGGTCAATCATTTCAAGGGCCGGCAGATGCTGTCGCGTCCGGTTCCCGGCGACCTGATCGATGCGCGGCCCGATCTCGATCTCAAGGATGTCAAGGGTCAGGAAAGCGCCAAGCGGGCGCTGGAGATCGCAGCGGCCGGTGGTCATAATCTCCTGATGGTTGGTCCTCCGGGATCGGGGAAATCCATGATGGCGGCCCGCCTTCCCGGGCTTTTGCCGCCCTTGTCTGCCCCTGAATTGCTGGACGTTTCCATGATTCAGTCGGTGGCGGGATTGTTGGAGCGCGGGCGATTGACGCGGTCGCGTCCGTTTCGGGCCCCGCACCACTCCGCCTCCATGGCAGCGATGGTCGGCGGTGGCCAGAAAGCCAAGCCGGGGGAAGCGTCTCTGGCGCATCATGGCGTGCTCTTTCTCGACGAGCTGCCGGAATTTCATCCGCAAGTTCTCGACAGTTTGCGCCAGCCGCTCGAAACCGGCGAGATTGTCGTGGCGCGGGCCAATGCCCACATCACCTATCCGGCGCATTTCCAGCTGATTGCGGCCATGAATCCCTGCCGTTGCGGCTGGGCGGGGGCGAATGGCGAAGCCTGCAAGCGCGGGCCGAGATGCGCGGCGGATTACCAGGCGCGTGTGTCCGGCCCGATGATGGACCGGATAGATCTTCACGTCGAAGTGCCGCCGGTGACGCCAGCCGATCTGGCCTTGCCGCCGCCCACCGAGGGAACTGAAGAAGCCGCAGTCCGCGTGGCGCGGGCGCGCGAGGCCCAGGCCGAACGTGGCCGCCTCAATGCGCGTTTGACGGCAGAATTGCTGGATCATGTGGCCGAGCCGGATCGCGGGGGTCAGCAATTGATCAATCAGGCGGCGGAAGTCATGGGCCTGACGGCGCGCGGATATCACCGTGTCCTGAGGTCAGCGCGGACGATTGCCGATCTGGATGGTTCGGATGGCGTGCGCCGGGTTCATATTGCCGAAGCCTTGTCACTCCGGCGGGCCGCGCCCGGTGCCGGGGCGATATCGGCATCGCGCAACCGCGTATCCGCCGGTTAGGACAGAAGCGGTTCCTTAACCGGTTCAGGGTTAATAACGCCGCCATGACATTGACGCCGGATTCACCCTCTTCCGATGCGGCCGACGCCGCCCTTATCGCGCTGGACGCAGCCGGCGAGATGGCGCTCTTGCGAGCGGCTGATGGCCGTGTGCGTTTCGTCAACCATGCCTTTCTTTCGGCATTCGGCGGGAAACGTTCGGATTGGACCGGCCGCTGGTTTGCAGTGGCTCCGGCAGGACCGACGGATCGCGGATCGCGCCGGTTTGAAGCCCTGATGCGGACACGCTCCGGCAATCGCTGGGTGGAGTGGGATGAGCGCCCGGTTGAAAGCGGTGGTTCGATCTCGATTGGCCGCGATGTGACTGATCAGCGCGATGCCGATGCCGAGCGCCAGGAAGCCGAAGATGCACGCACCCGCTTCTTTGCGTCCGTGACCCATGAATTGCGTACGCCCCTGGCGGGTGTCAAAGGCGTCGCTGACCTTCTGGCGCTGACGGCGCTGGAACCTGACCAGCGCGAATATGTCCGCGCCGTAGCCGAAAGTGCGATGCACGGGCTGGGACTGATTGATGAGATTCTGGACCTTTCGCGGCTCGAGGCCGGTCATCTGGATTTGCGCCCGGAACCGGTTCGCCCGTCAGACCTTGTCCGCCATGCGGTTGAATTGCTCGCACCGCGCGCGGCTGAAAAGGGCCTCGCCCTCGCCTGCGTTGTTCGGGAATCCGCACCGGAAGAAGTATTGGCGGATACGGCGCGTCTAAGACAGATACTGTTCAATCTTCTGGGGAATGCCGTCAAATTCACCTCCGAAGGCGGGGCCTGGGTGGAGTTGTCCGGCGACCATGACAGTGAAGATCGTGCCCGGCTGATCATCACCGTGCGGGATACCGGACCGGGCATTGACGCTGCGGATCAGGCGAAGATTTTTGATCATTTCGAACGCGGCACGGGTTCAGCTCAACTGAAGGAAAGCGGTGCCGGGCTCGGCCTTGCCATGGTCAAGAAACTGGTCGAAGCCATGAATGGCGAGATCGGGCTGGAAAGTGCGCCCGGTGAAGGTGCGTCCTTCTGGGCGGCGCTGCCCGTACCGATCCGCAAGGGCATGCGTACGGATCGGCCGCTGGCCGGCGAAAGTGTCATGGTGGCATCGCCATCGCGCGTGACCCGGAATGCCCTTTCTGCGCAGATCCTGGCGCTGGGGGGCGAAGCCCGGACACTGTCCAATCCTGACCGTATCTCTTCCGCGCGCGGACTGACATTGCTGCTCGATTCAAAATGGGCCGAACGTGCGCCGGATAGCGGCGCGAAGCGGACTTTGATCCTGACGGATGCCGCCTCGAAAGATGCAATAAGGGATAATCCACCCAAAGGCGCTGATGGCTGGCTGGTGACGCCGGTCCGGCGCCAGAGCCTTGAACGCTTTGTCGGGGGGGACATGCCGGGTCAGGCCGGAGACAATAACCGGCTTGAAGGCGAAGGCTGGCCGCTCGCCGGTCTGCGGGTCCTGATTGCCGAGGATGATCCGGTGAATGGCCTGATTGCCGAGCGGGTATTGACCCGGCTTGGCGCGCATCCGGAACGTGCCATGAATGGGCGCGAAGCGCTCGAACGTCTGAAGGCGGGCGGACTGGATGCCGCCCTCATTGATCTGCGCATGCCGGAGATGGATGGGCCGAGCGTCGCCAAATCCGCGCGCGAGGCCGGGATCAATGTGCCGCTGATCGCCCTGACCGCCAATACATCCGAAGCCGACCGCCGCGCCTGTCTGGAGGCCGGCATGAATGCTTTCCTGACCAAACCGGTTGATCCGGAAACCCTGACCGGCACAGTGCTGAGCTTGTCGAAAGCGCAAAAGCGTTTCAGGGTTGTTTCCGGATAAGCCGGAGAGGAGCAAGCAATGGCGGACGCGGCAGCGGACCGGGCCAACCGAACCTGGTTAGAGACCGCAAAGGTCTATTTTACTCCCGTCATGCTCTCGATGCTGGTGTTGGGTTTTGCATCAGGCTTGCCGCTCTACATGGTGTTCCAGAAACTGAGCTACTGGCTTCGCGATGTCGGGATCGACCGATCGACGATTGGCTTTTTCTACTGGGTCACACTGGCCTATTCTTTCAAATTTCTCTGGGCTCCGGTTGTCGACCGGTTCAAGATTCCGGTTTTGCACGAGTTATTGGGTGCTCGCCGATCCTGGATCGTAACGGCCATAACCGGAACCGTAATCGCCCTGTCTCTTATCGCCTTTACCGATCCTACCGGTGCGGCATACCGCACCAATGCAGACGGAAATCGCCTCGCGGAGATCAGCGCGGGCGAATATGCTTTGTTGATGTCGTCGCTCGACCATGCGGTTGCCGAGGACGAGGTCGGGATGGAGGAAGCGGCCTTACTGAGGGCGACCCCGGAGCGCAGCACCGACTCTGACGGCACGGAGCTCGTGGCCCTGCCCGTCGAGGATCACCGCCGCCTGCTCCAGCTGATCGAAACCGATGAGCATTTCTCCCAACTGAAGGAATTCCGGACCTTCCTGATCCTGTTGCCTATTGCGATAGCCGCGCTTCTGCTTGCCTATTCCGGTGCAACACTCGACGTGGCCATTGATGCTTGGCGGATCGAATCGGCACCCAACCGGATGCAAGCAAACATGGCGGCTGCGTATTCGCTTGGCTACCGGTTTGCCTATCTGATGTCGGGTCTGGGGCTTGCAATATCGGCCTGGGCCGACTGGAACTGGTCGTTCCTGGCAATGGCTGCGGCGATGGCATTAGCCGCTATACTTGTGTTCTTCATGAAAGAGCCGGCCGTTGGGGTTGGCAAGCGTGAATTGAAAGGCAGCTTCCCGCAGAAAGTGGCCAGCGCCATCTGGGAACCGCTTTTCCAGTTTTTTGCCTTGTTACGTTGGTGGATTGTTCCTGTTGTCCTATTCGTGATGATTTACCGCATGTCGGATTTCACCATGGGTGTCATGGCAAGTCCGCTTTACTCCGATCTTGGATTTGACCGCGCTGTTGTCGGCGGCATTCAGGGCGGCCCTGGCTTGATTGCCACAATGGCGGGACTCTTCATTGGCGGTGTGGCCGTCTACCGGTTTGGCTTGATGAAGGCGCTGGTGATCGGCCTGTTCATTACCTTTATCACAAACGGTGCCTATGCTTGGCTTGCCGCGACGGCGGGATCGGACGATTACTGGAAACTGACCGTCGCGATTGTCGGGGACAATCTGGCTGGTGGATTTGTCACGACAGCTTTCATTGCTTACATGTCCAGCCTGGTCGATCCGGCGAATGCTGCGACGCAATATGCGCTTCTGGCGTCTTTCTATGCCTTTGTGGCAAAATTTCTATCCGGCTTCTCCGGTGTACTGGCGGATGCCGTTGGCTGGGTGAATTTTTTCCTTATCACAGCCGGTTATACATTACCCGCCGGGGCTCTGCTGCTCTATCTGATGATGGCTGGCCCCAAAGCCGCCAAGGGACTGCACAAATTCGCCGAGCGTGAAACGATCTGACCTATTCCGCGGCTTCCGCCTCTGCCGAAAGGTCGTAGGCGGCGAGCGCGGCCAGGGTCGTGATTTCAGTCACGGGTGCGCCGAGGCGGGCGATCTGAACCGGACGTTCAAACCCCAGAAGCATCGGCCCGAGAACCGTGGCCCCGGCCCCGGCGCCCATCAGCCTTGTTGCAATAGACGCCGAGTGAATGGCCGGCATTACGAGCACATTCGCGGCGCGCGTCAGGCGCGAGAAGGGATAGAGCAGACGGTGGGCCGGATCGAGCGCCACATCGGCCGCCAGTTCGCCTTCATACTCAAAATCCACGCCTCTCTCGTCCAGAATCCGGACGGCCGCCTGCAGCTTCTCGGAGCGCTGTCCCGCCGGATTGCCGAAGGTGGAATAGGACAGGAAGGCCACGCGCGGATCAAAGCCGAAGCGTTTTGCGGCAGCCGCGGCTTCGCAGGCGATATCCGCCAGCGCTTCTGAATCCGGAAACTCGGTGACGTTCGTATCGGCGATGAAATAGGTCTGGTTCTTGGCGAGAACGATGGACATGCCGATCACGCGCTCGCCTGCGGCCGGATCCAGAACCCGCCCGACATCCTTCAGTGCGGCATCATAATTTCGGGTCACGCCCGTGACCATGCCGTCGGCATCGCCCAGCTTTACCATGCAGGCGGAGAACACATTGCGATCATTATTGACGAGGCGCTGGACGTCGCGCTTGAGATAGCCTTCGCGCTGAAGCCGGGAATACAGGAAGCTGGAATAGTCCGAATTGCGTTCCGAAAGGCGGGCGTTGACGATGGTCAGGGCGTCTTCCGGCACGCCTACCAGCCGCATATTGGCGCGGGTCTGCTCCTCGCGGCCGACCAGAATGGCTTCGCCCAGTTCCTGCATCTGGAAGGCATAGGCGGCGCGGATCACCGACGGTTCCTCGCCTTCGGCAAAAACGATGCGTTTTCCCTTTCCGGCCACCGCGCCCTGGATGCGCTGCAGCAGGGCGGCGGTCGGATCCAGCCGCCGGGCAAGCGATTTTTTATAAACGGTCATGTCCTCGATGGGACGCCGGGCCACGCCGGAATCCATCGCGGCCTGGGCGACATAAGGCGGAATGTAGGAAATCAGGCGCGGATCGAAGGGTGACGGGATAATATAGTCCCTGCCGAAGCTGGGCCGTTGTCCGTGATAGGCAGCGGCCACTTCATCCGGCACGTCTTCCTTGGCCAGATTGGCGAGCGCCGTGGCGCAGGCGATTTTCATTTCCTCATTGATGGTCCGGGCCCGGACATCGAGGGCCCCCCGGAAAATGTAGGGAAAGCCCAGAACATTATTGACCTGGTTGGGATAATCCGAGCGGCCGGTCGCCATGATCGCATCCTTGCGGATCTTGCGAACAATTTCGGGGCGGATTTCCGGCTCCGGATTGGCCATGGCAAAAATGATGGGGTTTTTCGCCATCGACATGACCATGTCTTCGTCAATTGCACCGGCCACTGACAGGCCGAGGAAACAATCGGCACCCTTGAGCGCTTCGGCGAGGGTTCGCGCCTTGGTCGGCGCAGCATGAGCGGCTTTCCACTGATTCATGCCGTCTTCACGGCCCTGATAGATCGGGCCGCGCGAGTCGCAGAGAATGCAATGTTTGGCATTTACGCCCATGGCCTTGAGGAGCTCCAGAACGGCAATGCCGGCGGCTCCAGCGCCATTTACGACAACTTTCAGCTTTGAAATATCGCGCTTGGTGATCTCGCACGCATTGATGATGCCGGCAGCGGCGATGATCGCTGTGCCATGCTGATCGTCATGAAAGACCGGAATGTCGAGGCGCTCGCGGAGCTTCTGTTCAATGATGAAGCAATCGGGGCCCTTGATGTCTTCCAGATTGATACCGCCGAAAGTTTCGCCAAACCGGGCCACACATTCCACGAAGAGATCAGCATCATCCTCGTCGACCTCGATGTCCATGCCATCGATGTCGGCGAAGCGTTTGAACAGAACGGCTTTGCCCTCCATAACCGGCTTGGAGGCCATGGGCCCGAGATTGCCGAGGCCCAGAATGGCGGTGCCGTTTGATACAATGGCGACCAGATTGCCCTTGGATGTATACTCGTAGACCAGGTCTGGATCCGCGGCGATGGCCTTGACCGGCGCGGCGACGCCCGGCGAATAAGCGAGCGAAAGATCGCGCTGGGTGGCCATGGGCTTGGTCGGCTGCAGCGCAAGCTTTCCCTTGGTTGGCTGGCTATGGAATCGCAGCGCGTCTTCATCATCCACGGGGCTGGTGCGGTCTGACATATCTCGGTTCCTGAACGGGTCGCGGGAAGGTTTGAATCGAACCTAACGCCGCCCGCGTCTGACGCAAGCGTCATGGCCGCTTGCAGAGCTCACGAATCCCGGCCAATTTCCCTCGCTCCATGACTGATCCGACGCTCTCCGACCGCCAGTTTCCCAGCGCCGATGGTGCCACGCCGATGATGGCGCAATTCCTCACCCTGCGGGAGGAAACGCCGAAGGATGCGCTGCTCTTCTATCGGATGGGGGATTTCTACGAATTATTCTTCGACGACGCCAAACGCGCCGCCGAAGCGCTCGACATCGCCCTGACGCAACGCGGGCAGCATCAGGGTGAACCTATTCCGATGTGCGGCGTTCCGGCGGCCACAGCCGAGGCCTATCTGGCGCGGTTGATCCGGGCAGGCTTCAAGGTCGCGGTCGGTGAACAGCTTGAGGACCCGGCCTCCGCCAAGGCTCGCGGCGCCAAAACGGTCGAACGCGGTCTGGCGCGGATTGTGACGCCCGGAACCCTGACGGAAGATTCGCTGCTGGAGGCGCGGGCCTCGAACCGGATTGCAGCCTTTGCGCAATCGGCCTCGGGCGGCATGGCCCTGGCATGGGCGGAGGTTTCGACGGGCGAATTTGCCGTCTGCGCGGTGGAAGAAGCGCTCATCGCCGCAGAGCTCGGCGCGCTCAACCCCGCCGAATTGCTGGTGACGGAAGACCTGTTCGTTCCGGCTGGCGAGTGGATCGGCCAGGGCCGGGTGACACCACTGGCGCGCGCCAAATTCGATGCCAAATCCGCCAGCCGCCGGCTGAAAGAGCGGTTCGCCGTCGATTCTCTGGACGGGTTTGGCGATTTTTCGGCGGCTGAAATCGCAGCGCTGGGCGCGTTGCTGGATTATCTGGAACTCGCGCAAGCCGGCGCTCCCGCCAAGCTTTCCTCGCCCCGGCAGATCCGTAGTGGTGGGGCCTTGCTGATTGATCCGGCGACCCGCGCAAGCCTGGAAATTGACCGGACGCTGGCAGGGCAGCGTAAAGGGTCCCTGCTTGATGCCATAGACGAAACGGTCACAGCGCCCGGCGCCCGCCTTTTGTCGGCGCGGCTCAGCCGGCCCTCCACCGATGCGGCAGAGATCAATGCCCGGCTGGATTTGCTCACGCATTTTCTGGAATCCCCAAAGTCCGCCACGATTCGTGAACGCCTCAAGGCTGCCGGGGATCCGGAGCGTGCCTTGTCGCGCCTCGTTCTTTCGCGCGGCGGGCCCCGCGATCTCGCGGCGCTCCGGCGCACATTGACCGAAGCGCAAAATCTGTCGGCCCTGCTGGCACCGGGACCGGGTCTTGATATTCCCGAGCGGCTTGCCGCATTGGCCAAGGCTCTGGATATCCAGCGATTTGAGGCCCTGCGAAAGCTGGTCGCAGATCTGGAAGCCGCATTGGTTGACGAGCCGGGCCACTATGCGCGCGATGGCGGTTTTATCGCCGAGGGGTGGATCGCCGCCCTCGATGAAGCGCGAGCATTGCGGGATGATTCCCGAAAGCTGATTGCGGGCTTGCAGAAAACCTATTGTGAGACCACGGGCGTCACCAATCTGAAGGTCAAGCACAACAATGTTCTGGGCTATTTTGTAGAGGTCAGCGCGAAGCATGCCGACCCGCTTATGGCGCATGATGACTTCATCCACCGGCAGACAATGGCGAATGCGGTTCGCTTTACCACGACAGAACTGGCCGAGCTGGAATCAAAGATTGCCGGGGCCGCCGGGCGCGCGCTTGCGCTGGAGCTGGAGGCCTATTCGGGATTTCGTGACCGTGTTGAGGAGAAAGCCGAAACGATAAGGGCTGTGGCCCGGGCACTGGCTGAGATTGACGTTGCGACCGCCAATGCCGAACTGGCGCGGCGGGCCAACTGGACGCGGCCGGAATTGACGGACGACCCTGTCTTTGAAGTTGAAAGCGGCCGGCATCCGGTTGTGGAGGCGGCGCTCAAACGCGACGGCGACGCCGGGTTCACACCGAATGATTGCCGCATGGCCGGCAGTGGGAAGGCCGGGGCGCGATTGCTTCTGGTGACCGGGCCGAACATGGCCGGTAAATCGACCTATCTGCGCCAGAACGCCCTGATGATCATCCTGGCGCAGGCCGGGCTTTATGTCCCCGCCTCGAAAGCGCGAATAGGCATTGCTGACCGGCTCTTTTCCCGCGTTGGCGCGGCGGACGATCTGGCGCGCGGCCGCTCGACTTTCATGAATGAAATGGTCGAAACCGCCGCCATTCTGAATCAGGCGACACCGCGCAGCTTTGTCATTCTTGACGAGGTGGGCCGGGGGACATCGACATTTGACGGTCTATCGATCGCCTGGGCTGCCGCCGAGCATTTGCACGAAGTCAATACCTGCCGGGCGCTCTTTGCGACGCACTATCACGAGATGACACGGCTGGCCGATGAGCTGTCAGCGGCCGGTAATCTCAGCCTCAAGGCACGGGAATGGAAAGGCGAACTGGTACTCCTGCACCAGGTGGCCGAAGGGCCGGCCGATCGCTCCTACGGTATTGAGGTCGCCCGCCGGGCCGGATTGCCATCGGCCGCCATCTCCCGCGCGACCACGATTCTCGAGCGTCTGGAAAGCGAGGATGCGCCTGCCGCGGCACTGGCCGAGCTACCGCTCTTTTCCTCAATGCCCGTCATGACTCCTGCGAAACCTTCGCAAGTGACGGAGCGGATGAAGCGAATTGACCCTGATCAGCTCAGCCCGCGAGAGGCGCTGGATTGCCTTTATGAGCTCAAACGCCTGTCGGACGAAGACAGTGAGTGACGCTTTCTGCGAGGCACGCTAGAACACCGGCAATGCTTGTTTCCGCTCTTCCGGCATCCCTTGATGGATTGAAGCTTCGCGCCGAACTGGCAGCCGCTTTGAGCGACAAGGGCTGGCAGGACGTCAATGCCCGTCTGGCGGCGATTACCCGGATCAAGGCGGCCATCGAATCCGGCCGGGAAGCGGCCTTCCGGAAGCTGGACGGCGCCGGTGGCGGGCTGGAAGCCGCGCGCTTTCTGTCCGGCGTCATGAATGCCGTTCTCGGAGCTGTATTTGATTCACTGGCCGCCGATGCGGGCAAGGTGGCTGATGGAATCTCGCTCCTGGCCATTGGCGGTTACGGGGCGGGCGAGCTCGCGCCGAGCTCTGATGTCGATATCCTGTTCATCAAGCCGGACCGGGCCAGCAAGGCTCAAAAGGAGTTTCTGGAACGCGTCATCTATGTTCTCTGGGATTCGGGTCTGGATATTGGTGGCGGCGCCGTGCGAACCGTCGGCGAGACGCTGAAGATTGCCAATACGAATATTGGTGAGCGAACCTCGCTCCTGTCGCTTCGTCATCTGGCCGGCGATCCGGCACCCACCGAAGCCCTGCGTCAGGCTTTGTGGGATGAAGCCCAGTCGAGCGGCCCGGCTTTTGTCGAGGCCAAACTGGCGGAACGGGACAGCCGGATCGCAAAAGCCGGGCGGTCGAGATATACGGTCGAGCCCAATCTGAAAGAATCCAAGGGCGGGCTGCGCGATCTTCAATTGATGCGCTGGCTGGCCCAGTTTCTCTACGGGGCAGACGCTTTCGAACGATGGGTGTCGTCCGGTCTTTTGACCGTGAACGACGTCGAGAAATATTTGCGGGCCTCGGATTTCTTCTGGACCATCCGTTTTCACATTCACGCCATTGTCGGGGGAAAGGATGATCGCCTGACCTTCGATATCCAGCCGGAGATTGCGGCCCGGATGGGCTTTGATGATGCCGAGGCGGAAAGCGCCGTAGAGCGTTTCATGCGCCGGTATTTTCTGACGGCGATGGATGTGGGGAGTTTGACGCGGCTTGTTTGTGCCAAGCTGGAAGCCGATCACCGCAAGTCCCGGCCACGGGGTCTGGCGCGATTCCTTCCGGAAAATGACGGGCTGGGCGAGCCGGTGGATGATGCCTTCAAGCTTGTCGATGGACGTCTTGATTTTGTCGATCCGGGCATGATCGAAAAAGACCCTGTCTTGCTGTTGCGCCTGTTCTGGGCGGCGTCAGCGATGGGCGCTGACCTGCACCCGGACGCGATTGCGGTTGTCGGCCGGAATATCCGCCATATTGACGATGATTTCCGTTCCGACCCCCGGGCCGTACGGGTCTTCTTTTCGATATTGCTGGATTCAGCCGCGCCTCAACTGGTCTTGCGGCTCATGACCGAAGCCGGATTGCTGGGAAAATTCCTGCCCGAATTTGGCGGTATTGTCGCGCGCACACAGTTCAACATGTATCACCGCTACACGGTGGATGAACACACATTGCAATTGATCGGATTGTTGCGCGAGATCGAAACCGGAGACCACCCGCACGATCACCCGGTGGCAACAAAGATTGTGCATGACATCAAGGGACGCCGGGCGCTTCATCTGGCCGTGCTGCTGCACGACACCGGCAAGGGCAAGGGCGATCAATGCGTTGAAGGGGCGGCGCAGGCGCGCGCCGCGTGCACCCGTCTGGGCTTGCCGAAGGCGGAGGTGGAGCTGGTCGCCTGGCTGGTGCGCTCGCATTTGTTGATGAGCGATACCGCGCAAAGACGCGATATCGGCGACCCTCGGACGGTGATCGAATTTGCACGGGAAGTCGGGACGCTGGAGCGGCTCAACCTCCTGACCCTGTTGACGGTCATTGATATCCGCTCCGTGGGCCCGGGCATCTGGAATGGCTGGAAAGGCCAGCTCCTCCGCGATCTCTATGCGGCAACCCGGACCGTGCTGGAGGGGGATACCTCCAGCGACGGGGAGGCTGAAATCCGTTCGCTCCTGAGAGGGCAGGCCGATGAAGCGCGGGCCGCCTTCCGCGAAAAGCTGAAACGCGTAGACGACAATTTTGCCAAGGGCTGGATCGCGGATCTGGATGATTCCTACTGGCTGTCCTTTTCCGAAGCCGACCGGTTGCGCCATGCGGCTTTCGTTCGGGCGGCGCGCGGGCGCGGCGATCTCGTGGCCGCGGCGGCCCGGGTCGACAAGCGTCGCGCCGCGACTGAAGTCATGCTGATTGCGCCTGACCGGGACTGGCTGTTTGCCGATATTGTTGCTGTTCTGGCCAATCTGGGCGCGAGCGTTGTCGGGGCTCAGGTCTCGACGACCGCATCGGGTGAGGCTTTTGATGTCTTCTATGTCCAGGACGCGGCCGGGCAGCCTTATGGCTTTGACCGGGAACGGGCACGGGATGCTCTCGCCGAACGTGTGAGGCGGGCCGCGTCGGGCTCCAAGACGCGCGTAACGGCCCGGCCTTCCCAGCGTCTGACCCGGCGGGCGGCCGCCTTCACTGTTATTCCGTCGGTATCGATTGATCAGAAGGCTGCTGAAACCGCCACGCTTATCGAAGCCTCCGGGCGGGACCGGCCAGGCCTTCTGGCAGATTTATCGGAGACGCTGGCGGATTCGGGACTGGCGCTGCAATCGGCGCGTATCGATGGTTATGGTGAGCGCGCCACAGATGTCTTTTACGTCCTCAAAGACGGCAAGAAACTATCCGATGAGCGGCTCATTGCAGATGTGAAGGCGGCTTTGTTAACCGTCCTGGCGGAAGAAGAAGCCCGGATAGAAGAAAAAGCCCGAACCCGAGGTCTTGCTCGCGCCCGGGCCAGCTCTGGACGCTGATCATGCGCCTCCTTCGCTCAACCTTTGTCATCGGCGGCTTCACGGCGATCAGCCGTGTTCTGGGCTTTTTGCGGGAAATGCTGCTGGCTGCGGCTCTGGGCGCCGGACCGGTCGCAGAGGCCTTTGTGGTCGCGTTCCGATTTCCGAACCTGTTCCGGCGCTTCTTTGCCGAAGGCGCCTTCAACTCGGCCTATATCCCGCTCTATTCCCGGACGCTGGAGGGCGAGGGCGAAGACGAGGCCCGGCAGTTTGCCCGCGACACGCTGTCCGTCATGATTGTGGTCCTTTCAGCACTCACCGTCGGCGCGCAAATCTTCATGGACCCGATCATTCGCGTCATTGCGCCCGGGTTTGTTGATGAGCCTGATCTGTTTGGCATGGCCGTCTTGTTCACCCAGATCACCATGCCCTATCTGTTGCTTGTCTCACTGACGGCCATGATGGGCGGCACGCTGAATGCACATGACCGCTTTGCGATTTCAGCCGCCGCACCCATTGCTCTGAACGTCATCATGATTGGCGTGCTTCTCGCGGCCCCGGCTGACCCTGCAACGACCGGTTTGTGGATTACGATTGCTGTTCCGGTGTCGGGCATTGCGCAAGCCGGATTGCTCTACTGGGGGTGCCGACGGTCCGGGATCACGCTGGGTCTGAGGCTGCCAAAACTGACGCCGAAAGTGCGCCGCCTGATCGCCCTTGGTGTACCGGGTGCAGTTGCGGGCGGCGTGACCCAGATCAATATCGTCATCAGTCAGCTGATCGCCACGCTGCAGGATGGCGCTGTCGCGCTGCTTTATTACGCGGATCGTCTTTATCAGCTGCCGCTGGGTGTGATTGGCATTGCCATGGGCGTTGCGCTTCTGCCGAGCCTGTCCAAACGCTTGCGCGCTGGAGATGAAAAAGGCGCGATCGACATCACAAATCGCGCCATTGAAATTTCCATGGCGCTGACCTTGCCCGCGACGGCCGCCCTGATCGCCATGCCCGGATTGCTGGTGGATGGCCTGTTCCAGAGGGGGGCCTTCACACCCGAGAACGCTGAATCGACACGCCTCGCTGTGCAGGCGTTTGCGGTTGGCCTTCCGGCCTTTGTGCTGATCAAGGTGTTCTCGCCGGGCTTCTTTGCGCGGGAGGATACGGCAACCCCCATGAAATTTGCTGCGGTTTCGATGTTTCTGAACATCGTCATTGGCGCTGCTGCGTTTTTCTGGATCCGGGAGTTTGCACCGGATCGGGGGCATGTCGGGCTTGCTGCGGCCACATCTTTTGCGGGCTGGATCAATGCCGGTCTGCTGGCCTTCTTCCTCGGTCGCCGGAACGGCTTCCGACCGGATCGCCGCCTATATACAACGATCCCGCGCCTGCTTCTTGCTGCCCTGGTAGCGGGCGGCGTCATGTTCGGGCTTGAAATCTACAAAGCCGACCTTGCCAGCTTCTCTCTGGGCTCCCGGTTGATGGGGGCGGTGGTCGCGTCTTGTATCGGGATGCTGGTTTATTTGCTGATCAGTCTGATTACGCGCGGATTGCGGATTTCGGAGTTGCGCGCCGCCTTTGCCCGCGGCTAAACCCCCTATCTTCCTATCGACACCAGCCGGGTTCCAGCCATGACCGATATCCAAACCTATTCCGGGCCGCAGCGTATTCTCTCGGGAATGCAGCCCACGGGCGGCCTTCATCTGGGCAATTATCTGGGCGCGCTGGTAAACTGGGTGAAGCTGCAGGAAAGCGGCGCTGAGTGTTTTTACTGCGTGGTGGATATGCACGCGATCACGATGCCGCACGCGGCCGCCGAATTGCCGGACAAGGTGCGCGGCGCTGCGGCCGCCTATATTGCTTCGGGTGTCGACCCGGAGAAATCAGCTGTCTTTGCGCAGTCCGCCGTTCCCGCGCATGCCGAGCTGGCCTGGATTTTCCAGTGCGTGGCGCGCCTCGGATGGTTGGAGCGCATGACGCAGTTCAAGGACAAGGCCGGCAAGGACAAGGAACGCGCCAGTGTCGGCCTGTTTACCTATCCGGTGCTGCAGGCAGCCGATATTCTGGTCTACAAGGCGACCCATGTGCCGGTGGGTGAAGATCAGAAACAGCATCTGGAATTGTCGCGGGACATCGCGGCGCGCTTCATGCGCGACTATGATTGTGAAGGCTTCTTCCCTCTGCCCGACCCCTATATTCAGGGGGCCGGCACGCGCATCATGTCGCTGAAAGACGGCTCGAAAAAGATGTCGAAGTCCGACCCGTCGGATCTTTCCCGCATCAATCTGTCCGATGATGCCGATACAATTGCCCGCAAGATCAAGAAGGCCAAAACCGATCCCGAACCCCTGCCCGGATCGCTTGAGGATATGGGTGACCGGCCCGAAGCCCTCAACCTGGTGGGTATTTATGCCGCGCTGGAAGGGTCAACGGCGGAAAAGGTCATTTCCGAATTTGGTGGTCAGGGCTTTGGCGCATTCAAGCCGAAACTGGCGGAGCTGGCGGTTGAGCGCCTGTCGCCTGTTGCCAATGAGTATGCGCGGCTGATCGCGGATCCTGCTGAAATGGATCGTATCCTCACCAAAGGCGCTGAACGGGCGCGCGCCATTGCCGATCCCGTTATCAAAGAGGTCAAGGCCAGGGTCGGTTTCTGGGGCTGATTCGCCGCATGGTCAGCGGACTGCCCGGGCGCTAGCAAGGCCGAAACAGGAGACATAGCCATGCGTTTCATTCTCGCCGTGATACCCACCCTTTTGCTGGCCGCTTGCGGCAATCCCGAAGCAGGCACATCCGGCGAGATCGATCTCTCGGCACATGGGAATTCTGGCACCGAAGAACAGGACCCGGTTGCCGAGCAGGCAACCACGATTGATATCCGCGCCAGCTGGATGCGCCCGCATCCGGCGGGACGTGATGTTACGGCGGCCTATGTCGTTCTGAACCTGTCGGAAGGGTCAGAAGACTTGCTGGAATCGGTCGAGATTGAAGGCGCTGAGCGGGTCGAGCTGCACGGTCATTTCATGACGTCAGAGGGCGTGATGCAGATGCGTGAGATCGGGCCGCAGCGGGTTGGCGATGAAGGCCCGCTGGTGTTCACACCCGGTGGCCGTCACCTGATGGTGTTCGGTCTCGCGCCGGTCGCGGAGGGCGATCGTGTCAGTGGCACGCTGCATTTCCAGAATGCCGGAGCGGTGCCTGTGACGTTCGAGGTCCGGTCGATGCCGCCGGGACAGACCACCGAATACTAGCCGGTGCCGGCATAGAGTGCGGGATCATAGGGTTTTGGCGCGCGAGGCCGGAACATCCAGGCCAGATAGAGGCCGATGATAAGACCGGGAACGCCGCCAAATCCGATCAGATTATCATCCCACAGAAGATAAAGCGCGAATCCGCCGCCCAGAAGCGCCATCAAAAGGCCCAGCCCGCACATGACAAAACCGAACCAGAGCGGTTGACCTTCCATGAAGCGAATGCCGGCGGCGTGAGGTAATAAAGCGCGATGCAGGGCGGTGTTGAATTCACGAAAACGATCCGCCTGATTTTCCCAGAGACCGACTGACTTCCAGCTTCGGGACCCGAACACGATCCGGGTCCTGTCGTTTGCGGTGATGCGGCAGACGACCTGGCTGTCCCGCCCGGCCATCTCTACACCCAGACGCACCTCGTTGATCTCGTCGAATGCGATGGCCCGTTGCAGTTTTCCGTCCATGGATACGGAAATTCGCCCGGATTCCAGCATGATATGCTGTTCCGGAGACGTTGCGTTGCGGCGGTCGGAATAAGTTGCTTCGGTCATGAAGCGCATTCCTATCTGGACGAATGACGCGTGTCAGGCCAATTCTATGCAGTATGAGTGAACATCGCCGAAAATTTCTGGTCGTGGCAGACCAGAGCGAGGAGTGCCGTACGGCGCTCTATTTCGCAGCCAAGCGGGCGCAAGCCACCGATTGTGGCCTGACTTTGCTCGCCGTCATTGAACCCTCGAATTTTGATCACTGGATCGGCGTGTCCGAGACCATGCGCCGTGAGGCCGAGGAAGAAGCAACCGAATTGCTAGACATGCTGGCCGAGGACGCCGAAGCGGTCATGGGTGAGCGGCCCGAGCTGATCCTTCGCGAAGACGAACTTCGCAATGCCATGGCCGATCTTATCGAAGAGGATTCGAAAATCTCCATCCTGGTGCTCGGTGCCGCAGAGTCCGGAGAGGGCCCCGGTCCATTGGTGACGGCTTTGGCGCGAGGCCGCGGGCTGACGGGCACACGGCCCATTCCGGTGACGGTTGTGCCGGGCGGGCTGTCTCGCGACGCGATTGATGACCTCACATGATGAAGGGTTGCAGCTTGGCCGATTAAGCGCCATGTGAAGCCTGATCCAGACGACGGGCGAGCCCATGTTTATTCAGACCGAAGATACTCCGAACCCCAACACGATGAAATTCCTGCCCGGGCGCGAGATCGCGCCCGAGAACCCGCGAGAATTTGCGACGCCTGAAGAGGCAGAAGCCTCTCTGCTGGCGCGGGAATTGTTTGCGGTGGATGGCGTGACCGGTGTTTTCTGCGGCGCGGACTATGTCTCCGTCTCGAAGGACGAGACCATCGACTGGCCCCATATCAAGCCGGCCATTCTTGGCACGATCATGGATGTGCTGCAGTCCGGGGCTGCGCTGTTCGAAGCCGACGGGGGCGAAGCCGAATTCGAGCCCGATAGCGGTCCGGCCAGAGAGATCAAGGAAATCATAGACACCCGGGTGCGTCCGGCTGTGGCGCGCGATGGCGGCGACATCATTTTCAAGGGATTTGACGAGCAGACCGGTATCGTCGCGCTCGTGATGCGCGGCGCCTGTGCCGGCTGCCCGTCATCAACGATGACGCTGAAGTCCGGCATAGAAAATCTGCTGAAGCATTATGTGCCCGAGGTCCGCGAAGTTGTCGCGGTTGGATAATCACTTTTTCCGGAATCGCGGTTAAAAGCGGCTGCGATCGACACTATGTCCCTGTTCGTCACAAATAACGAACAGGTGCCCCGATGCTTGATGCCTCCTCCGCTTCAACGCCGCTGAATGATGATTCGCTGGACCAGATTTTCCGGGAAGCGCGGACCCACTATGCGTGGACCGATACGCCGGTCTCCACTGAACAGCTGAAAGCGCTCTATGACCTTGTGAAGATGGGGCCGACCAGCATGAATAATTCGCCGGCGCGTTTTGTTTTTCTAACGTCCCATGCTGCCAAGGACCGGCTCAAACCCCACCTCATGCCGGGAAATGTTGAAAAGACGCTGACGGCTCCGGTCACGGTGATTGTGGCCTGGGACCAGGCATTCTACGAGCAAATGCCCAAGCTTTTCCCCCATTCCGAGGGCGCGCGGGATACAATGAAGAAGACCGCCGAGACCAATGGATATCGCAATGGCACGCTGCAGGGCGCTTATCTGATCCTGGCTGCGCGCTCTCTGGGGCTGGATGTCGGGCCCATGTCCGGTTTCTCGATTGACGGGGTTGATCAGGAATTCTTTGCCAATGATCCGTTGCGGAGCAGCTGGACCACCAATTTCCTCGTCAATCTGGGCTATGGCTCCGGTGAAAACCAGTTTCCGCGTTTACCGAGGCTTTCATTCGACGAGGCTGCAACAATCCTCTAAATCCCTCGCATGCGATTGCTGGTGATGGATACAACGGGGCCGGCCTGTTCTGTGGCGCTTCGTGTGCCGGGACAGGCTGACCTTGTTTGCTCTGAAGCCATGGCGCGGGGGCAGGCCGAGCGGCTGGCACCAATGGTGGCCGAGGTACTGGCGAAAGCCGGACTGACCCCGCGCGATCTTGAGCGGATTGGCGTGACGACCGGGCCCGGCAGTTTTGCCGGGACGCGTGTCGGCGTTGCGTTTGCCCGCGGGCTGGCGCTCGCCACCGGCGCGGATGTGGTGGGCATTTCCAATCTGGAATGGTGGGCGTTTGAAGCGCATTCCGAAGGTCTGAGCACTGTGCTTGCCGTCCATGATGCAAAGCGCGGCGAGTTTGTGGTTCAACGCTTTGAAGACGGTGTTCCACAGACCCCGCCTCTTCTAATGATAGAGGAGAAGGCCAAAAACTATGCGCTCGAAGCGCTCGAGTCCGGACGGCCGGTTTCTGCAATGATCATGACCGGGACAGGAGCCCGCCTGTTGTTTCCTGTGCCGCGTGAAGATGCTGATTTTCAACCCGATCTGACCCGCTTGTTGTCTTTTGCGGAACAAGCCGAGGCGCCATTTCACCCGCCCAAACCCTTCTATGCGCGGCCACCGGATGCGAAATTGCCCGGCGGCGTCAGTCTGACCTGATGATTTCACAAATCAGAAAAGACGCCTTCGGTGATCTTGCTGATCTGCACGCAAGGTGTTTTCCGCGCGGATGGTCGTCAATGGAGCTGGCCCGGCTGGCGGCAGAATCCGGTGTTATCGCCCTGTCGGCTGGTGGGCGGCGGGTCTCCGGTTTCATTCTGGTCCGCGTCGCGCTGGATGAGGCGGAGATCCTGACCCTGGCCACGGATCCGGCCAGAAGACGTGAGGGTGTGGCCCGCGGCCTGCTGTGTGCCGCTCTGAAAGCAGCGGGGCGCCTTGGGGCCAGGACGGCTTTTCTTGAAGTCTCTGATACCAATGTTGCGGCCATTGCGCTCTATCAATCGACGGGGTTTGTTCAAGGCGGCAGACGACGCGCCTATTATTCGGATGGATCGGATGCGCTGGTGATGGAAAAGACACTCGGCGAATAGACGTTTTGCCCGGACGGGCTTATGTCTGGGGCATATCACTGCAAGGGGAATATTCATGCCGGACCGGATCGAGAAAATCTGCGTTGAAAAAGGCCTCCGCATGACCGATCAGCGCCGCGTCATTGCGCGCATTCTTTCGGACGCCGAAGATCACCCTGATGCCGAGGAATTGCATCGTCGCGCGGCGGCTGAAGACGACCGGATTTCCCTGGCCACCGTTTACCGGACCGTTCGTCTGTTCGAGGAAGCCGGGATTATCGAACGGCATGATTTCCGGGATGGCCGTGCCCGCTATGAGGAAGCCAGTGACGATCATCATGACCATCTGATCGATTTGCGCTCCGGCGAGGTCATCGAATTCGTCAATGAGGAAATCGAACGTCTGCAGGAAGCCGTGGCCCGCAAGCTGGGCTATCGCCTCGTCGATCACAGACTGGAGCTTTATGCCGTTCCGCTGACTGCCGACGAACGCAAGTAGAAACGTCAGGCGTTGGTCGATTCGCGCACTCCGGGCCCGAATGCTCTGGCCTTCATTTTCGTTACGGTTCTGGTCGACATGATCGGCCTCGGGATCATTATCCCGGTTCTGCCGCAATTGATCATGGACCTGACAGGGCTGACATTGGCCCGTGCCGCGCTCTGGGGCGGAGCGCTGGCGACGCTTTATGCCTTCATGCAGTTTGTTTGTGCGCCGATTGTCGGCAATCTGTCGGACCGGTTCGGCCGCCGGCCCGTGCTTTTGTTCTCGCTCGCCGGTTTTTCACTTGATTATCTGATCATGGGGCTCGCCCCTTTTCTGTGGGTCCTGTTTATCGGGCGGGTGCTGTCGGGCGTTTTTGGCGCGACCTATACGACGGCCGGCGCCTTCATCGCGGATGTGTCGCCGCCAGAGAAGCGTGGCGCGAATTTTGGCCTGATTGGCGCAGCCTTTGGCTTGGGGTTTATCATCGGCCCCGTTATCGGGGGCGTACTGGGTGAATTTGATCATCGTCTGCCCTTCTTTGCCGCGGCGGCGCTGGGCATGGCGAATTTCATTTATGGCTATTTTGTCTTGCCGGAGACTTTGGCCGAAGAGAACCGCCGTCCATTCCGGCTCTTCAATAGCAACCCGTTGCGCGCTTTGTTGCAAATGCGCCAGTTTCCGATGGTCTTCGGTTTGCTGGGTGCGCTGGCGCTGTTTCACCTTGGCCACACCGCCCTCCCGGCGGCCTGGGCATATTTCGGCATTGAGCGATTTGGCTGGTCGCAGCTCGACATCGGCATTTCGCTGGGCGTGGTCGGTTTTTCGGCCGCTATTGTGCAGGGTCTGTTGTCCCGCAAGGTCATTCCCTTGCTGGGCGCCAAGCGATCAGCGGTGATCGGATTTGCGATCGCAGGCGCGGCGTATTGGGGATATGCCCTCGCACCCAATGTGTTTGTTCTCTACATCATCATCGTATTGGGCGCACTGTCGGGCATTGGCGGTCCGGCCCTGCAGGGGATCATGTCCAATCAGGTGCCGGCGAATATGCAGGGTGCGCTTTCCGGTGCAACGACCAGTCTTGCCTCCCTTATGACGGTGTTCGGACCCGGGATGATGACCTTCATCTTTTATTCCTTCTCGAACCGGGATGCGGCGTTCTATTTCCCGGGGGCTCCCTTTGCCCTTGCGGGCCTTCTGACCGCCTGCGCCGTTGTGATTATCGCACGGGTGATCGGACGAAACGCGGTCACAGCCTAGGCGGGGCTTGCGATTCCGTCTGCTTTCCATCATAACCCGCGCCTCTTTCAAGAAAGACGGGTCCACCATGGCGCAACAGCGCAAAAAGCTCTTCATCAAGACCTATGGCTGTCAGATGAACGTCTATGACTCAGAGCGCATGCGCGATGTTCTGGCGCCGCTGGGCTATGAGCCCGCCGATGAGCCCGATGGCGCGGATCTCGTGATCCTGAACACCTGCCATATCCGCGAGAAAGCGGCCGAGAAGGTCTATTCCGAGCTGGGCCGCTTGCGCCCGCACAAGGACGCGAAGGCGGGCACAAAAGACCCGATGACGATTGCTGTCGCGGGCTGCGTCGCTCAGGCCGAGGGTGAAGAGATCATGCGCCGGGCGCCGGTCGTCGATCTCGTCGTCGGCCCCCAGACCTACCACAAGCTGCCCGAGCTGATCGCCCAGACCCATCGGGCACGCGGAGAGCGGCTGGAGACCGAATTCGAGCCGGTCGCCAAATTCGATGCGCTTGCAGGCGACCGCGCCGTAGAAGGATATTCCGCTTTCCTGACGGTTCAGGAAGGGTGCGACAAATTCTGTACCTTCTGCGTCGTGCCCTATACCCGCGGCGCCGAATGGTCCCGCCCGGTTGACCAGATCACAGCCGAGGCCCGCATGCTGGCGTCCAAGGGTGTGCGGGAAATCACCCTGCTGGGTCAGAATGTGAATGCCTTTCATGGTGCGCCGCCTTCGGGACGCGAAGCCGACGGCCCCTGGGGGCTCGCGAAACTTTTGCGGCATCTGTCGCTGATCGGTGGATTGGACCGGATCCGCTACACGACCTCCCACCCCAATGACATGGATGATGAGCTGATTGCCGCGCATGGTGATCTGGAATGCCTGATGCCCTATCTGCACCTGCCGGTTCAATCGGGTTCGGATAAAATCTTGCATGCCATGAACCGCAAGCACACGATTGAAAGCTATGCACGCGTGATCGAGAAAGTCCGTGCTGCGCGGCCGGATATCGCGATTTCCGGTGATTTCATTGTCGGCTTCCCCGGTGAAACGGACAAGGATTTCGAGGACACGATGCAGGCCGTCCGCGAGATCAATTATGCGTCGGCCTTCTCTTTCAAATATTCACGCCGTCCCGGCACGCCGGGCGCGTCTCTGCCCCTGCAGGTCGATGACACAATTGCCAGCGAGCGACTGGCTCATCTGCAGGCATTGCTGACTGAACAACAGACCGCTTTCAATCGTTCGCAGATCGGTATGCGATTGCCGGTATTGTTTGAAAAAAAGGGCCGACTCGCGGGCCAGCTTCACGGCCGGTCGCCCTATCTTCAATCCCTGCATTGCGAAGCACCGGCCGAATTGATCGGGCAAATTGCAGAGGTCACGATCACGGATGCCAGCCAGAATTCATTGACCGGCCGTCTTGATGCAAAGGTCGATGCCGCTTGACCGCCTCCCGCTCCAAAAAGTCCCGTTCTGCCAAGCCGCGCAAGGAACCCGTCGAAACGCTTCATTTCGACGATAGTGATCGCGTGCGCCTGCTGGCAGGTGCCGGCGATCGCCACCTCATCATGATTGAAGAGGAAATCGGTGTGCGTCTTGCCGCGCCCGGCGGTGGCCAGATCCAGATATCCGGTGCTGAACCCAAAACCCGGCTCGAGGCCAAGCGCATCATTAACCGGCTTTATACACGCCTTGAACAACAGATGGCTTGTGACGAGGCGGATGTGCGGTCGGTTCTGACCCTTGATGACAGTGAGGCGGCGCTGGCCGATTCCACGGTTATCCGCGTGCCGCGCGGCGCAAGCTTCATGGCGCGCACACCGCGTCAGGCGGATTATATTCGCGCTCTGAATGACCCGAAAAAGAGCGATTTGATCTTCGGCGTCGGGCCTGCGGGAACCGGAAAAACCCTGCTGGCGGTGGCCTATGGCGCGGCCCAGTTGGCGCAACGGTCCGTGGAGCGCCTGATCATCACGCGTCCGGCGGTCGAAGCCGGCGAGAAGCTCGGGTTTCTTCCCGGCGATCTCGCGGAGAAGGTTGATCCCTACCTCTTGCCAGTCTGGGATGCCCTCACCGACGCGTTGGGGCGGACCCAGATGGAAAAATTCCGTGAGGACAAGCGCATCGAAGTTGCGCCACTGGCTTTCATGCGGGGCCGGACACTGAGCCGGGCCATCGTCATTGTCGACGAAGCCCAGAATGCGACGCGCGCGCAAATGCGGATGGTGCTGACGCGGCTCGGCGAAGGCTCGCGCATGATTGTGACCGGCGACCCAACCCAGACGGACCTTGATAATCGTCAGCCATCCGGCTTGCCCGAGGCGCTGGAAATTCTGGACGGCGATCCTGCGGTCAAAATCATTCGTTTTGAACGCAAGGACGTTGTCCGCCACAACCTTGTGGGCCGCATTGTCGACGCCTATGAGCGCCGGGATGCGAAGCCATAAGCCATGGCGCCGTCATTTGACCTGATTGTCGATGCTGAGAACTGGCCGCCGGAAGATGAACTGTTGCGGGTATGTGAGCAGGCCATTTCATCGGCCCTCACAATACTGCGCATTGAGTCATCCGATGCCTTCTGTCTCCTGTTTACAGACGATAGCGAGATGCAGGCGTTGAATTCGCAATTCCGGAACAAGCCGACCGCTACAAACGTGCTTGCCTTTCCGGCGGCAGAAAGCGATGTCGGCTTTCTCGGTGATATTGCACTGGGGCAGGAAACGGTCTTTCGCGAGGCGCAAGAAAAGTCTATTCCGGTAATTCACCATATCGCGCATCTGGTTGTGCATGGTTTCCTGCACCTGCAGGGCTATGATCACCAGACGGAGGCAGAAGCAGAGCAGATGGAATCCCTCGAGCGTGAAGCGCTCCAAAACATCGACATTGCCGACCCTTATCAAGGAGATCAGCAATGAGTGACGACGCTAACGACCGAAGTTGGAGCGCGCGTCTGGCGCGCATGATGGGCCGCGAATCGAAAACGGACGCCAGCCTTCCCGATGGCAATGGCTTTGCGGCCAATGTTCAGCTTTTCAATGAAATGCAGGTTGCGGACGTGATGGTGCCGCGTGCCGATATTGTTGGCATCGAAGTCAACACGCCGCTGGGCGAACTGATACCGGCCTTTGCTGAAGCGGCGCATTCCCGCCTGCCGATCTATCGTGAAACACTGGATGACCCGCTGGGTGTGGTGCACATCAAGGATGTGATGTCACAACTGGTGCCGATTGTGTCCGAGCCCGACCAGGGTTGGGCCTCGCGTCAGATTTTGAAAGATATCCGCCGGCCGCTTCTGTTTGCCCCGCCCTCGATGCGGGCGATTGATCTGCTATTGCGTATGCAGGCGCGCCGTATGCATCTTGCGCTCGTCGTTGATGAATACGGTGGGACGGACGGATTGGTGACGCTTGAGGATCTGCTTGAGCCGATCGTGGGCGATATTGAAGACGAACATGATGACGAGGCGACGCCCGGCATTGTGCCGAAAGGGAATGGCGTTTGGGTGGCCGATGCGCGTGCCACCATCGATGAGCTGGAACAGATCGCGGGTCAGGCCATTCTCGAAGAGGGTGAGGATGATGATATCGACACGCTGGGCGGGCTGGTTTTCATGATTGCCGGCCGGATCCCGGAGCGCGGCGAAATGATACTCCATCCGGGCGGCTTCGAATTCGAGGTTCTTGATGCTGATCCGCGGCGGATCAAGCGGCTGAGAATCCGAAAAAAGGGCCGCAAATCCAGCAAGGATGAAAGCAGCTGGGAGCCGGCATGACGGCCGCTTTGCAGTTAAGACAGCTGCTGGGTCAGGCCTCGCCTGAAGCCATATGCGAGCGCTTTCATGCGCTTCCGCCGTATAAAGCCTGGATCGTGCTGGCTGCGCTTGGACTGTTTTCGGGCTTGTCGGCTTCTCCCATACATTTCTTCCCTTCGCTGGTTGTCGGGCTGACAGGTCTTGTCTGGATGCTGGATCGGTCGATGGACATGAAAAAGCCGGGTCTATCCGGGTTCTGGCGGTCATTCCTGTTTGCCTGGGTATATCTTGGCATTGGCGTTTTCTGGGTGGCCTTTGCCTTCTGGAACCGCGGTGGTGCCTATGTTTTCTTCGGGCCACTGGTGGCAATTGGCGGGGGCGCATTTCTGGCTGTATTCTGGGGATTTGCCGGCGCCGCCTATGCCAAGCTCAGCCTGCGTGGGCCGGTTCGGGTTCTGGCCTTTGCGGTGCTGTTTCTGGCGGCAGAAGCGGCAAAAGGCCTGCCATTTACCCAATTCCCATGGAATTTGCCGGCACATGTCTTTCCGGCGGGCGGTGCGGTCTCCCAGTCTGCAGCGTGGTTTGGCGCCTGGGGGCTCAGCTTTCTGGTCCTGCTGCTGTTTTCCAGTCCTGCGGCGCTTGCTGGCAGGGGCGGTGAGGTGCAACGCCGATTGCCGTTCATGGTCAGCCTGCTGGCGTTGGCGGCCCTGTATGCCGGGGGTACGCTCCGGCTTGGCCAGGCGGAGATCGCCTATCAGCCCGATGTGGTTTTCCGGCTCGTCAATGTCGATATTGACCAGCAAACGAAATGGGCGCCGGGGGGCGACGATCTTGTCCGCGCCCGATATCTCGAACTCACAGCGTCAGAGGGCATCGACGATGTCACTCATGTTGTCTGGCCAGAGGGCGCGCTGCCGCTGTTCCTGATCGAGGACAGTGTTTCCATTTCGGCCCTGACAGAAATTCTGACTCAGGACCAGGTTTTGCTTGCCGGCACACCGCGGCGAGAGCGCGCCGAAGGTGACGAGGTCCGCTATTACAATTCGCTTGTTGCCATTAGGTTCGCGGAAGACCGGCCGCGTGTTCTGGGGCTCTATGACAAGGTCTTGTTGGTGCCGTTCGGAGAGTTCATTCCGCTGGGAGAGGCCATTTCCTCGCTGGGTATCCGGTCATTACAGGAGCAGGTGGAGGGCTATTCCCACGGAGCCGAGTTTATCACGCTGGACAATGCCGGTGCTCCGCCATTTTTCCCCATGATCTGCTATGAGGCGGTTTTTACCGGCATCGTTGAGCAGGTTGACGCGCGTCCGAACTGGATACTCAATATTTCAAATGATGCCTGGTTCGGACCGACCGCTGGGCCCAGACAGCATCTGAACAGTACGCGCTATCGCGCCATTGAAACCGGCCTGCCCATCATTCGCTCGGCGTCCCGCGGGTTTTCAGGTGTTGTCGATCCGTATGGCCGTATGCCGGTCAGGATTGACCGCCGGTACGACGGTATCACCGATGTTCGCCTGCCTATGGCGGGCGCTCGCACTCTGTATTCGATCACTTCAGGTGTATTGTTCTGGCTCTTTTATATCTTAAGTATATTCGTGGTTTTTGCGACTGTAATACGTGAGCAATTACGCAGATGAAAAAATATTGCGGTGTCTGTAATTATGCCTAGTCTTACAAAAAATTTAGGTTACTTGATGGCGTCAGGGACCTGTCATATTCTTATCATAACCGGGGGATTGCCATGAAACGAAACCCGCGCGAAGCCAATTCAATAGATGCCCATGTCGGATCGCGTGTCCGTTTGCGGCGCCAATTGATGAAAATGAGCCAGGAAAAACTTGGCGACGAACTTGGCGTCACTTTTCAGCAGGTGCAAAAGTATGAGCGGGGTGCCAACCGTATTGGCGCCAGCCGTCTGTTCAGCCTGGCCAATGTCCTCGATGTGCCCGTCAATTTCTTCTTTGAAGGCCTGACGGGTGTGGCGGCAACAGGTGTCGCCGAAACCGAACAAAGTCCGATTGTTTATGACTTTATTCAGAGCTCCGATGGCGTAGCTCTGGCGGAAGCCTTCTCCCGGATCAAGACTCCGAAAGTCCGGCGCCGCGTGCTCGAGCTGGTGCGTTCACTGGCCGATGAAGACGAAGCCGAAAACGGCGGCGACTGATAATTCTGCCAAAAATTGCTGACATTTGGTTGCCAGCCGGGCTGGAAGCGCGTAATCGGCACATCATATAAAGACATCTTTATATGAAAGGCGGAGCGCTGTGAGTCGGAAATCCTACATCTTTACCTCGGAAAGTGTTTCCGAGGGTCACCCGGACAAGGTCTGCGATCGCATTTCTGATGCCGTGGTTGATCTCTATCTGGGCCGTGATCCCCAAGCGCGCGTCGCTTGCGAGACCTTGACCACGACCAACCGGATTGTTCTGGCAGGCGAAGTGCGGTCCGCGCACCCGGTTCACTCCGACGAGGTGGAGGGTGTCGCCCGGGCTGCGGTGCGCGACATTGGCTACGAGCAGGACGGTTTTCACTGGCGCAATGCAGACTTCAGCAATTTCCTGCACGAACAGTCTGTCGACATCGCCATGGGCGTGGATGCGTCTGGCAATAAGGATGAGGGCGCGGGCGATCAGGGTATCATGTTCGGTTATGCGACCGATGAGACGCCTGAATTCATGCCGGCACCGATCCAGTATTCACATCAGATTCTGAAGGAAATGGCCCGGCAGCGCAAATCCGGTGAACGTCCGGAGTTTGAACCGGATGCCAAATCCCAGGTAACGCTGCGCTATGAAAACGGGCAACCGGTTGGCGTGACGTCCGTCGTCGTCTCCACCCAGCACAAGGACGGGTTCAGTCCGGGTGATATTCGAGAACTGGTCCGCCCGATCGTCCAGGGCGTTTTGCCCGAAGGCTGGTTTCCGCCGGATGACGAGTTTTACGTCAATCCAACCGGAAACTTTGTGATCGGCGGTCCGGACGGCGATGCCGGCCTCACCGGCCGCAAGATTATTGTCGATACCTATGGCGGGGCCGCCCCACACGGCGGCGGCGCTTTCTCAGGCAAGGACCCCACCAAGGTGGACCGCTCGGCTGCTTATGCCTGCCGCTGGCTGGCGAAGAATGTCGTCGCTGCAGGTCTGGCAAAGAAATGCACGATTCAGGTGTCCTACGCGATTGGCGTGTCCAAACCGCTTTCGCTTTATGTTGATTTCCACGGCACCGGTCATGTTGATGAAGTGCGCGTCGAGGATGCGTTACAGCAGATCGCCAATCTGTCACCGCGCGGCATTCGCGAGCAATTGGGCCTTTCCCGGCCGATTTATGCGCGGACGTCTGCTTACGGTCATTTTGGCCGCCAGCCGGATGATGATGGTGGCTTTTCCTGGGAAAAGCTCGATCTGGTCGACCAGCTCAAGGGCCTCGCGTGAGGACGCTTTGAGCGGTGGAGATTGATGGACATCTTTTTCTGGTCGATACGGTCGCGAAAATGCACCGCTATCTCCGCGTGTCAGGATGGTTCCATCACGAAGAATCAAAGCTCACCGGAATTGATCTGAAGGATATCGATGCCTTGTCAGCCGATATCCGCACCGGTTTCGATCATGGCGGTGTTCTGCCCGACCTTGGTCCGCAAAAAGGTTTCAGTGTTGAAATCCTGCTGCGAGAGGACGAGTTTCCGGAAGCGGGCGAGCTGGTTTTCAGGACAAGTCTGGATGCCGCATTGACGATCCGGTTGACGGATCTGATCTCCGATCGCCGCGGCCGGAGCGAAGGCAGCCAGGCCTTCCGTCAGTTTCGCGACCGCGTTGCCATGGCGCCCGGCTGCCGCTTGCTGGATGTGGGCGGCCGCGACCGGAGCGAAGTCGGCGATCGCAAGGAGTTTCCCGGCGCACAGGTGACCGTAATTGATGTCTTGCCGGGACCTCGGGTGGATGTCGTGGGTGATGCGCACCAGATGAGCGAGCTGTTTCCGCAAGAGTCTTTTGACTTTGTCCATTCGCGAAGCGTGTTCGAACATTTATTGATGCCCTGGAAGGTCGCGCTCGAGATCAACAAGGTTCTCAAGCCCGGCGGTCTGGTGTTTATCTCCACCCACCAGACCATTGGTCTTCACGATCAACCTTGGGATTTCCTCCGCTTTTCCAAGGACGCCTGGCCGGGGTTTTTCAACCCGGCCACCGGATTTGAAATCCTCGCCGCGTATGAAGAATTGCCGCAATTCATCATTCCTTGGCTGTGGAGCGAGGGCAAACGATTTGCGGAAGGCTCTGTCGGCTTTGAGGCGTCGGGCGTTCTGGCTCGAAAAACAGGCCTTTCCACGCTCGACTGGCCGGTGAAAACTGCGGATGTCATTGAAACCGCCTATCCCGATGTCCCGGACGGCAATCGGTCATGACCGAGCGGCTACGCACGTTCGGCCGCACCAAATCGCGGACCTTGTCGGATCGTCAACAGGCATTGGTTGATGAACTTTTGCCGAAGATCGGAATTCCGGCATCGGGCGTTGTGAATCCAGCAATTCTATTGCCAGGAAAAACGAAACACATCCTCGAAATCGGTTTCGGGGGCGGTGAGCATCTGTCCGGGCAAGCGGCGCGCCATCCGGACACCGGATACATTGGCGTTGAACCCTTTATCAATGGTGTGGCCAAGGCTCTGACCCAGATCGAGGAGAGCGGGCTTGAAAATGTCCGTCTTCATGAGGGCGATGCCCGCGAAGTGATGGAGCGGATGCCGGATCAATGTCTGGACCGGATTTTTCTGCTCTTCCCCGACCCCTGGCCCAAAGTGCGGCATGCCAAAAGGCGCTTTGTGCAGGACGAGACAGCCGCCGAGTTTGCGCGCCTGCTGAAGCCCGGCGGCCACTTGCGGGTGGCAACCGATGTCAAAGCCTATGCCGACCACGCATTGTGGATTCTGCGCCAGACGCCGGGCCTGGAATGGCAGGCGCGCTCTGCCGCTGACTGGCGCCAGCCTCCCGCGGATCATCTGACCACGCGCTATGAGACCAAACAGCTCGGCGATTGCGCGCCGGTGTTTTTTGATTTTGAAAATGGCAATTCACCCAGAATCCGGCTTTGAGGTATTTTTATGCGCTATATTACGTGGATCGCGTTGCGTTGGGTTGGTTGCTGGCTCGCTTTCGCCGTAGTTTTTTCTCTTTCATTTTTGATCATGCCCTTCATGGGGCTCACGGATGGCAACGCAGCGGACGGTGAACATGTCGCTGAATGGGCTGGCTGGATGACAATCGGCGTATTGACCTATGGACATTGGGTTGCCACTTTTTTGATCGCTCCAGCTTTCATTGCCCTCCCTGTCGCGAGAATGATGTCTAAAGACCCCTTTCAAACTGCGGCTTGGCTCTACATTGCAATAGCGACAATCGCTGGTGCCGGTCTTTCGGTTGTGAGTACATCAAATGCGATTCCGCCGGAAACCACTTGGGATAAGACCTTGCTCCTGTTGGGTGCAGCAATGCTCGGAGCTATTATCTCCTTTGTGCTTGTCGCACTCGGGAATTTTCTTGGTTCCCTCGTTTGGCTACCGCGCAAGGGGAATTGATCTTTAGCTGTCGGGGGCGTATATCCCCCTCAACACGTTCGATTAGCGCTGGATTGCGCTTATCGGCGGCTCCAGACCGGGGCCGCCGTTTTTGTTGGCTGATACGGAGGGCCGCCCTTGCGCACCCGCACCGCAACGGATGAGGCGATACTGACACTGGCTTTGCCTGTGGCCGATGCGCTGGACATGGAAATTGTCCGCATTCGTGTGAAGTCGGGGAAGACGCAGATCGTTCAGATCATGGCGGAAAAATCGGACGGAACGATGAATGTCGAGGATTGCGCGAAGCTGTCGCGCGGCCTGTCTGACGTTCTGGAAGAAACAGATCCGATCCGGGGTGAATATACGCTTGAAGTATCGTCCCCCGGTATCGATCGGCCCCTGACAATGCCCGCGCATTTCGAGCGCTGGGAAGGGTTCAGGGCCAAGCTGGAACTCGACCGGATGGTCGAGGGACAGAAGCGCTTTTCCGGGCAACTCGCCGGCTTCGAAAATAATTCGGTGCTGATGGATTTGCCCAAAGAGGATGAGACGGCATTGATTCCGTTTGACTGGATCGCCGATGCCAAGCTCGTTCTCACCGAAGAATTGATCAAGGCCGACCTGGCGGCGCGCGGTGCGCCATCCGGCTCGGACGAAGCAAGTGGAGACACGCCATGAATATCGGCGTCAGTGCAAACAAGACCGAGATGCTCGCGATTGCCCGGGCTGTGGCACATGAAAAATCGATCGACGAAAGCATCGTCATCGAGGCCATTGAAGAGGCGATCGAGAAGGCCGCCCGCTCGCGCTATGGTGCCGAACTGGACATTCGTTCGAAGATTGACCCGAAGACCGGTGAAATGTCTCTGACCCGCCACACGACAGTCGTCGAAGAGGTGGAGAATGAGGCTCAGGAGATGAGCCTCGCCGATGCGAAAAAAATCGATGCCAATGCCGAGATCGGGACGGTCTTCTCCGAAGAATTGCCGCCGATCGAATTCGGCCGTGTCGCATCCATGGCGGCCAAGCAGGTCATTACGCAAAAGGTGCGGGATGCCGAGCGCGAGCGCCAGTACGAGGAATACAAGGACCGTGTTGGCGAGGTTCTCAACGGAATCGTCAAGCGCGTCGAATACGGCAATGTCTTTATCGATATGGGCCGCGCCGAAGGGATTATCCGCCGCAATGACGGTATTCCGCGCGAAAATCTGAAGAATGGCGACCGTGTCCGCGCCTATATCTATGATGTGCGCGAAGAGACCCGCGGTCCGCAGATCTTCCTGTCACGCGCGCATCCGGACTTCATGGCCGCCCTGTTCGCTCAGGAAGTGCCGGAAGTCTATGAAGGTATCATCGAAATTCCGGCCGTCGCCCGTGACCCAGGTTCGCGTGCGAAGATCGCCGTGATTTCCAATGATGGTTCGATTGATCCGGTGGGCGCCTGTGTGGGTATGCGCGGCTCGCGTGTTCAGGCCGTTGTGTCCGAACTGGCCGGCGAGAAGATCGATATCATTCCGTGGAATAATGATCCGGCGACCTTCATCGTGAATGCTCTGCAACCGGCAGAAGTGGCCAAAGTGGTTCTGGACGAGGAAGATCAGCGCATTGAAGTTGTTGTGCCGGATGATCAGCTGTCGCTGGCCATTGGCCGCCGCGGACAGAATGTGCGGCTGGCCTCGCAGCTCACCGGCTGGTCGATCGATATCCTGACCGAGCAGGAAGAATCCGAACGCCGCCAGAAAGAGTTTGCCGAACGTACGGCCATCTTCATGGATGCGCTGGATGTGGACGAGGTGATTGCCCAGCTTCTGGCAACGGAAGGCTTTGCGAGCGTCGAGGAGCTGGCCTATGTCCAGCTGGATGAAATCGCGGCCATTGAAGGTTTTGACGAGGATACCGCGGTTGAAATCCAGACCCGCGCCAAGGAGCATCTCGACAAGGTCGCATCGGCACAGGACGCCAAGCGCACCGAACTGGGTGTTGAAGATGCGCTGCTCGAAATTGACGGCATAGACCTTGCCATGGCGGTGAAGCTGGGTGAGGCCGAGGTCAAGTCGGCCGACGATCTGGCCGGTTTCACGCCGGATGATCTGCGCGGCTGGTTCGAGACGAAGAATGGCGAGCGCGTTCGCGAACCGGGTATTCTTGAAGAGTTCGAGTTGTCTCAGGAAGATGCTGAAATGCTGATCCTGAAAGCGCGCGTTGCGGCGGGCTGGATTTCTGAAGAAGACCTGCCCCAGCCTGAAGTTGAAGAGGTTGAAGCCAGCGCCGAAGACGAAGGCGAAGTCGATATTGCCGATATGGATCTTGATGCGCTTGAAGCTGAAGCCGCTGCGCTCGGCGTGGATCTGGACGCGCCGGTCGAGGACGGAGAAGAGGCCAAGGACTGAGCCGCGAAACGGACATGCGCGAGCGGCGCTGCCTTGCCAAGGGGACAAGTGGCCCGGAAAGCGGACTGATCCGCTTTGTGGCCGATCCCGATGGGAATGTGGTGCCGGATATCGCCGCCAAATTGCCGGGCCGGGGGGCCTGGGTCAGCGCCGACCGTGCGTCGGTCGATCTGGCCGTCAAGAAGGGCAAGCTGGCACGCGCGCTGGATGGCGCGAAAGCATCGGCCAGCCTGGCCGACGAGGTGGAAATGCTTCTGGCGGCGCGTGCTTTGTCCCTGTTCGGGCTGGCGCGACGGGCCGGAGCGCTGGCGACGGGAATGGACGCCGTTCGCCTGTCGCTGAAAGCGTCTCGGCCGGCCTGGCGGATCGAAGCCAGCGATGGTGCGGCTGATGGCCGTGGCAAACTGGACCGGCTGGCGGCGGCTGCGTGGGGTGATATTCCGGTGGCAGGGTGTTTCTCTGCTGCCGAACTTGGACAGGCGGTTGGACGCGATAGCGTTGTCCATGCCGCCCTCTCCAGCGGGCCGCAAGGGCGGTCTTTTGGGGAGGTAATGCACCGGCTTTCGGGCTTCCGGATCATCGATCCGGCAACGAAAGCGGGTGAGAGTGGTTGAATCCGGCTTGAAGCTGGCTAGTTTAGCGGGCTTTCAAGCCTTGATGACTTGAAAACGGGACGTTGGTTGATCGGCCGCCAGCGGTGTTCCCGGAATAGGCCGTGTTGAAAGGTTCGCATGAGCGACAACGACGATCGTAATCAGGGTGGTTCCGGCCGCCGGCCTCTTTCGCTGAATCGCGGAGGGTCAGGCACGGTGCAGCAAAGTTTTGCGCGCGGCCGCTCCAAATCTGTGGTGGTCGAGAAAAAACGCAAACGCGTGGTCGGCCCCCAATCGGGTGGAAGCCCCGCAGCTCCGGGCAAACCGCAACCGGGCGCGACCCAGAGGAAGGGTGAAACGCCGCTGGCCGCCAAGGCCCGCGAGCTCGGCCTGTCCGAAGAGGAACTGGTCGCCCGGCAGCGCGCCATTCAACGTGCGCGCGCCGAAGCCGCCCAGAAGGAAGAAAAGCGCAAGGAAGCCGAAGCCGAGCGCTCTCAGCGCGCCGAAGAAGAACAGCGTCTTCTGGAAGCCAAGCAAAAACGCGAAGCCGAGGAAGCTGCCGACGCCGAGCGCCGGAAGGCCGAGGCTGAAGCCGAAGCGGCCGCTGCTGCAGCTGCCGCCGCGGCACCGGCACCTGCCAAGGGCGATCCGGATGATGTTGCGCCTGCGCGCCGCGAAGCGCCCAAGCCGAAAGACAAGAACAAGGATCGCGACATTGATGATGCCGATTCCATGCTTGAAGCCATGGGCGGCCGCGTCAAGAAGAAGGGCGCTCCGGGACCTGGACGCGCGGCACCTGAAAAGGCTCGCGCGAAAGCCGATCATGGACGCCGCTCGGGCAAGCTGACCATTCAGAACATTCTGGATGGTGACGAAGATCGTCAGCGCTCGCTCGCCTCGGTGCGCCGCGCACGGGAGCGCGAGAAGCAACGCCGTCAACAAGGCGGTGAACGCGACAAGATCCAGCGGGAAGTGGTGCTGCCGGAAGCCATCACGGTTCAGGAACTGGCCGTTCGTATGGCCGAACGTGCCGCTGACGTCGTGAAGTATCTGATGAAGCAGGGCCAGATGGTCCGCGTGAATGACGTGCTCGACCTCGATACGGCCGAGTTGATCATCGAAGACTTTGGCCACATTGCGAAGCGTGTTTCGGAATCTGACGTCGAAGAAGGCTTTATCGCTGACGATGATCCGGAAGACAGCAAGCAGCCGCGTCCGCCCGTCGTGACCGTGATGGGCCATGTCGATCACGGGAAGACCTCGCTGCTCGATGCTTTGCGTTCGACCGATGTCGTGCGCGGCGAAGCGGGCGGGATCACCCAGCATATCGGCGCCTATCAGGTTGAGCTGAAATCCGGTGACAAGATCACCTTCCTGGATACGCCAGGTCACGCAGCGTTCTCCGCGATGCGGTCACGTGGAGCCATGGCAACGGATATCGTGATCCTGGTGGTCGCGGCCGACGACGGGGTCATGCCGCAAACGATCGAGGCGATCAAACACGCTCAGGCCGCCGGCGCACCGATTATTGTGGCCATCAACAAGATGGATCGCGAAGGGGCCAATCCCCAGAAGGTGCTGACCGATCTGCTCCAGCATGAAGTGATCGTCGAAAGCATGGGCGGTGAAACCCAGGCGATCGAGGTGTCGGCTCTGAAAAAGACCGGCCTCGAGGAATTGACCGATGCCATCACCATGCAGGCTGAGCTGCTTGAACTGAAGGCCAATCCTGATCGGGCTGCCGACGGGGTTGTCGTTGAAAGTCAGGTTGAACAGGGCCGTGGTTCCGTGGCGACCGTACTGGTCAAGCGAGGCACGCTGAAGCGCGGCGATATCGTTGTGGCCGGGGCTCAATGGGGCCGCGTGCGCGCCATGATTGATGAGCGCAATCAGCAGCTCAAGGAATTGGGCCCATCCCAGCCGGCCGAAATCCTTGGTCTGGACGGTGCGCCCGAGCCGGGTGAATTATTCTCTGTCGTCGATAGTGAAGCGCGTGCCCGCGAGATTGTGGATTATCGTCAGCGTCAGAAGCGCCAGTCGGCATCTGCCGCCGGTGCGGGTGGCGCCTCTCTGGAACAGATGCTCGCCCGGCTTCAGTCGAGCGATATTCAGGAAATGCCGCTGGTCGTGAAAGCCGATGTTCAGGGTTCTGCTGAAGCCATTGCGCAGTCGCTTGAGAAAATCGGTAATGACGAGGTGAAAGCCCGCGTCATCTATGGTGCCGCTGGCGGCGTGAATGAATCCGATATTCTGCTGGCCAAATCGTCCGGCGCGCCGGTTTTTGCGTTCAATGTCCGGGCCAACAAGCAGGCCCGCCAGATGGCCGAGGCTGAAGGCGTCGAGATCCGGTATTACTCGATCATCTATAACATTCTGGATGACGTGAAAGGCACGCTGGAAGGCATGCTGGCGCCGGAAAAACGCGAAACCTTCATCGGTTATGCGGAGATTCTGGAAGTCTTCAATATCTCGAAGGCCGGAAAGGTTGCCGGTTGCCGCGTGACCGAAGGCGTTGTGAAGCGTGGATCAGGCGTTCGCCTGCTGCGTGACGACACGGTCATCCATGAGGGCAAGCTGAAAACACTGAAGCGCTTCAAGGATGAAGTGCCGGAAGTCCGCGCCGGAACCGAGTGTGGTATGGCGTTCGAGAATTACGAAGACCTTCAAAAAGGCGACCTCATCGAGTGCTTCGAAGTCGAGGAAGTCGAACGCAAACTCTAACAAGAAAAGCCCCGCGAAAGCGGGGTTTTTTTTAGACCGGGGTGGCACCGATGAATTCGAATCCTGAGGACTGATAGTGCGCAAGTATCAGATCGTCTTCCTGATCCTTGGCTCGCTATGCATCGGGATTGCGGGGCTCGCCGGCCTTTCTGCGATTTTATCTGCCTATATTTTTGAGGACGGCGTTGCGCCCGCTTTCCTGGAAGCTGTTTTTGTGTCCGGTTTTCTGGGCGGCACCTTGATCTTGTTCGGGCAGGATGCCCGGCCGGAAATCGATTATCGCGGCGCGGTTGCGCTCACCGCCGGCGCCTGGATTGGCATCCCGCTTCTCGCCGCCATTCCATTCACTGCCTCAGCGGTCGGTCTGTCCTGGACGGATGCCCTTTTTGAATCCTATTCGGGAATTACGACGACCGGATCGACAGTCATGACCGGGCTGGACGAAACGGCACCGTCGATTCTCCTTTGGCGGGCTCTGCTGCAGTGGATTGGCGGAATAGGTATTATCGGTCTCTCAATCGCCATTCTGCCTTTCCTCAGGGTTGGCGGGATGCAGCTTTTCCAGATGGAATCCTCAAAGCCGACAGCAGATCAGGTTATCGCCCGTCCCGGACATCTCGCCGGCATAATTGCGGCGCTATACATCGGCCTGACCGCTCTCTGCCTGTTCGGGTATGCCGCGACGGGCATGTCGGGTTTCGAAGCGCTGACCCATGCCATGACCACAGTCTCGACTGGTGGTTATTCGACGCACGATTCCTCAATGGGCGGGTTTTCGGCGGGGGCACAATGGGTGGCCATCATCTTCATGCTGTCGGGGGCCGTGCCATTTCTTGCCTATGTACGGGTTTTCAGCCGGGCCGATGGCCGGCGCGGAATTGATGAAGAGGTCAGCGGATTTCTGATGATTGTCGCGTTGTTCACGGGATTGCTCGTGTTTGCGCAGCACGGTATGGACTCCGCCCCGATGGAACAATTGCGGCTGGCGCTGTTTTCGACGGTCTCGATCATCACGACGACGGGCTATGCGGCGGGCGACTATCAGCTATGGGGCCCGCTGGCGCTCTCAAGCGTCTTTATCCTGACATTTCTCGGGGGGTGTGCGGGATCGACATCGGGCGGGTTCAAGACCTTCCGCTTGCAGATCGCACTCAAGGCCGTACGCCGGGCGCTCAATCAGGCTTCCATGCCGAACGCCATTGCCACCGAGCAACATGCCGGGCGGACGCTGAAAGATTCCGATGTGGCGTCAGTGGTGTTGTTCGGCGGATTATATGTCGGGACTTTCGCCGTGGGGGCTGTCTTGCTGGCGGCGATGGGTCTGGATTTCGAAACCGCGATTACAGCCTCTGCCACAGCTCTGGCGAATGTCGGACCGGGACTGGGCGATATCATCGGACCGGCAGGGCATTTTCTGACCCTGCCGGATCCGGCGAAATGGCTTTTGTGTGCGGTGATGCTTATGGGACGGCTCGAGCTGGTAGTGATTCTGCTTCTTTTCACGCCCCGATTCTGGATGCGCTAGCTATTCTGCCGGGACGAGACCCTGCTCCGCGCCCTCATAATCAGCAAAGTCGTATTGCTCGACCACAAGTCCATCCCGCATGTGGATGACCGTCGTTTGAGGCGCTGACCATTGGAAAACCATGCCGTCCTGCTGAACCGGGTAGGTCGCATTCACACGGCCCATGAAAACATAGCGATTATTGCTCTCAAACACCGTGTCCCATTCGAAATTGAGCCCGATCGGATTATTCTGCGCGGCAAACTCGCGAAGCGCCGTCATGATCTCGTCGCGGCCATGATGCAGCAGGCCGGTTTCGCCCTGTCCTGTGGCTGTCGGATCCGAGAAGATTACCGCCTCATCCATGAAACCCGCCATGGCTTCGAAATCTGCAGCGGAATAGGCCGCCATATAGGCATTGATGATGCTGTTTTCCGTCAACGGCTCCGCCTCGGCGCTCAGTGACCGGGCACCGTCGAAATCCGTATAGTCCCGATGCTCTGCCACCCATCCGTCGCGGACCGTGACGATCGTGATGATCGGAAAATTATAGCTGACCGGGTTGTCCGGATCGCCATAGGTGACATCGACGGAGCCATCGAAAATCACGCGGCCGGGAGATTCATAGGTGCGATCAATATGGTATTCGGCATGTGTGACGCCCCAGGCGCCGACTCCGGCCAGTATGGCATCTGCGCCTTGCCAGTTGATCGGATCGCCGAAATTTTCGCGGCCCAGAGAAGTCGGATCGATAAAGACCGACTCGTCTGTCAGCAGGGCGCGCATGGCACTGAAATCCTGTGCCTGATAGGCGTCCAGCCAGGCCTCTGCTGTCTGGCGTGCCGGGGTTTGCTCCTGGGCCAGCGCGGAGGTCCAAAAGCCTCCCAGACAGAATAATAGTGCAGAAAATAGAGTTTTCATGAAACGTGCTCCTTTGAGCCCGGTTCTAGTCTGAGATTTGTACACGCCCCAATCACAAAATCGCGAATATACTGGCAATTACGTAAAGCTTGCGTTGGTGGGCCTGAAGCGTTAGACCGCGCGCCCTTCTACATAACGAATGCGCCGGTTCGATCCCGGTCCTTCGAGAACGAGGTTTCCATGTCCCGCCACGGATCGCCCCAAACGGGCGCCAAAATGCCGTCCCAACGCCAACTTCGCGCCGGCGAGCTGATCCGCCACGCTCTGGTCGATATCCTCCAGCGCAAGGAATTGCGTGATAGTGATCTCGCGGGTGTCGATATCACAATTACCGAGGTCCGGGCGTCGCCCGACCTGAAGAATGCGCGGGTCTATGTCGCGCCGCTGGCTCAGGGCGACAAGGAGAAGGTCGCCAAGGCCATGAATCGCTGTGCCAGCTTTCTGCGCGGACAGCTGGGCCGTGAAATCGAAATGAAGAACACGCCCGAGCTCCGGTTCGTCGCTGATGACCGTTTTGATCAGGCGAGCCGCATTGACGATTTGCTCGCAAGCCCGTCTGTCAAGCGCGACCTTGATCCGGGTTTGGCCGATGAGGGTGATGACTGATGGGGCGTCGCAAGAAGGGGCAGGATATTCATGGCTGGGTCTTGCTCGACAAACCCCTGAATATGACGTCCACCCAGGCGGTTTCAGCGGTACGCCGCCTGTTCGACGCCAAGAAGGCCGGTCATGCCGGCACGCTGGATCCGCTCGCAACCGGCATGCTGCCCATCGCACTGGGCGAGGCCACGAAAACCGTCCCCCTCGCGCAGGATGCGGGCAAGACCTACCGCTTCACCATTCGCTGGGGTGTGTCTACCGATACGCTGGATGCCGAGGGCTCCGAAATCGCAACGTCCGATGTGCGGCCGGATGCCGCCGCCATTCGCGACGCCTTGTCGGACTTCGTAGGTGATATCGAACAGATTCCGCCAAAATACTCGGCCATCAAGATTGATGGCGAGCGGGCCTATGATCTTGCCCGGGCCGGAGAGGAGATCGAGCTTGCGGCGCGCCCTGTCCGTATTGACAGACTGGACCTTGTCGACACGCCGTCGCCTGACGAAGCCGTGTTTGAAATGGATTGCGGCAAGGGCACTTATGTGCGCGCCATCGCCCGGGATCTGTCTGCCAAACTCGGGACAGAAGGGCATATTTCCGCATTGCGCCGCACAGCGGTAGGCGTGTTTGAAGAGTCTGCTGCCATATCGCTGGACGAATTGGCAGATTTAGCCCATAAGGGCCGCGCTTTTGAGGGGCTTGCCCCGGTTGAGACCGCGCTGGACGACATCCCGGCACTGGCCGTAACCGAGGAGGAGGCTTCTCATTTGAGGCAAGGGCGGTCCATCGTCCTGCTCCCGCGTATCGCGCAGGAGCTCCGTGCCCAAAGGCGTCCTCGTGATCTTTCCGGAAAAGACGGGTCTCGAATGGCGGTGGCGATGCATGGCGAGATGGCGGTCGCTCTCGGAGACGCACAGGCGGGAAAATTCGTTCCGTCACGGGTCTTCAACCACAGCATCTAGAGCCCCAGAAGCGGGCAAGAAAGGAAAGTCCGATGTCGGTAACGCAAGAGCGCAAGAGTGCGCTTATCTCCGAAAATGCTCAAACCAAGGGCGATACAGGTTCTCCGGAAGTCCAGGTGGCTATCCTGACCGAACGGATCGTCAATCTGACCGAGCATTTCAAAACCCACAAAAAGGATAATCACTCCCGTCGTGGTCTGTTGAAGATGGTATCCCAGCGCCGACGGCTGCTGGACTATCTCAAAGGCAAGGATGAGGCACGCTATCAGGCTTTGATCAAGAAGCTGGGCCTCCGCCGCTAAACGCTGGTTGAGACGACGAACGGGACGAAAGCACGCACGAGATGTTTGAGATACACAAAGAAACAATTGAATGGGGCGGCCGTGAGCTGACCCTCGAGACCGGCAAGGTCGCCCGCCAGGCGGACGGCGCTGTCATGGTCACCTATGGTGAGACAACCGTTCTGGCGACCGCTGTCGGCGTCAAGAACGTCAAGCCGGGAGCCGACTTCTTCCCGCTGACTGTCAACTATCAGGAAAAATACTTCGCCGCCGGGAAAATTCCGGGCGGCTTTTTCAAGCGCGAGGGCCGGCCGACCGAAAAGGAAACGCTGACCTCCCGCCTGATCGACCGTCCGATCCGTCCGCTTTTCCCCAAAGGCTTCAAGAATGAAGTCCAGGTGATGCTGACGGTTTTGTCGCACGATATGGAAAATGACCCGGACATTGTCGGTCTGGTCGGCGCATCCGCCGCGCTCTGCATTTCCGGCCTGCCCTTCATGGGCCCGATCGGTGCGGCCCGCGTGGGTTATATCGATGGCGAGTATGTTCTGAACCCGCTCTGTGACGAGATTGCAGACAGCGCGCTGGATCTGGTTGTCGCCGGAACCGGCGATGCCGTGATGATGGTGGAATCAGAGGCCAAGGAGCTTTCTGAAGACGTCATGCTCGGCGCAGTCATGTTCGGACACGAGGCTTTCCAGCCCGTGATCGAAGCGATCATTCGCCTGGCCGAGAAATCCGCCAAGGAGCCGTGGGATTTCCAGCCGGAAGACCATTCCGAGCTGGAAGCACAAGTTCGCAAGCTGGTCGAGAAAGATCTGGCCGCTGCCTATACCATCACCGACAAGACAGAGCGCTATGCGGCTGTTGGTGTGGCCAAGGACAAGGCCAAGGAAGCCCTGGGTCAAAGCGAAGACAATCCGGATGGTGTTCCGGGCAATGTGCTGGCTGACGTCCTGAAAAGCGTTGAATCCTCGATTGTTCGCGGCGGTATCATCAAGACCGGCAAGCGGATTGATGGTCGTGCACTCGACGAAGTCCGGACCATTGTTGCCGAGGCTGGCATCCTGCCGCGCACGCACGGTTCTGCCCTTTTCACCCGTGGTGAAACGCAGGGTCTGGTCGTGGCAACGCTCGGTACGGGCGAGGACGAGCAGTTCATCGACGCTTTGACGGGAACCTATAAGGAGCGCTTCATGCTCCACTATAACTTCCCGCCCTACTCGGTGGGTGAAACCAGCTTCCGTCTGGCTCCGGGCCGCCGCGAAATCGGCCACGGCAAGCTGGCCTGGCGTGCCGTGAATGCGGTCCTGCCATCGGCTGAAGACTTCCCTTACACGATCCGTCTGGTCTCCGAGATCACCGAGTCGAACGGCTCGTCCTCGATGGCAACCGTCTGTGGTGCCTCGCTGGCGATGATGGATGCCGGTGTGCCGATTACGCGCCCCGTCTCCGGCATTGCAATGGGTCTGATCAAGGATCCGGATGGCGTGGCTGTCCTGTCCGACATTCTCGGCGATGAAGACCATCTCGGTGATATGGACTTCAAGGTTGCCGGTACGTCTGAAGGCGTGACGTCGCTGCAGATGGACATCAAGATTGCCGGCATTGACGAAGGCATCATGAAAACCGCTCTGGAGCAGGCCAAAGGCGGCCGCATGCACATCCTCGAGCGGATGAATGATGCGCTCGGCACGGCTCGCGAGGAAGTTGGCGAATATGCTCCGCGCATTGAAACCATCACCATTCCGACCGACAAGATCCGTGATGTGATCGGTACGGGCGGCAAGGTGATCCGCGAGATCGTCGAAGTCACCGGTGCCAAGGTCGACGTCAATGATGACGGCGTGATCAAGGTCTCGTCGCCGGATGGCAAATCCATCCGCGCGGCTCTGGACTGGATCAACGGTCTGACCGCCGAGCCGGAAGTGGGCAAGATCTACAAAGGCAAAGTGGTCAAGGTCGTCGATTTCGGCGCCTTCGTGAACTTCTTCGGCCCGAAAGACGGCCTGGTTCACGTCTCACAAATGAAGAATGAGCGCGTCGCGCATCCCAAAGACGTCGTTGCCGAAGGTGATGAAGTCTATGTGAAGCTGATGGGCTTTGATGACCGCGGCAAGGTTCGCCTGTCGATGAAAGTCGTCGATCAGGAAACCGGCAAGGACATCAAGGAAGACGAAAGCGACGAAGAGGAATAGCTCTTTCTCGCAATCGTCTAATCTGATTGAATTGGCCCGGATGTGAATCCGGGCCAATTTTTTATGCACGCTATCAATTTTGACACAGCCGGATTGCTCACGGCCCGCCCGTTCAATGGGCCCGGATGGAGCGTGGAATGGCAAAAGTCATCCGGCTGTTCGCTGCAGCTGAAGCGGCGGCGCTGGCATGTCCTGTCCTTTTATCCTGAGGCTCCGGTCCGGTTATCCCGCGCCACACGTCACGGAAAGGAAGACTTTGAAGCCGCTTCTGGCTCGTTCGGCCTCTATCCGGCGCGAACGGCAGAAACCGTTCAGTGGAGAAGCCCAAAGGTTGACGCTCTGCACATTCACATATCGCCGGACCGTCTGGGGCAGATAGATCCTGGCCGCAGAGGTGTCCAGCGTCTGCCATGCTTCCATGATGCTGCTTTATTGAGACTTGCCGGAGGTCTCTACGAGGTGATGCGCGCCGCGAAGCCTGATCCCGCCAATCCGGACCGGATCATGGACGCGATTATCGAGAGGCTCGCGCTCACCTATTCATCGACGCACATCCAATCCACACCCAGAATCGGCAAGGCCAAGCTGGATGATCTTCTCGACCGGATGTATGGCCCTGAAGCTGTCGAGACCGACGTTGACATGCTCGCCCGCGCTGCCGGTGTCAGCCGCAGCTATCTGTTCAGGGCTTTTCAGGCGAAGGCCGGCATCACGCCGCACGCTCTGTTACTGCGCAGCCGGCTCGAATTTGCGAAAGGTGGAATCCAGGCCGGTCTCCGGCTGGCTGATATCGCATTGGACAGCGGGTTTTCCGACCAGAGTCATTTCACCAACGCTTTCTGCCGCCAAATCGGGCTGGCCCCCGGACAGTTCGCTGAATGGTTCGGGGCCTGAGGCGGTTCACTATTCTTCAAGATCGTATCCAGAAACCGCGATAGGCGGAGCATCTCATTCCGGAGCTGTTCCATGCGATCTTTTATTATGCTGTGTCTGTTTCTCCTGTTGGTCGTGCCGGATGCTGGCGCTACCCCGCTCAATGATGATGAACGGCGGGAGAATCTGCAGATCGTCTCTGATGTGCTCGGTGAAACGCGTCAGATCATCGTGCATCTGCCAGATGACTATCAGGACAATCCGGACAGACGCTATTCCGTCCTTTACCTGACCGATGCGGAATGGCAGTTCGATCTTATTGCTGCAACGCTGGACTACCACGCGGAGTGGGGCCGCATTCCGCGCCATATTGTCGTTGGGCTTTTCAATCCCGAGCGCAATGCCGACCTGGTTCCGGTGGCCGACCCCGGATATCCGGGGTCGGGCGATGGCGATGCCTATCTGCGGCACGTTTCCGAAGACGTGTTGCCGCTGATCGACGAACGATACCGTACCAATGATATCCGAATTCTTTTCGGTCATTCCTTTGGCGGCGTAATGGTGCTCAACCAGCTTCTCACCGACTCCGAAGTGTTTGATGGATATATCGCGCTCGGGGCCAGTACATGGGTCTCGGACCGGGTGCTTTTTGACCGCCTTCAAACCGCTGATTTAGATTTTGGGGGTGCCGCCCTGTACACTGCCGTTGGAGAAACAGATGGCGGCGCCACCGTACCGGACGGTGAGTTGTTTGCAGAACGCCTGGCAGCCATGGAGCCGCAAAGCCTTGACTGGGTGTTCGAAATCCGGCCCGGAGAAAATCATTTCACGAATGTGCCAGAGGGCCTGCATCGGGCGATATCATTTCTCTATCCTTTCGCACATCAGGAGACGGAGTTGGTCGAGCGGGCGCGCCAAGGTGGTGCTGACGCCGTTCGTGCCTGGTTTGCTCAGGAAGAAAGCCGCCTCGATTGGCGTTTTCATCCGCAAACAATGGAGCTCAGCCTCGCCGGCTTCACGCTGGGTTCGGAGGGTGAAGTCGGTGCCGCGATGACTGTATTCGACGAATTACAGCGGCGGTTTCCCGAGAATGTTGAAGTGGTCGCGATCCGTGCCAACACGCTGGGCGCTGCCCGGCAGTATGCCGCTGCGATAACAGAGATTGACCGGGCTATAGAGATGGCAGAGGAATCCGGTCACCCGGCCAGCCGGGTCGCGGCCTTCCGGGCTTTTCGAGGGCGCCTGGTCAGCCGGATGGAAGCCCCGGCAGAAGACAGAAACTGAGCCGGATTCCGGCAGGACAGCTGGACCTGTTCGCTTCGCCCCCTATGATTGATCCAATTGATCATCGGGAGATATGAAGTGATCCGCCAGATTCTCGCCCTTGCCGGTTGCGCCGGCCTCATCTCGTCAGCAGCTTTGGCACAGGACGATGCCTATCGCCTGCCGCCGCAGGAGATTGTCGATATCGTTGATGCGCCGTCCTCTCCGTGGACGACCTTCTCGCCGGATCGCCGGCATCTGCTTCTGATCCATCGCGAAAGCCTGCCGCCGGTTGCCGAGCTGGCCCGCCCGATGGAACGTCTTGCTGGCTTGCGTCTGGATGCAGCCACCAATGGCCGGCATGGACCCCGGACGGCGACGGGCCTGTCGGTGATTGATGTGACGACCGGCGAAGAACGCGCGATTGACATGCCGGACGATGTCGGACTGTCGAATTTCGACTGGTCGCCGGACGGGCGATATGCGGCCTTTGTTGTCACGCAGGGCAGTACGTTGTCGCTCTGGGTTGCGGATGTTGAACGTGCCCGCGCCCGCGAAGTGATTTCCGAAGGCGTGAATGCCGTCTTTGATCCGATCAGCTGGATGCCGGACAGCCAGACGCTGCTGGTCAATACGGTTCCGGAGAATCGCGGACCGATGCCGCAGCGCCCCCTCGTCCCGGCGGGTCCCGTCATTCAGGAGGCCGGGGGATATGAAGCCCCGGTCCGGACCTATCAGGACCTTCTGACCGACAGCCATGATGCGGCGCTTTTCGCCTGGATGGCGACGACCCAGCTTGTGATGGTGGATGCCCGCCGCGGGCGTCCGCAGCCCGTCGGCGATCCGGACCTGATCTATTCTGCGGACCCCGCCCCCGGCGGCGAGATGATCCTGATCGGCGCCATGCAGCAGCCCTTCTCCTATGATGTGAACTGGGCAAGCTTTGCGGACCGGACCTATGTCATCGATCTTGATGGCAATGAGGTCGCGGAAATTGCGCGCCAGCCCATTGCCGACAATGTGCCGATTGGCGGCGTGATTACCGGACGGCGCAGTGTTGGCTGGCAGGCCTCCCACCCGGCGCGGGTTATCTGGTCACAGGCGCTGGATGGCGGTGATCCGCGTGTGGAGGCCGATGAACGGGACAGCGTCTGGGCGCTGAATGCCCCGTTTGACGGCGAACCGACGGAAATTGCGCGCTTTGAAGATCGCTATTACGGCACCCAGTTTACCTCGGAAGGCCAGACCGGCATTGCCGTTGAGTATGACCGGGATACACGGATTATCCGGCGCTGGGTGATTGATTTTGCTGAAGATGGCGCTGAGCCGCGTCTGGCCGAAGAACGCAATTTACAAGATTCTTATGCCGATCCGGGCTCGCCCGAGACAGTTCGCAATGAATTCGGGCGTTCGGTCGCGGCGATCGAGGGCGGGTATCTTTATTATACCGGCACCGGCGCAACACCGGAGGGTAATCGGCCCTTCCTGAACCGGGTGAGTTTCGAGACGTTCGAAACGGAAGAACTATGGCGCAATAGCGGTGAAAATTACGAGCGGGTCATCGGCCTGATCGAGGCGGACGGGTCGGTCTTCCTGTCTTCCTATGAGGATCCGGAAGCCCCGCCCAATGTGCGCCTTCATGGCGAGGGTGAGCCGCTCTTCATCACAGACTTTGCAAACCCGCATCCACAGCTCAACGAGATTTCGCGCGAGCTGATCACCTATGAACGTGCCGATGGCGTGCCCTTGTCGGCCACGCTCTACCTGCCTGCCGATTACGAGGAAGGCGAAACGCTGCCCTTGCTGATCTGGGCCTATCCGCTGGAATACAATAATGCGGAAACGGCCGGTCAGGTGCGCGGTTCACCCTATGAATTCTCGCGCGTCGCCGGGACCAGTCCGCGCTTCATGGTGACGCAGGGCTATGCGCTGCTGGAGAATGCGACCATGCCCGTGGTTGGTGATGATCCGGAAACGGTGAATGACACTTTCATCGAGCAGCTCGTTCTGTCCGCCGAGGCGGCGATTGATGAATCCGTGCGCCGGGGATTTGGCGATGGTGAGCGCGTGGCGATTGCCGGGCATTCCTATGGGGCTTTCATGACGGCGCACCTTCTGGCGGCCAGTGATCTGTTCCGGACGGGCATTGCGCGTTCGGGCGCTTACAACCGCACACTGACGCCGTTCGGCTTCCAGTCAGAGCGGCGTACCTTCTGGGCCGCGCCGGAGACCTATTTCGAGCTATCCCCCTTCATGCATGCGGACGATATCAACGAGCCGATCCTGTTGATCCACGGCCAGATGGACAATAATTCCGGCACATATCCCATGCAGTCGGAACGCATGTTTGCGGCGGTCAAAGGCAATGCCGGAACAGCCCGCCTCGTCATGCTGCCCTATGAAAGCCATGGTTATCGCGGGCGCGAGAGCGTGCTGCACGTCCTGGCCGAGAGCATAGACTGGCTCAACACCTGGGTCTTGCCGGAAGAAGATCCTACGGACCGCGGCATCACGGAAGATGAAACTCCAGCGCCGGAAAGTGATGGTGCAGGCCGGTAATAAGTTGGAATAGCCCAAAGAAAAGCCCCGCCGGAGTAATCCGGCGGGGCTTTTTCAATTTACAATACGGGCTGGTTTAATCGTCATCGTCCGTTGAGGGCACGGCCACGGCGTGGAAGCCGGCATCGACGTGCAGGGTCTCGCCCGTGCAGGAATGGCCAAGATCGCTGAGAAGGTAGAGCGCGGCGCCAGCGACGCCTTCCATGCGCGTATCTTCCTTCATCATCGACCATTCCCGGCCCGTGCGCATCAGCGCCTTGCCCCCGGAAATGCCGGCCATGGCCAGAGTGCGCATGGGACCGGCCGAAAGGGCATTGACGCGAATGCCGGACGGGCCCAGATCGCGGGCCATATAGCGGGTCGAGGCTTCCAGCGCGGCCTTCGCGACGCCCATGACATTATAGGAAGGAACGACACGTTCTGATCCCAGATAGGTCAGCGTCACCATGGAACCGCCATCGGTCATCAGGCGTGAGGCGCGCTTGCCGGCATCCACAAAGGAAAAGGCCGAGATTTCCATCGCCCGGCGCCAACCATCGCGGGTGGTGTTTTCGGTGAAGGAGCCCACGAGCTCGTCCTTGCCGGCGAAGGCGATGGCGTGGACCAGAAAATCCATCTTGCCCCATTTTTTCTCAATGGCCGCAAAACACGCATCCATGGAGGCATCGTCCGTCACATCGGCGGACAGCATGAAGGACTCCTGCCCCAGGCTTTCCACCAATGGGCGCACACGCTTTTCCAGCGCTTCGCCCTGATAGGAGAAGGCCAGCTCTGCGCCCTGCGCTGCGAGCTGCTGGGCAATGCCCCAGGCAATGGAATTCTTGTTGGCGACGCCCATGATGAGGCCGCGCTTGCCCTTCATCAGGTCGCCCTTGGGGAAAATCGTATCAGTCATGGAAAGTCCTTCCGGGGTTTGGGCTCAGCCATATTTGGCGAGGCCCTCCGCTACTGAAAGGCGCGGCGCGCGCCAGATATCCTGACCTAAGGCCGTGGCCTCCATCGGGTCAATATTGAATATGTCAAACGCGGACGGAGCAGTAGCGTCCAGATTGGTGATGATGATATCCAGTGTGCAGGCCTGCTCTTCGGCGATGAACCAGTGAATGTTGTCGTCAGGGTCTCCGATTGATGCCAATGATCCGGCCGTCACGACTTCGTCTATCGTCGGGCGGATCAAAAGCGCATCGGCTTCCACTCCGATCCGGTCGTATTGTCGGAGGTGAAACCGGCCCTGCAAAGTCAGGTGAGCCGATATCATATTGCTGTGGCCATGAGGGATGATAGCTCTGCCGCGTCCGATGGAGAAGAATTTCGGGAAAAATGCCAACCGATCACCATTCTCGAGTTGCAGGCGAACCGGGGCGGTTGCGACGCCACGCTCGGCGGTGCCTGCAGAGTTCAGCAGATGGTCAAATTCGATAGCCTGCCGGACATCGTTCGGATCAAGGCTTGAAAAAACGTGATCAAGGCTTTCACGCCAGTTGGCAATTGAAATGCTGCCATTGAGGACGTCGCTTGAGAAATGATCGACTTGTGAGATGGCCCTATCGAATGCCTGTCCTGCGGATGTGTCGAATGCCCTGGCCTGACGTGCTGCCAGACCCGCAAGTAACGTCGCGCCGGCTAATGTCAGAAGATTGCGCCGATCAATCAACGTCACACCTTGGACACAACCACCGTGCCATTCGTGCCGCCAAAGCCGAAGGAATTGGACATGGCAGTCTTGATCTGGGCGTCACGGGTTTCGGTGATGATGGGCAGGTTCAGAGCGGCAATGTCCGGATCCATGTCAAAGACATTGATCGACGGGGCTACGAAGTTATCGCGCATCATCAGGAGCGTATAAACGAGCTCGTGTGCACCGGCGGCGCCGAGCGAGTGACCGGTCATGGATTTGGTGGCCGAGATCATGGGGGCGTTGTCGCCGAACACGGTCTTGACCGCTTTCATCTCGGTGATGTCGCCAACCGGCGTCGCGGTGGCGTGCGGGTTGAGATAGTCGATGTTCGATCCCGCCGTCTCCATGGCAAGCTTCATGGAACGCACAGCGCCTTCGCCTGAGGGGGCGACCATGTCATAACCATCGGATGTGGCTCCATAGCCGGTGATTTCCGCGATAATCGGAGCACCACGTTTCTTGGCGCGCTCATATTCTTCCAGAACCACAACCCCGGCGCCGGCCCCGCCGACAAAACCGTCGCGATCCTTGTCGAAGGCGCGCGAAGCGTGTTGCGGCGTGTCGTTATACTTCGTCGACATTGCGCCCATGGCATCAAACAGGTTGGAGAGTGCCCAGTGGATTTCCTCACAGCCGCCGGCAAACATCACATCCTGCTTGCCCCACTGGATCTGTTCTGCGGCTGCGCCGACGCAATGCAGAGAGGTCGTGCAGGCCGAAGTAATGGAATAATTGACGCCGAGAATCTTGAACGGTGTCGCCAGAGTGGCCGAGGCCGTCGAGCTCATTGCTTTGGGCACGGCAAATGGCCCGATGCGGCGAGGCCCCTTGTCGCGCGTGATATCGGCGGCATTCACGATCGTTCCGGCCGAAGGTCCGCCAGATCCCATGATGATACCGGTGCGCGGATTGGAGATATCGTCTTCACCGATGCCGGCTGCCGCTATGGCTTGTTCCATCGCCATATAGCACCAGCCTGCGCCTTCGCTCATGAAGCGATAGACGCGTTTGTCGACATGCTCCGCCGGATCGATTGCCGGTTTGGCGCCGACCTGGCATTTGAAATTATGGTCGGCAAATTCCTGCATGAAGCCGATGCCGCTCTTGCCCGCTTTCAGCGAGGCTGCGACTTCGTCGGCATTGTTTCCGATAGGCGAAATCACGCCCAGCCCGGTGATCACAACACGGCGCATTGATGAACTCCTGTTATTCGGGGCTCAGCCCTGACGGGCGAGATCTTCCGGTTTGAAGAGGCCGACCTTGAGATCCTTGGCCTTGTAGATTTCCTTACCGTCAGCGAAGAGGCGTGCATCGGCAACGCCGAGGACCAGTCCGCGCTTCACGATTTTCTTCATGTCGATCTGGTACCGAACAAGCTTCACATCCGGCGTTACCTGTCCGACGAATTTCACTTCGCCGCAGCCAATGGCCCGGCCCTTGCCCGGGTTTCCGGCCCAGACGAGGAAAAACCCGACCATTTGCCACATGGCATCCAGCCCGAGGCAGCCCGGCATGACCGGATCGCCCTTGAAGTGGCATTCGAAGAACCATTTGTCGTCGGTGATGTCGAGCTCGGCGATGATCTGGCCCTTGCCGTATTCGCCACCCTCTTCGGATATGTGGGTGATGCGGTCCATCATGAGCATGGGCGGTGCCGGCAATTGTCCATTGCCCGGTCCGAAGAGTTCTCCGCTGGCTGAACGCAGGAGGTCTTCGTAAGAAAGCGCGTTGAGGCGTTCTGTCATATTCGATCCCGATCGGTGACGGTCCGCTTTATGAATTGGAGCGGAGGATCAAGCCGTCAGATATCCACCGCTTTCAGTGATCAGCGGTATCATGCGGCGACGGGGCACTCAAGGCGGCGAGGCTGTCTGTGGCAGCGTCGCTCAACCCCAGATCGGAAGGCATCAGCCCCCAGACGGCATCCGCCCGTGCCCAGCCATGATGCCCTTGCGCTTCAAGGCGGCACCAGCCGTCTGCGCAGCGTTCCAGATCCAGTATGGCCCCGGCTTCGGCAATCGCCTCTATATTGGCGTCATTATCGGGGCGAATACGCAATTCAGTTTCTTCGGGAATAAAGACGGTGCGGCGGCCAGAAAGCAGGGAGTGGTGCATCCAGGTGACTTCGCCGCCCGGGTCTTCCACGCGGCGCCAGCCGGGCGCTTCCGCCGTTACCCGCAGCGGCAGACCCTCGCGCACATAACGCCAGATGATCTGATGATCCTGGCTGGGCCCTTCCCGTCCGTATGCCACGCTGACCTTCAACGAGACAAAGCGCGGCACCGGATATCCCGAAGGCGTGTCGGCCTCCTGCGCCAAAGCTTGCCCTGACATCGTCAGGACGCAGATCATAAGGGCGAGGCGCAAAAAAATCATGTGCCATCAATGACGCAAAGGCCCTGAAGGATCGGTAAATTTCTTACTGTCACAGGCGGCGGCAATACAGCCCACGGGATCGTGATTGGAGCGGCGTCTGAAAGTTTGGGAAAAGGACGCTTCCGGCTGACAAAGCAAAGGGCCTGCAATGCTTCTGACATTGATGTTGCTGATCAACCCGTTGATCGAAAGCCCCGCTTCAGAAAGCCCGCTTCAGGCGGACGATCCGATCGTCGTGCACGAAATCTCCGAAACCGTTCTCATGGTGGAGGGCTTCGGCGGCAATACTACCGTTGTTGCGACACCGGAAGGCGTGTTTCTGGTCGATTCCTTGATGCAGCCGGCCAGCGATGCGTTGAACTCATTGATAGAGGCGCGTTTCGGATCGTCACCGCGCGCCATGGTCAACACACACCACCATGGCGATCATTCAGTTGGCAATGACGTTTTCAATAATGGAGGGACGCTGACGATTGCGCATTCATTCATGCGTCATCGCATTGCCCATCGCCGCTACTCGGATGTGAGCCAGCGCTGGGTCGAGCCGCGCCCCGTCGAAAGATTACCTGTTGTGGTATATGAGGACGAAATGTCGCTGTTCTGGGGCGATGAGGCGATCCGCATATATCATCCGGCCGCAGCGCACACCGGCGGAGACTCCATTGTTCAGGTCACAACAGCCAATATAATCGCTACGGGCGATGTCTTCGTGAACGGCATCTGGCCAATCATAGATGTATATGCAGGCGGCAGCGTCGATGGCACGATTGCAGCGCTTGCCGAGATTCACCGGTTGGCCGACGAGAATACGGTGATCATTCCAGGGCATGGCCCGCTGGCCTCCCGGGAGGAGGTTCTTGCCCTTCATGACCGGCTGATCCGGATGCGGGACATCACCCTTGCCGCGCTGGCAGACGATATGTCACGCGCTGCATTCATCGAATCTGACCCCCTGCAGGCTGTAGCGCCTGAATGGCAGGAATGGTTCATTGACTCCCGAGGTCTGGCGGGCGCGTTTTACGATGACTTGAGCGCCGACAATTGAACTGACAGGCTTGATCGCGTTTTTCGTTGAAAACATTGCATGGAACGGGACTTGCCGGGCGCTTCGGTCTATATCCGGTCAGATCGAAAAGGAGACGCCCCATGAAAATCGTGATCGCCGGTGCAACCATGTTTGTTCTTGCCGCTGCTGCCAGCGCGCAGGACCGTCAGTACGCGTTTGAGCCGACCGAATTGCGCGGCGGCATTGTCATGCTGTCGACCGGAGCGGGCGGCAATATGGCGTTCCTGACAGGCGCAGACGGCATCCTTCTGGTGGACGACCTCCTTGCCGGTTCCGGGCCGCAGGTCGAAGCCGCCATTGCCGATATTGCCGGTGAGGGCGTGCCGCGTTTTATTCTCAACACCCACTATCATGGCGATCATACGGGTTCGAATGATCACTTTCATGCTGAGGGCGCGACGATTGTCGCTCACCACAATATCCGCACCCGGCTTGCCAATTCCGACTCGCAGAATGAATACGGATTTCTGCCTATCCTGACTTTTGGAGAGGACATTCATTTTCACATGAATGGCGAAACGGTTCGGGCCGTACACGTGCCGACCGCGCACACCGATGGGGATGCGGTTGTCTATTTCGAGGATGCGGATGTGCTACATATGGGCGACACATTATTCTCCGGGCTTTTCCCCTATATCGATGTGGCCGGTGGCGGCACGATCGATGGTTTCCTCGATGCCATGGAGACCGGTTTGCGTATCGCCGGACCCGACACTCAGGTCATTCCCGGGCACGGCCCCCTGTCAACACGCGAGGATATACAGGCTTCAATCGATATGATCGTGGCAACGCGAGCGATAATTGCGCCACTGGTCGAAGAGGGTCTGTCGCTCGAGGACGTGCTGGCGGCCGATCCGTTGGCAGATTATGCAGACGACTGGAATTGGCGGTTCATCTGTACGCCGCGCATGGTCGCCACGCTCTATTTCGATGCCGTTGGTGATACCGAAACCAGTCCGCTGACAATCGGCTGCGACTGAACGGGTATCCTCTTTGATTTGCTGACGAACCCGGCGTTGTGATCTGGCGATATTTGCCGCCGGGACAATCAGGCATTGCGTGATCATTCCCGATCCTCTTAAATCCACCAAGAGGGGAGTGTTCACATTGCGAAGCCTTATTGCGTTTGCGATTGCATGCCTGTTTGCGGGTTCTGCCATCGCGCAGGATGACCTGCCGGCATTTGGTCAGGCGGAGCTGGAGGACTTTCTGGATACGCCGGAAGTCACGCGGCCGGTTCTGTCGCCCAATGGGCGCTATCTCGCCTTCATGGTGCACACCGACCATGCCGAGAATGGCGATGTCCTCGTCATTCGCGATCTGGATGATCCGGACGAGGCCAATGTCAGCCAGACCGGGTTTGGCAGTTTTCCGATCATAAACATTTCATGGGCCAGCAATGAGCGCGTGCTGATTACGCTGCTGCGGAATGCCGAGATACGGTTTCGCGGATTTTCGATGACTGCTCCCGTCACGCGGACGGTCAGTTATGATCGCCGCGATATGTCACAACCGGTCATTCTGTTCGAAGGCGAGGGGCGAAGGGTTTTCGGCAATCTCTACAACGCGTTCGGCAATGATCTGGTCGATACGCTGCCTGAAGACCCGGAACATGTTCTGATGGCCGCCTATCGGGGCGAAGCCCTGCATCTCTGGCGCGTCAATATCTTTACGGGTGAGGCCGATGTCGAGGAGCGTGGCAATACGCGCACGACCCACTGGCACACGAATGCCAACGGATTTGCCGTCATGCGGGTTGATGTCAATCAGCGGGGCGGCCGCGTGGATGTGATGACACGTCAGCCGGGCGAGCGGCGCTGGCGCCGGACGGCCCGTTTTCGCACCAACGAGCTATCCGACCGCGCGGCGGAGTTTGAGTGGGCCGGAATTTCTGACGAGCCGGGCCAGATCTACGTCTTCAGCCGCCGGGATGGGTCGGACCGGCGCGGCGTCTATCTTTATGACCTCAATACCGAAACCTATATCGAGACCATGGCCGAACATGACCGCGTGGATATCAGCCATGTCATGATCAGCCGGACGGGAGGCGAGTTTCTCGGCTTTGCATTCAGCGATGACCGACTGGAAGTCGATATGCGTGATCCCGAATTGCGCCGTCATTATGAGGGGCTGGCCGGCTTCTTCGGCGACGAGGTGACGGTCTTGCCGTCCAGTTTTGCGGGGGACCGCATGGTCCTGTTTGTGACCGGCCCGCGAGAGCCCGGCAGCTACTATCTTTATGATCGCGGGACCCGTTCGGTCGATCCGGTCATGACGCTTCGTCCGCGCTTGCCGCCGGACGTATTGCATCGGGTGGAAACCTTGCGATACCGCACGAGTGACGGTCTTGAGCTGACCGCCTATCTGACCCGGCCGCGGGCGGGAATCGGCCTCGATACGCCGCTTGTTCTGATGCCACATGGCGGCCCTGAACAGCGCGACACCTACGGATTTGACCTGTTCGCCCAGTATTACGCCTCCCGGGGTTATGCTGTCTTGCAACCGAATTTCCGCGGGTCATCCGGGTATGGACGGACATTCGCTGAGTCCGGCTATCGGCGCTGGGGCGCTCGCATGCAGCAAGATCTGGATGAGGCGGTTGAGTCCCTGATCAATCAGCGCCGGGTTGCGCCAGACCGGATTTGTATCGCCGGGTTCAGCTATGGCGGTTATGCGGCGCTGATGGGGGGTGCCACCCGCCCGGACCTGTATCGGTGCGTTTTTGCGGGCGCTGCCGTGACGGACCTGATCGAATTTGTCGACGGGTGGGAAAACCGCAATGAAGACGCGCACGAATACTGGACGATGGCGATCGGGGATACGCGAGCCGAGCGTGATCGACTTTACTGGGTTTCGCCGGTTCAGCTGGCTGAGCGCATGACGATGCCGGTGCTATTGGCCCATAGTCAGGATGACCCGATTGTTCCCTATGCGCATTCTGTCTGGATGGCGGAGGCATTGGAGGAGGAGGAAGGCGACTTCTATTTCCTGTCTTTCAACGGTGCCGGGCATTCTTTCGAGAACGACAATTTTCTGAGGTCCTTGCTGACGCAGACAACCCAGATGTTTGACCGGACGATCGGTCCTGAACGCGGACAGCATGAGGAGATTTTTCCGGAGACATGGCTCAACACCAAGGCCGAAACCATCGAGGCCGAAACGGCCAATCCTGAATGAGGGTATGCGTCTATTCAGTGAATCAACGGAGCAGGACGATGTTGATCAGAATTCTGATTTGCGTGGCAGCGGTCACCGGCATGATGGCCACGCCCGCGCTCGCCCAGGACGGCTATTGGCCTGACCGGTATGTCAATGTGTATGACTATCTTTCCGGTGCCGGTGAAACGCCGCCGGAATTGTCGCCTGATGGCCGCCTCCTGGCCCAGATGCAGTATCGCGGCGTCGACTCTCCGGGTGGAGAACTGGTTATCCGCGACCTGGATTCACCCGGCCAGCCGGAAATCTCCCGCACCGATCTGACGGGTTATGATGTTGTCTACATGGTGTGGGCGAATGCGCAGCGTTTGCTGGTGACGATCCGGACCAATGGCTTCGTACAGGCGGGCGGGCAGCGCGTGGATGTGCCGGTCATCCGGACGGTCAGCTTTGACCCCTGGGATACGTCGCGTCCGGTTGTCCTGTTCCAGAATGAAGGCCGGCGGGTGTTCCGAAACGTCAACAATGCTTTCTGGAGCGCGGTTGTCGATATCCTGCCGGGCGATGATGCCCATGTCCTGATGCCGGCCTATCGGGACCGGAATCTCGACCTCTGGCGCGTCAATGTCTTTACCGGCGATGCCGAGCTTGTGGAACGGGGTACGGAGCGCACCGCCTACTGGTTTACCAACACCAATGGTCAGGCAGCCATGCGGGTCGATCTTTCGACAGACCGGCGGCGCGTGCATGTGTTCACCCGCGCACCGGACAGCCGGCGATGGCGGCGGTCGGCGTCCTATCTGACCAATGAACTCGTTGAGGCCGCGCCGGAGTTCGATTTTGCCGGACATGGCGGCGCGCCCGGGGAAATCATCATTTTCGGCCGCCCCGAAGGCAGCGACAAGGTCGGGCTCTACCGGTTCGATCTGGCGGAAGGGGAATATGGCGCGCCGCTGGCGATCGAGGACCGCGTCGATATCTCGCGAACCATTGTGGATGGCCGCTCGCGCCGGCTCCTCGGCTATGTTCGCTCGGACGGGGCTAATGAAGTGGTGATCCTCGATCCTGCTCTGGATGCGCACTACCAACGCATTGTTACCCGGTTTGACGAGGATCTGACCATTGTGCCGAGAGGGTTTCGCGGCGACCGGATGATGCTGCATGCCAGCAGTCCGCGGGAAGCCGGAGCGCTCTATTTCTACGAAGCTGCCAGCGATGAAATCACCCATGTCTATTCAGTCAGCCCCAATCTGCACGAGTCAGACCTCAACGATGTTGACGTGGTGTCCTATTCTTCGCGCGACGGCATGGCCTTGCAGGCTTATCTGACCATTCCACGTCAGGGACTGGGATCCAATACACCGCTGGTCGTGCTGCCGCATGGCGGCCCGGAAGCCCGCGATCTGTATGGTTATGACATGGTCGCTCAGTATTTTGCGTCCAATGGTTATGCTGTCCTACAGCCCAATTTCCGGGGCTCGGCGGGATATGGGCGAGCCTTTGCCGAGGCTGGATATGGCGAATGGGGCGGCCGGATGCAGCAGGATATCGATGATGCAATCGCGGCGGTCATCGCGGCCGGACAAGTTGACGGCGGCCGCGTCTGCATAGCCGGGTTCAGCTATGGCGGCTATGCGGCCCTGATGGGCGGCGCGCAGCGACCGGATTTCTATGACTGCGTGTTTGCGGGCGCGCCCGTGACCAACCTTATTTCCTTCGTCGAATACTGGCAGGAGAATAACGAGGCTGCGGCGGAATACTGGGAGCGTGCCATTGGCCACCCCCGCCGCGATCGCGCCCGGCTGGAGGCGGCGTCACCGGTGAATCTTGCCGATCAATTCACCATGCCGGTGCTGATTGCGCACGGTATTCGCGACGGGATTGTGCCGTTTGAACAATCCCAGGAAATGGCGGGCGAACTCAATTCTGCGGGCGTGGTCGTCGACTTCGCGATATATGACCGTGCGGGTCACCAGTTTTCGCGCAGCGCCGACATGAGCTCGGTCTTGCGTTCGGCGGTCCAGTTATTTGATCGCACGATCGGACCGGATCGCGGCTAGTATGAAAACGTCTTCACCGGCGAGCGGGCGGAAAGCGGTGATTCTGATCCGAAATAACTAACCGCAAATCGGGCAGGCAGGGTCGCGGCGAAGCGTCAATGTACGGCTGGTTGCGGCCAGACCCTCATAGATCATCAGGCGCCCTGCCAGGGGTTCGCCCGCGCCAGTGATCCATTTGATGGCTTCCAGCGCCATGATCGAGCCGACGACGCCGGTGAGGGCCCCGACCACGCCTACACGCTCGCAGGTTTCCGCGTCCGGTGGAATTGCGGGCACAAAACACTGATAGCAGGGCGAGCCGACTTTCACCCCGGATGTGAAAACACCTACCTGTCCTGTCCATCGTCCGACCGCGCCTGAAACCAGAGGAATGCCCTGCTTGTGGCAGGCGGCGTTGACGGCAAAGCGGGTTTCAAAATTGTCGCAACCGTCGAGCACAATGTCGGCTCCGGCGATGACGGAGGCGGCATTTTCCGGTGTCAGTTCAGCCTGAACGGCGCGGACATTCACCAGCGGATTCAGCCGGGCGAGCCCGGTGCCGGCGGTCTGCGCTTTGGGTTGGCCGATATCCGCCGTCGCAAACTGGATCTGGCGCTGCAGATTGTCGAGGCTGACGGTGTCGGGATCGATCAAGGTGATCGTGCCGACCCCCGCCGCTGCAAGGTAGAGCGCGGCCGGTCCGCCAAGGCCACCGGCTCCAACGATGACCGCAGAGGCAGCGCGCAGGCGCTGTTGTCCCGGGCCGCCAATCTCCTTGAGAACAAGATGGCGGGCATAGCGTTCGATCTCGTCATCATTCATGCTCATCGACTAGCACCGGATTATCATCCTGCCTATGGCGGTTCGTCACCAATCAGATCAGTCTGGAATCATGAACACGATTGCCCCTCATGATGATCCGACCGCGCCCGCCTTGCGACTGCTGACGACGGGCCGGGCCCATATTTTCCTGACCGGACGGGCGGGGACCGGCAAGACCACGCTTCTGCGGAAATTTCTCCAGCAGATGGAGGGCCGCGCGGCTGTGGTAGCGCCGACAGGAGTCGCCGCAATGAATGCGGGGGGGCAGACCATTCACTCCTTTTTTCGTTTTCCGCCGCGCCTCATAGAGCCCCAGGATATCCGCCGGCTTCGCCATGCGCGGGTTCTGAAAGAACTCGACACGCTGGTGATTGACGAGATTTCCATGGTGCGGGCCGACAAGATGGCCGCAATTGACCACTCTCTCCGGCTTCATCGCGACAGCTCGGAACCGTTCGGCGGGGTCCGCATGATCGTAGTCGGGGATCTGGCCCAGCTTCCGCCGGTCGTGGACGGGCAGGTGGGTCAGTATCTGGACGAAATCTATGGCGGCCCGTTTTTCTTTAATGCGCCCGGTTTTCGTGATGCCGGCTTCCTGCGCGTCGAGCTGGAGACGGTATTCCGGCAATCGGATCCGGATTTCATCGATATCCTCTCGGCTGTGCGCGAGGCACGCGTGGACGAGCGCGAAGCCGCCTTGTTGAATGAGCGGGTCACGCAGGCCACCGGATTTGACGCCAGCGCCACACATGTTGTGCTGACCCCGACCAATCAGGCTGCGCATGACATCAATGCGGCCCGGCTGGCGGCTTTGCCCGGCGAGGCGGGCGAATACAGCTCCAAGACCGAGGGTCAGTTTGATCCACGCCTGTTTCCGACCGAAGACCCGCTCGTGCTCAAACGGGGCGCGCGGGTAATGATGATCCGCAACGATCCGTCAGGAAAATGGGTCAATGGGACAATGGGCGAGGTTGCCGATCTGGATGACGGCGCGGTGATGGTCAGAATTGGCAGCGAAACACATCGTGTCGTGCCCGCGGCCTGGGAGCGGTATTCCTATCAATATGATGCTGCAAAGAAGGCGATCGACAAATCGGTGGTCGGGGCGTTCAAGCAATTACCGCTGCGATTGGCCTGGGCGATGACGGTTCACAAGGCGCAAGGCCTGACCATCGACAAGCTCTATATCGATTTTTCCCGTGGCATGTTTGCGCACGGACAGGCTTATGTTGCGCTGTCGCGGGCGCGGTCGCTTGAAGGCTTACGCATTTCCCGCCCCTTGCGCCCCAGCGACCTTGTCGTTGATCCGAGGATTAACGACGTTTCCGCCTATTGCCATGATGCGCAGCTCTAGGGGCTAGTCACCAATCCCATCGAACAGGGCTGACGAGATATAACGCTCGGCAAAAGACGGGATGATCACAACTACCGTTTTGCCCGCCATGTCATCGCGTTTGGCAATCTCCAGCGCCGCTTTCAATGCCGCCCCCGACGAAATCCCTCCGGGCAGGCCTTCGACCTTTCCGGCCTCGCGCGACCAGGTGATGGCGTCATCATTCGAGACCTGAAGGATTTCGTCGATCAGTCCGGTATCGAGAATGTCGGGAATAAAGCCGGCGCCAATGCCCTGAATTTTGTGCGGTCCCGGTGCGCCGCCTGACAGGACCGGGCTGTCGGTTGGTTCAACCGCAACAATCTTCACGTCCGGATTCTGCTCCTTGAGATACCCGCCGGCCCCCGTCAGCGTGCCGCCCGTGCCGACACCGGCGATGAAGGCATCAACCTTGCCACCTGTGTCATTCCAGATTTCCGGCCCGGTCGTATTTCGATGGACCGCCGGATTGGCAGGATTGACGAATTGACCGGGAGCGACAGCGTTCGGATTCTCTTCCAGAATTTCCTTCGCCCGCGCGATGGCCCCGCCCATGCCCTTGGCGGCGGGCGTCAATTCCAGTTCAGCGCCGAGAAAGGCCAGCATTTTGCGGCGCTCGATCGACATGGATTCCGGCATGACCAGTTTCAGCCGATACCCCTTGGAGGCGGCGACAAAGGCCAGCCCCACGCCTGTATTGCCCGAAGTCGGCTCGACCAGAAGTGTGTCCGGCCCGATTTTGCCGGCGGCTTCCAGTGATTCAATCATCGCCAGGCCGATACGGTCTTTCACACTGGCGAGCGGGTTGAAGAATTCCAGCTTGGCCAGAACGCGCGCTCTGGCCCCGTGTTTTTCGGCCAGCCGACCCAGCTCGACCAGCGGGGTATCGCCAATCGTGTCCAGAAATGATGCGTAGATCTTCCCGCGCCCGTTGGTTTTCATGGCCTGTCTCTCCGGCTGTGGCTCCCTCCCCATGTATGATGGAAAAGACACATTGCCAGAGCTGGCGGGTTCAATCGGTGTTCTTATCGCCCGGTCGAGCCAAACCCGCCGGTGCCGCGCGCGGTTTCGTCAAGGGTGGCCACGGGAGCCCACTCGATATGCGTGACGGGGGCGACAACCATCTGGGCTATCCGCTCGCCGCGTTTGACGACAAACGGCTCCTTGCCGTGATTGATCAGATTGACCTTCATCTCGCCGCGATAATCCGCATCGATTGTGCCCGGCGTGTTGACCATGGATATGCCGAATTTTGCGGCGAGCCCCGAGCGCGGCCGTATCTGCGCTTCATATCCATCGGGCAGCGCCATGGCGAGGCCGGTCGGAATCAGACGCCATTCGCCCGGCGGGATTGTTACCGGTTCATCTTCCGCCACGGCGGCGGGCAGATCCAGTCCCGCGCTCGCGGCTGTCTGGTATCTCGGCAGTTCCAGACCGTCAAAATGCGGCAATGGTGAAACCTGAACAATAACCGGCATGGCGGTCCTCCCCCAAGGACCGCGAGTTGTCGGGACTGGCGGTCAGTCTATGATTCGGAATTGAGCCGAGCGTAATAGCTTTCGATCCGGCTCGCTACCTGCGCCCGCTCCGCCGCCGTCAGCCGGCCTTCCAACACTCTGACAACGAATTGCTCGTCTTCAATGGTCAGGACGACGATCCGGCTGCCGTCGCCGCCGTCGGTGGAGATGTACAAGGGATAACCAGAGAGCGGCACTTCGAAATCGAATTCGGCCGGAATGATCGAGTTTCGGCGGCACATAATGCCACTGACGGCAAAATCGGCGGAGATCCCGAAAGAAAAGCGGCCGTCTTCACGAGTTTCCTCCAGAACGCTGTATCCGGGCATTCCGGCGGCACCCTGTCCATCATTCGACATGGCCGCGCAGCCATATTCCTCGACATCGGATTGCGCGAGCGCGCCACCGGCTGCCAGACTCGCCAGCGCCATTGCAGAAATAATCGCCGTTTTCATTGACCTGCCTCCTGCTTTCTCATCGAAAAGTACGAAATCGGTGGAAATTCAGCTAGGTTATTCTTCTCACATTTTTGCGAGCGCGGTCTCGATCCGATCAGCCAACAGCGCCGCAATGGCCACTTTCCGGGTTCGCGGCCAGGTTTCCTCACCGTCATTTGTGATCAGAACAGCGGCATTTTCCTCCCCGCCCATCGCATCGCCGGACACATCATTGGCGACGATCCAGTCGCACCCTTTCCGAAGGCGTTTCTTGTGCGCGCGCTCGGATACGTCATGGGTTTCAGCCGCAAAACCCACAACCAGCGGCGGACGATTGTGCGCGAGGTTGGCGACGTATTTGAGGATGTCCGGGTTTTCAACGAGCTGAAGCATTGTGCCCTGCGCTGATTTTTCTGCCTTGCGGGTATGTGTTTCTGCCGGGCGCCAGTCGGCGACGGCTGCGACAGCGATGAAGGCATCAGCGGGGAGCTCCGCCTCGACAGCGGCAAGCATGTCGCGGGCGCTCTCGATGTCGATGCGTGTGACATCCAGCGGGCACGGCAGACAGGTTGGCCCGGACACAAGCCGCACATCCGCGCCTCGATGAGCCAGCGCTTCGGCAATCAGATAGCCCTGCTTTCCACTGGACCGGTTGGACAGGAATCTTACCGGATCGATGGCCTCGATCGTGGCCCCTGCGGTTACGACAATTTTTCTGCCGGTCAGTGCGCTCATACGGCGGCCCGCGATAGCAGCCCCTCGACAGCATTGGCGATTGCTGCGGGTTCGGCCATGCGGCCGGGTCCGAATTCGCCACAGGCCATTTCGCCTTCATCCGGGCCGACAAATCCAACCCCGTCGGACCTGAGCGTTTCGAAATTGCGCCGGACGGCGGCATGTTCCCACATCCGGACATTCATGGCGGGAGCCATCAGGACCGGCTTGTCGGTGGCCAGAAGCGTGGTTGAGGCCAGATCGTTGGCGAGGCCGTTGGCACATTTGCCCATCAGGTCTGCGGTGGCTGGCGCGACAACCACCAGGTCGGCGGAGCGGGACAATTCAATATGCCCCATCTCGGCTTCATCATTCAGCGAAAAGAGGTCGGAATAGACCTTGTCACCGGATAAAGCTGCCAGACTGAGCGGGGTGACGAATTTCTCTCCCGCGCTGGTCAGAATACAGCGTGAAGCGATGCTGCGCCGCGCCAGCTCGCGGATCAGTTCGAGCGATTTGTAGGCAGCAATGCCGCCGCCGACGATGAGAAGAATACGCTTGTCGCTCATTCGGGCCTCCAGAAACTCCTGTCTCCTAGCGCGTTTTTGCTCGCAGGTGGAGGGCAAAGCGCGCTAGCTTTTCCTCGTCTGAATCGGGGAGGACTTCATGCCATCCATACTTCACGCCGCAGCGGCGCTCGCCCTGCTCACACTGTTTGTCTATTTTCTGATGACCGTGCTGGGCGTAATCGCCAATGCTCGCGGCGAATTATCCAAGGAATACTCGCTGACCAAAACGGGCGCGCCGCCACCACCCTATGTCGGCAATGCGGGACGAAACCTTGTCAATCTTCTGGAACTGCCGGTGCTTTTCTATGTCCTGATCGCGCTTCACCTCGCAGGCGACATCGAAGTCTGGGGCCTGCAGCTGACACTGGCCTGGGTGTTTGTCGGGCTCAGATATCTGCACACGCTGATTCACATTACGATCAACACGATCGGGTTGAGGTTTCTGGTTCACAGGATTTCCGCCATCGTTCTGGTGGCAATGTGGCTGCACTTCTTGATCGCGCTCTAGAACAGCGTGAACAGGCTGGCGCCGGCGGCGCCGGCCGCCATCGCCAGCACACCATAGCCGAGCCAGCGCCAGAGGCGGCCTTCCCGCTGTTGGCCCGCCAGCCGGGTCAGGCTGGCCTCGTCGAGCTTGATCTCACCGCTTCGCAATCTCGCGCCGGCTTCGGCCCAGCCCTCGATGGCATCGGGCAGGCGCTTGGCGCTGGCACGCAGGCGTTTGACGTCATCGATAAAGTCCAGCGCAATGCCTTCAGGACCGAGCTCGCGCTTCATCCACTTTTCCACGACGGGCGCTGACGCGGCCCACATGTCGTGTTGCGCGTTCAGAATACGCGCAACGCCTTCGGATTGAACCATGGTTTTCTGAAGCAGGACCAGTTCCGGGCGAAGATGCATGTCGAACAGATCGGTGATCTCGAATAGCTGCAGGAGCACGCGGCTCATCGGCACCTCGTCGGCCCTTTTGCCGAAAATCGGCTCTCCGACGGCCCGAAGCGCGGACGCAAAATCATCAATCGAATGCCGCGGCGGAACATAGCCGGCATTGAAATGGGCCTCGGCTGCACCTTTGTAATCGCGCGTCAGAAACCCGTGCAGAATGAGCGCCAGAAAGCGCCGTTCCTCGCGTCCGATCCGGCCCATAATGCCAAAATCCACCGCCCAGAGATTGCCGTCCGTGTCCACAAACAGATTTCCGGCGTGCATGTCGGCATGGAACACGCCCGCTTCCATCGCCGTGGTCAGGAAAGCGCGCGTCAACGTATTGGCCAGAGCTACGCGATCTATGCCCGCTGCATCCATGCGGTCCGTATCGGTCAGCGGAATGCCGTCAATCCAGTTGGTCGTGAGCACACGCTTGGCCGAGCGTTCCCAGTCGATCTCGGGCACGCGATAATTTTCGGCGAGCGCAGCAGCCTCTGACAATTCGCTCGCGGAGGCGGCTTCCAGTCGAAGGTCGGTTTCCAGCTCGGTGGCGCGGGCAACGGTATCGACGAACTTCACGGGTTCCATGCGCTTTGCGGCCGGTACAAATCGCTGAACCAGTTTTGCGCACAATTGCATGGCGCGAATATCCTTCGCCAGACGCTGCTCAACGCCGGGCCGCAAGATTTTTACGGCGACATCGCGGCCGTCCGTTGTTGTGGCGCGGTGAACCTGCGCCACCGAGGCGGCATTGACGGGTTCACGAAACTCGGTGAACCAGTCGGCCAGCTTTCCATCCAGTTCACGTTCCAGCGTGGCAATGGCGACCTTCTGATCAAAGGGCGGCATCTGATCCTGAAGCCGCGAGAGACCGCGTGCAAATCGTTGCCCGACGACATCGGCCCGCGTGGCCAGAACCTGTCCGAATTTGACATAGGTCGGCCCGAGCTTCTCCAGCGCCCTCGCCAGCCGTTCGCCGGGATTCTCTGCTTCGCCGCGACGCGAGAAGAGCCGGGTCAGCGCCGCGAAGGCTTTCAGCGGGGGTGGGAATTTCTCCTGATACTCGCGCGGAAAAATGGCGTCATAGCGCGCCAGCGTGATACCGGCGCGAGCAAGGCGGCCGAGAGATAGAAGCGTTCCAATCATTGCGGGTGAGGTTTAGTCCGGACAGGTGGCTATGGCGAGCGCGGTATGCGGTCGCAGACATTTCTATTTACGCCGCCGCAGACGATCCGCAAAGCTGGAGGCCAGGATGCCGGCGGGAAGGGCAACCAGACCGACGCCGAGAATGGCGACGAACCCCGCCATGACCTTGCCGAGGACTGTAATCGGATAGACATCGCCATATCCGACCGTGGTCAGGGTCGCGACGGCCCACCAGAGGGCGCGCGGGACCGACCCGAAGGCTTCGGGCTGTGCATCGGCTTCGGCGACGTAGAGCATAACGGCGGCGGAGAACAGCAGAATGCCCGCCATGGCAATCGTGGCGGTCAGCTGCCGGCCGGCGTCGCGCACAGCCAGTCCGATTTCCCGGAAGGCCGGGAACATGGCAAAGAGTTTGAGCAGTCTGAAAAGGCGGAACATCCGCACCCATCGCGCACCGGCCCAGAGTTCCGGAAAGAAGATGAGCATGATGATTTCCGGCGCAAAGGCGAGAAAATCGAAAACCGTGACCCAGCGGAAGATGAAAGCCCGCCGTCCGCTCAGCCCCTGAAAGCGCCGGTCTGCGCCCGCGGCCCAGAAGCGCAGCGCAAACTCAGCGGCAAAGAAGATCGGGATCAGGGCATCAATAACATTCAGGCGGGCCCGCAAGGCTGGCGACAGGGACGGCTCGGTCTGAATCGCTAGCAAGAGCAGCGAGGCCAGGATAATGCCGGCGACAAGGCCGTGCCCCCAGGTGAAGCGTTTCACACCGGTATAGAGCCCCGCCCAGATCCGTCGTTGAAGGGTTCTTGCATCTGCCATGCGGTGAGCATTACGCATTTCCGAGGCGTTAACCATAGCGTTACGCGCGGAGATCAGACTCCGGGCATGTCGGAGACGCTTCAGCTTCCACCCATTGCGGTTTTCGAGCTCGACGGAGCCGGTGGAGCCGCGCCCTCCTCACTGGAGGATTTGCCCCAGTCCGATGCCGGGTCAAACGGGTTCGAATTTGTTTGGATCCAACTTCAGCGGGACAATGCCGAAGCACTCGAATGGCTGGAATCCGGAAGCGATCTCGATGGATTTATCCGTGAGGCCCTGACCGCAGAGGATACCCGTCCCCGCTGTACGGTTCATGGCGATGGCGCGATTATCAATCTGCGTGGTGTCAATCTTCATGAAGGCGCAGAACCGGAGGACATGATCTCGCTCCGGCTCTGGGTTGAAAAACGCCGCGTCATCGGTGTCTGGCGCCGCCCGCTCTATGCTGCGGCGGATTTGATGGCTTCGCTCGAACGCGGCATTGCGCCCGCCAGCCCCGGAGATCTGGTGGCCAAGCTGGCCCTGCGCCTTGTTGACCGGATGGAGCCGACCGTTGCTGATCTGCATGAGCAGATTGATGAAATGGAAGACGTTCTGGATGATCCGGAAGCCAGTTTCAGCCGCAGTGACCTTGCAGACCTGCGCCGTCAGGCGATTATTCTGCGCCGGTTTATCTCGCCGCAGAGAGACGCTCTCAACACGCTGGCGATCGAGGATCTCGACTGGCTGACCGAACGGGACCGAAGCCGGATCCGGGAAGCGGCCGACAAGACAACGCGTGTCGCTGAAGAACTGGAATCTGTTCGGGAACGCGCGGCGATCGTTCATGATCAATTGCTGGAGCGCCGCGCCGAGCAAATGAACAGCTATACGCTTCTGCTTTCGGTGGTGGCGGCGATTTTCCTGCCACTGGGCCTTTTGACCGGGCTGCTGGGGATCAATGTCGGAGGCATGCCCGGTGCAAACAGCCCCTGGGCTTTCTGGATCGTCACGGCCAGTCTGGTGGTGATCGGCCTTGTCCTCGCCGCTTTTTTTCGGAGAGCGAAACTGATCTAGATCCGCCAGCCCGTGTGAAGCGCAGCGATGCCGCTAGAATAATTGGTAACGCCAACCTGGCCGAACCCGGCCTCGCGGAGTTCTTCTGCGAACGCGTCCTGATGCGGAAACCGGCGAATGGACTCCACCAGATACTGATAGCTGTCGCGGTCATTGGCGATTTTCTCGCCCAACACCGGTATCGCGTTGAAGGACCAGGCGTCATAGATGCGCTCCAGTGCCCGGGTCGTCGGCCGGGAGAATTCGAGACACAGGAATCGGCCTGCAGGCTTCAAAACCCGGCGCATTTCCTTCAATGCTGAAATCCGGTCGGTGACATTGCGAATGCCAAAGGCGATGGTGACGCAATCGGCGCTCTTGTCGTCGAAGGGCAGACATTCGGCATTCCCCACTGCCCATGTCAGGTGCTCGGCGTTGCCGCGTTTGAGGCCTGCCAACAACATCTGCTCATTGATATCGGTCACAATCGCCGTTGCCGGATCGCCGCCGCGCGTCTTGCGGCGCTGTTCGGCTTTTGCAACGAAAGCGCGGGCGAGATCTCCAGTGCCGCCGGCGACATCGATCAGCTTCTGGCCGGGCTGCGGATTGGCGCGTTCGATCGTCATGTCTTTCCAGGCACGGTGAATGCCCAGCGACATCAGATCATTCATCAGATCATATTTGCGCGCGGAGCGGTCAAAGACGCCGCGGACCAGCGACGCCTTCTCGGTTTTCGGCACATCCCTGAAGCCAAAGGATGCGGTTTCTGATTGCGGTTCACTCATGGGAACGGAAGATAGGGCAATGAACAGCTTTGCACTAGCGCGACATCATGCCCGAGCTTCCTGAAGTTGAAACCGTCCGAAAAGGGCTGGCTCCAGTGATGGAGGGCCGCCTCATCGAACGCGCGGAGAACCGGCGCCCGGATTTGCGGTTTCCGTTTCCGGACGGCTTTGTAGAGCGGTTGAGCGGGGCGCGGGTCGAGCGGCTGGACCGCCGCGCCAAATACCTTCTGATGCGGTTGGACAGTGGCGAAACCCTGTTGTCGCATCTGGGGATGTCGGGACGCTTTACCGTCCAGCAATCGGAGGTGGCCCTGAAGCCGGGCGACTTCGTCCACGCGCCCCCGACATCGGAAAAGCACGACCATGTCGTGTTTGACATGGAAGGGGATGTCCGGATTGTTTTCAATGATCCGCGGCGCTTTGGCTTCATGACCTTGTTCGCGACGGATGACGAAGCGGCCGTCCCGTTTCTGGCCGGGCTGGGGCCGGAGCCGAATTCCAATGAATTTTCCGGCCCGTTCCTGCAGGCGCGTGTGAAAGGCAAAAAGGCCCCGCTGAAGGCGGCCTTGCTGGATCAACGCGTCGTTGCCGGGCTGGGCAATATATATGTCTGCGAAGCCTTGTACCGGGCCGGACTCTCGCCAAGGCGGATGGCCGGGAGTCTGGGGCCAAAGCGCGCAGAGCGTCTGGCCCTGGCAGTCCGGCAAGTCATTGACGAGGCGATCGCAGCCGGCGGGTCCAGCCTGAAGGATTTCGCCTCGGCTGATGGCGAGCTGGGCTATTTCCAGCACACATTCCGGACGTATGGCCGCGAAGGCGAAACTTGCGTGACGCCGGATTGTGGCAGCAAGATCGAGCGCATCGTGCAATCGGGCCGGTCGACATTTTTCTGCCCGACTTGTCAGCGATAGGGGAGACAGGCTGGCGTCTATTCCCGGTAGATCACAGGTGTGTTGGCCGCAATAAAGCGCGCTATTGGTCGAATGAAATTCCCGGACTGGAGAAACACGTGAAGCATTTCAAAACTCTTGCAGGCGGAATTGTTGCCGCCAGCTTGCTCGTGGGAACGGCCGCGGCCGACCCGACGCTCTGGCATATTCAGGATGAAGACAGCGATGTATACGTCTTCGGCACGGTTCATATCCTGAGACCGGGTATCGAGTGGCAAACAGAGGAGGTCATGGCCGCCTTTGATGCCGCCGATACCGTGTATTTTGAAGCCCCGGTAAATGACCCCGAACAGGCGAGCGCCATGCAGCAAGCGGTCTTCGCCAACGCGATGAACCCGGCCGGTGTGACCCTGTCGTCGCTTGTGAGTGATGAGACCTGGGCCTCGATCGAGGAGTTTGCTCCTCAGGTTGGGTTTTCGGCAGCGCAACTGGAAAGCCTGCGGCCCTGGATCGCGACCGTCCAGCTGAGTGTCGGCTTTATTGTGGCGTCAGGATACAATCCGGAATCGGGCGTTGAAGCCACGCTGTGGCCGATGGCGAATGACGCGGGCAAGACTCTGGCCTATTTCGAAACCGTGGAAGAGCAGATCGGCTTCTTTGCCAATCTCCCGCAGGAGGTAGAAGTGCGCCTGCTGGAAGAAACCATGGCCGAGTTCGAGCAATCCCCGGATCAGATCGATACGCTCGTGACGTCATGGGCCAATGGTGATCAGGCCGCCATCGATGACGTCATGAATGGCCAGATGCGGGAAGACGCGCCCGAGGTGCATGACGTCATCATCGTTCAGCGCAATCAGCGCTGGGTCGAGGATATCGAAACCATTCTCGAAGGGTCGGGAACGGTCTTTATCGCGGTTGGCTCCGGGCATTTGCCGGGCGAGCAGGGCGTGATCTCCTTGCTGCGGGATCGCGGCATTGAAGTGTCAGGACCGTAACCGCAAAGCCGCTATGTCAAATCAGCGGGCATCGGGGTGGTGACCCCGGTGCCCGTTTGCGATATAGCGGCGCGCTTAACATTCCGGCAGTGAAAACGCTGCAGTCAGATGGAGGCCTTTCGTGGGCTACAAGACAATTCAGGTAAAGGCCGAAGGCCGTGTCGGCGTGATCACGCTGGATCGCCCGGAAGCGCTGAACGCGCTTTGCGACGAACTTACGACGGAGCTGGCTGGTGCGCTGGCGAAATTCGAAAGCGACAGCGATATCGGCTGTGTGGTCCTGACCGGCTCCAAGAAGGCGTTTGCCGCCGGAGCCGATATCAAGGAATTGGTCAGCAAGGATTTTGTTGGCCTCTATATGAACGACCCCTTCGAGAAGACGTGGGAATCCGTGGCGCGTTTCCGCAAGCCGATCATTGCAGCGGTTTCCGGGTATGCGCTCGGCGGTGGCTGCGAGATTGCCATGATGTGCGACTTCATCATCGCGTCGGAAACCGCCAAATTCGGTCAGCCGGAAATCAATCTCGGCGTCATGCCCGGGGCCGGTGGTACGCAGCGCCTGCCGCGCGCTGTCGGCAAGGCCAAGGCTATGGATATGTGCCTGACAGGCCGCATGATGGACGCCAAGGAGGCCGAGCGGGCCGGACTTGTGAGCCGGATCGTGCCGGTGGATGACCTGATGAGCACCGCGCTTGAAGCTGCGGAAACCATTGCCGCCAAATCCATGCCGATTGCGATGATGACCAAAGAAGCGATCAACCGGTCATTCGAACTTGGCCTGGCTGAAGGCGTGCGCTGGGAACGCCGCGTATTCCAGTCGCAATTTGCGACCGAGGACCAGAGTGAGGGCATGGCCGCATTCGCTGAGAAGCGGGCCGCACACTTCAAGCACAAATAGCCTGCGCAGAGAGTTGACGGGCGGGGTCCGGACGAGTATACGCCCCGCCTCACTCGCGATCCGGACTTTGGAGCGCGCAGGCACAGAATTATAGAGACAACGGACAGACCTTCATGGCGAATACGGCCTCTGCCAAGAAAATGGTGCGCAAGATTGCTCGCCGCACCGCGATCAACAAATCCCGTCGCTCGCGCGTTCGGACCTTCATCAAGAAGGTCGACGTGGCGATTGCTGCCGGTGACTCCGGGAAGGCCCGTGAGGCTCTGGTGAAAGCGGAATCAGAGATGATGCGCGCGGTTACCAAAGGCGTGTTTCACAAGAATACGGCATCGCGCAAAATCTCGCGTATGTCGGCTCGCGTGAAGTCCCTTTCGGCTTAAACGCTGATACCAGAACAGCTATTTTGAAGACGCTCCGAGCGCCGTGCTCGGAGCGTTTTTCTTTGCCTTTTTGCGAGTCGTTTTCGTCCTCAAACGGCCCTGTGTACGGATGAAAAAAACATGCAGATGCCAAATTCTTTCCCCTTCACGACTTTTCTCGTGTCAAGCGAAGAATCACGCGAATCAGGGGGAAAGTTCGGTTGACCGAACCGGGTCAGGGGTTACTCTAGGGTCATATCAGGCGTTCATTCCCATGCGGATCAAATAAGACGCTGACGCCGAGCGCTTGCGCGTTCGGTGAGCGGGGAAAATGTGTCTGTAATACAATAACATGGCCTACAATGTATGGGCCCAAGAAGAGGGTTTGGGGGATATGTCGTTATTATCTGGCGGTGCGCTAAAATCCCTGGACAAGGCGGGTGAAATGAAGACTGCGGGGGCTGTCTGGCGCGAGGTACGAACGCATCTACGCCGTGAGTATGGCGATACGGTTTTTTCATCGAATATGGCACGTTTGCGAGTTCGCGAGGAAGCAGACGGCGGACTTCTGGTGATCGCGCCGAGTCGGTTTTACCGGGACTGGGTCGAGGACCATGCCGGCGCGCGATTGCGGGCGCTCTGGGCCCAGCTGGACCCAGCGAACCGTACTATCCAGCTCCTCTCCGAAGAAGATGTTGTTCCCAGTCCGGTCATTGCGATTGCAACGAAGGAGGCTGTGGCGGCCGCTCATCCCTCCACCGAGGCGAAGCCGCGCGTGGTCAGCGAGCGCTTCACTTTCGATACCTTCATGGTCGGGCCGTCGAACGAAATGGCGTCCGCCGCATCGCGGGCGATCGTCAATGCGTCACCCTCACCGTTCAATCCGGCCTTCTTTTACGGCGATTATGGGGTCGGCAAGACCCATCTTCTGAATGCCATTGCCCATTCGGTCGAGCTGGGCGGCGCCCGGCGCAAAGCGCTTTATCTGACGGCGGAAGAGTTTCTGTCCGGTTTCGTGTCCGCGATGCGCAAGAAAGACACGATCAGTTTCAAGGAATCTGTCCGTCGTGTGGATGTGCTGTTGATTGACGATGTGCATTTCATTGCCGGCAAGCCGAAAACCGAGGATGAATTCCTGCATACGGTCGCGTCTCTCATTGCGGATGAAAAGCAAGTGGTTCTGGCGTCGCATCTGCCTCCCGCCGAGTTGAACGTGTCGGATCAGCGACTGGCCTCTCTGCTCAAGGGCGGATTTGCGTGCGAGCTTCGCAAGCCGGATCTCGATCTGCGTCGCAAGATCCTCGATTGCAAGATCGCCCAGGCCGGCTGTCATTATCCCGAATTGGCCGTTCCCGAGACGGTGCGCGATTTTCTGGCTGCCCGCATGACGGCCAGCGCGCGTGAGCTCGAGGGTGTCCTCAATAATGTGATCGGACGGACGGCCTTGCTGGGGCGGCCGGTCACGATGGAGGCCGTCGAGGCGGCCTTGCGTGAATTGTCGATCGTCTCCGAGCGTCGCGTGACGGTGGATGTCATCCAGAAGGCGGTGGCCGAACGCTTTGGCGTGAAGGTGGCGGACATATTATCCAAGCGCCGGACCAAGACAGTGGTCAAGCCGCGGCATGTTGCCATGTATCTGGCCAAGACGATGACGACACGGTCCTTGCCGGATATTGGCCGGCGGTTTGGTGATCGTGATCACTCCACCGTCATTCACGCTGTCAACAAGATCAGCGATATGATCAAGGCCGGAGACCCGGTAAAAGACGAAATCGAGAGTCTGTCCGAAGAAATTCGGGGCTAATACTTTTCCCCGGCTTGCTGCATTCAGGCAGGCTGGGGCGTATTGCACTTTATAAAATTTCGCTATGCTCTGTGCCCCGGGGATGAGGCGATTCATTTTTCTGTCGCGATTGACCCTGTTTCCGGACAAGAAGGCAGGAAGACGGATACGATATGAAACTCACGATCGAACGCGCAGCTCTTCTCAAAGCTCTGGGTCACGTTCAGGCTGTCGTTGAACGCCGTAATACGATTCCCATCCTGTCCAACGTCCTGATCACTGCCGGATCGAATGGCGCGAGTTTTGCCGCGACCGACCTCGACATGGAAATTCAGGAAAGCGCTGCGGCACAGGTTGATCGGGAAGGCATGGCGACGGCCCCGGCCCACACGCTTTATGAAATTGCCCGCAAACTGCCTGACGGCGCAGACGTCACGCTTGAGCTGGATGGTGATGACCCTCGCCTCAGCCTGAAGGCAGGCCGGTCGAGCTTCTCGCTTCCCTCACTTCCGCCGGGCGACTTCCCGATGATGCCGTCAGAAGACTTGCAGCATGCTTTCGAGCTGGAAGCAGACGCATTGGCGCGGATCATCGACAAGACGCGTTTTGCCGTGTCGACCGAGGAGACGCGCTATTATCTCAACGGGATTCACCTTCACGCCGCCGATGAGAAGGGCCGCAAGACCCTTCGTGCGGTGGCCACGGATGGTCATCGTCTGGCATTGTCGGAATGTGATCTGCCCGATGGCGCGGGTGGCATGCCGGCCGTCATCGTGCCGCGTAAAACCGTTCAGGAGGCCCGCCGCCTTCTGGAAGATGCGGATGATGATATCCGCATTTCGGTTTCTGATGGCAAGATCCGTTTCGGCTTTGGCCGTGCGGTACTGACCTCGAAGCTGATTGATGGCTCTTTCCCGGATTATGAGCGGGTCATTCCGCGCGGGAATGAGAAAATGATGTCGGTCGACAACAAGCGCTTTGCTGAAGCGGTCGACCGCGTTGCGACCATTTCGATTGAGAAATCCCGCTCGGTCAAACTGTCTCTGGACGATGGGACTCTGACTCTGGCGGTCAATAATCCGGAATCCGGCCAGGCCACCGAAGAAGTGCCCGTCGACAGCAAGGAAGGCGGTTTCGCGATCGGCTTCAATGCGCGTTACATCCTGGATGTCGCGGGACAGATTGAAGGTGAATTTGCGCAGTTCCACTTTGCTGATCCGGCCTCGCCAACGCTGGTGACCGATTCCGGTGATGCGGATTCGCTGTACGTGCTGATGCCGCTCCGCGTGTGACGCAAACGTTAGCCGAGACCCGGAATATCGCGGCCCTCAAGCGGCTGCGGCTGACGGATTTCCGCAATTTCGAAACGCTCGACTTGGATCTTGATGCGCGTCCGGTCTGTCTGGCCGGCCCCAATGGGTCGGGCAAGACCAATATTCTTGAAGCAATATCACTGCTCGCGCCTGGACGCGGATTGCGCGGCGCTGAAACAGAGGAGCCATTGCGCCGCTCAGACGGCATTGTGGCGCCTGCCTGGGCCGTGTTTGCTGAAACCCTTTCGGAGAACGGCGATGAGGTTACGCTGGCCTCCGGGCTTCTCGACGGTGGCCGGCGCCAGACCCGCATGGATGGAAAGTCTGCCTCCCGGGGGGATCTCGCCCGGCGTTTGCCTATGATTGCGCTTCTACCGGAACATGATCGCATGTTTGCCGGACCGCGGTCGGATCGGTTGAAATTCTTCGATCGTCTGGTGGCGGCCAATGAACCGTCGCATGGTGAAACGCTGGGTGCCTATGAAAAGCTGCGTTCGCGCCGCCAGCGGCTGCTGGATCAGGGGCGGGCCGACCCGGTCTGGCTCGACGCGCTGGAAACGGACATGGCCGGGCATGGCGTCGCGCTGGCGGCTGGCCGCCTCCATGCACTGGCCCGTTTGCAGGGCGCGATTGATGCCGCGAAGGACAATGCCTTTCCCAAGGCCGATCTGGCGCTCGATGGCCTGATCGAGGCCGCGCTGGCTGAAGGCGCCGAAATCCGCGCTGCAGAAGACTTGCTGATTGATGCCCTCAGTGAGGGGCGTTCCCGTGATGCGGCCGCGGGGCGAACGCTGACACGGGGCCCGCATCGGAGTGATCTGACCGGACGTCATCGCGAAAAGGATCAGCTGGCGTCACGGTGCTCGACCGGTGAACAGAAGGCGTTGATCATCCGCCTCGTGCTGGCGCAGGCCCAGTCGCTGGCATCGCGGGGTGGGGTCGTCCCGCTTCTTCTGCTCGATGAAGCCTGTGCGCACCTTGATGAAGTCCGGCGCGAAGGGCTGGCCGCGGCCATACTGGAACTGGGCGCGCAAGCCTGGCTGACAGGGGTCGAAGCAAGCCTGTTTGCCGCCTTTGGTGATCAGGCGCAGCATTTCACGGTCGAACAGGGCCGGGTTGTAAACTAGGCGCTTGCGGCGGCCTCTTCCTGTCGTGGCTCGCCCTCTGGCGGCACGTTTGCGACGGCGCGGAACATGAATGCCGCGATCCAGTCGACCCCGATGTGAAGAGTGATCGCGGGATAAAGGGACCCGCCGAGCCATGCGACAAAGGCCATCAACACCGTTATGGGCACGATACGCAACATGCCTTTCCAGCCCTGATAGATATGGATAAATACAAAGAAAGCATTGGCCAGGATGATGGCTGCCCACAGCGGTGCTACCAACGCAAATAGAACCGTCAGGAATCCTCGAAAAATAATTTCCTCGGTTATGCCGGCGGTCAGACCCAACCAGGTGAAGCTGGATATTTCACGCCGGGTTGCCGGGCGGATGACATTAAGGTTTTCATCGGCATTCAGCTGCCTCGCGGTTTCTCGGCGGGCTTCATGGCTTCGCAGCGCGAACGCTGTTTGTATTGCCATGAGGGTGAGGGCCGTCCCCGTCACGCCCCAGGCGGCAATGAAACGCCATCCTGAACCCCAGTGAAGCCCCATCTGTGCAAGGGGCAGCCCTGCCAGTGCCCAGGCGGCAATTGCGATTACGGCCATCAGGGCAAGCCGTAGCCGGATCAGATCATACAGCGTCAACCGCTCCGCTTCGCTCAGCGGTTCATCTTCACCCCAGGCGCGCCTCAGGTCGCTAATGACAGTGCTGGTCAGGATGAAAACAATGCCGCTGAAGCCCACGAGGAGGGCGGGGTGGAGATCAAGAATCGCAGACATTTGAGATACCTCTTTCGACCCTCTCAGGCTTGACGGATTTCGATAGCCAGAGTAGATTATTAATGAATATGAATTCAGATTCATATTCGGGCGCTGAGTATGCGTCAAGACGAAAATCGAAAGCCTGGAATTCAAGAAGGTAAAGCGCGTGCCCGACAATCGATCTGATCAAGCGCGCAAGCCTGAAGGCCGTCCCCTGCAGAAACGAGCGCTGGAGAAGCGCAACCGGATTGTGGCGGCTCTGGGCCGGATGCTGAAAACCATGAAATTTGATGACGTTACCATGCCGGCCCTTGCCAAGGAGGCGGGCGTAGCGGTTGGTACCATCTATCAACGGTTTGAAAACAAGGAGGCCCTGATTCCGGTGATTTTCGAGCTCTACGAACAGCGCCTTATTGACTTCCTGGCAGAGGAAGGTCGAGTGGAGATTGAGCCTGATGCGGGCCTGAAGCCGGCTATCGAAAGAATCGTATATACTGCTTGGGCGTTTACCGAAAACGAGGGCCATTTATTGCGCGCGACCGTGCTATTTGCACGCCAGCGGCCGGATCTGATCGGCGATAAATGGAATGGCTTTATAGAGCAGGCGCGCCAGTCCGCCATTCAGCTGATGGCGCTGTTTCCGGAGGAGGTTAAAGTCGAGGAACCGGACCGCGCCGCGGCGTTTCTGGCTTATCAGCTGAACCTGCTGCCGATGGAATACGGGCTGTTCCGTGATGACGGGATCGGCGCGCTGTACACGCATGGCGATGAAGCGTTCCTGAAAGATGTGTCGCGCGCTATCTACGCCTATCTCACCTTTCCCGTGGATAGATAATGTCTCCAGACTCCTTTGTTCTTTTTGCCGGTGCGCTGCTGGTTTTGTTCTTTACCCCCGGCCCCGGCAATGTCGCCATGGTGGCCCGGACGCTGGATGCTGGCCCGGCGCACGGATTTGTCTATGGCGGCGGGATCATCACCGGCGATATTTTCTGGTTCACTGTCGCCGTCACAGGGTTGACGGCGGTTGCCGATCGCATCGGACCTGCGGGCTGGATTTTCAAGATCCTTGGTGTGGGTATTTTGCTCTGGTTTGCCTGGACCGCCTTTCAATCCTTTCGCCATCCGAAAATTGCGAAGCTGAAAAAGCCGACACGAATGGGGCTCGCGGCGACCTATCTGGCGGGTATTGCCATGCCGTTGACCAATCCCAAGCCCATCATCTTCTACCTGACTCTTCTGCCGAGCTTTTTTGACCTCGCTCAGGTCGATCTGATTGCCTATTTCGCGATGGTTTCCATCATGCTGGCCATGTATCTGCTGACCGCCAGCGTTCATGTCGGCCTGGCCCACAGAGCGCGAAACTGGCTGCAGGAAAAGGGCGTCAAGCGCTGGTCGGATGCGCTCACGGCGGCGGTAATGCTGGGTATCGCCATCCTTCTTGTTTTCCGCTGATTCTCCGGTTTTCAGAGGGAAATGACGGCGTTTTCCAACCCTCCCTGACCACGACATTTAAGCTATTGAAATTATTGCGATATCTTCGTCATAAATATGTAGTTCAAGCATGGCGCGAGAAGGCCGATTCAGATAGACTGAATCCATGAGCGACGAACAAAATCAGGATTACGCAGCCGGCTCCATCAAGGTCCTCAAGGGACTGGACGCCGTCCGCAAACGCCCCGGCATGTATATCGGCGACACCGATGACGGATCCGGGCTTCATCACATGGTTTATGAGGTGGTGGACAACGCCATCGATGAAGCGCTTGCAGGGCATGCCGACGAGGTTCGCGTGACCCTGCACGCCGACGGTTCGGCCAGCGTGTCGGACAATGGCCGTGGCATCCCTGTGGATATGCATGAAGGCGAGGGCGTCTCGGCGGCTCAGGTGATCATGACTCAGCTGCATGCGGGCGGTAAGTTTGATCAGAATTCCTACAAGGTCTCCGGCGGCCTCCACGGTGTGGGCGTGTCCGTTGTGAATGCGCTGTCGGAATGGCTGGATCTGCGTATCTGGCGCAATGGCAAGACGCACGAAATGCGCTTTCTGATGGGTGATCCGCAAAACGGCGAAGATCTGAAGATTGTCGGCGATGCGCCGGATGCCAAGGGCAAGAAGCTGACCGGCACCGAAGTTCGCTTCATGCCATCGGATTCGATTTTCACGAATGTGGAATTCAAGCGTGAAACGCTGATCCACCGTCTGCGCGAACTGGCCTTTCTGAATTCCGGTGTGCTGATCCTGTTTCGTGACCAGCGTGATGATGAAGGGTTTGAAGAGCGCCTCTTCTATGAAGGCGGGGTTGCCGCTTTTGTCGAGCATCTGGATCGCGCCAAAACACCGATCTTTCAGCCGCCAGTCCTGATTGCCGGTGAACGCGAAGGCGTCACCGTCGAGGCCGCGCTGGAGTGGAATGACAGCTATCACGAGAACGTTCTGTGCTTCACAAATAACATCCCGCAGCGCGATGGCGGCACTCATCTGGCGGGCTTCCGGGGTGCGCTGACGCGGGTAATCAACACCTATGCGGCTTCGTCCGGCCTGGCGGCAAAGTCGAAAGTCACCATTACCGGCGATGATGCGCGCGAAGGCCTGACCTGCGTTCTGTCGGTGAAAGTGCCGGACCCGAAATTCTCCTCGCAAACCAAGGACAAGCTGGTCTCGTCTGAAGTGCGTCCGGCGGTTGAAGGCACATGCTATGAAATGCTGTCTCAATGGTTTGAAGAGCATCCCAATGAGGCCAAGCAGATTGTTGGCAAGATCATTGAAGCGGCGGCAGCGAGGGAAGCGGCGCGCAAGGCTCGTGAGCTGACGCGGCGCAAGTCCGCTCTGGATATTGCATCCTTGCCCGGCAAGCTGGCTGATTGTCAGGAAAAAGACCCGTCCAAATCCGAACTCTTCATCGTCGAGGGTGATTCCGCTGGCGGTTCAGCCAAGCAGGGACGTGCGCGCGAGTTTCAGGCCGTTCTGCCCCTTCGCGGCAAGATCCTGAACGTCGAACGCGCCCGTTTTGATAAAATGCTGTCCTCGGAACAGGTCGGGACGCTGATCACGGCTTTGGGGGCCGGGATCGGGCGAGATCAACTCGATCTCGACAAGCTGCGCTATCACAAGGTCGTCATCATGACTGACGCCGATGTCGATGGCGCGCATATCCGGACGCTCCTGTTGACCTTCTTCTATCGTCAGATGCCCGAGCTGATAACGCGCGGCCACCTCTATATTGCCCAGCCTCCGCTCTATAAAATCACGCGCGGGCGATCTGAACGGTATGTCAAGGATCAGGCAGAGATGGATTCCTATCTGATCGAAGAGGGCTGTTCTGACGCGCTGCTCAAACTGGCCAATGGTTCAACCATCGGCGGCGCCGATCTCGCGGACCGTGTGGAGAAGGCACGGCTGGTGAAGCTGGCGCTCGATCGCATGGCGGCGCGGGCACCCATCTTTGCCGCAGAAGCCGCCGCATTGGCAGGCGCCATGGTGCCGGAGGTTTCGCAGGACGCTGCCGACAAGGCGGCCGGCATTCTCAATCGTTTCGCTGAAGAAGGCGAAGATAACTGGACGGCAACACTGTCCGAAGATCACGCACTTGTGTTCAAACGCGATGTTCGCGGTGTGACCGAAACGGCCATTCTTGAAGAATCGCTTCGTGTCTCGCCGGAGGCACGTCGCCTGTCGGATCGGGCCATCGCCATTGCCGGTGATTTCGTTGGGCCAGCCAATTACGTCACAAAATCTGCCGATACGGTCATCTATACGCCGACCCAGTTGATGGCGGCGGTGACAGCCGCGGGTGCCAAGGGTATGAAAATACAGCGCTATAAAGGGCTGGGCGAGATGAATGCCGAACAGCTCTGGGAGACAACGCTGGATCCCGATGCACGGTCGCTTCTGCAGGTCAAAATCGAAGAACTGGCCGAGGCAGATGACCTCTTCTCCAAACTGATGGGCGACCTTGTCGAGCCTCGGCGCGACTTCATCACGACTCATGCGCTTGAAGCCGAGGTGGACGTCTAGCTTTCATCTTAAAGTCCTGATTACCGTTTGGCCGTAAATCTGTTGGTCTCACACAAAGATGTGGCTTAGAGTCCAGCAGCGGCAAACGGGTGTAACGCGCATTATGGCAGGGTTTGGTAAAAGAGGGGTCGAGCAAGCCCGCGGAACGTCCACAGCCTCCGCTGCGCCCACCCGAAAACCTGCTCAAGGCGCACCGAAGCCTGCGCCGCGGATTCAAACCGGCAATTCCCTCCATTGGGGCAATGTTCTTCCGCTCACGGAAAATTGTGTGCCGGACGTCCCGGACGCTTCCGGTGTCTATGCCCTGATGAGTGGCAAGCGCGAAGGCGATATGGTATTCTTGGGCGGCTCGAAGAATCTGAGGGAAGAGTTTCTCAAGGAAATCGCGACACAGGCCTCGCTGGCCAAACCCCAGGGACGCTTTTTCTGTTGTGCGGAAACGCCGACACCGTATGAGCAAGCCGACAAGGAAATCCAGATTTTCCGCCGGCGATTTGGCAGAAAGCCCCTGTTAAACAGCGGCTTCTGAACCCGGATCCCGAAGCTCTCCTTTTTGTCATGAAATCCGCCGTCGCCTTTTGGCTATGGGTGCGTTAAAGACTCGCTCCGCTTTCCCCACGGAGTTGAATTTTGAAGCTCATGAGACATCTCGACCGTCCGGCTTTCGGCCAGACTTCTGTCCGTTCGGCACAATGGCGCACCGCTCTGTTCGCGGTCGCGACAATTGCGCTTGGCTTCGTGTTTTCCGCCTCCGCGCTCGCCGACGGTGAATTTGATCGCGAGGCACTTCTCATGGCGGCGGATGAAAGCGTTCGTGCGGACATTCAGTCGGCAGACCGCCATCTCCTGATCGTGCGCCATGCCCGCAAGGCGGACGAATCCTGCAATGCGCTCGATTGCCCGCTCGGTGAAAATGGGCTGGCAATGGTGGCCCGCCTGGATGCCCTACTGGGCGAGCCGGATTTTGATGCCGTCTATTCATCCGGGGCTTGCCGGACCTTTGAGACGGCATTGCCGGCGGGAGCGGTCGTTCAACATGCCGCTGCCCCATCCGCGCCTGCCATGTGTGGCGGCGGAATGGCCGAACGTACGCGTGAAGACGCGATTGCCGATGCTCTTGGATCCGATGCCCGCTGGAGCTTCGTTGCCGAACATTCCAATACCAGCTGTAACTGGGTAGCCGCCATTGCCGGCGAAGATGCGCTGGCCGGCACTCTGTGTGAGAGCGGGCAGCTGACGTCTGCCGATTATGGTGACGTTTTCTGGCTTTATCGTATCGCAGACGATTGGCATGTCACCGTGCTCGAGGGCGTTTTCGACATTGCCGAATAGGTGAGCCGATTGCCATGAAACCGATCATCCCGCCGCCAATCATCCTGATTTTCTTCATCGGCATCGCGCTGGGCATAGATCCGCTTTCGCCGTTCGACCTCCTTATGGGTCAATCCCGCATTCCGCTGGCGCTGGTCTTTGCTGCTACGGGTATTCTGATTGCTGTTCTCGGCGTCCTTCAGTTTCAGAAACACAAGACGACGATCAACCCCCACACAATTGACAAGGCCAGGGCGTTGGTCACCGGTGGAATCTACCGCTTGACGCGCAATCCCATGTATCTCGGCATGCTGCTGGTGCTGACCGGAGTGGTTTTCCATACCGGCGACATCCTGGCCCTCATCGCCTTGCCGGGCTTTGTTATCACGTTGAATCGCTTGCAGATTCAGCCGGAAGAGCGCGCCCTGCACGCCTTGTTCGGTGATGCCTTCACCGCGTATTGCGCGCGGACCCGCCGCTGGATCTAGCCCAGCGGATATTCCGCCTCGACCCGGTAGGGGTTATCGCCACGTCCGCCCTTCCAGGATGAGTAGAGATAAAATCGGTCCGCCCGCCAGTCCGGGCTGCGAAACAGAGCATGCTGACGCTCAAAGGCGTGCACGCGGCCGAGCGGAGTGTCATTCAGATAGGCCAGTGTAACGTGCGGGATATAATTCCGTTTTTCAATTTTCAGCCCGATGCGCCGCGCCGCGCGTTCGCAGGCCTTTGAGAGCAATAAGAGCGATGGATGTGCCTCTATTCCCATCCAGAGAGCGCGAGGTTCCTCGCGGCCAAAATGTCCGGCGCCCCTGATGGCCAGGTCAAAGGGCTTGCAACGGATACGGGACAATTCGTGATCGAGCTCCTCGGCGGATTCGTCACCCATTTCGCCAAAGAAGCACAGGGTCAGGTGCAGGGTGTCTGTCTGCCGCCAATCCGCACCCGGCACCCCCAGCTGCAATCCGGTTAATTGTTCGGCGATATCCGCCGGAAGGGGCAGGGCGGCAAAGAGGCGTAGAGACATGCCGCCGAGAATGGCGCGTTTCCGTCGCGGTTTTAACCCCGAAACTGTCAAAGGCGGGACGGGATGGGGGATTCATCTTTCGCCCGTCTCCCCTTGTAATGACACGCCAATCGAACGATATTCCCGGCAACGGGTTTTGCCTTTCGGCAAGGGCCCCTTTCGTGTTGAAGGAAAGAGAATTGCTATGAATGACAGCTATCGTGGTTATGCCAACGCCGCCGGTACGATGGATATGTCCGTCGATGCCGGACTGCGCAGCTTCATGCTCGGCGTCTATAACAAGATGGGGCTGGGCCTCGTTTTGTCTGCCGCGCTTGCCTATGCGGTCGGAACGGTTGCGCCGCTGACCAGCCTCGTTCTTGGCACGCCGCTTCTTTACGTCGTCCAGTTCGGTCCGATCGTTCTGCTGCTCGGCTCCATGTTCTTCATGCGCCGCCCGTCTCCGATCGGGTCGGCCTTGCTTTACTGGTCCATCGTTACACTGATCGGCATGGGTCTGAGCGTCTGGGTGTTTATCGCACAGAATAACATCACTGCCGAAACCGCCAGTGGGACCTCGATCACCGCCAGCTTCACCACAATTGGTCAGGCCTTCTTCATTACGGCGTCGTCCTTCCTGGCATTGTCCTTCTGGGGCTATACGACGAAGCGGAATTTGTCGGGCATTGGCTCTTTCATGATCATGGCCGCCTGGGGCGCCATTGCGACCAGCCTGGTGAATGTGTTCTTCGTCCAGTCGAGCGGTCTTGAGCTTCTGATCCAGATCGTCCTGTTGGGTCTGATGGCCGGTATCGTGGCCTGGCAAACGCAATCCCTGAAAGGTTCCTACTATGCCTATCAGGGCGATCAGCGTTCGCTGGCCGTTATGACGAATATGGGCGCGCTGAACCTTTATCTCGCCTTCGTCAACATCTTCCAGATCATCCTTTCGCTGCTCGGCCGCGAATAGGGTCTGGCAGATAACGATTTGAAACCCCGGCTTCTTGAGCCGGGGTTTTTCTTTGCGCCAACGTCCGGTGACCGATCAGTCGATGACCTGGAAGCGCTTCCGGTCGAAATATCTGAGCAGGGGGCCGAGTTCGTGGCCGCGCTTGAGAATGGCGCCGCCCGGTGCCAGGATTTTCCACGCGCCCTGTTTCTTGGCGTTCGCGGGCGTCTTCTCTATGCGATAGAGCGGAAACTCGCTGGTCCGCCGGAAGATGGAAAAAACCGCCCGGTCAGACAGACCGTCTATTGCGTAATCCTTGCAGTCACCGCTGGCGACAAGACGGCCATAAACGCTGAGGATGGCATCCAGTTCGGGGCGGGCAAACATGACGGTTTCGTCGCGGGCCGAAACGGATATTCCCCTCATAAGCGAAACAAGGCTCCCTGATGGACGCCAGAGCGGAATCACTCCGGCTTTGTTACCAAGTATTCACGCATCGCCACAAAGCCGTCAAATTTCGGTCTTGTGAAGGCCGCATCCTGAAAACAGCTTTCACCTGTCGGTCGGACGGTTGTTCAAAGGCTGCATGGTCCAGGTTTCAGACAGCCCCCCCAGCCCCCCGGATCAGCAGTATAACCCCCGGCCGACACCCTTCCTTCAGACTTTCACTGTTCTCATCTGGCCAAGTCCGGCAACGCAAGTTATCGCTATGGGCCATGCATCATTCTTGATGAGGATACACTTCACGCCATGCTGGCCGTTGACTCAGTGGTCAAAACATTCGGACGCCGCACCGCGGTTGATCGCGTCAGTTTCGAACTGGCGACCGGGGAAGTTCTCGGCTTCCTCGGACCCAATGGCGCCGGCAAGACCACGGTCATGCGCATGATTGCGGGCCGTCTGGAGCCTGATGGTGGACAGGTCCGCGTGGGCACTCACGACATGGTCCAGGACCGCCGCGCGGGACAGAGACGGGTGGGTTATCTGCCTGAAGGCGCACCTGCCTATCGAACCATGACACCACGGGAGTTTGTCGGCTTCTGCCTGTCTGCGCGAGGGCATTCCGGTGCGGAGTTGCGAAACGCCCGGGAGCTGGCGCTGGAGCGCGCCCGGCTCGGGGCCGAGGCGGGTCAGCAGATTGGCACGCTCTCGAAAGGGTTCAAGCGGCGCGCGGCGCTGGCCGCAGCTATCGCGCATGATCCGCCCCTTCTGGTGCTCGATGAGCCTACCGATGGTCTGGATCCCAATCAGAAGCATGAAGTGCGCGCCCTGATACGCGACATGGCGGCCGACAAGGCCATTATCGTCTCGACCCACATACTGGAAGAGGTACCGGCCGTCTGCAGCCGGGTCATTGTGATCGACAAGGGCCGCATTCTGGTTGACGAGAATCCGGATGAATTTGCGAGCCGCGCGCGATCCGGACGGCTGGATGATGCCTTCAGATCACTGACCCGCACCATCGACGGGGCGAGCGCATGATGTTGTCGCCTGCCGGATTCCTGGCCATCTACCGGCGTGAAATGCGCGCCTGGTTTACCACGCCGCTGGCCTATGTGTTTCTCGCCGCCTTTGCATTTGCGGCCCCGGCTTTTGCCTTCAATGTCGGCCGGTTCTTTGACACGAACCGGGCCGACCTCGCCCCGCTCTTTGCCTATATGCCCTGGTTGTTGATGATCCTGATGCCAGCGCTCGCAATGCGGGCCTGGGCCGAGGAGCGCGATCGCGGAACGCTGGAAATCCTGCTCAGCCTGCCGGTTTCGGTCTCCTCCATCGCATTGGCCAAGTTTGCCGCAGCCTGGACCGTGGCGCTGGCGGCGCTTCTGGCAACAATTCCGATGTGGGTCGCGGTCAATTATCTCGGCAGTCCGGACAATCTGGCCGTCGCCATCTCTTACCTTGGCGTCTTCCTGCTGGCCGGAAGCTATCTGGCGATCGGACAGGCGCTGTCGGCTGCGTCGGGCAGTCAGGTGACGGCTTTTGTCCTGTCCGTTCTGGCGTCCCTCTTCCTGACCATGGCGGGTTTGCCGCTCGTTACGGATTCGCTTTCCGGGACGGCCCCGGCCTTTGTGGTGGAAGCCTTGGCCTATTCCAGTGTTCTGGAGCGTTTTGCAGCCTTCGAACGCGGCGTCGTCGGGCTCGGCGATCTTGTCTATTTCCTGTCTCTGATGGTGTTTGGTGTTACGGCGGGCGGCCTTCAGGCCGGTGCCAGCCGGGAGGGTGGACGATGAGCCGCCGATGGCATCTCGCGGCCTTTCTCGTGGCGCTTGCCGCCGGGCTTACCGGCATCAACCTGCTCGCCTCCGCCTGGCTTTCGGATGTACGGATCGACATCACTCAAGGCGGCCTCTACCGCCTTTCGGCTGGCAGCCGCAGCGTCGTTCGCGACATCGAGGAGCCGGTTCGGTGGACATTCTACTATTCGCGGCGCACAGCGGCCGACTATCCGGCCATTCGCGCCTACGGGGCCCGGGTTCGCGGCCTGCTTCGCAGCTACGCGGCAGAGGCTGATGGCAGGATACTTCTGACGGAGATTGACCCGGAGCCGTTTTCGGCGGAGGAAGATGCGGCTTTGGCTGCGGGACTAACGGCGGCGCCTGCCGGTGAAGGTCAACGTATTTTCTTTGGGCTTGTGGCCGAGAATGCCGTCGATGACCGGCAGGTTCTGGCCTATTTCTCGCCCGAACGAGAAGCATTGCTGGAATACGATCTCACGCGATCGCTGTCTGAGCTTTCAAGAGAGGGCCGGGGTCAGCTGGGTGTGCTGACGAGCCTGCCCATCCGCCCGGGCGAGTTGGGTGCGCGTCCCAGCCATATCGTCGATGAAATCCGGGCGGCCTATAATCTTGAGTGGCTGGATTCCGGTTTTCGCGAAATGCCGGACATAGATGCACTGCTTTTGATCCACCCGCCGCGCCTGACGGAAGACCAGCTCTACATGCTGGACCAGTATATTCTGTCGGGCGGCCGGGTGATCATGGCGCTGGATCCATTGGCACTGTCCGCTTTCCGGCCCGGCCCGGATGGACTGCCGCCTCCGGGCGCAAGACGATCATCGACCCTTCCGGACCTGCTCTCTGCCTGGGGTGTCGAGATTCCCGCCGATGAGATCGCCATGGACCGCAGTCTCGGACTGCCGGTGCAAATCAATGAGAATGGCCGGAACCAGGTCCGGAATTATCCGCTCTGGTTCTCTGCAGGGCCGGGCCAGATGTTGGATGAAGACCTGACAACGTCCGATCTGCAGCGCGGTGTGAATTTCGGATCGCCGGGGCGTATCCGTCTGTCACCTGTAGACGGGCTGGGTGTTCGCATCCTCGTACAAACCAGTGTGGACGGCTCTGTTACGGATACTGAAACGGCGTCCGGCAATCCGTCGCCAGCAACGCTGCTCTCGGCGTATGCGCCAGCTGAGTCTCCGCCGGTTCTTGCTGTGCGGTTGAGCGGGCTATTCCCCTCGGCCTTTCCGGAAGGTCCGCCAACAGGAGAAGGATTGAACGCTCATCTGGCGACGTCAGAACGATCAGGAGATGTGGTTGTCTTCGCCGATGTGGACTGGCTCGATGACCCCTATTTTTTGAGAGAAGACAATGCATTCGGTCTGTCGATTGTCGCGGACAACCCGGCGCTTCTTCTGAATCTCGTCGACCTCGCGCTTGGCGATCCGGCCCTCTTTCAATTACGTTCCCTGCCATCGTCATCGCGTCCCATGACCCGCGTGGAGGCACTCAGGTCGGAAGCGGAGGCAGAGTATGCCGATGAGCAGGCCGCGCTGGAAATTCGAACAGAAGAAATCCAGTCCGAACTCGACAATCTGATGTCCGGCCGACCTCCTCTGGAAACGGCCGAGACGGGAGCCACTCTTGAAAGCCAGATTGCCGATCTGCGTGGTCAGATGGTGGTCGCCCGGGACGGTCTGCGGCGGATCGAGCGCGAATTTCACGAAGATATCGACGCGCTGGAAACCGGATTGCGCTTCTGGACGATGTGGGCGCCTCCCATATTTATCTTGCTGATCGGTTTCGGGATCGGTTTCTGGCGCCGCCGGAGGACGCTGTCATGAGCGTGGCAACAAAGCGCCGCCGCCAGGTGCTCACGGCCCTTGGAGCGGGACTTTTCCTCTTGTTGTCCGGTCTTCTGGTGACAACGACGCAGAGC